>CAWJXC010000006.1:0-135163 GCA_963846735.1 Candidatus Bathyarchaeota archaeon | reverse complement strand
TATACCTGCGATTAAAAAAGCTGTAGCTGAAAATCCTTTAATTTTCATTTTTTTCACCTAAAATTAATTAAACAATCCGTTTGGAGACTGATTCCAAGCTGACATCTAAACAACTTATCGGTTGGAAAGTATAAATAAACTTGTGACTGCACAGCACCTATCACATACAACAAAAAATGAATGAACTAAGATTGGTTGCAACAAGGGTTCGCAGATATTGTAATAACGAAATCCAAAAAAGGATGCGTTCTGCCCGAAATGTAAGCGATATGGTACATAGTCCAAAAGAACGTAATCCAGTAAAAGTGTAGGAGCAAAATCATCGGTGGCGAGAGGCCCTTATGTTTTGCTTTTTAGTTTGGTCGCTTTAATTTGCTTGACAAGATTTGGTACCCAACAATGGCTGAGTAGAAGCCATACGAAAGTAGAAGGATGGGGCGGCGAACTGCGTACTTAAGGTCGCTGACCACGAATTCGATATGTTTTTGGGCTGTCCACACTTCATCTGGCCGAAAATGGACACAGTACGGTTCATAAACGCCCAGTACCTTGTAGCCTTTTTTTTCAATCCAATCTTTGATGTATCCATCTTCGTAAGTATGCAGCTTAAACGGGATTTTTATGTCTTCAACCGTTTTCCGCCGAACAAGAAGGTCGTGGGTTCCGCCTCTTTTTTCGAATATTTTTAATGTAACCCTCTCGAACAGGTTTAGCACTTTCATTCCTTTAAGGACCGACCAAATTTCGATTCCCCAAATAGCGCCCACATCATCTTTCACTAGTTTTTTTGCTTCAGCAAACCAGTTTTTTGACAGGATAACATCGCTGTCGACAAAAATGAACCAGTCACTTTTTACCATTTGAATTGCTGTCTGCCTAGCACTTCCTCTTGTTCCTTTTTCTTGAACGAAGGTAACGTTCCCGTATTTTTCTTGAAACTCCTGCGCTATGTCTGCTGTAGCGTCAGTAGAGTAGCCGTCAACAATGATCAGGTTGTTAACTGGTATGTTTTTGTAAACGGAATTAATGCATTCTCTTAGTTTTCGTTCGCTGTTCATTGTGAGGATTGCAACGTCTACGGGCTCCATTATGATCAACCTATTTTTTTGTTGATGTCCTTTAGTTGAATTGAACAGTGTTGGTTGCTCTCATAGTGGAGACCCATTTTAATACCCCATCAAGCCGCAGCATCGAGAGCATATTGGAAAAACGCCATTGTCACAGCTTCTTAGAGCGCGTCTGAATTTGCGGTGTTTTTCGCTGTTGTAGATTTCCGAGATACTTGATTCCATGATGTTTCCTGTAACGAAGTCTGGGAAATCTCTACAGGTAACAGTGTCTCCGTTTGGCATCACATCCAACTGGAACCAGGGAGAAATACATTTTTTGTATCCGAAGAAATTCTCGGGTTCCGTGTAGTATTTCCGAATTTCCTCCGTTTTGATGTCGGGCACAAAGAGAATGGGCATAGCGAATTTTTCAGATTTTATTTTTTCCACCTGTTCCGCTATTTTTTCTATGTCTAAACTTGATGTATCACGGACGTAACCTTTCCATGCAAATGGTGTTATGCCCAGCTTTTCATTTGCTATTTTTGTGTGTTTTTGCCCTATCCATTCCTGGGTGAACCATGAGTAGTAAATTATCATGCCGTCTGGGCGTAGTTTTTCTGCTTCCCTCGCAGTGTCAACTAACGTGTATTGGTTATTCTGGGAGATTGTGGTAAGAACAAAGATTGCGGGTTTTTTCTTTTTCTTCTGTTTCTTTATTTTTTGAATCGCCGATATACCTCTGATTGCTGTATCAAGTGCGCCTGGGACGCCTCGGCATTTGTCGTGAATTTCTTTGGGACCATCAAAGGAGACACAAATCATGTCCCACCCGTTTTCAACTATGCTCTCCGCGTTTTTTTCTAATCCAACCCCATTTGTCACTATTTGAACTGTTAGTGCTTTTTGTTTCATGTAGTTAACAAGGGGGACCAGTGGTTCGTAGAGAAAAGGTTCACCGCCTGTTATGTAAACGTGAACTTTTTTTGGGGCAACTTCATCTATTACTTTTTTGTAAATTTCAACTGGGACTTCTCCAGTAACTTTTGGGGTATCCTCTCTGGCGTTGTATCCGCTTTGTCCCCACTGTGCACAGATTGCGCACCTGTGATTACAGCGATGCGTAATTCTTAGGCTCAGCAACCAAAGGGCAGAACTGCTTCCATCTTCATTTCCGTAATCTAGTTTTGATTTAACAAACTGTCTGTATGCGCCCCTGCTGAAGCTCTTCACGAGTTGAGGGTTTCTGCATACTGGCCCAAGGAATTGTGTTGGAATCCGTCTCATGAATACTACTCTTTGCTCTCTGACTTAGGTGAGTGTATAATTTAAATTTGACTCAAATGGCAGCGATTTTTTGGACCAACTCGCTGATTAGCAGCATGCCTTGACAGTTTTCAACTTGCCTGTTGATTGCCATTCTTGCCATTATACAACTCAGATAATCTAAGAAGCGTCTCCCTGTAAACCGCAATCGCATCCAGGTACTCGTTAATTTCAATATGCTCATCTAAGGTGTGGTCAAGATGCGAGTCGCCTGGTCCATACGTCACTATGGGCAGGTTCATGGCTTTTCCAAGAATGTTCATGTCGCCAGTTCCTGTTTTATGAAGTAGCGTCGCAGGCTTATTGAGCACTTTTCTAACAGATGACGACAGTACATGAACAAGCGGGGAAGCCTTGTTAACTTCAAACGGCTCGACAGTGTCTTGAACGGTTGCTTTCACTGATACCTTTGGATTGGCAGCTTGATACTTTGTAATTATCTTCTCTATCTGCTCAAAAACCTGAGCCGTAGAAAACTGAATAGGCACTCGAACGTCAAGGTTCATTTCAGCCTCAAAGGGAACCACCGAGGTGGCTCTGCCACCAACAACTTTAACTAAACAGGCTGTGACCGCATTGTATGGGCTTGCCGAAGGATCCAGCGACGGATACGAAGAAGCATTTTTGATTTGTTCCCAAAGCTCATACGCTTTCTCCAAAGAATTATCATAAAGCCAAGGCGTGGAAGCATGCCCCGTCTCAGTTTTAAGGACGATTTTAAGTTGGATTTGTCCTTTGTAGCCAATAGTTATGTTCTCAACGCCGCTGGGTTCGCCGAATATGGCGTAGTCAGCTTTGATTCCTTGAGTTATCAGGTGTCTGACGCCTCGGCTGGTAGCTTCTTCTTCTACCACGCTGGCAACCAAGATTTTCCCTTTAAACCCAGGCTCTTTAGCGGCAGAAACTGCAGCCATAATCATTGCGGCAAGTGGACCTTTTGCGTCTACGGCGCCTCGGGCGTAGAGTTTGCCTTCTTCAATCCGAAGCGGCAGATGCCCAGCTACCGTATCCATGTGCCCGCACAAGAGGATAACGGGTTCGCCTTCACCCACAACGCCGATAACGTTGCCGATAGCATCTTTTCCAACCTCAAAACCCATCTTCTTCATTTCAAGAGCTAAGAAGTTGGCTGCATCCTCTTCTTTTCCTGAAGGACTATAGATGCCCAGTAAGTTAGTTAGGAACCGTACCGATGTTTGCTCGATCATTTTCTTCTTCTCCTAAGACCATATCCAGAACTGAGATGGCTTTGTCGACTTGTATTTTCTCAATTACGAGGGGTGGAAGCAAACGAACCACGGTTCTACCTGCATCCAACACCAAAACGCCTTTGCCCAGCGCCTTCAAAATCACGTTGAGAACATCATACCGCAGTTCAACGCCAAGCATTAAGCCTAATCCGCGGACTTCCTTGATGATTTTATGTTTAGCCTGCAAACCTTCCAGTTGCGATTTGAAGTATTTGCCCGTGGCGGCGGCTTTGTCGGATAGTTTCTCTTCCACAAGCGCATCTATAGCGGCGCATCCTGCAGCACAAACAAGCGGGCTTCCGCTGAAAGTAGTTGAATGCTCACCAAGTTTAAGCGCAGACATAACATTTTCCTTAGCAACGGTTATGCCGATTGGTAAGCCTCCTGCAAACGGCTTTGCCAAGCACATAACGTCTGGTGTTACATTCCAGTTTTGGCAACCGAACAATTTTCCCGTCCGCCCAAAGCTTGTTTGCACTTCATCGAACATTAGCAAAACGTTCTTTTCGTCGCAGATTTCCCGTACCGCTTGCAGGTAACCGTCTGGGGGGACGCGAACGCCGCCTTCGCCGCGAATCGGCTCCATAAGAACCGCAGCGGTTTTTTCGGTTATGGCTTCACGAATTTTCTCAGCGTTATCGGGGGCAACATGCTTGACTTCTGGGATAAGGGGCATGAAGGGTTCGCGGTATTTTTTGTCCCAGGTTGCGGACAAGGCGCCCATGGTTTTTCCGTGGAACGCACCCATTAACGCGATGATTTCTGGTTTGCCCGTGTATTTGCGGGCTAGTTTTATGGCGCATTCGACTGATTCGGCGCCGCTGTTTGAGAGAAACGCTTTGTCTAAGCCTTTAGGCGTTATTTGGACAAGTTTTTGTACGAACTCGGCTCGTTTGTCGTTGTAGAAGCCGCTGTGGCACGAAATTAGTTGTTCGGCTTGAGCCTGAACCGCCGCTACCACTTTTGGGTGACAATGCCCCAGCAAGGCAACGCCATAGCTGCTTGTGCAATCCACGTATTCTCTGCCGTTTATGTCCCAGACAAGCGCCCCTTTGCCGCGTGTTAGAACGACGGGTTTTTTGGAGAAGACGTTTGCCATATAGCGGTTTTCAATGTCCATGATTTCTTTTTCATTCACTAGTTATCACTGTACCAACCTGATGATTCAAAGCTGAAGTTATCGGCTGTTTTACTGTGCCTGAAGTGACAAGGACCTCTTTAACACCTTGGTTTAAGGCTTCGAGTCCAGCGTGGACTTTGGTGCTCATGCCTCCGCCAATTTTGGAGAGGACTTCTTTGACTTCAGTGGCGGCGATTTTGGGAACTCGCTCGCCTTTGAGCATTAAGCCTTCCACGTCGGTGAGCAAAATTAGTTTATCTGCTTTGAGGGCGCCTGCAATGATGGCTGCGGTTCGGTCGCCATCCACGTTTAGCGGCTCAAAGTCTTGGCTTAACGCTATAGGAGTCACGATTGGCACATAACCTTTCTCAAGCAGCAAATTCAGCAATTCAGTGTTAACTTGAGTAATTTTGCCTGTGTAGCCGCCGTCCATTACTTTTTTTCTGCCGCGTTCGTCAACAGCAATTAGTTTGGTTTTTCGTTCTGCCTTCAAGTATTGCAGCGTCAAGTCCACTCAAACCGACAGCTGGGATTCCTTGGCTTTGCAGGGCGAGAACAATTTGTTTGTTGATTTTGCCTGCCATAACCATGGTGTAGATTTCGATGGTTTCTTTGTCGGTGTAACGGCTTCGGAAGCCCTCGGGTGAGATTATGAATTTTTGTTCTTTGCCCAGTTTTGAGGCGATTTCGGTGACTTCGACGCCTCCGCCGTGGACAAGGACTACTTTGTTTGTTTTGGCAACTTCTTTTAAGTCGGCGATTAAGTCTGTTGAGGCGCCTTCTTTTAGGATGCTTCCACCCATCTTAATAACAAGCAGCATGGCGGTCACATCGGATGGAAACCAGTGCTCACAAGGCCTGTGGTTTCGTCTATTCCCATGAGTAGGTTCATGCATTGTACACCTTGCCCAGACGCGCCCTTGCACATGTTATCGATGGCTGAGAAAAGTATGAGACGGTTTGCGTGCTCGTCAATTTCGAAGCCGATGTCGCAGAAGTTTGTTCCCATGGTTATTTTGGGGTCTGGTAACTGGTATTGTCCTTTTTGGTATTTTACTAAGCGAATGAACGGTTCAGTTCCGTACATTCCGCGGAGTGCTTTCCAGAGGTCTTTGCTGGTGATGGGTTGTTTGGGGAAGGCGTGGATGGTTGATAGGATGCCACGTACCATGTTGACGGCGTGGGGGGTGAAGGAGATTTTAACTGGTTCAGTTGAGAGCGCATTTAATTCTTGTTCAACTTCAGCAGTGTGGCGGTGCCCAACGACTTGGTAGGGGCGCACTCCGCCGAAGCGTTCGGGGTGATGTGATGATGGGGTTGGTTTGCTGCCTCCGCCTGAAGAACCAACTTTGAGGTCCACGACGATTTTGTCTTTATCAATCAAACCAGCTTTCACTATGGGTGCTAAGGCGAGGATGGCGGATGTTGCCATGCAGCCGGGGCAAGCGACGAGTTTGGCTTTTTTGATTTCTTCCCGATGAAGTTCGGGCAAGCCGTATGCGGCTTCTTTTAGCATTTCTGGGTGGGCATGTTTCCAGCCGTAGTAGGTTTCGTAGTCGGCTGGGTTTTTGAGGCGAAAATCTGCGCTCATATCGATAACTTTCAAGCCTGCCTCTAAGAGTTTGGGAACCAGGTTTACTGAGCCGCCGTGTGGAGTAGCTGTGAAGACTAAGTCACAGTTCTTCTGCAAGCTCAGCCATGTCTTGGGGCACAAATTTTAGTTGGGTTAAGCCTCGCAGGTTTGGGTGTACGTTGAAAACGAATTCGCCTGCGCTTTGGCGTGAAGTAACCATAGTTACCTCTGCTTGCGGATGCATAAGCAGCAGTCTTAACAGTTCACTGCCAACGTATCCTGAACCGCCAATTATTCCAATTCTCATTATTCTTTTCCTCTCTTTGTTTTTGATTAATGGTCAATTAGGCTTTGCGCGCCTTTCAAGAGTGGAATTGCCACGTTAAGGCCAGTTGCGAGTCGTGTGTTTTCCCAGAATTCTGGGCAAGAATTCGACTCATGAAATACTAAGGCGCTCTTATTTTTTTCTACACTTTCTTCAATTATGTTTTTAATGTTTTCGTAGGCATCCGTGTTCTTGTAGCTGTTGAAAGCTTTTTCTAGCTTGCATGGTCCATGCTGGGAAATCGGTTAGGCGTGTCTCGTCTGCCTTAACTTTCTGGACTGGAACCAAACGCTTGAGCAGCCTTGTCCAGTTCACCCTTAAGGTAAACGTCATCAGCATTCTTGTTTTCCCCAACGTTCACCATGGCATCCAACGCAAATATCCATGCTTCGCTGCCTTTGCCAAGGGTTTTGCCGCATTTCACAGCCAACTCCTGAATACTCAAGGGCAGTTTAGCGTGGAAAACCAGATTGCCAAGGAAAGTGTTGGTGCGGAAATCTTTGAAACCAGCACGTGCCATTGCGGTGTGGTAACAAACGGGCTGTTTTCCTTTCTCTTTGGAAACAATTATGCGTAAATCGTAAAACCATTTCTGAACAAGTTCCTGAGCAACAACACCGATAGGATTGATTATAGAAGGTTTTGTTTCTTTGATGCTGGCTTCTAGTTCTTCACGGTTTTTTGAGAGCATTATCATTTTGCCGTGGGTTCCAGCATCAGCCTTGATCACTATGCCTTCCTCTATTGGAATTTCTTGTTGGAAAAGGTCCGCGATGTCTTTTTCGTTGTGGATTTCTTTTCCGTTCTTTAGGGTGTCGGATGCGTCGCAGGGCACGAAGACGGTTTTGGGAATCGGGATGCCTTCTTTGTAGAGGTGTAGTAATGTGCGTAGTTTGCTGTAGCAGATGAATTCGATTTGGGATGAGTTTAGGGTTTTTTTGCCAAGCATTTCCATAATGTATGAGGCTTGGAGGCGGCGGTTTTTGCTTTGCGCACGGTTAAGCACGACGGCGGTGTCTTTGATGGTGCTGGTGTAGTCTTTGCCTTTGGTTTTTGCGGTAAAACCGTCTTTGGAAATGGATAACGCAATTTTTCGGAAGGGAATGAAGGTTAGGTCTATGCCGAGTTGCTGGGCGGTGAGTTTTATGCCGTTTTCGTCGTTTTCCGAGCGCTCATACAAAAGTGCAATGCTCATCGCTTTCAGCATCCATGAAAAAATATTGTTCTAAAAAGGGATTTTGTATTAAAAAGTGTGGTTGGATACTGTTTATTCGCCCCAGTCTTCCCCTTCAATCGTTAACTCTTGAAGGTCTACGCATCCGCATTTAATCTGTTTAACTTCAAGTTCAAGTCCACAGCCAGGGCAACTTACGATTTCGCCTTTCTCTGTGTCTGCTGGAACATCAAGTTCTGCGTCGCAGTCGGGGCATTTTGCCTTGTTCATAGCCTTCACCTCTTGGTTAGTATTTGCAGGTTTAATCATTTTTTATTCGTCACTTTTTTGTTTTTGGAAATGTCTTTTTGATTAATTCAGCTATCTTTTAAACATTGCGACTTATTTGTTACAACTTGGACTTTTAATGTTCCATTTGGTACAGTCTTTTTGCTTGCTTAAGCAAATAAAAACGTACCATAACGGCGTTAGCACAACGAAATCCGCATTACCCATTGAACACCAATAATGGAAAACGTTAAATTTTTCCACACCACTAATCACGAGGCTGAAAAAATGGATGAAAAAGACAGACAAATCATCAAAATCCTCAAAGAAGACGGAAGAGCAGGCTACGGTGACATAGGTGCCAAAGTAGGATTATCTGAAGGCGCCGTTAGAAAACGAATCAAGACCTTAACTGATGAGAGCGTTATCAGAAAATTCACCGTTAAAATCGGCGTTGCTGAAGGCGCCCAAGCCATAACACTGCTTGCCACAAACCCAGCCTACCCAACGCAGGAAGTATCCAAAAAAATTCAAGAAATCCCAAACGTTGAAACCATCTACGAAGTCACAGGCGAATATGACATCGTTGCAGTCATCAGCTGGAATGAACGTAACAGAAGTTAACGAGTGCATAGAAAAAATCCGCCGAGTCGAAGGCATCATGAAAACCAACACCATGATTGTCCTGCGAAGCTCCTAACCAAACCCTACTTCACTTTTACACACGTAACTTTGACGCCGTTTTTCTTAAGCAACGCAGCAGTAACACCATCGCCATCTACAAACTTGTCAGAAAATGAGCCATCAAAAATCACTCCGCAACCGCAAGACGGGCTTTTTTCAGTAAGCAACGCTTCATCTGCACCGACTGCCTGAGCGATTCTCAAAACCTCACAGGCGCCCTTGAGGAATTGGCTTGTAACGTCAACGCCTTTCTCAGATACAACCTTTGCCTTGCCATTTAGAACATCTAAACCACTACCGCCCACAATTTCGGCTGGCGTCCTTGGAACGGGCAAACTGCCTAAAACTTCAGGGCAAACAGGAAACAAACCGCCCTTCATAAACTCCTCAAACAGCTGGGGGTTAAACCAGTTTTTGCCTTCAAAATTGCAGTTGACACCGAGTAGGCAAGCACTAACGAGTCGCATACCAACACAAACAAAACTTTAGCTTAATAGCTTTAGGGGGCATATTTGGAGCCTAATATCCAACCAATGCAGAAACGATAGAGGGAGGTCAAATCCCTAAGAGGGTAGGTCCTATTGGCGTTTTTTGGAGGCATTAGCATGTTGAAAATCAGTGCTTTAGATATGAAAACTACTTTTTCCGCTTTTCAATCTTCTCAACTGTGCCACTTGTTCCAACGTATGCTATGTCGGTTAAGCCGATGAAAAAGCCTGTTTCAACCACACCAGGAATCATCTTCACTTTTATTTCTAACTCTGCAGGATTCTTTATCTCGCCAAAGTAGGTATCCAAGATTGCGTTGCCATTGTCAGTTATTACTGGACCAAGCTTGCCTTTGCCCTCACGAACAGTAGGCTTCCCACCAATACCGATAATTTTTCTTTTAACCAACGAAATAGCAAAGGGCAAAACTTCAATGGGTACAACTTGACCTTTCTCGCCGAGGAATTTGACTTTTTTCTGTTGGTCAGCAATTATTATGTTGAGTTTGGAGGCTGCTGCAACGATTTTTTCTCTTGCCATCGCTGCACCCATACCCTTAATTAAATTCAATTCGGGTGTAACTTGGTCAGCGCCATCAATGGTAACGTCGATTACTGGATGCTCATCTAGGGTTGTTATTGGGATTTTGCATTCAACAGCCAACAAGAAAGCCTGATAAGAAGTTGGAATCCCCATGATGTGTAAGTTTTCGTGTTTTATTCTTTCGCCCAGTGCTTCTATGGCAAACGCGGCTGTGCTTCCACTGCCTAAACCCACGACGAAACCGTCTTTAACGTGCTTAACTGCCGCTAAAGCTGCATTCTTTTTTTGCTTCTTGGATTGGATCAAGGTTAGCTTTCAATTTCCATCTGCCCCAGTTTATCTAACACTTTCTCAACTTCACTTCTAATTGATTCTATGCGTCTTTCAGCTTCGGTTTTAGCGTCAGGTTTCTCTTCTGGTGGTTTGCGTTTCTTCTTGGGTTTCTCTTCTCCACTTGTCGGTGTTTCTGTTGTTTCTTCGTCGTCTTCTTCCTCATCTTTCTCTATTTGAGTTGGGGTTTGGGAAGGCATTTTTATTGGGATTTCACGGATTGGTTTAACATCAATTCGTGTTCGGAGCTCTTCAACTTTGCTGGTTAATTCTCCGAAGCGTTCACTAAAGAGCTTCATAAGGTCTTCTTGCATGCCCTCAAGCTCATGCAAAGCAACGATGCCTTCGTCCTTAGAAATCGATTCTTTTATCGTGTTCATTCTGTTTTTGTAGGTGCTTGCTAATTTCTCGCGTTCTTGCTCGGTAATTTTGCCTTCAGCATGAGCCTCATAGAGTCTTCTAATGGCATCTCCCAGAATGTCTCGCTCTAAATCAAGGATGCGCAATTCATCTTTGGCGCTGGAAGCCATCGTTGTTTGGACACTTTTAGAAATTCTAAACGGTAAATTGGAGTATTCTGAGTCAAGGTCTGATTTCTGCAGCGTTTTTTTAACAGGCGCAGGTTTTTTGCCGTATCTTCTCATAGCAAAAATTACTGTTCCAGAAGCGATGATTACCACTAACAATACTGCCGTTACTGTTATAGGGTCATCATACCAAACCAAGCCATGCCATCCTCGGTATCTTCATTGTGCACCATGTATATATTAATTAATATAATGGCTATGTGTTGCGTTTCAAGTTTAAATAAATATTGCAAGCTTTCCCCATTTAGGGCTTCTGTTGCAGTCAGTTCCCTTTTTTGTTAGGTTGTTTTTTCTTTAGTAGTTGTAGCAGAAAAGTCCCTTAGACACAACAACAACCAGCGGATTGTGTGAAACTTTGTATTTTGCCTTCAGATTGCTCCGTGGGTTGCAGACAGTTGTGCACAGCTGCCACAAGCAGAACAAGCAGCAAAAGAAAAAACTCTCGGACTAGTGCTCGGAAAAAATCTAACCCCCTATTATATAGCCTCAACAAACACACAAACACAAGCAATAAACAACAGCAGGCATTGCAAGAAAACAACAGCACAAAGACAATAGCAAAACAACAACTGCACTTTCTAGGCATCTGTTTTAGAGGCGTATCCAGAACAAGGCTAAGCTGAAAAACCAAGAATGCTCTGCCACTACCCCCTCCCACTATAAAGCAATGTTGAGTTAGCGTTTGCCGCTAAACTATGGCTTTGGAGCGTCCTGATTCTCCGTCTGCAAAGCTGGCGTAAAGTTGACGGTGTCCAAGCGTGAGTCAACCCGAAAATCATGGATTGATTGACCAATAGCCCCAGCATCGGTTGTCCCCCACCAGTTATTAGGCACATTCATATCAGTCGACCACTGAGAAGCCTCCAAACCAATAGTTCGGTTAGTATTGCCATAGATATTGTTGTTTGTAAACACTGACTGGTCTGAGTAGCCTGTCACGCGGAAACCCTGCCAGTTCAGAGTAACTGTGTTGTCCTCGAAAATCACTTTCTGCGGTGACCCAAAATATACACCGTCAATATTGTTGAGTATTAGGTTATGTTGTATAGTCATCGTTCCAGTGAAGGTGTCGATTAAATAGCTAATGGCTATTCCATCCATGCAGTTCTGGATAGTGTTGCCAGTTACGGTTGCGCTGTTATCGCTCCCAAACATAATGCCGCTTTCCCCTCCATAGCCATAAGTTACTGGATGCAGATTGCCGGTAATTTGGTTGTTGGTAATAATTGGGGCACCTCCGTCAACTAGCATTACCCGACTGTTCTGCGGGGAAGCGTTAAGCATGCTGTTTGTTAACTTGGGCGATGCCCCACGAGTTATAATGTAACAGGAGGAGACGCAGTATTCCATGATAGAACCTGAACCTGCTTGCTCATTCCAAGGGGTGCTTGATGCAGTAAATATTATCATTCCCCCAAATCCTCCGTTAAACGTTATTTTTTGGTTTCCGTCTCCCCTGGCAACTAATGTACCGTCAATTTGGAGCGCAGAAGAGTTAAAGTTAACAGTTGCCCCAGGCTGAATTGTAAGCCGAACACCGCTGTTCACAGTAACGTTGCCTACAAGATTGACTGTGCCGCTCCAAGTCGTGTCTGAATTAATAGTGCCCGAGACTTGCTTTCCACTTTGCAAGACAAAGAAGCTTACGAGAACAACTGCGGCGATTAAAACACCGGCAAGTACTAATGCAAACGCACGTTTCATAGCCAATCAACAAAACGCAAGTGTCCTTATCTTTTATTATGGTTTACCCCTTTCAACCTTAATTAAAAACAAAACAGATACCCTAAACCACTACGCTCAATTATTCCTAAATGAGACTGGCGCGTTAGTCCTGAACCGAATCTGGGTAGCTTTTAATAGGCAGAATCACGCCCTATTATACAGTTAGAGTTGAAGATTATGCTGTTTAAGCATAAGAGCACCGTAAAAGTAGACATGGCAGATTTAGACGCCGAAAAAACCAACCTAGCAGAATTCTTATCCAGCCAATACAAAGTAAATTCATCAATAACTTCCAAAGGCTTAGAACTAAAAATGGAAGATCCTCAGATTTCATCAGCGGTAATTATGGTAAAAAAATTTATTTACCACAAGAATCTGAACAGCACACATTGGGTAAATGCGGAAAATAACGTCGTCAAAATCTACAAATTCAAAGGCACCGCCAAGAAAAAAGAAAAACACGACAAAACGGCGCACCAAAACATCACACAAAGCTGGGGACTCTAAAACACACTCACCATGTCTAAGATGCAAATGGACCTCCAACCTCTATAGTGCAAGCGAAGCGCTTTTTTCTAGTATTAGAAGAAGAGAACGCCGCCCTTATTCATCTTCTTCCAGCGAACTTTGAAGGCAATTGCTTTTTGGCTTCAGCGTCAGGATTAGGTTGCAAACTGGTTGTGGAGACCACCACAAGCAACACAGAAATAACATTTGCTGCTCTGCCAGCAATCCCTCCTCCCCCAACAAAAAGGCAAAAAGCACCAACGCCCAACAATATTAAGCCTAACCAAAGGCCCCTCCTGCTTAACCATAGCAAGAGAGAACAGTTAGTTTTTTAACCTAAACGAATAATAACGCTACTTTGGGGTTAAGTGATGTATTGCCCGGAATGCGGTATTGAAATCAAAGAAGAATACAAGTTTTGCCCAAAGTGTGGATTCAATTTAGAAACCATAAAACCGTTTATTTCCTCAACATTTCCTAATCCCATTAAAGCCTATAATGTTAAGGCAATAAGACAAACATACAAAATGGCATACGAAAAATGGAGCAAAAACGAAGAGAGCGAATTAACTAACGCTTTTAATCAAGGGTTAACTATCCAACAATTAGCTGAAAAACATCAAAGAAAGAAAGGTGCAATTAGATCAAGACTTGCTAGGCTTGGTTTAATCGGATAAGGGACCGGTGCTTTATCATATGGCTGCGCGTGAATTGATGCCCGAGTATGAAGGAACAACCTTCGTTGGGTTCCTAGATATTAGTGGATTCAAGCATATGATGAACAATGAAAGAGCTAAGGCAGAAAGCGTCCTAGATCACTTTTATTCAACTATCTATAATTGCGTCTATCACGCCAACCGAAATAGAACTAATATGATTAAGCTTAACGCAATTGCCGTTTCCGATTGTGCAGTTCTCTTTCTCTCTCGTGAGCGAGATGCAGAGGGCAAAAACGAAATCGATCCACAAACTGGCCTTACAGTTATTCTCGGGTATATTCAGGAAATGAATCGCTCTTTTATCAATCATAATGAACCTTTTATGACCACATGTTCCGTTGCATTTGGAGAATTTCATTACGAAAACCGAAAAGAGATTGAATATCTGCAAAAAAACTGCCTGAGGGGTAAAGCGTACTTGGACGCTTTTTTGGACAGCCAAAGTACGGAACCTAAAATCAACCCAGGCGAAGTAAGGATATTAAAAGGCGGTTTGGACATCAACTTAGAGAATAACGGATTACTTTCAGTTTTAAAATCGAAAGGAAAACATTTTTACTTCTATTGGATGCTTGATGAAAAAAGGAAAATAAATCAATATCAAATACACTACAAGCAAACTATGGAAAGAATGTATGATGAACTGATAAAACTGATTCAGAACTCATGCGAGCAACCTTAAAGCGAAAGATGAATAAACGATATAGACCCTGAATCCTTTTCTCGCAGTATGTATAATGGGTTTGTTACTTTCCACTATTAGTTATAATTCATAAAGCTTTAAGTTATGTTCGCTATAACTAAGTTCATTACCTGTTAACAAGTTCTATTTGAGGAATAAGGTTTGAAAAACGATGTTTCAGAGTTTAAATGTCCTCTTTGCCATTCTTCTCTCGAAAGTAAAGACTATTATCAAGCAATTGAGGATCTGAAAAGAAAGGTTTTAGAAACATACGGAGAAGAAAACAAGAAAGCAAAACAAGAGTATGAACAGAAAATACAAGAGGCCACTAAAACTCACAAAGAGGAGCTCGATAATCTTAAACAAAAGCTTCAGCGAGAGGAGACAGATCATAAAGGAGAAATAACTGAGCTCAAGAGGACGCTGGTGTCAGAGAATCAGGTAATTCAAAGAGAAAAAGAAGAATCCCACAAGCAACAGTTAACTGACCTCAAAAAGTTCTATGAGTTGCTAAATAAGGAAAACCAAAAAAACTTTAAGGAATTAGAAGAGCAAATAAAATCGCAATATAAGAAGTCAATTAATGAAAAAGATCATCAACTCTTAGAATTGAAGAAAGAACAGGATCGTCTAGAAAAAATCGCTTTTGACAAAGGTAAAGCCAATGCTGAAACAGAACTGACTAAACTAAAGAATGACATAGAGGAACAAAACATTCAAATCGAAAGATTTAGACAAGATACAGATCAACTAAAGAAGCAGTTAGAACAACGCCAAGCTGAATTAACAGGAGAACGTGGAGAAAGAAACCTCTATTTCAATTTGACTCAAGCGTTTCAAAACGACTGCTTAAGACCTCAAACAAGAGGAAAATCTATGGGCGATATTGTCCATCAAATCAAGACAACTACAAATGTTTTGTTGGAAATGCCCATTGTATATGATAATAAAGAAGCAGCAAGTGTAACTGCCAAAGACATAGAGAAAGCCAAGAAGTATAAGGAAATCCATGCAACAAATTATGTTATAATAGTTTCAAGGAATTTGCCTAAGAAGATAGTTAAAAATGGCTTATTTGGCGAAAGCGACGGCATCTTACTTTGCCATCCTTGCATAGTAGTGGATGTTGTGAGGCAAATTAGGAAAGGAATGATTGAGATCAACAAACAATCGGAAAGCCGAAAAGACCGAGATAACAAGGAATCGAAACTTTACGATTACATTAGAGGCTCTGATTTTGTTTCAACTCTAGAAAAGTTACATACTATTTATCAAAAGACCGCTGATTTGCAGGATAACGAAGAGAAAGCTCATGCGACTCTCTGGAAAAATAGGAAGAATCTTCAGTCCCAAATTAATGATGTCTATGTCGATATTTCATCTGGTGTAGATTCCATCATTCAGGAAAAAGTTCCTATGCAAGAGATAGCCAATGAAGAGAAGCAATCAGAAGATGCCCAAGAGGTAATAGTTCAACCGATGTCATTGCGTAAAAACAAACGGAAAAAAACAATTATGTCCTAACTAAGGTGTGAATTAAGAAAACCGCTGTGAATTATTTACTAATTCAGCAAGTATCTAAAGATAAAGATAGACAGCGGGGCTAGCTTTAAATCTTCAAGCATTACACAGCAATTATTTATGAGAATCCTTCCTATCCTTGGCGGCGTTGCGGCGGCGGATGCCCTTGGAACTCCAAAACAAGGAACACCAATGTTCCCAGACAGGATAATTTATCTTTAGCAAGCCACCATTCTCTTTAGAGGTAAATAGCGCTAAATCGCGAGTTTAGAGAGAAATGGCTTCAACAGAAAAGCATAGGCTTGTAGTTTTCGATGTTGAAGGTGTGTTGATTCCTAAAAACCGCTTCATTTTTGAAGTGGGCAAAAGTTTAGGTTTATTTCAACTCTTTAAGCTTCTTTTCTTCGGTTTTCTCTATGAAGCAGGCATTTTAAAGTTGCAATCAGCACTAAGGCATATTTTTAGGAATTTGAGAGGAGTAGAACTTGAAACCTTGCAGTGTACCTTCGACAAGATTCCTGCCACACCATTTCTACGAAGCATTTTTTCTCAACTAAAAACAAGGAATTGCAAGATTGCTTTGATTAGTTCAGGGTTGCCAACGGTTATTGTTAAAAAGTTAGCTGATTGTTTAGGTGCAGAATACGCTTATGGCATTGACGTTGAAACCGAAGATGGAAAGTTGACAGGTGAAATTCATGGGGACGCCATTGAACCTGATGGGAAAATGAAGATTTTATCCCAAATTTTAACGGCTGAAAACTTGGGGCTAAAAGATTGTGTGGTTGTCGCGGATGACCGAAACAACCGCTGCATTTTCGCGCCTGAAATATTAAAAATTGGTTTTAACCCTGATTTTGTTATTCGCGTAAAGGCTGATAGAGTGGTTAATGGTAAACTTTCAAGGATTTTACCCATTATTGATGGGAAAAAGCATAAACGGTCTTTTCCCTCAACGAATGATTTTGTAAGGGAAGACATTCATGCTTCAGGATTTTTTATGCCAGTCATTGCAGGCTTAATCGGTATTCCCGTTGTGGCATCGATAATTATCTTCATCTCAATTGTGTATACTGCTTCTGAGCTTTCACGTTTGGAGGGACGCGAATTGCCGTTGGTTTCCGCGATTACGCGGCATGCAGCTTCGCAGTCGGAGCTTTACGGTTTTGCTGCGGCACCGCTTTACTTTGCTTTTGGGATAGTGGCGACTTTACTTTTGTTCCCAACCCGTGCAGGAGGAGCAGCCATTGCAATGTTCTGTTTTGGTGACAGTGCAGCTTCGCTTTTCGGAGGATTAATTTCTACTTCGCTGCCGTTTAACAAGGGAAAGACGTGGGAGGGTTCGTTGGCAGGGTTCATTTTTGCGTTTTTGGCTGGGTCGTTTTTTGTTTCGCCATGGTTGGCTTTGGTTGGGGCAGCGGTTGCCATGACCATTGAGGTTTTGCCTTTGCCAGTGAACGATAATGTGCTGATTCCAGTGATTACTGGTGCTGCATTAACTCTGCTGATAAGCCTCTAAAAATTATTTCTTGTTCTGGGAACTGATTAAGTCATGTTTTTGTTGGTGAGTTAACTTTTTTATTGCCCGCTCCCGCTTCATCGCGCTGCTTCTTGAAGGAAAAAGTTCCACATATGCGACTTTTTGAGGTTTGTGCACTTTGGTATACCTTGCGCCTTTCCCGTTTTCATGCTGCCTTGTTCGCTCATTCAAATCTTTGGTGTAGCCAGTGTAGAAACTTCCATCCATGCAAAGCAGAATGTAAACGTAAAAAGACATGCGCTTTATTGCTCCTTAACATCGGTTGGCAGATAATCGTAGATTATGCCTTTTTGCATTGCTCTTTTAAGGTAGGCTTCAGGGTCGATTTCCTGCACTTTTGCTCGGTCGACATCGATTATGTAGATTTCTTGTATGCGGGCGTTTCGGATTTCCTCAAGGGTTACAGGTGGTTTTTGGTAGTATGCGTCGCAGAGTTTTTTGATTTGAGCTATTTCTTGGTCGGAGCGGTTTCTGGGCGGCTTGGCTAATGTAGGTGGGAAAGGCAAAATGTAGTGCGGGGGGACACCTAAAGCGAATTTTCCTGCAAAGCTGCTGTAGCGAATTATTTTGCTTGCTAACCTTGCGGTCGTGTAGGTTAAGGGTGCAAGAGCGTTTTCTGGCGGGATAAATCCTGTTTCTACTTCAACAATCAGGTTTCCTAACCCCTTTATGCCATACAAGTCGCAGGTTAAGATTTCGTTTAGGGGGTATTCAAGTTGGACTTCGTAGCCTTTTTGGATGAGGTGTTTGGCGCATACCAGTTCCATTACGGAGTGGTTGATTTTTACAATGTTCTCTTTTTGGAGTTTGATTAGCCAGTCTTTTAGCATGTTGAGTTTGTTTTCAACTTCTGGTCCACCATCACAGGTTAACCTAGAAAGTAAAACGGTGAGGTCGCGTTCGAATTTTTCCCTGTTACTCATCTTCTTCCCCAAATTTGCTGGCTACGAACTTGTCTGTTACTTAACTAGTTGAATTTAATATATAAAGCCAAAAATAGCTAACGCCATAGGCTAAGAAACAATATTGCCCTTATTTGCTTAAATAGATCCATGATTCCCTGTTTTTGCGGTTGCCATCCATGGTTTTTTGCAGAATTTATGTCTAACCTCAATTTTTGCACAGTCATTTTTTATTGCACTTTGTACAAGCACTTTTAAATACAAACAAAAAATCACTAGTTATTTACCAAGTTGAGAAGTAAGCTGAATCAACTAGTTTTAGAACAGTAGTCAACATTAACTAACCGTCTTAGTGAGTTCTTGCGATTGCATCAACGGATTCTCTTTACGGTTTAGTTAACATATGGCTGAACTTTTCTGGTTGCTCAGGCTTAGCCTCAACTTGGCATTAATTTTACTGCTTTAGGGCAAAGAGTACAAGCCTTGTGTTAGGAACATCAACTTCAACGATTTTGTAGCCTTTGAACTCTTTAGCTTCACCCATAATGTTTTTGACTACTACGTTGTCGCCGTCAACTTTAGAGTAAATCACGTCTTTGAATTGGACTTTACCGTTTATGATTACGTTAAATTCACACATTACCATATCACAAATAGGGAAAAATGGGGTTCTGGGTTATAAGGGCTTTGAGCAAAAACAGCGAATTATTTGGAAAAAGGCATTGACTCTAGTGCTCGGAAAAAGACTATACCCCCTTATATATAGACTCAACATCTGCAGGTGAAAACGTTGGTTTAGTGTGCATACATTGCAAGATGATAAGTTGTTAACTAAGTCCATAAAGAAAAACGTGGGTTTTCTTACCGTTTGCAGTGCAATTTTGGGTCTGAACGTTTTTGCATATCTAGAGCCTAATAGAAATGCATTGCAGAACCCTAAGAGGGGCAGGTCGGTATTGGAGTTTTTTTCAAACCAAAAGCATGTTAAAATACGCAACGTTCTAGGCGCTTATTTTTGGTGGAGGACGCACACGCCGCCTGCCAAGTTTAACGCGCAACGCTATACGGTACAGTTTACGCAGCGATTTCACCAGTTGCTCAACGCTTGGCGCAGTTGAGTAAAAAAGCGGTATCTGCTCATACTCAGCAATCCTTATGGCTTCTTCATCTGGCACAGTCTTGTGGAAAACCACGATGCGCGGTTTAAGGCTGCTGACGCGCACAATCATCATAGGCAAGCACCCAGTCTCAATGTTCGTAAAAATCAGTGCCCGCTCGGTTGAGGCGCCAAAAAGCTGCGTGTACTCCGAGCCCGAGTAAGCTTCAACAGCTTTCCTGCTATCGATTACTGTGTAGCCGTTAACTTCCTTAACGTATTTTTCTTTGCAAGCCACCACTTCGCCGCCAATCGCTTTGCATAGGTACTCAACCCTGACGGGGATGGGAAACTCGCGCAAATCCACAACCGCCATGCTCGGAGAACTAGTCAATTTCGCAAATTCCCGGATAAAGCGGCTGCCTTTTCCCTCATCAATCTGCAAAAGCGAGAGCACAAATTTGCGGATAAATTTGGCACCTGGGCTTTTTCTTCTGCAGCTTTCATAATCGCTGATGACGGAAGATGAGAGTCCCATTGCTTCGGAGAGGCTGATTTGGGAAACAGCGAAAAGTTCACGCCATTTCCGCATGGTTGAGCCTGGTTTGCTTGAAAGAATTATTTCTCCAGCGATTCTCCTCGCTAAAACTTCCCTCAGACCAGGCGATACGGACATGGAATAATTCTCCCTGCTTTACTCTTCCTTCAAAGTTGAGATATAAAACTATATCTGAACTCGTAGCTGCAAGTATTAGAAATTTTGAGTTTGAATTAGAAAACTAAACTGCCTTTGGCGAGGTGATACTGTTGTCTAAAACTTTGGACGCGCTGCCTTGTCCTGAAATTGATGTAAATGCTTATAAGATACTGGAATCGAAACTAATTCTCATGAAGAATCTAAATAAAATCTCTTTTGGCTCACTTCTATTCACTTTAATTCTTGCTTTGTCAGCAGCCAATACGGTCCACGCCGTTGGAGTAATCGGAACCATAACGATTGGAGGCACTCCCAATGGCGTAGCCTATGATTCAGGCAAGGGTGAAATCTTCGTAGCCAATTATAACCTCAACAAGGTCTGGGTCATATCAGACAGCAATAATAAAGTGGTTACAACGGTGCCCGTGGATAAGGGTCCCATTAGCGCAGCTTATGACCCGGGAAAAAGCGAAATTTTCGTAGCCAATTATGGTTCCAACACTGTTTCTGTCATATCGGACAGCAATAACGCCGTCGTTGCGACAGTGCCCGTGGGCGGCAATGCTACTGATCTAGTTTATGATTCGGGTAAGGGTGAAATCTTCGTAGCCAACCCAGGCGACTCTTACAACCAGGTTTCAGTCATTTCGGATAGCAGTAATAAAGTGGTTGCAACCGTACCCGTGGTCGGTGCCAATAGTTTAGCTTATGATTCTATCAAGAGCGAAATCTTCGTAGCCGATACTTTCCACGTTGGATATGTATCGGTCATATCGGACAGCAGTAACGTCGTCGTTGCAAACGTGACCGTAGGAGAAGACCCCCAAAGTGTAGCTTATGATTTAGGCAAAGGTGAAATCTTTGTAGCCAATATTGACGGCACGGTCTCAGTCATATCCGATGGCAGCAATACGGTGGTTGCAAATGTGACCGTGGGAGGATATCCCAACGCTGTAGCTTATGATTCTGGTAAGAATGAAATCTTTGTAGCTAATAATGCTATCAACGGCGCACTCTCCGTAATGTCGGATAGCAGCAATACCGTGGTTGCGAGCGTGGGGACCGTTGGAGGCAGTATGGACATAGCCTATGATTCTTCTAAGGACGAGGTCTTTGTGACCAATAACTTCGGCACAATCTCCATTATATCGGATGCCTCTGGCATGTCTGCATCTCCCAGCCCAACGGTACCAGAGTTCAGCCCCCAGGCACTTATTTTAGTAGTGATAGCAGTGAGCTTTTGTACAGGTGTATTAGCATTTAAAAAATCGACCCGAACTCGCTTTGATTCCAAGCAGACAGCAAAGTGACCATCCTCAGAGGCAAAATATCGCACACGTAGTTTTTTTCAAGGAATCAACAAAACCTTAGAGTCATCAAATAGATACATTGATAAATTAACAATCAAGCATGTACACGTATTATTCATTTTTAAGTTAACGCTTACTCACATATCAAATTACCGAATTTGGTTTATTAGGAAGTTTTGAGTTATTATGAGCTAACGCTCTTTGCCTGAAAAGACAAAGAATGTTACTACATCGCGAATCAATTAAAAAAAGGAGTGATATGAAATGACAGAAAAAGCTAATGATGTAATATTCGTCGGAAATAAACCACCAATGAGCTATGTACTCGCCATCATAACTGCATTCTCTTCAGGAGCAGGAAAAGAAATTACCCTAAAAGCAAGAGGACAAGCAATCACCACCGCAGTTGACGTTGCAGAAATCACAAGAAGCCGCTTCATAAAAGACCTCAAAGTGACAAAGATTGCAATCGGTACCGCAGAGATGCCACCACGAGAAGGCGAAAATAGGTCCAGGATGGTTTCAACGATAGAAATTACTCTTACAAAAGAGTAGTTAACTACGAAAAAAAATTAAACCTGGGAGTTTTTTAAGCTCTCCAATCTTTTTACTTTTATTCCCTTTTTCACGCAGTACCAACGCTTTTTACAATTTCCCTAAAAGCCTTATAATTCCAAAGCCGATAAAATGAAGCTATGAATGTATTGGGTTCACCCAAAGCTCTTTTCTACACTTTCTTAAGCATCGGCATGGGGCTACTTGCAATTGACTTCATATTCGTTTACATTCCACTTTCAGGTTGGTTACTTCAAGCTATTCTGGTCGGAATATACCTTGAATACCTAAAACCCAAGAAAACAATAATTATGATAGCAATCATTGAAATCTTCTTTCTCTTAAGCTACGGGGGGTCAGTAGTCATAGCGGCAATTTTAAGCCTGTTTGGAGCCCAACTTTTCTTGCCCATTATCGTTGGATGCTACTTTGGCTTAATACTGTCAGTTTTCCTTTTGGGTTATATGGCAAATAGACTTTTTCACAAAATCCGTTTGTTTGAAAGACTAAGCCAAAGAAAGATTAACTTCAATCACCAACAAATCAACTGACTTTCAATCAGTCCATCTGCCATCTGAAGCATACTGGAAAATTTTTTTTCAATTAGAATAATCCATGTAATTAACGGAAAAAGGAGGTTAGCTCCTGTTTTTGCTTAACTGTTCCTGAACTTTCAAAACGGTGTTCATGAAAGCCTTAGCCGCCGCGGAATCCTTATGCGAAATAATAAAGGGTGTTCCCTTATCAGAATCAGCGCCGACTGCAGGGTCAATTGGGATGCTGCCAAGAAATGGGACACCAGCTTCTTGAGCCATTTTTTTGCCGCCGCCGGACTGGAAAATTTCTGTTTTCTTTCCACAGTGAGGACACACAAAACCGCTCATGTTTTCCACCACGCCGATGATGGGCATGTTTAATCTTTGGGCGAAGGTGATGGCTTTTTTAACGATTGAACTTGACAATTCCGAGGGCATGGTAACGATTACTACGCCGTCGATGTCTGGCAGAAGCTGAGCTACGCTCAACGGTTCATCGCCTGTTCCAGGTGGCAAATCGATAAAGAGAAAATCAAGTTCACCCCAGACAACGTCTGAGAGGAACTGTCGGATTGCCCGCATCTTTAATGGTCCACGCCAAATCGTGGGCGCCTGCTCAGGCAAAAAGAAATCAATCGACATAACCTTCATACCCAACGGACCATCAACCGGAAGAACACCCATCGAACTCGTCTTAACCTGCTGCCCCTCCAAACCCAGAAGCCTTGGAACGCTTGGCCCGTGAATGTCCGCGTCTAAAACGCCTACACGTTTTCCCTGCATTGCAAAAGCCGTGGCAAGGTTGACTGTGACGGTGCTTTTTCCAACGCCGCCTTTGCCGCTGATTATGGCAATTTTATGTTTAATCTTGCCCATTGCGTCTTTGAGTTTCTGTTGCTCTTCAGATGCTTGTTTTTGGTAAGCTTGAATTTGAGCCATGTTTCTTTCTAAAGCCATAAAAACACATCGCTAAGTCCGTTAAGATTTGATTCGAAAGTGAACTAAAATAGTTTACTGTTGTCCGCCGACTAAAATAATAAAAAATCCATTTTGCGGAGTCTTGTTCGAAAGTGATACCATAAAAATGTCTTAGGAAATGTTACATGAGACAAATTAATGATAGCTTTTACTGTAAAAAATAAAAAAAGGAGTTTTGTGGTTATTTTACGGTCTTTTTCTCAGCATCACTGCAAGCATAACGCCGACGATTGCTATTGCAACTATTATAGCGGCAGATGCGGCGCCAATGTACATTTCTATAGGTGGCAAACTTTGCTGTGGATATGGCGATGCTGTTGGTGCTGCAGAGTCAACTGAGAAGCTGGTTTCTGCTGACGAACCCCAATACGATTGTGATCCTGCGAAATTGGCGGTGACTGTATAGTTGCCAGTTATGTCTGGCTTCCAGTTTAAAGTGTACATACCGCTTACATCGGTTGTTGCTGTACCAATGGTTCTTGTGTTGCCGTTAGAGTCAGTTACGCTTATTTGCACTGGAACACCTGTGGCGGTAGGCTCTGGTTTCTGCATATAGACGTATTCCATCCATTGGCTTTCGCTTGCATCAGATACACATGGAACGCCAGTTGGAAAGTCAGCTTTCTGCTCTTGTTGTTGTGTGCCAGCAGAAGTGTCTATCACTGTACCCCTTATCACTAAACCTTGTCCCAGCGAAATGTCAGCTAATGGCGCCTGTACTGTTGTTTGGGTGGGTCCTTGACCGAAAGCATAGAGTTGGGAGTCATAACCGTTGAAAGCCACAAGGACACCGTCTGCAACTGGAGCGACACCTCCATACATGTTTTGTGGGTAATCGTATATGCTCCAAATTTGCGTGCCGGTTGTTGCATTGATGCAGTATAGTTGTTGGCCTTTCCAGAGTGGCGAGTTTGGTGAGTGAACGTCGCCTTGCAGGTAGATTTTTCCGTCAGCCATTGTGGTTATCCACACGGGGTAAACGCCAAAGGCTGTGTTTAGACCAGCGTTTGTAGTGTTGCCTGTTCCTCCGTTGCCGAAAATCCATTCTAAATTCCCTGTCGAATCGTTATAGCAATAGACTTCTCCGTTATATCCTGGTGCATAGTAAAGATTGCCTTGGTAGACTGCATCGTTGTCTAAGCTAACGTAGTCCCAGCCGTCAGTCGGGCTATTTATAATGGCCGATGGACCCCACAGTTCTTTTCCAGTAGCTAAGCTGTAGCCCCAATGTGCGCCAGTTTCTTTATCTTCGAACATAAAGACGCCGTTGGCTGGATCCCAACCGACCAATGTTCGGGTAAGGTTGTTTGGTGCTTGCGGATAAGACTGTGCCCACAATGTCTGTCCACGTGTCGCGGACTGTAGACTTATGCATGTGACGTTTGCTGGGAAGGTAGTTAGGGAAGCCGTTATGGTTGCTGACATGCCGTAATGAGCTCCGAAGGTTCCTTGAATCAGAAGCGCGTAGACGCCTGGGTCAACCAAGGGGACCATGTTGTTATTGGCGCCTCCAATAACCCAACCTGTTGGTGATCCGCCAAGGCTGATTGACACATTCCAGTCGAAGCATGATGGCAAGCTTGCATTGACTGTTCCCGAGTACCAGTTGGTTGCAGATGTTGTAACTGCTGGGTTTCCTCCACCGAAAACAAGCGATGAGTTCCACTCAGCTAAATACCAATTAGGGGCTGATGCGGTTCCAAGATTGTATAGACAGTACTTTAAGTATTCACCTTGTGCTCCAGCAGCGTTTGCTACGCTCACTAAGCCTGTAGTTGCACCCGCTGTTGCCGTAGGAACGTTCGTCACGTTCATGTTTGTTAGTACTCCTGTCAGGGGGTCATATCCTCTCCATACTGTGCCTAAGCCTGTGTATGCTGTGGTTGTTGCGATTAGCAAGCCGTTGGGTAGCACTCCGTATTGGTTGGGGCTTTCGTAGTCATACATGTAGCCGAATGACGGTACAAGAGAGACGCCTGTTGCCGACGCATTGATGCTCCAAAGTTGTTGTCCTGTCTGCAGGTTTATTGCAACGTAGTTTCCACCGCTACCTGAGTTACCCCATGGTTCCTGGAAGAAGAGCGTTCCCTGTATGATGATAGGGTTCATGAATCTGGTATTGTATGAGCTGCCTTCATAGTACATTTCGCCTGTAACTCCAGTAAGGTTTCCTCCGACAACTCCTCCATACTGGATTGGTTGTGTCCACATTATGTGTGCGCTGTTTGGTGCTGAGCCGTATGGTTGGAAAGCGCCTGGACTATGGGTCCCTGGGCTTGCTCCAATAATGTAGGGGGTGCTAAGCCAGTTTGAAGCAATACTGAACCAGTAGGTGTTTTGTCCTTCTATCGGGCGAGTCCAGTAGTCAGTTGGCATTGGATAGCTGTCTATTGGAGCTGGAATCGGTTCTTGCTGCACATTGATTGTTGTTGTGGCGCTGCATGGTAGGAAAATGTCGCCGGTGTCAGCTGCTGTTCCGCCATCTCCATTCCCAGTCCAAGTGTAGGTTTGGCCAGCATAGTAGAAAGAGAACGTATAGTTGCCGATTCGGGTAGGGGTAAATGTGAGTGATTGAAAACCTGTTGAGTCGCTGACAGTTGCCCAGGTCTGGGTAGTATTTGTGCCGTCGGGTGCCGTTATAACAAGGGTGTAGCCAGTACGCCTAATGTTATTGGCGACAGTTGCTCCTGGAAACGGGTAATCAACCCACATACTGACTGACAATGGTTGACCAACACCGATTGGCTGAGGTGCTGCAACGACGTAGCCGTAACTGATAACAGTCCATGGTGGTGTATGTGCCTTAACTGTTGGTTGAAGTGCAAGTGGGATAATCATAGAAACTGTTAGAATCAAAGCAAACAAAATAGTCATGGCTTTATTGTTTTGTTTTTTCAATTTTTCTTTTCTCCTGAATTAATTTTTTAGGGCAAGAAGCGCAATCTTCTTGACCTAACAACCCTTTCTTACGTGATTCCTTTTTAAAACCTTCTAGAAAAAGCACGTGCCCGCTAATAATAGTTCTGCACAGAACGTTTGATTATGGATTATTTGAGAGATTTGAATGGCTACAATGAAGCATTAGTAAAGCGGGGCTTGATTTTGTTTGATTTAGACTTTGTTGCAGATTGGTTTGAGAGCTAAAACAGTGAACGCTCACAAAGAAGGGACTTCGATGAAGACAATTATTATCTTTATCGGAGGCAAACAAAAAATAGTTTAGCGCTTACTCGAGTTTGTAGCCGATTTTTCTCAGGAACTGTCGCCGCTCGGCAATGTCTTTGTCGGTTTCTATGCCTTTGCTTTTCAATCCATCGACTACGCCTATGATGCCTCTGCCCTGAGCGGTCTCAGCGACTATAACTTCCAGCGGGTTAGCTGTTGCAGCGTAAACAGTGCATACTTCGGGCACTTTCTTAATTTTATCCAAAACATTGAGCGGATAAGCATTCTTTATGAATATTAAAAAGCTGTGGCCGCAACCGATTTCAAACGCCTTCTCCGCCGCCAACCGCCTCAGCTCATCATCGTTTCCTTCATGACGGACAAGGCAGGGTCCTGAGCTCTCGCAGAAACCTAATCCAAATTGGATGTTGGGCACGGAGTTTACCAGTGCTTCGTAGAGGTCTTCGGCGGTTTTTATGAAGTGAGCCATGCCAAGGATGGTGTTGCAGTCTTTAGGTGGGTCAATTTTTACGGTTTTTAAGTCCAACTTAAAGCCTCCTGATATTGCATGAGAGTTAACGAGGGTTTAACTTTTCTGGTTTCCTTTAATTGTGGTAGAGGTTTTCAGTCATGCTTTAGATTTGAATTGAGGATTGTTTGGAGTTCCTCTACGGTTTTTGTGTTACAGAATTCATTGAAACGGATGTCTGTTTCATTCTTTAAGTAGGCGTCAATGAGGTTGGCGAGGGCAAACTTGACTTGTTCTGCTCGGATTCCACGTTGAATAAGCTTTCCAAGACTGGGAGTTAATCCTGTGTTTTCTCTAATGTATATGTTGTAGCCGGGCAGGCTTTTTCCCTCACAGTTCACTGCCGTACCCTGCAGACCCATGTCCGCGATTAAGTGGCGTGCACAACCGTTTGGGCATCCACTAAAACTGACGCAAACCTTTGCCTTCTTTGAGTTACCCTCAAAGCGTTTGTTCAGATAAGCCACCGTTTCTTTTGCACGGTTTTTTGGGTGGTCAAGAGTTTTTCCGCAGAAGTTGCCTGCACAAGCAATAGTTGTCCATTGAAAGTACGCGTTAGTTACTGGGTAACCTGTTTCTGCAAGGCTTTTCAAAACACGATTGACCGATTTGTCGGGAATGTTGGTGAGGATTATGTTTTGAAATGGGGTAAGACGCAACTCTGCGTTGCCGAATTCTTCGGCGACCTGTGCGATCTTTAGCATTTTTTCACTTGAGAGTACCCCGCTTACGATTGGTATGTTAATGTATGAGTAGCCTTCTTGTTTTTGAGGTTGGACACCCACGTGTTCACCTTTGCAGGTCGGCAAATGTTCCAGCGAGAATGTTTCAAGTGTTTTTCCCATTTTTTCTTCAAGAGTTTTTCTTAGTTTTTCAGTTCCCCACGCATCTACGAGCCATCGGAAACGCGCTTTTCCTTTACTTTCTCTGCTTCCAAAGTCCCTAAAGATTTCGGCAATACACCTTGCTACATCCAGAATTTCTTCTGGCTTTACTACGACGTTCAGTTGTCTGGCAAGTTGAGGCGCAGCTGCAATTGTTCCTCCAACTAAAACGGCAAAACCAATTTTGTTTGAGTCCTTCACTGCTACAAAGGATAGGTCATGGATTTCTGGATTCCCACAGTTTAGGCTGCATCCTGAGACGGAAATTTTTAATTTTCTTGGCAAGTCAAGAAAGTCTTTGTTGCCGTTAAAGAAACCGTCTATTTTCTTAACTATTGGCCATGTGTCTATTAGTTCAGATTTGTCTACGCCTGCTGCTGGGCAGCTTACTATCGCACGGACGTCGCCATGTTGAGCGGTAGGGATTCCTTGGCCTCCGTGGTCAGTTGAAAACCCAATCTTATCTAACTTTGCGAAGATATCTTGGGCGTCTTGGTATTCAATCCAATGAAGCTGTAGATTTTGTCGGTCGGTGATTTCAGCGTATCCTCTGCCGTACGTCTCCGCGAGACTGGCGATTGATTTGAATTGCTCAGCGTTTAGCCTTCCATTTGGAATTTTTATTCTCAAAAAATGGCTGGAGCCTTCACATTTATCGCGACCTAATACATATCGATCAGCAAATTGTGAACCCAAAAACTAACACCTTTTTTTATTTTAAGAGTTTAATTATAAAGTTCTCTCGTTAAAGATGGTTATATATTGTTTCCTTTGAAATATCCAAATTTACTCTAATTTTTTATTAATTTTATTTTGCGTTTATTTTTTAGCTGGCAAAACCTAAATATCAAGGAAACGTATCTGATTCGGGAAAGTGTCGGGCTGGTAGTTCAGCTGGTATGAACGCTTGACTTGCACTCAAGAGGTCGGGGGTTCAAATCCCCCCCAGTCCACTTTTAAAAAAACTGCTGAGTAATTTTGGTGGTGTTATTGCGTCATCGGTAGTGTTTTACATAGTCATGGGCATTATTTCAAGAACTTCTATGCTTGCTTTTGGCATCATAAAGTGCGGATGGTCAGTGAGCATTGCTTTCGCAGCTTCCAGGTCCTTTGCCTGAACAATAGTGTACCCTGTTACTTGCGTTTGACTTTTGGATGTTCCTTTTTTGTCTATGCAGGTTCCTTTTCCTAAGGGTGCGCCCATGTCAACGATTGCTTTCCCACATTTTTTGTACCAAGCCATCCAAGGTTCCATGCCTTTCTTCATTTCTTCAGGACTTACAGTCATTTGCGCTTCAGCAGATACTGGTGCCATGTATAAAACCATAAATTTCTTCAATAAAATCACCTCTTCTAGAATTTTAGCGATTGAAAAATCTACACTTAAGTTAAGGGAAACTCGCATTTTTATTCCTATCGGATGCAAGCAACAACCCCAAGAAATCCGGTTCAACACCACGTTGAAGTTGCCGCTTTTTCTTTCTGTAATGTTCAAATGAAATGAAATAGAATTGTTGAAAGTAAGGTTCTTTTTTATTTTAAGAAAGCCAACAAAAAATAGAGACGCCTAAATAACCAATGTTGTTTGAGGTAAACTCTTGCAATGTGAGGGGTTTCCGCATAAAATCTTTGGTTGCGCCATCCATGTTTCTTTTTCCATAGTTTCATGAAGCGTGCATGCTTTATGCACTATACAATCTTCACAACAAACATTAACCATTTTAGTTTGGCAATCAAAAGTTATTGTCTTATCCATATCACTTCAACTCGCTCCGAACATGAGCAAAATGTTCCGCCACAAAAAAAGAAACATCAACTTGAGGAGACACAATTTGAATCAAACTAGAGCTGTCAACCAAATGCGCCGTACCGTCAGGGCAGTAAACTTTTTCAAATTCGGTAACTCTGTTAAAACGTTTAATGCATAGCTTAAGTTGGGAGCAGCCATCACAATCTCTTGATAACACTTTTCCAGTCCTTCATGTTCAATTTTATGTTCATAATGGTTTTCGCACCTCTTAAACCTATCGTAAATCTCAATACACCTCATTAAGGCTCGCAAGAAAGATGGACGTCTAAAACATAAAGCATGCCACATTCAGAAGAAGATTCTGCATTGGTCTGTTTATAGATAGATTGTAGGAAATCCTTAAGAAAGACTACGTAAACTGGCAAGGGTTATGAAAAGTAGCTGCATAGTAACCGTGTAAGAGTTGTTTACTGGAGTATGATGTTATTTGCCAAGGTCTTTTTTTGATTCACTAAACGTTTTCATCCGAAGGCGCTACCGCCTAGTCATCGTAGCGTGGGTAGTTGCGGTTCTGCTTTCGCTTGTTCTTATCCCAAGCTTTTTTTCAGCCGTTTCCTATGACCTAACTGGCGGGTTTGGGGCACCTTCTAATACTGAGTCCGAAAGAGCAGCCAGCATAGTGAAAGCTCAATTTCCATCGTCTTCCAATGGCAGCGGAAGCAGCATACTTATCGTCCTTAAAGGCGCTTTGGTATATTCTGATTCGTTAAAGCAAACCATACTTGCACTCAACAACACCTTATCTAAAAACCAGAACATCGACAATTACACGGGAGAATCAAGCCTTTACTCGTTGGAGGCTAGCCTGCTTAACTCGTCGGTACCTGACATAATTAATCAGACGGCAAGTCTCCAATCAAACATAATCACGATTAACTCTGGACTATACACCTTACAAGACAACCTATCTGTGTTGAGCACGAACCTGTTTCAACTACAAACAGGCATCAACCAAACAGCCCAACTCGTATATGGCGTGCCAGCGGCATTCGTCGGTGTTTGGCAAGGAATCTCTCAGGGCGGAACAGACCCCTATACGGCAAATATTCAAGCTAACGCCACTGTATTCGGCTTAACTGATAATTTCGGAGGCGACCCCCAATCCATCGGGTATTACTCAGCCTTCTTTGGCGCTTGGACTGCTAGTTTTCAAGCTCTCCCAAACGATACAACGGTGCTTGACCGTGAAGCCTTTGCCGTAAACCAGTCGGTCACGGCGCTTCTAAGCAGCTCACAGCTTGATGCCCAGACAAGCCAAATGATTGGTCTTGCCGCTTCAGGCTTGAACGTTACAAATTGGAACCAACCTGACGCAGTAACTAACTTGACAATCTCAACCATGGCGTCAAGCATCCCCGAAGACATCTCCTCTGCCTTAGGAGCCTCACCTATTAGCCTTGTTAACCAACTATACAGTTTTGGCTCATCCGCTTCAAATGCAACGCTTGGAAACTATGCAATCACATTGTTGGAAAACAGTTACACAAACATTACAACGGCAGACACAGGCTTCTCAGTTTCTGACCTGATGCAGTCCACATACCAGCTTGGCACATCGCCTAACAATACTCAGACATGGAATTTAGCCTGTGGCTTTATTGCAAACGCTACCCAAAGCACCTTTGTGGGTTCCCCGCTCTTTTCCGTAAATGGTACCGCGTTAAGCAATCTTCTTTCAAGTCTTTCGCCGAACGCAACAGCCGCCGACGTAGACAACGCCATCGCACAAACGATTTCAACTCAACCTTACATGGATTATCCGTATATGCCTTCCAGCGCATTAACGGTCAATTTTGTGAATCCAAACAACGATACAATGTTGATTGTTCTGGGTTTCTCGTCTAACATAGATTCTAGTACGATTGTTCAGGTGGAATCCGATGTACAGAATTCGGGGTTACAAAACTTTGGGACAGTTTATGTGACAGGCGGTCCAGTTTTGAATAAAGATGTTGAGAAAGCGTTTTTGCCTGCCCTTGAAGTTACTGTGGGTCCAGGCATCGTAATTTCACTATTAATCGTTGGGCTGCTGTTTTTGGCGCCGGTGGCGGCTTTGATTCCGGTTTTGCTTGGCGGTGTTTCAGTTTCAGTTGCGCTTGCTTCCATCTACCTTTCCGTCGTGAAGATTGGACATGGAAGCATAACTTTCCTCACCCCAACCTTAACCATATTGCTGATGTTAGGTCTAGCCGTAGACTATGCGGTACTACAGCTTAAGCGAACAAGAGAAGAAAGACAACAAGGCAAATCCACCGAAGAAAGCGTCGGCATATCAATTAAATGGGCAGGACAAGCAGTTCTAACTGCAGGCATAACCGTAATTGTCGCCTACATTGTCATGGCAGCCGCGAACGTGCCAATCTTTAGCGACGTTGGAACCGCCATAGCCTTAGGTGTTTCAATTTTGCTTGCAGCGTCACTCACGCTACTACCTGCCCTTGAAATCGCTTTGGGCGACAGGATTTTCTGGCCTGGCTTGAAGAGGAGCAGCAAAGCAAAATCGGGTTCAAGCAGGAACTTACTTAAACGTGTGGCGAAGGGTACACTTAAACGGAAAGTACCCATAATAATACTCATCAGCGTATTAGCTTTTGGCGCCTTCTTTGTTACAATTAATACGCCCGTTGGCGATGACTTTCTGAAACTTATACCGAACTTCCCCAGCAACCAAGGACTCACTGTGCTATCAAACAGCTTTGGAAGTGGAGCAATAGCGCCAACCTCCATCGTTGTCACCATGCCTACGCAGATAGCGTATGGAAACAACCAGTTTAACCAGACCCTGCTAAACCAGCTTGAACAAATCACCGCTGCCGCCGCAAACTCCAAGGGTGTCACCACCGTTACAGGACCAACTAGACCCTTTGGAAACGTCTTCAACTACTCAGGCGTTGAGAACATGTCTGAAACACTTAGCATACAGTATGAAAGCCAGATGTTTTCAACTATTGGAAAAGACAACAAAACAGCGGTAATTACTGTAGGTCTTTCCGATTCAGCTGCGAGTCAAGCCGCCATTGACTCTTTGCGTGGGATGGAGAAGAACATCAACCAGTTGCCTCTCGCAAGCGGCGTAACAGTTTACTTTGGAGGACAAACTCAATCAACATATGACAGCCAAACGTTTATGGCAAATCTGATTCCTCAGGTAGTAATAATTCTCGCAGTGGCAGTTTACGTGATTTTGTTTTTCCAGCTCCGCTCAGCCTTCACGCCGGTTCGCCTCATAATCACCATACTTTGCAGTGTAGTTTTCGCCTTAGCTATAATTTCGCTCATATTCTACGTTGGCCTAAACTTGCCCATCTTGGACTTTGCGCCCTTATTCGTGGTTGTAACCATGTTGGGCGTCGGAATAGACTATGACATATTCTTTGTCACCCGCATCCGTGAAGAAGCCCTCAACGGCAAAACCGACAACGAAGCCATAACAACAGCTATCGAGAAAGTCTGGGTAACAATCCTTTGCCTTGGACTCGTGCTGGCTACAGTATTTGCGTCATTACTCATAACTGGCATCGCGATTCTTCAAGAAATCAGTCTCGCCGTCGCCGCAGCCATCCTCATTGACGTGAGCGTGGTCATCCTCTTCTTTGTACCCTCCTTAATGGGACTTGCGCAGAAACTCAACTGGTGGCCATACAAACTCTCCCGAACTCAACAACCACAAGGCACGGCAGAACAGGAGCAGCAAAAAAAGCAGGATTCCAAGAAATACAAAGCAGCTGAACCTAAAGAGAACTAAAGATTAGAGACCAGTTACTTCGGTCACCTTTTTCTTATTTTGTTTCTTTTCAAGTTTGTTGCAAAAAGTTAGCCAAAAACAAAGAAATACTCAACTGTGAGAAACTTGAATACTGACGAGTTGAAGGCCCTTTCAAAAAAGGCATTCCTGAATTGGCAAAACATCTTGCATCCGCTGACATACGTTTTCTTGTCGAGACTTTAGCTGAGAAAGATGATGTGCTAAGATACAATGCATGCGCTGCTAAAATAGTATTTTTACTATAAAGGGGTCTTTTTTTGGTTTCTCTTAGTGAAAGCTCATAATCGCTATTAGGAATAAAAGAGAAAAAAATACGATTAATTTTTTGGGATGGAATAAATCAAAAACTGGAAAAGCTATTTCTTTCCGGTTTTTTCTTCATGTTTCTTCTTTTTTGCTGCGTTCTTTTTGGCTAATGAAGGCATAATATTCCTCTTAATTAATTCTAGTTTGATTAATATGTCGTGAAGTACCTAAAAGCTTACCTATTAAAAACTCTGCAAAGGCAACGTAAAATATGGTTTAAGCTATATATAATGGGTCATACAGTCTCATGAAAGCATAGTTAACTGTTAATTTGGGGGAAAACTGGGTTGGATGAAGTCTTAGAAATGTTGGATAAAACCGCAAAGCGGGTACAGAAAGTTGCCGATGAAACAAAAGAAGCCACAGTAAAACAAACAGCTATTTACGAGCATCTTCTTACGTCACCACAGGCATCTCAGGAACAAAAGTTAAAGGCGTTTATTGGGAAAACCCTTGATTTAGACCGTTTAGAAAGGCTGAATTCTCAGCTCAGTTTACTCTATGCGCTTCAGATTTTCGCGTTCAAAGTTAAGGTGCTTGAGGTTTCGGTTAGCAAGATAAATGAGCAACTTGTAAAGTCGGGGGTTTTGCAGAAAAGCGGCGAAGTAGAAGACATAAAAAAGAACATCGACGCCCTCAAAATCCTAATCGAAGCCCACTACGAGTCGATGAAAGAAATAAACGAAACCCAAAACAAAAACCTCGGTTACATACAATAAGAATGGATTAAATAAAAAGGGCAGCCGGGTGGTTTATCCACCTATCAGGTTGTACTGCCTGCAGTGTTTTTTTGTGAAGGCTTATTATACGATCTTTTCCCAACTTGTAACTAAGTCGAGAACTTCTTGACCTTGCTTTCCGCCGTAACTCTTTAAGCGTTCGCGTGTGTCTTTTTGGGCGATTGCTGCTTTTTGGAATTCTTGCATTTGTGCTGCTTTGTCGGTTAAGTATAGGATTCCGTCTAAACCTGCTCGTGCCATGCGAACTGATACTGTTAAGAGTTCGCTTGGGGTTGGTGTTTCTTTTGGGTCGTCTCCTGGACCGATAACGTAGAGTGCAATGTTTAGTTTGACGTCTTTGAAGAGTTTCTTGAAGTTACGGGTGAGCATTTCCCAGTACCATGGTGTAGCGTAGTTTTTGCTGAACATGACGACGAGGAATTCGTCGGTTAGCGGTGCTAGGTCGTCAAAGTTGACGCCGAAGCGTTCATAGTTTGTAACTGGGTCTGGAAGGACACCGATGACGAATTTTTTCTTTGCTTTGTTGCGTACGCGGTCGCTTACTTGTGCCATGTAGTCGGTGACTTCTTTTCGTCTCCATTCATACCAGCTTAAGCCGCTTTTCTTCCATAGATCTTTGCATCGTGGGCATGTGCAGTGTCCGTGCTCTGCGAAGTGGATGCTGTTTAGCCATACACCTTCACTTTTGCGTGCAACGTCTTCGATGTAATCTAATTGTTCTGCGCGGTGTTCAGGTTGGGTTGCACAGAGGACTTCCCAGCGAACGTTAAAGTTGTCGTTGGTTCTCCATGCGGGACCTAGAGTCTGATTGTGAAATCCAGTCTGGGTGGATGCGGGCGGTTACGTTGTCTCCGAAAATTGCGATGTTGCTGTGCATGTCAGCTTTGGGTGGCATGCGTCTGCCTACTTCTGGTTTTACTCGGAAAAGGTCATAGTCAAAGCCTGGAACTTTCTTTGCTTCAAACATGTATGTGCCGAATTTCATTTGATTCTACCTTTTTAGAACTCAAAACGTTTGGCGCTGTTATAAAGTTTTGCATAATAAGCATAGAATAGGTTGCAAAAACTATAATGCTGTTTGGCGATTGCTTATGATGCGTATTTACATGGAATGTTATGTTAAACAAGCGTTTTTTTGGTGTTTTGGTTGAGGTTTTTGGGTTTGAGAGGCTTGAAAATATAAAGTGACAACAGCCAACAACGCATTCAACCCGTTATCAGACGTGCTCTTCTTGTCTATACCGCTTATGTAAAGCACTAAATTTCAACATGTTATTAGCTACTGAAACCGCCAATACGGACCTCCCCCCTTGTGAAATCAGCCGTATCGACCCTCCCCTCTATCGTTTCTGCATAGAAATGCTATTTGGATCCTAATAGGTTCGTTCGTAAAACAGTTAGGCAGAAATACTGTTGGCTGAAATCATTATGTGTTTTCCGCAGAACCTCAAAACTCAGCAACCAACAAGACCATGTACAGTTAACTTGCGTATCTGGCAAATGAATAGGGAATAAACTCAAATACATAATCCAAGTAAAAGGTTGGTTGGCTATGAAGCAACAATCAGGTAAAACCCAAAAGGGCGAAATCGAATTCAGAAAGAAGCTATCTCGACAACAAATCGATGGCGAACGCTTCTTTGAGGACGAGTATGACGCCAAGGGTATAGAAAAAATACTTGCCGAAAGAATGAAAAAAACCTACGACAACATGGTTTCACTTAAAGATCGCGGGGTCGTTTTATCGCCTTATTTAGAGATTGGAGCAGAGAGATGTCAACGTTCACTAGTTATGGAAAACGACTTGGAAGTGAGCGGTGCAGCAGTTGACATTTCCTATGACATGCTTAAATCTTGTGACCATTATAAGAAGGCATTCAATAAACAAAAAGTTCCCTTGCGAGTATGCTGCGACGCAAACAACTTACCTTTCATGATGGGTTCAATTCCATTTGTGTTCTGTTATGAAACACTCCACCACTTTCCCGAACCTTACCCAATCGTCAAAGAAATCCACAGAGTACTTCAACCAGGCGGTCATTTTTTCTTCCACGAGGAGCCATTTAAGAAAGTCCTCCACATCAATCTATATAACGCAGAAAAGACACATTCAAACAAACCAGCAAAATCCACAAAGCTTCGAAAAATAAAAACTGGATTTGATATTTTCTTCGCAAAAAAAACCTGCAACGAAACAGAACACGATATAATTGAGAACCACGGCATCTCACTAAAAACTTGGAAGAAAACCGTGGGATTGTTCGAAGAAAAAAACGTAAACTTACATTCAAATGCCATCAAAAAAAGCATAAACACAGAATTGTTCCACCCAAAGAGGTACTCTGATTATCTTTTGGCGTACCTTTTTGGAGGCGAAATTTCTGGAGTCTGCCGAAAAGCAGGTGCCCCCCTCAGAAAGGATGTTTCAATTCAAGATGTTCTTGTTTGTCCATCATGCTCTAAAAATGGGCATGAATCAAAGTTGAGTCAAAAGAATTCATTGCTGTACTGCAAAGAGTGCAGTAACTCATATCCAATACTTGACGGTGTAGCTTTCCTGTTTGTTCCAGAGAAATTAGAGGAACTATATCCAGAGGTATCCAAAGCTCGCAATATGAGTTAAGAGGTTTTTAGGTTATTTTTGACCTATCTTTTCGTACTTTTTAGGTTGAAGTGCACAGGAACAATGAAAACGGCAAATGCGGACTTGCTGAATTTTTTATTTATTGTCTACGCAATCTTTTTAGGGCAAAGTCGCTTTCGCAACCTTTACTAATTATCTAACCTTAGAGATGTTAGGTGCTGCCTATGAGCCAACCGCATTCCAAAAAGCCAGAAGATGTTGCTCGTGCTTTAGGCGTAAATCCTGATAAGGGCTTAACGGATCAAGAGGCAGCAGTGCGTCTAAACAAGCGCGGAAAAAACACTCTTGTAGAAGAGAGGGAAATCCGTTTCCTGGGCATTTTGCGGGAAGAAATCACTGAACCCATGATTCTGCTACTCATAGCCGTCGGAGTCCTCTACAGCATCTTAGGCAGCTTAACTGATGCCTTAACAATCATCGTAATAATAATCATACTTGTCCTGGCTGAAGTTTGGAACGAGTACAGGGCTAAACGCTCGATTTCGGCGTTGAGGCAGCTGGCGCCGCCGACCGCTTTGGTGCTTAGGAATGGTCAACCAGTGGAGGTGCAAACGGCTTTTTTGGTTCCAGGCGACATTTTGCTTTTGAAGATGGGGCAGCGTGTTCCAGCAGATGCAAGGCTCTTGGAAGCGTTCGGGTTAGAAGTTGACGAGTCCTCGTTAACTGGCGAATCGTTCCCAGCCGCCAAAGATGCCGCGGCAGTGTTGCCCAATGAAACCCGAATTCCAGACCAAACCAACATGCTCTTCGCTGGAACCGTCATCACTCGAGGAAGAGCCAAAGCACTCGTAACCTCAACGGGTGTCAGCACGGAATTGGGAAGAATTTCAGGCATCACCAAAGCCGCCAAAGAACCCAAAACCGCCCTGCAACTCGCAATGAAGCAGCTTTCAAAAACGCTGGTGTGGGTAGCACTCTTCTTCGCAATTCTCATCCCAGTTCTAAGTTACATTAGGGGTTTGCAGCCTAGCCCTGCAGAAGCCGTATTGTACGGGTTGTCGTTGGCGTTTGTCGTTATCCCAGAGGAGCGCCCGATTATAATCACGATGGTTTTGGGTGTCGGCAGCTACGCCTTATCCCGCAAGGGCGCCATAGTGAAGCGTTTGCGTGCAGCAGAAACTTTGGGAACCGTAACTGTAATCGCAACAGACAAAACGGGCACCATAACTGAAAACAAAATGCGAGTTGAGCACCTCTACTTCGACGGCGGTGTAAGCGCTTCGAGTGCGTTTGGCGCAAATGAAAAAGCTTCTCTGCCGATAGCACTTTTGGCAAGCGACGCCATCCGCGACATAGCACCAACGACTGCGCTGGGAAATCCGATGGCTCAGGCAATCCTGGAACGCCTAAAGCAGGACGGAATCGACCCTCGAGCCCTATCCAAAGATTGGGTTCTAAAAGACGAGTTAAGCTTTGATGTGAAACGCAAACTCGCCTCCTACATTTACCAGTATGGCAACTCCCAGGTTGTCTTATCCAGCGGTGCACCTGAGAGAATCCTTGAAAACTCCAGCAAAATCTTGCTAAGGGGTGAAGAAGCACTGCTCACCGATGAGGTAAGAGGCGAAGTTTCCAAGGTTATAGTGCAGATGGCACACAGTGGTGAACGGTTACTGGCTTTTGGATACCACCGAGTACCCGCCGATTCAGGCAAGGAGAACCTTGAGCAGGACATTGTTTTTGTGGGCATTATCGGCTTCATTGACCCGCCACGCAAAGAGGTCAGGGGAGCCATCAAAACCTGCCAGGAAGCAGGAATTAAAGTAATCATGATTACAGGCGACCACCCCGAAACAGCAAGAACAATCGCTAGCCAAGTTGGCATAAACAGCGCCAACGTGTTGACTGGGGGCGAAATCGCAACGATGTCTGATTTGGATTTGAAGGTGGCGTTGAATCGCACGTTTGTTTTTGCTCGGGTGACTCCTGAGGATAAGCTGCGTCTGGTCAGGCTGCTTATGGAGAACGGTGAAGTTGTAGCGGTCACGGGCGACGGGATTAACGATACTCCTGCGCTGAAAGCAGCTCACATCGGCATCGCAATGGGCATGCGTGGAACCGATGTTGCCAAAGAAACGGCAAGCATGATACTAACCGACGACAACTTTGCCACCATCGAAACCGCCGTTAAAGAAGGGCGCAAACTCTATGGCAACCTACGCAAAGGCGTCCGCTACTACTTAGCCTGCAAGGTAGCCTTAGTATCCATATTCCTCATCCCAATCATCCTTGGCATCCCTCTACCATTTGCACCAATCCAAATCATTGTGCTTGAACTCTTCATGGATTTAGCGGCATCCGCAACCTTTGTTGCCGAACCCGAAGAATCAGGAAACATGAAAAAGCCCCCAATCAACCCAAAAGAGAAATTCCTGAACAAGCCTATGCTAAGAAGCCTATTCTTAGGCGCATTGAGCCTCTTCTTAGCGGTCACAGCTACGTTCCTGTTTGCATGGTACACCACACAAAGTTTACCTTACGCTCGGACAGTTGCGTTTGCGACATGGATGTTTGGGCACATTTTCCTTGCACTCAACTTCCGCTCAGAACGTGAACCCCTCATAAAGGAAGGCTTGCTTTCAAACAAAGTCATGCTGCTATGGGCGCTACTTGTGTTTGTGACTTTGCTGGTAGGCACCTCATTGCCGTTCATACAAACCTCGCTGCAGATAACCGCTTTAAGCTTGCAGGATTGGGCACTTGTCATTGTCGTGGCGTTTGTGGCTACCTTCTGGATGGAACTACAAAAAATCCTCCAGAAAAACGCCTAGCTTTTTAACCCAAACAACATATCACAAGGTAAACGGGAGAGGGTTATACGTGCCTATCAAGTATTTTGAGGCTCCAGAAATCAAAAAACAAGTCGACCAATTAGCAGAAGAATGCGAGTTCTACCATGTTGTGCCACAGTTCGTTTTCTGCGTGCGAAGCAAAGGCTCCAAAGCACGTCGCACCATCGCCCGAATCCACGGGTTAGGCAAGGTTTGGCAGGGTGTTTTGAACCTTCCACCATCATACACCATCGAGGTTATCTCAGAAATCTTCGACCGCATGTCCCCTGAGGATAAGGAAAAAACCCTGATTCATGAACTTATGCATATTCCAGGCGGATTCTCCGGAGGCTTCCGCAACCACAAAACATACGTTAACCGAAGAACCGTAGAGATAGTTTATAATAAATTGCAAAGTGACAGGGCTGCAAAGCGGCAAAAAACGCTTTTTTCCTGAAAAATGCATAGTTTTTTGCTGAACGTTTTTAAGGTTCGTAGCTAAGGTAAATGGAAAGTTGCATCTTTAGAAACGAAAGATAAAAAAAGCATGTATAAAGTATAGTTGGCAAAGGAAGAAAACTTTGCCGCAAACAGAGGTTTAGTTAATGAAACACGTTATGAAAAGTTTGAAGCATAACGGCATATTCGTTCCGCCTTTCGATTACAAGGGCTTCAGCATAAAAATTCAAGGCCAAACCGTAAAGTTGACGCCTAAGAGTGAGCAGATGGCGGTTGCATGGACAAGAAAAACTCTATCAACCGTTTCTCCGCCTGATAACCTTTTCAAAAAGAACTTCATGAAGGAATTTCTTGGACAACTCAAAAAAGAGAACCCTCAAGCAACTTTCCTGGACACGTTCGCTTCAAAGTACCTCGCCGCCATCGATAATCCGCCTGCAACCTTAAACAACGGAGACCAGTCATTGGCGCAGGAGATCGATTTCTCACAGGTCTGCAATTTCATAGTGCAAGACAAAGCAAACAAAGAAGCCCTAACCAAAGAAACCAAAAAGCAGCAAGCGGAAGAACGCAAAGTCAAACGTTTAGCCTTCAAAGAAAAGTTCGGTTACGCAGAAGTTGACGGGCAAAAACTTGAGATTGCTAACTGGACTTCGGAGCCATCTTGCCTTTTCGCTGGACGCGGTGACCATCCCCAACGGGGAAAATGGAAGGATGGCCCAAGCGAAGAAGACATTATTCTCAACTTGCCGCCTGATGTGCCAAAGCCTGCGGGCAACTGGAAGGGTATTGTTTGGGAACCCAACAAGATGTATGTGGCAAAATGGGAAGACAAACTAACAGGCAAAATCAAGTACGTCTGGTTCTCTGACACAGCATTCCTAAAGCAAAACCGCGAGAAAGAGAAATTCCAGAAAGCCGAAAACTTGGCTAAACAAATTAAGCAAATCGAAGCACACATCCTCAAGAACCTTGACGATAAAGATGACAACAGACGCAAAGTGGCGACTGTGGCATGGTTGATTTTGGTGCCTAACATGAGGGTTGGCGACGAAAAAGACCCCGACGAAGCCGACACCGTAGGCGCAATCACCCTGCGTAAAGAACACATAAAGATTGAAGGCGACATCATCTACTTTGACTTCTTAGGCAAAGACAGCGTCCGCTGGGTAAAGCAGTATAAAGCGCCGCCCGCAGTCATCCGCAACATCCAACACTATTGCGAAACAAGCAAAGAATACCTCTTCGAAGGCGTCGACTCCAAGAAGGTTGCCCGTTTCCTCTCCGAAAAAATGCCAAAACTCACCGCCAAAGTCTTCAGAACATGGAGATGCACAAAAACCGTCAAAGAAGAACTCGAAAAAAGCGGCATAACCAAAGACGACCCAGACTACAAGAAAACCTTCGCCGCAAAAATGGCAAACTTCAAAGTTGCAGAAGTCGCAAATCACAAACGCAAGATTCCGCCGACCTTTGACCAGCGGGTTGCCCAAAAAGAAGAAAACCTCAAGAGCATCCAAGAACTGTTGAAAGCAAAGAAGGCTGAGGGCAAAAAAATCGAATCACTCGAAACCCGAATCGAACGCGCCAAACTCGACCTCGAATTAACCAAGCTAACCCGAGAGTACAATCTTGGCACATCACTGAAATCGTACATTGACCCAACGGCGTACGTTAAATGGGCAAAGAAAGTCAAATTCGACATCGAAAAGTTCTATCCCACAACCCTGCGCAACAAGTTCAGCTGGGCATTACAATCGGGCAAAGCACAATCGTCTTGCGATTCCGAGTGCATAACCGCATGAGCATAAGCGAAACCAAAGACGGCGTAATCATCAAGGTTTTTGTAAAGCCCAATTCCCCCAAATTTTATGTGGAATTCGACGGCGACGAAATCGTTGTCCACTCTACTGAAGAGCCTGTAAAGGGCAAAGTGAACAAGGAAATCATAAAAGAACTCTCAAAACTTTTGCATACAAAAGTTGAGCTTGCCTCAGGCTTTACTTCTAAAGAAAAACAGTTGTCCGTAAAGGGCATGGGCAAGCAGCAGGCAGAACAACTTTTAAAGTTAAAACCAAGTTAACGCTTCTATATTGCGGAAACAGAAATATCCCTTTTAAGCAAAAAGCGCTAATTCCTTATTCAAGAAGAAAAGGAGAACAAGAAAGAGGGACTAACCCCTCACCTTACCCCAAACAAAATTTTAGAAATTTCAAAAACCCTAAAGAGGGGTAGGTCGGTATTGACGTTTTTCGCCGTCAATAATATGTTGAAAAGGCGAGTTAACCTTGCATTTTGAACCTTAGAATCGCTGCGATGCCGCCGAAAGCGTTCTTTAGCATCTGACCCTCTTCGGTTTCGCCCGAAATAACCTCGACATCGGTGTTTGAGAGTTCTGCTAGTTCGGCTAAGTCGTCCACGACATCTTTCTTGTCAACTATCGTGAAGGATGGCGCTTTGCAGGCTGCACAAGGTTTCCCAATCAAACCCTTCTCAAAATCAGCCACTTCCTTACCTTTAACGGTGTGCTGCTCTTCGTAGCCGCAAGCACCACATTTAACGGTGACGCGGACCAAATCCAAATCCTCAGACATCAACACCGTTCGCACGGCTCCATTCTGCAACAACCGCCGCACTTCAGCTTCACCATAAGTTATCAGTCCTGTATCGTGGCCGACTTCATAGAGGAATTTCTGCATAACTTCTTTTTCTTCGATGTAGCGGACTTTACGCATAATTTCAGGCGCTTTATCCACTATTTCCTTAACACCCTGCTCCTCCACGTAAGCCGTGTCAATTACGTCGAGAATTTTGTTTTTCAGTTGATAGTTCAGATAGTCGCCTTTCTCAAAATCATATTTTGTCGGTCCAGGTCCACCAAGAATAATTCCTTTTAAAGTATCAATTGGCAGGAAAGTTTCGTTTGCATGCACCCCAACACGGGTAAAATATTCGTTAAGCTGCATGTCACGAAGCCGCTCATATCGCCTAGCTGATTGCCCACCTGCCTTAGTTTTACCTGCAACACCCGAATGCATCTGCCTCACAATCTGCAAACGCTTCCCCTGCAGGGTCGCAATCGTAGCGTTATTGGCGTCCACCAGCAAGATGCCGTAGGTTTCTTTCTCCCGCAACATCTCCTGCAAATACTCAGTGTGGAAGCGTGAATCGCATCGGTAAAGGAAAATCTTGATGGGTTCAGGTGGAACGATAACGTATGCTTCCATGCGTTCGGTTCCTGGTGCAGCACCTTCCGCTAGAAGGGCTCCGGTAAAAATCACTATGCCTTTTTCTCCGGGGTCTTTGAAGAGCTTGAGTTTCTGCTGGGCTTTGGTGATGGCGTCTAGGACGTTTTTGCGTGTAACGTTTGATTTTATGTTGCTGGCGGTTCCATATTCGTTGCGCAGAAGATTGAGGGCATCGCTGATTTGTTTGCCTGGCGGAACATATACAGTGATGAGTTCGGTGTGGCTTCCCTCTTTGTTAGCTAGGGCATTGAGGGTTTTTCTTAGCCTGAATAGTTCAAGGGACGATTTTTTTGCGGTGCTCAAATAGTTTCACTAAACTTGTGTTAATCCGCATAACTTACGTTATAAGGAATCAAATAAAAGTTCCGACACAAAAAACGGAAGTGTTACGCTTTTGCCTTAGTTGGCGGCGCTGCTGCGGGTTCTGCTGCTGGTGCACCTATGGCATCTCTGAGAAACGCCTTGAAGGGACCAAGCTTTCCACCATAGTTGCCTGAGGAAATCTTTACTACGCCAGGCACGGAAATTGCTGCAGTAACGCCTTCTTTCATGCCCTTTTTAACCGCGTCAATGGATAAGCCGTTCATGACTATCTCGTAAACGCTTGCGACACCTTCCGGAACAACACTGTCAGGAACAAGCGTGCGCAAAGTTGGACAGTACGGATGGTTAGTTGAAGCCTTCAACTTGTATTTAAGCGAGCCAGCTTTGCTTCCTGCACGGCAAACTCCCCCAGGAAACTGCATAATAACATCAGGAGCATTCGCGCGAATTGCGTCTGCCGCTGCTTCAGCCGCTTTAAGGCCTGCTTCTTGAGTTGATGCGAATATCATAAAGTTGCCTCCTGCAACCGCTTCCATTGCGCCGAAGCCGTCCTCGACGATGAAGTTGCCTTCCATAACTGGGATTTTCCAGCATTTTCTTCCACCGACCATGGCTTTCTTTTGGAAACCATCGCCGAAGTATCGGAGGCTGCTGCCAACGTTTAATGTACGTTTGCCCAATAAGCCGTTGAAGGCTGAGGTGGTTGGGCAAGTCAGGGTACACTGGCCGATACGCTGCATAAGTTGGTGCTTGAGTTCAAATCGGTCTCGATTGTAAATTTGAATAAGAACGCCCGGGCGCTTGTCTGGTGTCTGGTCTGCTGGAACAGCTCGCTCGATTGCTGCTTCCGCAGTCGCCTCAATTACGCTTGTGGCAAACCCAATAGTTAAACTTGCGGCGATTTGTGCCCATTTCTCGTTTTGAGCGGTAATTAAAACTCTTCCTACCCAAAGCGGGAACATTTCTGCAAAGGTATCCTGAACCTTAACGATGCCGCCTGAGGGCGATTTTATGAGAAACATTTTTTCGTTTTCATCGTAGCTTTGTATTTTAAGCTGGTTAGTGTTTGGAGACATTGCCGAGACCTTGCCTCTTGTGTTGGGAATTGTATAATTTAAGAGTTTTCATGGTTTTTCTGGTTTCAACTTGACGTTTTTTCCAGAAAACTAAGTAAAAAAGGAGTTGATTTAACTCAAAGGTAGGAGAACTAGTTGTGATTTTTTTCTATAGCCCCCTTATATATAGGCGAATTAGGTTCTGGTGCATTTGGGGTTACGGAAAAAATTCTTCTCAGTGGTGCACGTCGAGTGATAACATAGATAACCAAAAATTAAATAATATTACTTACCGATGATAAGTCAGACAGTTTAATGATTGACTTAGGTTTTATAGCACAATTTGGAAGCATAGTAACTGAGCTATCGCGACTGACAGGGCTAATTTTTATTAACACTAAAGCGAACAGTCCAAAACCAATAGACCGCTCTTTGAGGCTTATCTTGGACTGTAACCAAAAAGGGCAACACCAACGAAGAGACTACCTCTTAGCAAAAGTAGCGCTCTTAGTCAAGAACTTACAAGAGATTGAGAATTGCGATAACAAGCTTTTCCAAAAGTGTATTTCGCAATTGCTTAGAAGCCAAAATGACGAGGAGTATTATGGCGCTCGCTTTGAGATAAGCATAACTGCCGACTTGGTTGGAAGTAAGGTTAATTTCCTAAAGCAAGAATCACCTGACTTCAAAATACATGGAAAGGAAGCCATTTACTTAGAATGTACTAGCGCCCATGTGCTCTCAGCAGACCCAGATTATTATCGAAAAGTAGAAGAAATAATACTAAGGAAAGCAACCAAGTCGTACTGTACCCTAAAAACAGCATTGCTTATGGATATAACAAATATTTGTTGTGTTTATGTAAATGAACCCTCCTTTAGTGATGATAATCTATCGGAGTATTTTGAGCCTGTTTTAGAGAAAACAAACTTTGGAAGTTTACTTTTCTTTTTATATTACGTAGAGGGTAATACTTTCGCCAAAGGTGGCATCAGAATTGACAACTCTAAAATTGATTCTTCTCTTGAAAGTTTTATTGATGTGCAATACCCTGACGGCAAAATAAATCCTGAATGGGTTCCACATGAGGGCTAAAGACGGGGTATAGTCTTTATCAACTTGGCGTGCAATATAGGAACTGAAGGTTAATCCATGAAAACACCCCCAGACTGGCAACAGATCTTCACAGAATGCAAAAACAACATACAAACCAACATCAAACCATGCCTCAAAACCCTAAAGCAACCCCAACCTAACTTGGGCATGGGCGCTGGCGGAGACGCTATGAAACCTGTGGATTTGGCGGCTGAAACAGCCATAGTAGAAACCCTGCAGCAGCACGACGTTTCCTTCACACTAATCAGCGAGGAGTCAGGCATCAAAAAGTTCGGCGCACAGCCTAAAGAGTGCTATGTCACAGTTGACCCCATAGACGGAACCACGAATTTGATGCATGGCTTACCCTTCTACGCTTCCTCAATCGCCGTTTCCAAAAAACCAGAACTCGCCAGCGTCTACGCAGGAATGGTTGTTGACCTTTCCCACGATGTAACGTACACGGCGTTTGAAGGCAAAGGAGCCTATCGAGATGACCAAAAAATGGAGACCTCAAAAACCGCGTTTTTAGATGAGGCAGTCGTAGGCTTAGATCTAAACACCTACAAAGCCAAAATAGTGGTTCCAAAAGTTACCGCCCTAATCGAGAATACTAAGCATATTCGACATTTTGGCGCCAACGCACTTGAGATTTGCTATGTAGCCAATGGCTTAACAGATGCCTTCATTGATTTGCGGGGAAAAATCCGTACTACAGATGTCGCCGCGGGATTCCTCATCGTGAAAGAGGCAGGCGGAATCGTGTCCACACCCGACAATCAAGCGTTAAACGTAGTGTTGGACCCCAAGCAAAAGTTGAGTTTCATAGCTTCAGGTAACATGCAAATTCACCAAAAAATCGTAAGCTTGGTTAAACCCTAATGTTTAATTTGCTTTTGCCCCACCCTGCAGCACTTGTAAAAACTGGAAAGACTAAAACGCTTCTTATCGCTGACCCGCATCTGGGTTGGGAAATGCAGCTACAAGAAAAAGGCATCCATGTCCCAAGCCAAACCCCCAAAATACTAAACAAGTTAACCGCGATTATTACTGAGTACAAGCCTGATAGGCTGGTTATTCTTGGCGACGTGAAGTACACGGTTGTTTCACACGAATTTGGCGAATGGCAGGATATTCCTGATTTTTTCAACAAACTCGAAGGCTACATTGACAGCATAGCTGTGGTGCGAGGTAATCATGACGCCAACCTTGAACCACTTCTGCCAGAGAACGTCGAGTTTTTGCCCGCGACTGGAGCAGTAATTGGGGATGTGGGGGTTTTTCATGGTCACAAATGGCCTTCGCCAGCACTTCTTGGGGTGCAAAACACTGGTCATGGGGCATCTTCATCCAGTGGTGGTTTTCCGTGACCCAACAGGCTGCAAAATTACAAGGCAAGTTTGGATGAGGGCAAAATGCGACACCGAAGCCTTAGCAAAAATTCTGTTGCAGAAAAAGTGGCGTAAAAATTGAGGGCTCGGTTGCTGAAACGTTAAAGAAAAACTACAATATCCGAGCGAGGGCAACGGAGATTTTCATTATGCCTAGTTTCAATGATTTTTTGGGCGGCAGACCAGTAAACGAGACCAGACCCCGAAAAGAAATCGGCAGCGAAGCCTTGATTGGACCCGTTTTGCGGTCGGAAGCGGTGGATGTGGATGACGCTGAACTTTACCTTTTGGATGGAACATACTTGGGCACACTTAAATCAGCTTCGACAATTGTGATTAGTTAGGGTTTGCTACGCTAACTCTTATATTTGCCACATGTTATATGCATGATATAGTTTGAGGGAGGAAAAAAAAAGTGAAACTTGTAACAGTCCTATTACCAGAAGCATACCTAGAAGGGTTAGATGAATTAGTCCGAGCCAACATGTACCCAAGCAGAAGCAGCGTGATTAGGTCTTCGGTTCGTGATTTGCTCAAAAAAGAGCTCTGGGAAAACAAACGCAGACAGATAACCGCGCACTATACCCCTTTTATTGAATCACGAAGCAAACGTGCAGCTTGCGCTGGGTTATCAGAGTTAATTATTTCTCTTCCAACAATTAGGTAGCTGGCGCCCGCTTTAATCGCTGTTTCTGCCGCTCCCCCTTGAGCACCAACACCAGGCGAATAAATAGCAGCCTTTTCTCCAAGAATCTGCTTTACCTCAGCTATTTTCTCGGGAACCGTTGCGCCAACCACGACTCCGTCAGCACCCCACTTCAAAGCTTTCTTGGCAAAGGAAACGTACTGCAGAGTTTTTTCGCCTGTTTTGGGTCGATTATTGTTTGGCCATAGCCTTCGCTTGCGCCTTTATGGCTCATGTAGGTGAGAAGTATTACGCCGCGCTCCTGTTTTCTTTGAGGTTTCAAAAAGCGGTTTTAAGCCCTCTTCCCACCCGACAAATGGGTTGGCGATTATGGCGTCAAAACCTGCCGCAAAATAGTAGTCGGCGATGATTTGGTTAGTGTTGCCGATGTCGTTGACTTTGGCATCCATAATTGCAAGCAAACCTTCCCCATGAATTCTGCTCCACAAGCTGCTGTACACCATCAAAGAGTTCCAAGTGGAAGAGTAAGATGATGATTAATCTTGACCGCGCAAATGTAGGGAGTAAACAGCTTTGAGAACCTTCTGGGCTTTTGCCAAGATACTATTTCGGTTTTCGGCAACCTCGAAAGGAAAATCCAATGCTAAAACTAATCCGTGAATCCTGATTTTTTGCTGCTTCATGCATTTTTGCCTTAAACGACATAGCCATGCCTCTTGCTATAGGTGTTAGTGCCTAACTATTTCATTTTTTCCGTTAAAAAGCGTTTAATTCTTAAAGTTACATGCGAAACTTAAAATTTCTGTTCCTTCCAATTTGGCGTATAGTAACAATTGCAAGCTAACTTCATAATAGAGGGAAAAAGTTGAAACAGACCATAGCGGAAAAAGTCATCGCCCAACACTTAGCCCACGGACGAAATGGAAACAGGCGAAGAGATTGCCCTAAAAATAGACCACACACTAACCCAAGATTCCACGGGCACGTTGGCTTATCTTGAGTTTGAAGCCATGGGCGTGCCTAAAGTCAAAACAGAGCTAAGTCTGAGCTTTGTTGACCACAACATGCTCCAGAACGATTTCCGCAACGCCGACGACCACCGCTACCTGCAAGGAGTCGCAGCAAAATACGGCATCGTCTTCTCGCGTCCAGGCAACGGAATTTGCCACCAGCTCTATCTGGAACGTTTCGCTCAAGCCAGGCGCCACACTCTTGGGAAGTGACAGCCACACGCCAACTGCAGGCGGCATGGGTGAGATTGCGATTGGCGCTGGAGGCTTAGATGTTGCCGCCGCTATGGCTGGGGAACCCTTCTACCTTGAAATGCCATCTATTTTAGGAGTAAAATTAACTGGGAAGCTTTCGCCGTTTGTTTCAGCCAAAGACGTCATCCTCCAAATCCTAAAACAGTTAACCGTAAAGGGCGGAGTAAACAAAATCCTCGAGTACTACGGTCCAGGAGTCAAAACGTTAAGCGTTCCCGAAAGAGGAACTATAACGAACATGGGCACCGAAACAGGCGCCACAACCTCCATCTTTCCCTCTGACCAAACCACAAAAGATTTCCTGAGAGGACAAGCACGTGAAAACCAATGGTCAGAGCTTAAAGCGGATGAGGGCGCAAAATATGCTGAGAATCTCGACATAGACCTCGCGAAGGTTGAGCCGTTAATTGCTCTGCCCCACAGCCCCGACAACGTTAAAGCCGTAAGCGAACTCGAGGGAACCCCAGTTGACCAAGTCTGCATCGGCAGCTGCACCAACTCGTCCCTGCGCGACCTAAAAATCGTCTCCGCACTACTTAAGGGCAAAACAGTCAGCGAAAACACAAGCCTAACCGTCTCAGCTGGCTCAAGACAAGCCATGCAAAACCTAGCAGTCACAGGCGAGCTTGAAGCCTTAATCCAGTCAGGCGCAAGAATCCTCGAAAACGCGTGTGGACCATGCATCGGAATTGGACAAGCCCCAACAAGTGAGGGTGTGTCGCTTCGAACGTTTAACCGCAACTTTAAAGGACGCAGCGGAACCCAAGATGCCAAAGTCTACCTGGTTAGCCCCGAAACAGCAGTTGCAGCAGCCCTCACAGGCAAAATCACTGACCCCCGTAAACTCGGCAAATTCCCCACCATATCCATGCCTGAAAGGTTTGTTTTAAGCGACGCCATGTTCATCTACCCTACCGCCAAGCCTACAGCCAAAGTGGTGATGGGACCAAACATTAAACCCCTACCAACATTCCAACCTACACCCAACAAGCTAACAGGAGAAGTTTTGCTGAAAACTGGCGACAACATCTCAACCGACGACATCTTGCCAGGCGGCTCCGAAATCATGTCGCTTAGAAGCAACATCCCAGAAATAAGCAAATACACATTCATCCACATAGACAAAGACTTTGCCAATCGCGCTCTCGAAAAAGGCGGCGGATTCATCGTGGGCGGCGAAAACTATGGTCAAGGCTCTTCACGCGAACATGCAGCACTCGCACCCAAATACCTGGGCGTAAAAGCGATAATTGCTAAATCTTTCGCTAGAATTCACATGGCTAACCTTGTAAACTTCGGAATCTTGCCCTTAACCTTCGCTGACAAGCAGGATTATTTGAGCATTGCTCAGGGTGATGCACTGGTTTTGGAGGTTGAAGATTTAAAGGAACACTTACGCGTAAAGAACCAAACCAAAGGCACAACCATAGATGTTACTTTAAGCCTCAGTGAGTTGGAGAAGGGCATGGTTAAAGCAGGCGGAAAACTGGCAGCTATAAAAGCAAAACAAAAATAAAATTGATTGCAATCTTTCCTGACTTTAGAGTTTCCAAAAGCAGAGTGGAAGTTGCATTTTTGGTCAGGAAGAGAATGAGGTTAAAAAGTGAAGGACTATTGGACAACCCAAACTGATGAGTTGACTAGTGTCCAAGTGATGACTTCTGTCATCTGAGGGTTGTTGTATTGTGCGTAGTCAATAAAGTAAGTGAGCATTCCTGTTTGTTTATCAAAATTAATGTCTCGGGAGTCATACATGAGCGTATTGTGTGTGGGGTCGCGAACGTCAAAGAACTCTCCATCCATTGGGAAGTAATTCCTCGGTCGAGTAGAGTCAGCATATGTTTGAGTATCAGTCTTGTTGACAGTAACCCCATCGAACCCTGTTGGGCGAAGCAAGTCGTTTACGTTAAGGTTAGAAGGGTAAATAGCCCAGAATCCGTTCGGGTCAGTTTTTGCTCCAGTCGATATGTCAATTGTTTGATGGGCATCACTTTCTGTTCCGTTGAGGAGCCGCCATGCTGTATCCATTGAAACTGAAGTGCCATTTACATCAGTTATGGTAACCTTGAAGTAATCAGTATCATTATACTGCGAGAAACCAGGTGTATCCACCGCACCTATACCTAAACTTGAGGCGCTCTTGAGGCTGTAAGTGAAGGTGTCACCCACCTGAACGCCTACTACCGCCGCCTTAACAGGGGCAGGTTGAGTTGCAAGGATTACTGCGGCAGATGCCGCTACCAGCACAACTAAGAGAATAATTGCAAGGTATACCTTCTTAGACAAACCCTTCTTTTTCTTAAACATAACTTTACCAGTGCTTTGTACAAGTATTTAGTTGTTTTCCCAAAAAGCCTCAAATTAACGGCTTAAGGATAATTGCAGAAAAGGTTCATTCACCTTAGAAATTCAGCTCAATTTAATCAGGAAAATATAAGAGACAGCACCTTTTAATCAAGATTCAGTGACAAACATGTATTGCCATAAATGTGGTGCTCAACTTCCAGATGATGCAGTATTCTGTGTTAAATGCGGAACAAGTACAGGTTTAAACGTGGTTAAGCCGTCTGCGGCTTCAAGTGGTCCTGTTGTTGCACCTTCAGGAGTAACATCTTTGAAATGCCCCAGTTGCGGTGCGCCTATCTCGCCCAAGTTTGGAGAGATGGTTATAACCTGCGATTATTGTGGCAGTGCCGTCACTTTGGGAAACCAAGGTTGGACTAACATTCAAAAGCAGACAATGCTATCGTTGAAGGTTGCCACCGTTGACCAAGTAAACTCCATAATCACGCCGTTGATGGATAGAGGTCTTTTGCACAGGCACCTTCACGAGGACTCCACACAGGAGGAAATGAGCCTCACATACGTGCCTTACTGGATTGTAAGCGTTTCCGCTCGTACAAGCGTCACCGCCACTGATGAAACCGCACAAATTGCACAGGCTGCTACAACCGCCGCTTTGATGGGCGTGATATTCGGCGGAATGGGCGGCGGTTTTGGGGGCGGAAGACGGGGCGGTTTCGGAGGCAGGCGTGCTTTCGAGGGAGGATTTGCAGCTGCCAACCCATTTAGCGGTATCCTTGGGTTGAAGCGGATAAGAATAATGGCTTTCGGAATGGGAATGGGTTACGGCGGCGGAATGAAAAAAACCGAGCAGATGGACGAGAACTATAACTTTCCCGTAATTGCTCTAAAGGCGCTCACGGATTATCAGCCGCGGGATTACCAATTTAACCTTGAGGGACGAGAGCTCTTTGACATTTCCAAGTTACCTAAAGATGTAAAGATTCTAAACGGTGACATCAGCGAAGACGTTGCCAAATCCCAAGCAAAGACCTTAGTTGATCAGCTCCAATCACAAAAAGCACATGCGAAGTATCACATGATTCAGTCGATACACACTGATTCAGATATCGGTGACGTGGAACTGCTTCATGCTCCAGTATGGTTCTCGAAGTATGACCATAAGGGAAACAAAATAGTTCTGGTGATTGATGCCAACTCGGGTAACGTGATTAACAGCATCGGGCTTTAAGTAATCGAGGTTAACCGCAAAAGTAAGATTTTATTTTGTAAAGTGAATCTGCGAGTCATGCGATTCTGAAGGAGCACTAGAAGCGGCGTCAGCCGTTTTTTCTGCAGTTTGCTTGTTATTTAAGTGAATTATGAGTTTATGGTTTTTCTTGACAAGAACTACATCAGTCTCCTGAACGTTGTCAACAACGACTTCTCCGTTGTACTTCATGCGACTAGCGTAGCCCAATTCGCTTAGCTCTTTCATTAAGAGTTCGCGTGAGGTTCTCAACAGTTCGCTTGAGGTTTCGGGACCTCGGTTAAAACAGAAAGTGAGGACCTTCTTTGCTGAATCAAAGTTTGCTTTGGTTCCTTTGCCGATTTTTTCCACTTGACCCCATTCTAGTTTCTCATTGAAATCTCTCAAGTTAGCACCTTCTATTTTTCTCTCTTAAAGCTTCCATGCCCGCCTGCTTTAGTGATATTGGTAACTACATTTTCACTTACCTTATCGAGCACTTCTTCGGCACGTTTCCAATTATCAGCTGAAACTTCTACGCTATATTTTGGGGCAGCAATTACTGAGAATTCAATTTTGGCGTCTTTTGCTTCTTGTGCTTTCTTGGCGCCGCTGAATGCTTGTTGGATGCATCTAACACCGTTGGGCTTCATGCAGCGAACCTCAATAACGCCCTTAACTTTCACCGTCTTGATTTTTATGCGTTCTTCGGCAACTTGGACGATGACTTTAGCGAGATCTTCAGGAATTTCGAGTTTAGTTAGGACATCAATGCCTTCCTTCACTACTTTTTCGAAGCCGTCGTATAAGCCGTACTTTTCTTCGAGGATAACTCCGGCTTGCTGGTAGACTTCATGTATGGGTAACCCAGTTTTTTCTGCTACTGCATGCAGAAGCGCATCGCCTTTGCGGTCTTTTTTCCACGATTTGATTTTTTCTATTCTTTCACGTTTTGTTACACGTCTTAGTGATAAGTCAATGTGGCCTTTTTCAACGTCCACGCGGAGAACTTTGAGGACCATTTTTTGGTTTTCACGAACAAAGTCACGGACGTTTCTTATGCGGGCACTGGAGATTTCGGATATGTGGAGAAAACCTCTTCGGGTGTACTCGTCAAGGTTAGCGTATGCTCCGTAATCCATCACACTTTCTATCGTGGCGATTACAAGGTCGCCCGATTCAGGCCATTCAGGTTTATGTTCAGACATTATTTACATCCTACTCAAGGAAGACCTTTCTTTATTTAACACACTTGCGCCGCGTAAAGCTAAATCTTCCCTCATGATTAGCAAAAACTCCTGAAATAAATCTTGTCGCGTTTAAGATAAGGTTTTCTACATAAAAAAACACGTTTTTGGTCTACATAGTGTTTTGTTATGCTTAGGTATTAAAAACACAGGGAACCTATCGATAGAATGATATGCCCTATAGAGGCGAAAAGAAAGAGTTAGTGCTTGACGGCATAGAATTGGGCGCTTGAGTTATTAGATTACTATTTTCCCATGACTTTTCTAGTAGCAATCTCAATGTCTTCCGCTTTAATGGTTTTTCTTCGGGCATGAATGGCATAATCAAGTGCTTCTTTAGCAATCCTAACGCCAATCTCCTCGAGAACTTTTGCAAGCTCCTTCGCTGCTGCTTCACTCACCCTGTCTGCTCCAGCTTTCTTACATAATCTATGCATTGGAGCTACAGATATTACCAATTCGTTCATATCGACTTCTCCGCAGCCTCTTTTTCTTTTTAAGGCAATATTAAGCTTTGTTATCTTTTTCCTCTGAATTAAAAACGCAACATCCTTTTTTGTTTCTAAATTAACTCAGGCAGAGCATTTTGGCTCCAAATTACAATCAATTCAAAACAACCCAGTTAACTGAATAAGAAAGATACTCTATTCCCACATTATTTACATTCCGCTTACGCAAAATAATTTCTAACTCTACATCAATTATTATTCACTGCTGAATGGTTTGTCCAAGTCAAGCAATCGAAACCCAGAAACTTTCAGAGATTTTATGGCTTAATTCTTATTTGAATTAAAGAGTTTCAAATACAGAGTGGGCTTTAACAAATTATAAATACAATTACCGACATAAATAAAATTCCGAGGTTATATAAGTGGCCAAGAAACCAGTTAAAAAAGAAGAAAAGAAAGCCCCAGCAAAGAAAAAGTAAAACCTCGGTATAGGCATATTTACTTTTCTATTTTTTCTTTTTTAATGAGAATGCTAATTAAAATTCTTAAGCGTCAAACGCGCAAAAATCTTTAGAAAACGCAAACTTTAGCGTAAAAAGCAAGAACCCATCACCCGAACGGATCCCCATACGTTTTGCTTATAATGGTGCAGGGGTGGGATCGAGCCCTCAACGGTGAAAAGAAGCCAAGTCGTTTCTATCTCGATAAACTATTTTCCAGATTTTGTGCCCTGTAATAGGTCTGAATTGGAATTCAGGCTTTTCTTTAGATATAAAAGCTTGTGTTACCAGCCGTGACTTATCATCGATGGAGCAGTTGGATGCTTGTTTTTCTTTTCTTTCTTTTTCAGGTTAAACTGGTTAATCACAACCGCGTTACCTTGCACACTAACCCAATGAGTACTGTTAAGCTTCTTGCTACCAAGAAACTTGTTTACCATTTTCATTACCCCAAAAGTTGGAGCATCCACCTCAGTTAACTCCAAACCTTTACGGTTTAAAGATGGATGCAGTTTGTAGTGCTTTGTTAAAAAGTTGACAAGGCTCTCGGTCTCACCGATCAAATCATTCATTTCAACTTTTACCAACATTGAATTTTTTCACTTACCTATAAGGCATTGACTTATGATATTAAAATGCTAGTATGTGCTCGGTTGCGACAAACGTTTGTGTTGTTGGCTGCGACGAGAAATCGATTGCTTCAATTTTGGATTATTAAAAAAAGTAGGCATCGCCAAGATCTGTTCTGCATGCATTAACATGGTGGTGCAGGGGGTGGGATTTGAACCCACGAACGCCTACGCGATAGGGTCCTAAGCCCTACTCCGTTGACCTGGCTTGGAGACCCCTGCACAAACTTGCTCTGTGACAATACGTTTAGCCTCCTTTAATATTTATTTACCCTCAAACTTCACGGTTTAGGCGTGGTTCCGCACGTTTGCGTTGTTGGGATGGAAATGGCTGACCGTAAGCTCTTTATTGCATACCGCATTTTGTTTGAAAGAAGAACAGGAATTTGCCTTCGTAGCCTAGCCCGGTGGGGCGTTACCTTGGTAAGGTAATGGTCGCGGGTCCAAATCCCGCCGAAGGCTCCACATTTCTACTTAGCTTGTTTTTTCTAGTAGTAGATAATGGCGGAACCCCCTATACTCATCATCTTCCTGAGGGTTTAGCTGGCGGTTGTGTTTTGTTGTTAGGTTGCGGAGCGAGGTTGCTGGCTGGTTGTGGTTGCTGCCACAAGTTGCGTGGTGGCCCAAGTTTCTTGCGCTTTACTGAAGGTTCCATCGGTTTCTCCAAGGTATGCATATATATGCATATGCACATAGTGTTTGGCATGACTAAAGTTATTTCCCTCTCCGAAAAAGCCTATGAAACCCTCAAAGGCATGAAGAAATCCGGAGAATCCTTCTCAGATGTTGTTTTACGGGTTGCCGGTAAAGAGAAAAAAAGATCCATTATGGAATTTGCTGGATGTTGGAAGGGTGATGACATAGACGAAGTCTTCGCTATAGTATTGAAGGATAGGGAGCAGGCAAAATCAAGAGAGGTCAATTTTGACGATAATCGACACTAGCGTAATGGTTGCCTTCCTGAAGGGATTACCCGATGCCGTAGACAAAATTGATGAATTAACAAAAAACGGAAATGTTTCGATTACAACCATTACTTATTATGAACTGCTAAAAGGTGCCTCACTTTCATCAATGCGCCAAGATAATCTGTCAGAAATTACAAAAGCGATAGCTAACATGGTAGTAATGGATTTATCCCTTGAAGCATGCGCAGAAGCAGCTGAGATATATCGTGAATTAAAAGAAGAAGGGCGCCTCATAGGCGAATTTGACATCATTATCGCAGCAATCGCCAGAACAAACCACGAAGCCCTCCTAACACGTGACAAACATTTCAAATGCGTAAAAGGCTTAGAGATAGTCAACTGGTAAATAATCTCCCGATGTTCTCCCATCATTGCTCACTTGAAAAAATGGTCGCGGGTCCAAATCCCGCTGAAGGTTCCAATTTGTACTTAGGCTCCACTCATAAATTCGTCAAAAAGCACCTAAAGCCACTATTGATTCCCTATTTTGGAAACATCATTGCATTGCAAAATCTATAATTCAGAGTTGAAATGTGTAACTATAATCAACATTAACTCTTCATAAATCAAAAGTAGTACATACTTCGTTTTATGACAATGTCATAATATTAGCCAGAAAAAGTTGAAGTGAAAAATATGTCTACAAAACCAAATAATGATGAAGAGTTTGGGGCTGAGCAAGCCACAGTTCCCCCAACAAAAAATGTCTACCCCAACAACTCTAAATCCCAAGCAAAACCTCTTTCAAAAATAGCAAACCTCCAATCTGAGTACATTGAAGGAATCCAGAACCCAATAATGGCTATAGACAGAGATTTCACAGTAACTTACATGAATTGTTCAGGAGCAAAATTACTAAACAAAACGGTCAACGAAGTCGTTGGTCAGAAGTGTTTTGATCTTTTCAAAACCGATGACTGCAACACACCAAACTGTGCGTGTTTTAAAGCAATGAAAACAGGGAAACCAGCTGCCTCCCAAACAATAGCTAGAGCAGGAGGCGGCGCACTACCCATACAATACACCGGCTCACCCCTAACCGACCCAGAAGGCAACATTAAAGGAGCCGTAGAATTAGTCAACGACATAACAGACCTAAAGAAGACCATGGAAATTAGCCAAAAACTCTCAGAATACCTAGAAGCTATCCAAACACCAATCATGACAATTGACACAGAATTCACTGTGAATTATATGAACACTTTCGGGGCAACGCTGCTGGGCAGTACCCCCGCTAAAGTCAAAGGTAAGAAGTGCTATGACCTCTTTAAAACTGACGATTGCCAAACTCCAAACTGCGCTTGCTATAAAACAATGAAAACTGGAAAACCAGCTTCTTCCCAAACAATAGCTAGGGCAGGAGGCGGCGCACTACCCATACAATACACCGGTTCACCACTAACCGACCCAGAAGGCAACATTATTGGAGCAACAGAATTTGTTACTGACATAACAGACCTCAAAAACACCATGACTGTAATAGAAAACGTTGTCAAGTCGGCCACGGAAGCTTCAGAAAAAATCGATAATCTCTCTGAGGAAATAATGAGTAATTCAAAGAACGTTGGAGAAATGTGCAAACAAACAGCAACTGCATCCGAAGAGTTGAGCAAAAGTATGATCCAATTGCAGACCGCCTCAAACAACGTCTCCACCGGAGCAGAAAGTCTGTCCAAACTCACACAGGATTCCGCCAAAAACGTTGAAGACCTAGCTAAAACAATGATGGAAGTCAACAAGGCTGCTGAAGAAGTCAACATTCTAGTAGACGACTCCAACAAAATGGCTGCTCAAATGGGCGAAGGCGGAAAATCAGCACTTACCTCCCTTAGCGAAATCAAAGAATCAGCACTAAACGTCGGAAAAACAATGACAGAAGTTAACGCATCGGTAAAGAGTGTTGCTGGTTTAGCCGGCGATATTTCAGATATTGCAGGGCAAGTTAACATGCTGGCTTTGAATGCTGCCATTGAGGCTGCTAGAGCAGGCGAAGCGGGAAGAGGATTTGCAGTTGTAGCTGACGCTGTAAAGCAACTCGCTGGAAAAGCGGGAACTGCAGCAAAAACCGCAGTCGTTTCAATCGATGAAATTACCAAGTCTGGAAACAAAGCAGCCGAGATGGCTCAAGGCGCTGGACAAGCCGCAAACAAAGGAAACATAAAAGTTTCTGAAGCGTTGACTGGTGCTCAACAAGTAGCAACTTCAATGGGAAAAATACGAGAAATAACATTGCAATTGCAGCATAATATTCAGAAAAGCGTTAAGGCAATTGAAACTGTGAATGGGGCAATCCAGCAGGTAGCAAGTTTCTCAGAGGAATCCGCTTCAGCCGCTCAAGAATCTGCCGCAAGCATTGAGGAGCAAACAGCTACAACTGAGGAAGTAACCGCCCAAAACCAGAAAATATCCGAAGCAATGACCCAAGCCACAGAACTCTCACAAAAGATAGCAGCCGAAGTGAAGAACCTTAGAGCACAGCTCTCCAAGGCTCAAACCCAAACAACCACCAACGCCAAAACCGGAAACAAGTGATTTACATGTCTAACACAGCTAATCTGCAAGTAGTCAACTTCACAGTTGGCGCCGTCAGCTACGGAGTCCCTGTGGAGCAAGTGCGTGAAGTTAGAGAAATGCAATCAGTGACGCCTATCCCAGGCGCCCCCGACTACATTGAAGGCGTAACTAATCTTAGAGGGAAAATAATAACTGTCCTAAACCTACAGAAACGTTTGAATTTGCCAAGCAAAGCTGGAGGCAACGGGAAAATGGTCATCGTAGAGACAGATAAAGCCTCAACTGGTGTAATGGTTGATTCTGTAGCTGAAGTGTCCACTATAGCAGGCGTTGACTTAGAGAAGCATTTGGAGGTCTCAACAACCAACAACGAGTACGTCATTGGCGTTGGACAACAAGCTGAGAACCTAGTAGTTGTTCTAAACTTGGCAAAGATAATAGAAGCAAGCAAAGAATCCTCTGATGAAAAAGTTGATAACCATAAACCAGTTTGAATGGGTATTTGATAAAACTCGCCATTTAAAACCATAAATATTTTCCTTTTCTTTCCAAGGATGAGACGTTTAGTGGTAAGCTCAAAAGTAAATCCAGTGCGAGTGGCAGTCTCAGCTTTGGCTCTCTTTCTATGCGTATTTGCAATTTTCCTTTTCTTAGTTATCTTAAAGAACGCATCTGTTTATACACAATTTTTTTACATTCCCATCATTTTGTTTAGTTTCTGGTGGCGCCGAAAAGGCATTATTCTTACCTCTGCCATAGTGGTAACTTTGCTGTTCTGCAACCTCATTTTTGCATCCAGTATTTCCATAGTTGACAATTTAGTTAGATCTGCAATGTTTCTTTTTGTAAGCGTTCTTACCAGCGTCATATTTGAACAAAGGAAGAAAAAAGAAGAGGAACTTAACTCTCTTAAAGAATTCAACGAAAATATCGTTAACTCAATCAGCGAATCCCTGCTTGTGATTAACCCCCAAGATTACAGGATTTTAGCGGCAAACGATGAAGCAAGCAGAGAAATGAAGCGAACAAAAGAAGACTTGATAGGAAAGACCTGTTACGAAGCAACCCATAACAGCTTAACACCCTGCACATCACCTCACCAATGCCCCTTAAAGGAAGTATTGAAAAACAAGAAACCTGTAAGGGTTGAACATGTTCATTATGACAAAGACCAAAATAAAATAAACTTGGAAATCGTCGCCTATCCAATCGAAGACAACGAAGGAAAAATTAGTCAAGTAATTCACATGGCTACAGACATTACTGAACGCAAAAAAGCAGAGGAAGCTTTGCAGCTAAGTGAGCAGAGGTATCGTGAGCTGGCTGATTCGTTGCCTGAGATTATTTTTGAAATTGACACAAAAGCAAACTTGGTTTACGCTAATTCAAAAGCATACAAATTAACTGGCTATTCAAAAGACGATCTTTCCCATGGTTTCAATGTTCTTGATCTTATTCTTCCAGAGGAAAAAGAAACAGCCAAAGAAAACATAGGAAAAGTTTTTTCTGGAACCATGGAGCACCCCAACGAATACACATTTATCAGAAAAGATGGAACACATTTTCCAGTTACATTAAGCAGCGCTCCAATTATCAAAGATGGCAAGGTCGTAGGCGCAAGAGGAGTAATCATCGATATTACTGAACGTAAGAAAACTGAAGATAGACTAAAGATATCTTCAGAAATCTTTGAGTTGGCAACGGATTCTATTCTTGTTCACGACATGGAAGGACAAATCATTTACTTTAATGAAGCTGCCTGCAGGCAAACTGGCTACAGTAAAGAGGAACTGGCTAAAATTAACCTTCACAGCTTGGATGCGCCAGAAACAGCCAGCCTTATTGAGCCTCGAATTAAAGAGTTATTTGAGAAGGGTTCTGCAGTCTTTGAATCGGTACAGTTAACCAAAGACAAAACAAGAATACCCGTAGAAATTCATTCACGCATAATTGAGTCAGGCGGCAAGAAACTGGTTCTCGCTGTAGTTAGAGATATTACGGAACGGAAAAAAGCTGCGGAAGCTTTGTCAAATTCTGAGGCTAAGTATCGCGCATTGGTTGAATATGCTGACGACTCAATTATGCTGACTGATCTTAGGGGCAAGAATATTTACCGAAACCCTGCATACTTCAAGAACCTGGGGTTAGAAGAAAACAACGAAGGCGAGTCAGATTCGTTTGCCAAGATGCATCCTGACGACTTACCCGTTGTAAAGGAAAAAATGGCAGAACTCCTCAAAACAGGTTTCTCGACCACTGAGTATCGTGTTAAACATCGTGATGGGTCCTGGGTTTATCGATTGGCAAGATCTTCAATGATCTTTAATCAAAGCCATGAGCCATATGCGATTTTGGCCATAATCAGAGATGTCACTGAACAAAAAATAGCTGAAGAAAAACTCAAAGAAAGCGAAGAGAAATATCAGACTATTTATAAGTCGTCAAAGGATGCACTTATGCTACTTGACGAACGAGGATTCTTCGATTGCAACGAGTCCTCACTTCAATTATTTGGATGCAAATCCACTGAGGAGTTTGCGAAGAATAGCCCAGCAGATTTGTCACCCCTAACACAACCTGATGGAACCTTATCAGTGGAATCTGCCCAGAAGCATATTCATAAAGCATTAGATGCGGGTAAAGACCAGTTTTTCTGGGTTCACCAAAGAACAGATGGAACAACATTTTTTGCAGACGTGCTTTTGACTAAGATGCAATTTAAGGGAAAAAGCGTTCTGCAGGCAACGGTTCGCGATATCACCGAACAAAAGGAAGCGGAGCAAAAACTTAAAGAAAACCAAGCCAGAATCGCGGCGATAAATGAGAAGTTGCGTGTGGTGGGCGGCTTAACTAGGCATGATGTCCGCAACAAGCTTTATGTGATAACGGGGAATGCGTATCTCTTGAAAAAGAAGTATGCTGACAAACCCGACATCGTTGATGGATTAAGTAAGATGGAGCAGTCAGTTAAGGAGTCGGGGCGAATTTTTGATTACGCCAAAATGTATGAGGAGTTAGGCGCCCAAGAATTGGTCTACGTTAACGTGGAGAAAGCGTTAAACGAGGCTACGGTTCTGTTTTCTGGTTCGCTACCCATGATAATCAATAAGTGCCAAGGCTTAACTGTCCTAGCAGACTCATTTCTAAGACAATTATTCTACAATTTCATAGATAACACAAGAAAATACGGCCAGAAAACAACCGCCATAAGCGTCCACTACGAAAAGGAGGGCGAGGACCAATTGAAATTGATCTATGAAGATGATGGAGCCGGCATTTCTGCTGAGAATAAGTTGAAGCTTTTTAGTCAAGGGTTTAGCACGGGGGGAAGCACAGGTTTTGGCTTGTTCTTGTCTAAGAAAATGATTGAAGTTTATGGCTGGGAGATTCAGGAGACAGGTGAACTCGGCATGGGTGTTCGATTTGTCATTACGATTCCAAAGAAAAACAAAAAAGGTCAAGATAACTATCAAATTCAGGCTTAAGTTTACTTTTCAGTGAGCTATCATGCGCTGATATGTCCGGGTTTCGTAATATTCCTGCTAGTGGAACACCTCTTTTATCGAATTTAATGCGACATTCGATATGGGGTTAGCTGATGCAACACCAAACGTCATCCACGTCTGATGAGGAGAATGAGGAGAAGTTTAAACGAGACTCGAAAGCATATTTGCAGAAGCTAATTGATAAAAAAGCAAAGAAGGGGTCTTGCATGAACTCCTGAACTTCTAAATTGTCTTAAATCGATGTTTTTGAAAAAGCTTCTTATGCCATAATAACAAGTATCTTCTCAAGAGGGGGAAACATGGTTAACTTCTCGTTGGCCAAACGCGAGACCATTACGTTAGCCTTGGTACTTGCCATTTCCGCCCTAGTTAGGGTTCTCCTGTTTCCTCTTAAGGGATACTCGGTTGACACAAACGACTTTATCGCTTGGTTTGGCACTGCAGCCACGCATGGAATAAGACCATTCTATTCGGTTGTTGGATTTGCAGATTACCCGCCCTTCAATGTTTACATTTTCTGGTTTTTTGGGTCCTTAGCAAACGCCTTAGGCATAGGGATAGCAAATATTGTTAAGTGGGTGCCTAACCTCTTCGATTTAGCCACTGCAATACTTATCTATTATTTTGTCAGAAAACAATCAAGTTTCAAGTTAGCACTTACTTCGACGGCGCTCTACGCCTTCAACCCTGCAGTAATCTTTAACACGGCAATCTGGGGACAATACGACGCCATCTACACATTCTTTTTAGTCCTCTCGCTTATACTTGCGCTTAAAAGTAAGCCAAAGTTTTCCGCAGTTGTCTTCGCCATTGCCATTTTAACTAAGCCACAGAGCATAGCATTAGCGCCACTGCTCATCTATTTGATTTTTAGAAAGAACGGCATAAAGAACCTGCTGGCTTCCGTGGCTGTGTTTGCGGCGACCGTGTTTGTGGTTATTTTGCCCTTCGAATGGAGTAACCCCGTGACTTTCCTTAGCAAAATCTACTTCGGAGCGTACAGCGGCTACCAGTACACTTCGATTAACGCTTTCAACTTGTGGGGCATTTTCGGCTTATGGCAGCCTGATGGTAACCTGTTCATTTTGGGGTGGGCATTGTTTGGCGCGTTCGCTGTTTTCACGGTGTATGTTTTGCATAAGCGTTTTAACGTTTCAGGAGAGTGGCTTGCCGTGTTTTGTGCGTTTATGCTTTTCTTCGCGTTCTTCATGTTGCCCACAAGGATTCATGAACGTTACCTGTTCCCCGCCATAAGCATGTTAGCATTGATGTTTCCATTCGTCAAGAAAGCTCGACCGTTCTACGTGGTTTTAACGGGTACCTTGCTGGTTAACCAAGCATACGTTCTCTATTACCTAAATCTTGGCGCATTTATTCCAAGCGGGGATTGGGTGGTTTTAGCGATAAGCGTTATTAATTTAGTCATGTTCATTTATGCTTCAGTGCTAATGTGGGATGAACTTAAAGGAAAAAGATGGCTCAAAGCTGAACCCGCCACATTAACTCAACCCCCAACAGAGAGGTGAGCCAACATGAACTTCGACTTAAAACTCACAAAAAAAGACATCATAACAATGGTTTTGATATCAATCGTCTTCTTCGGCATAGCCACTTGGAACGTGGGCGAAGTTAATGCACCAGTGACAAATTGGCAAAGCACCACACAGCAAAGTTTCTACGTTAATTTGGGCTCAAACCAGCAGGTTCAAACCGTGTATTTCTGGGTTCAAAGCGGCAACGCCTCAGTCCAAGTATATTCGGGTGTTCCTGAAAACTGGAGCTATCTGGGACAATTCAGTCTTCAAGACAGAGCCACCGATTACTCAGTCCAGCAATCCCTAACCGTAAACGTGAACACACAATACTTAGACTTCAACGTTACACCCGCAGTCTATGACTCGCGACCCGACTTCTACTGGTCTGTTCCCAACCCCACTGACCGCGAACCATCACCCTTCATTGAGGTCTCTGAGATTGGCATATCGAACCCAAGCAACCAGCAAATCCCAATCGTTGGCATAACAGGGGAAAACAACACAGACGCGACATTGAATAAGTTGGTGGATGAACAGGGCTCACTTCAGATTCCGCCAACATACATGTCCAAGATGTACTTTGACGAAGTTTACTTTGCCAGATCAGCCGTAGAATTTGTTAACCACCAAATACCTGACGAGAGAACCCATCCAGACCTTGGAAAACTAATTCAGGCGGTTGGAGTAGCAGTTGTTGGTGCGACGCCATTTGGTTGGCGCATAATGGGAGTAATATTTGGTACGCTAATAGTTGCGGTCATGTACCTTTTGGGCAAGAAACTGTTCGGCACCTGGATTGGCGGGTTCTCCGCAGCGTTTTTGATGACTTTCGATTTTATGCACTTCACCATGGCGCGAATTGGCACCGTTGACACCTACCTGGTGTTCTTCTCGTTGCTTTCCCAATTGTTCTTCTTAGTCTACTTTATGAAGGTCGTTAAGGACGGTTGGAAGAAGACTTCGGTTTTGCCGTTGATGTTGGCGGTGGTTTTCTTTGCACTTGGGTTCTCGACAAAGTTTGGGTTTCCGCTTTTTAGTGCGTTGGGTTTGGTTGCGTTGCTTGCGGCAGTTCGGGTAAAGGACCTCTGGAAACAAAAAGGCAGCTTAGCCGACAAGTATGTTGCTTTCTTTGACCACCCGTTCCTGCTGCTGGTAGCCTGTATCGGTGTTGTAGCAGTCATTTACTTTGCAACCTACATCCCTGACATGCTTTTAGGCGACTCCTTCCCGAAAATTGTGAATTTGCAGTTTGCCATGCTTGGTTTCCACTCAGGCTCAGTCACTGATTCCTCTTCGTCGCCCTGGTGGACTTGGCCCCTCATGTTTCAGCCCAATGGAGCAAATGTTCCAAGATGGTTTGACATAACTACCCTACCTAACAACATGGTTTCCACCATCACGGTTTTTGGTAATCCTGTTGTTTGGTGGATTGGCTTTGCCGCCATGATTTTGTTAGCATTTAAAGCGTTTCATGTAGAGGCATGGTTGACCAGTTTACGGAGCCGCTTGTCGCAGTCCTCTTTGAAAAAGCATGTTAGCATACGAGGTTCTGGTTGGGATGTTGCAGCGATTTTCATAGTTGTTGTATTCTTGTTCTCTTGGCTGCCCTACGTTTTCATAGGCAGAGCAACCTACATCTACCATTACTACCTAAGCGTGCCTCTTCTTTGCCTCGCGACAACCTACTTCATCAACAAGTACTGGAATACGCGACTTGGCAAGGTTGCTGCCATAGCCATATTTGCTGGTGCAGTAGCGATGTTCCTGCTCTTTTACCCTGTGATTTCAGGCGCCCCCGTTTCAACTTCGTTTATTCATGATTACCTAAGGTGGTTCCCAAGCTGGGGGAATTACGCATAACAGCAACAACAAATAAGACCGTTCAAGTTTCAGTGGTGCTTCCCGCCTACAACGAAGTAGACTACCTAAACCCAGCTGTGGAGAAAACCATCCAAACCCTAAAAGAGTTCACCGATTCCTACGAAATTATTATTGCTGAAGACGGCAGCACCGACGGCACCGCCCAACGCGCAGAAGAACTCGCACAAAAAAACCCAGTCGTCAGGCATATTCACCGTGAAAAACGCTTGGGAAGAGGAACCGCACTCAACAACGCGTTTAAGCAAAGCAGCGGACAAGTTCTGGTTTACATGGATTTGGATTTAGCCACAGACCTTAAGTATCTTAAGCCTCTGGTTGAAGCCATCACCGTTGAAGGCTACGACTTTTCAACAGGGTCTAGGATGCTTCGTGAAAGCAAGGCAGAACGCACATTTAGCAGGAGTCTAAGTTCTAAAACTTACAATTTTCTTGTAAGGCACATGCTTGGCTCAAAACTTAGAGACCACCAATGCGGCTTTAAAGCCTTCAAAAGAGAACCGCTCATGAGTTTACTTGACAAAGTTGAGGCGACTCATTGGTTTTGGGACACAGAAATAATGGTAAGAGCCTATCGACAGGGCTTTAGAGTAAAAGAGATTGCGGTGGAATGGAAAAGCGGCAAGGGCACAAAAGTTAACCTCGCTAAGGATTCATGGAATATGTTCCGCCAGATAATGGGGCTCTGGTGGAAACTGAAAATAAAGAAGAAATAGTGTTTATCGTTTGGCTAAGAGAACAAACGCTCGGGCAACCAATGCTAAACCGAAGATCAATATTATTCCAGCCCAGAAAACAAACCATTCGCTGGGTATAGTCATGTTTACTAGGTAAGTAGTTATTAGGTAGCTTGTTCCAAGCCAGAAGACGATGTTTTCAATGGTTTCTGCTTTACGTGTACACAGGCGAATGTAACCCGACTCTTAACGTTAAGATTACGATTTCTAAGATGCCTAGGGCTATACTGAACTGGAAAGCTGCAGTGTAGAGGTTTATGTAGCCAGCTGGGTTTGAAGGAGCAGGCAAAGAGATGCCAGTGGCGGGAACTGGTGCAAGCGTGAGTGAGGTGAAAAAGTTTACCAATCCATCCCAAAGGTTGTCAGATAGATGGATGAAGTAAATCAAAGCTAATGATGATGAAGATGGCGCCAATGTAGATGGCAGTGAACAAGTTTTCTTTTTTCTTATCAGTTAACGTCTGCGGGTTTAACGCATTAAACAAACTGTTTTTCTCCATTCGAGAATGGAGTATTTAACACATATATCTTTCTCTTTAAGGAGTTAAGTGCATGTTTTAAATACTCAAAGCTGATAAAATGGTAATCAGGATGAATTTGAATGTCGTATTGTCCGAAATGTGGCAATAAAGTTGATGAAACAATGACTTTTTGCCCACGCTGCGGGGCATCATTAAAAGGCTGTTCCGTCAGGTCAACCAGCACCAGCGCCTGCTCAGCCATATCGCAGAAGAGATGAGAAATCAGAGAAGAATGAGAAACAGGAAAAGCAAGAGAAAAATCAGCACCCTGAAAAGGGAGAAAAACAAGAGAAGGGCGAACACGGCTTTATCGGCTATTTAATCGGTGGACTAATACTAATCACGTTAGGTCTTTTCTCTGTGCTGCAAATAAGCGGTTACTTCAGTGCAGATTCAGGGCAAAGCTGGGCTATTATGCTGTTAATAATCGGCGTAATCATCATAATTGGCGCAATCTACGTTGCTATGACTGCACGAAGACGCTCGCCTCAACCATCTTAAATTATCCAGCCTAAAAACGCTCGGTAAAGCCTATGCTCCAGAAGCGTTAGAGCTTTGTTTCTTCCGAATACGCGGAAATAGTTTTTTCCAGCCGCTTCAATCAAGTCGCCGATGTCGTAACGTGGAAACATGCAGGAAGAAACGATTAGTCTGCCCCATTCGCCCCGTTTGAGTTCATGCAGCATCTTTACGCCTTTGCCTGTGGCAACTTCGAAGAGGTACGAGTCATAGTTCGGGGTTATGTAGGGTAAATCGTCGAGTTGCTGTCCAAAGACGCCTTCGGTGGCAGTGTACATTTCCACGATTGGTACGTCGCCGAAGTATTTTTTGAGGATTGGTCCGTACTTGAAGTGGATTTTGGGTACGCTGGTGCAGAAGAGGGCTTGGGTTTTCCATAGGTCGGCGGGTTTTTTTCCGTATTTGCGTTTAACGTATCTGGCGAAGGAGAGGATTACGGGGGTTACGCCCATGGTTGCGGTGACGTTCTGGTTTAGCGCCATCTGGTAAGCAAGGTCGAAGCGTTTTTCCCAATCTTTCCTGCCGATTCCGCTGCCTAAGGCATCGATTTCTTCTTGGCGGGGCAGAAGGCTTACCCTGTCAAACATGGGGTTGAGCCGAGCGTAGGTGCCTGAACTGTAGCCGTAAGTGACTTCTTTGCCGTCGACATTCATGGTGTGGACGTTTGAGGGAAAATTCAAGTTCAGAATGACGCCCAAAAAAACCTCATAGTTCTTTTTCCTAACAGCGTAGTTTATGAGTCCTCTGGCGCCGCAGCTGTAGATTTGTTTTAGGTGGGTTTGGGTTGCGGGTAGGACTTTTGATTTTCCTGTTGAGCCGCGGGTCATAACCCAGGTTTCGGGCGGTTCAGACAAAAACGCCTTGTAACTGCGTTCTTTTACCTGTGTCAAGGTATGGGATGAGCCCTGAATAGTTAATTATGGGAAAATTAGCCCGATAATCCGCAATGCTCTTAACTTGGGAAGCGTTGTGGCTTGCGCCATATTCCGTGGAACCGTATTTCGCCACCAAATCAGCCAGCACCTGCTCCTGCGCCTTCTGTGGATTCTCGATGGAATCGTACCATGGCTGAATGTATGGTCGCAGGATACTGTTGATGCTATCTTCATCAGGCAACATAGCGCTCACTAACAGTTTGTGATGAATTTGCTTATATGCTTCTCCACAAATAAAATAAAACAAGCCGTTCAAGGTTGAAAAAGTTATGGCAGAAACAATCCGCGAAGTAGCAGAAAAAATAAGAAAACTCCAAGTTCAAGGCGCAAGAAACGTCGCCATCGCCGCCGTCAAAGCCATCCAAACCCAAGCAGAACAGACAAAAGCAAAAAACAAAACCCAATTCCTCGGCGAACTCAAAGAAGCCCAAACCATCTTCGCTGCTTCAAGAGAAACCGAACCGTTGATGCGAAATGCAATCCGCTGGATAATCAGCCAAGCCCAAAACGCCAAAACAGAAAAAGTAGCCGAACTAAGCCAAATCGTGAGTGCAAACGCCACCCAATTCCTCAAAGATTTGGATGCTTCAAGGGAACAAACCGCGGAAATAGGCGCCAAACGCATCCGCGACGGCTCAGTCGTTTTTACGCATTGCCACTCCTCAACCGTCACCCGACTGCTTGCCAAAGCCAAAGCGGACGGCAAAAACTTCAAGGTAATCTGCACCGAAACCCGCCCTGCATTTCAGGGAAGAATAACTGCTAAAGAACTTGTGGATTTGGGCATCGAAACCACGTTTATTGTTGATTCGGCGGCGCGGACGTTCATGGGAGAACGTTGACTTGGTAATCGTGGGAGCCGACGCCATCACCTCAGAGGGCAACGTGGTTAACAAGATTGGTTCACAGCGGCATCGCTGTTTTAGCTCATGAAGCCAGAGTGCCCTTCTATGTGGTTTCGGAACTGCTAAAATTTGACCCCGAAACGCTCGAGGGCGAATGCGAAAAAATCGAGCAACGCAACCCAGCTGAAGTCTGGAGCGAAGCACCCCAAAAACTCATTGGTGCGTAACCCCGCTTTCGACGTTACCCCAAACCGCTACATCCACGGCTTAATCTGCGAAGAAGGCATAATCGCACCCCAAACAATAGTTGAGGTCATACGCCGAAAGTACCCATGGGTTTTCTAAGCATCAAAACATGGAAGTGCTGATTAGTCAAGAAGTTTTGACTAAGGTTAGTAAAGAACTCTATACGAGAAGCCTTTAATCACGACCAAGCCTCTAAAATAGGTATGAACGAAATGAGCAAAATCTCCTCATTCATGCTTTGTGTTATTTTGGTTGCCTCAAGCCTAACGCTGCTACAAGCAGCCAGCGCTGCAGCCACCCCGTCGGTACCACAATTCAGCTTAAAGCTTGTCAAGCACACCTTCGATTCACCTCCTATGTCCTCTATTGACCCCTTCACAGGGCAGCAAACAACCCATGCAGGTAGCCAATTGGAATGGATAACGTTAGACATAACAATTACAAACCAAAATTTCGACGGCAAAACTGACGTAGGATACAACTCTTACACCGGCATAATGTATAATATCCAATATAAGGGACATTTCGCCCAAGATTGGAGTGAAATTTCACCAATTAACGGAGAGGGTGCAGCGGGCCCCCTATTTTGTTCAAGATTCAGGGTCCAATACAGTAGTGTCTTTACTGCTCAACGGCGGGGATTTTGATACAATAGCTAGTTACGCACCCAATAGTAGACCCGATAGCGCAGTAACGATACCTATTGGCGGCCAAGCTGACTTTCAAGTTGAAGCGATGTCAGGCACTGCCTTGAAAAACGTTGTAGTTCCTTTTAGCCCTTGGGTATTTAATGGTACAGAAAGCGGATGGAGCACTATCCAAACCATAACCCTCAACGAAGCCGACGCTGCAACGGTAACTACTGAACCATCAGCACCTACTCCTGTGCTAACTCCCACGCCGATAGCATCTACTCCTGCCGAATTAACTTCGACCTCACCGAGCCCAACAGTCGCCCCAATGCAACCTGGGACTCAGACAGGCTTGTTTGGTTTTAGCTGGGAGCAAACAGCCATAATAGTCTTGATTGTTATGGTTGCGGTTTTGTTAGTTGTTGTGGGTATGCTTCTGCGCAAGAGAACTGCAAAGTAGCGAATTTGGAAATTCTTGCTTAATGTAATGGAGGGTCGCCCAAAAGAGAGCTAAAAGTAGGGGATAGGGGTTAGATGAAAAGTAGGCGACCTATCGTTTTTGGGTTAGGTTTTCCATTGTTTTAGGGCGTCGGCGAGTTCTTTGTGGTTTTTTGCGTATTCTTCCAGCGTTTTTCCGTATAGGGTTGCGTCGACGGCTTGGCGCATGGCTTTGGCGCCTGCTACTGTGCCGTCTGGGTGTCCATGGATGCCGCCGCCTGCTTGGATAACAAAGTCGTTGCCGAAAGTCTCCATCAGTGCAGGAACCAGTCGGGGGTGCAGTCCGCCGATGGCAACAGGCAAAACAGGCTTCAAACCGCCCAGTTCGGCTTTGCAGGCCGCGATGTTTTCGATGACTTCCGCTTTGGTTTCAGACATTTTTCCGACCACTGTGCCGACGTGAAGTTGGTCAACGCCGATTATTCGTGCGACGGTAGCGATGGGTTTCATGGCGATGCCGTGCAGGGGGTTCTTGGTGAAAGCCGCATGTCCAGCGCGGTGAGCGTGGATGACAAGTTTGAAGTTTTGGTCTCGCAAAGTTTGCAGGGCTGACCAGCCGCAGGTCAAGATGTCAACCATGACGTATTCGCCGCCTTGGTCGACGACGGTTTGGGCACGTTTGAGCATGGTGTCGGTTTCGGCGGTGATGTTTATCATGTAGACTTTGCGTTCGCCCGTCTCCTCTTGGGCTTTGTCTCGGCTTTCCAGCGTCTGCGTTAAGCGTTCTTCGAAGGGGTTGAATTTTTGGCTGCTCAAGTTCTCATCGTCTTTTACGATGTCGCAGCCGCCAAACCATGCCTCGTAGGCGACTTTGGCGTGGTCTTTGGTTTCTAACCCAAGTTTAGGCTTGATTATTGTGCCGACGAGCGGGCGTTTTGGGACTTTTAGGAGTTTGCGGATGCCCGCTATACCAAAGGCTGGTCCTTTGAAGCTGTTTAGGAGCTGTTTGGGAAATTCTATGTCGAGGAGACGCAGGTTTTTTAGTGCTTTAAGCCCAAAAACGTTTCCTGCCACGCTGCTGAGGATGTTTGGCATGTTGGCTGGCTCAAAGAGCTCGATGGGATAAGCGATTTTGATTACGCTGCCTTCTATGCTGTAGACGTGTGCTGCCAGCCGTTTAACGTAGGGCTTCTCAGTTGTAAGTTCTGTCCATGTGCCAACGGAGCTTTCCGCCGCCACACCGCCCGCAGCTTCTTTAAGGCTTATGCCTTCGGGCTCAACGTAGAAAGTGCAGATTAAATCGGTTTCTTTGGGTTTGTAAGTTAAATCCACAAAGTCAAGATACTTCAAAGCAGTAATCCTCGCTGGCTAGTGTGACTGGCTTTGCCTTAAAATCTTTAACTATTCCCCAACCTAATTGGTATTGACGTGTTTCAGATGGAACTCACCGTTGAAGTCTTAATGATAACCACAGGCGGCAGCAGAATCGCCATACTAAGCGAACAAAGCGCCAACCTGCTGGGCGTGCACAGTTCAGACAGAATAAAAATAACTTGCAAAAACCAAGAAATGATAGCCATCGCCAACATCGCTGATTATTTTCCTCCAAACCGCATTGGACTCTACCGAGAAACCGTTGCCGCGCTCGGGGTGAAGGAAGGCGAAAAAGTTAAGGTGGAGTTGGCTCCGCTTCCTGAATCACTCTTTAACATTCGCGCTAAACTGCATGGCGAACGCTTACGTGAAAAAGACATTGTGGCCATCGTGAAGGACGTGGTTGAACGGCATTTGAGCACGGTTGAAATCGCCGCTTTCCTCACTGCGCTTAGCATTCATGGGTTGAGCACAGGCGAAACCGAAGCCTTGTCACGAGCGATGATTTCAACGGGCAAAACAATCGATTTTGGTCAAGGACCAATCCTTGACAAGCACAGCGTCGGCGGCATCCCAGGCGACAAAACCAGCATGCTAGTCGTGCCCATTGTGGCGGCGGCAGGATTCACCATCCCCAAAACCTCCTCACGAGCAATCACTTCGCCCGCTGGAACCGCAGACCGAGTGGAAACCCTCTGCCCAGTCAACCTATCCATAAACGAAATCAAAGACGTCGTAGCGAAAACCAACGGATGCCTCGTTTGGGGCGGCTCACTTGGAGCTTGCGCCAGCCGACGACCTCTTCATCCAAGTCGAATACCCCCTGGGAATTGACCCGATGCTTTTGCCCTCGATTCTAAGCAAGAAAAAAGCCATCGGAGCCACACACGTCGTCATCGACATCCCAACAGGCATGGGCGCCAAAATCAAAACCCGAACAGAAGCCTACACGTTAGCTTCGGACTTTGTGGATTTGGGCAAACGTTTAGGCTTAAACATTCAATGCGCCTTGACTTTTGGTGACCAACCGTTGGGCTGCGGCATCGGACCAGCTTTGGAAGCGCAGGGAAGCCTTGACTACTCTTATGGGTGGCGGTCCACCTGATTTGCGCGAAAAAGCCGTCAGCCTAGCAAGCATGCTCTTTGAAATGGTTGGCGTTGAAAACGCACGGGGCATGGCTGAGGAAATGATTGATTCAGGCAAGGCAGAGAAGAAGATGCGGGAAATCATTGCTGCTCAAGGCGGCAACCCAGCGGTTAAGCCTGAAGATTTGCCTGTTGGTCCTGAATCGGCTGTGGTGCGGTCAGAGCAGGCTGGCAAAGTCCTGTGGCTAAGCACCGATGACATTGTTCGGATTGCGCGTGAGGCTGGAGCACCCAAAGAGAAAGGTGCAGGCGTAATTTTGCATGCGAAGTTAGGTGGCACGGTGCATAAAAACGGTGTTTTGTTTGAAATCTATGCGGAAAGAAACAGCAAACTAACATCGGCGCTGGAGCTTGCTGGACAATTGTCGCCAATTGTGCTGAGCAAGAAGCCTGAGGAAAAAATGATTTTGGACCGAATTCCAGAAAAAACAACGCGTGAGAAAAAGGCGTTTATGCTGGACAGGTAAACTTTTTTTATCGTGTTATTGCTCCGCCGATTAATCCGCCGATGGCTGCAATCACCGTAACGGCAACGGCGAGGACAATTCCAAGCGCTAAACCTGCTAAGCCACCAAACAGGAAGCCTAGAAAACCATGCTTAATTGTTTCACTCACGATGAAATGGAGAAACAAAAGGATAGCTAACACTATGGCGCTAAATACTCCTGATAGAAAACCCGCCATCGTGCCCCCCAAGATGCCTCTTGCAATGAGCCCAGCGATTATTCCACCTATGAAACCGCCTATGATGGTTCCGATGCCTGGGTAGATTATGCTTAAGATTATGGTTATTATGAATCCTACTAAAGCGCCTAGTCCGATGCTTCCCAAAACTTTTCACCGTTTAATATGCTAGAGAAAAAGGAAAAAAATAAAAGTTTTGCTTAATGCACCTGCTTTCGCCGTTAGGGTTTGGCTTTGATTGAGTGCGGCGACTAACATCTCGTTTGAAGGCTTATAGTTGACTTAAACTTCATGGTTTTTTCTCTCTTAACTTGCATTACTTATAAATGACGGTTGTGTGAATTTCTTTATAAAACTTGAAGTTTAGGGCTTTATAGGGTTGACAAATGGCTGGTTCGGTTTGGGTAATCTTAAAGAAAATATTCAGCTTAGCCTTGATATTCAATGCACTCATTACCGTAGGTGTGGTTGCGGGTCTCCTAAACGGCTTCTACAAATCATACCCCTACTGGCGCCCCTTCGCCCCCTACCTACTTGACGGAAACCTGCTTTGGTTCGCCACCGCAGCCGCATTCATCAATATCTTTCCCGGTGCATGCATAGGACGTGCTTTGCATACAGGACGATTCCTGTTTCACCACTACGTTTACGGCTTCCTTGTCCTTTTGTTTGCTTCCGTGTTTGTCGTATTTTTTACGTCTGTTCCTCTGCTTAGCCTTTTTCTGGTAAATTCAAGTGACATAGCGGTTAATGTTGGGCGCTTTTTTATTTTGGCTGGGTTTACTTTGCTGCTGGATGATTTGCCTGATGTTTCAGAACGAGTAGAATCCGGCTTAAACTGGGTAAAATCTAAAGCGTGCCAAGTAAACAGAGTTCTTCATGTGCTTCAATTGATAACGGGACTAGCTTCGCTCTATATTTTGGCATCCGTCGTAACCTCAACAATCCAGAACCCTGACCGCGCTTACTACAATTCTTACCTAATCGGCACCCTGCTGGTAACCATCATTACTTCGCTGGCACTTGTGAAAAAGAAAGCATGGCTAAAAATCACGCCGCCCGAATGCGTTTAATGTTTTTGTCGGGTAATTTCTTTTCCGATGGCTTCCAGTTGTTCACGAGAAATGCTTCTTGAGCTACTATGTGTTGTTATGTAGTTGGACAGTTGGGGAAGCTTAAGGATTGGAACGGTTGGGTTGTTCACGTGTAGGGTGGCATGATTGTTTGTGAAAACCACTATACCCTCAACCCATATGCTCAGAGGTCTTAGGTTGGGGTTGCTGTCGATTATTTGTTTGATTTTAGCAGCATTCCGCTTAACTTGTCGGCTTGGGCTACCTGAAAAGTTGCGTTTGCCCACTCTCTGCCATTCGTCGCCGTTGCAGGAGATGCTTCTGCTCCAATTCTTAGTTTCCAAAACGAAAACGCCGTTTGGCCCCAAAACGATGTGGTCGATGTCTCCGCCGCCGTCACGCAGGTACAGGTCGTTTAGGAGATAGTAGTCGTCGTTTAGTTTGCTATTTAGGAGTTTGGCTACTTGTTTTTCGCCTGTCCAGCCGCCGCTGTAGATGCGGTATTTGTGAAGATAAAAGTAGAAACTGATTAGTGGTGCAAGCGAGAGGAGCAAGCCTGCTTCTTCTAAAGTGCTCACCTGCAACGTGGAGAGTACTCTCAGGGTTAGGGCAAAAAGGATGGCGCCGAATATGAGTAGGCTAAAAGCTGCTTTAGCAAGGTTTTTTCGGACTTGGTTTTTAAGGTAGCTGCTTGAGCCTTTAATCTTCCGCATATGGGCAGTTCATTGGCTTTGAAACTATATTATGGTAGCGCATGTTTGGGGCTGTTCTTTTTGCGGAACAGAGTGTTCTCGGGGGAGAGCTATTAGTTCCCTGTTTTATCTTGTTCATTTTAGTGGTATGTATGATTTCAAAGAGAGTTAACGGTAAAAAAATAAAATTGTTAATGCTATGCATACTGGCAGCAAGCCTTCTAAGCCCAATTTTGATAGCAAACGTAAACGCGCAAAGCAAAGGAGTCACAGTTGGCTACTGGCCTTTAGATGAAGTGAAACCAAGCGGCTCAAGCGTTGTAACCCCTGATTCGACAGGTGTAAATTATGGCATCGTTGGCGGACACCCAGAACCAGCGATAGTGGACGGCAAATTCGGCAAAGCCATGCAGTTCGACGGAAACAACTTAGTCTACATCCCAATAAAATTCATCGTCGGCTTCCCACCAACACCCCAGCCAATCTATATTCCAATTTCGCCGAACTTAGACATCCAAAAATACGTGCAGATTGAAGCATGGGTTAACATTCCAGGATACAAAAACGCCACCTACAACAACATCGTCGTTAAATGCAATCACCCCGATCAAGCTGCCGCCTGGCAGAACACCACCAGAGTCTTAGGATTAGCCCTGAGAGCTGGCACGCCTGAAAACGGTGAGCAATATGTCCAAGGAGCACTCAGCGGCTTTGTGTTAACTGACAGCGGCGGATTTAATGAAATCGTCACTAAGGACCCTGTTCCATTAAACCAGTGGGTTAACGTTGAATTCACCAGAACTTCCACAGGCATGCATCTCTACGTTAACGGCTATGAACAAAGCGTTAACGTGATTCAGGGAACCCAAAATCCACAGGGCAGCATAGTGAATGGGACAGAATACTATTTTGGACATGACGGACTTGCAACCATCGATGACGTTCGCATAACAGACCTATCGCCGCCAAAGATTGAAGAAAACTCGTTTGACATCGGCCCCAACGTCATGATTGCAGTGATAGTGGTGTCAGTGATTTTCGCCATAGCATGGCTGCTACGCAGAGCGATTCAACTGTGGCTAATTAGACCCAAAATCTAAACCAGAGGAGAGCTAAACCGTGGGCACAACGCTGAAATTGCTTGAGTTAATGCTGCGCCAAAAACTGCTTGGGCAGGGTTTGAAGGGCGAACCCAATACGCCCCTCATCGTTTCTTACGCTGTAACCCGAGCCTGCAACTTGAGGTGCCTGCACTGCCATGTTTCCGCAAGAGACGCCATGCCCGACGAACTTAACGTGAAAGAGGCGATGCATGCGATTGATGAGATGGCGAACCTTGGAACTCAAGCGGTGATTTTCAGCGGCGGCGAACCATTACTAAGGAAAGATTTCATTTTGACGCTTGCCCAATACTGCGAAGACAATGGCATCATACCCGCCATGCTCTCGAACGGGCTACTAATCACTCCTCAAGTAGCATTGCAGCTGAAGGACGCAGGCATCAAAGCGATAGGCATACCCATTGACTCAGTTGTGCCTGCAAACCACGACCACCTCAGAAACCTCCCGGGCACCTTCAAAAAAGCAGTCTCAGCAATCCAAACTTGCCTTGACATTGACTTAGAAGTAATCGTTACTACCATGGCATTGAAAGATACGTTTAGCGAGATGCCTAAGCGCATAGAGTTCTTAGCCAGTTTAGGCGTGGATGAGGTTGCTGTTTACGACTTGATTCCTGTCGGACGGGGAAAAGACGTGATGGATCAGGCGATGAGTCAAGAGCAAAGAGTCAGCCTGATACGTTGGTTGCAAGCGATGCAGGAAGACACGGAGATGGTTTTCACGATGTCTGGTGGAATACCGCTCTACCCAGAAATCGCCATGGAAATGCACAAGTCACACGGCACCAAACCCAAAGACCTACTCATCAAAGAATTCTGGGTACACCATGGCGTCGGCTGCCACGCGGGAACCCTGTACTTTAGTTTGCGCCCAAACGGAGACGTTTACCCCTGCACTTTCCTGCCCATTAAAGTGGGAAATATTCGAGAGCAAAGCTTAGCAGATATTTGGCGCAACTCAAAAGTCCTCAATACTCTTAGACAAAGAAGCAACCTGAAGGGGAAATGCGGAGCCTGCGAATACCGAGAGAGCTGCGGTGGATGCAGAGGTAGAGCATACGCTTGCACAGGCGACTACCTAGAAACTGACCCAGTTTGCTTACACGACTTGATGGTGGAAGAGAAGGTTTCCTCAGTTGACGTGAAACGGTTCGGTTGGTGCGTTGGATAAACCTTCATTTACCAAGTACGTACCTTAATTATTTTGGCTGTTTTTGGGAGCAGTAGCAATCATTTAATACAACCTTGGTTTCAAATGAAACGGGCGTTGGCTTGGGTTTGAGTGCTAAGGTATCTACTGGAAAGAGCGGTAACAGCAGACTTTTTCTTCCAGTGTTAGGGTTCTCTGTCTTTTCCGTTTGGTTAATAACTGTAACGTTCCAACTGCTCTTACTCGACATAGCCAACACCTTTCACGTAAATGTTGGCACAGCAGGTTTAGTAGCCGCGGTTGGCTCGTTATCGGGCATTGTTGCTGGATTGTTGCTGTCCGTCTTGAGTGTTCGTTTTAATCACAGATTATTTTTACTGATTGGATTGGTCTTCACGTGTTTGTCTTCTGTAGGCTTCTTTTTTGCTCCAACCTTTGAATTTGTGTTAATTGCAAACATTGGGGTTGGAACTGGCATAGCTATGGTAAGTTCTATGGCTTACTCATTAATCGGAGAGTTCTATCCGCTAGAAAAAAGAGGCAGGGCAATCGGCTGGATAGTGGCGTCCTCCACCTTGGCGTTTGTCGTTGGGGCGCCTGTGATTGGGATAATTGCAGACGTCGGAAGTTGGCGCTTAGTCATGATTTGGCTAGCCTTACCTGTTGCTATACTAAGTTTGATTTTAGCTTTCCTTGTCATCCCCAAGAAATCAGTTGAAAATCAGCTCACCCAGAAAGAACCCTTTTTCGCTGGTTGCAAACAAACATTCTCAAACCGATCTGCCATCGCCACACTATTCGTCACCATGCTTAGTGTCGCAGAAGCTTCTGTTGCCTTTTATTCGATTTCTTTTTTCAGGTCCCAATTCGCAATAGATATTGAAATAGGGTCAATAATAATCTTGGTTGGTAACGTTCTCTTGGCTCTGGGCGGCATAGCGGCGGGCTTATTAGTAAATCGCGTAGGTCGAAAACCTTTAGGAACATTAACTTGTTTGATAGCAGCTTTACTCACCTTAACGTTTACTTTTATGCCTAACTTTATGTTATCCTGGGGTTTGAATGCTCTTCGCTTTTTGTTTGCTGGAATGTCATCTACTGCACTCGGTAGCTTAGTTATTGAACAGATTCCAAAATTCCGTTCAACGATGGCATCACTTAACACCACTTTTGTAAATCTCGGAATGCTATCAGCAGCCTTAGCCGGCGGACTAGCTATCAACCTCTACAACTACCAAACAATGGCCTTAATTCTAGGAAGCCTAGGCGTCGCAGGCACAGTCATATGGATCGCTCTGGTTAAAGATCCATACAAAGAAAAGAAAGGCTAAAAAATCAACAAAAAGGTTGATTCTGAAGGGGATAGGTCAACAGAGCACTATCTTTTCTCAAATGAACTCTAATCCGCCTTTAAATAAGGGGGTATAGTCTCAAAGAGACTACTAGATTAGCGCTTATTTCTTGTTGGTGAGGTATTCGTGCATTGCTTTGGCTGCGCGTTTGCCTGCGCCCATTGCGCTTATGACTGTTGCTGCTCCTGTTGCGACGTCTCCGCCTGCGTAAACGCCATCTAAGCTGGTTTTGCCAACTTCGTTAACGCAGATTGTTCCGTGTTTTGGGTCGCTTTGTAAGCCGCCTGTGGTGCGTTGGATGATTGGGTTGGGTGTTTGTCCGATGGCGATGATGACTGTGTCCACGTCCATGGTGAATTCTGAGCCTGGAACCTCTTTGACGCCTCTTCTGCCTTTTGCGTCAGGTTCAGTGAGTTCCATCGCGATGCACTTCATGGCTTTAACCCAGCCTTTGTCGTCGCCGTAGAATTCGAGGGGTGCAGCAAGGAATTTGCAGACTAAGCCTTCTTCTTCCGCATTCTCGATTTCTTCACTTCTTGCTGGCAATTCGTCGCGTGAACGTCTATAGAGCAAGCAAACGTCCGAGCCGAGTCGCATGCTGCTTCGTGCGCAGTCCATAGCAACGTTTCCGCCGCCGATGACGACCACGTGTTTGCCGATGCGTATTGGTGTATCGTATTCTGGGAACAGGAATGCTTTCATGAGGTTAACGCGGATGAGGAATTCGTTTGCTGAGTAGATTCCGCCAAGGTTTTCTCCTTTGCAACCCGTGAACTGTGGCAAGCCAGCGCCGCTGCCGATGAAAACTGCGTCATAACCGTTTTTCATGAGTTCTGGGATGGTGTGGATTCTGCCTACTAGGTTGCCGAGGCGCAAGTCAACGCCGAGCTTTTGGACGTAATTGACTTCGTTTTGGACGATGGCTTTTGGTAAACGGAACTCTGGAATTCCGTAAGATAACACTCCACCGCCGACATGCAACGCTTCAAACATTGTGATTTCGTGACCGAGTTTTACAAGGTCTGCTGCCACGGTTAATCCTGCTGGACCAGCACCGATAACAGCTACTTTTTTGCCTGTGGCTGGAGCTTTCGGCGGAAGCTGAGAACCATTATCGCGTTCCCAATCTGCAAGGAAGCGTTCTAAGCGTCCAATACTTACTGGTTCACCCATCTTGCCGATGACGCATTTTGCTTGGCACTGCACTTCTTGAGGGCAAACTCGTCCGCAAACTGCTGGCAAGGCGTTTTTGCTTTTTATGGTTGCTATGCCTTCAGCGTACTTTTTCTCTTTGATGCATTTGATGAAATGTTGGAATAGGAACGTCTACGGGGCAACCTGTTCTGCACTGTGGATTGGGACATTGCAGACATCGGCTTGCTTCTTCTTGGGCTTCTGCTTCAGTGTAACCTAAAGCAACTTCACTGAAATTTTTAGCGCGAACTTTCGGCTCTTGCTTTGCCATCTCTACGGCTTTCTTATTCAACTTTGGTTTAGGCTTTACTTCTGCCACACTTGCAACCTCCACTCATTTCCGACAATACTGAACTTAAACGTTCTTCAGGAAGCATCGTTCGTTGACGCAGAATTAACTCGTCAAAGTCAGTTTTGTGACCGTCAAACTCTGGTCCATCCACGCAGCCGAACATCATTTTGCCGTCAACTGTAACTCGGCATACTCCGCACATGCCCATGCCATCAATCATTATGGGCGTTAAAGTGACGACTGTTGGAATGTTGTAGGGTTTGGTGATTTCGCTAACGTCTTTCATGAGGATAACTGGACCCATAACGACGCAGCGGTCAAACTTTTCCGTCTTCAGCAGTTCTTTTAGGAAATCTAAGCCTTTGTAGCCTTTTGAGCCGTCGTCTGTTGCAACGTAGACTTTGTCGCTGAGGGCTTTAGCTTCTTTTTCCATCATAATGAATTCTTTTGTTCGTGCGCCAAGAATTGTGGTGACTTTGTTGCCTGCTTCTTTCATGGCTTTAGCCTGCAGCAGCAATGGTGCAATCATTACGCTTCCGCCGACGCAGAGAACTTTGCCGAAATTTTTGATTTCAGATGGATTGCCAAGTGGACCAGTAACGTTGTCGATGCATTCGCCTTGGTTTAGCAAGCCAAGTCCTTTGGTGGTTTTGCCGACTTCATGGAAAGCAAAAGAAACTGTGCCTTTCGCTCGGTCATATCCGCAGATGGTTAAGGGTATTCGTTCGCCAGTCTTGCCATGAATTACGATTAGGAATTGTCCAGCTTGCGATTTAGCCGCAACATCTGGAGCATCAACTTCAAACAGTTTAATTTTTGGAACAAGCTCTTTTTTTGTTACTATTTTGTACGTTTTGCAGTCGCCTCCACAGTTACTTCACGTTTAGGTAAAGCAGAAATTTTCTCGTAGAATTCATCGAGTTTCTGCTCAAAGTCGCCAGCGCATCTGGGTGATTCCTCGTAGAGTTCGAATCGGTCAAGCAAACCCAGCTTTTTAAGTGCCACCTTCAACGCAGCAACGTTGCGTTCTGCAGTGTCTCGGCCTTCTTGAAGCTTGCAGTCTTTAGATGAGCAAACCACGCGCCATGACGCCGTCAAAGCCGCAGTTTAATGCGTTGATGACGTGGACTGGGTCAAGGGATTTGAAGCATGGAACCTCCAGAGCCAAGACGTTTTTGCCTTCAAACGCTTTGTTTGGGTTGTCCAGTGCTGAGAACTCTGACCATTGGCAGACGAAAGCGAGAACTGCTGGACCTTTGTTTTTAGCTTTCAGCTGTTCAAGCGATTTGCCGTAGCGGTCCACTACTTCGTCAAACTCGAAGCCTTTCACTTGGATGGCGTGGTGTGGACAAACCAGTTGGCATGCGCCGCAGCCGACGCATTTTTCTTCGTTAACTTTTGGAGTTGCAAACGATTCGAACTCAAGTGCGCCGTATGGGCAGATGAAGATGCATTTGTCGCAGCCCACACATTCTTGCACGTCGTAGACTGCTTTGCGTGAGAACTTTACAATTCTAACAGCGTTTTCATCGAAGCCTAACTGTTTTAGAACGTTTCTGGCTAAAACGAGTCTGCGAGTGTTAATTTTTGTGCCTTCTTTGTAGCGGCAGAATGGGTCTTCACATTGAACCGAAACAATATTTTTTATGCCCGAATTGAGGGCTTCAAAAACAAAGTCAGTTGGAACTCTACCTGCACAGGGCAAACGCAAAGCAATGTAATTGTCAACTTTCAATCCTTGCGCTTTAAGGATGTCTTGAACTTCACCCGTGGAAGGCGAGTTTCCTCGGCACATCAAAACCAAGCGTGTCAGCGTTTTTGGCTTTTGCCTGTGCCTTTTTAAGGTATTCTGATAGGTTATCGTAAGTGTAATACTGCATTTTTATGGCTGCAGATGGGCAAGCACTGTAGCAGATGCCGCAAACTTGGCAGTCTTGACTGTTAATTTCCACTTTGCCCGTTGAATCAGCTTTTATGGCTTCATAGGGGCAGATTGATTTGCAGACATAACATCGGCTACATAAGTCTTGATTGATTTCCACTACAGCGAGACATTTTTCACTCATTTGTAAACCTCTTTTCATGCGTTTCCGCTGTTACTTTAATGCTTTAGCATGCTAGCTTAAGCTAATTGAAAGCGAAAAGGGTTTTAGAATGATTATAATCCTTTCTCTCTATTTTCTGTAATACGGTCGTCTAATGTAACTGTAAGCTTCCAGAGCCGCAGTGATGCCTTGACCCACAGCTGTTCCCACCTGCTTAACAGGATGGTTGGTTACGTCGCCTGCCGCGTAAACTCCCGGCAGATTTGTTTGTTGGCGAATGTCTATTTTGATGTAGCCATGCTCGTCTGTTTCTACACCGCTGGCTTTGGCGATTTGACTGTTGGGTGCTTCGCCGACTTGCACAAAAACCGCATCAACGGCTAGTTCGCTTGTTTTCTGGGTTATGTTGTCGATTAGGGTGACGGTTTTTACTTGTTTGTCGCCTTTAATTTCTTGAACTTCAGTGTTCCACAGAATGTTTACATTGCCTTTTGCTGCTATGTCAGTCACCAAGGATTCTTCTGCTCTGAAAGCTTGCCTTCTATGAATAACCGTGACCTGCGCTGCAAGACCTGAAAGGTAAAGCGTAGTGATGCAAGCCGAGTTTCCGCCGCCGACAACAAGCACTTTTTTGCCCTTAAAGAATGGTCCATCGCAAACGCCGCAGTAGCTTACGCCTCTTCCGCGAAACTCTTTTTCGCCTTTAACGCCAATTTCCTTGTAATGTGAACCCGCGGAAAATATTACTGCTTTAGCTTCATAGGTTGCGCTTGAGGTTTTCACAATTTTCTTTTCGCCCGTAAGCTCCAATTCGGTGACAGGTTCCAAATCGTGGATGACTGCGCCAACTTTTCTGCAGTGCAGTGGTCATTTTTTCTGCAAGTTCTCCACCGCTAATCTCCGCAAACCCAGGATAATTCACCACAGTTGAGGCATCAGAGATTGTGCCGCCAGGAAGTTTCTCGTCTAAAATCAGGGTTTTTAGTCCACTGCGTACAGTGTAAATTCCAGCGGCTAAACCTGCGGAGCCAGCGCCGATGATTATGACATCCCAGTTCTCCATAAAGGGCATCTCTTTACAGGTGAATAGTGGGTTGGGCAGTTTATAAAATTGTTCGATTATTTAGCAAATCATTTTAGTGTTTAGTTTTGAACAATCGTTATATAAGCAAAAAAGGAATATTGCTTGTGGAAAAATGACTCTTGAAGTTGAGTTAAAAGAAATAAAGTCGCTACTTTCAGAAGTTAACAAGAAACTCGATTCATTACTTGAGGAAGAACCTGACATTTATTCGCTAAAAGATATTAAAGCAAAAGTCAATTGAAGAAAAAAATTATTATTTTCCAAGTTATTTTATTCCAATAAGCTGATAAGGACGAAATCAATTTAGTTTCTAGTAGCGTTTTTGAGGGTTTGTTATGGCGAAATACAGGTGTACAGTTTGCAATTGGGTTTATGATGACGCTAAAGAAAAAGTAAAGTTTAGCTGATTTACCAAAAGAATGGGTTTGTCCTGTTTGTGGAGCACCCAAATCAGCGTTTGTGCTATTAGCGGAGAAGCCGAGCAGTCAGGAAACGAAAAGAAAGCTGAGCACACAGTTTCCGACGTGCTGATTAACCAGATTGCTGAGTGGGGCGTCAAATACGTTTTCGGTATTCCAGGCACCTCAACTTTGGGTGTTGTGGATGCCATACGCAAAACCAACGGCAAAGTCAAGTACATCCAGGTTCGCCATGAGGAGACAGCCGCGTTTATGGCTTCAGCTTACGGCAAATTAACTGGGCATGTGGCGGCTTGCCTTGGCATTTCTGGTCCAGGCGCAACCAATTTGGTCACTGGCTTGTATGATGCGCAGCTGGATCATTCGCCCGTTTTAGCGTTGACAGGTATGGTTCCTCGCAAACAGATGGGTCAAGGTGCACATCCAAGAGATTGATCAGCAAGCGTTCTTTGAGCCGTTAACCGTCTTACAACAAGACCTTGATGACTGAAGACCAAACCACATCGCTTGCGACGTTGGCGATTAAGCATGCGCTTTTGGATCAGGGTGTCGCTCACATTGGGATTCCCAACGACGTGCAAAAGTTGCCTTATGAAGCGGAGATTTTGCCGTTTGAAGGCAGAATGCCTAACCTGGCTTATGGACAGGAGGAATGGGTGATTGAGAAAGCAGCAAAAGTTATCGACCAAGCGCAAAGACCTGTGATTTTGGCGGGTTTTGGCGCCAGAGGACAAGGCACTAAACTGTTAAAATTGGCGTCGAAGATTGGTGCGCCGATTATTTCGACTTTTCGCGCTAAAGGCGTCGTTGACGAAAACGAATCGCTCTATGTTGGGTGCCATGGCGGTGTCGGTTCAACTGCTGCTGGCGAACGCTTATGGAGAAAGCGGATTTGCTCATTGCAATTGGCTCATCGTTTTCGGATTTGTCGCTGATTCCCAAGAAACGCACGGTGCAGATTGACATTAACCCATTGATGATTGCTCGCAGATACCCAGTTGAAGTTGGCTTGCTGGGCAACAGCGCAGTTCTGATTCCCAAGCTGACCGAGAAGGTTCAGCAAAAGGAGAACGCGAGATTACGTGGCTGAAGTTGTGAGGCTAAAACAGGAATGGCTAAGCCAACTCGAAAAAGAAGCAGACTCAACCATGAAACCAATAAGACCACAATACATAATCAAGGTGCTAAACCAAAAAATCGCTGATGACGCGGTGATTTCGCTAGATGTTGGCGAGAACTGCTGGTGGTTTGGCCGCAACTTCCAGATGAAGAAAACCCAGAAGATGGTCATGAGCGGACAGTTTGGCTACGATGGGTTTTGGTTTGCCTGGAGCTTTAGCTGCTGCGCTGGCTTATCCCGAGACGGCAGATTGTCTGTTTAACGGGTGATGGCGGCTTAACGATGGTTTTGGGCGATTTCTTGACTGCTCTGAAGTATAATTTGCCTGTTAAAGTGTTTGTTATGAACAACAAGCGGTTGGGAATGATTATGCAGGAGCAAAAAGTTGAGGGCTTTGAAGGCTGGCAAACTGACCTCTACGATTTCAGTTTCGCCGACTTTGCCGAACACGCAGGCGGTTTAGGCATCAAAGTTACTGAGCCAAACGAGCTGGAAGCAGCCGTTGACAAAGCGCTGAAAGCCACAAAGCCAGTAATCGTGGACATTGATACTGACCCGAAAAGGTTTCTGATTTAGAGGGGGTAAGTTTATGAGTACACGTCAAGGGTTAACGTTGTCTTATGTGATGTCGCTGGTCGGCGGCTTAATTGTACTTGTATTTAGCTTAATTAACGCTGTCTGGTTTGGTTCTGGTGCTCCAAATTGGGGCGGATTCGGCGGTTACATGAGCGGAGCAATGGATGGCTACCACAACTTCATGGGCAACTACGCAAGTTCTAACAATTTCTTTGTCGCCATCTCCATAGTAAGCCTTGTTTGCGGAGTAATAGTGTTGATGAGCTGCATTTGTGCTAAGGCTTCACCCCGAAGAACACGTCATTTGGGGAATAGTTATCGTGGTGTTTTCCGCAGTTAGCTTTGTGGGCATGGGCGGATACTTTGTCGGCGCAATCTTCGGCATCATCGGAGGAGCACTCGCTTTAACCTACAAACCAATAATATAGCTGGACTCTTGCGCGATTTTTTTCTATAGCCCCCCTTATATAAAGGCGGATTTGCGCTATGTTGGAAACGGCTAAGTAAGAGCTTGAGGTTGTTGTCCCTTTTGTTTTTTAAGGTTGTCTAATCCGCCTTTAACGAAAGCAGCAAAAACGAGAAGGATTAGTGATAGTATGAAACCAGAAATAGAAAACCAAAATAGCATCAATGTCTCGTTCGTCCAACCCATTGCATCTACAAAATAAATCCTTACCTGATAGTAGCTATCCTGATATTCTATATTATCTGTGCCATACTGACTCATCAATTCATCAATTTGAGTTTCATCGAACGACTTAAGAGCCACATGTTCTCCTGATTGGGAAATAGCTTGCAGCAAAGCAGGGTCAGGATTTGTTATAACGAAATATTTTTCCGGTTCATCCACTAATTTCTTTGCTACCAAATCGCTATATCCGATAAGGGGAGGACTGAGAAAAGGAATTAAAATCGCGGTTGTAGCGCATAAAACCATTATTATAGTTAATCCAGCCAAAACTTTCTTGAAAGTTTTCATTTATCGGCCTCTTCGCGTTTTCACAAACTAATTCAAGTAAAAAGTATTTATAATTTAAGCTAGAGCCGCTTAGCTTTTGATTTTGTTTATTGCGCGAAGCGTTTTTTCTGCTGTGGATGCGCTGAAGAGTAAATCGTCAAGGGTGGCGGTGAAGGTGGCGAGTTTACCGTCGCAGCTAATTTTAGTTATTACTTTGTTGTTTTCCCTCACGGTTTTAACTTGCAACCCGATGGGTGTTTTGAAGTTATCGGGCGAAACCGCCTTGGCAATGGCTTGCGCAGTCTTTTCGTTTTTGTACTCAAGCGTGACTGTCGCTTCCAAGCTTCTCACCCTTAAGTTGCCTACCAACCAATTCATCCACAGTTTTAACGAAATCAATTACCTTGTCCAGTGGCACCTGAGCGCCTGCAGCGATGTTGTGTCCTCCGCCTTTGCCGCCATGCGCCTCTGAAGCGACCCGCATAACGTCACCAAGGTTGACGCCTTTGCGGAGTGCTGCTTCCGTTGTTCTGCCTGAGAATTTGGCGGCGTTTTCCTGCTCAATGTTGGCAAACGCGATGAGGGGTTTTTCGTTGTTGGCAAGGCTTGAAACAATGATGGAGGAGACGGTGCCTATGATTTTTTCGTTGATAAAGTTTTCACCGTAGATTACGTAGATGTTTTGGAGTTCGCGCATGCGTTCAGGTTTTTCCGCTACCCACCCCAGATATTTGTTGATGTTTTTTCGGTAGTCTTCAAGGATTTTGTTGGATTCCTCAAGCGCTGCTTTACGGTCGCCCATGCAAATGGCGATGCCAAGGCTGGGACGGTCCATGCGTCCCGTTGAATTCAACAAGACAGCAAATTCACGCCCATCCCGCATTGCAGTGTTGGGTTCTTCTTTGGTTAAAATGTAGATGTAGCCGATGAGGTTATCAACTTCCAAATGTAAGCCCTTTGACAACAAGTAATCCGCCAATGCCGTGCAGAGGCGTTTGCGTTCTTCATCCGTTAAGTCGCAAAGAGCCCTCAACCTGTCATCCTGCTTGAGCGGAATGCCTAAGTTTGCAACGAAATTCAAGGCTTCCGTTTCTTGTCCACTTAGCCCCGGAATAAACGGGTTAGTTGTAGTAGCTAACATCTTGTAGATGGGTCTTGTTTCTCTGCCGAAAAAAATCAAATCCTTCTCAACCTTTAGCACGCCAGCGGCGACGGCGTCGTTTACCATTATCTCGTTTAGGCTTCGCATGCTGCGCTGTTCATACTTGTCCTGCATATCTCCAAGAGCGCCAACTATAGCTATGGGCGCCAAATCCACATTCGCCGAATTCACCGCTTTAGCCGCAAAATAAGCCACCCCTGAACCACTAACATCCGTTGCCCCATCAATGCCAAACAGGTGCGGGTTGACTTGAACAAAATTTGGGTTAACCACTTTGCTATTTATTTGGTGGTGATCAAGGATTACAACTTTCACGTTTGGGATTTTCTCGTTTAAGAGGTCTAGGTATCCGCTGCCAAAATCCGTCAAAATCACAAGTTGCGGTTTGTCAGATATGACTTCGCCGATAATTTTGTCATCAACCCACTGCATCACACGTATTCGGAAACGGGCATCGAGCCGATAGAGCATTTTGCCCATTACGCCTGCAGCAGCAACCCCGTCCGCATCCAAATGCGAAAACACAAGGATAAAACCATCTTTTTTAGCGGTTTCCAGAATTACTTTTGCTGCTTCGTTTGCCGCTTCCAAGAAGCCTTCGATGTTTTGCTGTTGCTGCGTTGTCATGCAAAGTCACTTCTTTGCCTAAAAGGTGACTATTGGATTTAAAGCTGGCGCATCAAGTAGCCTCGTAGCGTTCAGCTACTGGCATGCTTTCGCTTTATTTTTAAAATGATTAATGCAAACATCAGAGTTGCCATCAAGGCGATTACTGCTGCAATTATTATCCAGTTGTTGTCGGGAGTGTTTGGTAATGTATCTATACTGGAATAGGTTAAATTCCCCCAGACGAAAAATCCTTGTATTGAACCAACCGGTGCATCAACCGTCAAAACAGGGAGTCCGCTTGAGCTGAAGGTCATGTCAGCAATCTTTGTATCAGTGCTAGAGGTTGAATTAGTGATAGTTCCAAGATTTTTTATATCCCAGTTTGAACCCGTCCAATGCGCATACATTAAACCGCTATTATTCGAATTTTGGTAATCACCGACATAAAAGTACACTTGGGGATTTTCACTGGAATCTAAATGAAGGAAGATTTTTCCTGATTGTAACCGGGTAGGGTAAATGGGCCGAGAAACCCATTCATGTCCGTCCCAATACCCATAATTATTAGTGCCGTTTACCCCGTACGAACCATGTTCTATGTTAACCGAGTAGAGGTCATGTTCATAACAGAAGCTCGGCTGCCCATCAGAGTTTAAAACCAAATTTCCAATGTTTGTGGAATTTGTAACCAACGTTTGATTCTGCCAGCGCTTATCCGATAAGTAAGCGTATTTCACATTGTAGCAGTCCAAAAAACTGAAGCCGCCGACGGCGGTGCTGGGATATGGAAACCTAGCAGCTTCAAGGTACACTACATGAGGGTTACCTTTTGAATCTATGGCAATAGACAGTGTATTGAAGCCAACTGATGTTTTCACTTTGTCGATGATTTGAATAGCCCATCTCACCCCATTATAAGAGGCGTACTTTATGTCCTGTGTACTGGAGGCGTTACCGTAATTTTCAGAGTTTAGAAATGTTGTGTATATTATATGTGGGTTACCTGCTGAATCCAAAGCCATCGAGTACTGTATGCCCGTTTCTGAAGAGTCAACTGTTTGAATATTCCATGTTCCGCCGTTTAGGGTTGCATATTTGAGGGAATAGTTAAGGTTGGAGCCTGAAGTGTAGATTATATGTGGGCGGTTACCTGAATCCAGCTTAAGCCATCCTCCGGTTCCAGATGGATCAACCGTTTGAATATCCCAACTGCTGCCTGTCCAAACGGCATAATCTAAACGATTTGTCGTAATAGTGCGGCTAAACGTGTCTCTTGCGTAATCCCAGTGAGAAAAAACAACATGCGGGTTTCCATTCGAATCTAGTGCCAACGAACCGCCCGCGCCGTTAGAATCTATGAGCGCCGTATTCCATGTTGGGTTATCTTGAGCTTGAACAATGCTTTGGGAAGCAATTACCACTATGAAAACCAAAATTGCATATGTGGCTTTTAGCAAGTTCCCGCTTCCTCAATGAGGGAGGGTTATTTAGCCTTATTAAATTTGCGAAAAGTTATTCCGTATAATACAGAGATAGCTAGAAAGGCAAAACCGTAAATTACAAAATTAAAAGGAAAAGGAAGGTTTTAGGTTACGGAAGCGATTTTTGGCACGTACTTCCAGTTCTTTGCAATAATGCCTTCACGCTTATAGTAGCGCGATAGCTTGTGGATGTGGGCTTCGATGATTTGCATGTTGCGTTTGTTGTGTAGGTCTTTCTTGTTTTTTTCCATGTGAACAGCGAGGCTTTGGGCTTTTTTCATGAGGTTGGATAGATCTTCAGGCATTGTTGGGGCTAATCCTGAGGCTTTGAGTGTGTCGCTTATGCTCTTGCCAGTGATGGGTTTCACCAGTGGAATTGCGTATTGGTCTCTTAGGACAGTGCCTATGCTGCTCATTGAGTGGCCTTCTTTAGCCAGTTTAATTATGAATGCTTCTACTTCTTCAGGCTGGTACTTGCACCAGCTTGGAGGGCGCCTGCTGACAGGACGCATTGAATGGGATTTACCTTTTTCTTGCTTTGGCATCATTACACCTTATTGCGCAACTAAACCACGCCGCCCCAATATTTAAAAGTAATCCCCTTAACGTGAAAAACCAGAAAATTTCCACAGTTTTCTTAAGGTTCTTTCATTCGGTTACTTAATTTTTGGGCAAAATACACAAAGAACCGCGCAATCAACGAGGCTCCAACGAGTATGATTAGCGTTGCCCAGAACTGGAACCAACCATTAAGCGTTCCAGATAGTAGGAAAATGTTTGCCATGACCGCGGCGCCCAGCCAGAATATCATGTTGCCCACGGTTTCAGCTATCCGCCTAATCGGCGATTTTACCCACAACCTTAGGGCTAAGATGACGATTTGCAGTATGCCGATGGCTAAGAGGAAATTCATCACAGCCGTAAAGAAGCTGATGTGTGCTGCAGGGTTGGCTGGGACAGGCAAATTCACGGTGCTGGAACTGCCCAAAGAATAGGAAACAGTGGTTAAGTCGCTGAAGAACGCGTTTGTATTCTGAATTAAGCCTGGAGTAAAAGCAAACATTGAGCCTAAGATGATGAAGAATCCGCCGACTGCCAAGGCAGTGATTAAGCCTTCGTGCAAAGACCTGTTTTTATTTGGGTTTTGCCACATTTGTGCTCACCCTCAATCTGCTTATTGTGAGGTTAACAATATAACACTTTTTAAACGGCGCAAAAACCGCCAAGTCTACTGTTTTTTGTACCATTCCGCAAACTTTCGAATAGCCATTGCCCTGTGCGAGTAACCATTCTTTTCCGTAATGGTCATTTCTGCAAATGTTTTGCCGCTGCCTGCTGGTTGGAAGATGGGGTCAAAACCGAAACCTGACTTGCCCTGTTCTTTGCGTTCAATAGGGGTTATTTGTCCTTTAGATTCGCCGTCGAAGCATTCGGGTTCGCAGGGAGTTTGGTCGTCGCAGTAGGCTATAACTGATTGGAATTTGGCGTTTCGGTCCTTTAGGTTCTCCATGAGCTTTAGGATGCCGCTGTTATGGATTGTATGGTAAACGTAGGCGGCGTATGGACCGGGAAACCCGCTTAAAGCATCAATGAACAAGCCTGCGTCTTCCACAAAAATCGGCAAATGGCTGCGTCTGTACGCGTTTTGGACGCTTTTTTCTGCGATTTCTTTTAGGCTGTCACTCTGGATTTCGTCGCCCTTTAGCTTGAGCATACCCACCGCAATGCCATATTGGCTGAGGATGCCGCGTGCCTCGTTAAACTTGTTAATGTTGCCTGTTGCAAAAAAGACAACTTTGCCCTTTAAGCGAAAGTTATTGTTTTCGTTCTTCGACATAGCGCCCACGCCTCTCTATTTCCCTGATTTTCTCATAAACCTTTTCCGCCGCATCGACACCTAAAATGGATGTGTAGCCGCATAGCACGTTTTGGAAGCATTCTTCCCAGAACATGTAATGCGTACTCTGCAATGCACGCTTCAAGAGATGCAAATCGACGCCTTTAGCTTCGAGTTCGATGTTTTTTTCGCCCAAACCGAAGTCAACAAAGAAAACCTTGCCTTCGGGATGGAGAATCATGTTGGAGGTGGTTAGGTCGCCGTGGATTAAGCCATTTCTGTGCAGGTGCGCGATGGATTCGCCGATTTTAACGCACAAATCATGGCGCTCAGCCTTGAAAACGCTGTTTAATACCTGTTTTATTTGCTGCCCCTCAACAAACTCCATAGTTATCGAAGATTCGGGCACGTTAACCATGTAAATAAGAGGCGTCGGCACTCCAGCGGCTTTGGCTTCATGCATCAACTGGGGCTCATGTACGGTTCGGTAATTGCGAATTTGCTCATCCAACTCTTTTGGGCGGTACTTTTTGGGAATGCGCACTTTGATGATTACTTTTCGTTCATGCCAATCGGTAAGGAAAAGGCTGGCTTCGGCGCCTTTCTTTAGCAGCTTTGCTGTATCTATTTTATCTATTGTATCCATGGCACATCCACCTTGTCTACTCGCCACCGCAACTTTACAAAACTCTCATCCAAAGCCGTAGTCAACCCATGCCGAAAAGCCAAAACGCCAGTCCATGCAATCATGGCGCCGTTGTCGGTTGCGAACTCGAGCGGAACCACATTGAAGCGTGCATCATGCTCCTCCGCGATGACTACAAGCATGGATTGCAACCGCTTATTCGCTGCCACTCCACCAGTCAGCAAAACTTCTTTCTTTTCCGTATGAGCCAGTGCACGTTCAGTAACCTCTGTCACCATGGAGAAGGCGTGTTCTTGGAGACTGTAACACAAATCCTCAAGCGTGCAATCGCCCTTATGCAACGCCGTCGTTGCCGCTGTTAACAATCCGCTGAGCGACAAATCCATGCCTTTCACCACATACGGCAGCGAAACCAGCTTTTCGCCTTTAGCTGCCAACTGCTCCACCGCGGCACCAAGCGGCAAACCCTTCTTGTGCTTAAGTCCAGCTTCCCGGGCAAAAACGTCCAAACAGTTGCCAAGCGCAATGTCCAAGGTTTCACCGAAAACCCTGTACCGTCCAGACTCGAAAGCGGTCACCATGGTGTTGCCTCCTGAAGCGTAAAGCGTCACAGGGTCGTGTGCGCCTGTTTTGAGTTTTCCGATTTCGATGTGTGCTACGGAATGGTTGACGCCTACCAGCGGAACGTCGAGGTATGAAGCTAAGGCGCGGGCAACGGTTGCTCCTGTACGCAGGGATGGTCCTAAGCCTGGTCCCTGAGAAAACGCAATAGCTGAGAGGTCACGCGGTTTTATGTTGGCTTTTGTTAGGGCTTGGTTTAGGACTTTGTCTGCGACTTCAGCGTGGTGTCTTGCGGCTTCTCGGGGGTGGATTCCGCCTTCGGCGGGGATGTAGCTGTCGGATTTGTTGGCTAAGATTTCGCCGTTAAACGTGACGATTCCAACGCCAAAGTCGTCAGCTGAAGATTCAATGCCCAAACAGTAACTGCCTGAATCATCTTTCTTGGTTTTTCTCATGCCATTCCACATTTTACTAGGGATACATATTTTTATGTGAAACCAACGCTTATATTACTGTATTATTCGGAATTGATTTAGATGCCTAAGCGTAATGACCTTGAACAGAAAGCACTCCACTACGTCGTCGGTACTGGCTACCAAGGCGTGCTTCAATCAGATTTATGGCGTGAACTTGGCGCAAGCAGCCGCGAAGGCTCACGCGTCTCCATTAAACTCGAAGAGAAGGGGCTTATCCGCAGAGAAAAAGAACTTCAAGAAGGCAGATGGACCTATAGGCTCTACCCCAAAAGGCTGCCTGCATCTATAGAAACCATCGTGGATTGCCCATGCCTACTTTGTCCAGACAACGCACGCTGCGACCCAACAACCGCCCTTTCCCCGAAAAGTTGTCCCAAACTAACCGATTGGATACTTAATTTAGGAAAACCGCCAGCACCTGCTGCTCCTGAAGGTCCAAGCGCACCAGCAGCAGCCAAGCATACCAGAGGATGATTCCGTTGCCGAAAGCTTGGATACAGTGAAAGAAAAAACGAATATTACTATAAGAAAGCCAAAGAAGAAAACTACCGCAGCCGATCCACATACAAGCTAATTCAAGCTAACGAAAAATATGGCTTCATAAAACTTACGAGATATAGTTGTTGATTTAGGCGCTGCTCCAGGCGGCTGGATTCAAGCAGCAAGAAAAATGACTGGCAAACACGGCTTCGTTTTAGGCGTTGACTTAAAGCCGATTGAACCCTTCACACAAGAATACATACGCACAATCATCGCTGACTTTACTGAACCAGGAACAGTGGAACAAATCCTTGTCTTTTCTGCCGCGCAAAGCAGACGTAGTTCTCTGTGACGCTGCACCAAACGTTACGGGCGTGTGGGAAGTTGACCATGCAAGACAAATCGACTTAGCCAACAAAGCCCTAGAAATCGCCCAATGCGTACTGCGACCTAACGGTAACTTTTTTGTCAAAGTCTTCGAAGGAGACATGCTCAACGATTTCATATTAAACTGTAAAGAGGCTTTTTGAAGACGGTTAAGATGGTGAAGCCTCAGGCAAGCCGACAAAAAAGCTCCGAAATGTACCTTTTAGCGTTAGGCTTAAAGGCTGCGCGGTAAATGCGAAGAGGAAAGCTAATTTTCCACGTTAACTTCTTTCTTTAGTTAGGTGCAAAGATTTGAAAGTTATTTCGGCGGATTCTGCGCGGCAATTTTGGATGAGCAGTTTAAGCCAGTGTATCTTGTTGCTTCTGTTTCGGTGCTGGTTGAGCCGCCGTATAGGGAGCCATCTTTTCGGTTGGCTGAGCCGATTTTTAGGGAAGTTGACAGCGGGTTTGATGTGATTGTGCATGAAGCTGAACTCTGCCGAAGCTTGCTCGATAAGATGAAGGCTGATGTTGTGCATTTGGATATGTCGTTGGGCGGAGTTTCGATTGAGGAGTTGTCGCCAGTTGAACTCATAAACATGCGGGCATCAAGAACGGGCAGACAGAACATTCTCAAGATTTTGCCAAGACTCAGGAAAATCGCTGGCGAAATCAAACGGCTCCACGGCATTGACATGTTGGCTATTGGCAAGGAGAGTGTGCCTGTGCGGATTGCTGAGTTGACGGCTGGTGCAGAAGCCATTCTGTTTGCTTGCCAAAGGGCGGTGGATGAGAAAGAAAGCGTTTTGTTGGGGTTACCGCACATGTGCCAGCCCAGAGTTTTGGATAACCGAGTTTACCTTCATTCGCTCATAGCAAACGAGCATGACGTGCGGGGATTCAGCGTAGATATGCAAGGCGTTTTAACAAAGGTTAAATTGTCAGAAACGTTAAACCCTATTGCAAGAGGATTCCGAGCCTTAAAAATTACGCCAATACATTAAGAGGTTTGTTTTATGAAACTTGATTTGTCTTTTTGGAAGAACGCTTCACCAAGACGAAAAAGAATCTACTCAATCATAGCCATCTTCATAGTTGCCTTCATAGTCACAATAATTGGAAGTTATATACCGCTCAGCTCACAAGACGCACATACCCTAAGCAATCAGGCTTAACCAAACACTAAACCAGAACAAAGCCAACAACACCCTAACGCAATACATTTTCATAAACAACTTTTCAATCTGCCTACTAATGTTTATTCCAGTAGCTGGGGCTGCATTGGGAATGTTCATACTCTTTGACACTGGTGTTGCGCTTGGCGCTATAGCAGCCACACAAGGTTACCCCGTATGGGTAGGTCTTGCAAGCTTAGTGGTGACGCCCGTGTTCTGGCTAGAATTCGCCGTCCTATTCAATCGCCATGGCAGAGAGCATCTGGCTGTTCCGCAGATTAACGCAGCGGCGTTGGCGTGAGCTAAAATGGACGGCAATATTCATTGGCATCTGCGCGGGTTTGCTTGCATGGCGCCGTAGTAGAGGTTTGGTTAATAACTGTTTTAGGCTAAAATGGGCAAGTTAGCAATTCTTTTTTATTCTTTCACTATTTCTAAGCTTATGTCTAATGCTTTAACGCTGTGAGTCAAGTTCGCCCATGCTTATGATGTCAACTTGCGCTTGGCGCATACTCCAAGAGGTTTTCGCCTGTTATTCCGCCGCTTACTTCAAGCAACACTTTGCCAAACCCAGCCTTCCTAAGCGCTTCGCCTGCAGCTTTGGCTTGTTTGGGAGAAAAGTTATCCAGCATAATGATGTCAGCGCCTGCCTTTGCCGCTTTCAAGGCATCCTCAACATTGGTTACTTCGACTTCGATTTTTTTGCTAAAAGAAGCATTAGCTTTAGCCTTCTTAACTGCTTCCTCAACGCTTCCGACAATTGCGAGGTGATTATCTTTAATCAGAACCATGTCATCCAAATGCAGCCTATGCGGGTCACCGCCTCCAATGACAACGGCTTTTTTGTCAAAATAGAGCAGTCCTGGCGCTGATTTGCGTGTTGCAGCAATCTTGCGCTTTCACGTTTGCCGTCTCAAGTTTCTCGTCAAGCATTCGTGTTTTGGTTGCGATGCCGCTCATTCGTGAAAGAAGATTAAGCATTGTCCGCTCAACTGAAAGGATAGTTTGGGCGTCGCCTGAAATTTGCATTAGGACTTGTTTGTTTTTGATTTTTTCTCCATCAGCAACTTTAGCGTTAACTGTCAGCCCTAAGTATTCTGCGAGAATTGTTGCTTCTTCGATTCCAGCTGCTATTCCGTCTTCCTTCGCTATAACTTCTGCGTTAACGGTTAAATTCGGAGGAATAACTGCTGCCGCCGTCACGTCGCCCTGCCCGATGTCGTCGGCGAGGATTTGCTTGAGCTTTTCCTCCACAATTCTTCGTGGAACAAACATACTTGTAGTGTTGGCGCTTAGAGCTTAAATTGCTTGCTTTTTTCCACCGTTAAGGGATAGTTCAAATATAATCTTGCACTTATCTGTATGTTGTATGCGACTGCTACTCAGCTGCTCCGAACTCGGATTAGGTCACGTTTCACGAATCATTCCGTTAGGGAAACGGCTGGAGAAAAATGGTCATGAAATGTTCTTTTTCTCAGGCGGCAAAGCCTACGAGATGCTCCAAAAAGAATTCAGCAATGTTTACAAGTGCACACCAATCTCATGGTATGAAAACGCCCATGGCATAATCACTTCAGCCTCACTAATCAACCTCTTATTTCCACTTCCACTCTTCAACATGGAACAAAACAGGTTTGAAATAAAAAAATCCAACGCCATGGAAACCATCCACCGCTACTACGATTTAAGAGAAAACTTGCATGACATTGCACCAGACATGCTCATAGCTGATGGCGACATAAACGCTCTTCGGCTTGCTCAAAGATGGAAAATTCCCTCAGTCTACATTGCCAACATGATAAGACCAAGCTACGGTTTCTCAGCTTTTCTTAATCCAGGCGAACGCGTGGTTGAGCGGTATGTTAAGCATTGCTCAAAAATCATAATTCCAGACAACCCACCCCCATACACGATATCCGAATACAGCATCGGCAACATAGATAACATGGGATTAAACGGAAAAGTCGAGTACGTAGGAGCCTTCGTTGACACCACACCCGTTAAAGGTTCCCAAGAGCACATTTTTGCGCCAATAAGCGGACCCGTTGGAACAAGAGCAAAACTCACCAAAACCCTTCTGCCAGTGCTTGAAAAACTAAAAACCAAATGCATCATAAGCTTAGGCACCCCAGGAAAGAAAGCTTCAACCAAAATCGGCAACTGCGAACTCCACACATGGCTATCCACTGAAGAACGTGAGGAAGCCATGAAAAACGCCAAATTCGTAATTTTTAGCGGTGGACATGCAACTTGTTTTGAAACCAGTCAAGTACGGTAAACCAAGCATCTGCATTCCAACCCAGCCTGAACAATTAGGCAACGCTGCTAAACTTCAAGACTTAAACTGCTCAATAACTGTTAAAAACAAAAAACAACTTGAAAAAGCCGTCCAAAAAATGGAAAGCGAAAAAGAACCCTACAACAAAAGCGTGGCGGCGCTAAACGAGTTCTCTAACAGGTTTAGAGGTTTAGACAGGGCAGTTTCAATCGTAGAAACCCTGCTGGATTAATTGCTTATTGGGTTAGGTTTAGGCGTTTGACTTCGCCGTTGGGTGTTTCTTCGTCAAAGATTATAGCTTTGAACTTGTAGACTTTCGCGTCTTTAGTTAACCAGCTGTCTGGTGGCAAGCCTGCTTTCATGCAGCATTGGCACAAAAATTCTTCTTCGCACCAACCCCACTCCACTGGCACCTGCGGCAAAAGCAACCCCTTGTAGGGTCCTCTTTCAACGATTAAGCCGTCTTCGCCAACCTTAATCTTGCTCAAATATTCCTTGGGGTTCTTCACTTCGACTGGTTCTGGCGGTGTAAGCACGCTGACTTCAAAAACAACCTTGTCCAACTCGTCGGTGGATATGGGTTCAAACCGTGGGTCCTCTGTTGCAGCGTTTATGGCTGAATCAATCACTGCCTCCACAAGTGGGCTTGTTGGGTATGGGTATCCTATGCAGCCGCGAAGCTCCTTCTCGCCATGCGCCACACTGTTTATGGTTACGAAAACGCCGCAGTGTTCAAAGAGTTTTTTTGGTGTTTCTTTGGGCGGTTTGGGGGTTTTGCCAGTTTCTAAATATTGTTTTACCGTGTTTCGTGCAAGTTGGATTAGGAATTTTCCTTCTTCATCAGTTAGTTCAAACGACATAACATTTCCTTCCTTTGCACAGCTAAACCGTTGCTAAACTAAAAAATATTAAAAGATGAGGAATTGGTTAAAACTTTATGGATTCTTCAGCGATGCCTTCCTTAGTGATGATAAGGAAGTCTATGCCGTCGCCGCTCATGGAATCTCTGCTTACAGCTGACTTTATCGAGCGAGTCACGAGTTCTTTTGCTTCTTGCGCAGTCATGGTTTCTTTGTAGCCTTCTTCGAGAACACCCATGGCGATTTCTGTTCCTGAACCCACAACCGCGTACTTGTCAGGTATAAGTGAACCTAAGACGTCAAGCACGTAGAGTGATGCGCCTTCTTCATCTAAGCCGCCGACGATTGTTTGAGTGAACAATGGTGCGTATCGACGGTTGAACAGTACGTTAGCCATAAGTTTTGCTGCAGAACGCACGCTGATTTTTCTGCCGACATCCATGCTGTAGAGGTTGGCTTGTGCCTCCATTTCTTTGGCGAGGATCTGCATGTCTCCAACGAGTCCTGCGCATGCAACGCCGATGCGATCTGTTACTTTGAAGACTTTTTTGCCGCCTTTACTCATGATGAAGTAGCCGTATGTTACTCTTTTTTCAGAGGCTAAGATTACTCCGTCTGCGAAGACAGCGCCGACTGTGGTGGCGCCTGGCATCCATACGCCGCCTCCTTGCTGGGCTTGCTGTGATTGGTCGCTGCGGCATCTGTGGCAATTGAGGTAATTGTGGTCCATATCCTTCCATAATTTTCGCCTTTTCCCGTGATATACACAAGACAAATTATTAAGGTTACTTATAACCATTCTAGGATAGGGTAGTGGTGCAGAATGAGTGATTCTAACCCGTTAAGGTGCCAAAAATGCGGCAAACCAATCGGTTACGTAACCGTTACTGCCAAAAGCTTCTTAGTAGCCAAACCCTCAGTGGATAATGTAAAGTTGGTTGCTACCTGCATGGATTGCTCCAACGCAAATAGCCTTTACCGCAGAAACTTTTAACATCCGCCAAGTCCATTCACCATTAAAGAGCAAGCAGAAATGATAGAAATCTACACCCAAAACATCGACGACACATGGTTTGCAGTCGCCCTCAACCAACAACAAATCGTCACATCATCGTTTGGAGCAAACCAGCAAACAACGATAAACAACGTCTTAAACAACATACCCTTCAACTTGCCTTTTCAGGTTTTCCATGAACCCACAACCTCAGCCAAAAACACGCTTGCCACTTTGAAAAGCATCTACGACGGAAAAACCGTTAACACGAATCTTTCTTTGGCAACAGCACATTTGCCTGCTTACACCAAAAAAGTCCTCAAAACAACATCGTCGATTCCACTTGGCTACGTCACCTCTTATGGCGCAATCGCCAAAGCCGTCGGCGGCGGTCCAAGAGCAGTCGGAAACATCATGGCATCCAATCCTTTTGCGCCTATTGTTCCCTGCCACAGGGTTGTTAAGTCGGATTTTACGTTGGGCGGTTATGGTTTTGGCTTAAAGGTTAAGGTGGAGCTTTTGGGAAGAGAGAAGCGAGGGTTTCCTTCTTCCAAAGAAATTGAGGTTGAGGGTGGACAGCTCACGGTTTTTCCAGTTGAACATGTTCTAAGAAACTTTGCTTAAAATTGAGTTGCGCAAATCATAAATGCAGGCGAGCCCCACTCAAAGCAAGGAGCACCATGGTTAATCGAGGTCTCTACGTCGGCAGGTTTCAGCCTTTCCATCTAGGACACCTAGACGCCATCAAATACGCCCTAAAAGAGGTTGATGAATTAGTCATAGTCATCGGCAGCGCCCAGTACAGCCACAACAGCCAACAACCCGTTTACGGCTGGCGAGAGGCTGGTTATGGTTCGCCGGGCACTGCTGGAGGCTGGGGTGGATTATTCTAAGCTTTGGATTGTTCCCGTTCCAGACGTTCACTTGCACATGCTGTGGGTCAGCGCAGTCGAAGGTTACACACCAAAATTCAATGTCCTGTTTTCCAATGAGCCGTTGACGAGGAGGCTTTTCATGGAAGCAGGCTACGAAGTTAAGACTATTCCGTTGTTTGACAGAAAAGTGTACATGTCAACAGTTGTACGCGAAAAAATGGTGAAAGATGACAGCTGGAGGGAGCTTGTGCCTAAGAGCGTCGCCGACTTCATCTTGGAGATTGATGGCGTTAACAGGCTCAGAGATTTAGCGAGAACCGACAGGGTTTATTAAACCACCATTTTGTCCTTTGAAGCCTTATGATAAAAGCGCCAAGCCAACAGGTAAACAGTGATTAAAACCAGCAGTTCAGCAAATACGCCAAAAAGATGTCCCCTGCTAGAGCAAAAAAGTTGTTTGCTACATGAAGCGACACCGCAATCAAGTAGTAGGGCAACGGGTTCTTTCTTAGCTATGCCATAAGCGGTTATGGTTGCGCTTGAAGCATGAAAAATAATGCCCGGTATCCTAGCAATAGGAGGCACACCTAAAAGAAAACATACAAGACAAACTCTGCAATGCCAAATCCCAAACCAATTAGAAGACCCAATATAACATAGGACCGCTCGGTTTCGCCATGCCGATAGAACAGGGGAAAACTTTCGCTAACTCCTCGATGAAGGGAGCCAAAATAACAACGGCTAAGGCAGCAGGGAAATCGTGTAGAACTGGGAAAAGAAAAGTGCAAAAGGAATACTCACCAATATCCCAGAGGCGAAAAAGAAAGCATACTCTTTTCGGCTTGGCTTATGAAGCGGAATAACGCATTGGCGCTGCGGTTCATTTTCCATAAAAAGTAGCTTCCTAATAAATAATGAACAAACTCTTCCTTATCAGCGTTACCGCTAACACCTTAGAAGCCAGCAGTAATGGGGTCCGAAGGCTTCATTATTTCCCTTAAAACAACGGTTGCGTAGGAACCTCTAAGCAGCATAAAACTCAACTTTGCCTGACACCCTGCGCCCTTTGCATCCGCCGAAACATTTTGCAGCTTAAAGTCTCGGATAGGAGTAACAACCGTACGCAAACCGCCTTTTCCGCCAGCTCTTGATAACACATTAACGCGCAAGTTGTCCACTTCGATCCCTTCCTGCGCCAGAACTTCATGTTCTATCTGTCCCATGACGCCTTGGGAAAGTTTCTGTTTTACCCCAAAAATCGGAAGAGCAACACGCAACCTTCCAGCCTTAACTTGAGCGTTAACTTCAGCCAAGTTCTCCAACAGTTGCAATTTTAGCCATGGTAGTCATGGGTAATCCAGAACGTTCAACACCAACCACAAAATCCCCCTCCACAGCCTCATTCAAAGGCAAACCATGCTTCACCCGCTCGCTGAGAAAACGGTTAAACAGGTAGGACTGGTGGGCTTGAACAAAAAGCGCCTGAAGCTTCACTGGCAATCTTTGGAAAGCGCCAACGAAATCGCCTGGATTATCGGCTAAATGGTTGAGCATTAGCCTTTCGAAACGTAGCTGTTTAGGAAAATTCTCCTGCGCCTGCTTGAAGTTTCTTGTTGTTTCAAGTTCTTGGCGGGCTTGCCTTGACGCTGGATGCTCATGAACGCTTGGTTTAGCCAGAAAAAGCATCGCTGCCTCCTCAAAATCGCCCCGAACAAGGGCTTTTCCAACCAAATGTGTGATGGGACGGGTGGTTCCGAAGCGTTGGTGCCCAAAAAAGTTTGGAATGCCACCGATGGCTTCGAGTTGCTGCATGGTTTGGGTTATGCGTTCTTTCAACGGTTGCCTCTGAATCCTTTATGGATTTGATTGTTATGGTGAAATTGTTGCCTAAGAGGTAAAACAGCGATAACATTTCTCGCACGTAACCGATGGGGCGAACTTCCACGTCTTTAACGTCAACTTTTCCAGCGTCTTCCATCGAAACGTTTTCAATGGTGATGTGTTGGGCAGTGATGGCTTTGGCATCTTTTATTCCTGCAAACTGCACTCTGCCTTGGTCAATGCCTAATGATTTTGCAACGTTTTTGACTGCGATAAAGGTGTCCCAGTTGCGCTTAACCAAAACGCAGAGCAGAAACCGCTGTTTCTGAGATGTTGAACCCAAAACCTTCTTTGGAACCTCTCCATTCACAGATGGCTTTGGAGCCATCCACAAGAACTTCTTCAACCACAAAATCGTCAACCGACTCCCGAATAGCGCCGCCGACGCCTTCACTTTTGGTGGCGTAAACTTCGATGCCAAGCAACTTGTCAATTTCGGGAACCGGCAAACAAATCGCCTTACAACAGCTTAAGTTTACCCGTTAAACGGTCAATCATTCCTGATGGTGCAGGACCAATCCCCAAACAGGTGACTGTGCCCTCAGGAATCTCAGTTAAACCCCTATCAACAATCAACGCATGAGGCAACCCCAAATCATCCGCTGCCTCTTCGAGTTCGCCGAGTTCTTTTTCGTCTGCAACTTTAACCGCGACTTTTTTTTGCCCCTCAAACATCCATGCGTCCCACCACTTCTTATGATGCGCATAAGCGTCTTGAGCGGCAGAAACCGCTGCGTGCCCTGCTTGCGCTGCAATCTTGCCTTTACTCATCTGCAAATCGGTTCGGAAGACGAGGACTTGCTTGTATTCAAATTCGCCCATTTCGCTTTATCCCGCCTCTAGGTTGGCATTGGAGATTTTAAGGGTTTGCAGACAAGTAGAGCAATCCAAAGTAAGCTAAAGCCGCCAGCCATTGCTGGTTTCCTCACAGCTGTAAGCAGCATTTTGCCTTGAAAATCAATTTCATCAACATCTCTTAAGGCTTTGTCTACGCCTAACTTTGCCGCAGACCCGCAGCATCTCATCCAACTTCTCGTCTGAGAGAGAATTAAGAAATCGCCTGAGCCTAAGCATAACTCGGAAATCAAAATTCAACAGGTCATTGCATCGTTTCTGGTAAGCTTGCAGAAAATTTGAGGAAACATCGCCTTGTTTTAGGGCTTGGCTTGCAACTTCTGCGGCTGTTTTGGCAGCATGTTAACCCGAAGATTACTCCGCCGCCCGTTGTCGGTTTAACTTGGGAAGCGCAGTCGCCGACCGCAAGAAAACCATCCGCATAAGACCTGCTGATTGGTCCGCCCAACGTGATGGCGTGGTAGCCGACCTGTGTTATTTTGGCTTTTGCAAGCTGTTTGGAAGCTACTGGATGCTTGATCATAAGCCGCTTGAGGTACTCGCGTGGGTCGCCATGGTTTGTTGCTAAACCCACCTTTGCTGAGCCATCGGGTCTTGGAATGAGCCAACCGTAAAAGCCAGGCGCATAAGCTTTGCCAAAGTAAACCTCAACCGCATCAAGCTCAACATCCTGCACATGGTCAACTTCTGCTTCAACCGCATAAACCAAGCCGCTGGGCTTAAGCGCTGTTAAACCTGCTTGCCTCAGAAGCCTTGAAGAAACGCCTTCAGCATCCAACACAATTTTGGAATAAACTTTCTCTTCAGCGCCATCTGCTTGCTTAACGTTGACGCCTTTAACAAAGCCATCCTCCATCAAAAGCGATTGGACACGAGAGTTCAAAACAAAGCTTGCCCCAGCCTCTTGAGCCTTTTTAGCCAAGTATTGGTCAAACCGTGCCCTATTCAAAGCCGCTGTGACTGGACAGGAAAGATGAAGCGAAAACTTGGTGCCAGCGGGCGAGTGAAAGTTGGCTGCGCAAAAAGTGTTCTCGACAATTCCTTCTGGAAGCGGATAAAGACCCATGCTTCTGAGGCTTCTTATGCTGATGTGCCCAGCGCAATGTGAAGGCAACCCAATCTGGGAGTGCTCTTCAAAAACTGTGGCTTTAACGCCCAGTTTAGCCAAGTTTAAGGCTGCGTATGAGCCGACTGGTCCGCCTCCAACGACTATTGCATCTGCTGGTTGAATTTTTTGCGCCATCATAGTTATGCTACTGATTGTTTCTTTATATAAGGGAGGGGGAGGTCACTTTATGAACTATCCTATCGAAGATAGTGCTAAAAAAGTAGAGAAAACAACAAAAAAGACCTAAATTCCATTTCCAATAGGTCAACAAAATTAGAATGAGTTAAAAGAAAAGATTGGATTATGGGTGGACTAGTTCGATTCGGCGTTTGCCCCGTGACATCGATGAAGTGCGGATTTTGCCGCTAACCTCAAGCTTAAGCAGCAGTTCGTTGAAGTCTTTGAAGCCTAAATCTTCATACTCGTCTTTTAGCTGGTCAAACAGGTCATCGTCTGTCATGTCGCCTTTCTTTGTTAGAACTTCCAAGAGGTAGAAGTAGGCTGGGCGTGTTTTCCAAGTTTTTATCTGCGGCATAAGCGTTCCTTCCTATGCAACTGGGGTTTGTGGCTTTTGTACTTGTCGGATTTGCTGCATGAAGCTCTTGTACCATTTCTCCATGTCAGGAGTAATTGATGGACCCATCTCTTTGAGGGCATCCTGGAAATCTTTCATGGCGACTTCGGCTGCGTTAACGTCCTTTCGCAACGCATGCATTGCAGCTTCTCGGCACAGCGATTCTATGTCAGCGCCAGAATAGTACTTAGTTGCAGTTGTCAACTGGTTTAAGTCAACATCTTTGTTGATTGGCATGCCTTTAGTGTAGAGTTTGAGGATTTGCAAACGGCTTTTCTCGTCAGGTTCAGGCACATAGATTAAGCGGTCAAATCGTCCTGGGCGCAGAACAGCGGAATCAACCATGTCAGGTCGGTTAGTAGCAGCAATAACTACGATGTCTTGCAGAGTTGTTATGCCATCCATTTCGGTTAGCAGTTGGCTTATGACGCGTTCGGAAACGCCGCTGTCAGACATACCCATACCGCGTCTGCGGTGTGAGTGAGTCGATTTCGTCAAGGAATATTACTGCTGGTGCTGCCATGCGGGCTTTGCGGAAGACTTCGCGGATGGCTTTTTCTGATTCGCCAACCCATTTGCTGAATACTTCGGGTCCTTTGATGGATATGAAGTTGGCTTCGCTCTCAGTTGCTACTGCTCGGGCTAAGAGGGTTTTGCCGCAGCCAGGTGGACCATAAAGCAAGATGCCTTTGGGCGGTCGTAATTCCAAGTTTGGTAAATATTTCAGGGGTCTTTATCGGCCACTCCACCGCTTCTTTGAGGTGCTGTTTTACGTCGTCTAGTCCGCCTGCATCGTCCCAGTGGACAGTTGAGACTTCAATGTAGACTTCACGCATGGCTGTTGGTGTGACTTCTTTGTATGCGCCGAGGAAATCATCCATTTTAACCTCCATCTTCTCCAGCACTGCGGGTGGAATGCGTTCTTCTTCAAGGTTAATCTGGGGCAAATAGCGGCGTAGTGCTTTCATAGCGGTTTCTCTGCCCAAAGCGGATAAGTCGGCGCCTGTGTAGCCGTGAGTCATGTCGGAGAGTTTTTTTAGGTCAACATCTTCAGCCAAGGGCATGCCTCGAGTGTGGATTTGGAGAACTTCGTAACGTCCTTTCTTGTCTGGAACGCCGATTTCTATTTCTCGGTCAAATCTTCCTGGTCTGCGCAAGGCTGGGTCAAGTGCGCCTGGTCGGTTGGTTGCGCCGATAACTATGACGTTTCCTCTGCCAGATAAGCCATCCATTAACGCAAGAAGTTGAGCGACGACGCGTCTTTCCACTTCACCTGTGACTTCTTCACGTTTAGGCGCGATGGCGTCAAGTTCGTCAACGAAGATTATGCTTGGAGCGTTCTGTTGGGCTTGCTGGAAAATCTCTCGTAAGCGTGCTTCGGATTCGCCGTAGAATTTACTCATGATTTCGGGTCCGTTGATGGAGTAGAAGTTGGCTTCTGACTCGTTAGCGACTGCTCGTGCAAGCAGGGTTTTGCCGCAGCCTGGTGGACCATGAAGCAGTACGCCTTTTGGCGGTTCAATTCCTAAGCGTTGGAACAGTTCTGGGTGGCGAAGTGGCAACTCGACCATTTCGCGGACACGTTGAATTTCTTCGTGCAGTCCGCCGATGTCTTCGTAGGTTGTTCGTGGTAAGCCTTTGCCTTCGGGTGCTGGTTCGTTTAGGATTGTGAGTCGTGTTTCGGCTGTTACTTTTATGATGCCGTGTGGACGGGTTTTTGAAACTGTGAATGGAATGGCGTGTCCCAGCATCATGACAAGGGTTGTGTCGCCTTCAACGAGGGTGCGTTCCATGAGGCGGTTTTTAACGAAGTTTGTGAAATCTTCATCCACGTTTAGACGCATGTCTACTGGTGCAAGAGTGATGCAAGGGCGGTTTTGACTTTTGCTGGGCGAACAACAACGTATTCGTTTATGGCTACGCCGCTGTTTTTGCGTGTGAAGCCGTCGATGCGGATGATGTCGCGGTTTTGGTCTTCGCTGTATGCTGGCCAAGCAATGGCGGATGTGGTGCGTTTGTTTACGATTTCAATTACGTCTCCTGCGCTTATGCCTAGTTTCTGCATGGTTCGCTGGTCAATGCGGGCGATTCCTCTGCCGACATCTCTTTGTCGTGCGTCTCCGACGCGTAGTTGTACTTCGCTCATGTAGAATTTCTCCTAAATAATCCTGATTTACTGTTTTAGGGATGTGTGTTTGAAAAAGCGTTTATTCCTATATAAACTTTAAAGTGTAAGAACTGAGACTTTCAAGCGCAATATTAGAGAGGAGAATTAGGGGTTTAGCGGCTTAATCGCGGCTGGTTCGGCGTACTTGGAAGGTTTGGGCTTGGCTTACACCTGGGATTTTTGCGAGTTTTTCTTCGAATTCATCAACTAAGCCTGATTTATCTTCTGGATATTTAATTTGGACAAGCAGTGCTACGAGCCCAAAAGCTACTGGTTCTTCGCCGTATCCTTCAATTTCAGCGAATTCGGGCAGGATGGCTTTAATTTTGGCTTTGAGGTCATCGAAGCTTGGCACGATGTCTTCAGGAAAAACCTTGTAGGTTACAAGTACACTGCCCATACTGATTCGCCTTTTTATGGTCCGGTGAAACCGCATTTGGGGCATTTGTAGAGTCGACCGAATTTGCGGCATTTTCCGTCGCGTTTAATTTGGATTTCGCCGCAGTTTGGGCACAGGAACTTTGTGGATTCGCTGCCTGGCGGAATTGGTTTTCCGCAACTTGTGCATGTGACTAGGGACAACTTTTCTGACATAACTGTACACTTCTTTGCCGTTCATATTGTTAGGGTTCCTTATATCTGCTATGCTCAAAACCTAGCCTAAACTCAGATTTTTCTATAGTAGTTGTAACAGAAAACCCCCTATACCACAACAACAACCAACAGATTGTATTGGCAATTGCTTTTTTGTGTCCGCGTCGGCTATGCGTTGCAGGTTGGTTGTGGACAATATCACAAGCAGTACAGGAGGTTCTGACCTGAACTTGGTTTTTGTATGTCAGATATTAGGGGGTTTTTGCTGATAAGTAAGATAAGGCTAAGGGTGAAAAGAATGGGTAAAGGCGGTAAGAGTGGTCGGCTATACAATTGAGTAGGATTTGTTTGTCTGTGGTATTATTACTTGTGTTTTTAAATCGTTAATGTAGTGGGCGTATAATTCAGGTCTCTCTGTGTGAATTAGAAATACTTTTTTGGGAGCGATTTTTTCTATGGCGTCTTTAAGTTGGTGCGGATTTGCATGTCCTGAGCAGTGAATATTGTACAGTGGAAGCCCATAGTTTTCTAGCCAGTTTAGCAACTTGTCGTGGTCGATTTCCATTTCCTCATTAAATGGTTCGCTTGAGGATTCGATGAAAACGCTACCTGTTTCGGGTTTTATTTCGCACATCTCATTCATATCGTAGAAGGATGCAACCATTAACATGTTTGCCTGTTCTTTCTGGACGTCCATGCATGTAGTTACACTTGGATATTTGGCGATAATCTGGTCTTCCCAATAGTAAGTTGACTTCTTTTCCCTACAGTAAATTTGAACTATCGGGTCGTTCAAATTAATGGTTTTAACGCTTGATGCCAGTTTGTCAATCATAAACGCAAGCTTCATTGGTATTACTAGCTTCCTACCGGTAGCTTTGGCAACTTCAAAAAAGGTATTCAAACGATCATAGTCGGATATTGAGAAGCTAGCGAGCACCAGTTTCTTAGTATTCTTTACTAAATCAAGCGCTTTAGCATAAACGTCTGTTTCTGGGCAACTCATCTGGAACGGACAGGGCGGCTTCGGTGACTTGGCTGCTGTTAATGGGCAGTCCGAGGCGTTGGCACTTGACGTGCACCGCGGCGGTTTGTCTGCCCAGCTTTGCTGCTATCACTGGGAGGGGTGTTTGGGCGTCTACTAGGGCTTTTAGTTGGGTTTCTTCTTGGGCGGTCCAGGGGGTTCCTTTGGTCATGGCTTCTCACTTATCCAGTTCTTTGTAGATTGGGAGGGTGAGGTTGCTTTTGAAAATTTTTGCTGTTTAATTCGTCTAATTCTTTAAGCATTTTTGAAATTGCCTAATTGAATATGCATAAAAATCATCTGATGGGGCTGGCGACTAAACCAAATGAGAAACTTGCATGCACTATCTAATCGGTTTTATGATTACCCTGTTCTCTTCTAAAATGAATAGTACTTTGGAGCCTGGTTCAATTTTTAGCGCTGTCCGTGCGGCTTTTGGAATTACAATTTGCCCTTTCTTGCCCACTTTGATTTCTTTCTGAAACATGTTACCGCAACTAAATATGGTGTGAGGTGCACTTTTAAATTTTAGGTGAATTCGCAAACCTCTTAAGATGGTTCTTTGCCCATTTTATTTGTGGTGTCGTTTTGGGCGTAAACTTCAAAGACCTCATACCAAACCCAGGTAAAACTCGAAGACCCAGAGGCAAAACCATCGCCTTGCACCATTGTTTTATGTAGACGCCTTGAGCAAAATTTATCTGTGTATGTGTACACATACATTGAGTATGGCAACTAAAACCATATCAATCACCCAAGAAGCCTACGAAGCCTTGCTTTGTGAAAAGGTAAACAAAGAAAGCTTTACCGAAACAATCCTGCGAATCACAAAAAAATCAGGCAAACTGGCAGATTGCTTTGGAACCTGGAAAATGACAGACAAAGAAGAAGAAACCATCCGTAGCGAACTTGCTGAGGGCTGGTGCCTAACCCAAGAGAGAATATCCAATGAAGTGTCTAGACACTGATTTGCTCATAGCCATTTTAAGAGGCAAAAAAGAAGCCTACCACATAGTCAAAGAGTTAGACGAAGAAGCTAAAGAGGCAACCACTGCCATCAACGCTTTTGAACTATTTTTTGGAGCCTACAAATCGGAGAGAAAAAACGAAAACACGAAAGAAGCACAGAAACTGCTTGAAAGGCTAGAAGTGATTCATCTGGATTCATCAGCCGCACGAAAAGCTGGAGAAATATCCGCCACACTATTTGAGAGAGGTGACCCCATAGATTTCAGGGACGCTATGATAGCTGGGATAGCATTAGAGAAAGATTTGACGCTTCTTACACGAAACAAAGCCCACTTCAGCCGAATCAAGGATTTGAAAGTACAGACATGGTAATTCACTTCTTTTTACATAATACTGCAGGTTAAACGAGAGCTCCATTGCTTTAAAATTTAAGTCATTTCGCAAAACTATTAAGAAGGATTCTTGCCTATCTTATTTGTGGTGTCGTTTTGGGCGTAAACTTCAAAGACCTCATACCAAAAACCCCAGTCAAACTAGAAGACCTTGGCGGCAAAGTAATCGCCATTGATGCATACAACGCCATCTACCAGTTCCTCTCCATCATCCGCCAACCTGACGGCACACCACTCAAAGACAGTTCGGGAAAAATCACCAGCCACCTCAGCGGGCTCTTTTACCGCACAAGCAACCTAGTTGAAATGGGGATAAAACCCATCTACGTTTTCGATGGCAAACCACCAGCGTTGAAAGCCGCTGAAATTGCAAGGCGTCGGAACATAAAGGTCGAGGCAACAGCCAACTATGAGAAAGCGGCTGCGAGTGGCGACACTGAAAAGATGCGGATGTTTGCTCAAGTGGCAACAAGCATGAAGGATTACATGCAGGACGATAGCAGAAAACTTTTAGGTCTTATGGGGGTGCCGTGGATTAAAGCGCCCAGTGAAGGCGAAGCTCAAGCGGCATACATGAACAAAAAAGGCGACGCTGACTACTGCGCAAGCCAAGACTATGATAGTCTTCTTTTTGGAGCATGCAAACTGCTTAGAAACGTCACCATTTCTGGAAGAAGAAAAAGAGGAAAAGTCTTCGTTGAAGTGGTGCCTGAAGTCGTTGAGTTACCCAAAACACTCAGTGAATGTGGATTAACACATGAGCAGTTAATTGATGTTGGCATTTTGATTGGCACAGATTTTAACCCCGAAGGTGTAAAGGGGATAGGACCAAAAACCGCCTTAAAACTCATAAAGCAATACGGCACTTTAAAGAACGCTTTACCGCATATAGAAAACGTAACTTTCACCGATAAAATAACGGAAATACAGGAAATCTTTCTTCACCCAGAAGTCACCGACAACTACAAAATAGAGTGGAGAGAACCCGATGAAGCTGGCTTAATTGATTTTATGTGCAGGGAAAAAGAGTTTGGTGAGGAACGCATCAAAAAATCTTTAGAGCGGATGACCGCGGGTAGCAAGAAGCAGAAGGGGAAGGTTTCGCTGGAAAAATGGTTCGGCTAAACAATCCTATTGGGTGAACTTTTGGCAGACGCAGCCTTTAATGGTGCATTGTTGGTCTTGCGGGTGGGTTCCTCTTGGGTGCCCACATGTTGCACAGGCTTTGAGAAGGGATACGCCCAGGATTGCATCTTGGGTTAGGATATCGCTCATAAGTGCAAAACTAGCGACTTATGCTTAAAAAATTATTGCCCCGAGCCAACTTTCTATTTCTGATAAACAAACTAAAGATAGGAAAGAGGAATGAGGGTTACTTTACGGTAACCGACTTCGCCAAGTTCCGGGGCATGTCAGGGTTAACGCCCCTCTCCAAAGACACATAATACGCTAACAACTGCAGCGGCACCGCAAACGGAATCGGCGAGAGCACACTCGGAATGCCCTTGGGAACCTCGATGTATTCTTCAGATAAAGACTTGATTTCTTCGTCGCCTTCCTCGATAACGGAGATTATGTGGGCGCCGCGGGCTTTCATCTCCATGATGTTGCCGATAACGGTTCTATGGGTGTCATCTCTTGGACATATGAATACCACGGGGAAGCCGTCTTCAATTAGGCTGATGGGTCCATGTTTGCTTTCACCTGCGGGAAACGCGATGGATGGTATGTAGGCGATTTCCATGAGTTTGAGTCTGCCCTCGAAAGCTGTGGCGGTGCTTATGCCTCTGCCAAGGAAGAAGAACACTTTAGAAGACGCGTATTTCTTGGCGATTTGTTTAATTTTTTCTTCCTGTGTCCGGACAATCGTGTCGACGTCTTCTGGCATCTTTTTGAGGTTCTCTTCTAGGGTATCGATTTCGTCTTGGGAAATTTTGCCCCGCTTCTTTGACAACTTCAACGCGAGTTGGGCTAAGACAGAAAGTTGGGAGGTGAAGGTTTTGGTTGCGGCGACGCCGATTTCTGGACCTGCTTGCGTGCCTATGTATACTCGGGAAATACGCGTCATCGTTGAGCCGATTACGTTAGTTAAGCTTAGCACGGTTGCTGCTCGTTGCTGTGCACAAGTCACAGCGGCAATTGTATCTGCGGTTTCGCCTGATTGACTCACCGCTAAGAGTGTGCTGTCTATGTTGACGGATTTGCCGTATTGCTCCAAAAACTCGGAGGCGTAAACTGGATAGGTGGGTAAGAACGCCAGTTTAGAGAACATGTATGAAGCTGCTAAACATGCGTGGTAGCTTGTTCCGCAGGCAACCAAGAACACTTCGTTGGCGCGGTCAAGGAAAGTAGCCAACAAATCCAAGTAGTGGTCCTGAATACGCAGGGTGTTACGGAGGGTTTCAGGTTGTTCGTGGATTTCTTTAATCATAAAGTGCGGATACCCTTGCTTTACCGCCATCTCAGCGGTCCACTCCACCGTTATGGGGTCGCGTGCAACTGGACTGTTATCGGAGATTCTTCGGATTTCATAACCGCCAGCGGTGAGAATGACGAGTTCACCGTTGTTTATCATGACGGCTTTGTTGGTAACTTCCAAAAACGCTGGAATATCAGAGGCACAAAATATGCCTTTGCCGTTGATTCCCAAAACAAGCGGACTTTCGTTTCGGGCACAGATTATTTTGTCGGGTTCACGTGTGGAGATTATGGCGAACGCGTAGGAGCCTTCTATCCGTTTGAGGCTGGCTAAAACGGCTTGTTGGAGTGTGAGGTTGGGGTTTTGTTTTAGGGTTTCCTCCATTAAGTGCGGCATTATTTCGGTGTCTGTTTTTGAAACAAACTTGTGGCCAAGGTCTTCAAGTTCATCTTTAAGTTCCATAAAGTTTTCTATGATTCCGTTGTGAACGACGACGATTTCGCCTGTGCAGTCGGTGTGGGGATGAGAGTTAACTTTTAAGGGTGCACCATGTGTTGCCCACCGTGTATGGCCGATGCCTAGGTTGCCAGGCATGTCGTCGAGGTTGACGATTTTGTGTACCTCATCAATTTTTCCTGAGTCTTTTTTGATGAAGATTTTTCCGTCAGAGATGGTTGCTATGCCTACGGAGTCGTAGCCGCGGTATTCGAGACGTTTAAGGGAGGAGTGAATTAGGGGCGCTGCGTTGCCTTCTTTTAAGATACAGCCAAAAATTCCACACATTTTTTTCTAAGCCTTCAATTGATAATTATTATGATATCATATTGAGGCGGAGTTTTGTTAATAAGTATTTTTAATATTAGAGTTTGACCGCTAAAAGATTTGTTTTAGTGGTTTTTTCACAGTTTGCATTTTACAGCGCAACTAAGAGAATTGTTTCGGTCAAAGTTTTTGAACCGTTATAAATAAATTTTTTATAGTACATTCCCCTTTACTGCTAAAGACCAACCATGGACAAAAAACTGCTCCTCCAAGACGACGGCAATACCCAACAAGTAAAAGAAATCAGCATCCTCGGCGACGCCCAACTAAAAATGATACTCGGCAGCCTAAGCTGGAAAATCCTCACCATCCTCTCAAAAAAAGAAATGTACCCGCTGGAAATCGCAAAGCAACTCGACATGCACGAACAAAAAATCTACTACCACATAAGAAAACTAGCCAAAGCCGGAGCCATAACCGTTGTGAGGGAAGAAAAAAAGAAAGGCGCAACCGCAAAATACTACAAAACCGTCTCCCCAGCCTTCGGAATTGAATTCCCCCAAGGCTACAAACCAATCCAAAACATCTGCACCCTAAGCATCAGCGAACCGCTACAGAAATTCTTCAAAGAATTCATAAACAACGGCGTTTTCGACGGGAAAATTGTTGTAGGCAGCCCGCAGCCGCATGGACCCTTCAAAACCAGCGCTCGAGATGGTCATTACGCGGCGCATTTGGCACTTTTCTTGGGTCAATTTGCTAAGATGCCAACAGAGTTTGCGGTAAAGTTGGATGTTGATGTGAAGGTGGAGAAGGAGGAAAAAACCAACCTCATCCTCGTGGGTGGTCCAGGAACAAACCTTCTAACACAGGAGATTAACGATTATTTACCCATCAAATTCATCATGCAATCATCCGATCATGGGTTTTTGCTGGGCGGTTTGTCGTCCAAGAAGACTTCGCAGGTTTACACGTCGGATGTTTCAGGAGTTGTAGCTAAAATTGTGAATCCGTGGGATAGCACTAAACGTATTGTGGTTTTAGCTGGGAACAAAGCGGTGGGAACCAAAGCGTGTGTTTTAGCGTTGACTAATTTCTGGAAGAAAACACTGGAAAAATACAAGGGTGAAGATACTTTTGCGGTGGTTATTCATGGGTTTGATTTGGATGGGGATGGCAAAGTGGATTCGATTGAGGTTAACGAGTAATTGAGCCCCAAACAAACAAGGGAAATCATCCAAGCGTTTGGACATGAAAACATCCAAGCTATCCACCCCACAACGTTAATGTTCACCAAAGACACGCACCTGTCAGAAACTGGCGATTGCATAATCGCAGTGGCAGCAGACAAAGCAACAGCAGATTTAAGCCCAGAATTCATAGATAAATTGAAAAACCCAAATGCTAAACTAACCATCTTAATCGAAGCTGGCGGCTTAAAGCAGCAAATTATCGCGTCTGGCTCGCCAAAGCTGATTTTAACCCATCCGACCGACATGGTGGTTAGAAAAAGCGGTTATGTCTGCAGCCGAACCTTGGCAATTAACGCGGATAAGGCTTCGAATGATTTACCCAGAGATTTTGTAGAGAAATTAAAGAATCCTAAATTGGAAGTCAAAATCACATTAATCGTTGAATGCTAAACGATTTTTGCGTCCAAGGCAATCTGCGACTCGAATGGTGCAGTTTCACGGATGCTTTTGGCGTAAAGGAAGGATTCGACTTTTCTGCCGTTCTTCTCCACTGCCTCCATGAAACGGCGTTTTAGGTCTTCTATTGAGTCGGGTGAACGGACGAATCCGTAAAAATGCGCTACTCCACCCTCAGGCTTTATTGCGTTGCAAGCGGCATCAACAAAGTCTATGGCGGTTTCAGGCAAATTCATAATCACTCGGTCAGCCATACCTTTGAGTTTGGTTGCGGCGATTTCTCTTGCATCTGCAAGAATTGGAAAGACGCGGTTTTCAACCCTGTTAACCCTAACGTTCACCTTAAGCAACTCAACCGCTTCAGGATTTAAGTCCACAGCGTAAACCTTCACATTTGGATTTCTTTTGCCAATCAAAACTGAGAAGGGTCCAACTCCAGCAAACAGGTCCACGACGGTTTCGCCAGCTTGAACCAACGATGCAACGCGCTCGTGTTCATGCGAAAGCCTAGGCGAAAAATACGCTTTTGCCACATCAACGTAGTATTGGCAGCCGAATTCATTATGGATTGTTTGGGTTTTGTGTTCTCCTGCGATGAAAGTATAGTCGCGAACACGGAAGATGCCGCTGATGTCACCTGCCTTGGCAAGGACAGTTACGACATTTTTTTGTGTCTGCAAGATTGCTTCCCCGATTAAGGTCTGGTAGGGTTTTAGTTTGGGTGGGATGTCGATTACGACTATGTCGCCTATAATGTCGAAGGCTTGGGGGGTGTTAGCAAGCAAATCGTGTGGGAGTTTTTTTTGGAGGGCTTGGGTTAGGGTTTCTACGGGAAGTTGCTTTTCGCTAAAAGCCGCGGTTATGAGGGTAAATGTAGGTATCTGGCTTTTCAGCGTTGCCAACTCAATTCCTTGTGGTTCCCTAACCAATGGAATGCAGAGGGATTCTTTTTCGCGCTGAATAACCAATGATTTATCGGCAAGCCCAAATTTAGTTACTAACCGTATGGTTTTTTCGCCGTGACTTTTCGGAACCTTAATGCAAACAGATGGTCTGGGCATGGTAGTCAGCTTTTTTCTATTCTATAGAGGTTGTTTACCTTTTCGATTTTGAATTTAACGTTTAACATTTTTTCCATAAGCCAAATGTTAGACTCAATGTGTTCGGAAATTGTTCGCACCAGAAAAACTGATTTGCCCTCTGTCAGCGCCATATAAGGAATGAGCATATCCGCCAAGAAAACATCGACCGTTGGCTGAGCAGACAGTTCGGTGAGGAGCCTTTCTGCCGCTTCTTTTCCAACAGCTTCGCTCATTTTCCTGAGTTCTCCAATGGCGTCAGCGCCGACGATTACGCCTGTGTCGGTTTGAGCCCACAAAACAATTGAACTGCCCTTCTGAATGGGGTTTGATTGGTCATTTACGACGCGGATGTCGGCTTTGCAACCGTTTTGAGAGAGGCGGTCTTGTGCTGCTTTTGATTGGCGCTCAGCCACTTGTCTATCAGCCAGAAAAGTGCAGACAGAAACGCCCTTTACCTCCTTTAGCTTGCCAAAACTCTCCAATGCAATGGGTGTCAAATTGCGGTTTGGTTTAACAGTCATTGTTGCTTCGCCCATTCCTTTTGGGTAGTACCCGTATTTTTGGACAGCAATTTCTGCGTCAATGCCCATTTGCTTCAGGACTGGAAGGAATACGTTTCTCAGGTAGTTGATGGTTGGAGCATGAGTTGTGTCTGTTCCACCTTTTGCCACATGCAAACGCACAGGGTTCTTGGCAAACAAACAAATCGGCAATGTCGCCAGCAACAGCATTGGGATGCTTCCCGCGGTTTCAATTAAGGCTTCAATGTTGCCGCCTCTAATTTCGTCGGGTGTAAACCAAAGTTCCCTTGAGCCAAGTGATGCTCCTTGGACTTTGGCATTGCAAAGTTTACCTGCAGTCAACACCGCTTCTAGATGCTGAGGTTTCAAGCCTGGTTGCGGACGGTTTTGCCTGATGCTGGTTATGTGGAGAGGTTGTTTGGTGATGGCTGCTATGGCTATGGATAGGCGAAGAATTGTGCCGCTTCCGCTTTTTTGGCTCCCGTCAATTTCAATCATGCAGGTTTTTCACTGTTTGTGAGGTTTGCAAATAATTAATAAGCGTCTGGGGTTATTTAGGAGTTTAAGAGGGAGCGATTGTGAGCACTGACAAGGAAAAACTGAATCAACTGTTGGAAAAAGTTGAGGAGATTACTGTTTCTTTGAATAAAATTTCAGATGAACTGCGTTCAGTTTCTGCATCCCTAAAGTCGCTTGCGGTTGGACAAATTACGCAGCCAACAGTCCATGCTCATACTCCAACACCAGCACCATCGCCTACACCTCAAGCAGCGCCACGTGAAGCCTCAAAACAAAGGTCACTCGATGACATCCGCATGTCCTTCCCAGAAGAACTCGAAACCCGACTAAGCTTCGACGAAAAAGGCGAATACATCATAATTAAACCTAAGCAGTTTTTAGGCTCAGAAAACTTTGCCAAGATTGCTTCCGCAGTGCGCGGTATGGGCGGCGAATACATTAGCGCTGGGAAAGATTCGCATTTTAGGGTACCAAAGAAAAAAGCATAACCCCTTAAAACATATCAAAATCTGAAAATTCGCCCTTATAATCTTCAGAATTAATTTCAACAGAGTCTACTCTTGCAGAAGATGGACCAAGACGGCAAAAATCAACTATCGCTTTCACGTCTGGTTCTTTTCCTTCAAAAACCGCTTCCACCCTACCATCAGGCAGATTCCGCACCCAACCTCTAACGCCAACACTGTCAGCTTGTCGCTTGGTATTTTGCCTAAAGAAAACACCCTGCACTCTGCCGCTTACAAAAACATGCACTCTAACGTTTACCATTGCCTTTTCTCGGCTAGATTGTTCGTTGAGGTTTAAAAATTTAATTTCAATAAAAAAGGAAAATAGTGCTTTACCATGGATCGATTTTTTCGCCCACAGTATATAAGAAAAGGCTTGCTGAAGGCGACCCCAACCACTTGAATTTGTTGACCAAATCCTTGACTGCATTTGCATAGTTGCTTGACTTATCTAGGCTGTCGAGGTATTTTTGGAATGAGCCGTATTGTTTTTCTATAGCTACAAAGTTTTGGGCGTTTTGTATAATTGCTTTAATTTTGCCTTTATTTCGTACAATGCCCGTGTCTTTCATGAGGTTTTCAACGTCAGCGTTGGTGAAGTATGCGACTTTGTTTATGTTGAAATTCGCAAAAGCCTTCTTTGTAGTTGGCCATTTGTTGTCGATTACCTGCCAGTTTAAGCCTGCTTGAAAAATAACTCTGCACATGTTCTCAAAGTAAACGCTGTCTTTGGCGGGTCGTTCATCGCGGCACCACCATTCAGGCATCTGCCAACCTTCGTGTTCTTGCATAAAATCAACCTAAAAAGCTACTTCCATTCCCAGATTGTAATGTTTAATTCCGTCCACATTGGGTCAGTTGCTTCAAAAGTAACAAGAGCAATAGTGTCATTTAGCCAGCCTAGTTTCTCTGACATTGTCATAAAGGTCCATAAGCCTACGCTTGTCGGGTTCTTACCCATCTCCATCTTCATTAAATCAAAGCCTTTTATGATGCCCATATCGCCAGTCATTGTCATAAGCATTCCTTGGTCTTTCGATGCTGCTATGCCTTTTGGAGGAGTCATGCTGATGACCTGTCACGTTGAGGTTGCAGTCTACGCCTTTAGCTTTCCCCATGCCTTTCATTTGCGCCGTCCATGTATAGATTGAGGTTACGCCTTCCATTCCAACGGATTTTATGAAGCCTGCTCCACTTTTGCCTTTACCTTCCCATAATTTTTCGCCAATTACCATTTCTTTCACCTCTACAAAACAGGGCTTTTGTTTGGGATTTAAGCCGTTGTGGTTGCCCTTGCACAGCAACAATTTTGGGATTCTATTGAACTCACTTTCACTCATCCCTCCGCTGCTTGAAAGGGTCGTTGGTTGGCTTGTTTTAAAAGAGTTTTTCGCTGATTGATGTTTTGGTGGTTGGCATGTTTAAGGGGAACTGTGGGAAACTGATGGTTTATGCGTCAACTGGTGTTCCAGGCAGGAAACGGTTAGAATCCGTTAGAACTGCTACGAAGGAAACTGCTAAGCGTTTGAATTTAGATTTTGAAATTGTACGGTTCGATAGGGCATCTTCACCCATCTACGTGTACTATGAAGAATGTGATGGCGATGAACCCATTCCGCTCTATTGTGATGAAGGCAAAATATCAGGTTTAGAAGAAATTAGCAGCAAGTTAAGAAGTATGATGTTTGTTTTGTCTTTTCACCCGAAGCATTCCGCGCTAAGAGAAATGAGGAAAGAGATTCTCAAACTTTCCTAAAACGAATCGCTTGGTTTTCAAGGATAACTTCGTAAACTTGGTTTACGTCAAAGGTTATGCCTAAGCTGTCGTATTCTTGTTCGGTTAGGAACAGGATTATTTTCGGTGTTGCCATCTGCGTGCGCTGGGGCAAAAATGGCATTTGCGTTTGAAGTGCTTGCATGATGTCTTGTGCCATTTTGGCTTCGTCTGATTGGGGTCTTACTATGTAAGGGTTAACTTCCCGTTCTTCAAGGAGTTCGATTCTTTTTCCCAAGGTTACCGTCTAAATCTCGGGTGGATTCGATTTTGTTAACTCTAACGCGGAACATGCATTTCACACTCTCCTATGGATTAGGCAGTCACAGATTTAATTCTTTACACCAATTACAAGGTGGTTTCCTTGTCAAGGTACTTTCCCAACCTAAGCAGCTAGGCTGGCGTTTGTGAAGAATCTGGTTTGGCTTCTTTTTTGATTTCTGCAATTCTTTTGTCGAGAAGTTTTAGTCGTTCCTGCATGGTTTTGACTGTTTCGTGGATATGTTTCCGCTCGTGCTCTAACTGTTTGAGGCTTCGCTCAGCCCCAACTTTCTCCTCAAGGAAAGGCGAAAAAGGAGAGGGCATGTGTAGCACCGAATCATCTTCCAGTTCAATGTTGAGGACGTCTCGGGCGAATTCACGGAAAAGATTGCTTATGTTGTTGAAGATTTCCGTTTGCTTTAAGATTGCCTTTCTTAGGATAAGCTCTCCTGATTCGGTGATTTTGTAAACTTTGAGTCGTCGGTTCTTTTGGGTTTCCCATTGGCCTTTGATGTATCCTGATTTTTCTAGGTCGCGCAGGATTGGGTAGACGCCGCCTGCTGTGGGTTGCCAGAAGCCTTTGGTGCGGCTGTTGATTTCTTTCATGATTTCGTAGCCGTGGGAGGGTTTCTTGTTGAGTAGGATAAGGACGCCCATGCGTATGTAGCCTTTTTGGGCTTCTTTCATCCAGTTTGCAGTTGTCTTGTCTTCAGCTGTCTGTTGTCATTAGGTTTCAAATCTATAGTTGTATATAGGGTAATACTTATATTTTACCGCAATATATTGCACTGAATAATATTAAAATTAACGTGGTACCTAAAATGGCAAATGAATCCATAATCGAAGTTAATCATCTAACAAAGATGTTCAAAAAGTTCACAGCTGTAGATGACATATCATTCGACGTTAAAAAAGGCGAAATCTTCGGGTTACTGGGTCCAAACGGAGCAGGCAAAAGCACCACACTGCGAATGCTCTCCACGCTATCAAGACCCACAAAGGGAACTGCCACCATCGGCGGATACGACACAGTAAAAAACGACACAGAAGTACGCAAACTAATCGGCATCGTTTCTGAAAAAATGATTATTTACAATCGTTTAACCGCTAAAGAGAACCTCTGGTTCTTCGGCAGCCTCTTCAACATCCCAAAAGACACATTAAACAAAAGAATCGACGAATTACTTGAACTGGTTCAACTAACCAAATGGAAGAACGCTCAAGTCGGCACGTTTTCAACTGGCATGCGCCAGAGAATGAACGTGGTTCGCGCCTTGCTTAACATGCCTCAAGTACTATTTCTTGATGAACCAACGTTAGGTTTAGATCCTCAGTCATCAGTGGAAATCAGGGAGTTCGTAAGAAAACTCAACCAAGAACAAGGAACCACAGTCATCATAACTACACACATGATGCTTGACGCTGACTTGTTCTGCGACCGCATAGCCATCGTTGACCACGGAAAAATCATAGCCCTTGACACTTCAACTAACCTTAAAAAGATAATTTCAGGAGGAGACACCATGATAATTAAACTTGAAATAGCAAACCTAACACCCGACATGGTAGCCACCGTAAAAGCGCTCAAATGCGCAGATGCGGTAACCCAAGAAAACTCCACAACCCTGCACGTTATTGTTCACGGTGAAGAAGCTTTCGACACTATAATTGATTCTGTCAGAAAGAAAAATGGAAAAATCACTTCCATGGCGAACCTGCAGCCTTCACTTGAAGACGTATTCCTGCACATTACAGGACACGAAGTAAGAGACAGCGCTGACCAGAAAATCAAGCAGGAGCATGGTCCAAGGTTTGGTGCAGCGCCAAGGAGAGTAAGGTGATAGAACATGACCGCACAAACTATTCTTCAACATAGCTTTAGAATCGCGAAAAAAGACTTAACTGAACTGTTCCGCAACAGACTTGGCTTAGTGCTCTTAATCGTTATGCCATTGTTCATGATGGTTATGGTTGGATTCATTTATCCATCCAACGGCACAGTAACTGACCTGCAAGTTGGCGTAGTCAACGAGGACTCAGGCTTCAACGGCGTATTTATGCCAAGCCAAAGCTTCCTCACAGGTTTACAAGCAATTAACAACCAAACCCACATGCTCATAATGACCAATGTGTCAAGTACAGCAGACCTCAAAGATCATGGTGCAAAGAGGAGCACTTGAAGGCGGCATAGTAATACCCAGCAACTTCTCAGCCAAAGCATCATGACTGGACAACAAGGCACCATAATCATAGTCAGCGACGAATCTAACCCGCAGATATCCGCCACCATCCAAGGAGCATTAACAGGCGTATTTAACGCAATGGGTCAACAGCATAGCACATGCACAATGTTGCGCCATTGAACGCAACAAACACTCTTGCAGTCGTTCAACCCTACAGCGTACAAACTCAAGGTGTAGTTTCAGGTCACCCAAGCTACTTTGACTTCATCGCACCAGGCATCATGGCTATGACCGTAATGATGAGCGTCATGACAGGCTTACCAGTCGCAATCTCACAGGAAAAAGAAATCGGCACAATGGACGGCATGATGGTTGCACCAGTAAACAGACTATCGATCCTGCTGGGCAAAACTATAGCTCAAACGGGCAGAGGCTTAATCCAAGGTGTCATAATCTTGGCGTTAGCAATCGGCATATTCGGAGTCGCCATACAAGGAAGCATCCTGCTCGTGTTTGCGCTGCTGCTGCTTGGTGTGTTTAGCTTCGTCGGCTTAGGCATAGTCATAACATCGTTCACCAAAGACCAGGAAACCGCACAGATGCTCATGATGACACTGATGTTCCCAATGATGTTCCTCGGCGGAGTGTTCTTCCCCATACAGCAGATGCCATGGTACATGCAGGACATAAGCAAAGCTCCTACCGTTAACATACGCCAGCGATGCTCTACGAAAAGTCATGGTGCTCGGCGCAGGCATATCGCAGATATCCACAGAACTCATAGTACTGATAGTCTTCGGCGTAGTCATGATTGCAATTGCACTGCCAGTCTTCCGAAGAATGATGACACGGTAGGACAGAGAAAATGAGCACACTCTGTTCCAAATGCCCCTTCTTCCAACTTGCCCCACTTCTAAGACGCAAAAACGCACGCAAACGCTGCCGCATCGAACCCCAAAGACAACTACGAATCTACGAATGCAAAGACTACCCCGAAAAAAAGGGACTCTTCAAAAAATAACTTTTTTCTTTTTTTGTTTAACTTTTTCGCTGACCTTTTGAAATGGAATTTAAGCCGTTTTTGTGTGATTGTTTTTTCTTTAGTAGATGATAATGAATAGCCCCTATACTCATCATCTACCAGCAGGCTGGGCTACACAATGTGTTTTGGGTTCAGCGTCGGGGCTGGGCTGCACGCTGGTTGTGCAATAAACCGCAAGCAGCTCCTTCTTGTGCATTAATTCCCGAGGAAAAAATAACGTTTTTTCTAAATTATCCCCGTTACGGTTTTATATTCAGCGTAAGCATAAACTGGAAAAGAAGAGATTCCTCATGTCTGATACTGGTGTAACCGTAAAGAAATGTGAAGACTTCTCCGAATGGTACGTACAAGTCGTTTTGAAAGCTGAACTTGCCGATTACGCGCCCGTGAAAGGCTGCATGATTATTCGCCCAGACGCCTACGCGGTTTGGGAGAAAATCCAGGAAGTAGTTAACCAAAAAATCAAAGCCACAGGACACCAAAACGTATACTTTCCCATGTTTATTCCTGAAGCTTCCTCAAAAAAGAAGCTGAACACTTTGAAGGTTTCACTCCAGAAGTCGCATGGATTACACAGGGCGGAGACACACCGCTTGAAGAGAAACTGGCGGTTCGCCCCACCAGCGAAACCATCATGTACGCCATGTTTAGCAAGTGGATTCGCAGCTGGCGAGATTTGCCCCTTAAAATTAACCAATGGTGCAACATCGTACGCTGGGAAACCAAGGCGACGAAGCTGTTTTTGCGTACACGCGAGTTTCTCTGGCAAGAAGGACACACCGCACACGCCACCGCTGAGGAAGCGGAAGCTGAAGTCATGTATGCGCTTGGCGAGTACAAGGACATAATGGAGAATTACTTGGCTATTCCAGTGGTTGTCGGCACTAAGAGTGACAGCGAAAAGTTTGCGGGCGCCCTCTACACCACAGCGCTCGAATCCATCATGCCCGACGGCAAAGCCTTGCAGATGGGAACCAGCCACAACCTCGGCCAACACTTCGCCAAAGTGTTCGATGTCAAATTCATCGGCGAAGACAAGCAGGACCACTATGTTTGGCAGACCAGCTGGGGCATCACCACACGGCTCATCGGCGCCATGATTATGGTTCACGGCGACGACAAAGGCTTAGTTATGCCGCCTAAAGTTGCGCCAACACAAGTTGTTATCGTTCCGATTCCATTCAAAGGTCTAGAAGCTGAAGCAATCGCAGCAAAAACCAAGGAAATCGCGGCGACCCTCAAAGCCAAAGGCGTCAGCGTAATCTTAGATGACCGCAACGAGTACACTCCAGGCTGGAAATTCCACCAGTGGGAACTCAAAGGCATCCCAATCCGCATAGAACTTGGTCCAAGAGACCTCAAAGCAGGACAAGTCGTTATGGTCCGACGCGACACAGGCCAAAAGACCCCAGTGACCGAAGCCGACATTCCAGCAACCGTCGAGAAGCTGCTGCAGGAAATCCAAGACAACCTGCTTGCAAAAGCCAAAGCCATCCTCCAAGAAAAAACCACCTCGGTGCAAAGCTACGAGGAATTCAAGAAAGTGCTAGAAGAAAAAGGCGGATTCATCAAGGCAGCATGGTGCGGCAGCCCAGACTGCGAAGCAAAAGGTAAAAGACGAAACAGGCGCAACCATCCGCATTCGACCCTTCCAGATAGAAGAGCCAACATCGAACTGCATCGTCTGTGGAGAGAAAGCCAAAGAAACAGCGTACTTCGCAAGGTCATACTAAACGCCAAAAGGTTACTAGACGAGCTTTTGTTCGTCTCTTTTCTATTGCATTTAACCCTGACTCGCTATTGGAAAGAAGCTATATTCATAGAGCATGTTATGTGATTTACCATTGGATTGGGGTGTTCGGGCACCCGAACAGAAGTGTTCGGCGAATAGAGCTAAGAGTCCTCTCAAAGTAACAGCCTGTAGGTGAAAAAGATGAAAAAATCACTATCGTTAGTCTTAATCGCGATATTAGCGTTCGGCATCGGCATCGCTTTCGCAGCGCCAATGCTTGTTGTCCCAAATGTTGAACTGTACCCTCGCGTTTTTGAGGGACCTAAAGCACTATTCAACGTAGACGTAGTATACGCCAACTTCAACACAACTGACCGCCAATACACATCTCCATTCTACAACCAACAGGGTCAACTCGACCATTATGAAACAAACTCAGCCACCGAGGTCAACTATAACATCGTTCTCAATATCACAAACACTGCAGATACACCCGCCACACTCTACGAAATCAACTTTGCAGCAGCCCAAAATGTTACAGTCCACAACTCAATTCTAGGCGGAACCATCTACGGCTAGCAATTTACGCTCCAATATCGGCACCCTTGGGGGATACAGCCACTTTGGCGGTGTCGTAGAAGGCGTCCATCTTGATGGCAAATGGGTAAACACCACATGGATTCCCAAGCGTCTATGAAGAAGTCAATGGAACATCGGTTCAAACGCCCTATCCGCTCTGTCTCTATAGCATTACGGAAGCTTCGTGGCATGGCGGTATCGTTTCAGGGCCCCTTACCCCTGACGATGTAGCAGCCTTCAGTGCAGACCATACAATCAACGGCACAATCCCCGCCCTACCAGCAAACGCAAGTGATACAGGCATACGGTTTGAAGGAGTACCTATAACCGAATACTACGATGTCAGCAGGTAACCCATTGGTAACAATGATGTACATTAACGGAGCCTGGGTAGACGTAACCGACAGAGTAACTGTTGACCAAACACAACCAATGTTGACCGCATCAAACATGATCGTAAATCAAGTATTACCACTCGGTGCATCACCGTACCAGAACATGAACTCAACCATAGGCGAAATAACCACTTTGCCAACCTGGGGCGACTGGGGTGTCGGAGGCGCATACTGCTGGTTCCCTTGGGATTGGGCAAGCCAATCATTCAACAACACATTTGCACCTCACGAATCAAGACTAATCGTGATCAACAACACACAAGCAACCGGCAACCTTGCAGCGCTCGAATCTGGCAACATCGCACTGTACGCTTCCGCTTCAAACTACATCAACAACCAGCCAGTCAACGGAACCTACCTCAACACCGTCTCAACCGCCACCCAAGTAAAACAGCTACAACTGCAACAAACCGACAACGGATACCTATACAACGCCATCTTAGCTGACAACCAAACATTCCAACCTGGGCAACTCAGCCTTGGAAGTAACTGTTGCACCGAGGACAGAGCCGTGACCAACGTAAACGCCGAAGAGCTCGAAGGCACCACCCTAAACGTGTACACCTACGTCGTCAAAGAAGGCAAATCCGTCGGACCCCGCGAAGTAATGCGCGCCACCAACCTTACCAGCCCAAGCGTCGCTCACTGGCACCTGCAGAAACTCGAAGGACTTAGGCTTGCTAGCGAAAACTGAATATGGCGAATACACCGTCAAAGAGAAAGTCAACGTAAGCGGACACCTATGGGTCGGCAGAACTTTAGTGCCTCGGCTCATCTTCTACTCTTTCTTTTTTATGGGCATCCTAATCGTGGAAATAGGACTACTTGCTTTACCGCTAATTATTCAAGGCGCAAACTCCCAGCATGTACCTTTACTACCTGATTTCACCCACCGCCATAGCCACAGTGCTGTTTTTGGCTGAGGGTTTGTGGTTAACAAAAAAAATCCACGCTGAAAACCACAAAAAACCGCAAGCAACCAAATAGACCCATGCCATCTTTTTCTTTATACAAGCATCGGCTTTTTCCCGAAGAACCCACAACCGACTGCATCATCTGTGAGAGAAAGCTAAAGAAACAGCGTATTTCGCAAGGTCATACTAGCACTTTTAGCTCAACTTAAGCTGACTTGCCACGTCAGCTAACCCCAACTTTTCCAGGGTTTCTTTTTTCGGAACTCCATTTTTGTCCCAGCCGCGCTTCTGATAGTAAATATCGAGCATGGCATTGTATTTTTCTAGGTCAAGCACTGCGCCTTTCAGGGGACCATCGGTTAAGGGTTCTTTGAACCATCGCATGGGCGGAACATCCAAATCCCGACTCCACTTGTCCCCGTATTCTCGCACCCAGAAAGCGCGAATTAAATTGAGTATTCGGTCGCCAATCTGGTTTAGCTGCTCCAAAGAAAAGTCCTTTCCAGTTGATGCCCGCAAGTATTTTTGGTACCATTCCATCTCAAAGCCCAGTGAGCCGTGGGGGAAACGGCAGACGGTGAAGTGCTTCGAAGACTCCGCCGCGTAAGCAGCTGGGTTTGGATTAGGTGGTCCACTTTTGCTTCGTCATATTTTTCTCTGCCCAGCTTTTTGTTCCCAAGTGATTATCCATGCGTCTTTGTGGTGGGCGCCAATCGAGCTTGTGCCGTAAGCTAAAGCCATGCCTGGTGCAATGTGGCAGTCGTAGGCAGAGACTTCTAAGCCTTTAACATGCATTGCCCAATCGCTCGAGCCTTTGCCGATGGTTGCGGCTGCAGAGCGGACGCCTTCAGCTAAAACAGCGCCCTAAACCGCGCCTGTAAGCAATATCGTTAATCAACGCCTTAATCGCCTCAAAATCGCCCCAACCAATCTTCTCGGCTATTAGCCCTTTCTCGGAGGCTTCCATCGCAAAACCCAGCACGTTCCCAAGAGAAATAGCATCAAAACTAAATTCGTCTGCCAAACGGTTCAAGGTAGCGACTTGCGCAAGATCTGCCGACCCAATGTTTGAGCCAAGCATAACCACGTTCTCATAATCCAACTCTGAATCTTTTCCTTCGCTGTCTTTGACGACGTTGCCGCAAGTCATGTTGCACTGTGGACAGCCGCGGTTGGAAACCTTCAGTCTTCTCCATGGTAAAACCGCTTATGCCTTCCGCTTTGTCGAAAACGCCCTGCCTGTAGTTGAAGGTGGGAAGACAACTGTTTTCTTGACACCACTCAACCGTTGACATTGTGCCTTGTCGTTTCCAGAAAGAGTAAAGAGGTTTAGTCTAAAAGTTCCTTGTAGCCGTCCACTGCCAGCTTCTTCATTTCATCAGGGTATGCAAGAGGGATTGGCTGGGTGCCTTCGACCACTATGGCTTTGAGGTTTTTGGAGCCCATGACAGCGCCCATTCCAGGTCGTCCACCCGCACGTCCCTTTTGGGAAACCACCGTGGCGAATTTGACAAGGTTCTCTCCGGCAGGACCGATAGAAACGATTCCTGCTAACTTGGAGTATTTTTTTCGCAGTTGGTCTTCGACTTCAAAGGAGCTTTTGCCCCATAAATCCTTGGCATCCAAAAACTCCCAGGTTTTATCTTTGATGTGGAGTATGATGGGCGTGGATGCTTTGCCTTCGATAACGAGTGCGTCATAGCCAGCTTTGCGTATGTTCACAGCCGCCCAACTGCCAGAGTTGCCATCGCCATAGCCGCCGGTCAAGGGACTTTTTGAAGCAATAACAAGTTTGCCGCTGTTAGGCAAACCAATACCCGTTAGCGGTCCAGTGGCGAAAATTAGTTTGTTTTCGGGTGAGAGTGGGTCGGTTCCCGCTTTGAGGGTGTCCCAGAGAATTTTGATTGCAAAGCCTCTGCCGCCCAAAAAATTCAACGCTAAATCTTCACTGTACGGTTCAGCGGCTGCCGTGCTTTTGGTTAAATCTACTTTTAGGAAAAAACCTGTCCATCCCTGCATTATTGTTCACCAAAACCAGTTTGTACTTTAGGGAATCGGGAATAAAAATGTGCTGAGAACAACCATTGACTGCAAAAATCGCCATTAGTGACCTACCCCTCTATAGGTGCAGTGCAATGATTCATATTAGGATCCAAATAGGTTGGTGTGCAAAGAGAGTTTTGTGTTCGGAGGGTTGTTGAGGGTTTATTGTTAGGAAGATTTATTTTTTGGGCTATCAAGTGTTCTGGGTACAGGTAACACAGCTTTGGCGCACGTTAAGGTCACGAAAAGGGCAAGCAACATCGAGTATGCCATACGAGACGTTATAGTTCACACTCAAGAACTCATCAAGAACGGCAAAAAAATCTATTACCTAAACATCGGTGACCCCGCCGCGTTCGACTTTAAAACGCCACAGTATGTCAAAGATGCCCTGTGTAAGGCAATTGATTGTGACGATAATTACTATTCACCTTCCGAAGGCAGACTTGAACTTCGCGAAGCTATCGTGCGCAAAGAAAAAAGAGTCAACGATGTCGACATAACCGCCAACAACGTTCTAGATCACAGAGGGTATTTCGGAGGGAATCCAGATGATTCTTGCGGCGCTGGTCGAGAAGGGCGACGAAATCCTCTTCCCAGGACCAACCTATCCACCGTACATTTCCTACACAAAATTCTTTGAGGGCACTCCAGTCAGCTACGAAACCATCGAAGACGAAGGTTGGGTTCCAAACATCGATGATTTACGCAGCAAAATTTCCCCTAAAACACGCGCCATCGTAATCACTAACCCCAACAACCCAACAGGCTCGGTTTACAGCGCAAAATACATTAAGGAAATGCTCGACATCGCAGGCGAACACAACCTGCCCGTGCTCTCCGACGAGATTTATGACCAATTAACCTACGAGAAACCCTTCGTAAGCACCGCGCACCTGTCCAAAGATGTGCCAGTGGTGGGTTTAAACGGATTCTCCAAAGTTTATCAGATGACTGGTTGGCGTTTGGGCTACATGTACTTTAAGGGTGAAGGCAAACAACTAGACGACCTCAAGATGGGCGTGGAGAAGCAATGCCGCATCCGCTTATGCGCCAACACACCCGTCCAAATCGCTGGAGCAGCCGCACTCAACGGACCCCAAGACTTCGTCAAAGGCATCGTCGACCGACTAAGAGAAAGACGTGACTACGCTTGGAAACGATTAAACGAAATCGAAGGAATCAGCGCAACAAAACCTGAAGGCGCCTTCTACATCTTCCCAAAAATCCACGACGTCGGCACAAGATGGAAAAACGACATGGAATTCGTCGTTGACCTACTCAAACAAACAGGCGTCCTAATCGTGAACGGTTCAGGCTTTGACCCTGACTATGGTAAAGACCACGCGAGAATAGTTTTCCTGCCGCCGATTGAAGAACTCGAAGAAGCCTTCAACTGTCTAGAGCAGTTTATGAAGAAGAAACAAAAGAAAGAAAGCCGCGGCCACGTGGGCTACGGCTAAAAAAATTTAGATTTTTGTGCCCTGTGTTGGGTCTTCGATTACTTTCTGGAACTCAGCCATCAACTTCTTCGTGATTGGACCGGGTTTGCCGTCGCCGATTATGCGTTTGTTGACTTCGCGTATGGGCACCATTTCCATGGCGGTTCCAGTGAAGAATGCTTCGTCAGCGGTGAAGAGCATAAACGGTGTCAGGTTAGTTATGATGAGGTCTATGTCGAGTTTTTCGCATAGTTCAGCAACGACGTCTGCGGTGATGCCTGCAAGAGCGCCTGTTGACGTAGGAGGAGTAAAGATTTCGCCGTTTTTAACGATGAAACACGTTTTCGCCCACGCCTTCTGCGATGTAGCCATTGCTTCCAAGGCATATGGCTTCGTCGACGCCGCATGCGTTGGCTTCAATTTTTGCTAGCACGCTGTTTAGGTAGTTGAGCGATTTTATCTCGTGGGTGGTTGCGTCCACTGGGTTTCTGCGAACCCAGCTGAACATGGTTGTTATGCCGACTTCTTTGGCGTTGCCTGCTTTGATGTTGATTGTGTCGGTTATGATTATGATTGTGGGTTTGGGGCATTTGCGCGGGTCCAGTCCCAAGTCGCCGACACCTCTTGAAACGACCAAGCGGATGTAGCTGTCCTTCATCTTGTTCTTGCGCAGGGTTTCGACTACGGCTTTTGCCATTTCTTGCTTTGTTAAGGGTATTTGGAGCATTATGGCATGTGCGCTGCGGTACAGGCGGTCAATGTGCTCTTTGAGCTTGAAGACGACTCCGTTGTATTCGCGGATGCCTTCAAAAACGCCGTCGCCGTAGAGGAAGCCGTGGTCGTAGACGGAGATTTTAGCCTGTGACTTAGGGTAGAATTCGCCGTCGATGTAGATTTGAAGTTCATTGGTCATTTGTTTTCCACTTCTTGGATGACTGTTTCATATTGTCCAATTATTTGATATAGTTTACCCCAATGATACATATGATTCATTTACGGCGGCTTTATTAACCGTGGAACTGCGGACGCTTCGAGAGGTTCATTGGCAGCGGCAGGGGCTTGGTGGGTTTGCCAGCGATTTTCTCCGACACCAACGCAATTAACTGTTCAGCAGTCATGTTTTGCTGTTGACCCTTAAGTTCGCGGACTCTAACGGAGAGGGTGCCTGACTCGATTTCTTTTTCGCCCACAACGATGATGTAGGGTATCCATTCTTGTTCGGCTTCGCGGATTTTCTTCTGCAGTGTCGAGGCGGAATCGTCGATGTCTACGCGGATGCAGTGTGCGCTGATTTGTGCTGCAAGCTCCTCCATCTTGTCGAGGAACTTGTCGGAGATGGGGATAAGCCGCACTTGGGTCGGTGAAAGCCACAGCGGAAGCATCGGTGCTTTTCCCGCCATCTGTTCGCGGTAAGCCTTCTCCAGCAGACGCGTAGATGTCTCGTTCGATGGCGCCGCTTGGGCTACAGTGCAGAATCAGCGGATACTGTTTCTCGCCTTTCTCGTCAACGAAGGTTATTTCGTAGCGTTTGGCGTTTTCGACGTCGATTTGGTCGGTACTGAGTGCTGCGGCTTTGTCTTGGTTGTCGATGAAGTTGAGGTCCCATTTCAAGGCGAAGTAGAAGAAGCGTTCGTTCCAAACCTCGGCTAAGATGGGTTTGCCGAATGCGGTTGCTAACTCAGTTATGAAGTCTTTGTGTTCCGCATAGAAGTCTTTGGTGAAGCGCATGGCAATCTCATAATCGTCCTTTACCAAGCCAATGTTGCTCAACACGTCGATGCAGAGGTTGAATCGGATCATGAATTCTTTTTTGGCCTGTTCAAGGTCAGTGCAGAAAGCGTGGCAATCGGGCATAGTGAATGCTCGCAGACGCTTTAAACCTACGACTTCGCCGCTTTTTTCTCGGCGGAAACTATAGCGTGTTAACTCGTAGAGTTTAATGGGCATCTGTTTGTAGCTGAACTGTGCGTCATGCGCCATGAGGAATTGGCCGAAGCACGCGGCGAATCTAAGGAAGAGTTCTTTGTCTTCTGATTTGAGGGTGTATTGGCGTGCTGGGAAACGGTTGAGGTAGCTTTTGAGGCTGGGATGGTTGAAGTCGTACATGAGAGGGGTCTCAACTTCCATACCGCCGTAAGCTGCAACTTTGAGGGTGACATACTGTTCGAGGAGGGATTTTATCATGCGGCCTTTGGGGTACCAGCGGATGTTGCCTGGGTCGCTGCCGGGTTCGTAATCGGCAATTTCCAGACGTTTCATGAGCGGCACGTGTGGAGGCATAACGGTAACTGCGCGGGTTTTCTTAATTTCGTAATTGGAGAACTTTTGCAGGTTGGCGTGCCCTTTGAACTTGAATTCTTCAATGGGCACAAGGGAGCCGTCGGTTTGGAGGATGTGCCAGTAGGATTTCATGGTGTCTTCGGCTTTGAGGGCTGCGGAGACGGGTTCTTCTTCTTTTTTGGCTTCGCACGGAGCCGTTGCTTCTGCAGCACGGTGGCGACTGGTGCTGGGGCATAACTTCGCGCCTGCTCGGCAAGCGGATGTCCCTTGATAGAAATCGTGAATTGTTTGTTCCAGCCAAATGGGGCACGGTAGGTTTCGATGCCTTTCTCTTTCGCGTAAGCTTCCATGTCCTTGATGATTTTCAATGCCTCTGAATTGGCTGGGAGAGGTTACTACTGAGATGTGCAAATGGATAGATGAGAATGCGATTTACTTTGAGTTTGCCCAAAAAAGCCCGAACGTCGTTGATGGCTTTCTGCGCCATGGCAGAGTTGTCGCCTTCTTCGATGGCGGTGAATAACACGACGACTTCTTCAACGCGGTTTTCCACCTTTTCGGCTTCTTCGGCTATGTTGATTTCTTTTTCAACAGGTTTGAAAACTATAAAGTTAGAATGCAACTGCAAAATTCGCATGTCTGTTGTCTCTCGTTAACCGTAACGCCACTTGTCAAGGGTCTTGTCTTTCTTGGTTTTCTTCTTGTATTCTTTGTAGTGGTCTTTACAGAGGTAAGCACGTTTATCTGCGCTGCCAACGTTTAACCCGGCAGCTTTAACCTTATCAGCTGACAACGAACGCTCTGCGTCCTTACCGCAGACGCTACATTTTACGCCTTTATCTATACGTCCCATAATCCACGCCTCTCAAGTTTAACTACGTACATACGCCATTATTGCTTAAGTTTCTTTTCATACAAAGAATTGGCTCTTCGATAAATCTCTTCTTTTTTGCCAAAATAAGTGGAACCAAGCCCTTCAACAACACAGGAAGCTGCGGCGGAGCCAACGCTGGCGCACCACAGGGATTCTTTTTGGCGAAGATATTCGGTTAGGAAGGCGCCGATGAAGACGTCTCCTGCGCCTGTTGGGTCAACCAGAACCTGTGAAGGGCAAGCCTCAATATGGTATTGTGCTCCTTCGACGGAGAGTACGGAGCCTTTAGCGCCCAAGGTTACGATGACTGTTTCAACCCCGACATCGTGAATTGCCTTTATTGCAGGTTTAAGTTCTGACTCGCCAGTTAGGGCGTAGATTTCGTGTTGGGAGGACTTGTAAATGTTGATTAGGCTAAAGATTCGGTTGTCTACGGAAACGTTTTCTGTTACGTTTCCTGCTTCGTCGAAGCTTCGAATTAAACCCTGAGGGTCAACCGACAAAACATCCGCGCAGCCCTTGAGGCGCTCAACTAGCTCGTATGGGATTTCGTCTGCAATAGGTGCAATATGGACTGCTTTTGCATGGAAATCCTTGGGTACATCCTCCGGTGTTAAGGCTGGTCCTTTGCTCTTGAGCTTGAAAGTGCGTTCGGAGAGGTCTTTGCTGTAGGCAAGCTCAAAACAAGTCGACGGTTCACCTGCAAGTTTTGTGACGCCGGACACGTCGATGCCTTCTTGACCCAGCCACCACAAATAAGCCTCAGGAAAGTTTCCGCCGACCTTGCTGATAACCGAAGCTGTGGCGTCGAGGCGTCTTGCGGCAAACGAAGTGTAGGTTGCTGCGCCGCCTAAAATCACAAACGGAGCGGTTCTGCTTGGTAACAGGATGGTGTCGATTGATAAGTGTCCAACCACTGCTATGTCAGAGTTTTGGGCAGCCATTTTTCTAATCCACTTTGAATATTGAAATCGGTAATATATAGCATTAGCTCATCACCAAAAGCAAACGGCTTATCGGAAGATATAATTTGTGTGTTTTGTGCGATAAAGTTTTAATAACTTAAAACCGCTCAGGATGCTTGGCTATGGCATTAGCCGTGGTACACGCCAAAACCGCAGCCGAGTGGATGCTGATAATGCCTACCTACAAAGTTGGAAGGTAAGCATGTGAAGTGGATTGAGTTTGGTCTCTTGGCAGTCGGCGCGGTAATCGGAGCTTTTTTACGTTACAGACTTGTTGAGTCTCCCGTGGCAGTTTATGGTTTGCCAGTTAACGTTTTGGTCGTGAATGTTTTGGGCAGTTTCATTTTGGGTTTGTTCTCGGTC
>CAWJXC010000005.1:0-18724 GCA_963846735.1 Candidatus Bathyarchaeota archaeon | reverse complement strand
GTTTATTCGACGGTTAACTTACCGAATTTGCCTACGTTAAGCTGAATTTCACTCTTGAAACTCGTAACGTAGCCGTTCTCGATTTTTATGTTGTCGCCAACGTTGATTTGGTCAATCTGCTCGTTCCAAAGTGTCAGCTTTACGCTGCCGGTTTCGTCTGCAACTACAGCGTCAACTATTCGGTAAGTTTCGTCTTTGAATCGTGATTTTACTTCTCGCGGGTCGCCTTTGTCGACAACTTTTGCTTCAACGCTAACCCGCTTCATGCCATCTTGTAAATCTTTTATCGCAACCATTCAATCCACTTCTTTTAAACTGTTCACTGACAGTCGGTTTTCAATTGCAAAGGTGACCTGCAATCATATAAATCTTGCTAACTAAAAAAGAAATGAAGAAAAGGTGGGCAAACGCCTTTTGGCGCTGCTTAAATTGCTCCGACCAAGAAAATCAGGAGCAATACTACTATGACTAAGCTGACGGCTGATATGGCGATGCGTTTGAACATTGATAACTCGGGTTTGAGCGCTCCAATGACAAATGCACCTAAGGCTCCCAGCCACACGTAGGATACGATGAACATTCCTGAAACGATTGTTCTGAACGGCAAGGTTGCTGCGTCGATGTTGTTGAAGATTGTGTGTGACATGGCGGGTAATGTTCCTAAGGCGTCTGAGGGGAAATACAGTGCTGCGTATGGGTCAAAGCGTACTCCCAACGATAGGTCGTATGGGTAATAGACTGTTGGCATTGTAAGTGTTGCGGCAAGGTTCACTAATGCTCGAATAACCATAACCATCATGGCGAAGCCTATTGCCGTAAAGAGTGGCTTCCATAGCACAGCGCTTTTCATCAGATATCTGCAGAGAATATAGATTAGTCCTGTTAGGATGAACCATGAAAAGATGAATTGCAGCGAGAACAGTTGCAGGAACTGGAGAAGGATTCCGGTGCTGTTGTATTGGATGGGTGTTAGGTATTCGCCGTGGAAGAATAGGGCTCCGACTTCGATTGTTATGTTGGAGTTTGCAGGGTATGTGAAATCAAGCGTCAGCGATGTTATGTTGCTCCATGTTGGGGCACCACTGCTTGTCCAGCCTGTAGCGTTGGGTCCAAGTGTGATTGTGAGATTGGTCCATTGGCCGAGTGTTGATGTGTTTGCCAATTGAGGTGTTAAGTCATACTGGTAGAAGGCTGTGTCACTAAGTGAATACAGCGTCAAAGTAGCGTTTTGGGGGGCTACTTGAGGCTGTATCTGCTTTAATGTTATGGAGAGGTTCTGGAAACCACTTGGACTACAGTCTACGTTAGTTGTGTTAGTTAAAGCAGCTGCAAGGGTGTTAGTGTTGTTAGCTTGCATTTGGAGGCTGCTGTTTCCAAAGAGGCTAAAGTAAGCGTTCGGGTCCGTTGGCGGAAGCCCGAAGCCCGCGACGTAAACGCTATAGTTGAAGAAGTCGTCAAAATTGTTGCTTAATGCGACGCTTGGGGCGCTTCGCCACGCTGTTGCATTGGTGAATGTGGCTAGCTGGTCGATTGTTGGCGTGGTTTGCTCAGTGTAAGTTTTAGAAAACTGTGAGTACTCATAACCTATAGAGAGACCTATGAATAGAACCAAAACAAGTATTGCGCCAAGATACTTTGGGTTTTCAACAATACTCTTGAATGCCTTATGCGGCGCATAGATGACCTTTAAGATGTCGTCAATAATCAATCTTTTCGCTCCCTTTGCAATGAGAAATTACGCGGCATTTATTAAGTGTTATTCAAATCTCCAATTAAGCTAACGATAAGTCACTTAATTTGCATGTTTCAAACCGCTAATTTATAGCTCACAAGTTAACACTGCTGACTAAAGGATAGTTATAACTATTGAAAAGCAAATTAACTCCTTTTTTGTTTATTTGCACTAAAGATTAATATCAAATGATTCCAGGTGAATTGCAATTGAAGATCCGGGAAAGCGGTATGCCCAAAGAGGAAGAGTGGACCAAGTTTTTCGACCCTGATCAGGCACTGAGACTTTTAGGCTTAAATCACACCGTAGTTAACGTGGCAGATTTTGGTTGCGGCTATGGAACTTTCACCATACCTGCAGCAAGAATAATCGCCGGGAAAATCTACGCTTTTGATATCGAACCTGAAATGATTAAGGCAGTAGAGCGAAAGGCGAAAGCTCTCTCCTTATGTAATGTAGAGGCGATTCTTCGTGATTTCTTGTCAGAAGGTTCTGGGCTTAAGGATGGTAGTGTTGATTATGTCTTTCTTTTTAATATCCTCCATGTTGAAAAACCAGAGTCGCTGCTTAAAGAATCTTACCGGATTTTGAAGGTTGGCGGTAGGGTTGGAATTATTCACTGGAACTATGACCCAACAACACCCAGAGGGCCGCCAATGGCTATTCGTCCCAGACCTGAGCAACTTAAGAGTCGGGCTGAGTCTGTTGGGTTCATTTTTGAAAAGAGGCTCGACCTAAAACCATACCACTATGGTCTTGTTTTGAGGAAATAAGCAGTATTTTTTTCCCGTCTTAGGTTGTTTTAAAATTAATGTCCCCACAAAAACTGTTTCACAACTGTTTCAAGCAATTATTAAACCACCCAGTCGCTTAGCATAAGTGAGGTAGAAAATATGCAAAGAAATAACGATAGAGGAAAGTTCCCAACGGCAATCATCGCCATAGTCGCTGCAGTGATAGCGGTCGCAGTCATACTCGTGGCAGTTTTCGCTTACTTATCATCCACAACCCCCAACTACGGATACGGAAATGGATATTACGGCGGAGGATACGGCGGAATGATGGGCGGCTTCGGAGGCTACTGGATGCTCTTCATGATACCGATAGGGCTAATCGTACTTGTCTTAATTGGCTATATCATTTGGCGGGCTGTCGGCTGGGGAGGCGGCTGCTGTGGAAGCTCGGACAATCCAACTCATACGGAAATAGGGAAAACGCTATGGAGATAATACGACAACGATATGCAAGAGGAGAAATCAGCAAAGAACAGTACGAACAAATGAAAAAAGACATCGCCTAGTACAGAGGGCTGGCTGGCTTGACAGCACTTAAAGTCGGAGATAAGGCACCTGATTTTTCCCTTCCATCAAGTAATGATGGAACTATCAGGCTTTCCCAATTTTTAGAAACAAACGTAGTTATTTTCTTTTATCCGATGGATGAATCTCCCGTATGCTCAAGAGAGGCAGAAGCTTTTAAAGATAAATACGAGACTTTCAAAGAACTTGACGCAGAGGTATTAGGCATAAGTTCGCAAAGTGTGGAGTCTCACAAGTCATTTTCCAAACATCATAACCTACCTTATTTTCTCTTAAGCGACACAAATAATAGTGTTAGAAGGCTTTACGGCGTATCTTCCACTTTAGGTATTGTACCAAAAAGGGTGACATTCATCATCAATAAAGAGGGCATTATCAAGTACATATTTTCATCTCAACTCCAGCCTGCCAAGCACGCAGAACAAGCATTATTCGGCTAAAGACAAAAGTCTACCCGAAAGTAACAAGTTTTTCTGACCACTCAACGATTTCCAGCATATCATTTAGCGTTGCGATGGGACAGAAGTTACTTTCCTCTTTTTGCCTATTTTTCATACAAGTCCCGCAAGCAAGAAGCTCACCCTTGTTATCAATGAACACTTGAAGCTGTTCCCTTACAAGAAACCTTTCACTCTTTATGTCTTCAGCCTCAACACCCTTGTTCACCAAGAAAACTCTAACCGCATGATTGCCCTTCAAAGCAACGTTTGCAAACCGAAAAGCATTCCAAACTTCCTCGGGGTCGTTAGTGCTTAATATTATTCCAATTTTCATTAAAACACAACCTTTACAAGAATAGCATAAACTGCTTTTTCTTCTTTGCTAATTTCTTAGCTAACTGGCAAATCCGAGTTACATTCCTGTTTTTAGTCGTCGGTAGGTTGTGTAGTCTACGTATTCTATGAATGGGTTTTCGGCTTGGAATTTAACGGTGATTTTTTGGCGTTTGCGTTTGTCGAGGATTTGGCTTGTGGTTCTCAGCAGGTATGCGTCGCTTCCGGCACCTGAACCGTAACTTGCAACCAAAATGCGTTCATCGGGTTTTGCAACATCAAGTACTGCGGCTAAACCTACGAGGGCGGCTCCGGAGTACGTGTTGCCGAACTTTGTTATTTGGATCGCTGGCAAATACTGTTCATCTTTAAACCCAAGTTCTTTGGCGATTCGGACTGGGAACTGTGGGTTTGGTTGATGGGGAACAAAATAGTTCAGGTCAGCTGCTTTAACGTTGAGGCGTTCCATGAGTTTGGTGGCTGATTTACGTACATGCTTGAAGTATGCTGGGTCGCCTGTGAATCTTCCGCCATGCATGGGGTATTGTTCGCCGTCTCTGCGCCAGAAATCAGGAGTATCGGAAGTGCATGAGTACCAGCCTTCAACTTCGGCTATAACGTCATGTTTTCCAAATATGAAGGAGGCGCCGCCATAACCAACGTAAGTATCCAACTCTCCGCCTGGACAGCCTCGGGGAGCTGCTTGGGAGTTGTCAGCGCCGATAACCATAGCGTAGTTTATGCCTGACCGTGGATAACTGACCAGAGCTGAGGCGTCTTTGAACATGCTTGTGCCAGCTTTGCAGGCAAACTCGGTATCTACCGCGTCAACGCCTTGAATGTCGCCTTCTTCTTCGCCAAGTTGGAGAACCTGAGCAACCTTAGATGCAATCGGCTTAACCGCATACGGGTTAGATTCGGAGCCCACGTAAACTTTTCCAATCCATGCGCTGTCAAGTCCTGAATGGATAAGTGCAAGTTTGCCCGCTTCAACCGCCGCGGTTACCGAGTCTTCGTCGATGAAGGGAACTGCACGTTCCAGACCAGGTTCTTTTATTCGGAAACGGGAAGTGTAAGCACCATAACCCACAATCCCGGGCAACTCATATTCCTTAGTAGGTTCAACTACCTTGTATTCCTGATGTGGATAGTACTCGTCGGCTAAGGTGAAAGCTAAAGAAATTGTTGGAACAACCTCGCTTTTTCCCACTGTGTAGCGTCTTCGGAACCGTGGAATTACTTCTCGTCCTTCAAGGCTGGCTAAATCCACATCGTCGCCATCACAGATCAACTGGTCCGTTAGCCTTGCGGGAACACGGATTTTGCCGTCATGGAAAGAAACGATGCCGTAAACGTAACTTGAGAGTTTGGTGAATTTGTTTGTGGGCTCGTTGACGTAGGTGCAGAATTCCAGTTTGCCCTTGTCATAGAACAAGGTCGATGTTGTCCATTTTGCCGAAGCTTTTTCTGCCGCAGTTGCTGCAGTAATCGCGCACTTCGAAGTATTCTTTTCCGCAACTCTGGCAGCGGCAAGCCTTTAAGCGGTCGCCTAAGTAAGAAACCCGTCGCTCTATCGGTTCACTACTCATTCTTATGCACTCCTAAAATGGATACGTACGCTTTAGTTCCAAACCCCTCAAACTCCAACACACCGCCGTGTTGAGGTGAACCGTTGCCGATGTGAACTTGTCTTTCTCCCGCTTCACCGCGAAGTTGGCGGAAAATCTCATAAATCTGTGCGCCCCCAGTTGCTCCCAATGGGTTGCCGTTTGCTTTTAAGCCGCCGTCCGTGTTCACGTAGAGCGGTTTGCCGCCTATGTTATAGCAGTTTTGGCAACCATGTATGCTTTTCCAGGCGGTTCCAGGTTCGCAGAAGCCTAAGTCTTCGAGCGAAACCATCTCCATCACAGTGGATTGATCGTAAACTTCGATAACCTGCAAATCAGACGTTGCCACTTTGGACATTTGGACCGCTTTTTTCATTGCAAGTTCAGCTGCAACAAAATGGGACAGGTCTTCTCTTTTTGGATAGTTGAGGTAGTCGGTTGCTGAACCGACGGCTAAAACGCTCACTGGATGCTCAGTCTTTTTTTTGGCAACTGACGTCGCTTGTGAGGATTAGGGCTGATGCGCCGTCGGAGACGGGAGCAAAATCGTAGAGTCCCAAGGGTTTATGCGCGGTTTTTCTTGCGCTTAGAACTTGGTCGATGGTGATTTTTCTTTGGAATTGGGCGTACTTGTTTTTGGTTGCGTTCGCATGGTTTTTAACAGTGACCTCTGCCAGAGCCATGTTAAGCTTGTCGAGGTCTTCGCCCACTATTTTGTGTTTTTTTATGTAGGCGCGAAGCATGAGTTCATGGTTTGACTCAGGGGTGCCGCCTGCATAGTAACTCCAGGGGTCGTCAAGCAACATGAGGTCGTCGCGGATTTTGTCCCAGCGATCCGTCATCTTCTCAATGCCGCCCACCAGAACAGTGTTGTAAACTCCCGCTTGAATCGCGTGGCAAGCGGTTAATAGGGCGGCGCTGAAGGAGCGGGTAACTTCCATGGGTACATGAAGTTCAGTTAGTTCTGAGAGAAACCCTTCTTCAAGACCCAGTTTGTTGGTGATGGGTAGAAAACAATCTGACATGTAACATGCTTCTAGGTCTTTGCGTTCGATGTTGCATTCGTTTGAAGCGGCAAGCCAAGCTTCCTCGATAAGTTTTTCCGGTTCTTTGCCGTAGTGTTCTCCAAACTTGGTGCGGCCAACAGCAACGATGGCTGGGCGGTTTTCCATAGTGTTTTCTTCCTTTTGGATAGCCTTAAACGTTTTCTAAAACGACTATTAAGTGTTTGCCAAATTGCCCCGTAAATATGCGAAGAACATATATACCAACTCTATAAAATACGGTACAGACGCTTAAGATGGGGAGGTAAAAAGGGAGTGTTAAGTAGTCTACAAGAGAGAGTTGACGGGTTTTTTTACAAGTGTGAATACCTAAAAGACTGTCAAAAGATTTCACCGCAATGCCGACATGGCGGAAACAGCTATTGTGGCGAATACAAAAAGCGAAACCGCAAAAAAAAGTAAACCCGTTTTAGAGCCCATTATTTATCTCATTTTTTGTTAACTGAAACTTTGTTGTTTCTATCAGGTTCTGAAGTTTTTGGCTCAACTCCACAGGGTACATTGGAGCATTCGTCAATGCCTTGTATTCGTCGGGAAGCTTAGATAGGTTTTCTGACGCGGCATCGCGGATTTGCTCAAGCGAGGGCAAGTCAATGGTTAGTTTGCCGTTTTCCATAACTTGAACCAGCAAACCCTCACCGTCCACACGCTCATCCGCCAAAGCAATAACATCCTTGCTAAAACAGTCATCTTTAGTCTTGAAGCGGTAAACCTGCTTTCGCCCCGGCAGAGTGATTTTGTCTTTACTCAGCTTCATTATGGGCGAGAAGCTGCCGTCAGCCGTCTGGGTTTCGCAGAGTTTGTAAATTACATCTAGATAAGGTCGGTCAGCGGAAGTACCCATCTTGGTGCCGACCCCAAAAGCATCAATCCGAGCGCCGTCGTTGAGTAGTTGTGTGATTTTGAATTCATCCAAGTCGCCGCTGGCAAAAATCTTAACATATCCCAACCCTTGGTCATCGAGGATTTTCCTGACTTTCTTGCTGGTTTCCGCTAGGTCACCGCTGTCCAATCGGACGCCGCCAAGTCTGAAACCTTTTGCTTCAAGTTCTTTGGCTACTATGGCGGCTTTTTCTGCCCCTGCTATGTCGTCGTAGGTGTCGATCAGGAGGGTGGATTTGTTTGGGAAGGTTTTGGCGAATGCGCGGAAAGCGTCGATTTCTTTGGGGTAAGACATGATGAAGGAGTGTGCCATGGTGCCGAAGACTGGAATCCCATAAGCCATTCCTGCAAGAACGTTGCTTGTTCCTTGGCATCCTGCTATGTAACTTGAACGCGCCACCTTCATGCCAGCGTCGATGCCCGGTTCCCGTCGCAAACCAAACTCAATCACCGATTTGCCCTTGGCGGCATGGACTACCCGTGAGGCTTTGGTAGCAATCATGGTTTGCAGGTTAATGGTGTTTAAAAGAAAAGTCTCCACGAGCTGCGCCTCGATAATTGGGGCGGTAACGCGGATTAAGAGGTTCGTTGGGAAAAGCCACGGTGCCTTCTGGAACAGCCCAAACGTCACCTGTAAACTTGAAGCCGCGCAGGTAATCGAGGAAGTCTGTGTTGAAACCTTGCTTTTTTAGGTAAGCCAAATGTTCATCGGTAAACTTTATGCTCTGCAGGTACTGCAACGCCTCTTCTAAGCCCGCGAACAGGAAGTAGCTGCGGTTTTCTGGCAGACGCCGAATGAAGAGGTCGAATGTGGCAGGCTCAAAGTTTTTGTTGTCAAAGTAGCTTGCGCACATCGTTAACTCGTAGTAGTCGGTGAATAGGCTCATGTTTTGCGGTTTGAGGAAGCCGAGAAAACCGTTCATGCGCTAGTAGTAAAAGCAAACAGGATTTAATTCTTTCTAACCTCCCAGAGAATTGCCAGTCAGGTTATAGCTGGCAAATTTGGTGTTCTAACAAGTAGACTTAAAAGCAAATCCAGCAAACAAGGGATTGATATTCAATGCCGTTAATGTATCCGATTAAACATGTTTTCCGCAACTGGAAACTCTTCACTGCACTCCTAATCGGCATTACCCTTGCGGCAACTTTCTGCGCAGCCATAGGTGTAAAAGCCAACTTATCTGCTGAACAAACCCTAGACAAACAAATCAGCAACGTAATAACCGACATCAGTTTCCAGCGCAGACCTAAACCAGTCAAACCTTGCCTTAGCCTACCAAAACATCACCAGAGTTCCAGGCGTAAAAAAAGTCGATATGGTTGCAAGCTTCTCCATGCCAATCAGCACGTCCAGCGATAACTACAATACATCAGACTATACGCAGATGGCTAGTTTCCCCAACACTTCACGAATTTATGATGAATGGGAGAATAAACCGTTTGGCGGAATCCCAGAAAACTACACTTACATCCTCGCTGGTAGCGCTCTTGCACAGAAACTCCACATTGGCGACAACATAACAACGATGATTAAGTTTCCAACCACCCAAATACTACAACACATCCTCAATCTACGTTAACTTCACCGTAGCTGGTTTTGCAGAATTAACTGATACAGGATACGCCCTTCTCACAAATAGTAACGGTGGCATAATCTATTATGGTGGCTCTGGTGTCGCTCCTCCTCTAATTTACGGAGGCTCCTCCAGCAATTATAGAAGCGACATGATGATTGTCAGCTGGGAAAATACACTGCAAAAACTCTGGAACAGCACTTTAGACAGCAGCACCGTTAGCTGTTACCTTCTCAGTAAATGTTGACCGCCAAAAACTCATCAGTCCCTGGAACGTTGAAACATCAATAACCAACGTGAATGCAATCGCTGAAAATATCCAGAACCAGATTCTCGCCAACTACTTAGTCAGAAACACTTACGTTAACAACATGCTAAGCAGTCAATTATATGGATACCAAAGTAACTTCCAAAATATGCTAATCAACTTCATCGTGGTTTCGATTCCAGTTTTCTTTGTCGCCTGGTATCTTGGCTCAACAGTATCCGATGTTTCCTTTAACATCCGCAGACGAGAAATCGGGCTCCTATCCACTAAAGGGCTCTCAAGCGGACAAATACAAAGAATGTTCCTAACCGAAGCCTTAGTAATCGGCTTAATCGGCGGCGCACTCGGCGTAGTCGGCGGATTAATCCTAAACCAATACTACCTCGGCACAGTAAACCTAAACAACCTTTTTGCTTCCCAAATGTTTAGCCCCGAAATAGCCTTAGTCACAATTGTTTTTGGTGTAGCATTGGCGCTTACCTCAGTGTTCTGGTCATCACGTAAAGCTTCCCGCATGCCCGCCGTTGAAGCCCTAAGAGACTACATGCCCATTGAAAACAAGTCACGTTACAGGATTTTATCGTGGATAGCCCTCATCTTGGGAAGCTACAAAATAGTGGTGTTCCTGTTAGGATTAAACATACAATTCTTGGTTAATCAATGGATGTATTCTGGCGGAAACTTTTTCGCATCCATCGTTGCTGCGCCACTAGATATTCTTCGATGGAATAATGACTTATGTTGGTCCTTTCCTGTTCTTCTGGGGACTCACCAAAATTTTAATCCGTGACTCCACAAAGTTCCAGCAGGTAGCATCTAAAATTTCCTCCGTTATGGGTGATTTAGGTGCGTTAGCGGCAAAGAATGTTCGAAGAAACCCAGCCCGCTTAGCCGCCATAGCTTTCCTAATTGCATTTATCATCGGCTTCAGTGTCCAAGTCACTGGGCAAGTTGCAAGTCAACAGGACTACATAGTTAGAAATGTCCATCACACAGGTTGGCGCCGACGTTACAGTTAGTATAGTTAATGCCTCAAAAGCCCAAGTCATCCTAGACGACATAGTGGGAAACGTTTCAGGTATAAGGAATGCAACTATAGAACGTACAATGAATGCGCCCCTTACCGGCGGCAATAGTTACAACCAAATGCAGATAAGAACTATTGACCCAGACACTTGGGCAACATCCGCTTACTATGAACAGGGATGGTTCACTGGAGCAAGCGTTGACCAAATGATGAAAGAATTGAAAGCCAGCAACAACACAATCATAATTGACCGAACCCTCGCTAAACAACTAAACCTCAAACTCTACGATGAAGTAGGCATCGATTTCAACTCGTGCCCCCGTAAACTAAGAATAATTGGGTTCTTCGGTCCTGAACCCTCAGACAATAGCGCTAACATTGTAATCAACAGTGGAGGGGGCGGCACATTCATTCCACCAATCAACGTCTATTCTCAATATTACTCGTATGTGCCAGCGAACCTCTTCAACATGAGCCAATACAGCGGCATCTACACAGTAGAATCCTTCCAAACAAGATATCTAATTAGCCTAAACCCAGGAGTTAACGGAACCGAAGTCGCAAACCAAATACGCAGCCGTAGACCCCACAGAAATATACGCTGTTGACTCTTTCGACCAGGAATGGCAACAGTCAGCCTCAAACAACAACATCGGAACATACAGCAACCTACAAATCCTCGATATCCAAGGCTTAGGACTCGTCTTTGCAGTTCTCTCAGCCTCAGTGGGAACAGCCCTAATAGCCATCGTCAGCTTAAAAGAACGAAGCCGAGAAGCCACCTTGATGAGTGTTCGAGGATTATCCTATCGGCAACTGGTCTGGATGTTCCTCACAGAGAGCATGGCAACCATAACTTTCTCAGTAATCTTGGGCGTAGTTGTTGGAGTAATAATTGTTTACGGCACCATAACCTCAGCCAACGCACATTGCGCTTACTCCCTTGGTAACCCAACGCCTAATTTACCCAGCCAACGCCTTAGCCACTATAGGCACATACATCGCCCTCATATACGCCTCCACAATCGGAGCAATCCTAGTAATGACAAGTCAATATGTAACAAAACTTGAAAAGATGGTTAGAGCAAGATGAACGGACTGAACGTAAAAATCCGAGACCTAGTCAAAGTGCACCATACAGGCAAAATCGAAGTACAAGCCCTCCGAGGCTTAAACCTAGACATAACCTCAGGCGAACTAGTTTCCATCATTGGACCCAGCGGAAGCGGCAAATCCACCCTGCTAAACATCATCGGCGGCCTAGACAAAGCCACCGCAGGCACCGTGCAAGTCGGCGAAAAAACCGTAACCGACCTCTCTGTTCGACAACTCGTCGACTACCGACGCAAAGTGGTTGGCCACATATTCCAAAACCTCAACTTAATCCCAACCCTAACCGCGCAAGAAAACATCGAATTCGCAATGGTTGCCTCAGGCGTCGCACGCAGCAAAAGAAAACAGAGAGTTCAAGAACTCCTCACAACTGTGGGCTTGCAAGACCGCGCCCAACATAAACCTGAAGAATTAAGCGGCGGTGAACAGCAAAGAATCGCCATAGCTTCAGCTTTAGCAAACGATGCACCTGTGCTGTTGGCAGATGAGCCGACGGGCGAGTTGGATACGGCGAACGCAAGAATCATTGCGGAGTACCTGGTTAAAATCAACCGTGAACTAGGAAAAACCATCATCATGGTTACCCATGACCCCAGCGTCGCCCGCGTGTCAACTAGGATTCTGCGCATTGAAGATGGCATCATAAAAACTGCTTTGGCGCCCTCAGAGGTTATTGGGCAGGAAAAAGCAGTCAATTACGTGGACCAGATTAAAGCCAGAATCAGCGAAATCAACGTGCAAATTCAACAGTTGGACAGTGACTTCCGTTCTGAAAAGATTGATGGAGACGAATATCGTTCAGAAACGCCAAAGCCTAAAGAACATCAAAGATAGCCTCAAAGAAGAATGCTCACGAATGGGAGTTATTCCCCCGTAAAACAACCCTCATTTTCAAACTTACGTATCATTTATTTGCAAGCAGAAGATTTTCACTTTCACTTAACCCCCCACTGCTAAAAATACACCTTTATTCGCTTGTTTTAAATATCCCTAACCATACATCAACACTAAAAGTGTGAAGATAATGTCAGAAGACTCCGACGTTCAACCGCAAGAAAAACAAGAAGAATCCATACTTGAAACAAACAAGAAAAAATACGAGTTCATAGAAGACCTGCCAGGAGTTGGCCCAGCAACAGCGCAAAAACTCAAAGAACTCGGCTACCACACCGTAGAATCCTTAGCCATGGCAACCTAGCCGTGAACTTGAACCAGTCGGAGTAAGCGAGAAAAAAGCATTCCAAGTCATCGAAGCCGCACGCTCATCCATCGGCATCTCATTTATTCGAGCAGACGAACTCTTCAAAATGCGCCAAACTGTTCTGCGGGTAACCACAGGCAGCAAAGCCTTAGATAAAATCGTGGATGGCGGCTTAGAAACTCAAACAATAACAGAGTTTTACGGTGAATACGGCAGCGGCAAAAGCCAAATGTGCCACCAACTATGCATCAACGTCCAGTTGCCTCCAGAAAAAGGCGGACTCAACGGAGCAGCCTTGTACATTGACACCGAGAACACCTTCAGATTGGAACGCATAGTCCAGATGGCAAAGGGTGCAGGTTTAGATCCAGCAGAAGCCGTTAAAAAAATTATTTACGCTGAAGCCTACACTTCAGACCACCAAATGTTCCTCTTAGAAAACGCTGATGAAATAATCAAAGCAAACAACATCAAACTAATCATAGTGGACTCATTAACTGCCCATTTCCGAAGCGAATACATCGGAAGAGAAATGCTTGCGTCAAGACAACAAAAACTCAACAAACACATGCACAAACTCATCGCGTTAGCACGAGCATTCAACGCTGTGGCAGTGGTAACCAACCAGGTTATGGCAAAACCCGACCAGTTCTTCGGCGACGCCATTCACCCAATCGGCGGAAACATCGTTGGCCACACAAGCGCCACACGAATCTACCTCAGACGCGCTTCGCATGGACCAATACGCATCGCAAGACTAGTTTCAAGTCCATATTTGCCTGAAGGCGAGGAAATCCTTAAAGTAACCGAGAACGGAATAGAGGATGTCTCTGAAGAGGAGAAAGCAACTAAACCGCGTGGACGCTAAGTATGCCGATTTCACAAGCCTTAGTTACCAGGTACTTTCAGCTCATAGTCAGCCGGCAATTCACCGAAGCTGAACGTGAGTTGGAACGAGTTAAACAAAAAATGCAGAAAACCGAATGGAACAGAGGATACTTCCGAGCACTCTACGGCATGTATCTTTCACGCAAAAACAGCGCTACCGACGACTACGCATTCTTTTCAAAAGTAGATTTAACTGACAAAGTAAGCCTGCATGCTTACCGAAAAGAGTTCCTTGAGCATATGGGCAACGGTTTGCATGGAGACTTTGACCGCGGATACTTTTCAGCTTGGGCAGACTGCATGCGTATAATTGCCCGCATGGATGTTCCAAGTCGCAAAATGGCAATGGCAAAGCCGCTGGAGAAGAAGAAAAAATCGAAACACTCAGAAGCGATAAGAGTCAAGCCACTATAGCTAATTTTCTAAAGACACAACCTGAAGATAAGAAGAAGAATAAAATTATTTTTTTATGCGAGTCCGAGGGCTACAACGAATGCTGTGTAGAATAGGACAAAGAATGATAGCCAAGCAAAGAAGTACATGCCTATTGCTGTGCTGAGGATTTTTGATTGTTTCTCTATCTTGTTTTTGTAGTATCCTCGCAGGATGTAGTAGGTTACGAAGTAGATGAGTAAGGCTACTGTTATGCTGTTTACAAGAGTAGTTATGTCTAGCATGCCTGCTTTGCCTCCGAAGAAAGCAGCTATAAACGCTGTTATTGCCCCTGCAACAATGCCTAATACAACTCTTAACCAGTAAAGCTGAACTACAGGTGTCATCTAAATCTAATCCTTGCTGTGTATATTTTGTTCTTACTTAAAAAAGATGCCTAAGTATTAATCGTTTCTGCCACCCTAAACGCCGTTTCCCGCATGTTCTTGGGTTTTTGGTGAAAACGGTTATTTTATAGCCCACTCCAATATAGAGTCCAGAAACTTGGTGGATGCCTTGCGCAAAAAAGATTTCTCAAGCTTTGACATTGCCGCAGCAATCAAAGAACTAAAAACCACGTTAGCCGAATCCAGAGTGAACAACATCTACCAACTCGACGAAAAAACCGTAATCTTCAAACTCCACAAAACCGACAAGCCGCCGATACGGCTGGTGATGGAGGCAGGCAGAAGATTACATGTCACCAGTTACGCGGAAGAAAACCCCTCTGAACCGCCAGCGTTCTGCATGGCACTCAGAAAATACCTGCGTAACGCCTGGGTAGCAGGCATTGACCAGTACGAGTTTGAAAGAATCGTAACCGTAGGCTTCCGAACCAAAACTGGAGTGCTAAAGCTGGTTGTGGAGCTCTTCGGCGAAGGCAACATCATACTAACAAACGAACAAAACGTAATTATTCATGCATTAGCCTACAAAAAAATGCGTGACCGCGACATCCTCCACAACGTGGTCCTTGAGCTTCCGCCTTCAAGCGGCAAAAACCCCTTCAAAGTAACCCAAAATGAGTTGGAGGAAGCCCTCAAAAACGCAGGGGAAACAGAAGTTGTTAGGGTTATAGCGCGGTTTTTGGGTGTTGGGGGAGTTTACGCTGAAGAAATCCTGCTTCGAGCCAACGTGGACAAAACAAAACATTGCAACGTCGTGACAAGCGAGGAGGTCAAGGGGATTTTTGAAGCATCTGCAAACCTTGCTGGCTGCGGTTTCAGGTGGCAACTTGGAAGCAAGCATAGTTTTGGGTGAGGAAGGCGATTTCGTGGATGTTGTGCCCATTAAGCTGAAGCGTTATGAAGGCTGCAAAGTTCAGGTTTATGACTCTTTCAATCAGGCGCTTGATGAGTTTTATCTGCGGGTTATTACGGCTGAGAGGGCGTTTGCAAGTGTTGAAGTTGACAAGTTAAAAAAAGAAGCGGAACGGCTAAGACGCATGGTTGCGGAACAGGAAAAATCCATCCATGAAGATGAAGCCAAAGCCGAACGCGACAAACTCATCGGCGACGCCATCTACGCCCACTTCAACGAACTCCAAACCTTCCAAGAGCAACCTCCTAAAAGCCAACAATCAAGGACATGAATGGGACACAATCATCACAGCGGTTATGGCTGCAAAGAAAACAGGCAAACCTCCTGCGGCCTACGTTGAATCGTTCGACGGCAAAAACCTTGCCCTAAACCTTGGCATGGACAATTTCCATTTCAGTTTTAACCTGCGAGATTCAATCTTCGACAACGCTAACAGGTACTATGAACGGGGCAAACGGGCCAAAGAGAAAGCCCAAGGCGCCCTCTTTGCCCTCCAAGATTCTAAGAGGAAACTCGCTAAAATCGAGCGGGAATTGGCTGAAGCAGAAGAGCTCAAAAGCCTCAAACCAGCAGAAATGATTGAAGCACTCTCCAAACGCAAAGTGGAAATGGAAAACAAGGAGTGGTACGAGAAATTCCGCTGGTACATATCCTCAGACGGGTTCTTGGTTGTTGCGGGCAAAGACACGGTCAGCAACGAAGTGCTCATAAAAAAGTACACGTCGCAGGAGGATGTGGTTTTTCACGCTGAAATCACTGGTTCACCCTTCGTCGTCATCAAAGCTGAGGGCAAACCGATTAGTGAGCAGGCGTTGCGTGAAGCGGGTGAGTTTGCTGCTTCTTTTTCGCGGGCTTGGCGGGAAAACCTTGGAACAGCAGATGTTTACTGGGTTAAAGTTGACCAACTAAGCAAGAGTGGACCTTCAGGCGAGTCGGTTCCTCATGGCGCCTTCTTTGTTGTGGGCAAACGCAACTGGTACACGCAATACACCGCTAAGAGTGGCAATCGGCATAATCGTTGGGGAAGAAACCAGCTTTGTGGGTGGTCCAGTGGAAGCGGTGAAAGCAAAAACCAAAGCTTACGTGGTGATTGCTCCAGGAGACACAGCTGGCAAAGAGCTGCTCAAACAGATTCTCAAATCCCTAATGCTAAAGCTGCCCAAGGAACAGCGGGAAAAAGCAGGCAAAACATCGATTGAACAGGTCCGCGAGTTTGTGCCTTACACGAAAGGAACGATAAATCAGAAAGCAACCTAGACTAAAGCTGCCTTCCTTATTTCGGAGTTAATTGCCCTCTTAAATTGCAGAAGGGCAGGTTTATTGTGGACGCTGAAACAGCTCTGTTGAAAACACCCTGTAATTGTCGATTCGCGGGGGTTTTTCAAGTTGAGTCTTCGACTTTTTTTGTCGCTCGAACAAACACATCCCGCTCAGACTTCCTCAAGGCGTCTTCATCCTGCCAAAGCGTTAAGATAGTTACTGCCTTTGGGTCTTCATGAGAAAGCAGCGACATGTAACCGCGAAAACCCTCCGCATCCTGCGCTAAAGTATTAAGAATTTTATCAAGCTCTGCAAAACCTTCTTCCCGTTTCCCAGCTTTGAAATACCAAAAAGACATTCTGGCTAAAACCACAAAATTCACCTAAAAACAATTGTAGCTCCTTTCATTTAAAGTTTTAACGTTGACATTTCTGGTGGTTAAGCAGTTAAGCGATTGCTAGTGTGGTAGTGCACTAGTTTTTTATTTTCAATTCACCAAATATGAAAATAGGGTGGTTTGTTGGATAAAATTGACTTAAAAAAAGAGTTAAAAAACCTCTACAATCCGTCGGCAAAAGAAGTCACGGTTGTTGATGTTCCAGCCATGAACTTCCTCTTGGTTAACGGCGAAGGTGCACCCACATCACCGCAGTATAGCGAAGCTATTGAAGCGTTATTTAGTGTTGCTTATACACTCAAATTTATGGTTAAGAAAGGCAAGGGCATCGATTACGCTGTTATGCCGCTTGAAGGCTTATGGTGGGTAGACGACATGACCAAGTTCAGTGCGGACCGAAAAGACGAGTGGAAGTGGACAGCTATGATAATGCAGCCCAAATACGTCACTGCTGACGACGTTAACTTGGCGGTTGAACAGGTAAAAAAGAAAAAGAATCCAGCCAGCACTGCCCAAAGTTAGGTTTGAAAGCTTCAAAGAAGGACCCGCCGCACAAATAATGTATATTGGACCGTTTTCAGCTGAAGGACCAACCATAGCAAAAATACATGCATACATCCAAAACAGCGGACACACACTAAGCGGCAAACACCACGAAATCTACCTAAACAACCCAGCCACAACAGCACCAGAAAAACTAAAAACCATCCTAAGGCAACCCATGAAATAACATAGAACAACAAAATGCATATGTTGAAACCACGCGACATCTAAAAGCAGACCTTCCCTCCCTTACGTAACGGTAGATCAAAAAATCCAGCGTTCTGCTTGAGGTTTGCTCCACAACTCGCCTGCAATCCAACGCAAACGCAGAAACCATAAAGCAACCCCCCTCAAAGCCCCTAAGAAGATGATAAGTAAGGGAGGGCTCGCCATCATCTAATACTAGAAACAGAAATTTGATCTACCGATAAAGCAGAAAACGTTCAGGTACAGTCCTCAGTGCGATTGAATTGTTTTGCCAGTTCAGCGATTTGCTGTCTGAATTTTTCGCGCATTTTTGTAAAACGCATCGCTGCTGACGGATGGATAACTTGGATGTATTCTATGCCGTCTATTCGCGGGGTCTCTTTTGCGGATGCGCCTAAAAGCACGATTATTTCTGGTTTAATAATTCTGATTTGCGTGATTAGGTAGGGTAAGCATGCTCTTACTTCGTCGTCGAAGGGTTTGCGGTTTTTGGGAGAAACATGCTTGACGATGTTGGTTATGTAGATGTCTTCGCGTTTTATGCCGTATTCAGCAAGCGTTTTGGTCAGGTATTTTCCTGCTCTGCCAACAAACGGTCTGCCCAACTCGTCTTCGTCCGCGCCTGGGTTCTGCCCCACAAACATAACTTTAGCGTTTAGGGGTCCTTCGCCGGGCACGCCATGTTTTGCGCCTTGCCAGAGCCTGCATTTTTTGCAGCTGTAGACTTGCATGTTCAATTCTTCCATCGACAAAGTAACCAGCCTCGTCGTTGCCTATTAACAGTTACGCAACCTTAAAAAATGCCTCCTAACTAATATTAAATGTTCTTGCTGGATAAAACAGGAACATATTCGGTAGTTTTTAAGCTAAATTTTACGAGGAAAACAAATGACAAATGAAGAATCCGTTTCTGAATCTTTAATCGGCAGCGCAGTTCGGGTACTTATGAGGGTTGCTTTTGTCTTTGAACCCTTAGCGCCTACAGCCATCACCGCTTTAATGAATCAGCAACTGCACCGATTCAAAGAAGCAGGCGCAATCGGCAACTACAAAACCCACACCAAACGACTAGGCAAATACCACTACCGAATCGAAATGGATTTAGATTTGACAGGAA
>CAWJXC010000004.1:0-677350 GCA_963846735.1 Candidatus Bathyarchaeota archaeon | reverse complement strand
CTAAACGTGTACACCTACGTCGTCAAAGAAGGCAAAGCCGTCGGACCCCGCGAAGTAATGCGCGCCACCAACCTTACCAGCCCAAGCGTCGCTCACTGGCACTTGCAGAAACTCGAAGGACTAGGCTTGCTATCGAAAACTGAATATGGCGAATACACTGTCAAAGAGAAAGTCAACGTAAGCGGACACCTATGGGTCGGCAGAACTTTAGTGCCTCGGCTCATCTTCTACTCTTTCTTTTTTATGGGCATTCTAATCATGGAAATAGGACTACTTGCTTTACCGCTAATTATTCAAGGCCAAACTCCCAGCATGTACCTTTACTACCTGATTTCACCCACCGCCATAGCGTCAGTGCTATTTTTGGCTGAGGGTTTGTGGTTAACAAAAAAAATCCACGCTGAAAACCACAAAAAACCGCAAGCAACCAAATAGAAACTCACCCATCTTTTTCTTTATACAAGCATCGGCTTTTTCCCGAAGAATCCACAACCGACTGCATTGTCTGTGGGCAGAAAGCTAAGGAAACAGTGTATTTTGCACGCTCATACTAACCTGCACGTTCCTTAGCTCAACTTAAGCTGACTTGCCACCTCAGCCAACCCCACCTTTTCCAGTGTTTCTTTTTTCGGAACCCCGTTTTTGTCCCAGCCACGTTTCTGGTAATAAATATCGAGCATGTCCTTGTATTTTTCTAGGTCAAGCACTGCGCCTTTCAGGGGACCATCTGTTAAGGGCTCTTTGAACCATCGCATGGGTGGAACATCCAAGTCCCGACTCCATTTTTCGCCGTATTCTCGCACCCAGAAAGCCCGAATCAAATTAAGAATTCTGTCACCAATCTGGTTTATCTGCTCTAAAGAAAACGTCTTTCCAGTTGGCTGCCCGCAAGTATTTGTGGTACCATTCAAGCTCAAAGCCAAGTGAGCCATTGGGGAAACGGCAAACGGTTAAGGCTTCGAAGGCGCCGCCTCGGAGAAGTTGGGTTTTTATTAGGTGGTCAACTTTTGCTTGGTCATAGTTTTCTCTGCCCGCCTTTATTTCCCAGGTGATTATCCAAGCGTCTTTGTGGTGGGCGCCAATTGAGCTTGTGCCGTAAGCCAAAGCCATACCTGGCGCGGTGTGGCAGTCGTAGGCAGAGACTTCTAAGCCTTTAACATGCATCGCCCAATCGCCTGAGCCCTTGCCGATGTTTGCGGCTGCAGCTCGGACGCCTTCAGCTAAAACAGCCCCCAAACCGCGCCTGTAAGCAATATCATCAATCAACGCCTTAATCGCCTCAAAATCGCCCCAACCAATCTTCTCAGGTATCAGCCCCTTTTCGGATGCTTCCATGACAAACCCCAACACGTTACCAAGAGAAATAGCATCAAAACCAAACTCATCCGCCAAACGGTTCAAAGTGGCGACTTGCGCATAGGTTGCCTACCCCTATGTTTGAGCCCAGCATAACCACGTTCTCATAATCCAACTCAGAATCTTGCCCTTCACTGTCCTTAACCACGTTGCCGCAGGTCATGTTGCACTGGGGGCACCCACGGTTGGAAACCTTCATCTTCTCCATTGTAAACCCGCTTATGCCTTCAGCCTTGTCAAAAACGCCCTGCTTGTAATTGAAGGTCGGAAGACAACTGTTTTCTTGACACCACTCGACCGTTGACATTGTGCCTTGTCTTTTCCAGAAGGAGTAGAGTGGTTTAGTTAAGAGCTCTTTGTAACCGTCCACTGCCAGCTTCTTCATTTCATCAGGGTACGCAAGAGGTATTGGCAAGGTGCCTTCGATTACTATGGCTTTGAGGTTTTTGGAGCCCATGACAGCACCCATTCCAGGGCGTCCACCCGCACGTCCCTTTTGGGAAACCACCGTGGCGAACTTGACAAGGTTCTCTCCAGCGGGACCGATAGAAACGATGCCTGCTAGCTTGGAGTATTTTTTTCTCAGTTGGTCTTCAACTTCAAAGGAGCTTTTGCCCCATAAATCCTTGGCATCCAAAAACTCCCACATTTTATCTTTTATGTGAAGTATGACTGGCGTTGACGCTTTGCCCTCGATAACGAGTGCGTCATAGCCAGCTTTGCGTATGTTCACAGCTGCCCATGTTCCAGAGTTGCCATCGCCATAGCCACCCGTTAAGGGACTTTTTGATGCAATAACAAGTTTGCCGCTGTTAGGCAACCCAATGCCCGTTAACGGTCCCGTGGCGAAGATTAGTTTGTTTTCAGGTGAGAATGGGGCGGTTCCCTGCTTGAGAGTGTCCCAGAGGATTTTGATTGCAAAGCCTCTGCCGCCAAGAAAATTCAATGCTAAACTCTCATCGTATGGTTCCGCGGCGGCTTTGTTTTTGGTTAAATCTACTTTTAGGAAAAAACCTGTCCATCCCTGCATGTTTGTTCACCAAAACCAATCTGTACTTTAAGGAAATCGGGAATAAAAATGTGCTGAGAAGCAACTATTAGATACAAAAATCGCCATTAGCGACCTACCCCTCTATAGTTTCTGCATTCTATTTCTATTAGGCTCCAAATATGTTGGTGCAAAAGAGAGTTTTATGTTTAGAGGGCTACTTGCGGATGTAGTGTTAGGAAGATTTATTTTTTGGGTTAGCAAGTGTTCTGGTTACAGGTAATATAGCTTTGGCGCACGTTAAGGTCACGAAAAGGGCAAGCAACATCGAATATGCGATACGGGACGTTATAGTTCACACTCAGGAACTTATCAAGAATGGCAAAAAAATCTATTACCTAAACATCGGCGACCCAGCTGCGTTCGACTTCAAAACTCCACAGTACGTTAAAGATGCCCTGTGCAAGGCAATTGACTGTGACGATAATTACTATTCACCTTCCGAAGGCAGAGCTGGAACTTCGGGAAGCCATCGTGCGCAAAGAAAAAAGAGTCAACGATGTAGACATCACCGCAAACAACGTGCTAATCACAGAGGGCATTTCGGAAGGAATCCAAATGATTCTGGCAGCGCTGGTTGAGAAGGGCGACGAAATCCTCTTTCCAGGACCAACCTACCCGCCCTACATTTCCTACACCAAATTCTTTGAAGGCACCCCAGTTGCCTACGAAACCATCGAAAAGGAAGGTTGGGTGCCAAACATCGATGACTTGCGGAGCAAAATCTCACCTAAAACCCGCGCCATCGTAATCACTAACCCAAACAACCCCACAGGCTCAGTTTACAGCGAAAAATGATTAAGGAAATGCTCGACATCGCAGGCGAACATAACCTGCCCGTGCTTTCCGACGAGATTTATGACCAGTTAACTTACGAGAAAGAATTCGTCAGCACCGCACACCTCTCCAAAGATGTGCCAGTGGTCGGGTTAAACGGGTTCTCCAAAGTCTACCAAATGACGGGTTGGCGTCTTGGGCTACATGTACTTCAAGGGTGAAGGCAAACAACTTGACGACCTCCGAATGGGCGTTGAGAAGCAATGCAGAATCCGCTTATGCGCCAACACACCTGTACAGATAGCTGGAGCAGCCGCGCTTGATGGTCCCCAAGACTTCGTGAAAGGCATTGTTGAAAAACTAAAACAACGAAGAGACTTCGCCTGGAAACGCCTAAACGAAATCGAAGGCATAACCACAACCAAACCTGAAGGCGCCTTCTACATCTTCCCCAAAATCCACGAAGTCGGCACAAGATGGAAAACCGACATGGACTTCGTCGTCGAACTCCTCAAAGAAACAGGCGTGCTAATCGTTAACGGTTCAGGCTTTGACCCAGTCTACGGCAAAGACCACGCACGAATAGTGTTCCTGCCGCCAATAGAGGAGCTAGAAGAAGCGTTTAATGCGTTAGAGCAGTTTATGAAAAAGAGACAAAAGAAAGAAGCGCATAAGCGCGTGGGCTACGGTTAAACCACAGCTTATATTTTTGTGCCCTGTGTTGGGTCTTCGATTACTTTGTGGAACTCAGCCATCAACTTTTTTGTAACTGGTCCAGGTTTTCCGTCGCCGATTATGCGTTTGTTGACTTCACGTATGGGCACCATTTCCATGGCTGTGCCTGTGAAGAATGCTTCGTCAGCGGTAAAGAGCATAAACGGTGTCAGGTTAGTTATGATGAGGTCTATGCCGAGTTCTCCACACAGTTCAGCAACGACGTCTGCGGTGATGCCTGCAAGAGCGCCTGTTGAAGTAGGCGGTGTGAAGATTTCGCCGTTTTTGACGATGAAGATGTTTTCGCCGACGCCTTCAGCTATGTAACCGTTGCTTTCAAGGCATATGGCTTCGTCCACGCCGCATGCGTTGGCTTCAATCTTTGCCAAGACGCTGTTTAGGTAGTTGAGGGATTTTATTTCGTGGGTTGTTGCGTCAACGGGGTTTCTGCGGACCCATGAGAACATGGTTGTGATGCCTGTTTCTTTGGCGTTGCCTGCGCGGATATTGATTGTGTCGGTTATGATTATGATTGTGGGTTTGGGGCATTTGCGCGGGTCCAGTCCCAAATCGCCGACACCTCTGCTAACTACCAAGCGGATGTATGAGTCTTTCATCTTGTTCTTGCGCAGGGTTTCAACGACGGCTTTTACCATTTCTTCCTTAGTTAACGGTATTTGGAGCATTATGGCGTGGGCTGAACGGTACAAGCGGTCAACGTGCTCTTTAAGCTTGAAGACAACGCCGTTGTACTCGCGGATTCCCTCAAACACGCCGTCGCCATAGAGGAATCCGTGGTCATAGACGGAGATTTTAGCCTGTGATTTAGGGTAAAATTCGCCGTCAATGTAGACTTGTAATTCACTGGTCATTTGTTTTCCACTTCTTGGATGACTGTTTCATATTGTCCAATTGTTTGATATAGTTTACCCCAACGATACATACGATTCGTTTACGGCGGCTTTATTAACCGTGGAACTGCGGACGCTTAGACATGAGCAGTGGCAGCGGCAGAGGCTTGGTGGGTTTCCCAGCGATTTTCTCCGACACCTTCGCTATCAACTGCTCAGAGGTCATGTTTTGTTGTTGACCTTTAAGTTCACGAACTCTAACTGAGAGGGTGCCAGATTCAATTTCTTTCTCGCCCACAACGATGATGTAGGGTATCCATTCTTGTTCGGCTTCGCGGATTTTCTTCTGCAAAGTCGAGGCGGAGTCGTCGATGTCTACGCGGATGCAGTGGGAGCTGATTTGCTTGGCTAATTCTTCCATTTTGTCGAGGAATTTATCGGAGATTGGGATAAGCCGCACTTGGGTTGGTGAAAGCCACAGAGGCAGCATAGGTGCTTTGCCAGCCATCTGTTCACGGTAAGCCTTCTCCAGTAGCGCGTAGATGTCTCGTTCGATGGCGCCGCTTGGGCTACAGTGCAGAATCAGCGGATACTGCTTCTCGCCCTTCTCATCAACGAACGTTATTTCGTAGCGCTTTGCGTTTTCCACGTCAATTTGGTCTGTGGCAAGCGCTGCGGCTTTGTCTTGGTTGTCTATGAAGTTAAGGTCCCATTTGAGCGCGAAATAGAAGAACCGCTCATTCCAAACTTCGGCTAAAATAGGCTTGCCGAAAGCCGTTGCAAGTTCAGTTATGAAGTCCTTGTGCTCCGCATAGAAGTCTTTAGTGAAGCGCATGGCAATTTCATAATCATCCTTCACTAACCCAATGTTACTTAAGACATCAATGCACAGGTTGAATCGTACCATAAACTCTTTTTTGGCTTGCTCTATGTCAGTGCAGAATGCGTGGCAGTCTGGCATCGTGAAAGCTCGCAGACGCTTTAAGCCGACGACTTCACCGCTTTTTTCGCGGCGGAAACTGTACCGGGTTAGCTCGTAGAGTTTGATAGGCATTTGCTTGTAACTGAATTGGGCATCATGCGCCATTAGGAATTGGCCAAAGCATGCTGCGAAACGTAGGAAGAGTTCTTTGTCTTCGGATTTGAGGACGTATTGGCGTGCGGGGAAACGGTTGAGGTAGCTTTTGAGGCTGGGATGGTTGAAGTCGTACATGAGTGGAGTTTCGACTTCCATGCCGCCGTAAGCTGCCACTTTGGCCGAGACGTACTGTTCGAGGAGTGATTTTATCATGCGTCCTTTGGGGTACCAGCGAATGTTGCCTGGGTCGCTGCCTGGTTCATAATCTGCAATTTCCAGACGTTTCATCAATGGCACGTGGGGCGGCATCACGGTGACTGCCCTAGTTTTCTTTATCTCATATTGAGAGAACTTTTGCAGATTCGTGTGTCCTTTGAATTTGAATTCTTCAATAGGCACCAGTGAGCCGTCAGTTTGGAGAATGTGCCAGTAAGATTTCATGGTGTCTTCGGCTTTGAGGGCTGCGGAAACGGGTTCTTCTTCTTTTTTGGCTTCACATGGAGCAGTGGTCGTCGCTTCTGCTGCTACCGCGGGGGAATAGCTGCGTGCCTGCTCAGCAAGTGGATGTCCTTTGATGGATATGGTGAATTGTTTGTTCCAGCCAAACGGGGCACGGTAGGTTTCTATGCCCTTCTCTTTCGCGTAAGCTTCCATGTCCTTGATGATTTTTAGGGCTTGGCTTGGGTTGCTGAGGTTACTGCTCAAATGAGCAAAAGGATAAATTAGGATACGATTAGTTTTTTGTTTTCCTAAAAAGGCGCGGACATCATTGATGGCTTTCTGCGCCATAGCAGAGTTGTCGCCTTCTTCTACAGCGGTAAATAAAACGACGACTTCTTCAACGCGGCTCTCAACCTTCTCCGCTTCCTCAGCTATGTTAATTTCTTTTTCGACGGGTTTGAAAACTATAAAGTTAGAGTGTAACTGTAAAATCCGCATGGCAATTGCCCCTTGTTAACCGTAGCGCCACTTGTCGAGGGTTTTGTCTTTCTTGGTCTTCTTCTTGTATTCTTTGTAGTGGTCTTTACAGAGGTAAGCACGTTTATCCGCGCTGCCTATGCTTAACCCGGCAGCTTTAACTTTGTCAGCTGACAATGAACGAGCAGCTTCCTTGCCGCAAACGCTACATTTTTCTCCTTTGTCTATACGTCCCATAATCCATGCCTCTCAAGTTTAACTACGTACATATGCCGCTATTGCTTAAGTTTCTTTTCATACAAAGAATTGGCTCTCCGATAAATCGCTTCTTTTTTCCCAAAATAAGTGGAACCTATTCCTTCAACAACACATGAAGCCGCAGCTGAACCAACACTGGCACACCACAAGGATTCTTTTTGGCGAAGATATTCGGTTAAAAAGCTACCGATGAAAACGTCTCCTGCACCTGTTGGGTCAACTAATACCTGTGAAGGACAAGCCTCAACGTTGTATTGGGCTCCTTCGACGGAGAGCACGGAGCCTTTAGCGCCCATGGTTACGATAACGGTTTCAACCCCCACATCGTGAATCGCCTTTATCGCAGGCTTAAGTTCCGATTCGCCTGTTAGGGCATAGATTTCGTTTTGGGATGACTTGTAGATGTTGATTAAGCTGAAGATTCGATGGTCTACGATGGCGTTTTCAGTTACGTTTCCTGCTTCGTCGAAGCTTCGAAGTAAACCCTGAGGGTCAAGCGACAGGATGTCAGTGCAATGTTTGAGGTGCTCAACTACTTCATATGGGATTTCGTTTGCAATAGGCGCAATATGTACGGCTTTTGCACGAAAATCTTTAGGCACATCATCAATGCTTAAAGATGGACCTTTGCTCTTTAACTTCAAAGTGCGCTCAGAGAGGTCTTTGCTGTAGGTAAGCTCAAAACAAGTTGTCGGTTCACCTGCAATTTTAGTGACGCCTGAAAGGTCTATGCCTTCTTGCCCCAACCACCACAGGTAAGCGTCTGGAAAGTTTCCGCCGACTTTGGAGATAACTGAAGCGGTTGCGTCTAGGCGTTTTGCGGCAAAGGAGGTGTAGGTTGCTGAGCCACCTAAAATAACGAAGGGTGCGGTTCTGCTTGGCAGGTGGATAGTGTCTATTGAGAAGTGCCCGACCACTGCTATGTCAGAGTTTTGAGCAGCCATTTTTCTAATCCACTTTGAATATTGAGATGGGTAATATAATAGCTTAGCTCATCGCCAAAACCAAACGCTTAATCGGAAAATATAATTTGGGTTTTGTGCGGTAAGGTTTTAATAACTTAAAACCGCTCAGATGGTTGGCTATGGCATTAGCCTTGGCATGAGCCAAAACCGCAGCCGTGAGGATGCTGATAATGCCTACCTACAAGAAGTTGGAAGGTAAGCAAAATGAAGTGGATTGAGTTTGTCCTCTTGGCGGTCGGCGCGGTAGTTGGAGCTTTTTTACGGTACAAGCTGGTTGAATCTCCAGTGTCGGTTTATGGGTTACCAGTTAACGTGTTGGTAGTGAATGTTTTAGGCAGTTTCATTTTGGGGCTGTTCTCGATATTATCTGTTGGTTTGAATTTGGACCCACAATACACGCTTTTGATGGCGGTTGGGTTCTGCGGTTCCTTCACCACCATGTCCTCCTTCGCATTAGAAACTAGCAACCTAGCCGACGCAAACCGTTTTAGCCTCATGGCACTAAATATACTAGCTAACGTCGGCTTGTCGCTGGGAGCGATATTTGGCGGCAGAATGTTAGGCACAGAAATTTTGGAGAGGCTTGTACGTTGAGACAAAAAATGTGGACCCTAACCATCAGAATAAAAAAGAACGATGAAATTGGAGGCAAACGGCTTCAAACCTTAATCATGGATTGTTTAATGAAGGCGGGAATTGAAGGCGCGACCGTTTGGACAGGCGTGAACGGGTTTGGCAAACGAGGAAAATCAACGTTGCATCTTGAAGGTGTATCGGTGAACATGCCATTAATTATCGAAGTTGTTGATGAGCAATCAAAGCTTGAGCCGCTACTGCCTGAAATAAAGTTGATTGTGGGCGACAACGGCTTAGTAACCATACAAGAAACATATGTAATATAACAAAGAACTTTAGTTTTTATTAATGGGCTTGAAAAACAAGCAACACCGACCGCCCCCATTAGCGTTTTGCAATATTTCTAATACGATCCAAATCTATCCACGGACCACTTTCTATAATTACTGCTACTTAACCGACTAACCCCAATTGCTATTACCGGTTCTCTAGATTCTCTTACGACTTACCTACCACAACTCAATGCAACTGACGGAAGAAAAAACATAGCTTCGCGGGTAGGCTTCAAACTCGAAGAAGAAAAAGAAAATAAAAAAGGGAAAATTCAAGATTGCATTAGAGTCTCTTACTTTCTTGCCGGTTAAGCCAAAAATACTCGGAAACTATAAGAGCTGAACCGAAAAGCGAAAACACAAAAAACATTGCACAGTGAGCGTCATAATTGCTTAAAAACCAGAACGAAGAAAAAGCCGAAGAAGCAAAGAAATCAGATGCAACACCAACAATCCAGACAAGCGAGCCCACAGCTAGAGCCAAGCAGATTACCGCTAAATACGATTTTCTCGTTTAAACCCCCCCTTCAATTTGATTTTATTATAAGCCCTAATCTGTATCTTTAGCAAGAACTATTTAAATTATTGTGAAACTCAATAATTTGTTATGGTAAATATTACAATTGATTCGGCATCTGCGATAAAAATCACATAATTTAATCGCAAATAATTTTAGTCCAGAATACAGCTGATTTGTCGAATTAAATTGTTGGCAACACTTGCTCACCTCAAGTTAGAAAGGCAGCAGCCATGTTGCAGGCAAAAAAAACAATTCACGAAAAAACTCGCAAAAGGAGATAAGCGTAAACGTTACCTGCGAAGAAAAACAACAAGGGATAAATGGGCTTAGGATTGGAGCAAAAGTATTGCCTTTGCTAGGTCGCCGCCGCATTCTTGGAGGGCTTCTTTTGCTTTCTCTAGGCTTTTACCTGTTTGGTCAGCCACCAACTGTACGTCTTCTTCGGAGAATGTTGGTGCTGCAGATGCGCCTCGTTGTGATGGAGCTTGCTCGCTGACTTGTCCACCGATGACTTGGTACATTTTTTGTCCCTGAACCTGCAGAATCGCCACTTCGGGCTCGTCGATGACTATGTCTTTGCCTGCCTGTTCGGATTATAACTTGCTGGACGTCTGCAACGGAGTCCATGTTCATGCCCATGCGTTGCATCATGCGTTTTTGCTCTCTGGGATTCATGCGTTTATGCATAGAGTTTCACTCACAATTATTCTGCGCTAGAACTTGATATACTTAACTTTCCTTGCTGCCATGTCTGACCTTGACGGCGACGCCTGTTTTGAAAGCCTTCATTTCTTCGCTTGAAAGCATGGTACGTCCAACAGCCAAAACCTGCCCGTTCTCGTCGATGGCGATGACTTCGTCTTTGGCGCCAACTTCAGCGTCAACCTTGACGACGTGGACAGCGAAAACGTCTCCGCCAGCAGCAATAAACTTGGAAACATCGTTTTGCACAGTGACGAAGCATTTGGCAAAGGGCATGTTCTTAGCCATGAATTGGGCAGCTTTGAGGCTCAAAGAAAGCACCCCATCAGTAGGACGCAAAGTAGCTAATCGTTCGCCGTTTAGGTTGATGTAGCGTATTCTGCCTGTTCGTGGCGAATACTGGATTTCGATGTTGTCTGGAAACAGCTGTGCGCCTACGCCTTTTCCGAATTGGTAATCAGCAATACTTCTGACTTTAGCCAGATGGTTCTCCATGGTTCATCATCGTTTGGGTTGTTGTTGTTTCGACAAGTATAAACATAACAAGATTATAAAGACAGTGAAAGGTGAATGTTTCTTGAGATGTGAAGTCTGCGGACGCAAAATACACTCTGACCCAGTACGGGCAATAATTGAAGGAGCAAAACTAACAGTCTGCGTTGAATGCTCCAAACATGGTAAAGTAATTTTGCATGAAGAAGCAGACCTTCCCCAGAAAACGGCGCATTAGCAAATCTGCGGACACCAGTCGTCATTGGTTCAGAGAAAAAGACCACCCGTCGCCCAAGTCGCAGATAACACAGGAACTCACCGAAGACTACGCTAACAAGATAAGAGTTGCAAGAGAAAAACTCCTGCTTTACCCATGAGGATTTGGGCAAAAAAATCAACGAAAAAGCCTCCGTTCTAAGACATATTGAAACTGGAAAAATGGCGCCAAACAACCAGCTAGCCACAAAACTTGAGCACATGCTTAAAAATCAAGTTGATGGTTCCAATTTCTGAAGAAAAAGCCACTCACGTTCCTAAGGCAGCAAATCAAGAATTAACTTTAGGGGACCTCATCGAGATAAATGAGAAAGGCGGGGAGGCGCCCACAAAACGAAAGCCATCATAGCTCAGCGTAGGCTGAACCGTGAAGAATCAAGTTTAGATGAACTTAAAGCATTAGCGCAAGCCGCTGGCTACACTGTTGTCGGCACAATGGAGCAAACCAGACCGCCTGACTCACGCTACCAGATTGGCGCAGGCAAAGTTGAAGAACTCGCCCGAATGGTCGAGGAAACAGGCGCTGACAAAAGTAATTTTTGACAACCAACTCCGCACAATCCAAACCTACAACCTTGCAAAAGCAACAAAAGTCGAAGTCATCGACCGCTTCCAACTCATCCTAGAAATCTTCACCAAACGAGCCACAACAACCGAAGCCCAACTGCAAATCCAACTTGCAACCGTACGAAATGAACTAAAACATGCAAGAGAAAAAGTGAGGCTATCCAAAGGAAGCGAGCAACCGGGTTTTATGGGTCTTGGCGCTTACGAAGCAGACGTTTACCGAGACGCCATAAAACGGCAAGTTCAAACAATCCTTAAAAAACTCGAAAGAGTACGGGAAAAAAGGGTTCTTCAACGGGAAAGAAGAACGGAGCTTGGTTTTCTCACTATTTCGCTTGCAGGATACACCAACGCTGGAAAAAGCTCCCTCTTTAACGCATTAACAGAAGACACAGTTCGAAGTGGACAATGCATTATTCACTACGCTTTCAACAACGACGCGTATGGTGGAGTTTTCTAACCGCAAATTCCTCTTAACCGACACCGTCGGCTTCATCGACCGCTTACCCATCGCACTCATTGAAGCGTTCCATTCAACACTTGAAGAAACCATCTTCTCCGACCTGATAATTATTGCTTTTAGACTTAAACGAGCCCATAGAAACAATCGAGAAGAAAAACAACGTTTGCCTAGAAACAATCGACCGCCTTGGAGCATCAGGCATACCAACCATAACTGCCCTAAACAAAATTGACAAACTAACAGAAGAGGAACAGACAACAAAAACTCGAAGCCCTCAAAGACAAAGTCAAAAACCCAATTCTCCTATCAGCAAAATGCCAAACAAACCTTGACGAACTAAGAAAACAAATTCTGCGAATCCTAGAAAACTATGTGCAAGCCCAGTTTTCTGTACCCTTAACAGGCAAAGCATGCCGTTTATCTCGTGGGTTCACGAAAAAACCCACATTGAAAAAGAAAATTTCACCAATGATTCAGTTGAAGTGGTTTTTGAAGCCAACCCATCCATAGCTGAGCAAGTAAAAAGAAAAGTGGAAGACCTAAATGGAAAATTCCAAACCATCCCAACAGCCAATGACACGCCCCAGATTTTTGTGCTACGATGGGGACACCGACCACAACGAGACGTAAGATTAACCACTCATGTTGCGTTGACTGCACGGGCACTTTGTGCTTCAGGCTTCATACTCTCAGACACAGAAGACCCGCACATACAAGAAACCGTAACCAAAATCACTAAGAGTTGGGGAGGAAACTTCCATTTTGAAATGGGAACGCCTTGGAAAAGAGCGGTTCGCGAATGGAAAGCCAAAGGCGGCGTCGTGGTGCATTTGACGGCTTATGGCGAAAACATTCAAACAAGCGATGTACTAGACCGAATCAAAAGCAACAAACAAAGATGTGCTGCTAATTGTTGGAAGCCAAAAGGTTCCAGGCGAATTTTACTCAAGCGAAGTATCAGACTTCAACGTGGCTGTTGGGAATCAGCCGCATTCAGAATGTTCGGCGTTGGCGATTTTTTTGGACCGCTACTTTGAAGGCAAAGAACTAGCCAAACCTTTTGAGAAAGCTAAAATTGAGATTGTTCCCAAAGAGAGGGGCAAAGAAATCAAAAGTAACGTGGATTTTCCTTAATGTTGTGAGAAGAGTTTTATTACAGCAAGTTCCAATATTAGGGTATTAAAAAGGAACATTAGAGTATGTTATCGACTATTGATGATTCAACCTTAACGAAAGTGGCTTTGGCGTTAGGTGGAGAAGAAGCAGTACAACTTATTGCGCACTTAAAAGGCGTAGAAGAAATAACGGACGATGAAATCGCAAACAAAACAGGCATCCGCCTCAACTCAGTCCGCAAAATCCTCTACAAACTCTACGACCACTCCCTTGTAAGCCTCAGAAGAACACGGGACCCCAAGACAGGATGGTTTATTTTCCACTGGAAACTTCAACCAGACCAACTTGAAGGCTTCATTTTAAGCCAGAAAAGACGTGTTTTAGAAAAACTCAACGTCCGATTAGAATACGAAAAAAACCATGACTTCTACTACTGCGACAGCCCAGAATGCAAACGGGTTCCTTTTGAAGAAGCCGTTGAACTGGTTTTCCACTGTTCCACATGCGGCAAACCACTGGTGCATTTTGCAAACGAAAAAATGATTAGATAAACTCTCAGAAAAAGTTGAGATCTTAAGGAAGGAACTGGGTGAGTAGCGGGCTTCCGCATAGGGAGCAAGCAATAGAACTTCTCCACAAAAACAACTGTCCACCTCAAGTCATTAGCCACTGCATAGCCGTCGCAGACCTAGCCGTGGAAACCGCAAGCAAACTTCAAAAGAAAGGACTAAAAATAGACATTGCAACTTGTTGAGGCAGGTGCACTTTTGCATGACCTTGGCCGCTCAAAAACCCACACCGTTGACCACGCAGTTGTCGGAGCACAAATCGCACAATCCATAGGCTTACCAGAACCAGTGATTAACATAATTAAGCGGCATGTTGGCGCAGGAATCACAGCCGAGGAAGCGCAAGCGGTTCGGTTGGCCAAAAGACGTTTACGTTCCTCAAACATTGGAAGAGAAAATTGTTTCGTACGCCGACAAACTAATTGACCAATCAAAAAGAATCCCGATTGAAACAGAGATTGAACGGCTGCAAAAGGAAAATAAGAACGAAGCAGCAGAAAGAGTTAGAAAGCTGTATGAAGAAATAACCAGTTTACTAGGCAACAAACCATGACAACTTTAACATTACTAGTTAAAGCTTCAAACCTTGGGCAAGTAAAACAAATAGATGAATTACTGAAAGCACAGTTTGAAGAATTAGATGTGGAAGTCAAAGTTTTAAGCAACTCGGCTAACAGGTGGGTTCAGGTTTCGCTTTCAGGCGAAGACGAAGCCATAGCCACAAGCTACATCAACAAAGAAATAGGCACATGCCCCACAAGCCTTGAAAACGCAAAAAACTACCCAGTCTTAAAGGGTACATTTCCAAACTTGACCTAAACAAGCAAGAGTTGAGTGTGGATGTTGGAATTTTTGAACCTAAAATCAGTCCTAGCAACCGTACCTTTGGCTAGTTTGCAAGCGCAACTTGTTGATGGCAGAAAAGTGGATTTGAAAAAAATCGCTGAAATCTACGGTTTAGCTGAACGCTCACCGTTAAGCATTAAACCATTATCTTCAAGCGGTGAGGAAGGCGAAGGGTTGCAGGCGGAATTGTCGGTGGAGCAGGTTGAGAAGCTTCATGCGTGGCAGCAGTCGCTTTTGGATAGGCTAATTATTTTGGGTGCCTCAAAAGAAACGATTGAGAATGTGCTTGAGCGGACACGGTTAACCGGGATGTGATTGACATTGAGACGTTGGGTATGTTTGAGCATGCACTTGACCTGTAAGCTTGGGACTGATGCGGCGGGTTTGATTTCTATAATTGGCAGGTACATGAGGAATTCGGTGTTTGTGGTTTTTAATGCTAAGAAGAGCCTTGATTTTCTGGGTGAACAAGGATTAACCTTATAATAGTGTACATAAATAATTAAACTCTAATTGAAAGGGGAGAGGGGCTTATGAGCCAAAATGAAGATAAAAGAAAATATAGAATCGATATAGGAGCCTATGGCAGCATAGGAATTGAAGCACCAACAAAAGAAGAATGCTTAGAACTATTCAAAGAAGTCACAAGAACAAAACGTGACCAAAGAATAGATGAAGCAATAAGATAACAAAGCCAGCAGCGCAGCATCGTTCGCGCCCAAATTATCCATCTATAATCTACAATAAGGCATCACACGAGTTTATAGAACATCGTGTTCTTCTTTGCAGTGCGCCTCATAATCCTTACGGTTATCGTAAACTTCCTGGTCGAGGGGGCACTTGAACTTCTTATCCTTGGTCATTTCAGGCTCAGGAACAGTAACGCGTGGCGCGGTTCTTTTAAGGTCCGATTCATCATTCTTTTTAGACAAATATTTCACCTCCAACGAGAACTCGGCTGCTTAATGAACTATTTTAGCGATTGGATGGTTATTAAAAATATGTGACTGCATCCACCCAACAACTAAAATTAAAAAATCAAAAGCCCTAACATTTTAGGGACAACATATAAGTGCAAAAATCGACTCATTTGTTATAGGCAAGTTGATTATTATGAAAAAATTTTATACAGCAATAACTTTAGCAATCCTATGCGTATCAATTGTTCTATCATTTTCGTTTACTGTTAACGCTCAACAAACCGAGTCTTGGCCAATGTTCCACGGAGATGCAGCGCACACAGGCTACTCAACGGCAACAGGACCCAGCACAAACCAAACGCTTTGGTTTTTCAACACAAACGGTTGGGTACTGTCTTCCCCAGCAGTTGTCAACGGCGTAGTCTACTTTACTTCTTCCGATAAAGGCTACTTTAACACTTCAAACAACAACATTTATGCTGTAAACGCCAAAGACGGGACAAAAATCTGGAACTTCTCAGTTGGCGCGAAAATTTATACTTCCCCCGCAGTTGCAGACGGCATGGTTTTCTTTGGGTCAGATGACCACGCTATTTACGCATTAAATGCAACAACAGGCGCTTATGTTTGGAAGTGCATCACTGGCGGCGAGGCAGAGGGTATCCCAACTGTTTCAAACGGAATACTTTACGCAGGCTCAAACGACGGCAAACTGTATGCTTTTAACGATGCTCTCGGCATGCCGATATGGAACTTTACAACTGGCGGCTACGTAACCTCTGGTCCTGCAGTATCAAACGGTATAGTGTACTTTGGCTCATACGACCACAAGGTTTACGCTCTGGATGCTTTGACAGGTGCTTTGAAATGGAATTTCACAACAGGAAGCGTTGTGGCATCCTCTCCGGTTGTAGCAGATGGCAAAGTTTACATCGGCAGCTTCGACAACAACACCTACGCGTTAAACGCTGACACTGGAGCTTTAGTCTGGAAGGTTGAAACTGGCTATGACCAATGCGTTCAGGCTTCTCCCGCCTTTGCCAACGGAGTAATCTACACTGGCGGCGCTTTCGACAAAAAAGTCTACGCTTTAGATGCTGCAACTGGCACCCAGAAATGGAGCTTTCCCAGCTGACGCAGGAATAACTTCAGCTCCAGCAATAATAGGCGATAAAGTCTATGTTAGTTCCACTTTAGCTAACAAAACCTACGCGCTCAACGCCCAAACAGGCGACTTAGTATGGAGCTACCAAACAGGCGGCAACATCTACTCATCTCCTGCAGTAGTCAACGGAATAGCATACTTCGGCTCCTACGACGGCAACCTTTACGCAGTCGGTCAATTAGCAAACAATTCAAGCTCAGGAATATCCAACCTCACCTACTACGCAATTGTCGCTGCAGTCATAGTGGTAATTGTAGTTATTGCAGCAGTTGCAGTACTTAGAAAACAGCATAAGTAGCTTTTCTTAAAAAACATCTTCTTTTTTTAATTTATCATTAATTAGTCAGGTAAACTTTGTTAATTGTTTTTGAAAAGTACTGGGCTGCTAATTGCTTGCAATTATTACGACAAAGCGTGCAAAAATTCGATGAAACAAGTTATGTCTTGTTTTCATCAATTTTTGGGGCTTGTTTTTTTCTCAGGAAGAATAAGACAGCTAACACTACGGTTGTCGCCGCCACTATAACTGCTGCAAGAATGACGCTGTTATTGACTATTTGAAAATTCATTGTGCTTGCTGGCGTGGAACTTGGCAAGACCGATGGAGTTGGGTTAATGGTTGGAGTGGGAGTAAGGGTAGGAGCGGGAGTTGGAGCAATGGTTGGAGTTGAGGTAGGAGTAACTACAGAAACCAAATTGGTTACTGCTTCAACTCGGTAGCTATACCAGCCAACTGGAAACGTGAAAGTTCGCACTATTTGCCCTGCAGGATTCACTTCAACCATCACCGCTCCCGTGTTATTGAAGTTCCAAGGTTGATTTTGCGTAAATTGATGTGTCGGGTCCCCGAAGTCACCTAAAAAGTCTCCGTTTGGAAGAATCACTACTGCACCGCCATAGGAGTTCCAGTATTGCGTTGGAGCTTCCCAACTCCAGTTTACGTAAGCGGTCATGCTTGTCTCGTTTAGGGTTACTTCTATCATTCTGCTATGGCAATTATCAGGGTTAGTGCTGTTGTCGTAATCGTTGTCAAACATGGTGAAGACGTCTGGAGCCACTTCTTTGACATCATGGCTGTGGTACCATAAACTGGAAACGGGGCTGCCGTTATCGTCAAGAAGGGTGAAGTTGCCGAATTCGCCACATGCCCAAATTATGTCTCCCGTGGTTTGGTCAATCTTATAGAAAGTATTTGTATTCCGAATGTTTAGGTAAATAATTCCGTTGTTGTAATCCCAGTCAATATCGTTGGCATGAGTGAAATCCTCCACGGATTGCCCAGTTACTTTGGTGGTAGCTGTCTCGTTGAATGGAGAGGCTTCGCTGAGCGGTATGTAATTATAAGTATCCCAACTCCAAAGGATAGTGCCGTTTGGGGCAAGTTGCAAAATCTTGTCGAAGAGAATCGAGTTGTTTCCGACTTGCATGACATAATCTTGCAAAGTGAGAAAAGTGTTGTTGACTGGATTGTATTGGATGTCGTGTTCGCTGAGAACATTTGGGAAGTCTTCAGATGTGTTTGTGATGAAGTTCCAGAAATGGGTAGCACAAGTTGACCAGACAGTGTTCGGTACAGAGGTGCTGGGTTCGCCTTGGAACATTATGGTGTTAGGTGCAATGTTGTAGGTTGCACCGTCGTAGCCATTTGAGGATTCACGCATGTTCAGCAAAGTACCATTGGTGTACATAACTACCGAGGCATTCACCGTTCCTGATATGTCAAAGGCTATCGCTCCATCCCACGCATTTCCGTAGGTGTTAATTGTGCAGGGTAAAGTGCTGAAGTTGCTGCTAGTTTGAGATTGAACCATCGGTAAAAAACTGGAAAGCACCAGACATATTGTAGCCGCCATCACAGCTATGATGATTGTTTTTTTGCTTCTTGTCAAATGAAACATGTTTTTCCCTTCGATTTCTTGCGGTACGCCCTGAGTTCTTTATGTTCCTCTAAAAAGAGGTTATTAATAGTTTTTCAAAATCTTACCCAAATCTAACTCTACTCTCAGATTTTGAGTTCTGTGGTTAAAAAACTTGATTCAGATTTTTCTGAAAAGAAGTGGGCCGAGCCGAACTCGGACCGGCGACCTTCGGCTCGTAAAGCCAACTATCAAAAACAGAGTAGTTTTATTTTTTTACTTAAGGGTTTTGAGTTTGAGCTTGTAGTTTATTGTACAACCAGCCTTCAACGCATTCTGGATGCAGATACAAAAAAGGGGTCTTTAGCATATTGCGCTGGTAGATGATGAGTATAGGGGTCTGTGTCTTCTTCTAATACTAGAAAAAACAGTTGCTGCATTAACCAAAAACAGCAAACAGAAGTGTGGTGGGCCGAGCCGGACTCGGACCGGCGACCTTTGGCTCGTAAAGCCAACGTCCTAACCAGGCTAGACGACCGGCCCACGGTGTGTTTGACTTATGAGATTGCATTGGTTAATATTAGAATTTTGTTTCTAAGCGCTTGGTTTATGCGGTTCTCCGCAGTTTTTGGATATGGATAGATTACGGAGTTGTCGGGCAAATTTTAAAATGCACATCATCAGAGTAATCCTACTGCTGGGAACATTGAAGTGGAATGGAAAAATCTTAGAACCTTCATCTGCACGCACTACCAACTAATCGGGGTTCTCATCGCCGCTTACATCGTTTTGGCGTCTATGGGAACTTACACTAACTGGGATGCCCAAACCGAGTTTGAAGCCGCAACCAGCGTGGTTACCCGCGGTTTTCCCTACGTTACCACAGGCCTTATGATTGACCAGCCACCATTCGCCTTCTACATGACAGCGCCAGTTCTGCAAGTGTTTGGCTTGTCGTATGTGAATGGAGTAGCTTTTGTGACTGCTTTGGGGCTTGGCTGCATTGTGCTCGTTTACGCTTTAGGCACGTTGCTGTATGGAAAGAGAACTGGGTTGGTGGCTGCGGCGTTGTTTGGGCTGGTTCCATGGCAAGTATTCATGGCAAGAATTTACCTGATTGATGTCCAATACATGTTTTTGGGTTTGCTGTTTTTGCTCACCGGGGTTTTGGCGGTTAAACGGGCTTCTGAGAAGTTGCTGGCGGTTTCGGGGGTTTTGTTTGCTTTGGCATTTTTAACTAAGCTGTTCGCAATTTTCCTACTTGTTCCTCTGCTCCTCATGGTTTTGCTCAAAGGAAAAGAGAGCGGTTTCAAGCTTACGCTCAGGAAAGTGCTAATTTTTCTGGTGCCTTCCTTCATTTTTCAAGCAGTCTGGTTTGGTGGGTTTGCGAATCAGCACTTTCTAGGAGTATACTTTCCGCCCGATTTTACACATTCAGTCCACATTGTTGGCCCTTCTTTGGCGTTTTTGCCCAGAATTTTTGTTGAGAGCGCAGGTTGGTTTTTGCCTGCGGCTGCTGTTTTCTCGCTGGTTTTAGCCGTCTCTTTTAGGCGTTTGTTTGCGAAAACACTGTGGGTGGATGCTGTTTTCACCCTCACCATTCTGGCGGTTGCTGTGGTGGATTTAGGTTTAGTCTTGGGTTTGCATTTGCTGGTGCCTTACGTTAGCGCTTTCAAATACGATTATGCAGCTTTGCCGTTTCTGTGCTTGCTAGCGGCGTCTTTGGCCGATAAAGGCGGGTTGTTGCTGGGCTCGGCGGGAAAGCGGAAGATGAAGCTGTTTCTTGTTGGGTTGGGGATAGTTCTATTGTTTGCCTCGTTAGTGGAAAGTATGGTGTTTCTTAATCATTCGGAGCCATACCCGTTGATTGATTTTAAGGTTGATTATACGGGGCATTATTTCCCATTCAACGTGTTTACGCCTGTAAGCAACTATTTCCAAGCATGGCATTACGCTGCGGTTGCTTTGATTTTGCTCAGCTTTATGTTTCCCTTGGTTTCGAAGGTGTTTAAGAGAGGGTTCGGCAGGTTGTCAATTATTCTAACCAGTTAATGGTGGAGAAAAAGGGTTTGCGTTATTTGCTGTTACCATCATCGGTTAATTTGTTGTTTGGGTGTTTTTTTGAGAACAGGAAAATAACAATGGAAGTTATTAGGAGAAAGCTAAGGGATAGGAATAGCCCAGCGTACCGTAGGTTGGTGGCGAAGATTACGCCGCTCACTATGGGTCCAATCGTTTGACCTATATCCATAGAGGTTGAGAGGAACCCCATCGAAGCACCCACCAAAGCAGCAGGCACCAAGTCACAAACCAATGGTGAAGTAGAAGAGAGCACCGTGGCAAAGGAAGCTCCATATCCAACCGCTAATAAAAGCAGCAGAGGAAACTGTGTTGTGAACGGGATTGCGGCAATCAACAAGCAGCTAGATATTATTCCCACTATGATGGGTTTAGTTCTGCCTGTTCTGTCGGAGACTCTTCCAATTAACGGTCGGACAATTACAAGCGCAACTATTTCGCTGCCAGTGATGATTCCGACCAAAAAAAGATTCATCTTTACAACATCCGTTAAGTAGCCTACCAAGAAGAAGTCAACCGAACCAAAAACATAGTATTGCACAGCTTGCACAAAACTGACGCCTAAAACGCTAGTATTTTTGATTATGGTTTGCCATCCGCTGAACATTTTTCTGGGAGCCTTTTCTAAAGCCTCAGGCTCTATTGTACTGTGTCTTCTTTCAGCTAAGAAAAGCAGGGCAATTACAAAAGCGGTTACTCCAGCGATGCCCACTGCAACGTAGAGGGTGAAGAAGCTTTCGTTAGTTGCAAAGAGAATGTAGCCCCCCAAGAATGGCGCTAAAGCCCTGCCAACGGCTGTTGCGGAGTTAAAAAGTGAAATACGTTCCCCACGTTTGGTTGGAAATAACGTTGCGATTGAGGCTTCAGCCACAGGCATGAAGATTGCTGTTGCAAACCCATGGTAAAAACGCACAAGCGAGAGCGTCCACCAAGAAGAAACCCCCAAATACAAGAAAGGGGCAGACGCAAAAACAAAAGCGGCAAACAAGAGAAGTTTTCGTCGACCAAAAATGTCGAAGAGGGAGGCTGCAGGTAGGCTGATGAGGATGCCAGGGATGGTTGATGCAGAAGCTACTATGCCTAGCAAGTCGCTGGGTGTTCCAAGGTTGGTGGCGAAGGGTTTTAGAACGGGGTTTTTTGACATGGTTGAGCTCAGGATTGCAAACAAGCCCATTATGCAAATTATTAGAAAGAAGGCTTTTTCGGTCCGATTAGTCCTAAGCATACGCTGAAACCTTAAAACAAATTGAAGCAGGGATTATTAATTTGTTTATATATTTAGAAAAGAATTTCATTTATTAATGAAGCACCCATCCTGTAAGGGTTAATATTTGAAGGCAGCCTGTTTGAGCATTATCAACAAGATTAAAAAAAATGAGTACCTTAAATCTGCAATCGCCATCGTCTTAATCGTTGCGTTAGTTTTAGGGTTTTTCTTTGGCTTACAACTGGCTCTAGGCACATCGGTTCCAATAAGGGTGGTGGAATCAGGCAGCATGTGCATTCCCTACGATGGCGCCTGCGACGGCTGGAGCCATCCTTTCGACCGAACCCTGCATGTAGGCGACATAATAATCATACAGCAAGTAAACCCAGCGGACCTCAACGCCAACTACCCCAACAGCGACATCATCGTTTATAAAGACCCAAATGACCCAACAGGTACACCTATCGTTCACCGCATAGTGGAGAGGTATGAAATCAACGGTACCTACTACTTCCAAACAAAGGGCGACGGCAACAGCGGCGACAAGTGGCCAGCAATACCGTCACCAAACGAGTATGACTCACGCGCCCTGTGGAATACGGGACAAGGAGTTTCTCAAGACCAAGTTGAGGGAAGAGTGATTATGCGTATTCCATACTTTGGATGGATTACTCTTTTCCAAAGGAATAATCCTTTGGGCTTGCCAGTGCTTATTGGTCTTATACTGTTGCTTGTGGTTCTTGAGTTCATCATTCCCATAATCAGGGGCAAAAAAGGCAAGCCTGAAGAAGAGACAAAAAATAAGAGTGTTGAGATTAACAATTTAGTGTAATAGGTTGGTAACGAAATCTTGGACTTTAGTGTCTACGTTGTCGCCTGAAACTACCTTTATAGCGGCAGTGAGAGTTACTGGACTGTTGCTTGGAAGTGGCGCTACGTCTTGCATGACTACGGTTGAATTGGTGTCGTCAACTTTTACGCTGCCAAAACCGAAGGCGCCGACTTTTGCGTTTGCTGGTGGGTTGAGGCTGTTTAGGTATGTTTGGACTGTGCTGGCGGGTTTGCCTGCGTAGATTGGACCGCCCACTACGATTACGTTGTAGCCTGTGGTGTTAGCTGCCGCAGAGCTCTTTACGCCCGCTAAAACAACATTGTACCCCTGCGTTTGTAAGTCGTCGCCAATCTTTGTTGCTACATCTTTTGCGCCGCCGCCTAAGCCAGGGTCATAAACAACCAACGCTTGCCCAGTGGCTGCACCGTTAGTTAACGTTTGTGAGCCAGTAGCAAAGTTGCCTGCAACATCAAGAATTATTATGCTAATACTGGCGATTCCAATGATAATCAACACTGCAAATACTATAAGGATTATTTTCAGGATTTTTCTCATTTTTCTTCACTGGATGCCTATTTAGCGCTAATAGGATAAAAATCCTGCGTTCAAAAAAGTTGTTACTGCCGTGCTTTAGCCGCTAGTTCTTTAGCCCACCCGCGGATTTCTTCCCAGTTGCGCAACTCATAAACGCCTGGCTGCGTCTCTTTGAAACCGTCTTTTTCCAGCTGCGGCTTGATGAAACCGAAGGTTCGGCGGATAATTATGTTCATTTTGTTAAAGTCCAAAACGCCGCCAAAAAACCCAGTTGACAGTGGGTTCAAGTTGTACTTTGCCACTATATCGTCGATGCTCATCTTGCGTTCTTTCTTTAGGTCGTCTTGTTTTCCTTCCCGTTCAGGCACCGACTTCATGGTAGAGGCAAAAACGGCAACTTTTTTCTGAGAGAGTTCTTTTTGGAATCTTTTTAGGAAATCCTGAGCTTCACCTGTCCACTTACCCATCTGCATGCCGCTGCCAACGATGATGAGGTCGTATGGGGAGATGTCTTTGATTTTTTCTTCTTTCGCATTTACGACTTTAACATCGAAGCCTTCGCCTTGGAGAACTTTTGCAATTTCCTCTGCTGTGCTGGCGGTTGCGCCGTATCTGGTGCCATAAACAAGCAAAGTTTTCATGTAATCCCGCTCGATTAGGAATTTAAGCCCTGTGCTGGCTGCTTGAGACTTAGCGCAAAAGTTTCTGCTTGCTTTAGGTCTTCTTCATTGGGGTGACCCTTTTGTATGCCGCCCACTATCTTCATAAGTGCATAAGTGTCAAATCCAGCACAGTTAAACTCCCCAACAATGCTAAAACCCTTAGAAACAAGTTTTTCTCGAAGTTTCTTGTGGAATTTGGATGCGTTTCCTGTTTGTCCGCTGGTGGAGAATATGAATGCTTTCTTGCTAATTACCTGTGGCAGCTTGTCGGCAAAGTCGAGCAAAACTTTATGATGTTTTCCAAAAGCAATTCCTGAACCGAAACCGATTAGGTTGTAATCGGAAAGCCCTTGTGGGTCAATTTCGGTTGGCGTTTTAACTTCTGCGTCTAGAGTTTTCGCGAAGACCGAAGCGATTTTCTCAGTGTTTTTATGGTGATAAGAAAAACAGATTATTAGTGTTTTCATACTTGTCACGAGCATTTGAGTTTGACGCGGTTAAGCTATTATGTTTTTTGGCTTTGGTTCTTGATTGGTTAGAAATCAATTTATATACTGAACTGACTTAACTTTTATAGGGATAATTGTGGTTTCTCAAAAACTTTTAGATTTTTTAAACAAGGGTATAGCGCGTGAACTTCAAGTGAGCATACAATACATGTGGCAGCACATTCAAGTAACAGGCACAGACGGCGCAATCGTGGAAGACGTTCTCCGCAAGACAGCCCTCGCCGAAATGAAACATGCTGAACGCCTAGCCGAACGCTTAGACTACCTAAACGGCGTAGCCACAACCAAACCTGACCCAATTTTCGTGGGCGGCAGCTTAATTGAAATGCTAAAGCAGAACGAGCAGGACGAGGAAAAAGCCATCTCACTCTACAAGCAGGCGATTCAGGTTGCGGCGGAAGAAGGCGACTACACTACAAGGCGGCTGCTGGAGGAGATTTTGGCTGAAGAAGAAAACCACATCAACATATTCGGCAAACTTCTCGTGGGCATGACGGAGCCGTTTACGCAGCCAGGAACATCACAAATAGAATAAAACCAGAAAATAAAGAAAAAGCTGTTTACCCAGATTACCTGAATATACGAATAAACATAATTAAACCAACCCGTTGGCACTGGTTTTACACGAACGTATTTGGAGCCTATTAGGTCCAAATATCTTATCATTGCAGAAACGATAGAGGGGGGGTCGATACGGCTGATTTCTCTAAGGCGGGTAGGTCGTATTGGCGTTTTCTGCTGTCATTAGCATGGTAAAAAACTGGAGCAAGCTATTCTTCCCAACCGCAACATCGCCATTTCTTTAGAAAAAGTTATAGCGTACGCGGACATTAAGCCTAAACTAAATCAATTCATTGGATGGTTAACGTTTCATGCCTGAAATTCGCGTAGCACTCGTCGGCGTTGGCAACAGCGCATCAGCCCTCATTCAGGGAACCCAATACTATAAAGACGCAAAAGAAAACACCACCGTTCCAGGCTTAATGCACGTGAACTACGGCGGCTACCACATCCGCGACATCCACTTTGTCGCCGCGTTTGAAGTTAACAAAGACAAAATCGGCAAAGACCTCTCCGAAGCAATCTGGGTCAAACCCAACTGTCTGCGAAAAATTCGCAGACGTCCCCAACCTCGGCGTCAAAGTTTCACCTGCACCCATCCTTGACGGCGTCGCACCCCACATGCGGGAAACCTTCAACGTCTACGACGACAGCAAAACCACCAAAGAAAGCGTCGTCAAAATCCTCAAAGAAACCAAAACCCAAGTCCTCGTCAACTACCTGCCAGTCGGCAGCCACGACGCAGTCCGATTCTACGCGCAATGCGCCATAGATGCAGGATGCGCATTCGTAAACTGCATGCCTGAATTCATCGGCTCAGACGCATCAAAGGAGTGGCCCAAAAAATTCGAAAAAGCAGGCTTACCCGTCTTGGCGACGACATCAAAAGCCAAGTCGGCGCAACCATTCTTCACCGCACCCTTGTCAGGCTCTGCCTTGACCGCGGTGCCATCGTAGATGAAACTTACCAGCTTAACCTTGGCGGAGACACAGACTTCCAGAACATGACCGTGGAAAACCGCCTTACCAGTCCAAACGCATCAGCAAAACCGAAGCAGTCACAAGCCTCGTCCCCTACGCTTTGCCAACAAGAATCGGACCATCAGACTTCGTGCCTTTCCTAAAAAACAAGAAAATCTGCTACCTATCAATCAAAACCCGCGCGTTCGGCGACCGACCCATAAACATCAGCGCAAAACTCGAAGTCGAAGACTCACCCAAACAGCGCAGGCGTAGTCATCGACCTCATCCGAGCAGCAAAAATCGCACTTAGACCGCAAAATCGCGGCACCCTGCTAAGCATGCCGTCGTATGCGTTTAAGCATCCGCCTGTTCAGGTGCCTGATTCCCAAGCGCGTGCAGTGGACGGAAGACTGGATAGCGGGCAAACGGGAACGCTAAACCCATTTTTCTTTCATTAAACCTTTTATGTGGGATGCTAATTTGGTAACTTAGCAATATTTAGAAGGTTCATGTCATGGTAAAAGTTGAAGCATACGAAGTGCCTGAAGGTCTCTATTTCTCTAAAGATTTTGAATGGGTAAAAATTGAAGGCGACAAAGTCCGCATGGGCATCACCGACTACGCTCAGAAGTCGCTGCGGGAAATCGTCTACGCAGAATTGCCCAGCGTTGGAACAGAAGTCAAGCAGGGTGAGCCATACGGAACCTTAGAATCTGTGAAAGCAGTCTCTGACCTTGTTGCAGCCGTAAGCGGAACCATCGAAGAAGTCAACGACGAAGTCCAATCCAAACCCGAAACCCTAAACGAAGACCCATACGGAAAAGGCTGGTTAATCGTAGTTAAACCCTCAAACCTGCAAGCTGAACTTGCCAACCTGATGGACTTTGACAAAGCTGTAGAGTGGCATAAAGCCCAAGCATCAGGCAAAATAAACGAAGGCAACGCGGATGGCTAGACGCGTAATCGTCATCGGCGCCAACGCTGCAGGCGTTGAAGCAGCCTCAGCCGCACGCAAAAAAGACCGCACAGCAGAAATCACACTGATTACTCAGGAGAAGAATGCTGGTTACTCCCGCTGCGGCTTGCCGTTTGTGATCGGTGGGCAAATTGCGAATTTTAATGATTTAATTGTTTATCCACCAGCATACTTTCAAATGCTAAAACTCAACTTGCGCAATGAAACCAAAGCCACAGCAATTAACACCAAAGAAAAAACCGTAACCATCCAAACCAAAGAAGGCGCAACCGAAACACTGCCCTACGACAGCCTCGTGATTGCCACAGGCGCAGACTCCTTTATGCCGCCCATTAAAGGCAAAGAAAAACAGGGAATCCTTAGCCTCCGCGGCATAGAAGACGGCGAAAAAATCGACGCAGCCGTTAAAGCAGGCGCAAAATCAGCCGTCATCATGGGCGCAGGCTTAATCGGTTTGGAAGTCGGCGTTGGCTTAATGGAGAAAGGCTTGAAAGTTACCATCGTGGAAATGCTGCCGCAGATTCTGCCTCAGTTGCTTGACGCGGACATGGCAAAGCTCGTCCAAGAGCACCTGGAAGAGAAGGGCATGCGGATTCTCACCAGCAAAGGCGTCGAAGAATTCCTTGGCGAAGACAAAGTTACCGCGGTTATGGCTGGCGGCGAAAAAATCGAAGCTGACTTGTTCATCAGCGCTTTTGGCGTACGAGCGAACACGAAACTTGCCGTTGACGCAGGCATACCGCTGGGCGAAACACGGGCGATTAAAACTAATGGACGCATGGAAACCGACGTAAAAGACGTCTACGCTGTCGGCGACTGCGCTGAAGCACCAAACATCATCACCCACAAACCCATGTGCGCACAACTCGGCACCATCGCGGTTAGGCAGGGCAAGGTTGCTGGAGCAAACGCTGGAGGCGACTACTCACAGTTCAGCGGCATCTTAGCTTCCGCAGTCACACGGCTCTTTGAGATTGAAGCAGGCAACACAGGCTTAACCGAAACCGCAGCCGCACGCAACCGCATCGAAGTCGTCACAGGAGCCATAAGCAGCAAAACCAAAGCCGACTATTTCCCAGGCGCCAAACCCATCAAAGTCAAACTCGTCGTCGAAAAAGAAAGCCAACGCATCATAGGCGGACAAGTCATAGGCGGAGAAGAAGTCACCCAACGCATAAACTGCCTTAGCTTCGCCATCCAAAAAGGCATGACCGTGCGCGAACTCGCCAAAGCCGACACAGCCTACGCGCCACCACTCTGCGAAACATGGGAACCCATGGTGCTTGGCCGCTGAAATGGTGCTGATGAAACTGCGCTAAGCAGTCCCCACTTTCTTCTTTTCCTAATTTTAAGCACTGAAAATCAACATACTAATGAGCTGCTTTTCAGCCAATACCAACCTACCCCTCTTAGGGTTAATGGCAAAATTAAAAGGGACCGCCGACACATTACTAAGTAACCGGTGAATATACGATATGAGCAAAAACGAAATCGCCGTTACTTATGAACCATTCAAAGAAATTGTAATTATGGAGAAAACCCGTTTTAACAGCCCTGAAGAAATAGCCCGATTCACCTCCGTGATTGCTGGAGGCAAACTTGGCAGGGTTATACTGGGTTGACGGCGTAGTTTTCCTGTATTTTCCGCTTACTGCTTCAACAGCCATAGTTGCTAAGGAACTGCTTGAGAAGCACAAGGTTTACTGGACTTTTGTGGGCTACGCGATGATGCCAAAGTACATGCCGATTATTGAAACTAAAGAGAAAATGATTGTGCCCGTCGTTGAGATATCATCTGACCCTATTTTGAAGTCGGTTGCTCAGTGGCTTAAAGAACAAAAAGAGTAAGCCCATTGTGAGGGCTAAGTTTTGCCGAAGATAGTTTTTGAGGGCACAGTTTTTTCAGGCGAGGGCAACGGAAAAAAATTTGTGGAATTGCCCTGGGTTAAACGGCAGATAGAGGAAAAGCTGGGTTTTTCACCGTATTCTGGGAACCTTAAACCTGCGTTTAACAGGAAAAGAACGCTGAGAAGAAAGTTCTGCTTGAAAACCGCAGGGGGCTTGGTGGTTGAGCCGCAAGCAGGTTACTGTCCAGGTGTACTGTTCAAAGCATCCATTGGATGCGTTGGAGTGTGCGGTTGTGATTCCCATAAGTGCCCAATTACCCAAGCGACATTTTAGAGGTTATTGCACCCGTGTGCCTGCGTGAGCAGCTAAAGTTGGTGGATGGCAGCTTAGTAACGGTTATCGGTTAACGTTTAGGGCTGCAGGCTTTCTTGAATGCTTCCATGTATTCGTCTGCGCAACCAGACTTTTTCAGGTATGAACCGTAGGTTACAAGCGCTTTCATGGCTCGTGCGGCATCTTCAGGCGATGAAAACGAGGGAACGCCAAGCTTGTCGAAGCGTGAGCGGGTGTAGAGCGCCATTTCTGTTTCGCCGATGTCGCACATAACGATGGGTTTGGTGTAGTTTGAGGCGATTTTAACTATGCCGTCGATGTACACTTCTCGGAGTCCCGGCATGTGATGAAGCCCAAGAAGGATTATGCCGCAGATCTGCGGGTCCTGGAACATCAGGTCAGCAGCCATAACAAACATGTCATCAGTCACTGAACCGGTGAGGTCAACGGGGTTTGAAGTTGCTGCAATCTTTAAGATGATATTTTGGTCTTTTAGTTCTTGGAATTTCTGCAAGGTCTCCTCGGAGAAACGTTCCACCGTTAAGCCTAAGGCTTCGCATTCGTCAACGGTCATGACGCCGGGTCCGCCTGCGTCGGTGAGTATGCCGATGTTTTTGCCCATGGCTGGCGGCTGCATGGCTAAGGCTTTGCCGATGTCAAAGAACTCCTCCATGTCGCGTGCCCTGAATGATTCCGCCCTGCTCGAAGGCTGCATCATAGATTTTGTCTGAACCTGCGATGGCGCCTGTGTGGGATGCTGCAGCTCTTGCGCCTGCAGCGCTTCTGCCTGATTTGATGATTACGACGGGTTTTTTGCACGTGACTTTCTTTGCTATTTTGAGGAATTCTCGTCCTTCCTTTAACGTCTTCAAGATAGACGAGGATGACTTTGGTTTCTTTATCATGAAGCAGGTAGTGGAGTATGTCGGATTCGGTGACGTCGCATTTGTTTCCGAAGCTGACGAATTTGCTAACACCCATCTGGCGCCCAGTCAAATAGTCCAAGGCGGCGACGCCGAAGGCTCCGCTTTGCGTAATCATGGCAATGTTGCCGGGCATGGGTCTTGGCGTTGCAACAACTTCCTCGCCTGTTGTGAGAACTTTGGTTTCGGGCAAGAAACAGGGTGTCGATGCCTGTTTTTGAGTAGTAAACGCCTAGGCAGTTGGGTCCTAAAACGCGGATTCCGCCCTTCGCTGCAATGGCAACCACTTGGTCTTCGAGTTCTTTGTTTCCAACTTCTTTAAAGCCTGAACTGATGATGATGGCGGTTTTGACTTTTTTAGCCGCTGCTTCCTCCATAATGGAGGGCACAACTTTGGCTGGAACAATAACAACGATTAATTCGATTTCGCCTGGGATTTGAGCTTAAGGACTTGTAGCATTTGAAGCCTAAAATTGAGTCTTCGTTTGGGTTAACGGGGTAGAGTTCACCTTTGAAGACGCCGCGTTCCTTGTTGGTGGCGAAGTTTTTGAAAATTACGTGACCTGCTTTGTCAACTTTTTTTGTTGCGCCGATTACTGCGACTGAACGTGGATTAAAGAATGCATCCATCTTCTGTAGTGTTTCTTCCATACTTTATCCCGTCATTCGCTAAGTGCTTGCAAACCTCGTTTTTATGTGTTACTCTCCAAAAATATTGTTTTCTGTTCAACTCAGTATTTATTTTTCTGCGCTATTAACCTTCTTTAACGGGTTTTTCTAACGATTACTATGGGTTTATGCCTGATTGCTGCAAGCATCTCCCAACTTACCTCGTTAACTTCCACATGGAACCTTGCCGCCATATCCCAAACGGTGGCGCCTGAACCTGGACCGCGGGCTTTGTCGGCTATGTTGGTGATTTTCAACGCTTCACTTGCCCCAAGATTGCAGCCTGCCACGGTGAGGGGAGTGGAGCTTTTTTTGAGTTTAAGGACTCTGCCTATGAGGTAGGTGGTGCTTGCGCCCAGTGAATGTATGCCTTTGAGGGGTTTGGGTCTTGGAGTAAAAAAGAAGTTTCGGAACTTGTAGGTTTTGTCGGTGTCAGCGATTATTACGCAAACGTTTTTTTGCAGCTTCAGCAGGATTTGGTTTTGGATTTTCTTTGCCAATTCGTCTGCATTGTTCAATGGCAAGCTCACGTATGAGTAAGGCAAGTTTGAGCCGTCAATTCCACCTTCCGAACCAAACATAAGCGCCTGCCAAAACCCCGCGTACTGCAGGGCGACTTGTTTGTGGCGGCTACCAGACTCCAAAGGATAATCCCGCAACCGCTTTAGCAGTCGTTGCCCAAAACCGCACAGCATTCCAAGAGGATAACCCCAGACAAGACGCATCCAGAAACGCGCCATAACCCTTGCTGTTAAGCTTGGTTTAACGGTGCTTTCATCAACCATGTTGCCAAGCGCTGTTGAAATTGCTTTTTCGGAAACGACAACAAAGTCGCCGTCTTCAACTTTGTTTTCTATTGCGTTGATGATTTTGTCTGTGTAGTTGTCTGTTGGGTTTCCAGTAATTGGTTGTTACTGCCAACGCAGTGTACTTGGTCATTGATTGGCACTTTTACAACTGCACAGTTTGGGGTTTGTCTTAATAAAGGCTTAATCCCAAGGACGCGCCCCAAGTTGGAATGATATGGGCTAAAATAGCGCGTATGGGAAACCGCTGGTTGTTCTGGTACAGTTTGCCTTTTATGGGGATCTGGTGTCCACACACGGGGCATTTCATGTCGCTGGTTAGGTTCCACTGGGTGATGTCGAAGCTGTTGCGTTTGATGACGGCTGTGTCGCAGTTGGGGCAATAAGTGTTCTCGCCTGGGTGACCGGGCACGTTTCCGATGTAAACGTAGTTTAAGCCTTGGTTTTTAGCTGTCAGGATAGCGCTTGCTCCATATCCTGCACGCTCGTGGCAGGTATAGTGGTCATTTTGTATTCAGGATGAAAACGCAGCAGGTGAAAAGGCGTGTCTTTCCCCAAGTAATCTTGTATCCATTTTGCCATTTCACGGATTCTATCCATGGAATCGCCCGCTTTCGGAACAACCAAGTTGGTGATTTCGATGTGGACGCCGCCGAACTTGAGTTCTTTTAGGGTTTCATAGATTGGTTCAACGCTGGGCACTGCCATGACGGATTTGTAGAAGTCAGGGTCGCCGCCGCCTTTAAAATCAATGGTTGCTGCATCCAAGTAGGGCGCGATGGTTTTTACGGCTTCAGGAGTCATGTAGCCGTTGCTGACAAACGTGTTAAACAAGCCTGCTTCATGCGCAAGCTTTGCGCTGTCGTAGGCGTACTCCATGAAGATGGTGGGTTCAGTGTAGGTGTAGCTGATGCCTTGGCAACCAGCGTTCTTGGCTGACTTCACGACTTCCTCTGGGTGGAAAAGGGTTGCCTGCGACTTCGTGGTCTTGGCTTATCATCCAGTTGTCGCAGAATTGGCAGCGGAAATTGCAGCCAGCCGCCGCAACCGACATCACCAATGCGCCTGGGTTAAAGTGTGAGAGCGGTTTTTTGCTTATGGGGTCAACGCCTGCGGAAACGGCTTTGCCATAATTGAGCGTGTAGAGGGTGCCGCCCTGGTTTTTTCGGACCAAACAGAACCCCGTTGAATCGTCACTAATTAAGCAGCGCCGTGCGCATAGGCAGCATTTTACTTTGCCTTCCTTCTCGCGTTCATACAGCATGGCTTCATGTAAAGACATAACAATTCCACAAAGAGAATAGAAGGAATGTTTTGTTTAAAAGCATTAACTACAAGAGCTTGTTTTAGATGATAGGTAGTTATTGAGAACTTGCCAGTATCTTTTTTGCCTGCTCTCCAAGTTGAGGAATGTCTATTTTGATGGTATCCCAAACTAAAGGCAAATCTACGCCAAAATATGCATGAATTAGCTTATCACGCATTCCAGCAATTTTTCTCCAATTAACGTCTGGGTATTCGGTTTTCAGTTCGCTGCTCAAATTCTTGGTTGCTTCACCGACAATTTCTAGGGCACGCAAGACAGCGTATTGCTTCTCTTTGTTTCGGAAAAATTCTTTTTGAGAGAGCCCCTGCGTGAACTGTTCTATATCTGAGACTGCGTCTAAAATGTGTTTTAAGTATACCTCATCTTTTGTCATAAACGACGCGCATCTCCCGCTTTACATCGTCAACTACGTAGGGGCTTAAGCTGCTGAAAACTCCAAGGTCTACTTTGCGCTTGAAAACAGCGCTCAATTCGTCTTCTAAACCTACTAAATCCAAGAGAGTTTTATGTTTGCTCTTATCAAACTCGATTGCGATGTCCACATCACTTCCTTTTTTTTCTTGTCCTCGAACATAAGAGCCGAACACTGCCAAAAAAACAACATCGTTTCTTCTACAAACGTCAGCTAACTTTTGTTCCAGACCAATAGTTCTTAGTGATTTGGGCAACTTTTCAACTTGGATTTCCATAGTTAGTCATTAGGGGGCGTGAGAACATAAGCTTTTTCTGGACGAAACCCGATTATTTAAACAAAACATTTTAGCAATATTAGACACAAAGACTCTTGAGCGTGTCAAATTGCGCAAATATGCAACAATATCAGTTCCCATCGAAGTAAAAAAGAGCTTAGAATTGGTTAAGGAAAATAAAATGTGGGGTGAATTCCTCCTTGAAATGTGCACCAAGCGGCAACCGCTTAAGGGTGAGAAAGCTTTCCAAGAGCTTACTCGGCTTCTCTCCAAGGAGGACCTAAAAGCAATACGGGAATCAAGCAAAGAATTTAGGGATCAGTTTAGTCTTCGATGACTTTTTGGCAAGCTTCCCGTTTACAGCATCTTGTTGAAGAAGCAGGTTGGCGCGCCTGTGTGGCACACGTTACCCGTCTGCTCTACCACGTACAATAGGGCGTCGTAGTCGCAGTCGGTTGTTACAGAGATGATTTTTTGTGTGTGCCCTGAGGTTTCGCCTTTCACCCAGAGTTCGTTTCGACTGCGGCTCCAGTACGTGGCTTTTCTTGGTTTTAAATGTCAATTCGACTGCTTCTTTGTTTGCGTAAGCCAGCATTAGGGTTTCTTTGGTTTTTGCGTCTTGAACAACCACTGGGATGAGTCCGTTGCCTTTTTTGAAATCTAGTTTTTCAAGCAATTCTTTTGTTGTCATTGTCTAATTGTCACCCCCGCTTTACGAAGGTAATCCTTCACAACTGGGACAGGATAGTTGTTGTAGTGGAAAATTGAAGCTGCCAATGCCGCATCCGCTTTGCCCTCGGTTAAGACGTCGAGGAGGTGTTTGGGGATGCCTGCGCCGCCGCTTGCGATGATAGGCACGTTAACGCGCTCGGAGATGGAGCGGGTTAATTCGATGTCGTAGCCGTCTTTTGTGCCATCCTTATCCATCGAAGTAACCAGAAACTCGCCTGCGCCAAGCTTCTCTGCCTGCAGCGCCCATGCTATAGCGTCGATGCCTGTGGGTTTTCGGCCTCCGTAAGTGACCACTTCAAACCAGACTTTGCCTTCGCCAGTATCAACCATAATCTTGCCATCACTGGGCGTCCGGTTTCGTTTGGCATCGATGGCTGTGACCACACATTGCCTTCCGAAAACATCGGCTAATTCAGTTATGACTTTGGGGTTTTCCACCGCTGCCGTGTTAACAGACACCTTGTCAGCGCCGCTGCATAACACGAGTCTTGCATCCGAAACGTTTCTGATTCCGCCGCCGACGGTAAATGGAATACTGATTGCTTTGGCAACGCCTTCAACGACACCTCGAAGAATGTCTCTTTTCTCGGAAGACGCAGTTATATCCAGGAAAACCAGTTCGTCTGCGCCATCGTCGGAGTATCGTTTAGCCATTTCAACTGGGTCGCCTGCTTGCTTTGGATTCAGGAAGTTTATGCACTTAACAACTTTCCCGTGGTCAACATCTAAGCATGGAATGATACGTTTTGCTAGCGGCATCTTTTAGGCTCCTATTTTTTGTATGGCTTCTTTTAACGTGAATCGTCCCTCATAAAGGGCTTTCCCGATGACAGCGCCTTCAACCCCGATTTCTTTGAGAGCTACCAAATCACCTATGCTGCCGATTCCGCCTGCAGCCACAATTTTGGCGTTGGGGTATTCGGTGGCTTGGCTGAGCGTTTCCAGATCTGGACCGTTAAGCATGCCATCTTGGGCAATAGAAGTTATCAGGAAACGGCGGACCCCAAGTGCAGTGTATTTTTCGAGTGCATCTTGCACGGTCATTGCGGTTGCGGTTTTCCATCCTTCAACCATGATAAGCCCCTCCTTATTGTCTAAAGCAACTATAACTGATTCAGCGCCGAATTTTTTTTGGATTTTGCCGATTGCTGAGGGGTCGCTGAACGCTAACGCGCCGAGGATGACTTGAGTGATGCCTGTCTTGAAGAGTTTTTCTGCCGTTTCATGGCTACGTATTCCGCCGCCGACTTGAATGGGCAATTTAACATTTTTCGCAACCTCAGCGATGACTGAGTGGTTATTGCCAATCCCAAAAGCTGCATCCAAATCGATAATGTGCAACTTACCAGCGCCCTCATCTCGCCAACGTTTCGCGGCTTCAGCTGGAGTGCCGAATTGGCTTTCATAGAATTTGGCGGTTTTGGCTTCGCCGCGGGTTAAGCGGACGATTTTGCCGTTCATTAAATCGATTGCTGGAATCAACTGCACATTGGGTCACCTAATCACGGTTTTGACGAAGTTTTTGAGGATTTTTAAGCCTACGTCACCTGATTTTTCTGGGTGAAATTGGGTGCCGTAGATGTTTTTGCTGGCTATAGCTGAGGTGAAGGTTGTGCCATACTCGGTTGTTGTGCAGACGATGCTTTTGTCTTTGGGAACTGGGTAGAGTGAGTGCACGAAGTAAACGTATGTGCCTTCGGCTATGCCATCGAAGAGCTCATTCTGCTTTACTATGTTTAATGTGTTCCAGCCCATATGCGGCACCTTTACGGTGTTTGGTAACTGCATGTTTTTTCCTTTAAACAACGCTAAGCCATTGCCTGGTCCTTCTTGGCTTGTCTCAAAGAAAAGTTGCAAGCCCAAACAGATGCCGAGCAGTGGCGTGCCGTCTTTGATTTTGGTTTGGAGGATTTCTTTGACTGAATCAAGTTTGCCTGATGCAGCGGTGAAGCTTCCAACACCTGGCAGTGCGATGGCGTCTGCTTTTGCCAAGTCTTTTGCTGTGGTGCCGATTGTAGCGTTTAAGCCTGCTTTTTCCAGAGCAGTTTTTAGGCTAGGCAAGTTTCCTACGCCGTAGTCGAAGATGACTGCTTGCGGCATCAGATGACTCCCTTGGAGCTGGGCACACCTTTGCGTCTTGGATCCATAGCTACGGCTTGTCGGAGTGATAGTGCGAGGGCTTTGGTGGCTGCTTCTGCTTTGTGGTGGTCGTTGCTTCCGTACTCAACGAAGATGTGCACGTTGGCTTGGAGTGCGGTGGCGAGGGATTCGAAGAAGTGATTGATGTCTTCGGTGGGCATTTCTTCTACTTTTTTGCCGCGAAGTTTGAGGTCGATTTTGAAGTATGGGCGCTTGACGAGGTCGACGGCGGCAAAGGCGAGGGAGCAGTCCATGGGTGCGGCGGCGTTGCCAAAGCGTGTGATGCCTTCCCGTGTGCCTAAGGCTTTGTTGAGTGCTTCGCCTAAGCCTATGGCTAAGTCTTCGACGCAGTGATGCACCAAGTCGCCTTTGACGGATGCAGTTATGTCGATTAAGCTGTGTGTGGCAAGCGAGGTGAGCATGTGGTCTAAAAACGGCACATTTGTGTTTACTGCTGCTTTTCCTTCACCGTCAAGATTCACACTGACTTTAACTTCGGTTTCTTTGGTTTTACGGTAAACTTCCTCTTTCCTCATTCGTCTTCCCCTTCAATCTCCTTTAACGCCTCGACTAATTTAGCGTTCATTTCAGGCAAGCCAACCGTGACGCGGAAGCAGTTTTCGTACTGGAGGATTTTGCCCCATTTCTTAACCATAATTCCCTTCCAGAGCAACTTCTGGTTAACTATGTCACAGGGCTTTTGCGTGTTTATCAGCACGAAGTTGGCTTGCGAGTCGAATGCTTGTACGCCTTCTATTTCGTTGAGTGCCTTTATCAATTTTGCCCGCTCACTCTTCACTTGTCTTACAGATTCCATCATCAAATCAACGTTATCCAGCATTTTAGAGCCCATCCTGAGTGTGAAACCGCTAACAGGATAGGGCAGCGGGGTTTTTTCGGTTAAAATCTTGGCTAACTCAGGGTTCGCTATGGCGTAACCAAGCCGAAGCGCCGCTAAACCAAACGCTTTGGAGAAGGTCCGCAGAATAATCATGTTCTCAAACTCCCGTATCCGCGGCACAAACGAGTAGTCTGCAAATTCTCCGTATGCCTCATCTAAGATGACTATGCCCGGGAACGCTTTGGCTAATTTTTCTATGTCTTCCGCCTTGTACTGGGTTGCAGTGGGGCTGTTGGGTGAGCAGAGGTAGAGGAGTCTTGTTTTGTCCGAGAACTTGGATAGCATTCCTTTAACGTCGAGTTGCAGGTTTTTCTGAAGAGGGACTGTGAGGTATTCGCCTTCTTGGCGTTTAACACAGAGTCTTGGGATACTGAAGGTTGGCGCGAATGAGATTGCGGTGTCGCCTTTCTCTATGAAGAGGCGGATGATTCGGTCGATTAGTTCGTCGCTTGCGTTGCCGACCACGAGGAAGTCCTTTGGAACTTTAATGTAGCCTGCGAGTTTTTCGCGCAATTTAACTTCCTCGTCTTCGGGGTACATGCGCAAATCGATTTCTTCAGCCAACTCTTTCACGAGCTTAGCTTGTTTCACGCGGGGCATGAACAGGTTCTCGTTGAAGTCCAGCTTAATTATCTGTTTAGTTGTAACGCCTAGTTGCTTCGCTACCGTTTCAGGCGTAGCCCCAGCCGTGTAGCAGTCTATTGCTTGGAGTTTTTCGAGTTTTTGTTTTATCCATTTCTGATAAGATTCACTCATTTTTCAAACCTTGCCTGTATTGCTTTGTAGTGGTTTGGAAGATTTTCTGCTTCCGTCATAACCTTGATGCTGTCCTTTACTCTTTCTAACCCTGTTTTGGAGCTTTCAACTATGCTTACCCGCCGCATAAAGTCAAATGCGGACAAGCCTGAGAACGATTGGGCGAAGCCGCCTGTGGGTAGGACATGGTTGGTTCCGCTTCCGTAGTCGCTTAATGCAACTGGGCTGTATGGACCTATCAGTATTAGACCTGCGGTTAGTTTTCCAGCCAACTCTTTAGCGTTGGCAGTCAGGACTTCTAAGTGTTCAGGCGCAAACTGATTCACTAAGCACACTGCCTCATCCATGTTGCTGCAGACTATTATGAAGCCATATTTAGATAGTGCCCCTGAGATTTTTTCGCCTCTTTCTGCAGAAGCAGCAAGTTTTGTGAGGTTCTCTTGAACCTGAATTGCTAACTTTTCCGACATCGTTATGAGCCCTGCAACGCTGTCACCGCCATGCTCAGCTTGCGAAACCATATCAAACGCAATCAGCCGCGCATCAGCCGACTCATCAGCCAAAACAAGCACTTCGCTTGGACCTGCAGGCATATCAATTGCCACATCGGTGGAAACCTGAACTTTCGCTTCAGTCACGTATTTGCTGCCTGGACCAACGATTTTGCGGACGGGCGCTATGGCTTTTGTTCCGTAAGCTAAAGCGGCTATTGCTTGGGCTCCGCCAACCTTGTAAACCTCATCGACACCGCAGATGTCGGCGGCGACGAGAACCAGAGGGTTAACTTTGCCTTTAGCGTCTGAGGGTGAACATACAACTATTCTTGGGACGCCTGAGATTTTGGCTGGCACAGCAGTCATGACAAGGGTGCTTGGGTAAGCGGCTTGTCCTCCTGGAACATAGCAGCCGACGCTCTCAATTGGACGCAAAACAGTTTGAACTGATATGCCGTCGCATGTGGTTTTTATGTCGGTTGGGGTGAGCAGTTGCTTTTGGAAGATGCTGACTTTTTCTTTCATGAATTTTAAAGCCGAGATTTGCTGTGGGCTGATTCTTGTGTAGGCTTCCTTGATTTCTCCCGGTTTGACTTTGAGGGTTCGCGTGGTGAGTTCGGCTTTGTCAAATTTCAATGCAAACTCAACTAGCGCCTCATCGCCGTCTGTTTTGACTTGGTTTATTATGGCTTTAACGCTGTTCTCGAGTTCTACGGCTGCTTTTTCGTCTGCTTTCTGGCGTTTGAACCAGTCGGCAGGTAACTCTTTTGAGTTCCAAACTTTTACGTTGAGTCCTTCGCGCATCTGCCTTCTTTTCTCCGTTCAATCTCGTCTAGCGCCAGCACTTGCCGCGGTTCATAGACGACTAAGCCTTGGGCTAGCTTGCGTATTTTCGGCAGCAACTCGATTAAGCAGTCTTTTTCAACCACGGTGTTAACGCTGACCCATGCCTCGTCTGCCAATGGAGCTATGGTCGGGTTCTTTAATGCGGGTAATTCTGTGAGTAATTTCTGCAGATTCGCTTTTTTGACGTTCACGAATATATGAATTCTCTTTGAACCATCGACAACTCCTTTGAGCAACGCAACTATGTCGTAGATTTTCTCTCGCTTCTCTGGGTCTTCGAGGCTTTTCTTGTTAGCGATGAGCACTGCAGCGGACTTCATAACGGTTTCAATGATTCGCAAGTTGTTAGCGTCTATAGTTGTGCCAGTTTCGGTGACGTCCATTATGCAGTCGGAGTCTTCTGGCGGCTTAGCCTCGGTGGCGCCAAAGGATAGGAAAATTTTTGCTCGTGTGTTGTCGCCTTTTTTCCACCACGGCGTTACAAGCATGGGGTCGGCGTTGCCAAAACGCTTCTTGTATTGGGGTGTGTTCTTGAGGTATTCGGATGCGATGTTTAGGTATTCGGTGCTGATGCGGAAGTTTTTGCCTTGACTCCAGATGGATTCCATAAACTCGCCCATTGTGCTTTTTTCAGGTACGCTTTTTGGTACGGCTATGACGAGTTTGATTTTTCCGTATTCGAGGTTTTGTAGGATTTCTACGTCGGCTTTGTTTTCTTTAACCCAATCTTCCCCCGTTATGCCTAGGTCTTGGAGGCCTTCGTTGACAAAGACGGGGATTTCTTGGGGTCTAAGCACCTTCATTTCGATTTGGGGGTCGTTTATGGTTGGTCGGTACGTGCGGTCAGTTCCGCTGAGTTTGTATCCTGAACGCGCAAAGAATTCGGAGGTTGCTTTTGATAGGGAACCTGCTGGGATTGCAAATTTTATTTTATCCATAAATTTTTTCTCCTAAATTTTTAGAGAGGTATCTAAGGGTTTTTTGATTGGGTAAAACATTTTTTAGACGAGGTGCGCCTAATTCTAAATAACTAATCGTTTCACTACTTACGCGGTCTTGATTGCTTTTATTTGCAATGAAGGCAATCGCCTTGTATGAACACAATCCCTCATCATATACCACTGAAAGACACCTGAACGCCTGTCTTCCTAATAAATCTGCTTCCCCATATTTAACTGTCGGATAGGCTTGATTCTAAACTGGACCTGAAGTGTGCTTCTTTATTTCAAAAACCATCGGAGGCACCGAGTTACGCGTTTCCAACTCAACACTAAGCAAACCCTCCATAATGCCCTTCCAAATCTCACAATCATTAAGGAAAGGCGATTTCAAAAGCAAAAACTTGTCTTTAAGGTAGAAATCGCCAAATCCCTGCACTTTTAATCTTTTGAAGATGGCTTCCCAATTCTCCTGTTTGCTCGCATCTACCCCCAGCGTTGACTGGATAGAAACCTTCAAAGCGTCACCCATCTTTTCGCCCACTGCGGACCATTTTTCCTTGGGAACCTGCTGGGTTAGAATGTTGATTAATTCGACGTTGACAAAGGCGGTGCGGCTTATTCCACAGTAGTATTCTCCTGGGAAATGCCAATCCTGAATCATCATGCTTTTGTAGATTTCAAGCATTTTGGAGATGAGGGGTTTGATGCCGGGTTCTTTGCCGTCTTTGATGAGTTGCTCGATGAATTCGCGCTCAGCTTTTTCAAGGATGATGGTTGTTCTTTTTGCTTCTTCGCTTTTCTTGTTTGGCGCATTAGAGTTTCGTTTGGGGTCGAGCATAGAAGTTATTCTTTTGGTAATATTTAATATGCCTTATGTATTCAGCAAACATATTCAAACTCAAGGTTCACCCTTGTTTTCTATAATAATTGTAGCAGAAAACTCCCTATACCACAACAACAACCAACAGACCTATGGAAAATATTCTTTAATTTTTTACTTAATTTTGGGTTTGCCTAAATCTTGCCTCAAGACAACTTTTACATAATCTGCGCTTATACTTTATTCTGCTGTACGCATCAAATTCCTTGTTGCAAGAACCACAAACCAATTTATTTCTCTCCAATTCAAGAGCTTTGAGTCTTTTCTCTAATTCAGTTTTGACTTTTTCATTTTTTTCTTGATTGAGTGCTTGCTTCAATAATTCTATGGCGTACTCTGAACTTTTTTCTCCAAATATCCTTCCAAATTCACTTAGAGGTTTTCCTGGGTCAACGATTTTTTTAGGTAAGATGCAAACAAAGTTAGCCGGGTAACCTTTGAGTTTTTTTGGATCTATAACAGCGAAACGGTATCTTTTTGACCAAGCGCCTTTCTCAAAGGGCTCAAAGACCTGTAAACAATAATCAGTCATTATCGATGCACCTAAAGAACTCAAAAGCATTAATTTACCTAATATTGATTGTCAGCATATACTCTATAGAGCTTTATTGAAAGTTATTTGAAAAACGAGTAAGCCTCTAACAGGAAGATAAATTCACGATAACCCTTGAAAGTCAATTTACCATTTTTGACTGTGGTTGGCGCTAAGCATGCGGAAGGCTGAGCAATTTTAGGACACATTGATTTCTTTATTTATTGGAAGCTGTTTTTGCTCATTAAAATGAATAAGGACTTTAATTCCTCGCTGTGCAATTGAGTAAACCACTCTGTTATTGCTCAGTTTTCGTTTATCAATTAAGCTTTGGTTCAAAAGAAAGCTTAAGCATTTTTTCCCTTCACTGGAGCTAATTTTAAGCTCTTCAGAAACATTGCTCGTTTTAAGTGAATCATTTTTTGCTATAATCTTGAGGGCGTCAATGTATATTTCAAGTTTAGTTTTATGCAAAGCGCACCACTACGCAAATATCAATAAATCATTAGAAGTTCCATTTAAAATCTCTGAAAATAGACTCTATAGAAACGATAGTCTTACTATATAATTGAGACTTTCCCATTTAGCTTCAGGTAAACAAAAAGGAAGGTTAGGGTTTTTTGTTCATCTCATGGCGTATCCACCAGATGAGTCCTATGGTTGCAGGAATCGCAAAGATGGCAACTATCCATAGCAGTATCGTCACCATTGAACCCACGACATAGTCCAAGGTGTAAGTTGAGATGGCAACGTTCCAGTTTCCGTCAACATAGACCTTGAGGGCGAAGGCGATGAAAAGCAATGGCGAGATTGCTCCTCCAGCTCTGCTTGACCGTGACCGTTTCCAAGAGAGATTACTCTTTTCTATCTCTGGCAGTCTTTTCCACCATTGCCAAGCCGCCACTGCACCTATGGCTACAGGTATTCCTATTAGGACAAGTTCCCAGAAGATGGCATGTAGAATAAACGCCACTGTATTTCCCATTGTCCACATGCCAAGAGTTGCTGGGACCAAGCCTGTTGTCTGGGCGTTTCCTGTGAACCAGACAAAGACATAGACTGCACCTGCAAACGCCAAAATGGCGGCTGCTATAAAAGCAGCAAATGCCATCCAGCGCTTTCTTAGGAATTTACCCCACTGCGAGCTTTCGACTTCACTTTGCTCAGTCATCAAATTCCGCTCCTTGTTGGTGTTTTATGGTTGACCGCAGTTGTTTTTATTGGTTGCTCTTTGCTTGCTCTGGCTGGGTTGGCGGGGCAGTGTAACCATAACCGGTTGGTTGCGGGGCGTATTGTTGGTATTGGCGAGATTTCATTGTTGAGAATCCTATGGTTGCAAATACCCAGGCGATGAATATCAGTATTAAGCCGACGCCGATGATTGTGAGTATTGAACCTATCCACAGCAATGTTCCGGCAGTGGTAAACGAGCCTTCTCCCGTTTTCTGTGCAAGTGTGTTGAAGGTTCTTTTTAGGTGTGTTGATGCGAGTATATAGAATACGAATGCAACGACCAAGCCTGCTATGAAAACCGCTAAGCCGATTCCGAATCCTGCTGTCAGCACAAACGTTGAGGTAAAGCCTGTTGCAGACCAAATGCCTACTATGAACGCAGCGCTAGCTACTGCCGCGGCAATGATAGCCACCACATAGTATTTGACGCCTGTCAACGAGTCTTGGTAGATTTTCTCATCCTGATAGTAGTTTGAGAATTCTTTCATACCCCTTAAGAGTAGAACTACTCCGACAATGCCTAATACCCAGCCCACATAAGGAATTAAACTGAGTAAAAGCAGTATCGAGCCTTCAATGGCTAAAGTTTTGCTATATTCGAAATTAACATTCATTTTTTTTCCTCCATTGTTTTTGTTTGCTGTTTCCTTACATGTTGGATTCTGGATATAGCCCTAACATTTAGAAAAAAACTCAAGGTTAGTTCTAACATTTAGAGCGGCAACTCTAAGGGTTAGAGTCATAAGCAAAAAGCCCGCCGCAGCAAAAATCAGGGTGAAGCTTTTATCTGTACCGCTATAATTATCAAGTGCAGGGTTGAATTTGACCAAGTCACGTGGAATAAACGCAGACCTTCAGTCGCCAAGAACTAGACTGCTTTATTTCATTTATTCTGCTCCAAGCAGCAAAATCAAAGCTGAACCAGGCGTAAAATCCAGTATAAGTTCTGCGTTGGGTTACAAGTCTGACGGACATTTCCACTACGACTGGAACTACTTAATGAATGCAGGAATGATTGAGGAAAAACAGGGTCACTTTCTTGTCACTGATACAGGAAAGAAGGAGTTTGCTTTACAATCAACAGCCGCCATGAACAACTGGATAATGGTTGTGATGGGGATTGCAATGGTTTTTTTCACTATTGGAATTAACTTGGGGTTTTTGCCAAAGGAAAGTGTAGCGTTTTTCGGGGCAGCATTAATCTTCATCGGGTCCTTATTCTTGACGATAAGCCGAAGAAACAGACCCAAACTGACACCTGAAGCTAAAGCTTTGCTGAAAGAACTGAGTCGTCACTAAACCTGGACTTTTGCGTCTGGTTCAACCTTAACGGTGACTTCTGGTCCTTTTATTCCAGCTAAAGGCGGAAGGATATGGGAAATAAATTGTTCTGCAGTGCATGGACGAACTGTGCCGTTTCGGCTGTATTCTTTCCAACCGTCTTCTTCTTTTCTGAACTTCTGCAGCCATCTATCTTTGAACATGATGTAGATTGTACACTCGGAATTTTTCATGGTTATCCTTTGGCAAACAGGGTATTAAAAATTAGTGAAAAACAAATGCTTCAGACTAAAGAATACTTAATAAAACAGGCTTTGTCCTTATGGGATGCCGATGAAGAATCTAATTAGCTGATTTGATGATGCACCCTAGGGTATCTGAGGCAAAATTTACTCAATCACTTTCTTGCGGGCAAGGAAAACCAGCATGACCAAGCCAACTATGAACAGGACAGCTCCGACAGCAATGGAAGCAATATAATCAACGTGAAGGACATCCGACAGCAAGTACGGAATGTAGGTTGGACCGACAAAGACCAAGAACACAGCTACAATCGTTAATGCTACTTTCATGAATTTTGAGTCTAAACCGCTAACTTTTACGTTTTCGTTATTTTCTGTCATCCAACGCCAACTTCCTTACTCTTCAGGTGCATTGTTTTCTACTAACCCTTCTTTTATCTCTTTTCCTAATGCCTTCATCAAAAACTTGAAAACCAAGAACCCAGCGCCTCTATCAGCCTTAAAACCCATGGTTGTGCCAAGTAAACTGATGCCGTCGATTTTTCTTTCCTTAGCCAACGCCAGTGTGAGTCCGGTTCCACCGACAATTCTGCCCTTACTGTAGATGACTGCGCCTTTCTCCATAAACTCAGTTGCCAACCGCGGAGACGTTGCGGCGATGTATACCTGAGTCTTATCTTCAGTTATTGGAACCCCGCCCATGGTTACGATGAAGTGGCAGCCTAACGTTTCCACAAAATCAAGCACTGAATCACAAACAGTGTAATGTGCGACCACATCGTCAAACGAAGGCTGAATCTCACCTGTCATGATGACCAGGTTGTTTTTCTCCATGGGAGCATAGTAGAATTCGTAGCGTGGTAGATGGCAAATGCCTTTAGTGTTTATGGCAACGTAATCTGGAAAAGAAGGCGAATACAACTCTGCAAAGGGCTTAGCGTCAAAGAACTTTATGAGCAGATGTGCTGCAATTCTGCCCACGTTCCCAAACCCTGGAAGCCCTTGAACAAAAATTGGGTTTTCAAGAGTCGGACTCGAAAGTTTACGCAAATACGGCTTATCCAAAGCAAACCATCCGTCCATAGAAAAGAATGTTCGACACTAAAATCCTTTTGCCGACAAAGCGAAAAAGAAACTATTAATATTTGACATCTCAAGTAATAGGTTACGTCCCAAAATATTATGGCAAAAACAAAGCGGGGTGGGGTAGCCAGGATTAACCCGCTGGGCTCATAACGGCGCTATGCGCTGTGAGATACCCAGAGATCAGTAGTTCAAATCTACTCCCCGCTACCAACAAAATAATTTTGACTTAGCCTTAATTTTTTTATCAGGCTTCTCGGCGTTATCGTCCTAAAAAGGCGGGAAGACCAAGTAAACCAAAAAGCACCGTAATTAGTGCCCCACAGAACAGTATATAGGAGTTCTCTTTACTCACTGTAAATCCATAAAAGCCTATAGTTGAAAGTAAAAGTGAAGCACCAACGGAAAGAAGAAACGCACCTATAACAGCATTAGCTGCTGATAAGAATGGATAAACTATCATAAGTAAAATTGAAAAAATGGCGAGTTTAAGTCCTCGTTTATTAGGAGAAATGCTAGTCATTTGAAAAGTGCTCAATGATGGTTTTGTCTCAGGCTGTTCCACTCGTCCATCCATATAGGCTTGCCAAATATTAGTTGGATAAGCCTTCCTCAGCTGGAGCTTGTACCCTGAGGTCATAAAATCTCGGTACGCTTGGGTATCTAATGGAGGGTTCCATAGCTTAAGTTCAGTCAAGTTTCGGGCATTTACAAAATCAGGAGAAGCCCATTCAGCGCTACAATGCTTACACCTAACATACTGAGATGTCGGAATTAATCCTTTGACTTGATACCCGTCCATTGTTTTACATATGGGGCATCTCGGGAAATACGCTTGAAATATACACAGTATCCGTTCTCTAGTTCGTTCCATATTTGTTAAAAGCATTAGACCCCCTGCAAAGAGGAAAAGCGATATAATGAGACCTAATATCAGTGGTCCATACTCGCCAGTGCTTAATCCAATAAAGCTAGCGCCAAAAAACAATGTTGATAAAAAAATCAGTAGAACACCAACGGCTTTTTTGAAGAAATTTACTAAGGCACGCCCGAGTTCCATTAGACAACCAACCCGAATGGTTAGTTGCTTAGTAGCTCTTAATATATTAAATTTGATAAAGATTGTAATTATTCTAAATTAATACTAGCGCCAACAAATTGTTTTTCACATAAAAAAGTTGCAATGATTTAAGTAGAAAAACTTCAAACTCTTCTTTGTGACCCAAAATGACGCTGACACATAGAGAAGGATTAGTAATGTATTGGTGCGAAGGGGACAGATCTGAGGAAAGCCGAACATACAGAGCCGCCCTAACATCAACTGATCCAAAAATATTAAAATTATTCGTTCAATGGCTCGAGGAATATTATGGCGTTGAGAAGGCTCGAATGAAGATTAGGCTTCATTTATGGCCAACCGCTGATGAGAAAGCGGCAAAGGATTTTTGGTCATCAACGTTAGAGATAGCGCTAGATAATTTTACGAAATCCTGGTTAAAGCCAAGAGGTAGAGGCACAGGAAAACGTGTTCATCCAAATGGAATTTGTAGAGTATCAGTCTCCTCAAAGGAACTGTTGCGCAAAATAATTCTTGACATAAATAATGAATTCAATTCTCCTCAAGATAGCTTCCAAGTGGAAAAGATGAATGGGAGCTAGTAAGCCCCCATGAATTTTTAGTTCATAATTCAACGCTTACACATCAAACGCTATTCTGGTTTCATGCCCCCTTCGAGGATTTAAAATAGAATGCTGCCGCCAGCACTACCAATGTTATTACTATTCCATCTGAAATCCCTGTAAGATAGGTACCGCAATTGCTAAGAATTGCAAGTCTGATTTCGAACGCATATGAAAGAAATGCAAATAACGTCAATAGAACCCATGTGGTGTCATGTGCTAGAGAACGATACTCAGTCCTAAGGTTTTTCTTGACCTTACGGACGTGCTTATGCAAATGGAGACACATCCTTACTACAATTTCATATTTGCGTTTATGTATAATTCGCTACCGTTGCTAAAACCTAGCCGGCTACTGAAAATAGTTCGCAAAAGAACCTGTATTCAATATAGTTGAATGCTGTCATTTTCGTCCCTCAACAAGGTAATCAAGTAAACGCTATTTTGCTTTAGATGTCTCCTCAGGTTTCCTCCAATTTTATTGGTTTTTCAAACTGGCACTTATTTTGTTTTATTTCATATTTTTTTGGGTTGAACATTTTAAATTCACACCAAGCAAGCGTATTATAGCTAACAAGATTTAAACATTCTTATTCGGTATAAATCACTTGATTTTTATCTTTTGGCTTCACTGACTAAAAAAGTTAACGAACTTCGCTAGTTGCTGCTTTATATAAGGGAGGGGGGTCACGCAAGAGAGACCTACCTTTTTCAACAAAGCCTTAATTAGGCTATAAATAGAGGGGGCTAGGTCACAGAGAGCAACAGGTTTACAAAACCTAAAGCAGCAAGCCATTGCTGTTTCTTCAAAAGCCCACTAATTTTTCAATAAAGTTTGAGCTTACAGACAATATTCAGTGCCTTCAATCTTTCGTTTAAGCTTAAGCCCTAAATACAGCGCCGTTACTGTAAAAGTAAATAAATAGGTTGACATAACATTACAGAAACCTCGTTTGGTGAATTCAGTGAAACAAACTAACGCAATCCTCTTGATTATAACTTTCTCATTACTAGTTATCTTGCCAGTTGCTTTGCCTTCTGGCACTGTTTCCGCCCAAACCAGCGGATACACTATCACTCAGGTAGATCATCAGGTTCAAGTCATGTATTCTGGGCATGTGGTTATTTTGGATACAATTCATGTTTCCGGACAGATAACTGACGGCTTCATGATTGGGTTACCCTACAAGTACAGCGCTGATGTCCTCAAAGGTTTTGCATACGATGACACTCATGTTTACCAGATGAATTTAGGAGTTCAACTGGGCGACCACAGTGGATTCTACGGTGCAACAGTTGACTTCAACGGAAACACACCCAGCGTTTTCACAGTTGCCTTTGTCCTATCTAACAGCCTCATCACCGACCAAGGCAGCGGTGTTTCCTTGCTTGATTTTCCAGCTTACCCCAGTCTAACACAAGATGTTGGCACCTGCAACGTCACTCTCACCTTCCCCAGTTCACCCACAACCTTAACCATTACCAAGGATGACGGGAACGTTAACGATGCAGTTTATACAAAAACAGACCTGCCAGCATACACTTATGCTCCAGCTACAGCTACCTTCCAAGTGCCCACTGGAACCCTACAGTTAACCACAATAAGCAGTTTAAACCGCCAAATAACCATCGACCCAACAGGACAAGTTAGCGCTTCTGATAACTACCGAATCATCAACAACTCTACATCACTCATGAGTTCGTTCGTGATTAGTTTACCCAGTGATGCAACAAACGTAGTTGTAAAAGATCAATTCAGAACATTAGCCGCCAGCATAGCGGGCTCTGCAAACAGCAACATACTGTTGGCCAATGCAACCTTAGCAACTTTCTTAGCTAGTGGCCAATCAACATTGATAATTGCACAATACAATTTGCCCAGTGCAACGCTTCAAGGCGCCAACTATGTTTTATCAGATTTCAAACTCTTCCCAAACTTTGCATACTTCGTTAACCAAGCAACTATAACATTTACACCACCTGAAGGAGCAACGATTGTTACTCCACAGGCAGCGGCACTTGATTCATCTTCAACCTTAACAAGACAAACCTACCAAGATACTCTTACAGTAACAAAAGACGGCTTAAGCTACGTGGATTACCTTGCACCTCAACAGAACACTATCCAATTAGCATTCGATTATAATCCAGTTTGGGTTTCGTTTAGGCCTACATTTTGGGCTTCATTGTTGGCAGTAATCGGATGCGTAGCTGTGGTTTTCGTTAGAAGACAAAAACCCAAAGAGGAAACCTACGCAGACAAAACCGAACGTTTATCAACACTTGAACCAGCACCAACAACATCTACACAGCAGACAAAGGGTTCCGAGGTAAAGACTAGCCAGCAGGCTTCGGCAGATAACATTAGAGAATTCATAGACGCCTACGAGGACAAAAAACAGTTAAACGCTGAATTGAAATCGATGGATGCAAAAGCACAGAAAGGAAAGATTCCAAGACGCCAATACAAAGTTCAAAGAAGAGCCATAGAGATCCGCTTAGAAGGCATAACAAGAAACATAGAGAGAACAAAAGAAACCTTCAAAGGCTCAACCGGCGGCTATGCTGACTTGGTTAAGCAACTGGATTTGGCTGAAGCAGACTTAGCTGAAGCTGAAGAAAACATCAAAAACTTGGAATCACGCCAAAGCACAGGTGAAATTTCGCTTGAAGCCTACAAGAGAAACATCGGAGACTACCAGAAACAAAGAGACAAAGCTGAATCAGCCATCAACGGAATCCTGCTGAGATTACGTGAAAAAATACGTTAAAACACCTAAACCCTTTTATTTTACTCAACAGCTTTTGAATAAAAATATCCCAGAGGTAAGACAAAAATGGTAAAAATTGTTGTCGATCCTAAATGCACTGGATGCGAAACTTGTGTCAACACTTGCCCTGTCGGCGTATACGAAATCAAAGCACGGCAAGTCAGTGCCCAGCAAAGTAAGCGAATGCTTAGTTTGCAGAGCATGTGAAGCACAATGTCCTGAAGGTGCAATTCAGGTAATCGAGTAAACCAAATTTCTTCGTTAGTCTCTCACTTAACGGTTGAGAGAGTTTTCCCTTTTATTAGTCAAATTTTTTCACAAACAATTTTTGAGGATAGAAGAGACTATCAGGCCATCGAAAATGGATGTGTAGGTTAGTCTTCGATGTTTAGTAAAAACTCGACTATTCTGGCGAGTTGTTTTGCTGTTGCAAGGTCGAGGCTTTGTTCTTCGTCTATGTTTATGAGCGCATTATCGGTTTCCATAGTCACTCCTATTGGCTGCTTTTGTTATAACAATATCTCTGGCGTGTACTTCGAAGTTCGAAGTAGCAGAGAAATTGCAAGTTAAGCGTTTTAACATTTTCATGTAAATTCATGAGGATCAGTTTAATGTGAATGCATGGAAGATTTAGATAAAACCGACTAAATCAGATGTTTTAACATGAAAATTAGTTCGATTAGTCAAGTAAAAGTTATATGCTAAAACCACACTAAAACTTGTTATGCCAGACAAAGTTCATTGTTGCCACATACTAGTCAAAACAGAAACAGAAGCCAAAAACGCCAAAGCCCGCCTAGACAAAGGCGAAAAATTCGGCGCTGTAGCCCAGCAAGTTTCCCTCTGCCCATCAGGAAAGAAAGGCGGAGACCTTGGCACCTTTACAAGGGGCAAGATGGTTAAGGAATTTGAGAAAGCCGCTTTTGAACTTGAGAAGGGTCAAACTTCTGCTCCTGTTAAGACTCAGTTTGGGTACCACATCATAAAACGAATAGAATAAACCGAATGCAAACAGGGCTAAGTTTACCCTGATAGCATTTTTTTGATTAGCTCTCAAATCACTAGTTGTAAGGAATTGAAAGTGAACAACACAAATCCTAAGTCATCCAAAACAGAACGCACCTTATTCATAGTTTGCTTAGTGTTTCTTTTGGGTTTTTTGCTTGTCACATTTTTTAGAGCAAGCTTCCATTCAGTCGATGTTGCAGTTAACCTTTGGATTCCATCAATCCAATCAAGCCCATTAACGTTTTTTGCTGAAGGAGTAGCGTTAATCTTTGACACAACCAGCCTGGTCATAATTTCCTTAGTGATTTCTGGCGTTCTTTTCTTGAAGAATTACAAAGCCCAGGGTCTTCTGCTTGTTGGGCGCAATGGGTGGCGATGCCTTGATTGTTTCAGTCATAAAAACCTTGGACCATGTTGCTAGACCAACGAATGGGATTGTGCTTGACACTGGCTTTTCTTATCCGAGCGGTCACAGTGCAGGCTGCATCGTTTTTGGTGGGGTGCTTGCCTATTTTGCTTGGCGGCACTGGCAAAGCACGCGTTCAAGGGCTTTAATTGGCGTGGGCTTGGGTGTATGGTGGGTGTTGTGGGTTTTGATAGGTTGTACTTGAATGTTCATTGGTTAAGTGATGTTTTTGGTGGGTGGTTGTTTGGTGGCGTTTTGGTTGTTGTTTGTTATTTTGGTGTTTGGGCAGTTGGAGGCGGCTGGGAAGTTTGAGTTCGGAGAGGTTTAGTTTGTTTGCTAATTTGCTTTTTGTGGTGGCGGTTGTGGTTGCGGTTTTTGTTGTTTTGTTTGGTTTGTTTGGTAATTCCTTTGGTTTTTGATGTTAAAGATATATCTTTTTCAGACACATTTATATCCATAAACAAACAATACACACAATCCAACGAGAGAGAAAACATATGACTAAAGTACGAGACCCAGTATGCGGCATGGACGTAGACACAGAAACCGCCCTAAGCGCCAAAATAGGCGACCGAACCTACTACTTCTGCAGCCAACAATGCCTCGACGTCTACACCGCACCCGAACGAGAACTCAAAGCGATGCAACGAAGAGTAGCCGTCACCTTAGTCGGCGTTGTAGCAGCCCTCGGACTAAGAGTCCTCACGCTTTTCGGTATAGTAGCAGCCATAATGTACTTTGACGTAGTCGGCGGACTTCGAGTCTACGACATAGCAATATTCATCGTGTCAACACCCGTTGTTTGGATAGCGGGCTTCAGAATATACAAAGGCGCCTACCTGTCGCTAAGAAACCGCAACGTCAACATGGACGTGCTGGTCACAGCAGGAGTTCTTGCAGGCTGGATATACGGAGTCATAAACGTTTTCTTCCTATCCATCGGCTGAAGCAGGCTCAGGATACCTGGAAGTAGCCATCGGCATCTTAGCCTTCGTCCTACTAGGCAAATACATTGAAGAATTAATCCGACGCCGCTCAGCCGCCTCAATACGCAAACTCCTCGAGCTTCAACCAACCATGGCAAGAGTAGTCCGAGACGGAAAAGAAATGGACCTGCCTATAGACGAAGTTGAAGTCGGAGACATAATCATTGTTAAGCCAGGCGAAAAAATCCCCATTGACGGCACCGTAACCGCAGGCTACTCATCCGTGGATGAAAAACTTCTCACTGGCGAGAGCATCCCTGTGGAGAAAACTGTCGGAAGACGAAGTCATCGGCGCCACAATCAACAAAACAGGGCTCTTAACCATCAAAGCCACACGAATTGGCGAAGACACTGCACTATCACAAATCGTTCATCTGGTTGAAGAAGCTCAGGCTTCAAGTGCTCCAGTGCAAAGGTTCGCAGACCGCGTAATCAAATGGTTTGTTCCCATGATATTTACTGTTGCAACTATTTCATTCATTTACTGGTATTTCACAAGCTGGCTTCACAGTAGCATTCCTCGCTCTGTTGGCTGTGCTTCTAATCGCTTGCCCATGTGCGTTAGGCATAGCAACTCCGACAGCAATATTGGCAGGTGTCGGAAAAGGCGCAGAATACGGCGTACTGCTCCGCAGCGGCGAATACGTTGAGAAAGCAAGAAAACTCACCACCGTCGTATTCGACAAAACAGGCACATTAACGAAAGGAGAACCCAGCGTAACCGACATTAAAACCTACAATTCCTACACAGAACAAGACGTACTACGCTTTGCAGGCTCCGCTGAGAAAGGTTCTGAGCATCCCTTGGCGGAAGCAATACTAAACAAAGCAAAAAACATGAACATAACACTTGAATCCGCCGACAATTTCGAAGCACTGCCGGGAAGAGGAATCCAATGCACCATCGAAGGCAAGAAGGTGCTTTTGGGAAACCGCAAACTAATGCAAGAACAAAACATTCCAACAAATCAAGATGGAAACTGAAGTTGCAGCTTTGGAAACGGAAGGAAAAACCGTCATGATACTGGCGGTTGACGGCAATGTTGCTGGCGCAATAGCGGCGATGGATACGGCAAAAGAAAGCGCAGCCCCCGCCATAGCCCTATTAAAAAGCATGAATCTGGAAGTTGCAATGTTAACAGGCGACAACGAAGTCACAGCCCAAGCCATCGCTAAACAGTTAGGTATAACCCAGGTTATTGCAAACGTTCTGCCATGGCAAAAGACGGATGCAATCAAAAAGTTGCAAAGTCGAAGGAAAAGTCGTCGCAATGGTTGGGGACGGAATAAACGACGCACCAGCACTGGCACAAGCAGACATCGGCATTGCCATCGGAAGCGGAACCGACATTGCCAAGGAAACAGGCGGCATAGTGCTCATAAGAGACGACCTGCGAGACGTAGCGTTGGGCGTGGAACTCAGCAAGAAAACCATGCGGAAAATCAACACTAACCTGTTCTGGGCGTTCGCCTACAACGTAGTGATGATTCCAATTGCAGCCGCAGGCTTGCTCAATCCAATGTATGCGGCTGGAGCAATGGCGATAAGCAGCCTAACGGTCGTGAGCAACTCGGCGCTGCTAAAGCTGGCTAAGTTTAAATCAACCAAAGTAAAACAATAAACAGTTAACGCGAGGTGAAAAAATATGGCTAAAGATCCAATTTGCGGCATGATGGTTGACGAGAAAAAAGCAAAATTCAAATCCGACTACAACGGCAAAACATTCTATTTCTGCGCTGCCTCCTGCAAAGCAACCTTCGACAAATCCCCAGCAAAATATGCTGGCAACTCGGGAACAACAGGACACAGCTGCAATTGCGGCCACGACCACTGCTAAACCAGTAGGGTTTAGCCTTTAACGTTCTTTTCTTTTGTTTCTTTCCCATTCTTGTTTATTGTTTTGTTGTTATAGTATGTTGAGTTTATCGCTCACTTGTGGTGTTGAAGGTTGGAATGCACCTAACAACACGTGTTCCGCGAACAAGTCCTCGTTGAACGCCCCAACAAACTCCACCGTCTCATTAATTATTATCTTGGGCACCCCAATCACGTTGTACTTCATGGCTAAGTCTGGGAATTCGCTGCTTTCTATCACGTCGGCTTTGACCATGTCGCTTTCGATGGCTAATTTATGCGCGACTGCAGCTGCGGCGGGGCAGTGCGGGCAGGTTAAGGTGACGAAGACTTGGATGTGAACGGGCGATTTGACTTCTGTTAGAATTTGCTTGGTTTTGTCGGAGAGGTCAGTTTTGCCCTTTGAAACGTTAATGACGGCTTCAATCAACGTTTGAAGCTCATATCCGTATGGTATTCCGTAGATTCTTACGCCATAGTCTTTTTTGCCTATTATGGCTAAGGCGGGAATCTTGTCTATGCCGTATTCCTTGGCTTTAGCGCCGTCAGCAACAAAATCATAGACTTCAGTGGTTATTTTGTCGCTCAGCGTCGCTAGTTCTTGGGCGAGTTTTCTTGTGTCCGAGCAATATCTGCACTCAAACTCCTGCGTGAACATGACAATTTTTACTGGGTCAACCAGTTTTTCTTTAAAATCGTTTTTTAATAGTTCTTTTTTGTCGTCAGGAAGTAAACTCAAATTTTTGCCTCCACAAGCCGTATTGCCAATCTGGCATCTACCCTGTAACTTTGTTGTTTCCGACATATAACTATAGAGTTTGCAGGCGGTTTAGGAAACGAAAGTCATATAAGAGTTTTCGCGAGATTTTCTTTGCTAATAGAGTTTGATTTTTGGAGAAGATGAAGAATGGTTAAAGTTACCTTAAAGGATGGAGTATACTGGGTTGGCGTAGTTGACTGGAATTTACGAGACTTTCACGACTTCGTTACTAACCGAGGAACCACCTACAACGCTTACCTAATACAGGACGAGAAAACAGCATTAATCGACACTGTCAAGCACACGTTCTCGAATGAGCTTGTTCGAAACATAACCGAACTGACAAACTTTGAAAAAATCGACTACATCATCGTTAACCACGTTGAGATGGACCATTCCAGCAGCCTACCCATGATTGCCAAACTCGCAAAGAACGCCAAGATAATCGCTTCTGTGAGGGGCAAAGAAGCCTTAATCGACCATTACGGAGCCGACTTTGAGCGTGTTGAAACCGTCAAAACTGGCGACGAACTAAAACTCGGAAAGAAAACCTTGCGGTTTGTTGAGGCGCCAATGCTGCATTGGCCTGACAGCATGTTCACCTACCTTGTCGAAGACAAAATCCTCATGCCTAATGACGCTTTTGGGCAGCACCTTGCCACTTCTGAGCGTTTTGACGACGAAGTTGACCAGCATGTCCTCATGGAGGAAGCAACAATATACTACGCTAACATCCTCATGCCTCTAGCGCCGCTCATCACAAGAAAGATTCAGGAAGTCGTTGCGATGGGCATTCCAATCGATATGATTGCACCAAGCCATGGCATAATCTGGCGCAAGGACCCCATGAAGATAATCAACGCTTACCTAAATTGGAGTTCAGGCGCATCCAAGAATAAGGTAGTCATCGTTTTTGACACCATGTGGAACAGCACTGACAAGATGGCAAGAGCAATAGCCGACGGAGCCGCAAGCCAAGGCGTAGATGTTAAAGTGCTAAAGCTGCGTTCTTCTCCTAACTCAGAAGCGGTAACTGAAATCCTCGACGCCAAAGCCGTTTTGGTGGGTTCGCCAACCCTCAACAACCAAATGTTCCCCACACTTAGCTCATTCTTAACTTACATCACTGGGCTGAAACCTAAAGGCAAACTGTGGGGTTTCTTTGGCTCTTACGGTTGGGGAGGCGGAGCAGTCAGAGGCATGATTAAAACCGCTAAAGAAGCAGGCTTCGACGTTTATGAGCCAGGTTGTTGAAGTAAAATTTGTTCCTGACGAGGAAGATTTGAAAAAATGCTTTGAGTTTGGGCAGCAAATAGCCCAAAAAATCAAAGCCTAAACTTTTCTAATTTATTTTCATGAATTTGTCTTTAGCTGTAGCGCAGATTGGGCAGTTGTCGGGTGTTGAGCCTTCGAAGGTGTTTCCGCAGATGGGGCACACGTAATAGTCGGCTTTGGGCAGTTCTTTTTTGTTTTTGAGGGCGTCGAGTGCTTTCTGGTAGAGGGTTGCGTGGATTTGCTCAACTTTGTTGGCATAATCAAAGCTTATTGTGGCTGGTTTGTTTCCTTCTTTTTTGGCATCAGCAATGAAGTCAGGGTACATTTTCTTGAACTCATAGGTTTCGCCCGAAACGGCTGTGCCAAGGTTGTCCAATGGTTGATTTTACCTGTCCCATTACGCGCAGGTGGTTTAGGGCGTGGACGGTTTCTGCTTCCGCCGCAGCTCTGAAGAGTTTTGCGATTTGTGTTAAGCCTTCTTCCTCTGCCTTCTTGGCGAACGCCAAATACATCCTGTTAGCTTGGGATTCGCCTGCAAAGGCAGCTTTTAGGTTCTCGTCAGTTTTAGCCATAAAATTCACTGAAAACAGTAAAGCAACAAGCAGGTAATAAGCTATACCTCACATTTGAGTAAAGAGAATTTATTGCTCTCGGAAACTATAGCCCCTTATTTAAAGCACTCAATGGCTCAATTTTTTGCTTCTTTTTTATTGCCGTTTTGGAACATTTTGTCGGAGTTTGAAATCAAATAGCCACTAATTATGGATAGCAGAAGTGAGGGAACAAGTATTAGCCAAGGATTCGCCAACCCATACATATCCAGTGAACCCTTAACGCCGACAACATTCATGAACAATGGCACAACAACTGCAAAAATGGCTAATGCGTGGTATTTTTTCCGCAAGGATGCTATGGTTCCAACTATTCCGACAGCAAAAGAAACCAATCCCAATGCTGCAAGCAGCATCCAGTCAAAGGTGTGCAAAGTACCTTCTAACCCAACCAATCCCCAATAAAGGCTAATGATTGAGGTGACCGCCAACAAGACAGCCCCGTAAAATGGAAAATTCGAATGCTTAAACAATGAGGAATTGTTTGCTTTCCTTGACATGAAGAAGCGAAGCATTAAGGCGGCAAAGCCAATCACTGAACCGAACGCGATTGCATATGTCCATAGGGGTTCATTTGTGTTCTGGGCAAAGCTAAACGCCGTGTGGGTTGTTGCCCAGCCTTCTTGTGAAACCCCAACGTTAACGTATGCGGTAGGCAGCCAAGTTGAACTGGTTGCAAAGTAAATGCCTGGCGTCTGGGATTCTTGGGCGGCAACACCGTTGATAGTTACGTTTGCTCCTTGCACTGTTTTCGGCACATGAACGGTGCCTACTTGTAGGCCTTCTTCAGGAAGCAACAGGTAAGTAACGTTTACGGTTACGGCAACGTTTCCTAAACTGCTTGTGTCACTGCTTACCAGAGATACATGGAAAGTATCCCACCAAACCTGTGCCCAGTTGGATGTGAAACCGTAAACGTTGTTTGCTGAATCCATAATGCTTGAGTTCCATTCTTGCCCATCCTGCGTAACCAGGTTAGTTGGTGTAAAAGCCAAAATATCAGGGCTTGCCAAGGAATAGTTAAAGGAGAAAATTCCAGATGAAGTGTTAACCGATAGTGTATCTATGACTTTATCTTTGGAGTTGCTGACTTGGATGGTGGCAGTTGCGTTCTGAATGTTTTGTCCTTCATTAGAACCATAACTCCATAAGGCTTGGAAAGTAAGCGTTGCATTTCTGCTAACGCTGGTATATGTTAATGCATCAGGTATAGTTGCGGGTTTGACTGTCACATAATAGTTAGATTGGGTTTGAGCCGATGCATTATTGATGAACAGGGGCATAACTAAAAGAGCGCTAATCAGAGCTAACCAAAAAAGCGATTTATACTTCAACGTTTTTCCCCTTAATGTTTACCTCTAAGCGATACTTTCCCTTTTAGACTTTGCGTTAATTGGTTTAATATGTTAAGGTATACTCGGGATTAGCCAAAGGGTAGTTTTGCCTTAAAGCAAAGTATATTAGTTGTTTTCTGCTTTGGAAAAGGTTGATTTTGGTGAAATTTTATGGAAAAAATAAAATCATTTACTCTACCCAAACTACCCTACGATTACAATGCTCTTGCACCCTACATTTCAGAGCAGCAACTAAAACTGCACCATGACAAGCACCATCAAGCCTACGTGAACGGCGCCAACGCAGCTTTTGAAAAACTTGACAAGGCACGCAGCGAAAACGCAGACCTCGACAATAAAGCCTTGCTAAAAGAATTATCCTTCAATGTTGGCGGTCACCTTTTGCACACCACTTTCTGGGAGAACATGGCGCCAGCAGGCAAAGGCGGAGGAAAGCCGGGCGGAGCGGTAGCTGACATGATTGATATGGGCTTTGGAAGTTTTGAGCGGTTCAAAAAAGAGTTCACAGCCGCGGCTACAAGCACGGAAGGTTCAGGATGGGCAGCGTTAGCCGTACACCCATGCATTGGAAGACCACTTATAATGCAGATTGAAAAGCACAACGTGAACGTTTACCCAACCTTCAACATCCTGATGGTTCTGGACGTTTGGGAACACGCATACTACCTTGACTACAAGAACGAGCGCCCAAAATTTGTTGAAGCCTTCTGGAACATAGTTAACTGGGATAAAGTCAACAAAAACCTCAGCCTAGTAAAGTAAGCTTACTGCTTACTTCCTTAGTTTTTTGTTTTTTTAAAAAAAATTAATGCGCCCTAAAAATTAGCGCTTATGGTGGTGGAGTAATTTTTATCGCTGCCGCTGGGCACTGCATCTCGCAGGCTAAGCATTGTATGCAATCTTTTTCTCTTGCTGGGTCGGATTTACGTTCAGAAAGTGGGTGTCCAGGCGAATCAGCCCAATCATACAGGGAAACTGGGCAAACATCGATGCATACGCCGTCTCCGACGCATGAGTCCCAGTCTACTGCGCTGGTTGTTCCGTGTATTCCTAGTTTTTGTGGGGCTTCGACGGGTCCCCAGACTTTGTGACCGTTATGTTCACTTACAACTTGTCGTTTGGTTTGAAAATCAGGGTCTATTGGCAAAAAATCACCATATTTACTTCGGGAAACCGCTAATATTAGGCTTTCTACCTTAACCATCCGCAAAGCATTTTGGGCTAGCCAACGTAACATAATGTGGTTTGAATGAGTCCATACTACTTGCCGATTGGAATGAGATACTCCACTCTTGAGGAAAGAAAACAATTCTACACCCAAGAATTTAGCCCCCAAAGGGTAGCGGAGTGGTTTGAGGGTGGGCTTGGCAACACAAAGTTTGCCGTCATCATAGGCAGGCACACAAAGATTTTCCCTGAGAAATACAAGGAAGATGCCTCCACGACGATTATAGTTGATGATTTTAAGAGTCTGGAAGATGTACGCCAGCAAATCCTCGAGTTTCTGCCAGAAGCAGTCTACTACGACCGAAACATCTACGACACAAACGACCACAAAATCGGTCAGGAACTCGCTTTTGACCTTGACCCCGAAAACATAACCTGCCCAATCCACGGCACCCTTGCGGATAAGATGAAGCGGCATCAAGGGTTAAGTTTTTGTGAGTTAGAGTTTGATATGGTTAAGCATGAAGCAATGGGTCTCTACGATTACCTTGAAGAAAGCTATTCAGGTTTGAAGGTGGTTTATTCTGGCAGAGGCTTCCACCTACACGTTTTAGACCCTAACGGTTACAAACTGAGCTCCGAAGAGCGGCTTAACCTTGCCCAACAAGCAAAACAAGCAGGCTTCCACATTGATGAATGGGTGACTTCAGGCGAATTCCGCTTGATTCGCCTTCCCTACAGCCTAAACGGTTTAGTCTCAAGAATCGCGTTACCACTAAGAAAGGATGAATTAGAAAGCTTCGACCCCGTCCACGACGAACGGTGCCTACCAAAGTTTTTAGGTAAAGAAGCTACTTTTTGACTTCTTTGGCTTTCTTCTCTTTTTTGCTGTAGTAGGCTGTTTTTTTCTTTTCTTCTTCTGCAGTCTTGGGTTTTTTAGACATGAAAAATCCCTAAAAATAATATCTTGGTAGCGCTTAAAAGACTTTTTGAACCAAGAATTTATAATTGAAAGGTTTATTTGCCTTCAATTATTCAGTTTAATGTGTATACATTTGAGGCTTTTTTATGGAGCAGTTTGATGTTCTCGTTATTGGTTCGGGCTCTGGCATGCTCGTTGCATCTGCAGCAGTTGAGCAGGGTTTTAAGGTGGCGTTGGTTGAGGGAGGAAAGATGGGCGGCACATGCATTAACGTGGGCTGTGTACCCTCGAAGATGCTGATTTACCCTGCAGACGTCCTTGCCACCCTCAAAGATGCAGCCAATCTCGGCGTTAATGCCACTGTGAACGCGGTTGACTTTACCAACATCATGACAAGGATGCATACCCTCGTTAACCACGACAGTGGGCATCAGGCAGCAGCCGTCCAAGTCACGCCTGATTTAACGTGGTTTAAGGAAACAGGCGAATTCATCTCCGACTACACCATGCAAGTGGGCACCCACACGATATCCGCCAAAGTGATTTTCATTGTTTCAGGCGCACGCACCGCAGTGCCCCCAGTTAAAGGCATAGAAAACATAGGTTACCTAACAAGCGATTCAGTTTTGGAACTGCAAACCCAGCCCAAGAGCATCATAATTGTGGGCGGAGGCTACATCGGCATGGAGTACGGGCACTTCTTCTCAAGCATCGGCACAAAAACCACCATAATACAGCGACCCCTCCGCTTGCTTCCAGATGAGGAACCAGAAATCTCTGACTTACTAAAGAGCGAATTGGAGAAACGCATGGAAATCAACTTGGGCTACGAAGCCATCGAAGCAAGGCAGACAGGCGCATTAAAAACGCTCATAGCCAAAAACCGCCAAGACGCCAGCACCAAAGAGTTCACAGCTGAAGCCATCATGATTGCCACGGGCAGAGTCTCAAACGCCGACAGCCTCAAACCTGAAAAAACAGGCGTAAACCTTGACGAGCACGGCTTCATACAAGTTGACGATTACCTTGAAACCAGCCAGAAAAACATTTTTGCTTTCGGCGACGCCATCGGCAAACAAATGTTCAAGCACGTAGCCAACTACGAGGCGGGCATTGCTTGGCACAACTCCAGCCATGACCACAAAGCAAAAATGGATTTTTCAGCTGCACCTCACGCGGTCTTTACGCATCCGCAGGTTGCTTCGGTGGGCTTGAAAGAGGAAGAGGCTAAGCTGCAGAAGTTCAAGATTTTGGTTGGAAGAGCGCTCTACAAGGATACGGCTATGGGTGCTGCGTTGGGGTTCCCTGAGGGCTTTGTGAAAGTTATCGTTGAGCGGGAAACTGGCAAAATTCTTGGTGCCCACATCATTGGTCCTGAAGCGTCGATTCTTATTCAGGAAATCGTTAACGCGATGGTCACCGAAAAAGGCGATTTTGGTCCAATAGCTAGGGGCATGCACATTCACCCTGCCCTAAATGAGGTGGTTCAGAACGCGTTTGGCAGCCTCGAACCTGCATAAGACATTTTTTAGAATCTAAAGAGTTATATTCGGCTTAACCTAAATTTGATTAGTGAATTTTTTATGCAGTTCTTCAAGATTTCTGGTAAAAAAAATAACCATAAAGTTACCCTCTACGCACTAAGCACCTGTGTTTGGTGCAAAATGACCAAGCAGTTCCTAAACGACAACAGCGTCGAATACGAATACGTTGACGTGGACTTACTTGATGATGAAGAAAAAAGGAAAGCTCATGTAGCCATCACCAGCAAAGGCGGAATCCTAAGCTACCCCACAACCATCGTAGATGACAAAATCGTAATCACCGGCTTCCGAAAAGACAAACTCCAAGAGGCACTGGGGCTTTGACCACCCTAGAGCAGACTCGTAAAAGAGCCGAAGCTGACGCAAAAACCTACGGCTACTATCTCACGCCTCAACCGGACCTTTTGCAAATGTTCCTTGAAGGCTTAAAGGTAAACGAAGACCGTTACGGTTACCCCTCATGCCCATGCAGGCTTGCAACAGGCAACTTGGAGATTGACCGAGACATAATTTGCCCCTGCGACTACCGCGACCCCGACGTAGCCGAATTCGGCGCATGCTACTGCCGACTCTACGTTAACAAAGCAGTCTTTGAAAGCCAAAACCTGCCTGAAGTTCCCGAACGACGGCCAGTCGAGAAGCAGGAAAGAGCATACGGCACCCCAATCACTGCCCAACAGGCACCTGCCCAGGGAACGCAAGAAAAACCCGCAACCCCAACCGCTGCACAACCGCAAAAAGTCGAGGTCAAAAAGAAGTTATGGTACTGCAAACAATGTGGCTACGTGGTTTATCGTGAGGATCCACCGTACGTTTGCCCGATTTGCAAGGCTAAAAGGGAAATGTTTGCTGAAATAGAGACAAAAGTTGAATTTAAGGGCTAAAAATTATTTTTGGATTTCTATTTCGATTTTTTTCCAGTCCCCTTTTATTCCTTTCAGGGAAGACACGGCACCTGTTATGGTTCCGTTCATGATTTTTTCGACAAACTCGTTTAGGGGGATTTCTTTTCCGTCAACTTTCAGTTTTAAACTCAAACCTAATCACCTAACTATTGCTTAAACTTGGAAAGGGTAAAAAGGTTTGTGTTGCCGCGGCTTTAGGGATTGAAGGGGTGGTAGGTTTCTTTGTCTTTTTTCCTTTTATTGAGGGTGCATTCGGCGAAGGATAGAAGCAGGGAACCTGTTCCGAAAGCCGCTATTAACAGTGCTGTTGTGTCCATGGTTGGCTCCTCTTTAAGGCTGATTCCAAGCAACCTCTGCCTGGTTTGGCATACTTTTCAAACTTTAATTCTGTGCTCATTTTTCTTCACCTTGCTTGTTAACTTAGCAAGGTGTTCAATAAAATATAAATGTAGTTAAGATTTGTTCACAAAAATTAAGAATAACTGGACAAGCAAAAGGTTAATCAGCTAAAAGCTAAACTCGTGCCCCAGCAGGTTTTACAGTAACCCTTAGCTTAGTCAAGTTCTCTTTAATCTCAGCCTTAACACCCATAGCCGCAAAGTATTCCTCAAGGAAAATCCTGATGAAATCCTTGGAAACCTCCGAAACCAACACAAGCGTGAAGTCGTTTGGAGCGTTCTTTGTTAAGCGATAAAAGTTGCATACCTCAAGCCGCTCCAGCATTTCTTCTGGCGAGTGCACCTTGGTTTTTAGCTGCTCCCAATGGGCACGTGCGACTTCCTTGTGTTCAGCCCAGAACTTTTCCTTCTCGGACGAGGAAGCGATGAGTTGTAGGAACATGAGCCAGTGGTCAACGTCTAGGATTATGTGTTCGCCTGTTAGGAGCATGTCGAGGTAGGCGTGGATTTTTTTCTTGGTTGCGGGGTCTTGGAGTGCTTTGTTTTCGTTGTAGAATTTTAGGGCTCGGCGCATTATTTCGCTCTGTGAAACTTGGGTTTCGGTGCTTATTTTTTCCAGCAAGTCTGCTGTTGTTTTGTCGAATGCCACGGTTATTCTTGTCGGGTTTACCATGTTTCCACAAACTTATTTGACACATTTTCAATTTATTGGACATTATATAAACATTACGTAGTTATATGTAACCATTAGTTTGCATGTTTAGAGTCTATCAACATGCTTCTAAACAACTGTCTAGTATACGAAAGCATCTCCCACTCACAACTTTTTTATCACCACTCCAACTAATAATCCTTCTTGGAGAACGGCAACTTGAAAACACCAGAAATTTACCTTGAACCCAAACCAAGAACCACAAAAATAATCGAACTCCTCGAAAAACAGTACCCAAACGCCAAAACCGCCCTAAACTACACCAACCCACTCGAAATCCTTGTAGCCACCATGCTCTCAGCCCAAACCACCGACGTACAAGTCAACATTGTAACCCAAACACTCTTCAAAAAATACCACACACCCGAAGACTACGCCAACGCCGACCTAAAAGAGCTGGAACAAGACATTCGCTCAACAGGCTTCTACCACAACAAAGCCAGAAACCTCAAAGAAATGCTGCCAACTCCTCGTAGAAAAATTCCACTCGCAAGTCCCCAAAACAATGGAGGAACTGCTGGAGCTTCCAGGTGTGGCAAGGAAAACCGCCAACATTGTCCTCTACAACGCTTACGGCACCATCGCTGGCATCGCCGTGGACACTCATGTCCGCAGGCTTTCAGAACGGCTTGGATTAACCGAGCAGAAAGACCAAGACAAAATAGAACAAGACCTAATGCAGACTCACCCCCAAAGAGAAATGGATGGAACTCACCGACTTGCTGATTTTTCACGGCAGACAAGTATGCACTGCAAAAAAACCCAAATGTGAAGTATGCGTGCTAAACAAGATTTGCCCCTCAGCCTTCACCTTCGGCTAAGCATTAGCCATTTATATAAGCGCCTCCTTCCTTTTTGGTGAGGACTAATTTTATGGTAAACCAAATTAAAGTCGGAGACAAGGCACCCGATTTCACTTTGCCCGACGTAGAAATGAAACCCAGAAGCCTACATGAGTTTTTAGGAAAAAAAGTCGTTTTAGCATTCTTTGTTGGCGCATTCACTTCAACATGCACCAAGGAAGTGTGTGAGTTCCGCGATTCGATGGCGCGACTGACTGATTTGAATGCTCAAGTTATCGGGATAAGCGTAAACGACCCCTTCTCGAACAAGGCTTTTTCAGAAAAAAACAGGCTGCCCTTCCCAGTACTGAGCGATTACAATCGTGAAGTCATCAAGCAGTATGGACTTGGAATTGTCTGATTTTGCTGGGCTTAAGGGTTACACGGTTGCTAAACGCTCAATCTTCATCCTTGACGAGCAGGGCATGGTGCGATACGTTTGGATTTCAGAAGACCCATCTGTTGAACCAAACTACGAAGAAATACAGAAAGCCCTAGAACAAATCCCTTAGCCCAAGGGCTTTTTCTTCAGGAGCACCGTGTAGAAGAATCGGATGACCCCGTCGCCTTCCAAGCGAAGGATAATGCCTAATCTCCCCTAACTCAAAGAGCCCAGAGAACAAGTCAATTATCTGCTGTTTGGTGAAGTGGTTCCATCCCGGCACCGTTTCTGTAGCTAAAACAAGTAAGCATGTAAACGCCGCCTTTTTTTAGGACTCGGTGAACGCCCGCTATGAACTTTGACGCGTTCCTCAACTTCAACGTGGTGGAAGCAGCCCATATCAAAAACAAAACTAAACGTCTCATCGTTAAAGGGCAAGTCAATGAAGCTCTCCGCCAAAAAATTAATGTCTAACTTTTGCTTGATGTGCTTTTTTCTTTGCAATCTCAATGGCGGTTTTTGAGATGTCGATGCCTGTTACGTCAAAGCCGCTTTGGGCAAGGTAAATGGTGTTGGTTCCAGCGCCACAGCAAATGTCCAACGCTTTGCCCTTTGGAATAAGCCCTTTCTCGATGTATTCGACCAGTATGGGTCGGGGTTTGCCAAGTTCCCAGCCTAACTCTTCAAGCGGATACTGACGATAAACCTCATCCCACTCCGAGTAATTAGCACACATAAAAACCACAATAGTTAACCGAAGCGCAGAAATTTTAATCTATCCTCTCAAATAGCTTAGCTGACACATTGAAGTTATCTCGACACCAACATATTTGGAGCCTAATAGAAACTCATTGCAGAAACCTATAGAGGGGTAGGTCGGTAATGGCGGTTTCTGGCAGCCATTAGCATGTTAAAACCAAGTGCATCGTTCTAAATGAGATTGCTTTCGCTGTGCGGTTTTGGCAGCGCAAAAAGTTATTAGCTTCGCTAAAAGATAGTTTGATTATTAGATTGGTGGATTTATTTAAGTGGCCTTTGAAATCCAAGAGTTACCCGACGTTATCGAGTTATTGTCCTGTTAAACCTCAGCAAAGGCGCCAAAATAAAAAAATCAACCCTTAAAAACTCGAATTGACCGCGTCTGCGTCAACTATGCCTGCATCGAAATGAACGAACTTGATAAAGCGCTAAAAGAAATGTCCACTGAAGGACTTATCATTGAAAAAGACGAGTCGGTGCAGTTAACGGCTGCAAGGGCAAAAACTGGGCAAAGAATGGGAAAGCCTCCTGCTAAAGAAGGAGCCCATCATGGAAGTTGTTGCGGGCTTAGTGGATGGCTCAATAACCAGCCTAGTTGTTATTCTCTCAGCGTTCATAGCAACATTAACGGCTAGCGCCAATATTTCATGATGTAAGAACAGTAGTTTTCGCCGCCTTCCTAACGCTGAGCGCCGTAGCCATCACCAACTTCTCAAGCTTTCTGCTCGGCGGAATCACCGAAGACTTAGCAGACATCATGACGCTGCAGAACCTGATGAACTACAGCTTAAGCGACATACCCGACAAAAAAGAACGCGACAAATCCCTGCTGCTGGTTCAGAAACTGTTCACGTTGCTTGGCAAACAGATTCATAGGTCAAACCTTTATGGCGGCAATAATTTGTGGAACGACAACTTTTATTGCAGGAATCATTCCAATAGCAACCTACCTTGTTCTTCCACCCTATCTACAACATTGTCGTATCACTCATTGATAGTTGCCATCATCGTCGGCGTTTTCCTTGTGCGATACCGCTCAAAGAAAACCCGTGTCAACTGGAAAATAACACTTGCCGAAACCATAGCCATCGTAATAATCGCAACCGTTGCTTCTCTACTGCTTGGCGCAATATAGCCACTTAAGTTAAGCGTTGATGCTCAACCATCAAGCACTTATCCATAACCACAATCAACCCAGCCTTGCTTGGCAGCTTCAGCCGCCTGCTCATTAACTATGCCCAGCTGCATCCAAACCACAAAAGGCCTGCCAAACTGGGCTTTAAGCTGGATGGCTTGCTCAACAATCGGCGGCACATCCTCCGACTTGCCTAAAAATGTCAACGATGTCGATGGTTTTCTGGATTTCCACTGGAATATCAAGCAGGCTTTTGTAGCTTTTCTCGCCCAAAACCTCGTCAACGAAGGGGTTGACGGGTATGATGCGGTAGCCATGTTGCTGCAGGTAAGCGCTTACCTTGTAGCTGTCTTTTTCAGGCTCTTTGGATAACCCAACAACCGCGATGATTTTGTATTTTTTCAAAATTTCTCTTATTTGGTTTTGACTCAAACTGAATTTCCCCACTGAAAAAAGGTTGTTATGGGGCTTCGCTGAGTTTTAACTCAAAGAAGTGTTCCCTGCCATTGCGCAAGCGCAAAGATTCTCACCTTTTCACCGACTTTTCTCTTCATGAACCTGCTGCAACCAAATCCTCAATTCTACGCATTTCAACGTTGCCGATTTTCAGGATTATGTCGCCGTCTGCCATCTCCGCGGCTTCTGCAGGGCTTCCCTCAGCCACCTTTGTTACCAAGACGCCGTGGTCGACTGGGAGACCGTAGTAGCGTGCGATTTCGGGGGTTATGCTTAAGCCCACTATGCCCAGCCAGGGTCTTTTTGTGGCGCCCTGAGTAACTATGTCGTTTGTGCAGCTTTTAGCGGAGTTTATGGGAATCGCAAAGCCGATGCCCTGCGCATACGGGATGATGGCTGTGTTGATGGCTACAACTTTGCCAGCCATATCAACGAGTGGACCGCCACTGTTTCCAGGATTAATTGACGCATCAGTTTGCACAAGGTTCTCTATTAAGCCTCGTTCAGATTCGATTGTGCGGTTTATGGCGCTGACTACGCCGGAGGTTACGCTTGGACCACCTGCCAAACCAAACGGGTTCCCAATAGCGTAAACGTGTTGCCCAACCCTGAGCTTGTCCGAATCGCCCAGTTGAGCAGATTGCAAGTCTTTTGCCTTAACTTTCACCACGGCGATGTCATGGATGGCGCAGGAACCTGCGATGGTGCCTTCGAGAACTTGGTTGTTCCAGAGGGTCACGTTGATTTTTTCTGCTCCGCCCACCACATGGTTGTTTGTTAGGATTAAGCCGTTGGAGTCAATTATGGTGCCTGAACCCATGCCGCCCACTGGCACGGCTTGGTAGAAGATGTTGTGGACAAGCTTTACGGTGCTTATGTTGACTACGCTTTTGCTTACTTTTTCGATGGTGTCTAAGAAAGCGTTCTCATCGTATGACAAAGAGGGTTCCTCAAAAACCAGTTAAACGCCGTTTTTAATAAATCTTCAAACCTCGAAGGACGCATTTATTGGAAAGATTTATGTGGGTAAAAGTACAGTATATTTGTGGGTGCATTATAGTGGGTAAAGCTAGAATGGATGAACGCGGCAGGATTCTGATTCCACTTGACGAACGTGAAAAACTCGGTTTAAAAGTTGGAACAGAGTTCGACCTAGTTAGGGATAACGGTGTTCTAATTTTGAAACCTATTATTCCTGATCCTTTACGTGTAGATGCTAGGCACCGAAAGTGGGGTAAGGAAGCTTTTTTGGATGCTGGAGAGGCAACGTTTGGCGAGCAATAACCCAACTGATGTTGAGAAGCGAGTTTTTGACGTTAACGTATTAGCAATTTTTCTGGCTAGAGGACATCCGGGGTTTGAGTTTGTCTCGCCAGTTGTTGAGGCTGGGTTGCGGTCTAGCTTATGTGCCTGTAGTCATGGATATTTTGCCTCTGAGGGCTTTTTGGATCATGACCCGCCGTTGGGGATTGACGCAAAAAGAGTGCTCTGCATCCATTGAACACTTCGTGAAATCATATGATGCACCCCAGTATTCAGCGTTGAAGCGTGAAGCCATTTTGGAAGGTTTCAAGTTGGCTGAAGAATTGAAACATGATGTTTTTGACTGCATGTACCTTGCGCTTGCATTGCAGGAAAAAGCTTCTAGCGTGATTACGACAGACACGGATTTTGAAAAGCTCTGCAGTCATGTAGGTTTAAAGTACGTTAACCCTGTTCCCAGAGAAGTTCTAAAACGCTTCAAAGAGCAAAACAAGTAAGAAGTAGATGGGAAAAGTCAAACCAATGGTGCCTCAATAAGCAACCATGGTGTAAATTCAATTGTTGCTTATTCTCGGCAGAAGAAGCATTTTTCCGCCCATTGCTTGGGGCATTTCTTTTTGGCAGTGGGGGCACATTAAGCCTTTTTCTCGGATGGTTTGCAGGTTTGGCAGAAGAGTTTGAGGAACTCTGTTTTGTTGTCGGGTTCTTTTATGATGTGAGATGACCATTTGGTCGATTAGGGCGACTACTTCGGTTGTGCCTTCGATTGCTAAGAGGTTGCCTCTTTCTCGTCCGACGTACCTGCTGACGGCGGATTGTGATAAGCCGAGGAGGTCTGCGGTTTGTTTTTCGTTTAAGCCATGTTTTTCCACGATGGATCTTGCCATGATTGCTTTTACTGCTGGCAGGACTGTTTTTACTCCTACTTCGCACGGTAGTATCAAGTTATGCACCAATTACCTGTTATTTTTGGGGGAAACTTATTTAAATATGCCGCCTGTCATAAATTATGACGCGTGTCAAGACGGGCTATCAAACACAAAAAACAGTTTTACACCCAATCTCACACTCCTTCGCCCGCCCTAACACACGCCAAAGGAGAACAAACAAATGGGCAACGTCCTACAATCAACCCGAAACAGGCGAAAACAACCGCGACTTAGCATCAATGCTAAAAACACTCGACGCAGAATGCAGAAACTGCGCACCAACCTCACCCTTAGAATGCATAACTCGCTGCCAAGTCTACAAACTAAAAAATGAACTCAGAAAACTCCGCGAAACCATGGACAACCCCAACTACATAAAAGAATTATTCAACGTCTTAAAAAACGAAACACGCCTCCACATTCTAAAAGCAATCGTGAACGGCAGATACTCGGTTAGCCAACTTCAGCAGGAACTAAAGAAAACAGGGCACTCACACAGCCAAGACACCATAAACGAAGAATACCTCCAACCCTTAATGGCAGTTGGATTAGCAACTGAATCACGAGACGAATACTACGCAACCACATTCGGTGGACGCCTAACAAACATTGCTTGGCGCTTTCCCTGAATTTGCAGAAATGCTACCAGCCCACTCCGAATGCTACGAAGAAACCCTTCTGCGAGCGTTACTGTCAGGTCCTAAAACTTTTGAAGAAATAGAAACCTTAATTTCATCAAAGATAGCGTCGCGAATCCTCAAACGCTTACGCTCAGTCGGTTTAATAGAAACCCCTGAAGAGCGAGATTACATATTCTTCTTCAAATCCAAACGTGACCCAAGCAAAGAAACCTTCACAGAAACCGAACGCAAAGTCTACGAAACAATACCCAACGAGGGAATCTCAGCGGGAAAACTTGCCAAAGAAACAGAGCTCTCCATGAGAAGAACCTACAAGTACCTGAGAGGCTTGAAAGGCAAAAAACTGGTGTTCATAAGAAAAACCCCTAAAGCTTACGGTTTAACCTGCAAAGGTGAAATGTTAGCCTCTGTACTGCAGGAGCTTCAGCAAATAGTCGACGAAACATGGAGTTCTTCACAGCAAGTTATCAACAGCAACGATAACGCTTAGCAAACTTCCAATTTTTTTTGTTTATCCGCCGCCAGGTGCGCCATGGAACGGAACGTTTTCCCAGAGCATTTTCCACCAATCAGCCTCAGTTATGGTTTCGCCGTGAACAATTATTTCCAAAACCATCTTTAACATTGCATGGTGTCTACACTTCATCTTCTAATATTGCTTTTAGGAGGAACACTACTTTTTCGTTTTCAATTTTTGGTATCATTTCTTGGAGTTTCTTGATTAGTTTGGCTTCAATCTCAATGTGTTTTTTAACCAGTTCCCTTTGCTCATCAAGATTGTCTTGAGTTAACGCAGTAGAAGCATTAGTCAGCAAGGTAATGGCTGACGTGTAAAGTTCCGCATGCTTCACAGAATCCAACGAAACACCCTTCAAGACCCCTTTAACAGCAGGGTTCTTCATGCCAACAAGCGCTTTCTCGAGAGAAGCCACAATTTCGTTTTCAACAGTAATCTGATTCTTCAAAAAATCAAGGAGATTATCCTTCTTTTTTTCCATAAACTTTTCTCCTAACGCTTAGTGTTAAGCCTGATTCATCAAGCTTTCGGAAATCCTCTTTCCAAGATCCCTGCATGCATTGAGCATATTTTGGTCGGGATGTATTTTGCAAGTAAGGGCGGTTCAACAACTTGCATCTCAAACTTGTTCTTCATAATCTCCAAAATCAATTTTGGTGCTTCACCGCTCCACCCATAAGAACCAAACGCTGCGCCTATCTTGCCTTTCAAACTTATGCCCTGCACAGCAGCTTCTTCAAAGAGGTTCTTGAAGTCAACAGGCATGTCATGGTGGTAGGTTGGTGACCCGACAAGTATGGCGTCGTAAGAGCCTAAGCTCTTCAGTTTCTACATGATAATTTAATTCTACTTCAACATTGCCGTTGCTCTGGACGCCTTCAGCAACGGCGTTTGCCATTTTTTCAGTGTTTCCAGTTCGGCTATAATAAAGAACAAGTACTTTTTTCATAAATAAAAATTAAACAGTAAGTTATTTCAACATTTTGCTTACTTTTTGATTACTAACCTAAGAAAAAGTGAGTTATAGATTCATATTTATTCTTTACTGCCGTCTCGGCTTCGCCCTACCAGTTTCTCCTTTGGTTCGAGTTGTTCTGTTTCCTCTGCTTTCGCCACCTTTCCGTCCAATTTCCCTGTAGAATTCTGACCCTCGCTCCTCAGCCACTTTCTCCCCGCCCTTCTTACCTATCTCCCTGTAAAATTCTGGACCTCTTTCTCTAGCCACCTTCTCGCCGCCTTTTCTGCCAGCCTCCTGCCTAGTCATCTTTCTTCCTTGCTTCACTTTTCACTGCCAAAACCATTTTCACCTCCAAAACTGAAAAAACCGTCTTGATATTCTAGTTCCATAGAATAGCCCTTAAGCATATGTGGGCTTCAAGAAGCAATCACAAACCCACCAGACATAAACACCATAAAACGCTTGCTACCGAACACTAAAAAATTTGAAAAATAAAATAAAAGAAAGCTTGGCGTTGTTGCTTATTCTATTTTGCCGATTTCCTTTGTTATGTCTATAGGCGAATTGTAGGTTTTTTCAGGTAGCTTATTGATTAGGTTCATAACGTCGTCTGGCGCATCCTTGTTTTGGGCGTTATCGACCAGTTTCTTCTTTTCAGCTGGGTAATGCATGCCAGCAAGATACTTTTCCACGATTGCTGGGCTAACGTGTCCAGATCTTCCGCTTCTATCCGTGTATTGCCTTCTTGTTCCTCTACCTTGACCGATTCCTCTACGCCTAGATGTGGTTGTTTCTTGTTTACTCGTAGTTTTTCACCTCCAACTAAAAATTTTAAAAATATAAATTAGAAAAAGAGAAAACAGCAAGTTCGTTTAAGGTGTTTACTCTTCTTCGTGTTCCTTTCCTTCTTCGATAAGCTTTGCGAACTTTTTGACCGCCTTTGTGGCCAATTTCGCTGTAGAATTCTTCTCCATGGGTTTCAGAGGTTTTTTCTCCACCCATCCGCCCAGCCTCTTCAACGGTCATCTTTCCCTTCTTTTTCTCTTCAGACAAAATACATTCACCTCCATTACCTAAACCTGCCAAAATTTATTAGCCCAAAGAAACTGGGTTATTCTTCCTCGTGTTCTTTTCCTTCTTGGATAAGCCTTCGAACTTTTTGCCCACCTTTATGACCTATTTCTTCGTAGAATTCTCGACCATGAGTTTCAGCGGTTCTTCGCCCACCTTTTTGACCGCCCATCCGTCCAGCTTCTTCAACACTCATTTGTCCCTTCCTTCGTTCATCAGCCAACAAAATTCACCTCCTATTTTGAAAAATTAGTTCAACGAGGAAATTTTTAGAAAACGTCTGGAATATTTATTCTTCCTCATGTTCTTTCCCTTCCTCAATTAATTTCCTGACTCTTTGACCACCACGGTGACCTGCTTCTTCTAAGCTTGTTTTGCCCTCTGCTTCTGCTGAACCTTCATGCTGCTTAGCTCGTTGAGAACCACCTTTACTGCCTATTTCACTGTAGAATTCGGGACCATGCGTCTCAGAGGTTTTTTCTCCACCCATCCGCCCAGCCTCCTCAACGGTCATCTTACCTTTCTTTTTGTCTTCACCCAAACATATCACCTCCAAAAAAAGTTAAACGGTCGCTTTTCCTTCAATTTCTAGCCTGAAACATACCTCTTAAACATATGTGGCTGTCCATGCACAGCAACACTGAAAAAGCCCGTTTTTATATAGAGCAGAGATTTAGCTCCAAAAAGTAGTAGAAATGCAAATTATTTTTTGCAAAGAGTAAACTGGTAAACCGTTGTGAAAAAAGAAAAAGTGCAAAAATCGCAAAAAAATTAAGGGTGAAGTCTATTCTTCTTCGTGTTCTTTTCCTTCCTGGATAAGCTTGCGGACTCTTTGTCCACCTTTTGGTCCACCTATCTTTCCGCCTTTGCGGCCTATTTCACTGTAGAATTCTTCGCCATGAGTCTCAGAAGTCCTCAGTCCACCTCTTCGACCTGCCTCTTCAACTGTCATTTTTCCTTTCTTTTCTTCCAAAAAATCACCTCCATCGAAAAAATAAAATTAAGTCTAAGGGATGGGAAAAATAAGCTTAATTTACAAAAATTGTTTCAATAGAGGGTTGCTTATTCTTCCTCATGCTCCTTTCCTGCTTGGATTAGTCGTCGGACTCTTTGTCCGCCTCTGTGACCTGCTTCTTCAAGGCTTGTTTTGCCTTCTGCTTCTGCTGAACCTTCATGTTGCTTGGCTCGTTCAGAACCGCCTTTGCTGCCGATTTCACTGTAGAATTCGGGACCTCGTTCCATTGAGACTTTTTCGCCTCCTTTGCGTCCTATTTCTTCGTAGAATTCGCGTCCATGGGTTGAAGCGGTTTTTTCTCCGCCTTTCCTTCCTGCTTCAGCAACGGTCATTTTGCCCTTTCGTTCTTCTGTTCGAGTACTCAAAAAATTCACCTCCTACTAAACTACGGAAAAGTTAACAAGAATAGTGCCGAATAACCGCTCATAAACTTATGTTGTTGTGGCATAGCAGTAACATGCCAACTAAGCGTCAAAAAAAATCGTGGCGTTATGGATAAATAGACATAAATCAGCTTACGATATGATTGTTAAACGCTTACCGGCATTATAAGTTAATTTAAATATCTGGGGTATGTCAACTAAATAATCAACTGGGTACACCAATGAAAATGCTTCTAATCAATCCGCCGCAGACGTTTTATCCAGGGTCAGAACAGCCTGCAGGTAACCTGCCGATTGGCTTAATGTATATTAGCCTGCAGTGCTTCAGAAAGCCGACTATAAAGTTGAGATTTTGGATGCTTTCATGGCGGCTACATTTCGAAAAGAACGGTGAAACAGTAACTGTTGGCATGCCCTTTGAGCAAATAAAGCGGGAAATACAGCGACAGAAAACCAGACATCGTTGGCATATCAGGACCATTTACCTGCCAAATAGAAAACTCCATCAAAAGTAAGCAACTTAGCCAAAGAAGTTAACCCAAACATTCTAACTGTCATGGGTGGTCCACACGTAACTTTGGTTCCTAAAGAGTTCTTGCAAGAAGCCAAAACCGTGGATATTGCTGTTGTCGGCGAAGGTGAATACGCCATGCTGGAAATCGCCCAGGCGTTTGAAGGCAAAAAACAGTTAAGCGAAATTTTAGGCATTGCCTATCGCCAAGACGGAAAAGTCGTCGTAAACCCATCAAGACCGCTTATTGACAATCTCGACGAGTTACCTTACCCAGCCTACGACCTAGTGGATATGGAGCAGTACCTTAACCCCAAAAAGATTGGTTACCGAAGCTTCCAAAACCGAGCCATATCCATGATTACAAGCCGCGGCTGCCCCTTTAACTGCTGTTTCTGCGCCGTCCACCTGCACATGGGACAGAAATTCAGGGCACACTCAGCAAAATACGTGCTAAACCACATCCAATACGTGGTTGACAAGTACAAGGTCAAAAACATCTTCTTCGAAGACGACAACCTAACATTGGACATTAAACGTTTCGAAGCCATCTGCGACGGCATAATCGAGCGAAAACTTAAGATTGGCTGGGAAACCCCAAACGGAGTCCGCGCAGACTGCCTGAACCTGGAACTGCTTAAGAAAATGAAGCAATCAGGCGCCAACAGCATCTTTGTCGGCGTCGAATCAGGCGACCAGCAAATCCTCGACAACGTTATCTGCAAGAGCCTCGACCTAAACCGTGTTGTGGAGTTCGCTAAAAACGCCAAACAAATCGGTTTGAAAACAGGCGCCTTCTACATCATTGGTTTTCCAGGCGAAACGAAAGAGAACATGCAGCACACCGTAGATTTCGCGTTGGAGCTCAAGCGCAAGTACGATGTGGGTATGCACCTGTTTGCGGCGACACCGTCTTATGGCACTCGCCTGTATGAAGAATGCAAAGCTAAAGGCTACTTGCCGCCTGACCTGACTTGGAACAGTTTTGCGCAGGCAAGACAAGCCAAAGGCATGCCGCTGATAACAACCAACGAGTTTACACCTGCGGAAGTCAAGGAGATTGCCGCTAAGGCTTTGGCTGAATACAAGAAGTTGTCGCTGATTGGGCACATCAAGCACCCCGGAAAAGCGCTTAAAACAGCGTTTAAACAGCCCCAACTCATCATTAAATTCATTAAAAATCTGTTTTAACTGTGATGACGGGCTCTTGGGAAGCCCCAATAACGCGGCTCGAATTTCACTCAGTCTAGTTTGTTGGTTAGCTAATTATAGGGAATCGAGCATTCCTTTTACAGTCGTTATCTTAATCCCGTCGAAAGTCTCAAGAGCTAAAAGGTGACTGTCACCAGTCACAATTACATCAGCTTCTCCATCAATAGCCGTCTGGATAATCATATCGTCTTTTGGGTCATCTTTTACTGCTTTAACCTTTGACTTAACGGTTACAACATCCGCTGTTCTGATAAGTGCAAGAATGGTTCTGTGGACTTCATCCTCGCTGGTTTTGAATTTTGGTCGGCGAAGAACAAGAACCAGTTCCTTCAAAATTGGGTCTGAAGTGACAAGAGAATACTGGTTTGCTATTCCTTTCTTTAAGAGTTCTCTTGGTTTTCCATCTGAAATTATGGCGCTTACTAAGACGTTAGTGTCGAGAACGACTCGAAGCATCAAATCATCTTTTCTTTTTCCTTACGGCATCTATCTCTTTTTGTATTTCTGTTTCAGAAAGCTTCAGTTTTTTCTTATCCATTTCTTTGAAGATGTCATCCCACTCTTTTTGTAAACTTGGAAGTTCAAGTTTCTTCAATATGATGGTGTCACCTCGTCCATAGACTAGGAATTTGTTTTTCGTTTTTATGCCAAGTTCCTTTCTTATGGACTGCGGAATAACTACTTGTCCTTTCTCGCTGATGGTTGTGATTTCAGCTTCTTCCACCAAGTTCACCAGTAAGAATATTTTACTTTCATACATTAATACTTTCCTGCACGAAACAGATTTTTTTAATAACCTAACCGTTTGCCAGATTTTGTCTCAAAAAACACTGAAAAAAACTAAATTTGTTTGAGGAGGTGGCGAACCCACTGGGATTGGTTTAAACTTTCAACTTCTCAGCGAAGGCTTCAGCATGCTTTAGGTCTTCGCTGTTAGGTCTGCCTTTGTTGATTCCACCAAAATATTTGAGAAATTTGTTAGTGTTGAAGCCCGCGCAACCAAACTCGTCAACAATCGTGTAGCCTTTAGATTGAAGAGTTTCTTTAAGGGTCGTATGACATTTGCTTGTATACTCTTCCAATCGTTGTTGACCTGAAACTCCAACGGGCATTCCGCTGGTTGAGAATACGAATGCCTTCTTGTTGGTGACCTGAGGAAGGTTGTCAGCAAAGTTAAGTATTTCTTTGTAGTGTTTTCCGCTATCTATTCCTGCTCCAAAACCTACAAGGTCATACTGATTTAGTTCTTCAGGATTAGTTTGTTGCGGAGACTTCACCTTTGCATCGAGCACCTTAGCCATAGCTTGGGCTACTTTCTGGGTGTTGTTATGATGGTAAGAATACACAACTATCAAAGACTTCACGGTAACGCTACCTTTCCAACGTCTTATAGTAAATCTGCTTGCCTAGGCAACCGCATCATGCTTTGAGATTGGTCTTGCTTGGGAAGAACTTCTTGTACGGTAAGAGCAGTCCCAAGAGGCTCAAGATTACAAATATCGTTATCGGGAGGAGCAATGAAAGGCTTGATTCAATGCTTATGGTTGATTCAATGTTCATGGTAATCGCTGCAGAGCCTATAAAATACGCTGGAATAAACCAGAGGGCATATCAAGACCACTTTTCCCCCTTTCTGTATGCAGTCAGAGAGATGACTGTGATGAAGAAGGCGAAGGCTAAGTCAGACAAACCTCCAAAGCTAAAATAGAAAATATGTAAGTTGAAGAACGCCGGGTTTGAATCTTTAAGCTCGTTTAATGTCATGCCGCTAATTCTCTCTACCGTCTCTGGGTCTGTGTTGATGCCAAATGCATGCGGCACTGCAGTTACTAGGATGATTACTCCAATAGCGAAGAGGAGTATCCACGCATACTTCTCGTAAAGGGACTACTTGTGACAAAACCTGACTTTTTCATTTACGCTACTTAAGACGTATAGTTTTTCTCAAGCCTGGCATTAAGGAAGTGCATATTAACGTGTGGGGTAGTGGCGGGCCTGTTGGGATTTGAACCCAAGACCGCAATATCCTAATCAATGTTAAACGATTCTCCGCATTGGTTACCCAAGTTAAAGCCGCCCTCATTCGAAATGGGTTGTTTGTCTCTTGTTTAGCCAAACTGCTTGTGGTTTTGTCCACAACCAGCCTGCAACCTGTGGCAGATGCAGAAGCAAAAAAACAGTCGCCCTCAAAGTCCACTGGAAGAAGATGAGTATAGGGGGTCTTTGCCTTCATCTAATAATAGAAAAAACAAACCACAACTAAGCCAATGGTTGGCGGGCCCGCTGGGATTTGAACCCAGGATTCTCGGCTCCGGAGGCCGATGCCTTAATCCGTACTAGACTACGAGCCCACAACTGCCAAACAAACATGCCTTTCTGATTTAAAGCTAACTTATTCCTGGATTAATTCTTCGTCTATCCACCAAGCCTTCTTCTTGCCAGATTTCTCGCCAGCATAGTATTCGATTATTGATTTTCCCACTTGTTTTTTGCAGGTTTTCTGGATTTTCCGCAGCCTGTTTAGTATGAGCCAACGGTTTGTTTTAATGTAATCCGCCAGTTCAGGAGTGGTTGCCGATTTGTAATGCATCAGGTACTCCATTATTTTATGGTCTAAGTCGTCGATGCAGAATTGGTGGGGGTTGATTTTTCCATGTTGGAAAGTGAGGATTTCGAGGTCGGCGAGGTATTTTCTGATTTGCCCGAATTCCTGCTCGATTTTGCCCATGCGCTCTTCTAGGGCTAAGAGTTTGTCGGCTTTGGGGGTTTTTTGCAGTTTCTCGCTTATGGCTTCCCGGATAAAGGTGCTTCTGTCGCCTTCAGGGATGCGCAGTGCCATTTCTTGGTAGACTTCTTCTGGAATTTTCACTGTGACTATTCTGACTTCGCTCAACACTGGCGCCTCAGCACATCATATGTCGTACTATGTATTATTTCATTTTTTCCATAAAATGCTAACTCGATTGTGAAAAACTTAAATGCATTGGACTTCTCGCTTAAAGTGGGTTACGTGTGGCGAAAAGTTTCACGATCTCTAAGACTGAATACGTGCTCACTTGCTCACATCGTTTTGTTTCAATAACTTTTTGTCTGCGTAGAAAAAACAAAATACAAGCACGGTGAAAAATGTGATTGATTGGTCTCAAAAAGAATTATTAATTTTAGCCTTTGACCATCGAGCGTCTTTCCTTGAAAAAATGTTCGGAATAAAAAATCGTCAACCAACCGCTGAAGAAAAGAAGCAGATTGAAGACTACAAAAAAATAATTTTTGAAGGCTTCAAACTAGCTATCAAAGAAGAAAGTTCCTAAAGAAATTGCTGGCTTGCTGGTGGATGAAGAATTTGGAGCCAGTGTTCTTCGTGAAGCAAAAAAAGAAGGCTTAACGTTTGCCATGCCCGTTGAGAAATCAGGTCAAGACGAATTTGACTTTGATTACGGAGACAACTTTGCCAAACACATCGAAGAGTTCGACCCCACTTTCGTGAAGGTACTGGTGCGCTACAACCCTGAAAGCGACGCAGCCTTAAACAAGAGGCAACTTGCAACGACTAAAGAAACTCAGCGATTACTTAGCTCAGAAAAAGAGACCATTCCTCTTTGAACTCATCGTTCCTGCAACTCCAGCGCAACTGGCAAAACTTGGCGGGTCAAAAGAAAAATATGACCAAGAACTGCGCCCCAAACTGATGGTTGACAGCATAAAAGAAATTCAAGCGGCAGGCGTTGAACCAGCAATTTGGAAGCTGGAAGGCGTCGATAAACCGGAATCTGCCAAAGCAGTGGTAAAGCAAGCTCAGAGCGGCGGCAGAAAAGTCGGCGTCATCACTTTGGGACGAGGAGAATCCAAAGAGAAAGTGCAGGAATGGCTTAAAGTAGGCGCAAAAATCCCCGGCATCATAGGCTTTGCTGTTGGAAGAACGATTTTCTGGCAACCACTAGCAGACCATAAAGCAGGCAAAACCACCCGAAAAGAAGCCGTTGAAAAAATTGCCCAAAACTACGAAGAGTTTACAGAGTTATGGCTAAACGAATGTAAAGGTAAAAGGAGATAAAAAATGACTTCACTAAGATCATTATCCCCATCATTAACAAGAATCACCACCGCCGGAGCAGTAGGCGCTGCACTACACATCGGTAAAGGTGACCCAGACAAAGTTGACCAAACCGCCCTGGACTTTTCCAGAGCAGTACTAAACCAAACAGAAGTCGACGGAGAAGTCATCTGCTGCGAAGGACCCAAAGACAATGCACCAGCCTTTAGCTACAAGGAAAAAGTCGGCACAGGCAACGGACCCAAAGTAGAATTTATCATTGACCAAGTAGACGGCACAACAGCCACCTCCAAAGGAAAGAAGGACGCTATCTCAGCTTTGTGCTGTGCTCCTGCGGGTTGCTTGCAAGTTTTGCCAGACGACGGCTACTACTTCAAAGTTGCAACCGACGGCATATCAAAGGGAAAAATCAATCTTGACATGTCCATTGAAGAAATTGTGCAGACCATAGCTAAACTGAAGAATCGGCCTTTGGCAAACTTCACTGTGATTATGCTTGAACGCGAAAGACACAACGAATTGCTTGCAAAACTAAGAAAGATGGGCGTAAGAATCATCCTCATAGCCGACGGTGACATCGCGGGCTCCATCGTCACATGCTTACCTGACTCAGGCGTTGACTTGCTGATTGGTGCAGGTGCAGGGGCAGAAGCAACAATCGCTGCAGTAGCAGTGAAATGTTTAGGCGGAACGATGCTGGTTAAGGTTTGGAAGGACAAAAAAGACGATGCCAAACGAATGGACAGATTAAAAGCGGCAGGCGTTGACATCAACAAAACCTACACTGAAGACGAATTGGCGAAGGGCAACGAAATGATTTTTGCTGCTTCAGGCGTAACGAAAGGCGAAATGCTTGACGGCGTACGGTTCACTGCGGGCGGCGCAATTGTCCAATCGATTTGCACAAGGCTGCCAAGCGGCACCCTTGAATGGTCAACGACCAATCTAAAGTTCAGAGACCACCCAATCTACAGACAAATAACCTAACGCCCTTTTTTGGGCAAAAATTTACTTTTTTACAGATTAAACGATGTAAGTTAAAAAATGTAGAAGTGGTTTACACTGTTGAGTGTGGCGTGATGTTCGTGGTCTTCTTCTGGGATGGGTTGACCGGACAGTTTTGCCAACTCAAGATACCGTTGCTCAACGATGTCGTGCAGTTGCTTGCGCAGGTCTTCTCCAACAAGATTTCTCTTTTTCAGCAAGAGCTGTTTTTTTGGCTAATTCCTCATCGCCTATTCCTTTAAACCAAGCTTCAAAGTCGCCCCGTTGCATGTGGAAATTCTATTGATGCTGCATCGGCTTTGTCGAGTTTGTTTGCGAAGTCCCGCAGGCTGTGTGCGTGGAGGCTTAGGGGTTTGTCCAAGGTGACGTAGAAGTTGAATGCTTTATCGTGGGGTGCGTAAGCAAGTATTGCAGCGGCTTTTTCTTTGCTGGTTTCGGGTATGCCGAGAGCTTTCTTTCCTTTCTCTGTAATAGCGTAGAGTCCTTTCTCAGGTGAACTCACGTACCCCATTTTGGTGAGCCCTAAGAGGTGCATCATTGACTGGCTGAAACTCTTTTTTGGCTTCCTTGGCGATTTCCATGGCTTTCATTGGTTTATCGTTTAGAAGCATGGTTTCCAGTATTTCTTGTTTAATAGGTGATAAACTCATTTACAGGCACCTTGACTGTTAGTGCTATGTAGAACGGTCTAATCAAACTTTTCCTTAAACTTTTCTTTTGGAGCAACGGTTTTTTGTGTTTCAAGCGATTGGCGGAGATAGGTAAAGCTTTAGTATAGAGATTCCTAATGCTAAATGAATAATGGTGACTGTTAGGACATGAAAATTGCTGTTTTTGTCTACGAGTATCCACCTAAAATCGTCGGTGGACTGGGAACCTACGCTGCTGAGATTACACGCAAGTTCGTTTTAAACGACCACGACGTAACGGTTTTCACGATGAATGACGATGCGGGTTCGTTGCCGACCAGGGAGATTTGGCGCGGCATAGAAATCCATCGTCCCCTTCACATTGATATTTCCGATTCGTTGCCTGATGTAATTGCAGAAGACATAAGGAAATGGGGCAGAGGCATTCACCTGTTCGGTAAACTGATGGTTTACAATTACTTGTCAGCTGCGAAACTCGTCAACGAATTCATCAAGAAAGAAGGCATGAAATACGATATTGTTGTTGCTCATGATTGGCTCTCAGCGATGGGCGGAATCACGGTTAAACGTGAGACAGGGTTGCCGTTTGCTTTCCATGTTCACTCAACCGAGAAAGGGCGAACGTTAGGCAACGGTTCAAGTGTGGTTAGCAACATAGAGTTGCGGGCGGGCAAGATGGCTGACCTGGTTGTAACAGTCTCGTACGCCATGAAAGATGAGCTCATAGGGCTTGGTTTTCCCAAAGAAAAAATTCAAGTCAGCTACAACGGGGTTGACCCGCAAAAGTACAATCCTGAAAACGTATCGAAAGAAGATATTCAGAGAATCCGAGCAAAATACGGCATAAAAGACGACGAATTAATGATTCTTTTCCTCGGACGGCTTGTCGGCGTTAAAGGCGTTGACAAGTTGATTATGGCAATGCCCCACATACTAACAAAGATTCCTAAGGCAAGACTGGTGATTGTTGGCGTTGGTGACCTTCAAGAATACCTATCAAACCTGATCAAACACCATACGGTTAGACGAGTACGTCAAATTCTGCTTTGACTTCATACCTGAAGAAGAACGCATCCTGCACTACGCTGCCTGCGACATAGCGGTGTTTCCCAAGCCACTACGAACCCTTCGGCATAGTTGCAATCGAAGCCATGAGCATGGAGAAACCCGTCGTGGTCGGCGCTGCAGGAGTTAGCGGAATGCGGGAAATCGTGATTTGCTGCGGCGAAGAACAATGCGGCTACCACATAGACCCAAACAACCCCTCAGACATCGCATGGGGCGTAATCAGCGCCTTGGAAAACCCTGAAAAACGAAAAATGCTAGGCAAAAACGGCAGAAAACGCGTCTTAGCAGAGTTCACATGGAGCAAAATCGCAGAGAAAACCGTGGAGCTCTACGAAACAATCGTAAAACGGTAAAACCTTTGACTGACGACTTTGATTTAAAGCATCGAGTCGCAAGGGAAGCTGCCACTCTCCTTTATTTTGGAGCCGAAAAAGAGTACAAGCAAGCTAAAGAGAAAGCAGCCGAAACCTTCGGCGTTCATTTTTTGCCTTCTAACCTTGAAGTTGCCTTGGAACTGGATAAGATAGCTGAGGAAAACGAAGGCGCAAAAAGGAAGGAACGCTTAATCCAAATGCGCAAAGAGGCATTAGGCGTGATGCGGCTTTTGGGTGGTTTTTGTCCTGTTTTGATTGGGAGCGTTTGGCGTGGAACAATTAAGCAGGGAAGCGACATCGACATTGCCGTCTACGCGGATGATCCAGAAGAAATCGTCAGTGTTCTTAAGGCTGGGGGAGTAAGGGTTTTGAAAACTGCTTGGACAACCGTGAACAAGCGTGGAGCAACCTTGGAGTCATTTCACATTTACGCTGAAACCTGCATCTAAACATGGGCTTGAAATCGTTGCCCGCAGCAGAGAGGAAGCGGGGAAAAAGACGGAAATGCGAAACCTTCGGCGACGAATTAAAAGGCTTAAACATTAAGGAACTCGAAAAAGTCCTCGACAGCAACCCAACTCAGCGGTTCATTCCCTCATAATTCTTGTTGAAAACTGGTTTTTTATCAAAAAAGAAAATAAATGACGCCTTCAAATATTATTTTTGAACAACTGATGCAAGATGGCAATCGATAAAAAATCTCTCAAGAAAATGTTTCCACACCTCTACAAGGAGCTAGAAACAGGAGAAGTCAAAGTTCCAATTAACGCTGTGCGAAAAAACCCGTTGGAAGCTGAAGAAGAAGCTGCTGGCGTGGAATGTGAAGAATGCGATGAAGAAGAGTTTACCCCATGCACTGAAACGCCTGATAAACTACGCCATTTTAACCCTTCCGCAGTGGACTTTATTCGCCGATGCGACACGGAAGCGCAAGCGGAGGAAATTATTGCTTATCTACAGAAGAAGGGCGAAATAACAAAAGAGAATGCTGAACAGATGCGGTGCCAACTAAAGCGAGATGGCGTACGAAGTTTTGGTCCCAAAAAAGAAGAGAACCATTACTTCCGAGAAGGCGGCATCTACTAAACCATCCTTCTTAAGGTCACCTCCTAATTGATTCTATATATATGGGAGGGGCAGGTCGAAAGAGAGGTAGAGCCTGTTCTCTATGTTGTTATAAATAGAGGGGGGGTAGGTCGCCTAGAGCACTAGGGCTTTTTTCAATTGTGGCTTTTAGGTGCTTTATATAAGGGGGCTATAGTTTTTTCTGAGCAGTTGAGTTTGCGCTTGTTTGGCTGGTGTTTTTGTCGGAAAATTAATAAAGTCAGAGATACTTGTTAAGGTTTTACATGTATAGGTGAATTGTTATGGCGAACATAAAAGTTGGAATTAATGGTTTTGGAAGAATTGGAAGACTTCTCTACAGAGCCGCAATCGAAAAGAACGCGAAAATCGATTTTGTAGCCATCAACGACCTTGCAGACGCAAAAACAAACGCTCACTTGCTCAAGTACGACTCCGTTCACGGACGCTTCCCAGGCACCGTTGAAGTAAAAGGAAACGACCTGGTTGTTAACGGAAAAGAACTCAAATGTCTTAGCGTAAAAGACCCCGCACAACTCCCATGGAAAGACCTAGGAGTTTACCTAGCCGTAGAATCCACAGGCTTATTCACCAACCGTGAAGGCGCAACCAAACACTTGACCGCAGGAGCAAAAAAAGTCCTCATTTCCGCCCCAGCAGAAAACCCCGACGCAACATTCGTTTTAGGCGTCAACGAAAAAACCTACGACCCAGAAAAACACAACATCCTCTCAAACGCAAGCTGCACCACCAACGGCTTAGCCCCAATCAGCAAAGTCTTAGCAGAAAACTTCGGACTTGAAAAAGCACTCATGACAACCTGCCACAGCTACACAAACGACCAGAAAATCCAAGACATAGTCCACAAAGACCCAAGACGCGCAAGAGCCGCAGCAATCAACATCATCCCAACCAGCACAGGTGCAGCAAAAGCAATCGGCTTAGTTCTGCCAAGTTGCGCAGGCAAAATGAACGGCTACTCACTACGTGTCCCAACTCCAGACGTATCAATCGTTGACCTAACGGCAATATTGGGCAAAGAAGTCACAAAAGCAGAAATCAACGCAGCCATGAAGAAGGCAGCGGAAGGAGAACTCAAAGGCATACTCCAGTACACTGAAGACCCAATCGTTAGCACCGACGTACTTCACAGTAGCTACAGCAGCGTTTTTGACGCAGACTTAACCATGGTTTTAGGCGACAAAGGCAACTTCGTTAAGGTCTTTGCATGGTACGACAACGAATGGGGCTTTAGCAACCGCATGGTTGACTTCATCGAAATGGTCGGCAAAAAGGCAGGCCTATAAGCAACAAGCCTAAACCCATTTTCTTTTCCTTTTTTAAAACTACCTCAGAAGTGATTAACATGGCAAAGTACAAGACATTAGACGATTTTCAAGTGAAAGACAAAGTGGTTTTAGTTCGAGTTGACTTTAACTCAGAAATCGACCCAGCCACCAAGAAAGTCACAAGCGATGTACGCATAAGAGCCCATGGGGAATCAACCCTCAAAGAACTCGCAGAGAAAGGCGCCAAAACCGTTGTGTTAGCGCATCAGGGACGCAAAGGAGACCCAGACTACACACCACTAAAAGAACACGCTGAAATTCTCGGGAAAATTCTCAAGTGCCCAATAAAATACGTCGATGACGTTTTCGGCGACAAAGCAAAAAAAGCAATCAAAGACCTAAAGAGCGGAGAAATCCTCGTACTGGAAAATGTGCGCAGTTGGGATAAGGAAACAAAAAGCGCAACACCTGAAGAAGCCAGCAAAACCGAGCTTGTGCAAAACCTTGCGCCGCTCGCAGACTTGTTTGTTAACGATGCTTTTGCCGCGGCTCACCGTGGACATGTTTCGATGGTTGGCTTCACTGCTGTGTTGCCGTCTGCTGCTGGACGCATCATGGAACGCGAACTTAAATCGCTCAGCAAAGCGTTGGAGAAGCCTGAGAAGCCATCCGTTTACGTTATGGGTGGAGCAAAAGCTGACGATTCGCTGGAGATTAGCAAGTACGTTTTGGGCAATGGCATCGCTGACTACGTGCTTACTGGCGGTGTAACAGGGCAATTGTTTTTGGCGGCTAAAGGCGTGGATTTGGGTAAGGGTAACATGGCGTTTTTGGCAAAGAAAGAATTAACAGGTTTAATTCCTGGCATCAAAGCATTGATGGAGCAGTTTGGTGATAAAGTTGTTGTGCCAGTTGATTTTGCCTTAGACCTAAACGGTAAACGCAAAGAAATCCCAGTCAGCAAACTGCCCACAGAAAACTCAATCATGGACATCGGCGCCAAAACCGTCGAAGCCTACGCAAAAATCATCGCATCTGCGAAATCCATCGTCGTCAGCGGACCCATGGGAGTCTACGAAAACAAAGAATTCAACTACGGCACCAAAAAAGTCTTCGAAGCCATCGCCAACAGCAAAGCCTTCTCACTTGCAGGCGGCGGAAACACCATCGCAGCCATCCAAGAATACGGCTTAACTAAAAAAATCGGGTACATCAGCACCGCAGGCGGAGCATTAATCGAATTTCTTATGGGCAAGAAGCTTCCAGGCGTTGTAGCTTTGGAGAATGCGGTTCAAACCAAAAAAATCTAATTTTCTCTTTTTTTGTTTCTTTCCAAGGGTTATGGAAAAAAAGTTGTTCCCAAAAAATGATGTTCTTTTTGGGCAGGTGAGCTCAGTTGCGATTTTTTTCTGTAGCCCCCTTATATATACTCTCAACAAACGCATAGACCAAAATGCTAAGAAGACAACGCCCATAAGCAAAAAAAGACCACGCAACATCACCTGTTAGCAAAACTCTTGATTCCACAAACACTTGCAACCGCTCAGATGGAAAGAATTTGGCTCAGGCTCTGATAGATTGCCGTCAGGTCTTTGGCGATGTGGTCTGGTTCCTGTTTGCTTTCTTTCAGGTCTTTTAGCTTGTTGAATTGTGAGGGAACAAAGACCGTTTTTAGTCCTGCCTCTTTGGCGCCTTTGATGTCTTCATTTGGGCTGTCGCCGATGTAAACTGCCTCGCATGCTTTGATTTGGAGCCTAGTTAGGGCATCTTGGAATATGCAGCCGCTGGGTTTTCGCCAGCCAACTTCCTCAGAAACCACAATCACATTGAAGAAGTCGCTAATCCCCACCTTTCGGAGGCTCTTGTGGATGACGGGAGCATAGGTAAAATTTGAGATTAAAGCCACTTTACACTGCGCTTTAGCTTGTTTTATTAGTTTTTTTGCGCCTTCTCTAAGCTCTAACGTGTCTATGAAATCTTGGAAAAAAACGTTCAAGGCAGCCTTAACGCGGCAGTCATCAGCCGCCACCTCAAAACCCAAATTACTCAAGGCTTCTGCTACCCAAACCGCGTTGGTTACTTCCCGCAATTGTTCGTAGCGGACTTTGCGGTATTTTTCATGCGCCAAATTGTATGCTTCCAAAAAGTTGTCTTTGGCAACATCGAAGCCTTCAGCCACGAGTGCGATGTGGAGTTTTTGTTTTGAAGCGTCCATAGTGTAGTTTCTGCAGTTGACCAAGGTGCCGATATAATCAAAAATAACCGCTTTGCAAGCCATTTGGAGTCACTTTTTTGTTTTCGCTGATTTTTTGATTTGTGACATTGCTTTACCAACAGCGGTTTCTAGCAGTTTTGTGGGATTGCCGATTGCAGCTTCCACTGCGGCGTCAAAGGGAATTGCACCAATATACTTTAACCCTAGTTTTTCTGTTTCCAACTCGACACTGTCTGCTTTATCCATTTTCATGTTCTCAACAACCCCGATTATGGGCATCTTGAGTTCGCAGAGCAACGCTACCTGTTTTTTGACAACTTCAAACGCCAAAAGCGAGGGTGTAGTGACAATCAAAAATTCTAACCGCTCAACCAGCCGCACCAAATCCAAAACAGCATCACCGATTCCCGGCGGCATATCGATAACCAGAAAGTCTAACTCCCCCCATTGGGTAACCGACAACAACTCGATGAGCGCGTTTGATATGTCTGCTCCACGCAGGGGCGCTGGTTTGTCGCCGACAAAATAGACAAGCGACATGTAAGCTAAGCCCTCAACGGTAGGCGGCACAATGCCCTTGTCCTCTTTAGGCTGCACGTTTGCTGGGGCACCTAGGATTATATGGGTTGATGGACCCGTGAAATCCAAATCAAACAAGCCAACCCTGCAACCCTCCTTAGAAAGAGACAGCGCCAAAGCAGTAGCAACCATGCTTTTGCCCACGCCGCCCTTGCCGCTTGAAACTGCGATAATTCGGCTTATCCGCGTTAAACGCCGATTAATCACGCTTGTCCGCGGGTCAATCAAGCAGATTTGACTCCTTTTATGTCTTCAAGCCAAACGCCGCGTCCGCTGACGATTTCAAAGTCAGGGCTACCGCATTTGGGGCACTTTACAAAGCTGTGCGCTGCTTCAGGAACAAAATGGATGGCTTCAGCGGTGGCTTTGTCGAGTTTTTTTAAGCTAAACTGCCATGTGGTTGCGCAAACCCTGCATTTGAGCGTTGACTTAGCTTTCAAAATGCGAAATTTAACGTTTCTGAAAATGTCGGGCTTCATCTGGGAGAGCGCAAAACGCAAAATGGGAGGCTCAATCTGCTGAAGCTCGCCGACTTTGATAGTGACTTCTGTGACTTCCTTCAAGTTTTCCTTTTCAGCGATTTGCTTTGCGGATGTGAGGATTGCTTCAGCTAGTGCCCATTCATGCATAAACCTAACCTATCTTTTTAGACTTTAAAAGAATATGGTAACAAAATGCAGTTTTAAAGGAAAAAGTGTTTTTTCTAGTACTCGTAACTATTATTAACTAAATCGAATTTGCAGCTTTTTGACAAGCATTATAAGCTCAATTATACTAAGGAAAAAATCAGAGGAACGTGAATGATTAGAGGTATAACTAAGCCTTATGGAGAAAAAGTAAGTGATGCTGAGCCAGTAAGATGCCAAAAATGCGGAAAACCAATAGGATACGTAACTGTGTTAGCAAGAGGGTTGACGTCTTTTCAGCAACCAATCAAGAACGTTAAGATAGTTGCCATCTGCATGGAATGTGCTCAGAAGAAAAAATAGTTGCTTGAAGAAATGGGGTAAAAGTCGGATTAGCGTGTGAGCACTAGCTTTAAATCTGCTATATTCTTTGTCTTTTGCTTGGAACTTGGTGGGTTTCTGTGGAGAAACAAATTAAAGTTAAGGTTCTGGCTTTTGCGGGAAGCCTAAGGAAAGGCTCATACAACAAAGCCCTAATCCGCGCCGCCGTGGAGGTAGCGCCTGAGAGTGTATCAATCGAAGTTTTCGATTTAGAAGGCATTCCACCCTTCAACCAAGACTTGGAAGCCACTCCGCCTCAAAGGGTCAAAGAGTTCAAAGAGAAAATCAGAGGTGCAGATGCCCTTTTGATTGCCACCCCAGAATACAACTATTCAGTCTCGGGAGTGTTGAAAAACGCGGTTGACTGGGCTTCAAGACCAAGAGCCGATACGCCTCTTGAAGGAAAGCCCGTTGCAATTATGAGTGCATCAGTGGGAAGATTTGGCGGTGCCAGAGCACAGTATCACCTGCGGCAAACGTTCATTTTTCTTAACATGCACCCAGTTAACCGCCCAGAAGTAATGCTATCGGATGCGCCACACAACGTAGATGCAGACGGAAACGTAACCAACGAGCAAACACGACAGCTAATCAAGCAGCTCCTCGAAGCACTGGCGGAATGGACCATTAGACTGAGAGAAAAACCACAGTAAAACACTTCACTGTTTCAGCGTTTATTCAGCAAAGCCTTAAAATGGTTAGGTGCCACGCTAGGGTTTGGGCGCCAAAACATGAGAGTCATAGCTGACCTGCACATACATGGCAAATACAGCCGAGCAACAAGCGAACAGATGAGCATTCCCGAAATTGCAAAGTACGCAAAAATCAAAGGCTTAAACCTTGTCGGCACCGGCGATTTTACGCATCCGCAATGGCTCAGAGAAATCAAGGAAACCCTGACGCCTGAAGGAGATTCAAACCTTTTCAAGCCCAGCAACATGGATTCCCCAATGCGTTTTATGCTTACAACCGAAGTCTGCACAATCTTTGATTATAAGGGTGAATCCAAAAAAGTCCACCACGTCATACTAACCCCCAGTTTGGAAACGGCTGTTCAAATTAACGAGCGGCTTTCGCGTTTTGGCAATTTAGCTTCCGACGGCAGACCCATCCTCAACATGACCGCACCTCAGCTTGTTGAAGAAGTCATGGCAACTTCGAGCGGGAACGTGGTTTTTCCAGCCCACGCTTGGACGCCTTGGTTTAGCATTTTTGGCGCCTTCAGCGGCTTTGACACCATAGAAGACTGTTACCAAGACATGACCAAACACATCCACGCCCTCGAAACGGGTTTGTCGTCTGACCCCGCGATGAACTGGCGACTAAGCAAACTCGACCGTTATACGCTGGTTTCGAACAGTGACTGCCACAGTTTCTGGCCATGGCGCATCGGCAGAGAAGCCAACGTTTTTGAACTGGAAAAATTCACCTACAAAGAAGTCACCGACGCCATTGTCGCCAACGATTCTTCGCGGTTCAAGTTTACTATTGAAACTGACCCTGCTTACGGCAAGTACCATTGGACGGGGCACCGCAACTGCAAAGTTTCCCTTTCACCCTCGGAAGCCATTAAATTCGGCAACGTTTGCCCTGTTTGCCGCAGAAAACTCACCAAAGGCGTAGAGCAACGCGTGGAAGAACTCGCTGATAGACCAGCCGACTTTAAGCGTGAGGGGGCACATGGGTTTTTGCGTTTGCTTCCGCTCTCCGAAATCATCGCGACGGTGCTTGGGACGGATTCGCCTTCGACGCAGGCGGTTTGGAGAAACTATAATTTGCTCACTGAGAAATTCGGCGACGAATACGCTGTGCTGATTGATGCACCTGTGGATGCGATGGCTCAGGTGGTGGATGCTCCGATTGCTCAAGCCATCGTTAAGGTTAGGGATGGCACAGCCAAAGTTACGCCAGGATACGACGGCGTGTATGGTCAACTGGTTTTGGGCATGGATACGCCGCCAGCAGTTAAACCTAAGCCCAAGCCAGCGCAGGCGACTGTTAAGCAGAAGAGCATGAGCGATTTCTGGTAACAGCCAAAAGCTTTTTGAAACAAATTGTTTAATTCCCCCAAACAATTCTAGTTTGCAAAGGACGATTACCCTTGAAAGACCTTCTAACAAAAATCAACAAGCATCGCCACCCAAAAGTTTGGAGCCCAATACGCTGAAGCCCGAGCCCAAAAACTCTACAAAACCATGCTCACCCTAAAAGAGGAACGCGTGGAAGCCGCAAAGCAGGGCATCGAAAACGGCGTTGCCTTGCGCGTGCTGGTGAATGGCGCATGGGGGTTTGCTTCGGTAGGCTCGTTGGATAGCACTATTTTGGAGGATGCTGTTTCGGACGCGTGCAGGATGGCTAAATTGGCAAGTTCACGTTTGAAAACACCCATAAAACTTGCAGATGCCAAAGTCGTTAACGACCGCGTCTTCTCAAAACCGAAAAAGAACCCCTCAGACATCCAGATGGAGGACAAAATAAAAACCGCCCTTAGCAGTAAACAAGACGAGCTTGGGTTTTGATAAGCGAATTAAAAGTTGCACGATAGACTATCTTGATTTGACTGGGCAGCAGCTTTTTTGTGAACAGTGACGGCACAAGCATTGAGCAGGATAAGCTGTATGTTTGGGCAAGAATAACTGCTTCAGCCCAAAGCGAGGGTGTCTTCACGTTTAGCCGCGAAGAAATCGGCTCCACAGCAGGCTACGAACTATTCGACGAGCAAACCCCCGAAGCATTGGGTGAGAAAGTTGCGAAACTTGCCATTGAACAGTTAAACGCCAAATCCCCAAAAGGCGGAAAATTCCCTGTTGTTTTAGGACCAAACGTGGTGGGCGTGTTTGTGCATGAGGCGTTTGGGCACTTAGCCGAGGCAGATTTGGCTCTTTCAGGCGGCGTTTTAGCCAGCAATCTTGGGAAAAAAATCGGTTCCGACTTAGTCACGTTCTATGATGATGGCACCATTGAGGGAGCGTTTGGCGCATTCAAATACGACGACGAAGGCGTCCCAATCCACAAAACATTGCTCATAAAAGACGGCGTCGTGGCGGGGTTGATGCATAACCGCGAAACCGCACAGAAATTCAACGCTGAACCCACGGGCAACGCAAGGGCTGAAGACTTCCGCGTGGAACCAATCATCCGCATGCGTTGCACTTACATGGCGCCCAGAGACCAATCCTTTGAAGAACTAATCGAAGACGTCAAGTCGGGTTATTATTTTAAGAGTTTTCGGGGTGGACAAGCTAACCTTGACGGCACCTTCCAAGTGGGCATCCAAGAAGGCTACGAAATCGAAAACGGCGAAATCGGCGCACCAGTCCGCAACGCATCAATAAGCGGCAACACTCTGGAAACGTTGCATCAAGTGGATGCTGTAGGAAAAGATTTTCTGTTGGACCCTGGTCGGTGCGGTAAGGGTCAGACAGCGTTTATTTGTGATGGTGGACCGCACATTAGATTAAGTGAGGTGGTTGTCGGTGGCAGTGCTTGAAAAAAATACAATGATAAGTTTGGCCGAGAACGCTGTTAAGGCAGCCCTGAAAAAGGGCGCAGAAGAAGCGGAAGCCTACGTTTACGAGGGGCAAGCAACAAACATCGGCATTGAACTGGGACAAATCAGCAAAACCAACCGCATAATCGACCGCGGCTTAGGCATAAGAGTAGCCGTCAACAAAGCAATCGGGTTTGCCTACACAAACATCGTCGATGACGCAAAAGCAGTCGAGAGCGCTGTTACTAGCGCATTGAGTGCGGCAAGAGCAAGCAAACCTGACCCAGACTGGAACGGACTCCCCCAAAAGAAACCCTACGCTTCAACCGAGAAGACTTTTGACGAAAAAATCGTTGCGCTCAGCTCAGAAGACCTGGTTAACGTTGCCTCAACCATGCTGGATGCGGCTGGAGAAGTGGATAAACGAGTTTTCCCCATTGAAGGCGGCATAGGCAGCGCTTACATTTCCAACGCCATCGCCAACTCAAACGGCATCACAGGCTTCGACAAGGGAACGGTTGTTGAATGCAGTTTGGCAACGTTGGCAAAAGAAGGCAGCTCAGTTACGCCCGTATGTTTCGAGTTTAACGCTGCAAGAAACTACAACCTTGACCCTGCTTGGGTTGGGAAAGAAGCGGCGAAACTGGCGGTTTCAGCCCTAAAAACCAAGTCTGTTGAAACCAAATCGGGCAAAGTTATTCTGACGCAGTTTGCGCTACAGGACCTTTTAGCTTACACACTAATCAACGCCATCAGAGCCGACAGTGTTCAGAGAGATCAGTCGCCGTTTAAAGGCAAAATCGGAGAAAAAGTCGCCTCAGAAAACCTAACCATCTATGACGATGGCTTATTTGCGGGTGGATTGCGCACTTGGTCTTTTGACGGCGAAGGTGTACCACACCAGAAAACAGCAGTCATTGAGAAGGGTGTACTGCGCAATTTCCTGTACGATAACTACTCAGCCAAAGAAGGATGGCAAAGAAAGCACCGGTAACGCTTCGAGGGCTGGGTACCTGTCAACACCCGGCATCGACACCACAAACTTCCACATAATGCCTGGAAACAAAACCTCAGACGAAATGCTAAGCGAAGTGGATGACGGCTTAATCGTCTATTACCTGCAAGGCGCCCACAGCAGTAATCCTGTCAGCGGCGAATTCTCAGTCGTTGCAACTCCAGCGTGGAAAATAAAGAACGGAGAAATAACCCATTGTTCCCGGGGCGTGATGCTGGCGGGCAACATCTTTGAATTGCTCAAAAACATCAGCGTTGTCGGCGGTAACGAGCGGCAGATGGGCTCTGTGATTGCGCCTTGGATTCAAGTGGAAAATGTCCGAGTGATTGGGCAATAGAGAGCAGATTATTTGCGGTGGGTTAAGCAAGTTTTACTGCTACCTCAAGACAGTTAGAGTTTTCTGATTTTTTCTTTTCTGGGCAATAATTGCCGTGGATAGAACCAAAAGTAGAACTAAAATCAATGAAGTTCCAAACGTTAGGCTGGGAAATTCTGGAACAGAAGTTTGCGGCTGAATCGCTTGTTGGATTGATAGGGTTTGAAGATTGTGAAGGAGAGTTTGGCAAAAGTGGTTTTGTTGTTGAAGTTGAATCGGTATGTGAAGGCGTTAATGGGGATAGAGTTGTCGGAGTTGGTGCTGGAGGTTCGATGGGGTAGGAGTTTCTGTTGGGGAGGGCGTTGGTGTGGGGGTCGGGTTGGCGTTGGGCTAGGAGTAGGGTTAGGTGAAGGTGTTGGAGTGGGAACGGGTGTGGGAGTTTGAGTTGGGGTAGGTGATGGAGAAGGTGTTGCAGTAGGAGCATCAGTCGGCGTTGGAGTTACAGTAGGTGTCGGGGTTGGGGTATCTGTGGGCGAGGGATTTGGTGTCGGTGTCGGAGTTGAGATGGGTGTAGAAGTTGGAGTGGGTGTAGGTGATGGCGATGGGCTTGGCGTAGGAGAAGCGGTTGGCGTGGGGGTTGGAGTGGGTGTTGGAGAAGGCGATGCCGTGGGTGTGGACTTGGGGTTGGAGTTGCGGTGGGCGTCAAAGTTGGCGGAGATTCAATTTGCTCTGTTATCGCAAACGTTTGCCCTAGACCATCAGAGTAAAAAACTATCCCCTGTGGATTACTTGTAAGCGCGTCAGTGTGATGAAGCGACTGGGAAATAGCGGTGGCTTTTATGATTTGCCAGTTTACGCCGTCGTCGCTTGCAACTATTCTTGAGGTGCCTGAATAAAATTCCGCTGTACTGGAGAAGAGCATTGTTTTGTTTAGCCAAACCGCTGAGATTACTGGGAAGTCACAGTCTGATGGAAAAGTATAGACTGTTTGAGGTGTAAAGGCAACGTTTGAGCCGTTATCGTAGAATCGCTCTATATCAGTTAATTTGATAAGCCTTGTCTGTGCCAAGGTAAACCCAGTTGTCGTTAAACAGCATCTGGGCGTAAATTGTGGGTCCATAACCTTGAATTTCTGCTGGCCGATTAATGACGTTACTCCATGTTTTTCCAAGGTCTTTGCTTCGGAAGATTCGTTCGCATTGCGTGTTGTTGTAGCCTTGTGTCCATTCTGCAGTAGCCACATAGAGATAGCCGTTTGCAGGGTTAAACTTAACGTTATGTAGATGTACCGAACCGAATGTCTGTATTACAGTCCATGTTGCTCCGCCATCAGTGCTTTTCAAAACTGACGGAAGTAGCGGTGAAATACTGTTGCTGTAGGTGGCAGTGTAGAGGTTTCCTGCTGAGTCTTCGGTTAGGGCAATGTAGAATCCGTCGTTCTGTGAAGCGTTAGTGTTTAAAACTTCAGTGAAAGCTGAACCAAAGTTGGTGCTTCGATAAAGCCTGTTGGTGCCAGGGATTGAGACAAAAACAGTAGTTTCTTGAATCAACGTAAATATTCAAAACGTATCCCGCTATGGCACTGTTAGGGTTAGGTTGCTGTGGGAACTGATAGGTGAGTCTAAACGTGGAGCCGTTGTTATCGCTTCGATAGAGGTTATAGTTGTTGTCGCCTGCAAAAAGCGTACCGTTTGGCGCAAAAACAGAACCGCACATTTGACCGCTAAAGCTGGATACGGGATTGATTTGGAGTTGGCTAATTGAAGCGCTAGCTTCAAAATTGTAGATTAAAGCTGACAGAAAAAAGAGTAAGAATACTAAAAACTAAAAACAGGTTTTTTCTTAAGATAACATTTACCTCCTTTTGTTGCAAACTTGGCTTAAGAAAAGTAAGCAAAGCAAGCCCAATGCAAAATGTAAGTTCTGCGCAAAGAGAAGCGTTATTGTCTCTCTATGAACGCTGATACCGCTTTTTTCTTAGTAAGACAACTATTGCATCTAGTGAAAGACAGATATAGCCGTTTTTACGTGTCAGGGGTTGCCCGCTTTTATGGTTTAAGCCCAGAAACTCTTGGAGTACTCGCCTAAAACGCCCTCGTAGATGCGTTTGGTCTGCTGGGCGATTTTTTCCCAATCATATTTTTCTTGGACTCGCTGATACGCGTTGTCTCGGATGCGTTTGGCGTAGTTGTCGTCGAGCAAGAACTTTTGTTATGCCCCAAGCTAAAGAGTCAGGGTTGTTCGGGTAAACCTTAACGCCTGTAACGTCGTGTTCGATGATTTCTGATAAGCCGCCAGTGTCAGATGCAACCACTGGGCTCTGTGCAGCCATAGCCTCCAACGCAACAATGCCGAACGGTTCAAAGAGCGATGGCACAACAGATACATCAGCGCACTTCTGCAGTTTAAGCAGGGTTGCCTCGTCCATGAAGCCTTCAAAGAGCACTTTATGCTCCAAGCCCATGCTGCGCACGATGTTTAAGAGTTGCTCTTTCATGTAGCCGCTGCCGACGATTATGAATTTAGCGTTAACTTTGCTGAGGATTTTTGGCACAGCGTTGATTAGGACGTGGATGCCTTTCTCGTAAACCAAGCGTCCCACGAAGAGCACGATTTTTTCTTCAGGCAACGCAAACTTGCTTCGGAAATCCTTCAAGTCGTCGTCGCCGTCATAGTTATGGGTGTTTACGCCGTTTGGAACCATGACCAGCTTGTCGCTGGGTAAGCCGAAAGCGTATTTGACGTGGGAAATCATGTAGTCGCTGCAGCAAATTACTTTCCAAGCCTCATAGGTGAGCCAGGCTTCGGTTTCATGAATCATTTTCTCAGTTGTGGTGTGTAAGCCGTCTCTTCGGCCCATCTCAGTTGAGTGCATGGTTACCAAAAGGGGTTTTCGGAAAACATGTTTTAACCCGATGCCCGCGTTTGCGACTAGCCAGTCGTGGGCGTGGAAAACGTCGATTTTGTCGGCGATTTTTCTGTGTTAGAGCCGCGGTTTCTTTTTGCATGTTCATGTTCATCAAGTAAACCCATGTGGCGAAGTCGGGTGAAGGGTTCTTGTAGGAGTCGATTCGGTAGACTTCTACGCCGTCGATTACTTCGTGGGCTGGTGCTCCTGGGAAATCGCAGGTTACCACGTAGACTTTTACGTCTTGTTTGGCTAAGTGTTTGGATAAGAAGTAGATGTGGGGTGATATGCCTCCGATTACTCTTGGCGGATACTCCCAACTCAGCATCATGACGGTTAATTTATCTTTCATTCTTCTTTGCCTCCGCCACGTTGCTGTATAGTTTTAGCACTTCATTTATCCAGACTGCTTGGAGTCTGTGGAGATAACAGTTATTTTTTCTTTGGGAACCTTGTAGATCCGTATGACTTCATCTTTCATCCACTCGGATTTTACGCTTATTTTTTCTGCTTCATAAGAAGCCGAGCCACTCGATGCTTTTGATTGCCATGTTGTAGGATGAGTTAGCGTTTGGGGAACGATGGTCTTCTAGGCTTTCAACCGAGTAAACAAACGGTATGCCAAGACCGTTTTTCAGTGTGACTGCTGCGGGAATAAAATGCCAGTCATAAACGTCTATTAGGTCAATTTGCTTGTTGGAGTCATAGTAGATGTTGGCTGCGGCTCGCTCGACTTCTTGGTTTAGGGTTAACACCCATGTTAAGACGCCGATGTGGGTTCGCACGGGATTAGTTACTCTGAATGTTTTTACGCCGCTGGGTTCTTGCGTTTGACCCGTTGAGGAGTCATCGTAGGTTACAACGTTAACGTCCACTTTGTTTTTGGCCAGTTGGGTTGATAGAGCGCTGACGTATCCTGAGAGTTGACCAACCACCCGTGGCGGATACTCCCAAGAAAAAATGATGACGCGCATGATTCCACTACGTGAAAAGCGAACAGACCTTAATTATTCCTCGTCCATTAAGATAATACCGTTTCTTGCCTTCATTGTCATAGAAGCTTTCAGCAAACCCCTCTGACTTGTAGCGGTCCAGAATGCTTTCAATTTCGTTTGGGTCTTTCTGCAGAAGCCTTGCTACTTCCTCGCCTCGTCGTGCCAAATCAGCGGCGGTAGCGCACAAGTTGTGCAGTGTCTGCAGGACTTTGTCTGGAAACGGAAGCTCTTCTCTCATTTTTAATGCACCGTGCCATCAAAGAGTACGGCAACTTGTCTTATAAACGCATACGAGACAGTTGTTCTTAGAAAAGCTGGGTTGCATCCTGCACTTGCTTGCTTTGGGCTGCGTAACGTTTTTTTGCAGCGTTAACAATGGCTTTTCGCAGTTTCTCGCCTTTCTCCCCTGAAGCATTGAGCTCTTTGATTTTGGACGCTAATTTCTGGTCTTTAAGGAGCTTTGTGCCCAGCTTTCAAAGTCGCCGTTGCCAACATGGAACTCTATGGCTTCTGACATCTACTTCGCTGAGTGCTTTTATGAAGCCTTTCAGGCTCCACGCCATCATGCCCGTATAGTACTCTTTTCCGACGCCCGTGTAGAACAGGAAAGGCTCGTTAGCTGTTAAAATTGCCAGCCGCAGCCTAGCTTCAAAATCGTTAAGCAGTGTCTGCGCAGCCACGAAAGCATCCATCGGCGACTCGTATGGGCTAAAGTACGAGTGGACTTCGCCTGGTCCGCCGCCTGCCGTGAACATGTAGTAGAGGTGGTCGCTTGTTTGGAAGTCACGCCACAACCGCAGAAACTCGCCGTCGTCTGCTTCTTTGATGAGGGGTTCCAATCTGCGCAGTGTAGTGTAGTATGCCCATTGCATAACGTTGCCAAGCCACCCAGACTGGTCTCTTTGAATGTCTGCCCAAGAAACCGTGCCTCCGGCTTCTGGAACATCGATTTCTCCTGCCGAAGCATGCTTATCAACCACTTCGGAGGGCGTAACCATCTGCAAATGGTCAAACTTTAGAATCTCATCGGGGAGATGCTGGAGGAAACTGTGGATGCCTGTTTCTGGCCAATGGTGTTCGCCGAAGGTTTCGTAGTCGGGGAAGATGTTGATGCATTCGCCCTTGGTTGTCGGCTAGCCAACGTGCGTATTTGTCGGCGGTCAGGGGCCACTCGGGCCACCATCGTGCTGAAAACCTAAAGCCAATGTCGTCAGTTAACTTGTAATTTCGGAGCAAAACTCGGATTTTTTTTGTGCCTTTGGGAGTGTAGATGTAGTTGGGTGATTTTTCGCCAAGAATCTTCTCCACGCCTTCAGTGTAGATGCCCTTGTAACCCATGCTCTCAACGGTTTTGGCGATGGTGTTGTTGTAGAGGAGCTCAGTGTTCTCGAAAACGTGGGGCGTGTAGCCGAGCAGGTCCTTGACGGTTTGCCTGTGCATTTTTGCTTGTTCGATGAATTCTTCTTTTTCGGGTAGAGGCTGGCGATTGAGTGGTAGTAGGTTTGGTTTAGAAACTCGACGCGTCCCGAAGCTGCGAGTTGCTTGAAAGCTTTCCAGCAGGTCCTTGTCGAACATTTCGCATTGTTCAAGAAAAACGCCTGAAACGCTAAAGGAGAATTTGGCTTGTTTGTGGTCATGTTTGTGTCTGTCTATGACGTCGAGAAGTATCTGGTTTGAGGGAAAATAGCATTTGCGTGCGGCGCGCTTGAAAATTTCCCTGTCAACTTCGTTATCGAAATAATAGTTGAACAATTCAGCTTTTGATAAGCGCCTAAAGACTTTGCCTTCCCAAAACAGGTTGCGCCTTAGCCTGTGCGGCTGGTGAACTTCAAAGACAAACACAACATCCGTCATAACACTTTAGCCTCTAAACCAAACCATATCAGACTCCACAGTTATTTCTAATTTACGTTCTTGCCCAATTCAGTCCATGGCAATGGTTTAGGTTTTTAGGTGGAGATTGAAAAAGTTTTAATGCTTTTACAGAAACATGTGTATTTAGCGGTTGAGATGTGGTGTCTGAGGGTAAAGAAGAAATTTACTCCATCATGTTCAGTTCGCTTAAGCATCCTATCCGCCGCAAGATACTTCGGATTTTAGCCGATAAACCCTTGGCTTTCTCGGAAATGCTCGATTTGCTTGGCGTTTCCAGCTCCAACTTAACTTATCACCTTGAAAGTTTGGGTGAACTGGTAACTAAAGACGACAACGGCGTGTATAGGTTATCGACTTTTGGGTTGGCTTCTGTTAGCACCATGAAGATTGTGGAAGAAGCGCCTCCAGTTCAACCGAAAAAACGCACCTCATTATCGTTAAAGTGGAAAACAGTCCTCGGAGTCTTACTGATTGGCTTAATCGTGTTTGCAAGCGTGACCGCCCTGCAATTTGGTGCCTTAAACCAAACGACCAGCGAACGAGACAGTTTGCAGTCAAAGTACAATCAACTACTATCGTGGAGCAACACGACAAACAACGCCATTAATTTTCTTCAACAAGTCACCCAAATCGACACTTCACACTACCAAGCAACACTTGTTGAGTAACACTATTGAGCAACGTTCAGATTTAGGCGGTGCCCTAGAGCAGGTTATAACTTACTGCGCTTACAAGCAGTGACAGCAAACTGGACGTGGTTTTCAGGTTCCGAAACAACCAGTTATCCAGGTACCAGATTATTTTGCTTGAGGGTTCGCCGGTTTATTCTCAGCCGCAACCCTACAGTGTTTTGGATGCTGCGAAGAGTCTGCTGGGAAGGCTTGCAACTTACGAGAGTACTTCTTACCTTGCAAACATGAGCAGTTTACTGTCGATGGTTAACAATCAAACCCAAAACATCGAAATCACAGAAGGAAACATAAAGTTAAACGTGACAACTTCAGGCGACAGCGCACAAATACTGATGATGTACACGGAAAACGGCGTTGACTTTTCACCTAAAAGCCTAAGTTTAGTTTTTGACAACCACGACTTAGAAACATTAACGGATGGCTGGTTCCTGTTCACAATTGGAAGCACCACAGTCAACATATCCAGTGACAAAGCAGTTGAATTGGCAAAGAACGCTCTCAACAGTTACAGTTGGACCACGAATGGCACAACAGTCTCCAACTTTAACGTGTTGCCCCAGCCTGACCTCGGTTGTTTTTCACCCGAACACCAAAAACTGGCTTAGCGCTGTACCCACAGTACACTGTTACATTTTACCTCGACAAGGTTTACCCTGGTGGACGTAAACAGCTATATCGGTTGAAGTGTGGGCTGACACAGGTGACATAGCTCAGATAAAAACACAGAACAGCTAAACCATTAGTAATAGCTTGTCTGCTTCAAGTGCCCAGAAAACGTGAAAATCTTGAAATGAATTAGGGAAAAATCTTATATGAAAAGCCGTTGACTACTCAGACATGGCTCCCAATAAAAACAGTAGAGTGACCAAAGAAAAAATCTAACAAGACACTGTTCCTTGCAATAGGCATAATCGCTATAATTCTAATTGGTATCGGTGCATACATCATGCTAGGGCAATCTTCAAATCAACCTAACTCCTCGCCAACTCCAACCTCGACGGCAACGCCGGGTGCATCGACAACGCCATCGCCAACCACTGACCCATTATACGTGGGTGCAACCGAAGTTCTACTGCACACCAGCATGGGCGACATAACCATCGCATCTACGCAATGACAAGCCGATAACAACAAGTCAACTTCATACATCTAATCCAACAAGGAACATACAACGGCACAATCTTCCATCGAGTCATCGCAGGCTTCATGATTCAAGGTGGCGACCCAACAGGAACAGGATACGGAGACCCATCAATACCAACTATACAAGACGAAATCGGCAGCAACAACCACAATTACAACGGCACCATAGCTATGGCGAACACGGGGCAACCCAACAGTGCAAGCAGCCAATTCTTCATCAACGTAGCCGACAACAACAACCTGTACCCAGACCTTCGACACTAGCTATACAGTCTTCGGCAAAGTCATATCTGGAATGAACGTTGTTATGGCAATATCACAAGTAGCGATAGATTCAAACGATAAACCATTAACAAACGTAACTTTAATCGGCGCATCAGTTCTGCCATCAACATAAGTAAAATTGAAAAACTGTTTATTACCTTCTCTTTCTTTTCTATTAAAACGTAACCCTCAAAATGCAAATCCTACAAGACATTGCTGCTTGCAATAGGCATAATAGCCATAATTCTAATTGGTATCGGGGCATAAAATTATGTTAGGACAATCAGCAAATCAACCTGAAAGTAAAGTTCTACTTCACACAAGCATGGGCGATATAACTATCGCTCTACGCAACGACATGCCAATAACCACTGGTAACTTCAAAAACCTCGTACAAAAGGGAACTTTCAACGGCACAATCTTCCACCGAGTCATCTCAGGCTTCATGATTCAAGGCGGAGACCCAACCGGCACTGGATACGGAGACCCATCAATACCCGACATCAAAGACGAATTCACACGCACCAACCGCAACGACAGAGGCACCATCGCAATGGCAAATGCAGGTCCAAACACAGGAAGCAGCCAATTCTTCATCAACCAAGTAAACAACAATTTCCTAGACAGTAAGCATCCAGCGTTCGGCAAAGTCATCTCTGGAATGGATGTCGTCGACAAAATCGCCAAAGTACCAACCGGCTCAAATGATAAACCACGCACAAACGTAACAATAATCAGCGCGTCAATCGTGCCTTAAACAAAAACAGAAATTTAAAAAATAACTATTTTTCTTTCTTTTCTTCTTTCGCTTTAGGCTTAGAACCGATTTCAACCAATTGAATGTTTACTTGGTAGTTTTTGTCGCCTACTTGCATTTTACCTTGCCCATAAAAACCTCGGCTTCCTGTGTTAAAATTTTTTGGGTTTATTATAAACGGTTGCTTTGTCGCCGTTTAATTGGATAGTTGCCATATTTGGTTGGTCACTCATAAGCGTCACCTGTGTCTTGGAGTATTATCGTTGTGCCTTTTCACCTTTTCGCTCTCCATGCCAAACATTCTTAGTTTTTCGATTATTTTTTTATTTTCATTAACCCCAAATCCACTGCAACCATGAAAATGAACGGCAACGCAAGGTAGAAAAAAGCAAAAAACACGTTACCAAACAACAAAGTGAACGGCTGCGAAAGAAAACTGGGGTTTGACAAGTCTAATCCAGCCACGTGCAGTAGCCCCAGCAAAGCTGAGCCCGTCAGGGTTAAGGCTAAACTTACTAGGAACTGAATGGTGAGTCTTCTTTCTTTTCCGAACATGATAATCGAGATGAGGGATGAGAGGACAAACATCCAAGCGAAAGAGCAAATGAAGATTGTCACGTTTGCCTCTGAACTAATCCATGAGGCTAAAATCGGAATAGAGCCGCCCAAAGAGGTTGTCACTGTGGTTAGGGCTGATTGAGTAAAAATCTGGTAACTCACCATTAAAACCCACGCTATAATCAGATAGATTACTTTCCGGGGGATTGATCTAGCCACACAGGTCACCAGCGACATTAAAGCGCAAGGCTTGTTTTATAACATTTACCATTCCAACTTAGCCATTGGGTCAAGCCGTTTATGTTCAGAAAAGCTTTTAAGCGCTGTCTAAGCAAGTCAGAGTCCATAAACAAGTGAATATACATGGCTAAAAGCGAAAAAATCATCGGCTACATCCTATTAACTTTAGGAGTCATATTGCTGCTTTTCTCAATCTTTGAAATGATAAACGTTTACACCGGCAACGCTTCTCCGCCAAACCTCTTCAACCTCTCAGACATTTCTCTGCCAACCGGTCAAGGTGGAACAAACGTATCAGTGATACAAGGCGCCCAATTAAGCCAGTTGCCTAACCTGTTCTTCTGGTTTATTCTAATGGGATTTGTTCTGTTTGCTGGAGGAAAAATCGCTTCGCTTGGCGTCAGCATGATTAAGGACATTAAAGTGGAAATAAAAGAGTCCATGACAGCACCGCCAGAACCACAGAGCGCTTAACCAAAAAACACGTGACCGTTTATGGATGCTTCGGCTACCGAGTATATCAAAATTCTTCTGGATGTCTTGGTGGCTTCCATTATAACATTAGTTTTGTTTGTCATAGCCCGCCGTGCAAGAAAAGAACAAACATTTGTCGGGTTCAAAGCAAGGTCCAACGATGAAAAGTACGCTGGATACGCTTTGCTTGCCATAGGCATAGTTATAATTGCTGTATCAATCTACGAATTGGTAGTAATTTTAGAGAGCGATTTGTATTCAAAGACACTCTTTGGCTTATCCGACATAACAATGACTGTAGGCAACCAAACAACCGTTATTGCTTCGGGGGGAGTTCTAAGCTTGGTTTTCGGCATTTCCTTTTGGCTAATGATTTTTGGCTATGGCGGAAGAAAACTTGCATCTCTTGGACTGGACATGCTTAAGGGCAGCAAAGTAAAGTTGCGCCGAAACAAATAAATAAAGAGTAAATGGTGCGGTCGCCGGGATTTGAACCCGGGATCATTAGCTTGGAAGGCTAAAGTCCTAAACCAGACTAGACGACGGCCGCGCTGGATAAGCCATATTCTCAAGCGAAATTTAAGTTTATCTGGGCTTGCGCACAATGCAAGAGCTTAGTTCCTTGATTTTTTTAGATTTTGAATTTGACTATTTCATAGTCGGGTTCTTTGAGGCGGCTGCTCCATCGTTGAACGTGCTTTATTGTGTTTGACAAACAAAAAATCACCATCCTAAAACTTTCACCAAACAGAATTTAAAGTTTTCAATCGCAATTCATCTCACGTGTCGTCATGTTGGAAAATTCATTTTTGTAGGGAAGACTATATCTTAGTCATGGGTAATGAATAGTGTAGTTTAGGTTGGACAAAATGAGTTCAGGAAAGGATAGGCATAAAGTTCCCGGCAGCCGCATGAAAATCTTAACTAAAGACGCAAAGCAAATGGTGAATGGACCATATTATTGCCCAAAATGTAGAAAGGAGTTGCTTCAGATTTGTGCGGACTTAAAGAAAAAAGAGGTTTTCGCGGTTTGCAAATGTGGGCTTGAGTGGCAAGTAACTTATGCGCCTGTTTTCCAACCCATCGATTACTATAACAAGTTCAGGGATGCCTGGAAAAAGCAAAGTTACGGCATAATCAAGCAAAAATAATTTTCAAGTTCCAAGCCCTCTGATAACTCAGCATTCTCAGCCAAAAGGTGGCAAAGACAAATTATCTATAAGCAGGAACTCTAAACTATCCGTAGTATAAAATGGAGCAACAACGCTTTGACCGAAGAAAAACTTGACTTTACTCGCGGATTGCTTGTTTGGGGAAACCTTGGGCTTCTCGCGTGGGTTTTTCTGTCTTTCTTTAGTGTATTGTTTTACAATTTTCTTTATGGTTGGCTCTATTTAGTTTTTTTAGCATTCATAATTTATGCTGTTTTGCGCAGACTCGGCTGCAGTAGTTGCTACAAATGCAAAGCTTGCACAAGCGGTTTTGGAAGATTGGCAGGTGCATTCTTCGGAAAGGGATTTGTTAAGAAAGAGAGTGTGGGTAACAGGCTTGGATTGGTTGCGTTGGTTTACTTTTTGTTGTTGCCGCTTCCAGCTGTGTTGCTGTCTGTTTCGCTTCTTGGTGTGTTTTCCTACGTTAAAGTGTTGGTGCTGGTTTGCCTTTTAGCCGTGGCGGTTTATAGCTTAACCACTTGGTTCAACAGTTCAACAGCAACTAAGAAATCATGATTTGGGACAAGTTTTAAACGGCGGACTGCTGATGTTACCGATATTGAAATGGTCAAAATGGGCAGGCTCTCGCTGAAACAAAAACCAGTCAGACTATTAATAATCATAACATTAGCGGTCATCATATCTTCGCCCATAATATTTCCACACCAAGCAGCCGCAGAAACCACCCAATACTACAACAGAACGTTCGCTTGGGATTATAACGGCGATCATTGGGTGTGGAACCTGAGCATCTCGGTTGCTTTGTATGAAGCGTATAAAGCGGTTCCAGATTCAACGCGGATTCGTAATGGACCTGCAGGCTACGACTTAATGACTACAACCAAAGACCAGTTCCTACAGGCTCTGGCGGAAAAGCTAAATGAAACAGCAAACCAGCAAGATTACGGTTCAAGCGATAAAATAAACTTTGTTTTAGCATTCGTTCAAAGCATTCCTTACTCATTGGATTTAAACACGACGGGATATGAAGAATACCCAAGGTTCCCAATTGAAGTTTTGGTTGACCAAACGGGAGACTGTGACTGTAAAGCCATACTTTTTGGAACCCTGGCGCTTTTAATGGGTTACGAAGCCGTCTACATTAACCCTACAGATCATTTCGCAGTTGGTGTGGCTGGAAATGACTTTTCAGGCACTTATTGGACATACAATAACACAACCTATTATTACGCTGAAACTACGGGAACAGGATTTAAAGTCGGGCAACTACCTGATGAGTTTCAAGGTAAAAGCGCTTATGTTTACGGCATAGATGAAAACAACCAGTTTGTTCCCAACGTAGATGTGATATCAACCGTTGAGCCCTCACCAACTCCAACCAATGCACAAAACGTAACAAACTCGCCAACTCCAACTTTTGTACCCAACCCAACCGATTCTGGTTCAATAAATATCACTCAACCAACAATCCAACCCGTTGAACCTTTATCCGTTAACCTAATTTCAGATAACCCGCTCTTGTTCATAGTCATCGCGTTCGCTATAACCGCTTCAATCATCTTAGCGGTTTGGTCAGTAAGAAGACCCAAAGAAAAACCAATACACAGCCAAGCACCTGCTTCACAGTTACCAAGCAGTCCACAAGAGGAAAACACCGATTTAGAGGGCAACAAGTTCTGTATTTATTGCGGTTCAAGCAACAAAACCTTCGCGGCGTACTGTAAGAAATGCGGCAAAAACATAGGATAGCAAATTAGCTTAATTTGTTCAAGGCGTCTTCTGTGAAGCAATCTATTCTGGAACGCACGTAAACTACAATCGCCGCTTCCAACAATACTATTACAGAAAGAAAAACCGCCAAACCCCAAGTTAAATTAACTAAGGCTTGACCAGCAACTAAATCCACGTTGCCGCCAGCCATGATTAGCCAACTCCAAAAACTAGGTACACGCGTAACCATAAATGAACTTAAATCGGTAGCCATCCACACGCATAATCCTACAAGAACAAACGCGAATGCACAGCCGATTAGGGTGATGTTTTTCCAGTCAGAAGATAGCCTCGAAGAACACTTTACCAGTGTTCCATCAGTAACTGATTCCAAATTTACGTTAATTGTTTTTTTGGCTGTTTTAGGCAATATCCCCCACAGCGAACCCTGCCTAACCGAGATTTGTTTTGGCAGCTCTTCAGAGATTACTTTGCAGCCCTTCGCGACTAAAGCATCTTTCAATTTTGGGTATGCTTCTTCAATTTTTAAGTTTACCGTTCGCTCAAGCAAGGGGACACCGCAAAACCATAAGCGAGTGGTTGTTATTGTGGTTTTTCGTTGGATTTAAAAAGCCGCTTCTGATACTGCGACTTAAATTTGAGCCCTCTTACTGGTTGGCGGGGCATGGCTCTTTGCCGTTCAAGGTTCTTAATTCTGGCATAAAGCTTTGACACTTTAGTCTTCGATGGAATCTTGGACCTTGGCTTATGAACGGGCACAGGCGTGAAAGGCTGAGTAATCTCAAGTTTGCTTCGCTTGGATTTTTTGAATGCTACATTGCGTACTTTCTTGAAGGTTGCGTAGCCTTCTTTGAAGTTGACTTCCTGCACTTCCCAACCTGCATCAAGCCAAGCCTTCGCATGAATACTTGAAGACGCGTTGCTCCACCAGGCTGATTCTCGGTAAGCATTCATCGGAAGGTTACTGCCGATTAACCCATCAATCCGTGCAAACGAGAGCTTAACGGTGTCAGTGAATGCAGCTCTAAACTTTAAGTGACCTTCAAGTCCAGCATACTTGGAAACCGTCCGAGGCGAAACCACTCGCCGGGCGCAGTGAAGACACAGCATCGCATTCGGGTCGCCGGTGGCTACATCGGGAGTCATGCAGTCTCGACAGTACAGTTTTTTGCATCGTTCACACTTACGCATGTAAGTTGTTCGGAGAACTCTGCCGCAGATTCCACATTCATCCTTCATTGGTGAGGCGCCCTAAGCGAAACAAGAATCGCTTTAGTAAACATTGTTTTTCAGAAGATATTAATTTTCACTCGTTAAAGCGTCATTTTCGTCCTTAAAACCGTTGTTTTTTGACGTTAACTGTCTTAGGGTGCCTTTGATTTCTTCCCATACTAATCCAAGAAGCTCTCTGGCTTGGGCATCAATGACCAGCAGCAAAGCTATGTAGAGTGCAAAGCCTCCAATCGCTTTTGCTATTGTAGAGAGCAGTGTTGAGGGGGTTGGAAGAAGGAAAAGTACAATTCCCATAAGTAATGCCGCCATAATGTATTTGGCTATGCTTTTCCAAGCAACAGGTATCTTAACGGAACGACGCATAAAATAGTAGAGACCAAGCAGGGTTGAAATGTGAACAATCATAAGTATCACTACAACATCCACTGTTGCTTGCACTGGGTTCGCCGCTGGCAAACTTGTCAAAACGAAATATGTCAAGGGGATGGCAATTGCCGCTTGAATATAGGGGATACTAAATACTTTGAAGATTTTGCTTCGGATAAGTTTGCGGAATGCGATTTTTCCTTCAGCGTCAAATGATTCTACGCCCATTAGACAACTTGTATAAAATGTGTAGACCATAACAACTAATGTATCAACCGTTAATGCAATGAGAACGGGCCAAGCAACACTGTAGGAGATTTTTAGAATGGTTAGAAATGACATGGACATTACCATAGTTATGGTTGCGAAAGGAATAGCCAACATCATTACTGTTCTAAACGAAACACCCACATGTTCGTCGTTGCAGGTTTTAGCTAAAAGTTTAGGATACAATGCAAACGCCAAAGAATTCGCGTAACTAATTATTACCGTGAAAGTGAGGGCTGCTTGATAGTAAGCTCTGGCGCCTGAGCCTCCGTATAAGAAAAGCAAGATAAAGACAGTGGACATCAATTGTCCGCCTATGGCGTTGTAGGCAATTGCGGGAGACCCCTTAAGCCACTCTTTAAGATAACCCCAGTGTATTTTTTGTTTAAAGTAGCTCCGTAGAAGGTACACGTAGAAAAATACTTGGACCACACAAGAAACCACTAACCCCAATATGGCACCAAGGAACAATTGCTTAAAACCCAGAATCAAAACCAAAGCAACAGATACCTTAACTATTTCCTCAATCATCAAACCGTACCCAACGAATTGAGGTTTTATACACTGCAGAATGCTTTCGAAAATTGTGATTGAGTAAAAAGTCAAAATATAGAAGCCTGCGATAAGATAAATTAGCAAGTAGCTGCTGGTTCCAATGGCTCTTGAAATCAAAACAATAACGGGAAAATAAATTATCATCGAAGCAAGAGCTATCGTCAACTGGGCTGAAACGCTAGTTTTAACTGCGCCTTCTTTGCCTCTAGCCACAAATCTGGTTGCCCAGAAGGGCAACACTGGGTTAAAGAGCAAAAAATAACCTGTGTAATCAAAAATATTTGTCCAAATATTAAACTGGTCAGTGCTCATGTTTCTGGTTAAAAGAAGCGTAAAGATAAGCCCAGTAATCAAGCTCAAGACTTGAGTGGTAAACACTATAAATCCGCTGTACCGAAGCCTGATTTCGTTTGTTTTCAAAGCAAGTTTTCCTACTTTTCTTAACGGCTTAAGTTATAGTGCATTGGTTTAGCTTCAGATATACCATTTCCCAAATCAAATAATTAAAAACGATATTTAGATACAATAAAAATTTAAGGGAAAAAATGGTTGGTTGCGTCTACCCTTTTACAACCGCTAAAGGAACAAGCCTCGCCACCTTAGTGGCAATCCCAACCTTGTCACTAACATCCGCAACTATGTCCACGTTTTTGTATGCTGGGTCAGCTTCCTCAGCCAACACCGACTCGCTCGCTGCACGAACCACAATGCCGCGCTTCTCCAAACCCGTCTTTATGTCGCCGCCCCAATACTGCCGCTTTGCAGCTGAACGACTCATCATCCTGCCCGCGCCGTGGGCCGTGGAACCGAAAGTCAAATCCATCGCTTTCTGTGAACCCACCAAAACCCATGAGCTGGTGCCCATGCTGCCTGGAATAAGCACAGGTTGCCCTTCACTGCGGTAATCGTCTGGTACATCAGGGTGACCAGCGGGAAAAGCTCTTGTTGCTCCTTTGCGGTGAACCCAAACCTTCTTTTGGACGCCGTCAATGTTGTGAGTTTCTGCCTTTGCAATGTTGTGGGCGACATCGTAAACGAGTTTTAAGCCAAATTTTTCTGCGTCTTGACCGTAGACTTGTTGGAAACTTTGGCGGACCCAATGCATAATCGCCTGACGATTTGCGAACGCATAGTTGACGGCGCAAGCCATCGCCTCAATGTAATCTCTAGCTTCGTTGCTGTTTCCTGGGGCGCAGGCTAATTCGCGGTCAGGCAGGGATATTTTGTATTTTTGCACTGCATGCTCCATAACCCGCAGATAGTCCGAGCAGACTTGATGCCCATAACCCCGCGAGCCACAATGAATCATAACGGTAACTTGACCCTCATGCGTAAGTCCGAAGGCTTTAGCGGTTTTTTCGTTGAAGATTTTGTCAACTTTTTGGATTTCAAGAAAATGGTTTCCAGAGCCCAACGTGCCGATTTGGGTTAAGCCGCGGTTTTTAGCAGTGTTTGAAACTTTGTCGGGGTTGGCGTTTTTCATGTGTCCATTTTCTTCGCAGTGTTCTGCGTCTCCTGCCCAGCCTAACCCGCGGTCAATAAGCCACTGTACCCCTTCAACTGTTAATGATTCTAAGTCACGTTGGGAAATGGTGAAATCTTTTCTGCGGCTACCAAGCCCAGAGGGAACATTACGGAAAATAGTTTCTGCCAACGGCGCAAGTTTGGGGCGCACATCCTTTTCCGTAAGCGTCGTTGATAGGAGGCGGACGCCGCAGTTAATGTCATAGCCGACGCCGCCAGGGCTGATGACGCCGTTTTCGTAGTCGGTTGCTGCAACACCGCCAATTGGAAAACCATAACCCTCATGCCCATCAGGAAGCGTAATTGCATACTTGTAGATGCCCGGCAACTGCGCCACATTCGAGCATTGCCAAAGAGTGCGGTCAGTCTGCATTTTTTCCAGTAGCGCTTGGTTAGCAAAAACCATGCCTGGAACACGCATCTCAGGCTTGTACTGTGGAATACGCCACATGTAATCGTTAACTTTTTCTAACGGAACCCGCTCGGGAGCGGCTCGGCTTTCACTTTCACCCAAAAATCTTCACCTTTCAAAACAAAAGATGAATGAGACTATAAAACGTTTATGAACCCTGCTTTTGCTTTGCGTATTCGATAAAGCCTCTTACGCAGTTTTCCAGAACCGTTTTTGAGTAAATGCGATGAGCCTTTATGAAATCTGCAACTTTCTGCATAACTTTGTCTTCAACGATGATTCGGTCACGGATTTGCTCAAGGCTCCAGTTTTTTCTTACGCCTTCTTCTGCAACATCAGCCCATAATTGAAGCTGCACCTTGTAGTCTTTGAGGCGTTGCACGGCGTCTGTGGCTTTTCCGAAATGGCTGTAGTACAGAGCAGTTGGTTTTAGGCTAATCAGTTTATCCAAAGAAGCCAATGCTGCATCCAGGTGGAAGGGCGGCGGAGTAGTTGGAACTACAACGTCAAATCCTGGAAAATATGTGCCTGCCGCATCTCCAGGGAAAACGCCTCCGTTAAATGATTCTTGGAAACTCAGGTTGTGTGAAGCGTGACCTACCGTTTCTGTGACCGTTAATTTTGCGCCAAAACCTAAGTCAAAAGAGCCTTCAGTCATGGGGATTACTCGGTCTTTTGGGACAGGTTCTGGTTTGCCGAAGATTTCGCTGACAAACCCCAAAACTTTCTGGGAGGACGACCAAAGTCGCTCAGGGTCAACTATGTGTGGCATGCCTCTTGGGTGAACGATAACTTTGGCGTTTGGCAGAAGCTTTAGCAGTGTGCCTGCGCCGCCTCCGTGGTCAAGGTGCACATGGGTAACAGCGACGTACTCCACTTCCTCAAGCGCTACATCGAGCTCTTTTAGTCCAGAGAGCAGGTTTGGGATGGAACTGGTTGGACCTGACTCCACAAGGAAAGGCGTTTTGCCTTTTATGACGTAGCTGCAGATTAGGTTTTTGAATCCTCCAGTCTCCAGCTCCACCATGAACAGGTTCTTTCCGATTTCCTTCGTATGCAAACGTATCCCTTGAGACGGTGATGAAAAAGGAAACTTTGAAGCATAAACATTTCCTAAGAGATGAACAGAAAAACTTTAGTTTCTAATTATTGCATGAGCATCTTGCTTGATAAGATTTTTATTCCCAAGGATTCTGCGACTTTGGCAAGCTTATGGTCGTCGGTTACTAAAGTTTTGCCTGACCTCTTTGCTTCCACAAGATATGCTGTGTCATAGAATGTTAAGTTAAATTTATGCGCTGTATGCAGTATTTCTTGTCCTGTCTCGTTGTCAAGTGAAGCTACCTGCATACGTCCAAGGATTAAGTACATTAAATCTAATGATTTTACCGCTTCATCTACACTTATTTTTTTAAGCAAAAGACATTCCCGCCACAATGCGTTGCCAAGCTCGTAGTACGCTAAATAAATCGTTGTACCTTCAGCGAGTTTTTCCACGGCGCCTTGTGGGAGCTCCCTGATCAATCTGTATATTATGTTGGAGTGATACAGCAGCTGGGGTTTTGTCATTGGTTGTCCCTTGTGGCGCGGATAGACTGGGCAAATTCTTCAGGTGGAATCTTTTTTAGAATTGCTGATACTTCTTTGGCGAGTTGGTTAATGCGTTCTTTTTCGAGACGGTCTACTTCTGATTGCAGGGATTCGCGTATTACTTCGCTTACATTTACGCCTAGGTTAGATAGCTTTTTTTTGAGTTCAGATGGAACTTTAGCGCATACGGTTTCTTCCATACCCATTGGTATTACCAAAACAGTATAACAAAGCCGTAAGATAAGAAGATATCTGCTTCTACGAACGACCTATAATTGATGACTCGACGCTGAGTGATGGAAGTTGAACTCAGGGAATTCTCTTCCCCAAAGAGAAACTCGGATGAAAGAAGGGCGCTATTTTTAGGTGTGCTAGTTTCCGACTTGCATTGCGCTGTCATTGCTACTCAATGATTCTTGTCGGAAAAAAAGCAAACGATGCATGCTTTCACATCCACATCCTGACCGCTTCAACATGGAGCCATGTAGAGCGTGTGGAGAAAAACCCGTATCCCACAACCAGACAGACGTAGAAAAACGTTGCAAAATCAAAAAGCAGCTTGTTTCTCAAGCACTTTTGTGGAAATTTTAAAATCGCCCCACCTACACAAAGAGCAAAAAACCGTAGAAGCCACTTAAGCTGCAAGGAACTAAAAAAGTCTTAGCAACGATAAAACTTAATTATCATTTGTTTGGTATGTGAGTGCACTGACAGGTGACAATTGATGTTGAAAGCTATTATCTTTGGAGCGCCAGGCGCAGGAAAAGGCACCTATGCCTCACGACTTCAAGCCAAACTAGGCGTTGACGTTATTTCAATGGGAGATATCTTCCGTGAACTTGTTAAAGAGAAATCGGAACTCAGCAGTAAAGTTAAAAGTTACATGGAAAAAGGAGCCTTAGTTCCCGACGATGTTGTTGTTGAAGTTTTAAAGGCGCATTTAGCTAAAATTTCTAAAGGAAAAGGCTTCATTCTTGACGGTTACCCAAGAACGCTTGACCAAGCAAAAAAACTTGACGGTATAACAAAAATTGATGTTATCATGCAGCTAAATGTTCCTGACTGGATAATCATCGAACGCTTGTCAACTCGTAGAATCTGCAAGAACTGCGGAACAGTCTACAACGTAAAATTCCTAAAACCCAAGGTTGAAGGTGTCTGCGACAAATGCGAAGGACCCCTATACCAGCGCTCAGACGACAACCCGGAAACCATAAAGAATCGACTCAAAGTCTACCAAGAACAAACAACTCCTCTGATAGCATTCTACAAGGAAAAGAAGGTTCCCTTCATCGAGCTTGAAACAAAAACCCTAGAACAGCCGCCTGAACCCATGGTTGAAAAGCTGTTTTCGGAACTGAAAAGGCTAAAGTTTGCTTAGATATCTAAGATAAACTCCAAAATCACCCTATCCATTTCACGGATAATCACCATGAGGTGGTAGGTTACGGCTTTAACCGCGACTTTCTGCGGGTGCTTTTGGGGGTCAAATTTTTCTCCCCAAATTTTGGCTTTTATCTTAAAGTTTTCGTTTGTTTCTTTCCAGCTGGTTATTTGAAATTTTGAATAAAGCATATCTAAGGTTTCTGATTTTACCAATAAAGCTTCTAGCCAATTGTAGAGGAGAGCGTACTGGTCTTCTGCTTCTACTTCAAGCGAATCTTCTTGGGCAGGAGTAATTTTGTCTGTGTCTGTGATGGTTTCAAACATCGAGAGGGCAGCGTTTTCGTAGGCTTCCTCCATGGATTTGCCGTGTGCTCGAACATAGACATCGGCTGTGTGTTCTAGAAACTCGAATTTTCCCGCGAATTTGTCAGGTTTACTCATGCCATAGACCAACGATAGATAGAAGGAAGGGGAGAATTAAAAACGGTTTCCCCTAGCGTAAGGGTTAGAAGTGTTTTGTGATTGTTTGGATGGCTGCGGCGGTTAGTTTTGCTGAGTTCTCGATGTCTTTTAGGCTAAGCATACCGACTGGGCTGTGGATGTAACGTGTGGGAATTGAGACGGTGCCGCAGGGGATACCTTGGCGTGTTATGGAGATTCTGGCTGCATCTGTGCTGCCAAGTAAGCCTGATTCGAGTTGGAAGGGGATTTTTTCTTCTTCCGCCGTTTCGATTAGCCACCGCAAAACTTTGGGGTGAGTAATCAAGCCAGAATCAGAAATGGTTAAGGCTGGTCCTTTGCCCATTTTTACGCTGGTATCAAATTCTCTTACTCCTGGAACATCGCCAGCTATCGTTACGTCTAAGGCTAATGCCAAGTCTGGGTCAACACCGAAAGCGGCTGTTGCTGCGCCCCTTAAACCAACTTCCTCTTGGACAGTGCCAACCGCACAGACAGTGCAGTCAGTTTTTTTGAGGAGCTTTAGGGTTTCAACCATCGTTATGCATCCTGCTCGGTTGTCAAAGGCTTTGCCGATTACTGCATCTTTGCCAAGGTTGGTGTATTTTATGTCAAAAGCTATTGGGTCGCCCATTGCTACGCCAATGTTGGCAGCGGCATCTTTGCTTTCTGCACCGACGTCGATGAAGAGTTCATCGTATGTAATGATTTTTTTGCGTTCCTCTTCCTTTTGGATATGGGGCGGTTTGGAACCTATAATTCCTGGGAAACTGCCCCTTTTTGGTATAAACGGTAACTCTTTGGGCTGGAAGAATTCGGTCGTCGATTCCGCCCATTTTTGTGAATTGAATAAACCCATCTTTGGTGATTGTTTTCACCATCAAGCCAACTTCATCCATGTGAGCTGCCAACATTATTTTTGGTGCTTTGGCTTTGCCTTTTTTGATGGCTATGACGTTTTCTAGTTTGTCTACTTGGATTTCGTCTGCGTATGGTTTGAGGAGTTGTATCATGAGGTCTCTGACTTGGTTTTCTCTGCCTGTTACTCCGCAGGCGTTTGAGAGTTTTTCAAGGTTCTGGTTTATGGACAATAAGATGCCTTCTTGGTTTGATGTTTAGAATTCTGAGGGCTTGGTTATTAAATGGTTGCGGTATAAAGGCGCCATTTACCCTAGTGAAAAAAGTGTAAGGTTTGTTTATGGGGGTTTTCGGTTAGTGGAGGTAAGGGTTAATTCTGGATAATTCTTAAATCATTAAACTGCACTCATCACAACAGGTAAGGTGTAAAGAAATTGGCACAACAACCAAGTTACAAAACAGTTTTCGTTTTCCTAGACACAGACAAATATTGCAGTCCATTCGACATGCTAGTCGCCATCGACGCGTTCCCAGACTCAATGATATTCAAATATGAAAACGTCACCGCTGAAGACGCCCCAAAAATCGTCTTCGACCTCCTCTTCCCACGCGGACCCGAAGGCGCAAAACACACAAAAGTGTTCATCAACGGAAGCAACTTCGAAATGGTTGAAAAAGTAGTTGAAGCAACACAGAAAGCCATGAAGTCAGCCCCATGGGGAAACAGCATCATCGTTGACCCAAGAGGCGGATACTCAACAGCCGCAGCCGCAGTAGCAAAAACCTTCGGCGCAGCAATGGAGAAAGGCTTCGGCACCCTTGAAGGCAAAAAAGTCACCGTCCTAGCAGGCACAGGACCAGTCGGGCAAACAGCCGCAAGAATCTACGCCGCAGAAAAAGCAAACGTAACCATCACCAGCCGCGCACTCGCAAAAGGTCAAGTTGTCGCTGACAAAATCAACCAAGAAGTCGGCGCACGAAGAGTCAAAGTTGTCGAAGTCACAAAACCCGAACAAACAGCCGAAGCCATCAAAGACGCAGAAATCATCCTCTCAGCAGGCGCAGGCGGAATCCAACTGCTCTCAGCAGCAGACCTAAACAAGTCTCCGAACTGCAAAATCGTCGCAGACATCAACGCCATCAAACCACTCGGCGTGGAAGGCTTAGCTCCAAACGACGACGGCAAAGAACTCAAACCAGGCGTTTACGGCATCGGCGCATTAGCCATCGGCAAACTAAAAATCAAAACCGAAACAGAAATGATTAAACGCGCAACCGCCGAGCCGCAGGGACTCTTCGACTACGCAATCGCATACACCATCGCTAAAGACCAAATCCTAAAGAAACTCGCAAAAGCAGCTGCAAAATAAGCAGCTAATTTCTTATCTTTTTGTTTTCTTTATTATTGTTCTGATAGATTAGCTTGAATTATTTTTCCGAAACATAGACAATCGCATTCATATTTGGAGCCTAATAGAGGTTCATTGCAGAAACGATAGAGGGGAGGGTCATTCCCTAAGAGGGTGAGGTCTGTATTGGCATTTTAAGCAACAATAGAATGTTGAAAAATTATAGATTTTCCGCCCAAAGAAAAGAGAGACTAAAAGGCGCTGGCTATTCGGTTGCAAGCTTCCACTATGCGTTCTTTGGGCTGCGTAAACGTTATTCTTGCGTAGCCTTCCCCGTACTTGCCAAAGCCGACTCCAGGCGTCACAGCCACACCAACGTTGAGCAGTTTGGTGGCGAATTGCATCGAGTCACCTTTGCAGTTAACCCAAACGTAGAACGTGGCTTTGGGCTTGTCGCATTTGTACCCGATTTTGCAGAGCGTATCAACGAGGAGGTCGCGGCGTTCTTGGAGGATTTGGTTGTTTTTCTTTAGGAACTCTGGCGCTTCACGGCTCGTGTAAGCGCCTAAAGCTTTGACGGCGACTTTCTGGGTGTAAACTGGTGGTCCTGAGTCAATTTGGGATTTGACTTTAGTTAAGCCACTAACAAGCTGCTTGTTTCCAACGGCGAAGCCTATGCGGTCGCCCGTCATGTTAAAGGTTTTTGAGAGCGAATGGAATTCGATGGCGACATCCATGGCACCATCAATCTCCAGAATGCTTGGGGCGCGGTAGCCGTCGTAGGTGATTTCCGAGTAAGCGTTGTCATAGCAGAGCATGATGTTGTTGTCCTTGGCGAAATCTACGGCTTCTTTGAGGAATTTCTTGTCAACGGTTGCGGCGGTGGGGTTGTTTGGGTAGTTGATAAACATCATTTTTGCTTTCTCTGCATCGATTGCGTCGAAGTCTGGTTTGAAACCGTTCTCTTCCAAAAGCGGCATAGGCACTGCTTTGCCGTCGCAGAGGATTGTGCTGCCGTTAGCGTACACAGGGTAAGCTGGGTCAGGCACCAACACGCGGTCGCCTGGGTTAATGAATGCTCGGGCAATGTTTGCTATGCCTTCTTTTGAGCCCAATAAGCGCGACGACTTGGTCGTGTGATAGGTCAACGTTGAAGCGTTTCTTATACCACTCCGACACCGCCTGTCGGAAGTCTGGTTCGCCCTGACTGAAGGAGTAATTATGATTCTTCAGGTCAGCGGCTTCCTTTTTTAGCGCCTCGACAACGAACGGTGGCGGCGGAAGGTCAGGGTCACCGATGCTAAGCGAAATTAGGTCGATGCCTTGCGCCTTCTTTTCCTTTATGGTCTTCTCTATTTCAGCAAACAGGTAAGGCGGCAACCGTTTTATTCGGTCTGCATACTCAAACGTCATTTTTATGGCTCCTTGAATAGTGTTCCTTCGTAAACTTTTTCGGCGGCACCGCTCAGAAACATGCTTTTGCCAACTTCCACTTGCAGGTCGCCGCCAAGAACATGAACGGTTACTTTGTTGCCGACTTTTCCAAGCTTGTTTGCAGCCGCCACAGCAGCGCATGTTCCAGTTCCGCAGGCAAGGGTTTCTCCGCAGCCGCGTTCCCAAACCCGAACCTTGAGCTCGTTTTTGTTTAGAACCTGCACGAAGCCAACGTTGGTTCTATTGGGAAATACCTTGTGATTTTCAATTATTGGTCCGACATACTCCACGGGAAACTCATCTACGTTTTCGACGAATGTGACGCAGTGAGGATTGCCCATTGAAAGGCACGTTACCCTGTAAAGTTCGTCGTCGACTTCTAAGTTCTCGTTTATGCATGTGCCCTCTCCAACCATTGGAAACGAAGAACGTTCCCAATTGGGCGCTCCCATGTCTACCTTGACGGTTTGAACTTCATCATTCTTGACGGTTAGCCAAACATGCTTTATACCCGACAGCGTCTCAACCGAAAACTCTTCCTTCTTTGCGATGCCAGTTTCGTAACAGTACTTGGCAAAACAGCGGATACCGTTTCCGCACATTTCCGCTTCGCTGCCATCAGCGTTGAAAATCCGCATCTTCACATCAGCCACCTTGGAGTTGGAAACAAGCAAAAGCCCATCCGCACCAACCGAGAAGCGCCTCTCACACAGCCTCTTCGCCAAATCCGCAGCATGTGCATCGCTGATTTTCTGGTCCCTATTATCAATCACAATGTAATCGTTGCCTAAACCATGCATTTTCCAAAAACGCATACGCTCACTCTGCCATCCTGTTGACTGGACATCAAATCGCTGAGTTGCTCGCGTTGCCTAACCAATTACCGCTTTGCCCTGCCGAATCATAACTTCCGCGGCTCGGGGTCGTGAATTGTACTGTGAACTCATGCTAAAACCGTAAGCGCCAGCGTTTAAAACTGCCAGCAAATCGCCTTCCTCAACTTGTGGCATGGCGCGGTCTTTGGCTAAAGCGTCGCCTGACTCGCAGATTGGACCCACCACATCGTAGGTTTCCTTGTCGGCTTGCGGCAAGCTTGTTAGCGACTAGGATTGGGTGGTAGGAACCGTACATTGTTGGGCGCACGAGGGTGTTGAAGCCTGCGTCTACGCCGACGAATTTCTTGGAAGGCGTCTGCTTGACGGTGTTAACAGTTGTTAGCAGGATGCTTGCGTCGCAAACAAGGTATCTGCCTGGTTCAACACATAGGAACGGCTTGCCAAGACCATATTCCTTGACCTTGCTCTTGAAGGGAACCACGATTTTGCTGGAGAACTCTGTTAGGTCTAAATCTTTGTCTTCTGGCTTGTACGGAACGCCGAATCCGCCGCCGATGTCAATGAACTCGAATTCTATGCCTACTTCATCGTGCACACGCTTGGCTATGCTTAGTAGTTTTTCCACTGCCAACGCATAAGGTTCAATCTCAAGAATGCCTGAGCCAATGTGCATGTGAATACCAAAGCGTTCGACTCGCGCTCGCTTAGCAATCGCGTAAGCTTGTATGGCTTCTTCTTCCCAGAGCCCAAACTTCGATTCGGGACCAGCCGTGATGCAGTGGCTATGGTGCCCTGCGCCGACTTCGGGGTTAACACGCACGGAAACGGTTTGCGGAACTGCAATCTTTAGCAGCCTATCCAGTTCTGACTGGGAATCCACGTTTACGGTGATGTTTGCGTCAGCTAGACATCTTTAACTCGTCGTTTCGTACGCTGGTGCCAGTGAATAGGATGCGGTCGGGTGTGTATCCGCTGCTTAAGCCCATGAACACTTCGCCTGGGCTAACAGTGTCTAAGTATGCGCCTTCGGACTGCAGAATCTTTAGCACGGTTAAGTTGGTGTTGGCTTTGGCGGCATAGTAGATGCGCACGTACTTGTAGTTGCTGATTAAGGCGTTGTGAAGGCGATTGTAGTTGTCTCTGATGCGTTTCTCGCTTAGCACGTACAGTGGCGTATCGTATTTTTCAGCTAATTCCTTAACTGAGAAGCCGTCAAAGAAAAGGCTGCCTTTTCGGTCTTCTAAGGGTTCACGAAGCTTTCTCTTAACCATCCACTCACACCAGACTCTACTGTTACTACTGGAAGGGCATTTAAGCTAAACCATTAGCCACATACAAGCTCAGCGCTCAAAATGCCTCCGCCTGCAGCGCCACGAACCGTGTTATGCCCAAGGCACATGTACTTGAAAGTCATAATCGGATCCTTACGGATTCTGCCGACGACAACGCTCATGCCGTTGCCTGCGTCACGGTCAAAGCGTGGTTGAGGTCGGTTCTTCTCATGACGAACAATGATTGGGTTTGCTGGAGCAGACGGCAACTTGAGCAGTTGCGGTTCGCCCTTGAAATCTTCAAAGGCAGCCTCGATTTGGTCTAGCGATGGATCTTGGTCTAGCTTTACGAATATCGATTCTAAGTGTCCGTCTTTGACGTGGACTCGGTTGCAGCTTGCGCTAATCTTGAAATCAGCATTCTGCAACGACCTCTGCCGTTGAAGTTGCCCAGAATCTTTAGGGCTTCCGTTTCCATCTTCTCCTCTTCACCCGAAATGAAGGGAACCACGTTGTCGATTATGTCAAGTGAAGCTACACCAGGGTATCCTGCACCGCTTAGAGCTTGCATCGTGGTAACTACGACCTGCTTCTAAGCCAAACTGCATCAGCGGCTTTAGCGTAATCGCCATTTGGATGGTGCTGCAGTTGGGGTCAGTTGTGATGAAGCCCTTCCAGCCGCGAAGCTTTCTGCTGAATCTTTATCAATTCAGCGTGGTCTGGGTTGATTTCTGGAATGATTAGCGGAACATCTTTTTCCATTCGGTGAGCGCTTGCCTTGCTAAACACTGGGTACATGGCTGCGAATTCTGATTCCACTGGACCTGCCAAATCGCCTGGAAGAGATGAGAACACCAAGTCCACATCGCCAGCCTTCTCCACTGACGCCACATCAGCGTTGGCTACTGGCATTTCAGCGATTTCTTTAGGCAAGTCTGTTTCCATAATCCAGTTGCATGCGTCCTTGTATTTTTTGCCTGCTGACCGCTCTGAAGCGGCAAGCACCTCGATTTCAAACCATGGGTGCCCCTGCAAGAGTTGAATGTACCGTTGTCCAACGGCTCCGGTTGCGCCTAATATGGCGACTTTACGCTTATTGGGCATGTTTGTTTCTTCCTTTGCTCTTTTCACTTTGTTTTTCCTTGATAAAAAAGTTAATGGTTTTGCTGTTAAGTTAAGCCTAAAACATCAGCCATACTGTAGACTTTAGGCTCATTTTGCTTGCTTAACCACTCAGCCGCGTACACAGCGCCCTGAGCAAACACGTTTCGTGAGAACGCTGTGTGCTCAATGCGCAGCATCTCGTATGGTCCAGCAACGATTAGGTCATGGATTCCTGGAACGCCGCCTGCACGTATTGCTACTGATTCGAGTTCTGCCGGTTGCCGTGGGCTGATGCCTTCTCTGCCATAAACGGTTTTTGTGTAGCCGCGAGTTTGTGAAACTATTTGCTCAAGTTTCTTTGCTGTTCCGCTCGGCGCATCCTTTCTTGCCTGTGTGGTGAATTTCGCTTAGGCTGAAATCGTAGCCTGTGGGAAACGCTTTGAGTGCTTCTGCTAGTTTGAAGAGTATGTTGACGCCTACACTGTAGTTTGGCGAGAACACTGCTGGAACTTTGCCCGACATTGCAGCTACGACTTGTCGGTTTTGTTCTGGAGTGAAGCCTGTGGTGCCGAGGATTATGCGTTTTCCAAGGTTAGCGACGATGGGGATGTTGATGACTTCGGCGGCTGGCATCGTGAAGCTTACGTAAACGTCGGCGTCTTTGACGGCTTCGCTTAATCTGTCGGAGCTGAGGATTTTTGTGTCGGAGTTGCAGATGCCGAGTTCTCGCAGGCTTTTGCCGATGCGCTGGAGTGTTTGGTGCTTCTATGGCGCCGACGATTTGGTGACCTTTTGCGGTGGCTTCATTGATGATGGCGTTGCCCATTCTGCCTGCTGCGCCTGCTACACAGAACTTAAGCATAGAAGAGTCCCTCCAGGTACTTCTCGTTGTAGAGTCGGTCTTTGAGGTCAACGCCAAAGTAGTCGGCGATTGGCTTTAGAATCTGCGGGTTGCTTTCGTAGACTTTTCGTGCGTTTGCCAAGACCACTTCTAAGCCGCTGCGCGTCATTTTTCCCAACGGTTGCCTGCAGGGTCCAGACGGCATGCCTAAGACGTTCATCAGTGTCTTGTAGGCGAGTGGGTTGCGGGCTTTGCATGCTACTGGTCCGTATGGTGTTTGCTCTTGGGTTTTCACGGTGACTATGCTGAAGAGCGGTTGGAGTGCTTGGGCAATTACGCTTGCAGCTTCCTCGTTGCCATCCAAGACGTAGTGCACCATGTCTACTACTGCGCTTGGAGCAACGTTGGAGACGACGGATATGACGCCGCTTGCAGCGATGTCGGGCGAAATCATCATAGTGTAGGTTTTGTCGTCGTCGCCTGAGAGAATGTCAAAGTCTTCTCCGCAGAGCTGCCTTGTTAACTCCATGTTCTTGAGGTCGCCCGTCGCTTCCTTTACGCAGCGAACGTTGGGGTACTGCTGGTGGAGAACTGCGAGGTCTTGGGGAAAAAGCTGGGTTCCTGTTCTGCCTGGGATGATGTAGGGGATAACTTGGACTTCTGGGAACTGGCGTGCGATGGGTTCGATGTATTCTCTGCGAATTTCCATTGAGCTTGGTCCGTTGTAGTATGGGTCGACGAGGAGAACGCAGTTTATGCCTGCGTTTTGGGCGTGTGCTGTGCCTTCGATGGCTTCTTGGGTTGAGTTGCTTCCTGTGCCCGCTATGGTTAGGCATCTGTTGCTTGAGTACTCGTGGACTTTTTCGATTACTTTGCTGTGTTCGTTCCAGTCTAAGGTTGGGCTTTCGCCTGTTGTGCCGACGGCTAGTATGCCTTTGACGCCGTTTTTTATTTGGAAATCTACTAGTTGCTGTAATCCTTCGTAATCGACTTGGCGATTACGGTTCATGGGGGTTATTAGTGCAGTGTAACAACCGCTGAATGTTACCATTTTGAATTCCTCATTTTAGGTAAGCAACATTGGTCGGCATGATATTTAAGCGTTACGTTTACTTGACTTTATTTTACGAAAAACGTAAGTATATTTATGACTGAAAGCGTAAATCTCAACAGCCAAACAAGCACTTTCCGCAAAACAACTAGCTCAACGGCACAACATAATAAGCAGTAAAAACCCCATCATCAAACCACCATAAATCCCCCGCAAATAATCAACAGCATCACCAAGCGCCATCGCAGAAGGAATAACCTGCCTAAAATTGTCCAAACGCAAAATCTCCGTAAGCCGACCAGATTCCGTCTTCACAATCTTCAGCCTCAACGCATGTGGACCCGACTGAAAAACAGCAATTTCTCCACTTTGAGGGTTGCCTTTTCTAACGTCGATTGTTTTTTTGCCTTGCGTTAACCATTCGAAGACTTCTTTTTTTGCAAGAAACAGAGGCAAGTTTAGCACCTAAAACTCTGATTGAGACAGCTAGAAGATAAGTTTTCAGTCAAAAAACGAATACAAACATTTAAAAGATGAAAAAATGGGTTGAAAACGTAGAAGATTGCTTGCTGGTTTACCCTTTGCCTTTCTCTTCTTTACCGAAGTACTTAGTCCACTTTAGCTTGCGTGCGTCGCGTTTGAATGATAAGCTGCTTTTCTTGCATTTGCTGGAGTCGAACCATAGGATTGAGCCGTCGTTTTTAACGAACATCATGCCTGTGCCAGCTGGGAAATCAGCACCACAGAACGAACATTTTCTCGGTTTTGGCATGACAAATTCTCCAGTTAGTTTATCTTGTGATTTTCTTTGCTTCTCGTTCAGTTTCTCGCAGCATCAGAATATCTTGTGCTCGCACTGGTCCTTTAACGTTGCGTGTGATGATTCTGCCTTTGTCTTTGCCTTCCATGATGCGGACGCGGACTTGTGTGATTTCGCCAGTTACGCCTGTGCGACCGATGACTTGTATGACTTCTGACGGAATTAGTTCTTCAGCTGCTTCTTTACTCATTACTGAGTTCCTCGTTTAACCTGGTCAATTCGAGTGACGATTTCTTTGAGTAAGCCTGCTGCTTCTCCTTCTCTTATGATGCAGGCTGCTGCGCATGGAACGTCGATGCCGATGGATTTGCCGAGTTGTTCTTTGCTTGGGACAAATACGTATGGAATTTTTCTTTCGTCGCAGAGTAGTGGTAGGTGTGCTATGACTTCTGGTGGGTCAACATCTTCAGCGATTACGACAAGTTTTGCTTGTGATCGTTCAACAGCTTTTGTTGCTTCGTTTGTTCCTTTCCTAACTGATCCTGATTTTGAAGCAATCGTTAGGGCTTCATAGGCTGCATCTACGATTTCTTTTGGGACTTCATATTTTACATAGAATGGTTTAGACATATTAGCCTCACCCTTTTAAGGCACAGTCTTATCCACACTTCTTATTTAAGAAGCTTTCTACTCAAAAAACGCATACTTGTACTTTCAGCTTATATACCATCTTAGAAAACTTTAAATAAACTGTTACGGTTTCCTACATGTTTTTCGAGAGGGGAATTGCGTTTGCAAAGATTGGGCAAGAGTTTCAAATGTAACTCCATCGCGAAACATTGTAGTAAAAGCAGAAAATCCCCCGAAAATCGGCTCTGAAGTTGTCGATGAGAACTTAAATGTTGTCGGCAAAGTTTTTGATATTATAGGTCCAGTCTCAGCACCTTATGCAGTAATTAAACCAAGCGTTAGGGAACCTGAGAAACTAGTGAATAAACCGGTGTACTTGCTTCTCTCGAAAACAAAACGGAGCAAAAGATGAATGAGTAGAGCTAGCAAGTTACATGAACCAAGTAAATCAAGACCAAGCTGCACCAAAGAGCAGAACCGCCAAAGGTTCAAGTCATGCCCTGAATGCGGCAGCACCCGACTTATGCATGATTCTGAATGCGCCGAAATAGTATGCATGGACTGCGGTTTTGTTGTGCAGCAAAAAATAGCTGACCGTGGACCAGAATGGCGAGCTTTTGATGATGAGCAAAGGTCAAAGAGAACCCGTGTTGGTGCACCCCTAACATACACAATTCACGATAAAGGATTATCAACAACCATCGACTGGCATGACCGAGACATCTACGGCAAAAGCCTCTCGCCTGGACAGAAAGCACAGGTTTACCGTCTGCGGAAATGGCAACGCCGCATCAGGGTTTCAGATGCAACAGAACGGAACTTGGCGTTTGCACTCTCCGAAATCACAAAGATTTCCAATAACCTGAACCTTCCAAAGAACATTCTTGAAACAGCCTCAGTCATTTACCGTAAAGCAGTAAAAGAACGCCTAATCCGAGGCAGATCAATTCAAGGCGTCACCTCAGCAGCCATTTATTTAGCATGCAGACAATGCGGTTTACCCCGAACCTTAGACGAAATTGCTCAGTCATCAGGCGTTAACAAGAAAGAAGTTGGACGAAGCTACCGTTTCCTAATCAGAGAACTAAACTATTCCATCCCGCCACTACGACCAAGCCAATACATAACAAAGTTCTCCAACCAACTCACCATGCAGGGAAAAGTAGAGGAAATCGCCCACAAAATCTTGGCTGCAGCAAAAGAACTCAAACTCACCTCAGGCAGAGGACCAACAGGCATTGCAGCCGCAGCAAGCTATGTTGCATCGGTTTTGACGGGTGAACGCAAGACGCAGAGAGAAATCGCTGAGATTGCACAGGTAACTGAAGTTACTATTCGGAACAGGTACAAAGAACTCGTTGAACGCTTAATGTTCCAAATAAGCATCTAATCCCATCTTTTCTTTCACATTTTTTATAAAGGCTCTATCGATGGCTAATTCCGACGCAAAAACTTCAGACAAACCAAAAATGGAAGAATCAATTGCTAAACTCAAAGAAATACAATTAGGCCTTAAACAAAACTTGCCAACCTGCATAAGAAGCTGGAAATGCTTGATTCAAAACCTGAGTTGCAAAGCAGCATTGAGAACTTAAAGAAAGATGTTGAGACAAGAGCCAGTGACCTTGAAGCTGAAGTGAAACGGTTGCGGGAAGACCTAAAATCCATCAGAGAGCTTTTAGGTTTAAATCTGGAAAAGAGAAACTCAGGTAAATCTTAACTAATGAATAAGTAATTTTTTTAAGCACGATAGTTGCTATGCTAAGTTATGCCCTATAAATTCACTTTCGACCTCTCAAAGGTCCCGCGTTTCTTCTTCACCGAAATCGCCTTGATTAGTTACCAGAAGGGCATGCACAAAAGTTTCCTAACAACACTCAACGAATTAATCCTTAAATTTAAAATTCAAGAAGCAACAGGACTAAACCTTTCAGATGCAGTTGCTTTGCTTCAGGACCTGATTGATTTACAAGCCATTAACAGTATGGAAAGAGGCAAGTTTTTACAAACCAAGAAAAGAGCACTTTTCCTTCCACATTGCTCCCGAAAATACATGGATAGCCGTTGCAAAGCAACATTCAACCCAGATATTCCATGCTACACGTGTGCTCATTGCTCAGATGATTGCATGGTAAACAAGGCAGATCAGTATGCCAGAAAGAAAGGTTATGACGTTTACTTGTTGCCAGGTGGTTCCTGTATACCTAAGATTCTCAAAAACAACTCACTATGAAGGCATAGTTGGGGTTGCATGTGGGGAAGAAATGAAAATAATGGGTCCACTTCTTAGCGGCATGAATGTAACTGGGCAAGGCATACCTTTGATAAAGAATGGCTGTGCAAGCACCGTTTTCAACATGGAAACACTCAGAAAAGTCCTCTAACCGCATCATTTAATCGCTTAATTATGAATTAAACGGTTAGCAAAGCTTATAATGCTAAAGCCTACCAAAAGAGTACTTGTCTGATATTAAATGCCAGAGAAAAAAGCATCAACGAAAAAAACGACAAAAAATTCTACCGAACTGGTGAGAAATGCCCAGAATCAGGATTATACGAGCATTTCTGCAAAAGTAAAGGTGAAAAATCTCGTATTCCATTGTCGAAAACTGAGACTTTTCCGCCTTGCAGGACCTGCGGTTCGGTTAAATGGGTATTAGTAATGGCAGCATAAGCCTTAATTCTTTACTATCGTATTTTTCGGATACCCAAAATTCACTTAGCAATGATTTTTTATATAAGGGGGAGCTCGCTTAGAGCGCCATCATTTTGTTCAATAAGTAAAATTCTGCCTTTATATAAGGGGGCTATAGACAAAAAGAGCACTAGATTAGTGCTTGATTTTATAAAAGAAAAGTAAACTGTTACTTTACTATTTCTCGTTTCTTCCAGCGCAGGTTCTTGCCCTTGCACTTTCTGCATTTCAGCGCGGTTGCAGCGTTACGTGAACCACAGTCCCTGCAGATTTTCATGTGCAACCTGTGCTCTTGTGCTATGGCTTTTTTTACTGGGTCTAATATTGGCATTTTATTGTTAACCTTCCGTTTTGGCTAAGTCTCTGATGGTTAAGTATCAAATATACCTTTTGTCTAAACTTGCATATATTGCGCTGAATACAAAACATACGCCTACTTGATTACTTCAATCGTAACGTAAGAACGAGTGTCCTCTATTCCGTCGATGCTGTAGAGTTTCTTTAGTATTTCATCAAGGTTCTCACGTTCAACGATAATCAACGCGTCTACTTCGCCTGCGATGCGGAAAGCTCTGGAAACGGCAAGCTCCCGAACCTGCTCATAGACGTGGATACGTTTGATAGGTGAAACTTTGAGAAGTATAAAGGCGGGTGTTGTGGATACGCCAAGTGCGCTTAAGCCTTTTTCGGTGACATCAATGAAACCTCTTCCTGTGCGAATGTAACCTCGGTTTTTAAGTTTGCGCAAGTGAACGTTTAACGCTTGCCTACTTACGCCAAGTTGAGCTGATAGTTCGTCTTGTTTTACTCTTAGGGTGTAGGTGTTTGTGGATTTGCCTTTTTCGTAGAGGGTTTTTAAGAGTTGGATTGAACGTTTAGTTAATGGCTCCAAATTGGTCACTTTTGTGGTGTTTTGTTAAGTTAAACCTTTACAATAGTAGCAAGCTTCCTTAAGAATCTGACTGCCAAAAACGCCGACTGAATTTCGCCGCTAACAAGCATTAACCAAAAAAAGCAAAAAGAACCACCTAGTCTAAGTTCACTTTGATTAGATACTGCTGGGTTTTTCAGAAAATTCTAAGAAGGCAGGTGGGTATTGGCGTTTTCGGCAGCCATTGACGTGTTAAAAATAGGTATTAAATAATGGACGTGGCAAAGAGCAGGCGGTCTTTTTATGGAGTTAATCTGACCCTGTCACGTGGGTAGAGGGTTACTTCTCTGATGTTCTTTTTACCTGTCAAAATCATTGTTAAGCGTTCGAGCCCGATTGCCCATCCTGCATGTGGTGGCATGCCGTAATCGTAGGCTTGCAGGTGGCACTTGAACGATTCAGGATTCAAGCCTTTCTCTTTTAACCGTTCGATTAGCTGGTCTTTTTGGGATATTCTTGTTCCGCCGGAAACCAACTCGACGTAACCCCACATCAAATCGAAGCCTTCACAAAGTTCAGGTTTGTCTTCGCGCGGTTTAATGTAGAAAGCCTTGGCATGTGTTGGCCAATCAGTTATGAAGTAGAAGAACGGGTAGAGTTTGCCCAAGACCCTTAAAGCCTCGGTTGGGATGTCTTCGCCCCAAGGAATCGTTACGTCCTGTTTTTTGAGGTCGTCGAGGGCTTGGTCGTAGGTTAAACGTTTAAACGGAATTTCTGGTACATCAAATTTGTGCTCAAGCAACGAGAGCTCGTTGGCACATTTCTCTTTTACAACGGTGCATGCGTGGCGTATGACTTGTTCCAGAAGCGCCATGACATCGGTAGCGTTAGCAAAAGCCTGTTCAATGTCAACAGATGTAAACTCGCTTAGGTGCCTTCGTGTATGCGATTCTTCAGCACGGAAAAACGGTCCAACCTCAAACACCTTCTCAAAACTAAGCACCAACTCCTCCTTGTAGAGTTGCGGGCTCTGCGCAAGATACGCTTTCTGCCCAAAATAATCCACACTAAACAATTCTGCTCCACCCTCAGTGGCAGACGCTATGATTCTTGGCGTATGAGCCTCCAAAAAACCCTTCTCAAAGAGGTAACTGCGTATTGCTTCAAGAGCAGTGTGTTGAACTTTGAATGTGGCTAAGCTTTGTTCTAAAGTGAGGTCTAGTGGTCTTGCGTCCAAGCGGGCTTCAATGTTGGCGGGGGTTTTGCCTGTGATGTCGATGGGTAGTTGCTCTGTGGCTGTGTTGAAAATTTTGATGGCGTTGGGTATGACTTCGATGCCTCTTGGCGTCATGTTGGTTTTTTTAACATTTCCCTTAACGCCAAAGCTGAACCTTTTCTGGAGTAGGTCTGATTTAGCTAAAACTTCAGGTTGAATTCTTTTTTTGGGGATGGTTAGTTGGATTGTGCCTTCGCGGTCTTGCAGAATGATGAAGCGGATTCCGCCCAGGTCGCGGACGTCTTGGACCCAACCAAAAAGAGTTACTTCTTGACCGTCAATTTCTGGTGTCACTTGACTAGTATAGTGAGTTCTAGTCCAGTCGCCTAAAGAGTCCAAGTTCATGCTGCTTGTCAACCTTAATCTGCAATTTCAACGCGTAAAGACATTTTACGTACTTTACTGGCGATTTCCTTTAAAGCTTTAAGGTCAAAGGGTAGCTGCGCGCCACGTTTCCTCTTGAGAATTACGCGTGTTTCGGTGGTTCCATCTGGAAGCCAGATAGTGTTGATGGTTAAGATGCTGAAGGGTACAAAGAGGTCTTCGAGGAATTTGCGGTCGTCAACACCATACTCGAGTACGCGGACGTTTTTGCCTGTTTCGTCACCGAGGGTTTTGACGATTTTGCCGCCGTAACCTAAAAGTTTTGGGACATCTCCATGTCCAACGAGGAGGGCTAAGGTTTTTTCAACCTCAACTGCCTTGTAGAAGCAGACGTTTTGCAGGGAAGGATATTTCTCTTCTAGGGAGAGCAGTGAACGGGCTACTTTCAGGTCTATGTCACTGATTTCGCCAGCTTTAACTTTGGCTGAACATTTTTGGCAAAGTATGCCGCTTTTTAAGCAGAAACTGCATAATTCTGTTTTCATTGTGTGTCGTTTTTCCTGCAAAGGAGGAGTTTAGCTTAAAGCGTGATTTTATCTTACCAGTGTTATTTCTATTGTGCTAACGTTGGTTGCTTGGTTGCCTTCTTCTTGGTCTTGCGGTAGGAATTGGTCTGTTCCGATGCTGATGCTTTTTATTTTAGCATCTGGCAGGAATCGGTGTCTGACAACTTCGGCAACGTCGATTGCTCGGCTGATGGATCTGCCGCGTGCTTTTATGCTGACTTCTTTTGCTCCGCCGTGGAAGAATGTGATGCATGCGAGGACATAGTTCATTATTGGTTTTTTGCCGATTAAGACTGCGCTGGCGTTTTCGGTCACGGTTCCGCTTCACTCCTAGTTTACTTTAGTAGTTTGACTTAAGCTTTTTTTCAAAATAAATACATTGTGGTGTTTTGTTTGTGTTCTTGCTGGATGCAAATTGGCTCGTTTTGCTTATGTTTAGGGTTAATTTCTTTTGCTAATTATCGCATTTTGTTGTCAGAAAAATGCAGACTGCGACATAGACAAGGTGCTTTCTTCCAATTGCCTAAAGAGGATACCGATTTTTACATGTATGGCTGCCAAAAACGCCATTAGCGACCTACCCCTCTATCGTTTCTGCAATGAACCACTATTAGGCTCCAAATATGATGGCGAAAATTTTGCTTTTACAGTTTTTCGATAATCAGTTCTTTTGCAAAGCCAGCGATAAACTCAACGTTCAATTTTGTCAGGTACCAGAATGTTCTTGCGCTCAAATTGCTGAGGGCTGCGAACGGCGTAAAAATGAACCTTGCTGCCATTCTCCGCGCAAGCTTGTAGAGTCCAAAATGCCCGTACCGCCTGTAAGATATGCCGATTGTTACATAGTTTTTTGATGTGCCCAGATGGGTTGCGCCAAGGAAGGGCAGAACTTTCCATTTGTACCCAGTTTTTTGTACATAGCGTTTGAAATATTGATCCTCTCCAAAAAACAACTTTGGCGGGTTGTAGTTTTCCATAAGTTTGCGGCGAATGATTATGTTGTTGATGTGCGGATTGGTATCTAATTTGCTTAGGTTATATACCGTGCCGACGACACGTTCGTATGCTGCAACATGCTTGTTCTTGTGAACCGCAACCGTGCCAATAGCGCCGACCTTAGGAGTGATTGCTTTGGTGACCAATTGGAGCCAATTGTCAGGCAGAAGCATGTCGTCATCAACCATCGCCACCCACTCGGTGTTTGCCTGCAGAACACCATTTTTGCGTGCAATACTGAGCGGTTTTTCATGTGTGTTGATGATTTGCCCCACGCATGGCATGTGCTTAAGTTGATGCATTAGTGTTGGGTTAGCCTCATCCCTTGAAGGAACCACAAAATCCACTTTCAAACCTGTTTCAGAGCAGGATGGCATAGAGCAATATGTTTTGTGGGGTAGATAAAAAGATTGTCTGAACCCTTTTCTGTCGGTTCTCTTTCCTGTTGTTAGAGATGCTTGTTTGTTTTTTCTAGTCTTAGAAGAAGACAGAGACGCCCTTACTCATCATCTTCCAGCAGATAAGGAGGACGATTGCTTTGGGGTTTCTGCGTTTGGTTTTGTTTGCTGGTTGGTTGTGGTGTTTGCCTCTAGTTGTTTGGTGGCAGTGCAGTCGGGGGAAAAGTTGGGATTTTGGATTTTGGAACGCTTTAATATTTGATTGAACAGTTCATTCAATAATGAGGCGTTAACATGCGCAACAAACAACAAAACGAACAAGCAAGAAAAAACACAACCGACAAAATACTCAAAGCCGCTACAGCAGTTTTCGCAGCAAAAGGCCGAGCAGCAACAATGGCTGACATAGCAGCGAAAGCAGGCATCAGCCAAGGACTAGCATACCACTACTTCGCCAGCAAAGAAGACATATTCACTATCCTCATTAAACAAGCCGCTGAGGCAGGTGGTGGACCAGCCGAGCGAATCAACCAAATTCAGGGAACACCTGGCGAACGACTTGCACTATTAATTACCTATATCTTGGAAAATAATCGCCAAAGCCCCGGCGTAACCCAAATAATGTATAATGTCTTAGAAGACCAAACAGCTCCAAATGACCTTAAAGCGCTTGTTCAAAAAAATGGCAAAGCCATTCAAAATATTATGCGCCAGCTAATCATTGAAGGGCAGGCTAAGGATGAAATCGTTAAGGATGACCCTGACCAGCTCATGGTCGCGTTGTTGGCTTGTTTTAACGGTTTAATGAAAAGAGCAACTATGCTTGACCCTAACGATGCTAAAAATCATTTTCCTGATGCCAAAATTATTCTACGCATGCTTAAGCCAGAATGTAAGGAGGGTGTTTAGGAATGAATCGAAAAGGCGTTTGTTATGATGTTGGACGAGTAATGATGGGAAGTCAATGGCGCCCAAAATTCGACCCCAAAGTCGTGCACCGAGAACTCGAAATAATCAAAAAAGACCTACACTGCAACGCAGTAAGAACCTGTGGGCTCGACATAGAGCGACTGGTAACCGCTAGTGAGGAAGCATTAAGGCAAGGACTAGAAGTATGGTTCTCACCTGAAATGTGGGATAGAAGCCAAGAGGAAACACTCCAGTACCTCGAAAAAGCAGCTGAGGCTGCAGAGTCTTTGAGGAAACGATGGCCCGAGAAAGTGGTGTTGAGTGTGGGGTCCGAGTTGACGCTTTTTACGCAGGGATTTGTTGAGGGTAACAACGTCTTTGACCGAATGAACAATCCCTCCTTTTGGATTACCATTAAAGAAGGCAGGCATAACAAACTACTTAACGAGTTTTTGGCAAAGGCAAACCAAGCTGTTAGGCAAGTGTTTAACGGTAAAGTTACTTATTTCTCGGTTCCACTTGAAGCGGTTGATTGGACACCGTTTAATTTTGTAGGCGTTGACCTATATCGGGATATCCGAATTAAAGATGTGTTCGGCAAAATGGCCAACAGTTATCTTGCACACAATAAGCCTGTTATGATAGGTGAGTGTGGCTGCTGCACTTACCGTGGGGCAGACATGCTTGGAGGCAGCGGTTTCATCGTTGTCTATGGTATGATGGCTGATTATCTTGGACCAAAGATAACCGTACCCAAACTGTTTGGTGAGATGCTAAAGGTTATTCCAAAAGTTGATGGCCATTATATCCGTGACGAAAGCGTGCAGGCTAAAGAAATCATTGAACAACTCATCACATTTGACAGCGCAGGCATGGAAGGAGCATTCGTTTTCACGTTTGTCTCTCCAAACTCCACCTATTCCTCAGACCCCAGATTCGACAGCGATATGGGCAGCTATAGCCTAGTAAAAAGCTACCCTGAAAAAGACACGATAAACCAAATCCAATCACAAACCGCAAGGCAAGGAAAAGAGCTTATAGGCCTCGATTTAGCTCCAGAGGTACTAGCCAAATTCGCTGGCGAGGTGGGTACGCCTGGAAATACTTATCCAGATATGCCTTGGGAACCAAAAGCGTCCTTTAGGGCAGTAGCTGACTACTACGGCAGGCATTAGGGGGCTACATGTTGAGGATTTTGACGGCTTTCTGTGCAGCCCGCTTGTAGCTTTTCTTTGTTATCATGCCTTTCTGGATTCCGTTAAGCAGTTGCAGAACCATGCCCTGCTTCACATGCTCAACCATCTGTTGCTCGCTGATGCCTGGTAGACGCATGCAGTTGCCGATTTTAACGTTGTAGCTGGCGATGTCGAACTTTTTAGCGATGTTATAGAGTTTTGAGCCGATGATGGGGTTGGTTATGGACCATGAAATGTATTCGATTAGGTTATCTCGAAGGCAGGTCTTTGCAAACTCCAAGGTGTTGTTGACTTCTTCAGGTGTCTCGTATTCAAGTTTACCGTTTGTCTCCCATGCATTATAGAGCATAAGGAACCCGTAGACCTTAATGTGGTACTTCTTCAGCAACTCAAGCGTCCGTATATTGTCAGCTTGCGTCGCGTTCTTGCCTATTCCCTTCAAAACCCTGTCGTTAGCAGATTCAAGACCAATGTGAACAAGCCAAACATGAATGTTATGGAGTCTCTTTGCTAATTCATCGTTAAGTTTGTCTGCCCGCAGGTTACACTGGAACGTCATACCTTTGAGTTTTAATTTTTCGATTTCGTTGCAGACTTCAAGGCACCATTTAATATCAACGTTAAACGTGTCAGAGCGGAGGTAGATTTCTCGGATGCCTCTGCCGTAGAGGTAATTGATTTCTTCTGCGATGTTTTTGGGTGAACGCTGCCTTACCCATGGCTTTTCAAGTTTCCAGACTGGGTTGGAGCAATACGTGCAATAGTTAGGGCAGCCGCGGATTGGTAGCAGGTATGCCATGCGCTTCTTTTTGCTCACGGCTATGTCGTAATTTTCGAAGTCAATTAGGTCCCATGCTGGGAGGAAATCGAGGTCTTTTAGCAGCGGTCGTATGCCGTTATTTTTCTGTTTGTTAACTGTCCCAATAACGTCTGAAATGGATTCTTTGGTTTGGACTTTTCTGATTAATTCGGTGGTGGTTTCTTCGCCCTCTCCCACGATGCAAACGTCGACTGGGGTGTTTTTGAGGACGTCTTGGGGGTCGATGGTTGGGTGGGCGCCTCCTGCAACCATAAGCATCTTTAATCCTAAGGCTTTGACTTTGGCTATTGTTTCAAAGGACAGGTCTCTTCTGGGTGTAGTGAAAGATATGGCGTAAACGTCAGGCTGGATTTGCTTGACCTTTTCAAGGTGTTCTTCCATGGAGAGGAACGGTTCAAGATAGAAGAACTCTACTTCAGGCAGCCGCGCTTTGGCGTAACCGATAATGTATAGGATTCCCAGGTTCGGTGACTCGGTCACGGCTTCGCCTTTGGATTCAATGCCAAACGGTGGGTCAGCAAAAACAACCTTAAGCTTCTTAATGGTCGCCATTTTTTGTTCTTTCACCGAAACTGCCATCCACTACTCCCTTTTCATGCACGTGTATATATTTTGCTACTCAAATACCGCCGTGTTGCAAAACTTCATAAGCGCAAAAGAGAAATGTATGGCATACTTTCAAAAGGGAAGAGAAAACTTGCAGCGTACACAAGCAAATGCAACTCCAACATTCGGCAAGAGGCTAAAATAACTTGGCAAAATTCCTCGTCGTTCACCCATACCTCGACATTTACGGCGGCGGCGAACGCGTTTGCCACAACGTAATCAAAACCCTAGTTACCCATGGGCAAAAGGTGGAGTTGTTAACTTTTGATTTTGACGCTGGCAGGTACCGTGATATTGTGGGTGAAGAATTCCCCAAAGAAGTCGCTGTTCATTCGTTGGGCAAGCGCATAGAGGTTGAGCCGCCGTTCACCATCTACAAGAGGCACCGCAACTTTGTTAAACTGCTAAAAAAATACCGTGACCAGCTTGGAATACGATTACCTGTTCTCCACACAATCATCCTCTCCGTTTGAACCAGTCTTCCTCAACAAAGCCAAAAAAAACATCGCGTATGTGCACTTCCCAGAAATACACTACGACTATGCACCACTCAAAGCTGAAGAGGAAACTTTACCTGTGGCTGTTTAAGCGGTGGGTTGAGCAGGGCATCGATCCAAGTTGGATATGGTTTTCTGCAACAGCAACTACACCAAAGAAGCCATACGAACGCTACTGGAAAAGCCACGGCGTAAAAGACCCCATCGTCGTTTACCCAGCAGTTAACCTGGAAAAGTTCTGGTGCGACAAACCTCTCTCGCAGAGGCGAAAAAGAGTGATTTACGTTGCCCGCTTCATCCCTGTTAAGACGACATGAAATTCTGAAGCGGTTAGCTGCTGATTTGCCAGATTACGAGTTTGTCAGCGTCGGCGGATTAATCGATGCAGAAAAAGCATGGTTTGACAGGTTCAAAGAAAACCTGCCCCAAAATTACAACTTGAAAACCAACTTGCCTGGACCCGAATTACTTAAACTTCTGCAGGACTCCCGAATCTACGTGCACCTGATGGAGGGCGAACACTTCGGCATCGCCCCCGTGGAAGGCTTAGCAAGCGGATGCGTCACGATGGTTCATAACAGCGGCGGAATGAAAGAATTCATCCCTGAAGAGTTCCGCTGGGAAAACTATGATGATTTGAAAGAAAAGATCGTCCGATACATGGAAGGCGAGAATGCAAGCGCAGATTGGGAAAGTACACGCCAAGCAATTATGGAGCAAAATTTCCACTTTAACGCCGCAGGCATTCCAAAGCAATGTATGGTGTAACGTTGAGTCTTTGCTAAAAGAAAAGACTTAAACCACTTTTTATTTATCGTATTTTCCAGTTTTAATCTGAATTTTTTTTAAGTATTCCTGGTGTCGGAAAGTCCTCATGCAAATACGAGCCATGTTTAAACGTTAACCGCAGATAGTTATGGTTCCGCATCCATGAATCAACCCGCTTCTCAAAAGTTTCGCCGCCATATTTTGGGTACCTCTCGGAAGCAGAGTTTGTTTCGTTGTATATAGGCGCCTTAAAGTCGCTTGTGCGTACCAAGAAGCATTGGTCTGAAAAACCAAAACTAACATAAAAGTCGCCTATCTCCGAGGTAGACTCGTTTTTTGCCTCATCAAATTTTTCGTTCCATACGGGATTAGCCACTTTAAAACCGCTGTTTTTCTCGAACTCAGTTATGGCAGGTTCTATCCAACAGATTTTTTTATCCAGACAAGTGTCGCCCGTAAAAAATACTAAGTAATCGGTTTGGCAAAGGTAGATGCTGACTAATTCGTGGTTGGAGTAGTAGTATCCTTTGCCAAGTGTCTCTTTGGTAAGTTGAAAGTGTTCTAACGCTTCGTTAATGTAGTCTTCTACAAAAAAATAGTCTGTTATAACCGCCTTGTCGACTGCTTCTTTGGCGTACTTTTCAACCTTAAAGCGGTCTTTTACGTTATTTACTATTAGGACTTTTTGGGTAAAATCGTATTCATTGCGCTCGATTTTGTTCTGCAAAAACTTTGTCCTAAGGAGGATATCCCAGTCGCGTTCCCAACAACTCGTTGCAAAAGTTACCGACCGCATAAGCACACATCCATGAATTTAACTTGCTCTTGCAAGGTTCTCTATGCTTTTAGCAACGGTCTTGCGGTCGAGTATTGGTCTCCAAAACGCCGCGATTTTTTCTGGGTCATATTTGCCATTATCCCATTTTGTAGCATCTTGCAGAAGAGCCGCTAAAATAGCTTCTTTATCAAACGTTGCCGCTATGGAGCCAGAGAAACCCTGCATCGATAAGTACCTTAGTGCTTCAGCGGGTGTCCCTACTATTGAGCAGCCTGTGCAGAGGGCTTCAGCTGAGGCTATAGAGAAGCTTTCCCATCTTGAAGGCACAAAGAGCAACTTGGCGTTTTCCAGCATGTCTTTAACGTTCTGGTGCTCTACAAACCCCTGAATGGTTATTCGGTCTCTTACATTTTGAGGTGCAAGTTCTAGCAATTTTTTAACTTGGTCTGTTCCGCTTCCAAAAATAATAAAGCGGTATTCTTGCCTCTGCTTCAAAAACTCCACAACCGTTTCCACCATCACACCCGTATTCTTCACTGTAAAATCGTCCCATCGTCCATGAGTCACCGCGATGTTATCTTTTTTGCTAATTTCTCCTTCAACGAACTCTGGGGTAACAGGGTTGGGTATGAAATGGGTTTTTTTAATCAGGTTGCTTCTGCCCCACGCCGCCAAAAAATAATTCAGGTTACTTAAAGCTTCGGGGCTTTCAATTATAGCGGCGCTGCAGAGCTCTATTTGCTTGGTGATTTCCGCTGCCACCGCTGCATGTTTTCTGCGTTTCAGCGATTTAGAGGGCAGACGCCAATAAGCATCACTTATCACGTTACGTATGGTTAAGCGTTCAAGCAGGGGAACGCGGTGGTGGTGACGCTGGAGTGGATAGGCGATTCTTCCGTCGCTATCGAACTTGAGAATAACCTTTTTCCCGCCTAATTTCATCTTCTCTATGAGCGGCACATTAGATTTTCCCTGCGCGTGATAAGTCACAATCGTGTCTGAATCGTTTTTTAACCAAAAGTCTTCATAATATTCATTCCGCGTATTCTGGGTGAGGACAAATTTTGGGTTATAATTTGCCAACTCTTTTTTGGTAACTGTAATAACACCCGAATCTACTCCATTGTCCATTAAACCTAAAGGAATCTGACCAGGATCCTTGTTTTCGTGGTAGGGACAATAAATGTCAAAGAATACGGATATTTTCATGGATGGTCACTTTCTTTTAAGTTATGCAGTATGCATTTAAAGATATGCGTGATTTAATTCCTTCATGCCTGCCCTGCCAAGTTCTATGTGCTCTTACGCAAGAGCCTAATTCCGGCTCTTGGGTGCTTTAGAAAATCTCTCGGATGCTTCAGTAATTTCCGTCCCTGTTCTCTTGCTAAATCGTTTGTGAACTCGTCAATAACCTGCCGAATATCCTTCTGGGAAAATTCCGATGTTGATATCATTGGGTTTCCTGTTGTCTGGGTTGCAATAGACAGTTCCTCGAAAGTCGGGTTACCGTTCAACAGATGGTCCCGTACACAGATCTCATAGAGTTCTGTTCCGTAAAGTGGCGTTGCCACCATCAAATGTGGGTGGAGGTCGTAGTCTCTGTAGAGTTTGAGTGCTAAATTGGTTGTGTCCTTCATCTCTTTGATTGTTTCTCCGGGAAAGCCAATTACGTAGAATGCGTTCGCAGGAATTTTAAGCTCTTTGCAGTACTTCACGATTTCCAAAATGTATGGTAATTTTGTTTTCTTTTTGATAACTTCATCGAGGACTCTCTGGTTTCCAGATTCTATAGCCAACGTGATTTGCACGCAGCCAGACTGCTTCATCTTCTGTAAGATATTGTAGTTTAGGGAGTCAATTCGTACGCCATTTGGCGTGTCCCATTGGACTTGCAGGTTTTCCCTGATTATACAGTCTAATATGGTTTCAAACCTTTGCTTATCGAAGGATACGTTGTCGTCTTCAAAATGAAATTGGGTTATGCCATACTTGTTTATGCATAGTCCAAGCAGTTTCATGACGTACTCGGGGGAATGAGAACGGTATTTTTGTCCCATATGGAGTCTAATTGAGCAGAAAACACAGCTGTAAGGACAACCTCGGCTGGTGATGATGGAGATAGAGTTTTTGTAAATTTTGCTTCGATTTTTATACAGAGCTTCGTTTTGGAGGTACAGATTCATATCGACAAGATCAAAAGCTGGGAAAGGCAGCGCATCCAGATTTGTATTAAAAGGCCGAGGCTCATATCGAATGGTTCCTTTATCTTTGTAGGCCAGCCCTTTGATGCCTTCCAAAGTTGAGTGGGAAGAGAAGTTTTTTATGAACTCATAGAAGGTTTCTTCACCTTCGCCAACGATGCAGTAGTCACAATAGCTGTTTTCAAGAATAGCTTTGAACCTTACCGAGGGGTCTGGTCCTCCGAAAACGGTAACTATCTTCGGGTTTACTGCTTTGGCGATGATGGCGACGCGTTCTGCGTTTCGGTATTGAGAAGTGAAGGGGACGGAAATGCCGACGATGTCAGGTTTTTTCTCAGTTATGACTTTCTTGATGTCTTCAGATGAAGCGCCATAAGTAACTGAGTTGCCCTCTTTTGTTTCAACCTCTGAGGTGAGGCAATCGAATATTTCGACGTTGCATACATCTCTAGCGACCGCCGCTAAATACATCAAACCGATTGGAAAGTATATGCTGCGGCCAATTGACCCATCGCAGATTGTCTGGGGTGGATTTATTAAGAGTACCTTTAGCATGTCGGAACATGTTCCAGTTTTTAGATGATTTGTATTATTGGAGTTGGCATTGTTAAATAACTTAACGGAAAAGAGCGGATTAAGAGCCTGTTTTTTACTGCATTCAGGACGATTTTTGAAGACCGATGCAGTGAAGAGGCTTTCACAATTAGAAGTTGGAATTAATTTAAATAGCAATCCAGTGATTTAAATTTGGGTTCAACTTGCTGCCACCCGTTTCAGTAATTTGGCTAAATTACAATAGTATGCATTTAATTGGCGTTACAAAAAAATCAGTTGACGCTTTACTGCGGCTTGATTATGGCAATTTAGAGGTTATCTTGATCGATAATAATTCTTCTGACGGAAGCGGGGAAGTTATAGAAAGATATGTTTCAGAAAACAAAAACAGCAATCTAAACGTAAGGTTTGTGAAGCTAAAAAAGAACCTAGGCTTCGCAGGCGCAATGAACATTGCCAACAATATACGAAATCCCAACTCAAAATATTTAGCCCTAACCCATAACGACTTGGTCCCCAATCCCGATTACCTTAAGAAAATGATTGCTTTTTTGGAGAATCATACGGAAGTTGGAGCTGTTCAAGGTATTGTTGTTAAGATAGATGATGAGTCTGTTGTGGATAGTTCCGGATTTATGCTAGATGAAGCCTTAGCGACTTCCTCAGTCTATGCTGGTGGTCCTGTTGCCAACTTTTGCAAACCTATGCATGTTTCCTTTGTTGAAGGAACAATGCCAGTGTATAATTTAGCTGCTGTTAAGAGTGCCTCGGGTGGTAACAATGAATTGTTTGTAACTGCTGGTTTCATGTATTATCTAGAAGATGTCTTCTTATCCCTGAAACTTTGGGCTAACGGCTTCAAATGTATGGTTCTTCCTGTAATCGTGGGCTCACATTACAGAATGGGAACAAGCAAAGTAGCAAAGAAGCAGGACCTTTTTCACTACCTGTTACGAAACCGCATAGCTCTGCTCTACATGACCAATAGTGCCAGTAAGCTGGGTTTTATTACTCAAAATATACGAAAACTAATTGTTAGCAACCGCACTATAGCTGAGCGTAAAGCCATTTTCGTTTCTTTACTTGATGGCATCCGACTAGGGCGACAACTTAAAAGACAATATGGACCTATTGACCTTTATTCTGCTCCACTCATAAGAGGTTCACTGAAATCTCGACTCTCTCATTGGTTGCATTGAATGATGAGTGAATGTTCATGATTAAACGTATTCCAAAAAAAGTGGGACGCCTCCTTGCGGGGAAGTTTGTTAAAAAACTTCATGAACGCCGCATGCATGTACCTGCCGATAATAATTCACTTGCAGTCAATTTAGTCACATCATGGGACAAGCAGTGCGGAATTGCAACATACTCTGCCTTCTTAGCGGAAGAACTCAAAACAGAAGCTAAAGTATACATTACTAGTTTGCCCAAGAAACATGCGTTAAACCCCTATTTTGTGATGTTAGGTTATAATGTTGCGCACTCCCAGGATTTAGTCCATGTCCAATTTGAATATGGCTTATTTTCAAACCTTAAGTTTGGCAAAAAAAACTTAACTGCATTCGCAAGCCTTCCATTCTATTTTGGGCTATCATTAGGAAATAGGCGGGTAATAACAACAATTCATGAGCCAAGAAAAACCATTACGGCAAGCGGAAAAAGCGGGCTCTTCTACACAAGGTTGCTGGATGGGCTAATTTTTGCTGTATCCGATCTGATAATTATCCATACGCTTGAAAGTAAGGCTTTAATGAAAACACTCTATGGTGTGGCTGAGTCAAAGTTACGGGTAATACCGCATGGCAGCTTTGAGAAACCCAACTTTTTAAACAAAAATGAATGCAAACGAAAACTTGGTTTACAGGGAAAAACAGTAATGACAATATTGGGGTTTGTAACACCAAAAAAGGGTCATGATTTAGTCATACCGCTTCTTCAACAAATAGACTCCAATGTTCAACTCGTGATAGCTGGTGGACCGCAAACGGATGCCGATGTACTTTACCTTGAAACACTCAAAAAACTCGCAGAACAATACCACTGTTCGGATAGGGTAACTTTCACTGGGTACCTTCCCGATTTGTCTGTTGTCCTCAACGCAACCGATTTTGCTATACTTCCTTATCGAACCGTCACCGATAGTGGCGTACTACATCTTCTTGTATCCTACAGAGTGCCGATAATAGCCTCTGACTTGAAAGCGTTCAAAGAAATTTATCAAGAATACGGCTGCATAGAATTGTTCAAAACCGAAGACTCCCAAGACCTTTTGATTAAAATTCAATCTCTGCTTTCCAATGAAGAACTAAGAGATTCATTGAAAGCTAAATGTGAGGACATGTGGAACACTACAAAATGGAGCAGCATAGCTCAAAGACACCTAGAAACCTACCGAGAAGTCCTGTCAACATGCGCCAAAGCACGATAAGTTTTCGGCAAATTTCTCGAATCTAAAAATTCGGTGTTTACCATCTTGAATTAGCAAACTAGATTTTAGTAAAAGTCCTATGTCACAGGGGCTTACTTATTGTTACTTGAATTTCAAACTCAAAGGGAAACTTTAGCAAATTGTGGGTTCGCTCAATTTTTCTTACAACGCGGTAAGGAAGTGATGCTTCAACATATGGCAGAAACCGCTTAGGACAATGAACTATGCTGTGTAGAAGCAACCTTGATGTCAGCAAGCACTCACGATTAGTCACTACGATTTTAGGCTGGTAGCCTAATTTTAACAACAGTTTGTTAAACCATTCTTCATCTAAATAGTTTATGTGGAAAGGTCTTTTAGCTCCAGAGCCTTTCCTATGGGGGCACCTAACAATAACCTTTCCTCGGCTTACACGTAAAAGCTCCCGCATCATCCTGAAAGGATTCTTTACATGCTCAACCGTGTGGCTGCTGAAAGCAACGTCAAAACACCCATCTCTAAAGGGCAAAAACTCGGCATGAGCAACAACCAAATTAGGAATCAACTGTGGATTCATTAACTCGCCTTTTTTCTGGTCTCCTTCCTGACTATTCCAGCCACCAGTGAAGAAATCAACGTTTATGTCCCCTCTAGGATTGCTGCCGCAGCCCACATCTAACTTTACTTTCGACTCTCTCCTTAGCATCGCGCCATGCGTAGATGTTAATATAACCCGTTAAGAATATATTTGGTTTATGATGTATCAAAAAATATGCGCTACAGTAGAGTAGGCAGGCAGAGAGTTTATAACTATAGCATTTCCAATTTAGTTGGCAATTGAGCATGCAATGATAAAACTAAGAATAGATGTCGATTACCCATACCCGTCGCGGGCTAGGAGCTTTCTGCAGGTAGCCTTGAGAAGCAAAAGCAAAAAAGGCAATGGTTACCTAAAAAATGCACGTATCATTGCAAGAATGATTAACGAGTCACCAAGGGAAGTTAAGGGTTACTGGTTTTTTACGCCCTATACTGTTCCAGACAAAAAACTGCTTGACATGTTAAATCCTGACCGCCATGAAATAGCGCTTCATGTAGCAAACAGACCAGTTGAAGAGTGGAAGGATTTAGAGCAGGCAACAAATCGCACAGTAAAGTATTACACTATTCATGGTACGCAACGGGTATTTGCTAGGCTAATATGGGGACGCAAACTTAGTCAGGCGCAAGCGATTATTCCAAGGGATTATCCTTTAACATCTTTCCATACGCTCACTACCATGAGCATAGACAGGGAACGCTACAAACTTGGCTTAGATAAGACCGTAACATGGGTTGAAGAATGGATTGACCACGATGTTGTGCTGTCGTTTCACCCTGAATGGCTCTTTGACCGGACGGAAAAGAACCAAAGGGGACCCGTGTACGATGTGCTCAAGACAGTTCTGAAAGTCGATAGCGAACTTGAAACTCTGAGCATAAAGAAGCAATCATTCTTTAAAATTGGCCATGATGTGAAAGAATATGAAAAAAACAGTTTGCCCACCGATGTTTTACTTTTGAAGTTATATGAAAGAGATGTAGATATCTATACTTTTCTTGACCGAAAATGGTGCTGCCCCATAACTAATCCCCCTGCCGATTGGATATGCGAGGACGACAACGTTGGGTTGCTGGAAATAAAAAGCTATGACGAATGGTGGCAGGCGATTGGCAAGAAAACCCGCAACATGGTACGCAAGGCTGAGAAAAGCGGCGTAAAAGTCGAAGTTATTGAGCCCAGTGACAAGTTGGCGGAGGGCATACGGAAGATTTATAATGAAACGCCAATCAGGCAGGAGCGGGCTTTCCCACATTACGGTGAATCATTTGAACTAGTACAGGGAAACATGTATGCGGCTAAAAACAACAGTTTCATAGGCGCTTATTTAGACGGCGAACTTGTGGGTTTCATTCAAATACTCTATGGCGACAACATAGCCATCATATCAAACATTCTTTCTCTGCAGCAGCATTGGGATAAATCGTTAAATAATGCTTTGTTGGCGAAAGCAGTTGAGGTCTGCGCATCCAAGGGACAACGGTGGCTAATGTATGGACGAATAGGCAACCATCCTTCTCTTGACAGGTTTAAAGAAAACAATGGGTTTGCCAAGTTCCCGATTAATCGCTACTACGTGCCTATAACAAGCAAAGGCAGATTGGCTATACGCTTAGGTTTGCATAGGGAATTCAAGGATGCCTTGCCAAATTCTGTAAAGTACCCTCTTATTCCAGCATTAAACTGGGTAAGCAGAACTAAAGTCCGTGTTAAACTCCGATTAAAGAAGCTAAAGTAGAAGGTTTGCTAAGAGCTTGTTTAGTTCTTCTCGGTTTTTGATGCCTCGAAAAATTGCTTTTCCGCTCGAGTAGAGTCGAAAAGATGTATCTTGGAAAGTTAACTCAAAAATTATTCCTGCAATCTTGTTTTTGAGCGTGGCTTTTTTTAGGATGTTGGCGATGGCTTCATCCTTCTTTTCGTACTTGAAGACTACTATGACGTCTCTTTCTGCTCCGCAGGTTCCTTCGATTCGCGCAACATAGTCGTCGATGGTGGCCATTAGAGTTGCTCAAACTCCTTTAAAACTTCCATGAAGCGGTCAATTTCCTCGGTTGTGTTGTAGATGTAGAAGCTTGCCCGTGCTGAAGATTGGAGCTTGAAAACTTGATGCAGCGGTTGTGCACAGTGGTAACCGCTTCGCATCATTATCCCGTAATTGTCAAAGAAGAGTGCAACGTCATGTGATGATAAACCCTTAACGCCGAAAGGTATGATTCCGCATTTCTTGGAAAGGCTGCTTGGACCATAAATGGTGACTTTGCTGCATTCTTTCATTCGTTCAATCGCGTACTTAGTTAAGGCTTTCTCGTGGCTCAAAACGTTGTCCATGCCTAAGCCTTCAAGATACTTTACTGCTGCCCCTAAGCCGATTGCACCAGCAAATGTTAGGTGTGCCTGCCTCAAACTTCCATGGCAACTCATTCCACGAAATGCTGCATTGCCCCTTGTTTTGGTTATAGGACAACTTCCTTTATCATTTCGCCTCCACCCTGAAAAGGAGGCATCTTTTCAAGCACTTCCTTTTTGCCATAGAGCACTCCGATGCCTGTTGGACCCAAGCATTTTGTGTCCTGAAAAAGCGAGAAAATCCATACCTAAATCCTGAACATCAACCGTCATGTGCGGCACCGATTGGGCGCCGTCAACCAGCATCAAAGCACCATTGTCGTGCGCAACCTTGGCGATGCGTTTAACGTCGTTGATTACGCCTGTAACGTTTGAGACATGGCTTAAGCAGGCAATTTTTGTTTTGCTGCAAAGTTTGCTTTCAAAATCATCATAATCCAATGTGCCGTCAGGGTTGACTTTGGCGTATTTGATTGTGAAGCCTTTTAGTTTGGCGGTGATTTCCCATGGAACGATGTTGCTGTGGTGCTCCATTAAGGAAACCAAGACCTCATCGCCCTTGCCAAGATTGCTTAATCCCCAAGAATACGCGACTAAGTTGATGGCTTCAGTTGTGCCCCTAACAAAGATGACTTCGCTGGAGCTTTTGGCGTTGATGAATTTGGCGATTCTTTCCCGTGATTTCTCGTAGAGGTCAGTTGCTTCCAGCGAGAGAGTGTGGACGGCGCGGTGGACGTTGCCGTTGTGGTTTTCGTAGAAGTCAGTTATGGCGTCGATTACTTGGCGGGGCTTCTGGGTGGTTGCGGCGTTGTCAAAGTAGACTAAGGGGTTGCCGTTTATTTTCCGTTTAAAATGGGGAAGTCTTGCCTGATTGCTTGCGAATCTATGATTGTTTTTCTGCCTCAGGTTTTAGCCTCTTAGAGAGCGTTTTTGCCAGTTCTTCTTCCTCTAACGCCTGTTTTTCCTCAAAAGTGTGTTCTTTTGGCAACCAGCTAGGTGCCTCAACATTTCTTTGTGTGAAATACTGTCTTATTGCCCGTTTCAATGCGCCGACAGCGAGGACTCCGCAGTGGAATTTGACGGCTGGTAAGCCGCCGATTTCTTCAGTGACTTTTTTCCAGGTTATGTTGTTCCATGCGTCTTCCAACGTTAAGCATTTGACCATTTCGGTGACGATGCTGGAGGTGGCGATGTTGGCGGCGCAACCGTAGCTTTCAAAGCTTGCTTTCTCGATGACTTGTTTTGCTTCGTCGATTTTTAGGTAGAAGGTAATCATGTCTCCGCATGCAGGGTTTCCTGCAACGGCGACGACTGTGGCATCTTCCATTTTGCCAAGGTTCTTTGGGTGTTGGAATAAATCCATTACTTTTGGGTTGTACGGTAAAGGTATACGTGACATACTAATGCACTCCTGTTGAGCCAACTATCCCTCTAATACGGTTAACAGCTGTAGGTAAAACACTAAGAACGTAAGCTATATCCTCTTCTGTGTGACTGCGGGTGATTTTCATGAGAATACTGCCGTGTGCTTCCTCAAATATGCGTCCGATAGCGATAAGAACGTGGCTGGGCTGCAATAATCTTCTGCTGCATGCGCTTCCGCTGGAAACATAGACGCCTTTGAGGCTGAGTTCGATGGTTAAGTGCTTCGCCTTCAGCACGCAGGATGCTGACGTTGGCGTTGTCTGGGGAGCGTTTGTCGCCTTTTGGACCGTTAAAGCGCAGGTCATCTAGTTCAGCGAATATGCCGTCAACAAGCTTATCGCGGAGCATACGCATTTTTGTGGTGTTTGCTTCAAAGTTCTCAAAAGCAAGCTCAGACGCCTTGGTGAAGCCAACGATTAACGGGGTGTTTTCTATGCCTGGCCAAAGTTTTTGGGTTCCGATTTGTCCTTCGAGAATGCGTTCCATGTTTACGCCGTCCCGCAGGTACATGGCGCCCATGCCGCTTGGACCCTGAATCTTGTAGCTGCTTACGGTGGCTAAGTCAACTTTTAGGTTTTGCACGTTTAAGGGTATTCTGCCGTATGCGTCTGAAGCGTCGGTGTGGAAGAGGGCTTGGGGGTTTTTGGCTTTAACGATGTCTACTGCTTCTTTTATGGGCTGGATTGTGCCCAATTCGTTGTTTACTGCTGAGATGCTGACTAAGATGGTTTCGTTGTCTACTGCTTCTTTGAGTTTTTCAAGGTTGATGAAGCCTTCGTTGTCCACTGGAATTTTGGTGGTGGAAAAACCGAATTTCCCCATCATCTCGGCAACTTGCAGCACGTTGATGGGTTCGATTTCTGAGATGACGATTTTTTTGCCCTTTGCTTTTCTGGCAAAGCTGAGCCCATGATGGCTAGGTTGTTGGCTTCTGTTTCGCTTGGGGTAAAAGTGATTTCTTCAAGGTTTTTTGCGCCCATGTACTTGCTGATTTTTTGGAAGCTGTTCATGATGACTTCGAAGGCTTCCCAGCCTGGCTTGTGGGTGAGCGTGGGGTTGCCGTAGGCTTTCTTGTTAAAGTAGGGCAGCATCGCGTCCACTACTTCTTGGGGAACGATGCTGGAGTTTTCGTTGTCTAAGTAAACCTCATGCGTTATGCCCTCATGCAGTTTGAGGAGTTCTTTCACGTTTTCAACCATACAGTATCCTACCTGAAATTTTGGGACAGATAACTCGTCACCTTGATAGTGCGTGTTCCGATAGAAAAACGTAGCTGAAAAAAATAACGGTGTTATCCATTACTTGCTTGTTTGTTTTTTTAGTAGTAGATGATGGCTGGTCTTCCTTGTTCATCTTCTTCTTGTGGGCGTTGTTTCTGCGGCTGTTTTGGTGTTTACTTGTTTTGGCGGCTGCAGTTTGGTTGTGGTGTATTTTACAAGTTCAAAGCGCTACTTTTTTTGTTTGTGTTGCCGGTTCCTTGCACACCTAATGATCTTTGATTTGGCTTTTTAGGTCAGATAACTCGCTCTACCTTTGCTAGTATCTAGTTCAACTAAAAAAACCTAGCCACACAGTAATCCTTGGCAGAAGCAGATTTCATCTATACAAAAGCCAAAGCGGAGATACACTGAGCAAGGAAATTGCAATTTAAAGATTTACGCTTAAAACATTATCAATAGATAAAACAAAACTCCCTGAATTAACCTAAATTTAAATAGCACTTCCGAAAATAAAGCGTTTAGGTGATACTACATAGCTGCAATGTTTGAAATAAGAAATACTGTAAATGGAAAATTTTACTGGAGATTCAAAGCTATAAACGGCGAAATAGTTGCAGTTAGCGAAGTTTACGAGACAAAACAGGGCTGTATGAATGGCGTCGACTGCATGATGAGCAATGCAGTTTTCGCTGAAATCAAAGACCAAACTGTCTAAGCAAAGAAATGTCTCATTCACTCTTCTTTTTTTAAATCAATGGATTTCGTAGTTAACTGAAAGCATGGAAAAAATGGTGGCTTGGATAGGTCTCACTTTTTTTCAGCTAAGTTGTTAATTGGTTCTGTTAAGAGAGCACACAACTCAACAGGCGAAAAAACAGTAACTTACAAAAAAACTCTAATAACCCACCAAATCCATACTATCCAACAACCGAAAATTTATGGCGAATTAAAGTTGAAGATTGCAGAGTTACCCGTGCCCGAACCAGTCAAAGACGTACTGGAAGGCTTGGGGATTGTGGAGTTGTTTCCGCCTCAAGAAGAAACCATACGGGCAGGAGTGCTTGAAGGCAGAAACATCGTTCTCGCCAGCCCCACCGCTTCGGGCAAAACCTTGATTGCGGAACTCTGCGCTCTCAAACACGTGCTGGAGAAGGGTGGCAAAGTCATCTACCTCTCACCGCTTCGAGCGTTGGCAAGTGAAAAGTTTGAGGAATTCAAAAAGTACACTTCCATCAAGAAGGCAGATGGCAGAAAAGTCTCTGTGGGCATCAGCACAGGCGATTTTGACAGCGCCGACAACTGGCTTGAACGCTACGACATCATCATTACCACCAACGAGAAAGCGGATTCGCTGCTGCGGCACCGCGCCAAATGGATGGATAACATCTCACTTGTAATCGCCGACGAAATTCACCTCTTAAACGAAGCTGAACGTGGACCAACCTTAGAAATTGTGCTTGGCAAGACTCTTGCAGGTTAACCCGCACATCCAAATTTTAGCCCTAAGCGCAACCATCAACAACGTAGACGAAATAGCAGGTTGGCTAAACGCTAAGTACATCGTTACGGAGTGGCGTCCCATTAACCTAAAAGAAGGCGTCATCCTCCAAGATGAAATCCAATACAAAGATGGCGAATCAAGAAAAATTGAGCAGGAAACCCGCTTAACAGTCGTAAACTTGGTTTTAAACACGCTAAAGAATGGTGGGCAAGCGCTAATTTTTGCTTCCACAAGAAAAAACGCTGTTTCCGCAGCTAAAACCGTTGCAAGCCACATGGATAAAGCGCTTGTGCCTAAAATCGGGCTCCAAACTGGTTAAACGCTCCTTAGAGGAAGCAAACAAAAAAGGTTTTGGAAAAAGAAGCAAAAAAAATCTTGGATGCTGGCGAAAGAACGCAGCTTAGCGAGGAACTTGCAGATTTAGTTCGCTGCGGCACAGCCTATCATCATGCAGGCTTGTCTGGTGCACACCGCAAAGTCATCGAGGATGCGTTCAAGGAAAGAAAAATCAAAGTCTTAACCGCCACGCCCACGTTGGCTTGGGGCGTTAACCTGCCCGCGCGAACAGTCATCATTCAAGATTACAGGCGCTTTGAAGCTGGATTAGGCAACTACCCCATAAGCGTGCTGGATTACAAGCAGATGGCTGGCAGGGCTGGAAGACCAAAATACGACAAGTTCGGCGAATCAGTCCTTATCGCCAAAACCGCTGATGAAGCCGACTACCTGATGGAAAGCTACGTTTTAGCTAAGCCCGAGCGAATTTGGTCTAGGCTGGCGGTTGAAAAAATCATCCGTGGACACGTCTTGTCAACGATTGCGTCAGATTTTGCTCACACCGAAAAGGGGATTTACGAGTTTTTCGGCAAAACCTTCTACGCTTACCAATACGATGTGAAAGCCATCAAAAGCGTCATCAACAAAATCCTCCGCTTCCTCCACGACGAAGAAATGATTGTCGTTGCAGGCGACAATATTCTCGCCACCAAATTTGGCAAACGCATAAGCGAACTCTACATTGACCCCCTATCAGGCGTAATAATTAGGGATGCACTGCAAAGTAAACCGCCCATTTTAACCGAGTTCAGCCTGCTCCACTTGGTTTCTCATACACCCGACATGGGTCCAATAATGCGACCCTACCAACGGGAAATGGACAAATTAGCCGTCCAAACCGAAGACCACAAACAAGAACTGTTCATAGAACCACCCGACCAATGGAGCGACCACATCGGCTACGCAGAGTTTTTGGGCGAAGTCAAAACCGCCATGGTTATGAATAATTGGATTGAGGAGTTGCCGGAAGAAAAAATTATTGAACGCTTCAGTGTCCAACCAGGCGACCTCTACCGCACAATTGAAACTGCCAAGTGGCTTCTGCACGCCATAGACGAGCTCTCGCCAGTTGTCGCCAAAAACAAAGAGGTTTCAGCGCTGAGCCATGAGCTTGTGGAGCGGGTTTCTAAAGGCATAAAGAGAGAACTCCTACCCATCGTGCAGTTGGAAGGCGTCGGCAGAGTCCGCGGACGCATAATATTTAACGCAGGATACCAAACAATCCAAGACCTCAAACACGCCTCAATCGAAGAACTAACCAACCTGCCCTCAGTCGGTCCAAGATTAGCAAAGAAAATCAAAGAGCAAGTCGGCGGCTTTGTCAAGAAGGAAACTTGGGAAAACTTGGGAAAGGCAGACAGATGAAGCTACGCAGAAAGGGCTTGTTTGATTTTTAAGCGCTCTTCGCGAACCGTTCTGCCTGTTTAACTGCTGTGCCCAAATAGTTTTTGGGGTTTAATGCTTGGTCGATTTCTTTTTCGGTCAGTTTGCTGCTTACGAGTTTGTCTTCTTGGAGGATTTGCTTGAAGTCTTTCTTTTCAACTGCGCTTTGGATGGTTAGTTTCCTTAGCAGTTCGTGTGCTTCTTGCCGGTTCACGCCCTTCTTTGTCAGCGCCATCATGACCGATTCAGACATTGCGCGTCCCTGAGTCAACGACAGATTCTGCAGCATCCGTTCGCTGTCAACACGCAAGTTAGCGACGATGTTGCACATGAGGTTTAGGATGTAATCGAGCAGTATGTTTGATTCTGGCAAGAATGAAGCGTTCGGCTGAGGACTGGGTTAAGTCGCGTTCATGCCAAGTAACCATATCCTCCAATGCTGGCGTCGCTAGGCTTCGGACGATTCGAGCTAAACCGCAAACGCGCTCGCATGTTTCAGGATTCTGCTTGTGAGGCATAGTGGAGCTGCCAACCTGTTTTTTTGCTTCAAACGACTCGAAGAGCTCGGCGATTTCGGGTCGTTGGAGTTCGCGGATTTCGGTTGCAAAATTCTCCAGCGAAGAAGCAACCATCCCATAAATGCAAATGAGTTCAGCATAGCGGTCTCTTTGAACAATCTGCGTGGAAATCTCAGCCGCATGAAGACCCAGCCGTTTCATTACGAGTTCCTGAATCTGCTCGGCGTGTTCGCCTAAACCTGCTTGTGTTCCGACGGCGCCGCTTACTTTTCCTACTAAAACGCGTTTTTTGCACTCGTTTAACCGCTCTATGTGCCTGTTGATTTCATATCCCCAGACGGCAAACTTGAAGCCCAAAGTAATCGGCAAAGCGTGTTGCCCGTGGGTTCTGCCAATCATAACTGTTTCTTTGTGCAGGAGCGCTTGTTTTTGCAGGATTCCCTTAAAATCTACGAGTCTTTTCTCAATAATCGTCCAAGGCATCTTTTAGTTGCAGTGCGTTGGCTGTGTCGACGATGTCGTAGCTTGTTGCACCCAAATGCACGTAGGCGCCGCTTGACCCACAAACCTCCGAGAGCGCGCGGACCAGCGAGGCAATGTCATGCTTAATCTCCTTCTCAATGGCTTTAACACGTTCAACCTTAACGTATTTGGTGGATGCCATAGCAGCGATTTTTTCAGCATCTTTCCTTGGAATGTTGCCTACTTCAGCATGCGCCAAAGCCAAAGCGGCTTCAACATCAAGCAGTTTTTGGACTCGGGTTTCTTCTTCGAAGATTTTGAGCATTTCTGGCGTTCCATAACGACCAGTATCGATTGGTAAGATAGGCAAGTTAGTGTTTCCTCAAAGTGTAAGGATATGCAGATTAAAGATTAATGTTTTACCAATGCACTAACACAATGCAAGTAGCATTGGTGTATGAGGACATGAAAGTAACAATTGCAGTGTTAGATAAAAACGGCGATAGCGCAGTTAATAGAGTTCTTGACCTGCTAAATTCGTTTGATGTTGGGCAGCCTTCGCATTTTGGTTTAATTTCACCAAAGAAAAGCGTCTTGGAAAAAAATGTTGAAATTATAAAAAAACAAGGCTTAAAATCATCAACCGTCGCTAGGCTACGTTACCTCAAAACCCAAGTCAAGCAAGTGATTATGAGTATTTACAGTTGGATGATGCAGCACTTCTCTTTGAAGGCAGAGTTTACTCACCTGTACCAAAAACTGCTGTTACGGAACAGGTTGCCAAAAGAACCGCTTCACTGCGAAGCCGCCCTGCAAACAGCTAATGGAGCAAGCGGATGGAGACTACTCGTTCCTTAATGCTAAAAGACAGTTGGATTGCAGCAGGAAGAGACCCGATCGGAGTTCAACCGCTCTATTATGGCGAAAACAAAGACATCGCCGCCTTCGCCACAAACCGAAAAGCCCTCTGGAAACTCGGAATAGAAAACCCGCTGTCTTTTCCGCCTGGAAACCTTGCTTTCGTCAACAAAGAAGGCTTCAAATTCAAACCCGTCAAAACCCTAACTTACGCAGAACCCAAGCCCATAACAATGGATGAAGCCGCCAAAATACTTCAAGCTCTTCTTGAACAATCAATCCAACGGCGAGTACAAGGCTTAAAAGAAGTTGCTGTCGCGTTTTCAGGAGGCTTGGACAGTAGTGTGGTGGCTTTTTTGGCAAGCAAATGCGGAGTGAAAGTTAACCTGCTGCATGTAAGCTTGGAGAATCAACCTGAAACCGAAGAAGCCATGAAAGCTGCAGACGAATTGAATTTGCCGCTGCAGGTTCATTTGTTTAAGGACTCTGATGTGGAAATGATTTTGCCTAAAGTGGTGGAGCTAATTGAGGAGCCTGACCCGATTAAGGCAAGTATTGGGGTTGCCGTTTTATTGGGCTGCGGAGAAGGCGGCTGAGGCAGGTTTTAAGGTGATGTTGGCTGGGCAGGGTGCAGATGAATTGTTCGGCGGCTACCAACGCTATGTGAACGAATGCTGCAAAGATGGAAGCGAAAAAGTAAGGCAAACCATGTTTAACGATGTGGTCAGGATTCATGAGAGTAACCTTGAGCGGGACTTGAAAATCACTGGGTTCCATGATGTTGAGTTGCGTGTGCCTTTTGGCTCCTTTGACTTGGCTGAGTTTGCGCTTGGTTTGCCCGTTGAGTTTAAAATCGAAAACAAAACCGACACCTTACGCAAGCTTGTGCTAAGAAAAGCCGCTTTGAACGCTGGGTTGCCAGCCGCGATAGCGGAGAAACCCAAGAAAGCCGTGCAGTACTCCACAGGAATAAACGACGCCGTAAAAAGAATAGCGAAAAAACACGAAAAAACAGTTAACGAATACATAGATGAACTATTCCAGCAATCCAAAAATAACCCCTAAACTTCGGATGCCCAGACGGTCCAACAAACGATTTCAGCGCTTCAATTGTTACTGGCATATTTGGAGCCTAATAGTGGTTCATTGCAGAAACGATAGAGGGGTAGGTTGTATTGGCGTTTTCAGCAGTCATTAGCATGCTAAAAATCGGTGCTTTAAACAAAGGGAGGGAGGTCAACTTTGATAGAGCAGAGTTACGTGCATCCTGATTGGGTTTTCTCGTCTAAAACCACGTTTTTTGGACCTGCAAGCTGCTTCTCCAACGCTATTGCCCTTGCCGCAACCTTGTCAGCTTCCGCTTTGACTGATTTGTCTTTGATTTCTTCTTTGCGTTTTTCGTTGGACTTCAAAATTAGCCGCAGAAACTCTGAGTCATAGCTTTTCAGCAGCAGTTCCGTGTTGGGGATGAGGCAGTGTCCGCCGATAACTCCTGGAAACATAACTGGTCTGTCAAACCGTTCTCGATGAGTGTCTTCGAGGAAATCGACTGTTTCGTCGAAGTCAGCGCCAAAAGCCCTTGAGATTCGATGCATCTCTTGGAAACATGCAATCATCCAAGCGCGATAAGTGGTTTCGAAGAGTTTTGCCAACTCGGTTTCGCGGCAGCTTTTAAGAACCTTAACTTTCAAGCCCAGCTTTCTCAAAATGTGCTTTGCAGCCTTTGCCGGCTTCCGTGTTTGCGCCGCCGACGTATTTGGTCCAACGCTTCATTTCCCAAATCATGTGTTCAGCACTTATGTGGACGCCGCGTGAAGGTGAATGAGCAACAAGGCACTTGCATTGCTCTGCAACTTTCAGGGTGGTTCCAGGAGGAACAGTGCTGTTAATGATAACTAGTTTTGGCTTGATACTGTGTCAACGTAACCAGCAACTATCTCAGCGAACTTTTCTTGATTGCCACATGGAAGACAAACCTGCAGGGTATCTATTTTGCTTGGAATCTTTGTCTTTGCTTTGGCCAAGCTCACGCATTTTTGCTTCATCCAAATCCAACCCGTAAACCGCAAAGCTCTCTTTCGCTTCAGTTTACAATGCGAAGAGGGTGTGGCCGATTTCGCCTAAACCAATAATCAGAACTGTTTCTTGAGCCAAACGCTTGTCTCCTCCAGGTTGAAAAGTTAAGTTAATGTTAAACTATTTAAATCTGAAGCCCGAAAAGACAAGCTATGCAGAATCCAAAACGCGGTGTAGGCATCGTTACAGGAGCCAACGTGGAAATAGGCGAAAACGTCGCCATCTGGAACTACGTTGTCATCGGCGACGGCACAAAAATCGGCGACGGCACCATCATCGGAAGCTTCTGTGACATAGGCAAAAACGTGATTTTAGGCAAAAACTGCAACATACAAGCACACGTAACCATCTCCAACGGCTGCGTCCTTGGCGACAACGTGTTTATCGCCCCAAACAGCAGCCTCCTAAACGACAAGTACCCCAAAAGCAGCTTCCTAACACCACCAATCATCAAAGATGGCGCTGCAATCGGCGGAGGAGTCACCATACTTCCCAACGTGACAGTGGGCGAGAAAGCGGTGGTTGGCGGAGGAAGCGTTGTAGCTAAAGATGTGCCGCCTAGAACGGTGGTTGCTGGTTGCCCAGCAAAATTTGTCATGACTTTAGAGGCATATGAAGCTAAACGTGAAGCTTTCATAGCGGCACAGAGCAAGGTGAAGAAATGAAAATTTGGTATGACGCCTGCACTGGCAAACACAGTCCGATACGGCGCTGCGATTGGCAAGCGTCTGAGAAAAGCAGGGCACGAATTCATTTTCACCACCCGAGAACACCCCGACACGATACCGCTTGCCGAAGTCCTCGGCGAAAAACCCATCGTTGTGGGCAAATACAATCCCTCCACGCTTACCTCAAGGCTGGAAGAAAGCGCTGAACGCATAATAGAATTCGCAAAACTTTTCAAAGACAACAAGCCAGACATTGCCATCGCACATCAATCAGTTGAGCTTTGCCGAACCGCTTTCGGTTTAGGAATCCCCATAATTTTGACCGCTGACACACCCCATGCATTAGCCGTAAACAGACTAACAATACCCTTTGCGCACACCGTTGTGGTTTCAGAGGCGTTACCGAAGAGTTTCACAAGAAAATACTGCGCCAAAAACGTTGTGCCCTTCAAAGGCGTTGATGAGGTTGCTTGGATTAAAGATTTTAAGCCTACAAAAATCGCTGGTTTAAAGAAGCCTCTGATTGTTGTTAGGCAGATAGAAGCCAAAGCTGCTTACGCTCAAGGCAAAAAAGACCATCGCAAAAACCATTGCAGAGAAGCTTGCGGAACTGGGAAACGTGCATCTTATTCAAAGGTACAATGAAGAGGGCGAAGCGTTCGGTGAAAAAGCAGGCTTTGAGGATTCAGCAAGCTTGGTTGCAAACGCAGATTTAGTGGTTAGTTACGGCGGAACGATTGCCAGGGAAGCTGCCCTTCAAGGTGTTCCCAGCATCGCAATCTCTGACATGGCAAAAACCTACGTGAACACGTATTTGGCTCAGAAGGGTTTTCCATTGTTCATCACAACTGAGCAGGGAGTCCTTGGGTACGCCAAGAAGTATCTGGGCAAAAGATTTGACGTAACAGGAAAACTTGCAGAATTAGAGAACCCTGTTGATGTCATCGAAAAAGTCGTGGAAAACATAAAACGTAAACGCTGTTGACTTTAAGCAAGGCTACTTCGATTTTGTCTCCAGCTTTCGCATGGAATTTTTCGGCTGCGCTAGCTTGGTTTAGGGCTATTTCCAAAAAGCCATGGCTGCCTATCAACGCTATGGGTTCTTGGGGTTTGGCTTGTGCATAGGTTTTGCCGAACGTAAGCTTTAGCGAAAGGTTTTGGAGTTTTACGTTGACTGTTTTAGCGTGGGCTATGTCTTTTTGGGTTATGTTTGTGATTATGTTGCCGAAGCCGTCCACATGCAATACTTCGCCGAATAAAGAACCATTTCTTCGCTTTACACTTGCAAACTTGGGCGTGACTGCATCGGTTATTTCTGGACCAAACTCGGAAGGCTTCAACGCCTATATCTAAGTATGCTGCTGCAGGCGCAAAAACATCCCTGCCGATGAAAGGTGCTTGGAAACTTTGGGCAGCATAAACTTGGGATTGACAAGTTGGTATATGTGCTCTATGCCTTGGTTTTGGGCAGCTAAAATCAAAACGCCATTGTCTGGTCCAACAAAAAAGCCCTGCTTAGTCTGCACTAAAATGGCTCGTCTTTCTGTGCCCACATCTGGGTCAACAACTGCCAAGTGAATGGTGCCTTTGGGAAAGTATGGTGCCGCTGAAGCCAGCATGAAAGCGCCCATGCGGATGTTGAATTTTTCAACGTCATGGGTTATGTCGATTATGTTGGCGTTGGGGTTTATGGTTAAGATGACGCCTTTCATCTCTGCCACGTAAGGGTCTTTGAGCCCAAAATCAGCTGGTTAAAGTTATCATGGTTTTAGCCGCCGTGAACGACTGGGACAAAAACGATTTCGTCGCCATCGTTTAGTTTGGTTTCGTAACCGTTTAGAACGCTGATTTCTCTGCCGTTGACGAGTATCAGCGAGTTTGACCTTGAATCGTTGAGTTCTTGGTCGCTAAAGGTTCGCTTTAACTCTGGAAGTTCTTGGCTGATGTTGTCGACTAATTGTTTTATGGATATGCCGTCTTGGAAGTTGACGGTTAATTGTGTTTTTCCTGAAAGGTGACGCAGTGCACCAATGAATTTTACAGTTAAAGGCACCTGTATCTCCACTCTTAATATAGAATAAGTAGGTTGTTAAAAATTTTAGCTGAAGCTTTCGAGTTTTTCCTGCGTTAGGGTTTCCACGATGTCGGTTGCGATGTCAACGATTGAATCCGCCTGCTTCATCATGGCGTCACCATTAACTTCTTCCAACTGCGAGATTTGCTGCACGATGGTTTCGATTTCAATTAGAAAACGCAGAACAGAATCGTTTGTGGCGGGGTTTTTAGTTACTTCTTCACGGATGAGTATTTCTATGAAGGCAGGTTCACCTAGGCTGTAGTAGATGGCGTTTCTGGCTTTTCTGATGGCTTCCAAAACTAGGCTTGGCGCCATGTAGGGGATTTTTCGTGCTGCTTCCAATTCAGCTTTTGCTTCACGAAGGTACCTTAGTGCCCATCCTTTTCTGTACTCATCCATCATGTGGTTTTCGTTCCAGAATTACTCTGCTATTTCTTCTTGTTCTTCGAGTTCAGATTCAGTTTCTGAGTTGGCTTGAGCTAATGCGAGGGTGCGTGTTATGTATCCTGCAGTTTGGTTTCTTACTCGTGTGGTTGCTGCCTTTCGTTAATGCGTCAACTGAGCGTTTGTTTTCGTCAAAGTTAGTAGTGAATTTGCTTGGAAAGCGAGCCATTAGTTCTTTGCCCAGCTTTTTAATCTGATCAGTCTTTACTTTTCCCAGTTAGTATTCCTCCGATATTAACAGTTTTTTTAGTTTCTCCGACGTTTAAAAGCGTAGGAGCAACTCTCAATAGATGATAGGCTTAATTTAAGTTTACGCCTTAAAGCTGTAAATTGAGTGACTGATAAGCTGCGAGGTGAACTGGAAAGAAAAAAGGTGAACTTGTTAGTTTACTTTTATGTTAAAGAAAACCTCAAAGTTCTTGATTATTTGTTCGGCAACCTCTTCCACCTGCATTTTCTTGATTTCAGCCACTGCCTCAACAACATTGCGTATGTAGGAGGGCTTAGTTAATTGCCCATTGAAGGGTTGTTTCCAGTAGGTTACTGGACCATCGGTTTCCGTTAACAGGTTTGTTATCGGAGTTTTTTCTACGACTTCGCGGATGCCGTTGGAGTAGGTTACTGGTGGACCTTCAGTTATGAAGTAGCCGTTGTCTATTGCTTTGATTAGAGCACTCATGGGGTGGCTAAACCAGTGCAGCAGCACACGTTTGAGGCGGTATGATGGGAGCATTTCAACGATTTTGTCGGTGGTTCCACGTGAATGAATGATTACTGGCAGTTCGAGAGTTTCGGCGAGGTGGAGCATTTTGTCGAAAACCATGGTTTGTTTTTCCCAGATGGTTTCGTACTTGTAGTCTAAGCCGATTTCGCCGATTGCTTTAACGATGCCTTTGTGTTTTTGGATGAAGTCGATGGTTTCTTGGAGTTCGTTTTCTTTGAGAACGTTTACGTTCCAGGGGTGAATTCCCAAAGCGGGGTAAACAAGGTCAGGGTATTTTTCGGCAAGTTTAATGTCGTTTTGGCAGGTTTTTAGATCCATTGAATTGGTAACTAAGGCGGTTACGCCTGCGTTTTTTGCGTCCGCTATCAATTCATCGATGTGACCGGTGTATTCTGCGTCGGAGAGGTGGACATGGGCGTCTATTAGTTTCATTTTTTCTCAGCGCTATATTCATGCTTGATGGTTTTATAATTTTTCTTTCCTTAATGGGGTAGCTTTATGGTTAAGGGTGATTTAGGGAAAAAAGCGATAACAAAGGTTAAATATTGCCTTAAAGAGAAAAAGAAGCTACAGAGATGTCGATATGACTGAATTAGAAATAGCTGTAGCTCCCATGCACAGATTATGTAAAAAAGCAGGCGCTGACAGAGTAAGCGAAGCAGCAGCAAAAGAACTCGCAAAAGCACTAGAAGAAATCGGCGTAAAAATCGCCAAAGAAGCACTCGATTTTGCGATGCATGCTGGAAGAAAAACCATCAAAGCGGAAGACATAGAAATCGCCGCAAGAAAAATCATGGGAAAATAAGTAAGCTCATAACTTAACATTCTCTCCCTTTCTTCTTTTTTGTTAAAAAAGTATCCATTATAGTGCTCTGAAAAGACTATAGCCCCCTTTATAAAGCACCTAAAACTGATTTTGGAAAACCTCCTACCTCTCCTAGCCCTCCCTCGTTATATGAAGAAAACCAAGCGCATTGGAGGAATGTTTAGGCGGTTGCTGAGGAGTCCCAAAGGAACTGGAAGTACTCTCGTGCAAACCCAACTAAGCCCACATGGTTGCTCCAGATGACGAGGGTTGGTTTATCTTCGCCCAAAAACAGCATGGCTTCTTTGCCGTCCGCAATTACTCCACCGCCGAACATGTGGTCACGAATGCGCAGCTCGCTTAAGCCAGGGTATTTTTTTAGGAAAAGCCAATCTTCCTTTTTTCCCGCCGCCATCAGCTTCACGCGCACCGTTTTCTTTAAGCCACTACCAAGCAAGGGCTCAGCGAGTGTAATTACTGGTTTGGCGAATTCTGGTGCTGCAATCACGATTTCCATTGAGGCTTTTTTGAGGACTTCTTCAAGTTTGGTAAGAACCGCTTGTTGCCCCCGCAGAATCAGCATGTCAGGTCTTTCGACGAGTTCTCGTTTTTCGTAGAGGGGTTGGAGGTTTTCGGCAACAGTGTTTTCCCAGTTTAGGTATTTGTCTTCCAACCGCAGCTTAGTGAACCGTGTTGCTTCCAGGGGCGGAACAGGGTAGTATTTGAAGGGTCGGCTTTCGCTGCTTTTTATCCATCCTTTTTCTTTGAGTGAATTTAGGACTTCGTACATTTTGCTGTAGGGCACCGTGGCTTGTTGACTTATCTCCATAGCGGTCATTTGCCCGCCTTCCAGCAGCACTATGTAAGCGTCGATTTCATAGGCGTTTAAGCCCATTTCACGCAGAGCAACTCGAGTGTTCTCGTTTATTGACATGTCTTTCCCCTCAGTCACCGTAGGAAACGTTTGGAAACCTTATTATCATAACTTTGCTCTTAAGCACTTCGAAATTAACGCTTACATGCAAGAAGGCAAAATGTAATGAAAGATATCAAACCTACAAGAAGTATTTGTCCCGAATGCCTAAAAGCTATAGATGCAACCATCTATGAAGATGATGGCAAAGTTTTCATTAAAAAAGCCTGCCCTGAACACGGGGCTTTTCAGGAACTCTACTGGTCAGACTATGACCAATATGTGCGTGCAGAAAAGTTCCGCTTTGACGGCGACGGCATAAGCAACCCCCGAACCGAAAAGAAGAACGGTTGCCCCTACGACTGCGGCATATGTCCAGAACACAAATCCCACACAGCTCTGGCAATAATCGATGTTACAAACAGGTGCAACCTTACCTGCCCAGTTTGCTTCGCTAATGCCGCAGCTGCAGGCTACGTTTACGAGCCAACAAAAGAACAAATCGTTGGGATGCTTGAGAACCTTCGCGCCAACAAACCCGTGGCAGCAACTGCATTGCAGTTTTCGGGTGGAGAACCAACAATCCGCAAGGAACTCTTCGACTTTATTCGAAAAGCCAAAGAACTTGGATTTAGCCACGTTGAAATTAATACGAACGGACTTCGGCTCGCCCAAAGCGTAGAGTACTGCAAGCAACTCAAAGAAGCAGGCGTAAGCACCATCTACCTGCAATTCGACGGGTTAACATCAGACGTTTTCAAGTTCATTCGCGGCGTAGATTTGCTTGACATAAAAATGAAAGCCATCGAGAACCTTCGCGCGGCAGGGTTCGAAAGCATAGTCCTAGTAGTCACATTGGTTAAAGGTGTAAATGACCACCAACTTGGCGACATAATCAATTTTGCAGCCAAAAACTTCGACGTGGTAAGATGCGTAAACGTTCAACCCGTAAGCCTCTGCGGACGCTTGCCACAGAAAGAACGCGAAAAAATGCGCATCACCATCCCAGACTTTATGAAAGCAGTTGAAGAACAAACAAACGGCACTATCAAAGTCTCCGACTTCTACCCTGTACCAACTGTGGTGCCGGTTTCGAAAGCCGTAGGCGCACTAAAGGATAGGCGGTATTTGGAGTTCACGGCGCATCCGCACTGTGGCATGGCAACTTATCTTCTGATAGAAAAAGGCAAAATTGTCCCAATCACGCGCTACGGAAACATCGACAAATTCATAAGTGTAATGAATAAGGTCTACGTAACTGCCTCCAAAGGAAGCAAAACCAAAGCCAAACTGCAACTGGTCAGTTCAATGCGCCACGTAAAGTTTGGTTTCTTGCGAAAATACGTTTTAGGCGTCGTTACAAGCGGCGACTACAAAGCCCTAGGCGACCTGCAAAGACAAGCAATCCTGCTCTCAGCCATGCATTTCATGGACCCCTACAACTTTGACCTCGAAAGAGTCCAGCGCTGCCTAATCCACTACGCAGTTCCAGACGGACGCATAATACCTTTCTGCACCATGAACTCCATCCATAGGGCTGAGGTAGAAAAGAAACTTGGCATTCCACTCAAAGACTGGAAAGCGCAACATAAGGTTGAAATAAGCCAACCACAATAAAAATGCAGAACAAAAAGAACTAAAGTGAAAAGTTATGGGTGGAAAAAAGAAGCTCGGCATAAAGCAGATGGAGAAGCAGCAGGTTAAGACAGACGAAGATAAAGAAAAAGAAGCAAAGAAGAAAGAGAAAGCTGGACCTCCAAAAGAAAGAAAAACTGTCGGCATAATGGTTCCAGACGCAAAAGACGGCAAAATCGTCAGCGAAATCAAAAAGATGGGTGTCTTAACACCATACGCAGTTTCAACCCGCTATGGCATACGTATAAGCGCAGCCAAAGACTTCCTAGAGCAACTAGAAGCAAATGGGTCAATACAACTCGTCTCAGGCAGCCACAACATCAAAATCTACAAGCCAGCAGCCTAAAACTGCTCCAACTAACCTTTTATTTAAAATGAATTTTCTTCACATTGGAGTTTGTTTTTCATGAGTTTTCCAGACAAAGTTTACACTACAGAAGAAGTAAAAAATGCTAAAACACTAGTTGACCAAGGCCACAAACATAACCTAACGGTCGAAGGTACACCTGAGTTTACGCAGAAAGTCAACCAAGCCCTTGAACTAATAAAAACCGCAGGCTACTTTGACTTCTTGCAAACCTACATTCGGAAAATCATGGAAATCGACGGCATAACCCAACTCCGCGAAACCGAAGTTGCCATTTGGGCAAACAAGTTCGCCGTGGAAAACCCAGTGGATGCTGCTAGCCTATTTATCCAAAAAGCCTACCACATGAAAGAGTATCTTAGAAGGCGAACTCTACTACGGCGGTAGTGCAGAAAAACGTTCAGTGGCAAAACGCATCGAATTTTTGCAGACCCTAAAAGAGAAAACTAAAGCTAAAGATGTGAAAGAAGAATGCGAGCGGCTGCTGGAAATGTGGAAAGACAGCTCACTTGCTTTTTAAGCTGTTAACAATTGAACTTTTATTGTTAATCCGCTTTTAACTTGGCTTAAAAATTTCCAGATTACTTGTTATTTTTCCCAGTATGCTCACTGGACTGTATGGCTGAGATTTGCCATAGAAAACACATAGGGCGCCGCCCATGGGCCAGAAAGCAATGGTGCCTTGTTCCACGGTTGGCTTGGCTTTTTCCTCACCCATCTTTATGGGGATTTCAAAGTAGACCTCTTCTTTCCATATGGCGGATCTTCCTTCAAGGGGAAGCTTGCGAACGATAGTGTCTATTGTTCTTGGCGCAAGGAACCTGACGAGTTCGCCTTCAGCTTCACCTAAGCCTTCGATGAGAAACTTGATTTTTATGCGGGAAACGCCTTCTTCTGTACTCAAAGTTCATACCCCTTAAGAAAACCCAATAATTCCTGCAAATCAGATGGTATATTAGGGGAAGTGTAATTTAACTCTTCCACTCCACTACATAGGGGCAAATGGATTATAGGAGGCTTAGAACGGTTTCTCCAATGAATTGCGCTTGTTCCTCGGTGACTCCAGGATGAATTGGCAGGGAAAACACTTGCTTTGAGGCTTTCTCGGTCTCTGGCAGTTTGGCGCTTCCAAAGTTTTCTCGGTAAAACGGCATCTGATGCACTGGATTAACATAGTATGCTTCAGCACCGATTCCTTTGTTTTTGAGTTCTTGCAGGAGCTGATTGCGTTCGGTTTCTGTACCGTCTTTTAGGCGTGCAGTGTAGAGGTACCAACTATGCAATCTATCCTTGGTTTCATAGGGCAAAACGAGCTCGCTGTTTTTTTGTAGGATTTTTGTTAGTTGCTGCGCGTTTTGGCGGCGTTTAGCTACAAACGACGGCAGCCGCTCAAGTTGGACGTTGCCAATGGCGGCTTGGATTTCGGACATACGATAGTTTGTTCCAAGGATTAGTGAGGCGTACTTGGCTTTTTCTCCATGTGTTCTAATCATCCGCAGGGTTTCATCTAATTGGTCATTGTTTGTGGTTATTACTCCGCCTTCGCCAGTCATTATGTTCTTGCTTGCATACATGCTCCAGCAAGCAGCATCAGCAAACGCACCAGCAGGCTTACCCTCGTAGGTTGTTCCATGAGCCTGAGCTGCATCCTCCACCAACGCCAAACCGTGTTTATCAGCGATTTCTCGCAGCGGCTTCATGTCAGCTGAAAAACCATACAAATCCACAGGCAATATCGCCTTGGTTTTTTTGGTTAGTGCCTTCTCCACAGCTGAAGGTGATAAATTGTAAGTTTTAGGGTCAATGTCGGCAAAAACTGGTTTTGCTCCTGCCAACGCGACGGCTTCGGCGGTAGCAACGAAAGTGAAGCTGGGCAAAATAACCTCGTCTCCCTGCTTTACGCCAACAGCCATTACGGCAGCATGCAAAGCGGCGGTGCCAGTGTTAACTGCTACGGCATGTTTGGCGCCAGCCATTTTAGCGAAACCTTTCTCAAATTCTGTTACGGCAGGACCCATGCCGAGTCCGCTGGTTAGCATGCCGCTTCTCATTACTTTGGTTACGGCTTGGATTTCTTCTTCGCCGATTTTTGGCAGGTTAATGTATATCATCTTGTCAGCCTCACTTTGTTAAGATACTGTGAGGTCTCGTATATTTTATTTTGCTCAAAACTAGGATATGCTAGTTGGTGACTGCAAACGGACAGTCACATAAGCTAATAAAAACTTGCTCGGTAAGCTATTTGAGGTAGATTTTGAAATGTTAGGCGAATTAATCGGTGAATTTACAGGCAAAAACACTGTAACAAGAGTGCTGGCAGATGGAAAAATCGAAACATCCAATCAGGGAATGGGTAAGATTTTGGGCATGGATGCTTTCATTATGTCAACTGCTGTTGTGACTGTGTCAAAGGGTACTTTCATGGGAGAAGTGAACAGTCTGATAACAACGATGGATGGCAATGCTGTGATGATGAAGGGCAACGCGATTAGCTGGCAGTCGGAGAAAGGCGGCGTTATCAGGGCGGCGTCAATTCAGACCACGCAGTCGGAGAAGTTCATGCGACTTATCAAAGTGATTGGGGTGCATGAATACGAGACTGACGAGATGGGGAACTGGAAAGGCAAGATTTGGGAATGGAAATAGCGCCGAATAAGAATAAAATTTTATTCAATATTTATTTCTTTAGTGGTTTTATAATCAGTTACCACTCTAATCCCATGCGCCCTAAACTGCCCATCCAGTTCGGAGTCGCCTGTATCAACCCTTAAACTCTGCAGCCTATCCAATTTGCTTTTGGTCGCAACCACAACGATGTTGTCTAAGCCAACTTGACGGATGACTTTGGAGCTTATCTGCTGGTTTCCCCTGCCGAAAATGAAGCCTTGCCCCCCAATCGGCGTCACAATAATCTGCGCGGCTTTTCCGTTTATGGCTTGCAGGATTTGTTTTTCGTTAACATCCTTTGCGATTATTTTCTTGTTCTGGAAGAGGTCAACGCCCAGGAGTGTTTTTTTCTGGTCTAAGAGGTCGCCGATGGTGCGTGTGGTTGTTCCGGGACCAACAATGTAGATGATGTCGGGTTTCATTTCTTCGATTATGTAGATGGCTATGGCTGCTTGATTTTCCACTTCGTTCTCAGTCATGGGGCTTGCCATTTTATTGCCCTGAATCAGGTGCGGCTCAAAGGGGCTTAGCATGTAACCGTAAAGCTCCGCTGACAAATGCCCCTGCCTAAACGCTTGCTCATCCACATCCATGACTTCTGCTTCCCGAAGCGGCAACCCACCCCACAGATAAGTGACAGCAACTCTTGCCGCGGCTTGAGGGCTAACGGCAAATATGGCACTGTGCATCTTAACGCCTGTGGGAACACCCAGCACAGGAACCTTCAGGTCAACGGCTTTTAGTATGTCACGTGTTGTTCCGTCTCCGCCACAGAAAACCAGCAAATCCACCCCAGCCTCAACAATGCCTTTGGCAATGTTTTGCGTGTCTTCGGAAGTGGTTTCTTTTTTGCTCTCGCCGACAACTTTGCAGCTAAAGCCGCATTTTTCCGCTTGGTTCTGTCCCATGTTACCTGCGCCAACGATTAGTTTTAGGCTTTTCTTTGGCTGGGCTTAGTTCGGTGAGGAAGGTTTCTGCTCTTTGTGTTGCGATGGGTTTAGCGCCCAAAGCTATGGCTTGAGTTAGGATTGCTTTGCCGTCTGTGCCTTTTAATCCGACTGCGCCGCCCATGCCTGCGACGGGGTTTACGATGAATCCGATGGTTTTTGTTGGGAGAGCGTTTGGTGTGGCATTCAAAGCGAGTAACCTTAGTGTAATAGTGAGTTGAATGGATTAATAAAAAGAAAAATAAAAAAGAAAGGTTGATCTGCGAGTTTAGTATGTTTCGCAGCCGATGTATTTCTTGTTGACTTCGTTTAGCCATGGATACAGCTTGTGCAGTTTATCCATTGACTCAGCGACTTTCTCGGTTGGGTACTCGTAGGGTTGGAGTCTGCCGCTGAAGTATTCGTCGTATGCTGCCATGTCAAAGAAGCCGTGACCGCAGAGCACGAACAGGATGGTTTTTGCTTCGCCTGTCTTTTTGCATCTGAGTGCTTCGTCGATGGCGCCTTTGATGGCGTGTGATGGTTCGGGCGCTGGGATGATGCCTTCGGTTTGGATGAACAGTTTTGCTGCGTCGAAGACTTCTATTTGGTTGTAGGCTTCGGTGGTCATCTTCTTCTCTTGCACAAGCACGCTGATGGTTGGGGCGATGCCGTGGTAGCGGAGTCCGCCTGCATGGATTGGGGCTGGAATGAAGTCGTGTCCGAATGTGTGCATGGGGACGAGCGGCGTGAGTTTTGCGGTGTCGCCGTGGTCGTATTGGTATATTCCTTTGGTGACTTTGGGGCAGGCTGTGGCTTCAGTGGCAACGAACTTTGTTTCTTTGGGTGCTTTCTTGGTGACTTGGTCGTAGTAGAAGGGCCACATGATACCTGAGTAACTGCTGCCTCCGCCGATGCAACCGTAAATCACGTCTGGGTAATCGTCCACCATTTCAAGCTGTTTCTTGGCTTCTAAGCCTTCAACGGTCTGGTGCAGGCACACGTGGTTGAAGACGCTGCCGATTGCATAGTTGGTTTCTTCTTCGTTAACTAAGTGCGTCTTCGACGGCTTCGCTGATGGCTATGCCGAGGCTGCCCTTGTTGTCTGGGTCTTCAGCGAGGATTTTTCTTCCTGCTTCCGTTTTGTTGCTTGGGCTGGCAATGCATTCTGCGCCGAAAGCGTTCATCATCATCTTGCGGTAGGGTTTTTGGTCGTAGCTTGCGCGGACCATGTAGACGGTGGCTTTGAGCCCGAACATCATGGCTGCAAACGCTAAAGCGGAACCCCATTGTCCTGCGCCTGTTTCTGTGGATAGGCGTTTGGTGCCTTCTTTCATGTTGTAGTAATGCTTGGGGCACGGCGGTGTTGGGTTTGTGGCTTCCCGCTGGGCTGACGCCTTCGTACTTGTAGTAGATTTTGGCTGGTGTTTTCAGCGCTTTTTCTAAGTCCGAGTGCTCGGAAGAGTGGGGTGGGTCTCCAGATTCGGTAGACTTCCCGTACTTCGTCTGGGATGTTTATCCATCGTTCTTGGCTTATTTCTTGACCGATGATTTCTTTGGGGAAAATTCTTGGGACGATGCCGACGCCTGGCTGTCCTGTCGCCGCGTCTATGAATGGCGGGAGCGGATGTGGCAGGTCGGGCACTATGTTGTACCATTGTTTTGGTATGTCGTTTTCTTTTAGTAGAATTTTTCTGTCGGGCATTTTTTCGCCTTCTTCTTAGGGTTTTAAACCGTACTTTAAAGTTTTATTTAAGGCTTTTGTGTACAGTTTTGTACATTAGCGAAACAACACATTTATACCCAAACGAACAGAAATAAACACAAGCGAACCAAAATGTGGAACAAAATCAAAACCCAACTCCAAGAATACCCCGAACGCCTCAAAGTAGCACGCGTCCTCATAGAAAACGGCCTAAGCGCCAAAGACGACAAAATATACCTAAACCAAATCGAAATCCCACCCGTCCGCATAGCAAGAGTCGCAGGCGTAGACCGACGAACAGTAAACGAAACCCTCTGCACCATCAAAGCAAACCCCGAGCTAAGAATGATTTTTGAAGAAATCCGCCCCGCAGGAGCACTCCCTAAAAGAAATCGCCAAACACCTCAACCTTGGAGTCGTAGAAATAACCGTCGTGAACGCAAGGTCACCAGGAATCCTATCGAACGCAGCCATGATCCTCAACAGAGCAGGCTTAAGCATCCGCCAAGCCATCGTAGACGACCCCGAACTCTCACCCGAACCAAAACTAACCTTCATCGTCGAAAGAAAATCCCCGGAGAACTCATCCCCGAACTACTAAAAATATCAGGCGTAGCCAAAGTATCCGTCTACTAACTTCTTCCAAAAACTCTGGGGCACTTGGCGCCTGGATCAGATTGTTGCTGATTACCGCAAAATTTAGATTCGGTTAAATCAAACTGGGACTAAGACCCCAATCGTTTACCACACCATTAAACGATTACCTTAGAGATGGACTATTACACTTATACCTCGATCAGAGGTGAGAGAAGTAGAGGGTTATACAATATTCTGGTAAAAGAGGGGTGGGTGTCCGTTTTTTCCCCGAATTATTAAGAGAAAATAAGCAAATTAGCCTTCTCTTCAAATTCAAAATTTCGCTAAATCCCAATAACCATTAACGTTTACATCGTAATTAATCATAATCCCTTGTATCTTGTTATCATTATCAATTTCGGCAATCGCCCTTCTTCCTACCGCATCTATCGTGTCAAAAATTCTCTTCCATTCGCCCTCATTATCAGGTTTAGCATTTATATCAATCCAAATATTTTTGTAAGATATACAGAAATTCGACAAACGGGTTCTTTTTACGCCTCAGGGCTTGTACCAATTTGTCCTTCAAGTCAGCACCTATTGAGTTGAAAATACCTTTTAATATTCACCATAACAAAAATTAAAACCGTCAAAATCCAGTTCACTATTTCTCATCAACGGAGTCACAGGAAATTTGAGCATTATCAATTCCCTTGGTTGGAACAATTTTATTCGAAACATTCAGTGATTTCTGCAACCTCATTTTGAGTAAATTCATCAGAGAAATATATCCGCACAGTTTCTTCTTGCTTGCTGACATTCTAATCAATGCTTCGTGTATTGTTTGTCCTTATGAAGTTTATTGCATAAATGTTAAGTTGGTTGACTGTTCCACGGTAGGGGAGTAAGCGCAAAAACTAAAAGCTGAGAGTTTGATAATCAATTAAGACAGCCCATGACAAGTCAAGAATCAGCAAAATGTGAATATCTCAAAGAAGAAAATTGCACATCTATATCAAGCAACGATGAAGGAAAAGCCATAAGAAATGAATTCTGTTCGAATGAAAATAAGACAACTTGTTGCTACCTCTGCCCTTTCTCTGTTACCTGTGAAAGTCAGCTGTAGTTTTTTAGGTGAAAGAAATGTCCATCATGCGATTCAGGAGATGCAAAAGGCAAAAATGAACTTAAGAGTTGATGGAATGACGGGGCAATGGATGCTTAAATCTGGTGACTTTTTTGATTTTTCAAGACAAGTGCTTCCTCTAATAGCATATTTCTGTCCGAAATGTAATAAATTAGAATTTTTCGTTGAAAAGGGAAACCCAAAAAAAGGAAGGAAAAACCTTAAAACTGCATAGTCAAATCCGCATAGAGAAAAAAGGAACATCCACGAAAAAAATTAGCCCAAACTAAAAGCCACAAGGCAAAACAAAAAACTTTGTCAGAAAATAAACAGTGGGGTAGGGTATAACCTCAGATAACACTAACTGTCTATAGTCATGGCTTAGGATTCCCATGCTGATACTCGTTCCGATGGGGACGGTCTCTGTTTGTTTCGAATCTAAGCCGAATTTAAACGGTGAGGGTATCTGGGCTTATTTGCCAAATTAATGCTAAATTGAGCTTGTTTAACAGTTTTTAATCGAAGTCTCTTGAGATGGGCGACAGTTTACCGTGCAAAAAACCCATGAAATAGTCATCCCCTATAGGGGAGTGTTGACTTGGTGATTTTTCGCCTCAAAGTCATTTACAGGTAGGGGAGGGAGGTCATGCCCCAAAGAGGTCGCGTTGGTAGTGTAGTCAAAAAGATTGCGATTTTATGCTGCTTTTTGTAGGGTTGCTTTTGCTTCTTGGGTTAGGGTTTGGCTGAGGGGTTGGATGGCGTTTTTGGGTGCTTGCCATAAAGTTGGGTGGCTACGGGTCTATTTGCACCAGACTAACTTTAGGTTTTCAATGTTCTCAAAGTGAGCGTCATCGGAAAAAAGCGGGCACCCTTGATTTGGGCGGTTGCGGCTATTACGCTGTCTGCCATGGGCATCGAGTGTCTACCTCTTAATTCGGCGCTTTTAATTGCGAAGCGGGTGTCATGGGTCCGTCTTTCAGGCATCTTCTGCCCTCATTTCATCTAGCATCTTCTTTACTTCTTCAACAGTTGCTTCTCCCGCACCGCTGCCCACAAGGTCAAGAAAGCTGGGTTGCTTTTTTATGACGATTTTTCCGTCTTCTTCGACAATTTGGACTTTGCTGTTTTCGTCTATCCCATATTTTCTGCGCAGCTTTATGGGTATGGTTACTTGTCCTTTTCTTGAAACTACAAGTTCTTTTGTAGTCATGCTTTAGCCCAAGTTATACATGCCCAAAAGTACTACTTTACCATAATGTAACCCTTTTAGAATCAGGTTTTTTTGAGGCGCAAGATTGTTTATTGGGGGTTGGTTGGGCGGGCGAGTTTGCGCATACGTTTTCATATACGCCTTTATATAAGGGGGCTATAGAAAAAAATCACAGCTAAGTCCAGCGGATATGGGCTTTTTGGCGCTGCTTGTGGCTTCCAGCACAACCAGAAAGCAACCAATCCCTGACTTTAATTGGAAAAAGCAGTCGGTTTGGCAATCTGTTGGTTGTTGTTGTGGTATAGGAGATTTTCTGCCACAACTACTAAAGAAAAAATCAAAGATGGCAACCCATCAGCACCTGCAAAAATGAAACGGCAAACAACCCGAAAAACGGGTTAATGATGCAAAAAATGCTTGCATAGTGTTTGTTCAACATTGCTTGTCTAGGAAAAACTTATATGGTTAGGTACGTTTTGTTGTTGTTCGCATTATTGGAGGTTACTTGATTTGTCAAATTCACAAGCTGGCGGAATACCTGTTCTGGTTATGAGAGAAGGCGCAAACAGGAGCCGCGGAAGAGAAGCACAACACAACAACATCATGGCTGCTAAAGTTGTGGCTGAAAGCGTCCGAAGCGCACTTGGTCCAAAAGGCATGGATAAAATGCTCGTTGACAGCTTCGGTGACGTAACCATAACAAGCGATGGCCGAACCATTCTTGATGAGATGGATGTTCAGCATCCAGCAGCAAAAATGCTCGTTGAAGTCGCCAAAACACAGGACAAAGAAGCTGGCGACGGAACAACATCTGCCGTTATAATCGCGGGCGAACTTTTGAGCAGAGCAGAAGAATTAATCGACAAAAACATCCACCCAACAGTCATAATTGACGGTTACAGGAAAGCCGCTGACAAAGCCCTGGAAACTCTTGAGAAAATAGCCATCCCAATCGACCTAAAATCAAATGACTACCTCAAAAAGGCTGCAGCAACATCCATGGGCAGCAAACTCGTCGCCGAATACAAGGATTACTTAGCTGACTTAGCCGTTAAAGCAATGTTGGCAGTAGCCGAAAAACAAGACGGCACCTACAAAGCAGACGTTGACGACGTGAAGGTTGAGAAGAAAACAGGCGAATCCCTCGCGGATACCAGCCTAATCAACGGCATAGTTTTAGACAAAGAAATCGTTCACTCAGGCATGCCCAAACGCGTAGAAAAAGCAAAAATCGCTTTGCTTGATGCGTCACTGGAGAATGAGAAACCAGAGTTAGACGCTAAAATTAACATTGAAAGTCCAGATCAGATTGAAGCGTTCCTAAAGGAAGAAGAAACCATGCTAAAAGACATGGTTGAAAAAGTTTTGGCTTCAGGCGCCAACGTGGTGGTCTGCCAGAAAGGCATCGACGATATGGCTCAGCATTTCCTCGCGCGAAATGGAGTAATTGCGATTAGAAGAGCCAAGAAATCAGACATGGAAAAGCTTGCAAGAGCTACGGGCGGAAAAATAGTTAGCAGCATAGATGCGATTTCATCCTCAGACCTTGGTTACGCAGCCTTGGTGGAGGAACGCAGAACGGGCGATGACAAGATGACTTATATTGAAGGCTGCAAGAACCCCAAGTCGGTTACACTCTTGATTAGGGGTGGAACTCAACGGATGACTGCAGAAGCCGAACGCTCAATACACGATGCACTCTGCGTTGTCAGAGACCTAATTGAAGAGCCAAAGATTGTTGCGGGAGGAAGCGCTCCAGAAATGGAAATGGCAAGCGTTCTTAAAAAGTACGCTCAAAGCATGCCGGGAAGAGAGCAGCTGGCTGTCAAAATATTCGCGGACTCACTTGAAATCATCGCAACAACACTTGCGGAAAACGCAGGCTTAGACCCAGTTGACATACTCTCAGAATTACGAGCTAGACACGAAAAAGGCGAAACATGGGCTGGCAGTGGACGTGCTCGCAGGCAAAGTCGAAGACATGACAAAAATAAACGTCTACGAACCACTCGCAGTTAAAAAACAAATCATAAAATCAGCTAACGAAGCCGCATCAATGATTCTTAAAATCGACGACGTCATAGCCTCACAAAAAATGAAGACACCTCCAATGCCACCAGGAGGAGGAATGCCAGGCGGAATGGGCGGCGGTATGGGTGGATATCCAGGCGGAATGATGTAAAATGTCAGAACAAAAAATTATTGTAGGACCCCCAAAAATTACTCGCTTCGAGAAAGCAAGAATCGTAGGCGCACGTGCGCTTCAAATCTCGATGGGAGCACCAATCTTGGTAGATGCAGCTGAAAACACAAACCCGATTGACATCGCACTATGCGAGCTTGACGCGGGAATCTTGCCAATCACAATCCGAAGAACCCTGCCAGACGGAACCTTCCAAGATATACCCCTAAAATGGCTCTCTTAAACGCCATCCTTTTCTTTTAACCTGTTTTTAGCTTCTAGTTCTTTATGTGAGCATTTTGCCCCCAAAATTTCCACAAGATTGCAACTGAAAGCGGTTGCTTTTTGTGTTTGCAACGGTTTTCTAGGTCTGTTCGGTTGTGGGATACGCGGTTCTCTCCACACGCGGTACATGACTCCATGTTGAACCGACCACGATGTGGATGTAAACATACATATCGACCGCTTTTTTCCCCACAAGAACACGAAGCATTGAAAGCAGTGAAGCAATGAACAGCACAATGCAACCGGGCACCAGCAGAGCCCATTCCAAAGCCCCACCATCTCCACATCCAAACCTAAGGCACTCAAACAAAAGCGCTAACACCCAAAAAAACTTAAAAAAAAACCATAAGCAAACAACAACCCAACCACTGCCCCCGCCAACAACAACCACCTAAAAACAAACTTCACAATAAAGTTTAGGTTCCAAGTTTTTGTTGTGCTTGTGTTAGTGTTTGTTGTATTTGTTTCCAGTGGGCTCCTTGCCAGTAGATTTGTCCGCAGTTTGGGCATACCCAGAATTTGTCGTAGTACGTGTAGGTGTTTTTTTCCAGTTTGTCTTTGAGTTGTTCTTTTTGGGCTGTTTGCAATTTGGTGTTGCAGATTGGGCAATGGGACTTATCCATATCGATCGACAGGGGCAGGTTGTATCTTTTGGCGATTTCCGCAAGCCGCTCCACCTCTGTTTTGCCCTCAACATAGTAGGTATCCATGCCTCTTCCGATGGCGCGTTTGTAGAGCTCCAAATCCTTCGTCAACAAAACCCGCCCATCCTTTTTTGTCAACTCCAAAAGCTCAGAATCATTTAACTGGACAGAGTATATTACGTCGTGTCCTAACATGCGTAGCCAACGTGCTAGTTTCCCAAGCATGCCATCCGCTAGGAACTTCACCCGCTGCCTCTCCGAACGACAAAGCCGCTTCCGCCCTTAGCCACGATTTCGCCTTCATCGAAGACAACTTGCCCGTTCACGATTGTTTTTACCACTTTTCCCTGGACATCCCAGCCATCGTAGGGTGAGAATTTGGCTTTGGACTTGAATTTGGAGGCGTCAATTTTGAATTGGCGGTTAAAGTCCACTATTGTTAGGTCAGCGTTTTTGCTTTGTTCCAAACATCCGCGGTCGTTTAAGCCGAAGATTTCTGCTGGTTTCTCGGCGAGCAAATGAACCACTTTGGATATGGTTAATCGGTTTTTCTTTACAAGCGTCAGCATAAGCGGCAAAGTCGTTTCCAGTCCTGGTACGCCGACTTTTACGTCCCAAACGCTGCTGGCTGACTTTTCTTCTTTCGTGTGAGGCGCATGGTCTGAACCGACCGTGTCAACTGTGCCATCTTCTAGACCCTTCCAGAGCGCATCTGTATGGGTTTTTTCTCTGAGAGGCGGCGCCATAATCGCCATTTGCCCAATCCGCTTCACATCCTCACTGGTTAACAGCAAATGGTTTGGGGTAACCTCGCAAGTTACCTTTCCTTTTCTGTCTGATTTTTTAGCTTCAGCAATGGCGTTTAAGCCTTCTTGGCTGGTTACATGGCAAAAATGCAGACGCACATTCGTCTGCTGGCTAAGTTTTAGAAGACGCTGGATAGCTTTTAATTCGACGGTTTCTGTGTGTGCCCGCAGAAAGTCGGCGGTGCCATTTTTTTGGGCTTGCTTAAGTTTCTCCTCGTTTGCCGCCAGCATTGCCCTGTCTTCAGCATGTACTGCTAAAGGCACCTTGAGCTCGGCCACATACTTGAACGCTTCCTGCAACGCCTCGTCATCGTCAATGTTTAAGCCGCCGACTTGAGAACCCATAAAAAGCTTAAACCCAACCGCCCCTTCGTCAACGATATTCGTGATTTCAGCAGGTTTTTTTGGGAATTCAGAGTAAAACCCAACGTTAACAAGGATTTTTCGTTGCGCAACAATCATTCGATTCTCCAACGAGGCGATGCTCATGGTTACGGGGTCATTGTTTGGCATATCCAAAACAGTAGTGAACCCTCCAGCAGCCGCAGCGGCAGTTCCCGAAGTGAAATCTTCCTTGTATGCCTTGCCCTCATCCCGCAAATGAACGTGCTCATCAATCAAGCCAGGAAGGACCAGAAGGTTGTGCAGGTTGGTTTTTTCGTCGGCGTTTGGCATTTGGGTTTCTTTGCCGATTTTTTGGATTTTGCCTTCTTCGATGGCTATGCTGCAGTCGACGATTTGCCCGTTGAGGTAGGCTTTGGCGTTTGTGAGGACAGAATCAACAATCAAGAGGGTCACGGTCTAGTGAATAGCGGGTGGTTTGGTTAATTAAAGTTTTATCTAAATGCCTATTTTCGGATAAACAATCATTAGACTTAAGCAAAACCTTTAACTTTTCAATACGGGAAGATTATGCTTGCAAGAAGTGGCGTGATGAGTTTTAAAAAGACCTCGCAGGATGGGTGGTTTACTCGAAGTCTTCTTTTTTAGCCAAGGTGCTTCTGTCCTTGTATGGTTTAATTCACGGTGTGGCACTTGTTCCTAGAAACAGAGTAAACGCAGTGAAAAGCCTGCTTCGTTATGGTGTAGAAGTGATCCAGCAAAGGTTGGGGTCACCTATCCAAGGTTCTGGTTACGCTCAAGATGCCTTTTAAGGTAACTAAAAAATAGGTAATTAATAGAGAGCTATTTTTCTTGTTCAAGTTCTATGCGGCATTCGTCGCAGATGTTTTGTCCGTTGCGTTCTTTTAAGCTCTCAGAGTAGACGTTGCAGCGGTCGCAGTATCCTGACAGCGGAACTTCTTCGGTTTCTTCGGTTCGGGCTTCGCCTTCGATGCGTGAACGCTCCTGCATTATCTCAATTAGCTCAGGCATTACGCCTAAGATGTCTTTGCTTGAGATTATTCCAAGCAGGTTGCCCTTGTAGATTACGCCGAGCCGTCTAATGTCAAGACGAGTCATTCTTCTTGCGGCGTCGCTTATGGTTGCTTCAGGCTCTATAGTAACCAGCGGGGTTGTCATGATTTCTTTGGCTTTTACGGTGTCGGGCTTGAGGTTTTTAGCTATAACCCTAATGACTAGGTCGCGTTCGGTTATGATGCCGATTGATTTTCCTGCTTTGTTGGTGACTATGACGGCGCCTAAATCGTTCATATCCATGCTGGCAGCAGCTTTGTTGGAGGTTTCATCTTCATCCATGGTTACAACTGGGCTGCTCATGACGTCTCTTACCAGCATTTTTGTTCTTAATCCAATTTCAGACATGGTTTAATTCACTTCCGACAATTTAGACAGGCTTAACTTCTACTTCAACAATAAAGAGACGCATAATTTAAGAGTTGCTTAAACCCAAAAAAGCGTCTGTGAAGTTTTATTTGACCCCAAACGGATAAACCACAATGCCAAGAGGAACAATTATGCTCAAAACAAACGCTGAAAAACTCATAAAAATCTCAGTTATGGGCGAAATCGCCAGCCCAACCATCCGCTACGTCTACAATGTTTCAGCAACAGGCAAACCCTTAGTGCTTCCAGGAGTAGGCGGCATAACCTACAATCTAAGAGTTGGCGACCCAGCGTGCGGTTGGGAAGCAGACCATGTGGAACCAGGCGTCAGCGTGGAAAACAAGGAAAACGACGCCCGCTCAGGACAAGCCGCCAACACAGCCTTCAACGTGCTGTCATGTGTTGGAAACCAAGCAACCGTAGCCACAGGCGACGCAAAAGGCGCCAAAGGCGTCGTCACAGGCAAACATGGCGGAATAGAGCATGTACTGGTTGATTTTCCATCAGAGGTTTTAGAGAACCTTTTGCTTGGCGACAGAATTCTTGTGAAAGCTTTTGGAGTAGGTTTGAAGCTTTTGGATTTTCCAGACATAAAAGTGCTAAACATGGACCCAAGCTTGCTTGAAGCATGGAATCCTAAACCCAACGGCGACAAACTGGAGGTACCTGTTACACATATTGTTCCAGCAGCGATTATGGGTTCAGGTTTAGGCGCAAACCAAGTTAACTCGGGCGATTATGACATTCAATTGTTCGATGAAGCAGTCGTTGAGCAGTATGGTTTGGAAAGTTTGAGGCTTGGCGATTTAGTTGCCATTATTGATGCGGACCATTCGTTTGGCAGAATTTACCGTCAAGGCGCTGTTTCCGTGGGTGTGGTTGTTCATTCTAACTGTGTTACTGCTGGTCATGGTCCTGGAGTGACAACTTTGATGACTTCGCCTGATGGAAAAATTGTTCCCCAGATAAGTCAGAACGCAAACATTGCTTCGCTCCTAAAATTACGGGCAGATATATAAGATAGTTAATTCAATAAATGGAACATTAGGAAAGAAAGAGGTCAAAATAATGCCCGTTAAGCGAAAAAGCCGAGGAAGATCAAAAGGAAACAAAGGAAGCAGTACTCTTGTTCAATGTGCAAATTGCGGTGCTTCAGTGCCACGAGACAAAGCAAAACGGTCTACACGCAGAGTATCCTTTGTTGAGCCACAATTAGCTAAAGAGCTTAGGCAAAGCGGCACATACTTAGCCTCTTGGGTTGACACAAAATACTATTGTATTTCATGTGCGGTTCACCGCGGCATCGTTAAGGTTCGCGCCGAAAACGAAAGGCATTCAAGAGGTTACAAGAAAAGGTACTAAGCGGCTATACTGCTGCTTTTTCTTTTAATTTTTTAATGTTTTGTAAACATGCAATGCTCTTTGTATAACTGTTAGGTTTGAAAGCACCGCTAACAGGATTATTCCGTAGTCTAAGGCTGGCAACCACAAGAACGCAATTATAGACACGGCTGCTAAGATGAGCATACGCTCTGCCCGTTCAGCAAAACCTACGGACTCCATTTTTATTCCTGCAGCTTCCGCTCTTGCACGAGTGTAACTGACCAGTATGGAACCTGCTAAGGCTGCTAAGCCCCAAATTTGATTACATAAACCAGCAATTATTATGGCGGCGTAGACTGCTGCGTCCGCGTACCTGTCAAGGACTGAATCGAAGAAGCCTCCGAACACAGTTGTTTGCTGGAAGGTTCGGGCTACTATGCCGTCTAGGGTGTCGCAGAATCCTGAGGCTAAAAGAAAAACAACCGCCAAGATAAGCAACCACGGGGACTGAGGTGTGGTTACTGCGTAGGAAACTGCTGAGGCTAATGCAAGTATGAAGCCGATTGTGCTTATTTTGTTGGGGGTTAAGCCTATTTTGTGTGCGGCGTTTGCTTGTGAAGTGAGCATTTGCTGGATTTGTTTCTTGAGTTTGGTTAGCAAGTTAACTCTCAACTGGGCAGGTGTTATTGCTCATTAGGGGGTGGCTGTAGAAAAGCCTTTCTTAGGTTAACTGTTGAACATTTGTTTGGTAAAGGTGGTTTTTCAATGGACTTATAAGGAAGAACCTGTATATTTTGGCAGTGACGTTCTGCCGCGCAACAGAGCGCATAACAGCAACGTTACACAAAGCAAACAAAAAAGGAGTAAAACAAAATGACTGAAAAAGCAAATGACGTTATCTTCGTCGGAAACAAACCTCCAATGAGCTATGTTCTGGCAATCATCACAAGCCTCTCCGCAGGAAACCTAAAAGAAATTACATTAAAAGCAAGAGGCCAAGCCATAACGACCGCTGTTGACGTAGCTGAAATCACAAGAAACCGGTTCGTTAAAGACCTTAAAGTTAGCAAGATTGCTATCGGAACAGCCGAGATGCCACCACGTGAGGGAGAGAGCAAGTCCAGAATGGTTTCCACGATGGAGATAACTTTAACCAAAAAGTAAACTGGACAACAATTAAAATTGTAGAAACCACGTCCAACCTTCTTCTATTTTTTAACTACTTTTCTATTCGTGATTTATGAATCCGTTTTGGCGTTGACACGGAATATTCCGCGATACAGAGTCGCTTCTGAACGGACGCTATCGATTTTGATTTAGCGAAAGCTAAGCCAGCACGAACCTATTTGGAGCCTAATAGAGGTTCATTGCAGAAACGATAGAGGGGAGGTCGTATTGGCGTTTTCAGCAGCCAAAAGCATATTAAAAAACAAGTTTTTGCCTCGCTAAATAAGGAAGAGAAAGCCACACTAACCCATAAAATAAAGGTAAATAAAATTCGGTTTGCGGTTTGTATCGTAAGGTTAAATAGCTGATTTTGTTAGTAGAGAATTACTCCGTGTGAGAACATGTTAGATATCAAGCTTATCCGCGAGAACCCAGAACTTGTAAAAGCTAATTTGGCGAAACGTGGCAACCCAGACGCGCTCCAGATGCTGAACGAATTAATCACTGTTGACAAGGAGTGGCGGTTGAACCTAACCAAACTAAACGAGCTACGCCATGAGCGAAAACTGGTAACTATAGAAATCGCCAAACTCAAAAAAGCAGGCAAAGAAGCCACAGAAGAAGTCACAAAAGCAGAAGACATCGATGTGGAAATAAAAATTATTGAAAAACAAGTAACCGAGCAGGAACAGAAAACCCACGATTACCTCTTGCGCCTGCCCAACTTGCTGGATGATTCGGTTCCACTGGGAAAAGACTCAAACGACAATGTGCAGGTGAAAACTTGGGGCACTATCCCGCAGTTTACTTTTCCAGTAAAAAACCACATTGACCTAGCACTTGACCTTGACTTAATCGATATGGAACGTGCGGGAAAAGTCTCGGGTTCAAGGTTCTTCTACCTCAAAAACGAAGTCGCAATGCTAGATATGGCGTTGATGAGCTTTGCAATTGAGGAGCTTTCAAAGAAAGGGTATATACCAGTTATTCCGCCGTTGTTGATGAAACGTGAAGCGTATGAAGGAGTAACTGCACTAGGCGACTTCGAAGAGGTTCTCTACAAAGTTGAAAACGAAGACCTGTACTTAATCGCAACTTCTGAGCATCCGATGGCGGCAATGCTCATGAACGAAACCCTAAAAGAACAAGATATGCCCATCAAACTTGCTGGCGTAAGCACGTGTTTCCGCAAAGAAGCCGGAGCACACGGAAAAGACACACGCGGCATCTTCCGCACCCACCAATTCAACAAAATAGAGCAATTCATCTTCTGCAAACCTGAAGACTCCTCCAAACTTCATGAAGAGCTCCTCCAGAACGCTGAGGAAATCTTGCAGAAAATCGGTTTAGCATACCGAGTTGTTAATGTTTGCACTGGTGATATTGGCACGGTTGCAGCCAAAAAATATGACATTGAAGCTTGGATGCCAGCGCAGAATGGTTACCGCGAAGTGGTTTCATGCAGCAACTGCACCGATTATCAAGGCAGACGGTTAGGAATTAAGTACCGAGAAAAAGAAGGCGCAGCACCAAAAGGCTTTGTACACACATTGAACTCGACAGCCATAGCTACAGGCAGAACCATCGTTGCAATACTAGAAAACAATCAGAAGCAAGATGGAACGATAAATATACCAGAAGCGTTAAGAAAATACATGGGTAACAGAGAAAAAATAGACAGAAAACGCTAAACCTTTTAATATTTCTATGAGAATGTTGTGGCACGTTTGGGGAAATAAATTTGTCTTCCAAAACAAAACACGTACGCGATAAATGGCGAGGCAAATCCTGGTACATGGTAGTTGCGCCATCGTTCTTTGGTAACATAGAGTTAGGTTCGATACCTGCACAAGAAGAAAAATTACTGATCGGCAGAGTTGTCGAAGCAACCCTATATGACATTACAGGTGACTTTTCTCATCATTACTTGAAAATGTTCTTCCAGATAAACGAGATTGACGGGAAATCCGCCAAAACCCTCTTCAAGGGTCATGAATACTCAAGAGATTACCTTCGCAGCTTAGTTAGAAGAAGAACCACCAAAGTGGACGGACTCATTCAACCTAATAACAAAAGACGGCTACAAACTTAGAATCTCCGTTTCAGCCCTAACACTTTCAAGAATAAAGACTTCGCAGGAAAAAATCATCCGCACCATGATGGAGAAAACCATCAAGGAAAAAGCCGCAGCATTAACACTTGACCAATTCGTTCAAGAAATGGTCCTTGGAAAAATCGCATCAGACATCTACAACCAAGCTAAACTCGTTGCACCACTAAGACATGTTGGCATAAGAAAATCCAAACTCATCGCCGCACCAGCAAAACTGCCAGAAGCACCAGCAGAAGCAACTCCAGCGCCAGTTGAAGCCCCAGCATAAACACAATTTTTTAATTTTTTATTTTTTGTTCTTTAACCGTAAACAGTTTTAGATACGTTGCTTAGTATTTTCTATTCGGGAGAGCGCAAGTTTTGACCAATGCTGGTGTGCATGAAAAAGGAACCTTCAACGTCCAAGACGCCATAGACAACATCAAAAAAGACCCCAACTACCCAAAAGCTGGAGCCATTGCACTCTTCATCGGCGTTGTTCGAGGAGAAACCCTTGAGTTGGAAAAAGAAAAAGTTGAAAAACTCTCCATAGAAGCTTACGAGGAAAAAGCTGACCAAGTTCTCACAAAAATAAGCGACGACTTAACTAAGAAACCTGGAATAGTTAACGTTCAAATCCATCATTTACTGGGAGAATTCAACGTGGGCGACGACTTGGTTTACGTTGCTGTTGCAGGTGCACACCGAACCGACGTTTTTCCCGTACTACGCGAAGCCGTTGAGAGGTACAAAAGTGAAGTGCCCGTTTTCAAAAAAGAACACATCATCAACAAGCAGGGCACGGCATCCGAGTATTGGGTTTCAGAGAAAGAAAGCCATCATCCCTAACACTGGTGTGTGAACCGTTGATTACAGCTTTGGCCGGTGGAGTGGGCGCAGCCAGATTCCTAACAGGCTTAACCAGACTCGTTAGAGAAGAAGATTTGTCAGTTATTGTGAACACTGGCGATGACATCGAACTTTTTGGTTTACACATTTCACCCGACATTGACATTGTCGCCTACACGTTAGCAGGTATAGTTGACGAGGAGAAGGGCTGGGGAATTAAGGGCGACACTTTTCAATGCCTCGAAATGCTCAAAAAACATGGCTTAGACACATGGTTTGGCTTGGGCGACAGGGATTTAGCAACTCACATTTACCGAACAGAGCGTTTAAAGCAAGGTTTCACGCTATCGCAAATCACCAACGAAGTTTGCCGTAGCTTTAGGGCTTAAAGTCAAGATTTTGCCGATGACCAACGACAAGTTTGAAACAAGAGTAACAACAAGTGAAGGCTCAATGCATTTTGAAGAGTACTTTGTTCGGAAGCAAGCAAAAGATGAGGTTTTGGGGGTTGAGTTTGTTGGTGCAGCCACAGCGAAGCCTTCACCAGGGGTTTTGGATGCGATTTTGGACGCGGAAATGGTTGTTGTTTGCCCAAGCAACCCCATTGTTAGCATCGGCACTATTCTCTCAGTTGATGGAGTGAGGGATGCGTTGAAGCGGACAAATGCAAGGGTGGTTGGAATTAGTCCTATTGTTGGTGGTTTGCCCATTAAGGGTCCTGCTGATAAAATGTTGCGTGGTTTAGGCTTGGAAGTTTCGGCTTTTGGGGTTGCGAAGCTTTACTCTGATTTTCTTGATACCTTTGTTATTGATGTCAAAGATGTTGACGAGAAGAAAGAATTGAGAAGCTTGGGGCTTAAGGTAAAAGTCACTAATACGGTAATGAAAGTGTTTAGAAGGATAAGGTTGCGTTGGCAAGGATTGTTTTAGAAAACTAAACTTCACTATAGACTAAAGGGTTCTCTATAGATTATTTGGGTATTCTAAATAGGGTAGAGAGGCGAAATGTGTTTTCAAGCGTGCAATGCCATGCAAACAAGAAAACCAAAGAAGCAGCGTGCAAAAATCGAATCCGCATGGTACTTCATCCACGTATGATTAAGCGTGTCGTTGTTTAGTGAGGGGAGAATGTTGAAACGAAATATAAGTGGTAAAAAGCAAGCGAAGGCTAAAAATGCTGATCTTTTAGATTGGCTTTTAGCGATTGATGTCTGCTTAACCTGACAAAACAGTTAGCGTTTGGAAGGAAAAACATGAGTGTTAAAGTATACCAGTGAAAGCCAGATTAAGAGAAGGGTTATATCTGCAAACGGGAATTATTGTTTATTAATCGGAGATGGTGTTGGTGGAGAAAAAAAGTTACGATTGGTTTGAGCAACGCCGCAAAACCAGAGGCTTAGAACTCGCTCACGAACAAATAACGAAAGCTTTTGATACAGTAACGTGGCTGCATAAAGCAACCAAAAGCTTTTCAGAGAAGAACTTTAAAGAATCCAAAAAATACATTGAAAACCTCTACAAGGCAGAAGAAGAAGTTGACGCTCTTCGAACAGACGTTTTCATGGAACTTTCTAAGGGGGCAGCATTGGTTGCAGACTACCGCGAAGACCTTTTGCATCTTGTTAAACGGTTAGATACGTTGGCAGACCACACCAAAGACGCAGCCAGATGCCTTGAAATGCTTGCTGAAGCTGATATTCCACAGGAACTCTCTCAGAAGACTGTTTTCATGACGGAAAAGCTTGTAGAAACAGCTCAAACCCTAAGAGGCAGCATCGAGAAAATCTCATCCAACCCCAACGAAGCCATAAAAGAAGCAGAAGCAGTCGGTGAAATCGAACACGCAATCGACGTTGAATACCTCAAAGCCAAAAGCCTCTTCGTAAAGTACGGCGAAAAAATAAACTGCGGAGCCATGGTAATCTTTGACGACCTAATCGAATTCATCGAGCAAGCAGCAGACATGTGTGCTGACACAGCAGACTACATCATTGTGCTTTCAAGCAGAGAATAAACAACAACCAACCCTTTCTACTTTTTAATTAATCACAGAATCTATTTTGAAAAACTGATAGGTTACTTTTTAGTAAAGTGTTAATAGGGCATTCTGAATTATTTTATAGTGAGGTTTTTTCGGCTTGTTTAGTTCTAAGTCATGTCTACCTCATTTTTGTAACATCTATTCGGGCAATAATCAAAAGGAAGTTTTGCTTGTTTTCCCAGGAAAGTTCAAGGCGCCTGACCCTCAGGTTCCGCTTGCACTTTTGCATATTGCCGCTTCACTAAAGCAGGAAGGTTTTAGCGTGCGCATTCTTGACATGCGCCTTGAAGACTACCACCATTTTCAAGTGGGCAATCCTGTTTTTGTAGGAATTAGCTGCATGAGTGGCTTGCAAATCAAGTATGCCCTAGAGTTTGCTCGCTATGTACGGATGCAGAATCCTTCTTGCCCCATTGTTTGGGGTGGCGTCCACCCAACCTTATTGCCTGAACAGACAGCAAGCAATGATTTTGTGGATATTGTGGTTCGCGGGGAAGGCGAATTAATCGTTAAAGACCTTGCAAACGCGCTTGCCCAAAACCGACCGCTCGATGATGTTGCGGGCATAACCTTCAAACTTAAGGACTCAATCAAAAGCAACCCAGACGGGAAACTCATAGATTTAGACGCAATCCCAGTAGCGTTGCCCTATGAGCTTCTCCAAATGGATAAGTATCCCTCATTTAGGTCAGGACGCTTTCACGTCCAAACCAGCCGCGGGTGCCCCCACCGATGCGGCTTCTGCTACAACTCCATCTTCAACAAGAACAAATGGAGAGGAAAAAGCGCAAAGCGCGTACTTGACGAAATCGAATTCATCCTAAAAAAGTATCCTCACATCAAAATTATCGACCCAATTGATGATAACGTTTTCGTTGATGAGTACCGCGTAAAGGAAATATGCCAAGGCATCATAGACAGAAAACTTGCTGTTACATGGCGGGCTAACTGCCGATTCGATTACCTAGCCACCTATGACAAAGATTTTCTTGAGCTCTTAGAGAAGGCAGGGTGCGTGGAGTTGGATTTTGGCGGCGAATCAGGTTCAGACCGTCTCCAGCAACTTATCTGCAAAGATGTGACGGCTGATGAAATGTTGCAGTCAGTTGGTAACTTGCGGCGTTGGGCACCATCCATTGAGCCGTATGTTTCTTGGATGAGCGGTTTGCCAGGAGAAACCGACGAGGATTTAGCAGAAACTTTCGATTTAATGGATAGAATGCGTGAAGTGAACCCTAAAACGCAGCATTATGGCATATTTGTCTACACGCCGTTCCCAAGCACCGTCATGCAATATTTACCCTCAGAGTTTAAGCCGCCTCAATCGCTTGAAGAATGGGGCAGCGTAGAGGTTTTCCATTTTAATCCGCCATGGCACAGTAAAGCACAAATCGAAAAACTACACACGATTTCCGCCGTCACGCGCCTGGCATTCTATCCCCAATCAAGAATTAGAGAACGTGATTTAGCATACAAATTTGCTTATGGCGTAATGAATAGGATTGAAAAATATCGTTGGCGCCACAGAAACTTTGGGTTTCCCCTTGAATTAAAAATCGCTGACGCTGTGGCAAGGAAGCTTAAAGGGTTTCTTTAAGCGCTGTAGTCTCGTCCTTCAGGCTTTGTGCTGGGCGGTTTTGCCCCTGCGTCGGAAATCTGCGGCAACGGAATTGGCGGCGGAATATTCAATGTTCTAGATATAAGTACTGACTCGATGAATACAACATTGGATATCGATTGAATTATTATCTGCGCTGGCGGCTTTTTCTGGTCGTAATCCTTGAGAACTTTGTCAACTTCGCCTTTTTCGCCGTTTACGTAAGCATTCCCTTTCAAGCTCATTTGAGCTATAGAAGGATTATAAACAATCGACAAAACAAAGGGCACTTCTAAGGATTCGTCCTGTTTCTTTTCCATACCAACAACGTTAATGTTAGTGCTAATTTGAATGGGCGGAATTGGTTTTCTAATGTCCCAGAAGCGTTCTGCTGAGACGCTTGTTATAACTACGTTTACTCTAAGCATTATAGGTCAAAAAAGAATAATCGCAGTTGGAAGATTTAAAACTGCTTATTTCGGCTTGTAGCGAGTAAATCCACAGTGCCCGCAAGTGTACCTGTCATGGTGATCTGCCGTGAAGTATCCTGGTCCACACCGCTCACAAGTTGGGCGTGCCCTAGAAATTTTGTCGCCTTCAACTTTGTACATTGCACGAACACCTTTTTCCTCTTTATGTTTCTTCTCGCGTTTTTTCTCGGCTTTTTGAGCTTTCGGTGCTGCTGGCGCCGCTTCTGCTGCAGCTACTGGTTTTGCCTCTTCTTTCTTTGCTGGTTCTTCTTTCTTGGGTGCTGGTTTAACTGGCATTATGCACTCGCCTCTTTGGGTTTTTCAGGTGGACTGTTACGTTTCCTGATGTATTCAGGCTCAACGAGTTTTGCTTGATTAACGGACTGGTAAACGTTAGCAACTCCCACGGTAATGCTGGTTCCTGTTTTGGTGCGCATTCTTTTAATGAAAACTACATCGTCGCCTATCTTCATTTCAATGGCTACAGCTTTCCTGACTTCTAGCCTTGGGGGAGTTTTCTCTTTTGGACCCGAAACAATAGTGAAACCTACTTCTTTCCGTTTCAGAAGCGGGTTATCCTTGGTTGAATCTATTTTGACTTGCATTAATGTTCACTTAAGGCGTAAATTCATACAATATTCTTCTTATTTAGCTTTTCGAAGCTTTCATGGCGTTTAGGAACAGCTGAGCCTGAGCTTTCCTCTCAGAGGATACTTTAACAACCACAATACCTGAATAGGGCTGCCCATAAACGACAAAAGCGTTTTCTGGCGCATACAAAACCGCTATGAGCGTAAGCAAATCTTCCTCGCCATCAACAACGATGTGGGTGTGCTCATCCTTCTTTAGCGCTTCCTTGACAGCAGAAATTGCTTCCTGCGTAATGGTTCCTTGAGGATTTTTCACATAAACCGTTTTTTCAACAGCGGCTTCTTGAGGTATGGGTTGGTTTCTTAGAGAGATATTATCGATGATTGTAAGTTGCGGGTGAATGTTGTGTTGGTGGAGGTTGTGGGAAACTACGTCTCCAACAGAAATTATCTTCGGCGGCTTTTCTTTTTCGACCAATTCTTTCATTTTGCCCATCGTTTCTTCAGGTGTGCCTTTGATTAGGCTGCCGAAGGGGTCTTTTAGTTTTATGCGAAGCTCAGGCGTTAACGTGTAGGCTACTGTCATCTCTTGAACCTTAAAAATAGAAAACGCCGGGTAGGTTATGAAGCTACCGCGTTACACTTTAAAAACGGTTAACGCACTTTTAGGGCGTATCTGCCTTTCTCTTTAATGTTCATGGCTTTTGCGATGGCTGAGTTTTCAGGGTCAAACATAACCACTAAGCCACTGTAGTCTTCGCTAAAACTAGTCGATTTACACTTTGAGCAAACATTCTCTTTAGTTATAAAATGGCAGTTTGTGCATGATTTTTCACTCATTTTACTTCACTCCTTTTTATGCTGCTTTCTCTGGGCTTCAGCTGGCTTCTTTTCGGGACCTTCTTTGGCTTGATCCATCTTTAGCCAGTCTAATTTGCCTAGGAATGGTTGTCTTGCGGTGACGCCGATTTTTCCTGAGCTTCCAGCTCTGCCAAGAGACACTGCGGTTATTCTGACGCGGACTTGGTCGCCTGTTGTTAGTTTGCGTTTTGTTTCTTTTCCCAGCAGAACGCCTTGTTTTTCATCGTAAGAGATGTAGTCGTCCATAAGTTGTGAGACGTGAAGCAATGCGTCGACTGGTCCGATGCGGACGAAAGCGCCGAAATCAGCGATTTCAACCACGTCTCCTTCGACGACTTCCTGAATTATTGGGTAGAACGCTAATAGTGAAAAGGTTACTTTGTGGAATGTTGCGCCGTCGCCAGGAATAATTTTGCCGATGGGGCTAACTTCTATACCTGTAACTGCTATAACGTAGCCTAATTCTTCATCCACGATTCCTTCGTACTTTTGCTTAACCTGTTCACGGCCAACTTTCTCAAGTGGCTTGCCGAAGGTTTCAGGTGGAATGCGAATAGTATCTTGAAGAGTAATTAGTTTGAACATCTACGATATCAACCCGTCAATGTCTAGACGCGATTTTTGTCTCACATAAATCACTGGCACACTTATATCTCTTAGCCTCTTCTTTAATTGTCTATCGTTCGTAAACACAGGAGAATTCCAGTTTTTAGCCACCTTAACAATAACATCATCAGTAGCCAACCTTCCATCATCTTCAACAGCGCACGTACTTGCATTTCTCAGCAAGCCTCAACGCAAAAACGGCTTCCCGGCGAATTTTAGGCGAATCCTTAGCTGCAAGCATCTCAAGCTCACGCTTAACTGGCGAAAGCAAAACAAACTCCACATTCCTATTCAGCAAACGCTTCACCTCCTCAAAAATGTCAATTTTGAACTCAAGCGGAACAAACAGGGCGTTTGAATCTAAAATTACTTTTAATGGTTCGGTTTTTTTTGGCGATGAAGCCGACACTTGGCATGGCTCCTGATTTGTTAACGTTGATTTTTGCTGGCTTAAAACATTTTGTTTAACTGATGCACGTTGGCTGTCCTTGATAGTTACTATTACTTTAAATACGATAGAGTAGGTGATTTGAGCACAATCAGGTGAATGTAGTGCTTCGCGAGAAATCATGTGGCGCAGTAGTATTCCTAAAAAAGGAAAATTCAACAAAGTATCTTCTTCTCAATTATGCAGCGGGGCATTGGGATTTCGTTAAAGGCAACGTTGAACCTAACGAGAACTGAAAAAGAAACGGTTGTGCGCGAACTCCAAGAGGAAACAGGCATAACTGACGCCAACTTCATCGATGGCTTCAAAGAAACAATAGCTTACTTCTACCGAAGACAAGGCTTAACGGTTCATAAAGAAGTCGTGTTCTTCGTAATGGAATCTCACACCGAAAAAGTAACAGTTGTCCTTTGAGCATATTGGCTACATTTGGCTGGATTATCAGCATGCCATGGAAAAATTAACCTTCAAAAACGCTAAAGACGTGCTGCAGAAAGCGCACGATTTCCTAAAGAAACAAGGAATAGTAAAAGATTAAGCTGTTTATTTTACGATTAATCCGTAGCCGATGAGTCTCCATCGTGCAGTAATTTTTCTGCTGATGGCAACTCTTGAGCCTGGCAACGCACAAATCGGTCTTGTCAACTTTACTTTAATTACGTTTTGTTTGATTGAGATGACTTTGCCAACGTTCACAGCTGAGCCGACGTGAAGCAGCAGGGCTTCGTCAGGGTTGATTTTTTCAACCTTCAAAAGCTCTTTGGTTCCAACTGCACGTTCTAAAACGTGTGTTTCCAATGTAAGTTCTGTTAGTGTTGGTGGAAGCTGGCCTGTTTTTCCCGCGATGCTGCCTGTTAAGCCGTCTGCTTTTGAGTAGGATGGGTCAAGTGCAGGTTCCAACTCCGACTAGTCCGCCGCATGTGGCTTCTTTCACGTCTTGACTCGCCAGCATGAAGGCTGACTATTTCGCTGATTAAGGGGTCATAGACTGTTTTGCCTTCTCTTTCAGCCATTATGCCTGGGCGGATTTCTATTTCTTCTCCGACGGCAAATTTGCCCTGCGCTATGGTTCCTCCGATGATGCCGCCTTCTAACTCTTCGATGGTGGTTCCAGGCTTGTTAACGTCAAAAGAGCGTATGATGAACATGAGTGGCGGCTTGGTTTCATCCCTTTTTGGCGTGGGAATGATGGTTTGGATTGCGTTGAGGAGTACGTCGATGTTTATTCCCCGTTGGGCTGAAATTGGAATAATCGGAGCGTTTTCCGCTACTGTGCCTTTAACGAAGGCTTTAATTTCTTTGTAGCTTTCCATTGCTCTTTTCTCATCGACAATGTCGATTTTGTTTTGAACGATAATTAGGTTCTTTATGCCGCTAACTTCAGCCGCTGCAAGGTGCTCTCGTGTCTGCGGTTGAGGACATGGCTCATCAGCTGCAATAACTAAGAATTGCGCCGTCCATTATTGCTGCGCCCGAGAGCATAGTAGCCATCAAGGCTTCGTGTCCAGGTGCATCGACAAAGCTTATGGCGCGGACAAATTCTGCTTCTGAATTGCAGCTTTCACAATAAGGCTTAATTGTGTAGTTTTTTGGTGGTTCACATTTGGGGCACTTGTAAATCGGCATGTCTGCGTAGCCGAGTTTTATGGTGATGCCTCTTTTGAGTTCTTCACTGTGCCGTGATGCCCAAGTGCCAGTTAACGCTTGAACAAGAGTGGTTTTTCCATGGTCTACATGTCCTATGGTGCCAATGTTGACTTCTGGCTGCTTAGGCAAGGCTTTACTAGTGTTACTCATACGATTCTTCTTCTTTCCAATAAATACTGATGAATAAAGGATGAATTAATTATAGAAGTTTATAAGGTTTAAGCATGCACTCGGGCAAAATTGCGATTATTTCGCTAGCTTGCGCTGGCTTAGCTTCTGCGGGCTTTGCTGGTCTTTCAACAATTTTCATGTTGATTTGAACAATTTCGTCAGTAATTATGTTTCCACGGACGGTTTTGCGTTTTCTTTCACCCTTTTTCTTTGGGTTAAAACCTGCTCCGCCGCTTAGCACAACTCTTCGGCGTACACCGCCATGAACGTTTCCCCTCATGGGAACGCCGTCTTTGTCGGAGCCGCCTAGAATTTGCACTGTGTGTGCTGGTAAATCTACTACTGAGCCGTCTAATGTTTCGCCCAGTCTTCTTCCTATGAAGGGGGCTGCGCGTGCTTCTTCGAGTTCTACTACTTTGGATGTTCCAGCTTCGGGATCGGAAACTATTACCTTAAACTTTGCCATTGATTATCTCTCCAGCGGAGTATGAAATTGGGTGCTCTCTCTATTAAGGATTTATGAAAATTATTCCTACCAAAGCCTACTTTTAAGCAAGTTCAGATTATTTAGGTAAAAGTTTTAATTTAACATTGAAGTGCTTTGTGGCTATGTGGCGGCTTGGGTTCTTCTTTCACGACATGGCGTTCGGATTGCTGACAGTTTTCATACCGCTGTATGTGGTTGTCTTCAAGAACACCAGTCTTCTGGGTGGACCCTTGCTTGCTCTGGGCGTCATGACTTCCATAGCCATATTCTGCTCTATCCCTGCCTCGTTTCTCTGGGGATACCTCTGCGACAAAACTCGCCATTACAAAGTCTTTATTCTTCTTTCCTTCGCTTCGATAGCTATAATTCTTTTTCTTATGACACTTCCATTCGCTCAAAACCTAATCGTTTTCGTCATTTTGTATGTTGTCATGCAAATGCTTCATGTAGCACATGAATCACCGAAAAACGTGCTTGTAACAGAGCATTACAGCCGCAATGACTGGGAAAGATCTTTCGGGTTCTATGAGGGGCTTACCGAAATTGGTTTCATTATTGGCTTAGCTGCTGGAATGGTCTTGTTTGCATCTGCCCTTAGCTTTTCTGTTTTGTCAACCTACTCTTTCTACCTTTGCAGCGGTTTAAGCGTAGTTGCATTCGTTTTGGCGTTAGTTCTAATTGCTGACCCATTGATGATTTTTGAAAGACGTTTAGTGGGCATTGAAAGAAAACTTGATTTTAGCTCATCGGGGTTTTGAAGGTTCAGTCAAACTTATGGATGGGCTGCGGTGGGATGGTTCGCTTAAAGAGGACAGCTTTCTCGGGTTTGCTTTTGCGATAGTTTTGTTTTCTCTTGCAACAAGCCTGTTTTTCACGCCGCTGCCAATATACCTTAAAGAAGTGTTTGGGGGGACAACAACAATACGTGTATCTAGCCTACATCCTCAACTCTGTTGGTGCAACAACAGGCTACTTCTTAATTCGAGGACAGAGCAAGATCAATGGATATAAGAAAACAAATGCCTCGCTTCATACTTTTACGTAGTCTTCTAGTTTTTGCGTTCGTTGGAGTTATTTCGTTTGCTTTTGCACCAACACTTCTAACCTGTGTTCTTCTTGTTTGCATAGGCTTCGCTTACGCCATGTACTACATCATGATGCTTTCTCTCTCGATGGAACTTATACCTGAGGGAAAAGCAGGCTTCTTCGACGGAATGGTCGGTTTAGGCGCAGCAATAGGCGCTTTCCTTGGACCTTTCCTCGCCATACAACTTGAATTATCTTCCAACGTTCCTAATTGCAGCTGTAATTTTCTTAGTTGCCTTCCTAACGCTAAAATTATTCCGATAAAAAATAAGCTAAAATAAAAAGAAAAGAATGAGCGTTTTCGCTCGAGATTTTGGTTTATTCTGTGTGGACTCTGTATAAGTCTACGTCTTCGCGCATGCTTGGTGTCAATTCAAGGAAGTCTCGTACTGAGCGTTCGATGTCTTTGGATTGTGTTACGTATCTGCCGACGATGAGTATGTCTGCGCCTTGTTCTAATGCTTCTTTGGCTGTTTCTGGAACGATGCCGCCTGCGACTGCGATTAGGAATTTCTTGTTTGGGAATGCTTGGCGTATGATTTTTATGCGTTCAAGTCCGCTGCTTCTGCCGCTTTCTTGGTCGATGCCTCGGTGTAGGATGACGATGTCTGGAAATTCTTTGATTGATTTCAATTTGCCAAGGACGTCTTCTACGTTTAACATGTCGATGACTGCGTAGATTCCAAGTCGTCTTGGCTTCCTGAACGGTTGCGTCAAGGGTTTCTGGCGGTGCTAAGCCTGCTGCAACAACTGCGTCTGCGGTGTCTTCGTATGCGATGTCTACTTCAACTTTGCCAACATCAAGGGTTTTTAGGTCTGCTATAATGAATTTGTCTTTGGCTATTTGGCGTAGTTCGTTGATGCCTCTTGTGCCGTAGCGTTTGATGAGTGGTGTTCCGACTTCAAGGATGATTCTGTCGCTTCCTGGCAGTTGTTCAATAACCTTCTTTGCCCCTTCAAGTGAGGGTGCGTCAAGTGCAATTTGTAGGTATGGTGGTCTCCATAGGCGTGGAACTTTGAAGCCCATGATTGGGTGCTTTGAGCGGTCTTTTTCGTAGTATGATCTTTTCCAGTGATGGGTACTTCTTTAAGTGCTCGTTGTAGCGCCATTTTTGTTGCGCCATAGTTGTACTGGTATATCTTGCGGTAATCAGTTGCTTTTGGATGAATGAAAACGCTGCAGATGATAACCCAGCTGTCTAGTTTGTTTGCTGGAATAATTCCTTCTTCGGCTGAGTCAGCGATGGCTTTTGCGACTGCTGCTTGTGCTGGACCAAAAATTTTGCCTGTGTCCTCCATGTTTTTGATGGTGACTTTTGGCACGATTAGTGTGTGTGGTTTTGGCGGCAGGTTAGGTCTGATTACTGCAAGGACTGGTGTGTGGCCGGCTGATAGTTGTGTCATGCCATTTGCGAATGCTTGTCCAATGGGTCCGTTTTTGTCGCCTATCATCAGGTCAATGTGTGCAACTTCGTTTCCTTCTCCTAACAGTGATTCACCGATTAGGTATGTGGGTCCTGAATCTTCTTCAGCATCGTCAGCTATTGTCGGCATGCGGTCAACGATTTCTTTGAAATCGACATTGAACTCCTTTAGCCATGAGTAAAGTGTGTCTCTGTGAATGTCCATTTCTTTTGCTGTTCCGACGACTGTCGGTTTTGTCGGCTTTCCTTTAGAACCAACTTCTTTTTTTGCGGCTTCAGTTAGCATTTTTACAAATTCTTCACGTGTTTCTGGCTTTTTAACGTCTGCTCCCGACATTTATATTTTCCTCGGTCGCTCTCTGTAGTCTTATGTTATATATAAAAATGTCGGAAGAGCTGCAAAAGATTAAGGTTGGTTGAGGTTGTTTTAGCGGTAAGTTGTCGTTTGATGTTTATTTTTGATGTGGCGATAGGCTTTGTTGTCGTTTTACTTCGTCGCTAAATCTTTATATCTCAAAGCTTGTATTGAATGCCTAATTTGACGAGGAAATTCGATGTCTTGGACTGACTGGACATTATTAGGCGTATTCATTCTTGGTTTTCTGCTTTTCCTGTATGGCGCCAACACTTACAATGCAATCGTCGGCTACAGCGGCGTTTACCTATTCATCGGTTCAATCGCAGCCTACCTTATCATCTACATCTACAAGGAAATAACAAAGAAACCAGCCCGCTTAAAACCCGTAAAGGCTGCCGTATTTTTCGTTCAGGTACTGCAGGTACGGTTCTGAATCCAAGTTTCTTCCTGTTGCCTGCTTGATTAGTTCTTCTGGGTCATAGAGGTCGCCTTTGCTGTGAATGTTTGTTTTTAGCCAATCGTTCACGGCCTTCAAGTTTTCCCTCTGCAAGTTGACTGCGCCAGTCTGGCAGGTCTTTTGTGATGGCAGCGGTTATTTGTCCGCTGTAAATGTTGCCTAACGCGTAGCTTGGGAAGTAACCGTAAAGTCCGCTTGCCCAATGCGTATCCTGCATTACACCTTCAGAGTCGTTTTCGACTTTTACGCCAAGGTAATCAGCGTATTTTTGGTTCCAAACCTCTGGCAGCTCGTTGACTGTGATTTTGTCGGCGAAGAGGTCTCTTTCAATTTCGAAGCGGATGATGATGTGGAGGCTGTAGGTTACTTCGTCTGCTTCGATTCGAATTTTAGAGCGTTCAACCTTGTTTATGGCTTGGATGAACGGGTCTAACTGGAGGTTGTTTAGGCTTGGTGCTGCTTGTTTGATTTTTGGCAGAAAACCTGTCCAGAACTCTTTGGAGCGTCCAATTATGTTTTCGTAGAATCGTGATTGGGATTCATGTATGCCGTATGAGCATGTGGAGCCGACAGGTTGGTATTGCCATTTGGGGTTGAGGTTTTGCTCGTAGAGTGCATGTCCGCTCTCATGAAGCACAGAGAAGATTGAGCTGGCAAAGTTGTTGGGGTAGTAATGCGTGGTTATGCGTACGTCATCGTAGTAGCCTGTGGTGAAGGGATGCTCTGTCTCGTCCACTCTTCCCCCCGCTTCCGATGAAGCAGTGTCGTAACCGAGCGTTTCCGTTATGAGCTGTGTGATTTTGCGTTGGTTCTCCACTGGCACGGGCTGGTTGAGGATTTGGGTGGATGGTTTGGTCTGGCAGTCTTCAATCTTTGCTATTAACGGCTTTAAACCTGCCAGCAGCTGGTTGAAGGTTTTGGTTATGGTTTCCGCGGGCATTTTTGGCTCAAAATTATCAATCAACGCTTCATAGGGCGTCTTGGTTTCCTTAACTTTCATGAGGATTTCTGCGGCTTGTTTGCTTAGGTCTAAGAGTTTTTGCAGATCAGCTTTGTAGAGGTTAAAGTCTTTTTTTGCTTTAGCTTTCTTCCATGCGTTAACTGTTATTGCTTCTTGCATGGCAAGGTCCGAGACGAGTTTTTCGGGCAGAGCAGTTTGTTCCTGGTAGCTTTTGTTGATGAGGTATAGGTTGCGTTTTTCCACTTGCCCCAGCGTTTGGTACTCTGCGCTTGTTTGGATGGTGTTTAGGAGTTTTCCTATTTCTGGGTCTGTGCCCAGTTTGTGGTGAATGCGGCTTAGCAGTGCGAGTTGTTGGCTGCGTTGCTCCACAGCGTTTGGCGGCATGTAGGTTTCCATGTCCCAGTGGATAATGCCTTCAGCCGTCGAAAGCACCACTGCATCTTTGGTTTTCGATAAAAGTTCCCTGTAAGCTGAATCTATGTTACTTGTCAAGACGATTCTTCCTCAGGGTTCAATGGTGGCGTCTTTTATTTACTGTTAGGTTAACAAAAGTCAACTGTTCTTTCTTGACTATCGCCCCCTTATATAAAGCAGCCAATTCGTAGTAATCAAGCGTTAATTCGATTGCAAAAGTCTTTTATCTCCCTTAATTAAATGCGCTCTATTGAGGTATAATAAATTGAGCAGTTTAGAATCTAGTAAAACATATGGCTGGCATCGGTTCAATATTACTCATGTTCCCCTTCGTGAACATCGTCGGAGTAATCCTGCTTTTCATAGGAATGAAAGGTTTGGCAGAGTACTACAAAGATGAAAGCATCTACCGTGACGCTCTCAGGGGACTCATCTTCCTTATCGTCGCAGCAGTCGCAATCGCAGTAGCACTTCCACTATTAGTAATCGGCGGCATATTCAGTGGCTTTTCTACAGGTGCCTTCGGAATTGGATTAGGACTGCTGTCTTTGCTTTTGTTAGCGGTGATTGTTTTCGTTTTCTATGTGCTAGCGGCAATGTACCTAAGGAAGTCATTTAACAGTCTCGCGCAGAAATCAGGCGAACACCTGTTTGAAACTGCTGGAATTCTCCTATTCGTAGGCGCCATACTAACCATAGTGTTCTTGATTGGTTTACTGTTGATATTTGTCGCTTGGATAATTGCAACAATCGCATTCTTCTCAATCAAGGTTCCACCACAACCATACGCTTATGGACCAGCACCAACCGCAGCATCGACAACACAAGCAACACGATACTGCCCCAACTGCGGCGCACCAGTAGAACCAAACGCCACATATTGCCCTCACTGCGGAAAACAACTTCCCCCAGCCTAACCACTTTATTTTTTTTATTTTTCGCTTTTTGTTACTGCCCAAGTGTAACCACATACGTTTAAGAGAACAGCAAACACGCTTTATCCTGAAGTGCCTTTTATGGAAAGAAAACTACCCTACAGTAAACGGATTAAAAACCGCTCTACCCTGCCAAAGGCTCCCCCGCTGCATGAAGAACCCCTCCGTGGAATAGAACCTGGCAAAATGGTCTGCGAAATATGCGGAAAAGCGTTCACAGGCAAAAGCCAACTAGACAGGCACATGCTCACAGAGCATGAATCGCCAGAAGGAAGAGAATAACTAGAAAAATGGTTTCTAGGATTTTAAAGTGAAGACTTACGTTTTTTATGTTTTTGAGCACTAAGTCATTGCTCTTGTTGTGTGTCTTTCTAAAAAACGAATCATAGTTACTCGTTTTGTGTGCTATCGACAATCGTAAATGTAATATAGTGATTGAGAAACAAGAATGTGAACTGAGATGCCGTTTGCTTGAAGGATAGAATCAGCAGCATGGGGTTCGCAAACAAAATCCGCGACAACATACTTGCTATAAGAAAAGATAGCCTCACACCGTTCTATGAAGATTTGAAGGACGCTGACTGCATAATTTGCAGTGGGTCAGGCCGGTCACTTTACTCACTCAACGCAGCGATAAGCCTGTTCACTTTGAGCAAAGCTGGTGGAAAACAGAAGGTTGTTTTGACTCCTGATGACCCAGGATTTCCAGGCAAAAACATGTACGATGCCGCTGCAGATTTAGAAAAACGCTTCAAAAAGACGCTTCTGCTTATGAATTCGGGCAGTGGCTCTTCGAATGATCCGCTCGTTATGGCGCAGGACTTAGCAATGTACATTAAAGAAAAAAAGACTGACCGTTTCAGCATGGGATTGCTGACATCCAGTTTGGAATCGCCTTTGGCTGAAGTCACCAGCAGACATGGGAACATTATACAGATTGAGGGGCGAGGAAAATCTAAGCCTTCATCAGTTTATAGTGAAACTGGGATTATGGGTGACATCTTTGAGTTGGGAACACTTGAATTGTTGAACATGGCAATTGAAGCCATCTTTAGAAATCTTGAGGCAAAAGATGTTTTTGCGCTGTGTGAAGAAGAATTTGAGACCATAGGAAACATCATCGATGCTAACGTGGAGTCAGAAACGTACAGTCAAATCGTAGACATGCTCGAGAAAGGAACCAACGTTTTCTTAGGCGGAAGAGGAACAGCAAACCAAATCGCCAAGATGACGGGCATCAGACTCTTCCACATCAAAAGCTTCTTGGGCGATAACGTATTCATGGCGCGGGGCGTTAACACACCTCGCCCAAGGGCAGGAGACATTGAAATCCTAATTTCTTATTCGGGCGAATCTAAACCCATCCTCCTATGGTGTGATGCTCTCAAAAAATTCAACGGGTCAGTGCTTGCAATCACAGGCTCCGGCACCTCCACGTTAGCCAAGAAATCGGACCTCCAAATAATTATCCCTGAAGACCTAAGAGTAGGCATACCCCGACGATTCTACACTAGAGCAGCCTACGTTCTTAGCCCATTACCCGTTAAGCTGGCGGAAAGATTGACGCAAAGAGGCTTGAACCTGCCTGAATACATCCTCAGCTGGTACCATTCAATAACAGAATAAACGCTAAAACCCAAAATAGGTAATATGAGAAGTTGGTGCTCCGGCCGGGATTTGGACCCGGGTCGCCGACTCGAAAGGCCAGTATACTTGACCGGACTATACTACCGGAGCGCTTTTTACAATAAAGCATCAAGCAGAATGTTTTTTCCCTCGAATAAACCTTACCCTTCCAGAACCATACTTTAGCTAACTGGCTTGTCTGGTTTGGGTTTTTTTGGAGTAAACAAAAAGGCGGTTATTTGGTCGACGAGTTTAGCTTGGTTTGTTGTGGTTTTTTCGAGTTCTTGGATTCTTTTTTCTAGGTCGTTTGAGATGATTTTGCCTTCGATGCGGTTGGCGCTGCGGAACATAAGCAGCATCTTGAAGACTTCATCGATGGCTTTCTCCTGCTCCTCGGTGGATGAGGGCTTTGTTCCTGCAATTATCGATAAAAGGTCTACATAGTGCTCTTTTATTTTTAGTTCCGCATTAACTGAGGGGTCAGTTGGAAACGCTATGCTCAAGCGGCGTCTTCTTTGCGAGTTCAGCGGCTGTTGGGAAACGAATGATTATGTCGCCTCTTATCCATGAAGAAACAAACTCTGAGACGAAGCGGCGGATGTCTTTTTGGGCAAAAAGCAAAGAGGTCTCTGGTTTTGGCTCTGGCTTTCTTCTGATTCTAACACTGATAATTTTCTTGTCTTCTGCATTATCTTTTGACATTTTGCTCCCTTCCATGCGCTGACTAAACGTTCTCTGTTTATTTTCTTAAGCAAGACCTAGTATTTAAGAAAAAGCATCCAATGAGTTAAAAAGAGATTTTTGCAGCCGAAGGAATCTTGCCCAAAATCTTCGCAGTTGCTTTCTCCACTTTGGCGCGGTCAGCCTCGTCGGTGTAGACGCGCAGGATGTTCATGAAGCCTTTGAGGGTTTCAAAAATCCTTGAAATCTCACTGAGCCGCTGCGGGATTTTTGTCGCCTGTTGGGCTTCTTGTGAACACTGGAATCTCCATGGACTCCATCAGAACAGCATGGTGATAAGGCACGGATGGCACAGTTGGCACATCAATTATGACAGATTCGATGCTCACGCCTGCTTCTTTGGCGATTTCACTCTGCATTTGGCGCCTGTAGGATTCTCTTCCGAACAGGTTTGATATCATGGCGTCTTTCTCGTAGAAGGTTCGCTCGTAAGCGCATTTGAGCATGCGGCGCTGCTCCAAATCAGCGATGATTTCTTTGGATGCTTTGCATTTTTTGAGTGCTGACCAAACCGTGTAATCATCCAGCGCCAAATATTCTTCAGGCGTCTTAAACGCCGTTAAGCCCAGTTCGCTGTTGGCTTTTTCCATGGCGGTTGCCAGCATGATTTGCGCTGCTCTGCCGACACGGTGGAAATAGATGCTTTTGAACGATTCAATCCTTGCAATCATGAATGCTTCCAACGCTGACAACGCGCCAAGTTCAACTGCCAAGTTTTCGCCTAAAACGTCAAGTGCGTGAATGAGGCGGAAGACGTCGATGAAGCCGTACTCTGCGCCCGTGTGGTAAGTGTCTCGAACGATGAAGTCTTGTTTGTCAACGTCCACTGCGCTGCTTATGATTTGGTCAAGAAATGCTCTGCCTGGTTTGTGCAGTTTTCCAACGGCAAGCCCAGCGACTTCTTTGGGGTTGTAGCCCATTTTTGAGAGTTTATCGCCGACTTCGCTCTTCTCAATAATCCATGAAGTAATATCTTCATGGGTTTTCTCCAAATCTTTTATGAGTAAGTGCTCAAAAACATGCGAAAACGGACCATGCCCAACGTCATGGAGCAGGGCTGAAATCCTGCAAACGTCCACTTCCTCATCGCTTACAATCCGCGAAATGTTTGGGTTCTCCAGAACTTCTCCTGCCAGGTACATGACGCCTAGGCAGTGTTCAAAGCGGGTGTGGTTGGCGCCTGGATAAACGTATTCTGAACCTGCCAGCTGCCGCAATCTGCGCAGCCGCTGCATTGGGTAGGAGTCGATAACGTTTTTTTCTGCTTCAGTAATGTACACGTAGCCGTGTACGGGATCCTTTATTTCTCCCCAGTAAGCCTTCGGCACAAGTGCAGCCTCACAGTTGTAAGCTATATTTAGGTAACTCCCATTAATGTGTAACGCAAACCAGCCGAGTTGACAAACATGACCAAGAAGGGCATCTTCATTGTTATCGAAGGCTTAGACGGAAGCGGAAAAACCACCCAAGCAACCCTACTCGCAAAAAGACTCTCCCAAAACCACAATGTTCTGCTAACCGCTGAGCCCAGCCGAGGCAAAATCGGCACCTTCATCCGCGAAAGCTGCCTATACGAAGACAAACGTCTCCCAACCGAAGCCGAAGCCCTACTTTTCGCCGCCGACCGCATCGAACACATGTACAGCGAGGTAAAGCCCGCATTAGATGAGGGCAAACTGGTAATCTGTGACCGCTACATCTACTCTTCCTTAGCCTACCAGGGCAGCGCAGGCCTGAGTTTGGAGTGGATAAAAACCATAAACGCCCGTGCATTGCAGCCGGATTTCAGCATTTTCATAGATGTTGCGCCTGAACGTGTGATTGAGCGTTTGCAGACGAAAGAAGTCGGTGATGGAAACTTTGGAGACGCAGCAGAAGGTTAGGGAGGTTTACCTCAAGTACGTGGAGAAGGGTGAACTCGTCAGAATTGACGGCGACAAATCTAAGGAAGCTGTGGCTGAAGAGCTGTACGCTAAGGTTTTGGCTTTGCTTAAGAAATGTCAGGACTTTGTTGCTTAACTACTAATTTTTAACATACTAATGGCTTAAAAATCACCAATACGACCTACCCCCTTAGAGAAACTACGGCACCTCCCCCTCTATCGTTTCTGCAATGATCTGATATTAGGATCCAAATAGGTTGGGTGAAGACCCTCCCCCTATAGGTTTCAACATAGAACCTCTAATAGGCTCCAAATATGCCGCTGTCTATGGAAAAAAGAAGAATTACCTTGAAAATAAAGAAAGAGTTGGGGGTTAGTCTTCTCTCCACTTGAACAGCTTCACTGCCAAGACGAAGATAACCAATGTTATAATCCCGAGGACAGCAATGTCAATGATTGTACCGCTAATGTTTCCGTAGACCATGGCGTTGTTTAAGCCTTCTGTAACGTAGAATAGAGGCAGTACATGAGCGAAGGTCTGCAGGTATTGTGGCATGCTGCTGATGGGGAAGAAGGTGCCTGCGAGGAACATCATGGGGAACGTTACGATGTTGCCTATGACGCCTGCGGTTTCAGGGTTCTTTGTCACTGTACCAACAAGCATACCGAGCGCTGCAAAGAGCATTGGACCCAAGATGAGGAATGGTATTAGCCAAGGCGTTAACGCAACGTGTGCGCCGAAAGCGAAGACTCCCACTCCAACCATCAGTAAAAAGCCAGCGATTGTCAAGACAATGTACCATATCATTTTAGATGTTAGCCACTCCATCTTTGTGAGCGGTGTAAGTGAGAGTTGCTTGAAGAGTTTTGTTTTCTTGTATTCTGAGGAAATGTTGACTAGCGAGAACATTGGGCTGGTAAGTATTGAGAAGCCGATTAAGCCTGGAATCAAGAAGTCGATGTACTTTGTTTGTTGAGTGTTCACGGTTGCAGAAGTTACACCTATGACCGCTGTGCCGTTGAAGAGTTGTAGGTTGAAGTAATTGGCATATCCACCAACTGTTCCACTTACGATGCCGCTTGTGCTTGAGGTTGGATTACCATACACTGTTATGTTTACTTGATGGCTAGCCAGATAGTTAGCAGAGAAGTTTGGAGGAATAACGATTCCGTCAGACGCTGAATGATCTGCTAAGTACTTTGAAAAGTTCTCTGAAGGATCCACAGTTATGACTGTGATTGTGCTTGAATCGTTAAGCGCCGTTAAAAAGTTGGATGCTATATCCATCTGTGGTGTAGCAAATGGTCCAGTATCTTGGTTTTGAGCATAAACATTTACTTTTCCAGTGCTTCCTCCTGCAAAGATTGCGCCGAAAATCAAGATTAAAATAACTGGGAAGACTAAACCGAAGAATAATCCGAATTTGTTTCTGAGGTATCCTCGGCTGAAGACTTTGAAGTCTGAATAGATTCGTTTTCCACTGACCATGTTTAGCGCCTCCGCTTTTTGCTGGGTTTTCCTTCCGATGACGCTTCTCCTTGCTCGCCGACGGGTTCGTTGACGAGCTTAACAAACACGTCGTCTAAGCTGTCTTGGCGTGTTTGGATATCGCCCCATTCCAAACCTGATTGCTCAGCAGCTGCCAAAGCTGCGAGTGCATCAATTTTCTTTTTCAAGCGGTATGGTGATTTCTCCTTTGGCTTTGTTGTAGTCAACTTGCAATTCAGTGTTTGCTTTGATGTAGTCGGCAAGTTTTTCGTCTCCATGAATTTCAAGTCTTTCGCCTGAGCCGTGTTGTTGGATGATTTCTTCGGTGGTTCCCATGGCAACTATGTGTCCATGGTCCATGATGGCTACTCTGTCAGCAGAGTTGCTGTGCCTCGTCGAGGTAATGGGTGGTTAAGATGATTGTTTTGCCTTTTGCTTTTAAGCTGCGTATGACTTCCCAAATGGCTCGCCTTGCGTTAGGGTCTAAGCCTGTGGTGGGTTCGTCGAGGAAGAGCAGTTCAGGCGAGTTAACCAGTGAAAGAGCAAGCCCTGTCTTCTGTTTCTGCCCGCCTGAAAGACTGTCAAAATTTACTTTAGCGGATTCCTCAAGCAGAACTTCCTTTAGAATCTCGTCTGGATTAACTTTAATGTTGAAGAGGTCAGCGTAGTATATGATGGCTTCTCTTGGAGTGGTTTTTTCAAAGAAAGTAAATTCTTGGGGAATAACTCCGATTTTCTTGTGGAGTTCATAACCGTTTTTCCATGGGTCAAAACCAAGAACTTTCACGTCTCCTCCGTCTCGCTCACGCAAGCCCTCCATGATTTCGATGGTGGTGGTTTTGCCTGCGCCGTTTGGACCCAAAAGACCGAAGACTTCGCCTTGGTTAACTGTGAAGGAGATGCCGTCTACTGCTTTTAAATTTCCATAGTGCTTTTTTAGGGATGAAACTTCAATCGATAACATGATAAGTTAGTTCCTTTGCTTTAAATTGCTGCTTTTTTAAGGTATATATTGATAGAAATATAACTTTCGGCTATAGTTCGTATAAAAAATTAATTTTTGTTGATACGCATGGAAACTAAATGCTTGCTTTCTTGAGAATTTTCCGACTCTTACTTGACGCTTCATTTATTTTAGTAAAAATAAACGCCGTTAACTCTTCAGGCGAAATATACCTTGGTCCGCGTTCATGAAACACCTGAACCTCAAAAGTATCCTTACTAAAGAGAGTTCTAAGCATGTAAGTAATCAAACTTTAACGGCTGTCTTCTTTTCGCCACTGCCTTTGTAGTAGCGTATGGAACAGAAAAAATCCATCGAATGCAAGCGTTCCTTTGCCAGAAAATTCAATGTTTTTTTGAGTTCCTCATCATCAATATAATTGAAGCCTTCAGATTCAGCCAGTCCAAACTCAAAAATCACTCTGCCCTGCGGCACGGTTGGGTTGGAGATTTCCTCAAAACTGAATTCCCTGCGGTTTATGTCATGTAGAACTTGGATTAGCTTTTGCTGGAGTTGCTTGCTTGAAAGTGTTGAATTGAAACTGTCGATTCTGTGGATGTTTGTGGGGAAATTTTGGTAAAAACCCAAAGTCAAATTGGCTCGTGCTCAAGCTTTCATTTTTTTAATTTTTTCAACACTATTTAGCAATTCGCCAAGGGCAAGGCTAAGTTTTTGCAGTTCATCCATGTCTTCGGTTTTTTCAATCTTTACCTTGTATGTCCTCTATTTTTGCCATCAGGGTTGCTTCAAGCTTGTCGTATGCTGTGCTGCTGGGAGCTGAGGCTTGCTTTGGGCGGTTCTTCGCCTTCCTTAACGACTACCACTTTCTTTTCGTCTTTTGCGCACCAGAGTGTGCCGTCTTTTAGCCTAAAGAGTGGAGATGCGCAGACTGGGCATGAGAGGTCGGTTAAGGTGGCGCCTTGCAGTAGCAGGTTTGCTCCTCGTTTAACAAGTGTGTTATCTGTTCTTGGTTGCATGTAGAACCCCAAAGTAAATACGTATCAATGCTTATATAACTTGGTCACTGCCAAATGGCATTAAAGGGGAACTATTTATGGTGCGAAAGAAAAAATCTGAAGAGTATGAAGCAAAGATTCAGCAAGCGTTAGTGGTGCTCGGTGAGGTCTCGGAAGACAGTACAACGCCAAGAAACATACGTCGCTCCGCAAAAGACGCCATGAATGCCCTGCAAAGCGGAGAATATACCCCTGCAGTGAGAGCTTCAAACGCCGTGTCGATGCTGGATGAGATTCTGCAAGACCCCAACATGCCACCTTACACGCGGGTTAAACTCTGGAACGTTATGAGTTTCATTGAAGCCATAAAAGACTAAACTTCACTTTTTGTTTTAATTATTTTATAAAAATAACATTGTTATTTTGACTTGTTTAGCTAACTTCTTTACTTCTTTATACGAGCGGGCACAGTGCATGCAGCAAAACGCTGTTTCTTTGCCGTCGATGACTTCTCGGTAGCCGCCCTCGTAGACTTTGCAGCCGCAGTGGGCGCAAACGTAGAGGCTGGGTTCAATGGCGATTGCAACCAACTCGGCGAAGCGTTTGAAGAGTCCAGTGCACAATTCTCTGCCTTCCTCTGTGAGTTCGAAGATTTTTCTTTCTTTCTCGCCAACGGGTTTTTGGGTATGTGTGACTAAGCCTTTTTCTTCGAGTTGCTGTAGAAAGGGGTAGACTAGGCTTGGGCTAATTTCTTTTTTGACTCGTTTTTTGAATTGGCTGATTATGCTGTAGCCGTGGGCGGGTCCTTCGTAGAGTATGGTGAGTATGTAGAAGCGTGAGAAATCGGAGATTAAGTCGTCGATGTTTCCAGGTTGTGTGTTGTTTGCCATTAGTGTTCTTTGTTTATTGGGTGGGTTTGCTGTTATAAATGTTCTTTAGATATATCTAAAAAATACTTATATAAAGTTTCAAAAAACCCCAGCAATTTGCTTTTAAATTAATCGGCACTAAGAAATATATGCCACCTGTTACATGTAACTCTGGGTTCCAAGGGGGCAAAGTTCCTTGAAATATGACGTAATAATCGTGGGCGCAGGCCCAGCAGGCATCTTCTCAGCGCTAGAACTAACCGAAAAAACAAACCTCAACGTCCTAATCCTTGACCGAGGACTAGACATAGACAAGCGCAAATGCCCATCCAGCCGAGGCTTCGAATGTGTCCACTGCGAACCATGCTCAGTTCTCTCAGGCTGGGGCGGCGCAGGCGCTTACAGCGACGGCAAACTCACACTATCAACCGAAGTTGGCGGCTGGCTAAACCAGTACGTTTCAACCAAAGAACTACAAGAACTCGTAAAATACGTAGACAGTATCTACCTTAAATTCGGCGCAAGCGAGCAAGTCTACGGTGGAGAAAACGAGGAAGTAGACGAAATCGAACGCCAAGCATCACTTGCAGGTTTGAAGCTTATCAAGCAAGAAGTCCGCCACATGGGCACCGACAAATGCCTCGAAACCCTCCAGCGAATGCGCAAGGATCTCAACGGCAAAATCACTTTTCTACCTAAAACAGAAGTAAAAGGGCTAATCGCTGAAAACCACACAATCCAAGGCGTCGAAACTGTAAACGGCGAAAAATTCCATGCCAAATACGTGATAATTGCTCCTGGAAGAAGCGGGGCAGAATGGCTTCAAACCGAAGCTCAAATCCGCGGGTTAAAAACCGTAAACAACCCAGTAGACATCGGCGTGCGTGTTGAGCTTTTGGCTTCAGTCATGGAGAAACTAACTAAAGCGCTCTACGAGCCAAAACTGGTTTATTTTTCGCGAGATTTTGATGACAGGTTCGCACTTTCTGTGTTTCACCTTACGGTGAAGTCACCACAGAATCCTACGATGGCGTCTTAACTGTTAACGGCGGAAGCCATGCAGAAACAAGAACAGACAACACAAACTTCGCCATCCTCGTCAGCACCTCATTCACTGAACCGTTCAAAGAACCAATAGCCTACGGCAAATACATAGCAAGGCTCTCCAACCTGTTAAGCGGCGGCGTAATGGTTCAGCGACTAGGCGACTTAAATCATGGTCGTCGTTCCACACCTGAACGGTTATCCCACAGCGTAGTCACACCCACCCTCAAAAACGCCACTCCAGGAGACTTAAGCTTCGTTCTACCCTACCGTTACTTAGCAGACATACGGGAGATGTTGCAGGCACTAGACAAAATTGCGCCAGGCGTTGCCTCACCCGAAACACTACTGTACGGTGTCGAAGTCAAATTCTACTCCTCACACCTGCAGCTAAACCATGCATTAGAAAGCAAAATCCAGAACATGTTCACCATCGGCGACGGCGCAGGCGTCACACGCGGACTCATTCAAGCGTCAGCTTCAGGAGTTATCGTTGCGAGAGAAATTCTCAAACGTGAAAAACTGAAGGCTTAAACAAAATGGCTGCAGTAGCTCAGGAAATCAGGTGTTCGCATTGCGGTGCCCCAGTCGAGTTCAAGCCAGGCGAACTAATAGCCACCTGCAAGTACTGCGGCTTCACAACCGTAATCGAAACAGGTCAAGCATTCACTTTTGAACATTCTTTATTGCTAAACAACTACTCTGAAGAGCAAGTGGAAAATTTAGTGCGCGATTGGATGCGCTCAGGCTTTATGAAACCAGGCGATTTAGCAAAAAAAGCAAAAATAACCGAGAAAAACCTGGTTTACTTGCCCTTCTGGCTTGTTTCCGCCGAAGCCACAACCAAGTACAAAGGAATCTTCGAGCGCATATCCCCCCCGATTGTTAAGGAAGGACAAATCCAAAAAGAGTACAACTGGCTGGTTCTAGCAAGAGAAGCATCAGGTTTCCCAACCCAAGAATACAATGTTCCGTTAACTGGCAAAATTCCCTACGATTTCAGAAAAATCGAGGGCTTCGCCAAACTGCTCAACAGCGAAATGACCCGTGATGAAGCCTTAGAGATTGCTAAGCAGCAGATTGAGGCACTGCACCACTTCTTGCTTCAGCAGGACATTGATAAAATTGTTGAAGCCACCACCACTATTACCTTAGAACAGATGGTTTACCTGCATGCGCCCGCATGGTTCATAAAATACGAGTACAAAGGCACCATTTACCAGATGATAGTTGATGGCGCAGTGGGTATGGTTTTGAAAGGCGATATACCCTCTTCCAAGTTCTAGTTTTGTTTAATAAACTTTAAGAGCAAGCGGTTTTTTATAACGGAATACAAATAGTGGAGGATTTAGGAAATGAGCGAAAATAAAGATGTATATGCACAATCAAAAAGCCAAATGAGGCTTTCCGAACGCATTGCAGCAGCGCTTCCAGGGTTCCGTGGATACAAAGAAAAGGAACTGCGCCGTGAATCAGACAAACTAGTAAGAAATAATTTGTACCTTATACTTTCCAAAGATAAGGACAGCGTCAGAAGTATCTCGCAGAGAATAGCGGACAAACGTTACATGGACGTTTTAACCGATATAGATAGGGTAACCGCTAAAATGGACCGCATTACTGAAAAGGTAAATCATGCTTCATACGGTTACGCTGGCTTCTTTGACATAGTGAAAATCAAGGAGGAAAACCTTGACCGAATGATAACCTTTGATAACCAACTCCTCGACGAGGTTAACGCCTTAACCGCCAGCATCGAGGACTTAAAGACTCAACTGATAAGCAATAACTACTCAAACGTCAAAGACAAAATCCAAGCCATAACTGACAAGTTTGACCTGCTTGAGGACACGTTTGATAAAAGAGAACAAGTCATCTTAGGAGTGACACAATAATGCCGCAAGTAATAGAATGGACAAACGCAGGTCCAGATACTATAATCTACAAGTACCCAAACGAAGACATCACCTGGGGAGCCCAACTAATCGTACATGAATACGAAATGGCAGTGTTCTTCAGAGACGGCAAAGCCTATGATGTTTTCAATGCTGGCAGGCACACACTGACAACGTTGAATCTGCCTTTGCTTACAAGTTTACTCACACGCATAGCAGGGTTCGGCAGCAACAAACCATTCAAAGCGATGGTTCTCTACATTAGCACTAAAGTTTTCAATGGCAAATGGGGTACACGCGCTCAAACCACCGAGTTAGCTCCACTTCAAGTGTTTGGACAATTCCTGTTCAAAATCGAAGACGCATCGCTTTTCGTGAACGAGGTCGTCGGCGGACAAAATGCCTTCACAACCGAAGACGTCAACAATTTCCTGCGAGGCTTCCTAAACGAAAAGATAATCGCAGAACTCAGCCACTACGACTTGGTAACCGTCTTCACAAGACTCCAAGAGACCTCTATCATCGTTAAAAACTCAGTCTTAGACTACTTCAAACGCTTAGGCATAGAATTAACTGACCTGCGATTCGAAGGCATCGACACCACACCAGAGTATCGTGAACGGTTATTCTGGCTTAAAACTGGCGGAACCCCAGCAGACACTGTGCTGCGCATGGAAACGGTGAAGAGTGCAGCGGCGTCTTTGGGTCAATCAGGCGGTGGCGGAGGAGCCTTAGGAACAGGCATGGTGCTCATACCTCAAATCATGAATTCAGCAGGTCAAGTTCAAGCGCAAGCTCCAACAGCGGCTCTAGTGATTTGCCCCAAATGCGGCGCGCATGTTCCAGCTACATCAAAATTCTGTCCTGAATGCGGAACCTCACTGACACCTCCATCGCAAGCCACAATTAATTGTCCGAAATGCGGTCACTCAATCCCAGCGAGCTCCAAGTTCTGCCCCGAATGTGGAGCAACAATATCGTAGGCTGGCGCAACAATGTCTAGTAGCGATCGTCAACTGTTAAGCTTCGGCGTCTTCCTCATCATTATTGTTGTAGGAATACTGCTGGCTGTTGCAGGAGTCATCGGTTGGGGCCTGTTTGTTCCAGTGGTTCTGGTGCTTTCAGGATGTTGGGCGATAGCTTTGGCTGGTTTGCGAGCAAGTAAACTCCAGAAGTATGAACGCGGAACCTTTAGCACAATGGCTGCAGGCTTGGGCCTTATCGCTCTTGGTGGAGCGTGGTATCTATTCGGCATAAACTGGCTCTACTCGGTGATAGTGATCCTGCTGGTAATTGCTGCTTTAGCGATTGCAATGGCACTAAGACGCAAATGATCTTTCCATGAGCCTTTTTTGGCTCTAAACATTTTTCTCCTTTGCAAAGTTATTTGGCAGAAAGCCTTTTGTCAACGTGCCATTCTATTGGTGAGAAAGGGTTTCTCCATTTGTCGCAAGTCAAATTGAGAGAATGGTGCTAAAGAGATTAGACTATGGTTGCAGAATAAGCGTAGAATATCGGTAACCAAGACTCACCATAAACTCTGATGTAAAAACTAACCTGGTTGGAATCTTGGTACACCCAAATTGTGTCTATGCAATGGGCAATAACAATATCTGCAAAGTTCTCTTTTGAAACCACGTCTACCGAACCAGCATAGAGTAGGGACCAAATATTTTGCAATTTGCTTTTGTCTATGGGTGCTTCGGCTTGGACCTTTAATCCTCTGCTTTCAAAGTAACGGGTGGCTTCCTGCACCTGTTCCATGGTTATCCTCGTGCTGTAACCGTAACCCACAGTAAATGTTATGTTAGATTCAGTAACTATGCCTTCGATATTAGTGGCATAGGCTGTCAAGTTGTGAACGCCATAGTTCAAAGTCAGAGCTGCAGTTGTGTTTTCGTTGAAAGTAATGTTGTCAGATCCATCCAAACTGTAAGTGATTCTTGAGGTTTCTTGGTTTGCGGTTATGTTCAGCGGTAGTATTAGGCTGTATGTAGTTTCATGTGCTTCTTCCTCTGAGGTAATGTTGTGCGGTCCATTGTAGGTGCCATACGTGTAGTTATCTAATGGGGAGATAACCTGAACTTGAAACGGCAGAGAGATTGGCATTTCTAAGGTGGCTGTAGATTGACGAATGCTCAAGTTGCCATAGACCACAGCAAAGATTGAACTTAAAAGCAGTGCAAATACAATAAACGCGATAACAATCTTTTGGCGTTTCTTCAATTGCATTTCTACTCACTCAAAGACAATGCCTGCAAAGTCAGATATAGCTCTCCCTAAAGAACAGCCTGTTCCGCAAAAAGAACGGTTGGATAGAAAGCGATTCTCTATGGCATCTTTGCTGTTTAGCCAAGCCGCTTGCAAAATACGCCACAACCAGCCTGCAATCCAAACCATCAGCAGACTCCAAAAAGTACGCCGCATCAAAGCCCGCTGGAAGAAGATGAGTAAAGGAGGACTCGCCATCATCTACTATAGAAAAGGAAAAACCTGAATGGGCAATCAAGCCGCTTCTTAATGTTTGGCTCTAAACATTTTTCTATACCCTTGTACAGTCATGATGCAGAAGGCAACAGGCATGAGTGAAGAAACTATCGGTCACGGCACATGGTATGACATGATGGCTAAGAAAGTCATCGAAAGAGAACAATCGCTAAACAGAGATATGAGTAAAATCCGTACCGAGATGGGTCTTGGCGCCTCAGGTTTTCCCCACATCGGCAGCTTAGGTGATGCCTCGCGTAGCTACGCAGTTACATTGGCGTTAAAAGACCTGAATTGTAATTCTGAACTTATTGCCTTCTGCGACGACAAAGATGGCCTACGAAAGGTTCCCGCAGGACTCTCAAAAGACATGGAAAAGTACCTTGGGTACTCTGTTTCCAGCATACCTGACCCTTTTGGGTGCCACGAGAGCTACGGCAAGCACATGAGTTCGCTGCTACTGGATGCTTTAGATAAATGCGGCATAGAATACAAGTATTTTTCCGCTAAGGAAGTTTACGAAAAAGGTCTGCTTCTAGACGAGATTCGAACCATACTCATCAACGCTAAAAAAGTCGGCGAAATCGTTAAAGAAGAAGTTGGCCAAGAAACCTACACTGAGGTTTTGCCCTATTTTGCGGTTTGCGAGAAATGCGGGCACCTCTACACAACAAGAGCCTACAAGTTCGACCCCAAAACCGACAAAGTCTCGTACAAATGTGAAGGGCTTGAAATCCGAGGCAAACTAATCGCAGGTTGCGGACACGAAGGCGAAGTGGACATAAAAAGCGGCGAAGGCAAACTCACCTGGAAAAGCGAGTTTGCAGCCAGATGGAAAGCCTTAGACATACGCTTTGAAGCTTACGGCAAAGACATCGCTGACTCCGTACGCATCAACGACCGCATCTGCCGCGAAGTCCTCTGCTTTGAACCGCCATCACACGCAAAATACGAAATGTTCCTTGACAAGGGCGGAAAGAAAATCTCCAAGTCAGCGGGCAACGTGTTTACGCCGCAAGTCTGGTTCAATTATGGTTCGCCGCAGTCGCTGCTTTTGCTTATGCTTAAGCGGTTTGTGGGCACACGCACTTTGGATGTTTCCGACATTCCTGCGTACATGAATGAGATTGACTCCTTGGAGGATGTTTACTTTGGCAAAAAACAGGTTGGCGAGAAGGAAGCTACCAAACTCAAAGGTTTATACCTGTATTGCTATGTCATGAAGCCTCCAGCTAAACCCAGCGTCCACGTACCATACAACCTCATGGCGTTCCTCGTAAAGATGGCGCCCAAAGAATGCCTCAACGATTACGTGACGGAGAAACTTCAGAGCTACGGTTATTTGCAGAAAAACCAAACCTTAGACGCCAACCTATTGCAGCGCATCGAGTACGCCTTGAACTGGACAAGAGACTTTGAAGAAATCAAAGAAACCACCGTAGAACTAACCGCTGAAGAAAAGAAAGCAATCACCGAGCTAACCACAAAACTGCAAACCGAAGACGACCCTGACAAAATCCAAAACGCCATCTTCAACGCTGCCAAAGACAACGGCATAAAACCAGGCGCTTTCTTCAAAACGTTGTATCAAGTGTTGATGGGTGCACCACAGGGGCCACGCCTTGGTCCATATGTGCTTGCTATGGGCAAACAAAACGTCATCGCCGCGCTACAAAGAGTGCTAAGCAAAAGCTAATTTTTCTTCTTTTTTCTTCACTACTTTCGATTCTGCACAATTATCAACAATTATAAATATTCATCGCTAAAGAGTGAGTTTGGAGAACAGGCACAAATTGGTTTACCCAGCCTTAACGGACCTTGCAACTTTTGTTCTAGTTCTAGTAGTGGGAATTCCCTCGGTTTTTATTTTTTCAAAGACTTTGAAGCTACATCCGCAATCTGTTATTTTTTCTAAAAAGAAGAAAGAGGTAGTTTTGAGTTTCATTGTTTTTGTTGCGGTGTTTGCGGGCGCGTTTGGGATTTACGGGTTTTATGACAGGGTGTGGATTCGTGCCACATTGACGGCTGATCCTCTTTATGTTCTAAGGGATGTCATAGCAATAGCCATACTCCTGTTGCCAGCTGTCGTTGCTTTAAAATTTTCAAGGCAGACCGTGACAGATATTGCAGTTACCCGAAAGGATCTCAGAAAGAATCTTGCTTTAGGCATGCTGACGAGTATAGTGCTTATACTATTTTTAGGGGGACTTTCGCGTTTTTTGGGTGGCGGTTTCGCAGGGTTTTCTGTAGCGACCATATATTTGCTTCTGAGCTACGTAATTATTGGGTTTGGGGAAGAAATCGTCTTTCGAGGATACATACAAACAAGATTGGTTGCCAGTGGCGGCTCAGCCATAGGCATCGGAGTTACATCCCTTTGTTACGCTGCTTATAATTTTCCCTTGGGGTACTTTTGCTTCTCTGGAGACATACCGTTAGCCATGGTGTACGCTGTTTGGAGACTCTCCTCAGGCCTACTCTATGGTTACATGTTTCACAAGAGCCAAAACGTTCTTTCATCCAGTATTGTCCACATCTTTCTGGTCTGGGGTGGGCTGTTATTTGGCTTATATCTGTGATTTTCTTAATGGAAAATCAAGTTCATTTGCTAGTGTATAGCGAAAAAATAGGAATAATAAAGAAAATCGGGGAGTTTTTCACGGATAGCAAAAGCCTTAACTTATCTTTCTCCTAATATAATTAGGGAATTTTGCTAGGTTTTATTGGAGGAATTTATGGTTGAGGTCCAAAAAAACTCCACCAGTATAGAATCAAAAAAAGAAAAACCCAACATAATCGTTAAAGAAGCTAATTCCCTAAGAACGGACTATTTATCCTGCGCATTGGATTTAGATGATGATCGACTTAAGGATATTTTGGAAAATATTCCTTCTGCCGTGGTCGTTGTAGAAAAACCTGATGGCAAAATAACCTACGCCAACAAAAGAGCCCTTGAACTTCATGGCGTAAACCCGTGCGGTCTAGAAATAGAAAAGCATGCTGAGGATTTGAAAATATTTACCTTGAATGGTAAGATTTGTGTAACAAATTGCCTTCCCACCTACAGGGCATTGTTTAACGAAGAAACAATACGTAATATCACGCTAATCATTGAGCGCACCGATGAAAAACGTTTCATTGTAAACGTTAGCGCAAAACCGCTCCATGATAAAGAAGGCAAAGTTAACGCTGCCATAGCAATTTTTGATGACATGACTGAACGTGTTAAAACCGAGGACGCACTTAAAGAAAGCGAAGAGCGATTAAAAATGGCTCAGAAAATTGCTCACGTGGGCAGCTGGGAGTACTACGTTAAAGAGGATAAGGCAATTTGGTCTGAAGAGCTGTTCCTTATTTTTGGTTTAAAGCCTCAGCGGTTTGGTCCTAATACTAGTGAATATGTAGCCCGGATTTATCCTGAGGATAGGGAAGCGATAAACAAATCAATGGAGCGAATGCTCTTCAGAGAAGGCTTACCTTCCAAAGCAAGCTTTGATTACCGCATCATCCATGAAGATGGCTCCGTACGCACAATACATTCTGAGCGCAGGGTCAGAGAAATTGGCGAAGATAATAAGCCAACAAGAATAGTTGGAATAGAACAAGATATAACTGAACGCAAACAAATTGAACGAAAACTTGAGGAGTACGCGAAGAATTTAGAGCATTTGGTGGATGAGAGAACAGCACAGCTTAAAGTCGCGGAACGTTTTTCCGCTATCGGGCAGACCGCTGGCATGATTGGTCATGATATCCGTAACCCCTTGCAGGCTATTGCTGGCGAATTGTTTTTGATGAAACAGGATGTGGAGGACTCGCCTGATGGCCAATGCAAACGCGACGTGCAGGAGAGTTTGGTTTCCATCCAAGAGCAAGTGGATTATATGAATAAGATTATCTCTGATTTGCAAGACTTTGCAAGGCCGCTAAAGCCTGAATTGGTGGAAGTTAACCTCTGCAGCACCATACCACAACTGGTTGCAACCGTTAATGTGCCAAACAACATTCAAGCAATGGCAGAATGCGACGGTGAATTACCGAAAATTAAGCTGGATGTAACTTTTCTGAAGCGTATTTTGGTTAACCTGGCAACGAACGCCATTCAAGCTATGCCAGACGGCGGCAAACTAACCATAAAAGTCGCTGAAGAAGCCAACACGGTTTCCATCACTGTTTTGGATACGGGCGTTGGCATTCCCGACGAGGTAAAACCAAAAATCTTCCAGCCCCTTATGACTACCAAATCTAAGGGACAAGGCTTCGGATTAGCCGTCGTTAAACGCTTAGTGGAGGCGCAGGGCGGCACGATAAGTTTTGAGAGCAAGGTCGACGAAGGAACACAATTTAAACTGTCTTTTCCTAAAAACCCAAAATAGCCCTTGCCCTCCAAGACCACTATTTTTAAGTTCAAGCAAAGTATTTACTATTCTGCCCTTTTAATTTCTGGGTATAAACAAGAGTTGGGCTCGTCGTCTAGTACGGATTAGGGCACCGGCCTGCGGAGCCGGACGTCATGGGTTCAAATCCCATCGGGCCCGCCATCATCCTTTCCAATACCTGCTCTATGTAAGGAGGAGGTCACCTTAGAGAGAGGTTTCTCAAACCTATCCAGCTGGCTTTTGATTTTTAGATGAAAACGCCCTGCATTTAAGTATTATTTTGTTTGCCACTTGAAACAGAAGACTGCTTATCGCTATGGCGAAAGCTGGGAAAGCTGGCAGTATGTACCAGGAAAGTTTTGTTTGGGCAAAAGTGAACACCAAAAGCACGATACTCATCCATGCAAGAAGCTAACGTGTCAGCTTTTGAACGCTTAAAGACGGAATTGAACACGCAGAGTCCAGCGGCAAAAGGCAAAATTATCGTCCAAAGCCTCTCGTTGTTAGCTAAATAGCTGAAATAGAAAAGGTAGCCCCCCACGTGACCCTCAAGAGGACTGACCGTTCGCATGACGCCACAGTACACTACAAACCACTGCCAGAAATTCCCCCCAAAACTAACAAACATGTAACCCAGCCAAGGTACCAGAACCAGAAGCCCTATGCCCCAAAAAACCGTAAATCGCCTCGTGAAGAGGAACCTGATGCTTCTTTTGGTTATGATGAGGTAAAAGAAAACGATAAGAGGAATCAACAAGGCTTCAACCTGTTTTGTCAACAGTGCCAATCCAAAAAATAAGCCGCCCAAAATCACATAGTGATTGGTCTTTTCAGATTTCTCGCTTAAAACAAAAAAGTAAAAACTAGCCACAATGAAGAAAACCAAAGAAACATCCGTCATAGCGTGCCTAGCAAACGAGTAAAACGTAGTAAACGTACCCAAAATTAGCGCCGACATAAACCCAACATAGCCGTTGTAGAGTTTTTTTCCCAAAAAGTAGACAAGAACCAAAGTTAAAGCGCCAAAAATGGGACTCCAAAGCCTTGTAACAAAATTGCTAACGCCAAAAGCTTGGTAAGCAAGAGACATCAACCACATAAACAACGGCGGCTTCCCAATCCAAACCGCTAACCCCCCAAAAGCATAAGGCGTCACGTAATCTCCGCTCTTAACCATGTGGTATGCCCATTGCGAGTACGTTTGCTCGTCGGCAGCCCAAAGCGGCCCACTGCCCAGATTTATGAAGAATATCAGTGAAAAAGCCAAAATCACCAAAAGACAAAGAGCGTCGGCGTGTGCTGAAAACCAAGAGGTCTTTTGGTTGGGATTGTCGGTAACTTTTATGGTTTTTTTAGCCTGAACAGTTGAGCGTGCAAAGCGTAGAATTGTGAAAAAAATCATGGCTGCCACGGCGCATGCGATGATGTCAAAGGCAACCGTAGTCCACGCTAAAGGGTTAGTCGATTGTGTAGGTATGTTTTCTGGGGCGGAATCCGTTAAAGTGAAAGCGTAGATATGGTGGTCGTCTGAACCGACATAGAGGTTGCCGTTCACGATGGCGACAGAAGAATCGACAAAATTGCCTGTCGTGTAACTCCACTGTTTTGCTCCAGTTGAAGCGTTGAGGCAATAGATGCTGTAGTCCTCGGAGCCAACATACACGTTGCCATCTGCAATTACAGGCGATGACCAAACCCAATACCCCGTTGGAGTCTGCCAAATCTTGGCCCCGCTGGAAGCGTTTAAGCAGTAAACATTGTTGTTCTCAGAACCAACAAAGACGCATCCATAAGCGACAGCTGGAGAAGAATCCACACAATCTTCCGTTTGAAAATGCCAAATCTGATTGCCTGTGGAAGCATTCAAACAGCAAACGTAACCGTCGTATGAACCTATGTAAACGCAACCATCATACACGCAAGGTGAGGAGTTAACGCTTCCAGTATGCTGATTCCACAGTTCCATACCGGTGGTTGCATTTAAGGCGTGAACACAAAAGTCGTCTGTGGCAACGTACACAACGCCATCTGAAACGGCAGGCGATGAATTCACCCGCAAAGAAGTCGGAAAAGTCCAAACCAAATTGCCGTTCGAAGCGTTAAAACAAAAAACACCCTGCTTCCCAGAACCGACGTAAACGCAACCGTTCACAACTGCAGGTGAAGACTGAACTTGCCCACCTACCATTGATATCCAAACAGGCAGCCCAGAGACAATGTCTATACAGTAAACCCAGCCGTCATCAGAACCCACATAGACGCATCCATGGTAGATAGCAGGCGACGAGTCTACTTCCCCTCCAGTTGTAAAATTCCATATAAGTTGTCCGTTGGAGGCGTTGAGGCAATAAAGATTGCAGTCCCTGCAGCCAACGAAAACGTAGCCGTTTGCTACTGCGGGGGAAGACCATACCGCTGCATTTGTGGTAAAATTCCACAGGGGCGTGGCATAATTTGTGGGGCCATTGCCATTTGTGTATCCGCTATGGTTTGAGTCGTGGCGGAATGTGGTCCAGTCATCGGTGTTGGTGGCTGAGGCTACTGACATTGATTGGATTAGAATGAGGGAAAGGAGGATGATTAAAATCCACTTTTGTTTTCTCATTGCCATCCTTACAAGCAATCACATGTTAGAACAACATATTAAACTATTGAACTTCCACGAACCCTAAAAAATCAGGGGGAATTAATAATTCTCGTGTTGTATGCCTGCAGATACGCTTTGTGTGCAGCGTCATAAGGATAACTTTCATTTGCTGGATACGGGAAGCTGGTCATTGCTTGGAATGGCATGGGGGCAACCGTGAAGGGCTCATATGCTAATCCTTTGCCTTTAAACCAGCAGCTGGCAATGACAAAGTAGTCTCTAACCATCCCCGCAGGAACAGGTGTCGTGTCGACTGGGAACTGCAGAGAAACTACGTCTCCTTCGCGTCCTATAACGAATTTGTCGTCAGCAGACTGCACCAGCCCCAAAACATCACCATATCTCGTGAATGCTCCACTGGAATTTGAGGTTGAAGTGAATCCTTGCTGAAGGTTAGCATATGTTGGCATTATGGTTTGAACAGTTATGTCTTGTTGGGGTGTCGTGTCCACTCCTATGTAGTCGAAGCGGATGTCTTGGTAGGTGTTTATTCTTAACTCATAATCGTTAGTTGGAAACAGACCAGTCAAATTAACGACAAAAACGTCATCCGTAACGTCAGGCAACGGGAATTGACGGTCATCAGGCACACGGACCCAACTTCCATTTTGCGCTTTCACTTCCATGTATGGCGGCGGGGAAGGCGTGACTCCTGGTTGGTTAGCATAAGTCATGAAGTTGTTGCCGCCAGCTTGCGTGGTTGGCCAATTGATTGTGGCTGCAACTACCAGTTTGATTTCTTTTGCACCAGTCAGGTTACCTAAGTTCAAGGTCAGACTATTCCAAGACCATCTTGTGCCGCTTGTAAAGTTTCCATCCATCTTGGAAATCAGCGGTAGAACGTTTTGTCCTGTCCCGTTTACTGCGGAAACTGGTAGAGCGGGATTGCTACTTACAGTGTACATCGTTCCTTGACCTGCAAGGTTGTAGATGAAGGTGCCCGTTGTTGAGAATACATTTGTGTTCGCTGGGTGGTCTATCGCAACCAGTTTGGCTGAATCTAAGTAGAAGATTTCGTCAGATGTCTCGGCGATTTTCATACTATAAAATCCGTTGAGAGGTTGAAGTTGGGATTGGTCCAGTTTTATGTAGTCCCAGGGGTAATTGTTGGAGAAAACCATTGAGCCATCAGGTTGGAAGTGATCTAGGTAGCCAAGCCAGCCTGAGCCATCCGAGACTTCAGCGGAATACGCATAGTTTTTTCCATTCCACACGTACAAGGAAGGACATGAACCTAACCTAATGTAGTTTGTTATAGCATAGGTTTGGTCTTGCACATTAAACGTTTTACTAAGTTCCATAGAGCCGTCGTTCCAACCTGCAAAGCTAAATGACACATCCCCCCAGCCGCTAACTGGAATTTTCTCTTGTGATGGAAAAACAATCGTGTGTGATCCAACATCGACAAGTCCTGTAAACGGAGTAATCTCAGACGCACCATCTAAAGTGAAAGAAAACCCTAAACGACTGGAAATAACGTGAAGAGTATGTTTGCCTGTTTCCACAACCCTAAATGATGTGCTTTTTCCGCTGACAGCTGCCCTGTAACTTCCAATAATACTCTCATTTAATGCCGCTGTTACGGTTTCTGAAGATCCTGCTGCAAGTTGCACCTGAACACTTTGGGCAACTTCACCATTCACTAAGAAGGGTAACGAATAACTGATGTTTTCGCTTCCCGTGTTAGTTACATCAACTGAAACGTTGATTAATTGCTCAGGCCAAGCCTCAACTGGACTGATAAACATGTTGGATACCTTAAGGGCGGCAGGCATCGGAGTCGGCTCAGATGTGACGCTGAAGGTTCCGACCAGGTCATCTACTGTTACATTGTAGGTGCCTTCAGTTGCTTCGGTAACGCTAAATGTAACTAGTTGAGTTTCATTAGCTGAAAGTGTCAAATCTTTAGTTTCCACCGTTGAATTATTAATTTTAAGGCTTAGAGAATAACTGCTTTGAATATCTCCCAGATTAACTACGTCTGCTGAAATATTTACTGGTTGATTCAGACGTGCTTCATAAGGGTCGATGGATAGGTTAGCTACTTGAAACGAGGTTGATGCTGAAGAAGACGAATTAGGCATGAAGTTTTGAACGTAGGAGTAAGCACCTGCCTCAGCTAAGGCACCGATTACTAGGAGACATATCAGAATCACACGCGATTTACTGATGACGGAACGTGAAACCATCATATTACCTGATTTACCAAACTATGCAGGCTTTGTTTATTTAATTCTTGTTCTTTTCCGAGTTTTTCGTTCACGGGAAGTATTTACAGTTCCCAAAAATTTACGTCAAAACACGTTTAATTTTTCCTGCGCACATAAAACTCCAGTCTGTTTAGGCAGGCATACAATGTATGCAATCATTAATGATTTTGAATAGTTAGGAAAGTCTTATTTAACTAATCAACGCAAAAAGGGATATACATTTTGATGAAGGAGCACGCGAGAAATGTCGAAACTAAAAGAGTATTCGTGGATAACAAAAAACAAGTTGATGACTTACACATTCTTTGCCCTCGTCATACTCGTAGCCGTTTCCGCCATTTCGTATTGGCCAACATCCATCATAATATCAGTAATTGCTGTAGGGGTTGCTGTTGCGCTTGACTATCTGCTGTCACTATTAATGAAAGCCAAAGGACCGAGAAACACTATGTCTGCGGCTGTCTTCGGGTTGATCGTTGCCCTTTCATACTCTTTAGGGCTGCCTTCACACAACACCGTTGAGATATTACCTCTTACGGCACCTCAAGCGTACTATTACGTTGCAGTAATTGCGGCTCTTGGCATGATAGTGTTAAAGAAGGGTCAAAACTTGCTTGGCCGAAAATATGTAAACCCTGCAGCAACTGCAAAGCTCTTGGTTCTGTTTCCCTTCTTAAACTCGATTCTGCTGGCCAAAGACCATTTTGCAAGCAGTTTCAGTGGTGCAGGATTACCCGCGTTAACTAGTTCAATCGGTTACAGCGGCTCGGGCTCTTTTGCATTCTGGATTCAGTCCTGTCTAGGTAACTCCACAGTCCAATCGCCTTCAGACGTATTCAACACCTACGTAATTCAGAAGTTTCACGGATGGGTTGGCGGCGCTTCAAGTCTAGCTGTCATAATCGTTGGTGTGGGATTGTTTGTGGTCTGTCGCAAGTACGTTAAATGGAGAATAACACTGGCATACTTGGGGACGGTTGCACTGATGTCCCTTCTCATGACGTCTATCTATGGTGGGGACGCGCTTCTCAGATTAGGATTTGAACTATTCATAGGAAGCTCAATTTTCCTAGCGTTTTTCATGGTTACGGATCCCGCCACTACTCCATTAACATATGCTGGGCAAGCCATATTCGGCGTAGGCGTAGGCGTACTCACCGTGGTTATTCAAACTTACATGAACTTCCTAGGAGGTTCAATCCTCGCACTTGTCATTATGAACTTAACGTCGCCGTTGTTGGATAACGTAGGATTACGTAAACCTACTGAGGAGAAGAAAACACATGTTCTTCCAAAAGCCAAACAATTCGAAACAGTAACGACTGAAGATTGCATCAGATGTGGAGAATGCATGGTTGTGTGCTGCCATAATCTGAGCCCGATACTAATCAAAGAGGCATTCGACAAAAACAACACGAAAAAACTTAGAAAACTTAAAGCAGACCTTTGCGATGGCTGTGGAAACTGCAGCTACGTCTGTCCAGCAAGAATTGACCTGAAAGGCTCGACACTGCGAGCAAAGGGGTCGATACACCAGACACAATAGCCGCAACGTGTACTGTTAATGTGTGCTGTTAAATCTGAGTCTGACACTCAAAGGAAAAAGAGCCATTATCATTTTGTGTACAAAAGCATCAACAAAATAAAGAAGAAAATAAAGAAAAGAAACTGTTTATTTTAGCGGCACATACATTGATGAACGTGATGCACCGATACCAGGGGTTCCATGCCTAACCGGCTTGTTAGTTATGGCGAATTCTCCAAGGTAGTGCCCAATCATTTCTGGCTTGATTTCCATAGCGACGAATTCTTTACCGTTGTGAACGGCGATTTTTGCGCCCACCATCTCTGGCAGAATGATTAGGTCTCGGACGTGAGTTTTTAAGCTGACGTCTTTGCCTTGTTTTTGGGCTTCTTTGGCTTCGCGTAGTTTTTCGAGCAGTATGCGTTGTTCTGGTGTTAGTCCGCGTTGTAGGCTTCTTCGTTGGCGTGAGGGAAGCATATTGATGAATTCATCCATAGACATGCCTGTTAAACTGTTGAGGCTGTGTCCACGGTAGCTAAATTCTTTCGGCATCTTTCATCTTTCCTAAACTTGATTTTAACCTCTATTATAGTTTCCTTAGCGTATTGCCCGTTTCTTCTTCTGTCCTGGACCTCTTGCAGCGATCAATCCGACTTTCTGTCCTGGTGGAGCACCGTGCGAAGTTGTTGTGCATCTGCGAGAGCTACGTTTGCTGCTTCCGTATGGGTGGCATGCTGGAACCATTTTGCGACCGCTAGTTCTTGGGTACGTGTGACCTTTAGCTTTCATCAGATGGAATTTTGCGCCTGCCTTAAGGAAGGGCTTTTCGATTCTTCCAGATGCAGAAATTACACCGACAGTTGATAAACAGTAATCGTCAACGTACCTTGTTCTTCCAGAAGGCAACCGAATCATGGTGCCTTGTGGAGTGTGACCGACAACAGTAGCGTATGCGCCTGAAGACTTTGCCATTTTTCCTCCGTCGCCTGGACGAAGCTCAATGTCGCAAACAATTGTTCCTTCAGGAACTTTTCCCAAGGGTATAATGTTGCCTATTTCAGCTGGAGCTTTTCCGCCATAGCAGATTTGTTGCCCAGTGAAAACACCTTCAGGAACAACCGTGTAAATGGATAAGCCGTTCTCGAATTTGACCAGTGAGAGTGGTGAACCGCGGCCTGGATCATGAACAAGGTCTTCGATGGTGCCTGTTAGTTGAAGCTCAAAGGATTGTTTGGGTGCTATTGCAGGATACTTTGCTGGAGCAACACGTTTGTGAGTATTGGCACGGAAGTTTCTTCCACCGCGACCACGTCTTTGAACACGAATTCGTTTTCCCATAAGTCATGCCTTCTATATGTTTAGAGTATTCCAAGTTTAATTGCAACGTCTGAAGCTTTGAATTCTGGTTTTAGCTTCACGAACGCTTTCTTTACGCCTTGAGGAGTAATGAGCAAGTTTACTTTGCTAACTTTAACTTCGTAGAGTGTCTCAACAGCGCGTTTAACGTCTGTTTTGCCAGCTTTGAGGTTAACTATGAAGATCAGTTTGTTGTCTCTTTCAACCATTACACTGGCGGATTCCGTCATCAACGGAAAAGTAATTATTTCATTAATATCCATTACATTTTTTCTCCATAAAGAGTGGTTAATTTTTCGATAGCGCCATTAGTCCAAACGGTTAATCGTCCTGGGTGAGTTCCTGGTGCGAGCATTTCAGTGTTAAGGTTGGCTACGGTTGTTACTTGAACGCCTGGAAGGTTGCTTGCTGCATTAACTAAGCTTTTACCGTCAACAACCACGATGAGTGGTCCAACGGCTTGCTTCATTTTTCTGCCTCTGCGCTTGCCTTTGCCTGCGCGAATGTTGCGGCTGTCTCTTACTCTGGTTAAGTCTTCGTGCAATGCCAAGGCTTGTGAATGCATCTTCGACTTCTTTTGCCTTCGTTAAACCTTCAAATGCATCTTCAACCACCAATGGAAACTGTGGAACGTTCTCGATTTTGTGACCGCGAGAAGTCACGGTTTCTTTTTGTGCAGTTGCTGCGATGGCTGAGGTTAAAGCTAATTTTGCTTCCTTCTTTGGAATCGCACGCAGTATTTTCTTTTCGGCTCTTGGCGGATGAGGTTGTCTTCCTTTAACGGTGCTTGGAGCAAAAGCTGCTCTTCCAGCGCCGCTTTTCATGCGTGGAACTCTTGCGGTTGCGCTGCCTGTTCCGCGTGATTCTGCAGTGGTTTTCTTTCCAGCCATGGGGTCTCTGCCTTGTGGCTGTCTTCTGTTGGATTGTATGGCTAAGACTGCGCGTTTTATCACGTCTGGTCTTAGGGGAGTTGAGAAAACGTCTGGAAGATTGATTTTGCCTGTTGCTTTGCCCTGTAAGTCAAAGATTTCTGCTGTTTTCTGTGCCATGGTCATTCAACCTATTTTCCTTGTGGAGACTCCAGTGAGATATATGTTACTTGTGGTGGTACTTCTGGGATTTCTGTTGGTGGACGTGCAGGAACTCGTAGGCGGATTTGGCGTTTTTCTGTTCCAGGTATGCTGCCTTCAAGTAGGACGTATGGTCCGTTTACTTCGCCGTAACGGATGAAGCCGCCTTTAACGGTGACTTCTTTGCCGTCTTTGCCGATTTTTAGTATGCGTTTGTTGAATTCGATGCGTTGGTGATAACCCATCTGTCCTGCTCGTGGAATGGAGTACATGAGGTGGTGTGGATTCCATGGACCTAAAGTGGCGATGCCTCGTTTGGTTTTTCTGCCTTTATGCTGCAGGCAAGTTACGCCCCAACGTTTAACTGGACCTTGGAAACCTTTGCCCACTGTGATTCCGCCGACGTCGATGTATTGTCCGTCTTTGAAGACTTCTTCAGGCGTCACGGTTTTGCCCAAGAGTTGCTTAGCGTATTCGAATTGCTGGGCGATTGTTCCGCCGCCGATTTGGATTTCGCTTGTTTCAGGTTTCTTCTTTGAGAGGCTGGTTTGTGATGGTTGTGTTGCGGTGATGACTCGGACTATGTTTGTTTGTTCGAGGTTTTGCTGAGAGTTTTTCAAGCATTGCTTCAGTGTTAAAGTTGTCTGGCAAAACCAGTCAGTCGGTCTAGGATGGCTGGTGGGTCTTTCATCCAGGCTTCCGATATGTTTTGGAGTCCGTATGGTGTTTTTGTGTAAGTTCTAATGCCACATACAAGGATTGGTGGCGTTTCTAGTATGGTTGCTGCTCGCGCAACTTCTTTTCCAAAGTGAGGAGAACGTTTACGATCCTCGATAGTGAATACATAAGTCATGCCTGCCTTGTAGGCTGCTGAAAACCCAAGTAGCCTTGGAGAATCAGATTTGATTTCTGGCCAGTATCTGATTCGTGCTGTTGGTTTCTTTGCACGATGCCTAGGTAAATAGGCTAATGAACCATGTTTTGGAGCATGAGTTTTACGATGTCCCATAGTACTTCCGCTTCGCGCCTTTAGCAAATAGTAAAAGGGGTTATAAACGTTGCCATTAAAAACGCAAAAGGATGGTGCAACTATTGAAAAAACAAAACTCCAATTTCAGGGTTTCCCTAGTTGCGAAAAGTGTTTTTAGCGCTTAGCTATCGTTTGCAACGATGCTGTTGAGTGTTTGTTTTTCTTTTGTAGTTGTAGCTGAAAACTTCCTATACCACAACAACAACCAACAGACAGCACTGCGTATTGCTTTCTTGTTTCTGGACTGGGATTGGGTTGCCTTCTGGTTGTGCAAGCTACCACAAGCAGAACAAAGACAAGCTCAATTGGCTATTCTCAGCTGTGATTTTTTTCTATAGCCCCCTTATATAAAGGCAAAAATGGCGCTATGTTGAAGGGTTCTCTTGCTCACGGCGACCTAGCCCCTCTATTTATAGCCCAGAGAGGAAGGACCACAAAAATTCAACCAATTTTTAGGTATTGTACTGAAAACTCTTTTAGCCACAACAACAAATCTTAAGCTGGAGCCGGGGTGGCGGAGTGGTTATCGCGCCAGCCTCGAGAATTGTAAAAAAGAGGGCTAAGACCGAAAGGCAAGACAGCTGGTGGGCTTCGTGCTCGCAGGGGTTCGAATCCCTTCCCCGGCGCCAAAATTTTACTTTTGATTTCTGCGAAATTATTTTTTGAGTTCGCCAAGTTTCTTGTTTAGCTCATCAAATATTAGTTGTTTTTTCTCTTTGCTTAGGTGGAGGATAACTTTTGAAGCCATTTCATTTGAGATAGTGAAGATGTAGTTTAGTTTTATGACGCTGTCTTTTATGGCGCCTTCACTTTTTGTTAGCGGTATACCTTTCATCTTAAGATTACTGGTTACGCCTGCTACCACAACATTTCCATATTCCTCAAACAAAACTACCGCTGGCCTGACTTTCACTTCAGCCGTGTCCGTAAACTGCACACTTGCAAGTATTACATCTCCAGGCTTAGGCATTTTCCCAAGCCTCATCTTCCGTGTTATCCCATAACTCTTTCATTTTTGCTTGCTGAATTTTGTGGATAAACTCGTCATATTGCCTAGTTTTTTTGGCTGCTTTTGCGGTTTTTATTAAATCAGAAATGATTTCATTGTAAGTTTCTCTGGGATACTTCCTGATGTTTTTAAGCTCCTTAACCACTGATTTCTTAAGCTGTATTGTAGTAGCATCCTTCATTATAATCACTTATAATTACTTATATTGTAATTATAATTACTTTCGGTAAGGCCCTGCACGATCAGTTTCATAGGCTTCACAATAAACAACGAGTTCAACTAAATTGGTTCGAATCCCTTCCCCGGCGCCACATTGTTTTTGAGGTATTTTTGGCTGATGCGTAACTGCGTTTGGTAGTTGACTGAACAGAAAAAATGGAAATGTGAAAAAAATTGAGTGAGTGGACAGTTCACTAACGGCGCCTGCCGAGCCTTATGAGTTGTACTCCTACGATTACTGCCCATATCCCGAAGGTGATAAGAGCTGGACCCATGTTTGGTTGGTAAAGGTTAAATTTACAAATTTACATTCACATCAGGGTAACACTCTCATGCCAACTATTACTGATAAAGTCGCCAATGCGCTCTACCTATCTGGATGCTTAAAGTTTGGAAACTTCAAAATCAAATCCGGAGCAACAAGCCCCTACTACATTGACCTTGCACGCGTTCTCTCTGCGCCACGGCAACTGTGCACCATAGCTGAAGCTTCTGCCGAAAAAATCAAGCAAATAATGACTGTCGACCGAATTGACAAGTTAGCTTCCATCGAGCTTAAAGGCGCCTTAATTGCGCCAAGTATCGCCTGCAACCTAAACCTGCCATGCGTCATTGTCCGAAAAGAAGAGAAAGCATACGGTGTTACGGGCAGAATTGCCGGTGCAGACGTAAATAGGGGCGACAACATCCTCTTCTTCGATGACGTTATAAGTGAAGGCTTATCCAAAGTTGAAGGCATAAAACCCCTCCAAGAACTGGGCGCTAACGTCAAACACTTGTTGGTCGTAGTTAACCGGGAGCATGGCGGCAAAGAAAAACTTGAACAGCTTGGCTACCAGGTTCATGCTTTAGCGAAAATCTCCGAAATCGTAGATTCACTCTATCAAGACAAGCATATCTCTAAAGAACAAGCTGACAAAGTTTTAGATTACGTTAAACAATTTCAGGGTCCTTAGTATAATGCGTTATGATTTTTTCAGCTGCAACGCTGGAGTGCCCACTCTTCAAAAGTGCTTTCCTTAGGGTCTCTGAATTATCAGTCTCCACTTTAATCCCCAAAAAACTCACCAACGGAAGAATATAAAGTTACCCACCTCAGAAATAAGCCAAACCGGGCTACCGCCTAAAAGGGAACCTCTATGTTTATTGGCTGCCAGCTTACAAGAATATACCTTAAAAGGTTGAACGCACATGGACACTCAAAAGCAAGTGGTCGAAGCCCTGCTCAAGCCAGAAACCTACCCGCAAGACCCTGGCAAAATCGAACTCATCCAAACACACATCTCGTTTGTGTTCCTGACCAAAAATTACGTTTACAAAGTAAAGAAAGCCGTAAACTTTGGATTCCTAGACTTCTCCACCCTTGACAAGAGGCGTGTTTTCTGCGAAAAAGAGCTCGAACTTAACAGGCGACTTTGCCCAGAAATATACCTTGGAGTCGTCTCTATCAACAAATCAAACACCATCAAGATAAACGACGGCGGCGAAACCCTTGAATACGCATTAAAGATGAAGCGGTTGCCCCAAGAAAGAATCATGACAGTGCTCCTTAAAGAAAACAAAGTCGATAAAAAAACAATCGATGAGATAGCGGGGATAGTGGCAGAGTTCCATTCAAATGCTCAGACAAACCCTGAAATTAGCCAGTTCGGCTCCCTGAAAATAGTTAAGACTAACTGGGACGAAAACTTCTCGCAAACGACAAAATACACCGAGCAAACAATCCCGCAAACAGAATTCCGATTCATCCAAACAAAAATCAACAATTTCATGGAACAAAAAAAGCAGCTTTTTGAAAGCCGAATAGCCGACAAACGCATCCGAGACTGCCATGGCGACTTGCATTCGGGAAACATTTTCATAACGGACAAAATCTGTATTTTCGACGCCATTGAATTCAACGACCGCTTCCGATACTCTGACGTTGCCGCGGATGTTGCCTTCTTAGCCATGGACTTGGACTTCCAGCAAAGGCCTGACCTCGCAAACTACTTCATAGAACGATACGTGGCATACTCAAAAGACCAACAGCTAACGCAGCTTCTTGCATTCTACAAATGCTACCGTGCGTACGTGCGTGGTAAAGTAATCAGTTTCAAACTCGACGACCCAAACATAACCAGCCAAGAAAAAGAATCCGCTATCCATGAAGCGCAAGCCTACTTCAAACTGGCAGGCGAATACGCAAAAAATCTCTAAACAAACAATTTCTTTCTAAGCGAATTGGTTGGCGACCCAATCTGGAATCTGGACCGTACCCATAACGATTGGTTTTTGGTGGCAATCGCTGCCTCCAGTCATGATTAACCCCTGCTCCTTTGCGAACGCTATGTAATGGTTTGTTGTTTCGGGGTTGTTTCTTGAGTGCCAACATTCAACGCCATCGATGTAGGGTAACATTTTTTCTTTGATGATTTCTGTTTGTTCAGAAAGCGATTTAGTCAACGATACCAGTGATGTTCCGTGAGGGTCGTTTGGGTGAGCCAGCACCAATTTTCCGCCTGCGCCTCGGATAAGTTTTGATGCCTCTTCTAAATGAAGTGGGAATTTTGGTACGTCACATTTTACAAGGTATTTGTCGAAGGCTTCTTGGCGGGTTTTAACAATTCCCTTCTTGACCAGGTAATCAGCTATGTGGGGTCTGCCGAGCACCCCGTCAACGGACTCCTCAATTCGCCTCAAATCATCCGCAGTTAGGGCTGCAATGTTTTCTTTTTGGAATTCAGCGTTAAGGTTGTCTAGGATTTTAGCTGCCCTCTTCTCACGATACTTCGCCATTGTCTCCAGCTTGCTTTCCAACGCCTTGTTGTCTGCGTCGAATTGGTAGCCTAAAAAATCCAGTGAAATCGCCTTTCCCTCATGAAATTTTGGATGAGAAAAAGTTACGTTTAACTCGACACCAGTAATGTATCTGACGCCTTCTTTTTTTGCCAGCGCGATGGCTTGGGTTTGGCAGCCAATGGAATCATGGTCGGTAATCGCCATGAAGCTGATGTTTCGGTTCTTGGCTTCCTTTATGATTTCTGCAACAGATAATTTTCCGTCTGAACCTTTCGAGTGGATGTGTAAATCAATTTTCATTGCTGGTGCTCGTTACCTCTTCTCCATCCCGACCACGAACCAACGGTCGGTTTCGTCGCGGCATGTGTCAACGGTCAAATGGGTTACTTTAAGCGTTGGATATTTTTTCTTTAGGTCATCTATGTCAACGGGTTCAAACTTGTTCTTGTTGGCAAGATACGCTTCCTCGGTTAGAGCGTTTGACTCGTACTTCTCTTTAGTTCGCTTCATAATCCTGGCGATAGATACTTCTTGGGGGCAACTGGTTTGCAGGATAACGAAAGTCATGTTGTTTTTTGCAGCAATCTCAGCCGCACGCCTGCGCAGTTCCTGAGTAACAAAAGTAGCATCCAAGATTAAACCACCCTTACCTTTTCCCGCAATTTCGTCTGCACGTCGGAACAACTCATCATAGACTGACAAGCGCTTGTTCATGTTTCCAGCAACTTTCGCGTCAAAAACATCCTCGTTCTTGAGAACTTCCAGCCGAATTAGGTCGCTGCGAAGGATAGGGTAACCTTTGATTTTGGAAACTTGCTCTGAGGTTTCGGTTTTGTAACTTGCAGGCAACCCGCATGTTATCAGTAGAGTTCTTGGCTCCAATTCTTTTTTGACAAACGAGGCGAAGGGTTCTTTCATTGTGTATCCTCTCACAAGTAGGCTGAGCATTGAATAATTAAACTTTTTCGAGCAAGCAACCGCATCTCTTACGCCTGCTGGTGCAGCAAATTCTAAATAGGCAGAAGACACAATGTTCCTAAAAAGAAGGAATATTCATGGAAGAATTCCAAGTTAAAGATAAAAGCTTAGCACCCCAAGGTCACTTACAGATCGAATGGGCAGCAAAACACATGCCCGTACTAAACATAATTAAAACACGATTCGAAAAAGAAAAACCACTCAAAGGCCAAACCTTGGCGGCATGCCTCCACGTAACCAAAGAAACCGCAGTTCTCATCAAAGTGCTCATCGCGGGAGGCGCCAAAGTTGCAGTTTGCGGTTCGAACCCGCTCTCAACCCAAGACGACGTCGCCGCAGCCCTAGCAGACAGTGGCGTGCACGTTTTTGCTTGGAGAGGACAAAACACAGAGGACTACTACAAATGCATTGACAAAGTCCTCGATTACAAACCAACAATAACCATGGATGACGGTGCAGACGTTGTCGGTATGCTTCATAGCAAACGCCAAAACCAAATTAAAGACATCAAAGGCGGAACCGAAGAAACCTCTACAGGTGTAGTCCGCCTAAAAGCCATGGAGCAAGACGGCAGCCTAAAATACCCCATCATAGCCGTCAACGACGCGTACACAAAGTATCTCTTTGACAACCGCTATGGAACGGGCCAAAGCACCATCGATGGTATTATGCGGGCAACCTCAGTTCTGCTTGCTGGCAAAAACTTTGTCGTCGGCGGATACGGCTGGTGCAGCAGAGGTATAGCTATGCGTGCACAAGGCTTAGGCGCCAACGTTATAGTAACAGAAGTTCAACCAACCCGTGCCCTAGAAGCAGTCATGGACGGTTACCGGGTCATGACTATGGCTGAAGCAGCACCCATCGGTGACATTTTTGTAACAGCTACAGGCGACATTGGCGTCATACGCAAAGAGCACATGCAAAAGATGAAGGACGGCGCCATAATGTGCAACAGTGGACACTTCAACGTGGAAATCAGCATCCCAGACTTGGAATCGCTCACTAAAGCCAAACGGACGATGCGCCCCAACATGGAAGAATACACATTAAAAGACGGCAGAAACCTCTACCTCCTCGCAGAAGGCAGACTTGTCAACCTAGCCGCAGCAGAAGGGCACCCCTCAGAAGTCATGGACATGTCCTTTGCAAACCAAGCCCTATGCTCAGAGTACGTAGCGAAATCAACCAAGCTGCAAACCAAAGTTTACACTGTTCCAAAAGAGATTGATGAGAAAGTCGCTGAATTAAAACTGAAAACCATGGGCGTAGCAATCGATGAGCTTACCGCTGAACAGAAAAAGTACCTTTCAACATGGGAAATGGGCACTACCTAATCAACCAAGCACTTGGAAAACATGACAAACTTTAAATTGATTAAGCGAATACATGGCTATAAAGTGGTGAATCACTAAATGGTTAGTAAAGATCAAGGAATAGGTGGAGCAATACTACTCGTTTGCGTTGTCGTCGCAGTAGTTTACATTGTTACACTCTTCTATCCAAAATGGCTTGTCGAACCATCGGACTGCTAACAGCGGTACTGCAGTCTTGGTAACGTTCAATTCTGGGTCATCGCAGTACCAGTCTTTGTAGCTTTCGTAGCTATACTGTTCATCGGCGCATGGATCGGCTGGACAATGGCAACAACACCCCCTCCAAAACCAATCGAAGAAATCACAACTGAAATCGAAGAGAAAAAAGAAGAACCCAAAGCAGAAGAAGCTGAACCAGTAAAAGCCCCTGAAGCAGCTACCACCGAAGAAAAACCAGTAGCAAAGAAAAAGAAGTAAACTAACTTCAATCTTTTCTTATAATTCTCCTTTTCAGTTTTTTTTTAATTTTAATTTTGCATCAGCATTGTTAATGAAATGTGTAATGCTCTAGAAAATTATTCCCGCATCTTCCTTAACATACATTCAACGATGTCCTTGCAGACAAGGCATTCGTCTGGAATCTGCTCTTTCGAAGACCGCTCGCTTAAGTAGCCCAGATGGTAATGGCAACCCGAGGGCTTATCCTTATTCTCAAGTTTATCTTCAGTTTCAATTTGGTTTATCTTTGGCTGCGTTTTTTGAAGCCTGGGTTTTTTAGCTTTTTCTTCTGTTTTTAGAGTTTGGTCAGGTTTTATTTTAGTTAGACAGTGAGGGCAGGCGAAATACGGCTCTGTCGGGTTTTCCTGCAGATTTAAGGTTTTAAGGGGAGTAGTGAAGGTTTTTCTGCAAGAAGGGTTTTGGCACGTGAACGCTTTCTTTTCCCCCATATTCCATATTACCAGAAGGCTTGGTTCTGTTAGGAAATGGCGTTCTGCCTTATAGTGTTAATGAATTAAGAATAAAGATTAACTATTCGACGCTGCATGTTTGGGCTGGAGAAGCAAGCCTCTTTAAGGCATCAGCACCCTCAGCGTATCCAGAAGCAACCAACACGTCACCTGCAGCAATCCTTGAATCTGCACGTGGACGCAAACAATTATCATTCCTCTTTATGACTAAAACCCACATGCCCGTCTCTTCATGCACCCGTGCTTCCTTCAAAGTTTTGCCCACCAGCAGAGAATCAGCAGTAACACAAGCCTGCGCAACCGTTTCTTCTGCTTCCTTAATCGTCAACTTCAAAATTGGGTGCGGTTCAATCCCTCTCAAAACAACCTCAGCCATATCCGCCGCTGCATCAGCAATCTTTTCCGTTGCAACGCCCAGTCTGATTAAGCCAAGAAATCCTGAAGCTTCTTCTTTCTTAAAATCGCTCGTTAAGGCAAGCAATTCAAAATCTGTGTGCAATTGATCCATGCGTTCTTCAAGCCGCTCTACTTCCTCAGCTAACTCTTTGCTGTTAAGCATCAAGGAGGAGTAGGCTAAATCCATCATTAAGCTCTGAAGTGTCCTTTAGCTCCACGAACCTTGAAACAATCTCCTCAAACTTAGCTCGCTTTTCCGTGTCAAGTGTTGCCAGTTTGCCTTCAGCTAAATCTTTGAATTCCTCAATGCCTGAATGTGCCCCGCGCGTAATTAGAATGTCACCCTCGAACACCGTTTCTGTTTCTTTTGGGTTTAGCATCCAATCGTGGTTTCTGCGGATGGCAATTATGTCAACGCCCATCCTTGGCGCTAAATTAAGTTCACCGATTTTTTTCTTAATAATTTCTGAATTAGGTTTCACAGTTACTTTCATCAAGCGCTCTTCAACTTTCTCAAAGATTTCGCCGACGATCGGGTGAATGCCAATGTTGCGGGTAACTATGGCTGCGATGTCGGCTGCGGCATCTGAAATTTTATCCGTTGAAGCCGCAACAATCGAGACACCGATGAGTGCCTCTGCGTCTTTGGCGTCTCTTGCAGCAACCATAATTTCCATGTCTAAAAGGTACGATAGATAGTCAACCCTGCTCTCCAGCGCCAGAACGTCTTCTGCAAGGTCCTTATCATTGTATAAGGCTGCAGAATAAGCTAAATCAATCATTAATTCAGAGAGATTCTTCATTTCAAGCAAGAGTTCCCTAACTGGGATGGGTTTATACTCTATTTTTTCAAATTGACGCAATGTTGAAGGAGCGCTCCACATTAAGATACAAGGTTCTAGGATATTTTAATTGTGCTTTCAATGTAATACGATTAAAAGTAAAGCTACAAACAAAGCAATGGTTGTTATGGCGTCGGCTAAGGAGCTTCCGACGGGTATGACAAAGTTGTCTGGGTCTAAACCTCTTTTGAATGTCAAGATGGAAATTGCATAAGATAAGAATACGATAGCAATGAAAGCAATTATGTTAGAAACGAAAAGTATCAATAGCAGGTTAGAAATTCCCTGCAAGGAAAACATGCCGTTTATAGCCTAAAGACAAGAAGCCCAGAACTGCAAACAGCATAAGGGATGCAGTCCAAGCGCTAAAAATGTTTTTGGCATGATTTTTTATCGAAGAAAAAGAAGGCGCAAGCACGCCTAAGGCAAGCTTTGTAGTGGCAGCTGAACCAACAACTAAGCCAACGTCGCCCATCATGTCAATTATGGCTGGGTAAACAGTGTAGATTTCCCTGCGACCATCTGCAAGGTTGCTTATGCCTTTGAGAACCGTTCCCGTTATGTTTACCATAAAAGCGACTAAAAGCATGGTTGGCAATGATTCTTTGATAATTTTTAGGAATTCTGTTTCCCGTATGTTGCGGGGCAAAATGATTAAGACAAGAAATACGTTGATGAGCCCAAAAACTATTATCGCCCATCTGCCAATCGATCCCCGAAAAGTAAAGGTTCAAGACGCCTATGTAGAGGAATGTTATTATGATGTCAGCCACGGTTGAAATTGCTGGGTAAACGATAGTGTCTGGGTCTAAGCTTTTCTTAAATGAGATAAACGTGAATTTTACAGTTATCAAGGTAATGAGCAGCCCCAAAGACAGGGTTGCAACCATAACCGTCAGGATTGCTGGAAAATCAGCGATTGTTATGTCCCCAAAACAAGGTTCCAAAAACTATCGCTATAGCGCTGATAGTTGCGCTTGTTGCCAAAGTCAAAACAACCATGGCTCCAATCAGCTTGTAGAAGGTCTTTGTGTTTCCAAAGAACTTGGGATAAACCGTTCCAAGATGCAATGCTGTGCTTAAGCGGCCTGTAAGCAAACCTGTGATAACGCCTTTTACGCTGACTACTGCAGGGTAGAGCGCTATTGCCCACGGTGAAAGCTGAAAAACGCCCAGTTGCAAGGCAATCGTGAAGCCAGCGATTAAGCCGCCAATGTCAAAGAGGCATGCTAGCGTGGTCTCTTTGAACATTCCAAAGAAACTCTTCGAGAGACCAGCATGTGCTATTCTTGGCTGCCTCCTAACGCCTGCTTATTTTAAGATTAAAAAAATTGAAAATCAGAGGTCTGAAAGCTTGCCTGTATCCTACTTCAAGTGGACTTTTGTCTGTAACCGCTCTTTTTGAATTCGGGGAGGTGTGGACTCCATTCATATTTTGCGCCTTCCAAGTTTGTTTTGGCGGTCCACAGTCACTGAAACGCTGTGTTTGCGGGCTGCCAAAGCCGCTTTAACTGCCTGTTGAAGTTTTTGAAAGACAACTATGGCTTAATAGGTTTTTGGTTGATAGACACACCATGGGTCCTCAGTCAAATAATCCTTTTTTGCTTCAGACTGGTTCATGGAGGTCGCCGCAGTAATCGATGAAATCGCTTGAGAGCCCATAAGCGCGTGCTCGGCAACCGCCGCATAAAGTGCGGTATTCACAGGCGCCACATTTGCCTTTCAGACAATTGGGGTCACGCAGAGCCTTGAAGACGGCGGAGTTGAACCAGATTTCTTTGAAGCTTTTTTCTCGAACGTTGCCGAGTTTGATTGGCAGGTAGGGGCAGGGGGTTACGTCTCCGTTGGGGTAAATGCGGCAGTAGTACAAGCCTGCGATGCAGCCGCGAATCCACTGCCTCATGTCTAAGCCCATGCCTTTGGCGATGCGCATGAACTGCGGTGCACAGGAGGGTCTCACGTTTAACTTGTGTTTTGCGACTTTTGCGAATGTGTTGGTTATCATGTCTTCGTATTTTTGGGGTGAAATATCGGTTAGTTTGGTGCCGCGGCCTGTTGGAACAAGGAAGAACAGGTGGAAGTTTTCAACGCCGATTCCCTCAGCCAAGCGTCATGATGTCGTCGATTTGGTTGTAGTTCTCATGGGTTAGGGTTGTGTTTACTTGGACGAGCACATTGTTTTTTCTCAGGGCTTTGCAGGCGTTGACTGCTTTTTCCCATGCGCCCGCCACGCCTCGGAACTCGTCATGCTGCGCTGGAATGTTTGAGTCTAAGCTAATTGAAACAGTCGCTATGCCTGCTGCCTTAAGTTTGCCTGCCACAGCGTCGTCGATTAGGCTTCCGTTGCTTCCCAAACCCATCTTCAAACCCTTAGATGCGCCATACTGGATGAGTTCATAGATGTCTGGGCGCAGGAGAGGTTCGCCGCCGCTTAGGATGAGCAGTGGGCTGCTGACCTGGCAGATTTGGTCCATGAGTTTTTTTGCTTCTTGAGTGGTTAATTCATTGTCAAGTTTCTTTTCGGTGGCGTTGATGTAGCAGTGGCTGCATTTCATGTTGCATTCGCGGGTAACGTTCCAAGACATTACGAGAGGAACAAACCGTTCTGATGTTTGGGCTTCTGGTGAATAAGCCAGTTTGAGGTAGAACTCGCAGTTGCCATCTTTTGCCATAAGTTTAGGTTGCCAAAGCGTGAACGGGAAAGGCAGAACTGTGTCGAGCATGGCTTTGGCGTGTGCAAAACAGAAATGGGTGCAGAACAGCGCTGAAACCTTATCGTTTACGCCGTATTTTTCTGCGGCGTATTTGTGGCTTCCATAAATTGGGCAGTTCAGGAACTCCATGTGTCCGTCAAGTGTTTCTGTGCTCATAGTCATGTTGATGAAGTGGTCGCTTAGCATGACTGACTGCAGTTTTTCTCGGCGCATGCCAACCTTCAGCGTCACATCAAGGGCGATGCTGACGGTTTCTTGACCGAACTTTTCCTGCACCCGAGCCATGGCATTCTCAAGTGCTGGCAAACCAATGGTTTTAGCTAATTCAGCCATAACCAGTAAACCCTTGATTGTTTCGTACTCTTGGATGAGCCGCATCCGAACAATTTGCTCTGCCCAATCACCAAACAATTTCTCCAACGCTTTGCCTGCTGCTGGGTTCTTGCTGTTTAGCAGGGCTTCGACTTTTTTGTTCTCTTGCTTTAGCTTGTTGAAAAGAGCGATTTTTTCCTCGGTTCCCAACCTTGCGCTTTTGGTTATTTCATGTAAATTTGAGGGGAGGGGGGCGACTTCTTTGAGTGAGCTCTTTAGCGTCAGCTTCAAAATCGCCATAAATCTTGCTTAATTGCGTAGAAACATTGGGTAACTCCACATTTAACTCGTCTAGCAGCACTTGGGTTTCTGACTCCATCTTGGTAACCATAGCCATATGGTACAGAAGTGAACCTGCCATACCCGGGTCAGCTTGTTTGCCGCCCATTACTCCGTTGAAGATTTGGTTAAACAATTTCTTTGCTAGAATCAAAATCCTGCTTTTCGATGGCGGTTAAAGCTTCGCTGAGTTTCTGTCGGCGTACCAATTAAGAGCTGAGCCCATTTATGGCAGTGCCTAACATCAAAGTTTGTTAACTATATCCACACCCTTGGGCTTAAAGATTCATAATTGAGGGTAAAAAAGGTTAACGGTACGTGAACTGCTTAACAACAATGCATCTTTAATGCAGATGCTTGATTCGATAAACTAATTAAGCTCAAAATGGAACATAGCCAGCTATAAATGGTGATTGGTTTGAATTACGATTGGATTTACGCTTTAGTCGGTTTCCTGATTATGTTAGGTATGCTTGGCGGCATCGGCATCAACAAGCCACGGGGAATGAGCGTTAAAATGTGGTGCGTCGGCTACTTGGCAGTTGCGTTGGGTTTTGACGCCTTAGTTGTTTTAGGTTTGGTTGGGCAATATTCATGGCTCACTAATTTGCTTGTGGGGCTTTCCGCAGGCGCAGCAACGGGCTTAGCAATCCATGTTATGCATCACATTAACGAAGAAGATGCACACCCGACCTTCATGGGCTAAGTAATTCCCATCATTTCTGTATGCTTAAGTGTCATCGCTAAATTTTAAAGCGCAGCAAGGATAACAGCGATTACGCCGCTTAAGAAAACACCGTCAAATGTGCCTGCGCCCCCAATGCTTGCGACTGGTGCACCGAGCTTGGGGATTCTGCGAAGGTTCAGCAAATCAGCGCCAATCAAGGTTCCCAGCACGCCTGAAACGTAAGCGACAATTAATGGCGAACCTGGAGAGAGAATAATTGCTGTTATGGCTGCGGCTATCGGAGCAATAAATGCTGGGGTAACTATGCCCACTCCCTTTACTGGTCTAGCAACTAAGCGAGTTATTAGTGCCACAACGGCAACGCCGACAAAACAGTAGAGTAATGTCATAAGCGGCGCTTTGCTAAGCAGGTAGATGGAGACTGCTGTAGGTATTAGGGCGCCTCCGACATTTACGGCAATAACCGTCACGGCATAACCATACTGGACCTTTGGAACACGGTAAGAAAGTCCAAAGAAGTTAACGAATTCTTCTTTCACAATCGGAACCGAAGTCTTCAACTTAAGGAGCGGAATGTTAATGAAACTTCCAAGCAAAGTAGCCACCAAAATAACTCCTATCATCAACGGGCTAAAACCGACATCAGCAAAGGCAAAACCGATGGCACCAAAAAAAATCAAACCCACAACAGCCATCACTAAGAGAAAGAGTAACGCAAAGAAAGAGTAATTATGCGGGCAATACACAGATTTTCCACCGATTTCACTCATTGCTAAACCTCACTTCTTAAAGGGCACTTGGAAACAGTTGTACATTAGTTTTTTGCAAAAGCCTTATCCTTCAAAAAGGTAACGCTACTGTCTCTAAAATGTTTTTTTGGTCTTTAATTTGCTTCTGAGCATATTTGGAGCCTAATAGTCAATCGTTGCAGAAAACAGAGGGTAGGTCACTATAGACGTTTCCAGCGGCAGTAGAATATTAAAAAAGTTGTGCAGGAATTAAACGACTAAGTCAGCCATGTCAACGCTGCGCTCGTAAATCTGCCTAAGAAAAGACACAGCTGCCAAAATCTGCGGCATCAAATCCACAGAGGATTCTTTTGCGACTTGTTCGACGTTTGAGTAGGTTGTCTCGATTTTTCCTCGCAGGTTACGCACGTTCTCTGCCAGTGAGATGTCTTTGGTTAAGAATGCTTTGAGCGCTTGCTCATTAGCCTCGCAACAAGCAGACTGCAATTCAATGAGCAGTTTCCGCAGTTCTTCAGATAATTTGATTCCGTTAAGCGCTATGGTGTTTGAAGCCACTTGCACGCATGCGTCACCGATGCCTTCGATTAAGCTTGCTGCTAAACGGTAGTCTAAGCATTCTATCGGAGTAATCCCAAGCTTCTCGCTTAACCGTGGATTCTGGATAATGGTACGCAAGATTCTAACCAACAAGAAAATAAAGCCTGTTGCTCTCATTATCTCGGGCAACAACGCTCTTGGCAAGCTGTAAGTCGCCATTAATGAAAGAGTTAGCGACATCACGAATCATTCCTGCCACGATGGCATGAGTTCCGCTGCAGAATCTTTTCAGGCAAAAAACCAGACGGCTGCTGCATCAAGACATTGCAAAGACAATCTGAGAATAGTTTCCTCAACAATCTCCAAACCAGCCAGCGAACTAGCAGTCGACTTAACAATATTTCTAACATCAGTAGTCAATGCGGTCTTTTGCCTCGATACGAATAATGTCATAGCCAAGCAGATAACGTCCAACAATTTCACGTCCCAAAAAAGGACCAACACTTAAAGAAGCAACTCTAGGTTGCTGTTCAACATCATATTTGGAGTCAACAAGAAGTTTGCCGTCAGCAGTCACTTCCAAATTAACTAAACTGCCTTTCTTTAAGCCGTTCTTCTGAGCCCAATCTCTTGGCACACAAACAAAGAAAGTGCCTGTTGGTGTTTGTTGAACCTTGCGTAAATCACCCATATTGATACACCCTAGCAAGATATAACATATCTAAACTAAAGGTCAGTTATATAAATTGAATTGATTTGCAATAACTTTACTGTTAAAAATACAATCAGCAACACAGCGTTAAAGACTAACAACCCTTTAGCTAAACCAAAAAGCATCAGCAAACTTTCTTCCAAAAATTACCCTGCAAACGAAAAACAGTAAATAACTCAAGAGCATAACTGCCTAACATAAAAAACCGTCACTAACCATGGGCTAAGGCAAGAACTCGATGAGTGCACAAGAAAAACTCCAAAGAGCAATCCAAGCAATAATGGCTGCAGGATACCAATTGAACAGCGAAGCCTTTGAGTTCCTAATCCAAAACGCCGAAACCAACGACCCAGTCAACATCATGAACTTGGCGCTTGAAAGAATAGAGGAGCTTACAAGATAAACCAATGTTTATAGAAAGAAGTTTCTTGGAAGCACTACTACAGCAGCCAGCACCTAGCAATACCAGACCCGCTGAAATACAGCACCAGAGCCACAAATTGCCACAGAACCACCAATACATACCCCAGACAACTACAGCATTCAGATGAAACCGAGTTCTATCCATACGCCAAAGACATACCAGCAGACCTCAAAATCCTCGAAGACGCCACAGGCAAACTAACCTCAAACGGAACACTCGACGAGTACGTGCTATACTTCCAAGACCGCTTCAAACGCATCGAACAACTTGCTTCGGCAAAGAATGGACGTTAAAGCAGCAACCCCAATCATAGAAGCCCTCAAGTCACCGCCAAAAACCAAACTAAAAATAATCTGCATGCTAACCGAGAAACGGGACTCAAAAAACCACACCATACTCTCAGTTGAAGACTTGCAGGGAAGCGCAACTGTTCTTGTGCCTCAAAAAGCGCCTGAAGAAGTCAAAAAGAAAGCCCTTATGCTTCTGCCTGACCAAGTAATCTGTCTAGCAGTAATCAAAACACGAACCAACCTGTTCATGGCTGAAGACATAATTTTCCCAGAAATAGGCAGAAAACCGCAGCAAAGAGCACAAGAACCAGTCTACGCTGTCCTCACATCAGACATCCATATTGGCAGCACAAAATTTCAAAAAGAATCCTTCAAACGCTTCATCCTCTGGCTCAGAGGCAAATATGGAACCCCAGAAATGAAGGAAATAGCAAGCCGAGTAAAATACCTACTTAGTCGCAGGAGACATCGTTGACGGCGTAGGAATTTATCCCGACCAACAAAACGAGTTAACCATACGAGACGTGCACAAACAATACAATTTTGCAGCCAAATACCTTGAAAAAATCCCAGATTACATTGAAATCTTTCTTTCCCCAGGCAACCATGATGCCGCACGCAAATCCTTGCCGCAACCAGCCATACCAGAAGGTTACTTAACGGCAATTCAAGGGAAAAAAGAACATTCACTCAGTCGGAAGCCCATGCCTGCTAAGCCTTCATGGCGTAGAAATTCTCATGTACCATGGCAGAAGCTTAGACGACATAATCGCTGTTATACCAGGAATGGACCATGACCACCCAGAGAAAGCAATGCGACTACTCATGCAAAGCCGACATTTAGCACCAGTCTACGGCGGAAAAACCATGCTTTCCCCAGAAAACCGAGATTACCTAGTCATCGACAGAGTTCCAGACATTTTCCATGCAGGACACATACACGTTATAGGATATTGCAATTACCGTGGAGTGCTGGTGGTTAATTCGGGCGGTTGGCAAGAACAAACTGATTATATGGAAAAATTAGGGTTGGTTCCTACACCGGGAAAAGTGCCAGTGGTGAACCTGCAAACACTACAAACCACCGTTCTATCGTTTAACTAATTTAGGCGCTGCCGCTTGAGTTTTTGTGGGAAGCTTGGGGTGAATACTCAATTAAGCGGCTAAAACGGTTATCGCCGCTAAAGACATCTCTAATTAAGCTGCGAGAAATTTCCAGTCGGATTTTTTTGGTTCTGCCGTATCGTCCCATGCTTACAACTTTTGCGTTCACAAGACCCATCGAATCAAGCTCATTAACCAAAGTGCCTAAACGACGTTGAGTTAGAAGCCCAGCGCCCATTTCACCGCACAATTCATTGTAAATATCGTATATTTCGCCTGTTGTAGCGCTTGACTTGTTTAGGTGGTAAACGCTCAACAACACCAACTTTGAATGCAACGTTAAGTTATTGAGGGCTTCAACAACACGGTTATGCTCAATGTGTTTCTCAGCCTGGCGCACATGCTCTTCAGTAATCGTTTTTGCACCCAGACGCTCAGCAACTTCCCCAGCAACACGCAACAAATCCAAAGCGCGCCTAGCATCTCCATGTTCTGCAGCAGCTAAAGCTGAGCAAATGCTCAACGCTGAATCAGATAGAACGCCATCTTGGAAGGACAATTTTGAACGTTCAAGCAAAATATTTCGAAGTTCCCCTGCATCATATGGCCTGAAGACCAGTTCTTCTTCGCTAAGTGAACTGAAGACTCGTGGGTCCAAGAATTCTTTTAGGCGCAGGTCGTTGGATATGCCGATTATGGCAACTTTGCTTTTGGCTTAATGTTTCGTTTATTCTTGTTAACTCATACATGAAGGCGTCGCCGTGTTCCTTAATCAAGGCGTCAACTTCATCCAAAACGATTATGAAAATTATTCTGGATTGATCTAATCCTGAGCGGAACCTATCAAAAACTTCTCCCACAGACAACCCTGTGAAGGGTATGGATAAACCAACACTTTGGCTTAGGGCTGCGAAAACTCTGTATTCTGAACCAGTCATTCGGCAGTTAATGTAGCAGAATTTTACTTGTGCACCATACTCTTTTGCTTTAGATTCCAAATGACTTAAAACATATTTTGTTACGGCAGTTTTTCCTGTTCCAGTTTTTCCATAAATGAAAATGTTTGAGCATCTTGAATCTCTTAGAACTGGAGCAACAGTTGCACCTAACAAGCGAATCTGGTCTTCTCGATGTGGAAGTTTCTCAGGAAGATAATCATGCCTTAAGACCTCTCGGTCTTTAAACAATTTAACTCCGTTAACGAAGTTTTCGAATACATCATCTAGTACGCTTGAATTTCCCATTTGCCATCCCTCACTCGTTCTTCAGAGGTAACACCGTTATTTCGTGTGGAACAGATAAAGGATACAGTACAAAAAACTGGTTTTAGAACACAACAATCCTAAAAAACAATGAAAACAGTCGATAACAACCAAACAAAGCGAGAGCAGACACACCCCAAAGTTTCTACTGGAGAAAAAAGCTTGGTAAAAGAAAATCACTATTTATAATATATATAGATAATATACTCTGATAGGTAAGATGTATTTTTATATATTAATAATTGTTATCCAAGAATTTAGACAAACATTCTGCAAATATTTTTTCAGCCTCTCCTGACTTCTTTTTGTCCTAAATACTTCGAGAGGAAACATAGGGGTGCCTGTACAAACATTTTTCCATGGTAAATTGTCCATGCTAAAAACGGTGAGTAAGTTGCTTGTAGTTCATAGCCTAACTAAATTCAAGTCAAAGTTTGCCTTAGTATTTTTTCAAGGCAGTTTTCCTAGATTTTTCATTCACAAAACTGTGAATACATGTGAAATAGCATTGAAGTTGTTGCTTTATCAAGCTCCTTTTCTGGTAAATTACCCTTTTCCTGTCTTTTACAAGTGAATAAGGCACCCCTACACTTCTACTGGAAAAGCATAACCAAGGCGTAACTAAATTATTTCCAGCCATTTCACTTTACTGTGAAGCTGGTTATAACAAATAAACTCCAAATTTAACCGATTATAGCAATTATAAGCTTGAAAATTGCTTTTTTTATTCTCTGTGTTTCACCATAACAGCTATAAGTTGTGAAGTGTAAAGTTGTGAACAACCTTAAGGTGTACACCAGATGCCGGCTCGTAAAATACGCGTTGAGCTGTTCGATAGCGATGGTAATCGATATACCATTGCTTTTGAGGGTCAAGTGACCCGTGACAAAGCTCTACGCCTTTTGGATCTGGTAGAATTGCTAGGCGGTGCACCTGGAGAGAACCCAACTGTGAATGCAGGAACATGCTTTACCGAATAAGGTTTTGTCACGTTTTGAAAAAGTTCAAATAGTTATTCAGAAGAATTTTCCGTTAATTTGGTTCTCTTCAAAAGATATTCAATCGATTTATGAGCAGGAACTCAAAGAACCCGTTAGCCTCAGTACAGTTTCCACTTATCTTTCAAGGATGGCAACCAAAGGTATGCTGCTTAGGACCGGTGGACCAAACAGCCTAAAGTACAAGACCGCGCCAAACCTTTCTCAAGCAACTATAAAGCAACGCATAAAATAGTTAACAGCTGCAGAAACTTATGGAAAGAGCATTCAGTTGTTGATCCAAAAGGTTACGCTGTAAAACAAATTCTGACGCTTATGATGGGTTGGCTTTCAGCTTTCTGCATTAGATTTTCCATTTCTTTCTTGATGCTGTACCTGAAGGGAATTTTGCCTGCTTCCCTCTCAAGATATCCTTCTTCATAGAGTTTCTTCATCAACCGTGCCGTATGCTCCCTGCTAAGCTGCACTCTTTCTTTGATTTCAGGCGCCGTCTTTGCGCCTTCTTTGGATAGCATTTCCAGCACTGCGATTTCTGTGTCAGTTAAGGCGGCCATGGCTTTATCACGCTTGATGAGTATCACGGGTTCGCTTCTTGATTTCTGGTGGGGCAACTGTGATTTTTTGGATTTGCTCTTCAAAACCCAGTTATCTTTGCTCTTAGAGTTTCCTGGGATGCTTCGATGTCTTTGATTTTTAATTCTAAACCTGTTAGTCCTGATAGGATGCTTGTGTTGTTTTGTGATGTTTTGTGATATTGTTTGTGTGATGGCGCCAAGTTGTTCTTCGAAGGGCGTTATTCTTTTCTCAACGTTGTCTATCTTTTTTAGGCTTGTGTCAGCTTTAGCATGAGCTTCCTTCAACTTTAAATGTAATTAACTCTAACCTGTCAGCTTCACGCTTAAGTTCCCTGTTGAAACTTAGCACAATATCTTCGACAAAGTCTCTGGCTTTCTCATATTCTTTTTGTGCTTTACGTATTTGCCTGTAGTACTCCACTGAAGCTGCCACTGTTGCAGCCAATAGAACGCCTAAGATTACTGGTGCTAAGTCAACCGTGATTTGTCATCCCTGTGATTTAAGCGTGATTTAAGCCGTTGCATCACACATCACAGTTATTCCATGGACTTTTTAAGGTTTGTGGTGACATCATCACATGTTACTATGACATCACACATCACAACTCAATCTGAACTCTTTCTTGGCTTATCTCCATGACTATAAAAGCGCTTAAATTTGGGCTTATTTTACTATTTAATGCTTGAATTATGACACGTATCTATTGATGTTTTAAACATCCTGCTGAACTGATAAAAACAGTTGATTTCAATCTGTGATTTGTGACGTCACAAAGGCTCTTTTGATGGACTAGAAAGCCGTTTTAGGCTCGTTTCGAGCTCCTCTCGGATGATTTCTATGACTTTTAGATGGTCTTTTAGTTCCTCTTCCTTGCCTGGGCATGTCCTGGTGTGCCTCGACATATTCGTGCAGTTTATTGGCTATTTCGAGATACGGGTCAAGAGTTGTGCTCTCAAACACACCCAAATACCCCAAAAGTAGTACTGTGTAGATCGATTTTATGACGTTTTCTTTGGACTGTTTTAATGTCCTATTAAAGGAACCGCGGCTTATTTTAGCCTTAGTTAGCCTTAAGGCGGCTTTTTCATCGTACTTTAGCTGTTTGTCTGATATATTCTCGGCTAAAACGTCTATTAACAGCGTTTCAAGCTGGGTTTTGGTTAATTGGCTGTTTTTAGCCAGGATTTTGACTATGGGGTCGTTTAATGCCCCGTTTAACCATGCTTGTACGCCGTCTTTTAGCTTCAAATTGCCGTTCTCTCCCATACTTCAAATGGATACACTTTTGTATACTGAGCCCAGTTTTTAAGTTTTGTCCAAGCAAAATAAGCAACTTATCACGTAACAAAACGCCTAAATAAGCCGTTAAAATCCTAAAATAAGCCGTGAATAAAGACTTTTGGTTGTTTAGGGCATGATTAGGTATAGTTAACATAAAAAAGGCTAAATTATTGATTATTCAGCTCACACTTTAGACGGAACTTTATACAAAAATTGCACTTTTGCAAACTCTTCTAACTCGGTTATCTGCACTTTTTGACAAGTTCATCTGAAATAAAACACACTTTTTTCTTACCTATCCGTATTTACAACACAGTATTCTATGCCATTACTCAACGTATAACTAATGGAAAATGGTCGTGACGTCACCAATCACAAAGAAATCACGGTGATTTATCCATAAAATCACTTGATATCACACGGCTGTGATGCACTTGTGATTCGCTATTACGGAAAAACTATTTTGCATGTGACGTTTAAAGAAGCTCTGAATATTCCTTCAATTTCTCAAAAAGCTCAGGACGCAAGTCCCGCAGGGTTGGAATAAACGTTTCAGCCGTCCTCAAATCGCCATAATCCACTTCGCAGATGACAAAATCCTCTTCATCATACTTTGCCTTAGCCACAACATCGCCCGTTGGGCAAACAAGTCGGCTTCCTCCCCAGAATTGCAAGCCATCCTCAACGCCAGCAAGGTTAACGTAGGCAAGAAAAGCCGTGTTTTCCAATGCTCGGGCAGAAGTTAGGATTTCAAAGTAGCCTCTACGCACAGCTGGAGACGCAGAAATGCAAACTATTAGTTGTGCACCCTTCAATCGTGTAAGCCTAAACACTTCTGGAAAGAAAACATCATAGCAAATAGCTCAATCCGATGTTTCCCAAGTCGGTTTGGAACGCGGCTGGCTCGTAACCTGGACGGAAATACCTTTTCTCTTCAAACACGCTGTGGGTTGGCAGATACATTTTACGGTATTTACCGATTAAGACCTTTGGGTCCAACAAGAACTGCGGTGTTAAAGACGGTTGCTTGTGTTTTCTCGCTTAGCTCAGGCATTCCAAAGATGATGTGCATCCCTGTCTTCTTTGCTAAAGCCTCAATTTTCTCGGTTGATGGTCCAGGTATTGTTTCAGCTAACTCGTAGACTTGATCCAGCAGCACATAACCTGTCAGTGACATCTCTGGAAAAATAGCCAAGTCTGCCCCTTGCTGCTTTGCTTTCAGCGTTAATTTTTCGATTTTAAGCAAGTTTTCGCTTTTGCTTTCTCGTTTGCTGCTTATCTGGCAGAGGGCAAGTTTGATTTTATCTTTCATTGGCGTCCACTTTCAATAGGTATGTCTTGGAAGCCTAAAATCGTTTCCCACGGTTCTGTACCCAATTTTAGGGGCAAGCGGCATTCTTCTTTTGTGCTCGTTTGCGAGCCATCTGCTCTTTACCTTTTCAACAATAACCTTCTCAATGCCCAGTTGGTCGGCAATCTCTTCGGGCGTCATGAACCGTTCAAGTCCATAGAGAATAAGGTCTAACGTTTCATATTTGATTCCAAGCTCTGACTCCGCCAGCTGGTTTGGCCAAAGCGCTGGTGTGGACGGTTTTAGTGCAAGTTCTTTTGGGATTCCCAGATGGATTGCAAGTTTGCGAACTTGCGTCTTGTACAAATCCATGATTGGCGCTATGTCTGCTGCGGCGTCTCCCCACTTGGTAAAGTAGCCCATCATCGTTTCTGACTTGTCGGAGCTGCCGCAGACTATTCGGTTTTGTTTGTTAGCGTAGTAGTAGAGGTAAATCATTCTTGTTCTTGCCTTAACGTTTCCCTTGCAGAGCCTGTCCGATTGGTCAAACACTGGGAATGGCGCTGTAGAAGCACCGCTAGGACATCTGACATGTCACAGACCTGAGTTTCCAAGTGAAATTGGTCTGCAACAACTTTGGCGTCGTCGATGTCTTTTTGGTTAAAGTTTTCTTTCTCAGGAAGCATGAGCCCTAAAACGTTTTCGCCTCCGATTGCAAGGCTTGACAGTGCCGCTATGGTTCCGCTGTCGATTCCGCCAGAGAGCCCAAGAACGATGCCTTTTGCTCCGGCGTTTTCAACGTATTCTTTGATGAAGCGGCAGATTCTTTTTTGTGTCTCTGAAAAATCGATCTCTAACAGGGAAGGCGTTAACTTCACTTGCTATGGCAGCCTCATTATTCATGGTTAGTAGGCAAGTATTTAAGGACAAGCATAAATATTAATGAACATTACCAGACAATGTAGAAGGTTATTGTATGGGGCGAAGAAGGAAAAAAGTTGTTCATATTCCAAAGAAACGTTTACCTAAATTCTTCTCTTGCCCTAGATGCGGAAAAGAAACCGTGAAAGTAGAAATTTTCAGAGAAGACGGCTCATTCCATTGCACAATGCAGCAGCTGTGGTCTTAAAGAAGAATTTCCAGTTAAACCTGCACAAGGCGAAGTTGACGTTTACTGCATGTTAACCGACCGAGTTTACGGTCACCCAAAAAAGAACACCTGTAACAAACGTAAAAAAAGAGTAATTGAAGGATTACTGATGCTAGGGCCTATTGAAAGGTACTTGCTTGAAAAAATAAAAACCGATGGCTCAATCCACATAACCCTCATAGACCCCGAAAAAGTAACTGCTTCTGATGCCTCACGGATTGCTGAAAACTCCAAAAACAGCGGAACAGCTGCCATAATGATTGGAGGCTCAACCTTTGTTTCTCAGAATCATCTTGACGACGTGGTAAAAGCCATAAAATCCAAAGTAAATATTCCCACAATTCTTTTCCCAAATAACGTCACTGGAATAAGCAGTCACGCAGACGCCATATGGTTCATGTCCCTGCTAAACTCAGTTGACCCCTATTTCCTCATAGGCGCCCAAATCTTGGGTGCGCCCCTTGTCAAAAAGTATCGGTTTAGAACCAATCTCCATGGGTTACATAATCGTAGGCGAAGGCGGAACCGCTGGCATAGTGGGAAAAGCAATCTCTGTACCCTACAACAAGCCTGAACTTGCAGCCGCTCACGCTCTTGCAGGACAATATCTTGGAATGCGTTTTATCTATCTTGAAGGCGGTTCTGGAGCAGCGAACCCTGTGCCTCCTGAAATGATTCGTGCAGTTAAACATTTGATTGAAATTCCGCTTATAGTCGGCGGAGGAATAAGAACTAAAGAGCAAGCGTTGGCTGCGGCTTCTGCAGGAGCAGACATAATTGTCACTGGAAACGTCACTGAGTCAAGTGATGCTAAGCAGCGGATTTCTGAAATCATCGGAGCCATCAAAGGCATCAAGGTCTAATGCTTTTCGTTGGCTTTTTGGTTTTGTTTTAGAAAGCCAAAATAACCCATCACACCATATCTTGCGGGTGAGCTGTCAACTTGAATATCAGCAAGGGCTATCAAAACTACGTTGAAACAATGGAAAACCAGCTAAAACAGTTGTATGCCATAAGCGACAGCGCCAGATCCAAAGGTCTTGACCCAGCCCTAAAAACAGAATGCATCGTAGCCCAAGACATCGCTGACTTAGTGGAAGGCTTGGTTGGACCCAAAGAAGTTGCCCTCAGCATCAGTGAATTAGAGCACCAAGATGCCGCGAGAAGAAATAGCCTTCAAAGTAGCTGAAGAAATCGCTTAGGGCAAATTCGGGCAAATGGAACCTGAAAAAGCAGCTGAACAAGCGATTCGAACTGCTCTTGCAATTTTCACTGAAGGCTTAACCGCAGCGCCAATTCAAGGCATAGCCCAAGTTAAAATTAAAACGAACGCTGACAGAACACGTTACCTAGCCATTTACTTTGCTGGACCAATTCGTTCAGCAGGCGGAACAGACCAAGCTTTAACGCTGGTTGTGGGCGATTTTGTGCGGCGTCAACTGGACTTGGATAAGTATAAGCCGACTGAAGAAGAAGTCTCCCGTTTCATAGAAGAACTAAGACTCTATGAACGCTCCGTGGGACGTTTTCAATATCACATTCCCGACGAAGAACTAAGAAAAGCCCTCAACCTGATTCCTGTTGAATGCACTGGAACCGAATCAGATCCCGTAGAAGTCTCGTCATATCGAAACTTGCAGAGAGTTGAAACAAACCGTGTCCGAGGCGGCGCGCTCCGAGTCGTCAACGACGGCATTGTTGGGCGTGCACAGAAAGTCTACGTGATTATTGACAAGCTTGGTTTTCAAGGTTGGGATTGGCTAAAAGAATTCAAGAAGAAATCCGAGAAAAAATCAGGCGGCTTCATGGATGATGTCATTGCTGGAAGGCCAATTTTCGCTTTTCCCTCGCGCCGCGGTGGCTTTAGGCTTAGGTATGGAAGGTCAAGAAACACTGGGCTCTCAGCCGTCGGGATTCATCCTGCCACGATGCTTGTGGTGGAGAGTTTTCTTGCCGCAGGTACCCAGATGCGTTTGGAGCTTCCTGGAAAAGGCGGTGTCACAATTCCAGTTGACAGCATTGAACATCCAGTCGTTTTGCTAAAGGATAACTCGGTGGTTAGGGTATCGCTGGAAAATTTTGCTGAAGTTAAAGGTAAGATTCAAAAAATCCTGTTCCTTAGGCGACATGCTGATTAGTTTTGGCGATTTCCTCTATACCAACAAAGCGCTTCCTCCCTCAGGGTACGTTGAGGAATGGTGGGTAAAAGACCTACAAAACATTCTTACTGAAAAGTTCGGTTCAGACTATCGAGAAAGCGGCAGAAGCCACCAATCTTTCCTCTGGAGAAACTGGCAGGTTTTTTGGTTGACCCATTCATGAATAAGCCTACAGTTAAAGAAGCGATACTGCTGAGCCTGACTTTAGGTGTGCCGTTGCACCCGAGTTTTACTTTCTTTTGGACAAGCCTATCCATCGTTCAAGAAGTTGAGTTGTTGAAGCAGTGGTTGGCTTCTTGTGAAGTCGCATTGGAAGATGGTGTTGCTTGCAAAATTATGGGTGACGCAAATGACGCTGTTGTTGGGCTGTTGAGGAAAATTTTTGTTCCCCACAAAATAGTAGATAACAGGATTTTGTTGGAAGGTGAAGATGCTGCTGCTTTTGCTTTCTGTCTTGGTTACGGCAAAACAGTGAACTGTTGAGGGGGCTACTGTGTTGGAGGCTCTCAGTTTGCTTTCAGGTGTGCAGGTTAAGGATAAAGCGCCAACCTATGTGGGTGGACGCATGGGCAGACCCGAAAAAGCCAAACACCGCGAAATGAAACCCCTTGTCCACGTGCTTTTCCCAGTCAGTTTGGCGGGTGGTTCACATCGAGACCTTATGGAAGCCGCAAAGCAGGGTCCCGTCTTTGTTGAGTTAGCCAAACGCAAATGCCCTAACTGCAAAAACTACACGTTAAGAGTAAAATGCGGCAGTTGCGGCTGCGAAACCATAGCTGAGAAAAGTTGTCCCCGTTGCGGTAGATCCGTTAAAGACAATGGTTGCCCAACCTGCAAAACTGACGGCGTCATGTACCAGCGGCAACCCGTAAACTTCAAAGAACAAATCGAAAATGCCTCACGCACACTTGGCTATCAGGCGCCTAAGGTTCTCCGTGGCGTTAAAGGTTTAACCAATCTTGACAAAACTCCTGAAATCATTGAAAAGGGTATTTTGCGGGCAAAACATGAATTATCCGTTTACAAGGACGGCACTATCCGCTTTGACGCGACGAATGCGCCTCTAACCCATTTTACGCCTGCCGAAGTCGGAGTGCCCTTTGAAAAGGTTAGGCAAATGGGTTACCTCTATGATACCCATGGTTTACCCCTAACTGATCCTAACCAAGTCTGTGAACTTAAACTTCAAGACGTTGTGATTCCTTGGCGGGCAGGGGAATATTTTGTTCAGATTGCCGACTTCATCGATGACTTGCTAACTAGAGTCTACAAGCAACCTGCTTACTACAACGTTAAGAAAGCTGAAGACTTGGTTGGACAGTTGATTTTTGGTTTAGCTCCTCACACCTGCGCTTGCATTTTGGGCAGAGTGGTTGGCTTTACCGACCGTAATGTCATCTATGCGCATCCAGTTTGGCACTCTGCTAAACGTCGAGACTGCGACGGCGACGAAGACGCCATCATGCTGGCGTTAGATACGCTCATCAACTTTTCCCGCATCTACCTTCCTGCGCAAATCGGCGGAATCATGGATGCCCCTATACTTCTTATTCCATTTGTGAACACCAAAGAGGTGCAGCGGCAATTTCACGACTTCGACGTTGATGCAACCTATCCCTTAGAGTTTTACAAGAAGACTTGGGAAAAGTGTGATGCGCGACCCGTCGGGGCCATCATGGATGTTATTAGCCACAGACTAGGTACGGAAGCGCAGTTTGAAGGCTTCCAATACACCACCCCAGTCACAAACATTAACCTTGGCAATGCTGATAGTTCGTATAAAGACTTCAAATCCATGATTGACAAGCTCCATATGCAGTTGGAGTTAGGAGAAAAAATCGAAGCTGTCGACGTCAGACAAGTGGCGTTAAAGGTCTTGAATACGCACTTCATGCGAGACATAGCTGGTAACATGCGCGCTTTCTCAACGCAAGGCTTTCGGTGCAAGTCGTGCAACAAAAAGTTCCGTCGATTGCCCCTCCTGGGTAAATGTCCGTTTTGCGGTGGAAAGCTAACCCTTACCGTTTACCGCGGTGGCATAGAGAAGTATCTTGTGGCGGCACAGGAACTGGTCGATAAATACGGATTACCCAAGTATTATACGCAACGCATGGACTTAATCAAGGAAGAGATGGCTACCATGTTTGATAACAAAAAACCAAAACAAGCCACCCTTTTCGATTTTAAGTAGCTAAAGCTTTTCAAGGGAACCGCACAACTATTTTACCGGTGGAAGAGAACATAAAACAAACCATGCATCCTAACGCTTACTTAAAAAACATCAGAAACGTACATAGCGGGCTTGTGGCTAGAACAAAAATCTTAGCTTTACTTGAAAAGCAGGGGTTTACGGCTTCCAAGATTGCCAAAGAATCCGCCCTTTCGTATGGTGTTGTGATGTATCATCTTAGGCTGCTGAAAAACGAAGGCACGGTCGAGCGGAAGGGTAATAGGCGGTATGTTTGGTTAGCGACGGGTTTTTGGCAAAAACGTCTGGGTTAGAAAGTGCATTGGCACGGTGAGCCTTGGCATTTTGGGCATTTGTTGTTGTACTTGTTGAGGGCGGCTTTTTCAAGGTCGATTCCCATTATGTTGGCAAGGGATGCTAGCCAAGCGATGACGTCGGCAAACTCTTTTTCCGTGGCTTCCCTGTCGGTTCCTTTCAGCTCTTCCCCTAACTCTGCAACTTCATCTACGAGCCAATTGAAAGTGCCGTTTATTCCTCGTTCGGAGTCGCGTTTGAAGTAGAGGCATTTCATCATTTCTTGGAATTCGTGGATTTGCATTAACGTTTCACGTACAGGATTTGATTTTGGGCGGTTATAAAGTTTAAACTAACTCTCATGGCGTTCTGAGTTTGGTTGATGCTTTTGTATACAGAAAAACGCCTCCTGCTCTCAGCCTCCACTCTTACACAAAACAACTAGTTTTCAACATGCTAATGACAGTGGAAAACGCCAATAGGGACCTACCCCTCTTAGGGTTCTGACCTCCCTCTATAGATTCCTGCATAGATTGACTATTAGACGCCAAATATGTTCTTTCCACAAATGCAGAACAACATTTTTTGGGCGGTCTGGCTAAGATTTGGCGTAAGATTAATTAGTTTAAGAAAATATTAGGCATGTATCACAATAACTTGGATAGGGATGTTTGGTGAGTAGGAAGAAAAAGAAAGATACAGGTCCAATGCCTGCTGCAAGTGCAGGTTTGCTCAGGTTCTTTGAGGAAGAAACCGAAGGAGTCAAAATCAGACCTGAACTGCTCGTGGTCCTTGCAGTTTCACTTATAGTTATATCTGTTTTCGCAAAAATCTTCTTCTAAGCTAAACGCTTACTTCATCTTCTAGGTGGAGTAGGATGCAAGACTTCTATTCTTTGAACTGAGTTTAAGTGAAGAAACAATTCGCTTCTTTCTTCTCGGCTTGCAACCTGTGGGATAGGTTGCGCTATGGTTGACCTTAAAACGATTGCTTCGGCGTCGGAGAGCCAGATTCCTGATGGTTCATGCGTCACCGCGGTTAAGGTGCCTTCGAAACCGTAAGCTGGGTCTATAATTACTCTGATTTTTTTGCCCACGTTTCTCTCCAGCATGTGAAATATTGAAGGGGGCAAATCTTGATCTGACATAGCGTTCGCAAACTAATATGATTGTGGTTCTACAGATAAAACAGTTCCCCTGTTTGTGCATGGTGCCTTTTGTGGCTATGATGATGAGATGGCGTTTTGTTGGCTTTGTTTTTTGATGGCTTTGTGATAAAACCTGGCGGCGTTAACTTTGCGTTATAGAAAAACGTGTATTTATTGTTCTAAATGGGGCGCTTTGACTTAGCTAAATTTTAATAAGGCAGTCGGATTCCATAGTGGAGAGAAATATGGCGTCTGAGAGTTCTCTTAATCATTCAATGGATAGTGCAAAAAAACACTATTCCTCACTGTTCTCTCTTCCATCCTACAAGAAAGCGGTTCTGGCAGTTGCAGCAATCTGCATCGTCGCCGTCAACCTCTGCACTTTCGTTCTCTTTCCATCATTGGGCAGTTTGGCTCTCGGCATTTCCCTCTTTGTCATAACATACATATCCGACACTATCGTCAGCAAATCAATTCTCAAAAGCGATCCTATCTTTTCAATGCGAAGAACACTCGTGTTGTCCCTTGTCGGCTGGCTCCTATGGCTTGTCTTCATCGCTTTAGGAGTTGGTCTAAGCTTTTGGTTTGGCTGGTTACTCTGGGTTAAACTTAGCCTCTTAGGGTTCGCAGCAATTGTAACGCTTAGGTTTCTCGTGTTTAACGCAACATCCTCTGCTGCTATGTGGAGGCGGGCGGTCTCCATTTTGCTTGAACCAATCCTTTGTATAGTGGGGTTTGTTGTTTTTTGGGCGAGCATATCAAGCGCTGTTGTCTTGCAAGTCCTGCCCTTCATAGTTTTATCCCCGATAATCGGTTACATGGCAGTGTACCTGCTGCTTTCCTCAATCGACCGTTTAGGCAAGAAAGCCTACTCGCTACCCGCGCTGTCTCTGTTTCGAGCCTTCATACTCAACTGGGTAACCGACCAAAACGAACCACTCGAAAAATACCTTGAAGCGATGGGTGGGGACGCAGACATAGAGGTAACTTTGCTAAAGTTTGACGCTGGCAAACCCAAAGCCGCCATCATCGTTCCCAAAGTACATCCTGGACCCTTCAAGAACATAGGAAGCAGCCTTCTACCATCGCTTCTCAAAAAAAGCTACGAGAACGAGTTTAGCTGTAATGCCTGTGTTCCTTTAGGCATTCTTGGGCACGAGCTTGATTTAGCTTCTCAAGCGCAAAACCATAAGATAGTTTCGCAGGTCATAGCTTCCGCACGGTTTGAGGCGTCGGCTGATTTAGCTACCCCTCTTGTTAGAGCCACCGATGGGTTCGCTACGGCTTCCTGCCAAATTTTTGGTGACACAGCATTTCTTTCTTTTTCGCTTGCTCCTAAAACGACGGAAGATTTACCGCAAGAATTAGGGCGCATTGTTCTTGAAGAAGCAAAAAGGTACGGGCTGAAAAAGGCTGTGATAGTTAACACTCACAACAGCATCAACGAGGTAGTCGACACCGAAGAACATTTAGATTCGTTGCAAAGGGCGGCTTTTAAATGCCTCCAAAAAGCCGTTACCCAACCGACTAAACCGTTCATGGTCGGCGCCGCCACAGTCTTTCCCAGCGAATTTAACTTAAAGGCTGGCATGGGCACAGGCGGAATAACAGCTATAGTTGTCCAAGTGGAAAAACAGAAAACCGCTTACGTAATCATTGATGGAAACAACATGATTTCGGGTTTGCGCGAAAAGCTCCTTGCTGCTTTGGCTTCTTTGGGGTTTGATGAAAGCGAAGTTTTCACAACGGACACCCATGCGGTAAGCGCGTTGGTTACTGGGCGGCGTGGGTACCATCCTGTCGGCGAAGTTATGGACCACGAAATGCTGATTCGATGTATTGGTGACGTGGCAAAGAAGGCAGAGGCAAACCTGGAAGCTTGCAAAGCTGGATGTCGTGCAATTTGTTGTTCCAAAAGTCAGGGTTATCGGTGAGGAACGCTTAAACTCCATATCTACTCTTGTCGACAAAGCAATTGTGAAGGCTAAACACATAGTGGTTCCGATCTTTGGGTTGGAAGGATTAATTTTAATCTTGCTGTTACTGCTCTTCTAGGCTTAAATTCCATAAGAAACCTGAAAATTTCTTTTCTATCTTATTGCTGGTCGACGCGGTTTCCTCTTAAGCTCTGTGCCGCAAACTTGGCATTCCTTAGATTTGCAGTTGGCTGGGTACTCTCGGTGGCAAGCGGGACAGTACCTTATCCATTCTAAGAGTCGTTTGATGCCGAAAGTGGCGAGCGCTACAAATTCAATTCCTACTTGAGTTGCAACGTTTTGAATCGAATAATCATCGGTAACAATTTGGGGTGCGTATCCTTCAGTTTTCAATTCTAAGGCTAAAGCCAACAGTTGCATGTCAGCTTCCGATAACTTATGTGAGTCGCCGACTTTGCTGGCGGATGCTTTAGCGGAATCAAAGGCTTCTTGTGTGGGTGCTTTAACTTTTAATTTGCCGCTTTCAATCGCGGTTTCAAAGCGCATCTTAATCATGGAGTTTCTTCTGATTTCTTCTTCAACCTTGGGCACAGTAACTTGTTCTTCCCCAAGCGAGAAAGGGTCAAAACCAGCTAAAAAAGCAGAAGTGTCTAAAACAATCACTCTTCTACATTGGCTGTCGGTTTGGCTTTTCATTCTGTTCCCTTGAAAAGCAACCTGTTCCGTAGCCTATCATAAAAATCAGTTTCAAAACGGATAAATGAAGTTACGTTTTTGGATTTGGTGACCTTTATCATGCTCATCCGTGCTTGCAAGTTTGCGGTAGTTGCCATCGATTAAAACAAGCATTTCTTTTGGTCTTATCACGTTGAAGGTAATGGTGGAGTCTGCTGGAAACACAAGCGAATGGAACACCGTTAACGAACATATCGGTGTGAGAACAAAAGCGTCCACTTCTTGGTCTAAAACTGGTCCGCCTGCCGAAAGAGAATAGCCCGTTGAGCCTGTTTGGGTTGCAGACGATTAAGCCGTCTGCTTGACATTTTAAGATGGGTTTTCCATCCTTGCATATGTCGCTGTAGAGTATTTTTGATGGTTCACAAGCGGAGATAACAACGTCGTTTAAGGCATCAGGCATCGCTTCTTTGCCTATTGTAACGGATAGTTTTGCGCATTTTTCTATTTTGTACTCGCCCTTGAAGTATTCTGTCTACTGCTTCGCAGGCGTTTTTTGGTTCAACTTCGGTTAGGAATCCTCTAACGCCCATGTTAATTGCTAAAATTGGCGGTTCAGGCTTAGGAACGGTGATGCATGTTCGCAGTATGGTTCCGTCGCCGCCGATTGTTATGATGAAATCAGTTTTCATTTCTGAGAGCGGGATATACTTTTCTTGTGTGGTTACTTTGTCTGCGAGGGTATCTTCTATGTAAACCTTCAAGCCTTTGTTTTTTAGGTACTCCGCTAGTTCCTCGGTTAGCTTTAACGCCGATTTTTTATCATAGCGGGCAACTAAACCCACGCTTTTGAACAATTTTCCAACGCTCAGTAACTAGCGTAAACCTTAATCTATATATGCGTGTTGTTCAGAAACTTTTTTTGTCTTTGTTCTTTATGTGGGAGAGGCGGTTTTAAAATATCCACAAGTCTGCGTTAGGCGGCTTTTGCTTTTTGTGGTTGCAACGGTTTTCTGCGTCTGTTTGGTTGTGGGATATAGATTTTTCTCCACACGCGCTATGTTGCCGCATGTTGAAAGCGCCAGGTTGTGTGTGTGAATCTATGAATCGTTTGTTTTTTTCTTCACAAGAAAGCAGTGAACAGCGCAATGCAAGCGGGCACTAGCATGGCCCATTGAGCAATTTACGCCCGTCACCAGCAACAGGTCAACCGCTGCCTATAAGCAATTTTGCGATTCAAAAAGCATGAAATAAAACAGCATATCGGCGCATTCTAAGACCATAGGACCCAAAGAACCTTACTAATTTAAAGTAGAGACTTCGGAATGCTAATTCCCGATTGCCCCTGATAATGACCTTGATAAGGAACCTCAACCTCACTTTTCAACTCGGCGAAGATAACATGCAAGAACCTACTGCCAACAGGGACCTTAATTGGTACACTGCCGCTATAGAATAATCCAATTGTTAGTGTCCCTTCAAATCCAGCATCGATAACTGTTAATGGACTTACAAATCCCAAACGAGCAAACGTGGAGCGCAATCCGCAGAAACCCACCAAATTGTTGGGCATCCTAATTTTCTCCTGCGTGCTAAAAAGGAAATGGCTAAGTGGAGAAATTACGAAAATATTGTCAACGCTGTTCTCTATTTCAAAAGAGTTACTAATTTCTTCTTTAGATGAGCCGTCGATTAACTCAACCGAGTTAACACGACGTGCCCTTTGATTAGCTACTCTCAAGTCAACTCCATTTTGCTGGATCGTATCGGCGTGAATTGGCTCAATCACTAGTTGTTTTAAATTTATCCTTTCTCTTAACTTTACATCGCTTAAGATCAATTAATTACCAGTGTTCAACTAATTTCTCGATATTATTTAAAGACCTTATGTTTTTCTCTAATACCTTCATACATTGATTGATAACGTTCAAAACCGCCAGTATAGCAATTGTTATAATTTGCAAGCCTTAATATGAAAAGTACAAAGGAGTGTTCGTGTGCAATTGACTGAAAAAAAGGATGCTGAGATGGATTCAAAGTCGGTGGCAAGCAAAATAACTGTGGTTTCCATCTTCTTTATCGCATTGGCATTCGTCGTCCTCAGCTTTGGTTTATCATCAATTTCTAAAGTAGGGACCTTTGCAATTCTAATTGGAAGTGCAATTTTAGGTACTGGGTACTACCACATTATCCATGTATTACCTAGAATGGCGAGAGATGTTAAAACAGGGATAGCAGAAGATTCAGTAAACCGGGCGAACATGCAGGCGACTCGAGTATCGTCTTGGCTAGTCATAATTGGACTTGTAATAATCTTGCTGGGTTTGCTTGAGCTGATGGGTGTAATACCAACATTAACTTAGAGCATTCACAGCAAGGGTCTGGACCACAATACAGACTGCCATACTTTAGCAGTCTCTGGGCTTTGCATCCACCTCTACACTTGTTTAGACTTGCGCAGCTTTTACAAGGTTCACATATCTGGGTATAGTCAAAACTTCTAATAAGATGCCATTTTGCTGCATCAGTCCAAATATCGATCAAAGTCTTTTCCTTAACATTCCCCATGGTAGTCCATTTTGCTTTGCTTTGTTTAAAAGCGGGGCAAGGTACAACACGGCCATCGGCTGCTATTAGACATCGTGACAATCCTGCGTCACATTTTTCTTTTGTGCAAGAAGGGTTCAACTTAAAACGAAAATCAATTGGGCGTCCTATACGAAATGCTGTATAGCTTCTCTTAGTGCTTTCTTTTTGAAGAAGATTCCTAAAAATTTGAAAATCATTCGCTGAAAGTTGAAGGCTTTCTTCATTTTCAAAGCCTCGTCCTTGGGAAACGAATCTCAGGACTCCTAACTGGTCTATTAATAATCTCTCGCATAATTCATGAAGTAGACTGATTTCTCTATAATTGACCTTTGTCGGTACAAAATGTACGCCAACCCAGAAACCTGCTGTTTTCATTTTTTGTATAGATTTTAAAACATTTCCGTGACTCCCTTTGACCTGAGTTAGCGTCTCATGGGTATTTGAAAAAGCGCCTTGCAAACTGAAAACCACCTTATTTAATCCTGCTTTTTTCAGGTCATTAGCAAATTTGCTGTCGATAGGTGTGAGTAAGTTAGACTTTGAGACATTGCCTGAAGTATACAATATGGTTTCCAATTGATTTGCTCTTGCACTTTCCACTATTTCAATTAATGAGGGATGAGAAAGTGGTTCGCCACCCGAGATTTCCAAGATTTTGCCTCCTAGGCTCTTAAACTCAAGCAATATTTGCTTAATTCGATCAAGGCGAATCACATTCGAAGAATTTGGACTGCAATTCCCTGAACAGTGCAGGCAATTGAGTGGGCAAATGTCAGTAATTTCTAGACAAAGCTCTCCTAGTTTGAATTGTTTATCTTCCATTTCAAGCCCCCCTTTTTTACTAATGAGTCAACACCCATCCTATAAAAGCGGCCAAGAGACTGCCAAATAAAGTTATAATTATAGGCAACAATACTTCCAACCGCCTAATTCTTTCATCAAGGTTTCTTACAGAGACACTTGAGCCGGCTAATCCTGAAAGTGTCTCTACTGGTATATTTTCCATGCCTCCTAATCTAATAGTGGTGCATTTTAATTCATCATTCTCTGTTAGCTCGTTAAACATTATCATGAACACTTGGTCTTTATATCTCAACGGGACGTCCTTAGGACCCGCATTAAAAACAGAGAACATTAGTCTGCCATAGAAACCAGGGTCTACGTGAAAACCTGAGATGTTTACTAAGCCTTTCTGTTTGTGCGTGAGTCTAACTGAAATAAACCCGAGTAGATCTGGAGGAACAAACAAGTACTCATAAGTCATAAGGATGCCGAACTCTCCAGGTTCAATCGACAGGACGTCTTTATCCGTTAGGCTTAATTTCTTAGGAACTCTTTCCGTCGTAACGTAGACGTTTTCACCAAGTCGAAGGTCGTAATTAGCTCCCCTAAAGCTACCGTATTCTGCGTCATCAACCAAAAAAGGAAGGACATATTTGCCGTAACTTTTCAGTTTATCTGCATTTTCTTGATTGCTGAGTTGTTGCTCGATTGATTTTCTAATTTCTGAAATTTTTTGCTCTTGAAAAACATCTTTAACAATTACTTCAATTGCTGATCTTCGAGCTAATACAACATTCGGTTCGAGTGCTAACGCCTTTAAGTATTCTCTCCATGCAACTTTGTCCTCTTCTGGGAAGGATTTCAAAATAATTGATAACATTTTTTCTAGTTTACCAGTACCTTCGCTGGAAAGAATTTTATCCTTTTTTATCCGGTTATATAACAAGATTTCTCCTAATAGAAATCTTTTCTGCAATTCTATTTTAGACAATATTCCCACACTACATCCCCCGCGAACTAAGCTAACTCTTAAATTGGCAGTATTCATAGAAATAAAACTTGCTATCCTTTGAAATCGACCACTCTACATAAGTAAAGCTATGCAGTCTCTCGATCAATTTTGAAAAGTCGCTTAAATCTTCATCAGTCAAAATACTTGTCTTTTTGCTATCTAAAATGTAGTTTTTCTCTTTTTTCCAATTTTGAGTTCTTAGATAAATCTTCCATTTTTCATAATTATTGGTAGTTCCTTCCAGTAGCGGTGGAGCATCCCCAAATATGCATTCTAAGATTGCATAGTCGTTTTCTTTTACAATAGCTCCCGAACATTTGGCATCAACAGTGTGTTGAATTATTATTTTACTTTCAGGGCCGTATTGTTTGTACTTCTCCAATACTTGTTTAAGCGCATCATTTTGACAAGTAACGTGAAGCCCTCCATGGTGGGCCGATTTGTCCACACTGCCTGGTAACGAGACTCTGATTGTTACTCCAATTGCATCCCCGGGTTTGTTTGGAATGTTTGCAAGTTCTATTTTTCTTAAAACATATTCTTCAGGCTCTGAAGGATGGTCTTTAACAAAATCAATAATTTGGTACGGAGGGACAGGAAAGCCCATTTTTTCTAACTCTTTCAAACCCCAGATCTTTCCATAGCTGCGGTAGTCACTATTTGTAGGTTTACTTTCCAAAGTACTTCCACACCCCCCCCTTTTTGATCCTTTGAACGCCACTTTTGTTAGACTTGGTCAGGGTGGTTAATGTTGCTGAAAGAGCTTCTTTCTTAAAATAAAGCCCGTTACTTTCAAGAGCATTTTGGATTTCAAACATTGATCTTGGTGTATTTCCCCACTTTGTTACCATTAAGGCCCGAACAGCATCTGTACAACCAAGCATACGCGGTATCTCGGGAAGAGTTTCATCAATAACTGAGGGCACCGCAATTTCAGCTACTGGTCCAAGTTCTCTCATGGCTTCTTCAAGTTCTTTTAGAGTCTCCGCTTCAATCCATATTTCGCCTTTTCTCCAAGCGCCTTTCCATGTGTATTTCAAAGCAGCCCCCCAAATTACATGCACCTGTTCAAGTCTATAAATTTATACCCTAGTATACATAGACTATTATAGACCCAAGGTTTTCGCGTTTAACTGCTTTATGTTACTTTTGACCAAAAATGGAATTTAAAACTGAGTCGGGAGTATCAATAACTCTCATAGAAGGCGAATCGTCTGCAATTCTGGCTTTTGATAGGTCTGTCAGGGCTGTCGAGCTTAGTAAAAGTGAGCTCCTAAAGATAAAAGCTTTTTTGACACCAGGTGCTAAGACAGATACTGTTGAGGATGGTTCCAAACTCCTAAAACCCAGAGCCAATGGGACTGGCTCTTTGGAAGGGATATAATTGCATATTCCCGAATGGGAAGTTGAGGAGCTTCTAAAATGCAACCCCTCCCTTTTGGGTTTTGCAAATGAAGACATAGAACTACTCGAAAGCCAGAGATATCTAGCGAAGCCCGGAAGATATATCGACCTTTTGTTTAAAAAAGGTGAAAACTACGTAATAGTGGAAATCAAATCGCCAATCATAAAAGACAAAGCAATAATCCTCGATCAACTCCTTGATTACAAAAGGTCTTTCGCGGAAGAGAAGGGGCTATCTGAAGACAAAATTATCTGTGTGTTAGTTTCGCCCAATGGTTTCAGTGATGAACTTCTTGAATTCTGTGAGAAAACTGGTGTTATCCCAAAAACGATAGATCAAGGCAAATTGGTTAACGCTATTCGGAAATTGAATTCGCAAAAGCAAACTTTAGATCAATACTGCGTTGTGTATGACAGCAAGCTTCCTTCAAAAAGGGATATCTTTGAGAGTAAGAAGAAAAACTTGGCAGAGCTGCTGTTGGAAATAAGTGATAAAGCTCCGATTGAAGCACATGAAGTATTTACAGAAAATAATGGGAAATTATCCACGAATCGTGATAAGTGGTTCTGGCTTTTTTATAGCGTTATGGACAGAAGAGCTAATGCAGCGTTATTCGTGAAGGCTAGAGATGCCTTGGAAAAAGAGGGGCTATTCGCACCTTATAAAATAGTTGAATTGATTGATAAGGAAGGGGAAAATACTGCACTTAGGAAGATTGCAAGAATCCTGAGAGATGCAAACTTCCCCTTGTTAAGCGACCACGGCAAAGGAGACCTCGCATTTCCAAAAAGCATTGCAGACGCCGCCAGATTTGTTAGCAAGCACAATTACGATTTTGGTCGGTTGTACGAATACTACGAAAAACAATATGGGACTCTGCAGGAAACTAGGGACATGCTTTGGAAAGACTTTCAAGAGAAAATATATGGGGTTGGTCCCAGAATTGCCAGTCAAATCATTAGAGGGTTAGTGCTAAAAGGCTCATGGAATTTGCCTCTTGATGATGACCGTTTTCTTGAAGAATGCCGATTCAATGTGTGGATAGCTGGGGAAACAAGGCTTGGGCTCGTTGATAATGATAGTGAGTACTACAAGCAACTTGGTGAATTCGCTGACAAGCATTTAGCTGGAAATAGAGGAGTATTAGCACATGTTCTGTGGTATGTTAGAAAACGGTACTGCGGTCGCCCCCCAAAATGCGATGAATGTGACTTGGCAAACCACTGCAAGAGAGCTTTTTCATTCTCTAAGTAAGATGCAACCTTTACTCCTGATTTTCATTGTGGCTATTCAACATTAGCCAAGTTATTCTTTACTGCCTTAATTATTCGTTCATCTGAGCCTTGATACGCTAAATTTAACTCGCTGACTTTTTTCTTTAAATCGCTCAAAGTTTTACTCACGGTTTCTTCGTCTTTCTCTGGATATTGTAGCACGATAACCATGAATTTTTCCTTACTGTTCAAGTTTTTTCCCCTCGTTTTTTTTCTTAATACCCAAACAGACACCTTAATCTATATATGGGTGTTGTTCAGAATTGCATTGAATAGAACTATACTGTGGTGAGCGTATGAGCAGACCAGTAGATGTTGGAGAATTACGCGTTGGCGGCTACATGATGATTGAGGGTGAACCCTGCCGCATAGTCGATATCGCTAAATCTAAACCTGGAAAACACGGGTCAGCCAAAGCAAGAATCGTTGCAATAGGCGTCTTTGACGGCCAAAAAAGACAATTCGTAAAGCCCGTTGACCTAGGCGCAGAAGTTCCCCTAATCGACAAGAGGGCAGGCCAAGTCTTCGCCGTTAATCCTACAGGCGTGCAAATAATGGACCTTGAAACCTACGAGTACTTAGATGCACCGTTCCCTGATGAGCCAGAACTCAAAGCTAAACTTGTTGCAGGCGCAGAAATCGAGTATTGGGCGATACTTGGAAAAGTAAAAATTGTCCGAGTAAAATAACCAATTCCATATTTACCCTAATTTTTCGTTTTCTTATCTCAACTAAACTTTCTGCCTATAAATAGAGGGGGCTATGTCACAGAGAGAGGCTTTAGCTCCACCATTTCCAACCCAGCTTGTTAAAGCTAAGGTACATTGCCAACAGAATTATTCCCCAGCTTAAGGGAATGCTGGCGATTACAAGAATGAGATTATCCTGCAGGTTTAGGTAACTGAAAATTGCCCAGACGCTTAGAACAGATAAACCCACCAGCAGTAGAATAAATATTGATGCGTGTATTGCGCGTTCAGCAGTCAACTAACTCACCAGTCATATGCTGATTGTTCCTGCATTGTTTTAAGATTTTCCGTTAAAGTTTATGTTCTAGCTTGGAGCCTTTTGCTGTGAAGCCAATGATGCATGAAGAGCCGTCTGAATTGTGAAGAATAATTAATATGGGGAAACTGAGGCTTCACCTGAGTGGTGGATATGCCAAAGTAAACGGCTTTCCCATGGAAAACAACCCAGATTTTAGGGCCATTACCTGCTTATTTTGTGTAATCTTTATTTAAAAGAATAAGAGAATGTTTAGGCTGGAGACTCTGATGGCACTAGACAAGTTAGGTTCTTCGCTGACCAGCGCCATAAAAAAGCTGTTTAAGACGGGCGTAGTAGACGAAGCGGCAGTGAAAGAACTTGTCCGCGACATTCAACGTGCCCTGCTCCAAGCAGACGTCAACGTCCAACTTGTTTTGGAAATCTCCAAACGCATCGAAGAACGCGCCTTAAACGAAAAGGTACCTCCAGGCGTCTCAAGACGCGAACACGTCATTAAAGTTGTTTATGAAGAATTAACCCGCTTTGTCGGCGACAAACCTGTTCCCCTAAAAGTTGAGCCTGGCAAAAAGAAAATTATCATGCTGGTTGGCATCCAAGGCTCAGGAAAAACCACTCACGCCGCAAAATTGTCACGGTACTTCCAAAAAAGAGGCTTAAAAGTTGGTTTAATTTGCGCTGACACTTATCGTCCAGGCGCTTTTGCGCAGCTTCAACAGTTAGCAGCCAGGATTAATATTCCCCTTTACGGCGACGGGAAAGCCAAAGACCCTCGTCAAAGTCGTCAAGGAAGGCTTAAAACAATTTACCGACAAAGACCTCATAATCGTTGACACGGCTGGTCGCCACAAAGAAGAGAAAGACCTCATCAAAGAAATGAAAGACCTTGAAAAACACATCAAACCCGACGAAGTCATAATGGTCATCGACGGCACAATCGGTCAACAAGCACTTGCACAAGCCAAAACCTTCCATGAAGCAACCCCAATCGGCGCAATCATCGTAACAAAACTCGACGGTTCCTCACGTGGAGGCGGCGCCTTATCCGCGGTTGCAGCCACCGGTGCACCCATCAAATTCATCGGCACAGGCGAAAAAATCGAGGACATAGAAGCATTCATTCCCTCACGCTTCGTTGGTCGACTCCTTGGCATGGGCGACTTAGAAACCCTCCTAGAAAAAGTCCACGACGCCGAAATCAAAGTTCCACAAAAGAAAGCTAAGGAAATCATGAGCGGCAATTTCACCTTAACCGATATGTATGAGCAGTTCCAAGCAGTCAAAAAGATGGGTCCCTTCGGTAAAGTGCTCAAGATGATTCCTGGAATGTCCTCCGCCGATGTGCCTGATGAGATGCTGAACACCGCTGAAGGTCGCCTAGATAAGTGGGGCATTATAATTCAGTCCATGACGCCTGCCGAGAAAGAAAACCCCAAACTTCTCAATTCCTCACGTGCCCGACGCATTGCACGGGGCTCAGGAACAACTGAAAAAGACGTTAAAGAACTCCTCAAGCAATACGTTATGATGCGTAAGATGCTAAAGATGTTCAAACATAAAAAGAAGCTGCCGTTTGGATTGGGCGGCAAAGGAATGCCAACGGGTTTCAAGTAGGCTACGCGGAATGGATGTTTTAGAAAAAGCTTTCGAAATTCTTAGTAAATACCCGCTTTGCGATCACTGCTTGGGCAGACAGTTTGCTCTTGTTGGGTTACAGCATGGAAAACAACGTTCGCGGCAAAGCCCTAAAAGTCAGTTTAACCATGCAAGCCAACGACCTTGTCTCAGAAAAGAAACTTGAGGGTGTGAAGCGGCTTAAGGTTTTGGCGACTAATGGATTTTCAAGGGAAGCTCAAGAAACCCTAAAACACCTAAAGAAACGCCTTCCAAAAAAGGATACTGCAGAATCCTGTATTCTTTGTGAGGGCAAATTTGAGCTTGTTGACAGTTTAATCCAGAAAGCCCTGGACGCTCATTGCAGACTACGAGTTTACTACTTTCCTTGTGGGAATTGAATTGCCAACCAAAGTTGAGGAGCGTGAAGATGAGTTTAAGGCAGCTATCAACATTGGTTATGGTGAAAGCATGAAGCATGAATTTGGCAGATTGCTTGGTAAAGCACTTGGTAAACGAACAGGCAAAGAAGCAGATTACTTAAAGCCTGACCTTGTCGTTGTCTTCAACCCTTTTCTGGAGACGGTTCGGCTTCAAGTTAACCCGCTTTTTGTCGCTGGCAGATACCGCAAGTTGGTCAGAACCATTCCACAGTCGAAATGGTTCTGTTCAAACTGCCGAGGAAGAGGCTGCGACAAATGCGGCGGAACAGGAAAATTGTATCCTGAATCGGTCGAGGAGTTGTCTTCTAAACAATTGCTTGAGGCTGCTCAGGGTGAAGAAATTTTTTTCCATGCTTCTGGACGCGAAGACATCGATGCACGGATGCTTGGGCAGCGGTAGACCTTTTGTGATTGAGGTTTCAAAGCCAAAGAAGCGGTTTGTTGATTTGAAACAGATTGAAGCTGAGGTTAATGCTGGCGCGGTTGGGAAAGTTGAGGTTTCAGGTTTACATTTTACAACTAAAGATGTTGTTAGGCGTCTCAAGAAAGGTGAGGGCGCGCAGAAGGAGTATCAGTTGCTGGCTGAGTTTGAAAACGAAATTTCAGATGCAGATTTGCGCACAATTGAAGAAAAGCTCTCTGAAATTACAATTAAACAGCAGACGCCTCTACGTGTTTTGCATCGAAGGGCAGATTTAATCCGAGAAAGGTACATATATAAGGTTAAAGTTAAGAAGGTGTCGCTTAAGAGGGCTCTACTGGAAATTCGTTGCCAAGGCGGGCTCTACGTTAAAGAATTGGTGTCTGGAGATGAAGGAAGAACAGTACCGAACGTTTCGGATTTGCTCAACAACAGAGCGAAGACGCTTAAGCTTGACGTTCTTAATGTAATAATGGATGATAATTAAAGGTGAAAATTGGATGAGAGGTTCAAAAGGCTATTACACAGGAACTCGCAGTCTTCTAAGGAAGGCAACTCGCGATAAAGGTAAACCACATATCGGTAAAATACTTCAAGAGTATACTCCTGGTTCTCAAGTAATCATAAAGATGGATTCTAGCACGCAGAAGAGTATGCCTCACAAACGTTTCCACGGTAAAATAGGCGTCATAGTGGAAAAACGAGGTCGAGGATACGTTGTTAGCGTTCCACAAGGCAACGCCATAAAAGAAATCATTACACGCTCAGAACATCTAGAGCCTTACACAGGTAAGTGAGAAAGATGAGCAAGAGAGAAGTAAGCGAAAACCGCTTAACCCTACCGCAAGTTAAGAAGGTTCTGGAAACCATCGGCGAAGAAAACCTAGACCAATTCCAACGCCGAACACTCGATTACGTAAGCAAATTCTCCAAATGTGACCCAGATAAAGCTGAAGAACTCTTGCAAATTCTCCTTAAAGAATATGAACTTGACGAGGCTGAAGCAGTTCAGATTATCAATTGTATGCCTGAAACTGTTGACGAGTTGAGGGTTTTCTTAGCTGGCGGACGAAAAATCATAGAAACCTCAAAATTGCACACAATTGTTGAGCTTTTGAATGAGAATCGAACGTTGAAGTAGCCGGAAGCGACTAAGTATTTTTAAGCAGTAAGCGAGAATAGACTAGCTGGACGGACTCAGTGACTGTTATGGAAAAGCGGTATGAAGAGCATGCTTACGTGTTAGATTTCCTTCAGCACGGCAAGCCAGGATTTCGCCCAACTGGACGGGCAGGTTACCGAGCGGGAGCTCTAATTCAATGTGTCGGGGAAGAATTCTTTACCCTTTTGGAGGCTTTAGTGAAAGAAGATTTGATTCTTAAACCTGGTGACCGCGTGTACGTTGGAAAAGATTCCCGTGAAGAAGTCACCTACATTATAGGCCGAATTGGGTACGAAGAGTTAACTGCTTCAGCGAAAGCAGAGCTTCCAAGCGTAATAAGCAAAATTGTGCAGAATCGGGAAAAATGGTTTGTCAACTTCTTCAATACCGCACGAGCAATTACTCCTCGCATGCATGCGTTAGAGCTTGTTCCAGGCATCGGCAAAAAATACATGTGGCAAGTCATCAATGAACGTGAGCGGAAACCGTTTGAAAGCTTTGAGGATTTGCAGAAACGCACCGAATTGCCTAACCCTGTAAAGTTGATTACGAAGCGGGTTATGGAAGAGCTTGAGGGTGACAGCAAGTACCGGTTGTTCACGCGGGCGCAGTAAGGCATAAGCGATGAGTCTTGAGGAAACGAAGCAGCTGCTTCGAACCCATCGAATTTCCCCGAACAAGCTTTTGGGGCAAAACTTCATGGTTGAGCCGTCGCTCTACCCTAAACTGTGCACCTACGCAGCGCTTAAGTCAGCGGATGTGGTGTTGGATGCTGGCGCAGGCTTCGGTTGGCTAACATGTTTCTTGGCTGATAAGTGCAAGGCTGTAGTTGCTGTTGAGAAAGACCCGCAAGTTGCAGAGGTGCTTCGTGAACAAGTCAAAGGCTTAGGCAACGTGACTGTAATTGAAGGCGACGTGTTGAAAGTGGCGTTGCCCCCGTTCAACAAAGTCATAGCGATTCCTCCCTACTATTTGTCTTCTCATTTGGTGACATGGCTTTTGGAACGGAAGATTGATTGTGCAGTTTTGATTTTGCAGAAAGAGTTCGCTGACCGCCTTGTAGCCGCTGTGGGCAGTGAAGAATACGGTTGGTTAACGGTTGTCACTCATCAGAGTGCAGAGGTTGAGCTTTTGGATGCTGTTCCCAAAGCCATGTTTTATCCTCAGCCAGAAGTTGATTCAGTAATCGTCGCCTAAAACCCTGGAACACCAAACCGTTCGAAGTGAAGGATGCTGCGTTTTTTGTGCGAATGGTGAAGTGGCTCTTTACCCAGCGCAACAAAAAATTAGGCAAAGCAATTGCACCGTTCATCAGGAGCAATTTCAAGTTAAGCAAGCAAGAAGCAGAGAAATTGGCTCTTAGTCTTCCGTTCCATGATAGACGTGTGAGAGAGTTGTCCCCTAAAGATTTTGGAGCAATAGCAAATGCCTTACCCAACTAAGAGAACCCGCTTTGGCGATTACGTTTTTGATGTTTACGAAGATGTGTATGAGCCTGCTGAGGACTCGTTTCTTTTCGCCGAAAACCTTGACGTTAAAGAAGGCGAACAGGTTTTGGATGTGGGCACTGGCTGCGGAATGCTTGGCATTTTGGCTGCCAAAAAAGCTGGCAGCGTAGTTGCAGTTGACTTAAACCCCTATGCCATTCGCTGTGCAAAAGAAAATTCAGCGCTCAACGGTGTACGTGGTAAAATCGATTTTGTTCAAGCAAGCCTGTTCACGGCTCTAAACCCAAATGCTGCCTTTGACTTAATTCTGTTTAATGCGCCTTACCTGCCGTCAGATGAGGGTGAGGCGGCGTCTTGGATTGGGCGTTCGTGGGCAGGAGGCGCCAATGGAAGGGAAGTGGTTGACCGATTTATTTCCGAAGTATCCATCGCATCTGAAGCCTAACGGCCGGGTTCTTTTGATGCAGTCCACGCTTACAGGCGTCGAAGAAACCATTCGACAAATTCAGCGAGCAAGGTCTTAAAGCAAGTGTGAAAGCTGAGCATAAACTGCCTTTTTTTGAAACCTTAACCCTCATAGAAGCCAAAGGCTGACGTGTAGAAGAAACAATTTAAAGGCAGAACACAACTCAATACTATTTGGTGTTAGTTATGACAATCTGGTTTTATGTCAAAACAAATGAAGACCCAAAAGCTGTCGGGGACGTTGTTTGCGCCTTCAATTTCATGCAGGGACAGCATCCTGAAGACAAGTATTCTTGGATTATTGAAGCCTGGACGAGATGAACCTGGCTACTGGGAAATCAAAGGCAAATACGCCGCCCTAAAAGACGTCACAATCATCTGCATCGTCTACAGAATCGGCGATACCGTGGTTTTCGCAGAAATCGACGATGACTTATCCCCAAACTTCATCGACCCATTGGTAACGAAGTATGGGTTTGATAACGTTAAGTGGATTGTTGTTCCCTCAAAAAGATAGTTAGCCTCTTCTTTCAGAGACTACCTTATCTCTCCTTTATTTAATAGAAACCAAATTTAACTTCAAGGTCCTAAAATAAGGTTAGGCAGGCATCGTCTTGAGAAGTCTAAATTTTAAGAGGTGCCGTTTATGAGCGGTTATTGCTTGTCGTATTTTTCGAATTCATTATTCATTATGGTTAGTTCGATGCCTGCTTGCTTAAACATCTCAATGGTGTCCGCGTCAGCATGGTAGCGTTTCTCGCAGACGACCCGTTTGATTCCAGCGTTAATTATCATCATTGCGCAGGTTCGGCAGGGAGTCATCTTACAGAAAAGCGTTGCTCCCTCAAGCGGAATACCAAATCTTGCAGCTTGAATAATTGCGTTCTGCTCGGCATGCAGCGTTCGTACACAGTGTTGGGTTACTTCTCCGTTAGAGTTGAATACTTTGCGCATGTCATGTCCTGCTTCGTCACAATGGGGCAAACCTGCAGGAGCACCAACGTAGCCAGTGGTCATGATTCGTTTGTCTTTGACGATGACGCAGCCGCTTCTTCCTCGGTCACATGTTGCGCGTCTAGCCACGGCTTCACACATGTCTAAGAAGTACCTGTCCCAATTGGGTCTTGAATTAGTGCTCAATTGTTTTTTGCCTCAAACAGTTTTAGAAACATAGTTCACTAAACAAATTAATAAATTGTATCTGACGATGAACCGTTTATTTTTCAAGGATGTGGATTTCTCGGCCAATCATGTGTCGCTCATCCATTTCAACCAAAGAGGAAGCACTAACCAAACGGTCAAGTCCGCCTGCGCTTTGCGAGAACATGTCTTTTGAGAAAGCATAAACTCTTCTTGAACCCAAGTTGCTCAAGTTTCTCGTCGATAGGCATAGTTACCGCTTGTCCCGAACGCGTTTTAATGTACGGGGTAACCAGCACCAAACGTCCGCCTGGCTTTAGCGCTCTATAGGCTTGTTCGACAAAACCAAAATACAGCGGTTCAAGCTTCTGAATAATCTTTTCTGCATATGGACCAGTGGGAACTCTGCCGCAGGGCTGGACCTAAATCAGGCTCACAAACAATACAATCCATCGCTTCCTGCCCAATCTTCTCAACCAACCTGCCGACGTCCCCTTGCAGAACCCGAAAATCCGCATCCTCCAAGCCCATACTCTCTTACTAACCACTCAAGATTCTCGGTTGCAGCTTTAACACACCAAGGATTAACATCCATGCCAACAACCATTGCCTTCTCCAACAGCGCTTCCTGAAGAATCGTGCCAACGCCGCAGAATGGGTCAAGCAAAACCTTTCCAGGTGTGCATGCAGACAAGTTAACCATAATCCGTGCTAACCTTGGTGGCATGCCGAAGATTTTTCGTTGGTTAGGCTTGTAGATGTCTCTTTTCTGAAATTCAAAGGGGTTATGCACCGCAACCGTGGTTGCAACCCACGTTTCAGTTCTACCAATGCAGAACAATACTTCCGCTTTGTTTTCAACCAAATTCTTCTTTAACACTTCAACATGGCTTAGCTGAGCTTGTTTTCTGTCGTTGGAGAATCCCATGAACTTGGATTTCTTGCCTAACTCAGCCAACTCGTCCTTAACGGCGCTTCCGACAAACCGTTGAATACCTCCTGATAATGGTCGCAGGGTGTTTTCAGTGCAGTACACGCTTACTCCAAACAGCATCTTCTCGGGCGATTTCGTCATCCCATCAACTAAACCGCTCGAAGCCAAAGACTCGATTATTTGTGATTGGGCTTGTTTGTTTTTTTTGAGGAACGCTTCCTTGACGGTTTCGGTTGGAAACTTTGTTTTTACTTCGCCGATTTTTATTGTTCCACCCAAATCAGCAATTGCGGAAGCATCAAAGTCTTTTTCAAAGGATAGGGCGAAGAATTCTCCAGAAAAAAATTGGATCTCAAATTTGATTTGTCTTGCTTTAAAGTAAGCGGTTAGCTCCGCTAATGAGAGCATCCAGTTTTTTCCTGAAATAAACAGTTCAGTTGGCATTCTGAAAATCAGAAAGTAAACTAAGTATATAAGTAAATGACCGCAATTACTCGAATAGCGCATTTTAAGTAAATAACTAGAAGTTGGAAAATGCACGGAAGTATCACCGCAGATTTACAAATCGTTTAAATATCGCTGAACGCGTATGCTACAAAAGGGACGTTGCATGCACGCAAGAAATTACAGGCACGTCAAAAATCGAGCATACACAAGAAAGAAATACGTTAGAGGTTTTCCACCACCAAAAATAGTAAAGTTCACTATGGGCGATACGAAGGGAACCTTTGAAATCGAAGGCCAAACTTATCGCTTTAGAACGAGCTCAAATACGCCATAGTGCCTTAGAAGCAGCGCGTGTAGCTACAAACCGTATCCTGATGGATAAACTCATAAATGATTATCTTATGGTCGTTAATCTATACCCTCACATTATCCTAAGAGAAAACAAAATGATCTTCGGCGCTCACGCTGACCGACTTCAACAGGGAATGAGACGTTCCTTCGGAACACCAATCGGCACCGCAGCAAAAGTAGAAGTAGACCAAACCATCATAACCGTCAAAGTAAAAGCAGGTCAAGAGGCAATTGCCAAAGAATCGCTCAAAAGAGGAAGCGCAAAACTTCCAATACCATGCAAAATAGTTATCTCCAAAATTGAAGCTTCTCCAATCATGACCGAAACGGCCGAACCGGAGACGGAGACGACTTGAGCGTCAAAGAGAAAGAACTGGTTTTATGGTTTGATGATTTTAAGAAACACTGACGTTTCCATTGTTGGCGGCAAGAACGCCAGCCTCGGCGAAATGATTAATGCAGGGTTGCCTGTTCCTTTTGGTTTTGCGGTAACCGCTTATTCTTATGAAAGATATATTCAAGAGAAAAAAATCGCTGAACAGATTTACAAAATTATTAAGGAAACAGTCACAAACCCAAACGACCCCAAACAGTACGATATCGCATCCAAAAAAATCCGTGAACTTATCGAAAAAACTCCGATGCCCAAAGACATCGAAACCGCCATAAGAAAAGCTTATGCTGACTTAAACAAACGCTTTGACTTAAAAGACACTTTTGTTGCGGTGCGTTCAAGCGCCACAGCCGAAGACTTACCTGACGCATCGTTTGCGGGTCAACAGGAAACTTTTCTTAACGTTAAAGGCGCAGATGACCTCATCGACAAAGTGGTGAAATGCTGGTCCAGCCTCTTTACGCCACGCGCAATCTTTTACCGAAACGAGAAAGGCTTCCCACACGAGAAAGTCTTCATCAGCGTCGGCGTACAAAAAATGGTTAACTCCCGAGCCGCAGGAGTCATGTTCACAATTAACCCAGTTACAGGCAACCGAGACGAAATCGTAATCGAAGGCAACTTCGGCTTAGGCGAAACCGTTGTCTCAGGCGTCGTGAACCCCGACGACTTTGTCATAGACAAGAATTCAATGATAATTAAAGAACGTCGCATTGCCCGAAAAACCGTCAAATACATTCGCGACCCCAAAACAGGAAAAACTGTCCACCTAGACATCCCTGAAGCAGAGCAAAAAATTGTTTGCATAAGCGACAAAGAAATCTTTAAACTCGCCGAACTTGCCAAGCGCATCGAAAAGCATTATGGCAAACCCATGGATATCGAATGGGCAATCGACCAAGACCTATCTTACCCCGAAAACATGATGTTAGTTCAAGCTCGTCCAGAAACTGTTTTCGGTTCAAAAACAACGGAAGCATCTAAAATGGAAGAAAACAAAGCTCAAGACCTAAAGGTTGTCGTTCGAGGAATCTCCGCTGGAAGAAGAGGCTACGGTGTAGGTAAAGCAAAAGTTGTCCTAAACCTAGACGACGCCAACAGTAACATGTGCAAAGGAGATATTCTCGTAACAGGCATGACTGACCCTGACTTTGTACCATTCATGAAAATGGCAAGCGCCATAGTCACTGACAAAGGCGGAATCACCTCCCATGCAGCCATCGTCAGCAGAGAACTCAACATCCCCTGCGTTGTAGGCACCGAAAACGCTACACAATTAATGAAAACAGGTCAAGAATACACTGTGGATTCAAGAAACGGTGTTATCTACGAAGGCATAATGGCACAAGCCGTTCAACCAGCCGCATCAAACAACGGCGGCGCAACCATGCAAGTTGCAGAAGCCGCTCCAGTTACAGCTACAAAGATTTACATGAACCTCGGAACTCCCGAGATGATTGAACAATACAAGAACTTGCCCTTCGAAGGCATCGGTTTAATGCGTACCGAATTCATCTTAGCCAGCGCCATAGGTCAACATCCAATGGCGTTTGTTGATGCAGGCCAAAGTCAACAATTCGTCGATAAACTGGCTGACGGCATAGCAACAGTTGCTCGTGCAATTCAGCCTAAACCAGTTGTGGTACGTTTAAGTGACTTCAAAACTAACGAGTACCGGGGCTTAAAAGGCGGCGACAAATACGAAATCATAGAAGAAAACCCCATGTTGGGTTGGAGAGGATGCAGCCGCTACATAAGCAAATGGTATGACAAAGCCTTCCGTCTGGAATGCCAAGCCATCAAAAAATGCCGCACCGAATGGTCGCTCAAAAACGTCTATGTCATGCTGCCCATGGTTCGAACCCTCTGGGAAGCAAAAGCGGTACTAGAAATCATGAAGGAAGAAGGCTTAGAACGCAACAGAAACTTCAAGATATGGTTCATGGCTGAAACACCTTCCATCGGAATCATGGCTGACGAATTCAGCAAACTCGTCGACGGCTTCAGCATCGGCTCAAACGACATGACCCAAGGAGTCCTCATGATTGACCGCGACTCTGAACGTTTAGGGCAAATGGGGTACTTCGACGAACGTGACCCAGCAGTCAAACGTATCATAGCACACCTCATTAAAGCCGCCCACGAAAACGGCTGCACAGTCAGCATATGCGGTGAAGGACCATCGAATTTACCTGACTTCGCAGAATTCCTCGTTCGCGTTGGAATCGACAGCATATCCGTCAACAACGACGCCGTAGTCGCAACCCGAAAACACGTTGCAAGCGTAGAACAAAAAATAATCCTTGAGCGCCTCGCTGAACAGGCCGCTTTAGCACGTGGGCAACCCCTCAAAAAACCAGTCCAAGACTGGGAATGGACACTCTAAACAAAGCGCGTATGCAACCGTGCAACCCTTTCTCTTACTTTTTATTCACTTACGCAAATGTGAGGGCATAGTATGTTAGGGTTTGATTTTGAAGAAGAAAGAATAAAACAAGAAATAACTAAACTTGGCGCTAAACGCGTTTTATTGCAGTTGCCTGAAGGATTAAAACCCGAAGCACCTAAATTAGCAAAAATTGTGGAGAAGTGTGGTGCACTTGCGATAATTTCCGCCGACCCATGCTACGGCGCTTGTGACATAGCGGTTGGTGAGGCAGAGGGTTTAGGTGTGGATTTGATTGTGCATTTTGGTCACGCGAAAATGGTTAAGCACGAGCAGGTTCCAACGATTTACGTGGAAGCCAGGGCAACCGTAACGGTTGACGCGGCAATCTTGCAGGCTATCCCGCTCTTAACAGGCTACTCCAAAATTGGTTTAGCAACCTCAGTGCAACACCTACAAACCCTAAACCAAGCAAGAGAAATCCTTGTGCGCGTGGGAAAAACAGTCATAATCGGTGACACAGGACAAATGGGCTACCCTGGACAAGTCAGCGGCTGCAACTATAGCAACGTAAAATCAATCGCCAACGAAGTTGAAGCGTATCTTTTTGTCGGCGGCGGCATGTTCCACGCTTTGGGCGTTGCGTTGAGCACTTCTAAACCAACCATCATAGCAGACCCCTACGATAACAGAGCTTATTTGATTGGTGCAGAGGCTCAAAAAATTCTCAAGCAACGTTTTGCATGCATCCAAGAAGCCAAAAACGGTAAGCGCTTCGGGATTTTTGTTGGGTTAAAGCCTGGGCAGAAACATATAGATAACGCATTGAAAATGAAGGAGTTGGCGGAGAAAAACGGCAAAGCTGCATATTTGTTGGCGGCTAGGGAAATATCTCCTGAGACACTTTTAGAATTTCCCACCCTTGACGCATACGTGAATACAGCGTGTCCACGGATTTCTCTTGAAGCCCCTGGAAAGTTTCAAAAGCCAATCTTAACAGTTAACGAGTTTATGGTGGTTTGCGGCGAAGTTTCATGGGAGAACATGCTCAAAAAAGGCTTATTCGAAAACTAGACTTGGAACGGTTCCTCTCCAAAGTTGCTCCCCAACCTAACCCCAAAGTGCATCTGGAACAGTATACCCTTTCAGAGCAGATAGCCGCAAACATGCTCTACATTGCCGCCTACGCAAACAACGACATTATCGACAAGTCTGTTTTGGATTTAGGGTGCGGCACAGGCAGGCTTGCTTTAGGCGCTTCTTACCTTGGTGCCAGAGACGTTGTGGGCGTTGACATTGACAGGTTAGCTATAAAGACAGCTTCTGAAAACTCAAAGAAAGCCGATTTAGCTAACGGCGTTGAATGGGTTCTTGGTGACATAAGCGCGGTCGTAGGTAGGTTCGATACCGTTTTGCAGAATCCGCCTTTTGGCGTGCAAACGCGTGAGGCTGACCGCGCGTTCTTGGTAAAAGCCCTCGAAGTTGGCAATTCAATATATTCATTGCATAATCACCCAGAAGTCGATGCCCGCTTGATTAAGCAGCTTAAAGCCAGCCAAGGGTTCCTGCAGGTTTCCGCCTCTCCCTTCCTTGAAGGGTTCATTGCAAAACATGGAGGCTCCGTCACCGCCGTCTACGCTATGCTTATGACTATTCCAAAAATGTTTGACTTCCATCACAAATTAAAACATGATTTTGTAGTCGACCTATATGTCGTCCAAAATAACAGAGTTAAATGGAAAAATATATAAATAATTGCAAATAGTATTATGTTTACTATGCCATCCGCTTGCTCCGTATCCTCACCGCTCAGTCGAAGCCAAAAGGACATCTGGGCACTCCTCAGCTCAGGTCTAAGTGTAAGCAGTATAGCCGAAAAACTCAAAACCACCCGCCAATATGTCAACCAAACCCGTCTAGCTGCCCAAGCCAAACTCTCAAGCACGCTGATAGAAGTGGCAGAGGTAAACGGCCTGCAAGTTATCAAAGTAACCCCACAACAAGCTATCTTGCTCGGTTACCACCCCGGACTAAAAAAGAAAGCAATAATAACATATACCACCAGCCACGGCTTAAAAGTCTGGTACTGGCATGACACACCCGAAGAAGTCACCGACACCGCTTTTTTGAACCAGACGAGGCAGTATCTAATCGACATCGCCCTTGAACGCGGCATCGAAATCGAAGGCTGTGAAAGCATTCACCCAGCCAAGTTAGCGAACATGATTTTTGGCAAACTTATCCCGGAGTTGAAAGGATGACTGTAAAACGAAGTTTGAGTTCACGTGTAAGAGGCTGGTTCCCCCAAGACCCCAAAGTAGGCATAATCAGAAGCACAAACACTAATAACCTGAAACTGGGCAGATGGGTTCCGCTCCCCTCCATCTCAGGGCTCCTGCTGATCGTCGCCGCTTTACTATCGATTTACTTCGGCTCAATCTACCTCAACTCATACACTGATTCAAACTGGCACGTTTACTACGCAGGCTTACCCATATCAGTCCTGAACCTGACTGCTTGCGGCTTAGAGTTGCTCGCAGCGGCACTGCTACTGACAAGGAGGCACACGTCCATGGCGGTAGCTAGCATGGTCACAGTGCTGCTTCTTGGGCTATCAATACCGTTGATTAACATGCTTGACCAGCCAACCATCAGTGGCCCACCGTTTTTCCTCTTCCTTCACTTAGTAGAACCCTCGATGTGGTTGAGTGGCTTGTTCTGGGGGTCATCGATGATTGCTTTCTCAACCGCAGGCTTAATAATCGTAGCATTAGACCGCAGAAGACAGCAGGGTACACCCGGAATCAGCGCAGCAGCAACCGCCGGCGCATTAGCAGTTTTCTGGTCGATAATAGCCGCCGCAAACGTTATCCAGACAAACGGTTTAGCTAATCTTTTCGCGACGAGTTGGCTTGTGCATCTTGGGTTGCCTGAACAATTCGCTTGGGCGGGGCCTCTGTTGGCACAGCATTAGGCGTATTCTTCACCCAAAACCAACTAAAACGACTGCCAAAACAAACAACCAGACACTCACGCGTGAGGGGCTGGCTGCTTGCCATAGTGTCCGCCGTCGCCGTAATCCTCTTGTTCACTGGCTTTCTAACTTTGGACTTACAGGCAGACATTCAGTACGGCGTCCTCGACGGCGTCTTTGGTTGCGTCGCCGCAGCCTTCGTTGTAAGGACAGCGCTGTTCCTGACCTACGAGAAACGACGGGGGTTGTGGATTCGCCAGAACGGCTTAGAAACCTTCATAGTCCCCAAAGAAAACTCACTTGAGAACGGGGTAGGCTTTACTCAAAAACCGCGTTTTCTGCTTAGCCTCAAGACAGTGGTGCTCGCCTCAGTTGTAGTGGCTGGGTTTGCCGGCCTGATTTTTGTGCTCTCAAATTCATGGATAAGGCTTGTTTTGCTTGTAGCAGGCATCTTTGGTTTTCTAATAACTCTGGCGGCGAAGGGCAAATTCCGAAGCGTCATGAAGTACTCGGTGGTTTCTCTGATGATCTTCTGCCTATGCTTTACAGCGTATGAAAGCGTCGCGTTCTCTGCGGTGGGTGGTGAACCAGTTATATTGCAACCTAGCAATACGCCTGAGCTTACAATGGATAGAATGGGAAACCTCTCTCTCACAGAAATGCTAAATAACATAGAACAAGGACAAATCGGCTCCCTCCTTAAACTTGAACACCATGAGCTTGGAGTACCTCGTCTTATCGACATTCGCTTGGCTGAAGCAGGACATGTTACCATCTATTACAGTACAAAGAATTCCAACGAATCAGTTGACCTCTACAGCTTCGACGGATATCAGTTTTCGTCGCGTGTTGGCGACGACTACAGTGACTACCCAAACGTAACCCAGCAAGACGTACGAAGCAGCCTTGACCAAATCGACGCACTGGGGCTAAAATGGTTCTATAATCAAGCCTTAGAAGCTGCACAGAATAAAACAGCGAATCTTCATAAGGTAGACACTGTCGTCTTCCAATTCAACTACTATTCAAACCTGGGGGGACTGTCATTGGCTGTTGCAGCTCATTACTCAACCCCTGGCTCCAATTATTACCCCCTGGTTTTCTCTGCAGGGTTTTCACCAAACGGGACACTAATAAACTCATCAGTAACACCAAGCGGTGAACTGCATGGCCCATAGAAAGCCTTTAACAAATATCATCTTCGGGTGCTACCGAAAACCCCAAACATTTCACATGGCAAGCAAGGTAACCGAGCACACGCAAAAAGTCAAGCTGCCGAAGAAAACTATGGCGTTAGCAATTGCCGTTCTACTTCTCGGGGTCTTAGCGCTCATAATTCTTCCCCTTACCATAACCTCCGTGCAGGCGCCAACGCTGCAGTGGAAACAGTTTCTGCCAGGCATAAGCGGCAATGCGGTTATCCAAACCTCTGACGGTGGTTACCTTGCTCTGGGAATAAACGCGTTGGTTACCAACACCACAACTTCAGGACCCACTTACACCGACCTAACGCCTATTCTGGTGAAAACCGATTCCGCGGGAAATTCTGTTTGGCAGAGAACATTTCAAGTTACAAACCTTTTTCCATTAGTGCAAAATGCATTGCAAACCAACGATGGAGGATATGCATTAATAGTCAGCGGTTATTCGCCGCAAAATCAACCTGTAGGACTCTTGATTAAAACTGACTCAATCGGTAATATGCAGTGGATTAGCAACTTCACTTTCTATGCGTCACAACAACCCTTCTTTTCGGGTCTAGCCGACGCTGGAAATCTGAATTCGTTTGTTCAAACCAGCGATGGTGGATACGCGATTGTTGGCACCTACTATGTAGGCGGTGGACCCTCCGTGCCAGCTGTTTACTATGTGAAAGCTGACTCTACTGGAAATCTACTGCTAAACAAGACAATCTCCGGAGGAACTGCAATTTCTATCCTGCCAACCAGCGACAAAGGATATGCTGTTGTATGCGAGTTTATTGCGAGGGGCGGCGGCTCCTCCTATGGCTTAATCAAAATCGATGCCGAAGGCAATGTCGCTTGGAGCAAAGCGTACATTGAATCAGGTAGCGTATCCTCTTATGCTGACTGCGGCATAGCAACAGTTGACGGATACCTCATAGGTGGTTATGCTATCAATAACAACAATCAGAATGTTGGTTGGCTGGTAAAGACTGACTTAGAAGGCAATGCAGTCTGGAACATAACTTACCCTATCACCATGCACATAACATCTATATCGCCAAGCACCGATGGTTTTGTCTTGCTCGCTACCAACTCAAACACGGACTCAAACTTTTATTCAAACACCAAAACAACAACTCAACTCCTAAACATCGACAGCCAGGGCAAAATGCGTTCCCAATTATCCATCAACATGGGCCACTACCAAACTCATCCAACCGCTCTTAAGCAAACTGAAGACGGCGGCTATGTATTTGTCGGCGCTTGGAATGAATCCTTTCAAGCCACGGTTGACCAAAAGTTTTGGTTAGTGAAAATTGATAGCGTGTCAACGCTTCCTTCTTCAACACCCTTTTTTATTGATTTAACGGTTATTGCAGCTGTTGCCGTTGCAGAAGCGGTAATTGCGCTAAGATACATCCGAGCAAGAGCAAGAAAAATATGAGTAGTTAGTGAGGGACAAAGCTCGCTCTGTGCTTGAGGCGGAGAACCCGAAACTCATGGGGATTCATAATGTCAAGTTATCCACTCAAAACTGCTTGAGGATTATTCCTCAACCAGCCTGCAACCCAACAGAAGCTCATACACCAAAACAGGCGCTCCTAGCAAGTCAGCTGGAAGATGATGAGTAAGGGAGCCTCTGTCTTCTTCTAATACTAGAAAAACAAAAAACTGGGATAGCGGCTTATTTTTATTTATTAATCAAAAGGTTTATTGCGCAGATTGGAAACTAAGCATATGCATTTATCAAAATCAACCTTATTTACAGTAAAGGGAAACTAACATGAGTCTAAAACCTCAAGAACAAAAAAGCGGTCATTTAGTATTGCCTGGCGAACGCTTAGGCGTTATTGAAGAGTTCATTCCTGATTCGGGAACATACGAGAAAAACGGCGTTATTTACTCAAAGATTGTTGGTCGTTCATTGATGGACTTGCAAAACAGGCGTGTCTCTGTCTACCCAGTAGTCAGTGGCGTAGTGGTGCCCAAAGTCGGAACTGTGGTAATCGGGCAAATTGGCAATGCACAATCAGACAACGTTTTAGTGAAAATATTCAGAATAGGAACCAAAAAGCTCTCAGGCAACTTCGGCGGCATCCTCCATGTTTCTGACGTCTCCGACAGATACGTTGACCAAATGAGTGACGTGGCTAAGCCAGGCGACATTGTTAGAGCTAAAGTCATCAGCGATAAGAACCAAATTTTCCACTTATCAACCAACGATAAGGGATTGGGCGTTTTGTACGGTTTCTGTTCACGATGCGGTACCCTGCTTGAGCAGCAAGGGTATGACCTTAAATGTCCAAAGGATGGCAACGTTGAAACACGTAAAATAGCTCCAGATTACGGCAAAGAACAAATTTAACAAAAGGCGAAATAGCATGAACGTTAAAGTGTTAAAAAAATCAGGAAACGAGCTTAAGATAGAAATCGAAGGCTCCAGCCACGGACTCTGCAACCTGTTGGCAAAGAGACTTTTAGAAGATAAAAAAGTAGAGTTCGCAGGCTACGATGTGCCGCATCCTTTAGCTTCAAGCCCCATCATCTACCTTAGAATGAAAGGCGCAAACAAGCCTGAAGACGCGTTGATTGAGGCTACCAAGAAAGTTCGGGAAGCAAATGATGCTTTCGGTAAAGAGCTTGCGCGCGTTCTCAAAGTCTAACCATATTTTATTTAATTTTTTTGTTCTTTTAACATTTAAAAGCAGGCAAAGGTCAAGTTGACTGTCTGTTTGCGATTGGTTTTTAAATTAAAAAACATCAATATACCATCACGTTTAAGGGGACACTCTTGAGCAGCCAAAAAGCCTTTCGAGTCATAAAACCAGAAATTCGAGTGCTTGGTATAGACGACGGAAAATTTATTCCCCATACAAAAGGTAGCGTGATAGTTGTGGGAGTTGTTTTCCGTGGAGGTTGCTCAATCGATGGAGTTATGCATACTAGAATTGCAATCGACGGTTTAGATGCTACCGAACAGTTTGCTTTAATGATTAACGGTTCACCGCACCGCAAGCAGTTGCGTTTGGTAATGTTGAATGGGATAACGTTTGCAGGATTTAACGTGGTTGATATTAAAAAATTGAATGCGGCAACAAAACTTCCCGTCATCGCCTTGACTCATGAGAAGCCTGATTTGGATGGGGTTCATGACGCGCTCAGAAACTTGCCCAATACCGAGGAACGTTGGAGAATGATTCTTGAGGCTGGAGAAATCCACGAGGTTACCAACAAAGGCACTAAAATCTACGTGGAATTAGCTGGAATTTCGTTGGCTGACGCCCAAAAAATCATAAAGGTAACCTCGACTAGAAGCTGTTTGCCTGAGCCGCTACGCGTTGCCCACCTTATCGCGTCGGGAATCAGTCCTTGACTTAACTTAAAATGGAAAACATTTAAAAGGTACAATGCTAAGGGAATCCCAAAACGGATAGAATAGTTGGAGTACGGAAATATGGAATTCTGCCCTAAATGTGGTTCACGTCTTGAGCCAAAGAAATCTAAGAGCGGTAAAGACGCAACTTTAGTTCTTGCCTGCCCAAAATGCGGTTACAAGAAGCCCGAAGCAGACAAAAACAGCGAGCCAAAAGTGGCGCCCAAAGTTATCCAGCATACTCCTCAACAGTTTGTAGCTGTGATTGGCAAAGAGGAGCAGAAGTTGAATACGCTGCCGACAGCGCGTATTGAATGTCCAAGGTGTGGGAACAATACGGCTTATGTTTGGCAAGTGCAAACTCGAGGAGCAGATGAGTCTTCAACTCAGTTTATGCGCTGCACTAAATGCAATTACACGTTTAGAGAATACAGCTAAACGCTTCCTTTTTCTTTTATTCTGCTCTTACCCGCAGAATCAACATATTGTTGTGGTTAGGGCATTCTTTTTTAAATCGAGACAACATGATTTAGAGTCGTGTGCGGCATGACCAACACTTCAGCTTCTCCAAAAAACCAAGAGCTCTCAGGCATCCTCCTCAAGCTCCTGCCGCTCATCGCATTCACAATTCCATTGGCTCTCCTGTTTATTCTAAACCCGCTGGATCCATACCTGAAAATTTCAGCACAGGATTCTTTTCAGTTAATGTGGAAGGGCAGAACTTTCCAGTTGTTCTTTGTTTGGCTTGTAGCGTTGGAGTTTATTCTCAGTTGGGAAACCATTAAACTAAAAATAAGCAGGGAAAGTAAAGCAAGACTGTTTGGTTTTTCCTTGGTTTTGTTGCTTCCTACTTTGTACGTATTGTTGGAGTATTATTTTGGGTTAAACTCTGCCCTGGCAAACTGGGCTCTACAAAATGGGGTTGCTTTCTCCGATTCTATGCCGCTTGCAATCGAGTATCTAGTTTTTTCGGTTCTCTTTGGCGTAACTGTTTTCGTGTCTTTTGGAAAGAAGGGTTTGGCAGGTTTTGCTCTGCCCGCCCTGTTTGTGGGGTTAGTCGGGGTACTCTACACTATCGATAACGTTTTTCCTTACGGGCAATTTACGCCGTTTCAGCTGTTGGTTCCGACAACGGCCACTCTTGCCGCGGGTGTCTTGGGTTTAATGGGGTACACTGTTGTTTCTGGAACTGAAATTGGATCTGGGATGCCAACCTTGCAAGTTACGGGTGCATTAGGTACGGCAAAGTTTGCGATAGCGTGGCCTTGCGCAGGCATCGAAAGCCTCCTCATCTTCACGGCTGTGGCTTTGCTTTTTTTGAAGCGGATGAACATTTCTTGGAAAGCCAAAATAGGATACTTCGCCTTTGGCGCAGCAATCACCTACTTCATAAACGTCCTGCGGATAGCAACCATCTTCACCATAGGAACGCAGTATGGCGTAGACTCACCGCAAGTACAGACATTCCACTTCTACTATGGACCCCTGTACGCGATGGCATGGATTATTTCCTACCCGCTGCTTATTCTTGCAAGCCAAAGCTTATGGCAAAAAATCAAAACCAGAAAATCAGGAAACCTCAACCAACACGGCTAAGCCCTGCTTAACTAAAATCTGCGCGTTCTGGGGCGGCAGTGAAGCAACATCCTCCACCACAAACGGACCATAAGATTTCATGTCAGCACCCATGATAGCTGGGATATTCTTTAAAAATCGAACCGTCAACCGCTTATGAGTGGGCTGCGTTTCAGGTTGAGTTATAACCTTAACCACTGGGACTGCTTGGGTTTGCTGGCCCTCCATGAGGTTCTTACTCAACTTTTGGTAATCACCCGTGAAAGCGAAGAAGGTTTCGCTCATTTGGGCTTCTTCATTTGTCAACAAGTCAGATGGAACTTTTTGGCTCTTAGATACTGTTTTGATGATTTTTTTGTATCTTAAATCAAGCAGTTCTTTTAACATGCGTTCAACGTTCTGGGCTTCGTGTTCAAGCAAATTCATTTTAACCGATTTTTTATCAAGCACCTTATCTTCTTCTTTGATGCGCCGTAAGTACTCTGCGATTTTTGCGTAGAAATCCTGTTGCAAAGCTCCAAGTGTGGGGTCGTCGATTTCTCTTAGCCATGCTGCATAGAGTTCCTTGTACATTAGTTTGCCACCTGCGCTCTTCTCTTACAGATAAGCATAACCGCTGCAGCAACCGGCAACTCAACAGTTTGATTTTTGTATGGACCCAACGTTTCCCCGCCCAACTTAAACTCTGGTGCGTCAGAGACCAACACTTTCACCTTGCCCTTTTTAAAAGCTACCGCTCCAGTGAAGGGGTCAAAATCCTGCAGGTTCTTGGCTGGGAACTCGACTTTTTTTAGTCCCGTTTTACCGTGCAGGGTGCCGTTCATGCGGATTAACCGGTGAATGTCCGTAGTCACGACAGTGTCGATTTTAGATGATTGAGTTTCTCTAATGTGTTCGGCTAGTTTTATCCACGTTTGAACCTTCACGCCTTTGATGCTTTCCCATCTTCCTTCGATGATGGCGCGTTTAATGATGGCATCCTTGTTATCCAGAATAGCCTTGTTGTTTAAGCCGACAGCTTTCAGGTTTTCTTTGGTGGCGTTTAAAAGAAAATCCTGCATGCCAAGCTTTAAGCGTCTGTTCCAGCCGAAATTGTGCAAACTAAACTTTTTAGCCGCAGCACGTTTTCCACGTGTCTCTTGGGGCTCTTTGTCAAGGACTGCTAAGCCTAACCCAGTAACGTAATCGACAATTTCTTTTCGTGCCATAGCATCCAGTGACTTTACGGCTTCGTTTTCGATGTGAACATGGTAGCCGCGGTGTCCTGAAAAATACACGTGTAAGTCGTCTTGGGAAAATCCGAAATCGTTCTCCAGCATGTCAAGGAGTTTGGCGGTTTCGTCACGGGCGGATTGGATGCATAAGTCGCAAGCCCAAATTTTGGTTTCAAACTTGGTTGCTTCACAACAAGGGCAGGTCTCGGGGGTGATTCCTCTGCCTTCGAACCCACATTTTACGCATCTAAATTCATCGTGGATTTTGTTACAAGAAGTGGGGATATGGTCGGCGTCTATGTCAAAGACTAGGTCCGAGCCCAGCCAGCCTTTTTTGTCCATGTCAAAGTCTGGGTTTTCATAGTAAGCGCAGGAATGGTAAACATCTGACGGCACAGTCTCGGCAAGTACCGCTCGGAAGTTTTTGAATTCAGCAAACCTTCTGTGCCTAACCATAAACCGTTCCTTGAACATGAGATACGCGAATTCCCGCTGCTCAGAAATTAGTGGGGCAGGAATCACTGTGGAGGGGTCTTGGTAGTATTCGGTGAATTTTTGGTAAACGAATTCTCGAGAAGCCTCCATGCCCTACCCTCTTTTTGATACAGTAATTATTCTGTTACCCTAAATTTAACTATATGTCGCTAAAAATCAAATTTTAGAGTTATGTTGGACTTTAAGTAGTTTCATAAATTGCCAAAAATCTATGGGATGTTGTAGGCGAGTCCGCCAAGATAGATGACTGTAACCATAAAAATCAGCCAGATTATTGTTGCCTCAAGTTCTCTTTTCCGTTGAGGAATCAGCGCGTATATGAAAAGGTACGGGAAGTACCAACTCTGAAAGTATGGCAACATGAAACTTGGCAGCAACAGAAACAGTGCCGACAGAGAAAGCAGGCTGTTCTTGTTTAGCATGTAAAACGCGTACACCAAAGTGGCACAAAGCGTCAACAAAACCGCGGAGGATTGGATTGGCCAGCTGATTTGTGCGTTGGGCGAGAAAGCGTTGATTCCATTCGTTACAAATTGTGGTCCTGTCGCTATCAGGTAAGGTGCGCTTAGATAAGCAGTAAAAACGCTGGCACCCCCGAAAACGGCGCCAGCAATTACAGCTTTATTTCTAAGTAAACCTCTCAACCTGTTTCCTTCGATAAGCTTCATTAAACCAACGATAATTAGAGGCAACAGGAAAATGCCGGCTTGGTATTTAACAAAGACGGCAACCGCGATAAGTAAAAAGAAATAATCATAACGCTTCATCATAAACATGGATAGCGCAAACAAGCAAAACAGCAAAGCAACTGAATCAAACATACCGTCAGCCGCATAAAATATCAAAGCAAGATAAATAATGAAGACTCCTAAAGCTTCCAGCAGCACCAGTCGCAGAATTTTTAATAAACGAAATCTCGACGTGTCTTCAGGTTCCCTTAAATCTTTTATTAAGAAATTCTTAAGGAAAAAATAAAGGCAAGCAGTCGCAAAAATTAGAAACACCGCGACCTCAATTTTATAAACCAAAACTGAGTTAAAACCGTTTTGAAGAAGAACACCAAAGGGTAAAAACAAAAAAACACTGCCTAACGGGTACAAGTGAGGCATTTGGGGCCATGTCACAAACTTGTAGGCTGAATTGTCAAGACTTGCTAGTTTCCCTAAAGGTTCATTAAAAATTGAAAATCCATCTTTGAGAAATAAACTGGAAACGTAAGAGTCTCGAGCATGGTCGGTGTACCAGTTTTCGACTGTTCCCAGCGAGGAGTAAGAGTTTGTCGCTAAAAGAAAAAGCCAAATCACCAAGGATAACAACAGGATGGTTAGGAGGTATTTGCGGAAAGTTTTGTTTGGCCAAGGTAAAGATGGTGCGTGTTCTAATGTTTTTGTTAACTTGGGCAGTGTTATTTTTAATAGGATAAGAATTGCTGACCCTAAGCTTAGCAGGAACATGATTTTTGAGCCTTCGTTGAGCCAGAAGTATGGGAAGAGCGTTTTTGGTTCTTGAACGGATGCTGTAAAATGAATCGTTCCTGAGTTGGTTGAGTTGGAGAAGACTGCTTCGTAATAGCCAGTGCTTGCGTTGAAATTGTAAGCGATGTCTTTGTCGGTATAGTTCATTAACTGTATTCCATTGTAGGTCACTGTTCCATTGTAGTTTATTATGGAAAAATTCTTGTAGAAAGCTTCTGGACACTGAACTGAAAGAAAAATGCGTTGGGAAATGTTTCCCGTGTCGCTGGAAGTGTTGCCCCAGAAAGATCCTAAGCCCTGCCTGTATGTTTCGTTTGGAGTTAAGTTGAAAGTGTCGTTAACCAAAACAAGTGTTTGATTATTGGCTGTATCTACTGGAAATAGGCTTACGACTGATAGAACAATGCTTAGCACAAGGAACACAATGGCGATTAAGAGAAGAATTTTAGCCCTGCCAAGCCCCTTCACTAAACATGTCCTCCTTATAGGGGTAAAATAGGCTTTAGATATTTAATTCTGCTATAACAAAAGAAACGTTAACCCCACAGCACTATGACCGCCAAACTGCCTTCAAAGTATACGATAAGTAGCTTTTGATTTCGGTCCATGAAAGCTTGGATTTTCCACGCTTCCGATTCACAAACAATATCGGCGTTTCCTTTACTTTGAAACTTCTCAAAGCAGCTTGCCTTACGGTTTCTATCTGGATTTCATAGGTGTGGCTGTGCAAGTTGCCAATGGCTTCTTTGAGGAATTTTGTGGAGTAGCAGCGGTAGCCGCTGGTGCAATCCTTCAGTTTTAAGCCTAAAGAAGCTCTGGCGATGAGATTGGCGGTTTTGCTAATTATTTTTCTTGAGAAAGGCCAGCCAGCGATTCTGCCCCCCTTAACATATCTGCTGCCAATAACTATGCCGCAGTCACACTCCCTCATTGTTGATAAGAGTTGAGGGATGTCTTGGGGGTTATGGGAGTAGTCAGCATCCATTGTGAAGACGTATTTTGGAGGTTGTTGGGCGGATAGAAAAATTTTAAAACCGTCGGTTATGGCTGTGCCCAAACCCGTTTTTTTAGGTCTAACATAAAGCATAATGTTGGGGTACTTGTTCTGTTTCTCCTGCACGATTTCAGCGGTTTTGTCGGGGCTTGAATCATCAATAACCAGTATGGAAGCATCCAACTTTAGATTTTCAATGTCGTCAATTAACTTTGAGATGTTCTCAGCTTCCCCATAAGTTGGAAGAATCACGCCAACCTCAGAATTTAACATGGAGTTACCAATTAATTGATAAGGCATAAAAATTCTGACCATCCTTATTGCAGCAAAGTAAACTAATAAATGTTAACAAGTCATTCAGCCTGAATTCATTGCTTTTTGCTTTCTTTTATAATACGCTAGTGGGTGATAAATGCGGCGGCACAATTCATCTTTGTTTTTGCATACGCTATGTGTTTGAAGCACTGAGCATTGAGGGCAAGTGTATTTTGTTCCCGACCCGCGTTCTCCTGCGATGTGCTCGATTTGGTATCGGGTTAAGCGTTCATTGTAATCTGAGAAAGTTTTAAACAACTCATTTAGCCCCTCAGGAGTCATTCCGATATTAACCATAAACGAGGTTAGGGTGAAGCGTCCGATGTGTGAGAGATGGTGACTTGAGGCTGCATCCGCATACAATGCGTTTATGCATGGGGGAAAAGCCGCTTGAACAACAACCTTAGGCATCTCATCGAGCTCGCTTTGTCCAATTGTTTCCTGCGCCAGCTTCTTTATTCTTTCAGCAATCAGGGTAAATTCGGCTGGAAACTTGGGCGCTTTTACATCCAACCTTTTCTCTATGCGCCTTCGAATTTCCTCCTCTAAAAGTCGCGCCGCATCTTTTTTGTTTAAGAAAATGTTTCCTTTAGATAGGATACTGTTGGTCAGTTTCCATTTTTTGTCATGTAAATGGCTTGTGTTTCGAAGGTAATCAGTAAAGTAGATAGTGAATTCTGCTGGGGCGTCGCCGCTTTCTTTTGGGGTAAGTTTGAGTTTCCAATCAAAGTCTTGGGCTACTTTGAGGATTTTCTCTTTGGGCTCAATGGCTAAATCGCTTGACGCCTGCTTTGCTTCTGACAGAGCGTACCTTTTTTTAATTAGGGAATTTTCGGTTGCAATAACTAGTAGAAGTGCGACGGGAAAAGAGGAAATTTCCAAAGCTGCTTTCTTGAGTGTTTCGGGTAATCCTTCTTTCAAGGATTGCTTCGTTAACCCGTTCCTCAGCCCGTTTAAGAATCTGGTCCATGCCTACGCTTGTTAAATCGTCGATTTGCAGGTCTAAGAGTTTAATGTATTCGGCGGTTTCTTTCAAAAAAGGGTACTTAGCCAAGTCGTTTGTTGTGAAACCAGCCGTTTCCATCTGCAACTTGGTGTCACCTTACTCTGTTTCGATTCTTGGCGCCAAGAAGAAGGTTAACTTTCCCTCTTTGGTTTGCTGGAAATCTATTCTCACGGGCATGTCAGTTGAGAATTCAAGCGTTGCAATGTCGGATGTTGCTGAGGCTGCTTTTATGATTTCAGAGAGGTAGCTTAGGCTGAAGGTTGCTTTGGCGTTCTCTTTAACTTCCAAATCAAGCAATGCGTCGTTGCCTTTTTGAAGCGTTATGGTTGCTCCCATTAAGTCGCCTGAAGCGCTTAGGGTCAATTTTTCTGGTTCCGCCTCGATTCGAACGTGGTCGCTTACGAGTTGGGCGTCTTCGATTGCTTGGCTTAAGCCCTGCGTTGTGGTTTTGGCTTTGACGTTGAAGCTGATTTTTGGGGTTGGGACTTCTTCTTCGGAGGCTTCAAGCGTTGGCATGGTAAAGTTTCGGCTGTACTTTCCCGTTATCGTTACTAGTAATCGTCCAGTTTTATCGTCCAAGGATAGTTCGACTGCTTCGTCTTTTCCTGCGCGTTTGAGAAGTTTGAGTAGTTCGCTTATGTTTATGCAGATTTTTGTTGGTTCTGTTGCGACGTACTCTTGGAAGATGGATTTTGGCCATTCAAAATCAATCATGGCAACGCGTGATGGGTCCATGGCGCGAAGTTTTAAGCCTTCGGCGTCAATTTTGAAGGTTGCTTCGTCAACTAGAATTGAGATGGCGGTAGCCATATCCCTTAAGAGTTTAGCGTCAGACACTTTAAGCTTGAACATGTTCCTCTCTTCCTCGCTATATGCATATAGGTAATATGCTAAACATTACAGTCTGAGTTAATAAATTTGTTCTACTAGAACCCAAAAACATGCGGTTAGAAGCAAAAAACCAAAAGTGGTCTGCACGAGCTTAACGCATAACGCTACAGTCTACATAAAGACGGCGCCATAGGTTACCGTCACCCAACAGGCACACACGATGATGTGTTCTGGAGTATAGCCCTAGCCGTTTATGCGACTGCAGAATGGGACCCGAGCCGTTCTGACAATAATTCCAAGGTGGGGAAAAAACCTTCTAAATATTGGCTTATGTGGGGTTGGTTCGGGTTTACATCAACTTTATATGCATGTATATATAGATATGTAAGTTGGTGGTATCCATTGGTCAAAATTATATCCGTATCCGATGAGGTCTATGCTGACCTTTCACGAATGAAGAACGGCAAATCCTTCACTGAACTCTTTAAAACCCTTATTTCAGAATGCACCAATAAAGGTGACGCAAAAAGCATACTTTCATTTCTGAACGCTAACGAACCCCTAAGCGAGGAAGGCTCTAAGGCTATATTAGAGGCGTCGGAGAAGGGCAGAAAGAACGCAACCGCAAGAAAGTCTGCTTCATTTGAGTGATGCAATGGTCGTATTCGATACCTCCTTGATGGTGGATGCATCAAGAAAGAGAAAATATGCTCTGGACCTGATAGAGTCATACTCTGGAAAGGAGCAGATTGCTACAACAATAATTACCAAGTACGAAATGCTCCGCGGAGCACCAGAACAATACATCGATTTCGTCTCAGAACTGCTCAAAAGGTTCCTGGTTCTTGATTTTGGGAACGATGCTTTAGATGAAACCGTTAAAGTATACAAGAACCTGAAGGAGAAAGGCAAGTTGATAAACGAGCTAGATATCATGATTGCAGGAATTGCAGAGGCAAACAACGAGACGCTCATAACCAAGGACAAGGACTTCTTAAACCTTGAAAGCACCAAAATAATTCTGCTACCTCAACGATGATAAGAGCGTATTAGCTTGCGAAATAATTCAGAAAATCCATCAACCTCCAAAGAAGGAAAGAAAAATCAAAATTAGAAAACCCTTAAGCTCTTAACTAAGATATAAGCAAAAATCCTAAAAAACTTCCGCGACCAAAGCCCTGTTGCTTGTGACAACCTGCACAACCAGCCTGCAACCCAACCCAGACGCTGATGCAAAAACGCAATGTTCTGTCTTGCCTGTTGGTTGTTGTTGTGGTATAGAGGTTTTTCCATCACAACTACTATAGAAAAAAAGCATAGCCAGCGTGTTAGATGCTGTTGTTTTTTGCTTTAAAAGTCATAAAGTATAAGAATGTGTATGTTTCTTTTATGCAAAGCTGGTCGATACCGTGAACGTTCCTAAAGAAGTAAAGACTTACTGTCCAAAATGTAAAGTTCATCAGATTCACGCTGTAACTCTCTACAAGCCTGGAAAGCGACGAGCCTTAGCAAAAGGCGAACGTCACCACGCGCGAGAAAAGCTGGGTTACGGTGGACAAAAATATCCACTGCAGCGAGAATTCGCTAAAACAACCAAAAAACAAACTCTGCGCTTAAAATGCAAAGTTTGCAATTACATGCGCCACAAAGACGGCATCCGCCTAAGAAAATTAGTCATCCAGTAAATTAACGGAGTAGAAAAATTATGTCTGAATGGAACAAACTTATCCCTAAACCGAGAAGCGTCTTCCTACGGGTTAAATGCCAAAAATGCGGCAATGAACAACTCATCTTCAGCAACGTAGTCAACAAAATAACCTGCAATGTCTGCGGTGAATTGTTAGCTGAACCCTCAGGTGGAAGAGCAAAAATCAACGGTGACGTCCAAGCGGTTCTCGAGTAAGAGATGAGCATCTAAATGGCTGAGCGTAAGCCACAATTGCCCGTTTTTAGAAGGGACCACTAATTGGTTTGGCAACTGCGCAAATGCGTAAAATGCGAAAGATACACGTTAAACAAAACTAGTTGCCCCTACTGTGGTGGCTCAGTTAGAATTCCTCATCCAGCCAAATTCTCTCCAGACGATAAATATCTTAAATACCGAATGGCAATGAAAAGGAGCGCCTAAGCAGAATGAAAGAAACCTACATCAAAGAATTTGCTGAAATCCACCCCAACAACCCCATCCTTATCGAAGGTCTTCCAGGTTTAGGACTCGTAGGCAAAATCGCACTCCGCTATTTAATCAAACAATTAAAAGCCAAAAAAATCGCCTACCTATACTCACCGCACTTTCCCTACTTCGTCTTAGTCAACAAAAAAGGCAATGTACGACTCCTAAGAGGAGCATTCTACTACTACCAAAACCCCAAAGGAAACGACATCATCCTCTTCACGGGCGATAGCCAATCCCAAACAATTGAAGGCCAATACGAAATCGCCGACAGAATGCTTGACTTCTCCGAAAAACACGGCGTAAAAACAATCGCAACCATCGGCGGCTACCGCATGGAACCCAAAGAAAAACCCAAAGTCTTCATAGCAGCCACCTCACAAGACGTCTTAAACAAGGCATTGCAAGCAGGCGCAACACTAAGCACTTCGGGAAGCCCAATCGTGGGTACCGCAGGACTCATACTTGGTTTGGCGCGTTTCAAGAAAATAGATGCCCTTTGCCTACTGGGTGAAACACGCGGTTACTTGCCTGATCCTCTTGCAGCCAAAAGTGTTCTGGAAGTGTTAAAGACAACATTCAACTTTGACTTGGACCTCACGGGCTTAAACGACGAAATTGCCAAAGCAGAAACAATGGTTACCCGCTTACAGCAGATAGAAGAAAAACGTGCCGTACAAGCTGAAGAAACCAGAAAACAAGAAGATAAGAAAACCACGTATATTTCTTAAGCAAAATCTTTCTTTATTATTTCAATAGTTTTTTGGGCTGCTGTGCCATCTCCGAAAGGTGACACAGAAGGCAATTTCTGTTCATTCACAAGCGCTTCGTGTATAGCAGCTAAAATGTTGTTTTTGTCGGTTCCAACTATTTTGGCAAAGCCCGTTTCAACTGCTTCCTGCCTCTCAGTAGACAAACGAATAACCAGCACCCTCTTCCTTATGCTTGGAGCAGTTGCTTCCTCTTGTATACCGCCAGAATCTGTAATAATTAAACTTGAGTTCTTCATCAAAACCAAGAAATCCAAGTAACCCAAAGGCGGAAGAATCAACACATTCTTCATTTTTTCCATTTGAGATAGCATGTTGTTTTCTTGCAGACGCTTTCTTGTTCGCGGGTGCATCGGGTAAACAATCGGTAGTGGCGATTTTGAAAAAATCTCCATAAACGATTCAAGAAACGCAACGTCATCGACGTTTTCGGCTCGGTGCGCCGTTGCTAAAACGTACGTTTTGAACGGAATCTTTTCCATTATCGTGGATTTCTTCTCAGCGATTGGCAGATGCTGGATTACAGCGTCGATGGCTGTGTTTCCTGTGAGGTAGATTTTGCCCCAAACATTCTCTTTCAAAAGATTGGCCTTGGTTCTCTCTGTTGGTGCAAACAAGTAGTCGGAAATGTGGTCAGTTAAGCGTCGGTTGTGTTCTTCGGGCATGCGAAGGTCAAAGCTCCTCAAGCCAGCCTCGACATGTCCAATGGCGATTGTGCGTTTGTTTGCCGCTAGCGCCGCTGATAAAACTGTGTTGGTGTCGCCTTCAACTAGAACGATGGATGGGTCAATCTTTTCCAGCAACTGATCCATCTTCATCATTATCTCTGCGGTCTGCGCTCCAGGCGAAGAAGCCTCAATTTTCAGGGCGTAGTCGGGTGCTGCCAATTCGAGGTTTTCGATGAATTGCTGGGACATGTTATAGTCGTAGTGTTGACCGCAGTGGACAAACACGAAGGGCAGTTTGGCTTGGTTTAGGGCTCGAATTATCGGAGCCATCTTGATTATTTCAGGTCTGGTTCCGGCAACCACTACTACTGGCTTCATAACCTTCAATCCACGCCTAGGTCTTCTTTAGGCATCCTTCACGCGGTTCATAAATCGTTCCTTCCCGTAGCAGTTGCCCAATCATGCGTTCGATTTCGCCCCTTGGAATCTTTTGCTTAGTTTCCAACTCATTCACAAGCGCGTCTTTCTCCACGATGCCCGTTATCTTCTCCATATCCATAAGCGTTGAAAGCACAACGTGCAGCCTGTCTCGGATGCTCTTTGGTCTTCCAGTCATAATCAAGTCAATGTCGACTTTGTATGAGGACATGTCGATTCCAACTTCCTCAAGCGACCGCTTCATAATCGCAATGGCGGCGTCTGCATCTGCCGCAGTGACTTCTTTGCGTAGGGCAACGCGTGCTCTGGCTTCTGAAATACGAACCAGCGATTCCAGTTGACGTGCAGTTATTGCTACAGGTGAGCCTTCGGTTTCGCTTGCTGAACGCATAGCTAAGTAAAAGTCGCTGAGGCGATTTAATGCGTCCATGCTGAGTTCTGGTTTGATGCTCTTAGCAAAACTGACGTATTTTCGCAGAAGCTCCGCATCGACTTGCGCTTCTACAGGGCTTGCTCCTCTTCTATGAATTTCCAAAATGTGCCTGGACATTTTTCTGTCCGATTCCTTGTTTGGTACGTCTCGGAGAACAAAGATTAGGTCGAAACGTGAGAGGATGGTTACTGGCAGGGAAATGTTTTCTGCCACGGTTCGGTTGGGTTCATACCTGCCTAAGGATGGGTTAGCGGCTGCAAGAACTGCGGTTCGAGCGTTTAATGTGGCGACGATGCCTCCTTTTGCAACTGAAACCGTGTGCTGCTCCATGGCTTCGTGGATGGCAACGCGGTCTTCGGGGCGCATTTTGTCCATTTCGTCGATGCATGCGATTCCTTTGTCTGCAAGGACCAGTGCGCCTGCTTCAAGACTCATGCTTCCACCCTTCTCGCGGACTACGGCAGCGGTTAAGCCTGCGGCGGTTGTGCCTCTGCCAGAAGTGTACAAGCCCACGCGGCGCTATTCTTGCAACGTACTGGAGCAGCTGCGATTTGGCTGTGCCTGGGTCACCGATGAGCAGTGCGTTCATTTCGCCTCTCACGTTCACGTCTGGCAGGCTCTTGGAAACTCCGCCGAATAGCAGGTACATTATGGCTTCTTTGATGTGCTCTAAGCCGAAGATTGAGGGTGCGATGGAGGTCAGGATTTTGCGGTGCACCTCTGGATCTTTGGATAGCGCGATCATTTTTGCTTCTTCTTCAGGTGTGGGCGGTGAGGTTTCGGGTTCTTTGCCTAAGACTTCTATGGAGTTGGCGTCTAGTTGGAGGATGAATGTGCGGAGTTTTCCCATGCCCATCAGCGACGGCGCAAAAGCACGTACTGTGCCAACTATGGAAACGTGGTCTCCTGGTCTTGCTACATCGACTATTTCGTCGCCGACAAGTTTCACAGCTAATACGCGTGGGAGCTGTCCTGGAGGTAGGTCTTCGGGCTTTTCTTGAAGACGGAGGTCTTGTGAATCGATGAATGTGGATTCTTCTTGGCTAAACTCAAATGGTCCATCTCTACCGCAATCTGGGGCAACACAAACGGCTGGCGCCTTCAAAAACTGCCCCGTTTGCTCAACTTGGTTCATAGTGCCGCAGCGTTTGCATTTGAAAGCTCCTAGCTGAACCATCGGTCGCACAGGTGTGGCTCGCACCACGATGCCTTCAATCATGACTAGTTTGCTCATTTGTCTTGAGCCGAGCTTTCGAAGTACCTCTTTGCCCAGAAGCTTTACGATTCGGACTATGACTTTCTCAGTTTTTTCCGCGTATTCTGCGTCTTCAATGCGGAGTTGTTCGTAGGCTCCTTTGCCTGCGTGCTGCAGGTACTCTTCAGGCTTGTTGAGCAATAGTTCAGCAAGTGCCTGGTCAAATCCATAAAGCTCCTCAAAATCGATGGTTAATGATCCTTTTCCCGTAATGGCTAACTGGGCGATTCTCTGACGGTACTTTTCTTTCTTGAAGAATTCTTGAAAACGCTGCTGCGGATCAATAGTTTCGAGTTTAGCCATCTTACTTTTCTCCTGCGTTTTCTAAAATCTTTGTTTTCCATTCAGAGATTATTTTGACAAGTTGCTCGTAAACAAGCCTTTCTTCGCTTGTGAATTTTTTTAAAACCTGATCGCTTTGGGCAGGAGCAGCGGATATGGCAACAATTTTTTTTAGCCTAGAGTTTACGATGTCGCGTGCTAGCTGTTTTGCGCGGTCGTATTCTTGGTATTTTTCGGATTGTTTTGAGGCTTGGTCTTTTAAGTCAGAGATGAACCTGCGGAGTTTTGGGTAAAAGTCGCCTGGAAGCTCTGAGATTTGCCCTGGAATCTGCACGCCTTCCTTCCACTGCACCTTAAACAGCTTGGTTGCGTCAAGGATGTCGTCTTCTCGGAAATGCACCATTCCTGCAGAGGCGAGTTCTTTTGCTACCCAAAAATAAATTTCATATTCGTTTCCTTCGTCAAAGGGACCGACAGTTAAGCCTGCAAGCTTGATTTCTGGGCAGTTGCGGTTAGCTATGATTTTAACTAGTGAATTCTCGTAGCAAAAGTCTAAAGTGCATATTTTCGCTGCCAAATCCCATTCCCTCTCAATCTGTTTGCCCTTAACGGGATTCAACAGATATAACGAATGGAGTTTTAAGGGTTTGCACTAGAATTGCTGAACTCGTGGAGCTGGAATTTAAGGTGTTTTCCGTCTGTTTGCTTGTTTTGTTCTGGTAGTTGTGGGTGAAAGGTTCCTATACCACAACAACTTCCAACAGAATAAACTACCAATTGCTCTCATGTTTCTGAGCTGAAATTAAATTGCATTCTGGTTGTGCAGGTTGTCACAAGCAACAGAAGCAGCAACCTAAACCGCCTTCTTTAGCTGTGATTTTTTTCTATAGCCCCTTATTTAAAGGTTCAACACTTGCAGACCTTTCCAATTAAGCATTAAAGGTTCATTGGTTTAGAATAGTAGCGGTTGAAAACTTGCAAACCTTTAGCTAATGGTTATTTACATTTGTTTTTCTGATTCAGGAAATTGTTTTAAGCATAACTCACCTACAACATGTTGAAGGGTTATGACAGAATCTGCAAACAATGTTCTTTCAGACTTCCAACGCAACAACCGATGGATAAGCGAGAACTATAACAATTTAAAAAAACAGTACAACAACCAATGGATTGCCGTTTTAAACAATACTGTAGTAGACCATGACCCTGATTTGAAAAAGCTTGTAAAAAGACTGAAAACTCAGCATTCAGAAGTTTACAGTCAAATCGCAGTAGAATATGTTTCCTCTGAAGAGTCAGATCTTATCCTCGGACAGAAAGAAACCTTTACAGATTCGTCATTCTGATCACGAGTTTATGCGGTTAGCTCCGCGAAGAGTTAGCTTTTATTTTCTAATGGAACGAAGTATTATTGGTCTAATTCTGTAAGAAATTCCTGGAAAATTAGAAAGGATAGCGGCAACATAAGCTGGGTTGAACGGAGAATAAAACTTCATAATGTCGCTCCTGCTGATTTGGCCAGTCTCTTCAAGTGATGACCATGATTCTTGGAGCTCATGCATGGGTATGTTTCTGGGATTGCCTGTTGAGGTCTCAATAATAATTAGTTCAGGTAAAACTTGAACGATTTTAAACTCCTGTCTTCTATCTAACGTTGCAAGGGTTTGACCTTCCAGTTTTTTGATTGGGCCCCAAATATCCAAACAACATCCCTGAATACTCATTGCCACAATTGCGCTTTTAAGTTTATTTTTGATTGGGAGGAAAAAAATATGCGTCTTAAGGCCAAAGTCCTAGGACTTTTATGGCATTAGCCACTCTGCCCACGCCCAGCATTAAGGCGCCCGTTCGCATGTCGCTTTCTTCTTTCGCCACAATCGCTTCCACATCGTTGAAGGCTTTAGTCATTTTAGCTTCGAGCTTTTGGTTGACTGTTTCCAGCGGCCACTGTTCGCGCGTGAGGTTTTGGACCCATTCGAAGTAGCTGACGGTTACGCCGCCGCTGTTGGCAAGGATGTCTGGGATTAAGCAGATTTCTTTTTCGTAGAGTATCTTGTCTGCTTCTGGGGTTGTTGGTCCGTTTGCGGCTTCCGCAACCATCTTTGCTTTGATTTTGTCGGCGTTGTTACGTGTGATTTGGTTTTCCATCGCAGCTGGGATAAGTATGTCGCATTTGAGTTCGAGTAGTTCTTGGTTGGTTATGTTTTTGCAGCCCTTGTAATTCTGGACGCTTTTGGTTTTTTCTTTATGCGTCAACACGTCCTGCGGGTTTAAGCCGTCTTGGCAGTAGATTCCGCCTGACGAGTCGCTTACCGCTACGACTTTGCAGCCAATTTCCCTTGCTGCAACCGCCGCATGGTAGCCTACGTTGCCAAAACCCTGAATGACTACTGATGCACCTTTGAGTTTTAACCCGTTGTTTTCTGTGGCTTGTTTTACGCAGTGGATGACGCCTCTGCCTGTAGCTTCTGTTCTACCCCATGAACCGCCAATCTCCACTGGCTTGCCCGTGACGCTTTCAGGTATAATGTAGCCTTTTAGTTGGCTGTAGGTGTCCATTATCCACGCCATGGTTTGCGCAGTCAGTGTACATATCTGGCGCTGGAATGTCACGGTGCGGACCAAGATAATCAACGATTAGGCTCACGTACCTTCGGGTTAGACGTTCCAATTCGTGTTTGCTAAGTTTTTTGGAGTCAACGCATACGCCGCCTTTAGCTCCGCCAAACGGGATGTCTGCAATGGCGCATTTCCAAGTCATAAGCATCGCAAGCGCGGTGACTTCGTCAAGGGTGATGTTTGGGTAATAGCGGATTCCTCCCTTGAATGGTCCACGCGCATCCCAATGCTGCACCCGAACACCATTAAAGACGCCGACTGACCCGTTGTCCATTCGGATATCGATGCTGACTGCGATTGAACGTTTAGGTTGGCTGAGCATCTTGTGCATGCCCGAATCCAGCCCCAACTTCTTCGACGCCAACCTGAGTTGAGACAATGCGACAGTTAACGGTGTATGTTCTTCCGCCATAAACTAAGCCTTCTGTAAACAATTGTTAAGCGAATTAGCTAGATAAGAATTGCCTTTGCCTGTTTTTTGTGTGTTTGGTTGATGCTTTCGTATACGGAGATTTGCTGCATAATGCTCAAAATTGGGTTCCCCTACCTTACTTAAAGAACAAATTAAAGTAAATAGCTGATTATATTGAATAAATGCTAAGATTTATGCTTAGAATATTTCAAAATTTAGAAAAAAGTAGCCAAGCACAAATTAGAACTTTGAAAGGTACTCTTCAAACTGCTTCCTATCCTGCAAACACTGGGAGCAAACACAGCTAAACGGCAAGTTCTTGGTAGTGCACAACTCGTCATATTTGCAGTCAGCGCAGGGGAAGTCTTTGTCGCATCGCGTGCAGCTTTGAAGAAAAATCACTTCACTGCCCAAAATGGCGCCGATTGTCTCCATGAGCTTCTCAATATTGTTATAGCTTTTTATGGAATAAACGCATAGGTCACGGTTATAATCCAAGCCCAAATGTATCAGGCTGACGAACTTTTCTTTTTCAACCCTTGGAAGCTTGAAAGCTTTCTTATTCAAAACCAAAACCATACCATCAGTACCTGTTCATTTTAACTAGAAAATCAACCTCTTCAGGCGTAAACTTAAACCACGAAATCAGTGGGCTGGCTTTTTGCTTTTGCAAAATCATTTTGACGAATGGAACAAAATCGTGTTTTGCGATACTATGCGAAACGTGGCATTGGGCACCGATTTTGCCGCAAATCCCATCCAGCATGGTTCTTTTGCCCTTAGTCCAGAACAAAGTAATGATGCGAATCGGCGGCGAAATGAACTCAAACTGCTTGTAGGATTGGGGATTTACCGCGGCGGCTTTTGATAAGCAGTTAAAAAAGTATTTTAAAAGATGCCAATGTTCTGTTCCAATTCTGCCTCGGAAAACGTCGGCTTGGGACACAAAATCGTATGCGGCGGCAAGTTCTGCTGGGTTAGTGTACCGTCTTGGGAGGTTGTCGCTTACTGAAAGCAGAAAGTCGTCGTAGTCAACGTTTGAGTAGCTAAGCAAACTGGATACTTCAGCTATTGATTTAGTCGTGAAGAATCCTCTGAGTGTTTCGTCCATGCTGATGTCTTTGTTTCTGGAACTCAGCAGCGCAGTGTCTTGGAGGGTTAACGCATGGTTTTCTTCGCTTAAACTCTGCAAGTCGTTTATGGCTGAGCGCACGTCGCCTCTGCTGTTTTGGGCAATTCTTTCAAGCGCCTCAAACTCTGCCTTAACATGCTCAAGCAAACAGATTTTCTGCAACAAAGCAATTACTAGCGGAATCCGAATTTGCTGGAAACGCACAAGCAAACACACCTTCTTTAGGGGTCGCAGTTTGTCTATGTCGGGGTCGTTGGCAGCCATTATAACTGGTGTACGTGCTTCTTCAACGATTTTGATTATTGCGCCTACGCCGCCTCGGTCTTCGTTGCCTGCGATGCCGTCGACTTCGTCGAGAAAAAGAAGGTTGCCTTTACTTTGAGTTGAAAAGTTGTCTAAAGCAACATAGGATGTGGCTGGTTTGGCGACCGCGTTTATTGCTTTTTCTGAGCGGGTGTCGCTGGCGTTCATCTCAATGATTGTGAATCCAAACTCTTTTGCGGCTGCATTAACCAGCGCCGTTTTCCCCACGCCAGGCGGTCCATAGAGCAAAATTGCCTTTTTGCTTCGCCGCTTACTCTTCAGCCACTCAACAAATGTAGCTTTAGCTTCTTCATTGCCAATGATGTCTTCTATCTTTTTTGGGCGATACTTCTCAACCCACAAAAGATCATTTTTCAATTAGGTTCCCGTTTCCCCTATCGCTTTCCCAAACTTTGCAAACTGAGCCAGAAGTGCACTTAGTTGGATGTCGCTGTTTGCGCCCTGTGTTAAGCGGTAATCGTATTCGCCGATGATGTTTGACAGGTCCGCTTTCTGTTCGGGTGTTAAATCCGACATTTTGAAGATTTCGCGTTGGACTTGGCGGATGATTTCGTTGCCTGAGAAGCCAAAGGACCCCATTATTTCATACATTGTTTTTCTGGCTTCGATAAAGTCGCCGTAGAGTGCTTTTCGTATCATTTTTTGGACTTGCATGGGGCTGGCTTCGCCGATGACTAGTGAAACCGTCTTTTCATCCACGCAGCCTTCCTTGTAGGCGGAAGCGGTCTGCAACGCGTTTATGGCGTGTCTTAGGTCGCCTTCCGAGTAATCCACTATTCTTTCTGCTGCTTCAGGTTGCAGGGTAACGTTTTCTTTTTTGGCAATGCATTGCAGCTGCTCTTTCATGGCTTGCTTGTCTAATCGTGAAAAGCGGAAGATGGCGCAGCGGCTTTGGATTGGCTCGATGATTTTGCTCGATTGGTTACATATCAGGATGAATCTTGATGTGCGAGAACTGGTCTCCATTATGCGTCTGAGCGCTGTCTGGGCGGGACCCGTCATCTGGTCGCATTCATCCAGAATAATCAGGGCAAACGGTATGTCGCCAAAGCCAGAGCGGCTGTAACGTGAGAAATCCTTAATTCGGTCGCGAACGGTGTCGATGCCTCTTTCATCCGAGGCGTTGAGTTCAAGGGTGAAGTTTCTCCAGTTTGACCCATAAAGTTCATGGGCAATGGCAAGGGCGATGGTGGTTTTTCCTGTGCCTGGTATCCCCGCCAGCATGAGGTGCGGCATATTTTTTGGGTTTTTCATGAACGCTTTAAGGCTCTCTACGATGTCATGTAAGCCCACGACTTCATCGAGGGTTTTGGGGCGGTACTTCTCGACCCACATAAGTGCTTCTTCATTAACAGCCATAAGTTAACCTTCCACAATAAATTATAGAATAACTTGCTCTAATTACTATTTTATCTTTCCCTAGCAATAAAAGAGGAATCTAGCGCGGGATTAACCGATTTTGCTTCCTTCAGCAATGTCTTTCTCGGGCTGCAAAACCGTAACATTGCCCGCTTCGTCTTCAGCCGCTAAAACCATGCACTGCGATTCTATGCCTGCCAACATGCGCCTCTGCAAGTTTAGGAGGAAAACGCATTTTTTGCCAACCAACTCTTCAGGCTTATAATATTTGAGCAGACCCGCAACTGCCTGCCGCTTCTCGGAGCCAAAATCAACCAAAATTTTTATCAGCTTTTTGGATTCTGGGACTTGGGTTGCTTCGATTATTTTTCCTATGCGTAAGTCTATTTTTTGAAATTCAGCAAACGATATCTCTTCAGCCATGACACTTCACGCTCAAGCGCTAGTTTATGGTGCGTTTAGATATTTACTTTGCTTTCGCTGGCTAGCTGGATTCTTTGTTTGGTTGCTAAATTGTGGGCTTGCAGTAGCGGCTCGGGGATTCTGCCTTTAGAGCAGTGCTTAACAATTTGCACCGCGGTTTCAAGGGAGACCATGTGGCCGATGCTTACGTAGATGGGTTTGGCGCCTGGTTTTGTGGTTACGACTTCACCGATGACTTCGCCCTTGTCAACCAAAAATGTCCTGCCGTTCTGCTTCACTGGCGTGCCAATTAACCTGCTCTTGGCTGCACCAACTGTCGGTTTTCCCAATGCTAGTCCAAGGTGGCTGGCAAACCCGCACCTGTAAGGATGCGCCAATCCCTGAGCGTCAACGAGGAAAACGTCAGGTTGAATTTTCAGCTTTTTGATGGCTGCCATTGCGGGTGGGATTTCCCTAAACGACAGCAAGGTTGGGATGTAAGGCATTTTTACCTCGCAAGTTGCAACTTGGGTTTCCAAAAGCTCCAATGACTCGTAATCCAAAACTGTTACTGCACCGATGCCGATGCTGCCCACGTATGAAACATCCACGCCGCCAACAGTTCTGATTTTTTGCGGCAACCTATCCTCTAAAATGAGCTTCTTTGAAAGGCAAACCTGTGTGTTGTGGGCTTTTTTTACTGAAAAATTCTTTGAAAGTTTGGGCAATTTTTAAGGCTTAACCTTTTTTGGTTTACGCTTGATGGTGCGTTTTGCTGGTTCAAACCGTTTTAGTTGGTCTTCAAGCGATTTTCTGCGAACTTCCAGCGTGATGTCGCCGCGTGTGGATTCGATGATTCTTCTGGCAATGTCTGATTTGTGTCTGAGTCCAGGAACAAGCATGTAGGCCTCGTCTAAAGCCAACAGTTGAATGAAGACTTGGTCCATGATTTCGAGGCATTTTTCGCCTTTTTCAACTTCGCCTTCACGTAAATTGTCCAGTGCCAAGCGCCTGTATTCCCCTATGACATCAGCTAAACCCAGCACGTAATCAACCGAAGGCACATTAATCTCCGTTGGAGTCACAAACCGCTCTTCCATAACTAATGTCAAGAAAATGTTGGCTTCAGAATACTCTTGAAATGCCGCGCTAAGCATGCCGCCATAAATAATCTCGGGATACTGTTTAGCTTGTTCTTGGAGGCTAAGGATTTTTTCTTTAGCGTTTGCAACCATTTTTTGGGCGTCATCGAACCTTTTTTGGTGAATAAGCAAAATTGCCTGTTTGGAGAGGCTTGTGGCTTTGCGCATGCTCTCATGCGTTTCCTCGCGAATCTGGTTTTTTTGCATAAGCTCGTTTTTTATTTCTTGGATAATTGTTTCTAAAGAGGACAAAACTGCACCCACTAAAGAGATTGTTTTGGTTGTTTATTTCAATTTCTTAAAATCTGGTACTTGTCTAGTTCTTGCTGTTGGGCGCCGGACCATTTCTCAACCAGCAGTTTGCTGTCACCTAAAGCAAAGCTTACTTTAACAAAAATTGTGTCTGCGCCTTTAAACGGGAACATGCTGTCCTCTGCCAAGTCTTTAGGCAGGTAGACTAGGTATTTGCCGTCTTTTCTGCGAAATAGTCGTCCTTTTCCTTCACTTACCATAGCAAGTAACCGCTTAATTGAACAAGGGCAGAAATTAAGTATTTAAATTTATCCAGCTTAGGCTTGCATATTTGGAGCCTATTAGTGGTTCATTGCAGAAACGATAGAGGGGAGGTTGGTATTGCCGTTTTCCGTAGCTATTAGCCGTTAGATGGCTAGTTAGCTGCAATCTGAATCGGCTTCTCCAGCCTGCTCAACAGAACCACGCGACTCTCTGGCGCCTCATCAATAACCTTGTAGCCCGTTTTCTCAGCTAACTGGGCTGCAAAATCCTTGACTTCTCCATGCATGGGCATGCGGTCAAAGCCTAAACGCAGATTAGAGAAACCGATATGCATGTACGCTTTCGCTTCAATGTAGGTTGGATTAGCTTTCTCAACAAGCTTAGCATACTCCTCAATCAAACTCATGTTATGCTCCTTAACAAGCGTCATGCGGAGCACTGTGGGGCAATGGAAACTTTGCAGCAATTCAAGCGTCTCGTTTAGTTTTGCCCAGGCGTCTGGGAATTGGGGGCGGCATACTCGCTTGTAAACCTGCTCGTTTGGGCGCGCAAAGTGAAATGTATAGTTGGGTGGGTTCTTGGCTTAGTTTTGAGAGTTTAGAGGGCAAAGTCCCGTTTGAAACCAGAAACGTGGTTAAACCTTTTTGGTGGAACGCACGCAGGAGTTCGCCGAGCGGCTCGTATAGTGTGGGTTCCCCAGTTAAACTTATGGCCACGTGCTTGGGTCTTTGGGCTTCTTGGAACTTGCGCCAATTCGTTTTCTCATTGCCCTTGTATCCGCTTGTGATTTTCTCTTGCGCCTTAAAGCAGCCCTGAATAATCTCTTCAGGCGAGTCTTTACTTGGGTTTTTCATCTCATCCCATGTAACCTGCAAATCTCCGCTCTGCGCCCTCCAACAAAACAGGCACTGCTGCAGTGCAATAGTACAGCGAAGGCGTCATCTGGATGCATCTGTGGGATTGGATGCCGTAAAACTTCTGCTTATAACACGATCTACCATTAACTATGGATTCATAGAGCCACTTGCACCTTTTAACCGCTGAATGACTTCCGATTAAATGGTATTTTTGCTTTTTTAATGCAGCTAAAAGCGGAGAGTATTCAGGTTTTTCCAAGTTCATACCGTGTTTCTGTAACATCTATGAAAAGCGGTCTTTTAAGAATCCCTATGCTAATAGCAGTTTTCTGCATGGAATCTTTGTTTAAGCTGTTTTACGTTTAGGCGTTTAAAAGGTAAAGTTTAAAATCATCTCTTAGTTAAATCATGAGCATCAAGTAATGATGGCTATCTATTTGGAGAGCTGATTGGTTTGAATAAGAAAATTATTGCAGTTACCATACTATTCCTTATGGCGTTTGCCGTGGTGTTTACGCCTGTCGAAGTTTTAGCACAGAACACAAACCTTGGCGTAAGCATTTTGCAGGTTGTCCCAATGGGCTCAACTTTAACTAACGGAACAATAATATCCACTGGACCTGTAGGTCTAGCTTTAAACCTTCAAGGAACAATCTACGTTTCTAACGGTTCCTACCAGGTTGTGCTTGGCAACATCGTCGTTGACAAAAATACAGCAGATGGTTATTATGTTAATTCAAACTTTACAGTTCCCGAACTTCCAAGTGGCGCTTATGCGTTGACACTTACAGATGTCGGTATCAACGTTAATTCAACTCAACAGTTCACGGTTACAACAGGCTACTCGATAAGTGCTGTTCCTTCATCGGTTCAGGAGGGAAGTAGCTTAACATTGAATGTAAGTGTCACTGGTGCTCCATTAGGCACTTCATACAGCGCTAACGTGGCGGTTGTCCTCCCAAGTCCGCTTAGCACAACATACTCAAAAATAGTCACAATGGGGGCACCCAATGGAAAAGGAACCGTAAACGCATTGGTTACTTTTCCCGATAGCAGTTTTCAGCCCAGCGGGTCACTTACCGATTACGCTGGAACATACACTGTTTACTTTAACCAATCTCAATCTCTGGCGCAAAACACCTTTTCAGTAAACTTCATCGATTCAACTGAATACCATAGAGGTCAAACAATAACAGTGCGAGCAATAGGCTATCAACCCAACGAACCTGCAACGCTCACTATAACAAGCGTTAAATCTGGTTCACCCCTTCAAACCGCTACCATAACGGCTTTAGCAGACGGCGTAATCAGCACAAGCTTGACCGTTTCCTCAAGTGCTGACGTCGGCGACTACACAATAAAAATAGCTGCCCAAAATACTCAGAAAGCAATACCCGATTCAGAAACCTTCACCGTTTCTGGATACTCCATTAATGTTCAAACTACCAACCTAGCAGGGGAAGTTGTCTCCGGAATAGCAATTCAGGCTCAAGATGCAACAACCAACACCGTGTATAATGCGGTGAGTGATTCAGATGGGAATGCAAACTTTAAGCTCGAACAAGGCACCACTGTTCTAACCGCCTTCTGGAACGGGGTTAATGTTGGAGAAACAAACATTACCGTCAGCGGAGACGCAACGTTTAGCATACGCTGCCAGTTAACTGATGTTAAAATCACCGTTAAAAACACTGATGGAATTAGTATGCCCTTTGTCAACCTAAACATAGTATACCAATACCAAAGCGGTGGCGCTTCAAAAACAGGTAGCGCTTCGGGTCAAACAGACTCTTCAGGAAGCTTCACACTAAACTCAACCTTAGCAGGTGCAAGTTACACAATAGACGCTTCAATATACAATCAAATTTTCAATGCCGACAACAACACAGTCAGCAATCTCCCAACTCAAGCAACCGCACAAGTATTCATAATTTGTCCAAGCGAGAAAATGACACTCAATGTCGTCGGTTATAACCAAGAAGCAATTCCCAACGCACGCATAGAACTGGTTGAACTGTCAAATGGCTTATTCTATTCTGCCACAACCGACAGCAATGGTTCAGCCTCAACCCAAGCCACTTTCGGAATGTACCGCGCGAGAGTCTACAAGGAAAATACCTTAATCAATGAAACAAACGTGCAAGTTTTCAGTGAAAGCCAACAACAAATCCGCTGCACCTTATACGGCATTCAACTTTCAGTAGTGGTCGTTGACTTTTTTGGCACGCCAATCCAAAACGTTAACGTCACGTTAAACGGACCAGAAAAACTCTCAGCCATCACTCAAAGCGGCGGAACAGCTACATTCAACAGCATAATCGGCGGCAGCATACAAATAATCGCGCAAGCTCCAGGAGCACAAGGCGCTTACCAAGCGATTACCTTAACCGTTAACCAGCCGACTTCAGTGCAGATAAAAATCGACCAATACGTTGCTCTCGGGTCACTTTTGATTCCAGCAAGCGCGCTCATAACCATAATTATAATATTTGTTGCCATAATCCTGTTTGCTGTGGTAGAAGTCTATAGGCGACGAAGAGTCAAACAGGCTACTGCAACCTAAATTTCACCCTTTAGTAGAAAAAAGTTTATATTGTTTCCAAATCACATAAAGAAAACTAAGGACCGTACAAAAACAACATTTTGAATTGACAATTGAGGTGTATCTGTTGGCTCAATCAAAAGCTTGTTCTCCAGCATGTCCATCTTTTAAATGCGCAAAAAACTCTGTGTTCTTCAGACGAGATTCTGTTTGGTGCAGAGAGACCGAAGAACACTGCAACGTCGCAAAATGCACTTATTCAATGTGCATGAAAAGACGTTTGTTGCCCGGAGGAATCTGCGGCGAAACCGTGAAACGCAAGACCGTTGAGAAAGACGTTGACGAAGACTTCTTTGACGATTCAGTGAAGCTTAAAGGAAAAGCACTGCGCAAACTCGGAGACCAAGAATTTTATTAGAATAAAAAACTAAAACAAAAATTGCTCGTGTAAAGACACGAGTTTCCCTTTCTATTTTGATTTAACCCGTTTAACTACTGGCGGCTTAACCTTCTTTAGAATCCTGTAACCACAGATGATGCATTTAGTTTCTCCGCCACGTAACTCTAATTCTTCAGATGGTACTCTTGAGCCGCATCTCATGCATTCATAAACAATTCCTGATTTTTCCATTAGGAACGCCTGTCCTACAAAGAAAAGCATTTTACTTTTAAACATTTCCAATACTTGCAGATAATGAGGATGGTTACTTGAGAAAACGGCTTCGAGACAAGCTTTCAGAGGCTCTTCCGTCGGAAGAGTTGGGTAAAGTTTACAATTCTTTCGACATTATAGGCGACATAGCCATCTTCAAAAACAATAATATCCAAAATGCAGAAGCCGTTGCAAAACAAATAATGGCTGTCCACAGAAACATAAAAACCGTTCTAACCCCAGTTACCCGCATCTCTGGAGATTTTAGAGTTCGAGAGCTAAAACTGTTGGCGGGGGAAAACAAAACCTGCACAAGCCACAAGGAATCAGGATGCATCTTTAGGGTTGATGTTGAGAAATGTTATTTTTCACCTAGGCTGTCGTATGAGCACTCACGTATTGCAAAGCTTGTTCAGTCTGGCGAGACTGTCGTTAACATGTTTGCGGGCGTTGGCTGCTTTAGCATAATCATCGCCAAAACCGCAAGCCAATGCAAAGTTTACTCGATTGATGTTAACCCAACCGCCGTCCAATGCATGGAAGAGAACGTTAAAATCAACCAAGTTTACGACAGCGTCTTTCCCATGCTTGGCGACGCAAAAGACATAATTCAAACTCAACTGCAAGGCGTCGCTGACCGCGTTCTGATGCCCCTGCCAGAAAAAGCCCTCGAATACCTGCCCTATGCACTGTCGGCGCTCAAAAAAACAGGCGGCTGGATCCACTACTACGATTTCCAACATGCACCAGGAAAGGAAGACCCTGTGGAGAAAACCAAGTTGAAGGTTGCTGAAAAACTCGACCGCTTAGGCATAAGTTACGTGTTTGTTAATTCGCGTGTGATGCGCCCCACGGGTCCAAACTGGTACCAAACCGTTTTAGACATACAGGTAGCTGCGTTGCCAAGCAAGTTTTAATAACTCAACTGGCAACTATTCTACTTCGTGGAATCCACATGAAACGGAAATTAATGGAAATCCTCGCTTGCCCAATAGATAAGTATCATCCTTTGGAACTTCACGTCTTCGAAGAAAAAGACGAAATAGTAGAAGGCTTAATCGTTTGCCCCAAATGCCTACGTTGGTACCCCATCCGCGACGAAATTCCAGAAATGCTCCCAGACGAATTGCGCAAAGAGGATGAAGATTTGCCGTTTCTAAAGAAATGGAAGGAAAAAGCGCCCCAGAAAATCGTTTCTGAAGGCAAGCCCTTCAACCTAAAATAATTTTTTATCTTTTTAGTTGTATTGCTCTGTTTTTTGCTGAGGACTGCATTGCAGCGGTAGCGACTTCTAGTGCTCTCACGCCGTCTTCTCCTGTTACAAGCGGCTTCTTTTTATCCACTATGCAGTCGACGAAGTGTTGGAGTTCCTGTTTTAGGGGTTCTTGGAACGGGTACCTGGGCTGTACTGTTTCGGTTTGCTGCTCAATCCACAAATCCTGCGTAATATAATCCAGTCGCATTATGGCGTCGCTTCCCGTAACCGTTAACGTGCGTGTTTTGTAGGGTGTGAGCCAGTTGGATTCTATGAAGGCGCTTTTGCCATCTTTGTAGGTGAGCATTATGTGGGCGTAGTCTTCGAACTTTTGGATTCTCATGCTACCCATCTTTGCGTAAACAGAAATCGGGTCCTGATTAGAAATAAACCGCATAACATCAATATCATGAATAGCCGTGTCCTTAACAACGCCGACATCGCCGATTCGCTCAGGCCACTGCGAAACACGTTTAGCAGTAGCGCAGACTAATTCGCCGATTTTTTTGTTCTCAACCGACTGGCGAATACTTTGCAAGCCAGGTATGAACCGCATGAGAAAGCCCACTGTCAAGTGGAGTCCGTTCTCCTGTGCTGTTTGCACCAGTTTCTGGGCTTGCTGGGGGTTGGTTGCCATGGGCTTCTCCACTAAAACGTGTTTTCCAGCGTTTAGCGCTTTGAGTGCTTCTTTAGCCAGAATCGTTGACCATGTGCACACGTTTACTGCTTCAATAGATTTGTCTTTTAGCATTTGTGTGCTGTCCGAGTAGGCTTTTACGCCGTACTGGGCTGCCATGGCTTTGGCTCTTTCAGGATTAACGTCGCATACTGCTACGAGTTCGGTTGAGGGAAGTTCTTTGTAGACTCTTGCGTGGTTTTTTCCCCACTGGCCTGTTCCGATTACTGCTACGCCAAGTTTCTTCAATTCTTATCAGTTCCTCTACCTAAGCCACAGTATATGAAGCCTTCTGCTTCAACTTTTTTGGGTTCAAAAATACCGATTAAATCAACGATTACTGAGGGTGTTTTCATTAGGGCTTTTAGTTTTTTTAGGTTTAAGTTTTTAAATTGTTCTTGTCCCGTCAGAATTACTATGCAGTCTGTGCCTTCCACTGCCTCATTTAGGTTCGTTTTCACTATACGCCATTCTTGTGGTCCCATCTTTGATATGGGGTCATAGAGGCTGGCTTTGGCGCCTTTTTGCTCTATCATTTTAACAAAAATGCCTGTAGCGGTCGTCGGGTTAGCTGTGCCTAAAACGGCAACTTTTGCCCTCCTCAACGTTTTACCGCAACTTCTTAATGCATCTTGGGTTAGATTGACGGCGTGTTTAACCATGTCCTCGTTTATCTGCCTAGCCAACGCTGGAAGCCTCAGCTTAGCATTCAAGTTTTCAGCGCTATCAAGCAGCAAATATGCTTCGTTTCTGTTTTCTTCTTCAACAATTGTCGGCCAAAAACTGGGGTCGTTTAGGTCAAGTAGTTTTAAGACTTTAAAGTAGTCGATGTTTGCGTTTTCGCAGAAAACCGCCAACTCGTTAGCCAGTGCCATGTTTGCGTCTTGTTTTGCGACGGTGAAGAGGGTGGCTATTTCCGCCGTTTTTATGTCGTTGATTTCTTTTACTTTTTTTGTTATTGTTTTAAGGATAATTGATGCTGCGTTTAGGCTTGATTGGTCGGTGGCTGCAATCTTTAATTCCATGTTAGCAATTGAGGCGTTTGCCGTCAGACTGGGTTGTAGGCTAAACCAAAATCTTTCCCCGCCTTAAGCCCTGAAGTATTCTCCAAGGTTTCTTTCATTGTGCCTTCGATGAAGCCAAAACCCGCAATGCCACCATAAATAACCAGCGCGCCTTGATGGAGTGCTGCTCCAACTTGTTTGCAGGCGCTAACTACTTGTGAGTAATCTGTTTTTTTCTGTTCGTCCACTTTTGCTCCGACGGCTATGACGATGACGTCGCTTTGGGAAACAGCTTTTTTTCGTTCGTTGCTGACGCTTATTTGTCCTTTGTTTATGTTGCTTTTTAGTTTAGTTTCAACTTCTGATTTCTGCGGAAGCGATTTTTCCCTTCGCCACTTTTTTTGCGACACTTGCATTCGCATCCGTGCAGATTACCGTAAACCCTGCTTCTGCGAAAGCGTTGGCATAGAGGATTCCTTTTTGCCCGCATCCAACAACGCCCACAGTGTATTTTGAGCGTTTCTCGTTGGTATCTACCTCTTCGGGTTTTAGGTTTAGAACTGTGGGCATCAGCCAATTTTCTCCAGAGCAGCTTTTAGGCTTGCTATATGGTTTCTAGGATTTTTTTAAGCTTTGCACTGTAGTCTTCCACTAGCTTTAATGCTTTTTCTTGGTTTTTCGCTTCAGCGTATAGCCTGAAAACTGGTTCTGTGCCGCTTGGCCGAATCAGGATGGCGCTGGTGTCGCTAAACCAGATTTTTACTCCGTCAATGGTGCTGACGTTCTCGCCTTTTACCTGTTCAAAGATTTTTTGCTGCAGGATTTCTTTTTTCTCGTCTGGGCACTCGATTTTGCCTTTCTCAATAAAGTACTGCGGTTGCTCAGCGACAAGTTGAGCAAGTGATTGTCCTGTTTCAGCCATGATGTCTAAGCAGCAATACAGTTGTCATTGCTCCGTCACGGACTGCTTGGTGTGGACCATAGAAGACTCCGCCGTTCTCTTCCCCGCCCAGATTAGCGTTTAGTTCTTTCATCTTTTGAGAAACCGTTACGCTGCCAACTTTAGTCCAAACTAAGTTCGCCCTTGTAAGCTTCAACAGTGTCTTTGATTAGGGTGGATGAGCTAACTGGCGTGACTATTTTTGCGCCTGGATTCTTGAGCAGGTACTGTTTTATGATTATGGCGAAGGTTTTGTCTCCCCAGTAAATCACGCCGTTGGCGTCGACAAAGATTGAGCGGTCAGCGTCACCGTCAAAAGCCACCCCCATGTCGTGCTCCGATGGCTTTCACAGTGGAAGCTAAAACGCCCAAGTTTTCAGGTCTTGGCTCTGGCATTCTGCCTGGAAAAGTGCCGTCGATGTTAGCGTTGATGCTGGTTATTTTGCAGCCAAGTTCCCTTAGCAGCGAAGGTGCGGTGAGTCCGCCTACGCTGTTAGCTGCGTCAACAACAACGTGGAAGTGTTCATTGGCGATTTTTGTTTTGTTAACGTGTTTTTTTATGGCTTGGATGTATTCATCGTTGATTCCTGGCAACTCACGTTTTGTGCCCAGTTTATCCCATGGAGCATAGACGATTTTGTTGTCAAAGTAAATGTTCTCTATTTCAACCTCTTGCTCATGCGAGGTTTCGATGCCGTCGCTCCAAATAACCTTAATCCCATTGTATTCTGGCGGGTTGTGTGAAGCGGTGATGATTACTCCGCCGTCCATCTTGTGGTTTTTAACGGCGAATTGCAAGGAAGGTGTAGGTGCCATGCCAGCGAAGAACACGTTGCATCCAGTGGCGGTTAATCCAGAAATCACTGCTTTAGCAAACATGGGACCGCTGGTTCTAGCATCGTATCCCAAAAGTAAATTCTTGTCTTTTCCAAAAAAAGTTCCAATTGAAGCTCCAACTTTTATAGCCATTTCAGGCGTCAATTCCACGTTGACGAGGCCTCGGATGCCGTTTGTTCCGAAAAGTTTTCGTGCGCTCATGTAATTTTCAACTCAGTATCTATTAACAGTCTAGTCTTGGGTTTTAAAATGTTTTCAGAGACTTCTTTTGCTGGACATACGGCTAAACCATCATGGCAAGTGAATGCCGTCTTTGATTTTGGCTTGGTCGGCAACAATGCAGCCTTTGCCTAGTTTGACGTGTTTGCCTATTTTTGCTCCTTCACCAACGATTGCTCCGTTTAAGATGGCGAAGTCGCCGATTTCAGCGTCTGCAAAAATCACTGAATTGGAGATTTGCACGTTTTTGCCGACTTTGACGTTTTTGCCCAAGATTGCGTATGGACCGATGACTGATTTTTCGCCGATTGCGACACCTTTGTCGAAGGCAACGGGGTTTTTTACCTCAAAGATTTCTGAGTTTTGCTTGTTTCAATGTGTTTTGCGAGTGAATCAAGTATGATTTTGTTTGCTTCCAAGTACTCTTGAGGCTTGCCAATATCCATCCATAACCCGTTAACTGCAGTGCCCGTAAAGCTTGCCTTCCTCCGCTAATTTGGGAAAGACTTCACGTTCTATAGAAACTGCTCTTCCCTCAGGAATGTATTTGAAAACTTCGGGGCTGAAAACGTATGCTCCTGCGTTTATGAGGTTGCTTGGCGCTTCACCTTTGGCTGGTTTCTCAATGAACCGTTTGATGCGGTTGCCATCTTCCAGCTCTGCTACGCCAAAACTGCATGGGTCCTCAACGGTGCAGAGTGCAATTGTTGCTAAAGCGTCTGATTTTCTGATGTGTGTCAAGTAATTCTTTGTAGTTTATGTCGGCAAAAATGTCGCCGTTCAAAACGATAAACGGCTCGTCGTGACCGATGAGTTTCTCTGCTTTCTTTATTGGTCCCGCTGTTCCCAAGGGCATTTTGGGCGGGTCGATGGAAAACTTGACTTTTAAGCCGCATTTTGGCGGTTGATGCTGCCTAATGTAGAACTGTGTAAGTGCGTTAACTGCCAGTATGGCTTCGTCAACGTCGTTGTTTGCTAATCGTTCAAAAGTCCATTGGAGCAGTGGCTTGTTAACTATTGGAAAGAGTGCTTTAGGTCTGGTGCAACTTAGAGGTCGCAGTCTTGTGGCGAAGCCGCCTGCTAAGATCAACGCTTTCAGAGGTGTCACCTTTGATTATGACGTAACTAATCGATTCGTTTTTATATAAACAATTATGATAAGCGATATGTGTCTGAATTTTTCGCATTCATATTTGGATCCTAATAGAATATCTATGCAGAAACCTATAGGGGGTAGGTCCGTATTGGCGTTTACTGCAACCATTTGTATGTTAAAACTAAGGAGTTATTCCCACTCGATGGTTGCAGGCGGCTTATGAGTAACGTCATAAACAACACGGGTAACCTGCGGAATCTCGTTTGTTATTCGTAGTGGAAATCTTTTCCAGAACTGGGTAGGGAATCTTGGCGAAGCTAGCGGTCATGGCTTCACGGCTCTCCATGGCACGCACAGCAACCACGTAACCGTAAGCTCGTGCATCGCCTTTAACGCCTGTGGCTTTAGTGTCCGTTACCACCGCAAAGTACTGCCAAAGGTTCTCAGCCAAATCATTCTTCTCGATTTCCTCGCGAACAATTTTGTCGGCTTTCTTGGCGATTGCCACTTTTTCTTCGGTTAATTCACCGATTATTCGGACTGCTAAGCCGGGTCCCGGAAACGGCTGGCGATTGACGATTTCTTTGGGTAAATCAAGCATTCGGGCGACTTTGCGCACTTCATCTTTGTAGAGGTCGCGGAGGGGCTCAAGGATTTTCTTGAACTTAATCTTCTCAGGCAATCCTGCCACGTTGTGGTGGCTTTTTATTTTGTCGGAGCCTTTTCTGAATCCTGATTCGATTCTGTCTGGGTAGATGGTTCCTTGGATTAGGTATTCGGCGCCTGATTCATTGGCGATTTCCTCGAAAACCCTGATGAACTCTTCCCCGATAACTTTGCGCTTAGTTTCGGGTTCCACTACGCCTTTGAGTTTTTGCATGAAGCGTTCTTGGGCGTTAGCGACTATGAAGTTGATTGGGTATTTTTGGAATGTTTCGCGGATTTGTTCAGGTTCGCCTTCCCGCATAAACCCGTGGTCAACAAAGACTGCCGTTAACTTGTCGCCCAATGCTTTGGCTGCGAGTGCGGTAGCGACGCTTGAGTCTATGCCTCCGCTTAACCCGATTATGGCTCTGCTTCCGCCCGTTTCGGTTTGCAGTTCTTTAACCATTTTTCCTATAAGGTCTTCCATCTGCCAGTTAGCTTGGCACTTGCAGACTTGGAAGATGAAGTTCTGGAGCATCCGCATGCCGTTTTCGGTGTGGATGACTTCTGGATGCCATTGCAGACCGTAGATGGGTTTTGTCTTGTGCCTAAACGCGGCAACGGGGCAGTTTTCCGTGTGAGCTAACGCTTCGAACTCTGGTGGCGGAGCGAAGACGGTGTCGCCGTGGCTCATCCAAACCTGCTCTTTCTCACTTAACCCTTCCAGAACGCCGACTGGCTTGTCGATTGAGACTTGGGCGATGCCGTATTCTTTGCAGGCTGCTGGTTCAACTTTGCTGCCTGTTAATTGAGCTAAAAGCTGGTGCCCATAACATAAGCCCAAAATCGGCAAGTTAACCTCTAAGATGCGTGGGTGAAGTTTGGGCGCGTTTGGTTCGTAGACGCTTGAGGGTCCACCTGAAAATATTAAGCCTTTAACGTTGAATTTTTGGTTTAGAGCCGCTACTTCTTCAGGTGAGATGTCGTGGGGTACGATTTCTGAGTAGACGCCGTGTTCTCTGATTCTTCTGCCGATGAGGTGGCAGTATTGCCCGCCAAAGTCCAGAACCAGTATGGTGTCGTATTTTGCTTGCATTATTGGTGGCTCAGAACTATTGGGGTTTCGGGTCTAATTTAAGATTACTATCTATTTTCTGTTAAAGCAAAAGCGTTTTTGTATTCTTTTCTGGCTTAATTGGCATCCATTGGGTTAAGGAAAAAACTAAACTTTTATTAACTTAATCATCATGATTATCAAAAGGATGTTCCAAAAAAGCCCCTTTGGCTGAAAGAACGTGCAGGACAAGATAGTTATGGAATTGAATGAAACTGACGTAAAAATTCTCAAAGGACTCTTAGAGGACGCAAGGTTCTCAAGCAGACAAATCGCCAAGAACGTTGGCGTTTCAGTCGGCACAGTTTTGTCCAGAATTAAAAAGATGGAAGAAGACGGCTTAATCAAAGGGTACTCGGTTATTTTGGACCATGAAAAACTCGGCTACCAACTAACAGTAGTCACCGAAATCACGGTTTCCAAAGGCAGACTAGTCGAAACAGAAAATGAAATCGCCAAAATCCCCAACGTCTGCGGAGTCTACGACGTCACAGGCTTAACCGACGCCATCATCATTGCCAAATTCAAAAGCCGAGAAGACCTCGGCGCCTTCACCAAAAAACTGCTCTCACTACCATACATAGAGCGCACAAACACTCACGTAGTCTTAACTACAGTGAAAGAAAACTTCCGCCTACTCTAATACTGGCTAAATCTGAGCATAGTTTAGTCCCGAGGTTTCTTGAGTATTTATTTAGTTTGTAGGTACATGTTCCCATAGACAAACTGGTTAGTTTTTTAACAGTTTATTTATGAACCATTCAATTTCTTTAATTGATTCAGGCATCTCATCAGCGATTTTTTTGCCTTCCCCAGTTAGCGCATAAACTCGCCCACTCATATTTCTTATGCACACTATGCAGCCTTTCCTCTCCAACGAAGCTAAGTTAGCGTAAACCGTGCTGGGACTAGCTGCGTCCCCGACTTTTTTCATAAAATAGTTGTTAACGCCGTAACCCGTCATGGCTTGATTTTTTAGGGCAATTAAAATGGCTAAATCTGAGAATGCTATAAAGATTCTTTTTTGCACCGTTGGTTTCTCTGCCCTCAAGCCTTTCCCTCCTATAGTTGCTTGATTTACTCTTCTAAGCATATCGAAAATTAAGAGAGCCTATTAAAGACTGTGTACTTTACAGGCTATTTTGCATTTGTTGCACAAAAACACTGCAAATCTTGTATTAGTGTTAGGAATACTAACATCTGGTAGTATTTTATAAACAAAAACCTTGCTGAGTAATATAATTGGAAAGCGATAACTTTCCTAAAGTTTTGGAGAAAGAAAAAGTGATTAAAAAAAATCAAAAACTTCTAACAACAATAATCATTATAGTACTTCTTAGTTCAGTCGCTTACGCTATACTAACACCAAGTGCACATGCAGCAGAAATAACAACCCAACAAAAAGGACTAACAATCTGCGCTGACGTTCTTGGCATCAACATGACTAATTGTAACATTACCACAAAAGACTATCCGCCAACTTCCCAGTCAGTATTTCTAGGCGTTATTCCACAAGAGACCATAATATACGATTTAACGAATGGTAAAAATAATCTTAGCTTACTCGATACCTTCGCAAACGGAAACTTGCAAATGTTACAAGTGATAGATGATAGCATTAAAACCTCCACTAAACAAACGCCTTTACCTAACGCTGCTCAACAAAATGTTCTTGGTGCACAGATATTCCTTACTAACTATCAAAGGTATGCCGGTGATTCCCTTTATAGTAGTTTGAAATCAACGTTGAACAATATTAGCACAAAAACAAATCAAACAATAACTTCTGGAAACCTGCAGCTTGAAGTAACATCCTGTGCAGATGGTAGCACAAATTTCAAGTGGTATTACACAGCTAATGGTGCCACAGCGCCCTACTCCAAGTTTATATCATTAGGCTTTAACAATGGACATTTAACTGCTTTTGTAAACAACTGGCAATTCTACAATATTGGCAGTACAAACACAAATGTCTCTAAGGAAAAAGCAATAGCCATCGCTTTAGAGGCCGCTAAGACTTATGCTTACAACATGAGTCTTGAAACATCTGGGTTCCAAGCCAAGAATGTAAATGAATCAAATATTAAGTGGAGCTCATTGATTTTCGATAATTCACTTGGCGTTAACAACGTACGCGATGATGATCAGTTGGCACTTTATCCTGATTGGCGCATTGGCGTTACATTAGACAAGTGGTACGGCGAAATGTATGGCTTAGAGATAGATATTTGGGCTGATACCGGTCAAATCAGATCTATTCAAGAAGCATACTCACCTATGTCTCCAACAGAAAACGCTTCGCTAGGAAACGCCAAAAATCAAGCAACAGTAGCATCTGACATAAATCCAGACATGTCCATGCTCATTTCAGTCTCAGTCATTAGCTTGGCTATAGTGGGCACAACAATAGTTTGGATAGTTCAAAAGAATAGGTTACACTTTGCTGGTTTAATTCGACCGTTCTCTAGAAAAAGCTCAGTTTTACTTCTTTGTATACTTCTATCCCTGTCGGTATTCTTTGAAAGCTTTGGAACTGTAGGTGCAACAACGAGAGGAGCTGCAGTTTGGGGTTCAACAAGTAGTGGTTCGTACGGATATGGTTTGCCACAAACTAACTATACATGGCGTAAAAGCCAAGATGAAATTGGTGCACAAAATTGTACTGCTAACTACATTGCAATGCAATTCGCCGCCAACGGCTATACTGGCAACCCCAACATCGATAGTATTGATCATCAGGGAAGCGCATCTACACAACCCCAAATATGTAGCGACGTATTAAATTTGCAGAGCTACAATGACTATATAGCAGTTGTCGACTTCGACCACGGTGTCGGTGGTTATCCAGGTCAAGGTGGTTTGCTTGCGCCCACTTACGAGGAGCATTACATGTTCGAAGATGACACAGGCACAGTAAGAGGTACAGAAGGGAGTCATTACACTGACTGGAGTCAGGGTGTCTACGACATGGAAATATACCCTTGGGTTGCTCCGATGAAGGTAACCTTTGCTTTCATCAATACATGCCTCTCAGCAAATCTTGATCAATTTGGCCAAGGAATGCTTGATCCAGTAGGATATCCTCCATGCCCCGCTAGAGCGCTGGGAATGCCATATGCTTGGACACATCGCTATGTTGAAAGCCCATCAACATCAGGATTTACAATAACACAAGACATAAGCAACGACGGCTATAACAACCCAGACTGGGCCAGCCAGGTTTACATAGGTTTTCCTTACGGGTCAGCATCACTATCGCAAAATTTACCCATTACTTCTGGTCAACCATACTATAACTGGGTTGCATCCTTCTTTAACTACGCTTTGGACTCTGACATTTCCGTAAACCAAGCTCTTAATTACGCATCTGACCTCTGGTATGGCTGCGCTTTCAGTTCCAGCCAACTTCAGACTGGATTCACAGCAGACTGGTGGAATTTCGGAACTCAATCAGGTTGTACAATGGCGGTCTATGGTAACGGCAACATTCACTTGAAAAACTTTACTCCCCCAGCCGATGTCGCCAGCATCCATTCCATTAATGGACCAACATCCGGAATGAGTGGCAATTCAATCGGACCATTCAGTGCCTTTGCGACAAATCCCTATGCAAATAGCATACAGTACGATTTTAACTGGGGAGACGGTTCCCCCGATACCTATACAGGCGGGTATTCTGATGGTCAACCTGCAACAGACATATACCACACATGGGCTACAGGCGGATTATACAGTGTTAGCGTTCGAGCAAAAACTGCAAACAGCGACTGGAGTAGCTGGTCTAACCCAATCACCGTAAATATTGATAATCAACCGCTTTACTGGATAAGTGTGGATGCTTACAGCGACCAATGGTATCTACCGTATTATCCAAATCTCTGGATTGACGGCAGCTGGGTTGGATGGGGCTCAGGAATACAGATAACTCCAGGATGGCACACTATTTCAACAGATTACTACGTGAATAACTATAATGACTACTACTCTACTTTCGTCTGCTTCGCTGATTCCAACGGAAACTACTACTATGACAACCAAGCCTCCGTATATGTCTATACTGACACAAGCATAACGGCATGGTATGATCCTTAACAAAGTAAAACACAAAATTACCCTTTTTTGATCTTTAATAGTTAATACCGTGCGTGTTACTTGTAAAGATTAGTCCATTAAATTACACTAAAAATTTGTGGTTAGTCCAGGAATCTGGACTAAGAAATTAGGATTGGGTCAAGGAAATTAGACAAAAAACCTTTTATTGCAAATAAATTGCAAGGGTTAAGTGGATACGCATGAGTAAAAACGTAATTGTTTTGTGTGTTCTATTTGTCTTACTATCTTCATGCTTGATTATGGCTAACCCTGTTGTTGGGACCACTATGTCAGCTATGACTGAGAATTCTTGGGTTTCTAAAGCTCCGATGCATATTGCCAGAAGTGACTTAGGCATTGCAACGGTTAACGGGAAAATTTATGCGATAGGTGGTCAAGTCCTTGTTTACCAAGATGCCCAGCGAACGGAAAGCAAAGACGTGGGTATAACGGAAGAATATGATCCAAGCACAAACACCTGGACCGCCAAGACTCCTATGCCTATTCCCAGCAACGGTTTTGCGACAGCTGTATATCAAAATAACATCTATTGCTTGGGCGCAGGGATCAACGAAGTTTACAATCCAGCAACCGATAAATGGGAAAATGAAACCTCATTACCTGTCCCTATAGCCCAAGCAAATGTTGTAGATAGCAAAATCTACGTCATCGGCGGATACCCAAATAATACTTTAAACGCAGCTTATGATCCAGCAACCGAGATGTGGATGACAAAGGCTCCGATGCCAAAGGCTGGCGGTGGGGTTGCTTCGGCGGTTTTAGCCGGCAAGATCTATTTCTTTGGCGGCGATTTTGATAACGGCTATGTGTCCCTCACTGAAATCTATAATCCTGAAACGGATACTTGGAGTTTCGGCACTGGGGCACCAACCTATTTCCTTACTGGAGTTGCAGTAGCAACAAGCGGCGTTATGGCTCCTAAACAAATCTATGTTTTTAATTTTCCCTATGCTGATTTAGCATCTATGCATGCTCCTTTTTTCACCACCCAAGTTTATAACCCCAAAAATGATAGTTGGTCTGCAGGTGCGGATATACCGACAAATCGCCAAGATTTTGGTGTGGCAACGGTGAATGATACAATATATGTTATTGGCGGTTTCTCTCTCAAATACCCTAATATGCTTAGCGTTTATCAGAGTCCTGCTATCACTTATTATGCAACAAATGAACAGTACATTCCCTTTGGTTATGGTACTGTTCCGCCTGTAGTTTCTGTGGCTTCTCCAGAGACTAAAAATTATACTTCGAGTGAAATTCCCTTAAATTTTACAATGAACAAGCCTGTTGATTGGATCCGTTATAGCCTTGATGGGAAAGATAACATAACTATCTCTGGCAATACTACGTTATCAGGGTTACCTATTGGTAAGCATAACGTGACAGTTTATGCCCAAGATTCGTTCGGAAACGTGGGTGAATCAGAAACAATCAATTTTACAATGGCGATGACTGATTCTTTTCCAACTGCTGTTTTGCTTGCTGCTTCAGTTGGAGTGTCCGTTGCTATTGTTGTAGTGGGCTTAATTTACTATTCAAAGAAACGTAGGCATAACCCTCAACTTATTCCAAGAGTATCATTTTAAATTGGGGACTCTTTTGAATTTTCCTTTATTTTCAAAAACTTAGCTACACTATCAGTCGTGTTGACTGTGACTAATTTTTTGCTCCTTATATAGGGGAAGCGAGGTTTGCTCTGATACGTCGCATGGTTCCCAAAATAGGCGTTATAGTTTAGTTTTCTCTGTATGGTGGTTTTCCATTTTATACTTTTGTTCTGGAGCTGCTATAGTTATTTTTGTTCCTGAAGCGACGGGTCCAGTTATCCAGACGTTGCCGCCTATAACCACGTTGTCGCCGATTACAGTTTCTGCGCCCAGCAATGTTGCTCCTGAATAGATGACGACATTGTTGCCAACTGTCGGATGGCGTTTTCTGCCTTTAATGATGTTTCCTTTCTCGTCTTTTGGAAAGCTAAGCGCGCCCAGCGTTACGCCTTGGTAGAATTTGACGTTGTCGCCAATTTCCGCGGTTTCCCCGATAACGACGCCTGTGCCGTGGTCGATGAAGAAGTTTTTGCCGATTTTTGCGCCTGGGTGGATGTCGATGCCTGTTAGGGAGTGCATGTGTTCACTCATGATTCTCGGAATCAAAGGTACGCAGCGCATGTAGAGTTCATGGGCTATTCGATATGTGGTTATTGCAAGTACGCAGGGGTAGCTTAGGATTACTTCTTCTGTGCTCACCGCCGCGGGGTCACCGCTATACGCCGCTTGGATGTCTCCGCTGAGCATGGAGCGAATTTCAGGCATGTCCTCAAGAAGTTCTCTCACCACAACATTCGCACGTTTCTGGCACACATCCTGTGGGCACTCGCTGATTTTTCGGCAAATGTACTTGAGGCTCTTTTCAACCTCTTCGGTGAGACGAGTATAAACAGAAGTTAATTTGGTGCCGAGGTGATATTTTACGTTGGCTTTGGTGATTTCTGAATCGCCCAAGTAGCCTGGGAAAAGAATTATTAACAAATCTTCCAAGACTTCGACGACTACTTTTTTGGATGGAAGGTCGCGTCCTTCAAGGTGATCCATGCCCCCGAACTTTTCATAGTTAACCATGATTTCGTCGACTAGTTTCGGTAGGCCTTTTTCAACCCAGTCCTGCTCCACTTTACCCGAGCAACGCATAAGTGCATCTAGCATTCTGTCGGGGTTCCAGCAATCAACTTCCAAGTTTTTGTTTTTGCATTCCTGACATTCTTTTGGTAGGGCCTGGTTTGGCTTTGCAGACATTTTCTTTTCCCTCTCTCAACTATGTGGAAAGGGGGAATATAAGAAAAGCGTCTTTTGGACGCAGATTAGATGGTGGGGGTGGCGTTTGTGGACGGCTCTTGGAATAGTACTGTGCTTAGGTAGCGTTCGCCCGTGTCTGGGAGGATAACGACGATGAGTTTGCCCTTGTTTTCGGGTCGTTTCGCAATTTCGATGGCTGCATAGGCTGCCGCTCCAGAAGATATGCCTACGAGCAAGCCTTCCTTTTGTGCAAGTTGCCTTGCAGTTTGCAATGCCTGTTCATCGGTGACTTTGAATATTTCATCCACCAAATCGAGTTTTAGAACATCGGGTTTGAAGCCTGCCCCTATGCCTTGGATTTTGTGTGGTCCCTTCGGTCCTCCGCTCAACACAGCTGACGCCGCCGGTTCCACAGCGACTGCCTTGAAACTTGTTTTTTGGGGTTTGATGTATTGAGCTATGCCTGTTATGGTTCCGCCCGTGCCCACACCAGCAACTACGATGTCTACTTTGCCGTCAGTGTCTTCCCAGATTTCTGGCCCAGTGGTTTCCATGTGGACTTTGGGGTTGGCTAAGTTTTTGAATTGTTGAGGCAGGAAGCTGTTGGGTGTATTTTTGGCAAGTTCTTCAGCTTTTTTGATGGCTCCGCCCATGCCGTCGGGTCCAGGGGTGAGGACGAGTTGTGCGCCGTAGGCTTTGAGGAGGTTGCGGCGCTCTACGCTCATGGTTTCGGGCATGGTGAGGATTAGTTTGTAGCCTTTTACGGCTGCGACCATGGCTAAGCCGATGCCTGTGTTGCCGCTTGTCGGCTCGATGATGGTTGCGCCGGGTTTGATTAGTCCTTGTTTTTCTGCTTCCGCTATCATGCTTTGGCATATGCGGTCTTTGACGCTGCCGCCTGGGTTTCTGGATTCCAGTTTGGCTACTACTGTGGCGATGGCGCCTTGGGTTAGTTTGTTTATTTGGACTAGGGGTGTTTTTCCGATTGTTTCTAGGATGTTTTTGTAGATTTTCATTTTTAACACCTAATTATTATAACAGTGTTATAGAAGGTGTGGTATAAACCTTACCACAACCCGCCCAACACAACTCCATAAAACCAATAATACAACTAAACCTAAAACAATTGCGCTCAACCGCAAAGTAAAGCCTTTAAATGTGCCCTGATTCTATATTTCCGCAAACATTGCGCGCGGAGGTCGCCCAGCATGGCCAAAGGCGTAGGACTGAGGCTCCTATCCCGCAGGGGTTCGTGGGTTCAAATCCCACCCTCCGCACCAACCAAGAACCTAAACAAGGTTCAACCTTGACCTTTTCCAGCGATGTGGTGTACCCACCATCTATTATTTTCTGTTAGTAAAGAAACCTTGACAAGACTTAGTCAAGAAACCTATACGAATAGGCTTTTATCGACTCTATACACCTAATATCAAGCATGGGTAAAACAAGCAAAACTTTCGCTTTATTCATAATCGCAATTATCGCTATGTCATGCCTGACTTTGTTGGTTGTTAAACCTGCAAGTGCTCAAACCACTACTCCAACATCTATACCTGCACCGTCTGTTCCACAATTTACTCTACAACTTGTTGGTCCTCCATTCATCCAAAACACAACTTATTCATTAAACCCTAATACTGGGCAGATTGAACCCAACATAGGCTATACCAACAAATATTCTCAGTTGGTAATAGTAGTCAATAACCAGCAATTTGATTCAAAGTACGGCTCATTGTATTACAACGTTACAGTTAATGGAAGTCCTACTGTAAGGAATGGAGATGATGAAGTTCAATACCCTGAACAAAGTACAGGTTCAGATACAACCAATATAACTCTTAGCATATTTGGTGGATGGGGCTATGGGTCATTTGTTGGACAGCAATTAAGTATTCAAGTTCAGGCATTGCTCGGCACAGTCCAGTGGGGTCGCACTTTGGCTTTTGCTTCTCAGGGTTACTACTTCTCAGGTACAGCAAGCGATTGGAGTAGCCCACAAACGGTTTCTGTACCTGCGAATGTTCCTCTAAGTTCTTCGTCAAGTCCAATACCAACCTCTTCATCCTCTCCAACTTCAACATCAACTTCCACGCCAACCTCAACTACTACAAGTAGTTCTCCTTCAACTTCCTTTTTGCTAACCACCAATACCATATCTTTAATTGTAATTGCAATCTTGTTAGCAGTAATTATTGTTCTACTGCTTCTCATGAGGCATCGAAAAACCTCTAAGCTGAACTGACCTTTTCCCACTGTTGGGTGTATATACCTATAGCCATAGTTCAAATCCCACCTTCGGCAATCTTTTCGCCACTCGAGGCAAAGCATGATTATAAAGTTCTAGTTTGCATTAGTTGTCCTGGTGGATTCTGGGAGGGTGCTTTTGGATAGGTGGAGATTTGGGGTTTCTAGTTTTCTCCACAACCCACTCACTTCAACATAGCCCACATCCACAACCAACCAAACCAACATACTTGTGAAGCCAAAACCTCCTACACCACAACCAAACAGCAAGCAAAAAACAACCCGAACCAAAAAACCAACAAACCCCACAACCCAAAAGAAGTGTAATAGAAAAAACCCACAACCACACAAAAGAAAAAAAACTATAAGCGCATTAACAATCCAGCCACCTGCACCAACCAAGCCTTTAGGAAAAATTAATCTGTCATTGCATGCTTTAGTAAATTGGTGATGTATGTGCCTGTTGTTCAAGTTACTGTCTGGTCAGGAATGAGTTTAGAGAACAAGAAAAAAATGGTTGAAGGAATAACCAAAGTGATGGAGAGCATAGGCATTCCAAGTCAAGCAACAACAATCATAATCTCTGAGGAACCCAAGGAGAACTGGGCTTCAGGCGGAAAACTGCATTCAGAAACTCTGTCCAACATTCGTTCCTAGTGCCCTGTTCAGCTTTGGAACTTGGCATGCCCATAAGTTAACCATCCATTTCTGCTTGTATCAAAGAGGAGTACATTTTTTTGTTTTAGAGTATAAATAGAGGGGGAAATAGGTCTCAGTGAGCAAGAGGCTTTTTCAACATGGGACTAATTTGCCCTTTATATAAGGGGGCTATAGATTTTTCTTAGCAACAGAGTGGAGCCAGATTGGTCAGCTGGTTTTTCCATGGAATTGGTGGTTTTTTTAAGTAACGGTTAAAAGCCAATGATGCACAGTGTTACTTTAACACCAAGAAAGGTTTGGTATTAATGTCTGCTAAAACTCAACAAAGAAAATTCGTTTCAGTTGACCCAGGCAAATGCATCGGTTGCGGAATCTGCGAGTACGCTTGCACAGTAGAAAAGGGCGAAGGCATATGGAACCCCATGAGGTCCAGAATCAGAGTTGTCCGCATGGCACCTGTCTTCAATTTTGCCCTAACCTGTCGAGGATGCCAAGACGCCAGATGCGTAAAAGCATGCCCAGAGCGAGCACTCTCACAATCAGAAACAACTGGTTTACTACTTATAGATGACAGTAAATGTAAAGGCTGCGACTGGTGTGTCCAAGCTTGCGAGCATGGAGGAATCACTATCCACTCCGAGACGGGAAAAGCTATCGCCTGCAACCTCTGTGAAGGCGAACCAAAATGCGTCGAAGCATGCCCAGAAGAAGCCTTAGAAATCGTTGATTCAGACGAAGCAGCAGAAAAACGCTTCAACGACGCACTAGCAAAACTGCCGGCGCAAACCGAACAGTTAACCATAACTAATCAAGAACAAAGACTGGAAACCACTATTAGCCACCGCAGAAAAACGGTCTGAGAAAATCACAGAGAAACTACAAGCCTTAAACAAGAAGGCAACAACTAAAAAACAAAAATAACCTCTTTCTTCAACTACAAGTTTTCTTCATAACCTCTCAAGAAACTATCAATATCTAATCCGACCTTTGTCGCCCACGTAACCGCCTTCTAAAACAAAAAATGCGGGCTTTTTTAGTAACGCAACTCGTTTGCCAATCTCAAAGTAATCCGCTTCAACTAAACCTAAAGACGCCAAATCACCCTGGTGAGTGTCAAAACCCGCGGAAACTGCAACTACCTCAAATTTGCCTAAATCAATGCTGCCTAAAGCTTTGTCGAGTGTTTCCAGGTATATTTTTCCGCCACAATCTGGTGGTAGCGCAAAATTGATGCAGTTGTCCTCGGTGAAAGCGCCTGTTCCCGGGTAATTGGGTGATTGGTGAATCGAAATGTATGTGACTTTTTGGTCGCTTTGAAAAACCTCTTGTGTTCCATTGCCGTGGTGTCCATCAATGTCTAAAATCAACGTTTTCTTGCTAAGTTCTTTGACGGCTATTGCGATGTTGTTTAGGTAGCAGAATCCACGCGTGTAAACGCCTAGCGCTGCACCGTTTCTTCCAACATGATGCCCTGGTGGACGCATAAGTGAAAAACCGTTAATTTTACTTGCTAAGAGTGCACCGCCTACTGAGAGTCTTGCGAACTCGAAGATTTTGTCGTATGCTGGTGTGTCGGAATCTTCAACTAAGCCTTTTTTTACGTTAAAGAGGTAATCAGCGTCATGAACGGATAAGAGTTCGTCGTCGTTTGCTGGTGTTGGCTCCATAAACTCGTAACCCTTCGATTGCAAAACATCATGTGCAACTTTTACTCGTTGGGGTCCTTCAACGTGCCATGTGCCATAGCCTAAACATTTTTCTGAATAGACTATTCTTGTTTTCATCGGTAAACTGCATCCATTAGACACATAAGTACGCTTTCACATTTAAAAAACATAACTAGCCAAAGTTAACACATTAACCTAAAAGTGGAGCAAAAGTTCATGATTTCACAGAATCCATTTGACCAATTTCGCCAAGAATGCCAAACTGCACTAGCAAACGCCCTAAACAAAACCCTGCCAGAAATCAAACAACCAACCATCACGCTAAACAAAACACCAAACATCGAATACGGCCAATTAGCCTCATCGCTATGCTTTGAGTTGGCAAAGAAACTAAACCAAAAACCACTCACTGCTAGCCGAACAACTTGTCGGTGCCCTAGACAAATCAAGCTTTAACCTAATCGAGAAAGTTGCGCCCGCAGGTGCAGGATACATAAACTTCCATGTTAACTTCGCTAAATTCTCCGCATTAACCTTGGAGTCGGTTAAAAATTTAGGGTTCGAGTACGGCTTTGTCAAGACTGACACGCCCAAAAAAATAATTGTTGAGCACACCAGCGTTAACCCGCTGCATCCCATTCATATTGGTCAAGCCAGAAACCCCATGCTTGGCGATGCATTAGCTCGCATCCTCCAGTGCAGAGGGCACGAGGTTTCACGCCATTACTACATTGACGATGTTGGAAGGCAATCGTCTGTGGTCGCGTATGGTTACGCAAAGTTGGGCAAACCAAAACCCACCGAGAAAGCAGACCTTTTCGTGGGCAAAATCTACACAGTAACCAGCTGCCTAGTCGAGATTAATCGCCTCAAGAAAGCCCGCGAAGTCGCAATCGCTGTCCATTCGGCAGACGATTTGGTTAAGGCGAACAAGGAAATTGATGAGTGGATGTCAATTGCAGCTGAACTCAAAGAAAAATATCCAGTGCTCTTTGAGGCGTTGACGGCAAAAATCGGGTTAGACGAAAACCCTGAAGAAGAAATCAACCGTTTAAACCGTGCTTACGAGGATGGCGAACCCAACGCAAAACAACTCATCCGCGAAGTCAGCGATTTATGCCTTGAAGGTTTTAGACAAACCATGAAACGCGTCAGTGTCACTTATGACTCGTGGGATTGGGAGAGCGACTTTGTTTGGAGCACGCAGGTTAGTGAGGTTTTGGCGAAGCTCAAGGCTTCACCGTTTGTGTTCAACGAAAAGGGCGTGTTAAAGTTTGACGCAGAAAAAGTTGTGCAGACTCTGAACTTGAAGGGTACGCTGGGTTTAAGCGAAAGCAATGAAGTTCCACCGCTCACGCTTGGTTGCGCGGACGGCACCACACTCTACACCACCCGCGACATCGCATACACGCTTTGGAAGTTTAAGCATGCACAAAAAGTCATAAACGTAATCGGCATGGAGCAGTCGCTTGCTCAGTTGCATCTAAAAATTGCGCTCTACGCCATGGGGTATCCTGAGTACGCTGAAAATTTGGTGCATTTTGCCTATAACCTAGTTACGTTGCCGGGTTACAAGATGAGCAGCAGAAGAGGACACTACATCACGTTCGACGATGTTTTGAGCGAAGCGGTTAGGCGGGCTTACGAAGAGGTTTCGAAGCGTTCACCCCTGCTCTCCGAAGAGGAGAAACGCAAAATCGCCGATTTTGTGGGTTTGGGCGCGGTTCGGTATGCGCTTGTGGATGTTGATTCTTCCAAACCTGTGGTGTTCACTTGGGAGCGTGTGCTAAATTTTGAGACTAACAGTGCACCCTACGTTCAGTACACTCACGCAAGAGCATGCAGCATCCTGCGCAAAGCGGCAAGGGAACCAGAAAAACCAGCGTTTGAACTGCTAACCGAAAAGCTGGAGCGCGAACTCATCTTGGTCCTTGCAGGGTTTCCTGACATGTTCATCGAAGCCACAGAATACCATAAACCCAACATGATAGCCGACTACGCAAACGGGCTAGCAGACAAATTCAACACCTTCTACAACGCCTACCCAGTCATAAAAGCGGATTCACAAGAACTCAGCGACGCACGCATCGCCCTAACCCAAGCAATACAAACTGTAATGCACAACGCCTTGAACCTCATCGGTGTAGTTGCGCCAGAAAAAATGTAGACCTATTGGAAATGGAATTTAGGTCTTTTTTATTGTTTTTTAGCCTTTTTTAGGCTATGCTATTGCTTGTGCTCTCGGACATTATAGTCCTTCTGGGATGTCAAAGCAGCAAAATTAAAATCAAGTCAATAAGTGAAAAAAAATTAGGCATTTGTCTCTGTGGGTTGGGCTTGGGGTAGTGCTTCTTTTTCAAGGCTTTCTTGTCCAACGTCCCGAGATATGACTGCAATCACCAGCGAGAGTACAGCTAAAAACAGGTACGGCAGTATAGTTGACAAGATATAAAATACGACGTATTCTGTTGGAGCAGTGGGACTGGCAACTTGGAGGAGGTAATATGTTATGATGGCTGAAAAAACAACGAATGCGGTGGATACGACTGCAAAAAAACGGGCTACTTTGCCTATGATTTTCAAGTTTTTCAAGAGGTTGGCACCTTTTCTCATTTGTATAATGAACTACTCTTTTTAAGCTATGCTTTTCATTTTCTTTGGCAAGTTCCTTCACGGTATAATATCATACATGTCATAAGAAATCGGCGTCAAACCCTACATCAATATACATTTTCGTGAGTACCTTCCAAGAGATTTTCTTGTTTTTTTTAGGTAGCTTTTTTAGAAATGATTTTGTTATGACATAGAAAACTACGGGGCAGTAAAAATGGGGCAGTGCTGGGTGCTTTGCAAAAAAATATTCAGCGTTTCCTTAGTCTTCAACGCACTCTTAACGATGGGTTGTGCAGTTGGGATTTTAAGTTGTTTTTACTGGTTCTTCCATAACTGGCAACCGTTCGCTCCATACCTTGTCAACGCCAACCTGTTTTGGGTTGCAATTGCGGCTGCGGTGATAAACATTTTTCCAAGCGCCAGCATAGGACGAGCCCTACATACCGGTCGTCTTCTTTTTCATCATTACCTGTATGGTTTTCTAGTATTATTTTGTTCAGCAGTCTACGTTGTAGTGTTTACGCCCGTATCTTTATTCACAATCTTTTTTGTAAACAACACTACAGTTGCAGTCAACGTTGGCAGATTTTTCATTCTAGGTGGCGGGGCATTGCTTTTAGATGACCTACCTGACGTTCATGAAAGGGTTGAGTCAACCCTGAATTGGTTAAAAGCTAAAGCTGCGCAGGGAGGAAAAATCATCTCTGCAGTTCAACTGATAACTGGGGCAGTTTCGCTTTATCTTTTTGTCGCTATCCTCCTTGCTATGTTCCAAAATCCGCAGTGGATTACCGTAGCTAATTTGCTCTTGATAGGCACCATGCTTGTGACCAGTGTCACTTCGTTTATTTTTGTTAAAAGAAAAGTATGGCTTAAAATTAAGTCGTAATTCATTATTATCCTATACGCGTTACTGTTTATTGCAATAACAAATTTCATATACAAGCCTAATAATGTAAAACGAGGTGCATCCTAATGAGCGATTCATATTTCAAAAAGAAACTTGAACCAATCAAAGTTACAAAACAGAAAAGCATCTCACAACTCCTAAGTGAAATGGGCAAAACCGCATATCAAGGACGCAAACTCGGTGAAGCCGTTGACGTTTGGGAAAACATGATTAAAGAAAAAGACACTGTCATCGCCATGGGTTTTGCAGGTTCCATGAGCACGGCGGGTCAGTGGACGATTGTTAATTGGCTTATGGAAAACCGTTTCATAGACGTGCTGGTTTCCACTGGCGCAAACGTTTCAGAGGACATTGTTGATGCTATGGGTTTGGGTTACTGGCAGGGAAGCCACATGGTAGACGACGCAACCCTCCTCAAAGATGACGTGAACAGGTACTATGATGTTTACGGCAAAGAAACGGATTACCGTAAAATGGAAGATTTAGTCACCGACTTTGTCATGACATGCAAAACCGATTACAATTACACTTCAGCAGAATTCCTCTACCTACTCGGCAAATACCTTGGCAAAAAGAAAATTCCCGCCATCTCCGCGGTTGCAGCAGCCAACGGCGTCCCAATCTTCAGCCCAGCCATGGTTGACAGCGCCTACGGCGAAACCTTCCTGTTAGCAAAAAACCAGGGACACACCGTCCACATGGACTCAGTGAAAGAATTCGACCAGTTCGTCAGCATCGGCACAAAAACCAAGGAAGTCGGCGTAGTCTACATCGGCGGCGGCGTACCCAAAGACCTAACCCAACTCATCGCCATCTCCGTTTCACCCATGACCTGCGACCAAGGTGTCAAAGGCAGAAAAGGCGGCTTACGCAAAAGCCTACAAGAATACTACTACCCCCACAAATACGCCATACAAATCACCACTGATTCGCCACAATGGGGCGGCTTATCTGGCTGCACACTCGAAGAGGCGATTAGCTGGGGCAAAATCAACAGTGACTCAGGCAAAACGAGCAGTCTGCTACTGCGACGCAACCATCGCACTACCACTCATTTGTCACGCACTAGCTGAGCGCGTTCCAGAAAAACGGAAAGGGCCAGACATGACTTGGCTATTCAAAGGCGTACAATAACGCCAAAAAATATTTTATTTTTTCTTCTCTAACTTTGTCAAAAGGGCGCTTGCCATTATCGGCATAATCACAGTTGCCCCGCCTGCTATCATTATGCGTTTTGCTTTTTCACTTTTTCCCCTTGAAAACTATTTGCAGCGTTTATGCCGTAACTTTTAGCGGGGTTTGTTAGGGCATTCAATTAGTTCATCATATTTTGTGTTTCCGAGATTTATTGCCAGTTTCAGGTCAAGTGTAAGAAAGGGCATTTTCAGTTTATCAGCAAGCGACAAAAAAGCAGCATCATAAACTGTAATATTAAGCTCTATTGCATTATTGAGCGCTTCAGGTAAAACTTCAAAAAACCTGTGAACTGTGCCTAGAGTTCATAATTTTTTCAGCTCGTAATGAAAGCTGTTCGTGCATCTTTTACATTGAATTTTTCCGAGATTTTGTACTCTATGGCAGTTTGCTACTTCATAAAAGCTTAAGTCTAAGATATGAAAAAATTGATAATTTTGAATTGCTTAGTTTGATCCACTCAGAAAACCTTTCCGGTGTGACAAGCGCTAAAATAACTGATGAATCTAAGATGGCTTCAGTGGCCATGATCTCTGTCTTCCCTGATGATATCGGCTGATGATGAGGTAATTCCTGTCTTTTTGCCTAGCTCAATTCTGAATTTCTCAGTTTCTTTCATACTCGCTTAAGTTTTTCAGCTTTTACCTTTCTTTCAAGGCATTCCCTGACGTCGTCTGCGTAGTCCAAATTTAGCTCTTGAAGTTCCTCTTTGAGTTTTTTTGGCACTCTGACGGCAATTACATCGCTCATAAATAGCAATATTTGTAAACAAAGATAAAAACATAATTGTTAACAAAAAGTTAACAAATAATTTGGTGCTTAAGGCATTTACTTTTTGTTTAACCTATCTATTAGTGCGCTTGTCATTATCGGCATTATCACTGTGGCATCGCCTTCTATCATGATGCGTTTGGCTTTTTCGTTGATTTTTCCCCATGAAACCGCTTCTCGTGGGTCTTGCGCCGCTTAGGCTGCCGTCCCATTCGTCTGCTGTGGTGATGTAGACGACGTAGTCTAAGCCGTCTTTGAATTGGTTCCACCATATCGTGTGGTGCTTGCTGATGCCGCCGCCGACGATGAGGGCGCCTGATTTTTTGGCGTCGAAAACGATGTTGTTGAGGTCGCCTTCGTCTTTAAGCAGGTTTATGCGGAAGTCTTTGTGGTCTTGGCTGAAGAACCAGAGTTGGTAACCTACTGAGCCGTCAGTTATGCCTGGAACGAAGATGGGAATGTTGTTTTTGGCTGCCCAATAAAGAATCGAGCTCTCATTGCAACACCGCAACCCGATTTCGCGGCAGAGTTCGCTTGTTGAAAGTTCCCGTTTGCCTTCCTTGTATAACTCTTCAAGCAGCCCTATGATTTTCTTCTCTATAATTATGCCGTAGCTGTCGTTTGGGACGAGCACGTTTCCGAGGCGGTTTACGCCTTCTTGGTGGAGTTTGGAATCGTTCATGATGAAGCTGCCTTTGTAGTAGTCTTTGTAGCAGCGTGCGACGTCATGGTCCAGTGTGCCGCAAGTTGTGATAATAACATCCACGAGTTTGCGTTTCACCATTTCTCGGATGACGCCTCGTGTGCCAGTAGCCACTATATCGGCGGTGAATGATAGGAACTTTACACAGCCTTTTTCCTTAACCATAGCTTCCATGATGTTGACGCCTGTGGCAAGTTTGCCAGCGGTGAAACCCCACGCCGCATCCATCTGCAAAACAAGTTCATCCACAGACAAATCTTTAGTAAAATCGTAATCTTTCACTGGAACCTTATGTGACGCTTCTTTATGCATATCGTATTGCTCCATCCACCGTAGAATGAAAACTGGGAATAAAAGGATGTCGAATGAGGTTGATAAATCAAAATTTTGGTCAGTTTGTTTTTTCTAGTATTAGATGATGACAGCACCTCCCCTACTCATCTTCTTCCGGTGGGCTTAGTGGCAGATTGCATTTTGATTTCTGCATTCACTCGACGTTGCAGGCTGGTTGAGGCGACTTCCACAAGCAGAGCAGACAAAAAAGCAACCCCACTTTTGATCTATCGTTAAAGCAGCTTTTGTTTTAAACGGCATGGTTGGTGCTGGGCTGTGACAGGCTTTGGCGTAGACGCTTGCAAGGCGTCAGAGAAGGATTTACTAGCCGAAGGCGTGACTCTACACAGAGCTGAGGAGAGATATCTTATGGCGTTGACTTCCGTTGGAGTGCACCCTCCACTATTGTGGTGAACGCTTTTGACCCTGACGGCAGAGCCTACGCCGTGGATGAATTCTATAAGCGGGAGACGACCGATGAAGAGTTAGCCGAGGCAGCCAAAGACCTGCAAGAGGAATGGGGAGAGGGAACGTTTTGGTGCGATGCCCGTTTTCCCCAGTCAATCTTAAAGCTTTGCCGTGCAGGTCTAGACGCCAAGCCCTACACTTTCAAACGTGAAGATGGCTTGCGGGAACTTGGAAGCCGCCTAACGCCTGCGAGCGATGGGCAGCCCCGCCAGTTTGTAAGCAAACGCTGCGTAAACCTCATATCCGAATTGCTGGAGTATCGGGAAGACGTTAAGGAAAACGACCATGCAACCGACGCTTTGCGGTATAGTTTGCCGCTTTCGCAGGAAGAAAAGCCGTTTCTTTATGTGGTTCGGCGCTAAGGCTATTTCCCTCCTTCAAAGTAATGTTACGAGCTAGCGCTCGGTACGCTTAAAAAATATTGTGACCCTTAAACAATAAAAAACGAGAACCGGATAAAAAAATAAAAATGATTATGTTAGATCAAAGAAATAGATCTAACTAATCGCTATTTCTTGTATGAAAGCTCCATGCCATGTGTGGTACCAGACTTGGCCTGTGTAGCTGTTAACGCTTAGCATGCCGTATGGCGTTCCGTTGCTTAGGACTTCAATCGTGTAGTATCCGCTAAAGGCTGTGACATCGCCGACAGTTGTGCCTGGTAAGTATGCGGTTAGGTATTGCTGTGCGTCGGTCTTTGCTTGGTCAACCGTTATGGTTGTCGTCGCTGTGATTGTTCCTCTTGCCCAGTTGCACCATCCTGCTCCGAAGGTGTACTGTGTATTCCACATCATGTTGGGACCTGGTTCAGGGGTGACTATTCCAGTTGCTTTGTTGATTAACAGTTCGAAAGCTCCATTGCCAGTGCTTACTTGTGTTACGGGTACGTAGAAGTTGTTGGTGTATTCTTCGATTTGCTTTACAGTTAGGTCAGGGTTGTTTAGTGATGCAACGTAAGTTTTTGCTATGTCCGCTGCTTGAGTTATTGTCAGAGGAGTTGCAGTGGTTCCGGTTGTTGGATATCCTGCGCCATTACCCCAACCCCAGCCTCCCATGCATCCACACCATCCACCATATTGTTGTGGATTGGTGTAGCTTGGTGTGTAGAGCGTAGGTGTTTGTGTGTTAGTCTGAGTTATAGGAGCTAAGATTTGCTGTGCACTTGGTTGTGGCGTACTTGCTATATTTCCGACTGCTGTCTGGGGACTATACGGTGTTTGTATACCCCATCCAAAGGCTACTGCCGATGCTACTGTTGCACCCAATACGACGAGTGCTAAGACCAATATTGCTCCAACTATTTTCAAACTTTTCATTTTTTATTTTCCTCCATTTTTCTTGATTAATACTATACTATCCGGGTGGTTTGATAGTTCGGTGAAACATACCTGAAACAGTTTTGAAACAGTCGCCAGATATGTTCTGAGAACAGTTTCAATCCGCTTTTTCATTCAAATCCCCCATATATATATTCGTATATTCATATAATAATATAACGTGCTTATAGACATTATGGAAAGCGATAGCCATTGCAAGACGGAAAAGGGTCAATCGAGGAATGTGCAACCCAATTCTGAAGCTAGAAAAAGAAAAAAGCAGGATCACGTTAAGTCATCAGAGGCAAATTATTATGAAAATTGGAATTGTCATAAGTACCAATGACTCTGAAGAAGTTTGGAGCGCTTTTCGTTTTGGAAATGTTGCACTAAAAGAAGGCCACCCAGTAAGAGTTTTTTTGGTCAACAAGGGAGTTGAAGCCGAAGACATCAAAAGCGAGAGATTCCCTGTGAAAGAACAACTTCAAACGTTCCTTGATAACAAGGGAGAACTCCTTGCTTGCGGTACTTGCATGAAAAATAGGCAAAAAGAATCGAGTAATTTCTGCCCGATTGCTACATTGAACGATATGCTTGAAATCGTTGGGTGGTCTGATAAACTGGTCACTTTCGGATAAGCTGCTTAACCCACAATGTCTTTTCTCATTTGGTCAAATTGCTCTTTGCTGATTTCTCCTCTAGCGTATCGTTGTCTTAGTATTTCCATAGCGTTCTCCCTATCTCCATATGAGCTGTAGGTTCCATAGCGCCCGCTTCCGCAGCAGCCGCGTCCCCACCCGACACCACGCCATATGACATAGCCTATTACTACCAGAACGATTAGCATTACTGGTATCATAAACAGCATCATTGGAAAGCCTCCGAAACCGCCCATCATTCCACCGTAATATCCATTGTACCCATAAGGGTTCCTGGATGCCAAGTAAGCAAATACCGCCATTAGTATGATAGCGACTGCAACTACTGCAGCAATTATAGCGATGATGACTGTTGGAAATCTTCTATCATTTCTTTCCATTTTAGATTACCTGCCTTAGGATATGGTCTTGGAGAGGTTTAATAATTGCCTGAAACAGTTTTGAAACAGTTTTTTGAGGCAGAAAGACTTATAGGTTATTCATACATATGAATATATCATGTCACTTAACGATAAAAGAATCTTTCAGCTTCACGCAGAAATCTGCAAAACATTCTCCAGCCCAATCAGACTTGAAATAATCTCCAAACTCCGAGACGGGAAAAAATCAGTTAACGAACTTGCCACATTGACAGGAGTACGACAAGCCACAGTTTCACAGCACCTCGCCGTACTTAGACAAAGAGGCGTAGTATCGACAAAAAGAGAAGGCCTCAACGTTTACTATGAAGTTGCTAATCCCAAAATCACGCAAGCATGCGATTTAATGCGTGAAGTTCTCTTTGAGAACATTGCACTCATGAACGAAATATCTCTTAAACAAGAGGTGAAAGCCCAAACATGAAAACAAACCGAAAAGCCATTCTTGCCGTTATAGTGGTTTTAGCGGTTACTCTATCAGTAGTGTCACTTACCGCTTTTGCATTAGGAGCAATGACCACTGCCGCCGCTTCTCCAACTGCCTCGGGAACAAACCCTTACAATTGGATGTCAGGAGACCAGTGGGGTAACATGATGGGCAACATGATGGGTGGAAATTATGGATCACCCTCAAGCACTCCAACACCCGTTGCAGCCCCAGCTCAAAACTCAATTTTGCCTGTGATAGGCATAGTAACTCTTATCGGTGCAACATTAGCCGGCGCAATTGGAGCAGTTTATTTCTTCATAGGTCAACCAAAAATCGTTCTCACCCAACCTCAAATAGCAATTAACCCAGTCAGCACAGTAATCAACACTCCATCGGAGAACATGGAAGCACCAATTGACACAGTATCCAAGACATTAACTGTAGACGAGCGCAAGGTTGTTGATGTTCTAACAGCACACAACGGCCAATACCTTCAGAAATACATACGAGCAGAAACTGGCCTAAGCAGACTCAAGGTCCACAGAATAGTGACCCGCCTAGCCGAGAGAGGCATAGTCACGCTGGAGCAGTCTGGAAACACAAACAAAGTGTACCTCTCAAGCTGGCTAGCAAAGCAACCTTTCACCAAAATCAAATCTGAACAAAAAAGCGAAAACCAAAAAGAAATGGTGATTAACGCATGAAAGTAGGGATAATCCGATGCCAACAAACTGAAGTCTATTGTCCAGCAACCACTTGTCTTTCCATGGCCGCCAAAGGTGAAGGCGGCTTTACTGATACAGGACCTGTGGAGGTAATCGGCGTAAACAGTTGTGGAGGCTGTCCGGGTAAGCAAGTTTATGCTAGAGCTATGGAGATGAAGAAAAGGGGCGCTGAAAAGATAGTTTTCGCTTCTTGCATATTCAAAGGAGCACCCTCCTCAATCGAGTATCCATGTCCATTCGCTGGTAAACTTAAAAGGCTCGTTGAAGATAAAGCACAAATAGGCACCATTGACTGGACACACTAATTGACTAGGTGTCATTTGTGAAACCCATCTACTTAGATTATAACGCTACAACGCCAGTGGATTCAGCGGTTATTGATGCAATGCTTCCTTTTTTTAGAGAAAGTTTTGGAAATCCTTCAAGCAGTCATAGTTATGGAAAAGCTCCTAAAGAAGCAGTTAACAAGGCAAGAGAGCAAGTTGCCAAGTTAATCTTTGCACAAACAAACGAAATCATATTTACTAGCGGTGGGACTGAAAGCAACAACCATGCCATCATCGGAACCGCATTTGCCAACATGGACAAAGGAAAACACATTATCACTTCTATAGTTGAGCATCCTGCAGTCCTTGAAACATTAGGATATCTTGAAGAAAGATTCGGGTTCAGAGTCACCTGTTTACCAATAGATAAGTATGGGATGGTTAATCCAGCGGACGTACAGGATGCAATAACTCCGCAGACAACCCTCATAACAATAATGCATGCCAATAATGAAGTGGGCACGATAAACCCTATTGAGGATATAGGGAGAATCGCCAAAGAGAATAAAGTGGTCTTTCACACAGATGCTGCCCAGTCATGCGGCAAAATCCCAGTAGATGTCAACCGATTAGATGTTGATCTGCTCTCTATCGCTGGTCATAAACTCTATGCCCCCAAGGGCATCGGAGCTTTATATATCCGAGGCGGAACTCGACTTGATAAGTTCATTCACGGTGCTGGGCAAGAGCAAGGCAGGCGGGCTGGAACAGAAAATGTACCCTATATTGTTGGGTTAGGCGCTGCCTGCAAAATAGCCTCAGAAGATCTTAACAGCCACAGCAAAGATATCAAAGCGCTAAGAGACCGAATGTACAAAAATATCTTAGATGGTTTAGGAGAGCGCGTAAAGCTTAATGGTCACCCAGAAAAGCGCCTTCCAAATACACTTAACGTAAGTATCTCAGGAATTATCGGAGAGAACCTTTTGGCTAAAATGCCTGAGATTGCTGCATCAACCGGCTCAGCTTGCCATGCAGGTGCAACAAAACCCTCAGCTGTTTTGCTTGCTATGGGTATTCCCAGTGAACAAGCTTTGGGTACATTGCGGTTAAGCTTAGGCAGATGGTCGACCGTGGAAGAAGTAGATGCCGCTTCCAGATTAATAGTTGACAAAGCGCGTTAAGAAGTAATGTTAGATTAATAGAAAAAAAGGAAGATTCAAGGACATTATAAATGTGCACAAATCTTTGGCGGTATGGCGCCGGTGGGTTTTGAACCTTCGCTATATGTTAATTCTTATAAAGTAACTTTGTGATAGGGCTGTTTTGTGTAGGCAGCTCTGGGGAAAGCGGTAAGCTTTAACCTCTCCCCGGGGCTGCGGGCTTGCCTTTTCCCCATGGGTTGACCGAGCTACCGAAAGAAGAACATTTGGATTATTCTACTCGGTGAGGTAGTTGATGATGCGTTGGTAGATGTCTTTGTCGCTGGAGTCTTCGTAGCCTGCGTAGATGCTTGGGTTATCGTTGACTTCGACGACCACGTAGTCGCCGTCGACTTCTTTGATGTCTACACCATAAAGCCCTTTGCCAACAACACTGCACGCCTTAAGTGCGACTTCCCTGAGTCTATCAGGCATATCGCGTTTATGTGAACTTACAGTTCTGCCCCAAATCACCGTTGGTTTGCCGCGGAGTTTGGCGCCGTGCTTCCATTTGCCCTTGGGAATCATGTACTTGCAAACGTACAAGACATCGTTGTTTAGTACGCCAACTCTCCAATCGAATGCTGTCGGAGTGAACTTTTGAATTGCTAAAACATCGGATTTTTTGAAGAAGCGTTTTGCAACGTCGCGGAAGCTGGTTTCGCATGCAGCCTTCTCTACGTAACGGGAGAAACTTGTATAGGGCGCTTTTATAACCACGGGTTTACCGAGTTCGTCGAAGATTTCGCTGATTTTTTTGTGGTGCAAGTCGTCTTTGCTTAGAAAAACGGTGGGGATGCGGGGGACATTGTATTTTTCGAAGAGTGCATACTGGTGGATTTTGTTGCCGCAGATGGTGATGGATTCTGGGTCGTCAATGACTTTTAAGCCCAGTTCCCATGCTGTTTTGGACACAATGTATGAGGTGAAGAGCGGGTCAGTGGTTGCACGGATGAAAACGGCATCGTAGTTGGGTATGTCTTTGATGCTTTCTCGGAAAAGAAAATTAAATTCGTGCCCCGACTGTTCAGCTGCCAACTTGAAGTTTTGAAGAGCGCCTTCCTCTCTGGGGTCAGTGAAATTATATTTTTCAACAAAACATGCGATTTTAGACACTGAGGTGTTCACCCTGCTGAGAAATCAGCATAATCTCCTTGGAGATTAACTCTAAATCACTCTTTGACAGGTCGTTTTCTTTCAATGGTTCAAGACCACACAGGAACGCTTTTCCCTCTGTTTTTTGAACATGCACTTTACAGATTGGAATCTTGAAGAGTTCATAAACCTTTTCCGTGATAGCGCTAATTTGCTCATCTTCCACTTGGCATTTACCAAAAAACGACTTAACCGTTAACATCTCACCCATAAGCGGTTGGGCGCAAACCGCAAACTTGTAGTTCATACCTAAACTCTTCAGCGCCCGATACAGCGCACTCTTGTTTTTGGCAACTTGGTAGCCCTCATAGATGAAGGGGTTAACCGCAAAAACCACCACCGGCAACTTGAGTTCAGCCATTATCTTTTTCACTGAATCAGTAACCAGAAACGGCAGGGTGGGAATTTTTGCTCTTGTCGCACGCAACAGCAGAATCGGGGTTCGGCTTGAATCAATAATGTTCTCACAAGAAGGAATAACATTGCTGCCTAAAACTTCTGCATGCAAGGAAACGTAATAGCCTGTTTTTAGATAACGGTATTCGTTGTTGATGTTGAGGGTGTGTTCTTTGATTGTGGAATCTAGAAACGCAGCGGGCTTCATTACTTGTATGTTATTGGTTAGGTCGAAGTTTGAGACGACCAACACGGTCATGAGACACCAGGTAATTGAAAGGCGTTATTCGTGCAGTTATATTTAAAATTAACTATACCCAAGAAACATCTCCCAAGTTAACGCTCAAAAAAAAGCTGGTTTTCTCAGGCTTATTCAAAAAAGTTAGTTTGAATACTTACGCTTGCTCGCTAAAGTTCTTATGCCCTTCCATATTAGTAAACTACTCTATGAGCTTTGCAATACAAATAATAACCCAACTTGCTGTCCTAATGGTTATAGCGTCTGCAGTAGCCTTCATCTTCTATAAACTAAAACAACCCCTTGTAATCGGATACCTAATCGCAGGCATCATCATAGGTCCCTCCATGGCACCCTTCAACTTAATTTCTAACGTGGACTTCCTAAACGTGTTTGCCGAAATAGGCGTTATCTTGCTTCTCTTCACCATAGGCTTAGAATTTCCCATAAGAAAACTGAAAGACATAGGTCGCATAGTAATTGGAGTGTCTGCAATCGAAATTACCATGATGTTTCTGGTAAGCTGGGCAGTAGGCGCTTCTCTACATTGGGCTTTCTACGATACCTTGTTTTTGGGGGCGGCGCTTGCCAGCAGCAGCACAACCATCATCGCCAAAGTCCTAAGTGATACTGGACGGATGGAAGAAGTGTCCTCCGTCATCATGCTCGGCATACTCGTAGTTGAGGACGTGGTCGTAGTGATACTGTTATCGATGTTCCAAAACCTCGCCGTCGCCAGCTCAATCTCCGTCACCTCAACGCTTTGGTTGGTGGCAAAACTAATAATCTTCATAGGCGGAACACTGGTTATCGGCGGACACTTCCTTCCCAAAGCAATCGATAAAGTAGTCAAAATAGAAAAACAGGAATTACTGTACCTCCTAATGCTGGGAATGTGCTTTGTCTTCGCAATCATATCTAATCAAATCGGTTTTTCAGCAGCCATAGGCGCCTTCATAATTGGAGTTGTAGTTGCAAGGTCTCACTCATGTGAAGAAATAAACCGCAAAATCATCCCATTCCGATACGTGTTTGGCGCAATATTTTTCGTTTCCATGGGCGCCTTAATTGATATTACCAAAATAGCCACCTACTGGTTTCCCGCTTTGATTATTACATTGGCGGTGATTGGAACAAAACTAGTAAGTTGTGGGTTCGGAACACGCTTGTTTGGTTACAACAGGGGAACTTCGCTAAAAGTCGGGTTAGGGATGGCTCAGATTGGCGAATTCGCTTTTATAGTGGTTAAAACTGGGCAGGACCTTGGGGTATTGAGCAGTTTTCTTTTGCCCATCATCGGGGTTGCCACAATCATAACAGCATTCGTAACGCCTTACCTTATCAATTATTCATATAAAAACCAAGAGAAACCTGTTCTTTTTAGGTTAGATTAAACAGGTTGCCGCTACAGTCAGATTTAAAACACACTGTACCATAATCGCATCAGAGAAACGATAACTAAAGTGAGGAGCTTTCACGTATAAACCGCTTGAAGTCCTGGGTCCAGAACACGAATACTCATTGGTAAACAAAGACCTAAAAGTCCTGCCAATCGCCGACAAAATCATAAAAGGCTACTGCGGAAAAACAATCAATTTTATCGAGTTGCCCGAGTTCACTTTTGGCAAAGAAATGCAACTGCACGTTATGGAAATCAAAGCCAACCAACCCTTCAAAACGCCAACGGAATTTGAGGAAACCATGCAAAACGCAGTCACAACCCTTGGTCAAATCGTGCAGAAACACGGCGCAATGCTGCTGGGAACAGGCATGCATCCCCTCCTTAACCTCGGAGACACTGGCATCTGGCCTCACTACCACAAAAAAATCTACCAAGAATACGGCAAAATCTTCAACCTAACCCAGCATGGATGGCTAAACATACAAAGCTTCCACCTAAACCTCCCGTACCTAAAAGAAGACGACGCCATCCAAACCCACAATCAACTCGCAAATCTTTGCGCTTATCTGCCTGCAATCTCGGCTTCCTCACCCATTTACGAAGGCAAAAACGGCAAAGACCAAGACAACCGACTGCAATTCTACAAGGTAAACCAAAAAGCGGTTCCGTCTATAACAGGCGATGTCATCCCACAATACGCATCCTCCCTTAACCAGTACAAGCATGACGTTATTGGGCAGTACTCAAAGGATTTAGCCAAGGCAGGCGCAGACAAAACCCTGCTAAATCGGGAATGGGTGAACTCAAGAGGCGTAATTTTCCGCTTTGACCGCTGTGCCCTTGAAGTCAGGGTGATGGATGAGCAAGAATGCATAAAGTCGGATGTGGCGCTGGCGTGTTTTGTGCGTGCCGCCCTCAGAGGCTTGATTGCGTCAAACGCTGAGCTTTTGCCCCATGACCTTTTAGTCAAGGACTTCAACGCAGTCATTAAGGATGGGTTAAACGCTAACGTCTCAAATCCACATGGCAAAACGGCAAGGCAGGTATGTCAACACTACTTCAAAATAGCCCTGGAACATGCAAATGATGATGAGAAGAAATACTTGTGGCTTGTTAAGAAGCGAATCGAAGAAGGCAGCCTCGCAGAACACATACGAGCAAATGTTTTGAGGCGCGCAGAGAAAACCAGTTTTCATGAAGCCATCGTTAATGTTTATTCAACGCTTATTAATTGCCTCCATGATAATGAACCTTACTCCTAAAAATGGTGAAAACGAGATGCCTAACGACAATAAAGGAACAACTTACTCGTTTGACGTCTGCGGCAAATGCAAAACTATTTGCTGCCAAGACGCAAAACCACCGTTAAGTAGCAAACGCAAAAAAATCATACAAGAACACCTAAAAGAGCAAAAAATCAACCTTAAAGAACCCTTCACTAAAGAAGACTATTCCTATCCCTCGGTTGATGAGCAGGCCTACTGCAGGTTGTTTAACAAGAAAACGGGCAAATGCCAAGTACACGCGGTTAAGCCTGAGACATGCGTGGCTGGACCCGTGACGTTTGACATAAATTTCTCCACTAAAAAGGTTGAGTGGTTTTTGAAAAAATCAGAAATCTGCGCTTATGCAGGAGTATTGTATAATGACAAAGCGACTTTCAAGGACCATTTTGAAGTTGCAAAGAAAAAGATAACTCAGCTTATCAAAGAACTGGATGCGGATGAGTTGCGGGCAATCGTGAAAATTGATGAGCCGCAAACATTCAAGGTCGGCGAAGACGATTTACCCATAGAAGCGGTTAAAATACTCGGTTTATAGGAAGCCCGCATCCCTTAGTTTAAGTGCCAAGCCAATATTGCCTTTAAACTGAACTCTTCCAGTGAAGAAAGCTTTTTCTGGACTCAATTTTCCATTCACCAAATCCATGAAGTCGTTCTCGTTCATCTTCAAAGTCAAAGTGGGCGATGGGTGGGTTCCTTCGGTTACTTGCAGCTTCTGGTCTTTTATGGCAACTGTCCAGCTTCCTCCCTCCAGTCCAGTTACGTTTATTTGAGCTACAACGTCGATGCCTGCTGCTTTTTCTGGTTTAAACCTAGCGGGTAAGGTTTTTTCGAAGAAATCTTTGGGTGTATTTGTCTCCATCGTTTCAGCCCGTTAATTTTCAGCTATTTTACGCAGTTAGCTTATTGAACATTTGGTTACCTCTATCTGAAGAGGTCTCTTTCTCTGGGTCTGGTTAGTGATGTTGCTGACGCGTTTTCGTCTGTTTGATAATTGTATCCCCGAATAATAGCGGCTGGGATGCCCTCGTTGGCTTGGCCGATAACAAGTTCAGCCGCCGAAGAGAGTTCATCAGCGATGGCTGTTTGCTTTATTTTAAGAACATAACCAAAGAGGTCTTTTTCGCCTCGCCTATCCCTTATGGGTTTGAATCCTGCTACCCCCACTGCCACATTAATCTCGCCTAACCTAAACGGTCTGCCATGGGTGTCAGAAACAATGACCGCAACTTCAGCGCCCGTTAAACGCTTTATTTCTTTCCTAATGTTTTCTGCCGAAGCACTTGGGTTTTTGGGAAGGGGCACAACGTTCCTGTCCCCTGAAACGTTAGAGCGGTCAACTCCGGCGTTGGCACAAATTATGCCGCTGACAGTTTCTGTTATGATGCTGTTTTGGCCGATTCGTACGATGTCTTTGGTTTCTTGCAAAACAACTTCAACAAGCGCTGGGTCTTTGTTGGTTTTTTGCGCAATTTCCCTTGCCCTCTCCGAGGGTTTGACTTGGTCTAGGTTGATTATGTTTCCTTCAGCTTTTGAAACCACGACATGGGTAACTACAATGACGTCTTTTTGTTGGATGGGGGTGTTCTGTTTTTTTGCTGCTTCAACGATAAGCTTGCCTAGGTTGTCTCCTTTTTTTATTAACGGTAAATTTTCCACAGCGATTACTTGAACAGGATTCACGCTTTTTGCCTCTTATAGAAGTTGCTAATTAAGCGATAGAACTTAAGTCTATCTCGGCAAGAAAAAACAGAAAACTAAAATATAGTAAAAAAGCTTCAAACAGTTTCTTTTTGGTGCAAATCAACCTAATTTGGCAAGGTTTTATAACTACGCCCAATGAAATTAAATTGATAGCAAAAAGCTACTTCTCTTAGACAAGGTGAATTCAAACTTGGGAATCGAAAACCTTGATCACATCTTTAACCCGAAGAGAATTGCCGTAATAGGCGCAAGCGAAAGAGATGGGTCAGTGGGCGCTAAAATTCTCCATAATCTGGTAGGCTCAGGCTATGCAGGCAAGATTTATCCTGTAAACCCTTTCAGAAAAACCGTGCAGGGAATACCTGCTTACCCAACCATAAGCAAAATCCCTGAAAAAGTTGATCTGGCAATTATCGCTACTCCCGCTCATCTGGTTCCCCAAATCGTTGAGGAATGTGGATTAGCCCAAACTTTAGGCGTAGTTATTGTTTCTGCAGGTTTTAAAGAAGCAGGCAAAACTACTTCTGAACTTGAACAAAAAATATGTGAGTCTCAAAAAAAGTATTCCTTAAGACTGCTTGGACCCAACAGCTTTGGAGTAATGAGACCGAAAATAAACCTTTTCGCTACTTTTGCAGATAAGCAGGCTATCCCGGGAAAAATAGCGTTTATCTCTCAAAGTGCTGCTCTTTGTGCTTCAGCCCTTGATTGGGCATGGGAAAATCACGTGGGGTTCAGCGCTGTCATTTCAACAGGGTCTATGCTTGATGTGGACATGGGTGATTTAATCGATTATTTAGATGCCGATCCGCAGACTAAAACCCTGATGCTCTACGTTGAATCCATAAAGAACCCGAGAAAATTCATGAGTGCGGTGCGCCAATTCGCCAGAGATAAACCAGTTGTTCTGGTTAAGGCTGGTCGCTTTCTGGAATCAGGTGAAGCAACGCTCTCTCACAGCGGTTCTCTGGCGGGAGAAGACGCCATATACGATGCTGCATTCAAACGTGCGGGCATTGTTCGAGTTGAAACAATAAGTGACCTTTTTAATTGTGCCGTGGCTTTGTCAACTCAGCCCAACCCTAAGGGGCTAAACCTTACCATTGTTACGAATGCTGGCGGACCCGCAATCATGGCAACAGACCAACTTATAGCCCAAGGTGGACGGCTTGCAAACCTCACTGAAGATACAGTTCAAATGTTGAAACAGGTTTTGCCTCCTTACTGTAGCATAAAGAATCCTGTGGACATCTATGAGGAGGCGCCTGTGGAACGGTTCAGGAAAGTGCTTGAAATCTGCCTAAAAGACCAACATAGTGATGGTTTCTTAGTAGTTTATACTCCGCAGGGTGCTTCAGACCCGATTCTGCTTGCTGAGACCATCGTAGAGTTGACTAAAAACGTTGGGAAGCCCGTGCTCACTTCGTTTATGAGCGAGGATAATCGTTGCCGCGAGGCTAGGCGAATTCTTCAAAGTAGTGGCGTTCCTGCTTTTTCCAATCCTGAACAAGCAGTTTCAACGTTTATCCACTTATACAACTATACTCGAAACCTTGAACTCCTATACCAAACTCCTCAAGAAATTGCCGTGCCCCCGATTAATGTGCGCTTACTTAAGTCAACTATTAGGCGAGCCTTCTGTGAAGGCAGAGCGGTCCTCAGTTTAGTTGAATCAATGCGTTTCTTGGAGGCGTACAAGATTCCAGTTGTGAAAACGCTTGTGGCAAAAAACCCTGAAGAGGCTGAGGCATTGTCTTCTGAACTGGGATACCCTGTCGTTATGAAAGCTCTATCTCCTCAGCTTACGCACAAATCCCAAATCGAAGGCGTAATACTTGATGTCTGTTCTCCATCCGAAACAACAGTCTTCTTCAACGAACTCTTGGAAAAAGTTAAGCATTTTAGCCTGTCTATAGATTTTCAAGGCGTTGCCATCCAACCCATGATACGTGGCAGTGGGCAGGAGCTTTTGATAGGTGCAAAAAAGGATCCTCACTTTGGCTCAGTTATCCTTTTTGGAAGAGGTGGAACCTTGGCAGAAGTTTTTAAAGATGTCAGTCTTGGTTTTCCGCCTCTAAATCAGGTTCTTGCAAGAAGGATAATTGAAGATAGTGGAGTTTTCAAGCGTGCCACAACAATGAAAAAACTGTTCAACGTTAATCTTGTTGAGGAAATTCTTGTAAGGTTTTCACAACTGGTCACTGACTTCCCAGAAATAAAAGAAATCGATGTGAACCCCTTAATAGTCACCGAAAAAGACGCTGTGGCAGTTGATGCACGTATTGTTCTTGACTGGGATAGAGTCATGCGGGAAGTTGCCGAACACAAAGACCAAGCGCTCATCGCTACCTACCCAAAAGAATACATTGCAACTCGCAAACTCAAAGATGGCACAGAAGTAGTGCTCCGACCCATTAAAGCCGAAGACGAAGATCGCTTCAATGAGCTAATAAAATCTCTTTCAGCACAATCTATGCGGTTCAGATTTTTCGAAATAATCAAAGAAATCCCACATGACACTCTAACCAAATACTGCAACTTGGATTACGATAGACAAATCGCAATAGTTGCTGAACTTAAGGAAGGTGGCAAGCCAATAATTGGGGCTGGCAGGGTGATTGCTGAACCTGATGGAACAAGCGGCGAGTTCGCTGTCTTGGTTACTGATCAGTGGCAACTTAAAGGTCTTGGATCCATGCTGATGGATTACATAATAACGGTTGCAAGAAACATGAGGATTAGGCGAATCTTTGCAACAATTCTCCCAGATAACATAAAGATGATTACATTAAGCAAGAAAAAAGGATTAAAGATAGAAAACTTAGATGAAGAGACCGTTAAAGCGTCTCTTGATCTATCATATTAGAGTCTTAGTTTCTGAATTTTTGCAGTTTCTGCAGCATCAGTTTGTCGCCTTCAGCATCGCCTGCGCATGTTGCGATGATGCCGTCGACGAGTCCGACTAGTTGTGATGCCTTTTCTTCAACAGTTTCCATTGTTGCAGCGGTTGGCCACCCGATCATTTTGACGGTTTCAACGTTTTTGGCGGTTCCAACTAGGAAGTATGCGAAGAGCGGCTTGTTGAGTTTCTTGCATTCTGCGGATACTGCTTTGAGTGCTTCGAATGATGAGTCCTGCAGGCGCATGAAGTACACGAAGTCCCATGGCTCGCGTACACGGCAAAGTGTTTCTTCAATGGTGCGTCTTGCTGTTACTAGGCAGCCGAGTTTTAGGTTCTTGGTTTTGACTGTGTTGCGTATGAAGTCACGTGCAGCCTCAGAGTTGGGCAGCATCGTTATGGGTTCACCGTACTTGGGTTTGTCTCCCATGGTGACTGCTAAGCCGTCGAGTCCGATGATGTCGGATGCTAATGCTAAGCCTCCTACTTCAACTGGACCTTTGTAGTGTAGAATGAAGATTGGGCAGACATATTTTTCTGGGTACTTGTTTTTGAGTAAGCAGCTTACGACTACGCCGCTTGCGGCTGGGAAACCTGCTGCGCTGTCAGTTACGTTCCATCCATCAACTAAGTCTTTGAGTTCATCTGCAAGCTTTAAGAATTTACGTGTTGGCACAAATTCGTTTAGTATTTTCATGGAGAGTTCATCTCAGGTTAAAGGGGTAAGAGGTTTGGGTTAAAAAGTCTTTTGCATACGCAGACTTTAGCTTTCCAATTCACCGCTTCCTCATGAAGTATTCACAAAAATAGGCGCTATTGAGGATTGTTTAGGGCAGCGAAGTTTTTTTTGGCGCGTTCCCGCTTAAATTTGGCTAATCTGGCGATTTCTTCCTTATCAACTGCTTCCTTGGCAGCGTCTAGGTTTTTTAGCAGTTTTTCCCCAACCTTAGACCTTGCAATCACCGTTGAGTAACCCTTTTTGCTTCCCACAGAACCCACGGAGATGTCAGCAAACCGTGCTGCAAAGTCATCGCAGTAATGGCATGCTTTTTCTGAGGCAGCGTCGAGGTCTTTTACTTTGCAACCGTACTCTTTTCCATCAATAAACGCTGAGAATTTTCCTTGGCGAATCTGTGTCTTTTGGGCTTTATCCAAATCGACCCCAAGCCTTGTTTGTATTTCTTTTAGTTTCGCGCTGTTGAAAGCTTCAAAACAGAACAACCCAATAACCGTAATTTCGCATTTGTTTTGGAGGGTTTGCATTATTTTTCTTACCGCTTTAGCTTCGCAGGGCGTACAAACTATGGCTATTCGCTTTTTGCCTTGGCTGATTAGTTCCCTCAGCTTTTTTGTGACGTTAACTCTGAGGTATTTGGTTCCTTTAGCCGCCAAAACTTCGCTGGGGCTCGTAGCAACGACGGCTTGGGCGCTGTAGCCTTCGCCACGACGAACAACCACAACCGCATCAAAAATGCCCTCTTCAAAACCCTTAACCAAAAGCGCCGAAACAACTCCGCCATCCTGACCTTCAATGCCGCTTTTTGCTGAAAACAAATCACAGTAAACACCGAGGTCTTCATCTTTTGTACCCTCCAAAAACTGCTGTTCAATTTCTTCTTCATCTTGCGCTTTGTGTTTTTGGTGTTTTTCTGCTTGGGTGTCTGGCATTTTAAAAGTCAACCGAATTTTTCTGCTAGTTTAGGTGGGGTTTTCAGGCAAATAAAGCTTAAGCTCCAGAAGTCTTGATTTATTTTGCCGCGGAAACCCTGCTTAAACAAGTAAAAAAAAGCCTAAAGCCCCAATTCAATATGCTAATGCCTTGGTTTTTCTCCAATACAACCTATCTCTTTTAGGTTTCTGCAATGAGTTTCTAATAGCTCCAAATATGATGGCGCTAAAAATTCTGGATTTTGTTTGCTTGACTACTACTGGATTTCTGTTTCTGTATAATACATTGCCTGAGACGTCAAAACCACCATGCTAACATACCCCATATCATGCGCTCGGGATACAAGGCTGTTTATGCACGGAAAAACCATGTTAACCAGCACGGTGTCGCCCTTTTCAAGGGTGTAGAATGGAGATGCCGCGCAGTTCACTGCTGTTCCATTAAGGTAAACGGTTAAGCTTGGGAGTTCGGTTAGTGTGAAATTGCTAATTTTTAGTTCGTTGATTTTTGTGGCTATGTCGGTGGTGCTCATTATGGTCATGGATGCGTTTAGGTATCCAGCGTTTTTAACGATATGGCAATTATCTAAGTATAAACCCTCCTCGCCTGGACGCATATTTGGTTGATAAACAGCACCACAAATGTAGCCGGTTAACATCAGAGCGCAAAATAAAGTGGCCATAATAGCGACAACTATGGAAGCTTTTCTTCTATTATCCAATTCGTCAAACCTTCAGGGTCTATCTGTATTCTTAGGAACATTATTTCATGTACGTCTCAGTTCGCTCACACAACCATATTTTTCAACAAAAAGGCAAGGAAACGTAAATTAATTCGGCAAAGAAATTATTTTTAGTTTGTGATTGTATGAAGGTTGCTGTTTCTGGTAAAGGCGGTGTCGGCAAAACTCTCATTGCTGGCGGTTTAGCACGCGGTTTCTCTGAGCGTGGATTAAAAACGATAGCAATTGATGCAGACTCTTCCCCAAACTTAGGGTTAACGTTGGGGTTATCAGCGGAGGAAACCCGCAAAATCGTCCCTATTTCCGAAAACAAACCGCTGATTGAGTCAAAAACCAGCACAGGCTACTCGGGCGTTTACAACCTTAACTTCACAGTCGACGACATTGTAAAACAATACTCCGTACCCACCCCTCTTGGCGTAAATTTGATTGTTATGGGAACCGTCCATTCTATGGGCGCAGGCTGTATGTGTGCTCCAACCGCTGTCATCCGTGCCCTGTTGCGGCACCTTGTTGTTGAACGGGATGAAGCAGTGGTTTTGGACCTAGAAGCTGGGGTGGAGCATATTGGAAGAGGCACCGCGCAGCAGGTAGATGCCTTAATAATTGTCGCCGACTCCAACCTAAAATCCCTTGAAATAGCCAAGCACATCCACGACATGGCAACAGCGGCGGGAATGAAGCAGCTCTACCTTGTCGGAAACAGAGTTATGAACGCCGCCCAAAAGGAGGCAATTCAAAGCTTTGCTGACAAAAACGGGCTTTCTTTGCTCTCATTTGTGCCCTTTGACCAGAAGATAATTGAGGCTGACATGCTTGGCGTAACCCCGCTTAAAAACAAGGAAATCGCGGCAGTTAAGACCATAGACAATATATGCGAGCTTTTGATTAAGAAAACAGCACAAGCTTGAGGTTGTTTTGTATGAAAACTTTGGTTACGGTTGGTCGTGGTGGAACAGGAAAATCCAGTTTCACCGCTCTGATGGCTAAATGCTTTGTTGAAAGCGGGCAATCACCCTTACTTTTGGTTGATGCTGACCCAGACCAGAACCTGGGTGAAATGCTTGGAATAGACCTTAAAGAAGCAGGAAAATCAACCATAGCCGAACTCCTCGTGAGCACCTTTATTGAGCAGGGCGGCACCACAGTTGGCGTTCCCCCAACGCAACGCATTGAAAGCCGCATTTGGGAAAACGGGCTCTATGAGAGCAAAAACTTTGATTTCCTCGCTGTTGGCACCAAATGGGTTGAAGGCTGCTACTGCATGCCAAACTCCGCATTAAAAGGTGCGTTGGAATCGTTAACGAAAAACTACAAGTACATTCTTGTTGACTCTCCAGCAGGACTAGAAAACCTGAACAGGCGCATTACCTCAGAAGTTAACGACATATTTGATATTCTTGACCACTCAAAAAAATCCCAAGACCACGTTAGACGAGCAGTCAGAATAGCTAAAGAAGTTGACATGAAGTTTGATAATTTCTACTTGATTGGCGGCTACCGTTTTCCAGCAGAACTGGGCAAAGCAGGCGGAAGCTGACTTGAAATATAGGTATTTGGGCAAAATCGCCGCTGACGAGCTACTTGATGAGTATGTTCTTGATGGAAAATCGTTGCTTGATTTGCCAAATGACAACAAAGCGTACCTTTCAGTGATGAATATACTCAAAACCTTGGGCTATTTATAGTCGAGTTTTTTACATAATTTTTTTGAATCATTGCATACCTATAACTACGCCGTGACTTTTGCTAAAGAAATCTGGAAAGGTTTAAAAAGTATGTAATGCAGCATAGTCATAAACCTTTACAGAGGTTTCCAATTTGACAACTAAAAACGTCCATGTAAAAATAGACGAAATGAAGACCAATAGCGGTCTCATTAAAAATCTTGAATTATCCATTGGCAAAGTTATCAACGACAACTATACTGAACCAATGGGACCAACCCCAATGCCCTCCATGACTACCCTGCGGGACTGGGACATGAAGCTCCTCACCAAGTACAAGCCCTTCTACATGCCCGACTGCGATCTATGCTGTCTTTGCACTTTTGGCAAATGCGACCTGACAGCTGGAAAACGCGGCGCATGCGGCTTAGACATCGCAACTCAGTCATCTCGTATTGTGATGTTAGCTTGTGCAATTGGAGCAGCCTGCCATACAGCCCACTCACGTCACCTTCTTCACTCCTTAATTGAAAAATACGGCCGCAGATACCCCTTAGATGTCGGCGGATTAAACGTAAAAGTCGAAGCTCCAGTCAGCCGCCTCGTTACTGGTATAAAGCCTGAAACACTCGGCGACTTAGAAGATATTTTAACCTATACCGAAGAGCAAATTACCCAGATCCTTGCTGTAGGACACACAGGCCAAGAAGGCAAGCAACTTAGACTTTGAATCAAAAGCCATGCATGTTGGCATGATTGACCATGTAGGCATGGAAGTCGGCGACATCGCACAAATATCCGCCTTAGGCTTCCCAAAAGCTGATCCAGAAGCACCACTCGTAAAACTCGGCATCGCAAGCGTCGACCGAACCAAACCCGTCATTATGTGCATCGGCCACAACGTTATGCCCTCAGTCGGAATAATCGATTACGCAAAAGACAACAAAGCCGACGACAAAATTGAGATTGTGGGCTTATGCTGTACTGCTCTTGACACGACTCGATACTACAACCGTGCAAAAATAGTCGGTCCAATAAGCTGGGAGCTAAGGTTCATCCGCGCAGGCTTAGCAGACGTAGTTGTGCTCGACGAACAATGTATCCGAACAGACGTCTATGACGAAGCGAGTAAAGTTAACGCTCCAGTAATTGCAGCATCCGAAAAGAACTGCATGGGCTTCAAGAACCGCACAAACGACCCAGCAGACGAAATCGTCGCTGACCTCGTAAGCGGCAAAGTCAAAGGCGTACTAATTCTTGACGCAGAAAAAGTCGGCGAAGTCGCAGTCCGCGTAGCACAACAAGTCGCTCCAATCCGCAAGAGAAAGAACGTTCTCCCGAGCCTAGAGGAACTTAAACAAATCGCAAAGACCTGCACACAATGCAAGAGTTGCCAACGCAACTGCCCACAAGACTACGCAATTCCAGCAGCCATGAAAGCAGCAGCACAAGGCGACATATCTCTGCTAACTGACCTCTACGAGACTTGTATCGGATGCGGAAGATGCGAAGAAGCATGCCCACAAAAAATCATGATACACAGCCTCATCATTAAAGCAGGCGAAAAAGCCATGCTCTGCGAAGACAACCTATGTCGCGTTGGCAGAGGTGCAGTCTCAGACGTCGAAATCCGTAACGTCGGCAGCCCAATCGTCCTCGGAGAAATTCCGGGTATCGTTGCAATCGTTGGCTGCAGCAACTATCCACAAAGGCGGCAAAGACGTCTACGACATAGCCCGAGAATTCGCTCTTAGACGATACATCGTTGTATTATCAGGATGCTCAGCCATGTCCGCAGGAAGCTACCGCAACAGCGAAGGCAAAACCCTCTACGAAGAATTCCCAGGCGGATTCGAAGCTGGAGGAGTCCTAAACGTCGGCTCATGCGTCGCAAACAGCCACATCGCAGGTGCAGCAATCAAAGTAGCAAACATCTTCGCCAAACGCAGCCTAAGAGGCAACTACGAAGAAATCGCAGATTACATCCACAACCGCTTAGGTGCAGTCGGCTTAGCTTGGGGCGCATACTCACAGAAAGCCGCATCAATCGGCGCAGGATTCTGGCGCTTAGGTATACCAGTCCTCGTCGGTCCACACGGTGTCAAATACCGCCGTATGCTCATGGGCAGAGAAGACAAACCAGAAAACTGGGAAGTCCTCGATGCACGCACAGGCAACAAAGTTAACGTCGGACCAGCACCAGAACACCTCTTCAACGTAGTTGAAACCAAAGAGGAATGTATGGTTGCAATCGCAAAACTCTGCATCAGACCCAACGACACATGGAAAGGACGCAGCATAAAACTAAGCCACTACGTAGACCTAAGCAAACGATACCTCGGAGTCATGCCAAACGACTTGCACCTGTTCGTGAGAACAATGGCTGATGTCCCAATGACCATGAAAGATGAATTCGAGAAAATCTTAGCAGAAAACAACTGGAAAGAAACAGTAATTCCGGATCCAACCTTGCTTCCAAGAATGGTCCGTAAAATGAAGGAGTAATACGACATGTCCTGTGAACCATGGCAATGTGCAGAAATAGCATCAACTAAAAAAGCAAACCCCATAACAAAACCCGAGATAGCAGTAGCAATGATCAAAAAAGCCCAACGTCCCCTTCTCATTGTGGGCAGCAACGCCACTGAAAGGTACATGGAAGGCAAACAACTAATCGACTACATGATTGACTTCGCTAACGCCTCCAAAGTACCAGTAGTAGCCACAGCCCACATGGTTGGCGAATTCCTAAAACGTGGATACCAACCAGCAGGCTTCATGGGTGCAATGGATATAGGCCAAAGAATTGTTGACCCCACTTGGCAAGGACTCGACGGCAAAGGCCACCCAGACCTGATCCTGTTGGTTGGGTTACCCTACTACATGGAATCATTGATGCTCTCAGGATTCAAACACTTTGCACCAGACCTAAAAACCATGACCCTCGACAACCTGTTCCACGTCCACGCAAGCTGGTCTTTCCCAAACGCAACCCTAGAAGAGTGGGCTGCAAACCTCACAGTAATGACCTCAGAAATTTAATGGAGGAAATTAAAAAATGTCAATGTTTAAAGATATACCTGTTGAAGTTGGCGTAATCTACGAAGGAGAACGTATCCGAAGAAACGACATGCAAGTTGAACTTGGCGGTCCCACAGTCAAACAAAAGTTTGAACTAGCAAAAGTAAAACCCATGAATGAAATCGAAGATGGCAAAATCACCATCATCGGCCCAGACATAAAAGACATGAAAGAAGGCGGCGCATACCCACTTGGCATCCTTGTTGAAGCAGCAGGCTCAAAACTCGACGCAGGCCTCGAAGGTGTCATTGAAAGACGCATCCACGGCTACCTAAACTACATCGAAGGCTTCATGCACCTAAACCAGCGCTATGACATCTGGATACGCTTGGGCAAAAAATCCTTCCAAAAAGGCTTAAACAGCTTTGAATCAATCGGCAAAGTTCTCTACCGACTCTTCAAGAGTGAACTGCCAATCATTGAGAAAGTACAAATTACCTTCATAACCGACCCAGCAAAACTGGACGAAATGACACCTGAAGCAATGCAAGCATACGAATCACGCGACGCAAAAGCCAGAGGACTCAAAGACTCAGAAGTTGACACATTCTACGGCTGTGCCCTCTGCCAATCATTCGCACCAAGCCACGTCTGTGTCATCACACCACAAAGATACAGCAACTGCGGTGCAATCAGCTGGTTTGACGGCAAAGCCTCAGCAAGCATCGATCCTAAAGGTCCAGTCTTCGCAATTCCAAGAGGCGAAATAATCAACGAGGAAAAAGGCGAATTCTCAGGCGTCAACGAAGCCGCCAAGAAACGCAGCATGGGCGAAGTTACCCAAGTCTGGCTCTACACAGCATTTGACCACCCACACACTTCATGCGGATGCTTCGAAGCAGTAACCTTCTACATCCCAGAAGTCGACGGATTAGGCGTCGTTCAAAGAAACTTTAAAGGCGCAGCAGTAAACGGCTTACCCTTCAGCACCCTAGCAGACTCCGCAGCAGGCGGACGACAAATCGACGGATTCCACGGAATGTCCATCGAATACATGCGAAGCCAGAAATTCTTCGCAGCAGACGGTGGATGGAACCGCATCGTTTGGGTACCAAAAGAAGTTAAAGAAAAAGTGAAAGACTTCATACCTAAAGACATCGTTGACAAAATCGCAACTGAAGAAGATGCCAAGAACGTCGATGAACTAAAAGCGTTCCTTAAAGCAAAGAACCACCCAGTCGTCGCTAAATGGGAAGCAGAAGCAGCACCAGCAGCAGAAACAGCAGCCATACAAATTAACGAAGAAGCAGCAGGCACCATGATGCCAGTAGCAACAGCAGGCTCACTACCAATAATGGCCGGCGGATTCAAAATCATACTCAAAGACGCAAAAATCTACGCAAACAAAGTCATCATAACAACCGTAAAAGATAGCAAAGAGAACAAAGACAAACGGTGATTCTTTTTGACTCACCACGATACAGACAAGAAAAAAGACGCTGAAGGACTACAGTTAAGCGACGACCTACTGGCAGCACTCGCAAAATTCCAGACAATCGAGCTGGAAGACTTCCAAATGGACGTCAAAGACCTCGAAATCATCTTTGAGGCAGGCGCAGCAGGGCAAATAATGCCCAAGCTAAAGCTTCCACAAGCAGCCATAGCAGGCGGCAAACCACTCAGCATGCTGCAAGTACCTTTCCTACCACCAATCGAAAAATACCCAAACAAAATCTCAACCGTTAAACTGGGCGCAACAAAAAGCGAAGGCGGCACACGCGGCAGATCACTCACAATCGGCGGAGAAGTTTCTCCTGCCTTCTACACTTTTGAGAACCCTATGCCCCACAAACCAGTCATCACCTTAGACGTTTTCGACATGGAAGTCCCCCTGTCAAAGGCCGTAAAGATGCACGTTAAAGACGTCGTCGGCGACCCCGCAGCTTGGGCAAAACTTGCAGTTGAAAAATTCGGCGCAGACATGGTTACAATGCACTTAATCAGCGTTGACCCACTACTCAAAGACGCAACACCTAAAGACGCATGCAGAACCATCGAGAAAGTTCTCCAAGCCGTAGATGTACCACTTGTCATCGGCGGATGCGGAGACCCAGTTAAAGACACAGCTGTTTTCGAAGAAGTATGCGCACAATTCCCAGGCGAACGCTTCCTAATCAGCTCAGTTACACGCGACATGGACGTCGAGAAATGCGCAAAATTCATCAAGAAAGCAGGCCACGCAATCCTCTCATTTACTCCAATGGACCTTAACTTGGCACGTGAACTCAACAGACGCCTCTACGACTATGTTGCAAGAGAAGACATCGTTATGGACCTAACAACTGCAGCACTCGGCTACGGCTTAGACTACGCATTTACAAACATGGAACGCGCACGCATGGGCGGCTTAATGGGCGACATGGAGCTTGCACACCCAATGTCGTCTGGCACAACCAACGCTTGGGCGGCACGTGAAGCATGGCTCAAGATGGGAGCCGAATGGGAACCACGCGAACTCAGAGGACCACTCTGGGAAGTAACCACAGCCATAACCCTGTTGCTCGCAGGCGTTGACCTATTCATGATGATGCATCCGGCAGCTGTAAAAACACTAAAAGACGTCACAAACTACCTGACAAGCGCCAAAAAAGCAGACCCATCAAAATACGCAAACTGGGTCACAGTTAAAGCTTAAGGAGACATGACTGATATGGCAGAAAAGAAAAAAGGCGGATTAAAAGAACTAAGCCCCATAACCATTTACAAAAGTTTGCCAAAAACTAACTGCAAAGAATGCGGCGTCGACAACTGCATGGCATTCGCCACCAAGATTGTCAACCGAGAAGTTGAACTTGACAGTTGCAAACCACTCCTCAAACCAGAAAATGCAAAATCCTACGCTGTACTCAAAGAACTCCTAAAACCAGCAGTTAAAGAAGTCATCGTTGGCGTCGGCGACAAAGCAAAGAAAATCGGCGGCAAACTAGTCATGTACCGCCACGAATTCACATACAAAAACCCAACAGCCATCGCAATCGACGTAACCGACGAAATGAGCGACAGCGAAATTGTTTCGCGCGTTCAGAAGACAGATAACTTTACTTTCGAATACATCGGCAACACCCTAAAACTCGACATGATAGCTGTCAGATGCACATCTCAAGATGCAGACAAATTCAAAGCCGCAGTCAAGAAAGTCTCAGAAACCACCACGCTACCTATGATTTTGTGCACCCTGAACCCAGCAATCGCTGAAGCAGGTTTAATGGCGGCGCCAAAAGCACGCCCACTCCTCTACGCAGCAACCCAGATCAACTGGAAAGACATGGCAGAACTCGCATTAATGTACAATTGCCCACTAGTCGCTTCCGCACCAAACGACCTGACCACACTGGTTTCCTTGGCAAAAACCCTGATGGCTTACGGAGTAAAAGACATAGTCTTAGACCCCGGTACCTTCATGAACGAAGGATTACCTGACACAATCAACAACTTTACTATGCTACGCAGGGCAGCAACTAAAGGCGGCGAAGAACTCGCAGGCTTACCCTTACTTGGTGTTCCAATGGTTGCTTGGGTAGACAAGGGCGATACAGCAGACGACCTAATCAAATGGCGTGAAGCCTACATCGCCTCAATGCTTGTTGTCCGCTACGCAGACGTCCTTATCATGCACGGAAACGACGGATGGTCACTGCTCCCTACAACAGTACTAAGACAAAACATCTACACTGACCCACGCAAACCAGTCGCAGTTGCTCCAGGACTCAAAATCTACGGCACACCAGACGAGAACTCACCAGTACTCTTCACATCAAACTTCGCCTTAACATACTACACAGTTGCCTCAGACATCGAAAGCAACAAACTCAACGCCTACCTAATCGTAGTTGACACAGAAGGCTCAGCAATCGACAGCGGAGTCGCAGGACGCAAACTAACCGCCGAACGAGTCGCAGACGCAATCAAAGCCTCAGGCATAGAAAAGAAAGTTAAACACCGCAAAATCATCAGCCCAGGCAAAGCCTCACGCATCAGCGGCGAAATCGAAGAACTCAGCGGCTGGAAAGTCCAAGTTGGACCACGTGACAGCAGCGAGATACCTAAGTATCTCATAGAGAAATGGCAACCATAAGCCAACCCCTCTTCTTATTTTGTTTTCTATATCTTATTCTGCGAACCCGCTTCTCAGTCAAGATACCCCAATGTCTTCACAAGAGATTTAAGTGCAGGGTGAGTGTAACTCCAATAGCAAAATTATCTGGTGGTTTACATGGAAGAGTTGCTTGATAGGATAACTGTTGATTCTGATGTTCTCGTTGGAAAGCCCGTTATAAGAGGAACTCGCATCCCCGTCTATCTCATTGTTGAGTTTGTAGCTAATGGAATGACAACTAAAGAAATACTCAAAGAATACCCGCGGCTAAAAGAAGAAGACGTCAAAGCAGCGCTTCTTTATGCTTCTAAACTTGTAGAAAGCGAAGTCACAGTCATTCTATCCTAAAAATCAAAATAATTCTTTTCTTTTTTCGTTATGCCCTTTTTTTGGTTGGCAACTTTTTTATACTTATGGGACGTAAGTAACTTATGGGACGTATGTAAATGTCGCTGTTTGACCTAAAACCAAAAGAATCGCCAAAAGAACTCTTCGGTCGCGAAAAAGAACTCGCAGACCTCATTCGCTTAATTCAAGCAAAAAGATGGGTCGCCGTCCAAGGTCCAAGAATGGTTGGTAAAACAAGTTTACTCAAAGCCGCGGGACCCTCGTTAATTCGGCAGAACATAAAAGTTCTATATGTTAACCTTTGGGGTGCAAAGGGGACTAACGATTTTCTAAGGGCATTAGCGCGAGCAGTAAATGAAGAAAAAAGCATAATCAACAAAATTAAGAATGTAACAATTGAAGGCGCGACAGTTGGTTCCAACGGAATAAGTATTACTCTATCTAAAAAACCGATGGCGACTATATGGGACTTACTTGATGCTTTGGGAAGGCAAAAAGAGCATTTCGTAATCGAACTTGATGAAGTCCAAGAACTTGTTGCCATTTCTGGACGCTTACTGAGGATTTTGGCAAACTTGTTCAATACTCATAATAATATAACGTTCGTTTTCACAGGTTCTATGTTTGGCTTAATGAAAACACTTTTAGAGCCAGACTCAACTTCACCCCTTTATGGTCGCTCACCCGCCATTATAGAAATACATGCCTTTGACGAAGAGCATTCCAAGGAATTTCTTAAGAAAGGATTCTCCGAATGTGGCATTGAAGTTTCCAGCACTAGGATAAATAATGCAGTTGAAAGCTTAGATGGGATTCCGGGATGGCTAACCCTATATGGAAACAAGGTATGCGTTCAACATCTCCAATTCGAACGAGCAATTGAGGAAACTACTATAGAAGCCTCTCGAATTGTGGCTGATGAACTCGAACATTTCTTCCAGAATCGAGACCGTACAGCGTACCTTGCAGCGCTTAAACAAGCTGTCAAACCTTCACGTTGGACAGAAATTAAGACTGCCGTATGCTTCGCCAAAGGCGAAATTGTTAATGATTCCACAGTTGACAGGATAATAAAGAACCTTAAAGGTGGCATGTTAATTCAGGAAAATAAGCGCAAGTACCATGTTGAGGACCCGATGCTTCGGTCACTGCTTCTTACCGGCGGGAATGGGGTGTAAGTACTTATGGGACGTAAGTAACTTACGGGACTTAAGTACCCGATGCTCCTAACATCGATGGCACATTTAATTTTAGCAAAATTTAGCGTTAAGTAATTCTTTTATAATCCGCTAAGTTTCTAGGAATTGGTGATTTTTGGTGGATCATACAATTGTACATTTTGAAATCCCAGCCGTCGACATAGAGAAACTCAAAAAGTTTTATCAGGATTTGTTCGGCTGGACCATGAATAAGTATCCTGGACCAACCGTCTACTACCTCGTGGGCACTGTGCCTGTTGACGAGAAAACGATGATGCCAACTCGCCCGGCGTTAACGGAGGCCTGTACGACAAGAAAGATGCTTCATTGCCGGAGATGGCTAAACCTATAAACTATATTTCTGTGGAGTCCGTCGAGGAGTACAGTAAGAAGGTTGAGGCGTTGGGCGGCAAAATCGTTCAGCAGAAGATGGAGATTCCTGGACTTGGCTGGTGGGCGCTGGCGCTTGACCCTGACGGCAACGCTTTTGGTATGCTGGAATACGTGAAAAAATAATGTTTGCCGCGGATGAGGTGTAAGTACTTACGGGACTACTTTCACGTATGTTTTCCATGACCCATGTAAGTTCCCGAATGGCTTCTTTGCTGCTTGTGGCTGCTTGCACAACCAGCCTGCAGCCCAAACCAACCACAGACACCAAAATACATTGTGCAGCTTTGCCTGCTGGTAGATGATGAGTATAGGGGATTTTTTGCATCATCTACTATAGAAAAAGCTATCATGGCACCGTGAAGGCATTCAGTCAATTACCCCTTTGACTTAAAACTGATTAATGTCAAAAATACCGTGGTTTTTACTTAAATTTGTACTAAAAGCGTATAAACCCCTTCTTTCAATCTATGAGCATTTACTGCCTAGAGGGGACTGAACAATGGGCTGCGGTATCTTTGGGGCAATAAATTATGAAAAACAACCTGTCTTTCCATTTGTTTACTGGGGGTTACGAGCTCAAAATCACCGGGGACACCAATCGCACGGTTTCCTCACATACAACAACAAACAGTTCTTTGTCTACAAGAACCTAGATTTAGTTCCCAAAGTAAAAAGTAACGCTATACACGAGTGGTTTGGGCGCCTGCCAGGGTCAATCGGCATTGGCAACGTAAGGTACACAACCTCAGGCAAATGCGACGACGTCTCCATAATTCAGGGCACCCAGCCAGTCACCGCTTCTAGTGATGGGGTAAAAGTTGCGCTTTCATTCAACGGTAACATCGTTAACACGATGCCGCTGAAAAAAGAAATGACGGATAACTTCCCAGACTTTCTCTACAACTGCGACTCTGACATAGTTTGTCACAAAATGCTCTTAGGGCTAAAGCAAGGCAAAGACTTAGCAACTGCAGCCCGCACAGTTATGGAAAGCTTGGATGGCGCATTCTCAGTAACAGGAATCACTGGAGACGGCGACTTTTTTGCTTTCAAAGACCCACACGGAATAAAACCCCTGTGTGCTGGACATGACCCAAATGGGGCAACATTCGCTTTTTCCTCTGAAACCGTAAGCTTGGACATGAATAGTTTTGTAAGAGACTTTGAATTAAAACCAGGCGAACTCGTAACCGTTTCACAGGAAGGCTTCAAACGCACCCAAATCATCAAGAATCCCCAAGAAGCTTTCTGCGCTTTTGAATATGCTTACTTTGCCCGACCCGACTCCACTTTTGGCGGCGAAAAATACGTTTACGAAATGCGAGAAGAATTCGGAAGAAACATCGTAAAAGAATTCCCAGAAATCGCCAAAAACGGCGACATCATCATGTCGGTGCCTGAAACAGGCGACGACTCCGCGATGGGGGTTCATGAAGCATCAGGCTTACGGTGGGAACGCGCATCAAGACGACACCGCTACGTAACTGAGCGCGCTTTTATTTTGTTAAATATGGAACGTTACTCGACGATTGATAAGAAAATCAACATTTTAGGCTCCAAATTCGCGGGAAAACGAGTCATAATAACTGAAGACAGCATCGTCCGCGGAGACACAACCAAAGTCATCATAGAAAAGATGCGTAAAGCAGGCGCCAAAAAAGTCTACGTTTTCGTGACTTTCCCACGCATCATTGGTCCATGCTTCTACGGTATTGACATGTCAACTTATGGGCAACTTGTCGGCTCAAGAAATGACGCTGCGGGAATCGCTAAAATTATCGGTGCAGATGGAGTATGCTACCAATCCCTTGAAGGACTGATACGTGCCACGGGTCACACCGAAGACCAGCTTTGCTTAGCTTGCGTTACAGGCAAGTATCCCACGCCGTGTGCGCAGAAAATGGCTGACATCATGAAGAAGCGTTTCCAAGAGGGCTATGAAGAGAAATCAAGAATCTACGAATCTGAAGAAGTTCAGCCGTAATCGCTATTAAGCGTACCCTCCACTGTCTATGCAGTAAGGTGTCTTTGGATGGAAAAAATCGGTGTACTGGTCGTTTCTTACGGCGCAAGAGAAGTCGCCATGGCGGATGCCCTTCTAAGAAGCAAAAAATACCAAGTTGAACTCTATGTCGCCGACAAACAATGCAACCCCTTCAACGCCCAAAAAGCAACAAAACATGTTGTCATCCCAAGCCTTGGCGTGGAAGAAATCTGCAAGTTCGCCCAATCAAACAAGGAAAAACTCGACTTTGTCTTGGTCGGTTCAGAGAAGCCCATAATTGAAGGCATACGCGACCTAATTGAGAAACGCACAGGAATACCTGTTATTTGTCCAAAGAAAGAGTACGCTATAGAAGAAAGCAAGATTGCTCAGCGCGTGCTCTTCGAGGAGATTGCTCCAGAAGCGAATCCGCGCTTTAAGATTTTCCATCCAGCCGACTACAATGGCAAGGACGTGCAGAAAGCTGTTTACCAATGGCTAGACAAATTAAACAACCAAGCTGTTGTAAAGCCCGATAAGCCTGCCTTGGGAAAAGGTGTTGGCGTCTGGGGCGACCACTTCGCCAGCCGCGAGCAGCTTTTTGAGCATTTCATGTCCAACTTCCAATACGGCTCAGTCATAATCGAAGAAAAAATTGACGGGGAAGAATCAAGCTGCATGGGATTCTGCGACGGAAAACACTTCATCCCCCTGCCCGACACACGCGACTACAAACGCGCCTTCGACGACGACAAGGGACCAAACACAGGCGGCATGGGCTCCTACAAAGACGTAGCTGACTGGTTGCCATTCTTGACTGCGGCAGACCGCGAACAAGAGCTTGCGTTAGCCAACAAGGTTTTCAAGGGCTGGAAAACAAAAATAACGGATGATTCAGCGCTAAGAGGTGTGCCCCTATACCTTGCGTTCATGCACACAGGCAGCGGCATCAAAATCCTCGAAATCAACAGCCGCCCCGGCGACCCCGAAATAATTAACCTTCTCCCAATAATCAAAGACGACTTTGTTGATGTTTGCCTCAAAATGGTAAACGGAAACTTGACAAGCGTTGCGCTTGAGAAGTCTGCAACGGTTTTGACTTACAAAGTCCCTGCAGACTACGGTGGCTACGTAGACGTGCACCCAACAAAGGTGGACAAATCCGCCCTTAATACACCAGTTGACCTTACCAAAGCCCAAGTGCTAACCAAAAAGTACGGCGACAAAATCCGTATCTATCCGGGCTCTATGGAATTGCGTGACGGCAAAAACTATGCCCTCAAATCCCGCGCCCTCGGAATCTTGGGCATTGGTGACAGTATCGAGGAGGCACGCCAAATCAGCCAAGATGGCGCCAAAGCCATCACAGGAGGCGCACTGTGGAACCGAACTGATGTTGCTTCAAAGCAGCACATTGCTAAAAGCGTCAGTCACATGGCGCAGTTGAGGTGCAGGGCTTGAAGCGCGTTTTTGTGTCCGATTGCGAGGGTCCCATATCCAAAAACGATAATGCCTTCGAATTAGCAGCCAACTTTATTCCAAATGGGGACAGCCTTTTCGCTAACATAAGCAAGTACGATGACGTGTTAGCAGATGTGCTTCAGAAACCAGGCTATTCTGCGGGCAGTACGCTTCGGCTGATTTTGCCTTTCTTCAAAGCCTACGGCGTAACAGATAGTCAGATGGAAGAGTTCTCAGCAAAAAACATCCTTCTAATCGCTAACAGCAAAGCCACCCTGCAATACGTGCAAACTATAGCTGAAACGTTCATCGTCAGCACCAGCTACCAACACTACATCAAAGCCCTCTGCAACGCAGTCGGCTTCCCATACAAGAACACGTACTGCACCAAAGTAAGCCTCGACAATTACGCCATCACCCCGCAAGAAAAAGACCAACTGAAAAAAATAGCCCAAGAAATCGCACAGATGCGTCTAATTGATATTCCGTCTGGGGCAAAAACCGTGGAGGACTTCTCGAAAAGTGACCAAGCCACAATCCAGCGGTTGGACGAGATTTTCTGGAGCGAAATCCCAAAGATGTTTGTTGGCAAAAGCCTCATCGATGTGGTTACGGTTGGCGGGGAGCAAAAAGCCGAAGCAATACGTGATGCAGCAAAACGCTTAGGGGTGAAGTTGGCGGATGTGATGTACGTGGGCGACAGCATCACTGACGTGGAAGCCTTCAAACTGGTTCGCAATAGTGGTGGTTTAGCGGTCTCTTTTAACGGTAACAGTTATGCTGTGAGGAATGCTGAGGTTGCAGTGTTCTCAGAAAGTAATCTTGTGACCGCTCTAATCGCTGACTTGTTCTGTAGGTTGGGAAAAGAGCAAACTTTGAAAGTGGTTTGGTTTTGGTGTAGGTCAGCGGTGGAAGAGAGCGGCGTAAACTCTGCTTTCCTAAAACAGCTTTATGCAGTGTATCCTGGGGCTTTGCCAAGAGTTCAAGTGGTTACAGCGAAAAACATGGAGTCGCTTGTGAAAGAGAGCAGCGAGTTTAGGAAAAAGGTGCGTGGAGTAGCTGTTGGGAGACTTGGATAAATGGGTAAAGCACAAATCGAAGACACTTATGCAGAAGCGTTCACTGGGATTTATTGCCGAGTAATCGTAACCGCAGATGACGAGCCAACCCTGCGCAAAGCAGCTGAAGACTCCACCGCGACGCCCTCAGTCGTGATAGGCAGAACTGAAGGCGGCGTAGAAAAATACCTAAACCCAAACGAAACCCCCGACAAACGCGTGGGCGCCATCTTGCAGTTCTGGGGCGAAATCAACCCAAAAAAAACCTTCGCAGAATCCCTAAAAAAATTTGAAACTGAACTCTCATACCGCATCCGCCAAGACATCCTCGTTAAACCCTTCACCGCCGTTTTTGATGCTTTGCCAAGGGCTGAAGGCAAGCTGGACATGATGGAGAGTGTGGGGCACTGCGGCGACGGCTATGAGTGGGTCGAAACGCGCCATGGCAGAGAAGTCATCGTTGTTCCGTTGATGGTTCCAGACTTCGTTATTGAACGTTATCTTGGTTACGCGAAAGGTGTTATGGGCGGCAACTTTTGGATAATGTGCACTTCAAAACAGGCACTCAAGGAAGCGGGTGTCAAAGCCTTAAAGGCAATTCACAAAGTACATGGCGTCGTGACTACCTTTGATATTTGCTCAGCCGGGTCCAAACCAGAAACACATTTTCCCAAAATAGGGCCTACAACAAACCACCTCTACTGTCCATCGCTTAAATCACGCTTAGGCAAGGAATCGAAGGTTCCAGAAGGCGTAGGATACATAGCCGAAATAGTATTCGACGGTGTTTCCTTAGACGCGGTTAAAGAAGCCACCAAAACAGGAATAAAAGCCGTATTAGACATAGATGGTGTCGCGCGTATATCCGCGGGCAACTACGGCGGCAAACTAGGCGAACATAAAATCCAGTTAAAAGAGTTGTTTGTATGACAAAATTTGATGTGATAGGTTTTGGAGCACTCAACGTTGACATGCTCTTCAAAGTAGACAAATTTGCAACCGCTGAAAAAGAAAGCTTCATCGAAGATTACACGGAAGCCTGCGGCGGCTCAGCAGCAAACACGATTGTAGGGCTAGCTAGGCTTGGCTGCAAAGTTGGTTTCATAGGAAAAGTTGCCGGCGACCGCGAAGGCAAAATGCAACTCGACTGCTTCAAAGCCGAAAGCGTGGACACCGGCGGAATCGTTGAAACTACAAAGGGCAGGAGCGGTTCAGTGATGGGTTTCGTGGACAGAACAGGCGCAAGAACCCTCTACATTAACTCAGGCGTCAACGACCTAATTGAGCCAAGAGAAATTAAATACGAATACGTTTCCCAAACCAAACTCATCCACCTGTCATCTTTTGTTGGTGAAAAATCTTTCCGTGCACAAAAAAAACTGTTAAGCGCCTTGCCTGAAGGGGTCGAAATCAGCTTCGATCCAGGCTCCGTGTATGCACAAAAGGGTTTCGGAGTCATAGAACCCATAATTAAGAACTCTCACGTTTTGATGCCTAACGCGGCTGAACTTGAACTGTTAACAGGCGAAGAAGACTTCCGTAAAGGCGCCGATTTCATGATTGGGATGGGCGTCAAGATCGTGGCAGTGAAACTCGGAAGCAAAGGCTGCTACGTCACGGATGGCCAAGAACATCTCAACGTGGAACCCTTCAAAGTTAAAGCATTCGATACCACAGGCGCAGGAGACGCCTTCAACGCGGGCTTTCTCTACGGTTTAATCCATGAGAAAAGCCTCTACGAATGCGGTCAGCTGGGCAATTTTGTTGGTTCCCGAAAAGTGTTGGCTATGGGTGCCCGCGCAGGCTTGCCCTACGCGAAGGATTTAGCCTACCTTGGTTAGCTTGTCGATTATGCTTTGGAAAATCAGTTTTCCATCGCCATACTGGAGCATTTGTTGATGGCGTGTCCAGTCCGGCTGCTGCCACCAGTACATCGCGCGTTCAGGATGCGGCATAAGTCCAAAGATGTTGCCTTCCCTGTTGCAGATGCCTGCGATGTCGTAGAATGCGCCGTTGGGGTTGGTGGGGTATTTGCCGTCGGCAACTTTGCCTTCCTTGGTGCAGTAACGGAAAACCAGCATGTCCTCATCAACCAGCTTCTTGAGCAGTGCCTGTTCTTTCTCTTTGGGGAACAGTAGTCTGCCTTCGCCATGAGCAATCGGCAATTGGATAGCTTTTCCAACGGGAATTTTACTTGTAAAAGCACATTTGCCCTTGTTCTCCTGCTTTAAGTAAACCCATTGGCACTTGAAGCCCGCTGGCTCATTTGTCGTCAATGTTGCCTCTGGGTAAGCGCTCATGCCATTAAAGCCTGGAAGCAAACCGTACTCGACGAGGATTTGGAAGCCATTGCAAATTCCCAGAATTGGCCTGCCCTCATCGATGAACGTTTCCATTTCTTTAGCGAGATTCGCGGAAAGGTGTCTAGCAAATATGACGCCTGAACGCACGTAATCGCCAAACGAGAAACCTCCTGGAAAAACCAGCACCGAATAATCCAGCAGGTTACGGCGCTTGATTAACTCGTTAACGTGGACTGTTTCTGCTTGCACACCAAGTTCTTGGAAGGCGCGTTTGGTTTCGGCGTCACAGTTGGTTCCGCCTACACGCATCACGCAAACTTTGATGTCTTCTATGTTCATTGGGATGCCTCCTGTGGGCTTAGGGTTTTCTTCCAGCTGTGCCTTAGCGTTTCAAGCGTTGCGTCAACAACGGTTTTGCCGTTTAAGCCATGTATGATTAGTTTTTGGTCTTTAGTTACTTTGCCAATTAAGGCGCAACTTTTGCCCTTCATTAAATCCTCAAAATCCTCCCTGTCGGCTTCGGCGACTTCAATTAGGAAACGGCTGTTGGATTCTGAGAACAACACAAAATCATTGCGCGCCAACTCTTTTCCTGATACTTTCCGCAAATCCAAATCTAAGCCGTAGCCGCCTGCAAACGCCATCTCCGCCGCCGCCACCGCCAATCCGCCTTCTGAAAGGTCATGGCATGATTTGATTAAGCCTTCGTCGATGGCTTGTGTGACTACTCTGAAGTTGCGTTTGGCTATGGCTCCCCTTACTTTGGGCACGCTTGCGCCAAGGAAACCTTTTAGTTTGTAGTATTCAGAGCCGCCAAGCTCGTTGAACGTGTCGCCAACGATGTAGAGGAGGTTGCCTGGGGCTTTGAGGTCCATGGATATGGTGGATTGGATATTGGGGATTACGCCTACTGCGGTGATTAGGAGTGTTGGTGTTACTGGTCCCATGGGTGATTCGTTGTAGAGGCTGTCTTTTCCTGAAATAAACGGTGCCTTAAACGCCACAGAGAAGTCGAAGCATGCCTCGCAAGCCCTCACCAGCGAGCCCAAGCGTTCTGGCTTTTCTGGGTTGCCCCACGTGAAATTGTCCAAAAGCGCGATTCTTCTTCCGCCCACCGCAATGTTGTTGCGTACTGCCTCATCAATGGCTGAAGCCGCCATCCAGTAAGCATCTATTTTTCCGTAATTGGGGTTCATACCACACGAAATGGTCAAGCCCTTTAGTGAATCATCCAGCGGTTTTAGCACGGCGGCATCGTTTGGTCCAGCATACTCGCCTTGCAGGGGTTTGAGGGTCGTGTTGCCCTTCACTTCATGGTCGTAGGTGCGAATTACGCTTTCCTTGCTGGCGATGTTTGGCGCCGCGAGCAGTTGCAGCAGGGTTTGGGTGAGGTTTTCTGGCTCCGCAAACTCTGGCTCAATAAGTTTTGGCGTTTCGATAGTTGCAACTTTGGTGCTCTCACATGGGTTAAACATAAACTCCATATCAATGTCAGTGACTGCCTCACCGTTGTAGTTGAGTTGCAAACGCCTCTCAGGAATTAACTTGCCCAAAGCTGTAGCCACAACGTCTTCTTTCTCAAAAACCGCCATAACTCGCTCTAAATTTTCAGGCGGCACAGTAAAGAGCATGCGTTCTTGGGATTCGGAAAGGTAGATTTCCCATGGTGCCAAACCCTGATACTTCAACGGAACCTTCCCCAAGTCAACTGAGACACCGCAGCCGAAACGTTCTGCAGTCTCGCCTACAGCTGAAGATAACCCGCCGCCGCCAATATCAGTTACCGCCGAACCCAGTTGTAAGTCCCGAATCTCCACAACTGCCCGTTTGACTTTTTCTTCTTCGATGGGGTCGGCGATTTGGACGGCTGGGCGAGAAATTTCCTCAGATTTCTCGGTTAACTCTGCGGATGCGAAGGTTACACCATGGATACCATCTCGTCCTGTTTTTCCACCAGCCAAAACCACGATGTCGCCCACTTTAGCGTTTTTGGCGTACTTGTTTAGGGGCAAGAGCCCTATGCAGCCGCAGTATACGATGACGTTGCCTGTGTAGCTGTCGTCGAAATATATTGCGCCGTTGACGGTTGGGATGCCCATGTTGTTGCCATACGCGCTGATGCCCGCCGTCACACCCATGTACACGTATTTGGGGTGTTTTACGCCTACGGGAAGTTTATTGTAATCGTAATCTAAGGGTCCAAAACCCAAAACGTCTGTGCAGGCAATGGGGTCAGCCCACACGCCAAGGATATCTCGAATAACGCCGCCCACGCCAGTCGCCGCTCCACCAAACGGCTCAACCGCCGACGGATGATTATGAGTTTCCACCTTCGCCGCGATGCCATATCCCTTGTCGAATTTGACAATGCCCGCATTGTCCTCGAAAACGCTGACACACCACGGAGCTTTGATTTGTTTGGTAGCTTTAGCAATGTATGTTTTAAACAGGCTGTTGATTTCTTTGCCGTCCAGTTTGATTTTGCCCTTGAAGGTTTTGTGGCAGCAGTGCTCTGACCATGTTTGGCTTATAGTTTGCAGTTCCACATCGGTGGGATTGCGTTTTTCCTTCCTAAAATAAGCTTGAATCTCCTTGAGTTCTTCAGCGCTAAATCCCAACGCAAGTTCGCTGTTAACTTCGGCTAGTTGTTGCGGCGTAGCTTTTGCTATGGGAAATTCTAAAACTTGGCTGTTTTTTCGTTGGGTGAAAAGGTCAGCGTTCATTTGGCTTCAACGACGCTTATGGTGTAGTTGTCTTTGGTTGGGTTTGCCAGGAGGCGTTTGCTCATTTCTTCCGCTTTCGCTTTAGCTTCACTTAGCGATGACGCTTCAAGGTTTACGATGTAGACTTTGCTAACATCCACCGCCTCCACCTTGTAGCCGAGTTCCACAAGTAAACGTGCAGTTGTTTCGCCTTCCGGGTTGCTGTGTCCGGGTTTGAGGCTAACCTCTATTTTTGCAGCGTATTTCATAAGCCTCTAAATTAACACTTGGGATTTAAACACTTTCATCAAGAAAAAATCAAAAACTCATGTTAAAAACCAACTCAAAATCGCTGCAAACTCTGAAATTGTTGTAAGGATTCCTGTTTTTCTAGTATTAGATAATGGCAAGACCGCCCTTACTCATCATCTTCCAGCAGACCTTGCAGGCGACTGCTTTTTGTCCTCAGCATCTGAAAAAGATTGCAAACTGGTTGAGGCTGAATCTACAAGCAGAAAACCTCATCATCCTGCTTTTGCTACCTTGCTAGACCCCCTTACTTAAAGGCAGAAATAAACAGGGATTTTCAACATCCTAAAAGTTTCGGGTATGGCACTTAAAGTCTTGTGCTCGTTTCGAGCAGTTCTTCTAGCTTGGGGTTATCTGGAAAAATCCATATTATCTTTTTTGAGTCAAACATAATCTTATTTGAGCTTTCAAGGTACTGCAGTATCCGATTAAGTGTTTGATACTGAATCTTTTTGGGCAGCGACTTCCGCAGTTCTTTTTTGGTTTGATAGGAACCGCTGGATTTTATTGCATCCTCAACCATTAGGATGGTCTTGAGATTTGGCTCATGAATGACTTTAAGCGTATTAGTCGCCTCTGCGGTCTATACTGAGCATAAAGTTATACAAATTTATATAATTTATGCGAGCCAATAGCACCTACCCCTAAGATATTATAGCGCCTGTCGTTTACCGTATGAAAAATTCGGGGCGTTTTTTGATTAATACACTGCAAAACTTATTTGCATAAATAAGCAAATATCATTAAACTAAAGTTGAAGCTTCAGACTTTCGGTGTGTAGGTATGGAAAACAAAGCTCAAGTGGCGGCGTACATTAGATTCCACTTGGAGCAGTTATCACCAAAGAATGGGCACCATGATTTTGAACACTTATGTCGTGCTCTCGCGAGAGAGCGGATATGCAGCAATATTATACCTGCTTCTGGACCAGTCTCCGCGGGTGGTGACAAAGGTAAAGATTTTGAAACTTTTACAACGTATTTAAAAGGGAACACTTTAACAAGCAATACATTCATCGGCTTAGTATCTGACAAACCAGTTACCTTCGCTTGTTCCATTGAGCGCAAGAACAGAATTATTTCTAAGATAAAGTCGGATGTTCTGAGATTAATGAACAATAGCGGGAAAAAACCCGTAAGCATTTTCTTCTTTTCTGTTGCCGATATTCCTATATCCAAACGGGAGGTATTAAAAAAATGGGCTGAAGACACATTTACAGTTATCTTAGAAATTCTTGACGGCCAAGCGATTTCGGAAATGCTTGCTGATCGTGACATTTTTTGGATTGCTGCCGAATATCTTCATTTATCAAGCGACATTTACCCTAGAGCGGCAGTAGAGAACGAACAATACGTTCGATACTTTAATCGATGGCTAAAGGAATCAAGGACTCCCCAAAATTACGCTGATTTTATCGAGATCAAATATTGCGGAAGAATTGCGAAAGAGGAAAATAATGTAAAACAAGATTTGCCTAGATGGATTGAGTTACTAAATCTTTTTAAAAATAGGCCATATCTGCCAGAGTTGAGACGGAAGGCACAGTATGAGATAGCCGTTTTAGCCTTCAGGGGTCTTGGAACTTTAATTGGCCAAGAGGAATCTCTGCGAGAATATTTTGCAGATATTCACAATATCACGAACACTGAAGAATTCGAAGATTTTTCGGTTCTTTCCATGTATTGTGCGGAGGCATGCTCTGAGAATAGAGTCAGATTAGAGCTTAAGGAGATAAATGATTGGCATAAGGAAATAGTGGCAGAAGTAGAAAAAAAATTACGGAATGCTCGAACGCCTAATCAAAAGTGCCCATTATTAGAAATCAGGGGATTCCTATCCTTACAGTTTGATCCGCAAAGGCCTGAGCTATTTGATTGTGTAAATGCAATCCAGTGGTGGGTACAATTAATGAAAATTGCGAAGGATGCGCCACTTTTCCCATTGGAGCGGTTTTCAGATAGATTGACAAGTTATGCCTCCTTTTTGGGAAAGTTCCCAGAATATGAATACCTCACACACCAAACCGACGCAATGCTCGCCGAAAGGTCAGGTGGTGGAAAAGCTGCCGAAAAATGTAGGGATCGAGCGGCCGAGTTTCTTAAGATTGAAGCACCATTAAAAGCAATAAATGAATTACATAAGGCGAAAATAAGTTGGTTTGCTCAGGAAACGCTTGAAGAATCCATTCATACAATGTTTGTTATATCACAAGCTTATCTTCAAATTGGGCTAAATTATGCCGCAAAATATTACGCATTGGCGGCGGGCGCTTTAGCTGTCCAAAGTTCTGATCCAGAATTAAAATTGTTATTGCCAAGATCAATTGTTCTTGCGGCTGAATGTGATTATGCTCAAGGATCATGGGCAGGCTATTTAGAGCTGTCAGAACTGGGTTTGGCGGCATTTGAAGCATTCGGGCAGGAAAAAAGCAAGGATACAATCGACGAATTTGAACAGATTTGTTGTAACATTACCACTATTGCTGCTATTACTAGTTTAATCGATAATTCGGGATTGGCTGATATTGTTAAAGATAAAATAAAACAGAGAGGTTTAGAAACCATACTCTCTGAAACATTACAATCAGTAACTCGTGAATGGCAAAAACGAGAACTTTCGGAGATCTGGACTTTGCTCGAGAATCAACTTTGGGGAAGGCCATTTGGAGATTTGGGAAAGGAGCGTTCAACCACTTGGTATGAATTAGGGATTAAGTGGAATGTCACATGGGAGAATAATTATACAACAACTTCGATAGCAGAACAGTTTTGCGCAATTCTACAGATCTTGCTAGCTGACTTTGCGGATATCGACCTTTGCCTGCTAAAAATGGATGTCAAGATTAAGATAAGCTGCAGTATTGTAGGCGAAATAGACTTCAAATCTTTGGACCAATTAAGTTGGGAAGTTTCGTTCCCTCTATCCCAAAATCTCAGTGCTAATGACTGCAAGGTTTCTAATGAAAAAATTCTTGCAGTAGCTATTGCAATCTTGAGTGAAGTCTCACTTTTACCCCAGACTGCAATTCTTGACAGATTAAAAGATCTTTTTATGAATGGTCTGCCAATGAAAACTCTTGTAGCAAGACCGTATGAAGAATTGTTTAGAACTGTAACTAAACAAGAAACTTTTGATTCTTTAGGTAAGAGTAAGTTGAAAATCCCTCAAGCGCAAAGAGCATTTCGAATTAAAGATAACCCCGCATTGCCTTGGAAAAATAGTCCTGTCGGTGGCCATAGTAGAGAAAATTCGATAGTCTTACTAGAAAAAAGGTATAGAATGTTTGCTGTTTCGATCAATCTAACGTTAAAAAAACTGAAAAATAGCGTTGGTTTTATGGCAATAGTAAACAAACTGCGTAAAGAAGGCTGGCTTGATTGGCATATACTCGCTGCAATAAGTACTATTGCGGTAAATTACAGGTATCGAAAGATCTTTGATCCTTATGAGAATCCTTCACTTCACCTGAGTCTATTCAATGATCTAATGAAACAAGGTGAAACCGAGGACTCCATAGAAGTCCCCTTATCTGAATTCAATGAAGAAAATATCAGACTAATGCGGAAAATGAATATGATAGCGATAATTAAGAATTTAGGTCTTATACCTCCGAAGGTCGCCAATATTGAGGCAATCGAAGACTTTTTACAGCATAGATACAATTACTGGACAGACGACATACCGCACAGTGATCCTTTTACAACTAATTTTTCGCAAGCTTAGACATACACCACTGAAGATTGTTATGCAGGCTGCCGTTAGCGGTCTTCAGCAAGAGAAATTCAGTTTACTGTAGAATCAGGTGTTTGTTTTGGTGGTGTATTTCTACGACGCGTTCTTTGTTTGTGACTTTTCCGATGCGTTCTGGGTTGACGCCGTCCTGCTGCAGGGTGTTCATGGCTTTGTCTATTTCTGTTTTGTCCACGATTATGCCGAAGCCCCAGCCCATGTTAAAAGTCCTAAACATCTCCTCGTCGGTTATGGTGTAGCCGAGTTCGGCCGCTGTTCGTTGAATTAAGCCGAAAATGGGTTGCGGCTTAAAATTGTCAAAGTGGAAACCAATACCTTGTGAGTAATTTGCTAAATTGTTGAATTTTGTGTAGGCGTCGCCGGTGATGTGGACTGCGCCTTTGATTTTGACTTCCTTTGCGAGTTTAAGGAGGGGTTTGACGTAGATTTTTGTGGGTTCCAAAACTTCCAGCGCCACCTCACGCTCTAAACCTTCAGGGATGTCGGTGGCGTCGTATTTGCCGCCCCACTGCTTAAAGAGGATTTTCCGCACAAGCGTTATGCCGTTGCTGTGCACGCCGCTGCTGGCTAAACCGATGATTGGGTCGCCTGGCTTTATGCCTTCGCCCGTGATTATGTCTTGTTTTTCCACTTTGCCCACGGAGGAAACCACTATGTCAAAGCCCGAGTTGGGTGTGATGCCTTTGATGATTTCAGCCACGTCGCCTGTCTCGCCGTTTACAACTGGGCACTCAGATTCATTTGAGCCCTCTATGATGCCTTTGAGCCAAGCGTTTACGAGTTTGGGTTCACTGGCGGTTGCATGGATGTTATCTGCGATGGCAAGAGGTTTGGCTCCCGAGCGGATAACATCGTTAACTACCATTGCCACTGCATCTACACCGATAGTGTCATATTTGCCCGCGAGTTCGGCAACTAACACTTTTGTTCCGACACCTTCAATTTCCAGATCCAGAAAAGCGTTGTCGCCAATTGGGAATATGTTGCTGTAGGGCAAATGCATAATGCCGCCAAAACCGATATGCTTGTATGTTTCTTTGAGTGCAGCTAATGCTTTTTTTGATTCGTGGCGTTGTTGGCGGTTAACGCCTGCGTCAGTGTAAGTGTAGTTTTTGGGCATAGGTTGGTTTCTCCTTGTACGCTAAATGTGTAGGCTGCTGTCTGATAATTATTTTGTTTGCAAACCCGAAATTGTGAGTCTAACAGTTATTTAGGGAAGTAAAGTTTTTGTGCTTTGCAAGGCTCATTACCTTTGATTAGTGTGCAAGTTCCCAAATATCATATCTACATAGAATACGCCGAGTCCGCCCAGTCTGGCATACGCTTCAACATTTCCCAGGAGGAACTCGTTCGCACCTTCTCTACACCCTTCACCGCTGGGTTACCCTTCTGGTTTATGGGTCGGCTCCTCAAACCCATCAAAGTCACATCCGCTGTTCTTTTCTGGTCTTACGAAACAGCCGACAAACTAAATCTGCCCAACCAAGAAAATCTCGTAGCAGCCAAAGACAAAAAATACGTCATCGAAAGTATCCTTAAAGGCAAAGTCAAAGGCGCTTACTTGTGCACAGAAAAATTTTTGACCTCAACAGAAAAACCATTGGCACCCGCCCAGCCGGTTATTTCTGCTTCGGCTAGCACACCTCGCAGAATCATAGTTGTTTCTGGAACTGATGAGGTGATGAAGCAGGCTCTCACTAAGGCTTTGACTAAGCTCTGGCTTGCCCCTGTGGTTATGCAAGAAGAGCCAAGTCAAGGTAGAAAAATTGTTGAACACTTCCAGGATTACGCCGATGTGGGATTTGCAGTGGTTTTGTTATCGCCTGACGATTATACGTATCCTAAGGCTGAAGCAGCAACAAAACGTAAACTCAGTCCACAGCAAGACGTGATTTTCCTACTTGGTTTTCTGTTGGGTAAACTTGGCAAGAGCAAGGTTCTTGTCTTCTACAAGGAATCTGCGGACTTTGCGGTTCCACTCGACTTTGAAGGTGTAAAATTCACAGCCTTCGACGACCGTGACAGCTGGAAGCTTGCTCTCATACGTGAACTCACTAACTGCGTCTACAGTGTCGACGCTGACAGAATTCTAAAATAAACTCAGCGATAAATCAGTTAAAAGTTTGATAGTAAAGTTTCTATATTCATTGAACTATCCCTATGCAATAGCTACCGCGCTCAGCAGGTACCTTTGCGGTTGTAGTCTAGTTCGGTAGGACTGCAGCTTCCCAAGCTGTCGACTCGGGTTCAAATCCCGGCAACCGCACCAATCCACACAATTATTGTTTTTGTCCGCATTCTGGGCAAAAATGCGCGGTAGAATCCATTCGAGTATTGCATTTTGGGCAGATTTTCAACACAATCGGTTGATGCAGGAGTGTGCCGCAGAAGTTGCAGTAGTTTGAGCCCCAAGCGACCTGCGAACGGCATTTTGGGCACGTCACATACTGGGAATAAGTTGGAATAGGAACCCAAATGAACGCTGAAAGAATAATTCAACACCACATACAATAGCTGCAAACTTGTCCTTATCTTTTTGCATCCTGTTGCTGGTTGGAGCATAAACTCTCAGTTCTAACGTTTTTTAATTGAGCTTTTTTTTGTAAACGATTGCTATTGTCATAACCGTTAACATGGCGATTGTTAGGATTTGTATGGTTGGAAACTCGGGGACGGACGGGGTTGAACTTGGACGCTGGGTTGCGCTTGGGCTTGGAGATAAGGTAGGTGTTGACGTCGGAGGATCTGTTGGTGCTGGAGTGGTTGTTGGAGTAGCGGTTGGAGTTGGAGAAGGTGACAGTGGAGGTGTCGGGGTTGGTGATGGTGTAGGCGTCGGAGTTAGGGTTGGCGACATGGTTGAAGTTGGTGCGGAATCCTGATAAAGAGTGTGCAAAACATCTGCTACAGTGTTAACTGCTAGATTTAGTGATTGCCCACACCTGCCACTAAAGGTTGAATTGCTCCAATTGTAGTTGTCATCCATCCATACGCAGGTTAAATGGTTGCTTCCGCCAAAAGTGGTGTCGTAAGCCAAGTTTATGGCTGCATTATAAGCTGATACGATGGATAAGCTGCCGTCATAGGTTAGGTAAGTGTTAAAAGTGCCCGTGTAACTTGAGGTTCGAGTATTCACATAATCCTCATAATCGCTATGATGCGTTTCGCTGCCCCACGGTGTAGATGCACCCATGACATGTCCAAACACAGCTAAATCAGAAATGTAATGAGTCATCGTTCCCGCGGTTTTTGCGGCGTCAGCATAATCCTTGGTTTTTAGGAAATTTAATGCCAAACTATATTCTGCATTTGCTCTTTGTGCGGAAGCGTCATCAGTTACTGTTCCAGACGCCGAATAGTAAACGTGGTGCTTGCTTGTGTCTCCAATGTGATCAGATGCTTGATTGTTATCCGGCAATTCAGTGCCGTAAAGGTAGGTCTGCAGGTTATCGGTTATGTACTGTTTTTCCTGTGCTGGCAGATAGTCTAGGGCGTGCTGGGCAATCCAGTCATGCGTTCCATACTTTGGTTGCGCTGGGTCGTCAGAGTAGCCGCCGTTGCTCCAGCCTAACGCTGGTTTTGCACTCAACAGCAAAACAGATATGCAAACGGTTAGCAGGATGATTTTTGTTAGCTTCAAATTGTCTGCTCCACGCTTGCCTGTTTAGCGCTCTGCCCTTAAATGTCTTATCAAAAAGTTTTAGCCAGAGTTAACCGAAAATTCGCTTGGCGGTTGGTTCTTTATATAAGGGCGCGGAAGGTCTGCTTTGAGAGGTGGTGACGTTTTCTATGTCGACTTTTATCTGCCTATAAATAGAGGGGATAGGTCGCACAGAGAACTAGGTTTCCGAAGCCAAAGATTAATTCGCCTATATATAAGGGGGCTATAGATTTTTCTGAGCAACAGACTTCAGGAGAATGGTTGGTTATTTTAGGATTTTGAAGATTACGTATCGGTCGTTTGAGTAGATTAGTTGCAAGAATTTGCTGTGGATCATTTGGGTGTCAAGTTGGTTTCGGTCGTAAACGATAAAGCCTATGTTGTTTTCTTTGACGTAATCGCTAAAATCTCTGGGTGCAACCGTGAATTCGGCTGGTTTATAATTAAACAATCCCTGCAATGTATCCGGCGACAGTGTTGGGAAGCTGTTTTTTGACATGGTTAGAACTTGGTATGAACGCGAGACAGTCTGGTTCACGTTTAGGTCGTTGAACTGGTACTGGAACCTTACCGCGTCAATCTGCCTGTTACCCAGAGCGCCGATGTTTCCCCAATCTGGCAAATCATTAAACTTAAACGCGAAAGCCACACTGTCTTTGTCGTCGTATAGACCTATGTACTTGTCTTTTAAGTTTGAACTTGAAAAGCTAGCCACTGCCCAATCTGTTCCCTGCACAGTTTTTATCGACGCAGGTGCATCCCAAGGGTTAACCCAATCCAGCAGCTGGGGAATCTGGGCTTTATCAAAGTCATATTTTAGGTCAAAGAACGTGCTCAAGTAGAGCGATGCATTGTAAATTTCAGTCTTAAGAGGTGTTAGGGTCCAAGAAATGTTGAGTGGGTAACTTGTGTTTTCAAAGACCACCGCCTCCGTCAAAGCGACATAGTCGTTGGAGTAGATGAAATCTATCTCCTTTGGCGAGCTCTGCTCATCAAAAACTATCTGTTTACTTAGGTCTGAGAGGTTAAACTTGTAGTCAGTGCCGTTTACTGTGTAATTGAGAAAGTCGCCGCTTTCTGAAGAATACGAAATCCTGTTCCAAACCTGGTCGATAGAAATGTAGGTTTCATCGGCTATGTCGCCGTTTGCCTCGTAAGCTCTAAAGAGGGTTTGCGGATGCTCCATTTCATAGGATAAACTCAAAACCGACTCGGCAATTTCGTTTCTCTGTACGGTTGGGTCAGTTTGGGCTATTACGTTTTTTCCTGAAAACTCTTGGAACCAAAAGCCCGGAATCTCCGTTGCTACGACCGTGCTATTTTCAGGATAGTTATTTTTTAGCCAAACTCCCGCATCTTGGGCTTTTATGTCGGTGGTTGAATAGTAAACGCTGGCTTGCATGATTCTTCCGTAAACTATGTCTGAGCGGTAAACAAGCATGAAAGACAACGCTATAATTATGGATACAGTGACTATTTTTAGCCAATTTTTCCTGAAAATCTGCTTGTTTTTAATATAGAACGACAAAGACTTATCGCCTATGAAAACCAACGAAACAGCCGCCAAAACTGCCATCAAAGGCGTCAAATAGTAAATAAACCAGCTAAAAGGCATGTAAAAACCAAAAAGGTAAGATTCAGCAAAGAAAAGAGGAACAAAGAAACTAAGCATCAAAGTGACAAAAAAAAGCATCTTCTTTTGTTTTTTTAAGACATAGTAGGAAACAAAAATGCCGCTTAGAGCAAAGAAAAATATGAAGCCAAAATTAATCATGAACGAATTAAAGCTAACTGATGGAATTTGATAAGCGTAGGCTTTTATGGCAAAAAACACGTATTCGATAACAATGTCAAGGTAACCAATCATAGCTTGGAAATAGTAGAGGAAGAACGCTATTCCTCCACCTAAGACTAACGCGATTACAACTTTTAGGTAGGCGCCCCTTGATTTTATCAACATGTAAAGCAGGATGGGCGGCATTATAAAAATTGCAAGGAACGCGGCAAGTTGATGGGACAAAACAACTCCGAAAGCAGCAAAAAAAGTGACCACCAAATACCCAAGACGCTCTACAGCCAGCGGCGTATAAAGAAACACCAAGACCATAAACGCTAAAGCTAAAACGGTGGTGTAGCCGCCGAATTGGTTAACCTCATACATAGGAAAACACATCAACAGCAAAACAGCGGCGACAGCCCCGACTCTTTTGCTAAAAAATTTACTGGCAAGCAAATAAACAGAGAGAAACAATAACCAATCCACTATTACGGCTAGGGCTTTAACTAAAAAGATTAGTTGCCCAATATCGGTTGCTCCAGTAAGAGAAATGAACATGGCAAGAACAATCTCGTAGAGCGGCGGAGTCCAGCCCAAGTTCGCCAACGGAATTTTGCCTGTATTAAGGAAGATTTGGGCTTTTTCCAAGTGAACTGCAGGGTCATTTCCTAAAACTATACCGTTCATTGATATGAGGGTGAAGAAAATGGCAAAGATAAGCACTGAGAAAATGGTGATGAAGGCGATTTCGATTTTTTTCTCTTTTGTCATTGTGCTTATTGAGGCGAAGGTGCTCACCCGTTTTGATTGAGGTTCCCATTTACCTTAAAGATTGCAACTTCTGTGTTAATAAATACAAGGCTAAACGAGGGGTCTCTGAGGAATTTTGGGTACATTTCAGGAACCCGGCATGCGATGTAGGAAATGTTGTAATTTTGCATTTCTGTTTGGTAGTTAAACACCTGTATCCAGTCTTTTGTGTCGTCGGGAGTTTGAGTGCCCAAGTTAGCTGCAATTATTTTGCTAAAGAAACTGTCTATGTTTGCTTCACTACTGTAAATGTTGGGGTTGTTATCAGCTGAGTAGGCGCTTGCCGAAATCTGGATGGTTCCTTGAGGTTCCCTGTTTAAGCGGTACTGCAGCTGTATCAGGGTAGGTGCTCCAGGTAAAACCGATTGATTGTAGGGTTTTGTGTTGAATATTAATTGACCAAACGTTTTCACGCCTACATCAAGCATGGCGACTGTGCGGTCGTCATTGTAGGGTATTTGTGTTCCTTCACTTTGCACATTTATATCCACCCAATCTAAAGAAACCCCTGGAACACTGCTATCTATGGTAGATGTCAAGTTAACGAAACGTAGTCCCATATAGACAGTGGTTAACTGTGTGTAGTTGAAGTAGTCGTTGCCCCTAACAACCGTTATTGTGGCGTGTTGAGAGTCGTTTTCCATATACATATTTTTCACTGCCAACTGGTTTAAAGAAACTGCTTGCAGAGTTCCATTGACTTCGTATTGGATTTGGGTTTGGTTGCTTTCAAAATCGAAGAAGGAATAGGGAAAGTAAGTCCAGTTAAGGTCCGCTAAGATTTCAGGGTTATGCCTTGCAAGGTACCCGCCGTCCTCTCGAACCTGAGTTAAATTGTTATCAATCAAATAATCCGTGTCAAGGAGGTCACTGGCATTCTTTGCAGGTGCAACCTCTCGGGCACTCGTCAAATACTGTGGATCAACAGCACTTAAAGTTGGCCGCTGAGCAAAACCTCCTAACCACCAACCATAGAGTGCATCAGAAACAAACACAGAGTTAGTAGGCGTGTTCTGCTTTGTCCACTGAATCGCTTCCCAACCTGGGTTATTCATAACTTGGTAGAAACTTTGGATTGTCTCACCAACATTCTGCGATGGAGTCATAAAGATGGGAAGTGCAACGAAAGAGAATAGCAAGAAAAACAGAAGAAAGCCTCCATAAATTGTCTTGTTTGTAAGGTGAGTCGAGAGCCATGCGATTTTCTTGCTGGTGTTTTTCTTTGTTTTCTGCACTTGGCTTGTCAAAACACGGTAGGTGTTAATGGCTCTCTCGAAGAACTCTGAACCGTGGTCAATCAAGACTGCAATGAAAATTATTACGGGTAGAATTATGAAGTATAGGAATCGGTTGTAATCAATGATGAACCCAAACAGGTATCCCTGGGTTAAAAATAGGGGAACAAAAAGCCAAATGGCAAGAAGCAATGCTGGAAGAGTAAAAGAACGTTGCTTGTATTTTTTTGAGAATATAAACAAACGCTGGAATGATGAGTAGAAGAGGTAAAACCAGTCCTAAAGGAAGAATTCTGGTTGAAAGTATCGCAGAGTTAATGTCATTAACACCTGAAACGCCCGGAGCAGAAGAGTTATCAGTCAAATAGGTAGGAACAGCACTAGCCAAAAAAGGTGAAACAAGGACGGCGCCAAAAATTATGGGCAGTAACCAGTAGAATCCAGTTTTTCTTGAAGTGCCAAACGTTTTAGGCGAAATCAAGCACAAAGAGCACCGTTAGAACTGTTACGCCAACGAAAATTGCGGCGCTTAACGAATGTGTTAGGAATATTGAGCCTGCTAAAATAGAGGTTGAAACCAGAAAAGGTGTTCGTGAGAACCGGTCTTTTTGCAGGAACAAGTAGAAGGTTAAGGGAATCAACAGCAAGGTTATGACGTTTGGGTAGCCGCCCCACAGAAGCATTTCTATGTCAAAGCGGGAAATTGCCACTAAAAAGGCAACGATGAACGCGGCTGACTCTGTCCAAACACTCTTGGTTATCAAAAACGCGCACAAAACGATTAGCGAGGAGAACAAAGCCACAATAACTGCTTGCGCCACGTATTCGGGCATTCCAGTCATCATAATTACGCCTGAAGCAAAGATGTGGTATCCTGGAAAAGTCAGCGACGTACCTCCGCCCATCTGGTAGAAATTATAGAGAAAATTCGTGTTGCCCGACCCAGTGATTGAGTAAATTACGCTGTTGTGCAAGCCAATGTCTGCGCCGGGTGGATAATTGCTCCAAAACATCAGAAGCATGCGGTAGATGAATGAGAAAGTAAAAGTTAACAACAGTAAGAGATATTTTCTGGTTGCTTTGAACATTCACTTTCCCGCTTGATATGCTTACATTGGAATTGTTGGTAAAAGGTTAAATATGAAATTCGAGTATAAAAAGCCCAGAGTAATAAAAAAGGAAAAAAGGTGTTTAAATGTCTTGGCTTAAATCTATGATGGAAAAAGAGCCTCCAGAACCAGAGAATCCAATCGGTATAGTCGTTATCGGCAACATTGAACCAGACATGCATGACACTGCAAAAGAAGCAGTCCGACAGGTCACTAAAACGCGCAGGATTCAAAACCATTGACGTTGGAAAAAGCGTTGCACCACAAGTCTTCGTTGACAAAGCAAAAGAAAACAATGCAAACCTTATTGCAATTTCAGTCAACACAGTTCCAGCAAAGAACAACCTTGCAAAACTCGACGAACTACTCAAAGCAGCCGGATTAAAAGGCAAAGTTGCCATAATCATGGGCGGCGCAGCAGTCAAAAAAGAAGACGCTGATGCAATTGGCGCACTCTTCGGCAAAAACAAGGAAGAAGCTCCAGAGCTAGCAAAGAAAGCAATAGGCAAAAAATAATCCATCAGATGTGGAAAAATGTCCTTTAAATTCAACACGAAACAAAACATATACACAGTTGGGAAAGCAAAAGTAGGCGGTCAGCCCGGAGAACTACCAACTTTTCTGATCGGTTCTATCTTTTGGCTAGGCCAAAAAATGGTCACTGACGCAAACAAAGGAATTTTTGATGCTAAAGTAGCAGAACAAATCATTAACACGATGCAAACTCAAAGCGACATTACAGGTGTACAATTCGGCTTCGACATTGTCGGAACAACTGAGATAGCTTTCGAGAAGTACATTGACTTCGTTGCAAAACACAGTGACGCACCACTCATGCTTGATGCGATGAGTCCAAAGACACGTATGGCAGCAGCTGACATGGCAAAGAAGATGGGTCTATCAGACAGATGCCTATACAACTCTGTCTACAAAGGCGTCACCGATGTAGAATTGGCAAAGCTAAAAGAAAGCGGAATCAAAATGTCCATAGTTCTTGCTGACGATCCAAAAGATACCACCCTTGAAGGCAAAATGAAGGTCATTGAAGAAGCCTTAGCATTAGCCGACAAAGCTGGAATCACAAAGCCACTAATCGACACAGCCATTCCCGCATTCGCTCCAGACATGGGCACTGCAGTAAGAACCATACCCATAATGAAAGAAAAGTATGGTCACCCTACAGGATTAGGCAGCGGAAACGTTGTCACAACCATGGGTTGGGTAAAAGCAAACGTCGCTAAAGAATTCCGCCCTGGATGCAGAACCGCAACCAACGCAATCATGCAAGTCGCAGGCGCAAACTGGCTAATGATTGGACCCGCAGAACAAGCCGAATGGGTATTCCCAGCAGTTGCAGTAACAGACACATACATTGCATCTGCCGCAGCCGACCTCGGAACAAGACCGTTAGAAGAAACTCACCCGATCTACAAGGCTTTCATGTAAAAATATTTTCTTCCTTTATTTTTTATTTGTTTAATTTTTTGAAGGCTAAAATCTGAAGCCGCTTAGATGGTTTGAAATTATCGTTGGTTTCACCGTTTTAACATTACTTGTTACTTATCTTATTCCAAGTAGTTCAGAGTTTTCAATTGCTTTGGTTCCGCGGTATGTTTTAAGTTTTGTTTTTATTGCATTTTTGCCTGGTTACTGCTTAGTTAACATACTGTTTCTGGGTAAAAACAGAATAGATTTCGTTGAAGAATTCGTTTTGTCTGTTGCCTTAAGCTTTGGCTTAACTGGACTGGTGGGTTTGTTTTTGGGGTTGTCACCTATCGGGATTAATTTTACTTCAATCACAGTTTCGCTTAGCACGTTAGTGCTGGTTCTTGCGGTAGTTGCGTTGGTTAGGAAAAGTAGAGAGTTATCAGTGCTTAATGTGCAAGTACCTGAGCAGGTAAGCGCCTGAAGTTTTCACGGCTGCGATTCCGTAGATTCCACCTTTACGCATCATTTTTATCACGTAGCTTGGTCGCAGGTAAAAGTCCTGGTATGCCTTGTAGCGAAGTTCAGCAAGCTTCTCCATGCTCAGCGATGGCGTCTCAAAAGTTGGGCCAGCAGTATCGTACTTGTCAAAATCCGTAACTCGTAGCCAACCATTTTTCTTTACTTGTTCATACATTGGTGTTCCAGGATAAGGCGTTGCTACGTAGAAACCTACGTCATCAGGGTTCAATTCCTTAACGAAACGGATCGTTTCTCGAGCAGTCTGTTCTGTTTCTCCTGGAAAACCTAAAACAACGTTTGCAATCGTCATCAAACCAATCTCATGCGCCGTTTTATAAGCCAGTCTTGTCTGATCCAGCTTAATGCGCTTATTCATCGCTCCAAGAATAGCTTCAGAACCTGACTCCACACCCAACCAAACCGCAAAGCAGCCTGCATCATGCATGGTTTTCAATCAGTTCACGGTCAACCATGTCTACACGGGTGCCGCAATCCCACTTCATATGCAGTTTCCGAGCGTGCAGTTCTTCGCAGATTTTCAGCACTCGGTTGCGGTCAACACTAAAAGCGTCATCATAAAATGTAACTTGGTCAACGCCGTATTTGTCGTGGACAAGCTGCATTTCATCGACGACGTTTTTTGGGCTACGCATGCGGTATCCTCTGCCGAACATGCGAACCGTGCTGCAGAAGTCACACCAATAGACGCATCCGCGACTGCTGACTAAGGGAAACAGGATTTTGCCGTTATGCTTTAAGTTTTCAAGCGGCAACAGGTGATGCGCTGGAAAAGGCAGTGAATCTAAGTCTTCTAGGAAAGGTCTGTCTGCATTGCGGATGATTTTGTCTCCGTTTCTATAAGTGATGCCTAACACGTTGCTGAGGCTGGCTTTGGTCTTGGAGTTTATCGAGAAGTTCGATGAAGGTTTGTTCGCCTTCTCTTCGCACAACAATGTCTAGGCTTGGATATTCGTTGAGGGCGTTTTCGTCCCAGAAAGTTCCATGTGACCCGCCAAGCACCGTGACTGCTTGCGGTTGAATCTGTTTAGCTATGGTGATTAGCTTCATGGCGGACTTGTAGAGCAACGTTGTCGCTGTTACCCCGATTATGTCGGACGGAGTTTGTGCGATGCGGCTCGCGGAAGGTTTCATAAGTCAGTTTCTCAGCTTGGCAGTCAATGACTGTGACTTGGTGGCCTGCTTTCTCCGCAACTGCGCCCAAGTACGCTAATGCCTAATGGGATAAAGGGTGGGTGTGAATGGACGCTTGGTGGATAGGGAGGATTAACTAGAGTAATTTTCATTTCAGTTTGGCCTTTCTGTGGTAGATTTCTAATGTTGGATTAAATATATTGCTTTCTTAAATTGTCAAATAAGCTCAGTTTGAGTAAAAGATGCTTTCGCTTTTTAGACCATTTTACTAAAAGACAATGAAGAAGGAAAAGAAGGTTTAGGAGAGTTTTATGTGCATGGCTCTGAGTGCGTAAGCAGCAGATGTTTTCAGTCCAGATCTGCCGTAGGTTCCGCCTTTGCGCATCATCTTGAACACGTAGCTTGGTCGCAGGTAAAACTTCTGATGTGCTTTGTATTTGATTTCGCGGATTTTTTCCATGCTAAGATATGGTGTTTCAAAAGTTGGGGTTGCAGTGTCGTATTTGTTGAAGTCGGTTACTCGTAGCCAGCCATTTTTGACTACTTCCTCATACATTGGTGTTCCAGGGTAGGGTGTTGCTACGTAGAAGCCGATGTCGTCAGGGTTCAGTGAGTTGATGAAGTTGATTGTTTCCCAAGCTGTCTCTTCGGTTTCGCCTGGGAAGCCGATAACTGCGCTGGCAATCGTCATTAAACCTGCTTTCTGCGCCGTCTTGAAAGCTAAGCGTACTTGCTTCAGGCTTTATTTTCTTGTGCATTTGACCAAGGATTTTTTCTGAGCCAGATTCAACGCCGAACCATACGGTTATGCATCCTGCGTCACGCATTGTTTCAAGTAGTTCTTTGTCAACCGCGTCAACGCGGGTTTCGCAGTCCCATGTCGACGTTGAGTTTGCGGGCTTTAATGTCTGCGCACATTTCCAGTGTATGTTGGCGGTTTACTGTGAATGCGTCATCGTAGAATGTGAATTGGCTTTCGCCGTACTTGTTATGCAGCATCTCCATGTCGTCCACGACTTTTTTGGGGTTACGCACACGGTATCCTCTGCCGAACATGCGCACAGTGCTGCAGAAGTCACACCATTGAACGCATCCGCGGCTTGTCACTATGGGAAAGATGGTTTTGCCCATGCGGCGATATGAGTCCAGAGGAAGCAAATGGTAGGCTGGAGAAGGCAGTGAATCCAAATCATGCAGGAATGGTCGGTCTTCGTTGCGTAGGATTTTTCCGTCGCTTCGCACGGAATGTTGTGCCTAAGACTCCTGCAAAGTTCTTTTTTGCTTCTATACGCTGTAGCAATTCAAGAAATGTCAGTTCGCCTTCACGGCGCACAATTACGTCTATGCTTGGGCATTCGTTGAGGGCGTTTTCGTCCCAGAAGCTCACGTGGCTTCCGCCAATCATGGTGATGGCGTTTGGGTGTTCTTCTTTGGCGATTTCCATTATTTTTTTGGCTGAATTGTAAAGAAGTGTGGTTGAAGTTACGCCGACTATGTCGGATGGAACCTGTGCGATTCTTTGTCGGAAGGTGTCGTAGGTTAGTTTTTCGGCTTGGCAGTCGATTACGGTAACTTGATGGCCTTCTTTTTCGGCGACTGCACCAAGATATGCTAGGCCCAACGGGATGAAGGGTGGATGTGAATGTGCATTTGGAGGATAGGGTGGATTAACAAGAGTAACCTTCAACTGTAGTTCGCCCTTTTAGTGAGTGGTTGTACGTTAAGATGGATTATATAGTTTTCTAAATAAAAACATAAACCTCAAAATCCATAGTTAAAGGAGAAATCCACAGACTATTGGAAAACAAATTAACATTTTTCTGCAACTTGTGCGGCTTGTTTTCTTAAGCGCTCGGAAAAGTCTAACCCCCCTATTTATACTATGAACAATTGCAGTAGTGTAACATGTTGAGGTTTAATGAACCATTTAATGGCAGTTTGGGTGGTTAATCGTTTGTGTGGATGCACAAGGAGTTATATGGTTAGTTGCTTTGGCCAAAAAATTTTCGAGCGGACTTAACGCCTAAAAGCAAGCATGTGTCCTTTGTGTACAACCATTCGGTGATTTCGTAGGTCTTCAGGAGTTTGAAAACTTGATGAACATATTCTACATTTAAATTTTTCTTGAATCAGTTTTTCGTAAGTATACATCTAATATTAGCCTTCTCAGTTGGTTCTCTTGCAAAAAACAGGTCTTTACAAGCTCATTATATATATGTTCTGCAAGCATATAAATGGATGACAATTTCTATGCAAACCAATGGTTAATCCAAGCCTTTACGCTTGTTACCCTTTATTTTTTATAGGCATACTCAAATAGCTAAGTGTACTGTAATAGCACAAAACCCAGCTAGATAGCCAAGGAGGGACCAAACGCTTGAATAAAAAGACCAAACTAAAGTCCAAAGGCAAAAAATACTACCAAAACACTCACGGAAAAGTCTACCGAGTAAAACCAAACCCTAAAGCAAATAAACGAAAGTTGCTACAAAAACGACAGAGAAAAATTGATGCCCAACTTAAGGCAGCAGCTTAATTTTTTTCACAGTTTCAGACTATTTTTCAGCTTTTCTTCATTATTCCTTTATTAGTTTCACAGCATTTTACTTTGTGAAGAGTTTCTCTTGTTCTTTGGGCTAACCCTACTGAGTAACTGAATCTTTTCTAATATACAACAAAGGCAAAATGTTTATGCAAAAAAGCAAAAATGTCGTAATGGAGATAGTTGCCTGTTCTGGGTTGGGTGCGGTTTTTGAGTAAGTCCAAACTAAAACGCTTCGAAAGATCGGAATGCAAAAATTGCATGTACAAAGCAACCTCCTACTGCTGGAACCAATGTTCCCTCAACATCTGGCTAAGCCAAAGCGCTTGATTAAACCATTCCGTTCGGGTGCCTTTCCATCCAGTCTATGGCGAAGGCGTCAGCTTTAGCCTCAGTGGAGAAGTCAGGGGAGATTCTCTTGCTTTCCCCTTTATCGATTTGCTGACCCGGGAAAAGTAATACATGATAGTTTTGGCTAAACTCTTTTTTAGAAACAACCAGAGTCTGCCCTGTACAATCATTAAGGTAGCCGCCCTCATGTTTTAGCCTCTTCCAACCCTTAATTAGCCTCATTTTTCTGCCTTCAACTTACTCTATCTACAAACACACATTTAAAACAAAAAAAACTTTCTGAAACAATTTTTTATGACGTGGCTATCTAAAAAACGTTCATAACTTATTGAAAAAATAATAAAATTAAAAAGAAGAAAGGGAAACTATTTGTATAGTTTTTCCCAGCGGGTGAAGAGATCTAAGACTTCGTCGCCGCCGTGACCCTTGAGGAATTCTCGTGTTTCTTTGTCTGCGACTGCGTTCTTCTGGAATTCCTGTATCCATTGAGCTTTTTCGGCTAGGAAGATTATGCCGTCTACGCCTTGTCTTGCAACACGAGTGGCAACAGTCATGATTTGTTTTGTTGGTGCAACTGTATCCCATGTTTCGTTTGGACCGCGTACGTAGAAGTTTACGAAGACTGGTTTCTTTAGGATGCTCTTGAAGCCTCTTGCAATGGTTTCCCAGTACCACGGAGTTGGGTATGCTTTGCTGAACATTGGAATGACAAAGTAGTCAGCGTATTGTGCCATGGCTTCAAAGTCGTAGCCGAAGCGTTCCTTGCCCATCAAGGGGTCAGGGAGACAGGTTGACGAAGAGGGGTTTGCCGGAGACTACTTCTTTAACTTCAGCAAGGAAATCAGTTACTACTTTTGCTCGCCAATCAAGCCACTTTAAGCCGCTTTTGCGTTGTTGTTCGATGCATCTGGGGCAGGTGCAGAAATGCTGGTCTGCAAAGTGTTGGCTGCTGATGCTGATGCCTGGAGTGACTTTGGCGGATTCAGCGATGATTTTTAGGTTGTATTCTCTGGCTTCTGGGTTAGTCATGCATACGACGTCCCAGCGGAGGTTATAGCGTTTGTTAGTGCGAAGTGCTGGACCCCATGAGCTTACAGAATTCCAGTCTGGACGTTTCGCCGCCATGAAATTGTCGCCGAAGCACGCGATGTTAGTGTACATTTCTGGGTTAGGTTTTCCAACGATTCCTGATTCTGATTTTAAACGGTAGAAATTGTAATCGACGCCTTCAACAGGCTCGGGTTGATAGAGAAATACGCCGAATTTCAAGTTTAATACACCATTGTTTGATTCTTTTTGTATGGAATTGGAATAGCGGGTTATAAGTCTTTGCAGTAATGCTGTTGTTTGTGCGATTTCTGGTTTTTTGGTCTTTGTGTGGGTGAAGCTTTTTTTAGGCTGCCACAAGGCTGGTTGAGAAACAAGCTGCATTTTGCTATAGCAACGTTTCTCTGCGTCTTTTTCAGTGTGAGGTCAAAGATTTTTTCCACAAGCCATACATAGCTGCATGTTGGGCAGGTCAGGTTGTGGTTGTGGAGGCATGTTGAGAGCGTTTATTTTAGGCACACTTCTCTAAATACAACAAAAGTTCAGCCTAAGCAACGCTTGCGTCGCCAACGACAGTGGCACCTGCCATAACCTGAACATTAACCAAAAAATCATACCTAACAACCGACAAGTAATCATCCTCAAAGTTGTTAACGAAAATGAAAGAAACTATGCTTTTGACTTCTTTCTGAAAACAACAGCAAACCCAACGGCTACCATAACAAAAAATACCAAACCTGATGCAGCTGGAAACTCTGGGGCTTCGCTATCACTGCCCCTGTTCAATAAAAATTGTACATTGTGTGTGCTGTGGTGGTATGTGAAGTAGAGCAGCCACACATCATTGGTTGGTTGAACAGTAAAGTTAGCAACGTTTCCATCTATGTATGCTTGGATTACCGAAGGGTCGGAAACCAGGCTTTTATCTATGCTGATAACAGCATACCCCATCGTTCCCTGCTCCCCAGATACAGAGAAGCTTAATTCGTTAGTGCCAGAGTCAAAAGTTAAGTCCGTTACAGTTGAGTTTGAGTCAACTGAAAAGACCTTCTGCGTTTGATTGTCGAACAGAGAAGTAACTAAGACATTTGTCGCGGTAAAGACAAACGAATGCAAGGTATCGCCCCAGTAAGTAGCATTAATCATATAGTTACCTGGGTTAGGGGGTAACCAATCTACGCTGAAAGTTCCTTCATCTGATGTGGTTGTTGTGGCTAATTGTTGCCATGTGCTGCCGCTGTTTTCCCTGTAAAAAAAAGATACAGTTGCTTTGGGTATGGCGGCGCCATAAGAGGTTAAATTGCCAAATACTTCAATTTCGTTAGTTGAAGAACCGGCGCTTTGGCAATTAACAGATAGAGCGGATACTCCTGGATGTGAAGCATCTGGAGTTGGAGGAGGCATCACTGAGGAAACGCCTTGTCCAAGAGCATAAATGGAATACATAGTGGGGGCCGAAGTGGTTTCTTTATTGATGGTTTGTGGAAAATCCATGCTGCCGAGAATACCTAAGATTATATCGTGTTGTTCTGCTGTCATTGGTTCGTTATGGATTGAGATTTTATCGCTGTCGCCAACTTCGACTAGCCAGTAGACACCCGGATTCAAAGACACGGGCGTAGGCAAGTCAAGTGTTCGCCATTTATCGTTGTCGTATGGCCCGTCAACTGGGATATTTTCGCCGCCGATATCGGTCTGAGCTATCAAGTTGCCCACAGATCCAGCATTATCCTGATAGATTGCGTAACGATAATGGCTAACTGCGGTTGGTTGGAGACTGTTATAGCTTATCCATAGCTTGCAGGAAATTGAGTCGATAGTAGCATTACCGTTTAGTAGAAATCTAGCACCATTATACTCATAGGCGCTGCCTCCACTAAGTCCGTTAGTATCATAAGGGTAACCAAATATGGGTGAGTCCTGTGCTGCCGCGACAAGTATAGATCCGAAAACCGCTGCCATAACGAGAAGAGAAATCAGCGTTATGATAGGTAAACAGGTTTTCGAGTGATATCCCCCATTACTGGGGATACCAGGTTAGTTATACGGTTTACTATAACTAAAACTACAAAGCACAAACCGATACGGAGAGCAATCACAATTGAATAATTGAGGAAAAAAGGAAAAGGGGTTGTTTTAGGTGCAGATTTTGCTTAGGGCGGCGTCTCGGATGATTTTGGGTTCGAGCCATTGCATTATTTTGTACATGTCAGCGCCTATTTCTTCATCTCGGTGTTGTGCTGCCATGTTTGGTAAAACACTGCTACGCTTTGTTTTGGGAATCTTTAACAATCTTGGTTAATGCGGCTTTTGTGAATGGTGGAAGGTCAACTTCTTTTTTGTTTATCAGATAATGGCATTCCTCTTCATAGAAGGCTTTGAATGCTGTTTCCCAGTCTGGCAAATCGGTGGGTAACAGGTTTTTCTTGTAATCGTCATCCATCTTTGCCGCCGCCAACAAAACCGCGCCAGCAGAAGGGTTTTTCCTTAGAATCTCCGCTAAACCAGCTGCGTCGACCGTTAACCCCTCGATTTTGGATACTTCAGACGCCAACTTTTCAGGCGGCAGATGCCTCTCTTTTAACCTGTCCAAAACGGTGCGGGTTCCCCAAAACGGTTCCTGCTTAAGCAACGCCTCAGAAACCGCCTGCCTAACGCACGTCCCAACTGCTTTGCCAAGTTTGGAGGGAGGACCGCCTAAAATTATTAGTTTTCCTTTGCATGTTGAGGCAACGGTGACGCTGTCGGTTACTGAACCTGTTGCTGAGTCGCCAGTGTAGCGGCTGCGTATGTCGAAGTCTCTTAGCACAGCCGACTTTGCTTCAGTTGCCGTAATTAATGTGGCAACCATGCAGGAATCCGACGGGTTTCCATCGATTAAAACAATGATGTTTATCGTTCCCGTGATTTCGTGTACGTCCATCTCTTCGCCTGAAGATTCGCCGTGTTGGCATCCTGCAGTTGCTACAACGCTAACCGAAACCCCCTCAGCTTTCTTTGTAACAAGGCTGTAATTCTTTATTTTAGCGGCTGTAACCATGGCAAGGTAATCCTTGGTTAATCCAAGCTTTGCCGCAGATGAAGTGATAAGTTGTAGCGGGTCAAGGTGCAAGGAGAGGTCACTGTATCCTTCCGGCACTCCTACATTGAGGACAGTTTTAACCTGATTGTGCCCGCCATTATATATTGCTGAACTAACTGTCTTTAAAGCACTATCACAAAATACGGCTAGTACATTTTCTTTGATAATCAGTTTAACGTTGTCTGCAAGGTCGAATTGTTCCAAACCCGCCAGTTCCCCATGCACTATTTTTTGGGGGTGCTATCATTTATAGTGATAGCTTTGTTTGGACACAGGTTCACGCAGACGCCACACTTTGTACACTGTACAAGCGCTATGACTTGGGGTTTACGGTTTTTGCCTTCTTCTAAGGCGCCCTGTGGACAAACACCGATGCAGATTTGCCCTGTACAGGGACCACACTTAGCTGCGTCGATTGTGATTGGGGATTTATGCTTGTCCATTTGAATCAACAATTAAATAAGCGCCAACAATATATCTGTTGCGAGCAAGGAATTGGGCATGAAAATAGGCTTAGTCACGTACAAACCCGAACATGTCGAGGGTTTTGACCTTCACGTTTACTACTCCAAATGGGCAGACGGGCAGGTTTTTCCAGCCGCTAAAGGCATGCAAAACGACGTCACGGTTTTCTGCGACGCTAAAGCCATCCGCGAAGACCCAAGCATCGTCTCCGTCTCTAACTCGGGTCCAGCATTGAGGCGTAATAGGAAATCGAATTTGGCGTTTGATTTCGTCTGCCCAACCCATCCGCAGTACCGCCAGAAAGTCTTCGATTATCTCGACAGCCTATCAAAGCGAGACATCATCGGCGTCACACTTAACCTCTATCATTTTGCTGACCAAGAATACTGCACTTGCCCAAGATGTACAAAGCAAATGAAAAAGAGCGGTTTAGACTGGACAGACTGGCGCGCTCAAACAGTCACCGCCTTCCTGAAAGAAGCAAAAACCCATTGCAAGGGAACGTTTGCCGTTGAAATGTACCCCGACCCTGTCTTGGCTAAGGAACGGTTCGGCTTAGATTTTAACGCGCTCGCTGAGTTAGTTGATTACTTCCATGTGCCCCTGTCATCTCGGGATTATTTGACAAATTACTGGGTAGATACCATAGTTCGAGACTTCGTTGCCACATTAAAGAAGCCCGTTGTAGTTGAGCTCAGCGCTGAAATGCCGACTGACGAAAAACTCGATGCCCTCCTAAAAACCGTGGCTTACATTTCACGCCATAACTTGGATGCAGTTTTGCTGCTCGTACACGATTCAGAAAACGCGAGACAAATTGCAAAGTTTGCTGTCCAAAACACTGACTTCCGAGAATGGCTCGCAAAATACGAATTTGAAGAAATGAGCAAAATAGTTGATTGCTGGGCTAAGATTTACTGAGTTTTCTTTGGTATTCCCTTAGCCTCTCCATATCCAAGTCTGCGGTAAGTACCGAATCTTCCGGAGCGTCAGAAACTTCGCCAAGTATGCCCCATGGAGCGATGATGGCGCTTCTTCCACCCCTCATGTTGGAGCAGACGTTTCCAACTTTAAGTATGAACAAGCCATAGTCGCGGGCTATCTGCTCGGTTAATGGGTGACCTTTAACAGTTGGATGTGTACCCATCGCGGCAACTGGAAGAGAAACTATTTCCGCACCTAAATTGGCAGTTTTTTTAACGAGTTCAGGGTCAAATGTGTCAGCACACACAAGGAGTCCAATCTTGCCAATTTCCGTATCCACTACAAGGGGCACGGTTCCTCTGGCAACGCCAGCCGTAATTTCCGCTTGTATGGGGTTTATTTTCTTGTATTTTGCTAAAAGAGAACCACCTTTCCACAATGTGCTGGTATTGTAGTATTTGCCGTTGTCTTCTTCAAGCACTGAACCACCAAGGAGGTAGATGCCGCCTATTTTTTCGGAAATTTCTTGCAGGAAATGGAGCGTTTTGGCACAGGTTTCTTGTGATATTTTTTGGGCATTGGTGAAGTCTGCCATGCAGTTGGCAACAGTGAAGTATTCAGGTAAGGCAATTAGGGCTGGTTTTTGTTTTGCGGCTTTGAGGACTGCGGTTTCGGCGGCTGTTAGGTTTTCTTGAAGGGTGGGGCGTATTTTCATGTGGAGTAGGCTGACTTTCAAGGCAATGAACCTCATTTTGCTGTGTTATGAGTTTTGTTTTGCACATTTAAACATAGTTGCTTGGGATGTTAATGAATAAATTTTGGTGATGTGTGGTCGATTGTTCAGCATTACAAGCGGTTTCAGCACATATGTTTACTAATTACCGTCTTTTATATGCATACGGATAAACTTAAATACTGGCTGAACGACAAACACTGTAATGCGAGGGATAGAAATGACGCTTAACGAGTCAGAATACAGCAAACTCTTACCCGAAGTCAGAACATTAGTAAACAAAGTTGTCAAGAAAAACATGGCAGACGGTTTCCTTTTCTCCGCTGGAACAGACACCCAAATAATTGCCTACGAAGCAGTAAAATACAAACCAGACATACCATGCCTTACCTTAGCCTTCAAGGCTGGAACCCCCAAAGACACCGAATACGTAAAGAAAATGGTGGCACTCCTGCACCTTAAGCAAGAAACCTACCAGTTCGGCCGCGAAGACGTACTCAAATTTTACCCCAAAGTTGTCGAAGCACTCAAGAAATATGACCCCATGGAAATCAGAAACAGCCTCCCAGTATACATCGGCTTAACTCTCCTAAAAGAGAAGGGCATAAAAAGCGTTTTCACAGGCGACGCATTAGACGAGCTTTTTGGTTACCCATGGCAATTCCACCTCACTGAAGCTGAATTCGCAATAAAACAGCAAGAAATGTGGGCAGAAATGGGTTTCTCCTCACTTCCAATGGCGGCATCTCTTGGAATGACCATCAAAGCACCCTACATGGACCCCGAATTCATGACGTGGGCAAAGAAACTTCCCATCAAATTCAAGATAAACATGTACAACGGCGTAAAATACAGCAAATGGATATTGCGCAAAGCCTACGAAGACGTCATTCCAAAAGATATCATTTGGAGACCCAAAGCACCCTTAGAAGCAGGCACAGGAACCGAGAGCCTAAGAACACACTTCAACGATTTCATCAGCGACAAAGATTTTAATGAGAAAAAAGCAGCCATCAAAGCAGCAGACGACGTGGAAATCCAAGACAAAGAGCAACTGCTCTACTACGAGACTTTCCGCAAGAAATTCGGCAAACCCAAAGACGTCTTCCCCAAGATCGAAGGCGCCATACAGTGCCCCAAGTGCCACAGCTTCATCAAAACCAAAATCCAGTTCTGCAAAACCTGCGGAGCTTACCCCATCTAAACTTTTCCTTTATTTTTTTGATTTTTTCTGTTGTTTTGTTTGTTATTTTGGGAAAGACTTAATTCTCTATTATAATACTTGTGAAAAACAACAAGAGGCAAAAGTGCTTGGCTAGTCTGTCACAACTCAAGTTTGCAATGGCAACGTCTATTTTCCTATCCGCCTTCATATTCGGTCTTCTCGTTTTCGTAATCGTTTACTTCCTTCAGTTAGGCGCTTTCCTTGGTTTACTGGTTGCTTTAGGCGGTTCAGCCCTCTTCATTCTGTTCCAGTATGCGGTTGGCCCAGCGATTGTTGCCGCAACAACACATCTGCATTACCTAAAGCCTGGCGAAAACCCGTGGCTTGAATCAACCGTTAAAGAGTTAGCAGACAAAAGCGGAATACCCATGCCTAAACTGGCAACTGTTCCAAATAACACACCCAACGCATTCACGTTTGGCAGAACTACCAGTAGCGCCACCTTAGCCGTCCACGAAGGACTTCTAAAACAGCTAAATGAAGCCGAAATTAAAGGCGTCATAGCCCACGAGTTAGGTCACATTAAGCACAAAGATTACATTGTTATGACTGTGCTCTCGGCTTTGCCGTTAATTGCATATTTAATTGCCCAAGCAACATTATATGCAGGTGCGTTTAGCGGTGGACGCAGAAACAGTAAAGATAATTCAGGAGCAGCCCTAATTGCTATTGGCGTAATTGCTTTTGTAATTTACATAATTACATTTTTGATTGTTATGCGGCTTAGCCGACTCCGAGAACACTATGCCGACGCCTACTCAGCCTACGTTACAGGTTCACCCAGAGAACTGGAGAGTGCGTTGGCAAAAATCACCTACGGCTTATCCATCTCACCAAAACCGCCAGAAGGCGCCCGAGCCTTCTATATCGAAGACCCAGCAATGGCAAAACAGGAAATCCAGCATATCATGGATAACAAAGACGAATACGATTTGGACCATAACGGCGTTTTGGACGAGCGCGAGTTAGAGTTGGCGATGGAGAAAGAATCCAAATCCACATGGGTTCAAATGAACAGCCTCTTCGCTACCCATCCACCGACGTTTAAGCGCATCTTGCTCTTGAAGGAAATCGAACAGGAAATGGACACTGGAAAGTACAGCAACGACAAAATGTACACTCATGTGTAAAGAACCGCTCTTTTTAGGTTAAATTTATTGAACTTCATGCGAAGACTAATATCTTCCAAGAAACGAATTATTATAAAACCATCAAAGGAGAAACCGAAAATGGTAAATTACTGTCCTGAATGCGGTGGAGAAATACAATACATCTCGTTGACCAAGCACTATGTCTGCAAAAGCTGTGGCTTATCTTGTACAGGGCAAGAACTCAATGATTTGCATGACAAGAACAGACCCGCCGATGAAACTGAGGAAGAAGTTAGACAGAACCGCCGAAAAGAATACCTTAAATGGTATCTTAGCAAAAAATAAGATTGCCCAAAAAAAGGTTAACGAGCCTTTTTCGTTAGCCTTGACTCTGTTTGTTGAAAGATTGTGTTTTAGGAAAATTTAATAGTGCTTAATCGATGTGCTTTAATAAGCATAACGTTTCATCGGAGAAATTACCATGATATACGTTGGAATAGACGATACAGACACTTTGGAATCCAGAGGCACAGGCAGACTTGCCAGAAACATTGCCACAGAACTTGCACTCAAAGTACGAAATTTTCGGTGTAACACGCCACCAACTTTTCGTTCACCCAGACATACCGTTCACTTCACACAATAGCTGCGCAGTAATTCATGTCCAAGCGCCCCCATCAGCCATGGAAGATATTTTCGCTACCGCAAAAAAGCTCATGCTCGAAGACTTCATAGAGGGAAGCGACCCTGGATTAGCCATATCCTCAACCGAACAAGTAACACCAGCGGCTGTCGCTTTCGGTCAAGACGCCAAAACCATGATTGTAACCCAACAAAGAGCGCTCAACGTTGCACGCAACTGCGGTATTCGTGTTGAGGGGCTAGGCGGAACCAATGGCGGAATCATCGGAGCCGTCGCAGGCATCGGCTTAGCGTCATTGGGTAATGACGGCAGATTCCTTTTGAAGGGCAAGAACAGAGAATTGACTGGGCTCCGGTCGGTATCCGAGATTATCGATGCGGGCATCGACCAAATTCTAACCCTGCAGGGCGAGGCGGTAAACGATGGGAACGTGAAGATTCCGAAAAACGCTACGCCCTCTTTCATACATGGAAAAGCTGTACTGTTTGTGGAGAAAAGCGATGACTGTTGGCTGGCGTTGAAGAGGGCTTAGTTTGCAGTTCAAGTACAAGTTGGCAGCAGCGTTTGCGGTTTTTGTTCTTTTGATAGGGGTTGTTTTTGCTGTTCAATTTGTGTACCTGAACAGGGAAGCCGCTTCGACTCATGGCAACTACGTCTTGGACGAAACCTTCACGGCACAGGACCTAATTTATGGTCCTCAAGCCTGGGCGCCTTACGCTTCCAAAATGCCCATTGTTCCAGGCGGTGACGTGAACGGCGGCGACGGTTTCTATGTTATGTTTGTGGATTTGAACGCTACTTCAAATTTGAACTCGACTTTTCCCCGTGTGCAGGTGGACTACTCGTTTACGGGCTTGCATGGTGTTGCAGCGTTCCATGTGTATGGCTACATTCACTCCAACGGCGGCATTTCTTGGACTAACCGCGTGGAAGGCGACGGCGCAAACGGTTACTACGTTACAGCCAACCCACAAGCAACAAGCACTTTGGCTGGAGCACAAGTCATGGAAGATTATGACCATGTTTACGTTAAAGTCGCAAACACGGCAGGCGCATCCTTCAACGACTTCGGAAACAACACTTACTTCATGAAGTTTGAGAAGGCAGGCGGCGGCCTAAACAGTCTACACATCACAACCGACCCCAAAGTGCCCACAGGTCAAGTCACCAACACAGGCAATGTGACGGGCACGTTCTTTGTGGATTATACGGGCGACCGCGTGCAGGACGATTTCATTCTCTTAGTTGCCGTGAACGGCACGATAGGCGATGATTTCCAGTTAAACCTCAAGTCGAGCGTGCCAGACTAAGATGCGCGCCTCTAAAGCAGAAAAAGTATTTTCTGGTCTACGAAGTATCTTTCCTATCGCTCATGGCTGCGCTCGTTTACGTTTTCAAAACCTTCTTTAGAACCCCCATTCAGTTGCCTGGGCACACAGCGATTTTCTGGGTAATCCCCTTCATCATAGGCATTGGGTTAACACGCAAGTTTGGTTCAGGCACCTACATCGGCGTGCTCTCTGGGTTGCTCATAGGCTTTGTCGGAGCATGGCAGATACTGGACCCTTTAAAGTGTTCGAGTACACGGCGATGGGCTTAACCATGGACATCTTGGCCTTAGCGTTTAAAGGGCACTTGACTAATCCTTTGGTCGGGCTTATTTTGGGCGCCTTCGGCAGCTTTGACAAAATGCTCGTGAACTACGCCATAACCAGCGCGTTGAGCGTTAACGCGAACATTCTTTTGGTAGGCATAGGCGTTGCTGGAGCGTCGCATTTGATTTTCGGGGGAGCTGGCGGAGTAATCTCGGGAATAATTTTGAATAGAATTAGGCATGTTCAGTTTCCACGCCACAAAGACTATGAACAGAAAAAGCCTGAAAAGTAATACTTTACTAAAAAGAAAAAGAGCTAGGTTGCTAAAAAGGCGTCTATCTTTTTTCTAAGGAAGACTACTATGACTGCAATGATGATTATGATAATTATTGCAGCGATTATTAGAGTGTAGGCGAGTGGCCATTCACCTGAGCCAGTGCCTGCGGAGTCGGTGAAGGGCTGCTGTTGGTGAGGGTGAAGCGGTTGGAGTGGGTGTAGGTGATGGCGATGGACTTGGTGAAGCGGTTGGGGCTGGTGATGGCGAAGGTGATGCCGTTGGCGCAGGTGTTGGAATAGGCGTTGGAGTAGGTGTCGGGGTGGGAACTGGTCCAACGTTGGTTATTGTCACGTTTAATACTCCTGCGAGTCCTGGTCCTTGAAAGAGCAGACCTTCCGGACCAACCGTCAAAAGTCTTGTTATTGTTCCGCTTCCAGGTAGCGCTGTGCCGTTTGTTTGTTGGTAAGCTACTATTAGGGTTACAGGGTTATTTGGAGCTTGTAATGCACCTGTAATATTATTGTAGGTGCTGTATTGAGGGGAGATGTTGGTCCCGCTGGCTACTTGTTCATAGCTAAATGTGATGTTGGTTCCACTGCCGCCGCTTGTGCCCACTGTGACGTTTTGATAGCTTGCTAGAGTGGTGCCGATTGCGTTGCAGAGGTCATAGAGCGACACACCTTGGAAGTTACCTGTTCTGTGTCTGTGAATTGCTTTTGTATCCTCCAGGTCCGACGGTTGGCGTCATGGTGGTTATGTCGTTTATTGTGTGAGATACACCGTCACCTCCTATGACTGTAACTGCTATAGGTGTTGCTGCAGATGAAGGGGGCAAGGCTGCAAATAGAAGCGCTGCTGATATAAGTAAGAGTGAGAGAAGGCAAATTAGTTTGCTTGTAAGTTTGTTTGCCATTTTTGTTTTTCTCCTTTGGTTTGCAGTTATCGATGTGCAAATAAAAACATTTCGGGTTTAAAATTAAATAGTGCAAACCGTTAACGCGTATTTCGAGTCAGTACCCAAGCAAACGGTATAAAAGAAAACAACGCCAACTCTAACACCACACGAGGAACGGCACATGACAGTAGACATAGAGATAATCTGCATAGGCAACGAGTTACTCATAGGCAAAATAAAAGACACAAACGCACACTACCTAGCCAAACAAGCCACCCAACTTGGCGCAAACGTCAAACGAGTAACAGTAATCCAAGACACCATCGAAGAAATCGCCTGCACAATCAATGAAGCCATAGCTCGAAAACCACAATTCATAGTCACAACAGGCGGGTTAGGACCAACTTTCGACGACAAAACCCTCCAAGGCATCGCCAAAGCACTAAACCGCAAACTAGAAGTAAACCCAAAAGCCCTGGCAATGGTCAAAGCAAAAATGCGTAGAATACGCCAAAAAACGGGGGCTGCCAACAGAAATCGAGTTGACGCCGCCAAGAGTTAAAATGGCAACTCTGCCCGAAAAAACCGAGGTGGTGAACAACCCGATTGGGACCGCGCCAGGAGTCCGAGTTGATGTTGCAGGGAACGGTTTTGTTTGCTCTGCCAGGTGTGCCCGTGGAAATGGAAGCGATTTTTAACGAAACAATAGCGCCGCTAATTAAGCAGGCTGTGGGCAACAGCGTGTTTTGTGAAAGAAGCATTTTTGCCGATAACATCATGGAGTCCCGTTTGGCACCGCTAATCGACAAGGTGATGGGCGATAACGAGGGGGTTTACGTGAAGTCTCATCCTATGCGTACGGAAAATAAACCGCATATAGAACTCCATCTCACAATTATAGCGAGCCAAGAGCAGAAACCCGCAGAAAAACTTGCCAAAACAGCCAAAGAGCTTGCCCGTTTAATCGAGGCACACGATGGAGTAGTTATAGATGCGAAAAATTAAAAATTAAAAGAAGGGAAAAATTATGCTTTTTTGGCTTTCTCAAGCTCTTTTTTGAGCTGTTCAGCCTTATCGGTCTTTTCCCATGGAAAATCGACATCTTCTCTGCCAAAGTGACCGAAACACCGCTGTTTTCTTGTAGATTGGTCTTAGCAGGTTTAGTTGGTCAATGATTGCTTTAGGTCTCATGTCAAAGTACTTCTGCACTAATTCCAGGATTTGCTCGTCTGAAAGTTTGCCTGTTTCGTAAGTGTTTACAAGCACTGAGATTGGTTGGGCAACGCCGATGGCGTAGGATATTTGGACTTCGCATTGGTCTGCTAAGCCTGAGGCAACAACGTTTTTGGCGATGTATCTTGCCATGTAGCAGCCTGATGCGGTCAACTTTTGATGGGTCTTTGCCGCTGAAGCATCCGCCGCCGTGGCTTCCGACTCCGCCGTATGTGTCAACGATGATTTTTCTGCCTGTTAAGCCTGAATCTGCCAATGTTCCGCCGATGACGAATCTGCCTGTGCCGTTGATGACATATTTAATGTCTTCTGCTAGCATGTTTGCTGGGATAACGTTTTTGATGACTTTTTCAACGATGTCTTTCTTTAGGGTGGCATCGTCAACGGTTCCGTTGTTTTGGGCAGCGATAACGACGGTTTTGACGCATTTTGGCTTGCCATTTTCATATTCGACGGTGACTTGGGATTTGCAGTCAGGACGCAGATAAGGCATAATTTTTGTTTTTCTGCAATCAGCTAAACGCTTAACAAGTTTGTGTGCAAGCATGATGGGTAGTGGCATAAGCTCTTTTGTTTCGTTTGATGCGTAACCGAAAACCATGCCTTGGTCTCCAGCGCCTTGCTCATGACCTTTAGATTCGTTTACTCCCATGGCGATGTCTGGTGACTGCTCAGTTAAGGAAACCAGAATGCCGCATGTTTCCCAGTCTAAGCCGTCTTTTGCATTGTCAAAACCGATTTCTTTGTAGGGTTTGACGAACAATCTTTGGGATGTTGACGTAGGTGCAAGTGGTGATTTGGCCCGTAATCATTACGGTTCCCTGCATCACGAGTGTTTCGCAGTCAACTCGTGCTTTGGGGTCATGGGTGAATATTGCGTCTAAAACACTGTCGGATATTTGGTCTGCAACTTTGTCTGGGTGACCTTCTCCAACTGACTCGGATGTGAACAAATATTTTCCGTTTTTTTTCATCAGGAATCTCTCTTTCTGTTCAATCGTGTGATAGGCATAGTAACTCGCCGTTTTTCTTAAAAGGCTTTCTACAATCCTGACCAACTAAACAATAAACAAATGCTCTGCAGAAACCATTTTAACTCTCCAACCACACAAACAAGTAAGGCGAAAAAATGAAAAAAATAGTCTTAAGCCAGAATGCGCCAAAACCAATCGGACCCTACAATCAAGCAGTGCAAGCGGGCAATTTCCTGTTTGTTTCTGGGCAACTTGCTATTGACCCAAAGGAAGGCAAAATAGTAGCCGAAGACATCGCGTTGCAGACACGGCAAGTTATGGAGAACATTAAAGCGATCTTGGAAGCTGCAGGCTACAGCCTAAAAGATGTGGTTCAATCCACTGTGTACCTGTCTTCAATGGCGTTGTTTGATGAGTTTAACCGTGAATACGCCAAATACTTTGAGGCAGACGTTTCCTGCTCGCGCCACAGTTGGCGTAGAACTCAAGTCGGGTGCGCTTGTTGAGGTTTCTGTTGTTGCCTACAAAGACTAACCTGCATTGCTTTGATAAATTATAAAAACCCAGCCAACGCTTAACTATGACAGTGCAAAACATGGCTGCATCCCTCAAAAAGTTCATGCAGCAAATCGCTGGAAAAAAAGCTCCAGGACCATCAACCACCTTCACCATATTCCACGTTTTCTATGCGTTAGAGCTTATGGCGCAGAAGCCTCTGGGCAGAAACAAGCTGGCTGAGAAACTCAATGTTGGTGATGGCGCAGTACGCACCATAATTAGCAGGCTTAAGGATGCTGGTTTGATTGAAACCTCCAAAGAAGGCTGCAATTTAACAAAAAAAGGCTTAGAGGTCTGGCGGCAATTTGAAGAAATTTTCCCTAAAAGAGTGGAAATTCCACAGTCTGAGTTGGCTGAATCTGAATTTAATTTTGCTTTCTTAGTGAAGAACAGTGGGCAAAAAGTTGAAGTCGGGGATTGATCAGCGGGATGCAGCTATCATTGCTGGTGCACGCAAAGCCATAGTTATTGTTTTTAAGAATGGGCATTTATGCATTGAATCCGTGAGTGACTGCATAGAGAAACAGTATCCTAAAGCTGCAAGCCTAATTCTTAAAGAGTTAACGCCCAAGATAATGATGTTATCATTGTTGCTGGTGCAGATTCACGCGTTGAAGGCTAAGCGTGGAGCGTTTGCGGCAAGCTGGTCACTGATTCGCGTTTAGGTTGTGTATTTTTCTCCTTCATTCAAAATGCGTTCAAGCAACGTGTTAACGTTTACCATGCCTTCGTTTGTTTTAGATGAAACAGGCATCAAATGGAACTGCATGCCCAGCTTGTTGATGGCTTGCATCATGTTGCGGCTGAAGAGACGTTTTGTTCCTTCAAGTTTCTCTTCAATCGCATCTTCCAGTGCATTGGTGTTTGCTGACCAATTCGCGATTGCCTGCACCTCTTTTTTGGGGATTAAATCGCTTTTTGAAAGCATATGCACTTGTGGCTGGAAAAACCTGTTGTAAACTGCTGCCGCCAAGAACATGTTTGAAACGTAGTTTAATGGGTTAACTGAGAAAACCGCGTCAAAGAGGTAAATTAAGGCTTTAGGTTCTTTTGTTAATTCGTTAACGATGTATGGTCCACTTGCTCGGAAAGCGAAAAGCTCCATTTGCCCAGGAGTATCCACCAAAACAATGTCAGCGTGGGCTTCTTCAATGTCACGGGTCAAATGTTCAATCTCGTCAGCGATTAAGTCAGCAGCCATAACCAAAGCACCATTGGGACCTAAACCGTACTTCTCCATAATATCACCAACCTCCACATAGTTGCGGACATCAACATCTGGTTGATAGGGCAGTTTTAATGCTCCAGGATCCAAATTGACCACAGCAACATCCTGCTTGCTCATTTTGAGCCACTCAGCAAACGCTGCTGTGAAGAGGGATTTGCCAGAACCAGCTGTCCCAATAATAAACGCTAAAGGCATAACTTAGTCTCCAACGTACGTGTGAACTGCACTTTAGATAATAACCTTTCTACTTGAATTTTTGGTGATGGTGTGCTTGTTTTTTTCTGGTAGTTGTGGGTGAAAAGTTCCTATACCACAACAACAACCAACAGGATGACCTGTTTGCTGTGTTTTGCCATCTGGGTCAGGTTTGGGCTGCTGGCTGGTTGTGGAGGTTGCCACAAGCAGCAAACAGTCAAACCACAAACTGCCCCAGCATAGCTGCGATTTTTTTCTATAGCCCCCTTATATGGGGCATACGGTTAGAGCGTCTTGTAGAAACTAAGGGGTTATTCGGTTTTACCGAAAGTTTTAGAGGGGCAATAAACTATACAGAGGTGATTCCGCATGACTAACAAGGAATGGCTAACTGACCCTTACGTTACTGAATGGCTCTCTAAGGTTGGCGAAAGAACCCAAAAGAACTACAAAGAACGCTATCCTAAATGGCTTAACTTTATCGCCATGACCCCAACAGACCAATTCATGAAGCGAATTAAAGACTTACAAAGCAGTAACCCAAAGGAAAGAGGATTTTTTGAGGATAAAGTGGTTGAATTCAAGAACTTACTTATCACTCAAAACCTTAAGCCGTCATCAATTAGCTGTACACTGACACCTGTTCTTAGCTTCTTTTCAGCCCACAGAGTACCGCTAAGATTCAAACGTGGAGAACTAAGCGTTGACACAAAAACAGAGGATAAAGTGGTTAGCGAGTGGATTCCAGACAATCAACAAATGAAACAGATTTATCAGCATGGAGACAGCAGAGACCGCCCATTACTTCTTTGCCTATACCAAAGTGGTTTTTCAGAAACCGATGTTAGCAGTTTAAACGTTGAGGATTTGCCGAATATCCGAGAGCATGAAGGGCATTATCAAATTACTATGCACAGAGAAAAGACGGACATTCTACAGAGAACGTGCATAAGTGAAGAGGCAGTTCACGACATAAAAGAGATGCTTAACGAAAGGGAAAATAACGGACAATTAAAACCAGATTCAAACGGCAGAACCCCACTTTTCATAAGTCAAAAAGGCGAAAGGTTGACTGTTCGCTTCATCAATGACGCAATTAAGACTATGGTTGAAAATACATATGGAAAAGAAGAATCAGATAAATTCAAAACTAAAAGCCTACGTGATGCTTACAACGATGCTTTACTAAACGCTAAACCACCGTTAACGCAAGAAGTTAAGGATACATTATTCGGTCATAAAAGAGAGGGAGCACGGGAAAAGTACGCTATTTCTAAAGCTACAATCATAAACGCTTACAATTCGGCTTTCCAAAATATGAGCGTGAATCATGGCACACAGGCACGAAAAGACATAGAGACAATGAGAGACCAAGTACGGGAAATGCGTGATAACAACGATAAGACGCTAAATAATCTAAACTCTATCATTGAACAACAAGCCAAACGTATGGAGAAATTAGAAGCTAAACTTAACAGCGTAGGCATTGAACCAAGCACAATAAGCAAGATGCTAAACACTTTAGAAACTTTATCCAGCAAAATAGACTGCATACAAAAAGACCAAAAAGAGCAAAGCATCGACATCTTAGAACTGCAAGATAAAGCGAAAATAACACCAAAATCCATTAAGAAACTGGATTAGGGTTTACTGGTTTTTTTCTTCCTTGCTTTTTTCTTTTTTGCAGGCTTTTTCTTGTTATCGTTATATTCGAAACTGTCAATGTTTTTTGCATCAAGTTTTATAACCGTACCATTTATACGCAAAATAATTTTCCCGTGATTTTTTCTCGCCCTATACCATAAGATAAGATTTTGAATGATTATTGGAGCCAAAGCGACAGAGAAGGTTTTAATGAGTTCGTAATCGACAGTAAAATATAAAAAATTTTTCAGGTCGCTTTTTTTGCCGTCATTGGTTTCCGCTATTTCGAGGTCTTGAAGTCCTACGAAAAGTTCTTGGAACTCCACTTTTTGGCTGCCCAGAAATTGCGCAAATCCTTCAACGAATGCCTTTGAACCATATACACAAATTGTTTGATTCGCACCCAACCCTTCCTTAAGGGGACTCATACCAAGCAAGCCTCTCTTAAGAGATATTCAGTGTAGATAATATCAACTTTTCTTATTTACACTCTCAATAATGGTCACATGTTAACTTTTTAACACTAAATTGTAATTGATTCTAAAAATATTAAGGGGTTAACGGTCTAACCCTCATCTCCCTAACGAGGGATAACGGTTTTTGTATGGTAAACAGCCTTGCGCGCGTTTTACTTCGACTTAACCATGTGATTAAACGACAAAGAAACAAGCCTATCGCCTTAAAATAAGCCTAATTTACCCACATACCCCCCCACCGTTCGCGTTTTAGGCTTAACGACTTGAAACAGAGTCCCCCTCTTCACAGTCGGGTATCAGTGAGTGGATGTTAAGAAAACTCCGTCGATTCAAAAGTTCTTTGTAAAGGTGTTAACGCCTGACGGAACATAAAAGTTATTTGCGTTACTCTGTGGGTAAAACTTGCCGTCAACAATTGAGCCAAAACCATAAGAGCTAACAGCATAAGATTGTCCACCCACTAATAAGACGCTATATTGACCATTTGTAACAGTAGCAATTGTTTGTATTGTTCCATCTAAATTTGTGAAATATAACTTAGAACCAGCCACCCCATTTTGAACTGTTCCCGATACACTTACTTGATTGTTTGTTCCTGTTCCTTGATTAGCCGATGGTCGATTAGTCGATAGTATCCCAACAATCGCGCCCATAATAATTACAACTACCAATAATGCAATCGCTAAAGTTTTCCATATGTTTGTTGTTTTAGGCGGTGGTGGTAAAGTCATTAATTAGCCCTGACAAGCTATTAGCGAATTCAGCGTTTAAGTTTTTGCATCCATAGACACTGCTAACTTATTTGTCACAATTGTCTCCCTTCTCTTTTCTGAGGTAAACACGTCTGTCTCCTTGCAGTCCACCAAGTAAATTGTCTAACTTCTCCATTATGTCAACTGCTCTTTCTCCTACATCCATAATTTGTTCCTTTTCCTCATGCTGTATGCTGAGAAAGAAAATTCCTTTGTGAAACAAGTTGTTTCGTCTGGTCTTAAACTCAAAAATTATGTTGTAGTCTTCGATTGACAAAACACCCATCTTTCTGAAGAGGCTCAGTTGTTTATGAATGCCTAACTCAAGCAATGGGTCGGCTCTCACGTCTTGAGAGGATAATGAATATGCTTTCAGAATGCAGTCGTCTGCCATAAATTCGACTATTCCCCATGCAACAAACAGAAACTCGGGAAACTTGCCTTCTTTTCTTAGCTCCTTTGGAGTTGTCGTTCTATTTCACTTCCCTAAGACTTAGGGTTGCTTTGGCTTTTAGTTTTTGCGCTTACTACCCTACCAAGCGAGGGGAAATAATGTACACACACTCCCCTCTGACTTACTTATGCTCTGTAAGTCTCTAAACCGTTAACCTACTATCCACTAATAATAATTAATTAATAATAATTCAATGCAATAATAATATCAACTAATACTCTAATCCATTGCAGTCATGCAATTTATTTTTCTTTTAACTAAGGTTTAGTTAGTCAAAAGAATGGATTAGTTACCCTCATTTTGGTTCTGAGAGTTTAAACCTTGAATTCCGTTTTTGTCAATGTGTGACGGATTAGCACCTTTAGTAGAACTGCTTGCACCAATTCCACTGACTGCATTAAACTTGTCTAAAGTGACGGGTGGGTGTACATTATTTCCCTTTTGATTATCGATGTATTTCTGCAAAATGATGTCAGAGTTCAGCTCATATTTTGTGTCATTGGTTGGCATGATTATTGGTTTCTGTCCGATTCCAGTGTGCTGAATTTGTGATGTTGGATTATGCGCTATAAATCCCGTGCCTACCAAATAATGAATCATTGCATAAACGACTCTTCTATCTACAAACCCTAAAGCATCTTGAATTATCTCGGTAAGTTTTTGTCGATTGAGTTTATAGATTCTCTGCATTGGCGCAAATTTGACTGAAAATGTTTCGCAATATTCTTTATGCTTTTTGTCTTGTTTGTCGAAGTCAGCATTTTGGAACGTTAATTCATTAAACAAGGCGGTGACTATGCGATTTATTTTTTGTTGTTTTGCAGAGATGCCAAACTTTTCCATGTGTGTATAATGCTTGCCGCCTTTAGGCTGTAAGCTAAGAACTTGAGAATTTGAATCTGGGTTAACGCTTTTTGCTGTCATTGTTTTCTATGCTTTCCACAGCGATTTTCTGGGTAGCTGTTCCCCACTGCCATGTTATTGGAAAGGGTGAGGAAGCGTTAAAATCAGGTGATTACTGCCGCTTCAACCTCACCAACATTGACAGTTAGTTATAAAGCGTAATGCAACTTACTTATAAAGTTTGCGGTAATTTTAACACTCAGTTTTTCTCAGTTAAACATGTGATTAAATAATGGCTAAACTCTTAGACGTGCATGCAATAAATACGCTAAAAAATTAAATTTTGTTAAACAGCAACATAAGATTTAAATAGTTGAATGCAACAGCATGCCATATATAAGGTTTGCGATAAAATGGGTTTTTAAAAATGGTAAAAAAAATTAAGAATGATTCCAGTGTCAGAATTTCAAAAGACACGCTTGCCGAATTAGATTTACTAAGCAAGATTACTAAAATAAGCAAAAAAGCACTGATAGGTGACGTGGTGCATTCAATTTTCTGTTTAGGATGCACTTTTAAAACTCTTAATTTAGGCTATGAAACGGTTGTTTCTGAAAATACTCTCACAATAACGTTATCGGGTAGAAATAACCTCATTTCTGGTTCTTTCCAAATTCCTGAGACGGACTCAAACTCAGTAATGGAAAAGAAGCTAAAACAAACCTTGAATAAGCAAATTAAAGCCAAAAAAGGTGTTAACTAAAAATGGCATTTTTAGAAGAGCCTGAATCGACCGATGACCCAAAGTATTGGGAAATTGACGACCCTTCAAACCTTGAAAATTGGGGAGAGTTTAGCCCAGAGGGAGAGGACTAACTATGACTGAGCAACCTAAAGGTAAAATTTGGAGTGCCGAAGAAATTCGCGCCTATGACCCAAATAAAAAACGCCTCAGCATTAACGTTGGGGTTGACGACTCAGTTTTAAACTTAGCAAGGGAAAATGCAGAACTTAAGGCAAAGGTTAACGGTCATTCAGAAGGCAATGACGCTGAAACTCAAGCCGCGAAAGAACTTTTGCAAGACATGAAGGAAAAAGCAAGTGTAGAATTGACAGCTTTAGGAATCGACACTAACCCAGAGGATATACGGTCAAAAGCAGACTTAGACCGCGCCATTAAGACTGTTCAAACCTTACGAAAAAAAGAAGAGGTAAGCAAAACTGTTCCAAGCGGAATCGCACCACTTAGCGGTCAATATGAACAACCTAAAAATGGCTATTCGTCCCCTGACGCAATGGTTACAGATTTGTTAATGAAAGAGCAATACGGAAACAAGTCAGAACGTTTGCAAGCAAAGCAAGTTTTAGACCAATTAACTGTTAAGACATTGAAAGGCGCGCGTGACGGTAACCAAAAGGATTTCAATTTTCCAAAAGAAGAGTCAGTAATTGAAAAACTGAATGAAAATTTTAGGGCTAAAAAAAGACAGCGGAGTGACTAAAAATGCCTATCAATAGAACTGGTTCAATAACGCCTAAACTCGATGAAAACGAAAAATTATTCATGGAAAGAATCATTGACATTAACGGCAACACTGAAAGACTAACCCCTGAATCCCTTGGTTACGTTAAACAAATTGAATTAACGGTTGTTTTCTCAAGGACAGCCACCGATAACGTCTCAATGACTGAAAAGACTGGATATTTCAAGCACTCTCTAAAACTGACTTTTGACAATCCTAAAACCTCAAAATATGTCTATTTCTATCATGACCCCAAAATAATGTCTAACGTTGCAATCAAGGATTTGGATAGTGGCTTTTGTCAGCTAATTTCACTAAGCAAACCGCGAAGCGTAGAGGATAACCGACTTTATAATGTCCACTATGGCAAAATAAGCCGAATCACTAAACCAACCGCGATTCAGCTTTTGCAATCTAAACAAGCACTGTTTTTCGATTCTGACGATTTAACGGCTCAAACTGTGTACAAAGGCAAAATTTAGCGGTGACTGAAATGACACGCAAATTTTGTAAAACCGAAATTTCCGTTGCTGAATTGAAAATCGCCAAAAAAGAGACAGCGAATATAGAGGTTGAAAAGCATGAGCCTTGATGCCAACCTAATAAAAACTCAATTTCCAGAAATCTGGAATAGAATGGTAAAATACGGTGAAAATTTCCAGCAAGCGCAACAAAACATAGCCATGCAAAAACAACAAACTCAAACCATTGAAAATGACAGAAAACAAGCACTTACCCAACAATGCGAAAATCTCATTGCAGAAATTGAAAACGATTACGAAAATGACCGCGCGGATTATCAACAACATAAAGCCGAATTGCTTGATGCAATAAACCAAATTGATACCGAAAGACAAAACGCATTAAATGACATCGAAGCAACAAAAGCGGAAATTCTGAGCAATGCAAACAAGCAAAGCGAAGCACAGCAGAAATGGATTGATGCTTTAGCTGGATTAAAAACAACCCTTTCAGCGGTAATTTTGGAATTTCAACAAGCAACCAAAATTGAGTATGAGCAATATCAACTTTACAAAAAAGAAGTCGAAACGTACAACAAAATGACCCACGAATATAACCTAAAAACCATTGAGATGCAAAAACAGCACAGTGAGAAAATCGCGGAACTTAATCGCATGACTCATAACGCAAACCGCCGTTTAAGGTGACACAGGCACATGGACAGGGGGAATTTGGGCTTTTTCCTTGAGTATTCGACCTCTTACCTCTTAACGTTCCATGTTAGCCCATTTTCCCCTTCCATCTAACTTAAGGTGAAATAACTATGCCTAAAATCTGGGTTCCAAAATCCGTTAGAGATGCATTCAAGCAAGAAATAACTATAGTGGAAAAAGAAGCTACTGCACTGACGGAACAATCGGAAACCCCAGAAAAGCCAAAAGCACAGCGAAATAAAACTTGCAAAAAAATTCCTAAAAACCGATGTGCCGCATGTGGCAGACGGTTAGGTAATCTTGGACGCATAAACAGTTTGGAACCTCTTTTTTGTTCATTCTGTACGCAAAACTTACGTGCTAAACAGCGTTCAGAAAAGAATCCACCGAAAGTGTTGGGTATTTGTAAAAAGTGTGGACGGGCTATGGTGCTAAACCTAAATGGACATTGCAGAAATTGCAGAGGGACTAATAATGGGAAAAAGAATTAAGAAAAATCAGCGAAGATGCAGAGCATGTGGAAGGACTATGAGTGAAAATTCCTTCCGAGACCAAAAAGGACTCTGCTATAATTGCGCTTAACGGAGATGATTTAATGCTATGTTCTAATTGCCCTAAATGCACTGCAAAAACTAACATCTTAGTTTTAAGACGTTATGGTGTTTGCAAGTCATGTGGGGAAGATATTGAATTCGCAAAAGCGTTTCAGTAATTTAAACACCTGATTAAATAAGCTATTTTTAGCCCCATTTAACTAAAACAAGCTATTTAATCACCTGATTAAAGCATCGGCTTAAATATCTGGCTTATTACTTTGGAGTGCAATGGTGAACGATATGGTACAAACATACAATTTCGTGGTTTTGAACCACACAAGAAAATTAGTGATATTAAACCTTCAACACGTCTTTAACCCTCAATGCAAGGGTTGCAGAGAGGATTTAGCAGAAGCTAAAGAATGTGCTAAACAATTGGGTTATCAGTTCAGACTTAACGAACCACTAAGAGACCCAAAAAACACTGTCCCTTTAATGACTCTAATAACGATTAAACCTTAGTCCCAAAATACCCTCCCCACGGGTCTAATTTATTTTCTGATTTTTCTGTTTTCCAAAAAGACAGTTTTGGCTTAGAACCTTTTTGAGATTCCTATTAAAAAATCGTTCGAAAAGCCTTAGAGAATCCTTGCAGTAAAAAGGCTGAAAAAGTTCTTAAAATCGGTTGAAAAACTTCTAAAAAATAAGTTAATCATATGGTGAAAAACCAACCCCTAAAAAGTCGCCTATGCGCAATTTGTTTGCCGCGCGTCATAAAAAGTCGAACCTGACCCGAAAGCATGGTCAAAATAACCCCGAATTAAGCCCATTTTGGCAAAAGGGCTTAGAATGCTTATATTTCGAAGCAAAAGTTAGCCCTTCATGGTGTATGAAATGACACATCAACAAAACCCAGAAAAGCAGAGCAACATCGAAGACCATGGGACTTTTGAAACGTTCGTTAGTGAAGGGCTCAGAATCGGTTCTCACATAGTCGCAAACAAAAGCCACGGCAAAACGCGCCTTATGTTTTCTATAGCAAGTCAGTTAATGCCACAACCAAACGTTAGGGTTATAGGGTTTGACGGAAGCGAAACTTGGCTATACGCATTCTCTAAGATTCCAGTTTTTAACGTCTCAGAGCATGACATAATCGCAACCTCAAGGCGAAAGGCTGACACAATCGAAAAATATTCACTGGAAAATGAGCATTTAGTCAAGTTAGCACTGCAAACCCACAAGGACATTTTATTTAGGCTGAAAACCCGAAAACCATCTAAGCGCGGTTTCTTTATTCGCACAGTCATAAATTACCTTGATGCATTGCAGAGAGACGAGAAAATCAGAGACCCCAACCATGAAAACAGCAAGGCTTTAGCTTACTTTATCGAAGAGGCGCAGAATGCATTTTCAAGCCGTAACAGTGCATCGTCCGAGAATGAAACTTTTCTAACCGTTTTCAATGAAGGCAGAAACAACCGAGAAGGCTTTTTTACCTCAAGCCAACGATTAACCGACTTTTCAAAAACTATTCGGTCAAAACAGATTCAATGCATAGGCAAACTTAGCAATGAAGACATTACCCCAAATTTAAGAAGACTGGAAAAGCAATATGGCTTAAATTTCGCTGAAATGCAAGCCCGAAATTGGTTTTATGAAGGCTCTTTATTTGTTAGCCCAGAATTCAAGCAAAACGGCAAACCCTACATAATCAATGCAGAGATAAAACAAGCATGGCTTAACACATTGCCAAAACAAAAGACGTTAGCCCAGAAATTAGCACAGTGGCTAAAAAATAGAGTCGTTGACCCCAGAGACGGAAAAAACTTAAGCAGTGCAGAGGATGACAGAGAAGATTTAGCAGATTCCAGAGAAGACAGCCAAGGCGATGGCTTGATGCTGTTCGATGACCCACTTTTTCCAGAAGAGTTTTGAGGATTGACAGAATGAAAAAACAAGTCAAAAAACAATTGAAACAGCAAGGTATTTCTGAAAAAGCAATCTCTGAGATAGAGAAGGTTTACGACCAGTGATAAGCATGATAGCAAACAAAAGCGCAATTGAGACGCTTAAAATATCTCTAAAAGTGGAAAATCAAGCTACCCTCTGCTTTAGCGGTAAAACCGTTAACTTTTCAAACCCCTTAAGTCTTGTTCGCTCTTTGCGTAGTGCTCTTATATAAAGCGAGAAAATTTCAACAAAGTAAACGGCTGGTTTTTCCACCAATAGAACCTACCCCTCTATAGAATCTGCAATGAGTTTCTAATAGGCACCAAATATGTTCGTACCCTTACTCGTTTTTGGCGTTTAGTAGTGAGGCAGGCTAGAGTTTGGCAACGGAACAAAAAAGGGCAAACAGTCGCCGATGAAGAATCTACGGGAGGCGCGGTAGCCCGATTAGCCGAATACCACAATAACGGAAGGCGGATTACAACCAACGCACCAGCACCAGGGGGTCAGAAATACCGAAAAATTTTTATAATCACAATCATAACAAAAATCACAAAGTGAATCCATTTTCATATCAAAACCCTGCCCAACCAATTTATTTTGCTGACAGGGCAGATCAACTAAGCTATTTTAAGGAAACCGTTAGAAACTCTGCACAGTTAACCCCTCCAGCCCCATTAAACTATGTCATACTTGGCACATGGGGGCAAGGCAAAACATCCTTAATTTATAAACTGAGGCAAATAGCTCTAGAAGAGTTACAGAACGAAATTCGCTGCGTCTGTATTTATTTTCCGCTCTCTCCACAAGACTGCCAAAGCTGGTCTGCTTTTACAGAAAGTTTTCTCAGAACAGTTAAATCAACGACAATAAATGCTACCAAAAAAGTTCTGCCAAAAATCAGAACTGAGATCGACAAGTGGGCGGTCGGATTAGATTTAGGCGTTATCTCAGCCCAAAGAAACTCGCGCCAAAAACAACCGAACTTAACTGACGCTTTACAGCAATTGTGGGAAGAACACCTAAAGCCTTCAGGCGTACAAATTGCATTCGTGATGCTGGATGATCTCCATTATTTTCCAATAAAAACTGAGGATTCCGCTTACCTTAACTTAAGAACTACTTTCCAAGAATTGGTTAATAGAGGCTGCAATTACTCGCTAGTCGTAACTGCCCAGTCGCTTTTATTCTCTGAAATAGCAGAATTGGCAGAACCCGTTATCAGGTTTTTTAAACGCTTTGATCTTAAACCGTTTACCCTTGAAGAAGCTAAGGAATCAATCGAGATAAGACTGAAAGTAGTGAAAAACCCGATTTCAGTTGAAGACTCAGTTGTTAAAGCGATAGTTGAAAAGACAAATGGGCACCCTTACTTACTCATGTTTTCAATGTTTGAACTATTAATGGATACTAACGATGCCGAGACAATCGGTTTAAAAGAACTTGAAAATGTTTGGCCTGCAATTGAAGAATCTCTCGGTGACACAATTTTCTCTCAGAAATATCAAACAGCATCGGAAAAGGAGCGACAATTACTGTTAGCAATCGCTGACACAAGGAAGGCGCTTGTTTCGCCAAGCGATTTCAAAAGGTTCAGCAGCAAAGCAGAGTTATTCTCAAGGCTTGAGAAAAAAGAACTATTGCTAAGACAAGGTCGCGGAAAATACAGCCTTTTTCATCCAATGTTTGCAGAGTTCTTGAGACACCAACAATGAGGGGATATAATAGCCTTTTTTTATAACAATCGAAAAAAGTTTCGAAAACAAAAGACGGGTTACAACCAACACACCCGCCATTAAGTGTCTTATCTTTTAGAGAAGTTCGGAGACTTTGATGTCCTGGTTGTATCTTTGTAGGTCTTTGTCTTGAGAATATAGGATACTTGCTTGTTGATTTAGCGCAGTAGCCACGATTAATGCGTCTGGGAGTTTTCCGCCTCTTTTGGCTCGCAGGCTGGCGGCTAAATCGGCGATTTCAAAGGTTACTGGAACTATTTTGAAGCCGTTGAGGGTTAAATCGTTTAGCAACTCTTTTGCTTTGGCTGCTTTAGCTGGGTCTTGTGCCAGATAGAATCCGGTTAAGACTTCAGCGATTGTTATAGTTGATACGGCGCCTTCATCTTTGCCTTTCATGATTGCTGCTAATATTTTTTCGGCTTTGCTGGCTTGGGGTTCGATGCCCTCGAAAAAGTAGATGAGGACGTTTGTGTCAAGGGCTACTTTCATTGCGGTCCCATTCTTGGCGGCTTTTTTTCTGGTATTTGATTGGGTCTCCGAATACGCCTTTGCCTAGTCCCTTCATTTCTGCTACTGGGTTGAAGGGTTTAAGGAGTAAGCCTTCTTTGGTGTCGTCGATTTCTAGTATTATGCCTTCTTCGATGCCGTGTTTTTTGCGGAGTTTTTTGGGGATGACTACTTGTCCGCGCATTCCGACTTTAACCTTTTCTGACACGCTATTCACAATTAGATAGAAATAGAATCAGAGAAATAAACTTTCTTACAATTATAGAATCAGAGAAACTTGAATGCGGTTTCTCCTCCAGAGCTACTTTAAGGGTGAAAAACGAAAAGAAGAGAAAGAAAGGGTTCGGTTTATTGTTTTTTGCCCATTGGATTCTTGCGCATTGCTTCAAGCGCTTTGGGGTCTTCTTGCAAGATTTTGGGTATGTAGTTGCAGGCTGGGTCTGATTCGAAGAGGTCGCCTGTGTAGAATTCGGCGCGTGTTCTGCATCCGCCGCAGATTTCTCGGTATTCGCAGATTCCGCATCTGCCTTTGAGGTTGCTTTTGTCGCGTAGTTTTAGGTGTAGTTTGCTTTTTTGGAGTTCTTCCCATGCGGTGCGTAGTTTTTTGGTTTTGACGTTGCCGATGCGGTAGCCTTCGTGGAAGCCGCAGCTTCGGTAGTCGCCGTTTTCTGTTATGCCGATGTAGTTGCCGCCGATGGTGCATTTGCCCAGGTAGCCTTCGTTGTACCATTGCCAGAAGTCCGCTGGGTTCTTTTGGCGTACGATACGGGCGTAGAAGGGTGCATATACGTTGACTTTGACTTTGCCGTAGAGTTTGCGTTGGATGTCGTAGATTTCGTTGAATGCTGTCTCGTATTGGTCGGGGGTTGGGGCGATGTCTTCCATGTGTTCGCCTGCTCTGCCGACGGGGACTAGGTTGTGGTAGACGAGCATTCTGGCTTTGTATTTTTCTGCCAGCATTGCTGGGTGCGCCATCTTGGTGATGTTGTGTTTGGTCATGGTTGTGACTAAGCAGTCGAGTAAGCCAACGCTGCTAAGTTTTTCCATGGCATGTATGGCTTGGTCGTAGCCGCCTTTACGTCTGATTTTGTCGTTTGATTCTTTGTCACCGTCAATGCTGATTGCGGTATGCACATTATATTTACGGAGCAGATCAAAGCGTTTTTCGTCCCATGCGTAGCCGCTTGTAATCAGGCTGACTTGCATGTTATGCTTTTTCTCTGCGTACTCGATAACTTCCCAAACATCAGGCCGAATCAGGGGTTCTCCGCCGCTGATGCCTAACCATTGTGAACCGAACTCTGCCATTTCATCAACCATATGCTTGGCTTGTTCAGTGCTTAACTCTTGGTCTTTAGCGTATTCTTTAATGAAACTACAATATGTGCAACTGCCTACACAGTTGCGGGTGCACCGCCAAACAACCATAAACAAGGGGGCTGTGATTGGATTCATTTAAATCAAGTCAAGATAAAATCGGTGAAGCGATATAAAACTTCCTCTAAAAAACCAGTTTTCCGCTTTTTAGAAAAAATGCAGAAAACAACCGAGTTAGGCATCAAATAGGCTTATTCTGTTGCTGTACTGCTTTTGCGCTTGCTCTGCAGGTACCCTTCAACAGTGAAAACTGCCAACGCCAAACCAGTTATGAGCGTTAACAGTAGGAAGAAAACTTTGAATTCGTAAGTCTCGACTGTAAAAATGCACGATTAAAATGAAGATTTCAACGATTAAAATCGCTAGGAAAAGCAGTGCATAGAGCCACAGCTTGGGCAGTAATCGGCGACCCACCCAAACATGTCCTCTGATGTGTGCTTTGCTCTTAACGATGTATTCGCCGTACTCGTTTTTCTTCAGATACCCTGCGTCTTCGAGTTTCTGCAAGTGCCTGTATGCAACGCTGGGACTGCTAAGTTTGACGCCTTTCATGACATCTCTGGGGCCGACTGGCTTGCCTTTTTTTACAGCATGCAAGTACACGTTTAAGGTTATTCCTTCAAGGTCTTCTTTTTTGGCGTCGGTCACAGTTTTTAGCCCCACAGACAAAGATAGTTTACCTTTTCACCGTATTAGCTTTGCTAAAGAGAGCACTTGTTTTCCAAAGTTCTTTTGCGGAACAAACTGAAGCTCCTGTGGGAAACTTTGTGAATACACTGAAAACCTGTAAACCGAGCGAAAACTTGGTTTCCGAAAGAGTTTAATATAGAACACAAATAAAACTCTTCATTTGAGAAGGTAAATCAAACATGAGTAATGAATCCTCAAATGAACTAGTTGTAAAATCAGCACCTCACATAACCGGTACAATGTCTAAGAATCGTCTAATGCAATACACCTTCATTGCCCTCTTAATAATCACCATCATCACAGCAATCCTATGGTGGTCAGTCCCTAACCCCACAAATACACAGATAGCAGCTCTAAAGCTTACCAACGTTTGGCAAATGCCTCTTGGTGCCGTAGTGCTTCTTAATGCTCTCATAGCAATCGGAGTAGCAGTAGGCGCCGATGCCCTGCTGCACAAAGTAGCCAGCGACAGCCAATTGAACACATGGTCATCAGCAGTCTTCGGCTTAATCGTTACACTCTCATACTCACTTGGTGTTCCATCCATGGCTCAAGCAGCCGACGTAACGCCAATTGACTCATTAACTGCACCTATGGCTTTCGTCTACGTAGCATTGATCTCTTTGATTGGTCTTGTTGTCTTCAAAAAAGTCCAAGGAATCGGCTGGAAGAAAATACGTCAACCCAGCTGCAGCCGCAAAGTTTCTGGTTCTACTGCCCTTCATAGGCAGTATCTTTTTAGCCAAAGACCACTTCGCTGCATTCACTGCAGGCGGCTCTAGGTGTGCCTGCTCTCGCAGGAGCAATCGGCGGGGGATCTGCACCAGTAGGACACAACGGTGTTGCTTCATTTGCCACTTACCTGCAAGGATGCTATTCTAACCCCTCAGCTACAGTCTTGGTGACGTAAACTCGCTTATGATTCTCGACAAATTCCACGGCTGGACAGGCGGCGCCTCAGCCCTCGCTGTAATCATCGTCGGCATTGCATTCTTTGTCATCGCACGCAAATACGTTAAATGGAGAATCACAGCAGCCTACTTCATATCCATAGGTGTACTATCAGCGATACTTTCACTGGCTTTGGGCAGACCAAGGTCTACTAGTCAGGTTACTCTTCGAAGTCTTCATCGGCAGCTCAATATTCCTGGGCTTCTTTATGGCAACTGACCCCGCAACAACACCATTTACAGGCATAGGACAAATCATCTTCGGCATCGGCTTAGCTATATTGACCATTGTGATACAAACCTATATGAACTTCTTTGGAGGCTCATTGCTAGCATTGCTTATTATGAACTTGACGGTACCGCTACTTGACCGTGTAGGAGTCCACAAACCCTTTGGGAGATGAACAAAATGGCAAACCTTGTTGAAATAAAAGAACACAAAGAGAAAGCAAGAATAACACCTATCGAAGTCTTCCCTGACCCTAAAATCGCCATAGTGCTAACCAACCAGCAAACTGGGGCAAATAACAAACCCTTGGTTTCTGTTGGGGACACCGTAGCGATGGGTCAGAAAATTGCAGATTCTAAAGAACGCGTCAGCGCTCCAGTACATAGCCCAATCTCCGGCAAAGTCATAAAAATCGGCGACATATACAACAGCTGCTACGCAGAATGCTCCGAAGCCATCTGGATTGAAAACGACGGCAAAAAAACCAAAGACAAAACTCTAACACCCATAGCTGAATCAGAACTTAAAAACACCCCAAACGAAGTCCTAATAAAACGAATCCGTGAAGCAGGTATCATTGGCTTAGGCGGCGCAGGCTTCCCAACCAGCATAAAACTTTCTGTACCACAAGATAACCCCATAAAGACTCTCATCGTAAACGCTGCAGAAGGCGAACCATACGACACCGCAGACGAAAGACTAATGATTGAAAAAACCGAGAACCTGCTCCGAGGCGTCAGAGTCGTACGCAAACTCTTAGGAAACCCCAAAGTTATCGTTGCCACTAAAGTCAGCAAAGTTGAAGCTGTTCCTAAACTGCAAGAAGTCTTTGGTAAAGAACCCGACACACAAGTTATCGCTAAACACCTAACATACCAGCAAGGAGACGCAAGCGTCCTCCAAAAAGCAATCTTGGGCTACGAAACACCACCAGGCAAACGCTCATACGAAATGGGTACCATAGTACAAAACGTCGCAACTCTAAACGCCATCGCAAACGCAGTCTTCGAAGGCGAACCACTGATATCCAGAGTCACAACCCTCAACGGCGATGTCGCAGAACCAAAGAACTTACTGGTCAAAATCGGCACTCCAATAAGCAGCATCCTCAGCCAGAACAACGTCGACACAAATGACCTCCGACAAGTAGTAGTCGGCGGAGTCATGATGGGCAACTCTATCCCAACAATCGAAGCTCCAATAACCAAACGAACCTCAAGCATCATTGTATTCTCCAAAAGCAAATCCAAAAAAGAACAACAAACAACTGCCTGCATTCACTGCTCCAACTGTATTGCCTCATGCCCAGTACGACTGCACCCAGTAATGTTATACAACGCAATCATGAAAGGCGACTTTGCGAAAGCTGAGAAACTTTGGGTCAAAGACTGCATCGCATGTGGAACATGCTCGTACGTCTGCCCCTCAAAACTGCCACTGTCAGGCACCATCTGCGCTTCACGCCATTAGCAACCAAACAGCTGTTAAGTCAACCGTAAAAACTCAACCCTAACTCTTTTCTTTATTATTTTTTTGTACCTAAAATTTAGCGAGCTATTTCTCAAAAAGCCACTACATTCTTCGTTTTATGGTTAATCTGGTAATGTATTTGTAATTTCTGAACAATTATGTGCAGGGCTTGCAAGCATTAAGCTTATTAACACGCCGCAACGTAAAATAATTAAAAGGGATAAAAATGGAAACACCCAAATTTAAAATCGCAGACATACTCTACGGCATAATCATACCATTGATTCTAGTGCTCTTGATCTACGTTCTCGCAATCTATGTAAACCCAAGCGGAAGTCAACATGTGCTCGGCGTCTCTGGTTTAGCTGGTACTATTGGAGTCATTCTAAGTCAAGGCTTCGCTCAAATGATTGTTCTCGGCATTCCTCTAGTGCTAGGCTTACTCTGGAATAAATGGGCAGGCGGCGCAGCAGGCTTTATCATGGGCGGCATTTATTACGTTGCCACAGCAGGGCTTTACACAGGATACTATGCAAGTTCGAGCCCACCATACAACTTTTACGGGGACATAAGCATACTCTTCTGGTTAATTAACGGCGTCGTCATCGGTTACATGGCTGGAGCACTAAACAACGGATCTACAAACTTCAAACGTATGCTAGGCGCAGGCTTAACCGCTTCAATAACAGTTGCAATCATCCAAGCTTACATGAACTATACCATCTCACTAAAACCATCACGAGATATGGCGGTAGGTAGCTGGGCAGCAGATCCTGTAAATGCCTTCATTATAGCCTTCGTGCCGGGCATTGCTTTAGGCGTAATTGTGCCTATTATAGGTAAAGTAATGACTTGGTATGGCCTTCAGCCGCAGAGGCACCAATAAATCCCACTCTCTTTTCTTTTTTAATTTTATTTTTAAAAAATATAATTCAGGCTCTTTTCTAGAAGATTAAAACGGAAAAAAAATTTTTAATTGAAAATAAAAATTATTTAGTTTGGTTAGGCGCGAATTCCCAAGCAATATTGCCCTTCCAAACTTCACCCAGCTTCGTAATGCGGACTTCTTTGTCGTCAATTTCAATTAATCCCTTTTCTTTTAGTTTTTGCAGTTGTTTTGGAAAGACCTTCTCTGGGGTGGTGCCGAATTTCTCCATGAACTCTTTTTTGCTTACCGGCAATCGCAGGTATAGCCGCGTCATTGTTCGTCTCATCATGTCTTCAGTTGTGGATTCTGAGAGTCTACAGATGGGCAGTTTCCCAGACTTTACTGTTTCCATGTACTCGTTTATGTTTTCAAGGTTAGAATACGAGAACTTTTGCAGGTAACCCATAAAGCAGCCAGCGCCCGTAGTGAGGATTCCGCCCCATGGCCAACCGTTGAGGCAGTTCTCCCTCATATGCCATTCTACTCGGCTATAGCGGTCGTGACCTACTGCCTTGTATCCCGCTTCCGTTAGCATGTTGTAGGCGGCAAGGTATAGTTGTTTCTCGTATTCCGCATCTCCAGTCGGCGGAGAAACACCTGATTTAATCATCTTCTCAAGAGGCGTCCCAGGGTCAACATGTAGCGAGTATGCGTCAATCTCAACGTCAAGTTCAATTGCCTTCTTTAAGGTGTTAACCCAGCTTTCCATGGTCTGCCCTGGCAAATTATACATAAGGTCCACGCAAACACAAAGGTTCAGCTCTCTGGCGTGGCGAATAGCCTTCTCCACATCTGCGGCGCTATCTGGAAGACATAGATTTTTTCGTAGCTTATCATCAAATGTCTGTGCGCCCATGTCCATCTGGTAAACGCCATATTCCGCTAGTTTATCGATTTTCTTAATTGCCAATGTCTTTGAGGAACCCGTCACTTTGATGAAGTATTCTTTGTTAATGTTAAAATTCGCTTTGCAGAAATCAATTAAGTCAATCATCTGCTCAGCAGTCAAAACACTCGGAGTTCCGCCGCCTAAAACGATTTCGTCAAAAACGCTTGTTTTCACGTACTTGGTTTTAGCGTACATGGCGAGTTCTTTTTTGAGTAGTTCAAGGTAGGGTTCTATCTTGACTTTGCTTGTGGCTGTGGTTGGGAAATAGCAAAACGCGCATCGGCTGTCGCAAACCGAAATCCACGGTTGCAACTCCATTAACCTGCCTGAAGTGTTTTCCGTGTCCAAGAACTTCATGAAGGCTTCGTATGTTTCTGGTTTTATGTCGGGGTAATCCCTGTAAGTGTAGGGTGGCCAGTTTTCTCTTGTACCGTAAGCTTCAGAGGTTTTTGTCATCTAACGTTTCCTCATTGAGTTGTTTTAAAAACTGCTCGATAACGTAATAAAGTTTCCGTAAAAACACAAAAAAGTGTTCGCCCTTTTCTAGCTGGCTACTTCTTTAATTATTAATGGGCATATACAGCTTGTAAAATTGTCCAAAAACCGACTTATTTGGCACGTTAATTTGTTTTTTCGTCTTTTCTGTCGTCAGTGGCTACTTTCCAACCCCTTTTATAAGCCAAAATCAGCGATAATGGACGGCTATGGGGGTAAGGGCATTTCTAACTTAAGGTTAGTCCTTATTCCCATAAAATAATTGGAGAAAAAGAAAAATGCAAAAAATAAAAAATAAAACTATGACTATTATTATTGCTTTGATTCTGATGATTTCAATTGGAGCCTCTATGATTCTTGTTCCATTTGTATCAGCACATGGCCCGGGATCAGCAGTGCCGAATACTACCCCATGGCAGATTCCAACGTTCGCTCACATATATGCTGCAACCGACCCAATTGGCGTCGGTCAAAAGGCATCAATATACATGTGGCTACGCCTACTTACGCGGATACAGCAATTACAAACGACTACAGATTCCATAACTACAAGCTCGTCATCACAGCGCCCAGCGGCAAAGTGACGGAACAAAATTTCCCCACTTGCCAAGACACGACGTCCAATCAGGGCACATCATTTGTCCCTGACGAGGTCGGCATATACAACTTGACGTTCATATTCCCAGGTCAAAATGTTAACGACTACTCACATTCGCCTACCTCTGCGTACATTAACGACACTTACATGGCCGGTAGTGCATCAACAACTCTCACCGTCCAACAGGACCCAATACCGGAAATTTCTTATCCTCCGCTTCCAACTGAATACTGGACACGACCAATCTTTGGCGAAAACGTAGCTTGGTTCACGGTTTCGTCAAACTGGTTAGGTAGTGGCATGCCAGGTTATGGTTCCTCAACTGGACCAAACATGCGATGCTTCCCAGGTGACGCCGTCGGTTCTCTAACCTCCCACATCATGTGGACTAAGACCGATCGGTCAACCTGGAGGCGTAGCTGGAGGAAACAACCTTGAAATCCTAGGAAACACGTGGTTCGAAGGCACTGCATACTCTCAAAGATACACCAATCCAATAATCGTCGCTGGAATGCTCGTCTACAGAGAACCGTTTGAATCTACAGGAACTTGGCTGGAGACACAGTCTGCGTTAACCTATTTACAGGACAGGAAATCTGGAGAACGCCACTTTACCCTCATTCTCCTTTGCCTACGTACAAGACATGGAAAACCCCGACTTCCACGGAGTTCGACCAGCATATCTCTGCACAAGCAACTTTGCCCAAGTATACGACGCAGCCACAGGAAAGAGCGTATTCAACTGTTCTGCAGTACCAGGTGGTACAAACGTAATAGGCCCGAATGGAGAAGTAATGAAATACATATTCTACAACAATGCAACCTGGCACTCAACCACAAGACTATTACTTGTGCCTATGGAACTCAAGTAGATTCTGGCAAACAGGAAGTATGCAGGAGCGCAGCCTTCAGTCACAAACTATCACGACAAACTCAAACGTATCATCAACAAATACATTAACGGATCAAGCAAAACAATACTCACACCAGTTACCACAACAGTAACTCAAGTTAATGCAAGTAGAAGCCTATTCTATGAGTGGCTAAACCCCACAACACAAAACGTCTCAATACCTTGGCGCAACAACCAAGCAGGATCACCAAGTATAGTTGCAGCATTCTACGGTGACATATTACTATGCAGAAACGGCTCGTACCCATCCTCAGTAGCACCGACCGGCAACCCCTCATACAACTACTTTGCTGTTAACCTCAACGCATCCAAAGGCGCAATCGGCTCAGTGCTATGGTGGAACACTGTTCAGCCAGCAATTGATCCAGTATATGGCAACATTACAACCGTCTCATTCGCAGGCGCAGACAAATCTGGTTACTTCTGTGAATCCTACAGACAAACATCACAATTCGCATTCTTTAACATGCGGACAGGCGCATTCATCAAATTGAGTGACCCACAACCAGCACTTGACTACTATGGCAGCACTGGATCCGGCGCGCTAAATAACGTCGTTGCTTTTGGTCAGATGCTACGCGGGCGCATACTCTGGTATATTGTACTGCTATGATATGGCAACTGGCAATGTACTGTGGACATACGGTAACGGCGGTCCAGGCAACACCACATACAGTGGCTTAGAAGTTCCAGGTCATTACCCAATCTTCGTCAAAGCTATTGGCGGTCATAACCTTAACGACGGAGTCATCTACACAATCGTTACAGAGCACACTTTCGAAACACCAATCTACAAAAATGCATTAACACGAGCAATTAACGCATCTGACGGAAGCGAAATTTACACACTTACAGCAGCCACAGGCGAATTTGGCGCTGGCAGCTTTGCCATTGCAGACGGCTACACCAACTTCTTCAACAGCTACGACTCAAGAATCTACACCCTCGGCAAAGGACCCAGCGAAACTACAGTCACAGTTGGACCTAAGAGTTCAACAATCGGCGGTAACGTAGTCATTGAAGGTGCAGTCACAGATGTTTCCGTAGGTTTACAGACCACTGAGATAGAAGGACGCTTTCCAGCAGGTGTTCCAGCTTGCGCTGACAGCAGCATGAAAGACTGGATGGCTTACGTCTACCAGCAACAGCCAAAACCAGACAACTTCACAGGCGTTAACGTGAACTAATTGTCCTCATAGACTCAAACGGCAACTACCAAGATCCATCCACAACAACCACTGACAGCAAAGGATACTACAGCCTAACATATACACCAAACATTCTAGGCGACTTCAAGGTTTACGCATACTTCGGCGGTACTAACGGTAACTGGCCATCCAATTCAGAAACCACATTCAATATGGCGGAATCACCAGCAACACCTACTCCAGCTGAAACTGCTCACGTATCAATCGCTGACCAATACTTCCTCCCTATGTCAATCGCAATCATAGTTGCAATAGTTATAATCGGTGCTATACTAGCCCTATTGACGCTTAGAAAACGACCATAAAACGTTGACAAAAAGTCAACACCCCATTTTCTCTTTTTTGTTCTTAAAAAATAATTGACGACTGAGAAGCGTTGAAGCTACTTTTAGAGAATAAAAACCAAATTATCCAAAAACGTAGAATTGCCCTTACCCTCCAGCATAAAAAGATAAAGATATTTTCTGCTCGTTTTACTGGGTGACTAGCTGAACTTTTCGGTTTAGAGCATTATTCTTCGTTTCTATAGCAATGCTCTTGACCCACATACTTGCAAAGTATATTTCAGCCAGTTTTAGAACGCTGTTATTATTTGTCCACAGGCTAGGAACTATCTCATCCGATGAAACGCATATGCTTGCTTGTTTGTTATCAAATATTGCCATAACAACTGGTATCTGACCAGATATGTACCTCAGCTGAAAGGTTGATGCCTTTACTTGCTTTAGCGATACCTGATTTTTCTCTAAGATTTTTTTTCCTGCTTTATCCGTGATTATTCTTATTTTTACGTCCCCTTTTACCGCTTTTTTAAGATAGGGCAGGGAAGAAAATAGCATCAACCTTATGCCCTCTGTTGAGCAGATCACGTCTATGTTTGTTTGTGCCTGCACAACAATTTTTTCAAGATTCTTTAACAGAAGCGTTTTCCCCGAAGTCATGATAAACTGCGCTGTCTCTTTTTGAGGCTCAACTTTAGGATTGTTTAGGATAAAGTTATTGAACACTGTTTTTGCTTTCTTTTGTAGTTCATTATATTCCTCCGTTTTCTGTTGCAGTAACATGGAAAATCCGCTTTCTAACGGTGTAGCCATGTACTTTGTTGGGTTGGCAATAATTTTCACTACCATATTATGTTTTTGAAGAATGGGTAAAATTCGGTAGATATCTTGTCTTGCAATCTTTGAATCATTAGATATTTTTTTTACTTCTCCCCCGGCATTTCCAAATCTAACGAGGGTTAAGTACACTTTTGCCTGCAGGTATGTGAGTCCAAGATCCATAAATGTGTCAACGGATTCATCATTTTGCGACATCTGTCTCTTCCCGTTTTAAGATTATATTCATGGAATTCTTTAAGAATTTTTCCTCTCCTTATAACTAAAGGTAAAAAAAAGGTAAAAAAAAACTGTAAGAAGATGCACTTGTTACAAACACTTAAACTCAATTCATTCTAACATTGGACATCACAGAAAAAAGGAGAATAAAAAATGCTAAAACTAAAAAGTAAAACTGCAGCTATTTTGATTGCTTTATTCCTCATAATTTCAATGGGAGCATCAATGATACTAATACCAACTGCTAACGCACATACACCGGCTTGGAACATTCCGACGTTTGCGTACATTAATGTGGCACCTAACCCTGTTGGCGTCGGTCAGCAAGCGAGCGTTATAATGTGGCTTGACAAGACATTTGATCCATCCATTGCCTTATCGAATGACTATAGATTCCACAATTACAACCTTACCATTACAAAACCTGACGGTTCAACAGAAGAACACGATTTTCCTATAGTTAAGGACACTACTTCGTCACAATTCTTCGCTTATACACCAACAGCAGTAGGCACGTATACTTTTACCTTTAACTTCCCAGGACAAGCATTCAACACATACAGCCATCCAACCACTTCAGCTTTGGTTAACGATACCTATCTACCCAGCCATGCATCGACCACAATAACAGTTCAGCAAGAGGCCGTTCCCGGCGCGATATCAAGTTATCCGTTGCCAACTGAGTACTGGACTCGCCCAATTTACGGTGAAAACACCGACTGGTGGACAATCTCATCTAACTGGCTAGGAACCGGTGCAGCAGGTTACGGAGTTTGGACTAACGCCTGGGCTATGAGAAATCCAGGTGATGCAGTCGGACCGCTTACCAGCCACATTATGTGGACTAAGCCACTGCAATCTGGAGGAGTTGTTGGAGGGAATAACTTTGCTATACAAGGTGACACCGCCTTCGAAGGGTCAGCATACAACCAAAGATACACGAACCCAATAATAGTCAATGGCAAGCTCTACTACACTGAACCAAGATCATTTACTGGAGTTGAAGGTATTTTCTCAGCGGTCAAAACTTACGGTCCAACTGACTGTGTTGACCTTAAAACTGGACAAATGCTTTGGTCACGTAATGATGTACCAGCGCTATCTTTCGCTTTATTCTGGGACGTTCAAGACCCCAACCAACACGGAGTTTACCCAGCAATTCTATGCACCGCTAACTTCGCACAATGCTTTGACGCAGACTCCGGCGACCCCATCTTCAACGTCACTAATGTACCCTCTGGAGGAGGACTATTCGGTGGTGGTTCGCCCGCAGGAGCAGCAGTTTCCGGACCAGTTATGGGTCCATGGGGTGAACAGCTACGCTATGTCATGGTTAACGCAGGAACTACATCCAATCCAAACTGGCGTTTACTTCAATGGAACTCAACTGACCTCTGGTCAGGATCTGGCTTTGTCGATTCAGGCGGAGCAGCATTAAGCCCAACGATCAGTGGTACAGTAGATGGAGGCGCCGCTACGCGTTATGACTACAACATTACAATACCTTGGGCAAACACTATACCTACGATACCCTCACCCTTCGGACCTTTTGTCCCGCCAAGTGCAGGTTTCTCAGTGGTCGCAGCTAACTATGGTGACATAATACTCTGCGAAAATGGAACTATGCCGGGATTAGCGACAAGCCAATTCGGTACAACAAGCTCAGCTCCATACACGTACTTTGCTGTAAACCTTAACGCCTCTAAAGCCGCAGTAGGTACCGTATTGTGGTGGAAAACAGTTCCAGCAACTTCCCAAAACATCACTGTCGTTGACGGACCAGTAGACTTCCATTCACGCGTATTCACCGAAGCATACAAGGAAACCATGCAGTGGGTCGGCTACAACTTAGACACTGGAGCACAAATCTGGGGACCAACCCCATCTCAAACTGCCTTTGACTACTACGGAAACCCAGCCTTACCATACATCAACGGTGTCACAGACAATGGCAAACTCTACAGTGCCCAATTCGGCGGCATAATCTACGCCTATGACCTGAAAACCGGTGACTTACTCTGGACCTTCGGCAACGGCGGCGCAGGTAACAGCACAAACGCAGGCTTCTACAATGCTTACGGCGTTTATCCCACATTCATAAACGCAGTTGGCAACGGAGTACTATACACTGTCACCACTGAACACACTGTCACAACACCCATCTACAAAGGCGCTCTAAGCCGAGCAATTAATGAAACAGACGGAACAGAAATCTGGACACTTAACTCTTATGTAGGCGAATTTTTCGCTATGAGCTACGCTATCGCTGATGGCCAAGCAACGTGGTTCAACGGTTATGACAACCAAATCTACACTGTAGGACGAGGACCCAGCACTATAACCGTCACAGCAGGACCTAAAGCTTCAACACTTGGCGACCATGTGGTTATCGAAGGCTCAGTCGCAGATATTTCCGCAGGTACAAAGCAGAACCAGCAGGCAGCTGACTTCCCCAACGGTGTTCCATGCGCTTCCGATGCTAGCATGGGCGATTGGATGGGTTATGTCTATCAGCAAAAACCATTGCCAACCAACTTCACAGGCGTGAATGTAACAGTAGATGTCTTAGACGCTAACGGTAACTACAGAAACATAGGCACAGCAACAACTGACGCAAGCGGCGTATACAACCTCGTATGGCAACCAGACATCGCTGGTAAATACACAGTAATCGCAACCTTCCACGGCACCAACGGTTACTGGCCATCATATTCAGAAACAGCATTCGACGTAAAGGAACCACAAGCAACAGCTAGTCCAGCTCCAACTGCAGCAGTATCCATAGCTGACCAATACTTCCTGCCGATGTCAATCGCCATAATGCTTGTAATAATTGTAATCGGTGCAATACTAGCTCTGTTACTGCTTAGAAAACGCCCACGATATTCGCCCTAATCCAAATGACGTGAATAAATAAGTGTCAATCGCTCAACTATCCCTTTCCCCTTTTTTAGTTCTAAAAACAGATGAAAGAAAAGATAAGGACCGAGAAGGCTCTGGACAAATTAACGACGGTAGCCATAGTCATCGTCGTTAACATTTGCATTACTCCATAATTTCCAGAGTCTCGGCAAACCTTACCGCAAATATTAGTTCACAACAATTTTTTACGGTTAAAATAAAAGGCGGGCTTTTGCTCGCCAAAGCATATAATTCGCGGCAGTTCTCGTCATTATCTTGCTGTACAAGTTGCCCTTCAAGTAGCCTTTCACAGCCTGCCGCATGATATATTTTGGGGAGTAGAATTTATTGTAAAAGTTTCTCCTCATCTCAGCTATCTCTTTAGCTGGCAAAGCTGGGTCCTCAAAAATGGGATTCATCGTGTTGTATAGCTCCCATTTATCCGACATCTTCCACCCGTTCTTCTCGACTATCTCGCGAAGGCAAGTTCCAGGGTAAGGCGTTGCGTGGCAAAGCCAAACATCGTCAGGCTCCACTCTGCGAACAAAATCCAGCGTTTCCTGCAGGGTTTCTTTGGTTTCGCCAGGGTAACCTAAGATTACTGATACGGTGACGAATATGCCTGCTTCTTTGGTCCATTTAATCGCGTTTTCAATTTGTTCGGTTGACACCTTCTTTTTGAGTACGTCGCGCATTCGTTGGCAACCCGATTCTACACCAAACATGGTTTCGTTGCAGTGTGCCTTGCTCATCTTGGCTAAAACTTCTTTAGTGACCACGTCCGCGCGGGTTCCGCAGCCCCATGGCAAATTGATTTTTCTCTCAATTATGCCGTCGCATATGTCCACTGTACGTTTTTTATCAAAAGTTAATGTGTCATCTTGAAACGCTATGCCTTCCGCGCCATATTCGTCTCTAAGCCATTCTAACTCGTCAAGAACGTTTTTTGGGCTTCGGGCTCTGAATTGTGCCCCAAACATTTGTGTGGCTACGCAGAAGGGGCATTGGAAGGGGCAGCCTCTGCTGCTGATTATGGGAAGTAAGTTGCGTCCTGTGATGTTGTATTTTTCCATTGGCAGATACTTGTAGGCTGGTCGCGGGAGGGCATCGAGGTTTTGGATGAATTGTCTTGGGGCTGTCTTGATTATTTGGCTGTCTTTACGGAAGCTTATGCCCTTTATGTGGCTTAAGGGTGCTTGTTTAGCTAATTCAACAATTGTTTCTTCGCCTTCGCCCCTCACTATGACATCGACAGCTTTTTCGTTGGTCAAGATTTCTGTGTCTGCAAAAGTGGCATGTGGACCCCCCATCAGAACTTGGGCGTCTGGGGCGACTTCTTTTGCTATCTGTGCACATTTAAGTGCCGATTCAATCGTTGGTGTCATGGAGCCTACTCCGACAATAGTGGGTTGGTAAGCTTCGAGTTCCGCCTTGATTTTCTGGTGGTCAAAATCGAGAACAGGAGAATCGATAATTTTTACTTCAATGCCGTTCTGCTCCAGCACCGCTGCCATGTAAGCTAAGCCGAGCGGCGGAAAAAGCGGGTGATGCGCAACCTTCTCTAAAACTGGCGGAGTTATCAAGGCTACTTTTGTTTTGGTTGCACTCATCACATTACCTGTTTATGAGTTATTTTTTTCGGAGACTCTCGGGAATGTATACGCATGCGGGGTCAGATTCAGCGATGTCGCCTGTGTATGCGTACGCTCGGTTTCTGCATCCGCCGCAGATTTCTCGGTACTCACAGACTCCGCACTTGCCTTTGAGGACGTTTCGGTTTTGGAATTTATTGTAGTATTTTGATTGCTGGATTTCCTTCCAAGCGGTGCTTAGGCTTTTGCTTCGGATGTTTCCCAGCATCATGGGTTCGGATGGTTGCAGGTCAGTATAGAAGCATGGAATCAAGTCCCCGTTTTCGGTTACACTTAGGTAGCCGCCAAACGCGAAATAGGTGCATTTGCCATGAAACTCTTTTTCATACCAATGGTTAAACTCAGCTTCGGGGATTCTCTGTTTAACGACTCTTGCGAAGTGTGGGCAATGAACGTGGACTTCAAATTTGCCCTTATACTTCTCCGTTATATCCCAAATGTGGTTTAATACCCATTCGTACTGTTCAGGAGTCGGGGTTAAATCCATTGTTGATTTTGCTCTTCCACTGGGCACTAAATGGTTGTACCAAACAAAGTTAGCGTGGTATTTGTCGGCTAATTCGGCAACGTGGTCTAAATGCTGGTAGTTTATGGTTGTGATTGCTGCGGCTAAGCCGTTTAGGATTTTGCCCTTGGATAATTTTTCAATAGCTGCCAACGCTTTCTTGTATGACCCTTGTCCTCGCAGTTGGTCGTTGATTTCTTCAGGTCCATCGATGCTGACGGATGTCCAGACTTGGTTTTTCACCAAGTTATCATAAATATCTCCATCAACAAAGCACCCGTTGGTTAATAGGCACACGTTTAAGCCTTTACTTTTGGCGTAAGTAACAATTTCAAAAATGTCTTTGCGCATGAGGGGTTCGCCGCCTTTTATGCCAAACCATCTTACGCCGAAATCGCTGACTTCGTCAACCAGATGGAAGGCTTCTTGGGTTGTCATTTCTCTTGGAGCATGTTTGCCCGTGGCGTCAACGTTGCAGTATTTGCACCTTGCGTTGCAGGCGCCTGTGGCTCTCCAAGAAGTCATAAGCAAAGGACCTTTCTTATCTGTCAAAGTAAAATCCGCCCTCAAGTTCCCTTAGGTAATTCATTGTTTACCTTAAGGGTTCTTTTCGTCTTAAAAAAGATTGTGCGATTCTGGTTTCTTTCGGTTTCTCAAGCATCTTTGCATATTTTCTCATTAATCCCGGTAAATTATCATGGAGTTGTGTCTTTCCGCAAAGTTTATAGTGAAATAAAACCCTAGACATTCATTCTTGGGGGCTAAAAGTAAACGCAAGTCAAAACAAAAGTTACAATTATCTTGGCATTGTTGCTGGTTTCATCGGTTTCCGCCATTTTTACCTTGCACACAAACACTAACATCGTAAGTGCACAAACAAGCGCCAACACAACCTCCGCTAAATCGAATCTACTCCAGTACGAGTGGCCCCAGTTCATGGGCGACTCCTCTTTCTCGCGTTTTTCCGCTGGACCAGCCCCTGGCACTTCAGCCATACTCTGGAAAGCAAACGTCACAGGTATCCAAACTTATCTTTCAGCTTTTGACGGAATGATTTTCGTGGGCACCAACACCTCCGTAGTTGCATTAAACGGGCAAACTGGCGACCAAGTTTGGAAAACAGATATTCCAATGCCAAAACCTTGGCCAATAGCTTACAAAATTGATGATTCCCACATGATTGTAGAAAGCAGTTGTCTTGACCCAAAAACAGGCAAGATACTTTGGACTAGCTCCAATTTCTGCGAGGACACTGGCATTTTCAGCGCCAACGTGTATAGTCCTGAAGAGCAAATGTTTTACCTCAAAAATAATTCTTACACCGAAGGCTGGAGCTTTGCCGACCCCTCAGTACCCCCAACCATGGTCTGGCAAACTTATGTTCCAGGCGGCGGCAGAACCGGCATAGGAACAACCTACGGCGGCGGCTTGGTTTTCCCAGGTTCATTTGAGAACCAGCAAATAGCGCTCGACGCCAAGACAGGCGCAGTCGTTTGGACTGCTCTCACAAAGGGACCTATGATTTTTGATGGCGCCTATGCTGATGGCATGTTCTTCCGAGGTGGAACTGACGATAACACAATGTACTGTTTTAACGCGACTGATGGCAAAATCTTGTGGACTTATTCGCCGGGAACAACAGACGGTTACTTTACTACTGGACCGGCAGTGGCTTATGGAAATGTGTATGAGCTCAACAAAGATGGCAACCTCTACGCCATCAATGTAGCGACAGGTCAACTTGCTTGGAAATATCAAGGTCCAGGTACCCTTCTCTGGCCAGGGTATCCCACCGTTGCTGACGGCAAAGTCTACGCAACAACTGGCGAAATCGCGCAGTACGGCGGCGCCGTTGGAACCTCCGAGTTCGCATGTTTAAACGCTTACACGGGGCAGCTTAACTGGAAGCTCCCCATTGAAGCGTTGGCTCCAAGAGAATCCGTAGCAGTCGCGTACGGTCACCTCTACCTTATCCCCGGCACCGTAACGGATGCGGTTGACGCCATTTCAGGAAGCGAATACAACAGCTTCAACCAAGTTTGGGCCATAGGAACCCCAAACATTCCAACCAGTGACTGGCCAATGTGGAGAGCCGACCCAACACATTCCTCCACCGCGCAAGTGGGTCCAACAAACCTGTCTCTATCTTGGACATTCTCAACCAACGGCTCAGTAATCTCTTCACCTAGTGTTGCAAACGGCATAGTTTACGTGGGTTCCCAAGACAAAAACATCTATGCCATTGGAGCCTACAGCGGCACCCTCATCTGGAAATACACTACCCAAGACGCTCAAGTATCTTCGCCTGCCATAGCTAACGGCAAAGTTTACACAGGAGGCGATGACGGCTACGTTTACTGCCTCGACGCTTACACTGGTGCCCTCTATTGGAAGACCTTTATCAACGGCGACTTGCCCTACACATATGGTTCATTTGTGCTTAAGTCCTCGCCAGCAGTGGTAAACGACAGAGTTTACATTGGCTCATTAGACGGTAACATGTATGCTCTGGACGCTAACACTGGCAGTATAGATTGGAAATACACTACGGGCGGGCCGATTCTTTCTTCCCCAGCGGTTGACAGCGGAGGCGTCTACTTCACTTCCGAAGAACCAAATTCGGGTGCACTCTACAAACTTGACGCGAGCAGCGGCGCTTTACTTTGGAATCAACAGCTTCCCTACGAATACCAGTTCACAGGTGGCACCGAAATGATGGGGTCTCCATCGGTGGCGAACGGTATGGTGTTTGCATCCTCTGACCTAAGAACTTACTACGGCATAAATGCGGCAACAGGTGCAATCGTGTGGACTTTCCGAGACCCAAACGCAGATGAATTCATTGTTTCATCCCCAATCTACGTTAACGGTCAACTCTACATCATCGACAAGTTCAGCATGACATCCATAAACGCGACTAACGGTCACACGAACTGGAGCTTCTTCACAGGCGACGAACTGTACGCTTCGCCTTCTTACGCGGACGGTAAAATCTATATGATGACAAGCCAACGCCACATATTCGTTCTCGACGCTAACGACAACGGCACAAAACTTGCAAGCTACGAAACACCCTCAGGTAGCTGGTCCTCTCCAACCATAGCCAACGGCAGGTTGTATATTGGAAACCACGACTGGAACGTCTACTGCTTCGCCAACCAAATAACCAACACAGCCGTGTCACAGCCAGCGGAAAATACAGTGCCCTCGCCATCTATGACCGTTGTGATTGTATTGATAGTTGTAATTGTAGTTTTGGCTGTTGCAATGCTTGTCTATTTTAGTCGAAGACTCAAAAAAACAAACAAACCAACTGGAACCCTTTAGCTGGCTTTCTCTAAAAAGACAATAATCGTGGGCGTCTGAGCGGACCCCGTCGCAGCCAACCGCTCTACCCGTTTTACGGTAAATCTTGGCGCTAACATTTTCTCTAATTTTTCAACCGTGTAGAAATTCATGTGTGAATCGTAATTTAAACCCGCCATTCCTTCAGGTGTTTCAATTATTAGGTAGCCGCGGGGTTTTAGGGTTCTAAACGCTTCCTCTATGAAGCTCTCAGGTGCCCAGAGGTGCTCCAGAACTTCAGAGGCAATAACTAAATCGAAGGTGCCGTTGGCAAACGCTAGTGTTTCTGCGTCGCCTGCCATGACCGAGGAAACCTTACATTTATGCGCTGACGTCGCCACAGTGGGCAAATCTACCGCAGCAACAAAATGACCCATCTTTATGAGTGGCTCGCTGATGACGCCGTCACCGCAGCCAACATCTAAAATACGTAGGTCCTTGCCTATGCTGTTAACCATATCGTTGAAGATTTTTATTCTGTCAACGTTTAACGTGTTAACGCTTAAGAGTTCAGCGTGTTCCTGCATCATCATAATGTGCATGTTCGCGTCGTATTTTTGCCACTCAACCCATTTGCGCTTGCTTTTTTTGCGCTGCCCAAAATGGATTTCCCGGGTAATGACCCATCTGAGTTGATGGGGATGCGTTAGCAAGTATTTAATGCCGGAAACTTGCCTCCCAATAGCCCTAAACATACCTATGCCTCTTGCTGTTTACTTGGCGTGCTGTGTCCACCGGGGCTCTTCTTGGGATGATACAGCCTTCTCAGTACCCATCGTGCAAAACTGTTGTTTGCGACAATGTGGTTTAAGGCGCTGCGTGCCATGATTTGGCTGTAGAAGTCGCCCTTGAGTTTTTTGCGTAGGTAGAAGGTTGGGGATAAGTAGCGGTCGTAGAAGTCTTTCTTTGTCTGATTCAGCTTCTCTAGCGGCAAGAGGGTGTTTTGGAAGACTTGGGTTTGCTCATGGTACTGACTCCAGTCTTTGGCTAACTCTAAGCCTAAGCTTTTGGCGTAATCATAGAGTTCCGTGCCGGGGTAAGGAACTGCTTCACACATGTAAACGTAGTCAGGCTTGGTTTTGTAGATGAAATCGATTGTTTGTTGTAGTTGCTGGGGGGTTTCAGTTGGGTAGCCGATGACCAGCGATATGGCGACGGATATGCCTGCTTCCTTTGCCCATTTTATAGCTTGAGCGTTCTGCTCAACAGTGGTGCCTTTACGCATCAAGTTGAGCATTTGTTGGTTGCCTGATTCGACGCCGAAGTGGACAAGTTGGCAGCCGCTACTCCGCAGTTTAGTTAAGAGTTCTTTGGAGACTTTGTCGACTCTAGTTCGGCAGTCCCATGGCAAGTCGAATTTGCGTTTCTTCATCTCGTCACAAATGGCGACTGCCCTGTTCACGTCGAAGGTGAAGGTGTCATCGTAGAAGGCAAACGCACCTCCTCCAAACTCGTCTCGCAGCCACTCCAATTCGTCAACAACTTTTTTTGGGCTACGCGCGCGGAAGCCTCTGCCACACATTTTGTATCCAGCGCAAAACGCGCAGTTGAAGGGGCAGCCTCGGCTGGTTATGACGGGTAAGTATGTTCTGTTGAGGATTTTGTATTTGCCCACGTCGAAGTGTTTGTGTGCTGGGTAAGGAAGCGAATCAATATCTGTCATGAAGGGGCGGTCGGGGTTGCGGAAAACCTGTCCGTTCTTTTTGAAAGTGATGCCTAAAACATTGTCGAGTTTGTTTAGGTTGCCCTCGGACACTAAGCGCGCAAGCTCCAGCATGGTTTGCTCGCCCTCGCTGCGTACCACAATGTCCACGTTGTTGCTCTCTGTGAAGGTTGCTTGGTCCATGACGGTTACGTGTGGTCCGCCAATCATGGTGGTGACGTTTGGCAGTGCGGTTTTTGCGGCTTTGAGGATGTCGAGTGCTGGATTGTAAGTGAGTGTGGCGGATGTTACGCCGATTATGTCGGGGTTTAGGCTTCGGAATTTTTCTTCCAAATCCTTCTGGGTGGGATGGGTAGTTTGGCAGTCGACCACGTCCACGCTGTACCCGTTTTCTTCCAGCACCGCGGTTAAGTAGCTTATGCCAAGTGGCAGAAAGATGGCTTGCGGTGCTTCGACTGGGTATGGTGGATTTACAAGTGCTACGTGGGCTTTCACGTTGGTTCCCCGACTTTAATGTTCAAAACGGCGTCGCCGATTATTATGTGTTTTGCAGATAGCCTCAAATGGGCATTGGCGGATGAAAACGAAGAATTATCCATTTTGTGGTTGCTTTTGGCAACAAAAATTAGACCCCCTCCCTCTCTATCGGCCTCAGAGCCAAAACGTTGTTTTGAGTTGCTTTTTTTGGTTTAGCGTTTGATTTTGGGTCTTCTATTTCTCGTATGTTCAGCTTTGACGTTAGGATTCCTGCGTCTCCGATCTACGAACGTGTTTTTTGAAGACAACGGCTAAACCTGCAGCAATACCTACCACCACTGCTCCTACCGCAGCAGTCAAAAGCAATGGAGGGAAAGGCTGCTGTTGCTTCTGCACATTAAAACTAACTGTCTGTGAGCCTGCTACGTTGCCAAACGTGTCGTTAACATAAACTGTAACGTTGTGGAGCCCACCCGCCAGATTCGCAAGCGTTGTATTTCCATCCACTGTCACGTTGGCTTGCCCATCTAAACTGTAGCCCATCCAAGAGGTAGCCTTGTTTAAAGTGAAAATCAACGTTATGTTGCCAGTGGTGTAATTCGCGTTTACTGGGGATGTGAGTGAAATCTTCGGTGGAACTGTACCGTAGCCATTTGGAGTATAAAGTTGGTTAAACGTGGAGGCGGTGATTTCTGGCGTTATAGCGGGGTAATGAAAGACAACGTTGTAGCCCCCAATCACGTAGAATAGGTCATTAATCACCGCTACAGCGGCGCCATATCGCCAGACAGGCATAGAAGCGTTAGTAGCAGCCCAACTATCTGTTTGTGGGTCATAATATTGAATCTTAAACCCAGATATTATTTCATAACTAATGGGTGTTTGCGGAATCCCTGGCAGCAATTCAACAATTGTTTCTTTTTCAGCAGTAAAAGCGTAAATTAGGAGTGGCGCAAACACTCCTACCGTTGCACAGCCAAAAACATAATCAAACGGACTGCAGGGTGCTCCAACGCTCCAACTGTCGTTTTCAGCATTGTAAATTTGAGTTAGCCCAGAGCTTATGATGTATATTTTGTTGTTTACAGCGGCTGATATGTAGGTGCCAACAGCGTTGGGCATGGGTGTTTTAGCTTTCCAAGAGTCATTATTTGGATCATAGACTTCAACGTTGTTAACTGGGCCCTCTTCTCCTGTTCCTCCGATTAGGTAGATTTTGCCGTTAACTATGTTTGCCTGCAGGTTGCCTCTGGGCGTTGGCATTGGTGCCTTTGTCTCCCAGCTGTCATTTTCTGGGTCATAAACCTCGTTTACGCCTGTTTGTTCAGTTCCCCTGTATCCGCTTGTGTAGTTGACGTTTGCGTTTCCACCTATGCAGTAAATCTTGCCCTGACAGGCTATTATGCCAAAGTTGCTTCTTGGCGTCGGCATGGGCGATCTGTAAGTCCAACTATCAATCATTGGGTTATACTTCTCGTTAGAGCTGAAAAACGTGTTATTAATCGAGCCCCCTATGGCGTAGATTTTGCCATTAACAGTCGAGACACCTAAATCAGCTCTTGGTTGGGAGATGGGTGCCTTTGTAACCCAAGAATTTCCCGTATTGGTATTCGCTGTAACTATTCCAACTAGCGATATCAATAGAATTGTTAAAACAGTGATTGCCATGATTGTTCTCGCTCTAACAGCGGCTAACATACGGGCTACCGATTCAATACTATTTTATCCCTGCCTATAACTCTCCCATGAGAACAAGGCGTTCCACCAGAGGAACACTCACTTTTTAATATTAAATTTAGAAATTGAAATCTCCTATGTGGAAAGTTTTAAATTAAAATTGAATATGACAAGTTAGTGCTTGATGAAGCGTTAAGGTTTCTTGTCTTCGGCAAATAAAACTGCGGCGGAGCCTTTGCAACGCAAGACTTTTTACTTCAAGCCCCCAACTAGCCCATTAACACCACACTTCCTTGGAGAAAAAGCCATCTTGTTAGCCGACTTGGCGATAGTTAACACGAACATTCGTACAATGAACCCAAACCAGCCTACAGCCCAAGCCCTCGCTATCACCAAAAACAAAATCGTCAAAGTCGGAACCAACAAACAAATAGCCCCGCTAATCAGCGAAAAAACAAAAGTTCTAAACTTTGACGGCAAAACAGTTGTTCCCGGATTAATCGACACACACATCCACGTTGCAGACTTCGGCAGATGCCTAATGTGGCTTGACTTAACAACCGCGCAATCCATAAGTGAGCTGCAACGTCTGCTAAAAGAAAAAGTTGGGCAAACGCTCAGGGACAAATGGATTGTTGGTCGCGGATGGAATCAGGAACGTTTTAAAGAAAAACGAATGCCCCAAACCGCAGACTTGGATGAGGCTGCACCAAACAACCCAGTCATCCTCTACCACGAATCTGCCATGATTTGCGCAGTAAACACAAAAGCCCTCCAACTAGCAGGCGTAACAAAGCAAACAGCTGTACCTCATGGCGGCGTCATCGACAAAGACCCAAAAACGGGCGAACTCACGGGTATTTTGCGTGACAGCGCCACTAGCCTAATCTGGCAAGTTGTTCCCGAACCCACGGGAGCTGAGCTTTTGGAGGCAACAGCGTTGGCTTGCCAAAAAATCTCCCAAGCGGGCATAACCAGCGTACACTGGTTGGTGTTGTCGGAGGTTGAGTTTGCGATTATCCAAAATTTGCATGCAATGGGCAGGTTGCCTTTTAGAGTTAATGTTGTTGTTCCAATAGAGCTTTTAGAGAAAACCGTCGGTTTCAAGACCAACGATGTTTCGGTGTTGCGAATCGGCGGCGCCACCATCGCTGCGGACGGGTACTTGGATTCTAAAGAAGCTGCATTGCTCAAGCCCTATAGTGACGACCCAAACAACAGCGGCAAATTGCTCTGCACTGAGGAAGCGTTGGCAGCTTCGGTTAAGCAAGTTATAGCGGCTGGGGTTCAACCAATCATACTGGCGATGGGCGACAAAGCAATCGACACCACCCTAAAAGTTATCGAGCAAACCCCACAAAACAAAGTTCGCTTCCGCATCGAACAAGCGGCGGTATTAAACGAAGGCTTAGTCAAGCGTCTTGCAAAGCAGAAAGTGGTTGTTTCAATTCAGCCCAAGGTAATTTCTACTGAATTCTCGGTTTGGTCAGCCACACAACGCCTCGGCATGCAGCGGGCTAAGTGGCTTCATCCCCTCAAAACGCTGCTAAACGAAGGCGTGAAAGTCATTGCTGGCTCCGATTGCCCCATGGAACCCTTAAGCCCACTGCTTGGCATGCAGGAAGTTGTGCTTCGGCAGAGCTTTCCCGAGCAGCGCCTGAGCGTTGAGGAAGCTTTACGCATGTACACCTTGGATGCGGCTTACAGTTCAGGTGAAGAAAATGCAAAGGGCTCAATTGAAGAAGGCAAACTAGCCGACTTAACCATTCTATCCTCTGACCCAAATGCTGTGGCGCCTGAAAAAATCAAGGACATAGCCGTTGAAATGGTAATCCTAAACGGCAAACTAATAATATTCTAAACCAATTTTTCAGGATTATCTTAGCCCGATACCAACCTATTTGGAGCCTAATAGCAGTTCTATGCAGAAACGATAGAGGGTAGGTCAATCCCTAAGGGAGGTAGGTCAGTATTAGCTGTTTTTCAAGCCATTAACATGTTGAAAACTAGTTGATTGCGCGAAATTGAAGCCCAAACCACCTAACTCCCAAAAACAAAACTGCAATTGCCTGAGTCAATTGGCTGATTTTTCTTGTTCCGCCTTTTTCACTTCAACACATAATCTCCAAACGAAAAATCCGATTGCGCTCGCAATAAAAGACAAGATGGTGAAGGTGTCGGTTCTTATCCAGAGAAATAAATGTGACACAGGCAGGGGCAGCCACTGAGGATTAGTAAATTGTATAACTGCGCCGTCAAGCCACGCAAGTAAACCATACAAAAACAAAACTTGACCGAAAATTTTGACCACAATCAGGGTTCTCTCAAAAGCCGTCTTCATATCTTACTAAGAAACGATGAGGTTATTATAAAACTTAACGAAGCAGATTGCCAACTAACCGTATTCAGCTACTTTATTTTCAGCAGCATCTTTAGGGTTTTTATAGGGTGCCTAAGCGCCCTCAAAACCTTACCTCGAGAAAACGTTGGATTAACCAAATTCGCCCTCGCACACAACTCAAGTAAATCATTCGCTGAAAACTCTGGTGTCTCAACCTGCGGTTCCGTTGCTGCAAGTGCATAGTCGCAGAAGCCTTCACGCAAAAAGCCCTTTTGTTTTGCCTGCTCGTAGAATGCTGTGCCGTACAGTGGCATGGCAATGCTGAAGATGAAGGTGTCCGCGCCCAAATGCTTGAGTTTGTAGGCGAAATTGATGGTTTCTTCGATGTCGGATTTGGTTTCGCCGATTAAGCCGATGACAAAGAAGCATCCCACCTTGATGCCGACGCGCTTGCACAAAACAACAGCCTGCTCAACCGTTTTTAGGTCCAAATTCTTCTGGATAACATCGTTCACAATACGTTGCACGCCAGATTCTGGTGCGATGCGGATTTTTTTGCAGCCCGCTTTCTTCATCTTCCGCAAAAGCGGTTCATCTAGCGTGTCTGCCCTGATGCCGTTTGGCGTAAACCACTCAAACCGCAAGCCTCGTTCAATGATTAAATCGCAAATCTCAATCATGCGCTGCTTATCAAGCGTCATGTTGTCGTCGGAAAAATCAATCTGCTTAATGCCAAAGTTTTTGACTACTTGTTCGATTTCGTCAACCACGTTCTTTGGGCTCCGCGGACGCCACTTTTTGCCCCAAACGATGCCGTTTGAGCAGAAAACGCAGTTGTAGGGGCACCCCCTGCTTGTAATAACGATGGTGTAGGGCTTGTGGATTTCGCCGCGTAGGGGATTCTGCTTGACGGCTTGGTTGTAAATTTTCATTGGCAGCAAGTGCCTTGCGGGGAAGGGTAGCGAATCCAAATCCTCAATTACTGCACGTTTATCCGTGAGGATTGACTTGCCGTTTTCCCTAAAACCTAAACCATCTATGCCATCAAAATCATGCTTTCCCTGCTCCAACGTATCCACCAGTTCAGAAATGGTGTTTTCTGGCTCACCCATAACTACAAAATCCACATCAGTGTTTTGCAGGCATTCTTGGGGTCTTGAGGAAGGATGTAAACCAAACAATACAACTGTGATGTTTTTGTTTACCTTTTTTATTATTGATGCTACTTCAAACGCGGTTTTTGACCAGCCTGAAAACGGAATTTCCAAAACAACCACATCAGGCTTCCAATCGGCAACGCGCCCCGCGATGGTTTCCGCACTCAAACCCACACGGTACTTAGTTTCATCCAACTCCAGAAGGTTCTCCCATCCCTCCGTCGGAGCATCAATAATGCTTACGCTATGGCTCTTTTCCAGAACCGCCGCAACTGTAGCCATGACGATGGGTGGAAAAACGTTGGGTTTTCCCCATGCTTTGGGCTGAATCCGTGGCGGATTAATTAGGCAAACACGCATCACTGGCACTTCTTAAATCAGAAATAGCCTTGTGCTTTGATTAAAACTTTGCACTAAATCGGCACAAACCAAAACCGCACAACCACGATGACAGCCACGCACAAAACGCCCCAGAGAACAATCGTCACATCCCTAATGCGCAAAGCACCCAAAATCTTCTCCCCCGTCAACGGCTCTTGTGCATCACCGAGAATGTACTGTCCGGGCTTCTCCAACTGCACCCTAAGTGCGCCAGCCACCGCAGCCATGGGCCAACCGTGGTTTCTGCTGGGCGTTTTTTTGTGGTCGCGGTGAGCGATTCTCCAGGCGTTCTTGGCATCCATGCGAAGGATTGCCGCAGCCACAATCATCAACAAAGCAGTTAATCTCGTGGGAATGTAATTGACAACGGTGTCAAGGTTTGCGCTAAACCATCCAGTGTTAATGTGCTCTTTAGTTTTGAAGCCAACCATGCCATCAAGGGTATTTATCGCTCGGAAAGCAATCGCGCCCGTAACCCCAAACAACGCAAACGACATCATGGGAGAGAGTTTGAAGTCAATTAGGTTTTCTGCCATGGACTCGATGACTGCGCTGCCCATCTGGGAGCCGTTGAGGTTTTTGGAATCTCTCCGCGAGAAGTGGCTGTACTTTTTTGCTTCATCTAAATCGCTTGCTTCGATGGCTTTGGCTGCGGCTTTTGCCCAATCTGTCTCAAGTTTAATGCAAATCGTCATTTTAACTAGGATTACGGCGATGAAACCGTATACAAGAATGTTGATGTAGAAGGGTACGTACGTGTAAATTCCCCACAAGCCAAAGAAAACCGGCAGCGCAAATGCACAAATCACCGTTAAACCCAACAGAACGCCAAGGAACTTTTCTGTTTTTGGGTTAAGGTTTTTGAAGTAGGGCTCGATTTTCTTGGTGAAATTGCCCATTAAGACGGTTGGGTGTAGCTTGAAAACTCAGCTTGTCAGGGTAGTTGGGTGATGGGTCGCCCAGAGCTAAATCTAACAAGACCGCCAAAACCAGAACGATTATTGCAATTAGCACGTTTAATACGTTTAGCTCCAAGAGTTAACCCAAGCGTTTTGCTTTCGAGATACTTTAGGTAAACAGTTAATATCAATTACGGTAAACAAGCCAGCAGAACTATTTCGCTGAGTCACCAAACATTCCCTTTTATCCTAACATGTGATGAGGCAAATTTTGGGTTCCAGAAAATTTCTATATTAAAGCGGCTCAAAAGTTGTTGGTTTACCTTTAATTTTAAAAAGAAAAATGCTTATACATGGGTTTTACTAATAATGATTAAGCGCTAATTTTTGTGGAAATTTAACACGATTTTTAGCGCGATTTTATATAAACTTAAAGGAGAAAAAAATACAAATGAACTTTGCTAAAAATAAAACAGCAGCTATTTCGATTGTAATACTGTTCATAATTTCAATGGGAGCTTCTACGATGCTAATTCCAAATGCTACTGCCCATTCACCCCCATGGCAAATTCCAACATACGCATATATCGTTGCGACACCAGACCCAGTTGGCGTCGGCCAGACAGTAACCATTTACCTGTGGCTTGATCCGGTTTACGGCGTAGCGGGAGGAGCAACTCCTGTTGCTGGAACCAACGGCACAACAGCAAGTGCAGCATTGCTATCAAACACCTATAGATTCCATAACTACCAGCTTACAATTACACCCCCTAACGGCACTGCAACAACTCAGACTTTCCCTGTCATAACGGACACAACCTCATCAATGTACACCACACTAATACCCACTGACATCGGGACCTACACCCTCAACTTTACCTATCCAGGACAAGTATATGGAGCGGATGGCAACGGCTACTCTGGTTCATCACTGATCAACGATACCTATCTACCTAGCAATGCAACAGCAACAATCACTGTCCAGCAACAACCAATACCTGCACCTGTAACTGGCTTTCCGCTTCCAACAGAATACTGGACACGACCAATATATGGTGAAAACACTAACTGGTATTCGATCGCATCAAACTGGCTAGGAACTGGCGCAGCAGTCAATCCAGCATACGGGTCAGGCACAATTACTGGCTTCGCACAATCACAGATGAACAGATATCCGGGCGATGCAGTAGGATCCCAAACGGCACACATCATGTGGACAAAGCCACTTGAAATGGGCGGCGTTGTCGGAGGACAAATAGGTTCCTCCACTCTGGGGCTCGGCTATTTCGAGGGGTCTGCATACAACAATCGTGTACAAAACCCAATAATCATTGACGGAATACTCTACTACACTGAACCAGTATCGTTAACGGGCATCACTAGTGGACCTACCGACGCTGTTGACCTTCGCACTGGAAAACTTCTCTGGTCTAATAGCAACATACCATCATTGTCATTTGGCTACGTATATAGTCTTTACAACGGCGACCAACACGGAGTATATCCACCAATTCTATTCACAAGCAACTTTGCCCAAGGCTTTGATGCATACACAGGTGCAGCATTGTTTAACGTAACTGGTGTTCCAACAGGCATGGTAGCTATGGGCCCAAGCGGTGAACAGTTGAGGTATGTCTTTGCGAACACAGGTAATACTACTAATCCGCAATGGTATTTGGCTGAGTGGAACTCATCTAGACTTTGGCAACAAAGCGGAAGTAATCCATACACTTCTGGTTCAAGTTTGCTATCGCCAGCTATTATAAATGCAACCAATGGAGCGCTCGTTACAACTTTTCCAATTCCAATCACAGGCACAACCGGTACCCTGCCCACTGGCACCAGCATCTCAGTACCTTATGGTTCTACACTCACAGTCAATGCAAACATCCCGATTAATTCCACCACCAACCCTGGCAACGGTATATCAACCACCACTTACGACTGGAACGTTTCGGCTTCATGGGTGAACACCATGCCTTTGCAGCCCGGTTATAACACCACTTCAGGACTAACTATACCCGCAACTCCTGGCTCAAATCCTGTAACAGTACTTGCAGCCTTCCCCAACAATATGCTACTATGTAGAAACGGCTCATTGCCAATTGGTTTCGCAGCAAACAATGTCGGTTACCCACAACTTCCGTTCACATTCTTCGCTGTCAACCTTAACGCATCTCTGACTGGCCATAACGTCGGTGATATCCTATGGACGCAGACATATAACCCGCCAGCAGGCAACCTGACTCTCGCATACGGTGGAGCAGATCCAACAGCTTGGAACGGAAATGGATACGGTGTCTTCATTGTTGCATACGCAGAAACCAGACAATGGACAGGATACAGCATGAGCACAGGCGCACAAATCTGGGGTCCAACCGCATCTCAACCTGCTTTTGACTATTATGGCAACCCAATCTATCCATACTTAACTGGTCAGGTAGCTTACGGCAATCTATACTGCAGTGGATTCGCAGGAGTATGCTTTGCTTATAACTTGACTACTGGAAACGTAGAATGGACATACGGTAACGGCGGCGCAGGTAACAGTACAAACGCAGGCTTGAATACTTTCTACGGTGATTACCCGACGTTTATCAACGCTGTTGGAAACGGTGTAATATACTTAGTTACTACAGAGCACACTATCACTGACCCTATCTACAAAGGTGCATTAGCACGCGCTATTAACGCTACTGATGGAACAGAAATCTGGACACTTTCAGACTATACTGGCGAGTTCGGCTCCATGAGCTATGCTATTGCAGACGGCTACAATACAATGTTCAACGGATATGACGACCAACTTTACACTGTCGGCAGAGGAACAACCACTACAACAGTCACAGCTTCACCAGCGACTCCAACACTCGGAAACAACGTAGTCATAACAGGCACAGTGATGGATACTTCTGCAGGCACAATGCAAAACCAGCAGGCAGCAAACTTCCCGAAAGGAGTTCCAGTTGCATCTGACGCAAGCATGACCGCATGGATGGGCTATGTTTACCAGCAAAAGCCTCTTCCAACAAACTTTACAGGCGTTCCAGTAACAATCAGTGTTCTTGACTCCAACAACAACTTTAGAAGCATAGGCACCGCAACAACCGATGCAAACGGCGCATTCAGCTTTACATGGAAACCTGACATATCAGGAGACTATAAGTTATATGCAACCTTTGCTGGCACGAACGGTTACTGGCCATCTAACTCAGAGACCGCTATCAACACAATGCAAACATCGGCAACTACACCACCAACCTCTTCACCAACAAACTTGGCAACAACCACCGACCTTCTGACGTACATCGCAGTTTCAGCAATCCTCATAATCATCGCAATAGCCATAGTCGGCATTCTACTGCTGAGAAAACATCCATAAAAAGCAAACACCAACAACAACCCTTTCTTTTTTTTAGTCTTAAAGAATTAGAGAACAGATGGCTTAAGTTAACTTCAACTTATAAAAAATGAATCTCTTTTTTAATGCAAAATAGCTTGGTTTTTTAAGGGCAAACCCTGCTATGTTGAAGTGGGTAATAGCTTGGAGCCCGAAGAAGAATTAAACGCAACAACCTTCCAAACCTACCTCTACCTAGTCAAAGTCGGCAAACCCGTTGGACCCAGAGACTTGATGCGTGGAGCCAACCTGAGCAGCCCAAGCGTCGCCTACAGAAATCTCCAAAAACTCATTGACTTAGGTTTAGTCGTTAAAGACTCATACGGCAATTATGTTGTTAAAGAAAAAATGGGTGTAAAAGGATACGTCTGGTTAGGAAAATCCCTCATCCCAAGTTTTGCCATCTTCGGCTTCGTTTTCGTGGGTGTCTTGATTGCCGAAATTGCCGTTTTGATTCCCCATTTGCTCGTGGGCGCTTCTGTTGAAGGCGCATTCTGGCTCCTAACAATTGTAACGGTTGTTTCCGCAGCGATTTTTCTGTTTGAAGCGTTGCGGTTTAGGAAAAAGTCAAAGAATTAAAAAGTGTTCCAGCTTTGGAACATTCTGTTCTTTGCGTAGAACTAAAAGTCACACGCCACGTTATTATTGCGCGGTGTGAGGGATGAAAAAGGAAATTGTGCTTGCAGTCGTCGTTTTTGCACTCCTTGCTTCCTCGCTTGTAGTTGTTGGTACTGTTAAGGCACAGTATGTATCGACCGATGTGAAAGTTACTTACGGTTCGCTTAACACATACGTAAATCAACGTGTCGAATTTACCGCAACATGCAATGGCGGAACACCACCATACACTTATCAATGGTATGCTCAGTTGTGGCCAACTTGGAAGCCAGGAATGGGTTATCACTTGTCACCCATCGGAAGCGAAGTCGCAGTGTCAGGCGCAACCTCCAACATCTTCGATTTCACCACGTCCACCAATGGAACTTACTCAATTAGTCTTGGCATAACCGATTCGGAAGGCAAGTACACGATGGCGTCTTTTCTGCCTGGATTATGGGTTTTTGTACTGCCCTCCTCCACATCTTCGTCTCCCACTCCGCCGCAGATTTCATTTTTATTCCCAGAAAACACAACATACACAGGAAACGAGATGCCTTTAAACTTCACCGTATCTAAACCAGCTGCAGAAATCTGCTACAACATTGATTGCCAAGCAAACATAACTGTAGCTGGCAACACAACCCTGACAGCGCTGCCTAATGGTGCACACAATCTAACCGTATATGTTACCGATACCGATGGGCTGTCCGCTTTTGGAACAACCTATTTTAGCATAGCAGCACCCCAACAAAAGCCTACTGCAAACCCCACACTTCAACCCGCATCTCCGCAGACACCATGGCTTCTGGCTACTGTAGTAATCGTTGCACCTCTAGTTGCCGGCTTAGCTTTTGGTTTGATAAAAAAGAGAAGAAGTAAGCGCTTAACTTCTTCTGAGCTTTAACTTGATATTGGCAATCAGGTGCATGCCTACCACCAGCGCCGTTGACAGCTTGAATCGTCTTTTCTTGTCAAAGAAGTACGCTCTGCGCAGGTAGTAATGGTGGAATGCGCCTTCCCGCAGCTTGCCGAGTTCTTTCATGCTAAGCTGAGGCGTCTCAAAAATCGGTTTAGTCGTGTCGTACATGTCAAAGTCGGTTACTCTCATCCAACCCTTCTCCTTAACCAAATCATACATGGGCGTACCTGGAAAAGGCGTGGCAACGTTGTAGAAGCCCACAGCGTCAGGAGACACTTTTTCCACGAACTTGATTGTTTTCCAAGCGCTTTGCTTGGTTTCGCCTGGGAAGCCGAGGATAACGTTTGGAACAGGCATCAAACCCAATTCTCGCACCCAGCCGAGAACTTTCATGGTTAATTCAGGCGTAATCCCTTTTTTCATAGCGTCCAAAACCTGCTGCGTGCCCGACTCAACGCCAAACCAAACGGAGATGCATCCCGCCTCCTTCATCTTCGCGAGCAAGTCTTTGGTTAGCATGTCAACGCGTGTGCCGCAATTCCACTCAATCTTCAAGCCGCGCTTCAGAATTTCACTGCAAAGCGCCTCAGTTCTTGTTTGGTCCACGGTGAATGCGTCGTCGCAGAACGTGAACTTGCTTATGCCGTAAGTCTTGTGCAGTTGCTCTATTTCGTCTACCACGTTTTTGGGGCTTCGCATACGGTACTTGCGTCCATGCATCCTCACCGTTGTGCAGAACTCACACCAGTACACACAGCCCCTGCTAGTTGCCAAATACAGAATATCCTCAAGCTCACGGAACCTCTCCATGGGCCAAAGGTGCCGAGCTGGAAAAGGCAAACTATCCAAATCATCAATGTAGGGCCTGTCCTGGTTCCTGATAATTTTGCCGTCTTTTCTCACGGTTGTGCCCAAAACATCATCATAACTTTGTCCTGCCTCAATTCGCTGCACCAGTTCCAACATTGTGTTTTCACCTTCTCGCCTTACAACGATGTCAAGTTCTGGGCACTCTTCAAGCGCATGGTCATCCCAAAAAGTAACATGAGAACCCCCCGCGATTGTTATGCAATTTGGGCAAGCCTCCCTCGCAATCTTAACCAGCTTCAAAGCCGTCTGATAAGTCAGCGTCGATGAAGTTACTCCAACAATGTCTGGTTGGCGTTTACTTATCTCGTTCTTAAAATCTTCAAACGAGAGCTTGAGCACTTGGCAGTCGATTACGTCAACTTTGTACTGGTTTTTCTCCAAAACAGCAGCCAAATACCCCAAGCCCAAAAGAGCAAAGGGCATGTGCATTGCAGCGCCAACCGGCGCAGCAGGATTAACTAAGGGTTACGTGAGGCTTCATTTCAACTTCACATTTATTCTTCAAAAAGGAGGTGCTTTATGCTTAAACATTTCGCCTAAACCGCTAAAAAGACACAAAAGATAACTAAACCAAAAATAGCCTAAACGCCGCTGATTGAACTATCCAAGCGATTTCGTTTGATTTTCCTCTTGGCAGTTATTGCTTGATTTTTCAGTCCAATACTTTGGCATAACTTCACTCTCCAAGAGCGACGGAAACAAGTTTAAGGGCCAGACGGGAGGCATTGGGCTTATGAAAACATCGGTTTTTTCTAAACCGCTAATTTTCCTGATTTTTTCTTTTGCTTCAAACATTTCATCAAAATCTTCAACAGCAATTGCAACGTACAAGTCATAGGTGCCAATGAGTCTTATAATAACTATCACGTTGGGTATCTGGAGCAGTTGACTATAAATCTCTGTCATCTTGCTTCGGTTTGAAGCTTTTATGTAGAGGTTAACTAAAGCTTTGTACCCGAGCTTTTTTAGATCAAGAGTTACTGTGGAGAGGGTTAACAGGTTTTTTCTGAGTTTTTTGTACCTTTGAATCACTGTTTTTGTTGATAAATCCAGTTGCTCGGCAATTTTTCTAAATGGCGTTCGAGACTTTCTACAAAGTGTCAGAGCAATTTTTCTATCTGTCTCATCAATTTCTAGTGGTGGTTGGTCAAAATTGGTTAAAGCAGGTCTATGATTATTTTTATCTCCCTGCTCAAGTTTGAGCGGCTTAATGATTAGGTTTTGGGGAAATTCTACGTTTATCGCTTCTGCCCAAATCAAAGCATCTACATGTGTAATTTTATGGTTTGATTCTAAATCCTCAATTATTCCCGATAACTTGTTGAGGTCCCTTAACGCTACTTTTCCATAAAAATTGTACTTGCCCAAATATTTAACCACCTGGGACATGTAGGGTTTACTTTCTAGATATTTGGCAACTTCATTTTCGTTCTCAGCGTCGGTTATGATGCCTAAATCTATTATGTGCCTATAACCCAAGCGATGCGGGTTAACAAGCATAACTTCACCGTTAATCACGCCTTCTCGGCACAAGCGTTTATAGCGCATTCTAACTGCGCCAACAGTGATGTTGCACTCCTTAGAAATATCGGTAAAACTAGTGCGGGATTCTGCTAAAAGCATCTTCAATATTTGTGCATCAATTTGATCGATTTTTGTTGAATTTCGCAACTCAATACCCTTTAGACGCTAAATATCCTTATGAGCCGTGTGGTTGAGTAATTAAAGTTTTCTTGGACATATTTTATATTATATGACCTTTCAAGATATGTTTTATGGCTTTTCTTCACTGAACTGGAAATGAATAGTGGTCGTTCGGCACTCGGATATTGATGATGTTTAGAAGTCAAGCGTAATGGCGATAATTCGTTTTTTCTTCCCTTTTCTTTTTCTTTTAAAAAATATTGTTTCAGTTTGCTAAATATTAAAATATTGTCCGTTATTTTTTTCTATAAATTCAAAATATGTACTTTTTTATTTTAACCACGAACTTTTTTGCACATATGGGCATAACTTTATTAGCAAATTAGCGGTATCTTTTGGACATAACTTATAAGGAGAAAAGAAAAAATGCAATTTGCAAAAAATAAAACAGCAGCTATTTCGATCGCGATAGTTTTGATAATTTCAATGTCAGCTTCGTTAGCGTTAATACCAAGTACTAGTGCACATGGTCCAGGTTTAACCGCAGCTCAAGGAGGAAACGTTCCCGGAACATTCCAACATATGCCTACATAGTTGTACAGCCAGACCCTATTGGTGTCGGTCAGACAATTAACGTCTACATGTGGCTTGATTGCGTCTACGGTGAGCAAGCAGGAACCGTAAACGGTGTCAGTGGACAAGCACTTGCGTTACAAAACAACTACCGATTCTTAAACTACAACCTCACCATCATAGCCCCTGACGGTACAGTGTCTACACAAGATTTTCCCAACCATCACAGACACAACATCTGACCAAGGTTATACATACACACCTTCCCAAGTCGGCACTTACCAATTCCTGTTCAGTTATCCAGGACAAGTATACGGAGCGAACGGTAACGGTCTTCGCCAAGTTCATCGTAATGATTAACGATACTTATTTACCTAGCATGGCATCAGAAAACCTCACTGTACAGTCAACACCGATCATCTAGCAGCCGGTGCACAAGGCAATCCAGCACCCAGCGCATACTGGGACACGTCCAATCTACGGCGCTAAACACTAACTGGTACTCAGTCGCGTCAAACTGGCTCGGCATAGGTTCAGCAGCACTCCCATCAGTCAGCTCTGGAACCATAACCGGCTTCGGTACTGGCGCTCTCATAAACAGATTCCCAGGCGATGCAGTAGGATCATTAACCTCCCACATTATGTGGACAGCACCACTCACTGAAGGCGGAATAGTTGGAGGCAGCGCAATTCCAGCAGGACTCAACTGGTTCGAAGGCTCAGCATACGAAAACAGATACAGCAACCCAATAATACTCAACGGAGTTCTCTACTACACATCAGTAGTATCATACACAGGAACCACAGCAGGTCCAGAAAATGCTGTCAACTTAGAAACAGGACAACTTATCTGGTCTCGCACTGACGTACCAGCAATATCATTCGGCTACATATACAACGTCTACGATGCCAACCAACACGGAGTGTATCCAGGAATCTTATTCACAGCCAACTTCGCACGCGCTTTTGATGCACAAACAGGCGACCCACTATTCAACGTAACAGGCGTTCCAGTAACTGGCTTTGCAGCACCCGGAAATCCATTAGCCTCCGCAATATCAGCAGGTTCAAACGGTGAACAACTACGCTACGTCCTTACAAATACTGGCACCGCAGCAAACCCAGCTTACTATCTGGCTGAATGGAACTCATCCAGAATATGGGTATTCACATATCCACCAGGATTAGGACCTACGCTCTACAACATGTCAACAGTAACTGCAGCAAACATTCTGCCCGGACAAACCGTTGGTGCCCCTGGAAACTTGGCTCAATACGGTACTATATCCCTTCCAATTACAGGAACCAACGTTAATGCAGCAGGTGGAATAACCACTACTAACATTGTCAATACAGCAATAGTCAACGCAAACGTCCCAATTAATGCCACTACCCTTTCTAACTTGGCAAATGGCACAGGGCCACAACCTTCCTACGACTACAACGTTTCGATACCTTGGCTTAACACCATGGGCGCACAAACCATCGGATCATCTGCAGGCGCAAACCCAGTGACAGTACTCGCAGCTTTCCCAGGACACATGATGCTTTGCAGAAACGGAACTTATCCATCTGGCTTCTCAGGAATCAACACAGGCACATCACAAACACGCCTACACATACTTCAGCGTAAGTCTCGTACCAGCAACACTAGGCAACATTACTTGGATGCAAACCTATAACCCACCAGCAGGTAACCTCACCGTAACATACGGCGGATGTGATCCAACAGCTCCAGATGGAAAAGGCGGAACAGGTGTCTTCGTTGAAGGTTACGCAGAAACTACCCAGTGGGTAGGATACAGCCTAACTGACGGAAGCCAACTATGGACAACTCCAACTGGACTTCAATCAGCCTTCGACTACTACGGTGCACCATACTATCCATTCGACACAAGTCAACTCGCTTACGGCAACCTCTACACCGCAGCATTCGGAGGAGTACTTTACTGCTATAACTTAACAACTGGACTTATGTCATGGTCATACGGCAACGGACACGTCCCAGGAAACGACACAAGCACAACACTTACAGCCTACGGCGATTATCCAATGTTCCTTAACGCAGTCGGAAACGGAGTAATATACACACTCACTTCCGAACACACTGTCAGTGACCCAATCTACAAAGGTGCATTAGCACGCGCAGTTAACGCAACCACAGGACAAGAAATCTGGACACTTTCAAACTACGACGGCGAATTCAGCAGTTTCAGCTACGCAATGGCAGACGGCTATAACACATTCTTCAACGGCTACGACAACCAAATCTACGTTGTCGGCAGAGGCCCAAGCGCTCTAACAGTCTCCGCTCCAAACCTTGGCGCAGCATCATGCCAACCAGTAGTAATAAGCGGAACAGTTACTGACGTTTCAGCAGGCACAAAGCAAAGCCAACAGCAGAAACGACTTCCCCAACGGTGTCCCAGTAGCATCCGACGTCAGCATGGCTGATTGGATGGGCTACGTCTACCAGCAACAACAATTGCCAACCAACCTTCGTAGGTGTCCCAGTGCAAATCAACTGTCGTTGATGCAAACGGAAACTCCCGAACCATCGGCACAGCAACAACTGACGCAACAGGCAAATACAACTTAGTCTGGACACCAGACATCTGCAGGCAACATACAAAGTCACCGCAACACTTCGCAGGCACCAACGGATACTGGCCATCATCAGCAACAACAGCATTCACCGTAATGCAAGCAACAGCAACACCAACAGTAGCACCAACACCAGCACCATCAGCAGCTGACCAATTCTTCGTTCCAGCAATCGCAGGGCTGTTTGTTTTCATCGCTATAATCGGCGTTGTAATCATCCTGGTTCTCAGGAAACAACCATAAACCAAAGCAAGTGGATAAAACCACTTCCCTTTTTATTTTTTTGTTTTAATCTAAACCGTTAATTTTCAAACTATATATTAATTCGAAAACCAACTTAATGACAAAGCAACCCTCCACCAAGAGGCGCAAAACAACCAATTGCTCAAAAATCAGACCCTTAAAGAACAAATCCACCAAGCCAACGTCACAGTCCACCGCTTCGAAGCCAAATACTACGAACTGCTCCACCCAGAAGTCTACAGCAAACAAGAACAAAAAAGAATAACCGCCAAACTAAAAAAAATAGACCAACAAATCACAAACAACCAAAGAAACGCCCTTGATGTTGGAGCGGGCACAGGCAACTTAACAGGCAAACTTTTGCAGATGGGCTACAACGTAACAGCGACGGATATTTCGCCCGAAATGTGCGCAATCTTACGAAAAAAATACACTGGCTATTTATCGGGGCAAATTAATCGTTATTAACTCGCCCATTGAAGAGTTAACTTTTAGCGATGGCAACTTTGACCTAATAACCTCTCTACTCTGTACTGCATCACTTACCCGACTATGTTGCGGCTCTCAGAACCCTCTCCGGTTTCCTAAAGAAAGGCGGCGTAATGTACATTGACCATGAAGCATCCCCCTCCTACTGGAGAAACGAACCCAGCAACCTCGCCAGCTTAGTAAAAGCACGTCTATTTTCACTCAAACCCCGTAATCAACAGCCTATACTTCCAACTCATCGGCTTAAAAGTCCCCACAATCGACTACACCCTATCAGACTACTGGCACAAAAAAGAACACGCCCTAAACCACCAAGCCATAGCCCAAGTTTTCCAAGAGAAAGGTTTTGAATTTTCTAAACGAACAGATTACTACCAACACGCCACATGGATTCCAAACCCATTATCAATCTATTTATCGGCTTTTGTGCAGACCCAGAAATGAGTTATTGGATAGCCAAAAAATAACGCCAAACGCCTGTGGATTATTGGAAATCCAACTTTGCCTTCTCCAACATGTCTATGCGATGGGTAATTGGTATGGGCATTTTGCTTCGCATTCCCCGCACCTGATGCATTTATCAGCTTTGACTTCTAATCCGCTGTAGAGTTTTTTAGCCCAAACCTTCAAGCCATAAACCGAATAGAGCGTGTGGAACCGCAGCATCGCCGCAATGTTGATGTTTTGTGGGCAAGGCAGGCATTGTCCGCAGTCTCGGCAGTAACTTGTTCCAAGGTTAAAGCTGAATCGTTCTTGCTCTTTTGTGGTTAATCCCCTGTATTGTTCTCCAGTTTTAGCTGCAGTTTCAACTTCGCTGACGGATTTTAATCCTGGAATAACAGTCGCGACATCCTGTGATAAGACGTATCTTAAGGCGCTGTTAACCATTGCATCGCTGTTTTCTCCCAACAGGGCTTTGAGTTCTGGCTCATCCGAAACCAAGCGACAGCGAAGGCTGGTAGAGGCAAGTGATTAGTGTGGAGGTTTTGGCTGACAGCGGCTTCATCACGACAACGCCGACATCATGCGCTTTTGCAGCTGGCAACAGTTCCTCCAGCGCTTGCCTAGTTACAACGTTGAGGGGAACAAGAACCGAATCAAACTCGCCGCTCCAACAGCTTTAACCAGAACCCGCGGCTTATGCCCAGTGATACCGATGAAATCCACTAATCCCTGTTTGCGTGCTTCTTTGCAGGTTTGCAGTGAACCATCCGCGCCCATGGCTTTGGCAAGGGTTTTCTCGTCATCTATCCCGTGAAGCTGAATAATGTCTAGTCTGTCGGTTTTGAGCCGTTTTAGGCTGCTTTTGAAGTCTTCGAGGGATTCTTTTTTTGTTCTTGAACCTGTTTTGGTTGCGATGATGCATTTGTCTCTGACGTCTTGCAGGGCAGCTCCGATTTTTTCTTCGCTGTCTCCATCTAGCTTTGCGGTGTCAAAATAGTTGATGCCCAACTCAAAGGCTTTCCTAACAACGCGTACCGCTTCAGGTGTGTTCAACTCGGATATCCATGTTCCGCCAAAACCAACAATGGAGACTTGAAGGTTTGTTCTGCCAAGCCTTCTCTTCTGCAAAACAATTCCCCTCTTAAGCGATTCCAGTGCTCTTCTTGGTGCCGCCCGTGAGCCTGCGTTTGGCAAAGTTTATTGCGCCTTCACGCCTAATTCTTTTCATGTATTTGTTTGGGCGTCATGTGGAATTCCTTAAAGAACCGCCGCTGAACTGCCATAAGCGAGTTGTAGTCGAACTCTGTCGGTTTTAACGCTGAGCAAAAACTCATCCAGCTTCACGTAATTGCCGCTTTCGAGCAGTTCGTTGTAGAGTCTGCTGTCGGGGTAGGCGATGAAGGTGTTGAATTGGCACCAGTCAGGGTTGAGTTTCTTGGCAAATTTCAGGGAATCTTCCATGTCCGCCAATGTTTCGTCGGGTAAGCCCAGCATGAATGAGCAGGCGATTTTTATGCCGTTTTTCTTGCAGAGCTTAAAGGCGGTTTCCACCTGCTTTGGGAGTTGTATTTCTGCCGATTCGCTGCAGAATTCTTGGCGAGGCTGATTCGACTCCAAACCAGATGGTCTTGCACCCCGCTTTACTCATCAAAGCCAAAAGCTCATCGTTGACAAGGTCCACACGTGTGTCGCAGACCCACTCCAAATCCAGCTTGTTCTCAATCATCAAGTTGCAGAGTTCAGCGGTTTCTTTTTTTCTGAGCGTAAAGTTGTCGTTGATAAAGTAGATTCCTTTCGTGCCGTATCTGCTCATGAGGTCTTGGATTTCGCCAATAACCCTCTGTGGGCTGAAGCCTCGGCAGATGTTTCCCCACAGCTTGCGTGTTTCGCAGAAGCCACAGTTGAAGACGCAGCCGCGTGAGATGCTCATAACGTCGGCGGGTTTAGCGTCCAAATACTCTATCGTTCGGTCATAGAGTTCAAGCGGCAGTAGGTGTCTTGCGGGGTAGGGGATTTCATCCATGTTCTCGATGAATTTTGGTGGGTTTTTGATGTTTTCGCCGTTGCGTTTGCATGCGACGCCTGGGATGGTTGCGGCTGCTTTTTCGTTGCCGTTTGTGATGGCGTGTGGCGAGTTCTGTTATTGCACGTTCGCCTTCACCCATAACGACATAGTCGATTTCGGGGTTCGCGAGGAGGCTGTCGGGCATGTAGGATGCGTGCCATCCACCCACCACTATTTTGCAGTCGGGCTTTACCTCTTTGATGGCTTTTGCTGTTTCTATGCAGCGCGGGTAAGTGGCTGAACCACAAGTTATCCCCACGATTTCGGGATTGATTTTTGTTATTAACTGTTTGACTTCGTCGATTGATTTTTTCATAAGGTAGTTGTCGAGCATCTGCACCTCAAAGCCTGCTTTTTCGAGCGCAGCGGCAACGTACATTAAGCCGATTGGAGGCAACCGTTTGCCAAGGTACCATGCACCGTTTTCAGGCGGAGCCGTGGTCATGAGTAGAATTTTGTTGTTTTGTTCTTTGGTTTTAGAATTTTTGTTTTTGGTTTGGGCGGGCACGGTTTTGCCTCTATGCGAAAGGTTTGTTGTTCCTTTTGATGATTTGCGCGGTTTATAGCTTTAACGGAACAATGTGCTGATGCGGGTTTTGTTGGTTGTTTTGCTGTTTTCGGCTAGATGAATGAATTAACAGTTTTTTAACATGCTAATGACTGCAGAAAACGCCAATACAGACCTCCCCTCTTAGGGAATCCACAAAGGCTTGTTTTTGGATTGAAACAACGTCAATGCCGACCTACCCCCTCTATCGTTTCTGCATAGATTGGCTATTAGGCTCCAAACATGATGTTGCTTTGTTGCAAAGCTATCCTTGCTAATACTCTAAAATGGCTACTGATTTTATGGCAAAATTGGTAGTGTTTAAATGTATGTTTAAACATAATTCTTATGGTTTTCAAAATGGTTAAAACTATCACGATTCGTGATGAAGTTTACCGTAAGCTTATGGGGATAAAGCAGAAAGGTGAAAGCTTTAGTGAGCTCTTTGAAAGGCTTGCGGAATGCCAGGATTCACGTGAAACATTAACTAAGCTTCGAGCTACTGTCGAGTTTGAGAATAAAGAGCAGATGCTTTCTGAGCTATCGAACTTACGGGCTGAACGTAGAAGATGATTGCCCTAGATTCAGATGTCTTGATTGAAATATTAGATCGCAAATCCGAGAGGGGCGCAGAAGCACTTAAACGCATTTTAGCTAGCGGCGAGCAGGTTTGCACCACGGTTATAAGCATACATGAGGTGTTGTTTGGATTGCACAAATACGGTAAACCCGTAAAAGAATTACTGCAACTGCCTGTTCTAGATTATACAAAGAATGACGCAATGCTCTCCAGCAAGCTTGAACTGGAAACCGAACAAACCGGTAAACCCATAATGAGAACTGACACAATGGTTGCAGCTATAGCAATAAACAACCACGCTACACTGTACACATTTAACCAAAAACATTTCGACCCACTAAAACCTCAAGGACTTAAACTCTTCAAATAATGAATCTCAGTATTTTTCCAAAAAATTCTTAGTTCTTGCTTAGTATTTGTTTTATTTTTTCTGTGAGTTTTTGGTTGTCTTTGGCTGAGCGGACTGTGACTCGGAAGTAGTGGTCGTCTAAGCCCATAAACGTGCAGCAGTCGCGGATTAGGATGTGTTCTTTAGCTAAGAGTTCTTTGAGCATGGTGGATGTGAGTTTGGGGTTCTGGATTTTGACGAGCAGGAAGTTTGTGACGGATGGGTAGACGTGTAAGCCTTCGATTTCGCCCAGGCTCTTGGCGAGCGCTGTGCGTTCTTTGGCGATTGTTTGTTTGGTGTTCTCTATGAATTCGGTGTCGCTAAACGCTGCCAGGGTAACCGCGTCTGCTAACCCGTTGATGCTCCATGGCTGCCTAACCGTCTCCAGCTTATCGATTAGGTTTCCTGCTGCTATGGCGTAGCCAAAACGTATGCCAGCCATGCCGTAGAATTTGGTGACCGAACGAATAACAAATAGGTTCTCGTAATCCTTCACATAGCCAGCCAACGTGTTGTCCAAGCTCTTATCGGCAAACTCGATATAGTTCTCGTCCACACTAAAGATGATGTCTTTTTTGTTGCAGAAATTGGCAAGGTCCAAAAGCGCTTCTTTGCTGTAGAGCGTTCCTGAAGGGCTGTGAGGGTTGCAGATGCACATTATCTTAGTATCATCGGTTACTGCCTTTTTGATTTTGTCAGTTTCCAACGCAAAATTTTCGGGCAACTGGACAAACACTGGTTCGCCCCCAACCCGCAAGGCGGCTTTCTCATACTCCGAAAATGAGGGAACAGGAATCAATGCCTTAAAGCCTCGGGGCAAAATCTCCGTAATCATGTATATGAGTTCGATTGAACCATTGCCTAAGAGGATGTTTTCTTCTTCAACGCCGTGCCCAACGTACTTGGCGATTTCTTCCTTGAACTCTACTGGGTTTGGGTCAGGATAAAACCGAATAAGCTTTGCGTTTTGCTTTACAGCCTCGATTGCTTTGGGGGGTGGTCCGAGGAAGTTTATGGGTCCGCTGAATTCAAGCACATCTTCTAGGGGGATGTTGTATTTTCTGCTAAATCCCCAGATGTCTCCACCGTGGCTAACGAACCTGCGTTTTTTACATGTGCTAGACAAGCTTCTCTTCCTCCATCAATCGACCTATTTCTTTCTCTACTTGCAAGTGTGCTTTAAAGTGAGCGTTATACAAGTTAACTACCTTGTATAGCCAGTACACTACCCCAACGCCCAACGTAACTATGGTTATTACGGCATAAGTTTTTATCGGTATCGTTTGAGGCATAAACATTCGCTCTGGAAGTGCAGCCGCGAGGAAGGCGTCTTGGTTGCGTTCGTGCACTGCTAAATCTTTTGACAATAGGTAAACGATGACGAAAACGGGCACGATTAAGATGATGCTGGCAGCCCATGCTTTCGCATTCATCGCTGAAAAATGCTTGCTTGTGGCAGGTGGTTCTTTCCCCTGATTTTTTAGATAAGCCGCAACTTGCCCTTCCAATTCTGCCTCTTTACAGAAATGCCTGTTCCTGCCTTCAACTAAACGGTAAAACATGGGGAAAAACGCTACGCCAAAAGTGACAATTGCCCCCAAAAACCACATGGAAAACCAAACCTTTCGGTCAGCCTCAACTTTAATGTTCTTAGTGGTTTCCATGTAAACATCAATTACCCATTTAATTGCTTACAAGGTTGGGGTAGCCAAACTTTATAAGTTCTTCCATTGGCTTCTTAAATAAAATGAGCCCAAGGGAAATGCTGCTTTCCGTCATAATTCCCGTCTACAACGAGGAATTAACCATAGGCAACATTATCGACCGCACCAAAACGGCTATGCAGCAAATCGGCTTAAAATATGAAATAATAGTTGTAGATGACCATTCTTACGATAAATCCCTTGAAGTAGCCAAAAGCCGCAGTGTCAAACTCTTTACCTTAAAAGAGCACTTGGGTAAGGGCTATGGTCTGCGGGCTGGGTTTGCCAAAGCAAAAGGCGACATAATCATCACCATCGACTCCGACGGCTCCCACCGCCCCGAAGAACTCCCACTTGTCCTTGCGCCAGTTTTAAACGGCAAAGCTGACTTGGTTATAGGCTCAAGGTACCTAAACCAGAAAAACGTTGCCGCAAGAAAACTAAACGCGTTTGGAGTCCGAATCTTCAACTTCCTCATCCAACTCTTAACAGGCACAGCCATCACCGATTCCCAGTCAGGCTACCGCGCCATGAAACGAGAAGTCCTAATCAAGCAAAAGCTAAAGTCAGGTGGATACGAGATAGAGTCTGAGATGCTGGTTAAAACCGCCAAGGAAGACTTCAGGGTGGCTGAGGTTCCGATTAGTTTTGAGCAGCGCACTTATGGCCGCTCAGGCGTTGACCCGATGGTGGATGGCTCCAAAATTCTATTGTCAATAGTTTTAGCTTACGTGAAGGGATAAAAAAGTGGATAGCAACGAGTTTCCCAAGGTTTCAATCATCGTGGCAGCCTACAACAGCCAAGAAACCATCGAAGAATGCCTAAAATCAATCCTGTCGCTAAACTATCCTGAGGGTTTTTTTGAAGTTATCGTTATGGACGGCGGCAGCAAAGACTCCACCGTTAAAATCGCGCAACAATTCCCCATCAAAGTGGTCTCTATCCGCCTCAACGCTCCAGCAGCATACAATTACGCCATGAAAATCGCAGCCCACCCCATCCTTGGCTTCATAGACGCCGACGCCAAAGTCGAAGCGGAATGGCTAAACAAACTCGTGCCCCACCTTAGCGACCCTAAAGTTGCAGGAGTCAGCGGTAGCATCGAAACCTGGAACACCCAGAACCTTTGGGCAAGAAGCATCGGTTACGAACTCAAAAACCGCTACCAACGCATAGGCAAATACACTGGGCGCATCGCCACCATGAATCTGCTACTCAAAAAAGCCGTCATCGAGGAAGCGGGCGGATGGGACGAGAAACTGCCCAGCCAATACGACACCGACTTCGGCTTTCGCATAAGCGCTAAAGGCTACAAAATCGCCTATGAACCCGCCGCAGTTTGCTACCATTTTAACCGCCCAACGCTTAGGGCTTTTTATCGGCAGCAGTTGCAGTACGGCAAGAACACGCTGAAGCTTTACTTTAAACATGGAAGCCTATCTCGGGGTGATGAGATTACGGATGTGGGCATGAACATCCAGCCTGTGTTGCTTTTGGGTGTTGTAGTGTTTTTCCTTTTAGGCATCATTCCAGTGCTGAGGTTGTTGTGGGTTGTTTCAGGGTTAATTCTTTTGGCTATGGTGGTCTATTTTGTTTTTTCGGCGGTGAAAATCGCAGGCAAGTTTCATGACTGGACGGCTTTGCGCTTATTCGTGCTCTACTTTGTGCGGTCGGCGGCGTGGTTTGTCGGCGCCATTATAACTACTGCACGGTACCTGACTGGGAGGGACAAGTAAATGCCGCTTAAAGTTTGTTTTATCTCACCCGAGTACTGGCCGCTATCTGGCGGAACAGGCGCGTATGTTTATTACCTCTCCAATGAGCTCCTCAAAAACGGCTACCGAATCCAAATCGTCACAGGCTCAAACCAAACCCAAGACATCCAAGTCAACCAAAACCTCAACGTGTCCTTCCTGAAAATTCCCAAAATGCCAATCGTAAAATCCTTCCTGCTTGCAGCCGCCAGCAACCGCAAACTGGGCAGCGTCCGCAACACAGCCAACGTCGACATCACCCATCCCCAACTGCCCTTGACGCCCAACTTTGCCGTGCCCCCGAACTTTGGGAAAACCCTTGTCTGCACTGTCCACTCTACATGGAAAGGTGAAGCGGAAGCCATTCGCGGCGAACCCTACAGCCGCCTAAACGCGAACGAGAAGTTTTTGGTGAGTTTTAACTGGTTTTTGCGGATTTTCGAGGAAGGCATGCTTAGGCGGGCTCGGAAAATCATCGCGGTGAGTCATTTCACAAAATGGGAACTCATGAACTACTACAAGATTCCAGAGAGCAAGATACGGGTTATCCACAACGGTGTTGACATAAACAAGTTTAAGCCAGCTGCTGACAAGCGCAAGGTCAAGGTGGAGCTCGGCTTTAACCCCGACGACTTAGCCATAGTCTCTGTGGGCAGGCTATATGCACGCAAAGGCTTGTTCACACTTATCGAAAGCATGCCCGCCGTCGTCAAACGGTTTCCAAACGCCAAATTCATAATTTCAGGCAAAGGGCAAAGCGACGAAATGAAAAAACTCATCGCACACGCAGAAAAACTCGGCGTAAAGGGCAACATAATCTTCACAGGCTACTACCCTGACAAGAAACTGCCCAAACTCTACCAAGCCGCCGACGTCTTCGCGTTTTCCACCTTCTACGAGCACCATCCATTCGCCGTTTTGGAAGCGCTCGCAACGGGTTTGCCTGTTGTGACAACTACCGTGGGCGGCATTCCAGAAACGATTGAGAGCGGCAAGAACGGGTTTTTGGTTGACCCCTTCAATCCACGGCAGTTCGCTGACAAAATCTTGTACTTGCTTGAGCATCCAGCCTTCGCTGCGGAAATGGGTGCGTTGGCGAGGAAAACAATCGTGGAAAACTATGATTGGCGCATCGTCGTCAAGGATGCGATGAAAGTCTACGATGAAGCATTAAGCTAACCGATTTCGACTGGTTTGCCCCGGTACGCCATAGTTACTTTCTGAAACAGCCTAACCACATCCAACGAGCAGAAAAGCACTTTCGTCAAATACTCGTGCTGGTAAACCATCATCTGCGCCTTCACAGGCAAATCGATTCTGGGCGGCTCAAACCGATGGGCAACTTGGGAAACCTGCAAGCCCTCAACTTGAATGTCTTCTTCGCGCAAGCCTGTTTTTTTGGCGATGTAGTTGAGGTAGGTTTCTTTCCAATTTAACATCATGACCTTTGCAGCGGTGATATCAAGGGCTAACGCATCGTTGCCTGTCAGCATCAGCCCCATCTTGACAGGTGTGCCTTTGGTTGGTCCGTTGCCCTCGATGCCTGTTCTAGCGTCCATTATCGTTAACTGCGGCTTAAACAAGCTGTATAGGCGATACATGACCTCGGGCAGGTACGGGTGCAGGTAGATGCGTTTGTTGCTGGGTACGCAACCGAACAGATTTTTGATGGCGCCGCTGTAAGCCATGAACTCATGCGTTTTCATCAGCGGCAAATCCACCACTGCATCCGCATCCAACACGGTTTTGGGCAGAAACAGCCGTTTTAATGGTGTGTTGCCTTGAAATTTTACTTCCACCAGCTTGTCTTCTGAAAGATTGATGACGGTGCCGCCTGCTTTTTTAACAGCGGCTTCGACGCCTGTTTTGTCAAAGGCTGTCCAGCAGGGATAGTTAAAGCCGTTGGATTCGCCGACTATGACTTCGCTGTTGCCGTCACGAAGCAAACCCACAAGCTGCTGCATCAACTCTGGGCTCGTCACCACACCGGGCAAGTACTCTGGATGGCTCAAGTTAGGCTTAATGAAAATCCTACGTTTCCCACGCAACCCTGAATCCGCGACAGCTTCCCGTACAATCTCGCGTATGTCGCCTTTGGCACGGAAAATCTTAACTTTCTTTTGTGGGTTAGGCACTTTTTGCACCCTTCACTCCCATAATGCAGCCCGGGTCACCATTTAGCATGTCGCCGTTATGGTACGCGGCTGAGCGTGCCCTGCAACCGCCACAGATGAACTTGTAATCGCATTTTCCGCATGCGCCTTTGAGGTTTGCCCTGTTTCGGAAGGCTTTGAATAGGGGCGCGTTTAGCCAGATGTCTTGGAACTTTTCGGTTTTGAGGTTGCCTACGTTTACGGGTAGGAACACGCATGGGTGAACATCGCCCTGTGGTGACAATGAACAGTAGAGTCTTCCAGCGCCACATCCGCCAATGAAGTCTGCCTAGGGGCACGGCTTTTTTGGTAACTTTCGCGGTTTGCATGTGCGCCATAGACATCATAACCTCCCCAGTTCCCCCTGAACCCTGACACTGCAACGCAACACGGGCAAGCTGGGGCGCAGTGGTTAAAATAGTGGTTTTGCAGCCCGAAGACATACGGTTTAGCAAATAACGCATGAGTTTTTCCCGCTCTTCGGCTGAGAGGTCTTGGTCGTAGTGGGCTTTTCCGCGTCCCGTGGGAATGAAGTTAAAGTAGGTGAAGCGTTCAGCGCCGATTTCTTCCGCTAAAGTTATGATGGCGGGCATTTCTTCAAGGTTGCTTTTTGTTGCGGTTGTAGCTATGCACGCGCATAGGTCTGCTTCCACACAGTTCTTAAGACCTGTTACTGCCTTATCAAAAGCGCCTGGCACGCCACGGAACGAATCGTGGGTTTTCGCGCTTGCCCCATCAATGCTAATCTCAACATAGTGCACTCCAGTCTGCTTGAGTTTTTTCACATTCTCCTTAGTCACCAAGGTGCCATTTGTGGCAACTGAAATGTACAAGCCCCGTTTAACCGCGTGAGCTGCCACTTCAAAGAAGTCTTTTCGGGTTAAGGGTTCGCCGCCTGAAAACGCCAATGCAGTCACGCCTGCGTCTGCAAGCTGGTCAACAACCGCCAACGCTTGTTCAGTTGACAGTTCCTCCTCTTGGATTGCGCCCGAGTTAGAGTAGCAGTGTTTGCAGTTTAAGTTGCATTTGTGGGTGAAATCCCAAACGATTAGGAATGGCGCGTAAAGGGAAATTGGTTTTTTTATTCCCATGTAAGCAAAAGACTTCGTCAAATTCATGACGGCTCTTCTCGCGTACGGGTCAGCTAAGAGTTTCTCAACTTTCGCTCGTTTGAAGTTGAGGCTTCGCCGCAGGAACTCAACCCAGAAACCAATAACCTGCGAGTACAATCCACTGCACTGGTTACATCGTTGGTCTGTTTTGCCTGCGTAATCGTCAAGCGCCGCTTCAAGAACTGTTCTGCCGCATTTGCCGCATTTTTTGAGCGACAGCTGGAGCATTTTTTTAGTCATGGGCAGCGTTATGACTGCGTTCCAGAAGCTGTCGTGGCTAAGGATGCTCATGCAAGTTTCTCCAAGCGGCTTTGATAGTTAATTGGGTGCGTGGGTATGTTAAATATTTCTCTAATCGCAATGCAGATTCAAAAGGATGCAAAAAGGCTAGGCAAGTTATTGGAAGAATCAACCCAATTCATAAAACAATATAAGATTGTCTATCTTAGCGAGATTAAGGGAAGAAAGTGAAAAGACGCACCCTATTGATAATAGCCATAGGTTTGATTGCGGTCATAGCTGTATCATCATTGATAATTTACGAAAACAATGTCCTAAACCCCACGGGCTCCCAAGTGGCTTGGCAACACAAAATCCAAAACTTCGCCACAGCCTTAGCAACTGACGATGGAAAAGTCTTCACTATGGATATTTCGGGAAACGTAAACTGCTACGATTCCCAAAGTGGTGTATCCATCTGGAACGGAAGCAGCGTCGGTGGCTACTTCGCTGCAGGACTCACCGTGGCTGAGGGCAGAGTTTTCGGCGGCTACAGGCATGGTTCGGTCGGATGCTTAGATGAGGCAACGGGTCAATTTCAATGGAGCTACTCGACTAACTTTGAGAATCTAGCCCCCGACAACATTATCGCAAAGGATGGGCAAGTGTTTGTGATTTCGCAGGCTCCAAGCGCAGAAGTTAGTGCCCTCAACGCTTCAACTGGGCAGATTCTGTGGCAAACACCCTACCGATTTGACATATTTGGAAACATAACAGACTCTAAGACTTGGTGGGTAAGTGGTTATCCGTTGGGAGGCGACCCCTTTGACGGCAGCAACGTTTATGCGTTAGGCGGCAACGAATCTGCAGCAAATATTTTCAAGCTGGATACAGACCACGGCAACATACTTTGGCGGAGCAACCTCACATCATTCTCAGGTATTCCAAATGTTCTGGCAGCTTATCAAGGGCAAATAATCATAGAGAGCGGCAACCAAATCCTAAGCCTCAACGCCACATCAGGCGACAGCCTCTGGAACATCGCCGTTGGCGCCCAAATCCATTCCCCCGCCACTTATCAAGGTGTCCTGCTTTTCGGAGCTTCAGACGGCAACTTTTACGGACTAGACTTGCAGAGCGGCACCATATCCGCCACAGCAAAAGTTGACAATCAAAACCTCTTCTCACGCGTTAACAGTGACAATGCCCTCACAGTTTTTCCCATACAGATCGACCCTCAAAACCAACGGATATACTGGGGCTTTGGCGTCACAGAACAAAACCAATTCAAAGCCACCATAGTCAGCCTCGATTTAGCCACATTCCAAGTTGAATGGGCAAAACAAATCCAAGACGGTGCCCTCTCCTTGGACAGCCAATCGGGTTTAGCAGTAAACAAGGACACTTTGTTTTTGACTGAGAATAATGCACTTTGGGTTTTTGGCGCCTCAAACGGTAATCTCGATAAAACTCAGCATTTCGACCACTACGTTTTAGCGCCAGTTGCGTCGGGTGACGAGGTGTTTGTAGCATCAGACCTCCAGCTAACCGCGTACAAGTAACTTTTAAGGTGGCTTGAGTCGGGGTTTCTATTTATAGTTTAAATAAGTGAGGGTCAGCGCTGAGAGGTTGCGTGGCTTGCAACATCGCTTTTTCGCCTATTATCAGTAGATCTAAAGTTTTTTTGTTCTGCTTGCGGATTGCTCCACAACCTGCCTGCAACCTATAGCTGATGCTAAATCAAAAAAGCAATCGGCTCCAAAGTCCGCTGGAAGAAGATAAGTAAAGGGGGCTCTTGCCATCATCTAACACTAGAAAAAACAAAACCAAAATTCGATCTATTGATATAGCCGAGGATAGGTCGCTCTGAGCGGTCGCGACGAAGCTAATCAAAATCTACCTTTTTTAGCCATTATGTTTTGGGCTATCTCGAGGTCTTTGGTAGTGTTAATGTTTAGCAGAACCTCAGTTTCTTCGGTTATTATGGCGCTTGTTTCGATTTTTCCGTCGCTGAGGATTTTTTTGCCGTTTATGATGTTGACTCCTGAAACCGCATACCAAACGCCCCTGTATTCGTCGGTGGAGGAAATCGACAAGCCCAAGTCCTGCCTTGCTTTTATGGGAACAAAAACCGCCAAGAAATCTTTTCCGCAAACCTCGAACTGGCTGATGACTTTGTCAAGGAATGGTCCTGTTATCGCTGGCACATCCGAAGGCATTGTTAATATTGGGCCAGTCAAACATGCCTTAGAAACAGCCTGCTTTAGGTCGTTGTGGTAGCCTTTTGCTTCTGTATGTAGAACCTTCCAGCCCTTGCTGAGGCAGTGCTTTTCCGTTTGTGGCGTGTTAGAACTCGTTATGACATAGAATTCAGAAACGTTTTTGGCGTCCAAAATGGCTTGTGCAACCCAATCAATCAGCGGTTTACCCAAAAACGGCAACAGCGGCTTTTCAGTGGGCAAACCCATGCGGCTTCCTTTTCCGCCAGCCATGATTAAAGCAGGAACCTTCATAGCACCACCACCAGCACCGCTGCAAATAAAACCAGCGTAACCGCCCTAGCAACCTCGTTGGTTGCGCCAATCATGTCGCCGGAAACCCCGCCGAAAACGGTCTCTGAAACTTTCTCCATTACAAACGCGACGGGAATGCTGACTAAAACTATGCCAACGGCTACTAAACCCAAAAAAGGATTGCCTAAAAGCGTAAAAACTGGAAAAATAATCAAAATCGAAATTGCATAAGCTACAGTGTTGAGTTTCTTTTTGGCTTTGGAGAGAAAAATTGAGCCTAATCCTTTATGGCTGGGTTTGCCAACCCAAACAATCGTAACCATCGACAACTTCGCGGCAACTTCAGCAGCGATTATTGCGCCAAAAGCAAACACTGGATTAACAAAAAACAGTCCTACAAACGCCGCAAACTCTACAACCAACGCCAAAACCGCGCCAGAATAGGTTACCGTCCAAGCGTGAGCAACCATTTTGCGGTCATGCACATTTCTAAGCCCTACAGCGTTGCCCAAATCGATTAAGCCATCAAAATGCTGCAGCCCAGTTAAAACCAAAAGAAAAGCCACAGTCATCGCTGCGGGAATCAGTTTTCCCAAAAACCCAACAGGCAAAGCGACAACGGAATTAACTAAACCGAGCAAGAACCCAACAATAACGCTGGAACCTAAGAAATAACCCGCGCCAAGCAAACCGATAAAGCCGCCAATCAACGGAAAAAGCCACATGTTCTCCGCCGTTGTGAAAATGAAATCTTCTTTTCCCCCCAATGGAATGATGGTGAGGAAAGATAGCAAATCCCTAAAAGTTTTTATAGTTTTCACAGGCGACATATACCTACAACCTTACCAATAGAGAATATAGGTTTTGTCGTGAACTGGATGGCGGATTTGAAAGGGAAAAAAGTGTTCGTTACTGGTGGAGCTGGTTTTATAGGCTATCACCTGTGCAATAAACTGTCACAGTTAACTGATGACTTGGCGATTTATGATAACTTGTCTAGTGGCAAGATGGAAAACGTAACAGACAATCCCAAAGCCAAATTCGTTAAAGGCGACATTTTAGATGTCAAAAAACTCTGCAGCCAAGAAAAAGCTGATTTGATTTACCATTTGGCTGCGCAAGTCGTGGTTCCCTACTCTATGGAGAATCCACTCATTGATTTTGAAACAAACGCCAAAGGCACCCTCTGCGTGCTGGAAAAAGCCCGCAAAGACGATGCAAAACTGGTGTTTGCTTCCAGCGCAGCCGTTTATGGCAATCCGACGCAACTGCCAACTTCAGAAGATTACGGTTTTCACCCCTTCTCATGCTACGGCTTATCCAAAGTCGTCGGCGAAGAATACTGCCAAATATACCGCGAACAATACGGCTTAGACATTGTAATTACACGTTTCGCCAACGTTTACGGGTTACGATGCCACGGAGTCATTCACGACTTCCTCGATAAGCTCGCTAGAAACCCCAACAAACTAGAAATCATCGGCACGGGACAGCAGGCACGTGATTTAGTGCATGTCTCCGACGTTGTTGACTTATTGGTGAAGGTTGGCTCGCTTGAATCTGCCAACGGCGAAACCTACAATGTGGGACTTGGCAAAACAACAAAGATTATTGACCTTGCCAAATTGATGCTCCAGATCCTCAACCTTCAAGACAAAACCGTAGTAACCACCACGGGCGTTTCTTGGCAGGGCGACATCCACACGATTTGGTTCAACAACCAAAAAGCTAAAAAAGAATTAGGTTGGAACCCTAAAGTCAGCTTAGAAGACAGTATTAAAGAAGTCATCGCCGCGAGGAAACTCTCTAAATGACTCCTGCCACGCCAGCTAGAGGATTAATCGCTCTACTGCGGCTTCCCTACTGGCTAATGACAGGTGGTCTCTCACTTCTTACGGCGTTCGCAATCACCAAAAGCATGATTGCTCCAGAAAAAATTTTTCTGATATTTTTTTCAATGGCTTTTATCACTTCTGCAGGGTTCGCTATAAACGACTACTTTGACAGGGAAAGCGATGCAGTAATCAAGCCAAAACGCCCCATACCCTCAGGTGCATTGTCACTCAAGCAGGTGGTGGTGGTTTCAGGCGTACTTTTCGCTGTGGGTTTGGTTATGGCTTTTTTCATTAATTGGCTTAGTTTCGCAATTATTGCCGTGGATTCCCTTTTGCTTCTGGTTTACTCTTTCATGGTAAAACGCAAATCAGGCTTCATCGCCAACGTTTTAGTTGGGATTTTAACAGGAACAGCCTTCATGTATGGGCAAGCCACCATTACCACACCTGCAACAGTAAGCTTGATTTCCCTCAGTCTCTACCCCATTGCTTTCGGCACCATTGGCGGCAACGTTCTCCGAGACATCCTCAGCGTAGAAGGTGACTCAAAAACTGGGTACCCAACGCTGCCGCAGAAAATCGGCGGTGCCAACTCAGCCAAAGTCGCTGCCTTGTTTTTCTTGTTAACTGGAGTGCTTGCGCCTCTGCCATATTTCATAGGAAACTTTACAGTCTACTATTTGCCGCTGATTCTTTTGTGGAGTGTTCTGTTAATTTACGCTTCAATCCGACTTGTAACCTCAGCCTCAACGGTTTCTAACGTGCGCAAGTATGAGCGTATTGTTACTATGTCGATGATTCTGCTTCCCTTAGCACTGATAGTTGAGGCTGTATTTGGAGGGCTAATATGAGCGAAACAAAAAGCATATGTCCTGAATGCCAGAAAAAAATTGACGCCCAACTAAGACAAGCTAGCGGAAAAATCCAAATCACCAAGCAATGCCCCCAACACGGCGAATTCAAAGCCACCCACTGGCAAAGCCCCCCAGTCTTTAGTCACATGCAAAAATACGACCAGTTCCAATACCTCGGCGACCTAAACGCACCCAAAAACCCCGACGGCTGCCCCTACAAATGCGAAACCTGCACAACCCACGCCTCAGGCACCGTAATCGGCGTAATCGACGTAACCAAACGCTGCAACTTCAGATGCGCCGTGTGCTTCTCCACTTTTCCCCAGCAAGAAACAGATTATGAACCCACCAAAGAAGCCCTCGTAAAAATGCTAGAGTTCGCAAGCAAAGCTAACCCTAAACCCCCCGCGATTCTCTTCTCAGGCGGTGAACCCCTCGAACGGGAAGACATGCCTGAAATCATCGCTGTTGCTCATAAACTAAAGTTCATGACTATCCTGGCTACCAATGGGACACATTTGGTTGACACCCCTGGATTGGCAAAGAAGCTCAAAGACAGCGGCTTAAACATAGTTTATTTGTCGTTTGACAGTTTTCATGAGGAATTCAATAGGAAGGTTCGAGGACGCGAGCTTTTAGACATGAAGCTTAAGGCTATTGAGGTTTGCCGCAAATACGACATGGAAATCATCCTCGTCAACACCTTGATGAAGAGTCTCAACGATAAAGAAGTCGGCGATATGATACGCTTCGCCGCCAAAAACACTGACATCGTCCGAGGATTAATTTTCCAACCTATCGCCTTCACAGGCAGAGCCACCGAGAACCCCTTTAGAGAAAACTTCCGGGAATGGAGCTTTGCCGAAGACGTTGAAAAACAAACCAATGGCGAAATAAAAACAACTGATTTGTATCCGATGTCAGTTATGACTTCGCCGATTAAAATCATGCGTAAATTCATGCAGAAACCTTGGCCACTATTCTCCTGCAGCCCCCAATGCGGCATAGTCAACTGGGTTTATGTGTCGAAGAGTGGCAAGATGTTCCCAATTAATCGCTTCGTAAACTTTGACAGGTTCTTTAACAGCATCCGCAAAACTGCTGAAACCGCCGAGTCCAAAGGCAAATTTTCCTTACTCTCCTCGCTTTTTATGGCTTCGATGCTGTCGATGGACATGTTATTGGTTACCAAAGAAGTCGGCATGCCAACTCTAATGACCTCGATTATGCGCATGCATCTTTCGCCTTCGTATCAGTCGCTGGGCAAAATCCGCCGCCGAATCTTCCTTTTAGGCTGCATGGCGTTCATGGATTCCTACAACTTCGACGTTAACCGCGTCCGACGATGCGTCGTACACTACATAACGCCTGACCTCAAAATAATTCCTTTTTGCGCCTACAACAACGTGCACCGTGTCGCCATAGAGAAAGCATACGCTGAAAGACACAAAAAAGCATAGTTCACAAATATAGTCAATATTTTCTTACCGAAATTTTATTGTAACTTCTAAGCTGGGAGTTGAAAGTAAAACTTAGCAAATTGTGGCTGAATACGTATAGACTATGGGTAAGCACGAGTTATTGTAGAAATCAGCGCAAAAACCCACATAGTTAGAATCCAACACTTCATAGATGACATTTATTCTGTTCGCAATGGCAAAATTAGCCAAGTCTTCTTTAGATTCCACGTATACCGCACCAGCGTAAAGGCAGTTCTGCGGCTTGCTTTCATCTAAAACTTGAACCTTTAAACCCCTAGCTTCAAAGTAACCGATGGTTGCCTGCACCTGTAGCATAGTTAGTTTTAAGGTTGGCGGATAAGGAATTTGCACAGTGAATGTTACGTTTTTGGAGTCGCCTAATTTGCCCTCGCTGTCAAAACCGTAGACTGTTATATTGTGTAATCCATAAGTCAAGCTTGGCGTCGCGGTTGTATTTTCGTTTAAAGTAACATTTTCTGCCCCGTCTAAACTGTAGGTGATTTTCGCTGTTGAGTTGTTTGCCGTAATATTGAGCGGAACATTGACTGTTTGGTATGTATTGTTCTCTTCAGGAGAAAAAACTTGAAGTAGAGGCGGCTGAGGAGTTCGCTCTGAAGCATCGGCTGAGGAAGCATTGCTGCCAAAATTATTGTATGCGGCGGCTAAGATTACGCCCGATAGCAATGCAATTGCAACTAAAAAAATCAAGAGCTTTGGATGCTTCATTTTTTGCGCCTCCAATAATATGTTGTCAAACTTAACCAACCCTTGATGTTACAGTTTAGGTCAAGATTATCTTTCTAAGAAGAGTTATATTACTCTCCCACAGGAACGGAGTGTTCCACAAAAAGAACAGTACAAAATCATGGGAAAGATAGTGCCCGCCCAGACCTCCTCTTCCCTTGCTTAAACCACCATTTTCAACATGCTAATGACTGTAGAAAACCCAAATACGGACCTATCCCTCTTGGGGCTCTAAAAATTAAACAAAAGCTTAGTTTATCACTTGGGTTTTTAGGACGCAGATGTTCTGAGTAAACACCAAAGAGCCATCATTCTGGTGCTGCCAGAGTTCAAAAACCACCGAGTAGTTTCCAACCGTGTTCTGCGTGATGGTTGCCATGGTTTGCCATGGTTTCCCGTTGTTGCTTAAGCTTCCAGTTTCGTAGACTTGAGTGGGCTGCGTGTCGATTGGGAAAATAGCGGGAAGATCGGTTACAATTTTCACTTGAACAGTGTAATTGGCGCTTGTTGCCATGTGGTTTTCTACGTCAACGTAAACGCTAAAAGTGCTGTTTTGGTTGGCAACCAAAGTGTCTGGGTAATCGACCGCTTTCTTTTGGGAGTCAAGCAGGTAGATTGTGTTGTAGCCTTCTGGTTGTGGTCTAAGCACTGCATAGTAGCCTAGGATTGTAGCAGAAACAATTATCAACGCAAGAAAAATCGCGACTGCGTAGCCTTTATCTTCATTTAAACCGATTTTTCTTCCAATTCTCTTGACACTTTCTAAACGTATCCGCATCCAGAAATCCCCTAAACATAGTGCTAAATATCTCAATTCCTGACTTAAACCTTCTCAGCTTAGGTCTACCATACTTTCGGACTTTGTAAGTGGTTGGAACTTCAATCATGCTGTAGCCTTCCTTAGCGAATTGGATAAGCATCTCCGTTGCATAAGCCATGTCGTATGCTTTGAGTTCCACGTTGTTGATGGCTTCGTGGGATATTGCACGGAAACCTGATTGGGTGTCGCTTAGGAATTGGCTGAAGAAGAAATCGTAGAAGGTTGTGATTACTTTGTTGCCGATGAAATTCATTAACCCCATGGCTTTGTTGGGGTCGTACATGCGGGTGGCTAAAACCATGTCGGCGTCTTTCTCAATCATTTTGGTTATCATGCGGTTGATGTGACGTACCTCGTAGGTTCCATCGCCATCAACCATTATGATGATGTTGCCTTTCGCGTTTTTCATGCCTGTCATTAGCGCTAAGCCATAGCCACGTCGGGGTTCAATGATGAGCCTGCAGTAGCCTAAGCCTTGAACGATTTCTTTTGTCCCATCCGTCGAGTTCCCGTCAACAACAATGATTTCCTTGGGATAAGACAAATCACTATGGATTGTGGAGATAGCTTCCAGAATGTTACCTGCTTCGTTGAGCGTTGGAATTACCACCGAAACCATTTCAACTTTCGACGTCATCGGCACACATCCATTTCAAAGGGCTAATATGTTTCCCTCACATGGTTAAATAAGCTCTTCGTATATTTCCACAAGCCTTTCAACGTTTGCCTCCCAACTAAACTTCTCCTCAACCATCGCGCGAAGTTCACTTTTGCGTGAAGAAAAATCAAATGTAGCGAAATCCAAAACTGCCTTCGCAAGCAACTCCGGCTGGTTAGGCGCCACAAGTTTCCCATAGTCATCCATCAAGATTTCCCTTATTCCCCCAACGTCTGTGGCTATTATCGGAAGACCACATGCCATGGCTTCAAGCGCAACTAGAGGCAATCCTTCGCCTGACTTGGAAGGCAACACAAACAAGTCTGCTAAATTGTAATACGACGGCAAATCCTCATCGTTGACAAACCCTGCAAGCCTAAAATTAGCTTTAATTCCCAACTGCTCAACCTGCAACTTGACGCTTTCCATGTCTGGACCCTTACCAACGACCAAAAACACGATTTTAGGATTATTTTTGACCGCAATGTTCGCGGTGTCTATTAGTGTGTCTAAGCCGTTTTTGTAAACAAGCCGCCTCACTGTCAGGACAACGATGGCATGCTGGGGAATCCCAAGCTTCTTGCGCATTTCTTCGCGTTTTCCAGCGATTGGTCGAAACCTTGCTAAGTCAACGCCGTTGTAGATGACTTTAACTTTGCTTGGTTTTGCGCCTAACCTTAGCACGTAATCTTTGGTGGCGCCGCTTATTGCAATGATTTTGTCTGCGGCTTTGAGGTTTTGTTTTCCTACGGTTAAATCGTTTAAGCGTTCGACATGGTCAAAGATGTTGTTGTAATCGATGAAGGTGTTGTGTTGGGTGAGCACAAACGGCTTGTTGTACTGTTTAGCTAGTTTAGCGGCGATGAGGGAGGTTAAGTATGGGTGGCCGTGTGCGTGGATTATTTTGCTTGATGTTACTGCTTTAACGAACGTTGGGAAACTGGTTACAGTCGGCATTGAATAAGGGATTCCCAATCGGAACCCAGTGTTTAGGGATTCATAGCAAACGACTGGCACCCCATCAACCCTGTATCGTTTGGGCGTGCCTATTCTGTTAGTAACCACTGTGGGCTCAAAATTTCTGGTCCCAAGCCGCTTGCTTTGTTCATTAACCACTTTCTCTATTCCGCCAACATGCGGCAAGAAAGTGTGTGTAACAATGCAGAGCCGTGTTTGAACCATGAGAGCCCAACGGGTAAATCCTCAATCGGCAGAGTATTATAATCTTATGGTAATCTTGAGTTTCTGTGGTTTTTTTCTTGATTGTGGTTCAGGTTTGTTTTGTTTTTGTGAGGCTGCGTTTGTTTTTCTATAGTAGTTGTGCTGAAAATCTCCTATACCACAACAACAACCAACAGACGGACCAGCGGATTGTATTTTGGCATCTAAGTCAGCTTTGGGTTGCGTTCTGGTTGTGCAAGCATCACAAGCAGCACTAGGCTTCAATGGTTTGTAACATACACCTAACTAAAAAGAGAAAACCATCTACCGCTAAACAGTAAATGCCCCTTATTTGAAAAGTGAAAAAATTGTTTATTGTTTTACTTCTGCGCCTTTCAATGCGTTAGTGTAAACGTTTGATGATGCCCCAGCTACCAGCGCGCCAATCGCATCATTAGTCAACGGTGGCAACTCTTTGAGGATGCCTGGTTTAGCTTGGTCGAAACGAACAAACTCAAACATACCCCGTGACCCACCAATGTAAGTGGCAATGGCTATTCCAATAAGCTCATCTGCAACTAATCCTGGCCTGCCCAAAAACCTCTCCTTCGTTAAGCCTGGAATTCGGCCATTCTCCGCTTCTTCTTGCGCATGGAAAGCTGCAACAATTAGAGTGGATATGTTGACGTCTGTGAGGATGTCTAGGAATTCTTCCTTTAGCAACTCGGTGGCTTTTTCTTCTGTTTCAACGCCTGGGTGCGGAACGTACATTTCGAGGGCGCTGTCGATTAGGCTTTGAAGTGTGATGCCTTTGCCTTCCAAGTAGGTTAATAGTGGTGGGGTTTGTTTGGTCATGCTGTTTAACCTCACTTTTTAGAGGTGGGGACTGTTTTAAGTGTTGCGTGGCGTTGTTTACCGTAATACTTATATGAAAAGGGTGGATAAACCAACCAAACAGTTGGAGAGATAATTTGCTGAACATCAAGAAAACTTCCAATATTTCGTTCAAAGTTTTAGTGATTGGACAGTTAAGTAATTGTTTGCATAGTAAATGGGCAGTTTTTTATACAAGTGTATCCACAGTAAATAATCAATTTCATATTCACCCCAAACCAGTAATACAACAAGTTGTGGGTGAAACCACCTAGGAGGAAAAAACTGTATGAAAGTTGTAGCTTCATGGAGCGGCGGCAAAGACAGCGCCTACGCATATTACTTGGCTACTCAGCAAGGCCACCAAGTCATAAACCTGTTAACTATGATGATGAGCGAAACCAAATCAAACTTCCACATGATACCCTCAGGAATCCTTGACGCACAGGCGGAAGCCATAGGGATTCCCCTGATTAAAAAAACCACGTCCCCCCAGACTTACGAAAAAGACTTCAAAGCAGTCCTATTGCAATGTAAGGCAAAGGGTGCTGAAGGCTTAGTCACAGGCGACATCTACGAAGTCGCTGGACACGAAGAAGGTTGGCTTGGACGCATCTGCAAAGAAGTCGGCTTAACCCCGGTCAAGCCACTGTGGATGGGTGACACAAAGAAAATCTACTTAGATTACCTCAAAACAGGCTTTAAGGCAACTGTCGTCCGCACTAAACTGGATTTGCTTGGCGTGGAGTGGCTAGGTAGAACATTGGATCGAAAGTTCTATGATGACATCCTTAAACTTGGCAACGTGGACGCATGCGGCGAAGGCGGCGAATACCACACCGTCATAACTGACGGACCAACATTTAAGAAAAAGATTGAAATTGTGGAAACGCAGAAGCATAAGCTTGAGGGCGGCTTTGGATACTTGGAAATCAAGAAATTCAAAGTTGTGCCCAAGTAAAGGGAAACCCCATGGATGTCCTAATTGCGAATAACGAGTTGAAAGCAAAAGCCTTCCTAGACGAAATCGAAGGCAAAAAACCCCTCTTCATCTGCACCATAGCCACTACCGAAACCGGCAAAATCCCCGGCTTATCTGCGGCTGGTGCAAACCCAGACTTCACCGATTTCACCCCACCTGCAGACGCAGAACTTTTGCTTTTGGGCAAATGCAAATCCATCCAAGGCGTCCCAATAACTCCCGACGGGATTCCGACACCTGGATTGATTACGATGTCAGCTTTGCGTTTAGCTGACATTCCAGTTTTGGTTGTTAATGGCGGAGTGAAGGTTAAACCGCAGATTCCTTACGTGGATTTGGGCGGGAATTCCGGCAGAGATATCCGAACAGGCGATTCTGTTGATAATGTGGAAGAAGTTATCGAGCGAGCAAAGATTCTTGGCGAGCAACTTGCTAAAGCTTCGGATTATTTGGTTATCGGCGAGAGCATTCCCGGCGGAACCACAACCGCACTCGGCGTCCTGTCAGCGTTGGGTGTGAATGCCCAGGGAAAAGTCAGTAGCACCCTGCCTGAAAACCCGCATAACTTGAAGGGGGAAGTGGTTGCGGCTGGCTTGAAGGCTGCGGGGGAAAAATTTGGCAGTTTAGCGAAGAACCCGATAAAAGCGATTTCCTGTGTCGGTGACCCTATGATGGCTGCCTTGGCTGGATTGGTTATTGGCGGAGCAAAGCAGGCGCCTGTTTTGATGGCTGGCGGAACCCAAATGACCGCTGTTTTGGCAATAATTAACGCTTTGAACCCTGAAACGCTCTGCAATGTGGCTGTCGGTACGACAAGGTGGGTTGCCAAAGACAAAAACTCCGACATCAAAGGCATCGTCAAACAGTTCTGCGACGTACCCGTTTTAGCTGCAGATTTAGATTTTGGTCCCTCCAAATATCCGGGTTTACGAATCTACGAGACTGGGCTTGTCAAAGAAGGCGTTGGTGCTGGTGGTGCTTCGATTGCGGCGATGGCAAAGCTTGGCGGTGCAGTCACGAAGGATATACTTCTTAAGGAAATAGAGCGTAACTATGCTCTACTGATGGGCATAAAGTGACACGCACTTGGTCGTTAAAGAACTAAAAAACCTCCTATCTTTCTTAACCGTTTTCCCAGTCGCCATGGACAAAGACATGCTTACTGACTGCGCCAAAAGCATGTGGGCTTTCCCCCTAATCGGCGCCTTCATCGGTTTGTTGGCGGGTTTGTTCGGGTGGGTCGCATTCCACCTTTTGCCAGGCATCGTTGCGGGCGCCTTGGTTTTGGCGTTGCTATTATGGATGACTGGGCTGCACCACACCGATGGCTTATTGGATTTCGGCGACGGCGTCATGGCTCATGGCACATTTGAACACAAAATCGAGGTAATGCATGACCAATTAACGGGCGCAGGCGGCTTGTCAATGGGCATTTTAACCATGCTTATCACCGCTTTAGCGATTGGGCAACTAAACGTCAGGCTTATTCTTCCCGCAGTAATCGTGGTTGAGCTTTGCGCGAAGCTCTCGATGGTTGTAGCAGCTTGGGCAGGCAAATCCATCCACCAAGGCATGAACTCGCCATTTCTGGAAGCCATGCATGGAAGCAAAGGCAACTTGCGCTTGATTGCAGCACTGGTGATTTCTTTCGCGATTGCTTTGCCTCTGTTGCGTTGGGCAGGCTTCTTCATCGTTCTGGCAGGAATAATAACGGGTTTAGTGATGGTCGCAGTCGCGCACAAGCACTTTAACGGTGTCACAGGCGATGTTTTCGGTGCCACAAATGAGTTGACGCGGATGGTTTGTGTGATTGTTTTGTTGGCGGTGGTTGTACGGTAACTGCGCTGGTTATGGCTGGCGGCAGGGGCACCCGAATGAAAATTGCCCAAGAAAAACCGCTTATAGACGTTTGCGGCAAACCCGTCATCGAATACGTGCTTGCAGCCCTAAAGAACGCTAAAAAAATCGACAACATCATCGTTGCCACAACTAACTGCACTCCCAAAACCACCCAGCTAATGCAGCAACTTGGAGTCCAAGTCATCGAAACCCCGGGCAAAGACTACGTTTCCGACATGGGCTACGTCGTTCAAACCCTCAAGCTAGGTGTTTTCTTAGCCATTGCAGCCGACCTCCCACTGGTCAGGGGCGAAATGATAGACGCCATCGTCGAGCGCTACGAGCGCTGCGGCAAACCAGCCCTAACCGTTGCGGTTCCGCTGGAAACCAAAGCGAAGTTGGGCATGTGCATTGAGTATTCCTTCAAAAACGACGACAAAGACGTGGTTCCGGTCGGAATCAACGTTATCGATGGGCACAAGCGGTATGGCGACGAATGGCTCGACCAAGACATCTACCTAATGACCCAAGAAGCGTTAGCTGTGAACATTAACACGGTTTCGGAACTGCAGCTGGCAGAACGGTTACTATCGCAACAAACCGCAAATCCCCCAAAAGTTTGCCATGACAAGAATCCTTGTCGAAAACCCCTAAATCCACGCGGTCTCACAGACTGAGGTATGACTTCCCAAATCGATTCCTTGCATAAAATACTCAAAGACGAAACCCGCCGAAGCATCATACTGCTGCTCAACGACAAAGGCGCCCAAAGCCACACCGAATTAATGGATACTATGGGCTTCGCAACAACGGGGCTGCTTAATTACCACTTGAAGATGCTGGGCACTTTGGTAGCAAAAAATGAAGCGGGACAGTACACGCTCACCGAGAAGGGTAAAGTCGCCTCGCGGTTACTAATTGAGTTTCCTGAGGAGAGCCCGCAACGCCTTAAGTTGAAGCCGAAATGGTGGGGGCGCTTCTGGAAATCCACCGCCGTCTTCGCCGTAGCCACAGTCGCCTTCAACTCCGCGCTGTACTTCTACGGTGTCTTTAGTCTTCACCAGTTCATTGAGCAATCCGTTTGGATTCTGGGCGTCATCGGCATAACCTATATGGCTGTGCATATTGGGCGCGATGTTGCGTCAGAGAAAAACCTCCGCAGGCTAAGCAAAGCATTCTATGTTCTTTTGGGGACGACGGGGCTTGGGTTTCTGCTATGGCTGGGCGTAACCAAGCTGCTGCAAGTCACAGATGTAACGGGCGGCTTGTTTGCTAGCGGACCAACGGTGACAATAACATTTCTGGCATGCTACATTGTCGGCGCCTTTGTGGGGAACTGGGTGGGGAAAAAAAGAAACTATCGCATACCGGGGTCGTTGTACTAGCCGATTAATGGCTTGAAAAATCACCAATAGGACCTATCCCTATTGGTTTCTGCATAGAACCTCTAATAGGATCCAAATATGAACGCAAACGCTACCCCTCTATAGGTGCAGTGCAACAGTTGGATATTAGGATCCAAATATGCCCAAAAACCACAACGCTACGCAGCTTTCTGCCGTTTGCTTTCTATGACTTCTTTTAGCGTCGCTTGCATTTTTCTCGCATCCACATCCAAAATCGGCGACTCACAAATCATAGTCGGATGCAACCCAAAATCCACAATCACCTCAGCCAGCATGCGGAAGTCTGGTCCGTACCTTTCTTCGTCGAGGGTGTGGTGACGTTTTTCGCCTTGGCTTGAGAACTCGATTTTTGAGAAGTGGCAATGCATGCTTCTGAGGGCTTCGGTTCCGAGTTTTGCTTCGACTTTTTCGGCTATGGCGCGGAAGTCCTCGACTTTTTTGAGCGTGCCTTGGTGCAGTGCGTGGAGGTGCCCCCAGTCGATGACGAGTTGGGTGCTTTCGACTTCCTGGTTGATTTTGAGGATTTCGTCTAGGGTGCCGACTTGGAATTTTCTGCCCATTGTTTCTGGTCCGAGCTTGACTTTTAAGCCGAGCGTTTTCATTTCTGCGCTGACTTCTTTGAGGGCGGTGAGGGCGTTTTTGAAGGCAAAACTCTTCTCGACTAAGCCGTAGAAGCCCGTGTGAAAAACCACAACATATGCGCCCATCCAATCAGCCGCAGTTGCACAGGCGATTAAGCGTCGTTTGCTGGCTTCTACAACTTCCTTCTTACCTGACAAGTTCACAAAATAGGAACCGTGCATACTGAGCTTGACGTCGTTTTTTCTGGCTTCTTCGCCGAGCTTTTGGGCGTCTTGCTGTTTTATTTGCGGTTTGGGTCCCCAGCGGGAAGCTTGATATTCGAAAGCGTCAAGTCCTTCCTCATGCAGGAGCTTTGGCACATCTGTCGTGGTTGCGCCCATTAGCCTAAACATTGGTGGAACGCCTGCTGGTCCAAACCGAGTGTGCTCTGCCATCCTAATCCCTTTCACCCTTAAGGTTACGTTGGCAATAATGTTTTCTCTAAAAGCGGATTGGAAAAGAAGGTTAGAACATCTGCAATAAGTGGATTAAGGCACCGGTAACTATCGTGACTGCCCAAATCACCAAAGTTGGCATCATATATTTTTTTGCTCGAATACACCTTAATCCCGAAGAATAAAAGGCGAGCCACATCCCCGTGTAGGCAAAGCCTGAAACGATAGCGGCTGAACCTAAAGCAACGTGTAACCATGTATCGACGGCGTAAAATGGCGATAGAGCCAATATGTGCGCAAAATTATTCGCAAAAGAAGGAACCATGACAACAAGAACAAAAACTGTTTGCACAACTAATGCAGATGTTGCTAACATGCCATGCCGTTTAAGGTTTTTTTTAGTGTTTATGCCTCTGACAAGCGGCAGACCCAAAACTAACAAAAACAAGAGGACCACCGAAAACGTTAGAAGAATAGTGCCGAGCGGATCGAGAGGCATCAAAAGAACTAAGCGCCTTTAAGAAGGACGAGGGAAACCAGTTCTTAAACATTCTTATGCCCCGATTTCACTGTTAAAACCGATAAAAACCGACATTTTCACCTTGTCAACAAAAAAATAGCTGTTTCATCCTACATTATCTCCGACAATTTAGCGCAGTGCAATGGACTATATTAACTGACTTATTGTTGGAATGGACACGAAAAAGTGAATGTAAACAGCCGCCACTAAAATTCCGACAGTAATCGCAAGCAAAGCATAATCTCCTTTATGTAACTTTAGCAAATACAAGTTTGTGCGTTTCTTTGTAGCTCCCCATGCACGGGACTCCATGGCTTCAGCTAACTCAAGGCTCCTGCGAATAGCACTAACAATCAATGGGATAAGAACAGGCACATAGTTCCTTATGCGCTTGAGCAAGCCGCCCTTCTCCAGCTCCAGCCCTCGGGCTTTCTGTGCATCCATGATTGTTTGGGCTTCTTCCGCCAAAACAGGAACAAAACGCACTGCAGTTGTGAAGGCAAAGGCGAACTCGTAGGGCACCCGTGATTCTTCCAGTGCTAAGCCTAAGTGGTCTGGCGACGTGGTTAAGAAGAACACTGAGAATGACTCAACAAGCACAACGAACCGCAGGGTCATTGCAGCAGCATTTTCAATGTTGACCGCCCTCAAGATGTAGCCTGATGTGAAATATGTCGTTGCAACGTTAACGACAAAGATGAATATTGCCAGAAAAGCCGCTCCACGCAAAGAACGCAGCCACTGCCTCTGAACCCGCGCTAACAGAACAAACGGTATCTGCATAAAGAACAAAACCAGTAGCGGGATGATTTGGTAGAAAAGGATTGCAACCACAAAGATGGCGATGACGTACACGAATTTTATTCTTGGGTCTAGGTTGTGGATTGGAGAGTAAACTTTTCTGAACCTTAAACCGTCAAAAACGCTCATCTGCCCTGTTTGCTCTCCTTGGCTTTTAGGATGATTTCTTTAGCTTCGTAAATGTCAATGACGTCCTTGGGCAAACCCAACGGCGACAGCTTCGTGAAGACCTGCGCTATCTGCGGCAAAACAATCGACGACAACTCCAGCAATGCAGGGTCAGTTAGAATCTCTTTTCCCTTGCCGTCGGCGACGATTTTGCCTTCCTTCATCAGAACCACGCGTGGGTTGCATTCTGCCACAAACTCTACATCATGCGTAACTATGACCACGGTTTTGCCTTGTGTTTGCATCTGCATTATGAACTGGCGCAGCCTTTCCTTCTGCTCATGGTCCTGCCCAATCGTAGGCTCATCAAGAATCAAAGTTTTGGGGTCCCACGCTAAAACCGACGCCAACGCAACACGTTTCCGTTCACCGCCGCTAAGCAGGAAAGGCGAAGTTTTACGGTACTGGGTCAACGATAACAAGTTTAAAGCCCACGTAACGCGGTCTTCGATGACATGTGGTTCGAAACCAAAGTTCTTGAGGGCAAACGAAATCTCCTCCTCCACTGTCTCGCTGAAGAGCTGGTGGTCAGGGTTCTGAAAAACAAAGCCGACATTTCGGGCTAAGGCTGCAACGCTTGATTTGGTGGTTTCAACGCCGTCCACAAGAACTTTGCCCTGTGAGGGCTTTAAGAGTCCATTGAAGTGTTTGACAAGGGTTGATTTTCCTGCGCCGTTCTGCCCCATTATGGCAGCAAATTCGCCGTCTTTTATGGTTAGTGAGACGCCTTTTAGGGCTTCAACTTTGTTGGGGTAAGAATAGCGAATGTTCTGTACTTCAATCATTGGGGCTTTAGTGCCTCCAACAGTTGGTCAGCTAACTCTTCTGAAGACAACGGCGTTTTGTCGCCAAGGTTCAAGCCCTCCTTCTTTAGCATCTGATAGAGCAGCGTCGCCTTTGGGATTCCCACACCGATTAACCGCGTCTCTTCGCTGTTGAGGATTTGTCTTGGGTCGCCTTCAAAACGCATTTTTCCCTCATCCATAACAATAAGATGGTTAGCGTACTTGGCTGTTAAATCCAAACGGTGCTCGACAAGGATTACGGTGATTCCCTGCTCCTTGTTTAACCTGTATATTACCTCAAAAATTTTCTCAGCACTCAGCGGGTCAAGAAAAGAAGTCGGCTCATCTAACACGATGACTTCTGGTTCCATAGCTAAAACCGACGCAATCGCAACACGTTGCTGCTGCCCTCCAGAGATTTCGTGGGGTGACCGCTCGCGTATGTCGTAGATGCCTGTTTGGTTTAGTGCCCAATCGACTTTTTTGCGCATTTCCTCTCGGGAAACCCCAACGTTCTCCAAGCCAAACGCAACGTCTTTTTCGATGGATAATGCGAAAAGCTGGTTTTCGGGATTCTGAAACACCAAACCCACATGCTTTGCCATCTCGTAGGTGTGGTGTTTGAGCGTGTCAATTCCAGCTATCGAAATTTCTCCTTTTAATTCACCCTGATAAAAATGCGGAACCAAGCCGTTAAAGCATCGGCACAACGTTGTCTTTCCACAGCCACTTGGACCCGTAATTAAAACAAACTCACCCTTCTCCACCTTAATCGAAACATCACTAATCGACGGCTTTGATGCGCCGGGATATGTGTAGGTGAGGTTTTTTGTTTCAATTATAGCCATATTTTTTGTGCCTGCTCACCTTAAGCGTGAGAGTTTGCTCATTTAAGCGTAACTACGCAGTTTTGGCTATTTTCTGCTTCAAAAGAACAAGGCATTGTTTAAGCGCTTCTTGTATCTCGCCTTTGCCGCTGACACCTGAAGCCATCGCGTGTCCTCCGCCGACACCCTGCAGAAACTCGCCTAGCGGTGCTGCAATGTCCACTCCTAAATGAACGCCCGCTTGCTCAGTAAACTGGCGCGTGCAACGCAGACTCAACTCAACTTTCCCATTCTTCTTGCCTGCCACTGCCGACATATGCGCCCCCAAATCAACGAGGGCTTTGGCAGCAGGCGCCTGAAAAGCACTCACATGCGAAAGCGCAATAATCCACCCCTCCACTTTCACGATTTTTGCTCTCTTGCAAGCCTTCAACTTAGCAACCCGCTCCGAAGGGTCAATGGGCAGGGCAAACAGCGCCAACGTTTGCTGAGCATCTATCCCTTTAACAACCAGCTTAGCAATAATCTCAAAAGTCGGCGAATTAGCCAAAGCAAAATGCCTCGTATCAAACGCTATGCCCACAAACAACGCTTTCGCCTCGTTAAGGTTAGGCTCGACTCCTGCTTGGCTGAAAAGACGATAGATTAATTCACAGTTAGCAGCTGCTTTCTCATCTACCATGCAGAACTTGCAGGACTGCATTGTGTCAGCGCTGGGTGCATGGTGGTCGATGATTAATTTTGGCGAAGGCGATTTATTTATGACATCTGCGAATTCATCGAGTTGCTCGACGGTGTTCATGTCTAGGAGCACTATGGCTTCTGCCGATTCAATGTTGGGTTTAAGGTTCACAGTTATGGGCATGTGCTCAAAGAGCAACTTTGCAGGTTTGTTGACGCCCTGCGGACACCCAATCTCAATGACGGCGTTTGGCAAAAACCGCTTCAGCAAGCCCTGCAACGCGTAAGCTGAACAAATCGCGTCCGCGTCTGCGCTTCGGTGGCACAACAACAAAACAAACGATGCTTGCTGTCCCTCTAAAACTTGTATTAGTTCTTTGAAGCTCATTTTAGTTTTCTCAAAAAGTTTTCAGTTGCTTTATGCGCTTCATTTACGGCTTCCTTAACCAGCGTTTCCACGTCAATGCCTTTTGCTTGAGGCAATAATTGAAGGTTGATTTCCACTGTAACGCTCACTGGTTTTGCTCCCTCAGCTTCCACGCTGATGTCTAAGCGGTCAATGTCTTTATGAGAAATTTTAGCCAGAACATATTTTCTGGCTGCATCTTCAGCGGTGGAGCATAGGGTTTCGATTTGCTCGGTGGTTAGCTCTGGGATGCCGAGCTCTACCACAAGCATTCACCTTAAGATAAGGGTTGACCAGAGACTGGACTTAGGTCTTCTTGCAGTTTTGCTTGTGCTTCTTTGACTTGGCTGCGTATGCGTTCTTCTTGTCTTGCCATAACGGTGGTGCGTGTATCTAAGAGTTCTTTGCGTTCGACAAGTTCCGCGTTTACTTTTGGTTTCTCTGCTTTAACCAGCAGTGAGCCGATTGCTTTGTATATGACTGCGTCTTCTGCTGTTTTTTGCAGTTCAGCAATGGTTTGGTCGACTTCGGTTTTTTCCATGTCAACCTGCTGTTTCTGCGCTAAAATGGACTGTAAGGTTTGCTGGAGTTGTTGGAGTCTGAGAAGCCTTTCTTGAACGTTAGGCGGTAATTTTGAAATTTCGTCACTCAAATTTTATTCCTTCCGTACCCTGAAATGAGAAGCGCTCTTAATTAAGCATTTCCAACCAGAAACAAAGATGTTTTTTATTAGTAGTTGTAAGAGAAAAGTTCCTATGCCACAACAACAACCAACAGGTTGACCTGGTTGCTGTGTTTTGTTGTCGGAGATAGGTTCAGGTTGCAGGCTGGTTGTGCAAACAGCCACAAACAACAAGCAAGAGTAACATGGCAAGGACTTAGTTGCGATTTTTTTCTATCCCCCCTTATTTCAGTGGTTCAAAAGTTTTGGTTTGTGTTTTGTTTTTTCTAAGTATTAGAAGAAGAGAATGCTGCCCTTATTCATCTTCTTCCAGCAGGCTTTGAGGGCAGCCGCTTTTTTGCATCAACAACTGTGTTGAGTTGCAGATTGATTGAGGAGATTCCCACAAGCAGAAGCGAAAATATTGATCTACTGATAAAGCAACCAAGGTTCTGTTAACTTCTTAGGCGATAAATCTCCCTGTTAAAGTTCGGGTGATATTTTTGTTCTCTGAATATGGGCTGTTAACAGTCGAGTGATGGGGCGTCCACGCATCTGAATGTTGTGCGTAAATCGTGAAAATGCAAAACCTGAGTGGGTGCCTAGCATAAACGCTTAAAAACAAATAACAACCAATAGCTGTCTATGTACCTGCTATTCCTTGATGCCAGTGGACATTCAGAATATCCACCCCCATTTGGAAGAGGGAAAGACACTTTTTATGTGTTGGCAGGTGTTGCCATTGAGCATCAGATATGGTTTACCGCTTTTAATGAACTACATAGTTTATGCACTAAGTATTTTGGTAATTGTTGGAATCAAATAGAGGTTCATTATGGAGATTTGATCAATAAAAGAGGATTATGGAACAATCTTACTGACATTCAGCGTTTAGAATTTGCAGATGGTGTCTTTACACTACTTCCCAAACTTAACGCAACTCTATTTGCGATGGTTATTGACAAGCCTAGACATTTTAACGGCTACATAACACCTGAGCAACCGAAACAATTAGCAGTTAGATACATGGCTTCCAGATTCTCAAAGTTCTTACAGAAACGGAAAGAAAGCGGAATTATGATATATGATTCTGAGGCTGTAAACAGCGATAGACCACTTCATGACTTTTTAACGAAAGGACGTTTTAAAGGGTTAGTAATGCAAGCTAACTGGGAGTTTAAACCAGAAGTAATGTTTCAAACCCAGAATAATTTAGAAGGAATTATTGAGTCCATATTTTTTATTGAATCAAAGTATAGTCAAGGGATTCAACTAGCTGACTTTTGCGCATACGCAGTATGGACACATTTTGAAAGAAACAATAACAAGCGTTTTGAAGAAATTACACCGCTATTTGACACCATTAACGGAAGAAACGTTGGTTTGTATGTTTGGTCTCCACCGCCATTTGTAGCAATTCATAAGAGGTAAAAGTGACGAACGGGCGGTAATACAAGTATCACCATCGGGACGCAATTGGCTGTCCCTCCCGTTCAAGTATTTAAATTAATTCGGTTTATTTATAACTTTTGTGTAAATAAATATGTATAAATTTGAAGTTATAAATTAAAAAGCTTAACGTTTGACCTCTAACAAGTGGTTTTCTTACTTGCGTTCTCTATCAGAGTTCGCCATTTATCCTGTCCTTCAATCACTATTCCGCAAGCCTCGGATGGAGTCTTACCGTTTAGGCACTCATGGGGTCGCACATAATTGTGGTAGATTTGGTAACCTGTCAAGATTGGAGTACGCTTTTTCTTTAATCCCCTCATAGTCTTTTCTCGGTCACGAATTTCACCATTCATGCGCTCCATCATCCAATTGGGAATTACGCCTTTTAGGGATGTGATTTCTCAGACATCCTTTGTATCTTCAAATAACTGTTGGTTTCTTCCATTGGTTAATGATTATTGGCATATGATATTCCACCCTATACCATTTTCTTGATGGTGGCACAAGCATTATATAGCCAAACTACATATACCATATGTGAGTGGTGAATAACTTGGAAATTCAAGCTCCCGAAGTATTAGCAAAAAGTGAATACCTAAAGCTCCCCCCAAACGAACGAGAGCAATATGTTAGAGAAATTCTCAGACAAACAGTACGCAAAAATATTGATGGCGTGACCGCCAGCATGTTGACAGCCAAATTACCTTTTGACTCCAGAACTATCGAAAAACACCTGTCAGTTTTAACCTGCACTAACGAAATATACTCAGTGAAAATAGGAAATACGCAACTTTATCTCCCAAATAGCATACCAATGCATCATGCAAAAAAGCAGACTTTCAGCATAAAAAACCGTGAATATATCGCTTACGTGCTGCAGAATCGAATGGGCGACTTTGTATTTATTCAAGAAAAAAAGAAAACAGACTTCAACGAAGAAATTGGAGGCGGAATACTGATACCGTTGGCTAATTTCGAACAGTTTGTTAACTTTATAAGTAATTTCAATACAGAAATAAGTAAAGGCGTGAAAAAATGATAAGAAATGAGATGCAGCTTAAGAGTAAAATAACTCTAAAGAATCCCGCCCTTTTCGTTGAGGTAAAGACAAAAAATGAAGCAAAATTAATTAGAGAAGCAGTTTCTCGGTATCCTGTTAACAAAGCTCATGATGGATTAAACCAGATTGACGGTCTAAGCATACCCATAGGGAATTATCACCAGATAGCCAGCTTTCTTGGCGCTGACTTGAAATCTGCGTTTGATGAAAACCATTATTCACTCGATAAGAGAATACGACTGATTGATCCCAGCCTCTATTTTCTTTTTATGGGAAAAGCTCAAGATAAGAAAAATTGCTGTGAATTAATTAAACAGTGGGCACCAAAAATCCCGCCAATTGTGCAAAGCATCGCGGATTCAAGGTTACCTAGAGAAAAGACAGACCGCGTCATTAGGGAACTCTATCCCCTTCTAGACGTAGTACTTATCCGAAACTTGTTGCAGTTTCAAATAGAGAAACATGCAAGTATCTTGATAAATCCATCTGTCCCACTATCTAGCCGTAGGATGGTTAATCATCAAGTTGAGAAAACTCGTGAGATGAATCGAACAGGGCGAATTTTGTTTGACACTTTGCTTACACGATTTAATACCGAGCGGGATTTGATGAATCTCGTAACTTTGAGTCCCTCAATCCTTACAGCCGACAATGTTGACAACATTATGGATGCCGTCATGCAAGGAACCCCTGACATCATCGGTGTTCGACTAATGAATCTAAATGAAAAGCCGGAAGAGGTTAGGAATTTATTGAAATTTATCAAAAGCCTTTCAAGCTCGGGAAAACCTGTTATCGTATTCAATGTACGTGAATTTGGTTATGTTACTTTCTGTCATGGAGCGACTGCTATCTCGACTCCAATTGCTACATCAGCTTATACCACAATGGGCAAAAGAGGCGAGCCTCCTAAACGGCTAGGTAGTTACTACCATTGTATTGATATGGTTGATTACTCCCATGAGAATCTTCCAGATAAAATTAGGTCAGAAAATTACAAATTGCCGTGCCATTGCGAGATTTGTAATGGGTTTTCTTCATTCTTGGATATTGAAAAGAAGCGATGGAATATTGTTAGAAAAGTTCATTTTCTTCTTGTAAAGAATATGGAGATGCAAGAGCTCCGAAAAACCGATGTACCCTTTGAAATTGCCCTCGCTGACAAATTTGGGCGTTCCCTAAGAACTGGCTATGTTCCATTTCTAACTTAGTGCTCTCATCTTCAGGAATTTTTTAAAAATTTCTGACGCTTCTACGCCTGATACCTTGAGGCACAACGCTTTTGCGATATTCCTTTTTTTACCCTTCACGTCAATTGAATGCTTTTTGGCTGTGTTAATCAAATAATCGTACGTCATTAAAGCGAAAAGTTTGCTTAATTCATGCTCTCGATATTGTGATTCCTTGATTAATTGTATTTTATCATTGTTAAATTCAAGCAACCCCACATTGAGCTCTTTGATACCTAACTTGGCAATAGAGTTTCTATGCCTTGAATCATATGCTAAATAAACTTTGTTTGCCCATGTTGAATAGTCTCTTAGTTGACTAATTGCACTTTTCAGTTGGTCTTGGGCTGATTTTACCTCAACCGCTATTATTTGACCATCAACGAAAAGAACAATATCGCATCTTCGTGAACCAACTGTTACTTCATATAAGCAGTCAGACGATGTTTTGAAATATCTCTTTACTGCAATAACTATTTCTTCCATTCCTTTCGGTCGAATTGCTTCTGCAATTTCTTTAGCATCTAAACAAGAGAGATACATTTTAAAAAGAAGATCAGCTTTTTCTGGGCTTATTTTTTTATCAAGCAAATTAACTAACGTCTGTTTATCCGTTTCAGCATGTGAGCGAAAAGATAAGTTTATGTTTTCGGCTAGTTCCCGTAGAAAAGATGTGTTCATGTTTGAGTAAATAATAGTTCTTTGTGTCAAATGCTTATCAAGTTCTTTCTCTTGTATTAACATAGAAAAACTTTTTGGATAATAATTAGGCGATGAGTCTTGGAAGCGGTAGAACCTGCGTTTATCCTGGGGTTGTTGAGTTCCAGTAGTAGATATGCTGGTAATTGCCCGAAGTCACAGGGTAAGCTGGATCCTCGTACACTATGTCAAGATTGACGCCGTAATAGGATACCAGTTTGCTTGTAATAACTGCAACCGTCTGGGTTCTGTTATCGGTTGTCCAGAAACCCCAAATGGTATCGTTGGGATTACGCAAGCCCCACCCAAAGTTCTTAGGCAGCACCAACGCAGCATCTGGACCGCTTAAATCAGCAAATTTCTTGGTGGTTATGTCGTTCCAGAACCTTTGAAGTGCCTTAAACTGGTCGTTCGTCAGGGTTCCGTAGGCGCTTCCATTGTAGGGGTAGTTGAAGACGGCTATGTATTTTGCTCCTGCCTGATACGACTCTAACATTTGATTGTAGATTTGCTCTCCGCTGTCAAGGTATGGCGGCGTGTCATACTTCCAAGTAATCATGGCACCCCACTCTTTATCCTGCAGCCGCGCTGCACCCTTAACTAAATCAATTTGCTCAGCCACACTAACGTTCCAGCCTAACTCAGTAAACATAACATTGTATCCGCCCAGGTAATCCCACCAGTACAAGCCATAATCCGACGTGAAAGAGGTAATATTCGCCGCAGTCAGGTTTTCGATTCCGGGGTCTCCCATGATGACATTTTGGATGAAGAAGTTGGCTTCTAAGTCATAGTCGTCAGGTGTTGGTTTAGTTCCGTTGTCGATGTAATCGAGTAATTTTAGGCGGATGTCCTCAAGCGCTTGGGCTGCAGGAAAATCAATCGAGCTTAGGTTTCCTCCAACATATTCATAGAATTGTCTCCAAGAGGCGTCAAGTTGAATTCCGCCTGGTTCGTCGTTGTAGTAGATGCCTAAGAATTTGTTTCCCCACATCTGGGTCCAACGTTGTTTTATGGCGTCAAGTGAGGGTTGATTCCAAAACCAACCCCACGATGAAGAGTTACTGGCATCTTTGATTCCCACATTAACAATCACGCTTAAGCCCTTCGAAACGGCGTAATCGCAAATTTCCTCAACCTTTGACTGGTCGGCGCTTATCGGGTTTCGTCCAACATCTAAAATGAACAGGTTAGTATAACTATCAACCTTGTCAATGAGTGCTTTGGCTTCTTGGGTGGTGTTTCCGCCAAATGCAATGCCCACGTAAGCGTTGGGGTCGGCTTTGGTTTGGTTTCCAGTAGAATATGACATGTAAACTGCTAACATCGAAACCGCTAAAATCACAATCAGGAAGGCTGGAATCAGAAAGTTCCTAACCCGTTTGGAGCTACTCATGCTCAAGCCTTATGTACACTTAGGTTTATCCATCCTTAATGCTTTGCCCCAAATCGCCCCTTTACCGAATTACCCGAAAGACAGCAGCCAAAATAGAATAATGTGCAAACGTTTATTCCACGTTAGCATTTGTGAAGTCTTTTTAAGCACCCAAACACTAAACCACCACAGAGGCGAAAAGCAAGTGGAACGTGCCAAAGTCGTAAAAGAAGAATTACAAGAGCGGGACATGCGGTTTTTAGCTGTTTATGTGGAAGCAAAAAATTCCTGCATGATAATGCTAAGCGAAAAAGAGGATAAGCTTGGCACCTTGGCAATTGCGGTTCCTAAACCCAAAGACCTTTTGGGCTCAGTTACGTCGTCAGTGCTTTTGGGAGACAAAAATGTTATTTCTGCGCGGATGTTTGCTGAGTATGTAGCTGCAAAAAAGGGCAAAATCGCCATGGTTTCTGTTTATCTGGATACGGTTACCGAGTTGCAGGCGCAATCGTTTTTCATGCATCTTATTGATAAGTTGATTAAGAGTGAAAGCCAAAAAGAGCCAACAGCAATCTAACAGGTTCTCTTTTATCTTCTCTAAACCGTGAAACCCTCATGATTTGCAAACTAACAAACCCCGACTTCCAAGCAATCCTAAACGTGGTCAACGACGCCGCCACAGCTTACAAGGACAAAATTCCCGCTGACCGCTGGAAAGAACCCTACATGCCACTGCAAGAACTCAAAGAAGAAATCCAAAGCGGCGTACAATTCTACGGCTGGACAGAAAACAATGTTTTGACTGCGGTCATGGGGATTCAACTCGTTAACGATGTCACATTAATCAGGCACGCCTACACGCTGACGAGCCATCAGCGGAAAGGACTTGGAGAAAAACTCCTAAACCACCTGCTTGGCTTAGCGAAAACCCAACGGATTTTAGTGGGCACCTGGGAAGCAGCGCCATGGGCAATCAAATTTTATGAAAAGCATGGGTTCAAACCGCTTTCAAGAGAAGAAACAAATAAACTGTTAAAGAAATACTGGAACATCCCAGAACGTCAAATTGAAACTTCAATCGTACTTGAACATAAAAGGCAACCCCAATGAAAACACTCCTCTTAAAAGTTGACGCAGAAAACCCTGACCCTGCAAAAATACAAACGGCAGCGGAGATTATTAAAAAAGGGGGGTTAGTGGCGTTTCCAACGGAGACGGTTTACGGTTTAGGCGCAGACGCACTCAACCCAGCGGCTGTGTTGGCGCTTTTTGAGGCTAAAAAGCGTCCGTTGGATAATCCGCCAATCGTTCACGTTGCAAGCATTAAAGAAATCTACAAATTAGTTGAAGAGGTGCCTCCGAAAGCTATTTTGCTTATGGAGCAGTTTTGGCCTGGACCCTTAACCCTCATTTTCAAACGCTCAAACAAGGTTCCAAACGTAACAGTCGCGGGCTTAGATACAGTGGCAATCCGTATGCCCAAACACAAAGTAGCCCTAGAACTAATCAAACAAAGCCACCGACCCATCGCAGCGCCAAGCGCAAACCTCGCAGGCAAACCCAGCCCCACAACCGCACAACACGTGTATGAAGACCTAAACGGAAGAATCGATGCCATCCTCGACGGCGGCGCCACAAACATCGGCGTTGAATCCACCGTTGTAGACTTAAGCGTTGACCCGCCCATGCTTCTTCGCCCAGGCGGAACACCCTTTGAAGCGTTAAAAAAAGTCCTCGGCGACCTGAATGCTTCATCCCTTCGTGCAAGCTGAAGAGGAATTGCCGTTGCAAGAGATTCGGTCGCCTGGAATGAAACACAAACATTACGCTCCAAAAGCCGACGTAATCCTTGTCGAGGGAAAAGTTCCAGCTGTCATAGCCCAAGTCAAAGAATTAGCCGAATCATACAAGCTTAAAGGCAAAAAAGTAGGCGTCCTTGCCACCGACGAAACCCAAACCGCCTACCAAGCAGACGTAGTCAAATCTCTTGGCAGCCGCTCCAACCTGGCAACAGTCGCCCAAAACCTATTCCGCCTATTGCGGGAAGTTGATGCGGAAAACGTTGATGTCATAATTGCTGAGGGCGTTTCTTCTGAGGGGCTTGGTTTGGCTGTTATGAATAGGCTTCGAAAAGCCTCAGGCTACCACATAGTCAAAGCTGAATAGCATTATCGGTGAATCAACGAGAGAACGTTATCCAGATCTATCGTGGCAACACAAAGAACGTTGTCTGCGCCACCGTAATAAACGAAAAGTCGGTCACCAAAAACTACATTGCCGCAGCTGAACACGACGTTGGGCACTTTGCCGAAACGCTCATAATCTTCTTTGGGCGCCAAAATGTGCTCTTTTGAGCGGTAAAGCACCTGCTCAGGATGTTCCCCATCAAGCAAGACAACACCTAAAGAATACATCCGTTCCACACTTACCCCATGATAAAGCACTAGCCAGCCCTCGTTGATTTTTATCGGTGTTCCCGCCACCCCAATTTTCCAGTTATCCCAGCTATCACCCCTCGGCTTCATAACAGACATCATATCACACCACTTGGTCAAGTCCTCCGAGTATGCAATGCAGAGGTCAGGTTCAATGCGGTGAAGCATAACGTATCTGCCGCCTATTTTTTGAGGAAAAATTACCGCGTCTTTGTTGCGGATGCCTGGAAAAGGCAGCTTGCGGGTTTGCCAATTCCATCGTCTATTGATAAAATCATCTTTAGCAATTGTTGTTAGGCCAATTTGGTAGACTCGCAAGTGGTTGTACTCTTTAAGAGCCGTGTAGGTCATTACAAGCTGTCCTTCCACTTCGCTTAGCCTTGGGTCTTCACATCCATCTCTTTCGCTGTCAGATGCTGGTTCAAACACTGGATTTTCAAAGCGCTCTTTTATCGTGTAGCCGTCGAGTGATGTTGCGTAGCCGAGTCTTGAAATGTTATCGTTGCCCATTGCCCTGTAGAGAAGATGTACTTTGCCGTCAAGGCAAATTGCCCCGGCATTGAATACTTCTCTTGACTCCCAAGCATGCTCCTCTATTGGACGTAAAATGGGGTTATCTGAAAAACGTTCCATAAAAAGTTCCTAAGTTGAACTCGGTAGGGGCGTTTTTACTCCGTGAATTTCATCTAAGAAAGCTCTGAGCGAAAAAAGCCCGATTAGTTTTCCAGAGTCGTCTGTTACGGGTAGGTGCCGTATGTGATGTGAGAGCATTAGGCTTTTTGCTTCATCGTAGGACGCATCAAGCGAAATTGTTACCACGTGGCTGCTCATTACCTTACTCAATGGTTGGTCAAGCGAAACTTTTTGGGCAAAAGTGCGAATTGCATCACGTTCACTAAATACGCCTACACATTTTTGCTCGTCATTAACGATGATTATTGATCCCACATGGCAACTCGTTGAGCATCATAACTGCGTCCTGGATTAGAGTGTCCTCTTTGGCGGTTACTACTTTTTTGCACATGAGGTCTCTGATTTTAAGCATCGGTTCACACATTTTTTCACCCTACAAAAATTATTTTAAACAAGTTTTTTCATTAACCCTTTTTTTGCTTCCCAAAACCTCCCTTTAACTCCTCCAACCTTAATCGTGCCAAAAGGTAAGAAATCGATGATTCTGCCCCCTGATTCAAATTCACGCTATTTCTGCATAAACCGTCAAAGCATCCTCCTGTTTCAGGATTATACAGCATAGCGTTCTCCATGTTTCTTCCCAAAAACCACTCAAAAACCACATCAGCTACTTTCAAATAGCTTCTGTCTTTTGTGGTGTAAAAAGCGTCAATAGCCGTCTCTACCATGCCTGATGCCTCCAAAGGCTGCTGGTCATGAAACGCTCGGTTTCCGCCTCGCTTGTACCAGCCGTCGTTGCCTATCGGCACAAAAACGTCATCCATCATTTGGGTTTCAAGAAGAAAATCCATCGATTCCTTAGCTATGTCCAGGTATTTTTGGTTACCAACCATCCTGTAGGCTATGAAAAGTGCGTGGGGTAATCTGGCGTTGTCGTAGGTGAGATGGGGTTCAAACCATTGCCAATCAGGCTTAACTTCGTCTTGGTAGCGTTGAACAAGGCCATCCGCCAGTTTTTCTATGCTCTCCGTCAAGTTGCTGTCAGGGATAGCTTGGAAATACTCTGAAAGCCCCATTATGGCCTGAGCGCAAAATCTAATAGACGTTGTTTTCCAAACCCAAGGTAAACACCTGTCAAAAATGTCCTTAGCGACCAACTTCATGTCTTTGGGCAACGCAGAGTTGATTGTGGATCCGCAGCTCCAAAGCGACCGCCCCATACAGTCTTCTGAGCCGTCAACATCTAAAAAACTGCGTTCGTAACCCAGGTAATTGTGGAAGTTGCCGTCGGGCTTTTGCATGTGGTGGAGAAACGCAAGGTAAATGTTAGCTAAAGATTTCATTTGGGGGTCGTTTCTTAAACGGTGGTACCTTGTGCAAGCGATTAAGGCGCGGGCGTTGTCGTCTGTTGTGTAGCCTTCGTTTCTTCTTGGAATACAATATTTTGCGTGTTGAAAAACGCCTGTGTCATCCGTGAAAGCCCGCAGGTAATCTATCTTTAAAGGCGGAAGCCGTATGGCGCCCATTCCTCCTGGGATTGCTTGGTTAACTCGTCAAAGAGGGCGAGGTATTTTTTGGCAACTAAAGGCCAAGTAAACTTTCTACTATAGTTGTACGCTTTATGCTCCAAAGAGCTTCGAAGCGACTTATTTTCAATTATTTCCGTAACCTTCTCTGCTATAGATGCTGAATCGTTAAATTTGCAAAACACGCCTCGTCCTTCACCTAAGGCTTCTTTTGCATGAAGATAAGGCGTAGAAACCACCGCTTTTCCCGCCGCTAAAGCGTAAGATAATGTGCCGCTGCTTACCTGGTTAGGTGAAAGATAGGGCGTAATGTACACGTCGGTTGCCTGAAGATAATTATAGAGTTCAGGTTTGGAGAGGAAACGATTGAGGAATTTCACGTGTCCACGGAGCCCAAGGTTTTTAGCCATTTTCAAAAGCGTGTTTCGGTAGGCTTCTCCGTCGGTTCTTTTAACTTGAGGATGCGTCACGCCTAGCACGTAGTAGACTATTCGGGGTTCTTTTTTGATTACTTCTGGCAGGGCTTGGATGACATGTTCAATGCCTTTACCCTTACTTAGCAGCCCAAAAGTAGATAGAACAATCTTATTTTTTAAGCCCAAAACAGGCTTCACTTTTGAGCTAGGCACTAAAGGTAAATCGGGGCAGCCATGGGGAATCAACTTTACTTTTTCTTTTGGAACCCCGTATTGTTTGACTAGTGAGCGCGTGGTTTCATTCAACACTACTATGGCTGCACTTTTCTCAACAATTTTGTTAAAAACTTCCCTTGCTTTATTCTCAAAATTAGGCAGGACAGTGTGAAGTGTTGTTGCAACAGGCCTCTTCATTTTTTCTAAAAAAGCGCAAATGTATTCTCCTGATTCTCCCCCGAAAATGCCGAATTCATGTTGGATATTGACTACGTTTACAGGGGAGTGGTTGAGGAAATCTGCCATTAAAACGTAGTCCTCGATGAAATCCCGACCAATCTTGTGCTCTATTCCTGCATAAGCAGGTTTGAAAAGTCGACGCCCATCAATGGAAATGACTCTTTGGTCCTTTAACTTTTTCAGTTGACCAATAGAATTAACCAGATCGGCTGTGAAAGTTGCTATACCACATTTTCTAGGTGGAAAAGTGCTTACATAAGCAACTTCCTTAACGCTAGTCAACGTAGGAGTGTCTAGGATAGACTTTGCCAACAACAAATCACGTAAATATATTGAGGTTCGGCGGGTTTTAAGCCCATGTGATTGTACCATGACAGTCACAAAGGCGGTTTTTAACATACTTTTACATGAAGTTTATATGTTGCCTTGATGGATGGTAGTTTCTTGAAGGGAGAGGGGCTATGAAAAGGTTTGTACATAATCCCATATTAGAGCCGATAAAGAATAATGCTTGGGAATCTCAAGCGGTGTTTAACGCCGCAGCGGTTTACAGTGACGGGTTAGTCCATATTGTTTACCGTGCACTGGGCACTGATAATGTTTCAAGGCTTGGCTACGCAACATCCAACGACGGCTTCACCATTAAAGAGCGGTTTGATACACCCGTTTTTAATCCAATTAACCATGCGGAAAGAGACGGCTGTGAAGACCCACGCCTAACAGTGATTGGCAATGAATGCTTAATGGCCTACACCGCATTCCGAAACCACGATTACCCAGTCATTTACCAAATTTCCTTAACAACAATCAACATAAAAGACTTCGTTAATCGCAATTGGAATTGGAAAGAGCGGATTCTGCCGTTTCCAGGGATACGCAACAAAGACGCAGTTATTCTTCCAGGCAAAGTAGACGGCAACTATGTTATGTTCCACCGCATTGAACCAAGCATCTGCGTTGCCTATTCTGAAGACCTTAAAAAATGGCACGGCTTCAAATCCATCATGGAACCACGCGACAAAATGTGGGACAGCCTAAAAATCGGCGCTGCAGGAACCCCCATCGAACTCAACGAAGGCTACCTGTTCATCTATCATGGGGTGGATGAGAAGAAGCATTATTCTCTTGGCGCTGCGCTTTTAGATAAGAGTAACCCAGAAAAAGTGCTCTACCGCTCAGACCAACCCATACTTACCCCATCCGAACACTATGAATGCGTTGGCGATGTGCCCAACGTTGTGTTTAGCTGCGGAAACGTGCAAATCGACGACCAAGTCATAGTTTACTATGGCGGAGCAGACAAGGTGCTGTGCGGCGCAAGCTACGAGTTAAACGAGTTGCTTCCCAAAAAGTAGCATTTCATCCTAAACGCTTAAGCTATTGGTTGCTTAAGCCATCCGTTTTTTATTAAAATTTATTATTCGATAGAAGATTTAATGTTGGCGTGGATTTGTAGTCACATATTTTTAAATCATAGCCAACATAGAGAGGTAGTTGTAAACCTATCATGAGTCATGGCTAAAGTTAGAAGGACCACAAAGAGTCTTCCATAGAACAAACTGATTTTTCATCGGTCAATGGCTGGGTGATGGGGAGGTGAAGATGTGTCAAAAACCTATGAACATGAAACAGATAACGCTGATAAAAGAAAACCTGATAACACTGAAGAAGTTGAATGCAGAGACATGCGAAGCATAGACGACAAGAACAACTCACAAGAAACCGACGATGAAGCACAAACTAAAGAAGACGCAGACGAAGGATGGGCGAATCAAAATCAATCGCCGTTGGCGGGGCGAATATCTGGAACGATGGAGGAGTTGGAGCGGATTCAAAGTTCAGAAGTTGTAACCAGCGACGAAGTGCGCGAATGCCTAAAGGATTCTTTGGATTGTTACCAAACCTGCACAGAAACCACAATTAGATGCTTAACCATGGGCGGCAAGCACGCAGAACGCGAACACCTAAACCTCCTCATGGACTGCGCCAAAATATGTAGCACAAACGCAGATTTTATGCTAAGAAACTCAACCTATTATCCACAAACATGCGGCATAACCGCTGACATATGTGATGAATGCGCCGACACCTGCGACAGGTTTGAGGACGATTTCATGAAAGAATGTGCCAGTGTATGCAGGCGTTGCGCTGAATCTTGCAGGGAAATGGCAAGATAGCGCAGTTATTTTTCAATTTTTAAAGTGGTGATTGTTTGCCATCAAGAGACCTTGAAAGTGAGAAGCGCAAGCGGCAATATGAGCATATAAAGGAATCTGAGCTTGCGCGAGGAGCATCTAAAGAGGACGCCGAACGCATAGCCGCAGCAACCACGAATAAAACTAGACGAGAGAAAGGCGAAACAAAAAGCTAAACTCGTTTTTCCCGAATTTGTTTTAGGTTTGTCAGCCGTTTATAGTGTTAGCTCTGGGAAAAATTTATATCTAAATGTCTGATTGTTCCGTCTAGAATCTAATAACTCAAAAGGAAATATTTGGTGAAAAATATGTCTCAAGGTGGAGGAAACATTCCAATTCTAGTATTAAAAGAAGGCACAGGCCGATCAAGTGGCCGCGAAGCACAAAAAAACAACATCATGGCTGCAAAAATAGTGGCTGAATCAGTAAAATCAACGCTTGGTCCATGCGGCATGGATAAAATGCTCGTCAGCAGCATGGGTGACGTTGCAATAACCAACGACGGCGCAACCATCATGAAAGAACTTGACGTTCAGCATCCAGCAGCAAAAATGCTCGTCGAAGTCGCAAAAGCCCAAGACAACGAAGTAGGCGACGGAACAACAACCGCAGTCATTTTAGCAGGTGAATTGCTTGCAAAAGCTGAAGGCTTACTTGACAAAAACATACACCCCACAGTCATAATTGAGGGTTACAAGAAAGCAAGTGAAAAAGCACAGAGAAATTTTAGAGAAAATCGCCATCCCCGTCACATTCGAGGATGAAAAAACACTGCGGAGACAGTAGCAATCACATCCATATCCAGCAAAAGCATCAACGTTGCAGAAGACCACTTTGCAAAAATAATCGTTGAAGCCGTAAAGCAGGTCTCCGAAAAAGTTGACAAAAAATACGTTGCAGACATCGACCTGATTAAAGTCGTTAAGAAACACGGCCAAAGCCTCGATGAAACAGAACTCGTCAAAGGCATGGTTCTAGACAAGGAAGTTGCAAGCTCAGGCATGCCCAAACTCATTGACGGCGCAAAAATCGCTCTCTTAAACGCTAAACTAGAAATCGAAAAAACAGAGTTCGACGCAAAAATTAACATTGAAAGCCCAGACCAAATGAAGATGTTCCTTGACGAAGAAGAACGCATGCTAAAAGACATGGTTACCTCAATTACCAAGTCAGGTGCCAACGTTATCTTCTGCGAGAAAGGCATCGACGACATGGTACTGCACTTCTTAGGTAAAGCAGGCGTTTTAGCAGTTAAAAGCGTAAGCAGCAGCGACATGGAAAAACTCTCCCGCGCCACAGGCGGCAGCATCGGCGCAAGCGTAAAAGACTTGACACCTGACGCTTTAGGCAAAGCAAAACGTGTCGAAGAAGTCAAAATCGGCGATGACAAACTAATCTACATCCGCGACTGCAAGAACCCCAAAGCAGTAACCATCGTTATCCGAGGCGCATCAAACAACGTTATCGACGAAGCAGAACGCTCACTACACGACGGCTTATGCGTTGTTCGCAATGCGATTGAAGATGGCAAAATCGTTGCAGGCGGCGGCGCACCCGAAGCAGAATTAGCCAAAAACCTACGTGCTTTCGCAGTGAAAGTTGGCGGACGCGAGCAACTTGCAGTTGAAGCATTCGCTGACGCAGTCGAAGAAATCCCCTTAACACTTGCAGAGAACGCAGGCTTAGACCCCATCGACATCATGGTAGCCCTAAGAGCACAACACGAGAAACCAAACAGCCAAACCTTCGGCATCGACGTATACCACAGGCAAAATCGTTGACATGTGCACAAAGATGGTTATTGAACCACTCCGCGTAAAGCAGCAAGTCATAAAATCCGCAACCGAAGCCACCAACATGATACTGAAAATCGACGACTTAATCAGCATCAAAGGCGGCGGCAAAATGCCCCAAATGCCACCAGGAATGGGCGGTATGGGAGGCATGGGTGGAATGGGCGGTATGGGCGGAATGCCCTACTAAGCCCAAACTTTCTTTTTCCTCTTTATTATTTTATAAAAAATCAATTAAATTGTAGGGTAATTCCTTATTTATTTCGAGAAAACCTGATAAATTTCCTTTCCGCAGGTAAATTGTTGCTTATAGAAAAGCCTCTTCTCTGCTCTTCTTGGCCTTTTTGTGTCATGAAGATTTTGCCTTCCGAAGTTCTGCCGATTAAGCCGCTTTTCTCCATCACATCCAGCACTGCCTGAAAATTTATTTTTGCTTCTTCCAGATCGGCTGCGGATTTCTTGTCGAATGCTTTTCTTTCTTTCAATGCGGTTTCTATTTTAAATCGTGTACTTGTAATGATGCCTGACTCTTCTAGCAACCTTTTTTTCCCCCTGTTTGCTGCCTTTTATTTGTGCAGCTTCTTTTTCTAAATGGCTCATCGATTAATAAATATTGCGACTTAAGATTGCCTAAATTACTTGCTGAAATTGCCAAAACACCCAGTTTATCCAAAAACAATTAAATATCGACTAACAATGTCTTGAGAGAACAGCATGAAGCACGTAAAGATTTCAGCCTTCGACTGCCCCGACGCATGGTTCAAAACGTTAAGCACTATATGGACAAGATGGCGATGTTTTCCGAGTAGGTTTTGGCTCAGAAGAGACTGAAACCAAGAAGCTGAATCTTTCAATCGAAATTTCAAACCCGGAAAATCGACCGCTTGTCAGCGATAAAGCGCCATGCGACTTCAAGTATGTTCAAGGTTACGCATTGGAGTACTTGTGGTGTGGAGAAAAACAAGAAGATGAAACTTACACCTATGGCAGTCGGCTGAATCATCCGATTAACCAGGTTGAAGAAGCCATAAAAAGATACATAGAAGAGCAAAGAGACCGACAAGTCACAATGGTTATCAGGCTTCCAAACGACATAAAAAAATACGATGAAAACCACAAAAAAAGTGAACCACCCTGTTTGAGCCTCATTGACACGGAAATTTTTGAAAATCAAATGCATCTTACCTGCTATTTTCGAAGTTGGGATGCGTTTGGAGGTTTGCCAGCTAACATTGCTGGATTGCAACTTTTCAATGAAGCTTTTGTTAACGAAATAAATGAACGCGGAAACATGTCGCTGAAAACTGGTAAATTAATTTTCCATTCAAAGAACTGCCATATTTATCAACGCCAATACAACCTTGTCAAGGAGCTTTTAGAGCCCAAAGACGCGTCTAAGAGAATGGCGAAAACATTAAAGGGCGAAGGCTAAGTTCTCTTGTTTGTTGGGTAGCCAAGATTTGTCCAAGCCGTCATGCCGCCAAGGACGTTGCTGACGTTTTTGAAGCCTTCCCTTTCAAGTATGCTTGCGCCGATGCTGGAGCGTTTGCCAACAGAGCAAGTCACCGCAATAGGCTTATCTTTTGGCAGCGAATCAGCTTTGCTTTGGTAAATCAGCAAAAAATATCAAATTGGCGCCTTCAACGTATCCGTCTTCTTTCCATTCGCTGGGTTCCCGGACATCCAAAAGCAAGAGTTTCATGTTTTTTCAGTTTGTCCTTGAGTTCAATCGCTGACAAAGTGCCAAAGCTGCTTATGGGTTTGCCTGCTTCCTGCCACTGGTTCATGCCGCCGCAAAGGTAACCGCACATGTTATCAAAACCCAGCCGTCTCAGCCTCGGAGCCACCGTGTCTATGTCGCTTGGGCGTTCATGAACAAAAACGATGTATTGGTTGGTGTCGAGGAGCCAGCCTGGGTAAACGCTGGTTCCGCCAAGCCACATGCTAAGCGAATTTGGAATATGCGAGCCTGCGAAAGCGTAAGGCAAACGTGTGTCCATCGACTATCATGTTTTGTTCTTGCATTTCCTCTTCAAACTCAGGCAGAGAAAAGGGTTTAGGGTACGCTAGCTCGCTTAGCAGCGGTGGACCGTTCAGGTTGAGTTCTTCCATTTTCTTGAAGTAACGTGGGACGACCAATTCTTCGCTGGTTACTTTTTTTATGAACTCTTCTTTGCCCAGCTGTAGGTATGGATTGGTTTTTTTCTCGTAGCCGATCGTGGTTGGTTCCTGCCCGCTTATGCCGTGACCGCAAACGCTGCCCGCGCCATGTGCAGGGTAAACAAGAACGTGGTCGCCAAGAGGCAGCAACTTTTCATGAAGGCTGACATAGAGTTTTTCAGCTTGCGCTGTTTGTGCGGTTTTGCCGTAGAGGTCTGTTCTTCCCACGGAGCCCGCGAAGAGGGTGTCGCCAGTAAAAACCATCACCGCCTCAGCAGCTTTCAGGCGGATAAACAAGGTAGCATAGGGATTCGTTTGTGTGCCCAGATGTGTAGAGGGCTTTGATTTTTATTCTGCCAACGTTTAAGATGTCGCCGTCGGAGAGGTTGTGTTCTCCATACTTGAACGGCAAGGCGTTGCTGTGGGCGATTTCGGCTTCAGTCATGTTTTGCAGTTCAAGCGAGCCCACCACGTAGTCTTCGTTTCGGTGAGTTTCCAAGATGTACTTGATTTGTGCGCATTCCTGCTGGGCGAGTTGGGTGTAGATTTCGCAGTCACGCCGTGGGTCAATAACGACTGCTTCGCCCTCGCTGGATAGGTAGTAGCTGTTGTGGGCTAAGCCTTCAGACTTGATGGTTTGTACCTTCATTTTTAATCGCCAAAAACAAGAAAACAAAGTGCACTACCAAAGTAGCTCTCTGCAAGTAATTACAAACCACTAAACACATTTATTTCTTTCCAAAACTAAGAGCATAATTAACACTTAATAACGCAAAACACCTAACAATACATGAGGAACATGTTATGGGTCACAACATGGCATCATGGAAACTTCTTGAAGATATGATGATTGAGCTAAAGAAAAAAGGCGTTACCATCCCATCTAATGTTTTGGAGGATTTGAGGGCAGCCAAATCAATGATTAAATTGTCCTGTATGGAGGGCAGCCAGGGGCGGGGACGCTATTCAGAAAGCAGAAGAATTACACGGCAAACGTTGAGGCTTACCTTGTGACTGAAGCCCAAAAAGTCATGAGTTCTGATGCGGTTGACCAGTGGCTTAGGCGCCTAGAAGAAGCCAACGCTGAAATCTGCGAAGAACCAACAGCGGAGAGCAAGTTTGTTACGGGTGTTCCCCGAGACCAAAAATGGGTCCGCGTGGAACCAATCCAGAACTCTGCCAACCGATCGAATATTGCAGATTGCCAAGACACAGAACCTTGCAGTTAACCCTCAAAAAGATGGGCGATTGGTAGTTTACGGTCAAGCTGAAGGCATAAAAGAATTCCTTAAAAAAATGACCACTGAAGCCACCAAAAAATAACGGGAATCAAAACGCTCTGCTTTTCTTCAATTTTTGCTTTATATAAGGGGCTATAGATTTTTTTGAGCGCTAGAAGAAGCGCCTTTGCCATGGCTTGCTATTTGTTTAGCTTTTTTTGGTTCGATATGTTTTTTACGGTAAATCGCTAGTGCTACTTGTGGGAACCGTTTTGGTGAAACTCAAAGGATTCCAAAAATTAACGTTAACAGACCAAGCCCTGCAAAGCTGGTTTAATGCATTGCAACTTGGCAAGCCCAAAGTGGCTGTGGTGAGTTTGCAGAATGCGTTAGGTCGCGTTTTGGCTGAAGAATTGTTTGCCCGCGAGGATTTGCCACGTTTTGACAAGTCCGCCATGGATGGTTACGCGGTGAAATCTGCTGATTTGGCTGGTGCCACGCAGTCTAAACCAGCAATTCTCCAGTTAACTCAAGAAGACCAAGTGAACGCGAAGCAAGCCAAGCAGGTGTGGACTGGAAATCCCATTCCCAAAGGCGCAGACGCCGTAGTCATGCTTGAGAACACCCAGAAACGGAATGGGAAACTGGAAGTTTGGAGCCAACTTGCGCCGTGGGCTAATGTTTCCAAGATAGGTGAAGACATCAAAAAAGGTGTCACGGTCGCTAAAGCTGGCACACGCCTAAACCCATACCACATTGGTTTAGCTGCGGCATTGGGCTACACCCAGCTTAAAGTCGCCCAGAAACCCAAAATCGCCATCTTACCCACAGGCAACGAAATCGCAGAATTGGGCACTGAACGCGCAGCAAACCAAATTTACGATTCAAACAAAATCATGATAGCCGCCATGTGCCATGAACTCGGAGCAGAAACAACCGATTTTGGGATAGCAAAAGACAACCTCGACGAAATCGCCCAAAAAATCAAGAAAGCCTTAGAAACAAACGACGTAGTCATAACAACTGGCGGAACAAGTGTTGGCGGATTAGACTTGGTGCCAGACGCTGTAAATAAGCTTGGGAAACCAGGCGTTATCGTCCATGGAGTCGCACTGCGTCCTGCGATGCCAACCGCTGTTGCCATGTTGGAAGGTAAGCCTGTGTTGATTTTGTCGGGCAATCCCATTGCGGCAGTGATTGGGTTTGAAGTTTTCGGCAGACCCCTCATTTGCAAGATGCTTGGTATGCCTAAAGAAGAGCCAAGACCAATCGTCACAGCAAAATTGGCAAAAAGAGTTACGAGTGCGCTGGGAAGAAAAACTTACGTTCGGGTACGTGTGTGCTTGAAGGATGGCGATTTGGTTGCTGAGCCAGTGAGCGCGAAAGGTTCAGGCTCAATATCCACCATGACCCAGAGCAACGGCTACCTCATCGTTCCCGAAAACCGCGAAGGCGTAAGTGAAGGTGAAACCGTGATTGTCCAGATGTTTGGCAGCTTGGAGGATGTAACTGTTGTTTAGGAAACTGTTGACGTTTGAGGAAGCAAAAAAGAAAATTGATGACCACTTCCAGCCCGTTTTTTTGGGTGAAGAAGAAACCGTTTTGCTAGAAGCCTACAATCGCGTGCTAAACGAGGACATTGTTTCAGGGCTTGATATTCCACCGTTTAACCGCTCAACCGTAGACGGATACGCAGTCAAAGCCGAAGACACGTTTGGAGCCGACGAAAACCAACCTGCAACGCTTAAAGTTTCTGGCGTTGTCAGCGTTGGTGAGCAGCCAAATGTAAAGTTGGCAAAGGGTGAAGCCGTTGAAATTGTTACAGGTGCTCCAATTCCTGAAGGCGCAGACGCAGTGGTTATGGTTGAAGACACCGAGCGAGAAGATTCTGATTTGCAGGTTTTTAGCTCAGTCACCACAAACGAGAACGTCATGAAGAAAGGCTCAGACATAAAAAAAGGCGTAACCGTACTCAAAAAAGGTCAAGTTCTGGGTTCTAGCGAGATTGGTGTTTTAGCGGCTTTAGGCTTGACCAAAGTTAAAGTCCTTAAGGTTCCCATGGTCGCGGTCTTGTCCACGGGTGCAGAAGTAACCGAACCTGGCAAACCATTGCCTAATGGAAAAATCTATGACATCAACGCCTACAGCATAAGCACAGCAGTCATCGAAAGCGGCGGAAAACCCGTTTACTTCGGTGTGGTTCCCGACGACAAAGCAGCTTTGGCGAAGGCTTTGCAAACAGCGGTAGCTTCTGCGGATATGGTTATTACTTCTGGCGGCGTTTCGGTTGGACCAAAAGATTACACTCCGCAAATCGTAGATTCGCTGGGTAAGCCTGGAATTGTTGTTTATGGAATAGCGGTGAAGCCTGGCAAACCCACAACCGTTGGGTTCGTCGGAGATAAACCCGTGTTTTCGTTGCCTGGTCATCCCACGTCTGCTCTGCTGATTTTTTATCTGCTTGCGAGACCTTTGATTTTGCGTTTAGCTGGCAGACCTGAAGTTGGCATGAAGATGGTTAGGGCTTTTGCTGGTTCACGTATGTTTAGTGCTAAGGGCAGGCGAACTTTTGTTATGGTAAAATTAGAGTTTGATAAGGATTGCCGCTTGATTGCGGAGCCTGTGGAGACGGGTGCTTCGGGTGCGATTACTACTTTAGCGAATGCTGATGGGTTTGTGGAAATTGCGGAAAATGAGCAGTTTGTGGATGTAGATGAAGAAGTTGTGGTTGTGCTTTTCCGTGGTTCTGCGGCTAAGGTTTAGTCTTTTCTTTTCAGGATGATGTATGCCGTAAACACCCATGTTAGAACCGCATAACCAACCATGCTTAAAGCAACCAGTACGTTGCTAAAGCCTACCGAATATAGTATATCCAGTGAAAAGACTGTGATTGTAATGAACAAGATGGCGACTAACCAGGGTGCCCAACCTCTTTTTGCAAAGAGGCTGTAAGCAGTTATCAGGCTCAGGATTGCCGAGAAAACCAAGGTGCGGCGGAAAACCTGTCAAGGGCAGGAAACGCCAGCAGAATTATGCCTGTGAGTGCGTAGAAGGCTATGGATAATAGTTGGAAGGGCTTGAATGTTTTTAGTTTGGTTGCTAGGGACACGAATTGCTCGCCTTTACCTTATGCAGTATGGGTTTAATTAATAAATTTAATGTATTTGGCTGGAGCGAAAGAGTTTAGAGCAAGCCAAGTGGATACCAAATCAAAGAAGTTGAATTAACAATGAGCAACCTTGAACTCTACACCTCCCAAACAAACGTTTTTAGCGGCATCCAAAAACCCTTCGAAAAAGCAAACTACGTAATTTTCGGCATACCCTTTGACGCAACCAGCACTTACCGAACTGGAGCCAGATTTGGACCAAACGCCATTCGCCAAGCGTCGCTGAACATTGAAACGTACAGTTTTCGCAGCGGAATCGACCTTGCAGATTTAGCGCTCTATGATGCTGGGGACTTGAATGTTTCTATGGATGCTAAACAAACCGTTGAGTTGACTGGGCTTGTGGTTGAGGATATTTTGGCGGCTGGCAAAGTGCCTGTGGCGCTGGGTGGGGAGCATACGGTTACGCTTGGGATTGCTAAGGGTTTAGGCGCAAAAACAGGGAAAACGGCGATTGTAAGCTTTGATGCCCACTTGGATTTACGCACTGAATTTATGGGTTTAACCCTCTCACATACCACGTTTATGCACCTGATTAGCAAACAGGTTAAGCCAGCGAAAATCGTTGAGGTTGGCACACGCTCAGCCTGCAAAGAAGAACTATCTTACGCCAAAAAAGCTAAGGTGGATTTTTTCACTTCGCAGCAAATCATCAAGCAAGGCGCAGAACAAATCGTTGCAGAGTTAAAGGCGAAACTGGAACCTTACGAGAACATCTATTTAACCGTGGATATGGATGTGTTGGACCCAGCGTACGTTCCAGCGGTACAGAACCCTGAACCTGAAGGAATCAACCCAACAGCACTCCTCGACATTGCCTGTGCGTTGTGTGATAAACGGGTGGTTGGCTTTGACGTGCTGGAGATTGCTCCCATCTATGACCAAGGTGTGTCAGCGGTTGTGGCGGGGAAAGTAATGTTTGAAATGCTCTGCCAACTGGAAAAGTCAAGAAAAAACCTTTAGACTCTAGCGCTCTTGGGAAACTATAGCCCCTTATTTAAAGGCTCAACAGATGATACGCCTAACTGTTAGTCTATGCACAGCCATTGAAAAGTAACAGTTAGTTAACAGTGTTTGTATGAAGAGTCTTGTTTTCTTTAGTCGCTTGCATTTGCTGTTAGTTGGCGGTTGCTTAGGGTTCTTATATTTTAATTCCTATAGTTAATGTTGCGGAGGTTTGAGGTTTGGCTAAAGCGTCAGATGTGGTGGTTTTAACAATTGGGCACTCCACCCGAACGCTCGAAGAATTCGTCGAGTTGCTTGAGGTTTATGGCGTAACTTTGCTGGTGGATGTGCGGACCGTTCCCCGCAGCAGGCACAACCCCCAATTTAACAAGGAAACCCTGCCAACCAGTCTCAAACACTACGGCGTAAGATACATTCACATGCCAGAAATCGGCGGCTTACGTCACCCAAAACACGAATCAGTCAACTTGGCATGGAAAAACAGCGGCTTCCGAGGCTACGCCGATTACATGCAAACCCCCGAGTTCAACGTTAATCTGCTGAAAATCGTGGCGTTGGCAAAAGAGAATCGTTTGGTGTTGATGTGTGCGGAAGCGTTGCCTTGGCGGTGCCACCGCAACCTCATATCCGACGCACTCGTGGTACGACACGTTAAAGTTGAACATATCATCAGTAAAGACAGCGTCATCAACCACGAACTCAACGAAATGGCGCACGTGGAAGGAACACAAATAACCTATCCCCTTTACGCCAAAGAAACCCCGCAAAGAACGCTTGGAGATTTTGGAACGGCCTAAACCACTGGAGTGAAGTGACGGTTTGTTTTCTGAGTTGTTTTGGCGATAGGTAGCTTTATAGGTCGGATTGTTAGAAATATATAACGTTAGAAATAGTTAACACTGAGGGATTAATAATGCTGAAAAGCATCAATCAAGTCACAGCATACCTAAAAGCTTCCACACACTCTTATGGAAAGTCAGGGCTAAGAAAATTCTTAGATGGCTGCCCAGGATTCTTCGGCTTTATCGGTTTCCAAGCATTCGTGGCGTTTCCCAATCACAATTCATGGTTCCTGTTTCTCTTTTGTTTCTTCGTTATTTTTTCAGAGTTTAGGCAGTGGAAAGACGAATTGAAGTATCTAGGCTTCTTAGGATTAATAGGCTTAATTGTGGCTCCGCTTGGAATCATCGGCGTAATTAAGGTGTGATAAGCATGAAAATAAGCTTTAATCAACGATATTTCGGGTTTTTTGGATTCGCAGGTTTCTTAGGATTTATGCCTGGATTTTACTATTTGTACATGCTCTTTATGCTCTTTTTCTTTTTCGCCTATGCGAGGCCTCAAACCAAAGAAGGCACTATTTTAAGCGACGAACGGTGGGGAAAAAATGTCACCCAAGCCTCCAGAAACGCATTCTACGTTTTCCTTATCCCCACTATGCTCAACGTTGCATTTTTAAGAACTACCGATAATTTCATGCTGGCTTCTACCGCCATACCAATCGCAGCTTTGTTGAGCTTTGCGGTCTCGTTTGTCTACTATGATTTAAGAGGAGACTAAAGCATCCCATTCAAAACATGCATGAAAGAGTTAAGGGAAAAACAGCACCTGACGCAGGAGCAATTAGCCCAAAAAGTAGGCGTAAGAAGAGAAACAATACTTTTCTTAGAGAAGGGCAAGTATAACCCTTCACTCAAGCTAGCTCATGACATATCAAAAGTCTTAGACGCTAAGATAGAAGACGTGTTTATCTTCGAGGATAAATAACCATGCACTTTTGTAGCTTTGCTTTGTAGAAGCCATTTTTAGGGATGAATGCACGTCTATACCTTAAATTCCTTGCTTACATGGTACACTATCAGCAGTGCTATGTTAGCCACGATTACTCCTAGCAACGCAAACAAGGGTATCCAATAAGAAAAATCCGTCGGCGGGTTCGCTACTGCAGTAAAATAAATACCTACAACTGCGCCAATCAATGAAGTTATTAATAAAATCACTTTGGGATTTTCTATTTGCTTAGCCTGCCTTCCTTAAGAGGAAATGCTATGGGTCTTTTTTTACGTTTCTGTAACAAATTCAAACCTGCTTTGGTGACCAAAAGCTCGTTGAAAAACATGGCTAAGTTTTTTGCAGTTTTGCTATGAAGAAGCCGTTGCAGTGGTGAATGTGCGGGTAGAGTCGTTGGCATTTGGTTAATCCTTGCAGTCCAGGCATGCCAATTTTGGGCTCAATCTCCATTAACGTGAACTCGAGATGCTCTTTTAGGAACCGCTCGATTATGCCTTCGTTCTCTTCCATGGTTATGCTGCAAGTGGAATAGGTTAAGACGCCGCCCTTAGCGACTTTTTCTGCACAGTTGCTTATCATTTGCCACTGGAGCTCCGACATGTTCTTGATTGAGTTGGGGCTCAGACGCCACTTTGCTGAGGGTTGCTTGGCAAAAACGCCTGTGCTGGTGCATGGCGGATCTAAAATCACCAAGTCCGCTTCACCCAACAAAGGCACGGAAACGCGGGCATCCGCAATTACGGGTTCTGCGATTTTGGTGCCCATCCGTGTGATTTCTTTTTTCCATGTTTTCATGCGTTTAGGGGAGAAATCGAGGGAGTAGATGGTGCCTTGGTTTTGCATTAGCTGTGCGAGGAAGGTTGTTTTGGCTCCGGGTGCGGCGCAAACATCAAACACTGTGCTGCTTGGCTTGGGGTTTGCGGCTTGGGTGGCAAAGCAGCTTGCTTTGTCTTGGATGTAGAATAAACCTTCCGCATAGCTTGGCAGGGCGTTTAAGGGTTTTTTGGTTGATGTGACTTGGTAAGTGTAAGTTAGCGGCGCAATTTTCTGTAGTTCAACGCCTTCTTGGGCGAGCCTTTGCACAATCGCGTCCTCTGTTGCGGCTAATGTGTTAACTCGGAGGTAGGTGGGCGGCGACTTCATGCTGCCCTCGAAAAACGCCACTGTTTGGTCGCGTCCAAAAAGCTTAAAGCAGTACTCAACAAACCATGTGGGCTGAAAATTCTGCAGACTCACTTTTTCTACATCACTCGCGTTCTCCATGATTGGCGCTAATTTTTGGGTCAGCAAAAAGCCCAGAAACGGCTCCACTTCACTGCAGGGTCTGCCAGCCCAATATTGCTCTGCCTAAACTTGCGATGCTTTCGGCTTCTTTGAGGTTAACTTTACCCCAGTTCTTAACAACGCGCGTCTGGTACACATACAATCGCAGGAAAGCTTGGATGCCAAGGTCATATTCGCCGATTTTTTTAGGCGCAACCACAATGTTGATGAATTTGTCTATGAGGTTTTTTCGCCGTTCTGTTTCAACCACCAAGCCGTAAGCGAAACGTATTGCGCTTGGGTCGTTGACGCCGAGTTGTTTTACTGTTCGCATCAAGGCTGAACGCTCGTTGAGTCGGCGCATTTCTATCCAGCTGAGGGTTTCTATAGCAACAGTCCAAGCGTCCCGCAACAAAGTCTATTCACAGCTATGAAAAACACAGGTGCACCTAATAAGAATTCAAAACTGGCAGCTATGTTACTGCATAGTAACAGCCACATATCCTTAAGAATAATTCATCTCGTGCTAGACCATTACGTTCTGAAAAACCAGTTTCACAAAGGAGGTGACGTATTTGTCAAGAAGGCGAAATAGAAACGAGGACATGGACACAAGCAAGGGAAAAATGACTGTTGAAGATGCAGGCAAAAAAGGCGGTGCAAAAGGAGGTCCAAGAGTCCGTGAACTCATCGAAGAAGGAAAAGAACACGAAAATGAGTAAATAAATTTGGAATCTCCTTGCAATTTCTTCCAAATTTTACCGAGGAGGTGATTTTTTTGAAAGAAACGACAAGAAGAGAAACTGGTAAAACTAATCAGGACGTATATTTATGCCCTGAATGCGGCAAACCCTTTGCTGATATAAGCACAACTGAGAGCCATCTGGATAACGTGTATGAAGTTCACCTGAAAGCTTGGCATGAAAAAACTACCTGAGGCAACGCACGGAAAGCTTTAGGAACAAAAATTACCTAACGCACAGGCTATTTTTCGACGAAATCCAAGAAAAATCACGCGTCTTTCCTAGTAAAGATTATAGTCCATATACCCATAAAGAACAGTAACAAGTGCGTAACAAAACCATCCACACATACCAGCTTATGTTGCTTTTTCCTTTTTCTTAATTAGAGAGTGGAATATTGAGTCAGATTATCAAACGCAAGTGTACCCCAGAAACCAGAGCAGGACAATACATGTGTGCTGAATGCGGTCAAATCTTTGATACCAAAAAAGAGGTTGATAGACACATCGATATAATGCATGAATCCCGCCTGCATGGTTAACTTCATCGGCAATAGCCCAAATTTTAGAAATTTTCTGTTTTTGCCACATTTTTTAATGATTAAACCATGGGCAAATTGGTTAGTTTTTAGTCAGTAGAGATTTTAGTCTCTCTGTACCATAGTGAGGCTAAGGTCAAATTGGGATGGCGCGCACTCTCTTAGATTACTGCATTAGCGAACAAACTAAACCTCCCCAAAAAGAGGAGGCTAAAGCGCAAGCGCCAGCCCCAACAATTCAAGCACAAAAGAAGAAGAGGTTGTTGTCAAACCTAAAAAAAGGGAACGCCAACCGTATCCGCCCGTGTGCGCCAGAAAACCTTCCCCCCTCATACTTTGTCTCCGCCTCCTATGATGGGCGCCAAAAGAAAGCAGTAATCAAACTCTATGAGCCTCAATCAGGCAAACATTTACTTCTGGTACGACAACACAGGACACAAACCCTACTGCTTAACCAACCTAAAACCCTACGACCTAAACAAAATCGACCGGTTAGTCCATCATGAAGGCTTTGACAGCCTAGAAGTCATAAAGAAATATGACCCCCTACTAAACCAGACCGTCGAAATTACAAAAATAATTGCCAAGGACCCCTTAGCCATCGGCGGCAGACCTGCAGGCACCATCCGAGACATCGTGCCCGAAGACTTCCCAAGAGTCTCCGAGACACACATTGAGCCACAGGAAATCAAGATTTGGGAAGTCAAAAATCAAGTATTACCAATCATACATCTACGACCGCCAACTTTTGCCAGGCATGATTTACGAGGTTAAAGACGGCAACCTTGTCGCCAGCGTTGTTGAGCAAGCAAACGAGAACCTTAACAAAATCAAAGCAATCTTCAAAGAATGCACCGAAGAGGAACGCGAGTTCGCTGAAATGTGGGCTAAACTGCTCGAGTACCCAGCGCCAAAGTTCCGTCGGGCAGCCATAGACATTGAAGTTTACTCGCCCCTATCTACCAGGGTGCCTGACTCACGGGAAGGCGCCTGCCCAGTAATTGCCTGCTCAGTCTACAGTTCCGACGGCGAAAAAAGAGTTCTCGTTCTCAAACGTGAAGGCATGCGGGAAGGCAACGTGCACTTAGCCGCAGACATAGAGGTCGAATACTGCGAATCCGAAGAAGAGTTGCTTAGAAAAGTCTTCGATGTGCTCTGCGATTACCCATTCATTTTAACTTTTAACGGCGACGACTTTGACCTCCGCTACCTAGTCCACCGCGCAGCAAACTTGGGCTTTAGCAAACGTGACATTCCCATAGAAATCGGCAAACGCGTCTGCCTCCTAAGATACGGCATCCACATTGACCTCTACAAGTTCTTCTTCAACCGCAGCGTCCAAATCTACGCTTTCAGCAACCGCTACAAAGACGTAACCCTCGACGACGTCGGCAACGCACTTATCGGCGTAGAAAAAATCCATTTAGAGAAAACCTTCGGCGACCTCTCACTACAGCGAACTTGCAGCGTACTGCCTGCGGGATTCAGAAATAACCTACAAACTGACAAGTTTTGAAGACGACTCAGCCATGAAACTCATCCTGGTCTTGGCCCGAATCAGCAGCATGCCCATGGAAGACGTAAGCCGCCAAGGTGTAAGCCGCTGGATACGCAACTTCATGCATCGCGAACACCGCAAAAGAAACATGCTCATCCCCAACGCTGAAGACATCCTGACCAAGAAGGGCAAAACCACCTCAACCGCAGTCATTAAGGGCAAAAAATACAAGGGCGCCATCGTCGTCGAACCCACACCTGGCGTGCACTTTAACGTGGCGGTTATGGACTTTCCCAGCCTGTACCCATCAATCATCAAAGTCTGGAACCTTGGGCTACCAATCCATCTGCTGTCAGCCACCCGGACTGCAAAGGACACACTATACCTGACACTCCGCATTGGGTCTGCACAGAAAAACGGGCGCTCGAAAGCCTCCTGATTGGTTCGCTTCGGGATTTGCGTGTGCGATGGTACAAGAGCCGAGCCAAAGACAAGTCGTTGCCGCCTGAACTGCGAAGTTGGTACAACATCACTCAGGGAGCGCTTAAAGTCATTTTAAACGCGAGCTACGGCGTCTTTGGCGCCGACAGCTTTGACCTCTACTGTCCGCCAGTTGCGGAAGCCACCGCAGCCATCGGACGCTACAGCATCACCCAAATCTTAAATCACGCCAAAACCGTGGGCATCCAGGTTCTCTACGGCGACACCGACAGCTTATTCCTCAAAAACCCTACCAAAGAACAAATCGAAGACGTGGTGCACTACACAGAGCACGAATTGGGCATGGGCATCGACGTCGACAAAACTTACCGGTATGCTGTTTTTAGTTCACGCAAAAAGAACTACCTAGGCGTCCTAGAAGACGGCACAGTAGACGTTAAAGGGTTAACAGGCAAGAAAAAGCACATCCCCACTTCATCAAAGACGCTTTCAACCAGATGAAAGAGCGGCTTGCAAAAGTTAAGAACCCTGAAGACTTCGAGAAAGCCAAAAAAGAAATTGCAAACATAGTTCGCGACCGCTACAACATCCTTAAACGTCGTGAATGGGGTGAAATGAGTGATCTCGCCTTCCACGTGGTCTTGGGCGATGACCTTGAAAGTTACACGAAAACGACTCCTCAGCATGTGAAAGCCGCATTAATCTTGCAGAAAAGTGGAAAGGAACTACGAGCAGGAGACCTGATTAGCTTTGTTAAAGTTATTCGGGAACCACGCGTAAAACCAGTCGAGTTGACATCAAGAAACGAAGTTGACGTCGACAAGTACATTGCCTATTTGCAAGCACGTTTGATCAGGTTTTGGATGCGTTGGGCTTAAGTTTTGATGAAATAATCGGGCTGACTAAACTGGAAAGTTTCCTTGGAGCTTAACTTACTATAAAAGTTGGATTATTGCCCCAAACAATGTGAAAAGAGCAACTATAGCGGCGATTATTATGACTACTCTGCGTTCGGTTAAGGGGCGATGGTAAGTTATGACTGTGACTAGGCTTTTTCTGGCATCAGAACTAAGTTTTGTGCCATCGAATTTTACTCCGGCTCGTTTGCGCGTGAAGAACACGGCGAGCAGGATGATTGACGAGTTAAAGATGAAGGGCAAAATGGAAATTAACAAGTCAACTTTTAAGTCAGAAATTACTGCGAACGAGGCTATAGTTATGCCGATGGCAAATGAACCTGCATTACCCACAAAAATCTTGCCCCGCACGTTAAAGTACGCTAAGATTAGCCAGAAAAATAAGGGTCCAACCATAAGGATGTAGGAATGCGAAAAAGCCATCAACCCCAAGATGACAATGGCGGGACACACGGTTTCAAGCCCGTTTAAGCCGCCGAGTTGGTTTACGGTGTTTGTGACAATCATGACGATTAGTGGGACGATGAGGAAAACGTAGTACGCGCCGAAATGCAAAGTTCCCAAGAAGGACAGAGATATGGATGTTCGAATGGCACCAATTTGTAAACCTTCAAATGCATAGTACATCAGGGGTAGCGCCGCAATTAATGGCATGAATGCTTTGTAGCGCCATTTCAGATCCATAAAGTCGTCGAGTAACCCCATGAAGCCACCGAATAATATGCAGACAGCTAGAGTTAATGCTGCAGAAGCCCCGTTGATTGAAGTGTCCAACCCTGAAGGGAAAATTCTATTCAAGAAGTATATCGAGAAAAGATAAATGGTGGTGGTTAGGACGAAAAGAACGCCTAAACCGTTGGGGATTAAAGGTCGATCAACTTTATGTTGATCTGGGACCTTTGGAAACACCACTGTCCTTCATGCTTCCTTAGCTTGGGGGGGTTATGCCGTTTGCTGCGTCGTATGCTGCCCAGTCAATTTGGTAGATTGCAATTATCGGGACTAAGCCGCCGACTGGTGCTGGTCATTGATTCCTGCGAAGTACGCTTCTTTGAAGTATGTTGGCGTTGTAGTGGTTTGGTCTGGTGAGATAGTGATTTGTGGTCCGCTGTTCATAGTGGCGTACTGTACTTCTGCGTAGTTCATCAATTCATATACTGTGCAGTTTAAGCCTTGGTCGTTCCATTGCCATTTGCCGGTTGTTGGGTCACTGGCGCCGAATTGGGTTTCATCTTGTCCATGCTGTTCCCGGGTTCATGTAGCCTTCGTCTATCAGTCTAGTCTGTGCCTGTCCTGAAATTCTTGCCATCCATACCCATTTGCCTTCATCTCCATATCCAGCTGGACTTACAGTGTATGCTGAGCCGCTGCCTGATTAGTTGAAGGACTGTGAAGACAGCGATGTATTTGACATGTGCCTGGCCATAGCTGTTGAGCATTTGCATCGATTGGGTCTCGTTGCCCATGAATATGAAGCCTACGTTCTGTATTTGCGTGGCGTTTTCTGTAGTGTTATCTGCTAAGCTGGTTACGTTTCCAAGGTCGCTTAGCCAGTTACCATAGTCCCACCACATAACAACAGCGTCAGTTGAAGGAACGTTGTTCTTTAACCAGCCTATTGCGTCAAGCCATGCACCTACTGGCTGAGTCAGACTTGACCCACCCACTGGAAGACTTGAAGCGCTGATTGCTGTTGGTACGTACGCTTGCGCGATGGCTCTTGGCATTCCGCCAGTTTGCGGTGAAAACGCCAAGTTTGAAACAAGCATCATGAAGATTATGAAGACTGCAACGCCACTGTATTCCTTGCTTACACGTGCCATTCTGCGTTTTGACTTTGCAAGAGCCTTAGGTGCTTCTTGTAGCAGCGTGAAGAATGGCTTTAGTAAACTGATTATGCCTATACCTGCTATTATGGCGAAGGCTGGGGCGAAGAGAACCAGTAGACGAATCATTGAAGTTGCAAAGTACAGTGCGGTTGCCGCGAAGAGCAGCAGGAAGATGTTTCTGTTAGTTGGGTTTCTCAGTACGAAGTACAAACCTACAAGGAAGAATAGTATAGCTATGCCAAATTCAATGTAGAGGTTTCCCCATGCAGAGATTCTCTGTTCAGCGACTGAATCGACAAGCGGTGAAGCAGCCCTGATAAAGGGGTCTAAAACCGTGACGAATTTTCCCGTTATCCCGCCAAGTTTGTCGGTTACCGCTAAAGCAACAAATCCGCCAACGATAACAACTATTGACGCGGCTACCATCGACAGTTTGGTTTTCATTGATATGTTGTTTCGCAGAATCTCTGCAATTATAAGTACGATAAAGCCTGCGGCGACTGGAAGGACGGCGCCTGAAATTAAGTAGCTAAGTGAAATGTAGGGAACCTTTGTTCCAATAAACAATGCTAGACCGAAAGTTATGCTGTAGTTAATCAGCAGTCTTTGGCTATACCTCTTTAACAGGACCAAAACAACAACGAACAAGACTGATAAAGCAATCAAGTAGTATGCTGCTCCCCAGCCTGCAATGAAATAACCCAATGCAGCGGCTGAGCCTAACGAATAGAGTAGCGATGCACGTAGGGACCTCTTACCGTCTAATGACCTTAGGAACAGGAAGATGAACAGTACTAGCCCAAGTACACCGGGCACTTCTGTATCAAAAAATCCCAGAGAGCTTCTCTGTAAGAATGATGGCGCTAACGCGAGGAATAGCGCTGCGAATAAGCCGACTGCTTTTCCGCCAAAGTCTTTACCGATTAGATAGAGTATTGTACATGAGACCACAGCTACGATGGCTGGGAATAGTGCGCAGAACGTCATTAAATCGATGTTTGCACCGAATAATGAGACAATTCCGTAGGCTGCAGCAGCTGTCATAGGTAGCGCTGGCAGCGAAGTGGACATGTCAAGTCCGAATGGATACCATTTCATGGTGTTAATCCAGTGTGTTGGCCAGTACGGTGAAAGTAAGCCATTTTCTACCATGTGTTTTGTTATGCTGAATTGGTAGTAGGGGTCAAACTCGTTGAGAAGGGATGTTCCCGATGGGAGGTTTTCCCAACGTAGAGGTAAAATACGAACTACGAAAGCAACAAAGAGAATCATGATTAGCGCTGAGTAAGCTATGATTGAACCGTGGCTTACTTGAATGCGTAATCTGCTGAAAACTGAAAAGTTTTTACTGAGTCGTTCCTTAATTCCGTCGCCCACTTTAAGCCATCTCTTCCAAAGGTATATTGCGATTGTACTATTTTACACATTGGCGATTTATTTATGGCTTTCCAAAACTGCAAAGAAACGCTTCAGCGATTAGGAGGGTTTAGAAATGTGTTTTTGCCTCAACTGGCAAGTCAAGGGCGGCTTCGGTTGGAGTATTCAAGTTTGCCCTCAACGTTTGCTTAAGGGTTTTACTTCTACTTCTAAGGGTAACAAAGACAGTTTTCTGTTGCATTTCGGGCATTTTCCACCATTCTGCGAGATAATTTCATCTGGCGGTTTAAGATCTTTGCCTTCATACAAAATATGACTACAACCATGACAAATAACGCGTTGCGGCACCCAAATTTCCCCAGTAGTAACATGGATATGGCGTATTTATTGGTTGCTAAAAGCATGAATCCTCAAAAAAAAGGCTTGGAGTGTTACTGTAAAGCTTTTAACAGGAAACCCATCTGGAATGTTTAGTGTGGTCTAACAGCGTTTGGAAAAATACACCTTGATTATCACGGAAAAACCTGATGCTGCAAACAGGATAGCCATGGCATTGGACGCTGATGGAAAACCGAAAAAAACAGTCAGCAACGGTGTCCCCTACTACCAAGCATACCGCGACGGGAATATAGTGGTGGTTCCAGCGCTGGGACACTTGTACACGATTACAAGCAAACAGAAGGGGAAACGTGACTACCCGGTCTTTGATTATCAGTGGGTTCCACGGTACCAAGCGGAGCGTGGAGCGTCTAGGATTCGGGTTTGGCTAAAAGTCATTGCCCAACTAGCAAAAGATGCAGAGGGGTTTGTGGATGCTTGCGACTTTGACATTGAAGGCAGCATAATAGGTTACACCATTCTAAAGTACGCCTGCGGCGGCAAAGAAGCAACAGCTAAACGAATGAAATACTCAACCCTCACAAAAGAAGAACTCCAAGAATCCTACACTCACCTATTACCCACCTTAGATTTTGCGTTGGTTGAAGCTGGATTAACCCGCCATGAAGTTGATTGGCTATACGGCATAAACCTGTCTAGAGCCTTAACTCAAGCCGCCAAAAACTGCAGCGGACAATACGCCACCCTTAGCACTGGCAGAGTTCAAGGACCAACCCTGAGGTTTCTTGAAGCTCGAGAAAAAACCATAAACTGCTTCGTGCCCTACACCCTACTGGACCATAACTGCAAAAATAAGCATAAATGACACTGCCTTTGAAGTTGAATACGAGAAAACGCTTGAAAGCAAAGCTGAAGCAACGGCGATAAAGGATGCTTGCAAAACCAAGGAAGGCCAAATAGAAACAGTAGAGGTGAAAGAGTTTGAGCAGAACCCGCCCGTGCCCTTTGACCTTGGCGCGTTGCAGAGTGAAGCTTACCGCATCTTCAAATATCACTCCCATGCGTACCTCAAGCATCCTTCAGCATCTATACTTGGACGCGTTGATTTCTTATCCCCGAACAAGCAGCCAAAAGCTTCCTCCATCAATCGGCTACAAAACCATACTCAAAAAACTGGGAAAGTCGCCTGCGTACGCAAAACACGCGGCTGAACTCCTCTCTAAACCCTCTTTGAAGCCTAACGAGGGCAAAAAATATGACTCAGCACACCCAGCCATTTACCCCACTGGAAACCTGCCTGAAAAACCCCTCGATGCCGCTGAAAGAAACCTCTTTGATTTGGTTGTTAAGCGGTTTTTGGCTGTTTTCGGTGAACCAGCAATCCGCCAAAGCATAAACGTAACCATAGACATCAACGGCAACCTTTTCCACTTGAATGCAACGCGGACGTTGACGGAAGGGTGGCTTCGATTCTACAAACCGTACGTTCAATTGAAGGATTCTGTTTTGCCGCCCCTAACTGAAGGGCAAAAAGTCAGCGTTAAACGGGTAGTTTTAAGTGACCATTTTACTAAACCGCCTGCCCGATATAACCCTCGCAGTTTACTGTTGAAAATGGAGAAAGAAGAAATCGGAACCAAAGCAACAAGAGCAGCAACCATCCAAACCTTGTATGACCGCAAATACCTAAACGGAACAGACAGCCTCTTTGTTAGCGACCTTGGCTTTGAAGTCATCGAAGTCCTCTCAAAGTATTGCCCAACCATCGTTTCCCCTGAACTAACCCGAAAACTTGAAGGCGAAATGAACCAAATCCAACAGGGCAACCAAACCAAACAAAACGTGCTACAAAACGCCGACTGAAACCCTAAAACTAGTCACCTCTGAGCTTAAAGAAAAAGAAGCCGCAATAGGCGCCCAATTAAGCCAAACACTACAAAAAGCAAGGCTCGACGAAAGAACCGTCGGCGCATGCCCAAAATGCCATGGGGGGAAACTGGTGATTTTGCGCTCGAAAAAAACTGGCAAACGCTTTGTTGGCTGCACAAACTATTTTGAAGGCAAATGCAACACTGCTTTTCCACTGCCACAAACTGGCATCGTAAAACCGTTGAGTGGTGCATGCAAAAGCTGCGGCTCGCCCACCATTGCAGTATATTTGAAAGGAAGGAGACCGTGGAAGCTGTGTCTCAACCCGAATTGCCCATCGAAAGGAGCGCGCAAGCAGTGAATTGTAAAATTTGCAGCCGAGAAGCAGAAGAGAATGGTTTTTGCCCGCTGCATTCTAAGGCTTACAAGAATGTGCTTGAGAAATTCAGGGTCTGGGAGGCTGCATCGAAGGTTTCTTGGATGCAGTATTTAGTTGAGATTCAGAAAAATTCATTAACTGGAGAATGGGCTAAAGATGTAGCAAAGTACCTAATTGAGGAAGAGAACCAAGATGTCTGACAAAATAAAGAAAAGCTCTGCAAGCTTATCGTTTTCGCTTAGCCGATTTTTCCGCAAAATCACAACAAATGCACCTACAAGCTTCATAGTTACTGCGGTTGGGATTTCATACGCAATATTTCTCTTCGGCGGCGGCTTGTTTACCCTGATTAATCATCCTCTCACGTCATACTACAATTCTCAAACTCAAACATTCTTCTTCCTATATCCAGATATCAGTAATCAATTCGTAGCAGATACACTCATTTCCATAACACTCTACGCGCTTGGCTTTGTTGGTTTACTGGCTATTTACCAGAGCACAAAGAGCGCCTATAAACCAAGGCAAGCTTACATGCTGTTGGTTATAGGCGTCACACTCTTACTGCTATCATACGTGTTCTTGGAAGGCTCAATCCAATTCAAATTAAACGGCGGACAATAACTTTTTTTAATCCGCTACCAAGATTTCTTTTTAACTTCATTTTATAAGAATTCAATTACTATTTTTTTAACACAATTATTTTTGAATTTTTAATACACTACCAAGGATGCTTTTTCAGCTTCATCTTATACGCTAAGAAATTAGTGAACAAGTGAATAGGCGGAGTAATCAGCAACACCGTGACTGCTACCTGCCAGCCCCAGTTTATCAATGCTAACGGAAGCGAAAACACCAAGGCGCCAACCACAAAGTCAATCTGGTCAACGATGGGCAACAAACCGCCTGGAGCAATACCGATTCTACGTTTTATGAAGGCACCTGTTAAATCGCCCAAAAGCGCCCCCAACGGAATAAGCAAAGCAAATAAAACAGGGTAATTTTGGAAACCGAAAACAATGCCTTCAACTAACCCCACTCCTATGCCGACGCCCCAGCCGAAAAAGAAGCCTCGGAAAGTTTTGTTGTTCCCAAAAATTCGTTTGCCATCCACAAAGTTCTTGCCGAAATCCATCTGTTTGCCGCCTCCCGCAAGCACTGGCGTCGCGTTGGCGCAGTAGGCTGGGAAAATAAATTTTAAGGCTTCAACTATTAGCAGGGCTATATCCATTGGGTTTCAACCGTTGGTCAGTGGAATTGTGTATCTTGTATTCCTGATTCCCCTATTTGTACATAGCACGTTACTTCCTGCTCGATTTCCCGTGCTTTCTCCAGCACAGCCTTAATTGTTTGGGGGTAATCGGTGGGTTTGAGGGCGATTATTGTGTCCGCCCAGAACTTCAAAACTCTAGTCGCCACAGGTCTAACGCTTGTGCTCTGCTCGTTGAAGACGCTGCGTACTTGGCTTGTTATTATAACTGGGATTTTTCGGATCTTTACGGTTTGCGCCAAAATAGCTAGTTGCCTGTTTAATTCGCGGTTTACTGTGAAGGCTTTGCCTGATGTCTCGGAGACTTTTGCGCCGTAGAGCGAGGTGAAGGTGTCGATTATGATTAATCCAACGTTTTTGGTGGCGTAGTCTTGGATTTGGTCTACGACTGCGGTTTGCTCCCTAAAATCCTTGGGCTTAACCAAGATTATTCGTTCGGCAACCTCATCAAAGCGGTCTTTTGCAATCTGAGACAGCCTCTTGGCGTAGAAACTGTTGTCGCAGTCAACAAAGAGCACTTTGAAGTTCTGGATGGCGCAGTTGACGGCGCACTGCATTGCAAGCGTTGTTTTTCCAGTTTCAGGTTCACCATAAATCAACGTGACAGTTTCAGGTGAGATGCCTCCGCCGATGCTATTGTCGATGCATTTGCTGCCTGTCTGGATTTTAACCATGCTCTACACGTCAAGGATTATTAACTTGAAACTAGTAATGTGTTTTGCACTTAAACTATACTTTAAGGTTGGTTTATGAAAGAAAAAGTTGCTGTCGCAACAGTTCAAGGCAAAGCCTACTTCCTTATAGTTAACGAGTTAAGAGAACAAAATATTCCCTTCATCAGTTTAGTTCCAGGGGAATCGGTTCCGCCAAAGTGAAGCTGGTCATAACAACCGAGCAGGAAAAACACTTGGTAAATCATGAAAAAATCCTGGTTTTTCATGGCGAAGATGAGCTTGACAATTTAATTGACGAAGTAAAAAAAATCCTTCTGGGAAAAGAAGCTTTTGAACAAAATAGTAATCGGCATTGACCCGGGAGAGGCAACTGGGCTTGGTAGCCATGGCTGATGGAAAAGTTATTGAGGAAGGTAACTGCTTTAGCACTAAAGAAGTAATTAACAGCATACTTAAGATATTAAGAAACGTTAACTTTGCAGTAACCAGCGTTTCCGTTAAGATTGGGAATGGCGTTCCAGTCTACAAGGAATTGCTCGAAGACTTAGATGATGCCTTGCCATCTCAAGTGGTCTTGGAAGTGGTAAGTGAAGCAGGAACCAACAAACCGCTAAAAGAAAACAAGCGTAGCCGAGGAGTCAGGCATATTTCCTCAGCCACACGCATAGCTGGAAGAACCGGAAATATTGTTCCAAGGAGGAAAACAATTGCAGCACACAGTCGAATCCAATAAAACAATGCTAGTTGACGGTCCAGCGTCAGCTAAGCTTGTTTCTGGAAAAGCTGAAGTTTTCGGTTACTCAATTAAAGAATCCCAGCGAATTGTGGTCCGAGAAGGAAAACGCCTGCCCTTCTTTGTCACTGAAAAAGCAGTTTTTGACGTTTCGCTGGGTCGCAAACGCTAGCATAGCAGAAACTGTAGGCAGCACGATTCCTTCATCATGGAACAAACCCGTCGAAGCCGTTTTGGGTTTGCAGAAGCGTCCAGTAGTTGTTTTGATTTTGGGAGCAGCTGACTGTGGCAAAAGCAGCCTCTGCACATACCTATTAAACAAGCTTAGTAGATGGGAAATGCAAGGTTGCAGTTTTAGACGGCGACTTAGGGCAATCAGACATCGGTCCATCAGCCACCGTCGGCTACGCTTTAACTTCTAAACCAGTAGCCGAACTATACAATTTAAAGCTGAAAAACGCTTTTTTTGTCGGCGTCACCTCGCCGATAATGGCAATAGCGAAGACGATTGAAGGCTTAACCGCTATGAAAGCTGAGATTTTGCAGCAGCAAGCGGATTTTATCTTGGTTAACACTGATGGTTGGGTTAGCGGCGACATACGCTGTTAGGTACAAAACTCGCTTGATTAACTGCGCTTAAGCCCGACGTTATCGTTGGCGTTCAAATGCAAGATGAACTTGCACCCTTAATTGCAACCTTAGAATACTCCAGTCGTCACGGTTGAACCGTCCCCCGCCCTCAACCAGCGAACGACAGAAAAACGCAAAAGCCTCCGAGAAATGACCTACTGCACGCTACCTCAAAAACGCAAAGTTGCAAGGCTACCCTAAAAGCCAAATGACAGTCGAACCCAGAAACGCCATACCAAAAAACCAAGAACCAGAAAAAGGCATACTCCTAGGAATCTACGGTCGAGCAAACAAGTTCTTGGGAATCGGCGTGCTGCGTGAGATTAATCAACTTAGGAAAACGCTGAAAGTTCAAACTGCAGTTTCAGCCAAACCGTTTAGGATTGTCATCGGAAAAGTTATTGTGAACGAGAAGCTTCAGGAAGTTCAGGCTGAGCTCTAAAGAAGTTGCTGACTTCGGTGGCTAAAACGTCTTTTTTGTCAGGCAATATTTTCATTCCGCTGGTTATCCATGAGGGCAAAAAGTTTTTGCAGTAATTTGTTGCGAAACGGAAATCTAAAAACACTATGGCGCCTCGGTCATCTAGCGTTCTTATGGGTCTGCCAGCGGCTTGAGAAGCTTTTTTCATGGCGGGCAAAATGTAGCCGTATTCACGTCCAAACCCTGGAAAACACTTTTCGTAGTATTCAATCTGCGCTTTAACTCTGGGCGTCGGCTCAGCATAAGGCACACCCACAACCACAACAGAGTTCATTTGGTTGCCTGGAAAATCCACACCCTCAGAAGTCCTGCCGCCCTGAACACCCAAAAACACAGCGCCGCCTTTGTCGCCGCAGGCTTTGAAGTCTTGGACCATTTTCTCGTTAGCTTTAGAAGTCATGCCTTTGCGTTCATGGAACAGCGGTTTTAAGAGAGCGTTTTCTAAGCCTTCAGCGAGCAAGGCATTTAGGACTTGGAAGGATGCGGCGAAGATGCCTGTGTTGGTTGGGGTGCTGTTTACGACTTCGTTTATGCGTTCAATCATTGTTTGGTACATTGCTGGTGTTCTTTTCTCCATGGATGTTGTGACGCCGAGGCAAACAGCTGAGAACACGTGTTCCTTTGGAAAAGGCGATGGCACAAGAAACTTCACGGTGCTCTCTGGGAGGCGTGTTATTCGTGCGAAGGCTTCCAGCGGCTGAAGCGTACCCGACATTATGACGTTGGCGTATGTGGATGAGAAAACGGGTTCCGTAACTTTGGAGGGGTCAAGCGCCACTATTTCGAGTTTTGCGGTTTTGTTGTTTTCCTTGTTAAAGTATCGGCTTGCAACGTTGATGAAGGAGTCATCGCTCTAATGTGTCATTCCATTTGAGCAGAAACTCGCTCATCGCATGAACGTAGGAACGCGGGTTTTTGCCCTCAGCCAACAAACTCTTCTTGATGGCGGCGCCTGCTTCGTGCATGTGCTCAAAGAACTCTCTGGGACGAGCGATGTTTCCCTGCTTTTGGATGATTTCAATAATGCTGTTTGGCAGAAATTATTTGTTCTCGGCTTATTTTATCCGTTATTTTTTCCACTTCAATCCTAAAGAAATGGGCAAACTCTTCGATGTCTTTGTTGCCAAACCTGTTGGCTTCCATCTCTGCCGCTCTCATAACAAACAGCGAGAGGGTGCTGCCTGAGATGCTGATGGCTGTTTCAGGCAAATTATGGGCTTCATCAACGATTAGGATGATTTTTTGCAGTTCCGTTTCAAGGTTTTTGAGAAAAGCCGTGCGGATAACAGGGTCAAAAACGTAGAGGTAGCTTAAGGCAATAACTTTGACGTCTGAGAGTCCGGCTTTTACGAGTTCGTAGGGGCAGACTTCTTTTTTCTTGCAGATCCGCTGGATTTCAGATCCCATGTAGGGTCGGCTGGCTACTTGCTGTTGAAGCTGCAGGTAATCGTAAGTTCGTTCTTCCACGTTTGTGTAGTATGGGCATCTGCTCTTGGCTTTGAGGAGCTCGCAGACTTCCATAAGCGACTTCGAATCAAAAGCGCCTCTGGCAGCGAAGACGTTTAGGCACATTTCGTTGCGTCCACGGATTGAGAGACCTGAAATTTGGTGTTTTCGGAAAACCGCTCTTAACTCTTCGATTACGCGGTCGTGTTGGCGGTGGGTTCGTGCTACGTAGAGGATTTTGAGTTTTTTCTCGATGGCGATTGGCAACACGGCGGAGAGGGCGGAGATTGTTTTTCCTAAGCCGTTGCTGCCTTCAATTAGAACCGAACGTCGGCTGCTTACCGCGTTGTAGACGGTGCTTATGAATTCGTCTTGGTGGGGCCTGCACGCTGTCGTAGGGAAAGTATTCGGCGACTTGGCTGGGCAGCTTAACCATAGTGTGTCCCCCTGAAGTCTGAGCAGTCATGCATCTTCCCCTGAAAATACAGCCACAAGTATGGCTTGCAAACTATAAATACCCAATTGCGCAACACAACAGGTTTTTTGGAGAATTAGAAGGAGCAAAAGCTGAATATTTTGCAAACTACCGCGTATGGATTTCTTAATAATGGATGTTTTGGGAAAAAGCTCTAACTATTCAATGTAGCGGTTTTTCGATGCCGCCTATAAAGCAGTAAACTGATAGCAAGTACGAAGACTACAACAATCGCAATTATGACAACCAACAATTGAAAGTTGCTTATTACAGGAGGAGACATTGGAGTGGGTATAGGTGTTGGCAATTGAGTGGGCGAAGGTGTAGGAAGAAATGGTTCTGTTTTCAGAATATAGATTTTACCTGTTCGGGGATTATCTAACAAGTTGTAGCCAACACCCAAAATAGCAAGTGCTCCGTCTGAAGTTTCAATAACCGAAAATAACGAAAGTGGATAACTATAGGTTGGGTAGGCATCCAAAGTGGGATAAGTCACATTTTTTATCCATTGCGTATTATTGCTTGAATCGGTTTTTACTGTAATTCCAGTACTCCAATAAACGAACCCGTTATCACTTGTTTTGGTGCTACCTTGCTTACCCCAACCAGAGCCACTTGAGTCAAACCGAGAAGAATTAACGCCCAAGTTTGGTTCGCTTGTATAGTTTTGAACCCATTGAATGTTTCCCTGAGAATCGGTTTTTATAAGCGTAGGAGTATATTGGTAGGAACTGCCATAAGTGCCCCACCTCCCTGATATTTCGTAGCCATTATCGTTTGTTTGAATGATAGCTGAACCTTCGAAGTTCTCAATGGTCTTTTTCCACTCGATTGTCCCTGATGAATCAACCTTGAAAACTGTTGAGGGTACAAAAGAGAACTGGTATGACCAACCTAAATCCATGAAGGCATATCCACTATCACTTGTCTGAATTACGTTAGAGGCTGATTCAATCCCTGTATTGTCGTAATAACCCTCATGGAAATAGTTCTTCTGCCAAGCTATTGCAGGGGCAGAATTGCTTGTAGATTGGGCTTTAACTGAGCTATAAGGCAATAAAAATAGAGAAGTCAGACAAATTAGAACAAGCAATAAAGCCAAATTTCTGCTCTTGCTAAACATGCTTAATATTTGTTACCTAGAGCCGATAAAAGCCTATTCGTAAAACTTTCTTGACTAAGCCCAGTCAAGTTTTCTTGACGAGCCAAAGTTCACTTAGCGGTTGTTTCTTTATCAGTAGGTCCAAGTTTTTATTGTTCTGCTTGAGGGTTGCTCCACAACCAGCCTACAACCTGATGCTGATGCAAAACCAAAATAGCAATCGGCTGCAAAGCCTGCCAGAAGAAGATGAGTAAGGGGGCTCTTGCCATCATCTAATACTAGAAAAATAAAACCGCCAAGCTTTTGATCTACTGGTATATAGGGGAGGGGGTAGGTTGCAAGAGCAGGAGACGTGCGTTATCCATGCCAGCCGTCGTCAGAGCTGCTTTCAACCCTCAAAGCATGGTTGTTTGGGTTTTGCTTTAATAGGAAAGGTTTTTAGTCTAGTTATTATATGAGACTGTGAAAAAGTGTATAGTGTAAAGTGAGGTTAACATTATGTCTGTATTTGCAGCACCAGGAGCATATGACCGTGCCATTACCGTTTTCTCGCCTGATGGACGACTCTTCCAAGTAGAATACGCAATGGAACTTGTGAATCGTGGAGCCACCATAATAGGCATCCAAAGCTCAGAAGGATTAGTTCTCGGTTCAGAAGAAAACATTGAAGTCCTTGAAGAAGCAGGGTACTCATGGAAAATCTTCCGAGTAGACGACCACATTGGCGCAGCCATAGTTGGGTTAAGTTCCGACGCAAGAATCCTAATTGACCAAGCAAGAATCTACGCTCAAAGCAACAAACTAACCTACGACGAACCCATCGACGTAGAAGTCGTAACCAAACGCATATGCGACATCCAACAAATGTACACGCAACATGCAGGTGTCAGACCCTTCGGAGTATCCATAATCTTCGGAGGAGTCGACAAAACAGGAACACGCGTCTTCGGAACACACCCAAGCGGAACCTACCGCGGCTACAAAGCCACAGCACTGGGCGCAGGAAGAGAAACAGTTCTCGGCATCCTAAAAGAAGAATACAAAGAAGACATAACCCTAGATAGCAGCATAAAACTCACAGTCAAATGCCTAGTCAAAGCCCTCGAAGCAAGACAGCTGCCCGCCAAGAATCAAAATCGCAATCATCCCAGCTGCAACACAGAAAATGGAAATGCTAAACGACAACACAGTGGAAGGTTACATCAAAGAGCTGGGTTCAAGCAAGTGAAAAATTAATGAGTGAAAAGTTCACCGTCGCACGCTTAACAAGAGAAAATGAGCATTTTGAAATTCTAGTTAAGCCCCAAAAAGCGCTCGATTACCGAAACGGCAAAATCGCGGGAATAACCGAGGTTTTAGCCGCTGAAATGATTTTTTCTGACGCAAACAAAGGCACCAAAGTTTCTGAAGAAGCAATGAAAAAAGCCTTCAAAACAATTGACCCACTAAAAATTGCAGATGAAATCCTAAAGAAAGGAACCTTGCAATTAACAACCGACCAAAGACGGAAAATGGTTGAAGACAAAAAAAGACAAATAATAGATTTTATTTCTCGCCAAGCAGTTGACCCAAAAACGAATTTGCCGCATCCACCAGCACGCATCGAAAACGCCATGGAGCAAATTCGCTATCCCATTGATCCATACAAGCCAGTTGAAGAACAAGCCAAAGACATAGTTAAACTGCTTCGACCAATCTTGCCTCTGAAAATTGAGCAGGTAACAGTTGCCGTGAAAATACCCACGCAACATGCCGCAAGAGCTTACGGTACAATCAAAACGTTAGGCACCATCAAACGGGAAGAATGGCGCGGTGACGGTTCATGGTATGGCGAACTTGAATTACCCGCTGGATCATACGCTTCGCTGATAAACAAACTTGGCGACGCAACCAAGGGAAGTGGAGAAGCAAAAATAATCTCTTAGTAATGAAAAAAAATGATAGGTGATTTTATGCCAACATTCTTTGAAAAAAAACAGCTTGTTACGCCTGGAGAAATGCTCGCTGAAGGCGACTATTTACCTGGCGAAAACACGTATGTGGAAGCAGGCAAGATTTATGCCTCAAGGATTGGACTCGTAGACAGTGACAATAAAAAAGTAAACGTTGTTGCACTAAGGGCTTTTTATGTGCCAAAAATGGGCGACATAGTAATTGGAACAGTCATCGAAGTCGGATTCAACGGCTGGACCGTCGACATTAAAGCACCCTACACAGCAATGCTTCGTGCATCAGACGTCCTAGCCAGACCCTTTAAACCTCAAAACGACGAGTTATCCCAAGTCCTAACCGCAGGCGACTTAATCGTTGCCAAAATCGCATCCTTCGACCGAGCACACGACCCACAACTAACCGTCGGAGAACCAGGACTGGGAAAAATTACTCGCGGTCAAATCCTTCATGTGACCCCAACAAAGATTCCCCGTATAATCGGACGAAAAGGCTCAATGATTTCCATGATTAAACAGGAAACCAACTGCCAAATCATCCTTGGATTAAACGGAGTCATCTTGGTCACTGGCAAAACCTTAGAAGAAGAGGAACTTGCCATAAGTGTGATTCGAAAGATTGAGGAAGAATCCCACACAAGCGGTCTTACAGATCGCATTACACAGTTGCTAAAAGAAAAGAAAGTAGTTAAAGTGGAGGAAAATAGAATGAATGAAAAACCAGATAAATTAATTGATAAAAAAGGCATCCGATTAGACGGTAGAAAAGCGGATGAACTTCGCCCTGTAAAACTTCAAGTAGGCGTACTCTCAAACGCTGATGGATCAGCCTACATTGAACATGGAAAAAACAAGATTTTAGCCGCAGCATTTGGTCCAAGAGAAGTGCATCCAAAACACCTCATGCAAGCTGACCGTATGGTTTTGAAAGTCCGCTATCACATGGCGCCCTTTTCCGTACAGGAACGAAAATCACCCGCACCCTCAAGAAGAGAAGTTGAACTCTCAAAAGTCATAAAAGAATCCTTAGAACCAGCCCTATTCCTCGAACTCTACCCGCGAACAGGCGTTGACGTCTTCGTTGAAGTCTTGCAAGCTGACGGAGGAACAAGATGCGCAGCCATCACCGCCGCAGCATTAGCCATTGCAGACGCAGGCGTTCCAATGCGCGACTTAGTCGTTGGATGCGCAGCAGGAAAAGTTGACGACACAGTTGTTCTTGACCTATACGATGCAGAAGACAAACTTGGCGCCGCAGACGTTCCAGTTGCTTACATGCCAAGCTCTAAACGCAATTACGCTGCTACAGATGGATGGCATTTTGGAACCAGCTGAATTCGAGAAAGCAGTAAATATGGCTATGGAAGGATGCAAGAAAATCTACGAAATGCAAAAGGAAGCGTTAAAGACCAAGTACATGGTTGTTAAAGAGGTTGAAGAATAATGTCATCACTTGTAACTAAAGTTAGACTAAAGCAAATAGAACAACTAATCGAGAAAGGCAAACGCCTAGACGACAGAGGCTTACTAGATACCCGCGAAATCAAAATCGAACAAGGCGTAATCGAGAAAGCTGAAGGCTCAGCAAGAGTCTTATCTTGGCAAAACCGAGATTCTAGTCGGCGTCAAAGTTGGAACAGGCGAACCATTCCCAGACACACCAAACGAAGGTGTCTTAACCGTAAACGCAGAACTCGTACCAGTTGCTTCACCGAACTTTGAACCAGGACCACCAGACGAAAACAGCATCGAACTAGCCCGCGTTGTTGACAGAGGCATCAGAGAATCAAAATGCATCGACAATGAAAAACTATGCATTGAACCAGGCAAAAAAGTGTTCGTTGTCTTCGTTGACATTTACGTGCTAAATCACGATGGAAACCTGATTGATGCTTCCGCATTAGCTGCTATGGCTGCACTGATGAACACTAAAATGCCTAACTACGAAATCAAAGACGGCGAACTAAAAATCAAACAAGGCTACACTCCACTACCCATAAAGAGTCACCCAATAACAGTCACAACCGGCAAAATCAACAATCACCTAATCACTGACCCATGGATTGAAGAAGAACAAGTCATGGACTCACGCATCACCTTCGCAACCAAAGAAGACGGAACCATTTGCGCCATTCAGAAAGGCGGCTCAGGCTATTTCACACCGCAACAGATTTTAGAAGCATCAAAGATTGCTCTGGACAAAGCAGCAGAACTGCGCAAGAAACTTGATTGGTGAATAAAAGTTGCCTAAAATGAAGAAAGTTGGTCCAACACGAGGTTTAGGAGTACGTTACGGTTCAACAGTTAGAAAACGCTACATGAAAGTAATGATTGAACTCAAGAAGCCACACAGATGCCCACAATGCGGCTTTACCCGTGTAAAACGTGAAAGCGTTGGCATTTGGAAATGCAGCAAATGCGAGTACACTTTTGCAGGCGGAGCATACACGCCAGTAACTAAGCTGGGTGTTGTGGCCAAGCGTGCAGCTAAAGGTGCGCCAGTTGAAGAAACGGCGAAAGCTGTGGCGGCTGTTGAGTCGGCAACTGAAGAAGAAACAACCGAGTAAACCTTTCTTTTCTTTTTAATTTTTTTTTATTTTTTTAGTTTTTGTTTATTACTTTGAAACCTTGTCTTAGCATAGGGAATGCTAAATGGCAACTAGGCGCAAAGGCTACTGTACGCTTAAAATTTGCATCACAAAAACAACTCTCCACGCTTCTTGATGCTTTAACGCCTGAAGCCAACGCGCCAGTAACCAGACGAGCCAACGTAAAACTGGAAAAAAACGGCTTGTTTCTGGTGTTGACGGTTGAGGCAGAAGACACGGTTGCGCTTCGAGCGACACTTAACGCTTATTTGAGATGGATAAACTCCACAATCAACGTTATGGACGTAGTTGAACACGCTTAATTTGTTAGGAAACCCTGTTTGATAGGCTTAAGTTTTCATCTAACACGTATTCCTAGTTTTCAACATATTAATGGCATGGAAAAACGTCAATAGCAACCTACCCTCTTAGGCTTTAGGCATTGTGCTCACTTTGAATAGCCCTTCAATTTAGCCTCAAAGAAAAGTCGTCACTACTCTGAGGCACCTACCCATTCCTTGTATAAAGAAGCAACCTAACGTAGAACTAAAAGTTTTACTTGTATTTTGCTTTGAAAATTAGAATAACCACGGCTTGAACGAAAGCCAAGGAATTCGCAATAATTATTGGGAAATCGTTAACAAGCACTCCGTAGATGAACCATAGGAATACGCCGCCGCAAAACAGCGTGAACATGCCTGTTGAAATGTCCTTGGTGGATTTTGTTTTATAAATCTTGATTAACTGTGGGAAAAGCGAAACTGTAGTGAATAGGGCGGCAATTAAGCCGATGACTGTTATGGCATCCATGGGTGCCTCTCTGCTTTGGAGTGGTATTTAGTTTTCGATTATCCCAGCGACTATTCATATGTAGATTGCAATAATCGAGTTTTGCGAGAGTTAAAGAGAGTTGCAAACAAAGAAGAATTGGACTGCTAGTAGCTATTTTTTTAAGGATGTAAGGTGCTAATGCCTGATATGCCCTATAAGTTTACTTTCGACCTCTCAAAGGTCCCGCGTTTCTTCTTCACCGAAATCGCCTTGATTAGTTACCAGAAGGGCATGCACAAAAGCTTCCTTAAAACTTTGCACGATTTAATAATCAAATTTAGGGTTCAAGAGGTTACGGGACTGAATCTTTCTGATGCCGTAGTTTTGATTCAAGACCTGATTGATTTGCAAGCTATTAATATGATTGAGCGAGGCAAGTTTTTGCAAACTAAGAAAAGGGCTCTTTTTCTTCCGCATTGCTCTCGGAAATACATGGATAGTTATTTGTGCAAAGCAGCTTTTGACCCAAATATACCCTCTTTCACGTGTGCTCATTGCTCGCCAGACTGCTTAGTAAACAATGCAGACTATTTGGCTAGGAAAAAGGGTTATGATATTTACCTGTTACCCGGAGGCTCCTGCATACCGAAAATTCTCAAGGCAAACCATTACGATGGTGTTGTTGGTGTTGCATGTGGAGAAGAAGTTAAAGTGTTGGGACCGCTTTTGAACAGCATGAATGTGGCTTACCAAACTGTACCGTTGATTAAGAATGGTTGTGCAAGCACCGTTTTCAACATGGGAACACTCGCAAAAGTTCTCTAATAGGCGAATCTTATTTCATTCATACCAAATAGGACGGACTCTAAGTCAAGGGAAGGTTTAAATAAATACTGCCATATTTCGTATATGCTTTAAGTTAAAAAACGGATGAAAATTTAGCATGTCCACAGGAATATCGCTATATAGTTCGTATAATGGGTACAGACGTTCAAGGTACCCTTAAGACTTCTTACGCGGTTGCGCAAGTCAAAGGCGTAAGCCAAAGCCTTTCAAACGCCATCCTCAAAAAGGCAGGAGTAAACCCTGACCTGCGCGTGGGCTTTATAACAGAATCAGACATCTCAAAAATAGAGGATGTTATCAGGGACCCAGCAAAATACGGCATACCAAGCTGGATGTTCAACCGTCGAAAAGACACAGACTCCGGAAAAGACGAGCACATTTTAAGCGCTGACCTTGCATTAAAAATTAAAACTGACATTGATGAAGCCAAAGAAATCAGGTCTTGGCGTGGATACCGCCATGCTTACAGCCTGAAAGTACGTGGTCAAAGAACAAAAACCACTGGAAGAGCAGGCAAAGCCTTGGGAGTTAAGAAGAAGACTCTGATGCAAAAGCCAGGTGGAGCACCAGCTGAAGGAGGCAAATAAGTATGGGAGATCCGAAGAAGCAGCGTAAGAAATTTGATACTCCACGTTTCCGATGGCGCAAAGATATCCTCCAAGAAGAACTAAAACTTCTGGGGCAATTTGGCTTAAGAAACAAGCATGAACTCTGGCGCCACAAAACCACTCTGTCCAAAACCAGAGGCATCGCACGTTCACTCATCAGCAAATCCACTGAAGAACGAGCAAAGATGGAAAATGAACTGCTCGCCCAACTCAAGAAGAAGGGTATTCTGCAGGAAACCGCAGTGCTCGACAACGTCTTAGACTTAACCATCGAAGACATCTTGGAACGCAGACTGCAAACAATCGTTTTCCGCAAGGGCTTAGCAAGAACAATCTTCCAGTCACGCCAACTAATCACACACGGACACGTAACAATCGACAACCGCAGAGTAACCATCCCAGGCTACATCGTGCCAAAAGAGGAAGAAACAAAAATCGTCTACTCACCTGAAAGCGCAGTTGCAAACCAAGAACACGCATTACGCGTCGGATTAACAGTTGTCGCTAAACAACCAGAAGTTAGACCACCTCAACAGAGGCCGCAGAGGCGGACGAGGAGGCGGCAGATTTTGAGCGCTCCCAACAGCAAACGAAACGAGAAATGGGCAATCGTCCACATCTTCAGCTCCTACAACAACACCCTAATCCACATCACTGACATTTCAGGCGCAGAAACCATCGCACGCACCACCGGCGGCATGTTCGTCAAAGCAGACCGCATGGAATCCTCACCATACGCAGCCATGCGTGCAGCCACAGGCGCAGCCGAAATAGCACGAGACAAAGGAATCACAGCCATCCACATCAAAGTCCGAGCTCCAGGCGGAGCAGGACCAAGAACACCAGGACCAGGCGCACAAGCAGCCATCCGAGCATTCGCAAGATTTGGTTTCCGCATTGAACGCATCGAAGAAGTCACACCAATTCCACACGACGGCACAAGAAGACCCGGTGGCAGAAGAGGCAGAAGAGTCTAATCTGCAATTTCCCTCTTTATTGACAGAAAAATTGAAATAATGCACTGATATTTCCTATTGACCGCACAGCCATTATAGTAACTTATTGGAGTGTCTTAGCAAGTGAAAATAGAAGTCCTTGAAAAAAACGATATCAACCTCCGCATAGTCGTCAGAGATGCAGATGTTCCCTTAATGAACGCTCTGCGACGTATAGCACTTGCTGAAGTTCCCTGCATGGCAATCGAAGAAGTTGTCATGATAGAAAACTCCTCAATTCTACAAGACGAAATAATCGCCCACAGACTCGGACTTACTCCATTAAAAACTGATTTAGACGCATACAACCTTCCTGAAGAATGCGAATGCAAAAGCGAATTCGGCTGCTCACAATGCCGAGTAACACTAACGCTTGACGCAGAAGCAAAAGAAGGAACAAGAACCGTCTACTCAGGCGAAATCGTTTCTGAAAACCCAGAAATCGTTCCAGTCTCAGACAAAATCCCAATAATTAAACTGGCAAAAAACCAGAAACTAAAGCTTGAAGCCTACGCAAGGCTCGGCAGAGGCAAAACCCACGCAAAGTGGCAGCCAGTTTCCATGTGCGCATACAAGTACTACCCAAAAATCACCACTCCAACCGAGAAATGTGAAGGACTGCCCAAAATGCGCTGACATCTGCCCCAAAAAAGTTCTCGCCATAAAAGACGAAAAAGTTGATGTCCGAGACCTTTTGGCATGTAACCTTTGCATGGACTGCGTTGAAGCTTGTCCACAAAAACCCTCACCGCTAAAGGTTGAGTGGGAAAAGAACGCTTTCATAATGAACATTGAATCTACAGGTGCGCTTCCTCCAGAACGAGTGCTTAAAGAAGCCACTAAACTGTTAGGCAAACAACTAAACGAGTTTGAAGAACAAATAAAGGCTGAACCACAATGAGAGAAACCAAAACTACAAACCCACAATTAATCGAACTTATCAGGTCTTCTAAAGAAAGAAAGCAGAGAAAAACAAGCAGCCATCTGGCTAGACGTCGCTGACCACTTAGCCAAGCCACGCAGCCAACGCGTCGCCGTTAACCTGAGCAAAATAAACAGGCACACCAAAAAAGCCGACGTTGTGGTTGTTCCAGGCAAACTCTTAGCTTCAGGCAGCATAGACCACGCCGTAACAGTGGCAGCCTTCGATATCTCAGACAAAGCAAAAGCTAAGCTTGAGGCTGTTAAAGCAAAATACATCACAATCCCAGAGCTGTTGGAGAAAAACCCCAAAGGCTCAAACGTAAAAATTATTCGGTGAAAAAAAATGCAAACAACACAATCCCCAGCATCACGTTCGTAAATGCTGAAGGCTTAATCGTTGGCCGAATGTGCAGCAAAGTTGCCAAACGATTACTAAACGGCGAAGAAGTAATCATTCTTAACGCTGAGAAAGCAGTATTTTCAGGCAAAAAGAAAAGCAAAGTGCTGAAGCCCACATAATTTCTGGAAGTTGGTGCTCCAGATGCGTGGACCCTTCCATTACCGTAGACCTGACCGTTTCCTACGCAAAACCGTACGCGGCATGGTTCCGTTTAAGCAGCCTAAAGGCAAAAATGCCTACAAACGCCTGAAGGTATTCATGGGTGTGCCAATTGAATTCAAAGACCAAACAATGATAACATTCAATGAAGCCCAATCAACAAACCTGAAAGGGCCACACTTCACCCTTGGTGAATTGGCAAAAGAAATCGGATGGAAAAATAGGATGGAATAATTATGCCCGCAAAAAAAGTACTTAGTTGTTAGTGGAAAACGAAAAACCGCAGTTGCCCGCGCCATAGTCAAACAAGGCGTTGGCAAAGTGCGAATAAACATGACTCCAGTTGAAATTTACGAACCCGACATTGCCAAAGCAAAAATCATGGAGCCCCTCCTGCAAGCAGGCGGAGACGTCTGGCAGCAACTCGACATGGACGTTAAAACCAGCGGCGGAGGCTACATGGGACAGGCAGAAGCAGCACGCATGGCAATAGCAAACGCACTCCTAAAATGGACAAAGAGCACTCATCTACGCACAGTCTTCAGCGAATACGACCGAACCATGATTGCAGGCGACAGCAGAACTAAAGAAACCAAGAAAGTCGGCGGAGCAGGCGCACGGTCCAAAGAACAGAAAAGTTACAGGTAAGGAGAGAAAAAAACAACATGATTATTCCCGTAAGATGCTTCACCTGCGGCAAACTGGTTGGAGACCGATGGGACGAATTCACAAGGCGCATAAAGACAGGCGAAAACGCCAGCGACGTCCTAGACAGCTTGGGCTTGAAGCGGTACTGTTGCAGACGCATGCTGCTCTCTAACGTAGAAATCATCGATGAAGTTCTGCGGTTCTACGAAGAAGCAGAGAAACGCAAAGAAGCCCGCAACTTCTACTAAATTTCTTTATTTTAGTTTTTCGTGTTTTCAATTAAGGATCGTTCTAAGTTCTCTGTTTATTGAACCGACCCCATATTTGGATCCTATTAGAAACTCATTGCAGAAACCTAAGGGGGGGTAGGTCGGTATTGGTGATTTTTCAACTCAAAAACTTGGAACCCTGAGAGGGGTAGGATGGTATTGACTGTTTTCTCAAGCATTAGCACGTTAAAAATAAAAACTAAAAAATAAAAGAAAAGGGTTAGTGGGAGTATAGTTTTTCGTAGGGTCGCTTTGAGAGTGGCAGTATCTTCTTGAATTTGCCAGATAGGATTGTTTTGGGGTCAGTGCCGAAGTGGCTGCAGTACTCGTTGACTAAGCCTTCGATAACTTGCATGTCGCGTTTGCCAACGGGCAAGGTTTTGGTTCCGGCTTCGGGTTCAAGGATTTCGCCGCGTTCATAGATAACTCCGCCATGCATGCCTGTGCCTACGAATTTGGCTATGCATTTTTCGCCCTCTTTGAGGTTCAAGCCCAAGATGAGGATTACTCCGCCTGCCATGTACTCCGCGAGGAAGTCGCCTGCTGTTTCCCCGATGACTATTTGGGGGATTTTGCGTTGGTACTCTTTCATGTGGATGCCGACTCGGTAGCCAACGTAGTCTTTGACGAAGATTTTTCCGCCCCGCATCGAGTGCCCTGTTAAGTCTCCTGCATGCCCATGAACGATTATTTGTCCCTCGTTCATTGTGTTGCCGCTGGCGTCTTGTGCGTTGCCGTGGATTACCAGTTTGGGTCCATTCATGAAGGCGCCAAGGTCGTTGCCCGGTGTTCCGTAAACGTCGATTTGGATTTTGGTGTCTAGGTCGGTTCCGATGTATCGTTGTCCGCAAACATTGTGCAGTTCTATGCGTTCCACGTCGCTGGTGATTACTGTTCTTAGTAGGCTGTTTAATTCTTTGTAGTAGAGTCCTTCAGCGTTGATTTTGACCACTTTGTCTTCGGTTTTTATTCGGGTTTGGTATTTTGCGTCGATTTCTAAGGGTTTAGTTTTTTGTTGTAGCATGCTTTTACGCTCCTGCCATCTTAACGCCCAAAATCTTAAGCTCAGTCTTCGTTAAGCCGACGCCTCTAAGTGCTAAGCGGTTGCCGCGTAAGCTTTCAATGGCGTTTATGCCCATGCCGCCCATCATGTCCTTAATCTCCAAGCTCCAGCTGTTGAGCAAATTCACCAGCCGTTTGGATGCGATGTCGGGGTTGATGCGTTTGCTAATCCATGGGTCACTGGTCGCGATGCCCCATGGACACTTGCCCGTGTAGCAGCGTTGGCAAACCGTGCAGCCCATAGCAATCAAAGCTGCAGTTGCCAATGTACACTGCGTCTGCGCCAAGTGCGATGGCTTTTATGACGTCTGCTGCGCTTCGGATGCCGCCAGCCGCCACAACGGAAGCATTGTTTCGTATGCCTTCTTCACGTAAACGTTGGTCTACTTGTGCGATTGCTAACTCGATGGGTATGCCCACGTTGTCTCGGATAACTTTGGGTGCTGCACCAGTTGCGCCTCTGACACCGTCAATGGCAATTATGTCTGCTCCAGCCCGAACCATGCCGCTTGCGATTGCAGCTGCATTGTGGACTGCCGCGATTTTGACGGAGATGGGTTTGGTGTAGTTTGTGGCTTCTTTTAGTGCGTAGATTAGTTGGCGTAGGTCTTCGATTGAGTAGATGTCGTGTTGGGGTGCAGGTGAGAGCGCATCGGTGCCTTGCGGAATCATGCGTGTTTTGGCTACGTGTTCGGTTACTTTTTCGCCTGGAAGGTGACCGCCGATGCCTGGTTTTGCGCCTTGACCAATTTTGATTTCGACGGCTGCGCCTGCATTGAGGTATTCTGGGTGCACTCCGAATCGTCCTGAAGCAACTTGTACGATGGTGTGGTCGCCGTATTTGTAGAGGCTTTTGTCTAAGCCGCCTTCACCAGTGTTCAAGTAAGTTCCGCATTCGGTGGCTGCCCGCGCTAAGGATTCGTGAACGTTTAGGCTGATGGCGCCGTAGGACATGGCTGAGAACATTATTGGCGTATCCAAGCAAAGCTGCGGGGTAAGCTGGGTTTTTAGTATGGTTTCGCCGTTTTCCACCTTGAAGTCTAAGCGGTCGGGTTTTGCGCCAAGGTACGTGCGGATTTCCATAGGTTCACGCAAGCGGATCAATTGAAGGGTTGGTGACTTGGCTTGCGTTTAGGAGCAGGCGGTCCCAGTAAGTGTAGTATGGTTTGTCGCAGCCCATGCCTGTTAAGATGACGCCTCCGGTTTCAGCTTGCTTTTTTACGTCTCGGATTGCTTCCATTGTCCAGTTGGCGTTGTCTCGGCTAACGTTGGGGTTTTTTCTTATGGTGATGGCGTGGGTTGGGCAGAAAGTTACGCATCGTTGACAGTTAACACAGTTCTCATCTTTACTGCAGTACGGTGTCGGTTTCTTCATCGTAGAAGTGCGTATCGTAGGTGCATTGGTTAACGCATACTTTGCAGCGTATGCAACGTTTCTCGTCTCGTTCAACGAGGTATTCTGGTATTATGTAGGTTTTCATTACATTAAGCCTCCAGCATTTTTCTGGCAGGTTTTTAGTTTGCAAACCACGGGTTCGCCGCCTCTGGGGCACCAGAACTTGTCGAGGTTCGGAGAAACCAGCCGCATAGCTGACTCCTCAGAGGACAAGTACAGGTAGTCGCCGTTTGTGCCAGCTACCAGTGGACGCAGTTTGATTCTGTCAGTTAACCCTATCATTTCGCCATGGTGAGCGATGATTATGCTGAATGGACCGTTCATTAGTAGGCTGCCGTAGGTTTGGCGCAGAGTTCTTAGGAGTTGTGCTTGTTTGGGTTCCATGCGGTCTATTTCGCTCCATAATGGTGCAGCAAGGATTTGAGCCACCAAATCAATGGGCAAGTGTTGTCTTCGCATAAGCAAATCCACCGCGTAAGCTAACACTTCAGTATCCGTCTGCATGGTGCATTTGTAACCGTACATTTCCAAGTACCGGCGGTTTATGCCGTAAGATGAGAGTTCACCGTTATGCACCACTGTCCAGTCCAGGATGTTGAATGGGTGTGCTCCGCCCCACCAGCCAGGAGTGTTTGTGGGAAATCGGCTGTGGCACGACCAAAGGTATCCTTGATAGTCCTCTAAACAGAAGAAATCTGCAACATCCTCTGGGAAACCGACGCCTTTGAAGACGCCCATGTTTTTGCCGCTTGAGAAGACAAATGCCTTGCCAGTTTCTGTGTTGATGTGCATGATGGCTTCTATTACGTAGTCTTCTTCAGTTTGGCTTTCAGGGCGTTGTTTTTTGGGTTGAACAAAGTAACGCCAAACTAGCGGGGGGTCTCGTACGTTGGCTGGTCTTGTTTGCATTTCCTCATCGTAGACTGATGTCGAATTTTGAAGCCAGTATCTTGTCGGTTTTCTCTTTGGCGTCTTTGCTCAGGTACATCAGGTGGAAGGCGTAGTAGTCTTTGAAGTCGGGGTATATGCCGTAGACTGCGAAGCCGCCGCCTAAGCCGTTGCCGCGGTCATGCATGTTGGTTATTGCGCGGACGGGGTCTTTGGAGCCGAAGCGTTTGCCGTCGGTGTTCATCATACCGAAGAGGGCGCAGCCTGCGAAATCCTTGTCGTCCCCGAATGGACTGATTATTTTTTTATCTTGCTGGTTCATTATTGTATCACACTCATTTTTCTTTGCAAGACTAACAGGTAAAACTGCCAAGCCAAAATCGTCGCTTAGCAGTTCTTGCTTGAATTTTTTCACGTTAACTTGAGTCTTCATTAAGTTGAATAGGATTCCAGCGCGTTCTATGCAGTTGACCAGTGTCATGCCTACGATAACGTTGTTTTTGAGGACCAGCTTTTTGTATACATTGTGCTCTTTGTCCTGTTTAACGAGCACTTCCAATGTAGGGTCATCTTTGGGGTTAGCTAAGCCGATGGAAACGATGGGTATGCCAAAGTACTTGAGGCTGCTCATGTTAGTTCCGCCTTCATAACTGGTTTTTGTGCCTGCCATGTTGTAGCCTGCAACTCTGCCTTCCAAAACCGCCAAAGGCCACAGAGGCAAGAGACGGTTCTGGTTTAGGATGAAATCGAAAGCTTCCGCAACGTCCCCGCTGGCGTAAACGTCAGGCACGTTTGTCTGCATGAAATTATCCACCACGATGCCTCGGTTTATTTTCACCGCAGTTCCCACAACAAGTTCAGTTCTTGGAATCACACCGATGGCTACGATGACAAGGTCGCATGGCACTTGGTCGCCTTTAGTTAAGATTACTCCGCCAACTGCACCATCGTTTTCTGGTTTGCCGATGATTTTTTGCACTGATTGACCAGTTGCAAAGTTGACGCCTGCTTTTCTGATGACAGCTTCAACAATGTCTGATGCTTTGGCATCTAAGAGTAAACTTAGGATTTTCTCCTGAAGCTCCACGACGGTGACTTTTAAGCCACGTTTCAAGAGCGCTTCAGTGACGCTTATACCGATTAAACCGGCGCCAATAACAACCGCGCTCTTGGCATGTATACTATCAATTTTTGAGGCTAAACGCTGGGCCTCCGCGATGTTTGTGAAGGTGAATACGCCGTCTTTGTCTTGGCCTTCCATCTTGGGAACAAACGGTTTGCCGCCTGTGGCAAGCAAAAGTTTCTCGTAAACTACTTTTTCCCCGTCTTCCAGGTTGACAGTTTTTTCGGTTAGGTTTAAGCTTACTACTTTTTTGCCTAAGCGTGCTTCGGCATTGTTTTCTTTCCAGAAACTGTCGGTTTTGCACTTCATTTTTTGGATATCAGCTTTGCCGCTGACTAAGTCACTAATCATGGGGCGACTGTAATCTGCGCATGCTTCTTCCGTAATAACCACGATTGCACCCGCTGAATCTACTTTTCTTATAGCTTCAACTGCGGCTATGCCTGCTGCTGAAGCGCCAACAATCACGTACTTTGCCATTTAGGATTTCACCTCTTTGAATACCAACGCCTGATTGGGGCAGTTGGCAACGCATGCGGGTTCTTTTAGTCCTTGGCAGAGGTCACATTTGGCGACAACTTTGCCTTCTTTATCCATTATTATGGCGCCGTATGGACAAACCATGATGCAGGTCCAGCAGCCCATGCACTTGTCTTTGTTGTGGGTGACTTCGCCTGTTTTCTGGTCTTTTTGCATGGCGCCTGATAGGCAAGCGGTTACGCATGGTGCGTCTTCGCAGTGGCGGCATTGGATGGCAAATGAGACGGGTTTGTTTATTTCGCGTCTGATTCTGCTTATGGGTTTGGGGCGTTCGCTGTTGTAGGCTTTAACTATGTCTTTTGATTTGGAATGTGCTACGGTGCAGTAGACTTCGCACAGTCCGCAGCCCATGCAGGCTTCTTGTTTAGCGATTATTTTTTTCATTTTCTTTGACCTCTTCAATATTTTCGTTTAGCGCGGACAAGTGAGCATATGCACGTGTAGTTCAATGTCGTTTGTGCATAAAACGCCCTTACTTGTTGTGGCTTGATTATCGTTTCTGATTATTATTTTACAAGTGTTTAACGGCATTTTATCCCCTCTTTTTTGGAGCTCGCCCATCAAATAGCATGTATTCTATATAACTTTGTTGAAAATCATTTATATGTAACTTAAGGAACTATGTAATCTAAATGAAACATTTACCAAAGGTGTAGTTATGGCGGAAAAAGACCTTGGTTATAGACGCGTCCAATGCACAGGACAGTGGCTCATACATAATATCCCTACCCAAAGAATGGGTAGAAGACATAGGATTAAACAGAGGCAGCGAAATCGCCTTCAACATCCAACCAGACAAAACACTCAACCTAGTTCCCAGAAAAATCATGGAAAAAGAAGGCAGAGACAACGGCTCCAAACCCAAAGAATACTTCATAAACATCGACCCCAAAGAAACCCCCCAATCCACCATGCGCATGATCCGCGCCCTATACGCCATAGGCGCCGACATCATAAGAGTCCACTTCAAAAACACCCAAGACGCCACAAAAAACAAAAACGACATAAAAAACCTAGCCCGAGACCACTTTTTAGGCTCAGAAATAATCGACGAAACACAAGACGAAATCACCCTGCAAATCCTAATCAAACACTCAGAATTCCCCATAGAAAAAGCCGTCCGACGAATGGCAATCGTTGCCCTTGCCGCAAACCGAGATGCCATTGCTGCATTAAAAGACAAAAGCACCACCCTCCTTGACAGCGTCATAAGCGCCCACAACGACGTAAACCGCCTCGGACTATACATTGTTCGCCAGCTAAAACATGGCATAGAACGCAACCTCTACCGCGAACTCGGCTTTAGAACACCCAAAGAATTCCTCCTCTACCGCATAGCCGTAAACGACATAGAAAGCATCGCGCAAAACGCCATGAACATCATAAACAACCTCGGCACCCTCCAAAAACTAATCGACGAGCGAAACACTCTTCATAAAAGACCCCATAGACGAAGAAATATACAATCAACTCGTCTACTTCAGCACTCAAGCCCACCAGCTCTACGATGACTCCATCAAAGCACTCTTCAAACGGGACTACAAAGACGCAGAAAAATTAATCTCCAAACGCGAAGCCCTCATTCCACTCGAAAACGAATTAATCATGCTTATGTCAAGCAAAAAACTCGACCCAAACATCGCTTCCGTGCTACGGTTAATCTTTGAGAGTTCAAGGCGCGTAATGGATTACAGCCGAAACATGGCAGAACTAACCCTTAACCGCACAGTAGAAGAACTCTGCTCAACACTAACATACAAATAAAACCTTTTTTCTGTGTAAAACCTTAAAGCTGTGTATTCACATAATTATTGATTTATGGTAAATATAACTGTCTCAATCCCCCCAGAACTATGCGAAAAGATGAAGAGACATTCAGAAGTTAAATGGAGCGAAGTCGTCCGCAAAGCCTTAGCAAGCTATGTAGACCGATTAGACATAGTTGAAGGCGGGGTAGTCCCGATGAAAAAACTAGCCAAGAAACTGCAAGATTCAGGTGTTGACATCTCAAGTATTGACTTGGAGAAAGCCATTAAATATTACGAAGAAGGCAGGAAGCTGGAATGGAAGAGATTGTCTACGACACAAACGAGCTCATAGACCTTCTAAAAAAGAGCAAGCTCGACTTAAACGGCTTTACGACAATATTTAATCTGGTAGAGTTTCCAAAAGCACTGGAATTCGAACAATTGACTGTGATTTACCCAAACCTTGAAGACTACCAAGAAAGCTTAGAAATTTCCTTAGCTCTGCTCCAAAAAGGTAATCCACTCCCAGCGGTCGACATAATGATAGCTGCCATGTGCATCAGAAGAAATTTAGTTCTCTACACCAAAGATAACCACTTTAAATCAATAAAATCAGTAAGAAACGACTTCAAACTAGAACTAACCAAATGAAATGGTGCTCCGGCCGGGATTTGGACCCGGGTCCGCGACTCGAGAGGCCGCTATACATAGTCCCTTAATAAGCTGTCTTAGTAAGGTTTGACCGGACTATACTACCGGAGCTTGAGGAAGATGGTTCTCTCTTAGAAATAAATAGGTTTTGTACCCTGAAACCCAAATGCCAAAAATGCCGTATTTTGCCCTCTGTAGATTAAGGTGTTATGGGTTTTGGGGTGTTTTTCGGCTTATCTGTTGCAGTTAATAGTTTGCGGGATTTGTAGAATGCGTATCCCACCAAGAGCAAGGTAACAATTGTTGGAATGTATGATGGTAATTCAACGCCGAAGCTTTCGACAAGCATGAACAATCCAAGAAAGCCTATCGAAGTTAAAGCGCCGTTTTTGAGGTACTTGTATTTGCCGATTGTATCTATACCTTTTACCGTTAATTCCCTAACTACGATGGCGCCGATGCCCATGCCAATGAGTATCAACAGCAAGTTAATGGTGAATGCAAAGGCTCCCACAACACCGTCAAAGCTAAATGTTGCATCCAAAACCTCAAGGTAAACAAATTTTGAGAGGTCACTGAGTCCGCTTGTCCCAGCCACCATATTCTCTTCACTTGTTTTAGCTGTCTCCCTCAAACCGTACACTATAAAGAAAGTAGCGCTACCTATGGCTGCTGCAAGCATCATAAGTGGGTTAAACCGAGCAAAATACATAATCACTACAAGCAAAATGGCGGCAACCGCGAAGAACCAGGCGCCATGCTTCTCTTTTAGGAACCTCTCTATGTATAGGGGGTCTTTTTGTTCAAGGAAAAGCCAGTGAAAATAGAGGTATAGTAGGAAGACTGCGCCGAACATGAGAATTACGGGTTTCTGGATGGTGATGGCTGAGGCTGCAACTTGGCTTTGCCCTGAGAAAGCAAGAAAGATTTCTGAGAGGCTTATGTTTGGAACAGAAATCCAAACGATAACTAACGGCAGCAGAAACCTTACCAAGAAAACTGAGGTTATGATGCCTATGAAGAGGAATCTTTTGCGCCACAGCACACTCATCGTCTTTAGCACGGTAGCGTTTACTACGGCGTTGTCTACACTGTTGACAACTTCAAAGACCACCAAGCCAAGCACAATTGCAACTGACTCTATCAACGACACCAGTGAAGCCCGCCCAACTTATGCCACTGATGTATAAATCCATTTTAATAAACAAACCCTTGTTTTATGCAGCAATAAACCTAAAAAATGACAAATGTCGAAAAATAATCAATTAATTTTACAAATAACTAAAAAGAAAAATTAAAAGGAAGAAATTATTCTTCGCCCATGCCGCCCGGCATTCCGCCTGGGCCACCTGGACCGCCTCTTGGCGCCTTTGATGTGATGACGTCGTCTATGCGTAGTATCATGGCTGCTGATTCGGCTGCTGATTTGATGGCTTGTTCTTTAACCACGATTGGTTCAATTACGCCGTTTGCGATGCTGTCTTGGAGTTTGCCCGTGAACACGTTGATACCAATGTTTTTGCCGTTTTCTTTGTCGTGTACTTGACGTAGCTCTACAAGGATGTCGATGGGTTCTAAGCCTCCGTTCTCAGCGAGGGTGCGCGGGATGACTTCAACTGCGTCTGCAAATGCTTCAACTGCGAGTTGTTCGCGTCCGCCGACTTTGGTTGCGTACTTGCGTAGTTCTTTTGCGATTTCGATTTCTACTGCTCCGCCGCCTGCGACGATTTTGTTGTTTTCTAAGACGTCTGATACAACTGAGAGTGAATCAACCATGGCTCTTTCTGCTTCGTCAACGAGGCGTTCGAGACCTGCACGGATAAGGATGGCAACTGAGTGTGGGTCTTTGCATTTCTCGACAAATATCATTTTGTCGTCGCCGATTTTGCGTTCATCCACTAAGCCTGCGCTGCCAAGATCTGCTTTCTTGAGGTCATCTAAGTCGCTAACTATTCTTCCGCCTGTGGCTCTTGCGAGTTTTTCCATATCGGATTCTTTTACGCGGCGTGCTGCCATGATGCCTTCTTTAGATAAGAAGTGCTGCACCATATCGTCGATGCCTTTTTGGCAGAAGATTACGTCTGCGCCTGAGGCTTTGATTTTTGTAACCATGTCTTGCATCATGTCGGTTTCTTGGTCTAGGAACGCTTTCATCTGTTTGGGGTCTTTGATGCGGATTTCAGCTGTGATTTCGGTTTTTTCGATTTCTAAGGCTGAATCTAAGAGTGCAATCTTTGCGTTTGTCTTTGGTTTTTGGCATGCCTGGGCTGACAACTTCTTTGTCGATGATTATGCCTTGGATTAGTTGGGTTTCAAGGAGGCTTTTGCCTGTTTTCTTGATAAGTTGGATGTTGTCTATGTCAGCGATGGTTTTGTCTCCGCGTTGTTCTGCAATTTGTTTGACTGCGTCGATGGATATTTCTGCTAAGTGGTCTTTGGCTGAGCCTAACGATTTGCTGCTCATTGAGGTTAATGCAATTTTAAGGAGTGTTTTGCGGTCGTTTACATCGAGTGGTACAGCTAATTTGTTTATGGCTTCGATGGCTTTTACTGAGGCTTTTCGGTAGCCGCTGACTAGAATTGTTGGGTGGATGTTTTGGTCAAGGAGTTCTTCAGCTTTTCTGAGCAGTTCGCTTGCGAGGACGACTGCGGATGTGGTTCCGTCGCCTACCATGTCATCTTGGGTTTTGGCGATTTCAACCATCATTTTTGCCGCGGGGTGTTCAACGTCGATTTCTTTGAGGATGGCTGCGCCGTCGTTTGTGATTGTGATGTCGCCTAAGCTGTCGATTAGCATTTTATCCATGCCGCGTGGGCCAAGCGTGGTTTTTAGCACTTCGCCGATTACGCGTGCTGCCATGATGTTGTTTCTTTGGGCTTCTTTGCCTCTGCTTCGGGTTGTTCCTTCTTTAAGGATGAGGACTGGTTGTCCTGAACCTGTTGTTGTTAAATACGCCATATTATCATTCCCTACATTACTAGAATCTTGTTCTAATTCGGAAATATGCAAAAACCCCAACGGAAATATAAACTTTTACCCTTAAACGCCTCTGTCTCTATTTTTCATCACCCATTTGGATCCTTGTCAAGGTATTTTAGTGGTGCGAACATTGAAACATAGGCGAAATCATTGGAACTCAAAATCCCCAAAGCACTAGTTGATGACCTGAGCGAAAATGAGTTGAAGCTCTACTTAGCCATCATGCTCTGCAAGGAAAGAAAAATATCCGTGGGGCAAGCCGCAAAGTTAGCGGGTTTAACGTTGCGGGATTTCATGTACGAACTCGGAAAGCACAAAGAGTCATTCACCAACATAACCGCAGAGGAGCTTGAGGAAGAGCTAAGGCAGCCGAACTAAACAGTGGTTCAAGTTGCAGTTAAGGCAGTTTTAAATAACAGGTACCGCCAAAGAAATAAACATTGAACGGTGAGATACGTCTGAGGACAATAACACAGTTGAAAACAAAACTTTCCCTTCTGATGCCCGTCCTTGAAGAAAAATACCACGTGAAGGCAATCGAAATTTTCGGTTCATATGCCCGAGGAGAACAATCACAAAAAAGTGACTTAGATTTACTTATAACGTTCTCGCAACCTTACAGCCTCTGGGAACTTCTGGACGTAAAGGAATTCCTGTCCAAAAAATTAGGCCTAAAAGTTGACTTGGTGCCCAAAGACTCCATAAAACCCCTATTAAAAGAGCAAATCACCCAAGAAGCCATCCCCGTATGAAAAGAAACTACGCTTTACCTCAAGGATATTTTTGACGCGATTGACGAAATAGAACAATTCACAGAGGGCTAACACAGCAAGACTTCATAACTAACAAGCTGGTTGTTAGGGCAATAATTACCGATTTAATAATTATCGGGGAAGCAGTGGATAAGATTCCTAGAAACGTCAAGTACGGTTATCGGCAGATTCCATGGCGGACATGGGAGAGAATGAGGGAAACACGAAACGAGCTTGCACACGAATACTACAACGTTAAACCCGAAGTTTTATGGTCAATCGTAAAACACGAATTGCCTCCCCTAAAACCAATAATCAAAGAAATGCTTGATAAAGAAACATAGCAATAGCAGTATACGCCACAGCAAACATGAAACCAGAACCAACCCTAACAGTCATACCGCGCTTAACAGCTAATAGCAGAACACGCATCGAATACTACACAGGCGACCTCTTCGAATCAGACCCCGCCTGCAACTACATACCCAAAGTACTCCAAGAAGACCCAAAAGCACTCGAAGCAATGCGTAAAAACCCCTAGGCAAACAATAAACAAACCCTTTCTGTCACTTCCTTACTCTATAAGGTATTAAGCTTCTGTGTGGGCTTCTCTACAGCATTCTGAGAACTGTCTTCTGAGTTCCCAACAGGCTCAGTCAATACCATCGTTACTTGCTTGATCAGTTGAAGGCTATCGGCTACACCATACAATTCAGCTACTTTTAGGTCAAGCCTATCTTTCCGCTCTGTAAATTTATTTGATGTTTTCTTTAATTCAATCCCTAACAATTTAGCCTCTTTGAGAAAGTTACCAAGCTCATTCTCGTCAGCAGGAAGGATGAGCCTTCTTAATATGTCACTTGGTCGCTGGTCTTGATTATTCTTTAAGTAACAGTTTATCACTCGAGACACTAAGATGGAAGACTTTTCTGAAGAACATATGATAAAGTTGTTCTTGCTCAGCAACACTTTTGTTCCGTCACTTCGGACATGTTTGAGCGGTACATCTATCATTGACTTGGTTGAGGTAATTAATTTTGAGTTATAGGCTTCCACAGTCTTGCTTGTTACCGATTTTTCTAGCAATTGGCAAGGGTTGGAAAGTTGCCTCTTCAGTTCGATTATCCTTTGATGCAATTGAATAAGACCCTTATCTTTTTGGGAATCTGAGAACACGAGCTTTTCGAGTTCTTCCTTTTGTGTTTCTGTTGGTTTAACAATCGGCAATTCTGAAAAGACATAATCATATCTTTTGAACCATCCGCCCCGTAATAACTCAGGATGTCGGACTTTATAATAGAAGTCCAGAACTCGTGAGTTGAGTAGCCCCACCAAATACAATAGACTTATCCCTAACTTCTTCGCGTCATCTTTCAGTATTCCCATGTACGTATCATTTGTGATATAGATTGAATTGGTATCATAGGACGCCTTCAGATACTTAGTGATATAGCCAACGAATATCTTTGGCTGAATATCAAAGATGCCATCCTCTCTCGGTGCTACAAGGGATTCCCGGTCATAGAAAAGATACGTTCCATTCCATTCTGGGCTGAATATGCCAAAAGTCCTACCATCAACAAGAGGCTTGCACTTGCTCTTTAATTCCTCTGGAAGGCTATCTTTTTCGCCTTGGCTAAGTTGAAAATTAGTGCCGAATTGAAGGTTGTTGTCGTTTACCTGCTTGCGCAACTTATCCAAGCATTTTTCCCATTTCTCTTGACCGCCTCTAATTATCCCTTGGCGAACGTCAAGGGTATCGCCTAATGTCACGTTTGAAGATTTTTCGATTTTATCCCTAATAGGCTTGACCAAACTGGATGCATAAATTTCGAAAACGTTTCTCCTGTTTTGGAAATTTACAGCCGGTATTTTGTAAGCTAGGTAGTCTTTCTTGCTGTAATAATCGGTATCCAACAAAACATTTTGGTTAAGAGGCTTTTCAAGATTCTTTATGTCATCTTTCAATAAGATCTTAATATCAATGCTCTCGCTTGATGCTTCGCCGTCCTTTTTACGTCTTAAAATTAGCAAAATTGGGTATACGTCTTGGTAAAACACTTTTACTCTCATCAAGTCAACAATCTGTTCTATAACACATTGGTCTAATATCAGCTCTCTGAGCCATTGACCATTAAGCGTTGAAAGGAACTTTCCAGGTACTATCATTGCCAATTTAGCGCCAGGTTTCAACCAAGAAACGCCGTATGCTATGAATGGAATGTAGATATCGGTTCTGTGAAACTTTGCCTCGTCTTTCTTCTTTCCAAAAACTCCAGGGTATTTTTGGCGGATGAACCCCTCAAGCGCTCTTTTTGTTTCTTTAAGGTTTGTGATGCAAACGTATGGAGGGTTACCTACAACAAAATCATAGCGAAGGTTTTTGACATCGTTACTGTCAACGTTTGGTGAAGGAAATAGACCTGGATTAGGGGGTTGAAGGCTGTCTGTTCTGAAAACCCATAGTTGGTCAAACTTAAAATCGGGCTGCGTAGCCTTTATCTGGTTAATATTGTCAATGAGATGCGACAGCAAATTTGTTTGGCTAAGTTGTTCCGCGAAAGGCAACACATCAAAGCCTATAATTCCAAAAAGGCTTTCATTTATTTTTGTAATAGGGATTTCGTGTCCACTTGGTTGCCCTACATACGTCATTGCATCATACGGAAGTAATTTTCCCTTCACTGATGCCATTAATCTTGTTAATGCCTCTACAAGAAAAGCGCCGCTTCCACAGGCGGGATCAAGAAGTCGCGTCTGTCTCAAATCTGCAACTGACTGATAGTTGATTGAATCCAGCAAATAATTGATTACTTCGTCAGGAGTGTAGAATTCACCAAATTTCTTTCTTTCATCACTATCCATGTGTTCTTGGTAAATATGCTTGTAAACGTCTCCTTTAATATTCGTAAATACTATTTGATTAAGATGCCATAGCGTCTTTTTCATAGAATCGTTGAGTTCACCATCAGATTTGTCGAACCAGTCATACATATCCTCAGCAAACAATTTTTTTAGGATACTACTAGCGTCTCTAAAAGCGTGCTGTAGAATAAGTTTGTATGCTTCAGATGTTGCTGTAATTGAACTAACTAATGATGTCAAGGCACCATCATTAATTTTAGCCCGCAGCAATCCCTTGTCTTCAGATATTCTCACTAGCAGGGCGCGACCGAAAAGAGTGTACGCCGTTTCAAGGGCAAACCTTTCAAGCATTTTATCGATTTTTGGTTTCTTTGTGCCTTCAGGATAAACATGGTCACGCCAGACATCGAAGCAATCAGAAAATCTAATTGCGTCAGAATAGTTTTCCTCTAATTGTTTGTGTTGTCTCCTGTAGATTAACTCTCGAGACTTATCTTGCTTTATTAGTGCAGCAAGCGGTTGAGCCTTGTTGTCGAATTCTTGATACTTGTTATGGAGTTTCGTGGCTAAGAAGCTGAGTCTTGGGATCAAATATTCGTCTAAAATTTTAGTCTTAGCCACTTCTGTAAAATTCTCAAAAACTTGTGGGTTAGCTATATCAAGTTTCTGACTATGAGAGAAATCGTCATAAATATTAGCTAGTTCAGAAAAATCGATGCTGGCAAGTGAGGATAATGTTTGTTGTAAAGGTTTGGTAAATGTTTGGTCATATAAGTTTGTGTCACAAACCTCCTCGGGTTTATCATCTATTCTCCAAATGTAGAAACGTTTGAAATTAGTAAGACCGATGTACTTAGTAGCTGAAGGAACCAAATAGGAGAATGCTTGATTCTTGTGATCTATAAGATGTCTATCGTCAACCTTTTGAAAGTCTTTAGTTTCAATAATAACGGTTGGAACCATTAACTCAGATTTTTTAGTCGATGGGGGATTATCAATTAGCCAGATATCTGTTCTGTCTCTTTCTGTATGGATGCATTCCTTTGGATAACCTAGCCCCTTCTCAATAATCGTCTCAATAAATCGCCTACGCAATTCATGCTCGCCCTTAACCTTAGCGCTTTTGATTTGAGTCCAGAAGTCTTTGTAAGCATCTTGAATTTTAACGGTAAAGTTACTTGCGGGCATTTGATTACCAGTTTGTCACTATTATGATTTAGTTATAATTTAAGTAACTTGCTACCAATTATAAAATTAATGGGTGAATTCGGAGAAGGGATTTTACAATGGTGGGAACATATTTGGTGACTATTAGTATCTTGTTGCTGTTTCTATAGAGGGGTAGGTCAGTATTGGCGTTTTTTTAGCGCAAAAGCATGTTGGAAACCAGTAGAAATCGGGGCTCTATCAGGTGATCAAAAATTTTTGTTTTTTTTAATGGGTTAGTGGGCGGTGTGTCTGTTATGTGTTGGCTAAGTTAGAAGCTGATTGTATTGTGCTGTTGGGTTTCTTGTGGAGACAAAAACAAACGATACATGCTTTCACATCCACATCGAGTCGCCGCCAACATGGAGCTATGCAGGGCATGTGGAGAAAAACGCGTATTCCACACCGAAACAGGCGCAGAAAAACGTTGCAGAAACGAGACGAAGACCGATTCTTAAGCAGTCTTGTGGCATATTTAAAACCGCCCCACCCACATAAAAAGAAAAAAGTTTAGCTCTTTAAATTATGAGAGGGGAGTTCGCAGAGAGCAACAGAGCTTTTCAAATTATCAGCATGTTGGAAACTGGTGTTCTGTAGGGCGAAAGCAAAAATAACCAGCCCACATTCTCTCTCTTCAAAGTGAACACTGTGATTAGCGACTTCAACCTTTTAGCCACCACCGCACGTGGAAACGAACGCGCAATGTGCAACGAAATCCTCTACCTACTCAAGGACGAGTTAGGCGACGCCCAAGCGCAAGCTGTAAAAACCAAAATCCGCGGCTTAATTGTCGCTAAAACCGCACTTGACCCATGCGCGGTTATAGAAAAATTTTATGCCATCCTCAAAGAACGCCCCTACGAGTTCCGCTACGCTCTAAGAATCCTGCCCATACAAAAGGTTGTGCCCACTGATTTAGAGGAAATCAAAAAAGCCACTGCGGAATTAGCCACAAAAATAGGCGAGAACGAAAGCTTCAGGGTTACGGTTGAAAAACGCTTCACCACTCTCCACACAAAAGACCTCATTGAGGCAGCGGCAGGAGACATCACGCGTAAAGCTGACCTTGAAAATCCAGATAAAATCCTGCTAATTGAGGTTCTAGGCGCCTTGACTGGCTTGGCGCTGTTGAAGCCCACGGATATTTTGGCGGTTATCAAAGAAAAAATGCTTTAACTTAGAGTTGAGTCGCCAGCAGGGCAACCCGCTCGATAACCAAGTTGATTATTGCTTTTTTCTGGTTACCGTTGTCCAGGGTTTTTAGTTCTGCGTCGGTGATTTCGAAGGCTTTTCTGATTTTTGCTTCCTTTGCCTTTGTCATTTCAAGAACCCGCTCGTCTGGTTCCCTGCCCACGCTTTTGGTCACCGCTTGAAGTGCATTTTGTATTTGCTTGGGGTCCTCACCGATAATTACCACTGCCATGCTATCGGTTTGCGGCTTTATTCCACAATGCTCGATGGCTTTTTGTATTTGACGCTGCGCTGAAGCATAGAGCATGGTTTCCATGGCTGGGCTTTTTGAGAGGTTTGTTTTGTTCTTGAAAGCTTGTAGCGCGTTTAGGGCAGCAAAGTACAGGTGCTCTTGTGTGGCGATTAGTTGGGCGTCGAAGAATTGGATGTCGACGTTTTGCTGGGTTTGTTTTCGGTTAGCTTTCAAAAACGCTTCTGCCTTATCGAACGCTACGTTTTGGTAGCCTGTTATTTCCACGTATTTGCCGTACTCTTTTATGTACTGTAGCATTTTCTTGCCCTTTACTGCATGTCTTTTAGGATTTTTTCAGCTAGCAGTTTTGGTAAGCCAGCTTTTACAAGTTTTGCAATTTCCTGGTTTAATGCGCGTTTGCCTTGTTGTTTTTGGATTATTTTTCGCAGGGTCTCTTTGGTTTCCCAGGGGAACACTACCCAGTTGGCTGTTTGTTTTTCGTAGAAGTCTGGATTTGTGGTGGTTTGGGGTTTTTGGTATAGGGTGGCTGTTTTGATTTGGCTGGCGCCTTGTTGTTGGAGGTGGGTTTTGGCGAGTTTTAGGCTCTCGCCTGTGTCTGCGATGTCGTCGATTAATAGCGTTTTTTTGCCTGTTATTTGGGTGGTTAGGGTTTGTTTTAGGGTTGGTTTTGGTCGTGTTTGGTTGATGTCGGTGTAGAATTCTATCTGGATGAAGCCGAGCTCTTGGGTTTCTAATAGGTCCGTTAGGATGCGTGCGGGTATTAAGCCGCCTCGTGAGATGCCCACGATGATGTCTGGCTTGTAGTTTTGGCTAAGAATTTTTTGGGCTTGGCAAAGCAGCATATCGTAGATTTGGTTCCATGTGGGGACTTCGTAGTCGATGTTGGCTGCCAAGGCTTTTCCTTCTGTTGGGAAATTACAATTTTTGGTTCTGTTAAGCCTTTCGATGACCCAAATCCCCAGAAGCACTTTATCCTTGCGTATTTTTGGTATTTTAGCTATTTAACGGTTTTTTGTGATTGCGATTCCATTTTTATGTTTAGTTTTGGTGTTGCTTGATTTGTTTTTTGCTTGATTGGTTGCAGGTTTATTAAGGGGTTATTGTAATTGTGTTATTCGGCAGATAGGCGTCTGGAGATATGTTTCGTAATTCGTAATATAGTTTAAATGCTTAGACGTCTTCCAATAATCAACAATGAAAGGAGACATGGAAAATGGTGAAGAATGTGGATGAAGAGAAGATAAAGCGAGTGCTCACAGAGCCCAAGCTAGCCGCCATTAAAGCAATGCTTGAGAAAGACCACGCAATCGACTGTTTGCTACTGCTTCATGTTGGTCGCGGTAAATGGAAGGATGCTAAAGATTTCATGAAAGAGAACAATTTAACGCTCAGCGATGGCACCTTTAGAGCAAGGATGATTGAGATTGAATCTTTGGGTTTAGCTAAGAGTGAACGTATCGACCCACTCAAGAAGTACTATGTTAAGACTGAACTCGGGGAAAAAGTCGCGAATCTTCTTCTCGGTTTCTTTGATGAGCTTGACGTTTAAAATTAGTTGGCAAAAGGCAAAGTGCCGTTTTCTTTCTTTTCTTAATTTTTAATTTTTGTTGGCTTCTGTTGTTGTGTTCAACAAGGCTATAGTAGGGTATAGTAAGACGTAATATTTAAAAGGTGCGTTTTACCGATACATATTACAAGCCAAAAAAGAAGGTAAAAAACAAAATGAACACATACATCAGAAAATTAAAGAAAAACTCAAAAGCCCTAAGCCCCGTAGTCGCATCAATCATCTTGATCGCCGTCACAGTCGCCGTCAGCGTTGTCGTTGCAGCTTGGATGGGCGGAATGACCATCGGTCTGATGGGAAGCGCAGAACAAGTATCAGTCGCAAACGTTGCATTTCCAGATGCTGGCACTATTCAAGTGTTAGTACAGAATTCGGGTGGAACCCAAAGTACAATCAACAGCGCATTCATTAACGGCATAGCAGCAACAGTCGCCACGCCTGTTGGAGTAGCAAAGGGCAGCCAAACAGTATTAACATTCACTACCAATACCCCAGCAAACGCAACCTTTACGTTGACCGCAGGATCAAGCTACACAGTTAAACTTATCACTGCAAAAGGCACCTCAGTCGTTTCAGCAGCAACAACATATAACGGCCCATAAATATCCAACCTTTAGAAACTTTAGAAATTCGAGGGTAAGGTGAAGCAAGCATTCACCTAATTTTCCTTTTCTCTTATAAAAATCAAGGAGTCAAAAATCATGGTAACCCAAATCAAAGAATACACATCCACACAAGCAATAGCAGAAGCCCTAGACAAGCAATTATCCGAAACCAAAAGCGTACTAGGTGAATATCTAAGAAAACTCGACGATATCCGCACTTTAGCGGAAAAATCAAAAAAAGTCCGTGAAGTCGTCCTCAAGCTTGCAGGCAAAAAAGCGCCATCTGAGAGCCAGAGCGAAGTCACGGTTGGAACCTTAAATATTGTTTTGGATGCTAACCCGTTTCACGAGTTAACTGCTATAGAATCGGTCGTTCGCAGCCACCAAGAACGGCTGTTAGTCTTGCAAAAGGTGCGTGAAGCCTTAAAGTGGCTTGACCAACTCGGCGACACGGAGGGTCTTAATTACCTTGTGTTGGAAGACGAAGGCATCCCAGAACGTATCTTATTCAAAATATCTTAAAATCATCAGGAAAGGAGGACAAAACGGTGACTGAGGCTTACTCAAACCTACTCCAAACAATTATAGATGAATTCAAAAACATAAGCCCAGAAACCACAAACGTCTTGATTTTCAAAACCAATGGTCAAACCATAGCTAACACCCAAGCCACAACTGAAGACCAAACAAAAAAACTCATCACCAACTTCACCAGCATCGCCCAGCAGGCTGAAACCATCGGCGGTATTGAAAACCTAACTATCCAAGCTGCCGACAGCCAACTAAACATTACCGCAATGAATAACCTTTATTTGGCAACAGTTTCTTCGCGGGTAGCAAACCAGAAAATCGTTAAGTCGTTAACGCATGTTGTGGTCCCAACCGTGGTTAAGCTGGTTGACCAACTTGTTTCTCAGATTTCAGAAAACCAGCCGCTCCAAACCCTCCAACTTGAGGAAAAACAGACTGAAGACGCGTCTGTTGAAGAAAAACCACAAATTGCACCCATCCCTGAACCCCAACCACTTTTTGAACTGTTTCTACCAGAAACGCCCATAAACCAGTTCATGGTGGAAAAAATCGGAGGTCTCTTGTCCCGGGCGACACAGTGCGAATCGGCAGGGAAGTTATAGCAGAATGGAGCAAGCTCTCCAAGGGCAAACAAATTACAATGGTAAACCTTGAAGGCTCGGATGGTAAAAGGACCTCCTGCAAGTTTAAAGCGATAAAAGAAGCATGCAACGGCAAGGGCATAATCCAAATTCCAGAAAAAATTCTCCGAACCCTGCAAACTGAAAAAGGCAAACTGGTAATGGTTAAGCCAGTAATCGAATAACTTTGAGGTGTAATTGTTGAAGAAGAAAACAAGCGCTAAAATCGTAACAGAACTCACGGATAGAGTTGCTGTAATTTCGGTCGGAGATGATAACTCTGCGTTCGCAAGCTTGGCTGCTAGTTTAGCTGAAATACGTAAACTCAAGGGTGTCATGGGTTATATTCTAAGAAGCGACTCCTCAGCCATACTTGATTTGACTGAACAGGAAAAAATAACGGCGTATGCGATTTTGTCCTCCCAAATCTCTGAGTCAAGCCTTGACATGGCAAAACAATTCAACTTGGCGGATATAGAGAGCGTTTTGGTTGAAGGCAGAAGTGTTAAAGTGCTTTGCATGAGGGTAGGCGAAAACAAGGTTGGAATTTTTATGGAGAAAACAGCTACTCATGCCTGGATAATTAAACGAATACTCCTATAACACTCCGCTCTAATTTCTTTAGGTGTTTCGCCCTGTTTTTTAACATGCGAATGACTGCAAAAACAGCCAAACATGACCTACCCCTCTTAGGTTTCTGCAATGATATCCTATTAGGATCCAAATATGCCCTAAACCGCTAAATTGTGCGCATGTCAATTGACATGGGATAGGATTAAACTGTTTTGCTGTCCAGTGTTACCCATAAAGTCGGTTAACGTCAGGTTTTCAGAGGGAAGCTCAGCTGTACCTAAAACGAAAGATGGATGCTTCTCTAAAGATACTTCACGCGTGTACTTTGTTTTAACGAAGGACAAAACGGTGGTTGCTTTGGCAAACGTCATTTCTTGAAGTAAACTGTTTCTTTTGCTGTTTTCATAGGGCAAATAAGTTGCGATGAGTATGATTTGGTGTTTTCTTGCAAAGTTTGAAAGGTAACTGACGATTTGACTGTAGATTCTTTGTGCTTCTTCCTGCGGAACATCGTTGTCTAAGAAGAACCCCGCTATATCCGAGATAACTACGAGTTTGGCATTGTATTTTTTTATGGTCTCCTCTAGTTTTTCCATTATAAGAGAAGTTAACTGGTATGCTGTGAATGCTCTTGAAATAAAGACGCGTTTTAGCGTCTCTGTTGGGTTTAGTTGATGAAGTTGGGCTAAACGTGCGATGTTGTATAATCTAAACGTGTTTCCGCCGTCGATAAACACAACATTGCTTCCTAAACCGCCAAGCTGGACGGGTAACTGGGCTCTTACGCATAGTAGAGAAGTTAACGAAATAACTGATGGCGACCCACAGAGAAGGGCAAAGTCGCCTGGTGCAAATCCTGGAAAAAGCTCATCTACACCTGGCATATTCAAAGAAAACAGAGGTTGAGCCATTGCAGGTTTGGTTATTAAGTTCTGGAGCATCTTGTTTTTCTCTCCTTTGTATGGAAGCCAATTACGCTTCCTAACCCTTTTTAAGGTATCAACAAAACGACACTGCAGGGTAGGGGAGAGTAAAGTGAAAGTGAAAAAGGTCAGTAGGTTGGGCTTGCTTGATTTCTCTTTGCTGCTGCAGAAGCGTAGCTGCCAAGAGTCGCCAAGAAGATTATTGTGAACACCATCACTGCAATGCCTATCTTGTATGTGATGTCTATGTCAAGGTAAAAGAGCGCTAACATAGACACCAGCATCAACGCTAAAACAAGCGCTTGTTGAACCCCACTAAAAACCTTCATGTTTCCAAAACTCAATTTTTAACTCACCACTTTCTATGCTCTTGCACAAGCGTACCATATTAATTTTCTGCCTTAAACTTCATTTTTCAGTAAGCACAAAGTTGTTGGAAGTTTTTAGTTTATGTTTTCAACAGTTTTGCTTTTCTGCGTAAATGATGCATGCTGGTTGTTTCTTTTGAACCCATAAAATTTCCAAGTGGCTAAACGGTTATTGAAAAAATTAGTATAAAAGAATAGAAACTTGGGGCTAAGTGCTGCTTAAATGTTGTCAGTGGAGAGTTCTTTTACTCGGCTTTCGATGAATTCAGCGACTTTTTGCTCGCTAAACTTATGGTCGTTCTCTTGAGCTTGCAATTGTTCCTTCACAGTTTTCAGTAGCTTTTCAACGTCCACAGGCTTAAGCAAGTATGCATCAGCGTTCTTGTTTAGTGCACCAATAGCGTTCTGCATCGATGGGTAGCCTGTTACCATTATTTTGCGTGTCCTAGGAACACTGTCCTTCATTAGTTTTAACAGTTCCACACCCTCCATGTCTGGCAATCGAATGTCAAGGAGCGCGACATTGTAGGTTTTCTCTTGGGTTTTTTGGATTGCTTCTTTTCCGGTGCCTGCTAAATCGACAAGGTATCCTTCATCTTCCAGTATAGCTTTCATGGTTGTCCTTATGGTTTCATCGTCGTCCACAACGAGTATTCGAGTATGTTTATCCAATTTTTTCACCTCCAACATCACGTTTAGGTTCAATAGGTAAAGTTACCGTGAAAGTTGTTCCTTGGTCTTTAACCGTTTTAACTGTTATCATTCCTCCATGCGCCTCAACGATGCGTTTGCAAATGGCTAAGACCAAAACCCATGCCCTGCGCTTTCGTGGTAAACAAGGGCGAAAAAAGCTTTGGCAAAACTTCATCGCTAATGCCTCTGCCCGTATCAGAGAAAGAAACTTCCAAGTTGACATTGACTTGTTTGCTGTCGATTGTGATTTTGCCTCCGTTTGGCATTGCATCGATTGCGTTTTTGATTAGGTTTATGAAGACCCTTTTTATTTTATCTGGGTCCACATGTAAAGTCGGCTCATCATTAAGGCAGCTGCAGATTTCGATTTTTTCGGGCATGTCAAGGATGGTTAAAGATTCATATAGCAATTTTTTGGGCGAGTGCTCTTCTAGCTCTAGACGGATGTCTTTTGAGTAATCTGAAAGGTCGCTGACAATTTTGTTAGAATAGTCTACGCATTTATCGATAGTTTCAAGCATTTCTTGAGCTTGGGCTTGAGAAATTTCGTTACCCTTCTTTTTCATGAAATAAGCCGAGTTCTTGATTCCAGTCAACGGATTACGTAGGTCGTGCCCAACCATACCCGCTAACTCGCCGATGGCTGCAAGCCGCTCGGATTTTACGAGTTCTGCCTGTGTTATTTTTAATTGCTCGGTTCTTTTTTGCACCAATTCTTCGAGTCTTTGAGAATACTCAGCAAGTTTGGTCTGGAGCCGTTTCCTCTCAGTTATGTCTACAGCAAGCTCCAATGCAGCAACTACTTTCCCATCTTTGTCCTTCACAGGAGTGGCGATAAGCTCAATCCACCTGTCACGATCGCCATATTTGACATGGTGGTCATGCCTATCTATAGTGGCGCTATTTTCAAATATTTTTTTAACCCCGCAATCTTGACAGATACCGTCGGAAACTTTGTTAAAGCACGAGTAACAGAAGGTGTTTTCAATATTGTCCCTGCCGCTAACTTCTCTTAACCGTTGATTGGCCCAAACAACGCGGTAGTCTTTGTTGATAATTGTTAATCCGGCATCTATGTTTGCTGCCATGCTTTCAAGCATATCTCGCTCTTGCCTAAGTGCTTCTTCCATGGCTTTCCATTCCGTGACATCCCTAACAATTGATAGGAGGCAGTTTTTGTCCTTCAACTTCACGGATACCGCAGCGAGGTCCATTGGGAACATTCTTCCATCTCTTCTTAGTGCCAAGTACCCAAAATGCTTCTTTGAGAAGGGGTGCTGAGGTAATTCTTTTAGTAATTCCTCATGGTTCTTTTGTCCATGCGGTGGGATGATTAGTTCTCTTAGTTTTCTACCTACTGCTTCGCTCTCCGGGAAACCAAAAGTTTTCTCCGCGGCAGGATTCCAGTAAATGACTCTGTCTTCTTCATCGCTCAAAATAATGGCGTCCATGGCAGAGGTGCTGATGGCGCGGAATCGCTCTTCGCTTGACCGTAAATCATCTTCGAGTTGTTTGCTTTTTGTTATATCTTCAAGTTCTGCAATGAACAGAATAGGTTGACCTGTTTGGTCTCGAATTGCGTTTGTTATTACTCTACCAATTATTGTGGTGCCATCTTTCTTGATGTATCTTTTTTCCATTGCAAACAGAGGTTATCTTTCCGGCTTGAAGTGTCATCTAATTTTTGGATGCTTTCATAGACGTCTTCAGGATGAGTGATTTCCTTGAAAGTTAGTTTATGCAATTCATCCTCTGAGTACCCAAGTATTCTGCAGAATGCCTCATTTGCACTTACAAAATGGCAACTTGCATCTGATGTAGCTATGCCAATTGGTGCATTGACAACAATAGCTCTGGATAATTCCTCGCTGTTTCTTAACGCTTTTTCAGCTAGTTTCCGTTTCGTTATATCCGCCATCACTGCGAGTGCGCCAGTTATTTGTCCTTGGTCGTCTGTTATTGTGGATATGTTAATGCTTGTATTGATACGTGTTCCGTCTTTACGTGGAAACTCGTATTCATACTGTCCCTTCATATCACGATGCTTGAATTCTTCCATGATGCTTCTGATTTTTTCAACCATGTCTTTATCGAGAAAATCAAAGAGTCTTTTTCCAATCATTTCGCTTTCCGCGTATCCTAACATCTGTGCCATGCGAGGATTGACAAAGACAGTGATGAAATCATTGTTTATAGCCCATATGCCTTCTTGTGCAAGTTCAACCAGTTGACGGTACCGCGCTTCATTTTCCATCAAGGCATTTTGCACTTTTTTGATTTCTGTGATATCGCGGTAAACACAATGTAGGAATGTTTTGCCTGCCGATGGAAATGCTCTAGTAGTTACCCAAATATTCTTAATTTCGCCGTTTTTTGTTCGATGCTCAGTTTCAAACTCGCTTTTTCCTTCTGTCACCATTTCCTTTATGTGTGACCTTGTTCTTTCTGGCGATTCCAAAGCTTCTATGTCGTAAATGGTCATTTTTTCGAATTCTTCTCTTGAGTACCCCAATTGCAGGGGGGCAAGATCGTTGAATTCAACGAATGCAGCTGTTTCTGGATCAACAATTAGCACACCTAAGGGCGCTTGATTAAATAACGTATGATAACGTTGTTCAGCATCTCGCAGTTTCTGTTCGGCTTGTTTTCTGTCGGTAATGTTTTTGACTACTCCGACAACACTCCATTTTCCACTCAACTTTGTCGGAGAAATTGATAACTCAGCAGGGAATTCGCTGCCGTCCTTGCGACGCCCGACTAATTCAACGTTTCCTACTGTGAAGTAGCCGATGCCCGTCTGAGTAAAAGTTTTAACGCTTATCGCGATGCGTTCTTTTCCTTCTTGGTACATAGAATTTGGAACAACTAGATTATGTATGTCTTTTCCAATGGCTTCTTCACTTGTGTAATCGAATGTCTTTTCGGCTGCTGGGTTCCAGTAAGTAACCTTGGCTTCTTCATTCACTACGATTATGGGTTCTTTAATTGAATTGGTTATACTGTGAAATTTTTCTTCGCTTTCAATTAAGCCCTGCCGAAGCTCGTTTTGAATTTTATTTTCTTCGGTAACATCATGAAAAATTGCAAGGTCTAATGATTTTCCTTCGTTTATGATGGGATTTCCATTTACTTTTAAGCATTTGACCTCTCCGTTCTTACATGTTATTCTAATTTCATACGGCAAAATGTTGGAGCCTGCTAATCGCTCCTTCGCGTTTTTTGCTATCAACTGCTTGTATTCTTTGCTGATAAAATCCAGCTCAGAAACGTTCTTGCCGATTAACTCCTCCCTTGTATAGCCAGTAAACTTTCCAATTGTCTTATTTGCATACACTATTTTTCCTGAGCCATCTATGACTATGACTGGATCAGGAATAAAATCGATCAGCACTGATAAGCAGCTGCTAGGTTCGTTGTTCTTGTCGTTGTTCTCCAGCATTTAAAATAACCTCCATTTCGCCAATTTTTTCAGTTTCTTCGCAGCAAAGCCTCATCAGCTTAACATATTTTATAAACGTCAAGTCGGGAACAAGCCATCTTGGACCAACCCACTTGTATGTGCCCTTGACTTGTTCATTTAGACATTTCATGATTAAAATCTCAATTTTTGGAGCGCCTAAGCCGAAAATTTGTTCAAGGGCATCTGAAAAATCTTCAATTTTTTCGGGAATATCATGCCTTGAAATCGCAAATTTAGTTTTAAGGTGAAAGTATATTGATGTTTTTGTGTTTTCTCCTAATTTTAGGAGAGCTTCGTCAATGGACTCTAGCAGGATTGTGCTGAATTTTTTTTCGTTTTTTCTTTTACCCACTTTTCTATTCATCCCTAGTCCGTGCCCTAGCTAGTCATGAACGTGCTCTTGGAGCTGGTAAGTTTAAATGCGGTGAAAGCAAGTAAAGGCTTATGAATTTTTAATTCTAACTGCAAATTCACTAGAAAACTCCAAGTTGCTATTGCAGTTAGTACCCAAGATCTAATGGAAAGCATGTTTTTAGGGATAAAAATCTAATTCTTTAGAAAAACAAATGTTCTCGATTCTCTATTATACGTGTAAACGCTGAAGCTATGGTATAAGCTTTTATACGTATGTTGACGAGAGATGTTAAAAAGAGAATACCTGCTTCCGAGAGGATAAAGACTAAATGCCCTACATAAAAAAAATCGAATTAAAAGGCTTTAAGTCTTTTGGGCCACAAACAGTAAAAGTAAACCTAGATAAGGGTTTTACAGCTATAACGGGTCCCAACGGAAGCGGCAAAACCAACATTATGGATGCTCTTCTCTTTTCGCTGGGCGAATTGAGCACAAAAAGGCTCCGCGCAGAGAACTCGGCTAAACTGATTTTTCATGGTTCCGAGAAGGCTGGGCAAGAAAAAGCCAAAATGGCAAAAGTTGTTGTCCAATTTGACAATACTGACGGCACCATGCCAGTTGATACTACTACCGTTACGATTTCACGGGAAGTTTACCGCAACGGACAAAGCGTTTACCGCTTAAACGGACGCAGAATGTCGCGTACCCACGTCACCGAAACCCTTTCGATGGCTGCAATTAGCAGCATGAGCCAAAATATCATCCCGCAGGGCACTATCACACGATTAACCGACCTGACCTCGCTGGAAAGGCGAAAAATAATCGAGGATCTCATCGGCATAGCTCAATATGACGATGAGAAGACAGAGGCTGAAGAGAAACTGCGGGCCGCTGACATTTCAATTCGCACAGCTATGGGCAGAATAGATGAAGTCCAAAAACGCCTCGACGACCTCGAACGCGAACGCAACCAACTCTTACGCTACAACTTTATCCAAACGGAAACCAAGAAGTTCCAAGCTATAAAAATCTCAAGCGACATAACCCAAATGAACACAAAAATAAACGAAAACACCTCACAAACCGGGAAGGTAAAGGAAAGAGTTGATAAACTAAAGGCGCAACGGGACCTTCGCCGAAGCAAACGCCATGAAATCGAGGGTGACTGGAGAAAACTTAGCGGTGAGGGTCTTGAGCAGGGCGGTTCCGAGGTTCTTAAGGTTCAGATAAAGATTGGTGAGTTAAAGTCAAAGCTTACCGAGTTAACCACAAAGATTAGTTCGGGGCAAGCTAGCCTTGAAAGTTTTAAGCGGGTTAGAGAAAATAACCTTTCTCAGCATGAGAACTTGAGAAATGAGATTAGGGAAAACCGCTTAAAAATCCGTTCTTTCCGCAGTGAACATGAAAAACTCCAAGCTCAAATAACAGAAAAGGAAGCGGCGCACAGTACGTTGGCGCAGGAAACTGGCCAGCTTTGGGGTGGACTAGACGATAATAACCTGCAGATACGCGCGTTGGAAGCGCAAATCGAAAGCCATGTTAAACGAATTGCCTATTTACGCTCTGAATATACTCAGGACAAATCGGCTCTGCGGCTTTGCACTGGAAGAATCAAAAACTTATCCGTTAGAAAAGAAAGATTCCAAACAAGCCAAGTTGAAATTGAGAAATCCCTCTCTGAACTCGAGCAGGTTCAGAGGGACCAGAAAACACAGCTTAAGAATCTTGAACACACAATCGAACGCAAAAAACTCCAGAAGGAAACCGTTCAAAAAGAAATCACCGATGCCGAAAAGATTGCGAGCTCCGCTAAAGATGCCGTCATAGAGTTTGCTACTCAAAGAGACCTTGCCGCCACCATTGCTAATGAAGAGAAAGCTCTTCGAGGTATCGAGGAAATGGGTGATGTGGGCGCAATCGCTGGAATCCATGGCAGGCTGCGTGATTTGATAAAAATTGATAAAAGCTTCAAGAAAGCCGTTGATGCAGCTGCTACAGGGTGGCTTGACGCTTTAGTGGTAAAGGACATTGACATTGCCTTTACTTGTATGGAAACGCTTAGGCGCATGAAACTGGGCAGGATCAAAATTATTCCGCTTCAAGGCGCAATCAACATAAAAAATAAGGAGCCGCCAAAACGGGAAGGCGTCGTAGGGCCTCTTTCAAGCTTCATGAAGTACGAGGGTGCCTTTGCGCTTGCAGTTAACTACGTTTTCGGAGACACCGTAGTCGTCTCAAACGATAAAGCGGCTTTTGCGCTTTCAAACGAGGGCTATCGTGCAGTCACGGTTAATGGTGACTTGTATGAGCCTGGTGCTTTTGAAAGCGGCTACTATCGTGCACCAATAGATTTCTCTACAATAATTCCCAGCGAAAACGCATTAAAGAGTTTGGATGAGGCGGTTAAAGCCCTTCAGCAGCACCTTACCCAGCGAGGCACTGACATTATAGGTATTGAGGAAGAACTCGAGTACACCAAAATCGCGGTTACAAGACTCACAGAATCCGTCGCTACCCTGGAAAGGGAAATAATCAGGGTTAAACGAGGCGTTAAAAGAACCCAATTTAACATTCGGCACCTAGAAAAGTACGGTGGCAAACTTGAGCGTGAAGCGGCATCCTACAAAGGCCGCATGGACATGTACAGAAACGAGAGAAACAGCATCCGAAAAAATCACCAAAAAATCCACGCTGAAATTGCAGCTTTAAGATTAAAAACTGATGTGGCACACATCCAAGAACTCGAGGTCCAACGTGAAAAAATTGGCGAAGAATTAAACACGTTGCGTCAACGTTTAGGTTCCGCTCAAACGGAGATTTCAACTCATCAGTCACAATTCGATAGGGTTCTAAGGATTGGCTACAAGAACACAAAGATTCAGATTTCAAAGATTGAACAGCAACAGCATAAACTTGAGAAAGAAGTTGCCGATGCCCTTTCAGAACGAGAAATAATAAAGAAAGAAGCAGACGAACAAGAGAAAAGCCGTGTTGACCTTTCTAAGGCTGTTTTTTCTGCTCGTGAAGAATCCAAAAAATTCACTTCCCAAATTGACTCTATTGACTCGGAGTTAAGATTGCTGGATTCGGAGTATGAGCAGGCGGAGAGGTTGCTGAACCAGCTTCAACTAGGCATAGAAACCAGCCAGCTTCGTTTGCAGCAGCTTCAGGGTCAACTTAGAATGTTTGGTTATGAACAGCCACTGGAAACTAACCCGCGGCAGGTTCAGGATGCAGAAACAACCATTCGCATGATGCAGTTTGAAATGGAAAGGATAGGCGCCATTAACCAGTTAGCCGCCCAACATTACACTGACCAGATTTCACGGTATCGAGAATTGTCCGTGCGCTTAAACGAGTTGGAGCGGGAAAAACAAGCCATCGTGGCGTTCATGGATGAGATTGAATCCAAGAAACGCAAGATTTTCATGTCGGCGTTTGAAAAAATCAACATCAGCCTCAAAGTTTACTTCGCAAAGTTGACTGGCGGCGGCGAAGCAAACCTCAAACTGGAGAATCCTGAGGAACCTTTCTCTGGCGGCATAGACATGATTGTCCAGTTTCCCAACAAACCCTCAATTGTTGTCAGTGGAGCCAGCGGCGGTGAACGTTCCATTTCCGCAGTGAGTTTCATCTTCTCGCTCAAGGAGTTCTCGCCCGCAGCGTTCTACGTTCTTGACGAAGTCGACGCCCACTTAGATGCTTTCCACACCACCAAACTCGCGGAAACCCTCCTTGAGGAAGCGGCAAAAACCCAATTCATAGTCATCAGCCTACGACCCGAAATGGTTAACAAGGCACAGAAAGTCTACGGCGTTTACGAACGCAACGGAATTTCAAACGTGGTAACGGCAAAGTTCCCACCGGAGGCACATAGCTAAAAATGGCATCTGCAACAACAATGCCTACAAGAAGACCGTTCTATCTGCGTCCACCTTGGAACATCCTCTTTGAAATAAGCAAACTCGAAAAACTTACACCATGGAACGTTAACATCGCTTATCTGCTTAGGTCATTTCTCACGGAGATGGAGCGAACACCTGAAAAGGTGGATTTTCGAGCTTCAGGAGTAGCATTAGATTCTTCAGCGTTAATTTATTTGATGAAGTCAAAGTTGCTGCTTACGCTACAGGAACCTCCGCCTGCGTTGCCTAAGGTTCCGACGGATTTTGTTCCACCGCCCCTATTCTTGCCCTTGCGACATGAGTTAACTTCCACAACCATCCAGCATTTGCTCGAAGTCTTAGATGACGTTTTGAAAGGTGAAAAACTACTCAGCCTTAACCACGTGGTTGAGCAGCATCCTGTTTTGCCAGCAGTCACGGATTTGCTGCCCCAATTCGACAGGTTCATAGCTGAACTTGAGTTGCAGGTTGACCAGTTGTACGCTATACTTGTCGAGAAAACGGGCGGTCAGGGCATAATTGATTTTTCAACCCTAACCAAAGGCGCAACACGCATTGAGGCGCTGCGAATGTTTATTTATTTGTTGTTCCTTGCGCAGGATGGCTTAGTTAGCCTGTGGCAGAATGAGGAAACAGAGGAATTGTATATAGCTGTGGGGAAACTGAACGTTGGAAAAGTCGAAAAACCAAGTAGTTGAACAAAGCCCAACTCCGAATCCTGAGGTTGAGCAGGCACATGACGCTGAACGGAAAACTCATTACTTGGCGCTCTTAGAGGCTGCCCTCTACATTGCTGGTCGCCCCCTAGACATAAACGAGCTGTGCCAAGTTATTGGTAGCCGCTCCAAAAAGAGGGCGATGCAATACGTTGACATACTCATAGCGGAGTATAAGGCAAGAAATACTGCGCTGGAGATTTTGGCGCTTAAAGACGAACGCTATGTATTGCAGGTAAAACCGGAATTTACGCCCTTAATCAAAAAACTTGTAAATCGCCCCTTGCTATCGTCAGGTCCACTCAAAACACTATCCTACATAGCCTATCGGCAACCCATCTCGCAGAAAAGAGTAATTGACGTCCGAGGGCAACACGCCTATGGACATGTAAAGTTGCTTAAGGACATGGGGTTGATTATGTCGGAGCGCGCTGGGCGTTCGTTGGCGCTGAAAACCACGGATTACTTTTCTGACTACTTTGGCTTAACAACGGATACTACAGTTATGAAAAAAGACCTGAAGAAGATTTTCGGCGAAGCCATAAAAGAGGATGCGGTAGAGAGGCAGCAAAAAGAAGAACAACAAGAAAAGCAAGAAAGTTAACGTGTAATTACATTGTTGGATTGATAATTGTAAAGTTGCACCTTTCGAGCTTTTTGAAGTGCCCATCATCAGCGGTGTAAATGGCTTGCGTGTTCTCTGTTATGCTAGCCGCTATAAGGGCATCGTTTACTGGGATGTTTGCTTCTTTTGCCCATTGAACAGCGTTTTGGCAAGCTTCCTTTGTGACGGGTAAGTATCCGAGTCGTCTTGAACTCAGAAGAGTGCTTATCCTTGATTCAGCTTCGCTGCAACTGAGGAGTTTTCTTAGAACCGTAAAAACTTCTGCTACGATAATAGGGTTAACGGCTAAAATATATTTTAATTCCCCTTTGAGTCCTCTTTCCAAAAGACTTAGAGATTTTTCGTGTCGCGGCTTATCTGGATAGTCCTTAAGCATGGCATAAATTAAGATGTTTGAATCAATTAAAGCGAGAGGTTTCGATTCAGCGCTGCTCATTCTTGCCAAAATGACTCTTCCATAATCTCTTCGAGTTTTTCTGGGGGAATATATTTTTTAAGTTTTGCGGGTTTTTGCAGCATTTGCCATGCGGGGTCGTCCTCGAGCTTTTCTGAGGTAAAATCTAAAACATTGACTTTGAAGCTATGGTTATCAAGCGGTTCAATGATTACTATGTCGCCTGCTTTGATGTGGGTTTTTGCTCTTGTTTGTTTATCTATGACTATTCGGTGTTTTTGATCCACCTTTGAAGTTGCCATCTGTTTTCCCACATTAATATCCCACGTTATTGTAAATAAAACTTGCCCCCTCACAACCCAATGCAGCCTCTGAATGTTTAGTTGCATGTTAAAGAAGTGCTGCTTGTGGCTGTTTGCACAACCAGTTTGCAGTTTAACCTGACTTTGAGGGCAAAATGCTCTGTTGCAGGTGAGCCTGTTGGTTGTTGTTGTGCTAAGGGGGTTTTCAGCAACAACTACTAAACAAAAACCCAAACAACACACAGAACAACAGCCTATAAACGGATATGTTTATATTGAAATCTACAGTTTTAGTGACTACTCGAATCAAGGAAATGTAGAATATGTCTACTCATAGCAGTTTACGCAAAAGAAAACTCACAGGCGGCAAAAAAAGAGCTTACCGATCAAAGAAAAAGTATGAAGCAGGCGGATACCCAGCAGAAACAATTCTTGGTGAACCAAAACGAAAGATCACCAGAGGCATGGGCGGCAACGGCAAAGTCAAAGCCCTAACCGACAAATTTGCCTCAGTAACTGACCCTAAAAGCGGCAAAACAGAAAAAACTGAAATCACCCGCGTCGTCAAAAACGGCGCAAACGTTGACTTCAACCGCAGAGGCGTCATCACTAAAGGCGCAGAAATCGAAACTGCATTAGGCTTAGCAAAAGTTACCAGTCGACCCAGGCAGCGACGGCGTAATCAACGCTGTTCTCATAACCAAAGAAAAAGCCTAAAATTTCTTTTTTAAAATTTTTTAACGCTTAGCTGGCAGTTGCTGGCTTTGGCTTTTAATTTTCATTAACTGTTTTGCAATTTTTTGAATTATCTTTTCTTTTGGCTTCCTTCTTCTCAACAAGCAGCATGCCTGTTTTAGCCCACGGCATCTTTGGGAAATGTGCTTCAAGGTTAATTTCGTTTTGTAAGCCCAGTTTGTCGGCGGCTTCTTTGATTTCAGCGATTTTTGGGGATTGCACAGCGCAGTTTTTGGGTACACGACGTCCTTCTTCTCGTGATTTGTTTATGTCGAAGTAGATTGGCCAGATTATTGCTTTATCGAGTTTTCTCATATGTTTCACCTATTTGTGAGCGTAATAAGCAATTATTTTTTCGCCAACTTCATTCACGCGCACAAAGCCGAAGCGTTCAAACTGTATGATGGCGTCTGGCTTTAACTTTTTGCAATCCGTCTCAGCAAATCCCTCGGTAACTGAGGCGTCGGGCATGACGACTTGGCATGGGAACTCTGTGCCTTTGGGTATCCACTGGATAAGTTGGACTTTGATTTTTCGTACGTCCTCGTAGGATTCGCTGGCGAAAGTTGCTGTAACGGAAGTTGTCGGTTTTGCTTTCAATTTTTACGTTGAAGAGTTCCATGAGCCTGACCATCTTTCTCGGGCTCCATAGCTTGTGCGTCTTTTTGTGAAATCCAAAAACTTGCTGTTTTTTCGTCTCCAGTTGGCGTGACCGTGTATTCTCTGAAGCCTCGTTCGGGGTTCTCTGGGTGCAGGGGAAGTTTGGCTTGGAAAGTTTTTGGCACCTGCGAAACCTTAAGTTCAACTGGCTGGGACACGAAGAAGTACCTGTCGCTTGTGGCGTCGAGGATTTTGCGGTTGTACGAATACAGGTTCTCCCAACTCAAAGTCACATCGTTTGGTTTTATGCCTACGTCGATTATCATTTTTTTGATGGCTTCAGGCGTGATTCCTCGTTTCCTTAGTGCCGCAAAAGTGCCTAGACGTGGGTCGTCATAGCCTGTGTAGTTGGCCTTCTTTTACGCCTGCAACAATCTTGGATTTGCTTAGGAAGGCGCCTGTGATTTTTAGTCTACCGTAATGTATGGCTTCGGGGTATGTCCAGCCCAAATAGTCGTACATGTATTTTTGGCGTACCATGTTGGTGTAGTGTTCTTTGCCGCGGATGATGTGAGTCATGCCCATCAAATGGTCGTCTAAGCCTGCGGCTAAATTGTAGAGGGGCCAAACAATGTATTTGCTTCCAACCCTTGGGTGGGGATACTTTTTTGTGTCAATAATGCGTAGTGCTGGCCAGTCTCGGACGGCTGGGTTGGGGTTTTCAAGGTCAGTTTTCACTCGAACCACCGCTTGGCCTTCCGTGTAACCGCCATTTAACATGCGTTTCCAGCGTTCCAATTGTTCAGCGGTTGGCACATCTCGGCATGGGCAGGCTTGTTTAGCTATCGTTTTTTTGCGGAATTCTTCTGAAGGACACTCGCAAACGTATGCGTTGCCGTCCCCAATGAGCCGTTCCGTGTACTCGTAGTAGATGGGCAATCGGTCACTCTGGATGTATTCCTCGTCGACCGTGCAGCCGAGCCACTTCAAATCCTGCCTGATGTTATCATAAAACTTCAAAGATGGCCTTTTGATTTTAGGGTCGGTATCCTCGAAGCGCAGGATGAATTTGCCATTGTATAAGCGGGCGTATTCGTGGCTAAGGAGTATGGCTCTTGCAGAACCAAGGTGCAGAACGCAGTCAGGGTTTGGAGAGAAACGTGTGACGATTTTGGGGTATTTGTCAGCGTTAGGCAGTGTCGGGAGACGTTTCTCTTCCGCTTTTTCTTTCTTTTGAGTTTCAGGCCAGTTCTTCTCAACAATTGCCTTCTGCTCTGCCAACGATAAGCTGTTAACTTCATTCACAACTGCATTAATTACAATTGAGAGCTCTTTTACGCGGCTTCTAAGCTCCTGTTTTTCTCCGAGAATTTTTCCAACCATGGCGCCTGCTTGCGCTTTGCCATCATGTCCAACCGCAGTTGAGGAGTGCGGCTTTTCGAATAAGCTCTCTAAGTTCAATATCGTTTTCTAATGCCAAATCCAATACGCTCGCGCAATGTTATTTGTTGCGCTTAATCAAGAATTCGGCGAACGCTTTTAATTTTTCCTTAGCTTGGGGCGTGGGCAGAAGTTTTTCGGTTTCATTCCAGCTTTCCATAACCATCCACTCCGCAGTTTGTTTTACGTGTTCCATGGCGCCGTATTTTTGCATGAGTGCGATGGCTTCGTTGCGGAGTTTTTGGTCGGAGGTGTGCATGTTGAGGATTTGAATTAGGCGCTTTTTGTCGGAAGCTTTGGCTACTTTGAGCGTGTAAATAACCATTAGGGACCTTTTGCCCTCAGTAATGTCTTGTCCGACGCCGCCCTTCTTTTGGCGAACTCTTCGACCTGTCAAATCCAAAATGTCATCCTGCATCTGGAAAGCAACACCGATGCTTTCGGCAAAACGACCCAAGCTTTTCAACCAATGGCTTGTTGGCGCCTGCTAAAACCGCCGCCATTTTTGCTGCCATGCGGGCGAGGGTGCCTGTTTTGTAAGCACACATCTGCAAGTAATCCTCTTCGCCAAGCCCGTCGGCGTTGGCTATGCCTCGGTGCCATGCAATGTCCATGGCTTGCCCCATGCTTAAGTTAATCATTTCCTGCACGTAAACCTCGTAAACATCCCGCTGCATTTCAGGCGGAAAGCTTTGCTCTTTGCGCCATCAAGGGCAGAAGGGGCAGGTAGTACATGGCGTTTCCAGCGTTAACCGCTATGTCGGTTTGAAAAATTTTGTAGGTGCATGGTTTGCCACGGCGCAACTCTGAAGAGTCTTCGATGTCGTCGATGACTAGTGTGCCGTTGTGGATGACTTCGGGGATTATGGAGAAGTCAAGGCAGTAGTCTTCTTTTTTGCCCAGAGCTTCACAAATTAAAAGGAACAGGGCTGGGCGCCATCTTTTTCCGCCACGGTCCAGCATATCCCAAATGGGGTCAGCAATAGCCTTGTTTAGCGGCTCCAACGTGTAGCTGTAAATTGGCGGAGTAACTTTGAAGAGAACCGCATCCTTGCTGAACTTGCGGGGAATGTATTTTTCTATGGCTTTGTCGATTAAAGGGGCAGTTTCTTCAAGATATTTTTCGATGTCCAAATTAGTGTGCTCCTCTTTTAGCGTATGTTTCCAAGTTAAACCCGCGGGCTTGTAGCCACTGGGCGGTTTTGCCAGTAATCACTACAGGGGTCTTAGTTAAATCGTTTAGTTTTTCTGCGCCTACAAGAAACATAACATTGCGTAGTTCCTCAATTAGGCAAGAGAGTTTTTCCTCGGTTTCTTTTACGCCTTTGACTGCGGTTTCGAGGATGGGTTGGCTGATGCTGGCTAAGCTTGCTTTTAGCGCCAAAGCTTTAGCTATGTCGGTGCCGCTGCGTACGCCGCCTGAAGCAATCAGGGGCAACTTAACGGACTGCGCGTTTTCCACTAAGCTCACAGCGGTGGGTATGCCCCAATCCCAGAACGCCTCCCCTAAATAATTCTGAACAGTGTCTTTTTTCTTTGAGCGGTAGTATTCGACGGCTGCAAAACTGGTTCCGCCTACGCCGCCAATATCGATGGCTTTAACACCTGCCTTCTCCAAGGCTTTGGCGTCTTCTGCCGAGATTCCTGCGCCAGTTTCCTTCACAATTACGGGCACGTTGAGTGCGCCTGCGATTTCGCCAATCTTTGCGAGTACGCCTTGGAAGTTGGTTTGTCCCTCGGGTTGAACTGCTTCCTGTAACGCATTGAGGTGAACTGCGACGGCGTCGGCATCAATCATTTCTACGATGCGTTTTACTTCTTTTAAGCCGTATCCGTGAACAAGCTGCACGCCGCCGACATTGGCAATTAAAAATGCGTGGGGCGCTTTTTCGCGTGCCACCCTGTAAGTTTTTTCAAGGCTTTTGTCTTCAATGGCGGCTCTTTGGCTCCCCAGCCCCATACCTAAACCAAGCTTCTCAACAGCCTCTGCGATAGACGCGTTAATCTGGATCGCTTCTTGGGCTCCACCGGTCATGGCACCCACAATGATGGGCGCTTTGAATTTTTTACCTAAAAAAGTGGTTGAAAGGTTGATTTTGGATTTGTTGATTTCTGGCAGCGCGCGGTGAACCAGTTGTATGTCTTCGAAGCCTGCGGTAACGTTTTTTGCTTGAGCCTTCTGATCTAAGCAAATACGGATATGGTCTATTTTGCGTTTGCCAGTTTCTTCTGCCATCTTAGGTCTTCTCTATTTCAGTGCCTAACACACTTTGGTCTGTTAAGGCTCTGTAAATAGATAACCCTTTTGTGGCTCCTGTAACAGTCACATGGACTCCCGCCTCGATTGCTGGAATAAGCGCCGCTATTTTGCCTGCCATGCCGCCTGTAACGTCTTTGCCCTGTGCCTTGCCAAGTTTAGGCTGGATTTCTTTGAGTTCTTTTAGGGTTAGTTTTTTGTATGGTTTAGCGTCTGGGTTAGTTTTTGGGTCTGCATCGAATATGCCGTCTGTGTCTGTGCCGACAACGATTTTTGAAGCGTTGTACCTTACGGCTAAGTAAGCTACGAGTTGGTCGCCTGAGAGGATTGTGAAGCCTAATTTTTCATCTAAAACCGCATCGCCATACATGACGGGAGTAAAAGCCATTTTTTGCATGGCTTTAAGCACGGTTTCGTCGAAGAATTTGATTTTTCCATTCTCCGTTAAGAAGCAGGATGACGGCGCGATGCTTACGGCTGCAGTCTCATGCCAAATCATAGCATCCATAACTAAACCGTTAAGAACAGTCATGACATGGTGGGTTTCAGCGAACCCCAGTTTCTGAGTTGGGTCCTCATTGTAGCCGTCTTTTAACCCGTATTTCAATGCTGTCGGGTGTCCGAAGCTGCCGCCTCCATGAACAACGATGAGGTTGTCAAGGTCAGCCCGCTTGATTTCCTCAGCTAAACGGTTGATTATCTCTGTTTTTGCAGCTAACTCTCCAGTTTTGTCGGTGATGGCTGAACCGCCGATTTTAAGTATGATTGGTCTTGAAACGCTCATTGTAATCGTAACCTGAGTATGTCTATTTGTGTTCGGCTAATTTAACGTTACAGTTCGTAGCAGTTCCCATTTGGTGATTGTGGACAATTTTTTTGATAGTAGATGATAATGAATAGCCCCTATACTCATCATCTACCAGCAGGCTGAGCTGCGCAGTGTGTTTTGGGTTCAGGATTTGGTTTAGGCTGTAGATTGGTTGTAAACGTTGCTACAAGCAGTCCTAAAACGCTTCCAGACCCGTTCGATTTACCTGCGATTTTTTTCATTAGCCCCTTGTATAAAGGCTGAACTGCAAGTTCAAACCCCCTCAAAGCCAACGCAGCCAGAACCGCCCACCCAACCAGCACCGCCGCCCCCATAAAAACAATCCCACCACACAAAAAACCAAACAAAAAAAGCATAATACAAATAACTGAGCGCAAAAGCCTTCGAGAGGGCTTCCCTTCTTCCGTCACCTCGGCTGAAAGGATATTTGGGCGCTATGAAGAAAGTCCAAAAATCTGAGAAAGTTAGCCTTCGCCTACATACCTTTAGCTAAAATCTCGGTAATATGCTTCCTAACAGCGGTGGCGCTGTAATCAATGCAAGTGTTACCGTAATTACAGATGTTATGATACCAATGACAGTACCAATAAGAACAATGTTTGAATCAAGTCTCTCCCGAATTGATGGTAAACCTGAGAAGCCTTTAGAATCGAGCGCTTTACTCTCTGCCAGTATGCCCTCTATTAGGAAGATAAATCGACAATAGTCTAATGGGTACTCCTCAATCGCACTTACGATATCTCTAATTTTGGAGGTATCATTCTTTACAATTACTTGATAGCTGATTGCGGCGGAAATCGAAGACTCAGCGCATTTTAAGTTAAAAGGCTTCAAAACGCTTGAAATTAACCCTGACGCTTCAGTAATGGAATAAAAGTTTGACTTACACTCTTTAGTTTCGTATTCATCCAGAAAACCTAACAGATAAACGATAATATTTCCTTCTCTTGTTTGCATGCTATTTACAAAATAAAAAAAAGTCAAAATAACCATCTCCACAATAATGAAACCGAAAGGTGAGATAGTTAAATTGAAGGGCGAAGTGATATACAATATCAAAATTGGTATGTAGATGAAGATAGTGAGAATACTAAGGTAAGCAACTATCTTAGCAATTCTTTGAATAGCAATAATTTGTCTGAAACTTGTTTTAACGTTTACTTGAGAGAGGCGTCTGTAAACCCAATAACAAAAACCCAAAAGCCCGACAATCAACACTGCGGTTACTAAATACCCGATTGAGGATACCAGTATACCTGTTGAAATCATGCCTAACTTAATTATCAGATAATAAGTTGGAAATAAAACCACGCCAAACAGAAGCAACGTTAGAAGAAACGTAAAAAAAGAGTACCCAAATACCAAAGTCCATATTGTTGCTTTAAAAAAAGGTTTTTTGAGAGTTTTATCCGTGTTTAAGTCCTTGACGAAATCTCGATAAATTCCCAATGGCAAAACGATTAGTCCAGAACAAAAGAAAAAAGCGGCATAAGAACCTATATTTGCGAACTCAAACGACGTGTTTTTATCAGTTACCGTTGTATTTACCAATAAATTTGTTGAGTTGGTTGTTAGCATTGGCTTAAAAGTTGCCCTATACTCCCCAGTGCTATTGAGTAAGTGAGCAGTAATTGGGAAACCACTAACTTGTTGATAATACTCTATCGCACCTGTTTGGTTTACAATCGTCAAAATTGTGGAGTTTTCGATTGTAAAGTTGCCGCTTGCAGAAAAAACACCTGTCATATTCTCTCTTGTTGGAAAAGAAAACGTCAAAAAAGAAGCACCTGTCTGGTTACCTAATGTCTTTTCTGTGCTTGTAGTGACAGTGGTAGGGTAAAGACCAATCCCCAGCAAGACTGTTCCTATTACCAGTAAGCATACAGATGCAATGAATAGCCATCTTTGCATGTTATTGCATTCATCTTTTGTTACTTATAACTTTTCAGAGGGGCTCATTTGCGCTTCCTAAACAGCTTAGCAAATCATTTTTCTCTCCTTAAACAGACGCAAAAACTAAAAACGATTAAGCAGTAACTTTTTCCTATGCAACCAGACTGGGAACAATTCAAGTCTCAAACAAAAAAGGAAATAACCGCATATCTTCAATCAACAGAAAATAAACCCCAAGCGAAGCACCTTTTGATGGATTTATTTGATGAAGAAATTGAAGAGCACAAAGATATTTTTGCCACTTTTCTATTTATCCGTTCAAGCGCTAATAAAAGGGATGCAGCGGTTGCGGGAATGATGACTTATCTATGGATGTATGAGGTTGATTATGTTAGGTGTTTAGATGCTTTCTGTTACTTGCTTATCGCTAACGGGCATGACCTCTTTCAAGCATTGCACCACAAATACGTTAAGAGCTTGGATGATATAGGAAGGGTTGACGTTTACACAAAGCTCAACTTTTTAGAAGATCATGGATTTGGATTACTCAATCGTCCTGCTGATATGGTGCTACGCAATAAAATTGCTCACCATGATTTTGTTATCGATGACTCAGGTAAAGTGTTCGTAGCCAAGAAAGAGGTTGATGTCGGTGAGAGTTTTAATGAGCTTTCTTCCTTTGTGCATCAGGTATTTCTTGCTTATTGCTCATGTTTGGGTATGGACATTTGAATCTTACTTACGCTTCCTAAAGTTGTTTTTCTAACAAAAGAAGGATCGGTTGGCTTCGAGGTATCAAATTGTTAAGCGATTGATAATGGTTCGTTTTGTCAATAACTGCTTTTATCTTTGGGTCCGAATACGATCTACCTCAAAAGAAAAATAATAGCTTTGGCAAGAATATACTTGGACCTACAATGTCAGTATTTGAAAAAATATTAACGGAAATCCCTGATGGACTTATTCTTTATACGCCAGTCCAAAGAAAATCTTTCAAAATCGAAAAGAAACCTGATAAGTTGATTTTTTCAGTTGGTGCTAAAACTTTAATTCCAATTCCCAAATCCATCTGGAATGATATTCCCAAGTTTCTTAAAAGTCAAGACTGGGTGAATATTGGAGCAAGTTATGATATAGCTCAAGAAATGACCTTACAAGAGTACATAGATCATCACCCTTCAAGAGGTACACAGCATTCATCTGATGCTAACTATGTAGCATCTGTTCTTGAATATCTCAAAATAGTTTATGTGAAGCATGATCGACCTTCACAAGTTAAGTTGAAATGAAGGCATCACCGAAATCAGTTTAATTCTAAATTTTTCCCAAGGGACAAAAAATAATAAAGCACCTTCTAAAATAGGGTGATTGTATCGTTTTCTAAGCTGACTTTGCTGCCTGTCTTAATCTTTGATACGTCAACTTTGTCTACGGTGGGGATTTCGCTGATGATGGCGCCGACTGCGACTATGGTTTCGGTTTCTTTGTTTATCATGCCTGCTGGGGCTACGCCGTTTTTCTTTAGGCGGTAGAGTGTGTAGCTGCCGACTGTGCTGCCTTTGCCTTGGGGGAAGACGAGGATTTTGCCTTTGACGCTTTGACCCTGTAGTTCATGCCCTTTCTCGAGGACGATTCCTGTATTGGGGTCTACGCCGCCGTAGAAGGAAATTGGCTGGGACGTAACGAGGGCTTCACCTTCAGCCTTGCCCTTGTAAATGATTCTGCCTTTTAGCTGTTCCATTTTCCAGTCACCGCTGCTTCAACGCATTCTTTCATGCTGCCCATCTTTGTTTTCATAAGGTTCTGCCTTGAATAGAAGCATCCCTTTGCCGACGTTGTCGCCAACGATTTGAATCTGCCCTTGAGCGGCGCCACTGCCATGCAGGTGTCGCAGGCAAATTTGCCGCCCGCTGCCTCAATGATTTCGGTGTAGCCGCGTTTGTCCGCAAGTTGCTTGGCGGTTCGGGATGTGGCAACCCAAAACTCTGTGCCCTCCGCAACCTTTTTGCCTTTGACTAAGTCCGCGATTTCTGAGATTTCCTTAATTGAACAGTGTGGGCACCCGACGCAAACTAGTTCAATCTCACTTACGTCGTCGTTGATGTTGTCGTAGGCGTTTTTGATGTCACCCTGCTCAATGACCACTTTTTCTTTAAGTTGTGGTTGCTGGTCAGCTCCAGGTGTTACACCCTTCATGTAGAAGAGAGGTTTCGCGCCGTAAGTCACAACCGATGCGCAGAACGATTTGAGCTCATCAAGTTCAGCTGCTTTAATACCTGTAATGTAGGGAATTTTGTTTTCTGCCTTCTTGCCAATCGCGTAGCCCAGTGCTCCCCAGTCGGAGAGTTTGGTTAATTCTGCGTTAACTTGGACGTGCACGTCGGGAACTCGGTTTTCGTCAAGGTGCAAACCATAATTGGGAGTCTTTCCCACAAACGCTGCTGCGAGTGCGGATGGTCCGCCTTCACGGTTGGTTCTTGCGCCTAAAACCGAGTTTGCGAATGTGACTGCACTGCTTTCTGACCATGCAAGGTGTTCGCCGTAGAGCGGTAGGTTGCCGATGAGGTAGGGTGTGCAGGTGCAGCTGATTAGGATGCCCATGCGTTTGAACGCGTCGATGACGAGGTTTTGTTTCTCGGCGAATTCGGGGCTGATGCCAAGTTGCTGCCAGTTTTCCAGGTCCATGCCTGCGGGGTTTAGGGTTGTGAGGACTTTGACTTTGCCGTCAACAGCGAGTTCATTTAGGAATTCCAATCCCGCGTCGCCGAGGTTATGGTAAGATACGCCTGCCACTTGAACGCTGCCCACTTTGATTAAATTTTTTGCGCCAAAGATTTCGCCCAATGCAACGAGGATTTCCATGCTTTTGCGGACAGCATATCCTTCTTTGCCATCGAGCATCGCTTGTTCTTGTTTGGTCAGTTCCATACAGGTCACATGTACTTGTTTAAGTCAACTTTGATGTAGTCTACTTTCTTAAAGCCCTTCCCCGTGGACACAAGCGGCGCGGTTGCGTCTAAGCCTGCTTTGGCGGTTGTAGCTTTCTTGCCTTCTGACAGGTCGCCTGAAGGGTCAAGAGATGAACCTGGCTGGTTAGAAAGGACTATGGCGTTTTTGTCTGCTTGGAACCTAGTCGCAATTGCCCACTCAACATCGTGCGGGTCATAAATGTTAATGTCCTCGTCCACCACAACGCAGTGTTTAAGCGATCCATGCCCCTTGAACGCGGCGGCTATGGCTTTTTTGCCGTCGTCAGCGTTCACTTTTTTGATTTGCACAACTGCGTGGAGCCAGCTGCATCCGCCGGGGGTGATGTAGACGTCTTTGCATTGGCAAACCTTTCCAACTTCGTTGTAGATTGTAGGTTCTTTAGGCATGCCCATGAGGAACTTGTGCTCGTTTTTGCCTGCAAGGATGGTTTGGTAGATGGGGCTTTGCCTATGCGTAACACATTTGATTTCCACAACGGGCTGCTGGCGTTCGCGGTCAACGATGCCTGTCAAGTCAAGGAATGGTCCTTCAGAGGCTTTCTCCTTTGTGATGCGCCCTTCTAGCACAAATTCGCAGTCGGCAGGAACTTCCAAGTCTACAGTTTTGCATTTGACAAGCTCAGTTTTTTCAAGTGTGTTAGCCATGCCTAACTCGTCCACGCCCATCGGCAAGGTAGTAGCTGCGGAAAGCAGCGTTGCGGTGGAGTTGCCAATGCATATGGCTATGTCGAGTTCACCGCCAGCCTTTTTCAGTGCGGAGTCTGTGCCGCGGTTCTCAACGATTCGGGCAACAAAATGGTTCTTGTCTTTTAGCATTAATCGATGGAAGCACATGTTTCTGCCCAATTCTGGGTCTTTGACTATGGAGACTGCTGAGGCGATGTATTTTCCGCCGTCTTTTTCGGTGTAGTGCATGATTGGGAGTTTGGTTAAGTCAACGTTGGTTTCCACTATTTCTTGGCAAGCGCCCCTTTGCACTACCTGCGGGGTAACGGGGTGCTCAATGGCGCTGAGCAGCTTTGGCAAGAGTTGGTCTTTGCTTATGCTAAGCGACCGAGAAATCAAGTCTTTCGAGGAAACCAGCCCTGCCACCACGGGGTAGGATGACTCTTTAATGTTTTCAAAATACACTGGTTTTTCGCCCAGCGCGTTTATGATGCCTGCTAATTCGTATTCGGTGGAAACGGGTTTTTTGATTTTTGTTAATTCGCCCTTTTTGTCGAGTGCTTCAATAAACTGTCTTAAGCCCATGTTGCATTCGCCTATTCAAAAAATAACCTCTCCATCTCTTAATAAAAGAATCGCAAACCGTTAACAAACAAATTTTATGCGGAGCAAAACAAAATAATCCGATAAAACAAAAAGGGGCGGTTTCCGCCGCCTTCCTTTTTTTTAGTTTTGTGTTTGAACGCCAATTTTGGTGCTTAAAACTTCAAAACCCAAGTTTTTAATTGCGTTTGACACTTTGCCCTGCAGCTCTTTGCCAGGGGTCAAGGCAACCATGCATCCTCCGCCTCCGCCGCCCGTCAGTTTCGCGCCAAAGGCTCCCTGTTTTCTGGCAACATCAACGAGTAGGTCGAGTTCTTTGCTTGAGACTTCGATTTCTTGGAGTAGGCGGTGGTTTTCGTTCATGAGTTCGCCGACTTTTTTGAGGTTGTAGAATTCTAAGGCAGCTCTGCCTTCATGGGATAGTTCTTCGGCTCGTTTGAATATGGGGTTGTATTTTTGGGGGTTTTTGTTTTTGCGTTCGGCGACGCCTTCCACCATGGCTTTGGTGTTGGCGACTTTGCCTGTGCTTCCGATGACGATTTCAACGGGTGTCTCTATGCTTAAGTGTACAACTTTGTCGAGTCCACCGCCCATGTTTTTCTTAAACCACATGAGTCCGCCGTAAGTTGCTGCGGTGTTGTCGATGCCTGAAGGGTTGCCAGCGTACGCTTTCTCTGCTTCATAAGCAACCTGATTAATCTTCTCATCCGCAACCTTCATGCGGAGTTCTTGCGCGATGGCTCTTGCGATTGCAACGCTGCTTGCCGCCGAAGCTCCCAATCCGCTAAAACCTGGAAGCGTTCCCCCAACCCAAATGTCCAGCGCTATTTTGGGGTCTATACCCATGGCTTTGAGCATGTTTTGGATTGATTCCAGTTGCTGGAGGCGTTTTTCTTCACTGTAACCCTTCGCGGTTTTGCGTTCATCTTTAACGTTTATTCCTTTAGCTGCTCTTTTTACTTCTGCATCAGTTGTAGAATCGATTGCAGATACAATGCCCGGGACACCGTGAACCACGAAGTGTTCGCCGAACAAGATTACTTTTCCATACCCTGAACCTTTACCCATTAATGTACACCTTGAGAGGTAGGTATTACGCTGTTTAGATAAAAATGTTCTTTTAGGTAGGCTGCTTAATTGAGCGTAATTTCTTGTTTTATTCGTTTGATGAATTGAAAACCCCTTTGCTGACCCCCCTCTATCGTTTCTGCAATGATATGATATTTGGATCTAATAGGTTCGTGATTATTCTTGGTTTTCAAGGGCTCTATTAAATTCGCCTAACTGCCGCCTATGCACAAAAAACAACACAACTATGCCAAGCGCCACCAGCAAAACTCCGCCACCCAAACCGGAGTAGTCGGTTCCAACCCAAATGCGATCCACTTGAACACTCACTTGTTCATCGAAGGCTTCGGGGTTAACCAAAACGAAACGCACATCCTTTGCAGACATGTTCCCCATTGCTAATCCATATACAGGGTAATGTGAACCTCTCCATTCCTGCCAGTACGCGTCATCATATTTGCCCTGTGTGAAGGCGGTAAAATCCGCTTCAGGAACTACCGTTGTGTTCACTCTGCCATTAGGACCAGCTAGCGTGATGATGTAGGAGTCGCTTGTGTTGTAGTGCATCAGCTCGTTTATGGAGCCGTGCGCAGGGATAGTTAAGGAATTTGTCGCAACGGTTTCTTTCCCTTCAAACATCTTGGGGTATGTAGTCACCAAAAATACTCCCAGAAGAATCAAGGTGAACGCAACCAAGGTTAAGAGCAGTCGTCTGCCTAATGTATAGGCGGCAACTGACCCCGCGACGGCGCCTGTTGCTATCAGAAAAATTCCCGTGCCTAATGTGGTATAGTTATAGGTGGTTTCTGTTTGTTGTGTGCAGATTTTTAGTGTGACTTCTCGGCTGACTGGCGAGTCGGGGTTCCAGAAAATGTAGTACTTCTCTTGTGGAGCGTTGGTGAGCATTGGCCCGTATTCGCCGCCTCCCCACCCAGCTGTAACTGGTTGGTCGTAATACCATGTTGGTTTGTACGACCCATTCACCCATGCCGCATACTCCTCTTTGGAGATAACGGCACCCTTATACTGCCATTGTTTATTCTCAGCGAACTATAGTAATCCGCTTCTGTAGCGTTCAATTTGACATAAATTTGTCCGTAGCCATTTACTGGAACAACAATGGAGTCAGCGAAGACGGGGTTCTGTGTTGTTGTCTGGCTTGTGTAATTGTTAACGTAAGATATGCCCGCGAAGATAGCGACTAAGGAGGCAAGCATGACTGCGAATGCGAGGACCTTTTTGATAGACATACAATCACTACAGCATTGAATTGATTGAGTAAAACTGCTTGTGTGTATTGGTTGGTACGTCAAAGCGTTAAACCTAAACCCACAGTCATCTTATACAAAGGGTACCGATATGGAGCAGGCTAAACAGGTTGCATACGGCTTTGTAGCGGTGGCAAGTATCATCGCTTTATTTGTTACAGCCGTCTGGCTGCTCAATGTTTACTTGAATCCTTGGGTCGGAGTGCCAGTTTTCCTGTTTCTAGCCGTCCCCTTCACAATACATTGCATTATCCTCCTTAAGGGGCTTAACGAAAAAAAGCCAGCTCAAATCAGGGTTAAACAGGCAAAAAACATTTTGATGGCACTGCCAGGCGTTGGGCTTGCGTGCTGGTTTTTTGATGTCCTGTCAACGACCCTTGTGATAGACATTGCTCAATCAGGCACAGAACTTAACCCCTTAGGCTGGCCTTACAGCGCCCCCGCCGCCTTAGCCTACTACATACCCGTCATGATTATCACTTATTACTTGCTCTTTAAAGTCCGGAAGAAAGTTTCGTTTTATGCAGCGGTTGCAGTTTCCGCTGCGACAATATTTATGGCTGCAAGAAACTTGTTTGCCAGCCTCAACAATTTTGGCCCAAGCATAATCCCTCAATATTCCCCAAGCCCATCGGCTTCAAATTTAGAGATACTTTGCATCTGGGTTGCTGTCGTCGCAGTTTTAGCAGTACTCAACATTGCCACTGTAAAAAGAGAGAAAAAACTCATAATTTAACCTTAAATCCCTAAGAGGGGTAGGTCGTAATGGCGTTTTCAGAGCTAATAGCATGTTGAAATTGTGTTTAATTGAGGATGGGCAGTCGCAGAGAACAGTTATGCTAAAGTCTTTTATGAGAATTAAGCCATATCGTAATGTACGGAAAAATGCGTTTGCAGAGGGAATCAACGGGGTTTCCAAGTATGAGTGAAGAACTAGATGTTCTTATCCAGAGAAAAGAGACAGAGTTTTCTGTTTTTTGCAAACGCATGGAACAACTCAAAAACGACTTTATTAGGGAAATGACTGACTTTGCCCCTGAATGGTACAAAAAAATTGCCCAATACTACGTCAGCAACTACTCGCAAGTCATTTTAAACATGAGAACAGAAAAAATCGCCAAGATGAAAACCCAAATCAACGAGTTAATACGGAACTCGGAGAAAATAGTTAAGGGCGAATTGGAAAACCCTGAGTTATGGTGGCATAAAAAGCCATTCTTGCCTGCTTCTATCGAGCAGTATCTGCAAGTTGGTGATAAAAAACCAGAAATCATCGACAACGCAGTCCGACGAGTATTAGGATGCTTAGGCTTGATTTTAGAAGCATACAACTACAACGTTACAACCAAAAGCAACACAGGTTCCTTCGAGGAATTCTGGTTCGACCGCCCGCATGGTCCTGACTCCGACCCTGTACCATACTATCCACACCTTTTGAAGTGGTCAGAGCAGATGGAAGAAACAATCCAAGAGTACAACGCCCAATACATAAACGCGCTACCATTGTTCACAGAGATTGAAAACCTCAAAGACGAGAAGAAACAGCGTCAAGCCCTTAACCTTTGGGACTCAATCTAGCTATTCCACATGCAACAACCGCCCCCAGTTAAACATGACGCACCCAACAGACCACACGGTTTGGTTTTCCGAAACCTAAAATAAGTGCGTAACAAAAGTATAGCCACTTGAGGTTTAACTGCGTGTCATCCATCATTGAGGACCTCATTGCTAGAAAGATTTTCAACAACCGTGGAGAAGAAACCATAGAGGTCGATGTAATCACTGCTTCCGGGTTCGGAAGAGCAGCCGCTCCAGCAGGCAAAAGCCGTGGCAAGGCTGAAGTGGTTTATTATCCGCAGGGCGGCGTTGAGCAAGCCATCAAAAAGGTGGATGATTTAATTGCTCCTGAACTTGCAGGGTTAAACGCTGATTTTCAAGAAGAAATCGACAACACCCTTCACGAAATCGACGGCACCACCGACTTTAAGAACATCGGCGGAAACACCGCGTTTGCCATCTCTCTAGCTAACGCTGAAGCCGCAGCAAACTCTCACAGTTTACTCTTATTCCAATTCCTTGGGGGAAACGCCGCAACCACTTTGCCTTTCCCACTGGGAAACTGCATCAGCGGCGGACAACACGCCCGCGGCAAAGCACCCGACATCCAAGAGTACTTGGCGTTGCCTCATGGCGCGGAGAGTTTTCTTGAAGCCCAAACCGCCAACACCCAGATTCACAAGAAAATCGGTGACTCGCTAAAGAAGAAGAGCACCACTTTTAACGGCGGCAAGAGCGACGAAGGCGCATGGATAGCCAACATCGACACTGACGATGCGTTTGAAGTTATTGCTAAAGCATGTGAAGAAGTCGGTAACGAGCTTGATTTTGAATGTGGCTTTGGCATTGATGTGGCTGCTTCTTCGTTTTGGAAACAGAAAGAAGAAAAATACATTTATGAAAGTGAGGGCAAGAAACGCGACACCGCCGAGCAACTTGAGTATATGCTCGAATTAATTGAGAAGTACCATCTTAGCCTACGTTGAGGACCCATTCAATGAGGATGACTTTGACAGCTTCGCAGAGTTAACAAAAAAAGCAAAGAATTGCTTGATTTGCGGAGACGATTTGTTCACAACTAATACTGAAAGGTTAAATAATGGAATTAAGATTAACGCTGGAAACGCCATCATCATAAAAGTCAACCAGATAGGCACCCTGACCGATGCAGCTGAAACAATCGAAACAGCACAAAGGTACGGATACGATGCTGTCGTGTCTCATCGTTCAGGTGACACATGCGATTGGCACATAGCTCATTTGGCTGTAGCCTACAAGTGCCCCCTAATCAAAACAGGCGTGGTTGAAGGCGCACGCATAGCCAAACTAAACGAGCTCATCCGCATTGAGCATTTCCTTGGTAACAGAGCCAAAATGGCTGACCTAAAAATACGTTAAAGAGAAGATGAATAGAATGTCTGAAGATGAAGGAAAAGAAAATCAACCAGTTGAAGACCAAGAAGAGGAACCCGTAGAGGCTTCTCTGGAAGAAGAAACAACTGAAACCGTTAGCACAGAGCCTGAAGCTGAAGCCGAAGAAGAAACCCGGGAAGCTCAAGCTCCAGAAGAAACGCTTCTTTTACCCAGAGACACCCTGCTATCCGCAGGCATCCACATCGGCACAAGGATGAAAACCCTCGACATGGAACCATTCATCTACCGCGTACGCCCAGACGGCTTATTCGTTTTAGACGTTAAAAAAACAGACGACCGCATCAGAGTTACAGGAAAATTCCTCTCACGCTACGAACCCGCAAGAGTAGCAGTTGCAGCCACGAGGCTTTACGCGCATGAACCAGTCAAAATGTTCTGCAAGCTTACAGGCGCAACACCACTTATTGGCAGATTCATCCCCGGACAACTCAGCAACCCACAGTACTCAAGCCGCATCGACCCAGAAGTCATCCTTGTATGCGACCCAAGAGCAGACGCACAAGCAGTCAAAGAGGCATCCAAAGTCGGCATCCCAATCGTAGCCTTATGCAGCACCGACAACGAATTCGCAGGCGTAGACCTAGTTATCCCAACCAACAACAAGGGCAGACGCGCATTAGCAGTCGTATTCTGGCTCCTAGCAAGACAAGTTCTCCGTGAACGAGGCGAACTTGGCGCAGACAGAGATCCACCAGTAACCATCGAAGACTTTGAAGCTAAAGTGACACGCGAAGACGAGGAAGAAGGCTAAGAGTTTGCCGACGATTCGGCGTCCAATTGTTGCTTCTCAATTTTATGAGGGCGACGCCGAAGCGCTTAGAGCACAAATTAGCTCTTGTTTTCTTCATACGCTTGGTCCAAAAAAACTTCCCCAAGTTAATTTTCATATTCACCCACGAAAAATTGTGGGCTTAATTTGTCCCCACGCGGGCTACATGTATTCTGGTCCCGTGGCGGCACATGCGTTTTACGAGTTAGCCATAGATGGCAAGCCTGACACTGTCGTGCTTTTAGGTCCCAACCACACGGGCTACGGCAGTGGGTTAGCGTTGATGCGTGAGGGTGTTTGGCGCACGCCGCTTGGCGACGTTGAAGTTGACTCCGCAATGGCTGATGCGATATTGCATGAAACCAGCATCGTTGACGTGGACGAGTTGGCTCATCGTTATGAGCATTCACTTGAAGTGCAGTTGCCTTTTCTGCAGTTTCTCTACGGTAACGCTTTCAAAATTGTGCCCATCTGTTTCTTGATGCAGGATTACGATTCCGCCGTTGAAGTTGGACGCGCACTCGTCGAAGCCTTAGACGCCACAAACACAGTAGTTATCGCTTCATCTGACATGACACATTACGAACCAGCAAAAGCGGCAGCCGCGAAAGACCAAGCCGCCCTCAAAGCCGTCACAGACATGGATGCCAAACGCTTCTACCAAACCGTTGAAACCCAAAACATCACCGCCTGCGGCTACGCACCCATAACCTCCCTAATCACATACGCAACGGGCGTAAACGCTAAAGCTACCAACTCTTAAGCTACCACAACAGCGGAGACATCACAGGCGACCACTCAAGCGTGGTTGGGTATGCGGCGGTAAGTTTCAGAAAATAGTTGGTTGAAAAGGCTCAAAAACTTTTTAGGAGTTTTTCAAATAGGGCTTTGGTTTTGGCGATTTCTTCTATAGTCGTGTTATGTGCGAGTTCCAGTGTTATCGGACCCTCATAGCCAAAACCTTGCAGTTTAGAGAGGAACTCTGTCAGTTCAGGCGTTGCTTCTGTGAAGGGTTTGTGGGCTTTGTTTGCCATGTGAACGTTGCACACCCGTCCTCCATAATGTTCCAGCAGATTGTCTGTTTCTTTAGTTTCTAGGGCATGGCATAAATCAAACGTTATCCCCATCTCACCCTCTGGGTCGATGATGCCAAGGACCTCTTCAAGCTGCTCAACGTTCTTGCCAAACCCCGTCGAGGTATAAGATAGATTTTCCAAAGACAACTTGATGCCGAGGCGTTTTGCAAAGGGTTTGATTTCTTCGTTGAAAATTTCGTTTAAACACCTTTGCCTAACCTTCGGGGGTAACTTCTTTGAAACATTCGAGTGCACAGTCATAAGCGGTGCACCAAGCGCATGGGCGCATTCAAGCGAAATTTTACCATAATAAACCGCCTGATGAACCTCAATGGGGTCTTTCACATGCAGAACAGCCGAATGAAGTGTTAAACATTTCAAGCCCGAAGCAGCCAACGCTTTTTGTTCACGATAAACGTCAGTGTCATGCTCTTTCTTTATTGATTTCATGTTAAACTCAATGTTCTCAAAACCAAGCTCTTTAACTGCGTTAAAATTCTCATTCTAAGCCAAGCTTGCTAAAAATCCCGTTAGATAAACTCAGCTTCAAATGTGAAACCTCAGCCAGTTTATTTGTTGTTCTTGACTGTTAAATTATTCTCTTTTAATTGCTCAAGGCTACGTAAGGGTTAATTTCCACAATTTTACTATACCTAATAACGGTGCCAAATCGTGGAAGTTAAAGTTCGCTTCTTCACCAGTCTGCGCGAAATCGTGAATAATCGAGAAGAAACCCTAATGTTCCCAGAGGGCGAAAAGGTAACTGTGGACTTGGTTCTCAAAACGCTCTCCAAAAAATACGGCGCCCCCTTCACCGAATACGTTTACGACGCCAAAACAGGGCAGCCCAAAAATTTTCTGCAGTTTCTCGTTAACGGAACAAGCACTTCAACACTCAACGGGCTGAAGACAGAGCTTAAAGATGGCGATGTTTTGGCTATTTTGCCTCCTGTCGGCGGCGGCTAATTTGAATTTTGAAACTTCACTTAGCGATTGAATCTATATATAAGGGAAGGGTAGGTCAAGTGAGCACTAGCCCTTTTCCAAACAAGAAGCTATTTCTCCTTTATATAAGGGGGCTATAGAAAAAAATCACAGCTGCACACATGTAAACTCTAGAATTATGGAATAATTTAAAATAACTCCTCTTGTTTATATCAAAGAAACACATAAGAAAACAGGCACGGGAAGAAACAAGACATGAGCGAAGAAGGCGACACATTCTGGGTATCATTAGCCGAAAGACTCTTCGGATTACTCCTCATAGTAATTGGCGCTGTAATGCTATATTTCACAGCTACAAGCACAGACACGCTGGGTCCCTTTAGTGTGCTCTTTGGTGCCTTAAGCGTTATCTTGGTAATCTTGGGCATATTCCTGCTTTTGGTAAAACCTCCCGAATAAGGCTCTATTCTCTTCTTTACACTTTAATTTTGCAATTAGTAACCAAAGCAGCCGCAATAACACCCAAGCTGCCAACATAGGCGCACAAGCAAAACTATACAAACAAGGCGCAACACAAATAAAATGAGTATTTATTAATCAACACACGTAACAGTCAACTCAATTGTCAATTATTTGAAGGAGAAAAAAACAAAAATGCCTATTCGCCAACCAATCGTGTGCGTCCTGGGACACGTAGATGCAGGCAAAACCTCACTACTTGACGAATTACGCAAAACCAATGTTCAACTGCGTGAAGCTGGTGGAATGACCCAGCACATCGGCGCGAGCTTTTTCCCTGTGGAAACTCTCAAGCAACTCATCGGCCCATACATGGGTACCTTTAAAACAGGAATCGAAATCCCTGGGTTGCTCATCGTGGACACGCCTGGGCATGAAGCGTTCACGAATCTTCGGCGCAGAGGCGGAAGTGTTGCAGATATAGCAATTCTGGTCGTTGATGCATTGCGCGGTTTTGAGGCGCAAACGTTTGAGTGCATAGAGATTCTGAAGGCACGTAAAACACCCTTCATCGTTGCGGTTAACAAGATTGACCGCATTCCTGGCTGGAAACCCCAGCAAGGTGCGACTTTCCTAAAATCCTATGCTGACCAATCAAACTATGTCCGCGAAGCACTAGACAACCGCCTATACGCGGTTATGGGCGATTTTAGTCGCTTAAGCTTCAAAACCGACCGGTTCGACCATATCCGCGACTTCACCATTAACATTGCACTTGTGCCGACCAGCGCCAAAACAGGCGAAGGCTTATCGGAATTAGTTATGGTTCTAGTTGGTTTAACTCAGCAGTTCCTAAAGAAGCGCCTGCAAACCACCGATGGCGCCGCAAAAGGTTCCATCTTAGAAGTTAAAGAGGAATCAGGTTTAGGGTTAACGCTCAACGCGATTGTTTACGATGGCACCTTGCATAGAGATGATTTGATAGTTATCGGAGGCAAAAACGGGCCAATCTCAGCGCATGTACGAACGATTCTGGTCCCTAAACCGCTCGATGAGATGCGTGACCCACGCGACAAATTCACCAGCGTTGAGTGTGTTTACGCAAGTGCAGGTGTGAAAATAGTTGCGCCCGATTTGGATGGGGCGTTGGCTGGTGCACCATTGTTTGCTGTGCCCGAAGGCGAAGACGTTGCCAAGTACTGTAACCTCATCACGGAAGAAATCGGGAGAATCCGAATTACGAAAGAAATCGACGGAGTCATAGTGAAAGCGGACACTTTAGGCTCACTTGAGGCTATGGCTGAAATTTTAAAAGCCAATAATATCCAAGTCCGCATCGCCGATATTGGAGACATCAGTAAACGCGACGTCATCGAGGCTTCCGTGGTGAAGGCGCGTCAACCTTTAGTCGGCGCAATCCTAGCCTTTGGCGTTAAAACCCTGCCTGACGCAGAAACAGAAGCTGCAGCTAACAACGTTCCAATCTTTAAAGAACCTATCATTTACAATTTAATTGATAAGTATCTTGATTGGGCTAAAAACAAGCGTGAGTCAAAGAGTGAAGCCGAGTTTGAGGCGCTTGTTAAACCAGGCAAATTAACGGTTATGCCCAATTGTATCTTCCGTCGTGCGAAGCCAGCGATTTTCGGTGTGGAAGTTTTGGGCGGACGCGTGAAGCCTCGGGTTTCGCTTATTCGGGCTGAAGATAGTTCAGAATTAGGCGAAGTAGACCAAATTCAGGACCAAGGCAAAGCGGTGCCAGAAGCGAAAGTTGGAGCGCAGGTTGCAATTTCGATGGATAAACCCATTGCAGGACGGCACGTGTTTGAACGGGATGTTTTGTATGTGAAGGTGCCTGAGGCTGACGCAAAAAAATTGTTGACGGCGCACATGGATGACTTGACTAGTGAAGAGCAAGAACTTCTCAAAGAATTTGTGGCATTTATGCGTAAGAAGACGCTGTTCTGGGCAGGCGTTTAGAGCTTTAGCTTTAAAATGCCAACAACACTAGTGCTCGGAGCAGACTATAGCCCCTTATTTATAGGCTCAACACTTGCAGAACCACTTGCAAGTTTGCTGAGCATTCATTGAAAATGGGCAATCGGTTGACTGCGTTTGTTGGGAAAAACCTGTTTTTATCGTCAATTGCTGAGGAGTTTGTTTTTAACAAAGCTTGAACTTGCCTAATCCAAACGTCAGATTTTCAACCAATTAATCTCTTCAAAACAGGCACCTTCTTCAAAGGCAAAATAATAGCCAAGCAAAGAAACAGGGTAATCACGGTTATTAGGGGAACGCCGACGATGGAGTTGATTGTGGCACCGTTAATGGCGAACCCTAAATATCCTTTTTGAAGCGCTTCAAGCACAATCAAATGGAACAGAAAAATCGGCAGGGTATTTTCGCTTATCAGATGAAGAAGCCTTCGCGGTTTGGAGGGTTCGTCTTGTTTCGGGTCAGATTCTTTTTGAGCCGACGCAATGGGCATGGTCTTGTATGGAGGCATCTTAATCGTGTTCAAAAGTATGTATGCCATGACTGAAGCAAGAATCATCGTTGGGCTCAGATAATCTTGGAAGTAATACGAAGCTGTTCCTCCGAAATTAGAGGACATATAAACTGTGCCGATTACAGCCAAAGATACTCCCAGAACCATTAAAGCCACAATCCACAAGCGTGGTATCTTCACTTTAAGAAGGTAGATACCCAAAATATAGTAGCCTACCCACCCAGTAATTGCAAAAAGACTACTGTTCAAATCGTAAATAGTAAAGTAGCTAATTGCCGGTACGATGGATGCACCGATAAACCATAGAGCAATGAAGTATTTCATGGTCTTGTCTTCTGCGTGAGCTATTACTATGCGCAGGATAGGAGTGATTAGGTAAAGGCCAGCGAGCATGTAGATGTACCAGAACTGCAGGTAAGGACTGGTAAGGTAGCCTTGAATGACGGAGTTGACGGTTATGGCTTTGTTGGCTGTGAAATAGAGCCACACAAAATACAAGGCGCCCCAAAAAAAGAATGGTACGCCTATTCTTGCCCACCGTTTCTTAAAAAAAGCACTTAGGCTTTCATTTTTTGAGGGTTGAAGCAGCAGAGCTCCCGTTAACATCACGAATAACGGAACAGCCATTCGTGCCACGCTCTGGTAGACGTCAACGGTGACCCAGCGGAAGACTTCTAACTGGCTCATGGAGTTGGGGGTTAAGTCGTTGGTGGCATGTAGAAAGATTACTCCTATTATCGCTAAAGTTCGAATTAGGTCAACAGGAACAGTAAACCCTTTCTCTTGACTCAACTTTTTCCCCTTTCTTGCAAATACCCACTTAGGCTAGTAATCTAAGGCTCATGGTTTTAGGCTTTTTGGAAAAAAAGAGAAACACAGAGTTCAGTTACCTGTCATCTGAATTTAGTGCAGCATATACTGCTCGGGCAATTATGTGGGCGCCTTCAACGTTTGGGTGCACGCCGTCCTCAAAATACTCTGAATGGTTAAGCAAAGGAGTATAAGCATCTACCAGCGGCAAACCCGTTTGGACTGCAACCTGCCGAATGTTCGGAATCACATTCTGCACAAAGTAGGTTTCGCTTAGGCTGGCATTGTTGCTAAAGATTGGCGGAGGTAAAACAAGGTACACTTTGGGTTTGCTGGCGAGGGCTTGGAATTCACCTATCAAAGTGGTGTAGTCAGCGATGAAACCTGCATTTGTCTCGTTGTAGTTAGAGTTGGCATCGTTAGTCCCCAATATGATAACAACGATGTCTGGCTGGAATTGCTTGGCAACCGAAAAGCCAGTCTCATTCATCCAGGAACAGTCTGTGCCCAAAGTAACAGTTGCGCCTCCAATGCCGAAGTTGCCTACCACGTAGTTGGGTCCAAGTAGCTGCCAAAGGTCCACTGGGTACTCAGTGCCCGCGGTTATGCTGTCGCCGACGCATGCGACCTGAATTTTATTTTCTAAAGCATTTTTGTTTTGTATAGACATGTAGATTGCCGCTGTTCCTGACAAAGCAATCAGAATGGCTAGTCCAATTGCCAATAATGTTAATTTCTTTTTATTCATTTTACTTCCTTGCTGATTTAAATTTTAATCTGCATTCTACATTGGCTACTTGAAATAATGGATGTAACTAGTCATTAAACTTAGCGAGAAAACCCCAGAATTTTTGGTTGTGCAAAAATAGGAACTTGTATCTTTTTGAAACCGTAATTTTCCAGTCTAACGATGATTTGACTATTCTGTTTGTGTGTTGGCACAGTCACATAGAGATAAATTTCCATGTTATTTGTAGTTTTAATGGTGTTTTTAATGGAAAAACGAGAAATGTTGGCTGAAATTAAAGAGAAAACAACTGCTGTAATCATAAAAGAATTCAACAATGACGGCGCTATGTTGCAGTACAATTCTATTGGTGAAGTTAAGGGAAAATACCACGGCAACCACATAGAAACTGTCGACGTCAATTTGAAGATGGATGGATCAAACGAGTGGGAAGTCAAAGCAATGGAAACAACCAAAGAAGGCGACGTAGTGATGATAACTGGTAGAGGCACGGGGCGACAGGAAAATGCGATGGAGGGCAGCTTCAAGGGCGAAGTTACCTACATGACCAACTCGCCAAGACTTAGTTGGCTAAACAACACTAAAGGCTGGGTTGAAGGCATGACGGACCAGAAAAACGGCGAAGCAACCATGAAAGTTTACCCTGCTTCTGCCAAAGCCGAAAAAACTCCCCAAGTAGCAGCCCCAATGATGTAAACCCAACATAAAAAACAGCAAAAAAACGATTTGGTTAGGCTACTTTTTTTATGTTATGTTTTTTCTTTATTTTTTCAGTTTAAGGAGTCTGTTGCCAGACTCATCAGAAATTTTAGCATAATTTTTTCCTATCCCTACCTTCCCAACTGTAAACGCTAAACCAGCAAACCCGCACAAAGACACCATTTTCGATAAAACTTTAAATTGTGCTAAGGTCAGAGAAAAGGTGCAAACCAACCCATCAGAGTTGGTTTTTGTTTGCCGGGGTATCCTAGCCAGGCAGGGAGCAAGCCTGGAGATGTCCTATTGAAGGACACCAATTAGCTTGTGGCCTTTCGGGGCCGCGGGGGTTCAAATCCCCCTCCCGGCGCCAAAATTGCTTAATTCTTGCTTATTTTCGCTTGCGCTTCTGCCTGTTTTGGGCAAGATAATTGCTGCCTTTCTGTTTTTCCTTATTTTGCTTTGTGTTTATTTCAATTCGAGGTTTAAATTTAACAATAGTCAGCGCGCGCAGTCAATACTATTTTCTGGAGTAAGATGGAACTTTGAACACAGCGGATCTGGACAGATTTATCACTTCGAGGTGGGGTTTGTGAGTCAAATTAGAAAACCGCATTCCCAACTTTCGAATGAAGGGGGCACAATAGAGAATAGCCTTGGAGCTAGCGCTCACCCAAATATCGAGCGCAGTAGACATAGATCCAAACTCAAAAAAACTATCTGTCTTTGCTTGAAGACCAATTTACCGTTTATCGCTTTTGGGGGCAAAGCGCGCAACCAGTAATGCAACCGACATACTATTATTTGGTGAGAAAGTATACAATAAAGAGATCGGGAGAGGCGTTGGTCTTGGAAGTAGAAAACGTGTTCAAAATAGCGATGACCTATTCCAGAGTTCGCGAGTTCCTGACAAGCAAGAGTTGGGAATTCCAAGGAAAGGATGAGGAAATGGAGATGGACTCGTTCAGAAACAAGAAGACTGGGAAGAAGGTGTTCGTCGTGGACATTTCGGAGGACTTTCCAGTGACCTTTCTTATGGGCGAGCTTAGCGTGCTGGAGTTCAGTATCATTGCTAGTGAATTGACGCCGGAAATCCAGTTACTGGAAGTTGACAGTAGTTGGGAAGGTAAACCGACGACCATCGTGGTTGCGATGACAGAAGAGCAAGTTAGGAACATGTTCGGCAGAAGAACGAAGATGAGAAAGCTTGCGGTTCACCGCGCGCGCTAATCAAGTTTTCTATTAAGCGGCTTGTTCAAAGTTAAATAACTTTGTTTGATGGTGAATAGTCAAATGTTCACAGACAATTCTGGGCGATAACATCTTTGAAGGTTGAAAAATGAAGGTTTTAGCAATTAATGGAAGTCCAAGAAAAACTTGGAATACAGCGACGATGCTAAACAAGGCGCTTGAAGGTGCAGCCTCTGAAGGTGCCAAAACAGAAATCATCCATTTGTATGACCTTAACTTTAAAGGCTGCACAAGCTGTTTTGCCTGTAAGCTAAAGGGTGGGAAAAGCTACGGCGAATGCGCCTATAAAGATGAGCTAACGCCGTTTCTCAAAAAAATTCGTGAAATCGATGGTCTTATCCTCGGCTCACCCATCTACATCGGCACTGTAACCGGCGAAATGAAGTCATTCCTAGAACGCCTAATCTTCCCCTACATGGTCTATGATCCCAGCCATTCTTCCCTGTTCCCAAAGAAGATTCCAGTCGGATTCATATACACAATGGGGGCAAACGAAATCCGCCAAAAAGAGATGGGCATAGACCCGTACATTCGCCTAAACGAGATGATATCGGGCAGAATCTTCGGGGCATCAGAGTCAATAGTCGCCACTGATACATACCAATTCGACGACTACACAAAATATGTCTCTTCGTTTAGCGTCAGCGCGTGGGAAGAAAAAATTAAGAGACGCAAAGAAGTGTTCCCCATTGATTGCGACAAAGCATACAAAATGGGAGCAAAGTTCGCAAAAAAACAAGAGCAAAAGTAAGGGCGAACATGTTTTTCTGGTAACTAGTTCTGGCATCCCAATCTCATAGAATCGCAGTTTCGCGTGTAATTTAAACGTGGGTTTAAACCTACCTCCCGGCGCCAAATTCCAAGAATTATAATTAATGAATTAAGTTGTTTAAAACAAGAATTAAGCTGACTATTACTTGACTATTTCACCGTTTGCGGTCTTTTCTCCTACGTGGGTTATCTTTACTTTCACGCGGTCTCTTGGCTTAGCATTGTGAACATTTATTACGAAACCCTGAATCCGTGTCAATCCGTCTCCACTTGGCGCTATGTCAGTGATATTTACTTCTAATTCGTCTCCCACTTCGACGGGAGCTGGCTTTGTGATCCTACTGCGACTAAAATTTTTGTCAGGACTTTTCCTGTGTTTTTTTACGTGTGTCACTTGTATTTGCGCCTTCTGTTTGTATAACAACGATAGATATTTGAGGAATTCTCTTTCAAAACAAGGTTTTATTGAATAAGCGTAGGGTTTACCTGTTAAGGGAAGTTAATAGTACGCTGATGGTTCCCTTTTTACCGAGACGCAATTGTCTCTCACCTTTAAACGTGGAAACTGAAGCATTCTTAATCTGAATGGTGTCTCCCACATTAACAATGTCTACTTGTTCATTCCAAAGACAAAGCTTAATTTTTCCTGTCTCGTCCGCTATCCAAGCATTGGTAACTTTGGCGCTGTTTCCATACCGTGTTTGGACTGTTGAAGGCGCTGGAGTCTCAAGAACCTTAGCTTCTAAGTTAACTTTTTTCATTCCATGACGCATATCTTGAACCATACTGGAATGTTTAGGCGACATATTTTGCCTGTTCATCTGTCGACGTATTTTGTCGGTATCCATCCAGTTTTCAAAGCAAATATCTTTTCTTAGGAGCAGTTCTTGGCCAACTCGGAATTGCGCTATGACGCTGGTGTTTTTTGTTATTAGAAAGATGGCTTCGTTTTTTAGGCTGCCGCGGTATTCAATTGTTAGATTTTGGCATGTGGTTTTTCCTTGTTCTTTGGCTGCAACTATGGCTTGGTAGAGTTCTGCAAGGTATATGCCTTGTTTTATAGAAAGGGACGCGAGATACTCCAGTATTGTTGGCTTTTTATGATTCAAATATTCTCATTCCAAATTTTGTTTGCCAGAAAATCTCTTGAAAAGTAAATCCTGAGGCAAAGTATCTACTCTTTCTTGAAGAATCCGACAATCATATCTTAACGCAATATTGAGTATATAGGCTTGTCACTGGGAAAAAGATGTTTTCCCATACATTTGGCTTATTTGAAAACAGTAAAGGATAAGTCGAAAAGCGCCAAAATAACACTATAGCCAAACTTGATTTTCGGCGGTGAAAAATTTTGTTTAGCAGCTACCGTGGATTGCCTAAAGAGGCTAAGTACCTGATTTACTCAGCCGCGCTGCCCTTTGTTGCCTACGGCATGTTCTACACCGACATATCTTTTTTCCTCACCACCGTTCAAGGCTTATCCATCACGCTTATGGGTCTCATCATAACGGTTATGGGATTATCCACTTTTTTAGCAAGCATCCCCCTAGGCGCCTTAGCAGACAAATACGGTCGAAAAAGACTACACATAATCGGAAACATAATGGCAAGTGCCATAATCGCAGTTTTTGCTCTAACCACAAATGTTGCGGTTTTGTTTGCGGCTGCAGTTGCAGAAGGAATTGCTGAGGCAGCGTTTGCAGCTTCCGCGAACGCGTTGCTGGCGGAGAAGGCTAAGGAAGAGCGGAGAACCAGCGCATATTCACTTTTCGGTTTTGTCCAGAGCGTGGCGTTTGGTGTTGGAAGCTTGATAATACCTGTTGTCATGATTTTCGTGGGCTTCGGCTTCACCAATAGGGAAGGGCACATTCTTCTTTACGTTATTTTGGCTATTCTTAGTTTGAGTTCAACTCTTTTTATGTTCCGAATCAGCGAGCCCAAAAGAGTCAAGAGGCATGGAGTGAGTTGGTGGAATCTACTTCCCCATCAGTCGAAAGACCCGTTAGTAAAGTATGTCCTCACAAGTGGCTTGATTGCCTTCGGCGCAGGCATAGTGGTTCCGTTGATGACTGCATGGCTTGGGCTACAATATGGCATCTCCGACGCTGTGAGCGGTCCTATACTGGGATTTTCAGCCTTGGTTACAGGAGTGGCAACGTTGGCTGGACCTTCACTTGCAAAAAGAATAGGTATCATTAAGGCTATTACTGTAACGCAGGGTTTCTCAACAGTATTCATGTTTGCTATTCCACTGGCGCCAACTTACCTTACGGCTGGGTTCACCTACACCTTTAGAAGTTTTTTGATAAACATGTCTAACCCGCTGGAGCAATCGATGATAATGGGCATCGTCGTTGAGGACGAACGCGGGGTAGCTTCAGGCGTAAGCTCCGCACTTTGGAGTCTGCCTAACGCATTGAGCACTATTGTAGGCGCTTATCTATTTAGTTTGGGGTTTCTGGCAGCACCCTTCTTTTTATCAGGAATACTCTACATCATTTCGATAATGCTGTTCTGGTACTTCTTCCGAAAAATAAAACTGCCTGAAAATCTAAAATAACCTATAATTCTAAACATGCAAAAAAAGAGAATATCATCTTACATATTTTTTCAAGTTCATTGATGCAAATTAACAAACCCAAAAGCAACCAAGTCTAAAGAAATTACAAAAAGTTATCAATTGTTTTTGAAATAGAAAAAAGGAAAAGAGAGGTTTTTACATATTGTATTGTTTGATGTTTGTCGCGGGCATCGTGAGGGTTTCAGTTACGCCTTCAATTGGGCGGATTATATCGCCTACAAAATGCAGCGCATTGTCATTGCTGTCAGCTTCAAACCACACGGCGAAATCCCAGCTTCCAAAGACATTGTATGATGCGTTTACTCTAACGCCTTCAATTGGTCGTTCAGAAATAGCGCTCAAAGAATTAAAGAAGGGCAATGTTTTTGACGGATTCAATTTTATTAAAACAAGGTATTTTTGCATGTTTTTTTGCATCAAAATCACTAGGAAATTTAATGTAAGAAACATGCTTAAGGATGTGTGACTGTGCCTGAACAATTACAACTATGCATTCTGCAAAACTGAGAGTGCTTCTTTGATTTGCGCTTGGCATACCCTACATTTCTCCATGAACGCCTCAGACGCCAACGGACCACAAGTGTCGCAGACAATTCGTGAACCCGAATCATATGTAAAGCAGCAAACTGGATAACAATGGGATTCTTTGAAGGCGCCTTTAATGATTGTTAATTGAGCAGCGACATTGCCTGAAGCTTCCTCGTCGAGCTCAGTGTCCATGCGTGAGAGCTCGTTTAGGACGTTGTCTAAGCGTTTTTTTAGACTTGTCAACCCTTTCCCCCTAATTTTATCTGAATGGATAATGGAACTATAAAAAACTAGCCGTGAAAAAGGGGGCAAAAATCAGGCAACGAACCCTAATATTCACCATGCCCAAACTCCAACTATGGATAACCAAAAAATTATGGAAAAAAATTCTGGTTTATTCTTCGTCAGCAAAATTGAGGAAGCGCTTTATAGTCGCCATAATTTCCTGCAACCCCTTATCCGTTAAAGGCGGCTGATAAGGAATCCTGAGAACATCCCAGCCCTGAGCCGTTAACAGATCAGTTATTTCCTCGTCACGCTCTATCGCCTTGTCCTTTTTATGCACGGGTATGCCGTCTAAGTAAATGATTTTGCGTTTTTCCATCCAGCAGAAGTCAGGTATGGTTGATTTTAGGGTGATTGGTTGTTGCGTTACCATCCCGCTGGTTAACCCCGCCATGCTTAATGATTTGAAAACTTCGATTTCTGCCCTGCTAACTTTAGGGTGCATGCGTTCTTTATAACTCAAAGTAGCTCACGAAAGGTAGAATTGCATCTAACCCTTAATAAATCCTATACAAAAAACCAACTAGAACCATATTGTAACGCTACACCTAAAAGTAGGCTTGGCGGATCGCCAAATGTTAACCCAAGACGCGAATCAAAAATAGGTCCCTAATCCTTCTTTAGGGGTTTAGACGATCCACGTTCTGGTTAACGGCAACCCGCCAAGCATGGGTGTACCTCTTGGATGGCTATTTCTCGCAAACTAACAACTATTCGCCGGCTATATTTGGCGTTGTGACTGTGTTCTAGTAGCAACAAGCGTGCGAGTTCCGCTATCAGGGCTGACCTTAAAATTTGCAAACGATTGAAAATTAGCGGTTGCCTGTTGCATCATTCACTCTTATTTCTGGTGGTTCTTCGAAAATGATTGGCATTAAGGTTACATAGTCTTTTTTGGTTGGTTTACGTTGTTTTCGGTGAGTTGGTTTCCGGTCTCGGTTGTCCATCGAGTACATGCACCAGCCTATGACGCCTATTAAGATGAATGCTGGGAGAAGCATAATTGTGAGGGCTTTGCTGCGTTTGCGTTTACTTTTTCGGGCTACCAACTTTGAACCTGTTCATCACTCTGCTGATTTGCAAATAAGCTTTGATTCGCCAAAATACATATACAAAATCCATAGCCGCCTTTCACCTATTGGAAATGGAATTTAGGTCTTGTTTTTGGCTTCTTTGGTCTTTTATAGTCTCAGATTTTCCTGTTTGGATGTGTCTGTTTTTTTATAGTAGTTGTGGCAGAAACCCCCCTATACTCATCATCAACCAGCGGCTTACGCAAAAAACCGCATTCAGCCATCAGGTTAACGCTCAGACTGCTTTCTGCTTGTGCAAACACCCACAAGCTCTAAAATGAAGCAAAAACGAAAAGCTACCTCACGCTTCTCTTCCGCAGATACACAACCACAAAAACCAACAAAACAGCAACAACCCCCAGCAATGCTACTGTGGCAACTTCTGCCCAACCCCAACCAAACAACACCGAAGACCCAGCACCAGGTTGACTAGGTGTTGCGGTGGGAACTTGCGATGGAGAAACTGACTGACCAGGTGCCAGAGTTGGGGCGGTTGTCGGGACAGCGGTTGGTATAGGTGCATTTGGGTCAGGCACCGCTTGGGGATTTGCCGCAGTCAGAAACGGCGTGTAATTAACTTTGCCCAAGTTAAAATCATCATTGAAATCATAGATTTTCTGGTCAATCACCGCAGTATCCGTGGTTCCCCACCAATTGTTCGCGGCAGCAATATCAACTTGAACGCCTGGCTTCATTCGGAGATTATAGTTCGAGTTTTCCTCGATATTATTATTAACTATTATTGGCGTGGGACTACCGTCTATAGAAATACCTACTGCATTTTTTGATATCGTGTTTTGTTTTATTATTGGGCTTGCATTGCTGGAAATTAAAATTCCCGCTTGATAGTAATCCCCTGAAGAACCATAACCATAATTATTGCTGATTCGGTTTCTCTCAATGGTTGGAAAGCCACCATCTACTTGAACGGCTGCAGTATCGAACGAACCCGAAATTGTGTTGTCAGTTATATAAGCGGTATTCTCTTCTACAATCCAAACGCCAATCGTACTACTCAACCAATTGGAGCCCGTAATGTCTATAGTATTTTTAGCAACTATCGGGGAATTACCGCCTATTGTGATGCTTTCAGTGATTTTATTGTTGTTTATTCTTGGAGATCCACCGCCTGTTGCTAATAGGGAGTTTACAATGGAGTTTTCGATTATGCTACCAGTTTGCGTTTGTTCGTTCCAAACAACGCTTGATTGGGTGAACTCTATTGATCCACCATTAAACATGATATTATCTGCATTGGTTCCTTTAGCAATTAACGTGCCGTTTATCCGCATATAATAATTGTTTAGATTTACGGTAACTCCAGGTTCAATCGTTAGGGTCACTCCTTTATCTACAGCCACGTTTCCTGTGAAATTGTATGGACTATTCACCTTAGTCCAAGTGGTGTCGAAATTTATTACACCCCTCTCTTCCGTATACGCTTGAACGGATTGCACATTGCCAACAAACACTAAGCTACTTAACAAAATAACCATGGCTATTATCAAGCAAGTCAATTTTCTCAAGGTAATGCCGATTGCTAAAGGGTTAGTTGAAAATTTAAGGTTTTCCAGTCAAACTCCCAAACCCTTGATTGATATTGTGCTTGAATGAAAAAACCTTTTTCTTAAATGCTTTTATTATAATGTTTATTCATTAATGCTTGTAAAATAAACATTTTATAACCTGAAAATTGTTTAAATTATAGAATGTGAATCCCTTACTTGTTGATCTAAAATGTCAGGAAAAAAATTGCAAAAGAAAATCAGCTTGAGTGGATTTACTGCTCAGCCACTAAACTTCGGAACTCATTTTAGAGCATTTCCGATTGAAACAATAGAAATTAGAACCTTAAAATGAAGAGGGGTGAGCGCATGACAGATTTTACAGATATCGGTGTTAGTCATGAGTTAAAGTTACAATCCACCAACATTACAACCCTAAGTGATGCGGATATGGTTAGAAAGATATGGTGGTTTGATAATGGAATGTGGGCACCTTATGGACTTGACCGCAGTGGCGCATATGCAATGTTTAGGGCTGGCACTGATCAGAGTCCAGGAGCCTATCTAAATCTGTTTGAGATTATTAGCTCCAGCAGTGGTGCGCCGCTTTTGGCGACGGATCAAGGCTTCGTTGTTCAAAAGGACATTACTGCAGGTGGATTTGTCGGCAGCAATCAAGGAGAGTTATGGCTAGGCAGCGGACGCGACGATCAAGTTGACGTTCCAAAAATAATTCTTGTTAATTCTGCTGTATCACGATTGCAAGGAGGCGGTCCTTTAAATGTACCTGCCGTTCCTGCTGACATACAATTTCCAACAGGAGAAAATGGGAAAGTCGCCGTTCGGACTGATTCTTGGAACGGCAATCCCGCTAACACACTCTACAAGCACAATGGTAGCGATTGGATTCCTATGGGTCCGACATCTAGCTACGGAGGTTACTTTGACACGCTCTACTTGACTAAAGCAGGCGGCACAGACCCTGCTCATTTGGATGTAGGCAACTTGACTATTCATGGCAACATTACTGTTGTGGGCTCGATACTTAATTTAGCAACTCAAGTAGCTAGCCTTATAGATTCTTCGCTTCACTTTGTAGGCGGTTTTCTGGGTCTAAACCCAACTTCATCTCCAACGTTCGCTGGATTAAGTGTAAACGGTGGATTAACGATCAATGCGCCCTCTCAAACTGGTATCACGCTTGGTAACGGCACAATCTACTGGCAGACGGCAACGAACCCGCATGTTTTGGAAATGAACTGTGGACTCATCATCGACGGAGCTCTAAACGTAAGCGGCATATCCATCAACGGGTCACTGGGGATAACCTCAACGAGCTTGGTTAGTAACCTTAACGCTGACATGCTGGATGGACACCACGCTAACGAGTTTTTAACTTCTCAATGGAACGGCGGCGCAATTAGTGTTGGTATTTCAAGTAGCGTTGCAACACAAACATATCCAGACCGTCAATACTATGCAGTAATTTATTGGAATAACGGTTGGTTTTTTAATACACCACTACAAAGCTATGGCCCTTTCACTTGGAACTTTTGCTCGAATGGCGTTAACTTAATGAGTTTAGATGGCGCAGGGAAACTGACAGTTAGTGGTTCAAGCGATGGAGCAATAATAATAAATGGTATAGGTAATGCCTATTTAACTTGTAATTCGGCAAATACAAGTCTTACAGGTGTACAGTTCAGTTCAGGGGGAACACCATATTGGGAGATTTGGAAAGACACGACAAATGGTGCAATTTCAGGCATAGCTAATTCACTGTTTGTCTATGACCAAGTAAATTCTAAAATATTATTAACCATATCTCCTAACACTGGAACATTAACGCTTGCTGGCTATGAGTCTTTCAGTAAAACTTCTACTGCTTATCCAGCATTAAACGCGATTGTTGCTGGCACTGTGATGAATTTTCAAGGTGGTAATTATGTTTATCAATTAGGGATTGACCCAACAGGTAGACTTTGGGAGACAGCATATAATGGCTTTAGTTGGTACAATGACAATCTCGCCACTCTTACTGAATTAATGTATCTTGATAATTCTGGAGACTTGACGCTTGCAAGCGCATTAATTATGGGTTCCGCGAACGTTTACTGTGGCGGCACCAACCTACTAAAAACCGATGACGCATTCATGTGTGTTGGTGACTTAACATCTTACGGCGACGTTTATTGTTCAGGCAAATACCACGTTGGTTCACGCAACTATATTCAATGGGGAACAGACACATACCTTTCAAATACTGCTGGAAACGTCTTACAAATTAACAACGGCAGCGGCGGACTCGGAGTTTTAGACGTTGGCGGATTATACGCGACATGGCTTGTCGGAACAAACGGCGGCAACTATGCGGGTAACGGCGGCATATACTTCCTTAGCGATATTATAGTCGGCGGTTCATGGCTACCCGGAACACCAGGAGGGGGAACCGCTGCAAGAAACATTTACCCTTATGCAGGTAACGTTGGCAACTGTGGAACAGACACTTACTATTGGGGTGGCATGTATGCAAATTACATCATGCCTGGCACTGGGGCTTCGGCTAAGCAGATTGGGAACTATGCCAATCAATGGGAGTATGTTTGTACGAGAAATGTCTATGTGGGCGGTAGGTTACTCTACGACGATAATACCTATTTGAGGACTTCTGGTGCGTTTTGCGCCGATACAACAGTGACTTCGGGCAGTTGTAGCGGTTCTGGAACCAGACAACTATACGCGAATTCCAATGGAACCCTAACTACCAGTTCCTCAAGCATACGATACAAAGAAAACATACGTGACTTATCCGACTGCTCATGGATTTACGCACTTAGACCCGTCATGTTTGATTGGAAAGACCACCGAGACCCAAACAACCAGATAGGCTTAATTGCTGAAGAAGTTTACGCTGTTAATCCGGTGCTTGCTTTCACAGACAAAAACGGCATTCCAGAAGGCGTACATTATGAACGTCTTGGAATTCCATTGCTTGTAGCAATGCAGAAACATGGTAAACGTATCGGTGAGTTAGAAGCCCAAGTCCAAGATTTACTGTCACAAATCGAAGCCCTAAACATGAAGGGAGGTGTGAATTAATTTGTCTAATCAAGAAGTTTCCCCAGTCATGCAACATATCGGCATGCTAAACCTGCGCATCAACGATATGATGACACAACTTAACGTTGTCATGAAGGCCATGATGGATGAGAACGCTTCTCTGAAAAAAGAGAACGCGGAATTGAAAGCTAAATAAGAGAAAGCAGGCAAGTCCTAAAAAACTTGCTTAAACCCTTCAATTTATTTATTCTTCGGTTTTTTTCTGTTGCACCTGCACGCCTGGATATTCCTTGAGTTTTTCTGCCATTTCCCGCAGTTGCTTATCCACCAGGAAGTTTACTGTGCCTTCTTCGTAGGTTCCGTCTGCTCGCCGTTGCCCTGCTTTGGTTCCTGTAAGCACTTCGATGCCTTCGTCGATTGTTTTTACCGAGTAAATGTTGAATTTCCCAGCTTTAACGGCGTCAACGACTTCTTCTTTTAGCATCAGGTTTTGGACGTTGCTGTCAGGTATCATAACGCCTTGTTGTCCTGTTAATCCTTTGGCTTTGCATACTTCGTAGAAGCCTTCGATTTTTTCGTTTACTCCGCCGATGGCTTGGACTTCGCCTTTCTGGTTAACTGAGCCTGTTACAGCCAAGTTTTGTTTTATTGGCAGTCCGCTGAGCGAGGAGAGGATGGAGTATAGTTCTGTGCTGGATGCGCTGTCGCCTTCCACACCTTCGTAGTTTTGTTCAAAAACAAGTCGTGCGGAGAGGCTCAACGGCTTGTCCCTGGCGTATTTGTCGTTTAAAAAGCCGCTTAGGATTAAGACGCCTTTGGTGTGGATGGGTCCGCCCATTTTAGCTTCGCGTTCAATGTCCATTACGCCTTCTCTGCCTAAGCCGATGCTTGCGGTGACGCGTGAGGGCATGCCGAATGCGAAGTCGCCTAACCCCATAACTGACAAACCGTTTACTTGCCCAACCTTCTGGTCAACCGTGTCAATGAGGAAGAATCCGCGGGTTATCATTTCTTGAATTTTTTCTTGGATGAGTTTTGAGCGGTAGATTTTTTCTTCGATGGCTTTCTTGACTTGGTCGCCTGTGATGTATTCGGAGTTGTCTTGGGTTGCGTAATAGTTTGATTCACGGATAATGTCGGCGATGGAGTTGAACTGGGTCGATAGCTTGTACTGGTCTTCCACAATCCTTGAACTGTACTCGACCAGTTTGGCTAAGCCGCTGCCGTTGAGGTGTTTTAGCCCTTCTTTCTCACATAGTCCACACACGAAAGCGGCATACTGCTGCACTTTCTCGTCTGTCCTTGGCATGGTGGTGTCGAATTCAGCTTTTATCTTGAAGAGCTCTTGGAAATCTGTGTCCATGCTGAAGAGTAATTGGTATAAGTAGGGCGTTCCGATGAGGATTATTTTTGCTGTTAACGGAATGGGTTGGGGTTTGAGGGTTTTAACGCTTAAGAATCCATATCGTTCTTCAGGTTCTTCTATGGACATTTTTCCGTCTCTGATGTCTCGTTTCAACCCATCGTAGGAAAGGGGGTTTCGCAGCAAGTCTTCAACTGGAACAATTAGGTATCCGCCGTTGGCTCGGTGTATGGCTCCTGCGCGAATCATGCTGAAATCAGTTGTGAGTGCGCCAAACTGTGCTTCTTTCTCGGTTCTACCCAGCAAGTTGTGGTATGTGGGGTTGGTTTCCACGACTACTGGTGCGCCTGTGGTGGCGGAGTTGTCGATAACTAGGTTTACTTCGTATTTTTTGTAGGGTTCTTCTTTTAGCCAGGGTATTGGGAATGGAAGTTGCTGTTCAGGTTCGCCTCTTCTGATGAATTGTTGCAGGTTATCTAAAATTTCGTTTTCTACTTCTTTGAGGTAAGTTGTAACTTCAGGATTAGCTTGGTATTTTCCCATGAGGCTCTCTACTTGGTTTCCAAGGGCGTAGAGGGCAACTTCCTTGTTTAGTTTCTTTAAAGCCTCATGGATTTTACGTTCCATGTCAATTAGTTGCCGCATGGTGTTTCTGAATTCTGTTTCCAATTTTTCCCTTTTCTCGCTAAATTTATCTTTTATTTTTTGGGGTAACGCAAGCATTTCTTCTTCGCTGAGTGGTTTGCCATCCAACACTGGAATAAGCAGTATGCCGATTGGGGTTGTTTGAATTACGAATCCTTCATGCTGGGCTTTGGTGCTTAATTCGTCGATTAACTGTTTTCGCTGGTTTTCTAAGCCTTTAATTGTGGTTTCTCGTCTGGCAACGTAATCTTCGCTTTCAAAAGCTTTCGGAAGCGCAGTCTTGACGTTTTCGATGAAGTTTTTCATGTCTTCTCGGAATTCTTTGCCCTTTCCCGCTGGCAACTTTATGGCTTTTGGTTCATACTGGTTGCCGAAATTGTTTACGTAGCACCAGTCAGGTGGAACGGGTTGCAGTTTTGCTTGTGCTTCAACGAAGTTTTTTACAGCTGTTTTTCTGCCTGTTCCAGGGTACCCTGCCACGTACACGTTGAATCCGTGGTCTTTTATGCCTAATCCGAATTTTAGGGCTCGGACAGCTCTTTCTTGACCGATAATTTCGCTGAGCGGAACAAGGTCCTTGGTTGATTCACAATGCATGAAATTGGCATCACAAACATTCCTTAGTTTTTCTACGGGTAATTGATTAATCAAAACAAAAATCTCCTATAACTACTCTAGAAAACGTGCTTTTATCTTTTAACTCTTTCCGCCAAGCGGTAACATGCCAGAATACCTAGAATGGTAGTGCTAACCTATTGAAAACACAACTTAACAACACCTGTTGCTTGGCATCTCAAATGCTCTTGGAAACTATAGCCCCCTTATATAAAGCAGCCAATTTGCGAAATTATGCTTTTAGTTGAATGAAGCGTTTTAGGGTATCCTGATTTCGCACTTCAGGATGAAACAGAACCCCGTAGATGTCTTTCTGTTTGTGCTTTATTGCTTGGATGCATTTTGAGGATTCTGCGAGTGTTTCAAAGTTTTGGGATGGCTGGACTGAGTAGTTGTGGAGCGCGTAAGCTTGGAAGCTGCCTTGGAATAGCGGGTTGTCTTTTAGGGTTGTGATTTCTGTCATTCCGATTTGCAGGCAGGTGGTTAAGGGTGCTCCGAAAACTAAGTTGATAGTTTGCATGCCTGCACAAATACCCAAAATGGGCGCGTCGCACGTTTTAATCCAGTTAAACTTGTCAACCTGCTTTAGGGTTGCGTGGTCTCTGAGTGCTGTGCCTGAAAGCACGATTTTGCTGTAACTGTTTAGTTTTAGTTCTTGAGGTTTTATGTCCAAAAAATGCTTTACCTCGCATTCTTCAAGCGGCTGGACCACTGAAACGATGGGTGAAACAAACTCGTTATACGCCAAAGAATCCCTCTTCCAATTCATGTCAACAATCAGAATCATTTGGAAACCAACCGAGCCTGCTTAATTATGAAAACTCCACAGTTACCCTTCGCCTCAACAGCAAAATCCACGACTTCAATTTTCTGCTTAAACATTGGCGCGTCCAAAACTGTCGTCTCAATCTCACCCCCCTCCCCTGAAGGGCTAATGCCAAACTTGCCTTGAAGCTCCACCAATCGGGCAATCACTTGCGGGTCTATTTGTTTTCCAAGCCACTTCTCGTCAAGCGGGTAAGCAAAAATCCCAGAAATAACAACTTTGAAATTTTTCTCAACAAGCGTTTCTAGGAGCGCTTTTTGGTCATGTTTCCACAGAGGGTTAAAGCACCAAACATCCAGCTTGTTGCAGATGCGTTGAACTCGTGTAGCCTGATAAACCGACTCGACCGCGCCCGTAACTACGCCATCGATTTGGAATTTGCTTTTTGCTTCTGCGATGGCTTTTTCTAAGTCGGCAAGTTCCTCTTCCTTTCTCCCCTCCGTAACCACCGAAACCAGCGGCAAACCCAACGCTTCTGCCTGCAGAGCGGTTACGTCGATGTTTGGGGTGTGGAACATGTAGCTTTCAGGGTTCTTTGAAACCACTGTGATTAGGCAAACTACCTCTTCTTTTTCTGCAGTGAGGTGTAGGGCAAGGGTTGAGTCTTTGCCGCCTGAGAAGAGCACTCCAAGTCGCATGGTATCTTTAAAGAAGAAGGGTGGTTTATATGCCTGCTTGAGGCAGTGCGCTTAGACTTTTACGTTGCAGATGTTTGGGATGGCTTTGAGTTTTTTGGTGATTTCTGGGGTGACTTTTTTGTGGAGCACATAGACTGAGATGGCGTAGCCGCTGTTTCCGATTTGCCGTGAATAGTTTGCTCGTATGTTTATGTCGCAGTCAGCTAGGACTTTGTCGATGTTGGCAAACACGCCAGGGACGTCACGGTGATGAATGAACAATGTGTAAACTGGTTTTTCTTCAACCTCAATATTTTCGCCAGCGTTTACGGCATTGGTGAAGTCTCCGCCTAAGAGGTAGCCTGAAATGACTCGGGCAATCTCTGTTGAAGTTTCACGTTGCGCCTCAGCGGTTGATGCGCCAAGGTGACTGCTCATAACTACGTTGTCGAGTTCTTTGAGTTTGCTTTTGAATTCTGCGCCGTCAGCTTTTGGCTCTTCAGGATAGACGTCTAGTGCTGCGCCTGCGATTTTTCCTTCTTTGAGTGCCATGTATAGGGCTTGTTCGTCAACGTTGCTGCCCCTGGAAGTGTTGACAATATAAGCGGTTTTCTTCATTTGGCAAAGTTCCTTTTCGCCTATGATTACGTCTTTGCCGCCCGTGTGTATGCTGATGTAGTCAGCTTTTGCGAGAACTTCCTCTTTAGACATAAACTTGATGCCCGACTCAAGACACGGCTTAATGTCGTAGCCGATGACTTCCATGTCAAAGCCGCGCTTAACTATCTGGGCGACTTTCTGCCCAATTCTGCCGCAGCCAAAAAGCCCCAGGGTTTTGTAGGCAAGTTCGGTGCCTTTGAGTTTGTCTTTTTTCCACACGCCATTTTTTAGCGTGTTATGGGCTTGGGGGGTGTTTCTTGAGATGCCCAGCATTAAACCAATGGTTAACTCTGCCACTGCGTTGGTGCTTCCGTAGGGGGCGGATTTTACTACGATGCCGTTTTCTGAAGCAGCCGCAACGTCGATGTTGTCGTAGCCGACGCCTGCTCTGCCGACGATTTTGAGTTTGCCTTTGGCGCCCGCTTCCAAAACTTCGCGCGTAACTTTTGTGGCGCTTCGGACGACTAGGGCGTCAAACTGACCAATTTCTGATACAAGAGCAGTTAGGTCTCTTTTTTTTGTGTCTGTTTCGATGCCAGCATCTTGGAAGAGTTTTAAGCCTTCCTTCTCTAAACCATCGTTTAACAATACCTTCATGCCAAGCGTCTCCAGTAAAGATTAACTGAAAAGTTGATTGCTGTTGTGGATAATAAAGTTCTCTGAAAGAGGGCTGTGTTGTTTACGCTTTGGGTTTAACTTTTGGGGCGTTCTTTGGTTTGGCGACTCTTGTGTTCATTATATCATAGTTTGATTTAACATGGCAATAAGGACATTTCAGATTTCGCCTGCCCCTATAAACGATTGAGGTTATGGTAGCGCCTGGGACCCAGTGAAAATTGAAGCTTTTTCTACAGTTTGGACAAATTAATCGTGACGTGTAGTGTGGACCGTACCTTGGAAGCAACACAAACAGCACTACAAAACCTATAGCGACTATTAGGAAGAGAATCGAGAGGAAATCGAACGTCATGAGTTTTCAATGCCTAAAAGTGAAATGTTAGTTAATTAATGTTTAGGGATTGTTCCTTGAAAGAAGGGGGGTTTAAGCCTTTTTTATGTAGCTTAGGGCTTCTTCAACGTTTTGGAACCCGTACTTTATGCCGCAAAACTCTTTTTTGAGCGCCAAAACATCCACCTTAACTTGGGCTGGCGTGCGTTTCGCCTTGATTACGTCAAGCATTAAGTCGCAGAGATGTTTTATGTCGCCTTCACCAAACCCGCGGCGGGTAATGTCTTGGAAACCCACTCGTAAGCCTGAGGGGTTCTCTTTGCTGCTTTGGTCGTCGTAGGGTAGCAGGTTCTTGTTTAGGATGATGTTGGCGTCTTCGAGGTCTTGAGCGATTTTGTTGCCGCCGCCATAAATGCGGATGTCAACCGCGATTTGGTGGCTTTTTGTGAAGCCTTTATGTTCGGCAAGAACTTTTACGCCGTTTTCGCAGAGGTATTGCCCTGCGGTTTGAGCGTTTTTTACGATTTGTTTGGCTAATTGGGTGCCGAAAACCTTCATTTCCAAAGCGGCTATGCTGAGTGCTGGCAACCTGCCCAGATGCGTGCTTGAAGCGCTTAGTGGGAAAATGGCGAATTGTATCTTCTTTACCGCCTTCTCCATTGCGGGACTGGTTGGGCTTCCCATGACGACACCGCCTTGGGGTCCTGGGAAGGTTTTGTGGGTTGATGAGGTGATGAAGTCTGCGCCTTCGCGAAGTGGGTCTTGGAATTGCCCGCCTGCGATTAAGCCTAGCACGTGTGAGGCGTCGTAGGCTATGTATGCGCCAACTTCGTTGCAGACTTCTTTAAGTTCTTTTATTGGGTGTGGGAACAAGAAGAGGCTGCCGCCGAAAGTGACGATGCCGGGTTTGGCAGCGCGTATGACGTAGGCTGATTTTTCTGGGTCAATGTTGAACTCGTCGATGTTGTAGACATGGTTTATGTTGTCTAAGCCCAGGATGTTGCCTGCTAAACCCGTGTAATCGTGACTTATGTGGGCGCCACAGCTTAGTGGCGTGACGACCATCTTGTTGTTTTTGGAAGCTAACGACAAACCCTTAAAAGTTGCAAGGTTCGCATGCGTGCCTGAAACTAAACGTACATCTGCCCAAGTGGTGTTAAACAGGCTCTTCATTATATCCGTCGCGTAATCCTCAATCTGCGACATGTACTTTTGACCCTGATAATAACGCCTCTTAACGTGGCCTTGGGCGTCGTTTTCGCCTTCAGCGTAGCGGCATGCGAGGTCGTGGGAGAGGTCGAGCATTTGGTTGACTGCGGGCGATTTGAGTCCTTCGCTGGCTATCATGTTTATGCATTCTTTGTCTCGGTACTGTTCGTGTTTTCGTGTTGCATCCACTATATCTGCGACTAAATCGGGCAGGTCTTTCATTTTTTTGTCTGTCTCCTACGCTGAATCATCAACGGAATTAGGCTTTGCAGTATTTAGCCGTTACTGGGGGCGGAGGGGTGTTCAAAGGTTTGGGGTGTGATAATGTGTGCGGGTTTTATGGATGTTATTTTTTAGGTGCGCCTAAACCTTTAAATGGTTTGGTGGCAAGGTTTAGGTATACCTAAAAAATAAGGTGAGTGAAAATGGAGCAAAAATCAACCCAAGACTACCTCAAAGCCGTCTACAACCTAGCCAGAAACGGCGACCTAGTCAGCACCACCGAAATCTCCCAAAAACTACACGTAGCTCCAGCCAGCGTAACCGAAATGCTAAAAAAACTCTCCCAAGACGGTTACATAAACTACTCACCCTACCACGGCAGCACCCTCACCGACAAAGGACTCCAAGAAGCCCAAAAAGTCACCCGAAAACACCGTCTGCTAGAGAAATTCCTCTCCGACGTCTTGCACATCGGAAAAGACAAAGTCCATACCCAAGCCTGCCAGATGGAGCACGCCCTGTCCGATGAAGCAGAAGAGTCGCTGTGCCGCTTACTAAAACATCCCGACACCTGCTCAGACGATGGCAAAACCATCCCCGCCTGCAACCTGCCCTTCTCCAGCTGTGAAGAATGCATAAAACTCCACAACCAAGGGCTCGAAGAGGTCGGCAAACGAAACAAAAACCTAATCTCCATTCGCGAACTAAAGGGCGGCAAATACGGCAAAATTAGTTTTATCCGAGGCGAACACAAAGTTCTCCAGCGCCTCTTAGACATGGGGCTTACGCCTGGCACAAGAATTAAAGTGGTCAAGGTTGCGCCGATGGATGGACCTGTCGAAGTGGCGGTTAGGGGTTCCAAGTTGGCGTTGGGGCAAGACATCGCCTGCAACGTCTTTGTCGAAGTTGAACAACCAAGTTAAGGAGACTCAATTATGTCCTGTCATTCTATTCCTAAGTCAAACGGTAAAGTATCAAATGGCAAAAACGGCAAGCACCTAACCTTTGCGCTCGCAGGAAACGCAAACGTTGGCAAAAGCGTAATCTTCAACCAGCTCACAGGCTCAAACCAGATAATCGGCAACTGGCCGGGAAAAACGGTGGACCGCGCCGAGGGCATGTTAAGTTTTGAAGGATACGAAATCAAAGTCATTGATTTACCAGGCATCTATTCGTTCTCCACGTTCTCCATGGAGGAGCTGGTTTCAAGGGATTACGTGGCATTGGAAAAGCCAGATGCCGTAATCAACGTAGTGGATGCTTCAGTTTTAGAACGCAACTTGTTTTTTACGTTGCAACTGCTCGAAATGCAAGCACCGCTTGTGCTGTGCATCAACCAAGTGGATGTTGCCCGAAGCAAAGGCATAATCATCGACAAAGAAAAACTGCAGGAAAAACTCGGCATCCCGGTGGTTTTTGCGGTGGCAACGCGGGGCGAAGGCATCTATGAACTCATGGGTGAAGCCGTCAATGTTGCCTTGTCCAAACCAAAAACCAAGCATCTGAAGTTCCGTCGAGATGTGGAGGTATACATAGAAAAACTAAAGCAGACTATAGAAAACGCTCATCTTTCGCTGCAGTATCCATCTCGTTGGCTTGCGATAAAACTGCTTGAAGGCGATGCTGAAATCGTTAAAACTGTTTCTGCCCAATCACAAGCGGTAGTTGATGATGCTGTTGCTATATCAAAAGAATTATCCAGTAACTGTCATGAAGCATGCTTTTCGGTTATTGCTTCGGAACGTTATGCCCTTGCAAGTTCCATCATTGCTTCTGCACTCCAGCAGAGCGAAGTGAAAAGCACTTTCTCTGAAAAACTCGATTGGTTAACAACTCACAGAGTTTTAGGTTACTTTACTTCGGTCGGAGTCATTGCAGGGTTGCTGCTGTGGACGTTTTTTGTTGGCAACGGCCTCTCAAACTTGATTTCCAGTGGGTTAAACTTCATTAGACCTGTTAACCCCGCCCTGTCAGCTTCTCAACCCCTTTTGAGCATACTTTTAAACGGTGTGTGGGGCGGACTCAACGCGGGTTTAACGCTGATTATTCCCTTCGTTATCCCCTTTTACCTGCTTCTTGCCGTAGTTGAAGATTCAGGCATCCTAACCCGCGTCGCCTTCATGATGGACAGCGCTATGCATAAAATGGGTTTACACGGCAAAGCCCTAATCCCAATAATTCTTGGCTACGGTTGCAGTGTACCGGCAATCCACGCCTGCAAAATCATGGAAACCCGACGCGAACGGCTCCTGGCAGCCTTCGCTATCACATTTGCGCCTTGCTCAGCAAGAACAATTGTGCTCTTCGGCATGGTCGGCTTATTTGTGGGCATCCAGTGGGCGCTGCTTCTCTACGTTGTGGATATTGCAATTATCTTCGCTTTAGGCAGAGTCGCCATGAAGGTGGTTCCCGGCAAATCTACAGGCTTAATTATGGAGATGAGCAGTTTCAAGCGGCCTTCACTGAAAATCGTTGCAAAGCAAACTTGGGCACGAACCAAATCAATCATCTACATCGTCTTTCCCATATACATCGTTGGCAGCGCGCTAGTGCAAGCCCTCTACGTCTACAATGTGATAACACCCATTAGCAATGCATTATCGCCTTTGACTGTTACGTGGCTTGGATTGCCAGTTGCCGCTGGAATCCTACTGGTGCTTGGCGTGGTAAGAAAAGAACTCATAATATTGGGTGCGGTGGCGATTTTTGGTTCCACTAACTTGGGACTCTTCTTTACGCCTGTCCAGCTGGTTGTTATGGCGCTCGTAGCGATGCTCTACATACCATGCGTGTCAACAATGGCTATTCTTGGAAAAGAGTTCGGTTGGAAAGCCACAACGGTAATCACCGTAGCCAACATAGGTGCAGCATTATTAATCGGGGGCTTAGCGTTTAGGCTCTTGTCGCTGTTCGTCTAAACCTTTTTTCTTCTCTTTTTCGGTTTAGTGAATTTTAGTTGAATTTTCGTTGGCTCAGTCTCTGTAATTGTTTACTTGAGTGTTTTTCGTGCAAGCTCTCTTCCGTCTCTAACACGTGAATTTTTTTGCTCTTCCAACATGCTTCCACAACCACAACCTTGCCCATTCAACATGGAACCATGTAAGGCGTGTGGAGGAAATCGGGTATCCCACAACCCAACAGGCGAAGAAAAGCAACGCAACAGCAAAACGGAACCTTTCCCTCAAGCAGTCTTGTGAAAATTTTAAAACCGCCACACCCACATAAAGAGAGAAAAAGAGGTTAGACGACGTACATTAGGATGTAGACTATTTCTCCAGAGAGGAAAGCAAACCACCATAAACCAAACAGAATCTTTGTGAGTTTGCGATGCCACATGTTTGGAGCTTTCCGCTTCAGCTGCGCAATCCCAATAGCGAGAACTGCAATCTCCAAAGACATAACCAACACTGCGATTGCGCCGTGTACGCCAAAATAAGCGGTTAGAACTGGTGTTAACTGAATTGTTGATGTGCAGTACAGCATGTAGCCGATGGACATGACAAGGTCCCATGTGATGGCAAGTGCGCCTGTGACTGGGTGAATGCGATTTTTGCCTCTGCCGCTAAGGAACGCATGGACAAAAAGGAATGCAACTGGAATTAAACCTATAGCAATTATTGTGCTTGCTAGGGGGGGCACGGTTGTCATGGTTTTTGCCTTGTGCTGCTATGGGGAGTTTGCGGTTGCTAATTAGGTTGGCGGTGGCTTTAGCTTGTTTGGGTTTGTGTTTGTTGGGTTTGGGTTATTTTTGCTATCGCTACTGCGCCTGAGAGGACGCTGTTGTTTAGGAAAACTATTTCTTTTCCTGAATCCAAAAGCACCGTCGTGTGGAAGCCTGTTAATTCCTTGATTGTGCCCTGCTCGTTCATGTAGGATGTGATTACACGGTCGCCTACAGTGTAATGCAACCTGTTTTCTTGGGTGCCTTCGAACTTGTGAACCGTTGTTATGATTACTCCGCCTGAGGCGATGGCGCTGTTTGGAATGCTGATTTGCCCTACATCGGTTCTTATACGCATCACCAGCGCCGTCATATCTGTTACTCTTCCAGGAATGTTATTGACCATGACATCGTCGCCTATTTTGAATTGGTAAGTTGTGAAAACGAGTGCTCCAGATAGGATGCCGCCGACAAATGTGGAGATTATTAAGCCGACGGTGACAGAGATTATACCAGCGCTGGTTAAGAGTGTTTGTGGAGAAACGCCCAGGGTGTTTAAGACTCCAAATGTCATTACTAAAACTGCAATCGCCAGCATGGCAAATTGTAATATTGTAGCTGCTTGGATGCCCACGTGTGGTGTCATAAGCGGTTTAGCTCGACGAAGCAGGAGAATTGCTGTTAACCAAAATGCAAAGATTATGATTATTCTGAAGGTTTGTACTAAAAACATAGGCAGATTTATTGGCGTGGCAACGAATAAATCGAAAATGTAAATTGTGCTTATGGCTAAAATAACAATGAATGTTAAGAAAGCACTGAGTCTTCTCAATGAATGGATGATGCCTGCCAAAGTGACCCTTCCTTAGCCCATTATAGACAGGCGTGTTTCTATAGTTTTCCCAAAGACAATTTTAGCAATAATTATATTGAATGGTCGGTTAGTCTTGGTTATGTCTGCTCCGAATTGTCCCTGCCCCAAAAAAGATTGCCCACGCCACAGTGACTGCACGGAATGTGTGCGCCATCATAAGGAAAAAAATGAAGACCCATACTGCGCAAGGTAAAACCTGATGGCTAAGAACTCAAACGTTGAAGCCCAGAAGAAAAGGCAGAATATACAGGTTCATTTTTGGAATATCGTAGGCGCGGTTGAGCACATCTCGCTGCCCAAGCTGGAGGATGCTGTTAAAAAAGAGTTCAACTGCAACGACAGCCGCTTTGTTGAGGCGCAAATTAGGTTGATGCAGTCTGAGGCGAGAATAAGGGTGCAGAGTAATGTTAAGGTGTGGATTAAACCGCCGTCGACGTAGCACCTTGAAAGGCTATGGATTTTGGTGTTTGCATAAATTTTATAAACAAACCCGACAGTAAGTATATGTTAGAGGATTTTACTGCTTGTTTATTGCCAGCCAGCCATCAATACTCATTATCGATGACGACACAGCTATCCTGCATACTTTTACTAGGATATTTCAAAGTAAGGGTTATTGTGTCGCGGTGGCGGAAAAAGGCAAGGACGCTATAGAAAAAATAAGCAGTCACCGTTATGACGTCGCATTAATCGATTTATGCCTCCCCGACATGGAGGGCACCGAGCTTTTTCCACTAATACACAACACCTCACCCCATACTTTGAAGATTATGCTTACTGGAAAAACTCTCTTGCAAAACAGCATTGAAGGCGCAGATGCCCTTCTTAGGAAACCAATTGCTCCCGACAAGCTTCTTAGCATCATCGACAGCAAGCTGAAGAATCGAAACGTAGAACCCTAATCATTATTAGACTAGACAAAAGTTTTGCAAACAAAGCGCTCGTTTCTTACCCTGCTTTGAAAAAGTATTAGTTAAACCAATTTGATTGTTCTGTTAGCGATTGCAATGAGTGCTCCAAATTTCCTATTTGAAAACAACGATTTAGTGATGAAAAAGAAAATACTTTCTGTTCGAGAGCATTATGACTTTGAGGATGTAAATGGAGCAAAACTGGGAGAGGCTGATGGAGCGCTCCTGCAGGTCCCGCCTAAATTCGTCATACTCGATAACCACGGTTCGGAGTTAATGCACCTTCAAGGAAAAATGTTGTCATTTCGAAACCAATTCACAATTTACGATAACGCTGGAGCCGAACTTGGAACCATAAAAAAGAAGATTGCAAAGCTGGTCGGAGAAGAATATTGGGTAGAAAAAAACGGAGTTGAATTCATGCGCATATACGGAGACTTCACTGAACACGATTACCAAATGGAAGTTAACGGCGTTCCAGTTGCTTCCGTACATAAGAAATGGGTCACATTACGCGATGAAATAGGCATCTCTGTGACGGGAGAAACGGACCATCGAGTAGTTATTGGAGCAGTAATTGTCATCGAACACATAGAGGTTACAGAAAGGCAAAGGCAACACTAAATCGCGACCAGAACCAATTTTTAATCTGGCAACCAGAGTCTGGGAACCTTTCTTTCAAATATCAAATATTTGTGCTGTAATCAATAAAAAACTCAAAGCAAATGCCTTAAACCAAAAAACGGGGGCAAACTTCTATATGCTAGATGTCAAACTTTTGAAGTAGAAGAGATAGAATATGAACCCTGAACACTATAAATCCATACGGAATAAGCCAAAACGAAACAGCGCAGTTAGCAGATCCAAAATTCAAATGCTTGCAAAGCCTACTGGAATGAACTCCAATGCTGCTCCAAAACTGCGTGAAATCTACTCTACTAGAATTGAATGGGCAACTAAGATACTTCCTAAAGTTAAAGAGCAGTAGAAGTCCCAAAGAAATCGAAAGGTTGTTTTTTCTTAATTATATTTCTAATTAATTAGAATTTTAGAAAGTCAATGGATACCAAAGAATTGTTTGTCGCGGTTACCTCATTCTGTTTTTGATGTTAGAACTTTCGCTATTTTGAAATCTGCATCAACCTGTAACATAGTTCTTCCCGTAGCATTTCCTCAGTGCAACGAGTCCAACATATAACTAAATTATGTATTAAGCCTTAAGTAAGCCTATATAGAATATGTCGGGTATCCCTAAAAACACCCATCACCATCTTACCACAAAAACAACCGGAGACAAACCAAAAATGTGCCAAATGCCCATAACAGTACAAATCCATGATGAAATAAACACAAAACATACTAAAGCAAAAAGGACACAAAAAACCTTTCAAAGCAATCCCCAATTGCCTTCTGATTTCTTGCCTACCTTGAACTTAAGTCAATTGGAGGTTTAAGCTTTGAACAAAACGATAGTTTTGGATTGCCAAGACGTTAACGTAAATGTCTCTTGTGATTGCTGCATTGCCTATAGAGACTGCAAGTTGTCAAATAAATTAAAAAACAAATAATCTAAGCGCCTCAGAGAAGTATTTTTGCAATTTTTGCTTATAGAGGAACAATCTGAGTATCCCTGATGGGCACACGCATTTTGAATATACGTGCGAATGCACTATAAGCCACCAAGCACCTATAACCGCAAATGCAACCCAATCAAGAGAGAAGCCAAATCAAGACAGGCATCCGCGTAAAAATCGTCCTAAAACAAGACCAGCACAGCGGTAAATTAACCGAAGGTATCGTCAAGGAAATCCTCACCAACAGCCCAACTCATCCTCATGGAATCAAGGTACGACTTACAGACGGCAAAGTCGGCAGAGTACAATCAATAATAAAATAATGTATCACGTTAACCCAATTTTCTATTATCACAAAAATGAAGCCCAGCAAATACGGGTCAAATCAACTTTTGAAAATATTATCTAAAGAACCGAAACCAGAAAAAAGAAATTTCTATGGAAACAGTCAAGCGTCTTTATGTTTGCTTAGACAGATTGATTAAGGGCTTTGAAGAATTAGAAACACGTTTCAAAAATTCAACTTAAAGGAAGGCTGATCTTTGGTTCCCAGCATTGAACTCGTGCTTGCGGCGTTCCTGCTTATGGCGTTCTTAGCCTCGGTCCTGTCCATTAAGTTTAAGGTACCGTACACTTTGGTTTTGGTTTTAACAGGCGTTGTTATCACCGTAATTGCGTCTTTGTTTGCGTCACTGGGCGGAGCTGATATAACTTCTGAATTGAGAGCAATCTACTCTCAGCTTCTTAGTGGTGGCGGAGGCGGTCTTTTTGTAGGATTAGTGGTTCCACCATTGATATTTGAAGCCATGATTCACCTTCGCGCAAACGACTTGCGGTCTGTAATCAAACCTTCGTTGGTTCTAGCAACTGTGGGAGTTTTAATTGCGACTTCTGTTGGAGGGCTCATCTTGTGGAAAATCTTCGGTCTCTCTCCCTACGTTTCTTTTATTTTCGCCGCGCTGATTGCCCCCACAGACACAGTTACAGTTTTAGAGGTTTTTCGACGCGTCAAGGTTCCATCCAAACTATCTACGCTGCTTGATACCGAAGCCGCATTTAACGATGCCACCGGCATTGTCCTTTTCACAATTATCCTTTCAACCATAGGTCTTCAGCAGATTTCAGTTACACAAACCGTGCTCAATTTCGGTTTCACTCTTGGTGCAGGGGTCTTAATCGGCTTGGGGGTCGCGTTTTTAGGTGAAATACTTTCAAGCTTGATAGAGGACAGAGTGGCTGAAACCATTCTAGCGGTTGCGGTCGTGTATGGGTCGTACGCTTTAGCAACGGGTATAGGCGCCTCGGGTCTAATAGCGGTCGCCGTTGCAGGGCTATACTTTGGCAACTACACGATGCGGTCTGCCATGGAACCTGCCTCAAGAGAAACCGTCATGACGTTTTGGGCGATAGCAGCCTTCCTTGGCAACTCCGTGGCTTTTCTAATCATCGGTTTCCAAACAAACATAATCACTCTCTCGCAATCAATTCTAATTGTAGTTGCCGCCTTCGTCGCCGTAACCATAGCCAGAGCCGCCACTGTTTACCCTATTCTTGGGTTATTCAACAAATTCGGCGACAAAATATCCGTGGTCTGGCGCAACATCGCCATGCTTGGCGGAGTTCGAGGCGCCTTGTCCATTGCCCTAGCGGCTACGATTACAACTTCTGCAGCCATTTCCATGGGAGATATACAAACCATAGACACTATGGTGCTTGGGGTAGCCTTTATCTCAATTGTGTTTCAGGTGCCTTTGCTGTTCCGTTACGTAAGGAAAAAAATACCGCAACCCAGCATCGTGTCAGAAACAGAAATTGATGAACAATTCGAGTTAATGACCGCGCACATTGAAGAGTTGAGAAGGCTAAAATCTGAGGGCAAAATATCTAACGAAGAATTCACAAAAAGAATAGAAGAAAACAAAAAGAAACTCGACGAGCTAATCACAAAATCTCCCATTACCGTCGAAACAAGAAAAATTATACTCGCACGCGCATCCGCCTTATACGCTTCTTTCCCCAAAATCCGCAAACGCAAAACCAAAGACAAAAACAAAACAACAGACTAGCCGCCATAGACATCTCAATACAACAAATGCTTAATGAAAAAAATGGTGAAAAATACCCTGTTTTTGCAGGTTAAGACGCGGCGGCTTTCACCCTCAGGAAGACGCAAATTCTTTCAACTCTTTTATTTTATGTATCTCTATTGAGTTGCTTGCATGTTCCATTGTGGTTCGCATAGCCGAAGTGAACAAAACAGTTTCTTCATCATCAACCAGACCCATTCTATGAAGCTGATTTGCAACTGCTGATATTCGGTCTTTTTCTTCCCGGTAGTTTATCAGAACCGGGTACACGCCAAATATAAGTTCCAGTTGTTTTTTGACTTTGATTTCAGGAGTGACAGCAATTATCGGCTGAGCAATCTTAAAGCGTGCTATCATCCGAGCTGTGTAGCCTGAACGCGTCAAAGGGATAACTTTGTGGATGGGCATACTTAGACATATTCTCTGGATTGCCCTGCTCACGGTGTCAGAAATGTTGATAAACGGAGTCTCTTCAACGATGCTCTTGGCGGCTTTCTCTGTTTCATTGGCTATACGAGTCATCATCTCAACGGCATCAACAGGATACTGGCCAACCGCTGTTTCTCCAGAAAGCATAACCGCGTCAGACCCATCTAGTATGGCGTTTGCAACATCGCTAACTTCAGCCCTAGTAGGATTAGGTTGATTAATCATCGATTCAAGCATCTCCGTTGCAGTCACAACTAGCTTCCCCTTCTGATTGCATAATTTGATGAGGGCCTTCTGAACCAAAGGTACTCTTTCTGGTTCAATTTCAACGCCCAAGTCGCCCCTTGCAACCATTAATCCACTTGCGACGTCTAAAATCTCTTCTACGTTTTTAACACCCTCAGAATTCTCAATCTTAGCGATTATTCCCCCCTCAAAACTATTGGTCTCAGACAGGTTTTTCACGTCTTCTGCATTTCTTGTAAATGAAAGCGCAACATATTCAACATCATGTTTTTTTGCAAACCTTATAATTTCTACATCTTTCTCAGAGAAAGTTGGAACTGAAAGAGATTTATTGGGAATATTAACACCCTTTCCATCTTCTATGACGCCACTGTCCAAGGTCAGAAGCCGAAGTTTTCGATCCTTCTTTTCAACTACGCGCGTTCTAATTTTCCCATTATCGATAAATACTTCATCATCAACCTGCATTTGGTCATAAAAATCGTGATTGAAACAGACTTCTTCACCGTCAAAGCCTACTTCTAAAACGTACCCTTTGCTGAAGACCTTTCGTTGAGATGTCTTAATCCTAATTTCTGGTCCTTTAACGTCAATAATTATGGGAATATCCGCAACTTCCCGTATGGTTTCTATAATGGACTGGTATTGATTGAGATTTCCGTAAGCGGTGTTTATTCTGGCTCCATTCATGCCTGCTTGGAACATTTTTTCGATAGTTTGCTTTGAAGAGCTGGCGGGACCCAAAGTGCATATGATCTTTGTTTTCTTCAACAAAACATCTCGCGCATCCTAGAACACTGCACATTCCAAGTTAAGGTTAACGGCGAGTAATTTAAGGGAAAAGTTGCTAATTCCCGCACAGACGAGGTATCCCTACAAAACTACTCTTCAAGTATGAATTCTAAATTCATAAAGTATTAGAGACAAATCCTGTGCATATTGAATTGGGTTCAGAGGGAATGCATTTGATGGTTCGCCATCACACCTTGCATCTTCCATACAACTCTGAGCCCACTTCTCTCATACTTGCTTTTTCAAGGAAAGAATTGGCTTCAACTAAGTTAACGTTTGAAAACCACAATGTACTTAGCGGTATATAGGCAAAATCACTTTGCAATTTAAATGACATTCAAAGAAGTGGTGGGGCTCCCCGGATTTGAACCGGAGTCTACAGAAGCCCAAGTCAACAAGCTTGACTGTGGTGCTGGCTTGGGCTGTTTGAGTCATGTGGAAGTGGCTTTTTGCTTATAGGTTGGGTAGTCTGGTTATGCCGTCTATTTGGTTGAAGTGTTCGTCGAAGGAGTATATTTCTGCAATGTCGTTTTGGCGCATCACATCTACGGCTAATGCGTCGTTGGGTTCAAGTTTGAGGTCTTCGCCTAGTTCGGTTGCAGCAAAGTAGGCGTCTTTGGTTACGTCTATTATTTTTACGTTATCGAGCATGAAAAGTCCTCGGATGATCGTAGTAAGTTGGTCTTGGGGCATACCGTGTTTCAGGATGTTCGCTACTTCCGAGACATGAACAACGGTTATCATAATGTCTTCTTTGCCTTTTGATACGTTGCTGATTATTGTTTTGGCGTGTTGCTTCATCTGGTGTTCTTTTTCTGTGAGTTGCTTTCTTGGCTTGTAATATGCGTAGACGAAGACGTTAGCGTCTAAGAACCTCATGTGGTTTCCTCGGAGATTCCTTTTTCAAATTCACTCCAGTTCCCGATGGAGTCTACGCCTAAATCGACTTTATCAAAAAATTCCGTCAAATTAACTCGGCGCTTAGGAACCAGCTTCAAGTAGCCTTTTCTTTTGATGATATAGAGTTCTCTGCTTTCGCCAATTTCGGCTTCACGCCAATCTGCAGGTAGGATAAGACGCCCCTGAATATCCACTTTTTTGATTTCAACACCAGTTTCCAATGTTTCCCACCATAAATAATTATGTTACTCCATTCTATAAAAGGTTTCACCAGCATATTAGTTAAATTTTTAAGTAATTCACAGTATAACAGATAATGGAATGTATTTATGAACTCCCCCATGAAAGAAAATGTAGAACGCTACAGGGCTAGAGGATTAATTCCTTCAATGGATCGGGGAAAGGGTAAAGCAAGATGGCGAATTACTTATTCGACTGGAGAAAAAGAAGAATTTATGTCGTCCCGAAAAGTCAAAGAGAAGGTTGAGGAAGGAAATGTTTCAAAAGTGGAGAAGCAGAAAGTTGTTGTAGTACTGAACGGATGTACGAAGAAAGATTTTGCTCTTCAAGATATGACGGACTGGCGTGACGTTTCCTCATTCTATCTGGGATAGGAATATAATAATTTTTGATTAATCTATTTAAAACGCAGTTCATGTCCCAACTTTTTACAGTTTCAAAACTCAGTTAAATCAAAATAAAAATTATTGTGATTGTAAAGTCAATGGTGGGGCTGCCAGGATTTGAACCGGGGTCTATAGAGCCCAAGTCTGGCAATAATGCGAGCGTATGGGCGGACTTGTGGCGGCTTCCACAACCAGAAAGCAAACGCACACGTAAACCAACCAAAAAAAGCACGCCACAGCAAAGCCCACTGGTAGATGATAAGTAAGGGGGACTCCACCTTCATCTAACACTAGAAAAACAAACCAAACCTAAGCCAACAGCGTCTGAAAAGACCAAGAAGGACTAAAGCGTAATTCTGCCTTCAACAAACCAGAAAATTGTAATTGGTGGGGCTCCCCGGATTTGAACCGGAGTCTATAGAGCCCAAGTCTACAAGCCTAGACCAAGCTAGCCGAGAGCCCCACGGTGTTGCAGAGAACATAGTTTCAGCTGAGCCATAAAAACCTTAGCCACCCAACCTCAAATTCTTGGTTATGTATGCTGGAAATTTGTGGTGGTTTTGTGCGGGCTACTCTTTAACCCTCCGTATTCTGATTCTAACTTGTGTGGAACGATAAAAATAGGTTGCCAGTAGCATTAGTGCCTTATTTTTTGCGGCTGTTACATTGCATCACTTTGGGGCAAACTAAACATTCATCCTGCGTTAACACGCTTCCCGGAGGCGCATTTGTAAGTCCATTGAAATGGGGACATTTGGCGGATGAATCAAAAACCATCGGGTACTCAGTTGACTTCAAAGTGATTATCTTGGATTTTTCGGCTACTATGGTGAGTTTTGACATGCAAAAGGGGCAAGTGTAGTGAGTCTGACGCGGAATTACGGTGGTGTCTGTAATCACGGTTGGTTTTTCGAATTTTTTTTCGCACCCTTTGTAGGGGCAACGGAGTTTTTCCTCTGAACCGTGCGAGAAAAGACGCATAGTACTTAGCCTTAGAAAAAAACTTATCGTAACATGTAATAAACCTTCCCGAAACCGCCTTAAACAGCTTACCTGTACAACACATCTGCACAAAAACCAGAAAGCCTCGAGCGGGCCTTGCTCCCGCGGCCTGCTGCTTACGAGGCAGCCGCTCTACTGGGCTGAGCTATCGAGGCACACACATGTCTTTAGCGTATTTGAGTATGTTTCGTGTTTTTAAATGTTGGTTTGGATGGGGGCTGTGTTTTTTGGGTGTTGTTTATTTGGTTGAATACCTGATTGATTGGTGGATGGTTGGTGTTAGGTTTGACTGGCGAAGGTTTGGGTGAGCATGAAATAATCAGGCTTATTCAGCGGCGTTTGACGGTTATGCCAGATATGCCTGTACCATTTGGCGATGATGTTTCAGGGGCGCCGCTATTTGGCGGCGAAGTGGCCGTGTTAAAGACTGATATGCTTGTAGGTGCCACGGATGTGCCTTGTGGAATGAGTTTGTTTGCGGCTGCTCGAAAAGCGGTTGTTATGAATATTAGCGATTTTGCCGCTAAGGGTGTTTTGCCTTCTGCGTTGGTGGTTGCGCTTGGTTTGCCGAAGGCTTTGGCAACAGAGGAGGCTGTGACTGAAATTGCTGATGGATTGAATTCAGGCGCACGGGAATACGGCACTTACGTGATTGGCGGCGACACGAATGAAACTTCAGATTTAGTTATCAGTATATCACTTTTTGGCACTGCTAGAAACGCTTTGATGCTGCGCAGTGGCGCTAGGGGTGGTGATATTGTTGCGGTTACAGGTTTGTTTGGGAAACCTGTGGCTGGGTTGCGTTTACTTCTTGGCGGCTGCAAGGCTACAGCAAGAATGCGTGAGGTGTTGGTTGAGGCTGTTTTTCATCCTAAAGCTCGGTTGCGTGAGGGTTTGGCGCTTCGAGGCTACGATTATGTTTCTGCATCAATGGATTCAAGCGATGGGTTAGCTTGGTGCCTGAATGAGGTAGCACGGATGAGTAACGTGGGCTTTTTAATCGACAAGGTTCCAGTTGCGCCTGAAGTGGAAAAGTTCGCCTTACAAAATAATTTAGATGCAGTGGACTTGGCGTTTTATGGCGGCGAAGAATACGAGCTTGTCTTGACTATTAAGCCTGACAAATGGACAGAGGCAAAGGCGGTGGTTGAAGCTGTCGGCGGCTGTTTAATTCCTATTGGAAGAGCCACTTTTGATAAGAAGGTTATTTTGGAATTGGATGGGGAAAAACGGGTTATTGAGGCTCGCGGCTGGGAGCATTTCAAGAGCCAGATTTAGCTTGCTTATCTAAGGTGTAGTTGATTATTGTAATGCATGATGTTGCCAAGTAAGGTGTTTTCCCGAGGCTGATTTTTTCTCCAAACCGCAATGCGAAGGTTTCTGCTTTTTTGGGCAAACCCACGTGGTCACCTAGGATAAAGAGGCTGTTGTCTTTGAGTTGGGTTTGGTTTATGTCTTTGCCGTCTTCTTCTAGCACGTATATTTGGCGGGTTTGCGCTTTTGCCTTCACCAAGGCTTCAAAGCTTGTTTTGTCTGTGGTGATGCCTGGGTGGGGTTTTCCTTGGATTGTTTTTTTGAGGATTACCTGCCAGGTGTCCATGTCAGTTCGCACGTCATAGAGTGTGCTGCCGTCGATTTGGACGTGCAAGGGCGGGTTTGGCGGACCATTCAAGATGGCGTGGAAGGTTACGTCCCTGCGTAAACCATGTGAAAGAAAAAGGCTGCTAACGATGCATTCATGAACGATGTCTAGTCTTCCTGCATCGTGGAGGTTGCTAAAGTGCGGGTCAGTTTTTCCTAAACGGGAGAAAAGGATGAATTCGCGTGGCAAATCAGTCACTGCATACTGCTATGCGCTGGTTGCTTTAAAGCGCTTTGCGGCATCTGCCATAGTGCCGGAATTTCTTGGGTCAGCGATTATTGACGAACTCTCACAGCTTTAGGCTCGAAGCCGTCGCCTCACATCATCCCCACTTTAATGCTGCTTGTGCGGATTTATCTATTTTGATATTGAAGCATTATTTCTCGCTGAGTTTTGGGTCGACAGGCGTTAGTAGAAAAATCAGTGCACAAAGCATGTTTCCCTTTGTTGCCTCAGGTAAATTTAACGTCATTTGACGAATCTAAATGCTTAAACCGCTCCGCGGATAGGGTAGCATATACGGCTTATTTGTGGAGGTGAAAAAAGGACATGATATTCGAAGAAGAAGATGAATGGGAAGAAGGCGAAGATGAAGAATGGGAAGAAGAAGAATGGTAAACTAAACCCCTAAGCCACAATTTTGTATATCTTTCTTTTAAGTAAAGTTTGAGTGTTTGAGGTTAATTTTTTAACTGTAACCGATGAAAAGCCGATTTACCCTTAACTTCCCTTGGAAGGAGATAAGGCATGCCCTGAAGAAAGAATTTGGCGAGTTGCAAATCGATGCTTTATTCTAATGAATTGTTGATTATCTGTTTGTATCTTTTATCGGTGAAATCCTGGTAAAGCCTAGAAAGCTAGCCTGCATATCTTTTTTCTCTTGCTCAGAAAAGTACTGCATGGATGGGTAGAAAAATTGCTTGATTTTGTTTGCTCCTTAAGGTGGGGGTTTACTTGGTTGTAATGTTTATTAGTGTATACAAGGAGTATATACTGGGTGTATATGGAAAAAGTTGATGTAATCACGGTAAAGGTTCCGAAAGAATTAAAAAAAGACATGAAACAGATCGATGTAAACTGGAGCGAATACATCCGCCAATGCGTACAGAAAAAAATCGACCAAGAAAGAATGATAGGTGCTTTTAAAAAGTTAGATGAAATTAAAAAGCGTGCTAAGCCTACAACCACTGAAGAAATAGTAGCTTGGATTCGAGAAGATAGGGAGCGATAATTCAACGAATCTCTACGTGCTAGATGCAAGTGTTGCATTAAAATGGGTGCTACCCGGCGAACCCTATGAAGAAAAAGCGAACATGGTGAGAGACGATCTGTTGGTTGGGACTTCTCGAATGTGTGCACCCTCCCTTATGATGCATGAAGTAGCTAATTCACTTTGGAAAGCAACAAAACAGAGAAGGCTTCTACCCACAGATGCCCATGAAGCCCTAAAAAATTTAAACGACGCACAAATCCAGTTGTTTGAGTTAAATTCAGCCGAAATATATTCAGAACTGATAATAGCCAATAAACTGGATATCGCATGTTACGATGCCGCCTACCTTGCCTTGTCAGAAAAGATGAAAGCTCAAGTAATTACTGCCGATGATAAACTCTATGAAAAATCGAAAAACCGTTTTAGGGTGTTACATCTTAGAGATTATGTTTAATCAGCTATTTTTCGGTTTTAAATTTATAACTTACTAGTTTAATTCATTAAGAGACGTTGCCCATGACTCGAATCGCCGTATTAGAAGAAGAAAAATGCAAAGTCAAGAAGTGCAATTCACTCTGCGTTAGCTTCTGCCCTATGGTCCGCAGCAAAGTAGAAGCCATACGCGTTGAAGGAAGCAAAGCCATCATAGCGGAAACCCTTTGCAGCGGCTGCGGGATTTGCGTCAAAAAATGCCCCTTCAAAGCCATAAGCATCGTCAACCTCCCCGATGAACTTGGAGAAGGATTGCAGCCACCGCTTCAGCGAAAACAGCTTCAAACTTTTCCGTTTACCCATGCCTTCGCCAGGAACGGTTTTGGGGTTGCTGGGTCAAAACGGCATAGGCAAAAGCACAACGCTTAAGGTTTTTTCAGGCGAAATCAAACCCAACCTCGGCAAATTTGATGACCCGCCTGAATGGCAAGAAATCATCCAGTATTATCGGGGTTCAAGCCTGCAGGATTACTTCCAAAAACTCAGCCAAAAGCAACTCAAAGTCAGCAGCAAACCCCAGTACGTCGACAAAATTCCTAAAGCGATAACGGGAAAAGCTGGCGACCTCCTAGAAAAAGTTGATGAGCGAAAACAGCTTGATGCAATTGCCGAGGAGTTGGAGCTCAAGAAAATCTGGGACCGACCGCTTGATGTCCTTAGTGGCGGTGAACTTCAGCGTGTAGCGGTTGCGGCGGCGCTTAGCCGTGAAGCAGACGTGTACCTTTTCGATGAGCCATCCAGCTACTTAGACGTGAAACAGCGGCTTGTGGTTGCCAGAGCCATACGCAGCCTCAAAGAACAGCAGAAAACAATCGTTGTGGCGGAACACGACTTAGCCATCATCGACTACTTATCCGACCAAATCTGCGTCTTCTACGGTGAACCAAGCGTCTACGGTGTCGTCTCACACACTCATGGCGTCCGAACAGGCATTAACATTTACTTGCAAGGATACATTCCCGACGAGAACATAATGTTCCGAAAAGAAGCCATAGTCTTCCACGAGAAACCACCGTCCGCGGGAGAAATGGTTGGCGAGCCTCTGCTCAAATGGGAGAAGATGGAGAAAACCTTCAAGGGATTCAAACTTGCCATCGAACCCGGCGAGATACGGACAGGCGAAATCATCGGTATTCTTGGACCAAACGGCATTGGAAAAACCACTTTTGTCAAGATTTTAGCTGGCTTAGAGGAAACAGATGATAAACGTCAACTGAGCAAATTAACTGTAAGCTACAAGCCCCAGTACATCGCACCTGACTATGAGGGCACCGTTCAGGAACTGCTGATGAATGTTGCGAAAGAAAACTTTACCTCAAGCTGGTACAAAACCGAAATTGCCCAGCCGCTTCGACTTCAGGTGTTAATGGACCGAAACGTGATGGAGCTCAGCGGCGGAGAACTCCAAAAAGTCGCCATAGCTGCATGCCTTAGCCGCAAAACCGACCTGTTTTTGCTTGACGAGCCAAGCGCATACCTAGACGTTGAAGAACGCCTAAACATGGCAAAAACCCTGCGGCGCGTTGTCGAAGCCCACGGCATCCCCGCCTTCGTAGTTGAACACGACGTGGTAACACAGGACTTCATTGCTGACCGCCTGATGGTTTTCAACGGTGAACCAGGCGTTAGCGGCTTAGCACATCCCCCAACAAGCCTAAGGCAAGGCATGAACACATTCCTCAAAGAAATGGACATCACCTTCCGCAGAGACTCAGTCACTTTCCGCCCCAGAGTAAACAAAGAAGACTCCCAGATGGATAAGTTCCAGAAGGGCATCGGCGAATACTACTACACCAAAACCACCAAGCCAGAAAAATGAAACAAACCAGAGAAGACACAAACACAAAAAGTAACTTGCCCCTTTCGGGGTTATCTCTCTCTTTCACTTTTCCTCTCAAATTACATAAGGTTTGTTTGATGCTGGCTCTTAACGGCGTCGTATATTTTTTGGGGTGTGTAGCCTGCAAAACTCAAAAGGTTACCCGCCGAAGCATAGAGCATGAGCAGGTATTTTTTTGTGTCTGGGTTCACGTTTTTCTCGATAAGCTGCAGGGCTTTCACTCGGCGTTCGTAACGTTTGTGTTCCGCGTTTGTGAATAGGAATTTTACGCTGTTGCCCGCATGCACTTCTACGCCTTGCGTGCTTAGTTGTTGGGCTGCGATGACTTGGCTGACCTGTTGCCTGTAGTTTTTGGGTTGTTTAGACATGTGCTTGGTAACTATCAAGTCCGATAGGGGCACTTCACCGTTGAGCAGCCGTTGCCTGTAAGTCTTTACAACGTTTAATGCCTCAGGAATCCTCTGGTAGAGCTCCGCTGAATTGTTTGCTGGTTTTAACGCGTTTATCATTTCGGTTTGAGCATCAAAAATAAACCCAGGTGTGTCGCTGCGGCGGATTTCTAAACCTCGAATCTTCACATTGCCATTCTCCATTAAGCCAAAGTAACGGTTCAAGACACTAAGCCTCGGATGAAGCCTTGATGGCAGAAAAACTATCCATTTGTAGCGTCCCTCAAAATTTATGGGCACACCAATTTCCTTAGTGATTACTTTGCAGAGTTCATCGTACTCGTCTAAGGTTGCGTCTTTCTTTTTGAGCCAAAACGAATCCACAATGCCGTGGATAACCTCAAAACCCGCATCTTCCGCAAGGTGCGCTGCTTTAAGAAAGGCTTCCCTTGCAAACGCACAAACGCCAATGTGCCCATCAACGGTGCCGAACTTTGAATTTTTAAAGCCTAAGTAGCCAAAGCAGGTGACTAAAATCCATTTTAACGCTGTCTGGCGCCTATCATACACTTGCTTGAGTTGTGGGTCGTCTGTTTCATCTCTTAGGCGTTTGTAGTGGAGTCGTTTGGTTAGGGCTAAATCGACGGTTTTGGGAACCATGCCGACCCGTTTTGTGCAGATATGATAGTTTAAATCTGGGATTCGTATGGGTGAGTCGGGGCAGCATTTGCAAAGCACGGTTTCCGCTGAAATATTGTATTTGCGCATGAGTGAGGGGTACATTGAAGAGAAATCTAGTTCTGCCACGGAATCGTGCACTCCAAGGCGTGGTTCATAAACAAATCCTCCGCGGTCGCCAACTAGCAAGTCACGGGCTGATTTGAAGGCTTCAGGTATCTTTTTGTTTCGAGGCAGCAAGATGTCGTCTTTTATGGCTTGGTAGAACTGTATCGAAGACATGCTGGAGCCAATTGAGAACCTTGCTGCCGTGTGCAGGGGGACTCTGCAGGTTCTGGCTATTTCGATGTAGCCTTCAAAATCTGCTTCCCCAATGATGAAGGTGTTGTTTTCGTCGATGTGTATTCTTCCATGCAACCTTACAATGCTTGCCCGATAGAACGTGCGCCCATAAGAAAAGTATGTTCTGCCAACGGCAGCTTTACACTTAAAAGGCACCTTGTCCCTGCCTAAAACAAACTCATCCAACACATTGTTCAAGCTGGCTCTCTGGATTAGGTATGGAAAAAGGTACGAGTCGCCTGCACTTGTCAAAATTATGTCAGGGTCTAACTCGTCTACGGCATAAACAAGCTGCAACAGTTTAGTCGCTTCATCCCCGTAATCGATGGTGAGGTCTTCTTTGCCTTCTTGCTTTAAACATATTTTTTCGATGGGGTCATCAAAACTTGCAACTATGCCCTTCTTAGCAACCTCCACCTCCAACCTTACAACTCGCAACTTAGGAACAACGTAGTCTGTGCTTTTAACCGAATCCAAAAGCGTATAATCTAAGCCTGATTTGGAAACTTTTACTTCGACAAACGCCAGCGGAAACAAGTCATGGTTAAAAAAGTATAAGCGGTCGCTTTGGATGTCGCAGTTGTGAAGTTCATAGCGCAAGTAATCGCCCATTCTTAAAATTTCAAGCGTTAAAGCTCGGATTTGCCTGCAGTCTTTAACGGTTATTTCCAGAACTCTTGACTTTTCAGTATCGGTTGGTTGAGCATACTTTTGGGTGAACTTGAACGACGCGATTTTTTGGTTATCAAACAGTTGGCTTGTGAGGCGTTCAAGGTCCTCTTGTTTGCCCGAGACATAGATGCATGGCTCAAACCTATCAGTTAACCTGATTCTCTCGCCCGTTTCACTGATTACCCAAACCGCGACTTTGCCAAAGTCAGAAGGGTAAACATCAAATATCCAGCCTCTAACTCGTCGGGGCTCGTTGGGCTGCATCTAGCTTCTTCTCTAACCGCATAATCTTCTTTTGCTGGGATAGTAGAATTGAAATTATCATGGGTTCAAAGAGTATGGGTTGAGTGGCGTTGCTTCCTGCTGAGGCATAGTTTCGGCAAGCATCCATTAACTCTTCAAAGGCTTCTCGGTCTTCAGTTCTCAGTGCCTTCTCAAAGCCCTTCCACCTGCGTATCTCATCTTCTAATGCCATGCGGTATGACTCAACGGTTTTACCCATTAGACACCTCTCCTGTGAGAATAGACTTGTTTTTTCTCATGTGTTTTTCTCCTCATGTTGAAGGGACAGACAAAGCGTTTTTTATGTTTTTAAAGTGTCACTTCAAAAGACATAATGCAGGAGTAGAGGGCGCGGTGTAAGTGAAATCAGCCTTCTTAACCCTAGTTGATTAAAGAATTAAAAGTTAAATGGACGTAATTACAGTAGGCTTTTTAGCATCCTACTTTTTGCCCTTTGCCGCTTCAAGCTTTGTAGGTAAATACTCGTCAACGATGTAGGTTAATCCGTATCTGCTGAAAGCTTCCTGTTCCGCCTTACGCTTAATCTTGAGGAACAGCTTGATTTCCCGCTGCCATAGGGGGTCGTTTTGGTATCTTGGGTCTCTCGCCAACTCGTTGAGCCGTTTAATGTCAACCTCATCAAGTGGGTCGGTGGGCAATTTGTATTCGACGATGTCTGATGCCCAAACCCCACTCCATACTGCGTCAGGAGTGTTTAAGTCTCGAAGGTGTGCAGCGTTTGCTGAGCCTGAAATGATGACTTGTGCAATGTGCATTCCCCATGGGTCACCATCGGTTAGAATGTACACGGGCAGGTTGAGTTCGTCGTGGAGGCGTCGGATGAAGCTGCGGGTTTGTCTTGGAGCTTGTCCACCGCAAGAAATCAAAAGTGATTTGTGTTTGTTGTGTACGTTTTCTTCGATGAACCTTGTGAATAGGGCGCCTTTTTCGATGGCGATGACTTTGTCGGCTTTGGTGCCTATGAATTCGGAGCTAGGTTAGGGCTGGTCCAATTAGTACGCCGTCTGGGTGGCTGGTTAAGTTGAGCGTTTTGCCTTCATAGCCTGGAACGGTGTAGCCGATATCTAAGTCGCCGAAAATTGCGCTGCGTTCTTCGGGGAAGATATGAAAGTCTTCACGGGCAAACCCTGTCAGGGTTTCGAGGTCGGTGATGATGTTGTTTGATTCCTGCTGGTCGGTGAAAGTCATTTCGTAGGCTTGTGCCGAGTAATAGACATCTCTTAAGGTGGAGGTTTTGCGTTGAGTAGTGAGTTCATTGCTAAACATTGCTGCCCAAGCGAGTTGTGTGAAGGGTTTGATGTGGCGGATGTTGCGAGCGCTTCGGCTGACGCTTTTTTCGCCCAGAATGAATTGGCGCAGTGTTGGGTCGTAATTGATGTTTTCGGTGGAGCGGCTTGGCATGTTAATGGTTGGAAAGACACCTTGGTCTAGTTGATTGTAAATTTGAGTGCCAAACGTTTTTAGGCCTGCAATGACCTCGAGTTGTCTTTCTGCGATTTTAGCTTTCTTCTGCGCCATATTTCTGTACACTCTTAAGTAGTTTATCTATGTCTGGAAGCTTCTCTTTTTGGGCAAGCGTGGTTGAGAACTCGGCGATTTTGGGCAGGTACTTGCTGAAAATTCCCAGCCGCTTCTTCTCCATGTGCACGTGCTCCTGCCTTGCTAAGAAATGCTGCAGTTGACGGGCAACTTCACGCAGAGCGTTTGCGACTTCTCTTCGTACTTCAGGTCGGTCGGAGATGAATTCTTTGCCCACGGTTTTGTAGGGGACTTTGGTGCTGCAAATGTGCACAACTATCGCGATTGGCATTTCGGGTGCGACTTTGTAGCGACGCCAGTTCATGGCTGCGATTACACGGTAGGAAACGTCGCTTGCTTCGTCATAGAGCAAGGGGATTTTGTTGGCAAAACGGTAAATCACAAATGTGCCGCGTTTTGGCACGTCGCCGCCATAAGCCATAGCCAACTCAACGATGAATGGGTGACCAGCATAAGTGGATGGTTTGCGTTGGTGAACCACAAGGTACTCGGGCTTGAGCTCTTTAATGATACCAGCTTTAAGCAAATCTTCACCGAGAGGTGAGAGACAACTGGCGTCAGGTGGTAGGAAATCCTTGTATTTTTTGAGGTTCTGCATTAAGCGCACGATTTCTTCATGGGATAGTTTTTTGGGGTTTTTGTTTGGGGGAATGGCTGCGAACTCAAGGAATTTTTGGGCAGTGATTTCGCCGACTCGGTGGAAGTGCCCTTTTAAGAATTCTGACATGTTAGTGTAGGTTGTTATTTGGATTAGCCGCTGAAGGAGCTCTACGTCAACGCCGTATGGATGAGGCATGGTTTCTTTAGGTGACTCAGGCATGACGTGTTGTTCCACGTATAAACTTGTAGAGTCTGCCTTTAGGGTCAACAAAAGTTATGTTTGCATATGGGTTAACCATGGCGGTTTGCTTGAAGTACTCTATGATTTTTGGCATAGCTCGTAAGTAGTCGCCTTCAAGCGTGAACTCAACGATGGTTCCGCGCCAATGGTCCTTGTTGATGAGGACTTTGCGGTCTAAAATTATGGGTTTGTTACGCTGGATATCAATCATTAATTTGAAACTGTAAATTTTCTCTTGCCCAGTGCTTGAAGTTACAAAAACTGGTTGATGGGTTGTGATTTGTCCGTAGAGCACTGCCATTTTGCCGCCTAAGCCGAAGGTGCCTCTTGCCTGTTTGAGCTTGTATTTGCTGCCGTAGAGCACTTGGCCAAAGGCTGAGGGGATGAATCGGGGTGGAATTCCGCTGCCGTTGTCTTCGACGCGGAGTTTGTAGATTTGGGTTTCTTTAGTGGCTTCTCCCTCGTAGGATAAGCGTACGTAGACGTCTGGGGGGATTTTTTGGCTCTCCGCTGCATCTAAGGAGTTTTCTACGATTTCTCGTATGGCAACGAAGATGGCGCGTGAAGGGTTTGTTAAGCCTGCGATGTCTCGGTTTCGGTAGAAAAAGTCTGATGCGCTTATTTCTTCAAAGGTTGCTTGAGCCACTTGTAGCCTACACCACTTTCCCCGTTTTTAGTTTGCGAATGCTTAGTATATTTGTTGCTTGTTCTTTAAGTTAACTGCACTTTGAGGAGAAAACTCTTGTTCTAAAAGTGGGCTGTAACCTGCTTGAATGGTTATTTTTGCCGTAAACATGTAAAATAATACTTGTTCTGTGAAATTAGTAGCTCGGAGAAATAATAGCCCTATAATTCAAAGCACCTAACCATCAAAAGACAGGAAGAGCGCATTAGCCGCTTAAGCGACGGGAGCCGCCTGTTCATTTGTTAACAGAAAGTTTTCGCCAAAGGCGTGTTGGAAAAACCAGTTTCGTCAAGTCAGTGGAAACTGTAAGCCAGTTGAATGCTTCAAGGGTCTGTTACGCTTCAATCTGCTGCAAGATTGGCTGCGGCTTCATAATCAATGAGGATTTGTCAGTTGTGGCTAACTCGTAGAAACATGAGTTTGTTATGGCTTTTTTGGGGCAGGTTTCTGCGCATTGGTAACAGAAGATACATTTGTCAAGTCTGAATTGGGGACGTCTTTTCCCGTCAACCTCAATCATTTCAATCGCTTTTGATGGGCATTCTTTGCCGCATAAACCGCAGCCGATACAAAGCTGGATATCGAATATTGGTTGACCCCGAAAGTTATCTGGCAACTGAGGCTTAACATAGGGGTACTTGGTTGTCGCTGGCTTGGTAAAAAAGTACGACACGGCTCTTTTAAACATTTGAGGAACACGTGCTTTTTTCGCCATTTCTTTCCTCACCTTAGATATTTGGGCAAAAGCAAATTTTGTAGAATGCATGCACACCTGAATGGTGGGTTTGTCTTTGGTTGGCGAGAAGGAATTTGAACCTCGACCTTAACTTGAGAGGTTGATGCTCCATCCGTGCTGAATTTCGAGGAAGAGCTTAAGGCGTGGAAGAAATGTTTTTTGGTTCTTTGCTTTTGCCCTACTAATATATGGGTTTTGGCGACTTTAATTGTTTGTGGCTGTGGGGAACTTGGGTTTTTTTGCCGTTTATTGCAGTTTTCGCCTGTCTGCTGAATGCGAACTATATCCTCGGTTGCGGCTTTGGTTCTTGTTGTCTTTTAACTCATACGTCTGCTGTTTGTCTCTTCGGTATTTATGGTAAATTATATATACTTATGTGACAAATAGTCACCGTTTGTCTGCCAAAGAGAGGAGTGTACGCTTGAAGCAACCATTAAAATCACAGTCTCAAACAGCCCCTTTAAACATCAAAAGACGCTGCGAATTTAGATCCAATCGTATCTCATGGTGCAAGAAGCTACAGAAGATCTGTGATGCACCAAGCGAGTACAACTTGTGTTCCAGTTACCAGCCAAAACCAGAGAAAACCCAGCTGAAGCTGCCTCCACATGAAAAGCATACTTGTGAAAGTGAAGGAGCTTCTCACTCACCTCATACTATGCTCATTGGAACCAAAACGGGAACATGCGACATCTGCAAAGCAACAAAAAAAATCCTCCTACTCCGATTTGGCTTTAGCCTCTGCGAAGACTGTCTAAACGTCTGCACAACCATTCTCGAGCAACTCCAATTTGACGACACAAAACCAGCCCGAGAAAAAACTCTTGTCGGCAGAGAAAACCCCCTATCCTCCAGAACTAAAACTTAGAAAAGGCCTTACCATGCAAATACCCTCCAAATATTCCACCTCAGCATGTAAACAGAAAAAAGAAACAACGAAAACCCCCCCAGATACCACAGACATCTCAAGCATGATAAGGTATGGCGGACGAAATTTTTTGTCAACATTAAAAAAGAAATCCCTCAGAGTTAACAATTCCTGGTATCGAGTATTGCCCATAGATAAACGCAGATTCATAGACGCTGTAATCCAAACCGTCGATAAAATATGCAGTTCCCAGCTGCTAAAAATATTAACACCGCTAGCTGGAAAACTGCTGCAAGCTATAGGCGGAATCCGCGGATTAATAGGCAACTTTATCCTATGGCATGCAAAATTTTGGGCAACCTCTAGCACAAAGAATCAGTGTAATAGCCAAGAAATGGGGAACCAATCAGGCGGCGAAGTGGGCAAGCGATGAAGGTTTCATTCGGTTTCTAACTGTTATCGACATGAATGACCTTCCAATCTTCAAAGTAAGCAACAAGCTATGAATCAAATGTTGAATCCAGAATCCTCAGTCTCCAACGTTAACATCGGATAAGCACTGCTCAGGTAAGGTGTGAAAGGGTTGAACGACTAGGATACTCCTCTTTATACTCCTTAACTCCGTCGTGATGAAACCCCACAAAACCAATGCTAAAACAAAAAAACTAAAACTTACCCATGAGGCAAAAAATATCATGAATCTACCAGAAATACCATCATCTTACCAGCATCCCGACAATCATATGCAAAGAAATCACCATTAAAAACAATTAAATTAGCTATGTACACCCGAACAGCTACCGACAATCTTTCCGAGCTTCCAAAGCAACCCTTTACGATTCAAAAGCCTATGCCCATAACTAAAGACCAAGTTAACAATTGTCATTCCTGTTAAAAACGAAGAACTCGCTATCAGCCCAGTCATAGATGAACTGCTGGAGGAAGGCTACAGCAACATACTTGTCGTTGATGGTTACTCAACTGATAAGACCCTGCAAATACTCGAAGAAAAGAAGGGCGTACGATTCATTTCCCAGCATGGCAGAGGCAAAACAGGAGCAATAAAAACAGCCATTGAAAATGTCACGACGCCCTACCTGTTAGTTGTTGATGGAGATTACACTTACCCCGCTAAAGACATCCAGCGTCTTTTAAATCATTGCGCTAATTATGCGCAGGTTATCGGTGTTAGAGATCGAAAAAACATCAGTTCGGTCCATAGATTGGGTAACTCGGTGATTACTCGCACGTTTAACTTGTTGTTTGGAGCAGGCTTGTCGGATGTGTGTTCAGGAATGTACTTGCTTAACACCGAGGTTGCTAAGCATCTTGAGCTCAGTTCAAAGGGTTTCATAACGGAAGTGGAGATTGCTGCTCAAACAGCAGCTAATCATAATGTAACTGAAGTTCCCATTGGTTACAGACCAAGAGTTGGGAAAGGAAAACTTTCAACTTGGAATGGCTTTGGTATACTCTCAGCTGTTGTAAGATTAGCATGGAAGCACAATCCACTTTTGTTGTTCTCGACTATTGCTAGTTTGGCCATGATTCCGGCACTGGTGCTTTTGGGCTGGGTTCTCTTCGAGCAGTATACTGTTCGTGTTTGGCATAGCGGATGGGCTCTTATGGGCGTTCTCATGCTGCTCTTTGCTTCGCAAGCTATTGCTGTTGCATCCGTGTCTGCTCTCGTAAAAAGAAGCGAGCAAAGAATAACTCATCGCATTGCACGGCTGAAAAGCTGAAAACAGCATGATTGAATCTAGCCTTCGTGTAGACTCGAGCAATACTAAATGCTTCTTTATGGTGTTGGCTAGAGATGCAAAAAATGTTTCTGAAAAAATTGCAGAGTTGCAAAGTTTAGGGGTGCCTTTTGTTGTTGTCTGTGGTGAGGAGTTTAAGCATCCGAACGTTATGTATAGAGAGGCGAAGGGTAAATGGGATGCCATTAACTTCGGCGTTAAATTCATCCCTCAAGATACTGACGTAATTTTATTCAACGATGTTGACACTAGAATACACAACTTTGCCTTTGCATTACAATGTCTATCTTCAAAAGCAGATATTGTGTATTGCCGAGTGAAAGTTTCTGAAGGTCCTCAAGTCCTGTTTTACAGAATTCTAAATCCAATAAGGCAAAGGTTTCATGTTTGTGCTAGCGGAGAGTTTATGCTTGTCAAACGCCAAGTTTTTGAAACCGTAATGCCCATCCCACCCTGCATAGCAGAGGATTCCTACATTCTTTTTAGGGCTCTTGAGCTAGGTTTTCGAGCTTATTTCTGCACAGAGACATATGTGACAACACAAAGGACCTCTAATAGACAGGAAGAAGAAGCCTACAAGAGCAGAACAACACTTGGAATCTACCAAGCACTAAGCTACTCTAAACCGACACTCTTCATAAGAGTCTTCTATTATCTATTGCCTGCATTTTCGCCACTTTTAATACTGGCCGGAGGAAACGGCGTAGCATGGGTTAAAGGCATCAGAAAAGCAGTAAAAGCAAATATTGCTAAAAAAGAAGTAACAAGATTTTAAGGTAATTTATTTGCAACATTATTCCTATGATATTTTAATTCTTATTCCAAGTTATGACCAACCTGACATGTTAAAGTTGGCTTTAAAAAATTGGCTTGATGCTGATAATGTGGCTCAAATAATTGTAATTGCTCAAGCTTCAACTCATCGTTTTTTTGAAGATTATAAAGAATTAATGGCAGATTTTGTTACGGAAAAACGGGTTATTTTCACCCTTTATCCTAACGGCATTGGTTCTATCAAAGCTAGAAATGCTCTTTTGGATATGGCATCTAAAAGTGAATATGACTATATAGTAATGGTGGATGACGACTACCTTCTGCCTGAAAAAGACTGCTTAAAACATATGGCAAAACTTTTTGAAACAGATAACAAAATTGGAGCAATTGGCGGCAGAGTTGTTGTAAGAGGTGTAAGACCGGATGGCGATTTTTTCCTCAACTTGCCATTTAATTCAGCTAATATTATGTCAAGGTTAACCGGTTATATTTTTCTTGATATAAAACATGGTCCTCGCTATACAGAGTTTTTAACTCCATTCTTTATCTTGAAAAAAAACGTTAAAACAACGAAAATTCGATATGATGAAACATTCATTGCACCAACTGGTTTCAGGGAAGAGAGTGATTTTCAGCGTCAAATAAGGTTGGCTGGATTTAATCTTTTTTTTGACCCGCGGAGATACGTTATTCATTTAGGGGTTGAGACGGGGGGCAATAGACCGAAGATTAGCATGGGTAAGAGAATGTACTGGAAATCTCGCAATAGTACATTGTTCATCCTCAAATGGAACAAGTTTCTTCCTAAAAGGTTATTTTACATAGCGTCGTGTACTTTACTCCTGATATTGTATCGAACTTGGACGTTGCAATGGATTTTTAGAGGAATAAAAGACGCAATGCGCCAAGCAATAAACATTCAACATTTGTAAGGCTTAGAATAAAATGCGTATAGTGCATGCTTTCCATAATTATTATCCTTTTGTTGGGGGGATGGAGCGTGTTGTTCAGGGGCTATCTGAGGCTCAAGCAGCGCTTGGAAATGAAGTCTTTGTAATCACAAGCAATTATGGTTCTCAGGGAAGGCCTACTCAGGAAATTCTAAATAAAGTGAATATTGAAAGGATTAAGAGTTGGCGATTTCGTTATCCTGATTTGACGATTCCTAGAGTATTACCCGTTGACTTATTGAAGACTGCTGATATTGTTCATGTTCATGCCCATAACAGTTTTTTTAGCATGAACATTCTCAATGAGTCTATCAAGTTAGGGGTGAAAAATGCTTGTTATTTTATGGGAGTAAACTCCCTCCAAAATCATCCAAGCTTGTGTGTGAGGTTTATTGGTCCTTACTATGGTAGGCGAAACACTCGTAAGGCGTTAAAGCAGTCAAGCCTTGCGCTTGTTAAGAGTCTTTGGGATTTGGAGACCCTAAAGAACGAATATAGTGTTGACGCTACATACTTGCCTGACGGTGTCCCAAATTCTATTTTGTCGATAAAAAAAGGAAATTCTGTTGAGTTAAAGCTGAAACTTGGGATTAGGCAAAAACATTTTTTTCTTTTTGTAGGTAGGATGCATAAGCTTAAGGGACCGCACTTTTTGGTTAAGGCATTAAAGCATGTCGATGAAGACATCGCTGCGGTTTTCATAGGGCCTGACGGCGGATATCTCAAGGAAACTTTGAGTTTGGCTGAAAAGCTAGGGTTAAGGGATAGAACATATGTGCTGGGTTTTGTTGATGAAGAAACCAAGATACAGGCCATTGATTCGGCAGTTGCCCTTGTTAATCCTTCGATCGCAGACTATGTGGAAGTTTACCCAGGTGTCATATCTGAAGCGTGGGCAAGGGGAAAACCGGTGATTGCATCCAGTGTTGGAGGCGTTCCTTACAGAGTAAAGGACCATGTAAACGGTATGTTAGTTCCCCATTCAAATCCTAAAATGTTGGCAGATGCAATGATTGAACTTGTAGGCAACAGCAAATTAGCTGAGGAAATGGGGCAAAATGGAAAGGCGGACGTTTTTTCTTGGGAAACGATAGCCAACAAATCAATCGAGTTATACAAAAATGTATTGGGAGCCAAAAAAAATGAAGAATAAGTTTGCTTTAGTTACAGGTGGTGCAGGCTTTATAGGCAGTCATTTAGTAGATAGGCTTGCTTTAGATGGCTGGAACATTAGAATATTGGACAACTTTAGTAGCGGTAGAACTGAAAATATTGTGCGCCATACAGGTAACCCAAAAATTGAAATGTTGACGTTGGATTTGAAGGATCCTCAGGTTGCAGAGAGGGCGGTAAAAGACGTTGATGTTGTATTCCATTATGCTGCGAATCCTGAGGTTCGAGTAAGCACGACAAACCCTGAGATACACTTCAATGAGAACATAGTTGCAACGTTTAACTTGATAGAGGCAATGCGAAAGAACGATGTTGAAGCGCTTGTCTTTGCTTCTTCAAGTAGCATCTACGGTGAACCTGTAAAGATACCTTTAAGCGAAGACGCTCCAATAAAACCCGTTTCTGTTTACGGTGCAAGTAAGGCAGCGTGTGAAAATCTCATTCATGCCTATAGCGGTCTCTACGGTTTCACGGCTACAATGCTTAGGTATGCAAACGTTGTTGGCCCCAGGCTTAGACACGCTGTCACGTATGATTTCATTGTAAAGCTGGGCGTTAATCCGCGGCAGCTTGAGATATTAGGTGACGGCACACAGAACAGAAGCTATATCTACATAGATGATGTCGTTGAAGGAACTTTAACTGCCTATAGCAAAACCGATAAACAACGATTCGCCGCCTACAACCTTGGAAGTGAGGACTATATCACAGTTAAAGAGGTGGCGAAAATAGTAGTTGCTGCAATGCAACTGAAAGATGTTGCTTTCGTGTATAAGCCAACATCTCAAGGAATAGGCTGGCGAGGAGACGTTAAAAACATGGCATTGTCAATAAATAAGATAAAGGATTTAGGATTTAAACCCTTATTTGGTAGCTCTGAAGCCATACAAGAAACAGCGCTGTCCCTATCAAGAGAACTAATCACTACCTAGAAAAATATTTCAGTTCTCATTGTAGCTTTGGAATATCCGGAATTTGATTTAATTGATGATGTTACTTTCAATGAGAGAGTTACCTCTGGAAAAGCGAAGTAGCCTTACAGTTGCCACCTGTTGAACTCCCATATTGCTCTGTTAATGAACTGATGCGAAGGGCGAACCTATGAAGATATGTCAATATATCGATTCATTCTCACAAGCCTCTGGGGGCGGAAGTATTTTTGCTTCTGACCTTAATAAGGAGCTCAATAAGACCATGGAGTCCGTTATAGTTTCCAGAAAATGGACAAACGAACCACTTAACCATAACCATAATAAGGTGACTAAAATGTCGCCTGCTATTGATCCGATGTATGTCGCTAAATACAAGCCATTAAATTATGTAAGGTTTGAATTACAAAATGCAAATTTGATAAAATATCTACGGAAGATTGAGGTAGATATTCTTCAAATCCATGGCGAAACTGTTCCTTTAATTCCGCATTTAAGCTTGCCGCAGTCTTTCTTTTTTCATCCTTGGATGGCAAGTAACAAACCTGTTTGTTTTACTGTGCATGCGTTGTGGTCATTGTTTAAAAGTGAACCTTCTGTCAGAAAATCTGAACGGAGGATGTTTGAAAAAGTTGACCATATTATCGTGGTTGAGAAATTTTTGAAAAGACATATTGTGGAGTCTTTTAATGTTGACGAAAACAAAATTTCTTATCTTCCAAGCGGTATTTTGCTTTCACAACCTGACAAAATTGATGATGACATTTCTTTTACAGATAATCAAAAAATTGTATTTACTGCTGCAAGGCTTTCCCCAGAGCGCAATGTTGATATGATCATAAAGGCTGCTTCAATCATACTGTCATATAGAAAGGATGTTGTTTTTGTTATTGCCGGAGGTGGGGCGCTCTTTTCTGAACTCAGGAGGCTTGCCTTTGACTTGGGCATCTCTGATAAAGTTGTTTTTCTAGGTTCCGTAAAGCACGAAGTGGTCCTATCTATAATGAGAAAATGCTATGCTGTTGTAAACAGCACAACCGTGCCTGGGGCATCAAAAATGACCCTTGAATCTTTCGCCAATAAAAAGCCCGTAGTGAGGGCTAAAACAATTGATACTTACCCGGTAATTGATAATAATACTGGGATTGTGTACGATCCAACTAATCCTGCGGATTTAGCTGAGAAGATAACCTTACTTTTGAAAGACGAGAACTTGGCAAAAAAACTAGGAAAGAAGGGCTATGAAATAGTTGCGAAAGAATACAATCTGAATAATATCGTAAAAGGGTATGTTAAAATATATGAAGAATTGCTTAGCGGGAATTAATTCATCGTTAACACGCTAATTGAAAGCTAACCGTTGCTTAAGTGTGATTTAACGCATAAAGTTTTTGATGCATGCTATGATTCAAAAGGGCGATTCAACAGCTATTATGCTCAAATTAAGGAAGTTCTTGACCTGAAACCTAAATCAATCTTGGAGGTTGGTGTAGGCACGAGTTTTACCTGTTCTTACCTTCGACGTTTCGGTTTTCAAGTTTTTACAATCGACATATTAAAAGAACTGGGCACCGATTTAATCGGTTCAGTTAATCTTCTTCCTCTGAAGAACGAATGCGTCGATGTTAGTATATGCTTTGAAGTTTTGGAGCATTTGCCTTATTTTTATTTTGAAAAAGCTCTCTTAGAAATTAATAGAATATGCAAATCTTACGCTGTTATTTCTTTACCAGATTCCAGCTATTATCTTGGGTTCTCTATAAAATTTCCGTTGACAATTCCCTCTCCTCTCTTTTCGTTCCCAAAAACTATACATCGAAAACTTGATTCTGGGAGTGCTCATCACTGGGAAATAGGTAGGAACGGTTATCCGCTGCATAAAATTAAGGATGATATCAAAAAGTCGGGTTTTTCAATAAAAAAAACATATCGAGTATTTGAAAACCCTTTTCATCGAATGTTTTTATTAAAAAAAATTACAGAAACCTGATTATAAGCTGATACATGAATTGCAACTCAAATTGTGATTTATTTTGAATAAAATAATAATGCTTCCTGGCGCTGACGGTCAGCCCGCGGAAGGTATTAAACGGCACGTTTATGAAATTTCAAAGCGACTTGCTCTTAGAGAATTTGAGGTTATAAATATTCAGCCTTCGGCTGATGGAGAATTCCATGTCAAGCAAATTGAAAATTCGTATAAACTTGTGGATGTTCCTGTTTCTTTTAGTAAAAGTTTGCCTTTGGGTAACTTGAAACAAACAGTTGACCTCTTAATACGTTACGCATCTTATAAAGAAGCTAGTCACCGCTTTCTGAGCACTATTGACGACAACTCAATTATTCATACACATGGATTCTATGTATTTTCTCAGCCTCGAAGAAGTCCTAAGGTAAAAAGATTGGCAACTTTCCATGGGTCTGTTCCATTGGATATGATTAGCAAGAATCAATCAGTTACAAAGGCAACTCTCCTAAATGATGTGTTAAAGCATATTTACCAAAACAATGCCGATAAATGGACGGCAATCTCTCAAAGAGTTCGTTTATTAGCCGCCAATTGCTACGGCATAAATAAGAGCGATATTGCGGTGACACCCCATGGTGTTGATTGTAACCTTTTTTCTAAGCGAACCAGCAAAGAAGAAATTGATAACATAAACAGGAAATTCAAACTAGACAAACCCTATAAAATATTGTTTCTTGGACAATTAGACCGTGGAAAACGACCAGATATATTGCTGAGAGCATTTTCTCTTCTCAGGAGCAAAAAAAGAGACCTGCAACTGGTGATTAGAAGCCATTGGGGTAATTACTACAATCAAACATTAAAGTTGATCAAAGACCTTGAGCTTCAGGACATGGTTAGAGTCATTAATCAACCAGTTTATGGTTCAGAATTGCGGACGCTGTATCAGACCTCTTATGCGTTTATAAATACATTCCCAAGCTTGACAGGTTATTCTACTGCGTTACTAGAAGCTATGGCAAGCGGGATTCCACCAATAATTAGCAAAGGGTCCAATGAAGATGTGGTGGATAAATCGACTGGCATAATCCTCAAGGACCTATCACCCGTGAGTGTCGCGAATGCGATAAGCTCGTTGATAGAAAACGACAAATATGCTAAAAAACTTGGGCAAAACGCCATGCGTAAGATGCTGAAGGAATTCGATTGGGACAATGTTGTAGTGCCAAAGTATGCATCTGTGTATAAAGAACTGCTGGAAAAATAACATTAATAATTGACAGGATGTCTTTTGAAAATACATTTAAATAAAAATCATTTTATTTTGATAGCCGCGATTGTTTTTGTTATTGTCGTCTTTGCTTTTATGATGAGGTTTGTTAGTATCGGGTACTATAACGAATCTGACTTACTTGGGCCATTTTCAATCAACGCTGACTACTTTTTTGTTGGTGCTTTTTCAATAGCTATTCTAGTTATGGTACTTCTGCTTGGGAAAGAAAACTTCAAAATCTCAGCAGTCGTAATATTGCCCATTTTGTTTCTTGTTATTTTAAAATACATTTTACCCACCTTGATTGAAACAAATTATCTCACTAGTTTCTCAGACGCTCCTGGTCAATTGTTGAGAGGTTTGTATGTAACAAATACTGGCCATTCAAACGTAAATATTGATGGCTACTATGACCTTCAACCAAGCTTCTTTTGGGCGACCGCCGGAATTCTGAGTGTTCTTAATGGCAATACCCTTACGCTATCGAGCCCTATTGCTCTCTTCATTTTGAAGTGGTTTGAAGTAATTATGATTATTGCATTTGTTCCTCTGCTTTTCTTCTTTTATAAGAAATTGCTAGGTTCCGTTTCTTTGGTCGGTATAGCTCTTGTATTGCAGTTTGCTTTGGATTCTAATCATTACCACTATGCTGCTCAATCGTACGGTATTTTCCTCTACTGGCTTTGCCTAGCCATTATGCTATTCTACTCGACCAGTAACGATCGCAAGCTCACATTAACGATGCTTGTTGTTGGAATTAGTTTTGTCTTTTTGCATCAGGGCTTAGTAATTTTTACTCTAGTTTCAATAGCAGCAGTGATTTCCTATCCTTATGTTTTTGGAATCCTGAGAATGGGAACTAAAATCAAAGAATCCATGTTCTCAAAAAGGCTTTGGGCTCTTCTGATAATCATTTTTCTTTCTTGGTTAATTTATCTTATTTTCATGACCACATATACGTTCGGAAGCTTTGTAACAACACTCAAAAATGTATTCATAAGCCTATTCTCTGAAAATGTCGGATTAATTTCTTCTGGGATGGCAAGAGCAAATCCGGTCTGGGCTCAACTGGTTTTTTATAAAGCCTTATACATAGGCTCGATAATACTGCTCGGTTTAACATTATCGTTTATTAATGCTCGGAAGACAAAATCGAATATTGACCAAGCAGTTTTCACCATTCAGCTTTTCATGGCAGTTTTTGTCGGCGGCTTAGCCGTAACGTTGGGTGGTGCAGGTTATGTGGAGAGAATACTGATACTATTGCCCTTGGTTACTTATTCCTTGATTAAATTTGTGTCGAGCGCAAAATGGCGTTTGCCAAAACCTGCACTTCGCACATTGGCCGTATTCCTTTTGACTATAAGTATGCTTTTAGGAATGGTGTTCTATTTTTCAGGCCGCAATTTCCAATCGTTAACAAGCTCTGAAATTATCGAAAGTGACTATATAATTGAGCATGACCCTCAAACTCTTGCAAACGTTTACAGTAATATGACTCAAGCCCCAGCTAGTGCTATCCTAGTTTGGGGGCAAGTGGCCGGTACCACTTACGTAATTTCTCCTCACTATTCTATTTACACGACTTACTACATTAATGGCAATAGTAGCGAGACTTTAGATTTCTATGGAAATCTAACAATTAAGAATAACGTAATATATGATAATGGCGTGGCGAGGCTTATCAGGAATCCTGAACCGTGACAAAAAGGGTATTTTGACCCACTTTATTTCTTTTACAAGAAGATATTTTTTTCCTAAATGTTCTCAAGTTGGTTGCTTCCCATCTTTAGAAGACGTCTACCAAAGTATTATCCCATGTTTGCCCGTTGGTCTAGCGAAACTCATCTACGAAGTCTGATATAATGAGCACTAAGCAACAAAAGAGGGACAAAAATGGTTAACTATGGTAGTGGCATAGTGCCTAAGGGTGACTTCTTTGGTTTACCTGGCGGTTATGTTTCTAATTATGTTTGGGCTAATCAAAAAGTAAAAGGGCTCATATTAGATGCGGGTTGTGGCTATGGCTACGGTTCAAATTATATAGCACAACAGAGCGGCAATACTGTTGTTGGAGTTGATAACGATCCTAAAGCCATAAACTATGCTAAAAAAAATTACAAAAGAAATAACCTGACTTTTATGTATCAAGATATCATGGAACTGACTTTTAATCAAAAGTTTGATGCGATTGTCTCTTTAGAGGTCCTTGAACACATGTTGCACCCCCAATATTATATCGAGAAAGTCGCAGGTATGTTGAAGCCAAAAGGACAGTTTCTTTTAGCAACGCCAAATAGGAGCTATACTGAGCACTTTTATATTAACGGAAAGTCAATTAACTTCTATCACATTAACGAGTGCTACCCTTTTGAAGTAGAGCAAATGCTTGTCAAATACTTTAAAATCAAGGGAATTTTTAGGCATTATCATCCTGATAGTCTTTTAAGCAATATTGATGTAGAAGCGGCAAAGAAACAATGGTCCAAGGAAATCAAAATTCCTTTGTTCATTCGAAAAAATCTCCCTCAAGATATCAAACAATTAGTACGCGTGCTTATGGGCAAACCTAAAGATAATTATAATGGTTGTTATCACGAATATAAAATTGAGGAAGTTTCAAGCATTTATGGAATAGACCAATTTCCTGGTCAAATGTATCATTGTATTTTAGAATGAAAGGGGACAGCGATTTAACAAATACATTTTCAGGTTGGTTTTCAAAACTAAAGGCTAAATTAGTGTAGAACTTGCTCTACTAACGTGATTATTTGCTGTTCCGTTACCGCTGGGTGTATCGGTAGCGATATAGCTTGTTCGGCGGCTTTTTCTGTTTCCAGCAGCTAAAGCTTCCAAATATGTTATGATAAAAACATCATTTGATGGACCGGTGTTGGGTAGTAAACTTCTGCGCCTATATCGTTAGCATGTATTTCCTCAACTATGTTGTCTCGGGTTTTTTTGTGCTCCTTTAAGCCGGGTAGTATAGAGATACAAGTGTGATTCTCGGTTTTTCAGCTTTGGAGGTGACGTTTTTTTCTTTTTCTAATTTCTCAATTAATATTACGGCGTTTCTAAAGCGTTTAGCAAGAAAATCAGGCAACCTTTTGAGTTGTACAACGCCGATAGTCCCTTGTATTTCGGTCATACGATAATTCGTTCCTAACATCTAACAAACTCATTGATGCTTTTTCTGTCCAGCCCCAACCATAACCGTGCTGTACCCTTTTTCCCTTAACCTCTCCAAAGACAACAACAAAGCGTCAGAATCATCACCCATCGAAGATACCACAGTAATTACCGCGGGACCCTGCAGGTTCTCTACCGCTTTAGCCAACGCCAAAGTAGCCGGATGCACCTTTGCGGCTTCCTCATTAGCCTCAACCTCAAACTCCAAAAGCTCCGCAAGCTTCTGCGCAGACTCCGTTTGCACTTGGTCTAACTGCCCAATAGACCTCTTAAGCCTACGCATCTCGGTGGGCTGCAAAACCTTCTCCTTGGGCTCAACAACCGTTATTTTCTCAGTCAACTCTAACGCCTTCTTTAGGGTTTCCCGAGGATTCATCGGCTGTGGTAACTGCAAGAACTTCATTTCTATTATAAACTGCTAAGGCAGACGGTAAAGCTTCAGTTGCCAACGTCAAAGCCGACATAACAAAATTGTACGCCAACTTATCAGCGTCTTCTGCATCCTTAGCTGTCAAATCCGCAACAATAATCCCAACTTGTCCCTGAGCACCAGCAAACTCCTTAACAATCAACTCCCCAAGCATGTAGGAGTGTCTCCAATCTATATCCTTCAACCTATCACCAGACTGATAGGGGCGGCTACCGTGAAATTCAACTCCACGCTTGGCTGCTCTGGAACTTGGTCTGTGGAATAGCAACTGCCCTGCCAGCGCCTGGCGAAGTCTGCTCAAGATACTTTTTAGCAAGCCACTGAGCATACTTAGCTCTAGGAATGATATGCAAATCCACTGGCTCTAAAACTTGCCCAGTCTGAACTAAACCTCGAGAATCAACGTAAGATGCTTGAATCTGAATTTTTGAAGGTCCAGCTAATGGCGGAGTAAACCGCAAAGTGGCTTCTGTTTCTTTTTTAACAGGAAGCATAAAGTATGGAGGCTCAACATGAACCCATGAATCAATGGATTGCAACGAAACAAGCATAGGCATATTCGCTTTCCCTTTAACGCTAAACTCTACAGTCTCTAAGTCGCCAACCACTATTCTCCTCCAAGTCTTTTCCTCTGCTAAGGACATCTTTGGTACCCCACGAAAAACATCGCGTTATCACAACTGCAAGATAACCCATCAAAACAACAGTTGTCAACATCAAAGTCACATTCCACAGAACAACTGAAACCCCAAAAACCAAAAGCAAACCCGCGCCAAGAGTCTTCAAAACAATACTAGCGCTTCTACCAGCGCGGCTAAAAGAAAAAGTTTGAGTTAAAGCAAAATCCTTCAAGCTCCGATCCAACAAGAACATGGCAGGAACCATAAGCAAAACCGCATACAACCCAGCCAAAGCTTCCAAGGCCAAAGGAGCAAAAACCAGCGAACTGACCACTAAAACAAGGTTTAAACTTGCTTTCGGCGGCTTATAAGCCGAATACAACTGAACAGCCAACAAAGCCAGCGCTACACCAAGCTGCAGAGGTGAAGAAACCAAAACAGACAGCACAAGCACTACTACTAAGTACGCTCTAGCAATCGTGCCAGCAGTCAACGACGTCATCGCATTAATCATCTATCAACAACTATATTTTCGGAACAGGAACCGCACTCAACACCCTGTCAACAACCGTCTTAGGTGTCACATCTTCCATCTCTGCCTCAGGCTTAACACGTATACGATGAATCAACACAGACAAAGCAAGCTTTTTAACGTCATCAGGCAAAACATAATCTCTTCCCTGCAAAAACGCCAGTGCCCTAGACCCTTTAAACAACGCAACACTAGCTCTTGTACTTGGACCTGAAAGAACATCTGGATCCTCACGGGTGCAGCTAACTAAAGAAACAATATAAGCTCCAATTTCATCAGAAACATGAACTTTCTTAACCAGACGTTGGAGCTCAACGATGTTCTCGAGTGAAGCAGCAGTCGTTATTTTCGGGTTCTCAATGTAATCCACCTTGGAAATAACTTGCTGTTCATCTTCCTTACTTAAATAGCCGCTCCAAACCCTAAACATAAACCTGTCAGATTGCACTTCAGTCAAAGGATAAGTGCCTTCTGACCCATATGGCAACTGGCTAGCTATTACCATAAACGGTTCTGGCAGCGGATGTGTTGCGCCTTCTATAGTGACTTGTTTCTCCTGCATGGCTTCAATCAAAGCTGCTTGCGTTCGAGGCGTAGTTCGGTTTAACTCATCAGCCAACACAATATTGCCAAATATGGGACCTGCAACAAAACGTGACTTTCCATCAGGAGAATAAACGTTAAACCCAGTCACGTCAGCCGGTAACATGTCGGGGGTAAACTGAATTCTTTTAAATTCCCCAGCAATCACTTGAGCGAAAGTTTTAGCAAGCAATGTCTTTGCTGTTCCGGGAAAACCCTCAATCAAAAGGTGGCCCTCGCTCAAAAGGGCAACAATAAGCATTTCTTTGATATCCTGCTTGCCGACAACAATCTTCGAAATTTCATCTAAAATCTTGTTTGGTCTACTAATTGGGGTTTCAATGTTTTTCATCATGTTTTTTCATTCTTCCAAAATACTTTTAATGATACTGTCAAAACTAGGACTATTAGGATCAGGGTTCCTAAGGGAGATGCAACCAAGCCATAAACAACTGCTAAATCAGCCTTAGCATCATCCAAAGGAGTTTTCGGCAGATGAGATTGGTCGACAAAAACTTGCGGATTGCTGCTCTGAATGCTTACAACGTTAGTTAATAAACTGTAAATTATCATCTAAGTTTATCATGCCGTTAATGAGCAAACTTGGATCTGCTATTGCAACAACATAGCCTTGGCCCATTTTAGTGTAAGCCGCCACTGCAAAAGGTCCATTGGGCTCACCTTCATCCCACGCCCCATTGGCATTAGTATCCATAAAGCTAAAACTGGAAGAATAACCAACTACTGTCGCATCAGATGTGCCGTTTAAAGCAGTGGCATGGTTGAATACTATACTGCTTACATTAGCGCTTAGAGGTGTGGAGGTGAAATCGGTTATTTTTGGTAGCCACTTATTTCGGTAATCAAACAAAGGATCTAAAAGCGGTTGACCAGTGAATCTCATGTTCAAGTCTAAACTGCTAAGAACCTGATTTCCAAAGCCATAATCATCCAATAGCACAAGTGTCCCACCAGAGGAAACATAACTTCTAACTTGTGTAAGTTCAGCTTCACTAAATTGTTCATAGGGCACTAAAAGCAAAGCAGTCCCTTTGCCTGGCAGAAGGTAAATCGCCTAATGAATTCAAAGGCACAACTTTAGCCTGACTACTTAGGGATGAAAGCCCATTCCAAAAGGGATTATCCACTCTAAAATCTCCTGTCGGTGGATAGAACCAAACAATTGCAGATAATGCAAGCACTATAAGTAACATTAGTGCGGGTAAAACTTTACGCGATTCCACTGCTTAGAATCCTCCTTATTGTGCTTACTAAATTCTCCGCTTTCTCTGAGTCCTCTTCTTTTGGTGCGTATGGTGAATATAGGCTTCTTTCCGCTAACGTTGTCAACTCAGAAAATGCTTCCACAGCCTCTCCTATCTTTGAACTTGATTGCTCGCAAATATTCGCGTAATGTCATGTTAGGCATCAAAGAGTCGCCAGTAGCCGCTTGAACAGCCCTTAAAGCTTCAACGTACGCCTTGAGAACTTTTCCCTTAAGACCCTCAAACTTTGTCTCAGGGATAGCTGGAATAACCATAACTGGCGTCTCTTTCTCAGGTAGAGTGAAAACCGTCGAAGTTCCAGCGGATTTCTCGGCTTTCTTGTTCTTAGTTTTTGCAAACCTAAAATACATTACAAAACCCACGGACAAAGAAGAAGCCAAAGCAAGACCTATACCAACCGAATTCAAAACAAAGATACTAACGTTTTTTTGTGCGGCAGCTTGCCAAGGCTCAGAAGGCTGAGCTAACACCTTAAAGTTCTTGGTAGCCTGCAAAAACCGTGTTTAAAGGCACATCCATTGTTAAATTAAAGCTTCCATCACCCAACGTCTTAACGGTAGCTGACACATTCGCAAACTCTACCTGTACGTTTGCACCACTTAAGGGACCTGAAGCTGACTTAACAGTTCCATTAATGTGGAGTTGTGACGGAAGCATAACAAAAGAAGGCGTATTAACTTGTAATAGTGGATCGCCATTTTTTGTATGGTTAATGTTCTCTGTGCGGTGGCTCCTGCATACAAGCCTTCAGGATCAACGGTAACCGTTAAACTATGTACTCCTAACTTGGTATGAGAATCAATCGTGGGTTTAGCCGTGAAATCTCCAGTCTGATCAGTTTTAACTTGAGCTATTATGGCGCCGTCAAGAAGCACCTTAACTTGTCTTCCACTAAGAGGTATTCCATCCTGCGAAAAGACACCCCCATTAACCGTCAAAGATAGTCCTGGATAACCAACGCTTGGAACCGAAACGTTAAGCATAGTATTGTAAAACAGTACCTGAACTTTTATTGTGGGACTTAAAGACGCTAAATATACACCTCTGTCACCGCCCAAGGGAGTATAAAGAGCGCTTACGGAAACTGAATCGACATACTTGTAAGGAATCCGTATTATTGCATGATAGAAACCGTTTGAATCTGTATTTGCCGTTACAACTTGGACTCCATCCAAAAGCAATTGTACCGCTCGGTTCTCTAAAACCTGACCTTTTGAACTTAACATTCCTGAAGCGCTTACATATCCACCCACAAAGCATTTTGTAGCATTCAAAGTCAGACTTAATGTCTGTAGGGTCAAGGTTTTGTGACTTGATTTCTTCATCTCTCTGATTAGCTCTCTGCAAAAGAGTGTGATATTGATTGATGAGGTCCAGAAGTCTTTGCAGCATGGTCTGGAGTTGGTCGTAGGCTTGCCGTATCTTGCTGTCTGCTGAAGCTGCAAATACTCCTAAACGCTGGCTCAATGTTAACGTAGCGTCCTTAAGATCACCCAGCAAAATCTGAGCCTTAGCGACTAAAACTCCTGCGTGATCCAAGGCTTGGCCTGCTTCATCAAGCCTGTACTGATCTAGCAGACTGGAAGCAGTATCCAATGTACTTTGGAGATCATTTAATACTCCGATTAATTGCTGCGTTAAGTCATTATACCTATTAATGACATAACTTAGGTCTTCAGGCACGGTTATATGGCTCAACTCCTCACTCAATCGACTAGCATTATCATAATTTTTAGCTGCCATAAGCGCAAAAATGTCGGCATACTGGGCTAAAAAAGAATAAGAATCCATCACGCTTTGAACGGCAGCCGGATCCTCATGGGGAACCAACGACGGTTCAGCTCTAACCGACATGCAGGGAACAAAAACCGACGCAAGCATCAGAAATAATAAAAATATTGCAATCCTTTTCATATGAAGCTTGCACCTAGAATTTGTAAAACCTTTAGACCCACAATGAAGATGAAGACTGCAAAGAGCACGTAACCAATCATATTTGTAATTTTCTGTGACCTTGGATTAAGCGGCGAATGCAGCAACGTAAGTATGAAGTATTCAACGATATAGACAGAAACATACAGGTCTAGACTGCTGGCACTATAAAACGAGAGCGAAAAAGTAGTGAGGGCATACGTGATTGTTAGTGAAAGAAGGTATCTCTCGGGAACTCTCAGAGACTTCGCCCCACCACTTTCAAGTCAACAAAACATTTACCCCTGCTAGAACGTTCACTATTAATAGAAACAGGTTTGTCTAAAACTTCAGCGACAACCGAAGCTACTATAGAAGCTATGGGTGTCCCTAAACTCTCGTATACCCACATTTTGTTGCTTTCAAGCCGAGGGTTAACTACCTCAACCAAAACCTTCTCCCCATCCAATGTAACCCGGGCTCCATCAGCCAAATTAATAGCCCCTGAAAGAACCAGTGAGATGGCAGACTCCAAATCTCCTGCAGAGCAATCAGGCTTTGCCTCAACCATACCGCCAACCGCTGATCCAGGAGTAATAACAAGCAAGCCTACGGCCTCAGGCTTCGAACCATACTTAACGATAAGACGTTTAGGCAGAATCTTTGTTGCCAAATTCCACGTTTGAGTCTAATGGGAATAAGCGCCTTCGGTTTGTCACCGCTAATAGAAGAAGGTAAGTAAACTGCTTTAGATTTAAGCCCAAGCTCCTCCACAATCGCTGAAATGTTTTCAACGCCCGATTGCAACAAAATAGCGCTTGCTTCAGGGGGAATCTTTGGTTGCCCTCTAGCTATGGCAAATGTAACTGCGCCGATTAATATGGTTGATATTCCAAGGGAAGTTAAAGGCGTTGACCGCAAGACCAAGTACGCAAGAACAGTGAGCAATATGCCAGTTAATGTTAAGCTTGTTGCAAGCGTTGAGTACTTGTCTTTTAATGAAATGGCGTGTTTCTCTCCTTTCGTTGGCTGCTTTTTGGCGGACATATGACTGACATATTAAGAGTCAAATTAGCATTTGCATTTAATAAGTTTTAACCGAATTACGACTAAAAAGAATCCAAGATAGCCAAGCCGGCGCTCTACTGCTGAATCTTCTTTTCCATTTAACTCCTCGGAAGTCCAGAATGCAAGTTAAGAAAAAAAGGTGCCGAGCATTATTTGAGGCTAAGCATATGATACTTGAATCTGCGCACGACGCAAACAACAGCCAACGCTTCTGCCAACACTGCCATAGAGATCATGATTGGTTCCAGCCTAATGCCCCAGGGCGTATAGTTAAGCAAAAGTCCTATCAGCGGTACAATAGCGAGGCTAAGCCCAATCGACAAAGCCGCTCTTTCGAGTTCATCTAACTCTCCGCTTCTGGGATATAACGCCGAAATAAGCATAAACCCGGGCAAGAACAAGACAAAAACGCCGCCTAAAACATACCGAACGTAGAGCAACGAAGAAGTATTCACGGTGAAAACAACAAGCATTGTGGTGGCTACTAGACCTGTAACTGCCCAGAACCAGATGCTTTCTAAATTAAAAAAGTAACTTGGCAAGGTTGATGGCGGATTAGTTTCCGATAGGTCTAAAGTGCCTTTCTTCCATTCGACATAAACCGCTTTAGTTGCGTCCTTAAACTTGAGCCCTTTCTGCTTAACCAAATAATCAACCAGTTCTGAAAGGGTGGGTTGGCCTAGCGATTTGGCAGTTTCCAAAACAACTTTACCTAAGTCAGCGATCAACCCTTTGCTCCTCCATTTCCTAGTGATTGGAATTCTATACAATTTTTATATATGTCTTATGCTAGAAATCGTGCTATACGGATGGCAGACTAATGTCAACTAAAATCATACTATTTGGCTGTATGTTTGATACTTTTGGTGTCAGTTACCGTCGTTGTCCACGCTCAGCAGCCAAGTGTTAATGACGCTCAGAACTCATTGCATAACGCCTACAAAGCCATCCTCGACGCGTACAATGCAGGTGCAGACACAAATCAACTTCATAGAACAACTAAACCAAGCCATAAACCTAACCTCACAAGCCCAACAACTAATAAACACAGACCCACAACAAGCAGAAACATTAGCTAACCAAGCCCAAACAATAGCCCAAAACATAACCCAACAAGCGACAACTGCAAAACAATCAGCATCAAACATACTGCCAATAATTGCAATAGCAACAGCCGCCGCTCTAATAGTGGCAGGCATCAATAACCTACGCATTTGGGCCAAAAGTCCTGTGGAAAATATGGTTCAAACTCAGAAAAAACTACCGCGTAAAAAGCAAAAATTCCCCGACCAAGAACAAAACCCTTGTCATTACAGCGGAACAATTATGTGCCATAGTCTTGGGTATAACGGTCATTATAGCATTTTTCTCAGTTTCAGGATTTTTACTTCCGAAAAGTCAAGGTGAACAGTTTTCAGAACTAGGTGTCTTGGGGCCAAACATGAAGCTAGGCGATTATCCATCCCAAATAGTCGCCAGTGAAACCATCCACCTATACGGCTATGTAGGCAACCAGATGGGTGAACCAATGTATTATACAGTCATGGTAAAACTTGGAAACAATGACACAGCAGTAAACCCAGCGCCAATAACTCCAATCCAACAATTTAGCCAAGTAATACCCAACAACCAAACCTGGACCTTCCCAGTAGACATAACTCTAACAAAATCAGGCGTTAACCAGAGAATAATCTTTGAACTTTGGATATACAACCAAACCACAAACCAAAATCAATACCACGATAGATGGGGACAAATCTGGCTTAACGTAACTGCTCCAGCAACTTAACAGGTCGCAATAACCTGAGGCACAAAAGAATGCAGCCACTAGCATTCAAGATGTTATTTCGAAAGAAAGGAACAGCGTCAGCCATCCTCGCAATCGCCCTCCTCATCGCCTTAATAACATCCGTAAATTGCCTCGTAAACAACATAAACTCACAAACAACCCTGCTGAGCAAACTGGCAAGCCCAGGTGAAACCTACCTAATAACCAGCAAAAACTCAACCAGCCTATCCGACAGCCAAATAGACCCCACCATAATCGACCAAATAAAAAACAACTCAGACGTCAATTATGCTACTTCTCAACAAATAATCCAAGCAACCCTAACAACAAACGCTGGAAACTATACCGTCACCCTGAGAGGAGTAGACGACATACAGGCCTTCCTTACAAACCATCAAGCAAGCATCAACGGCTCCATCAGCCAAAAAGAATCACAAGCAAACCTAGGCATAATCCTAGCCAAACTTGCCTCCGTCAATAAAAATGACCAATTAAACATAACAATCAACAACAAATCCGCACAACTCAAAGTCGCTGGAATAATACAAACAACCCAACAAAGCGACGCAGAATTAACAATGCCGCTTACAACTCTTCAAAGCATCACCCAAGAAAACAACACCGTTTCCTTCATTGAATTTTCCATTAAAGACCCAACTCAAGCTAACAAAATACTAGCCAGCATCACCCAAACCCTGCCGTCGAACACAAAAATAACAAGCACACAACAAATAACCGCCTTTGCCCAAGACATAAACAATCAAACAATCGTTTTCATAAACATCTGGTCCATAGCCATCTACGCTGTAGTAGTGGCAGCCTCTTACATTATTTGCGGCTAGAGCTGGTAAATGAGGCTGAATACGAGCTCTATATGCTCAGAACCCTTGGAGCAAAAAAGAAAGCCACAATTAACCTGATTATGATTTATGCATTAACTATAGCTTTTGTCGGCTCGGTTATTGGGTTGTCAGTTAGGAATCGTAGGAACTCAAACAGCATCAACATTTGTTAGGTGGATTTGGGGCAACTCTTTACTGGCACCGTTTCTTGAAGTAAACCAAGTGCTAGAAATTCTATTACTTGCGTTCGCCTCATCCTTCATCGGAAGCATCTATCCAGCAATTAAAGGCAGTTCACAACATGTGCAAGGGAGAATCCATCATGAGCCTAATCAACTTTAGGTACCTGCGCAGAAAACGCATGCTAACATTAATCGTAATATTGACACTTGACCTCTACACTTTTCTCGATAACAGCCTACAGCTTCCTAGGATTCTACAACGGCTTCACAAACTATGTCGGCGAAGAAAAAGACGTCATAGCAATCTACAGCAAAATCGGCAGCACACCCTTCACAGGCATAGTCCAATTGACCGCTAGCCAACAAAATAACCACGTTAAACGGCGTTATAGCCATTAGCCCCGAAACCATAGCGCCCAGCACAATAAACGACCAATCAGTGTTCATACGAGGCATAATACCCCAAGAACTCACCAAACTAAATCCATTAACAATCATAGAAGGACAAACCCTAAACATAACAGACACAAACTCAGCCATCATCGGCAAAAGCCTCGCCGACAGGTTGCACCTCAAAACAGGCGACAAAATCCTAGCATTTAGCGTACTCTCACAACGATACGTCGAACTTACAAATTAAAGGCGTATTCCAATCGGAGTCATCATTAAACGATGAAGCCCTAGTGCCGCTTTACGTCGGGCAATGGCTAAGAGGCGTAAGCTACAACGATGCCACCCTAATCCGAGCAAAAATAAACCTAACTCAAACTAACGCCAACCAAATCTACCAACAAATCGCCAATAAAACCACACCACCACCAAACACAGCCTCGCCATCACCTACTCCAAAAAGCGAAACCCAACGAGAACTCGAAGCACTAATACCTCTTGCCCAAACAAACCTCAACGTAGGTAACATAGGCATCGAAGAATCCCAGCAATTCATGCAGAACTACCTCGACCGCTATGGAATAAGCAAAGACACACTCATCATCTTATCCATCGTAGTTCTTGTCTTCGCCAGCGGAACAGCAACCTGTGCAATAACACTCTTCGTAAAACAGCATTCTTCTGACATTGACATTTTAAGATCGATAGGTGTCTCAACCAAAAAAATGAAAACTGACCTAACGCTCCGAATGGTCATTTGGGCTCTAATAGCAACCATAATGGGCACAATCATTAGCGCAGTAGTCATCACTATTTTTCAAAAAATAGGTTACCTCCAAGTTCTGTCTCACACAATCACTTTCCAACTTGACCCACTAATCATTGCAGCCAACTTCATCCTTCTTTCAGTGCTAATCAGCGTAAACATTGCTCGCACGGAGCTCAAGCAATGAAAAAAGCACTCTACATACTAATTCCTCTATTTATCGCCTTAGCACTAAGGCTTTATCCGACACTAATCAGTGGGATGCCCTTCTCAACCGACGCTTGGCCACTAATAAGAAACACCGAACTGCTAATACAAAACACGCCAGTACCCCTAAACAGCAACATATTCGACGGCTACAACAATTTCTGGCCTGCCAGCCAACTGTTTGGAGCAATCCTATCCCAAATCACCACTCTTCCAGCCATCACCGCAATGGCGCTGGGCATACCCATAGCCGCCGCTTTAACAATTCCCATATTCTATTTGCTGGTGAAAAAATTAACCCAAAACAACAAAATATCCCTAATAGCGACAATCCTTCTAGCAACAGCCTTCCCATACACTCTATTTACGGCAGGAGTCACCAAAGAAACATTCGCAAGCCCAATCTACATTTCACTAATCCTAATCTTTCTGCTAAAACACAACTGGAAAACAACTCTCCTATTCTCCGTTGCATCGGTAGCATTGGTGCTGTCACACCACTTAACAGCGTTCTTAGCAATAGGTATTGTAGCCAGCATCTCAATCGCATCATTCATTAGCAAAAAAAATAATGGTCAAAAAGTAAACTCAAACAAATCCAACTTCCTACTACTCGCAATCATATCAACCATTACAGCAATCTATTTTCTTCTGTACGCGTCCCCAGCATTCATACTAACTATAACATCAAGCGATTTACTAACCGTGGGGGCTTACCAAGTTTTGGTTATTGCCCTAATTTTATACGTTGTGTACAGTTCAAAGAATTTTTCCCGAAAAGTAACCCTTCTTAACTGCGCCTTGGGTTTCATAGCGTCGTTCCTATTCATGCTTCTTATAACAAAAATCCCTCTATTGTCCACAGCCCCAACATTACCATTTTACTATTTCCTCTACGCCTTGCCCTTCATCATAGCGTTGCCTTTAGTTATTTTTGGATTAAATGAGCTGTATCAAAAGACATTCTTCTCTTTTGATTCCGCTTTTCTGGATCATAAGCGTGGTTGCATTTGCAAGCTACGCAATTTTTGCCAATCCTACTGGCGGGGTAAGTTTTGTCTCTCGATCCAGTTAACTTCATGCTTCCTCCATTAACAATCCTAATCGCCATGGGATTGTACAAACTATCTAGCAACTCCAAAACACCTCAAAACTCAAAACATTAACCAAGATCATAGTTATCGCAGTAATCCTATCCATGGTCACTATAAACATTTACACTGTATATGCAACGGTGTCGCTGCAAGAACCCTACCTTGGCTACTTCTGGCGCTATGAACCATCAGAATACAAAGCATCAGATTGGGTTGCGCTCAAACGCAAATAATCAAACCGTCGCTGGAGACTTGAAAGTATACTACCTCCTAAATGGCTACTTCAACGAAAACGTAAGTGTCATGGATGGTTTACGCTTTCTTCGAAGGAAACGGCTCAGCACCAAAAATACTGTACATTTACAATCAAATGTACAGAAATGGGTACGTCCTCTACCAAGGCATCCCAATTACTCTGCCAGCAAACTGGACAGACAAACTAGCAAATTACAACTGCATCTACGCTAATAGTGAGGTAACAATCTATGCAAAACGATAACAACATCGTAGAATTGATTAACGTATGTAAAAGCTATGGACCAACAGAAGTGCTGAAGAGGAGTAAACCTATCAGTTAAACAAGGCGACTTTATCTCAATTAGGGGAAAATCAGGCGTGGGCAAAACAAACCTCTTCAAAATCATCGGTTTACTGGAAACTCCCAACGAAGGTACGGTGACCGTTTTTGGAAAAGACATTTCCAAGATTAAACGATGACCAAAAAGCAGAATTGAGATTAAAACAGATGGGTCTTGGTTTTTCAATTCTTCAACCTTCTGCCTTCATTGACTGTTCTGGAAAACATTGAGTTGCCGATGTCACTTAATGGGCATTAAGAAGCGGCAAAGGCAGGAACGGGCGCGTGAACTGTTAAAGTTCTTCGACCTCACCAACCTGATCTGAGCGATACCCTGAGAATCTGAGCGGCGGCGAGAGGCAACGTGTCGCAATTATTCGCGCACTTAGTCAATAACCCCGTGGTGCTTTTGGCAGATGAGCCAACATCGAGTCTTGGATGATGAAAACTCTGCTCTGCTTCTTAGATTTGCTCTGCCGAATCTAGCGAAGGAACAGAAGGTGGCAATAGTGTTAACTTCAACTGATCTCTATGAGAAACTGCCCACCAAAAAAGATTACTTGCTTAAAGAAGGGCAACTTCGCCAAACCTCCTAAGCCCAGACTTTGCTTTACATTTCTACTTTAACGGTTATATCTTGCCTCTGCCCCTCATACACAACCAACAGAAACCAATATGACCCCTGAACAATAGTGAAGAACAACATAACCCACAACCAAACACAACCGAAAGAAGTAGCACACAAAAACCCAGCCTCCCACACGAAACAAACAAAAAAAACCTTAAATTCCAATTCTGAATTAAATTTAATTTTAAAAGCACAAAGCCTTATAGAATAGTACGGGGAAGATGAGGGAATTTGGCGGTAATTCAGAAAAAGCGGGTTGGCGTAACCATGGCTAACCCATACTTGGAAGGCATGGACCTATTAATCAAAGATGGACTCTACGAGAGTCAAGCAGAAATCGTGAAAGACGCCCTGCGACGGCTCTTTAACCACTACGAAATCCATTCAATAAGCGATGCTTGCACTAAAATATCCGTAAACTTAAGACAGTTTTTTTATTTAAGCTAACTTCATTTTTGTTAGCAGAAAGTAATACGAGTTTTTTGCTGAGACAAAGTTTTTATGCGCGTTTGAAACTCTTACAACTTCCCCGTTAAGACAAAGGATGATTCAAGATGACCCTACAAAAAGGAGATTTCATACTAATCGATTATGTAGCGAAAGTTAAGGAAACAAACGAAGTTTTCGACACAACAAAAGAAGATGTAGCAAAAAAAGAGCACCTTCACAAAGAAGGACAAATACACGAACCTGAACTCGTCGTTGTAGGCGAAGGCTGGGTACTAAAAGCCCTAGACGATGCACTAACAACAATGGACGTAAACAAGCCCGCAACCGTTGAAATTTCACCCGAAAAAGGCTTCGGACAAAGAGACCCAGAAAAAATCAAACGCGTCCCAATCAAACAACTCTACGCAAAAGAAATCAACCCCGTCGTCGGTGCACGCATAGAATTCCAAGGAAAAAACGCCACCATCCGCTCCATCGGCGCAGGAAGAGTCCTACTCGACTTCAATCGCTCCATTAGCAGGAAGAACCCTCATCTACGACGTCACAGTAACAAAAAAACTTGACACAGCAGAACGAGAAAATCGGCGCATTAGTTCACCGCAGAGTTCCAGTAGTTGAAGAAAACAAATTCAAACTAACCATAAAAGGCGTTGACTTAACCATAGACATGCCTGAAGAAACCTTCTACGTTGAAGGCATACAAATCGCTAAACGCGGCATCGCCATGGACATCCAAAAATTCGTTCCAGACTTGGCTGAGACAAAGTTCGTTGAAACCTTCAAAGCTGAGCCAAAACCAGCCGCAGCCGCTCCAGCTCCAGCAGCACCCGCAGTAGCTGAGGCAGAACCAGAGCCAGAAGCAAAACCAGCAACAGAAGCGAAACCTGCAAAAGCCCCAAAAGCTGCAAAAGCAGCCAAGGCATAAAAGCGCAAAACCTCAAACTTTCCTTTCCTTAAAATTTTTCATTTTTTAACCTTGCCCAGATCGCAGTTAGGTTCACGTGTTTTTCAGCTGAAAAATAAAAGATAAATTCCACAATTACCCAATAGTAATAGCAGCACTTCTCAGTTCCTATCAAATAATTCCCCTGTAGGAGGTGGAAAAACAAAGATGGACCACACCTAATGCATTTTGAAATCCCAGCAAACGATGTAGAAAAACTGAAACGTTTTTATGAAGAAGTCTTCGGTTGGAAAATCATCCAAGCCTCAGGACCAATCGAGTACTGGGTAATCCAAACCGTTCCCGTTGACCCAAACGGCATGCTTGTTGCGGCCAGGCGTTAACGGCGGCATGTACAAAAAACAGGTGCCTGAAAGCAAACCCATAAACTACTTCGCCGTTGAATCCATCAGCGATTTTCTGGCAAAAATTGAAAAGTTAGGTGGAAAGGTAACTCAGCCCAAACAAGAGGTTCCAGAAATTGGTTGGATTGCCGCGGCAGAGGACCCTGAAGGAAACCAGTTTGCGCTCATTCAGCCGATACGCGTTTAGTTGATTATTCCTGTTGCTTTCGCTGTTTTCTCGCAGGCTTCAGCGTTGAGGTTTAGTTTGTGGAGGATTGTGTAGCGTTCAGGCCTTATTTTCGCTGCTATCTCCAACGCCTTAACCACATCCGAGTCTTTTACGCCTAATTCAGCGGCTGTTGTTGGTGCGCCCAGTTGTTTGAGGGTTTTTTTTATGCCTTGCCAATTTGCCCTGTAGAGGTAAGCGGTTAAAATGGAGCCGACGCCGCATTGTTCGCCGTGCATGGCGTGGCTTGTGATTAACATGTCTAAGGCGTGGCTGAAGAGGTGTTCGGAGCCGCTGCAGGGACGACTGCTTCCAGCGATGCTCATGGCAACCCCGCAGCTAATCAAGGCTTCAAGAAGAACACGTAAGCCTTCATCCTGTCTGTAAACAATTAACTCAGCGTTCTCAGTTACCAGTTTAGCACTCATCAACGCTAAGCTAGCCGCGTATCCGCCATAGTACTCGCTATTTTCTAAGTGTGCGAGTTTCCAGTCTTTGACGGCGGTGAATTTGGAGATTACGTCTCCGCAGCCGCTTACCACAAAACGCCATGGTGCCTTAGAAATTACTTCTGTGTCAGCAATTATTGCCAGTGGCGCTTGTGCCAGGATGGAGTAGGGTTTGTCTGAGCCTTTGATTGAGGCAAGGGGGCTGGCGATGCCGTCGTGGGAGACGGTGGTGGGGATGCTGATGAAGGGGATGTTTTGGGTGCAGGAACTGATTTTTGCCGCGTCAATTATGGTTCCGCCGCCGACGCCGAAGAGCACCTGTGGTCTTGTGCTCTTTTATTCTGTTGCTCGATTGCTATCACGTCTTTTATAGTCATGGTTTTTATCTGGAGAAAATCGACTGTCAAACCTGCTTGTTCAAGAAGTCTAGCAAACTGTTTTTCCCGCTAGCTCATAACACTTTGACCCGGCAATAACCAATGCTTTTCCTTTAAGATTTAGTCGTCTTACGACTTCGGGAACGCGGTTGAGGGTGCCTTTTCCAACGATGACTTCGCGTGGAAGCTGCATGTAATGGTAATTTAAACTCAAACTAGACCACTGTTAACTTGCAAAGACATAGTTTGGGCTGGATGCTTTAAAACTTTGGGAATTCGCACATTCAACCACAAGATACCTATCAATTGATCCTACCTAAAAGATGATTTAGTAAGATTACAAGAACACTACATAAGTAGGCGTCCGTTTTTTTAGTAATTAGTTTTGAAAACAAGCGGTATGTCCAATTCTGAATTTGAATAATGTCATGCTTAAATATAGATTGTTGGTTTATTGGTTTTTAAGGAGACACAGAAAACATGCCCGCTATTGAAGTCGGCAGAATATGCGTAAAACAAACTGGTCGAGAAAACGGCAAAAAATGCGTCATCATCGACGTCATGGACAAAAGCTTCGTCTTAGTTACGGGACCCAAAAAAGTTACAGGTGTAAAACGGAGAAGAGTCAACATAAACCATGTCATGCCTCTTCAAGACAAAATTGAGGTTAAAAGAGGCGCTTCAGACGAGGAAGTTGCCCAAGCCTTAGAAGCTGCAGGCAAACTCCAAGAAATGACCAACCGTTAAAGCCGCGTAATTTTAAACTTTAATTACCTCAAACTTCTTTTTCTTACCACCAGTTAGGAGAAAAAAACAGAGAATGCCCAGAACAACCCCTCCGTGGGAAATCAAACGTGAACTGCTAACCAAAGCAGAGGACTCCACCAACCCAAAATACGGTTGCAAACCCTCTGAGCGACCAGCAAAAGAGTACATCAAGTACGGCACGATAAATTTGGATAAGCCTGCTGGTCCCACAAGTCACGAGGTTGCGGCATGGGTAAAAAGAATTATGCATCTTGAAGCGATTGGGCATGGAGGAACCCTTGACCCTAAAGTCACTGGGATTTTGCCTATCACGTTGGAGGACGCGACCAAGATGGTTCAGGCGCTTCTCTACAGCGGCAAAGAATACGTCTGCGTCATGAAACTGCATGGCGACGTGCGTGAAGACCAAGTTAAGCGTGTTCTTGCGGAGTTTGAGGATGAAATTTTTCAGCGTCCGCCCCTGCGTTCTTCGGTTAAGCGGCAACTTCGGACTAGGCGGATTTACTATAATGAGTACATGGAGATGGATGGGCGTAACGTGCTCTTTAAAGTCGGCTGCGAAGGCGGCACCTACATCCGTAAACTCTGCTTTGACATCGGCGAAATCCTAGGCGTTGGCGCCCACATGCAGGAACTTCGCCGTACACGTGCAGGACCCTTCCTTGAAACCAGCGCCAAAAAAGTCACGTTGCATGATGTAGCTTACTGGTTTGGCGAATACGAAGAGAAAAAAGACCAATCATTCCTATGCAAATTCATCGAGCCCATGGAAGTTGCCCTCATGCAGATACCCAAAATCATCGTTCGCGACTCAGCCGTTGATGCTCTCTGTCACGGAGCCAATTTGACCGCTCCAGGCGTGCTGCAAGTTGACACTGGCATAGTGAAGGGTTCGGTTGTTGCAATTTTCACGTTAAAGGGCGAAGCAGTTGCGTTGGCAAAGGCTCTTGTTTCCACCCAGGAAATCATGGAGTTAAACCATGGTGCTGTTGCGGCTTCGTCGCGTGTGTTGATGCCAAGGGGCACTTACCCAAAGGTTTGGAAGACTGGTAGCGCCAATGAGCAAAAACCCAAAAAACGTTGAGCACTATTTTTCGTCGGCGCCCAAATCCGAGGAACGCTTCGGACTTGTTCGAACTAGCCTTTGCGGCAAACCCTTCGAGTTTTTGACTGCCTCGAGCGTTTTTTCGAAGCGAAAAGTTGATTGCGGCACCAGGCTGCTCATCGAAGCCATGGTTCTTCCCAAAACAGGCTGCGTTCTTGACATAGGCTGCGGATACGGCGCCGTCGGAATCGCGGTAGCCAAATTCAACCCCAAACTGCATGTGGTCATGACGGACGTGAATGCCCGAGCGGTGCGCTTAGCCAAGAAGAATGTGGCTTTAAACAGGGTAACTAACGCTGAGGTACGTTACGGCTTCTTTTACGAGCCTGTGGAAGATTTAAAGTTCAATTGCGTCCTCTCGAATCCGCCTGTAAGTGCAGGCATGGAAACCGTGAAAGCAATTGTGGCGGGCGCTCCAAAAGTGATGGCGGCTGATGCGAGTTTTCAAATGGTTATTCGCTCTAAAATCGGCGCAAAGCTATTGCCTGCTTTGTTTGTTGAAACCTTTGGTAATTGTGAGGTTGTTGCGCGGGAGAGCGGTTTTCGGGTGCTCATGGGCAAGCTGTAAGGGTTCCGTGGTCTCTTTAGCTGGCAATTTCTGGTGGTTATCTATTCCTTATGTTCTGCCTGAATTTGTGGCAGACAAAAAGTGAATGTTTATCTGACAAGACCTTATATGGAGAGGTTCCAAAAAGTGTCCATAATGGTGACTAAAAGTGTCCGATGGAAACAAACGGGAACGCATAACAATTCGGCTAACAAAAAGGTACCTTGACCTCTTAAACCTGCTAATCGAACGAGGCGTCTACAACAGCCGCAACGAAGCCATCCGCGATGCGCTGCGGATTATGTATGAGTATCATGGGATGAAAGTTTCGCCCGAGAAGAAGGCAACCTTTGAGCCTAAAGCAGCAGATGAAGCTAAAAGTTAAATTGTGCTTTAATTTTTTGTTTGCTTGTTTTCCTTTTAGAATCGCTTGTTGTTTTAGTCGTGTTAAACCACAAACTTGAAAAAGCCACCTGCCCATAGAGAAAGAAAACATTACAAGGCAGTGGATGGAATGAAACTAAACAAAGTCGACGAAAAAGTCTTCCAAACCCTCAAAGCAGAAGGTAAAGAGTTAACTCTTCAAGAATTAACCGACAAAACAGGCGAACCCACCAAGAAAGTGTTCAAGTCACTCAAAAAGTTTTTCGAGCACGGAATCATCGAGACCAAAGCCCGCAAATACTCGCTTACGGGTAAAGACCCAGCCGCTAAAGACGAAGAACCTGAAGCGCCTGAAAAATAAATTTTTGGAGCCTCGAGCGGGCCTTGCTCCCGCGGCCTGCTGCTTACAAGGCAGCCGCTCTACTGGGCTGAGCTATCGAGGCACCCAACACAAAGACGCCCAGATTACACCAACCAATAAAACATTAAACAAATAAAAGTTACTGCTTATTCCAAAGGTATCAAAGTGTAATTTCATAATATTTTGTCAAAAGCCTGAAGAGACCACAGTATATTTATACTTTAGATGAAGCGCTAATGGTTGAGGGTCCAAAAATGATCGAAGAAACATCCCAAATTACATCGCACATTTTTGTTTCATCAGACAAGACTGAAAAAGAATGTTTCGAAAGGATGCTCTTCGGTACCAGCAAAATATATGCCGACGATGCTCTAGCAGTTAAAAAATGCGACCTATTGTTTTTACTTAATATTGACTCAAACTTTTTACATGGTGTTTTCCGTGCAACCTCTGATGGACAGCAAAACATTGTATCTGAGGCATGGAAAGGTAAGTATCCATACCAAGTTGCCGTCGAAAAGATAGGCAACCTTCAAACTCTAAAAAAAGCAAAAGTGCTTCTCAAAAAACTGGGCGTCACATCACACAAATGCCTGAGTGATTCAATAACAAAGCGCCTTCTTACACTTTTCTCGTTGACCGAATCCGATTATCTCAAGGAACTTGCTGATAGCAAAGCTTGGGGGCTTTTGACTCCTGATTATTCAAAAAACGGCATAGCTAAAAACGGTGAATCGACAGGAGAAGAAAAACCAAAACTAGAATCCACGACTCTGTGGGACTTTCCACGTCAAAGTTATGGGAAGACTCCTAAGGGAAATAACAAATATGCAGGCGTTACCCCCGCGTTTGTCATTTGGAATATGGTCCAAAGATACACTGAGCCTGGCGATTTAGTTCTTGACCCAATGTGCGGTAGCGGAACAACACTAGATGTCTGCAAAGACGAAGGTCGAAACGCCGTTTGTTATGATATAGCTCCGCCTGTTTACAGGCCCGATGTATTACAAAATGATGCTCGGCATATCCCTCTTCCCGATAACCATGTGGATATGATATTCGTTGACTCACCTTATGGTGACAACATCCGATATAATGAACATCCTGATAATATAGGGTTGATTTCAAGTGAAGACGAAAAATTCTATGAATCCCTAGAAAAAGTAATGGATGAATGCTACCGCGTACTAAAACCTGGTAAAGTAATCGGATGGCTCATAGGTGATCAATGGGTGAAAAAAAAATTCACGCCAGTTGGATTTAGAGTCTATCAAAGCCTTTGCAAAAATTTTGAGACAGTAGACATAATTTGTGTGGTAAGAAGGAGTCAGGCCTCAAATACTTCATTTTGGCACAGCAGAGCCAAGCGTTACAACTTCTATCTACGCGGTTTTAAATATCTGTTTATAATGCGGAAACCTTCCGACAAACCGATTGCCCCTCAAAACAGAAATGTTAAATGGGCATATTACGATAGAGGTAAGAATAATTCCAATGTATCTTAAATGGCGATTTGATGGAATTCACGGATTTGCTTGCGCTTTACGAAAAAAAGAAGCAGATTTATGGAATAGACACTTACAGGCATATTTCTGAACTTCTCAAAGAAGCAAAAGTTATCCATCATAGAGATTGGATGGAAAATCAGACTCCTAAAAAAGATCATGAACAATCATGGAAACCCTTCAAAGGGAAATGCCTAGAACGACTAATTGAGCATATCATTAAAGATGAAGTCGAGGCTCTTGGACTAAAAATCGTGAATGGCAATAAGTTAGAAAGAACTAAGAACGAAAATCTTTCATATGAACTCAGTAAAGTGAAGCATAACTTGTATGTTGATTATGGTGAATTTGGTCCACACCTGCCTGACGTAGACATGATAATTTATCAGCCAAGAACTTGTGAAGTATTGGCGGTCTTATCTAGCAAAGTAACGCTACGCGAGAGAATTGCGCAAACTGGATACTGGAAAATCAAACTTAAAGCCGACCCAGTAACTAGGCATATTAAAGTATTTTTCATGACTCCTGATGAGGATGCCTGTCTATCCAGCAGAATACATGCCACAAAACCGCGTGCAATAGTTGAAGTCGATACAGACGGTAGCTATGTGTTGAGCGAGAAGAATGTTGAAGAAAGTGACAAAGTAAAAATGTTTGACAAATTCATAGAGGACCTAAAGGTACTTTTGAAAAAAAGGCAACAACAATCTCAAGTAAATTAACGTGCATGCTTTTTTAATTCGATGTTATATTCTGAATTATTTTTTGATTATGGTGGAAAAAATCGCCAACCTTGAAGCGATATTTATTTGTTAGTTTTTTTTATCTGTGGATCGAAATTTTTGTGGTTCTGCTTGAGGATTGCTCCACAACCAGCCTAAAACGTTGTCCAGGCGCAGACGCAGAAAGGCAATCTGCCTCAAAGCCCGCTGGAAGAAGATGAGTAGGGAGGCTGTTGCCATCATCTAATACTAGAAAAAACCAAATTTCGATTTACTGTTGTGTAGGTGAGGGTTGGCAAAGCATAAACCAGATTGTCTTCCTTGATCTGTTTGTGGAAAATGCCACAACCAGCCAGCAATCCATCTCAAACGTCGTCCACAAAACACAACGCCGTCCACAAGCTGTTGGTTGTTGATGTGTATAGGGGGTTTTCAGCAACAACTACTAAAGAAAAAATCGCAGTTGAGGTTCTATTTTGGACAAATTGTG
>CAWJXC010000003.1:0-894344 GCA_963846735.1 Candidatus Bathyarchaeota archaeon | reverse complement strand
GCTGCTCTGTGTTGACCTACCCCCTCCCTTTTATATAGGCTCAACAGGTGCAGAGGTTGAATTATTTGGGTACTGTACGTTTATTGTGGAGAAACTACTTTTTGGCAGCATTTGTTGGGAAATCTGGGGTTTTTCTGGGCAAAAGTTATATCGGCAAACACAACTAAATATTTGATGATAAGCCATGACGACCACTAAAGCGCCCCTCTGCCCCACATGCTACATCGAAATGAAACCCAAAACTAACAAGCAAAAAATAGTAATCTACCACCAATGCCCCCAATGCGGCACCCTCATACTATTCACCCACTCAGGACATTGACCAAAAAAGAATGTTGTCTAGTTTTTTACCTGAATCCTGTATTCATAAAATCTATTTATACCGTTAGTGAACGTGTTTCTGATTCAAAATGAAGAGTAAACAAAAGCTTGAAACCTGCACTTTAGAATTCCCGATTACTATTGACTTTTTAGATTTAGACACGGTTGAGCAAGTGGTTGAGGAAGCCTTCATTAAAGAACCAAAGAAACGAAGAAGAAAAGCCTAACAATCTCGCTGTTTAACCAGAACAATTCAGACTATACATCGACTGAGTTACAACCGATACGCTCTCAGTTCATTTTTGAGCCGCCAGTTAAATTAAGGATAAGTTTTATCGTGTTAATATCATTCAAGTTGTACTTCACGTTCACACCTGTTTTTTCAGCCTTGATCAATCCTGTCTGTTTGAGTTGGTTCATTTGCCAAGTTAAAGCCTGCGAAGACACGCCAAGACTGCATGCGATGTCCCTGTGGAGCGCCGAGCCATTTTCGCTTAGAACTGCGAGAATTTTGGCGGTGGTTTCATGCCTCACAAGCGAAATTAACCTCATATCCGACTGCGTGTAAACGTTGGCTTCAAAGCATCTTTTGTTCTGGCCATCACTAAAACTCGTGATAAAACCAGCTTGTTCAAGCACCCCCAGATGGTACTGAACTACACCCACGGACAAGCCCAAGCCATCGCAAATGCCTCTGAAATGTACCCCTGGATTGTTTTTGATAAAGTTGTTGATTTCCAGCCTGGTCGGCTGGTCAAGCAATGGCGTAGAGTTACTATGTAAGCTTGCTCCAATCACGATGGGAACCGAGACCGTCAGCCGCTGCAGGTTATCACCATGCTGAACTCCACCTAAATCAGAAAATACATTAGACGTGTTAGCTGCCGCTGCAAAAGAAACGGAAAAGGCTAGCATAATGAGCATCATTGTTAAGGCAGCTTTTCGATTCAAGAGCATCCCCAAAAAGGTTTGTTGCCTGAACTATTTATCACATTCTGTAAGCCACTGTACTAACGGTAAAATCTTGTACCAGAAAACCTTTCATTAAGTTACACCTAATCACAAGTGTATCAGGTGCAAAGGAAATGGCTGAAACCCAAACCGAGAAGAAAAAGCGGAAGAAGCAACAGTTCAACGCTTTAGAGCAGGTGCAGGAAGAAACAGCAATCCAAAACGCGAAGGAAGTTACAGAAGCGCTCAACGAGCTCGAGGCGCAGGGAAAATACGTTGACATTCAGGTTTGCCCCCGATGCAAGAGCCCAAAGGTCCAGAGAGCAAAAAGCACAGGAGGCGACATGTGGGCACACATAGGCATACTCCCGCCAAGCTACGAATGCCCCGACTGCGGCTGGCAAGAACGCCTAGTCCTAAAAGCAACCAACAAAAAGCTGAGCGTAAGGGAAGTCGAGTTGATACGCGAAGCTATGGATGAAAAAGATAACAGGTCCCCGTAATTGTTAGGTTAATCATAGAGTTTTTGCAGTAATACCTTTTCTTCGAACAGTTCAGGGTGGGTATGAAAGATGTGTGAAAGATTCAAATCAAACTCTCTGCATTTCATGTTGATTAACGCTTTAAGGTATGGTTTATTATCTTCTACTGTATTTTTCGCTAATCCTTTTCGCCACCAAAAACCATTGTAATAATAATCGGTTAATTCATTTATTGATGTTTTTGGAAAAGCAAGAACTACTGGTATTAATGAAAGTTCGACCGCAACAACGCCTATACCAAGTGCTGAGTAACTATTTAGTTGTTCAACTAAAAACTTAAGCTGTTCTTGTTGGTCGGGTATTAGTTTGGCAAATCCACCAATAGAAGAGAGAACCAAAGACATTTCATAAAATAAGCCTACGAAAGCAACACCATAAATTATTATGATGACAGCCCTTGCATATTCTTTCTGGGGTGTTTGGCTTCTTTTCTTACAACCACGTTCAACTGTTTCAATCAATGGTTCGATTCGGTTTTTCCAAGCATCTGCATCAGTGGTTGGTTTGGATTCAGGTTTAGAATCCGTGAGAGTTTTGTTTATGTTTTCTAAGTTACCTGAAATACGCTTTAATGAGTCAACGATTTCTTTATCAACCATTCATTATCTTTTTAGTTGTATTGAGTTTTTAGCGTTTAAGTTTTTGCATCTCTTCGCTAACCTCTTAGGAAGCCTACGAAGCCTTCTTTGGAATCCCTTTCCAAATATTTCTTGAAAATGCTTAAGCCCATTTGTTGGATGTTTGTGTTTTCTGCAATCCCTCTATCATACTTTATTATGCTATCATTGAGCACTAAATTGGAGTATTTGCAGTAGCCCCTCAAGGAAAGCAGCATTAAACCTCTTACGTCAGCCCTCAGTTGTCGCTTGGTGTGAACATAGTCAATGCAAATTAAGTCTTCACTTGCATCACTTGCGTTCACTATAATATCGGGTATGAAAGCGGTAATTTCGGTTTTACTGTTAATTGTAAATCCCTCTACTGTAACCATTGCTTTTTCTCGGTTAAGAGGTACAATTTTGATGCCTTTTGCCTTAAGTTGTTGTTTTAAATCCGCAACTATTCTGTCATGTTCTCTCATTGTTTTTTCTCTTTTAATGGCTATGATTTTTTCTAACTTGCAGTTTAAAAGCCTTTTCTTATTCCTTTATCACGTGTGGGTTTTCTCCATCAAAAAAACCCATAAATCACTTTTAAACTTCCTTGAAAATGTCTGGAAATAGCTGGAAGTAAACTATATAAGTGTGGGAACTATATTGAAATTACTTGGAGAAAAATCAGAATGAAAATAGATGACTTTGTAAAAGGATTTAAACCACTAGGAAGAGAGGAGACAGTCTATAATCACATAATGAAACATCTAGATGAAGTCTATGAATACTATGATAAAGGTTTGGAAGAAGCATTCCCTAATATAAATAAAGAAAGCTTAAACTGGTATATCTATGACCTTGCAAAGAACAAAAAAATTGAAAAAATAAAGATTGGACGCCGTGTTTATTTTGGCAATAAAATCGCTATTGAAGAACTTATAAAGAAGCTTCCAAAAGACCAAAAGCCATACCGTGAAATATAGTGGTTTCAATGCATTATATTTCTCCTTTTTTACAGCAAAAATCCCAAATTCCCACTTTCCAGCTAACCACAATGCAGTTTTCTTAGTCTTTATGTTTTCGCTCAAAAAATTGGGCTATAGGCTGAGTTGATTCTATTTTTATTTGTGTTCTAAAAGGCTTCTTTCCTTTGCAACATTGAATTCAACAATAACCCTTAGAACTATGACTTTAAAACCGTACCTTTTAGCCATCTCGAAACACATTCGCTGGTGTTTGGTAGGCATCGAAGCATTGGCTTTAACCTCAATGATAGAGAACTCGTTTTTCTTTTTAACGATAAAATCTGGACTAACTCCACCGACTTGTTCTGCGAAGCGCACTGTTTTTCTCAGCTCTTTTCTTTTTGGCAAAAACTCCGTGAAAAACTGTCTCATAGCCTCAAAATGTTCGCCAAAAAAACCTTTTAGTGTTTGTTCCAGCCTTTTGATATAATCCCTATCATTCTCTATGTATTCCTTTTTCCTTCTTCTTTTCATCCTCGCAACAGTGTTATTTAGCAAGTCAAAGTAGTGCCCAATAAACCCAAATTGGTAAACTTCATAATCTTGCTCTGTAAGCCATTTTGCGCCTTCTATTTCCCCAATTAGACCTGCAATATGCTTTTGGGTGTAACTTTTTCTTATCGATGAATTGTTTGAAGGATTAAGCGCACGGGATAGAAGTTCCTTTTTGCTATGGAAACCCCAACCCCAATTTTCCCTTACCCGATGTTCCCTTATATTATCAGGCAATTTCTCGTATTCTTTATACAATCTTTAAACCAATTCCCAGAACCGTTATTATCTCTTCATATACCATGCATGTTAGTTCGGTCAATGCAGTTTTAAGTTTTTTGCATCATGTAAAAGCTAAAAAGGCAAACGGTGATTATGGTAAAAAGAGGGTTAGAGCACGTCAAAATGTGTTGGCGAATGTTTAGATTGTGGGACGACTTTTGACCAAAGTCTTGGGTTATGTCCCAAATGCAATAGCAAAAATATTAAAAATTCTCTTACACTTACCGACGAAATAAAGGTTCATGAGGGCACAAAGAGAAAGGAAGGAAGAGGTAAAAATTCCAAAGAATCTTTAGATGAAACAAAAATCGGTGGAGATGGCATAGAAGTTAAACAAAGTCGTGTGATTGATAGGGTTAACCACCGATATGCCCACAGTGTACGTAAGCAGAATGAAAACGGGGAATGGGTAGAATTCCATCATGAAGATGAAACGCTTAGCGAACATAATAAGAAGGCTGTGCTAAAGAAAAAGCAATCTAAAAAACCCTAACCCACATGCGAGTCGCAATCGAAAACAAATAAAAAATAGGGAAAAGCTTTTAAAAAATAGGTGAAATTTGGCGAATGCTCTTATTCGCCCCAATCTTCGCCTTCAATAGTTAACTCTTGAAGATCTACGCATCCACCTCCATCAGTTATTTTTTTAACTTCAAGTTCCAGCCCACAACCGGGACAGCTTAGGATTTCTCCTTTTTCTGTGTCGCAGGGAACGGTTAGTTCGAATTCGCAGTCTGGGCATTTGGCCTTGTTTTGGTTATTTGGATTTTCTGGGTTAATCATTATGTTTTTTCTCTTTTTGATTGTTGATCTTATGGGGGACAGATTTCTTTTAAATATTGTGACTTTTATGTTACAAATTATGCTATTGATGTTCCATTTGGAACAATAATTGTTAATGCAACTAGAACTAACAAGATTTTATGACTTGAACATGAGGATAATCTTCCATTTAGACATGGATCATTTCTACACGGCGGTTGAGGAGCGGGAACGCCCAGAAATCAAAGGCTCACCCGTCATTGTCGGCGCTGACCCTAAAGAGGGCAAAGGCAGGGGCGTGGTTAGCACGAGCAATTATGAAGCCAGAAAGTCGGGTGTGCGTTCGGGTATGCCGATTTCTGTGGCTTGGCGGCTTTGTCCTAGGGCGGTTTATTTGCCGCCGAATTTTCCGTTGTACATTCGGGTTTCAGGCGAGATTATGGCGTTGGCGCGTAGGTATGCGGGTAGGTTTGAGCAGTGGGGGATTGATGAGGCTTTTTTGGATGTGTCGGACAAGGTTGGGGATTGGGCTGAGGCGGAGGGGTTGGCGCGGCTGATTAAGCAGGAGATTAAAGAGAAAGAAGGACTTACCGCCTCCATAGGTGTAGGACCCAACAAGCTTGTTGCCAAAGTTGCCAGCGACTTCCAAAAACCCGACGGCTTAACCATCGTCAAAGAAGAGAAAGTGGAAAAATTCCTTGAGCCCCTGCCCGTCCGTAAGTTGTTGTGGGTGGGACGCAAAACCGAAGCCAAACTCAAAGCGCTGGGCGTAAACACCATCGGCGACTTAGCACACTACGACCCCACCGCGTTGACCTCCATGTTTGGCGTTATGGGTTTGCAGATGCATTTGATGGCTAAAGGCATCGACAAAAGCGAAGTCGAGGAGCGAGTGGGCGTTAAAAGCGTAAGCCACGAAACCACTTTCCAAGAAGACACAGCCGACCCACAAGCCATCTCTGGAGCCTTGGCGGCGCTTTGTGTGGATGTCCAAAAAGAAACCGAAACCCAACATTTGCTCTTCAAAACCGTCACTCTAAAAATTCGTTACCAAAACTTTGAAACCCACACCAAAAGCAAAACCCTGCCCTTCTTAACCAACCGCCTCTATGACCTGCAAAAAACCGAAAAAGAACTCCTATCCACCTACTTGCACCAAGACCGCAAGGTTAGGCTTATTGGCGTGCGGGTTTCAAGTTTGGTCTCTGGGGAAAAGCAGAGGACGCTGGTTTAGAATTCGATGGGAAACGTTTGTAACACCAGAAACATACACAGCAATATCTCCTCTTCCAGCCATATTGGCGGTAGGAGAGGACTGAGGCTCGGGTAAATTCATGATGATTGCCATAGTCATCATAAATTGCATTTTCTTTTCTCCATAAAGAATAGTTGGAGCCTCAGCCCCCTTTTTCTGTATACATCAAAAAACATTTTTGCATCCTAGAATCTGCTAAGTTTAGAGTTCGGTGATTTTTTGGGGGATTAGGCGTTTTCCGTATTCTTCTTCGCTGGCGACTTCGCTGAGGGATTTTCTGGTTCGCACGAGGTTCAGAAGTTTGCTGGATAAATCTATTTTGTCGCCTGGGTAGCCGACTGCTAGCAGTATGAGGACTTCAAAGTTTTCAGGCACCTTAACCACTGCCTTAACCTCTTTTTCATTGAAGCTTCCCACGCAGCATGTTCCTAAGCCTTCGCTTACCGCGGTTAAAACCATGTTTTCCACGGCTAAGGCAACGTCGATGGCGTACCATTTTGGCGAGGCTTTCTTGTCGCCGCAAGCAACAATTACCAGAGGCGCTTGAGCTAGAAATTTTGCCCACATGCCCCCAGACAACGCTTTCCTCTTCTCGGCATCCGTTACGGCTATGAAGTGCCATGGCTCGAGGTTTTTTGCTGAAGGCGCCAGTCGTCCAGCTTCCAAAATCTTCTCCAGCTTTTCTCTGGGTACGGGTTTGTCTTGGTAGGCGCGGATTGATTTTCGCTCTTGGGCAGCTTCAAAAACATCCATCTTCCTTCGCTTCCTAAAAATAGAAGCTACGCGTAGCCTAATATGATTTTAGCAAACTACAATTTTTCAACATGCTAATGGCTAAGAAAAACGCCAATACAGACCTACCCCTCTTAGGGTTTTTAGACTTCGTATTTTGTGGGGTCAGCTACGCCTGCTTCTTGGAAGGCTTTTTTGCGGTTCACGCATGATTCGCATCGTCCACAGTGCTTGGCGCCATCACGGTAACATGACCAAGTCAACTCGAAGGGTACGCCTAATTCTGCGCCTGCCTTGAACAAATCTGACTTGCGCTTGCCGCTGAAGGGTGCTTTTATGGTGATTTCTTGGCAGGTGCCCAATCGTGCGGCTTTTTCGAAGGCTTCATAGAATTCGCGTCGGCAGTCGGGGTAGAAGGGTTCGTCTGAGCCTTGGGCGCCGTAGAAGATTTTGTCTGCGCCAACGGCGACTGCGTAGGCGACGGCGGCGGAGAGGAAGATGGCGTTGCGGAAGGGCACAATGATGGGTGCGCTGAACTCTGAGGTCAAGGGAATGTCAGTGTTGCAAAGTGAGGTTACGCCGCTAAAGATTTCTTTGAGGGCGGAGAGGTCGATGATTTTGGTTGTTGTGCCGAGTTTCTCGGCGATTTTTTGGGCTGACTGGGTTTCTTTGACGGCAATTTGTCCGTAGTTGAAGGTTATTGGGTAGATTTGGTAGCCCTGAGCTTTTGCCCAATACGCAACTGTGGCAGAGTCTGGTCCGCCGCTTAGAACGACTACACATTTCTTGTTTTCTTTCATGGTTTGTTTCCCTCAGGTTGTTTTGTTCAGTAACAAGCCATCGCTGAATGCCTGCCCTCTTTAGGAGTTTAAACAGTGGCCACCCGACTACTGTAGTCATAATAAGGTTTCCGAGGAATACGTAAAGCGATGCTCAGTGGTAGCGGTATATTGAAGGGTGCGGAAAGCATCCATCCAACGGTAGTGCCGAGCACAACTGAGTAGGCGACGCTGGTTGCCATTACTGTAGTAGTCGTTTCTTGGTTCGCTTGTAAACGTAGTAGACAACAAAAGACATGGCAAATGAAGGAATCGTGTTTAGTAGGTCGATGAACCCAAATGGTGAAGGAATGTTGCCGACAAATACGCCGAGGGTGTGACCAAGAACCCCCGCTATGCCCAGCAAGGGAACGGCTGCAACCATGGCATCTGCTAATCGCAGGTTAAGTGGTCCATAAGAGAATCCAGGTATTTCGACAACTAATAGCCGCATACAAAGCAGCGTATATTGCTATTAGGGCTATTTCTTTAGTTTGTAGTTTTAATTGCAATTTTCTCCCTACTCCCGGGTTTTATTTTTCGTTGGCGGAACGGGTAGGAGAATCCACTCACCCGCCAATTGCCAATGAAACCTCTAATGCTAACATAAAAACGTTTAGGAAACGCCCTTTCCCAACATCGAGTATTTGTTTGTCAATTGGGCAAGAAAGTTAGTCAAGAAAGTTTGACTAAGCTTAGTCCAGAAACCTTGACGAAAACGCATTTAACGCAACTAAACAAAACAAATCATAGGGAAGACTGAGGGACCATGGCACTAAACCACTATGTAATAACGCATAGACTCCTTATACAAATACAGAAGAATGGTTGCGTTTTCTGCGCAATATGTCATAAACCCATTGTGGAAGGACAGCGAGTTGCTTCTAGAAAAGCTACGGCTGTAAGACATGAGGAATGTTACGAGCGGTCATTTATTTAACGAAAACCTGCTCGAAGGATGGTCGCAGTAACACGTCATCTCACGCCCCTTAACCATGGAGAAGAAATAGCCTAACAAGTAACAGCACCCTTCGGCGAAATATTAATAAATCCCTCGGAAAGATTAGATGATGCTACTTCCTAGTGGATGGCATTCCGCGAAACGGAGTTTTAGGGAGCACAAAACTATGTCACAAAATAATACAACTAGCCAACTAGTCCTCAAAGGCACAACAACAATCGGCGTCGTCTGCAAAGATGGCGTAATCCTAGCTTCAGACACCCGAGTAACCATGGGCTACTACGTTGCGCACAAATTCGGCAAAAAAGTCTACAAAATCGACGACCACATGGGCATGACGATTGCTGGAACCGTTGCTGACGCACAGACGAGTCGTTGACATCCTAACCGCCAACGCGCACCTCTACAAGATTAACTATGAACAGGCCAATGCCCATCAGTTCAGCGGCAAGGCTTGTAGCAAACCTGCTGTTCTCAGCAAGATACGTGCCCCTGTCCACACAGGTTCTGGTCGGAGGCATAGACGACACTGGACCACACGTTTTCAATTTGGATCCTTACGGCAGCTTAACGGAGGAAAAATCTGTTTCCACAGGCTCCGGCTCACCAGTCGCCTACGGCATACTTGAAGACAAGTACCGTGAAGGCATGACAATCGCTGAATTGTTACCAATCATCGCTAAAGCAGTTAACGCAGCCATGAAACGTGACGTTGCAAGCGGCAACAACTACAACATCATAGTAATTGACAAGCACGGTTACAAAGAATTATCAGACGAGGAGAAAAGCAAACTTCTCAAAGCAGGAAGTTAAGTACTGTGGCTCGAACCCAAGAAAAAGACAAGGATAAAGAAAAGATAGAAATAAGCCAATATATTCTTGAGAAAGTTCCGCGTGAAGCAGAAGTCACCAGAATCGAATACGAAGGTCCCATGCTTGCGGTTTACACTAAAAAACCAGAAATTTTAGTTGACCAAAGCAGCATAGTAGCAGAAATCGTCGGTGTCATCCGAAAAAGAATAGTCATACGACCTGACCCATCCGTGCGCATTCCCGAAGTGGAAGCAGAAAAAATCGCACGCGAACTAATTCCTGCTGGAAGCAGAAATAACAGACATTAATTTTGACCCAAGCCTTGGCGAAATCATAATTGAAACCAAAAAGCCAGGCTTAGTCATCGGCAGAAACGGCGCTGTTTTGCAGGAAATCATAAAGAAAACCAAGTGGCGCCCCCATGTACTGCGGAGCCCGCCGATAAAATCCAAGATTGTTACTCACATGCGCCACTACCTTCACTCGGAAAGCAAAGAGCGCGAACGCATCCTGCGCACTGTGGGCGAACGCATCTTTAGACCCAAAACCTACGACGTCGGCGACATACGCATGACTGTTTTGGGCGGCGCACAAGAAGTCGGTCGTTCAGCATTCCTGATTAAAACACGCGAAAGCAGCGTTCTGTTAGACTGCGGTATTAATCCTGGTTCGAACAGGCCTTTTGAGTCGTTTCCACGGTTTGACTCGCCCGAGTTCCAGATAGACTCACTTGACGCTGTAGTTATCAGCCATGCACACCTTGACCACTGCGGTTTAACCCCGTTCCTCTACAAGTACGGTTATGATGGTCCAGTTTACTGTACCGCGCCGACATCAAATTTGATGACGATGCTGCAGCTGGACTACTTGGATGTTGCAAGCAAGCAGGGTGTCACACCGTTCTATGACCAAAAAGACGTGCGCGAATGCGTTTTGCACACGATTCCGCTTACGGTACGGTGTAGTCACCGACATTGCCCCCGACATCCGCTTAACCCTGCACAATTCAGGGCACATCTTGGGCGGCGCAATGGTTCACCTGCACATTGGCGAAGGCTTACATAACATCGTCTACACCAGCGACTACAAGTTTGCCCGAACCATGCTTTTGGAAGCGGCGGCAACAGAGTTTCCACGAATCGAAACCGTGATTACCGAGAGCACTTACGGTGGCACAGAAGACTTCATGCCTTCCCGAGTTGAAGCAGAAGAAGCCATGACACAAGTCATTAACCAAACGCTTGGAACGCAAAGGCAAAGTTCTCATTCCAGTTCCAGCAGTTGGCAGAGCCCAAGAAATCATGCTTATCATCGACGGCTACATGAAACGCGGCTTAATGAAGGAAGCCCCAGTCTTCATCGAAGGCATGATTAGCGAAGCCACAGCCATCCACACAGCTTACCCTGAATATCTCGGCAGAGAAGTCCGCCACAGCATCCTGCACGAAGAAGTTAACCCCTTCCAATCTGACTACTTCACAATCGTTGAGCACCCAAGCGTTCGGCAAAGCATAATCGAAGGCGAACCATGCATTGTTTTGGCAACTTCAGGCATGCTTGAAGGTGGACCAGTAATCGAGTACTTCAAGAACTGGGCAAGCGACGAAAAAAACACAATCATATTCGTCAGCTACCAGATTGAAGGCACCATGGGCAAACGCGTTCAGAAAGGCGTGGGCGAAGTAACCATGATGGATAACGAAGGCAAAATGGCGGCGCTATCAGTAAAGATGCAGGTAGAATCAATTGAGGGCTTCTCAGGGCACTCTGACAGGCGACAACTGGTTAATTACTTGACTCATCTGAACCCAAAGCCTGAACGCATCTTTGTCGTGCACGGTGAAAAACAGAAAACCATGAACTTCGCTAACTTTTTGGATAACAAAGCAGGCATAAACACGGTTGTTCCAGCTATACTGGAAACCTATAGGCTACTGTAAGGATAAGGACAAATAAAATCTTAGAAACTTAGGCTGCTGTAGGCAAAGGCTCATTAGAAACTGGCGCTGGCGATTTTTCTCGCCAAATCCTTATAGTTTTTGGGCAGATAACGACTCGTTCTTCACCTAAACGTGCGATGTCGCCGCCTATGGATTCAGCGAACTGGTAGAGTTCATTTACTGCGCTCTTTACGTCTTCTATGCTTTTGCTGGCAAGAGGCGTAACACGCAAAATTATGATGTTGCCGTTTTTGACTTCGGTTTTGATGTTTTCAATGTCGGATAGTTCTCGGAGAGGCATGGCTTTGAGGTAGGTTTTGCTTGGGGCTTCAATGGCTTCTGGCTTTTGTTCGACTGGTGGTGCAACGGTTTCTTTTGGTTGCTCTGGGACGGGTGCAGCGATTTCTGGTGGTGGCTCCTGAGTTGGAATGATTGGTTCTTCTACTGTTTCCTGAGCGGGACGGCTGGTTCTTGTTTTGCTTCTTCTTGGACTGGAGCAGGTGCTTCTTGTTTGGGTTCTTCTTGAGGAGGCACGGCTGGTGTTTCCTGTTCTGGCTGTTTCTTTTTGTGGAATAGATTGAACGGCATTTTTTTCTCCTCTAAACCCACTAATATCTATGCTTTAACAGTTAAGCGTTTCTTTATTTCCAACTTCGATGTTGCTGTATTTTAGATTTTTTGGCACCTAAATATTTGATTTGTGCTTTACCAATCCATAATTTTCTCTTTTTTGATTGTTTTAGGCAAATTCCTACCGTTCTCTACCATAACCCGCTCTTTTCCGCTCCAGAAATAGCCTTCAAAAAAAGTTCAGTTTAGGCTAAGAGGACTATGAGGTTGTTTATGACAACTATGACTAGGAAACCCATTAAGCCTGCATAGGCAACCTTCATCAACCTGTTTGAATACTTGAAGGATTTGCTTTCTTTATTTTGGGTTTTGTTTAGGGTTCTTTTAGCGAAAATGTAGGTGAAACCAATCAGAAATGTCGCTGAAATTTTCAGAGCCAAAAACGCCACAATGCTTGTGCTAACAATGCCCGTTAGGAATGGGTTTAACTCGACAGCTCCAAAGTACAAGACGCCTATGACTGTGGTTATGCAGTCGATGGAGCCTAATAGGATTATAAATAAACTCGGAAATACCTCTGTCTTTAATGCGTACATTGAAGCCTTCTCCTTCTTCTCAAAACATAGTTTGCTGTTAATGCTTAAGAATTACATTGCTAAACTCGATATATTCCAAACTTAAAAACAGCAAAAAGCTCTCTTCAACGAGCCCTTACTTACACTACTGAATATTAATGATGCATATTCCCAATTATACTTTATTTTTATTTTCTTCCTTCTAATACCAATGATTTCTTTTTCTTACACGCCAATATTACCGAGGTTGTTGCCAAAAGTGCGATTGTAAGGGCAATAGCTGATTGGAACTCGGGTATTGTTGGCGATGAAGCGGGTGAAGCGTTAGGTGTTGATATAGGTGCGTTTGGGTTAGGTGTTGCTTGAGAGTTAGGTGCTGTCAAGAAGGGAACAAAGTTAACAGTTCCCAAGTTGAAGTCATCCTTAAAGTCGTAGATTGTTTGGTTAATTGCTTGAGAGTCAGTTGTCTCCCACCAATTGTTGATTAGGTTAACTTCCCCGGATGCTGTGCCGGAAAGTTTCGCGTTTATTTGATTACCATAAATGTTGTTTTCCACTATTGTTGGCGCATAAGGGCTTCCTACCTGAATTCCAACCGCGTTATTAGTAATTGTATTGTTCGTAATTGTTGCTTTACCATTATATGAATTTTGAATGTTGCATGAAATTCCAACGGAGCTATCGCTTATCATGTTACGTTCGATCAGAGTTGACACTGGAGAGCCGTAAGCATCGCTTATGGTCAAGCTAGAGATAACATTGTCGGAAACGACTCCGCTTCCAGCACCAATGTTAAGACCATTAATTTTGTTGTTTGAAATTACTGGTGACAAGTTCTCTGATGCTTTGCCAAGTGATAACCCATCAATAAGGCTTAATCCAGAAGCAAGGTTATTGTTTAAAACTGTAGGTGAACCGCCTAAAAGTGTTAAGGAACTACTAAGAAATGTGTTATCGCTAATTTTTACGCCGCTTGACACTTCGATTTCAGTACTATTAATAATGGTATTTTCAATAAGTGAGCCTGAATTAGTTTGTTGATTCCAACCCATACTGAATTGTGAAAAAGTTATGGTAGAATAAATGGCTGGACCCAAGCTATCATAGAATTCATAATTGCCGTTTATATGGATTGGATTGGCACTTGTTCCTACTGCATACAGAACACCGTTAACCTGTATGCTGTCACTTCCAAGGAGATCCATATTAATGGTAGCGCCTGATTGAATTATCAGGGAACCATTAACCCGTATGTAATAGCTGTTAAGATCTAATATAGTGCCTGATTGAAGCGTTAAGGTAACGCCATTGTTAACCAGAACATTCCCAGTAAGACTATATGGACTGTTTGTTTGTGTCCATGTAGTATCTGAGCCAATTATGCCGTTGACTGGTGTAGAAGCTTGCGCCTTTGTGATGTGTGCGGTATTTATAAAAGCTAACCCGCTAATCATAATGGCTATCAATAATATTGGAAAAGCAAGCTTTGACAAAACAATCCCTAACTATAGACAGGATTGACTGAATAAAAAGCGTTTCTTTTTGAAGCGGACGAATGTTCACCCTTTATATAAGGGGGGTCTAGTTTTTTCACGCGTTAGTTTCTAATGGTTTTTGATGGTTGAAAGGCACTGTTGTCTGCGCATAAGCCTTATATTTTAAAGGTTAACCTCTTTTGCTGAAGGCTTACGCATGCACAAGAAACTCTTGATTCCTGGTCCAACTGAAGTAAGTAAAGAAATTCTTAATGAACAAACTCATTTTCTAATCGGTCATAGAGAAAAAGAGTTTTCCGACTTTTACGGTGGAATAACCGATAAACTAGCCAAATTCTTCCAATTAACAGCCGACTACAAACCAACCGTCACCACCTCATCAGGCACCTTGTGGTTTGACATAATCGGCAGAAGCATCGTAAAACAGAAAGCCTTAGCATGCGTCAACGGAGCATTCTCCCAGCGAAGCGCTCAAACCTTGAAGGCATGCGGCAAAGAAACAGATGTTATAGAAGTAGAAATGGGCAAAGCAATTAAACCTGACATGGTTGCAGAAAAACTTGCCAGCGGCAAATACGACACCTTAACGGTTTGCCACAACGAAACCTCCACAGGTGTACGAAATCCTATTGCAGAAATCGGCAAAATGGTAAAAAAAGAATACCCCGACATAATCTTTGCGGTGGATGCGGTTTCTTCGATGGCTGGCGACAAAACCTTGCCCTCAGAATTTAACTGTGACATCGTTTTTGGTTCAACCCAAAAATGCTTTGCGCTACCACCTGGTTTAGCAGTTGCACTTGTCAATGACCGTGCAATTGAACGTGCCAAACAGGTTCCCAACAGAGGAGCATACACCGACTTAGTAGACATCTTTGAGTTTGAAAAGAAACATCAAACCCCCTTCACACCAAACATCCCACTGCTCTATGCTCTGAACAAACGCATGGACCTCTTGCTTGCGGAAACCTACGATAAAGTTTACCAACGCCACAAAGACATGGCAAACTACACTCAGCAATGGGCAAAGAAACACTTTGCCATGTTCCCCGAACCAGGATACGAATCCATAACCGTCAGCTGCATAAGCAACACCCAAGGCAAAAACGTCAAGGAACTAAACCAGAAACTAGCCGAAAAAGGCTACATGATTTCTGGAGGCTACGGCAAAATGGCGGAAAAAACCTTCCGCATCGGACACATGGGTGAATGGAACCTAACAGGCATCAAAGAAGTCATCGGTTTAATTGATGAGATTTGGGGATTAAAGTGACAATCAAAATCCTCGTTAGCGACAAAATATTTGACGAAGGCATAAAACTTCTTGAAGAAAAAGGCTACCAAGTCACACGTGCATGGGACATGCCAAAATCTGAGTTGCCAAAAATCATCGCTGACTATGATGTGTTAATTGTTCGGTCAGCAACCAAAGTCAAAGGCGAACTTCTCGACAACGCCAAAAAACTCCGAGTAATCGGTCGTGCAGGCGAAGGCTTAGACAACGTGGACTATGAAAAAGCCCAAAAAATGGGCATCGCACTGGTGAATACGCCGCATGTTTCCTACATGAGCGTTGCAGAACTAACCATAGGTCACATGTTGGCTTTGGCAAGAAACATTGTGCAGGGAACAACCAGCCTTCGCGAAGGCAAATGGGAAAAAGAAAAATTAATGGGCACTGAAGTCAACGGCAAAACCTTGGGCGTAATCGGCTGCGGCTACATCGGCAAAACCGTGGAGCGCTTAGCCATTGCGCTTGGCATGAAAGTTCTGCCGGTGGAAGAATGCGTTTACGACCGTTTTGTTCCGCTCGGTGAAATGTTGCCCCAAGCAGACTTCATAACAATCCACGTACCCTTAACACCGCACACAAGGCATATGATTTCCACAAAAGAATTCAACCTAATGAAAAAAGGCGTAATGCTAATTGACTGTTCCCGCGGTGGAGTAGTGGACCAAGAAGCACTCTACCAAGCATTGGTTTCAGGCAAAGTTGCTGGTGCAGCTTTGGATGTTTTTGAGGAGGAACCGCCAAAAAACAGCAAACTCCTCACACTAAACAACGTAATTGCCACGCCGCATATGGGTGCTCAAACGCATGAAGCGCAGCTGAAGGCAAGCATACAAATAGCTAAAGCGTTATTGAAGCGCTGGAAAAAACTGTGAGCTGAAGCACGTTTGGTTGACATTAGACCCTTCAAAGCCATACGGTACACAAAGAAAGCTGGCGACGCAGAGAATCTGATAACTCAGCCATACGACAAAATAGACCCTGAAATGCAAAAAGAATACTACGAGAAATCCCCGTACAATTACTGCCGCTTAATTCTGCCCCTGGAACAAAACAAGTACCAAGTCGCAAACGAACGCATCATGCAGTGGCTAAAAGAAGGCATAATGGCAAAAGAAACCCAACCAGCAATTTTTGTTTCACGCCAAGAATTCACGCTTGACGGCAAAAAATATGAGCGCACAGGATTAATCGCTGCTTTAAGGCTTTACCCGTTACAGCGAAAACATGGTGTTTCCCCATGAAGGCACCTACAAAGCGCCCAAAGCTGACCGCTTAAACATGCTGCGAACCGTCCAAAAAGACCTTGAACCTGTCTTTTTAATCTACTCAAGACCAAGAAAGAAAAACAATCACTTTCTTGGAGGAAACAGCAAAAACCAAACCCAGTAATCCAAGTTACTGATTCACTGCAGGTTAAGCATACGGTTTGGAAGGTAACTGACCCAGAAAAAATCAAGCAATTGCAGGCAGATTCTAAGCGCCAAAACGATGGTGATAACGTGATGGTCACCACCGCTACGAGAGCGCAATGGCTTACCGAGATGAAATGCGCAGCAAAGGCAACTGGACAGAGGATTCAGCGTTCAACTTCCACATGAGCTACATGGTTCCAGTTCAAGAAGAAGGACTTGTCGTTTTGCCAACGCATAGGCTGCTTAAAGAGTACAAGTTAACACCTGAAGTTTTGGAAGGCTTCAAGTTTTTCTTTGAAGTTTCCGAAATAAAGCCCAACGTGGAAGCCATAGAAACCTTCCTAAAAAACCACGTTAATGAGCATGCCTTCTGCATTTACGACGGCTACAAAAGCTTACGGTTTAACGCTGAAACATGACAAAGCCGTCTATGACTTTGTGAACGCTAACGTGTCGAAGGAAACAAAAATCTTCGACGTCGTAATTCTTCGAGACATCGTTTTCAAGTTTATTCTGAAAACTGGTCAGTTAAACATGGATGAGAACATTCTCTACGTGCGTTGGACCAAAGCAGCGGTGGAGAAAGTTGACCGTGGAGAAGCCAGCATCGCGTTCCTAGTTAACCCGATTAGCGCCAAAACAGTTGCAGAAATAGCGCAACAACATGAACTTTTGCCTGAGAAAAGCACGGATTTTTATCCAAAGATGGTTTCGGGTCTTATGATGATGGATATTTCTGCTAGCGAAAAGCTCTAAAGCGATTTTCCTGTTTTAGCGCTTTCTTGATGAAAACCATTATTAAGTGAATAGTAGAAACCTGAAAGCTAATTAGGAAAATAGAGGAATAAAAGAATGATTGAGACGGAAAAACAGTTTCGGTGTCTTCTGAAATTAAACCTGCAAAAAGATACATTGCTGAATTGATTGGAACAATGGTGCTTGTGCTGATGGGCTGCGGCAGCGCTGTTATTGCAGGCTATATACATTGGAAACGTCGGGGATAGCGTTTGCTTTCGGTCTTGCTGTGTTAGCTATGGTTTACGCGATAGGCAGCATTTCAGGTTGCCACATTAACCCTGCAATTTCAATTTCTATGTTGGTTGCTGGAAAACTAAGCGTTAAAGACACAGTGTTCTACGTTGTTTTTCAATGTGTAGGCGCAATTATTGGTGCAGGCATACTCTACGCAATAGCGATAGGAAACCCAGCGTATAGTTTAGCATGCTAATGGTTTAGGCGCAAACATGTACTCCACTTATTCTTTGGCATCTGCATTCATTGCTGAAATCAGTCTTAACCTTCATATTCGTGCTTGTCGTTCACGGTTCAACACATGAAAGAGCACCTAAAGGATTCGCTGGCTTATCCATCGGCTTAACCCTAGTGCTTATCCACCTTGTAGCAATACCCATAGATGGCACATCAGTGAACCCTGCAAGAAGCTTAGGACCAGCACTTTTCGTCGGCGGCACAGCATTAAGTCAACTTTGGCTGTTCATGGTTGCACCAATAATCGGCGGAATCTTGGCTGCTATTGTTTGGAAAATCTTCAAGTAAACCTAAAACAACAATTTTTTTTCTTTTTTAAAAAATGAAATGTTATTTGACAAATTTTGTGGCATGCCGCTTGAAACGTTTCTTACAAACTAGGCTGCAGAAATAGTATGTTTCGCCATCATAAGAAATCTTGAATTTCGCTGTATTCTCGTCTAGAACCATTCCGCAAACAGGATCTCTAAATGACATTACTTTCAGGTAACCCTCAACCACAAGATTCTACTTTCTGCCTATTATGGTTAGTGGTAGCGATAGCTGAAAGCATCGAGATATCTCTTATTGACTTCTAAGTTGATTCGCAATTTTCTTCCCGAAATCTACGCATTTAGGCAGTTCGCCCTCAACTATAGGACCCGGTATCCCCTTCACTCTTATTGATAACCCTGGTGAAATTAGTTTTAGGTTAGGTAATTTCTTTTGCGCCATTTTTTCCAGTTTTTTCACCGCTCTATCAACTGGTCTTGCATTTCCAGAGTAAGTCCCAAAAACAGCCACATTTTTCGTTTTCAAATCAAGTTCAGCCAACCTATCGACAAACTTCTTCATAGTTCGGGAAGGTCTACCCATGTGATTTGGCGCACCCAATACTATTGCATCGTAATCAGCCACTTTTCCAATGTCGATTTCCTTGACATAGCCAATGGCGGTTTCAATTTCCCCAAATTCTTTTATTCCTTCCAAGATGTTCTCTGCAGCAAGTTTTGTGTTGCCATACTTTGAGTCATAAACGACAAAAACTTTTACCAAATAGGCTCATCTCAATTGATTAATGGCTGTAAACAACTTTTTTGTTCTTATATGTATCGGAAGAACCATTCTTTCAGCTTAGTATTTTCACATTCTTATTTTTTGCTCTATTGCCTGTGTTGGAGTAATTCTTTTTAAGAATGCGTAAGGGTTGAAATTAGTTTAGTAGATTCCTTTAGGATGGCTGGTTAGTCGTCTTCGCTGTCTTCTTTAGCTAATTCAACGGCTATTTGGTCGTCGTGGCTGATGGCGTTTTTACGTGTTTCTTTCTTGCTTGGCGGTTCATCTTCTCTTCCCTTCATGAACCCTTCTTCGGCAGCGGTGATTTCGTCATCGTCGAGCATTTCTTCTCGCTCTTTCGAGTTGTATATGTCTTCAGTTTCTTCTTCGGTGTCAGGTTTGGGTTCTCCAGTAAAGAAGTGTGGTTGAGGCTTTTTTTTGGCTTTAGCTTTACTCATTGTTTTTATCTCTCCGTTTTAAGCGTTCAAGCTCATGCTTTTGAACTTGATAGAGTTGTGCTTTTAATGGCTTTTATGACTATGTGATTGAGCTTTGACAGTCACAAACAAATTTGGCTGTTCGTTATGCTGCAAGGAGCGTTTGCTAGAGGTATGCAACAGTCACATAGAATCATAAGCAAGAGCACACATTGATATTTTAGACAAGCAACCACTTGCTAAAATAGGTTTTTTGTTCCTATTTGGATAGTTTTTAGGAGATATAACAGTGAAAAGAAAAACCGCGATTGTTTCGGCTATCGGAATTATTATTGTCCTTTTATTATTTTTTGGTATTACTGCTCTATTATCCAATACGGGAGCATTAACTGTTCTTCCTCTGCCTGGTATCACTCGAACAGTTCCAACGGCTAATCCAGATACGACGTCATCTCCTTCTCCTAGTCCAAGTTCTACTGCACCAAACCATTTTTCTTATCAAAAACTACCGCCCACTTCATCACCAACGCCTGCTCCTTCGCTAGACCAGACAGCTTCACCAACGCCGACACTTACTCCATTGCCAACGCCAACTGTCACTCCATCCCCAACTCCAGCTCCAACCGCTACTCCGTCGCCAACACCCACGCCGACATCAAGCCCCATCCCTACCCCAAGCCCTCTACCCACGCCAAATCCAGCATCAATAGTGTTTAGTGACAATTTCCAGTCAGGAAATATGGGTGCATGGACAAATACTGATTATTGTGGTGTAACTCTTGGTGTAAAAAATTCAATGCTTGAATGTTCTGCTAATGGTGCTACAAATGATAATTGGGGATATGTCTTTAAGTGGCTTAACCAAACCTACACAACTCTAGATTGGCGATGGTATGTTTATTTCGATAACTTGCCAACCACTGATGGCAACATCGTAGGCGCTGGAGGGATTTATAACTCTGCTATAGAAGACAATTTTACTCCAGCCAACGGAGTCTGTAGCGTAAGCGTAATTCGTCAAAACGGAGCTTGTTACTGGAATTTAGGTTATGTCAACAGTAGCTCGGTTTATAGCTTAAACTCAACTGAAACCGTTCTGCCTGATACATGGTACCTTGTAGAGTTGAATGCAGTGCAAGGCGCACAAACAGGTGAAGTTCATTTTTACTTGAACGACGTTGAAATACTTAACGCCACGGGTTTAACTAATAACAACAATAGTGGCATAGACCATGTTTCGATTGGAGGCGGAATAAGAGCTGACCAACCGGTTACATGGTATTGCGCTGGCGCCATTGCTTCAACTGAGCACATTGGACCACAACCGCCACTGATAACCAATGCCCTTTCATTAAGCGATCAAACAATAGGCAAAGTTAGCCACAGCAGCTACATTGCAAAACCCATAACTTCCTTATTCTTCAGCCTTGGTGCATCTGTAAGCCCAATTTTAACTTCTATCTTAACCAAAAACATTAAATAAAATACGCCGCGCACTTAAACGTCTTAAGCAAATACTTGAAACCGCTAAACTTACCCAGAAACCTAGGCAATTCAGCAAGCAAGCCTCCTGTTGAACAAGAAATTGTGGAGTTGGCAGCTAAAACCCCGAGTGGATAACAATTGTCACCCAAGCCACAGTTTTTATGTGTTTAATTCTCTTAATTGCAAAAATAATCTAATTACACGAAAATCTTGGTTTTTTTGGTGGCAAACTATTAGCTTTTTTGTAAAACTGACTTTTTTTAACATATCCTTTGCCTGAAATCTTGCTAAACCTTTTTATACGCCAAAACCCATTTTTGGACTGTCACATTAATCATGCTATCACCAAAGCTCCAAAGCTTTTAGAGACATCATGAAAAATCCTGTGGCAGAAGATAAAAAAAGTATGCAAATTCAATCATTTAAGGACTTGCCATTATCAGGAGAAGTCCTAAAAAGTATAGAAGAACTCGGGTTTGATAGTCTTTTTCCAATTCAAGCTCAAGCAATAATCCCCTTACTCGAAGGCAAAGATGTCATCGGGCAAGCACAAACCGGAACAGGAAAAACAGCCGCTTTCGGCGTACCAATGGTTCAACGTTTAAACCGCGAAATCCGTGGCGTTCAAGGACTAATTTTAGTTCCAACCCGCGAATTAGCCGTGCAAGTAGCTGAACAAATGGCGCTTTTTGCGAAATACGCCAAACTGAAGGTTTTAGCTGTATACGGTGGAGAATCAATCAACAAGCAAATCCACGCATTAGCCAGCGGAGTCCACATCGTTGTCGGCACACCTGGCAGGTTAATCGACCTCATGGAAAGACGAGTGCTGAATCTCTCAACTGTGAAAATAGTGGTTCTTGATGAAGCTGACCGTATGCTCGACATGGGCTTCACCGAAGACGTTGAGTATATTCTCTCAAAAACCCCAAGAGACAGGCAAACTAGCCTTTTCAGTGCAACCATCGAACAATCAGTCATGCGGGTATGCACCAAATACATGAAGAACCCTGAGAAAATCCTTGTCAGCAAAGACGAAATCGCCCTAACCCAGATGAAACAATTCTACACCGTCGTTAATCAGAATGGCAAATTTGGTACACTCTGCGACATTCTACACGATGACCGAGTGGATAAAGCAATAATTTTCTGCCGAACACGCAGAGACACCAGCAGACTCTCAGACCAACTCTACCGCAAAGGTTGCCGCGTACAAGCACTCCACGCAGGATTCACACAAGCGCAAAGAGACCGTGCAATCAACGACTTCCGCTCAGGCAGAACCAACTTGCTAGTAGCAACTGACGTTGCCGCAAGAGGCTTAGACATCGAAGGCATAACACACATAATCAACTATGATGTACCAAATGATGCACCAGTCTATTTCCACCGCATAGGCAGAACCGCACGCAAAGGCGAAGAAGGCACTGCAATAACACTGGTAAGCTACGGTGAAATGTCAAACTTTAACCAAATCAAATCATTGACAAAGACCAAAATCGAAGAAATCAAGTCTTCAACCACTGCACACGACGATTCACCAATACAGAGCTTTTACTAAAAAGCTACTCCCTCTCTTTGTTTTCTTTTTCTTGATTTTATTTTTTAAGCTATTCCAGTTATTTGCCCTTATTTCATTAAGATATAAAAAGAGAATGCGCCAATATGTTGAGTTATGAGTAAGGTAGTTTCAAGTATCGTTCACGGTTTTGTCGGGTTCACAAACAAGAGTTTGATAAAAAACCTCCTTGTTATCACGCTTTGTATCATGTTTATTTTTGTCCAAGTTTTCTTTCCTTACCAGTACTTTGCGTCAGCTGACAGGAACGGTAACTTCTAGCTTTCAGGTTGGAATCCACTACGTTTACGAGCAAGACCACCTAGACCAAATATATGGTCAAGTCACGCAAATTCATGATTTAGGTTTTAAAGCCATACGCATAACTTTGGAATGCAACCCGCTCGACTACAATGACACGCAAAACCAAAAAACAGATGCCTTCTTTTCAGCTACTGACAATTACGGTTTAGCCGTGGCACTGGTAATCCAGAACCTAGACGCAACCGACAAAGTAGATTATTATCTCACCCGCTGGGGAAGCCACCTCAAATACATCCAAGTCATGAATGAACCCGAATTATCCTCAACATGGTCCGTTGGATCAATATTCACTGACGACGAAATCGTCACCAATTTTGATCAGATGTACGCAACCGTTGAAGCTCATCATCTTCCAGCCCAACTCTACACCAACTTCGGAATCGGCTACATCCTAAGAAGCAACGTACCCATTGAACTGAGCAAAAAACTCGATTTCGTCGGCTTAGACATATTCATGGATTCTTTCCTCGTGTTATCTCCGCACTTTGTCCAAAATCTGCATCAGATAACCAACAAAGACGTGGTGATTACGGAGTTTGGCATGTCAACAAGCGATAGCCAAGCCCAAAGCGACTTCCTCATTAAGGGACTTAACCTCTTCAAAAGCATGGGGCTCAAAGGCTGTTGGCTGGTTTACTGGAACAGCGCTTTTGACAATTATGGAATTCGGGGTAGACCCGCGGAACAAGCAGTAGGTGACTGGATTGCTAAAAACGCTAACTGAAAACAAAGTCTTTAACCATTTGCGGCATTTGCGCTTAGTGGAGAAGCTCCTAATTCAAGGCTTGATTTTAGCTATAGTGTTAATCGTTGTGCAAATGCAACTGGATGGTGCGGAGCAGTCTTTTATGTCCTACATGCCGCCGATAGGTTTTGCTCTTTTAATGTTCACAACATATTTCGTTCAACCGATACTATTAGGTGTCCTCAACATCTTCATCATAAACACTCTGTACGGAACTAAGGGTTGGCAAGTGGGCTTTTGGCTAAACGGCGTGTTCCTGCTTCTCGCGTTCTCCACCATAAATCTCGTTTTGCAAACCACACTAAACTTACCCTTTACATACGTCGCCATAATCGACATTGTCCTGCTGGCACTTCCATTCGGCTGCATAGCACGCTTCAGCAACGGCGGATGGAAAAAACCCATAAACTAAAAAACGAATTTTCTTATCTGTGAAGATCAGTTGTGATTTTTTTTTCTATAGCCCCCTTATTTATAGGTTCAGCGGTTGCAGGGCTTGAAATGTTAACTGATGGGCATGTGTTGTGGCGTAGCAGTTGGCTTTAGTGTTTGGACGGGGTTGTTTGTGTTTTTGTTTGTTTGCGGTGGCGCGGTCTGCTTGGAAGATATATGCTGCTCTACCTCTCATTTGACCTACCCCTCCCCTATATGTAGAAACAAACGTTTCTCCGTAACCATAAGTTCATCACAAGAAAGAGCTTGAATACCGTGCTTATTGCTCTCCCAAAAGAACAACCCGTTCCGCTAAAAGAACAGGCTAAAACGTCGAGCAATAGATTGGTAAGCTATTTCTATCGGAAACTGATAATGTGATAGTGCGAGCCAGCTTAAGGTTTAGAGGTGTTTTTGTGAGGCGTTTTGTGGTAGCTTTTTTGGTTGTCATACTTATCGTAGCTTCTGTTTTTGCTGCTACACTCTTGCACGCTCTTTACACTAACAGCAACCAATCCTCGTCAATGCAGAAATCTGGCTTTCACGTTGGGGTTTCTTTCGGCGGTAACACCACAGCCCAAGCCAAACTCTTAATCGACAGAGTAAAAAATTTCACCAACCTCTTTGTGGTGCAGTCTGGGCCTGTGAGCGTTAACGAAACAGCAATGGACGAAATAGTGAATTATGCTGTTGCCGCCAAATTGGATGTGATTGTTTACTTCGGTTTCTTTAACCCCAATTACACTTGGCAGATTCCTTGGCTGGATTATGCTAAGCAAACCTGGGGCAGCCATTTCTTAGGCGTTTATTTGTTCGATGAGCCTGGCGGCCAAGTTATTGATGAAAATCAGACAGCTGCCTTTAACCAACTAAGAATCAGCGATGCCTATGCCTACTATCAACACCAACCGGGGATTGACCTTGCCCTAAACGGGTCGCTTCCAATGGAAAACACTGACGCAGCCACCCATTTCATCTCTATACTGCAAGCAGAATTAGGACTAAACCAACTGGAAACTCGCTCAATCCCCTCTTTCACCAGTGACTATGCCCTATACTGGTTTGACTACCAAGCTGGTTACAACACCATCTTTGCTGAGTTAGGCTCCAACCAAAGTACCACCCAAACTATCGCTTTAGCTCGAGGCGCCGCAACAATGCAGAACAAAACCTGGGGAACCATAATAACTTGGACCTACGACCAACCCCCATACCTAGTAAACGGCACAGAAATGTACAACCAACTCGTGGAAGCTTACGTGGCTGGAGCAAAATACGCAGTCATCTTCGATTACCCCCAAATCCCCGGTAACCCCTATGGAATCCTAACCGACGACCAATTTGCGGCAATGGAAAAATTCTGGGACAACATACCAACACTCCAAGATAACAGTCACCCAGAAGCCGTCTTTGTGATGCCGCATGATTACGGCTGGGGTATGAGGACACAGCAGGACAAGATTTGGGGACTTTGGGCTCCAGATGGCACTTCAGCGCAGATTTGGAGCATCAAACAAAAACTCCTTGGTCAATATGGCACGGGTTTAGACATTGTTTATGATGATGCTCAGTTTTCTGTTTCTGGAAAAGGGTATGAGCACGTGTATTACTGGAATCAAACAGTTTAATTTTGACGTCTCCAAAAACCAATTTCTTTGTGGACACCGCGCTTTAGCGTTGAGTCAATTTTATAAGTAAAAACTGAAAATATAGTAAGCGACAAGTTATGGCTCAAATTAAAGAAGGCGCGGCAGATGATGGCTCTCTTATTCCTGGGTCTATAGTTGGTATAGTTGCAATCCTTTGTGCAGCAGCGTTAATTTTGATAGCTGTTTTGGGACCTGCAATGCTTGGGGTTATTCACTACCGAACCTCGCAATCGGGCATTTGGCAAACTCAAGCATTCGACATAACCGATTTAATTCTGCTTACCCCAATTCTGCTAATCGGCGGAATCCTCCAGTTGTTGAAGAGGAATGCCTCAAAGTTCTTTCTGATACTTGCTCCGATAACTTTGATGTATGCTGGTTTGGTGTATGGTTTGGGTCAGGAATGGAGCAACACATCTTATGCTGGCAACTCCGAGACTTACTCCTGGTTGTTTCTGGTTCTTGTGGTCGGCGGATTAATACTGCTCATAGGCAGCCTCTCCAGCTTCAAACAGGCAGATGCTCCAGAATTCAAAATGAAAGGGCTCAAAATCTACGTCGCAATTATGGCTCTGTTTCTGGTTATGTTTGCGTTTATGTGGGGTTCGCAGCTTGTTGAAGTCATTTCTAGGGGCAACACATCTGCTGCTGACTACGCTGCAGTTCCCACGGCATGGTGGGTTACGCGGTTCTTCGATTTAGGCATAACCATTCCCATCGGATTCTTAGCTTTGCTGCTACTTTTGTCTAAACCAAAAAAAGCATACTCGCTGGTCCTCCTGTTTTTTGGGTTTTTTATAACTTTGGCAACAGCCGTAAACGCAAGCGCCATAATCGAAGTCATCAATAATGACCCTGCAGTTTCGGGTTCTGGCGCAGGCGGGCTTGTAATTTTTCCAGTGCTGGGCATTTTAGCTTACGCAGGATTATTCTACCTCATAAAAGATAAGTTGCCTATGAAGAGGAAGAGTGGTAGACGCTTCAAGGATTAGGGCGATGTATCTTTCGGAATGCTCGGCTTGGGCTTTATAGTTAATGAGGCTTTATCGGTTGTGGCTAACTCGTAAACACTTGAGTTTTTGATGGCTTTTTTTGGGCAACTTTCAGCGCATTGGTAGCAGAAGATGCATTTAGCGAGTTGAATTTGGGGACGCTTCTTTCCGTCAACCTCAACCATTTCTATAGCCTTCGCGGGGCAAACTTTACTGCAAATTCCGCAACCCACACACAAGTCACAGGCAAATATTGGTTCTCCCCGATAATCATCCGATAACACAGGCTTAACTTTGGGGTACTTCTCCGTTGCGGGCTTGGCGAAGATGTTTGATACCGCTTGTTTCAACATTTTAGGCACTCGTTGTTTTTTCGCCATTTTGTAACTTCCAACCTTTAGATAAGGCGGCAACTAAATTTTAAGGTAACGCAAGTAAACATTGCCAATGCGAGGGCTAATTGATGGCGGGCGGGAATTTGAATCTACGCCCTGCTGAGATTTCCCGTTTGGCAACGGCTATTTTTTGGCGTTTGGGTACCATTGGCTGAGGTCTGCGCCGCAGAAGGGGCAGAACCCTTTGGTATTGAGCAGTTGGTTTCCGCAGTTGGGGCAGAAGACAAGTTTCGGTTGCGTGGAATCTGGTTTGAGAGATGGTGTAACTGATGTTTCTGTGGTTGGCGCTGTTGTTTTTGGGTTTTCATATTGGGTGGGTGGGGGTATATTTTGGTTGCCTGACTTTTGTTTGGATATTCTGGGCTGTCGTGAGTGTGTTTTTTTGCGTAGTGCAATGAGGACTGCGATTATCACTATGATTATTACCAGAATAAATCCAAAAAACATGGGCTGAGACAGAAAGTTCGTGGCGCCATTAACAGGATTTTGTGTTGGTGTCGCAGTAATTACTATTGTCGGTGTAGCTGTTGGTGCAGTTTGTAGCCACCACTGGTTTATTGAGGAAGCGTCGAAGGCAGAAACATCAGCCTGCAGATCTTGAACGCTAAATCCTGCTGGTACTCCGGAAGGAAGCGTCAACATCTGGTTTGCTGCTATGGTTATCGAGCTGTTGGTGTATTGGTCGACGAATATGACTGAGCCGTCCATGACTTGGATCGTTGTCGCTCCGTTGGAAACCGTCACGACATAGTCCGTTCCAGCGCCCATCACCAATCCTTGAGGCACCTGCACAGGTCTTAGATCATATGTTCCTTCTTGCGGAGACATCTGCTCGTGGATGTAGGCGATGCCTGTTCCCAACAGTAATGTTCCCTCAACGACTGCTGCGCCCGTTAAAACAACTGGAAGCGACTCGCCCAATATCAACATGCCAACGCCAATTTCTATCGGAAGCGTCACTGCGACCTGACCAAACTCATCAGATTCCAACCCTGTCTCAAACGGAACAGAACCTGTTGTCGGGGACGGCACTACAGTGTAAGTTACATTTCCAGTGGTTGGATCAGTTTGCGGCTCAAGATACACCCATGCAGCGTCGGAGTTTGCGCCCAAGTATACGGTTCCTCCTTGGTCTGGATAGTTGAAACCGACTATTGTGTCGTTGCCTGTTTGAATTTCTGCTCCTGTGCCTATTGGACTTTGAGTAGTGACCGCCGTGCCGGTGTCTGCAAACGTTGCTGAACCTTGAACCTGTGAAACGCTGCCTAAATTGTCTGATGCGGGCAGAGCAGGCGCCGGGGTTGGAGTCGCAGTAGGGGCCGTGGTTGCAATGGGCGGCATAGTAGCAGATGAGCCTGACCGAAGTACAATTATGCCGTTGGTGTCTGTAGTTTCGGAATTTCCAGTTAACGTTGCGGTTATTATGTCGGTGGTAAATGTGCCAGCTAAGTGTTCCGCCGTTAATTGGCTTCCTTGCTCGTCAGCCGTAAAGCTTGCGCTTGAAACCGTTCCAGTAAGTGCAATTTGATTGAATCCCACTGGTGGAACACCGGGCCCGTACGCTTGGTAGTAAGTGTTATCTGTAATCCAACTTGACTCGTAAACATTCAATATTATATTTATCGAGTTGCCGTTTTGAGTTATATCCATAGTATATGTTACGTTTACATCATTCATTCGTGTGCTTGGGTCAGAAGGATCCATTTCATAATATGTTTCGGGTAAAGCGCTTTTCCAAGTGCCAGTTAAATCCCTAGCAGGGGTAAGCTGAGCATAAAGCGGCGTTATCAATGCCGCAGACAACAATATGACTAACAGAATTGGAGTAATAATCTTAAACGAACTAAACGATAAATTGGTGACTTTTTCCTTTTGCATTTAAATTCGCCCATCCGATTGCGGGTTACATGTTATTTTGCTTATTAACCTTTAGGAAGCGATTGCTGAATAGTGTTATTGAACCGCTTTACTCGTGGGCATGTCACAGAAGCTTTGGTTGCTAGACACATAATTTAGCGCTAACATTGCATTTTAAATAAATAAAATCAATGCGAACCAAAATACAGAATAAAAATAAAGAATCAGGTTCATTATTGCAAAATGTGGCTGTCGGGGAGGGATTTGATCCTGCAACCTGCTAAAGATTTCACCCGCAAAACTCCCATTTTTTGGATTAACAAGTCTGGGCTATAAAGGATTTCTGCTCTCTTGGAGGCAGAATTCCACCAGCTCATGAATGCTAGCTGTCCCAACACACATAACGGTGTCTGCGCCTCCCCAATAGATCTTCAATGTACCGTCTTCTTCAGGAATGGCTGCACAGCAAAAGACCACGTTAGGAACATATCCTACACGTTCCCAAGGATCCTCAGGCTCTAAAATCCAGCGATCCCCAACTCCAATGATTTTTGCGGGATCATTTAAATCGTGCAACGCGACCCCCAAGCGATAAACCGCTCCGGCCATCGTTTCGTAGACACCGTGAAAGATACTCAACCATCCTTTTTCGGTTTTAACTGGAGGCGCTCCTGGCCCTACCTTCATGGAGTCCCAATGATAAGTCTGAGGTCTAAGTACGATTTTGGATCGTCCCCAAGAAATCAAATCTTCTGAGTAGCTAATCCAGATTGACCATCGGTTTAGTTCGGTATGAGGGCGGTCCAGCCGAACATAGTATTTCCCGATCTTTTCCGGAAATATGACGACATTCCGCATATCTGGCTCAGTTATGTATGCTACTCGTTCAACCTGGCTAAAATTTTTAGTCCGAGCCAGGCCAACGCGCACACCATACCGGGAGTAGGCACTGTAAGTAATCAAATAGGTCTCCCCGATACAGGTAATGCGAGGATCTTCAACCCCATATTCGTCATATTCATCTGAAGGTATCATGAAAGGTTTGGAAGCAACTTCAAAATGGAATCCATCACTACTACGGGCTAGCCCTAAAATACTGCGACCGTTTAAACGATGTGAACGAAAAATCATGATGTACTCATTTTGATGCTTGACAACTGCAGCGTTATGCACTGTTGCCACAGGATAGGGGACATCCTTTTTAGTCAAGATTGGATTTCCTGGAAAACGGGTGATTAATTTCTCCAATTTAGACTCCCTCACGCTTTTTTCTCTGTTCTAACTGAAAGATTCGACGGTACACCTTCTCATAATTTTTTACCATAACTTCCGAAGAAAAAAGTCTTTCCGCTCTTTGGCGACAGGCTCTCCGAGATATTTCAGGAATCTTCTTGATTGCTTTAACAGCATCGTCAACATCGTTGACCAAAAAACCAGTCCGCCGATTCACAATCACCTCTCGGCAAGAACCGAGATCCATAGCAACTACCGGTACGCCGGCAGCCATAGCCTCCACCATAACAAGCCCAAAACGCTCAGGGATTGTGTTCAGGTGAAGGACCGCATACGCCTGTTGAAGAAGTTCGTCACGCTCATGATTTGTCACAACCCCTAGATATTCAACGTTATTACCATCAATATGAGGAGCTATCTCTTTTTCAAAATAAAATCTATCCTGAACATAACCAGCCATGATCAGCCGCCGCCCTGTCTTTTTAGCAACTTCAATAGCAAGATGAAAACCCTTGTCCGGATGGATACGTCCATAGGCAACTAAGGCGTCCCCGGGGTCATCCGAGAACGTGAACTCTGAAAGATTAATCCCGTTATATATTGTAGCCAGGTAATCCAATCCCTTAACTCTATCTGAATTACTGATTGAAACAAAGTAGCTTCCCCTGTACTTATCATAGACGGGCAGTATCTGCGGAGACGAGAAGCCGTGGATTGTGGTTAAAACAGGAGTAGACACTAATCGAGAATAGGTTAACGGCAAATAATCAAAATGGTTGTGTATAAGGTCGAACTCTTCAGCATGTTCGAAAACTTCGGAAACATGTAAACAGCTAACAACGCGAGGATCAACACTCGCATCTTCCTCATAACCTTTAGCGACAGTAGAGGATAATTTCGCTGATGTCAATGAATCCGCAGTCGCGAAAAGAACTACATCCCACCCTCTTAAGACTAGTCTTTCCGTGAGATTGCTAACAACAGTTTCCCAAGCTCCATAAGCCCTCGGCGGGGTCCTCCATGCAACAGGCGATAACATGGCAATACGTTTTCGCTCTTTTACAACCATTCATAGACTCTCCAAACAAAAAAAGACCACATGCAAGCTAGCTATACGATCCTTAAAAACATATATGAACATAAACAATACCGTCTATTAAAAAGCCCAAAAAAAGAGCGCTCCCTGCGCTTTTTTCTTCTGCAATATAGAATACTTGTAAGTATAGCAAGTGCAATCAGTATACTATAAAATGAACAGAATCGGACTTCACTCCACTGTGAGAAGAAACATATATCCAGCCTGACCAGTTGAATTTGAGGGACAAAAATAAAGTATAAGGCAATTAGCTTTGATTTTTATTTCTTTTCGTATTCTAAAAGCAAGGTAAGCATTGACTAATGCTCCCTCTGCTGGCTACTTGAAGAACCGAAAATACTTTATCAGATTACAGCAACTTATTGGAGAGCTAAAATCTATGCCTTCCAAGGATGAGATTAGAAAGCTATTCGAGGAATTGGAAGACAAGCTTGGGATACAGAAGATTTCGTTAGAGTTTTTGCCCTTTAATCAGGAAACATATAGTGGAGGCAAGTCACAAGTTCTAATCAAAGAATATGAGCAAATGTCTGCCTGTGCAAGAGTTGAAACAAAGACTATTTGGATTAACTCGTTAAAGATAGATAATGACCCTATCGGAATTCATGCACCTGGCGGTCAGTAATTGCTCATGAGCTTGGACATATTAGGCTTGGTTTTCAACCCCCGACTAAATACAGTATCGATTCTTCAACTAATCAACTGATAGATTTTGGTATAACAAGATATATAGTACGCGGGCTTCACGCTGCAACTGATATTTCTTCTGACAACTTATTGCCAAAAGGACTCTTGGAATATAATTACATGAACGTCTCCCCGCTAAACCAATGTCGTCCAATTGTCTCTAAGCAACCCACAAGGGAGGGCATTGTTCAAATCTCGACAGAAATCCCCTTTTGGTGTGCATACAGACAGGTTTTCCCGAAACAAGAGGAAGATAGAATTTCTTCTGAACTCAAGATTACTTTCAATTCTATGAATCATGAGTTAGAGTCTTTGGCTGAGAATACTGAAGCAATTCTGCAACCATATGCAATAGGCACTTCAAGCCTTTCGGAGGAAATCTACTTAGCATTGGTGGAAAGTTTTAATGAGGCATATATACAGTGGATAAAGAAATCAGGTTTGTTTCTCTAGTCAAGACACTGTTCCGAAATAGTTCTTAATGATCTTTTATATCTCAACTTGGCCAATCCAGGTTACCCAAGTTTAGGAAATGAGCGATTGAAAATCAAATGCTCTATGTTTGAGCGCTTCCAACATGGAGAAATCGCTAGTATCCAAATCTTTACAGAAAAGGCGATTCAGTAAGTTATGCTAGGGTAAGGCACAGGAATACCCACGGCTTCTTTTATCATAAAATACCCCTAAAGAGTATACAGAGCAGAAACTCAGAACTAGCATTACTTGATCAAGGTCAATAATCTAATTACAATACCATTGATCCAAATAACCTAGAATCAGGCACTAAATTGATAATGGCGGGCGGGGAGGGATTTGAACCCTCGACCCCCAACTTAGGAGGCTGGTGCTCTATCCGTACTGAGCTACTCGCCCAAACCATGCTCTAAAATACTGCTTGGTTTGTTGGTTGACGGGATACTCTTCTTTGGGCATTTCATTAAGTTTTCTCTGAAAATAAAACTAAACCCTAACGCTTCTCCATTTAGAAATTCCCGTCTCAAATAGGGGGGCACGGTTTGTTAAAATTAGCGGCTATGCCTCGTAGGCTTTCCTGAGCACTTTCGCTGTCAAATCATCACCTATGCGCTCAGCCTCTGCTTCAGCCTCTTTGTGGCTCTTCATTTTTTTCTTGTGCTCTTCAATGTGTGCTTCAATGGCTTGGCTCATGAGTTTAATGTTGGGAACAAGTAGAATCTCTGCCCCGCAACAACATTTAATCGTGGGCAAATTCAGCTTAGACGGTTTCGCTAACTTCAATTCCTAACCCTCTTGATGCTGGTTTGACCTGCTGAAGATGCTTAATTCTGCAATTGTTGCCTTCTGCTAAGTTGAATTTTAAGCAATCCCTCATCTTCACGTTAAGAATACAGGTGCAGTTTACCTTGAAGTTTAGCTCTTGGGAAGAACCTTGTCCCGAATCAAACGTTAATGCGTAATGGATTGGCTTTTGCCCTGTTAACGCAAATATGTCCGCGGCGTATTCTCGGGTTTTTTTGGCGAGCTCTTCAAGATTGCATTTTTCAGGCACTAATGCCTCTATTTTCACAGAACCAAACCTGCAACCTAAGCATAAATTGCTCTCCATGTTCAACCACTTTACCGCCAAGTTAGCACTTATCTCAAGATAACACTTTTTAGCAAGCGCAATTCGCATTTTTGTTAAGAAGCGTTTGCATTTTTGAGAAGTCACGCGGGCAAACTTTGCAAAGCCTGCTTCCTATGGTGCCGTCCAACCGCTAAATCCAAAAAAACACATAGAGAATCTTAAGTTTAGGTGGTTGCGCAGTGTTCAAAGCCTAATGCTGCGGCTTGTTTGAGAAGTCTGGTTAATTCAGGTTTTATCTTGTTAAAGTCTCCTACTGAGATGTGGCGCACGTTCTCGTTTTTTTCAGCTACTCCACGGCTCTTGAGCAAATCTGAGTCAAGGCTTGCTCCCATGGCAAACTCCAAATCCACATGGTTCTGGTAGTGGCTTATCCAAACAAAGTCTTTCCCGATGAGTTTGTACGTGATTTTTCCCTGTTTTACTATTTCAACGGTTTCTGGGACGGCGGTTTTGATTAAGGCGCGGAGGTTTTGGGTGTTTTGTTTTTGGGTTGGGTTGAGGCTGCTTAAAATTTCTTCGATTGTTTGTTGTTTTTCATTTGCTTTTGGCATACTAGAGTTTTGGTTTGGGGATTTTTATTGGTTGTGGATGGGTTGAAAAAACAATTTAGGTCTTTTTTGCTGCTAAAAGTTGCAGTTGTGCTTTTTCTTTGCCTTCCTCTCTGGTGCCTGCGCAATCTATAGCCCCCTTATTTAAAGCGCTAAAGTGCTTCAGAAAAGAATGCTTATAGCCGAGGATAAAAATCGAGGGGCTATTCTAAAAATAATTATGTTAGCGAGAAAATTTGCCGGTTGAGTCTAAACCTCACAGCAAGCACCGCCTAGTCAGAAGCACTTGCCAGACGCATCCTTGATATTATCTCAGACTATCCCGCAGTTACTTAGCGACCAATACTGCGTGCCACCGTGAAGCGTGTTCCTCAACCGGCAAAATAATACTTTCTTTACATTGAATATAATGCTATGTTGGCGCACCCAGTTGCCAACAGCGGATAAAAAAACACAGTACTGAAAGCACGCATGAACCTTCACAAGAAACCATGGCTAAGCTTGTTTTCTTAATTTGCCCGCTCGGTTAGCAATCAACGTAGCCACTGCGCCAGCAGCAACACCCGAATCGATGTTAACAACCGCCAAACCCAGCGAGCATGACTGAAGCATAGCCATCAGCGCACTCAAACCTTTTTCGCCAAAACCGTAACTGTTAGAGGTTGGAACCGCAATCACTGGAACATCAACCAACCCCGAAACCACCGAAGCTAACGCACCTTCCCTGCCAGCTACAACAACGATAACATCAACATCCTTTGACAAAACCTCTTTTAAGGGCTCAATCAACCTGTGAATCCCAGCAACCCCAACATCGTAAGACCAGAAAACAGCGCAACCCATCTCTTGGGCGATAATTTTTGCTTCTTCAGCTACAGGGATATCGGAAGTGCCCGCCGTTAAAATTGCAATTCGACCACCACTTGGGCTAACCGCAAAAGTTTTGCTTTTGATTATTAACATTCGGGCTTTATCGTTAACTTCCAAGTTCACATCGCTATTTTCGAACGCTTCTTTAACTGCCGCAACATGTTCCTTGGCACATCGGCTCACAATCGCCCTTCCACATTTAGCAACCATACGCTGCGAAATTTCCGCCACGTCGCCTGCAGTTTTGCCCTCAGCCAAAATAATCTCGGGAATACCCTTCCGCAGTCCCCTGTTACCATCCAGCTTAGCTAAACATCCAACCTCGTCGATGGCAAGTAACTTTAACAGTTTTTCAGCTTCAGCTGGCGAAATCTCGTTCCCAGCAACTTTCTCCAAAACTTCCCTTAGCGAATACATAAACAGACAATACTTAAAAAAACCATAAAGTAATATATCTATTATGCTTGCTTGAAAGATAGAAATTTATTTTGTGATAAACATGGTTGAGAATAACAAAATTCTTGTGGTTGATTGCCAAGCTTCAGGTGTTGCGGGAGATATGATTCTTGGCGCGTTAATTGACCTTGGAGCTAACGTTGACAAGATTGTTTGTGCCATAAAATCACTTGAAAACCCAAAGTATGGCTACAAAAACATCAAAATAAAAATTGACCAAGTTATGCGAGGTGAATTCAAAGCCACACAAATTGACGTCACCTCTGAGAGTGCCAAAAAAAGGCATGGCGGCGAACTTGTTGACATAGTAGAAAACGCTGCGGGCAACCTTGAGCTTTCCCCCAAAGCGACGCAGTTTGCCTCCAAAGTCATCCGCACGTTAGTTGGCGCCGAAGCTGATTTGCACAAAACATCGTTTGATGATGCGCATTTGCATGAGGTGGCATTGGTTGATACTGCCGCGGAAATTCTTGGCGTCGCTGTAGCTTTGGATGATTTAGGCTTGTTTGACGCGAAGATTTACTCGACGCCCTTAGCGGTGGGCGGAGGAACCTTCAAGTTTTCACACGGCATCGTTTCAAGCCCCGCGCCCGCAACATTAGCCATACTTCAATCCAAAAATTTTCCCTTCCAAGGCGGACCCATAGAAACCGAGCTTGCAACCCCAACGGGCGTTTCAATTTTAGTTAATTTGGCCGATGAAGTTAACCGTTTTTACCCTGCTATGGCGCCGTTAAAGGTTGGTTATGGCGCGGGAACAAAAGAGTTTGCTGAGATGCCCGCTGTTTTAAGACTTACAATGGGCAACTCATTGGACACTGGTTTAGTAAAGGATGAAATTGCCGTTTTAGAAACCAACATTGACGATGCGACAGGCGAGGTTTTGGGGTACACACTTGATAAACTGCTAAGTGAAGGCGCTAAAGATGTAAGCATAATTCCCATGTACACCAAAAAGAATCGCCCGGGGCAAATAATCAAAGTAATCGCTGACCAAAAAGACGTGCAACACCTTTCACGCGTATTAATCAGTGAAACCGGAACACTGGGTGTTAGGGTTTACTTCTGTGAGCGGCACATCATAAACCGCGAATTACACACGGTGGATTTGCAAGTTATGGGTAATAAGGAAACAATTAGGATTAAAGTTGCCAAGAACCTCAGGGGAGAAATTATCCACATAAAGCCCGAGTTTGAGGACCTGAAAAGGTTGGCGGAAAAAACTAAAACGCCTCTACGCGAACTTTCGGAAATTGCGGTTTCAAGAGCGCGAGAAGTTTTAAAAAAATAGGTAATTTTCATGGAAGATTTGAATCGTAAACTGGAAAAACTCAAACAATTCATCGCTCACGAGGGAAAAGATGGCGTGGTGATTGCTTTTTCGGGCGGCGTGGACAGTTCAACTTTGGCAGCGGTTAGCTATGAGGTTTTAGGTGAGCGGGCGGTGGCTGTTATTGCCCAGTCTCCCACATACACGTCTGAGGAGTTGAGGGACGCCAAAGAAATAGCCCAAGCCATTGGCATCAAGTTGCATGTGGTGGAAACCAACGAGTTAGAAAACTCTGATTTTAACAGGAACCCTGAGAATCGCTGCTACTTCTGCAAAAAAGAGCTGCTCCAAACCCTGATAGATTTCGCGCATGAACAAGGGTTCAAAACGGTGTTTGAAGGCACAAACTTCACAGATTTAAACGACCACCGACCAGGATTCAAAGCCGTCCAAGAAGTCAAAGACGTTTACAGTCCATGGATGATTAACGGGTTTAGTAAGGATGAGATTCGCAGGGCAGCCAAACAGATGGGGCTTAGCGTTCATGACAAGCCTGCGTTGGCATGTTTAGCGTCAAGGATACCGTTTAACGAGAAGATTACAGCTGAAAAATTGAGCAGAGTTGATAGGGCAGAGCAAGCGGTAAAAGCGGTAACGGGGGTTAAGCAGGTCAGGGTCAGAGACCACAACGGCTTAGCACGCATCGAAGTTGCCAAATCTGAAAGAGCCCTCTTTTGCAGTACAGCGGTTTTGGACAGGGTGGCTGAGGAATTGAAAAAGTTGGGTTTCAAATATGTAACTTTTGATTTGGAAGGTTACCGTTCAGGTAGCATGCTCAAAACACTCGACACATCCACATAAAATTTCTTTTTCATTTTAGATGCAAAACCGCCACAGTGACCTACCCCCTATAGGTTTCTGCATAGAGTTTCTAATAGGCTCCAAATATGCGGTGTCTTTTAGGGTAATTGTGATTAAGTAATAGTTGCCATTTGAGTCTAAACCCCAAAGCAAACAACAGACTACACACAAAATGAATACAAAAAACTTAAACAAGACAATGTTGACTGTATCGGTGCTGGTGCCGGGGTATCCGAGCCAGGTCTAAATAGGCGGCCAGATAATTTGATTGCCTAAGATATGGAGGAGGACTTAAGATCCTCTGGCGCAGGCCTTCGTGGGTTCAAGTCCCACCCCCGGCACCACTTTCTAATTCTGTGGATCTGTTTTTTCTTTAGTAGTTGTTGCCGAAAAGTCTTTACATAACAAACTTAATTCACCAAAAGAAGAGCATTTTTTCTGCCATTTGTAAGCTTCGAGAGAGGCAAACCGAATAAGCGTGAGGGGCAATTGATTAGTGGAAAGAAGAGCCCAGGAGGTAATCAAAATAAAAAACAAAACAAAAAACAAACCGAAAAGCGAAGTAAAAGGTCAAACAAAAAATAAAGGAAAAAAGGAGTGGAAGCAGCAGTAAACCACGGTAATGCGTTGGTTTGGAAATCTGAGAGGTTAATATTTTAACTATTTCGTTTTCAGGGACGTCTACTCATTTGCTGGCTTTAGAAAAAAAGACTTAACTTTGTTTAGAAAGTTGTTCTAACATCCACTTTAGATTAAAAAAGGGAAATGCGGCTCTGATGTCTCCGCCGATTTGTGGGTTCAAATCCCCTCGGCCCACTATGGGCTACCCTCTGCTTTTTGTGGTAAATTCTTGTTAGACCAGTTTTCAACGTGTTACTGAGGCGGAGTCAGCTTTTCTCTGTAGAAATGTGTTCACTGCATCTATGAGGGCTTCACAAGCAAACCATCGCTCCTCCAAAGAACCATCCTCCTCTAAATCCTCAACCTTTCTATGGAAAAATTTAATCTGCTTCAACACAGGCTCCCTTTTTCTGTCATACTCATCCTGAAGCTGTTTTTGCGCAACATTGAACTCCAAAATAACCAATTCAAGTTCTCTTTGCTTATCGTTTAATATCTGAAATATTTCAATTTCTTTCTGCTCCTTCGCCTTCTTGGATATGCCTCGGAAAAAGCCTGTTTTCAGTCGAATTACCTTTTCTTGCTCTTTTTTCAAGCTATCTATAACGCTATAGAGGCGTCTAAGTTGGCCTTTTTTTCTAGCTTTAATTTCGCTTGTCACTATAGCATATTCTGTGTTGATTTGTTTGAGACGATTTCTCCAGATCGATAGGTTTTTTGTTTCTTGATTAAGTGTAGCTTCCTTGCGGCATATACCTTCAAGTTGAAGTTTAATACTGGAAAGTGTCTGTGCGCACTCTCTCATGAATTGATCATCTGCGCCTATGTTTGGGTGTGACTCAAACTCGCCCAGAACATCCGTTACATTATGCAGCCAGCGGTCGAAATGCTCGCTGAACGGGGAAGAACCAAACTTCTGGATGCCCAGAGTATGCAGTCGCTTAAGCGTTCCTTCTGAAACCTCTCTTTCAGTTGCAATAGGCTTCTCTTCCCGTATTGGTCTGCCAACACTTCTACGAATGCGTTTTCTATCCTTGCCTCTTTCACGTAGAGGCTTTTTGTACCCGTGAATTGCGCCTTTAGGCGACTTTATCCCAGGCTGGTATCCCATAAACAAACGTATCCTTCTAGAAGTATTTAGTTTGTGCCTAATTGCCTCTCAATGTTCAAGTCCCGTTCCCAGCACCATTTGCGTTTTTTCTAAACGGCGGAAAATCGGCTAAACTTAAACTCATTTCTTGGGCATTTTATCTTTATTGCTGAGTAAATGTTTTGTTTCAATGGCCAAGATGGTGCCAAACAAGGCTATGATGGCAATTAATATCATTTCATTTCCCCATGGTTCTGTTGAGGCTGCGTTGGTTTCCAAGTGAAGGCTTATTTGATGTGTACTGTGGGAATAATTGAATGTAAATACCCATGAATTATCCACAGAATCCACGGTGTAATTGAGCTGGTTTCCGTCTAGGTACGCTTGCAGGTTTTCACTGTTGGATAATAAACTTTTAGCTATTGTTGCCTTAAGGTAACCTGTGGTTCCTGACGGTCCCGTTACATTAAAACTCAAAGTAGATGTTTCATTGTTGAAAGCTAACGCGTAAACTGTGCTGTTGGATTCAAGAAAGAAAACCTGCTGATTTTGATAGGGCAAGAAACTCAATTCTGTAGTATTGCTAACGCCCATGTATGTGGAGTCTCCGCTCCATTCTGTTTTAAGCGTGAATGTTCCTGAAGCGCTATTTATCCATTGAATACTGTATTTGCCCTGTTCGTTAGTTAATCCTGAACTAATCGGAATCCACGAATCTGCTCCTGAAAAAGTGTATGATAAAACAACTGTTTTATTTTGCAAACAAGTGCCGTTAGAGTCCGATAAGGTGCCGAAAACGTTTACTGCTGAACCAGCAGTTGTCGATGAAGACTCAGTTGAAATTGAAATGCTTGCAGGGTTATCAAACGGATCGTTAATGTTTCGAAATGAATAATCTGAGGGCGAATAACCCCATACGCATAATCCTATGTATTTGATATCGTCAAACGTGAAATTTGTTATATCAGACGTTGAAAGCGACCCTATTGATGTGCCATTTTCATCGAACACCGAAGTTGTGATTCTAAAAGGAGATGACGCTACGCTTAATTGCATTGTATACCAAACATGCGGGTCCCCGTATGCCACTTGGCTTGCAGTCCAGCTGCTTGACTCTCCGTTGGCAAATTGGCCATCCATAGAGTCACTCGTATTTCTTGCTAACAAGAAAAGCCCCTCACCATAATGTCCAAATTCGAAGTTAAATCCAGCCATATTTCCTCCAATCGGTAAACTACTTCTAACGAATACTCCACAGCTTTCCGCAGTCTCGGCATTCACTTGTACCGAGAATGTGAAGTCAATTTTAGGGTTAATTTGCTTGTAGAGGGCTATTGAGGGGCAGTCACTGCCGCCGTTGCTCCATAACCTCAAAACGTCATTTGATTGGGCATAGTAGCCGCCTTTATCTTCAATTTGCCATCCTTGAAATGTAGATGATTGGGCTTCGCAGGGGTTGGTTTGAATTAACATTAAAAATAGAATGCTTATTATGAAAATTCCTGAAAGGAGTTTCTTCGGCATTAGTATTCACTCCTTAATAGGTTAACGATAAGAAAAAACTTATCGCTGCGCCTACCACGATAATCCCTTTTTTAGAGATAAAAGGGGTTGTCAAGATTTTTCACTACAAATAATCTCGTACTTCTAAGCGCAATATCTTTGAAATGAGCCAATTTTCAAAGCCTTAAGGAAAAACTATATTGTTTAATTCTTCTGCAAGTCCCACCCCCGGCACCACTACGTTAAAATTGATAGGTTTTGTCTGGTTGTATAATTAACGGTGATTGGAAACTGTTAACTATAACTCAGCTTCGGAAGCATGATGAAGGAAGGTGGCAGTCTGCCGATTTGGGGTCCATGCCTGATGTGATTAGCGAGGATTCTATACTGTGGATTGATGCCGAGGACCCTTCCGACCAAGAAATGGCTCAGTTAGGAACGTATTTGAAGTTAGATAATTTGAACTTGGAAGAACTGATTGAGGAAGGGCGGCGGTCGAAGATTGAGGAACATGATGACCGTATCTTTTGTTTCGTCACTTTTCCTAATAGACCCAGCTTTGTTTCTGACGCCAAAACATCTAAAATAGCCTTGATTGTGGACAAAAAGTGGATACTTACAGTTCATAACGGTAATTCTGATATTACTTGCCCCGTATATAAAAAAATCAGCACGCATGGCTATTTTGCGCTTTCACTTTCCCCTTCCACGGATATTCTACTCTACATCTTTTTGGATTTAATTGCGAATGAGTACTTTTTGGTTTCCGATTTAGTACATGAAAGACTGCAAAATTTAAGCAAAGAAGCTGGACGACTATTCAGGGAAAAGCCTCGGCAGTCGAATGGGACATTTGGATTAGAAATTGCTAAGTCACGAGACCAAGTGTTAATTCTAAGGCAATCAATTGGTCCCCTGCGTGAGATAATGGGAAGAATAACAAGAGGCGAATTTGCCATCGTAAGTGGCGGTACGCTGTCTCGTTTTGAGGATCTCTACGATAGGACTGTCTCGTTGATTGATTTGGTAGATAATCACCGGGAAGAAATCAGCGATATAGGCAACATCTTGATGAATGCGCAAACATTAACCACCAACAACATAATCAGAGTTCTCACAATAATTTCAGCAATCTTTCTCCCTCTTACCCTGATTGCGGGAATCTACGGAACCAACTTTGAACGTGGGTTTTTCATGCCAGGCAGCAATACCATTTATGGTTTTTATCTTATGATTGCAATAATGGTAACTGTGGCACTTGCGCTCATTATAACCTTCAGAAAGAAAGGCTGGCTTTAAGTTGATATTAAATTGCACGAAATTTTTTCTATTCGTGGATTTACGGTCCCGCCTTCTTGGGTAAGGTAGCTTCCTTGGCTTGGTTGTTTGTTCTTTCAAAAAAATTTGTCCGTTTACACATCTGCAGAACCATTGGTTTTCTGTCGATTTAGCGCCAAAAAGCTTTTTTAGATGTTCGTGGTGCCCGATAAAAGACTTCCATGATGAACCGACTCGCAATAGCAAACCAAAACGTCTGGTTACTACGTTTAGTCGGCGTTATCAAGGCACTCTGGAAAACAGAGTTACCCATAAACTCTCCACCATAGAGGCTTGGGCATGCTTGAAATTCTGTTTCCTTTTGGGCTAGCAGCGTTTTTTCTTGCAATAATCCTACCCCTCATCGGCTCAAAGCTTGGAAACGGCAAGGTTTCAAGGCAAGCCTCCCTCGTATGCACCAGCGTCGCAAGTGTTGCCATTTTGGCTTTTGCGCTGGAAATCGTCCTCTCAGGGAAGAGTTTTTCCCTTTTCGCCTACCAAATAGTGCCTTCGTTTCAGTTCTCTTTTCTCGTTGATAGGTTAGCTGCGTTCTTCCTTGCCCTTGTCGCCGTCGTTTCCGTTGCGGTAGCCATTTACTCAGTGCAATACGTGGAGCACACCCCTCATGAGGGCAGGAAAAACCTGATTGTCTCCTTAATGAACATCTTCATCCTATCCATGGTGCTGGTAATTGCATCCTTCACGATGTTCTCGTTCCTGTTTTTCTGGGAAATCATGGCGCTCTCCTCTTTCCTGCTGGTCATGGTAGAGTTTGAGAAAAAGGAAACCCAGAAAGCAGGCATATTCTACTTCGTCATGACCCACCTAAGTACCCTGTTCCTTATCTTCGCTTTCCTGTTCATCTACATTCAAACCGGAACCTTTGACATGACGCAGATACGTGCAGACCCCTTGATTGCTTCGGTTGCTTTTGTCTTTTTGTTCCTTGGGTTTGGCATAAAAGCCGGCATAATCCCCTTCCACAAGTGGCTTCCATATGCCCATCCGGCAAGTCCCTCAAACATTTCCGCGCTCATGTCGGGCGTCATGATAAAAGTAGCCATCTATGGCTTGGTGCGTTTCGTTTTGCTTTTGCCTATGCAAACGTGGTGGGGCATCCTAATTTTAGCTGCAGGAACAACCTCGGCGGTACTCGGCGTAGTCTACGCCCTAAAAGAACACGACATCAAACGTTTACTCGCCTACCACAGCATCGAAAACATCGGCATCATACTCATCGGCGTCGGATTATACGTTGTCTTCTCGCTGTCAGGGCTTGAAGCCATAGCGTTTCTCGCACTCGCCGGCGCTCTCTTCCACACCCTAAACCACGCCATCTTCAAAAGCCTCCTCTTCATGACCTCAGGTAGCATAGTCAACTCAACAGGAACACGCAACATCGAAGAAATGGGCGGATTAATCAAACGCATGCCCAAAACCGCCCTGCTCTTCCTAATCGGCGCAGTCTCAATTTCAGCGCTGCCGCCCTTCAACGGCTTTGTAAGCGAACTCATGATTTTCCAAGCCTTCTTCCAATCTGCAACCTTAGCCAACCCGTTCCTCGAGACGATTTTGATAGCGTCTTTGGCGGTGTTTGCGCTTACAAGTGCTCTTGCTGCAGCATGTTTTGTGAAGGCGTTTGGGATTACTTTCCTTGCGTTGCCGCGCTCCGAAGAGGCGAAAGTGGCGAAGGAATCACCTAAACTTATGATTATAGGTCCCGCCATACTTGCAGCCTTGTGCATTGCGTTGGGCGTTTTCTCTTTGCAAATTTTCGGTGTTCTAGGATTCTCGTTCCCGCTTCCCAACATGCTTTTTGTTGGTGCAATATTGGCTGGGTTCTACGTTTTCACTTACGTAGCGCTACGTGAAGTTGCAAGTAGGCGAGAGCGGATTGCTGAAACCTGGGGCTGCGGATTCCCAACCCAGACCTCCAAGATGGAGTACACGGCTTCAGGATTCTCTGAACCAATAGTTACCATCCTCAAATCGATTTTTCGAACCCAAAAGAAATCCGAACGAACCTACTACGACGACAAAAACGTCATCTTCAAAGACGGCAAAGCTGAAATCCACCTCGTCAAGTTCTTCGAAGAACGCCTGTACCTACCCGTTGCTGACTTTGTCCGCAAAGTATCTCTAAAAGTCAATAACCTTCAGCGGGGCGACGTTGACTTGCATGTGGCATACGCCTTCGCAACCATAGTTATTTTCTTATTGATTATTTGGTGGTTTGCATGAACTACTTGACACTTATCGCATATGGCATACTAAACACGCTTTTTGTTCTGTTAATCTCTCCCTTGTTTATCAGCTTAATCAAAAAAGTGAAAGCACATGCCCAAAAAAGAGAAGGTCCACCGCTCCTGCAAACCTACCGCAACCTAGCTAAACTGCTAAAGAAAGAAACGGTCTACTCCAAAAACTCTTCGTGGATTATGCGGGCTACACCGCTTGTTAACGTTGCAGCTCTCTTGGTGGCTAGCCTTTTTGTTCCCCTCATCGTCATACCGCAACCCACCGACTTAGTGGGAAACATAATCCTATTCCTCTACCTGCTGGCTATGGCAAAGTTTTTCATGGCGCTCTCAGGGCTCGATGCAGGCAGCACGTTTGGCGGCATGGGCAGCAGCCGAGAAATGGCAATTTCCGCACTAATCGAACCCATCATCATAGTAGTTTTTGCTGCCCTAGCGTTCGCCTTTAAAACAGTAAACCTGCCCGATATGTTAAGAGGTGCATTAGCCTCAAACGTGCTAATTGACCCAGTTTTAATCCTTATTTCTATCTCGCTTTTCATCGTGATAATTGTTGAATCAGCCAGAGTCCCCGTGGATAACCCTGAAACACATCTTGAATTAACCATGATTCATGAAGCCATGATTCTGGAGCAGTCAGGAAAAAACCTGGCAATGATGGAGCTGTCAAGCGCAATGAAACAGTTGCTCCTCATGGGAGTACTAATCAACATACTTGTGCCATGGGGACTAACACAGGATTTCACGGCTCCCGCACTCCTGATTTCCCTTGGCGCGTTTGTTCTTAAAGCCGTGGTGCTTGCCATCATCATTGGCTTGTTCGAATCATCATGCGCCAAATCCCGCCTCTTCCGCCTGCCAGGACTGTTTGCAATCGCACTTTTCCTCTCCATTATAACCCTGATAATTGAGGTGTTCGCATGATAATTGCTCCTGCCGAAAACGTAGCACAAATCCTCATTGTCCTCGTATTGGCTACCGCCGCAATAATCATTATGAAGCGGGACATTCGTTCTCTCATAAAGACATACGCTTTCCAGTCCCTGCTTTTGGCTGTGATGGCGCTGCTGTTCTTTGTGGCAACAGGGAGCATAACTCTGCTATTCCTAGCGGTAATTATTCTGGTAAGCAAAGTGTTGATAATTCCGCATTTCATGGGGCTCGTTCAGAAAAGGCTTAACATAAAAAGAGATGTCCAATTCCACTTCCTCTCTCCTGTAACGTCTCTGTTTGCGAGCATCGTGATTATCCTGTTTGTGTACCTCTCATTTTCCAGTCTGCTCTCGGAACTGAATCGTTTCAACTCAAGCCTGTTTTTCTTGGGCGCCACCGTTGGCATGTCCATTGTTTTCATGGGCATGATTGTAATATTCACCCGAAAACAAACCATCACAAACATCGTGGGCTACCTCACCATGGAAAACGGCGTTGTCCTGTTCAGTCTTTTCCTAACCGAGCTGCCCTTGTTAATTGAGGTTCTAATCATTGTTGACTTGATTATGCTTACGCTGATTGCCACCATCTTGGCTTTCGGCATCGACTCCACAATCGAGGAATTCCACGCAAGACTCAACCCCTTCTCCCATCCCGCGAAAGAGGCTTTGCAAAAACACGTTGAGGATGATGAACAATGACGCTGTCCCTGAACATGATATTAGCGATTTATGCCCTTGTTGGGCTTGCGGTCTTGTTGCTGACAATACTATCTAAATCACACAAAACCATGAACATCCTGTCAATCGCACTTCCTGCAGCATACATAGCCCTCACGCTCTACACGCTTGCATACAGTGCGCTTCCAGCCTACTCATTGGGCGGCAACTACTTCCTAATCGACCACCTCAGCGTCTACGAAATCCTAATTTCCGCATTTCTATTTCTGCTAGCTGCCCTGTATTCCCACGGATACATTGAAGGCTCAATAGAAATACATGAAATGGACCGCAGCAACCTCAAACTCTTCTACGTCGCCTTCAACCTGCTGCTAATAGCAATAACCTACGCGTTCTTTGCCGACAACCTTGCCCTCTTCTGGATACTGGCTGAGTTAACAACCGCGTTCTCAGCAGTCCTCATAGTCATACTAAACGCACCCAAAAACATCGGTGCCACCCTAAAGTACGTCTTCATAACCTCAACCTGCATGCTCTTCTCGTTCATCGGCTTAATCCTCATCTTCACCTTGACAGAAAACAATCTTGGCGCAGGCACCCTCAACTGGAGCACACTCATGTCCATTGCAAGCACGCTCTCGCCTGGAATAATGTTTGCAGCATTCATCTTCACGTTCGTGGGGTTTGCGGCAAAATCAGGTATTGTCCCGTTCCATGCATGGTTGCCGAGTGCGCACTCAAAAGCTCCTGCTCCCGTTAGCGCCATTCTGTCAGGCTGCGTAACCAGCGTGGGAATCTACGGCATAATCAGGGTCTACGCGATTGCTTCCCAAACATCCGAGCTGCCAAAAATTTCTTGGTTCCTAATTGGTTTTGGAATTTTAAGCATGGTTGTCGCTGCGTTAACGATGCTTAATCAGGTGAACCTGAAGAAACTCATCGGCTACTCAACCGTGGAGAACATGGGTTTCCTTCTCGTAGGACTTGGTTTAGGTACTCCAGTAGCAGTTTTCTGGACGCTCTTCTACATTCTTGCGCATGCTTTCACGAAGGCTTCCCTGTTCTTATCCGCAGGCATCCTCCACCACCAGTATAAAAGTGTCCGAATGGAACACATAAAGAACGTCTTCAAATTCCAACCCTTCGCCGCATGGAGCCTCATACTCGGCACAATTGCCATAATAGGCATGCCGATGTCAGCGATTTTTCTGCCCAAGTTCTCAATTCTTCTACAATCAGCCGAGTTGTCGCCCTTTTTACTCTTGGGTTTGCTCTTAGTTTTTCTCTTTGTAGCTGGCGCCTTTGGAATTTTCATGATTAAGTTGCTGTCCAGAAAAGAAGAAGATGCTCCAGGGGTGAAGCGTTATGAGGCTTCGTTGGGCATGAAAATCCCAATAATAGTTCTCTTAGTCGCGGTTTTTGCTCTCGGCGTATTCTTCCCGCAGCAACTGACTGATTTGCTCAATAACATCGTGTCTGAACTGGGAATTAGGTGACATAAATGAATCTGAATGAAGTACTCGAAATCATATCTGGGCAAAAACTCACCTTAACTGAAGGCTTGAACAACGAGCTTTACTTGCCCCTCAACGAATCCGACTTGCAAAAAGCCATAAGCGTCTTTAATGAAAATAGCTTTGAACTCATCAGTCTATTCTGTGTTGAAGATTTTGCCCAAAAAGGATTCACCCTCTTCTATGCCTTCGAAGTGACAGGTTTCGAGCAAATTCTGATTCTACAATATGATTTAAGCGGCAATCAAGCAGTTTCTATCGCTAAAACTTATCCTTCGGCTTGCTGGCACGAACGGGAAATCACAGATGGATTCGGAATAGAATTCCAAGGCGCCTTCGACACAAGAAGATTGTTCCTGCATGAAACTTACCCTTCAGATTTCCATCCACTCCTGAAATCTTTCAAAAACTGCAAAATAGAAACCCAAACGCCAGATAACCAAAACGAATATGTCTTCAAACAAGTTGAAGGCGAAGGCGTCTACCAGATTCCAGTTGGTCCTGTCCATGCGGGAATCATAGAGCCTGGGCACTTCAGGTTCAGCGTCATCGGCGAAACCATCTTTAATTTGGAAGTTAGGCTTTTCTACAAGCACCGCGGCTTAGAAAAATTCGCCGAAGGCATGAAACCCCAAGACTGCATAAAAATCGCTGAGTGCATAAGCGGAGATGAAACCGCTGCTAACGCGGTAGCTTTCTGCATTGCCGTGGAAAAAATCTGCAGCTTAGAGGTGCCAAAACGGGCTCTGCAACTTAGAACCGTTTTGCTGGAGCTTGAACGGGTTTACTCTCATCTGGGCGATTTGGCAGGCATGTGCGTGGATGTGGCTTATCCTGTAGGAGCAAGCCCATTCTTCATACTCAGAGAAGAAATTTTCAGGTTGAATGAAGCCTTAACTGGTTCCCGATTCATAAAGGGCATAATCACAGTTGGCGGATTAACCAAGGACTTTCCAGAGGGCGCCCTGAAAAATCTTTCAACCCATCTTCTATCATTTCCTGAAAGGCTCAACTTGGCAAATGCAATTGATAACACCTATTTCTCGGTAACCGACAGGTTCGAAACCACAGGCAAAGTCAAACCAGAAATCCTCTCACCCCTCCACATCACAGGTCCCGTTGCGAGGGCATCGGGAAAAATGACTGATACCCGAATCAACCACCCCTACGGAATGTACCGAGAACTGAACCTCAAAGGAAATCATCTACCGAACGGTGATGTTCTAGCCCGATTCAACCTTAAAGCCTCAGAAGTGCTTGACTCAATAAAAATAATCCAGAAGATAATCCGCGAATTGGTCGGTGGGGACGTTTCAGTGGCTTGCCAAGTCAGGGATGGATACGCCTTATCGATAGTGGAGGCGCCGAGGGGACAGAGCGTTCACTGGGTCCAAATCAAAAACGGTTTAATTGACAGGTATAAAGTCAGGACGGCTTCTTTCTGCAACTGGCAAGCCATGGAACACGCGGTTCTTGGAAACATCGTTCCCGATTTCCCCTTGATAAACAAAAGCATGAACCTGTCCTATGCAGGCACGGACATGTGATATTATGGCAAAGGCAATTTCAAACTTTTTCAAAAAAGACGCGACCGACAAGTTCCAATTTAAGGATGCAGAACTGGAAGCCGTCGGTGTGCAACTAAAAGAAAAAATAGACAAAGTTTTTGGCAGAAGCTTAGCCATCCGCGAACTGGACGCAGGAAGCGACAACTCCACAGAAATAGAACTCAACAACCTTTCAACCCCCTATTACGATGTTGAACGCTTTGGCATATCCTTCGTTGCCTCCCCCAGGCACGCTGACGTTCTCATCGTTACAGGCGCCATAACACGCAACATGGAGATTGCGGCAAAGAAAACGTACGAAGCCATGCCTGCACCAAAATTTGTAGTAGCTGTAGGTGACGATGCCTGCGGATGCGGAATCCTCAATGGTTCGTATGCTGTCTTGGGTGGAGCCGACAAAATCTTCAATGTTGATCTTAAGATTCCCGGAAACCCCCCTTCTCCCCGAGAGATTCTCAAAGGTCTGCTTGCCCTCATGGATGCAATAGAGAAGGGACAGAAAAAATAGCATTTTTTGTTTCTTGATTTTTTGGTTTGCTGTTTGCCAAGCTTTAAATCAGGCATGTGAATGCTTAGTTGGCTGGTGAGGAGAGCCTGTGAAGCGGTTGAAGAGCCCCTCTCCCTTTCAATTGGGGTTTTTCAATCGTGAAGTAGGAACAGACTCACCATTTACTTTCTCTTTCTTAAACTGGAGATTTATCCTCGGTTGCCATAGCTTTTATTCATGCAGTCTTGGCAATAATTGCGTTTGAACCGTTTTATTCGTCTTGGCTGGAAGAGTTTTCCACATGAACTACATTTTATTTGGTTAACTGTTTTAGGGTCAAGCAGTTTGAGTCTTCGTTCAATCTCGTTTTTAACGTCTAAGTCGTTTTCGCTAACTAAAGCATGTGTTAGCAGTGTTTTGGCTTGCTCTTCACATTTGTCGCCAAACATTTTGGAGAAGACATTGTTCTTTTTCTGGTCAACACTTATCTGAGAAGGCAACATGCAGATAAAATTCGAAGGATAACTCTTTGATTTATCAGAGTCAACCACAGCAAAACGGTAGTGCCTGCCCACGTAATTGCCCTCAACACTATCTTGAGTAAATATCTGTAACTTGAACTTCATAACGGACCCCACGTGTATAGAAAAGACCTACCATGCTAATATCTGTATTCTTGAGAAACCCAAAAATTTAATCAAGAAATCCCCCCAGATAGGTATTTTTTTACTTGTCTGCCCTCTTTTTTGCTAAAAAGCTACAAGTCTGCTTGATAAACTAAAATCCTTATATGCAGTAAACCTCGACTTAGACCAACCAGAAAAACGCTAAATCAAAGGAGACGCGGGCAGAAAGTTGAGGCACAAATTATCTGTTTTACTCAAAATTCTGGGATTAGTTTTAGGAGCTGTTACCATAATCTTGGGATTAAACGAAGCTACCAAGGATGTTTTGGATCAGATTGGTTCAAACTATTGGCTTGCCTACAGTGCCGTCATCTCTGGAATTGCCCTAATAGCGGTTGTCTTGGTCTTATCTAAACGTTCCAAGAAATAGTTGGGTCACTTTTTAGGCCGTTTTGATGCACCCGTGAAGCCAGCGAAGGCGCCCTTGTAGTCAAACGCGGCAACTAATTCTTTGAAGTTAACGACGATTAAGGCGATTAAAGTCAAGAGGGGTATGAGTGAGTAATAGTAAAGCGGCGTGGTGATGCCTGAGCCAAAAACCATGCTTACAAACCCTGAGCCCATGCCTGGGTAAAGAAGCATTACATTCGATAAGGCTAACGCGCAAATTGCGCTTGCTGTTGCGGCTTTGAGGTTTTTGCGGTTGAACATTACGAAGAGGGGAATTGCCAGCAAACCGAACCTTACGTCAAAAAAACCCAGTGCCAAAGCGATTCCTGACAGGTATGGTTTGTTTTTGCTGCCAAGGTAGAAGCTGAGAAGCAACAGGAAGGTGAGGAAGACTTTGGCTTGTCCTTCTCCCCATTGCCAATAGTAACTTGGAGACAACCCCCAATTCGAGGTTGGAAAAGGCAGCAGCAACGCGATAGCCATCACTGCGAAGGTTACTGCAAGATGCTTATTGCCCAAAAGCTTGTAGAGCATGTATGCCATTGCGGGAAGAAGCATAAACTGGACAATGTCAAAAACCAAAAGTGCCTGCTGATAATCCAGCGTCAGCAACGGCGAGACACCCAGCAGAAAAGAGGGCAGGTACTTGTAGGCTTCAGGATGCGGCAAAATGGCTGGTTCTGCGTTGCCTAAGGCGCCGAAATGGTAAATCTGCGTTGGGTTGTGCCAGAGTCTCCAAGCGCCTACGTAGTAGGCTGAAAAGTCTTTTGCTAGGTTGTTGCCTGATGTGTTTATGCCTGGTGTGAGCGTGTACGTTTCTGGATAGGCTGCTGTGAATGTGTAGAGATTCAGGGCGATGAGGACCGCAACTCCGATAATGAAAATAGTTTTGGTTGGGCGTGGTTTATGGGTCATTTTTCTCAGCGATTAGCGTTTTTATGATTTTAATTCACAGTTTGGGAACTTTTATACTTGGTTGTTGCGAAAACGTTGCCGATTGATTTTCCCCCAGTTGTATTACAATTGTAATACGCATGAAAATGCTTTTATTCAATCACATGTTTGAAGCCCTCAAATGCCCAAATCGAAGGTTGAACCTTAAATGATGCACAAACAAAGCAAAGCCAAACAAATTTCAATAATGGCAATGGTAGCCGCACTTTACGCCGTACTATTTTATGGATCAGCACCAGGCATGTTGCCAGGATTCACGGTTCTTTACCTTCCAGTTATTCTGCTAGGTGTCTTTCCCATATGGTTTGGCTGGAGCGGACTTGCAGGATGCATGATTGGCGCTTTCATTGGCGGAGTGTACGTTGAGGGAGTAGCTCCTTATGCTGCATGGGTAGAATCCATTACAGCGTTAATTATCTTTGGTTTAAATTGGCTCCTTATCCCAAGAAATGCTGCAGGCGGTAAATCAAAAAGAAACTTTATCTTCCTAATCGCAGTCTACGCCGTTACCCTGTTTATCGGAACAGCCTATATTCTTTGGCAATACACTTATCTTTTTAACATAGGAATTATGACTTTCCCCATTTTAGGGACATTCTCCTTCGGAATTGTTCTTGCTGCCACCTTTGCTCTCAACTTCGTCATTCAAGTTGCCGTATGCCCTGTTTTGCTAAGAACGGTTACGCCGCGGCTGAAAAGTTGGGGCGTGTACTCTGGTAACTTTGCGGAATGGCGAAGTCGCCGCACTACAAAACCCATATAAAACCTCTCTCAACATTTCTTTTTTATCAAGATAGAAAATACTTTTAAGTTATCGGTCCCCTAAAGCAACTTGAGCGGTTAAACATGAAAATCAGAATCATCAAATTAACCCCCGAATCCCTCGGTGGATTGCTGCAGGGAAAAGCATCCGCTTTCACCTCAAACTTGCCCAACGACGCCGAAATTTTAGATGTAAAAATGGATTTGTTCACCAAGCAAGTCTCTATGGTTGTTAGAAGTGAAAGCTTTGAGGATGTTGCCGAAACCATCCCCATCCCCGAATTCAACCTGTCAAAAACCGCGGAATCCAAAAGTGCGCCTAAACCAGCGGCAACCATTAAACCTCAAGCCATGCCTGAACCAAAACCCACAATTGCAAAGCTGCCTCAACCCCAACCAAGCAGAGTCGCAAGTAAAATGGAGAATGAATTCAGCCCTGAACAGCGGAAATTACTCAGTTTCACCGTTAAAGAGGATTGTGTGGTGGTTAAGCCTGTGATGTTTTTGAAGGCTGAATGGGAAGACATCAATGAGGTTGTGCGGAGTATAGGCGGCAAATGGGTTAAAGGCGACATAATCAGCTACTGGGAAATCCCCTGCAATAGGGTTGACAGCGTGTTTTGAGTAAGAAACGAAATAACTTTAAACCAGAAAACGTTAATCAAAAGCAGAGTGAGCCAAAAATGGAAAAAACCGATAAACCTCTAACCAGAGACGCCTTAGTCTCAATGCAAGTTATAGATGCAAAAGGACGCTTACTAGGAAAAGTAAAGGACGTTGCCTTCGCCGTTGGAAAAATGGGCATTTCGCTAACAGTGGAAAACGAGAATGGCGAAACACAAAACGTTGCATGGGAAGAAGTTCAGGCAGCTTCAGACTTCATAATCCTAAAGCCCCAGCCAGTTCAGCCGCAGCAGCAACAGCCCGTTCAAACCGTAGTGCAACCAGTCCAACCAGCTCAACAACAGTCAACTCAACCGCTCTGCCCAACATGCGGCAGACCCTTAACATGGATTCCGCAATACCAACGATGGTACTGCTACAACGACAAAAAATACGTCTAAACAACCAACCTCTTTACTTTTTTAATTTTTAGTATGCTGTTTACTAGTGAAAATGCCAATAGTGACCTACCCCTCTATCGTTTCTGCAATGAACCTCTATTAGGCTCCAAATATGATGGCTCACAAGAAGAGCCATTTGAAGGCAGAGGCGAGTGTTCACTTGCAGAACTAATGGCTAATTGATGAATCAAAAAATTAGCTTTGCTCTAAAAAAATTAGAGCGTTTATTCTGTTTTGGATTAGTTTCCTAAGGGCTTTTCCAAAATGGTAATTGTCCCATTTTTTCCAAGCCGAAGCTGCTTTTCACCCTTAAACATAGCCACATGAGCATTCTTAATTTCTATACAATCACCCTTGTGGACAGAATCTATCTGTTGGTCCCAAAGGCAAAGCAGTATTTTTCCTGTTTCATCCCCAACCGAAGCGTTAGAAACAACCGCATTGTCTCTAAATTGGGTGTGAACTTTGGCTGGCTCAGCTGTTTCCAAAACTTCCGCATTGACATTTATTTTTTTCATGCCAACACGCAAATTCTCAATCTTGAAATGTGACGGCGCAGGGTTTTGCCTCGCTATTTCTTTGCGGACTTTACTGGTATCCATCGAATTATCGAATGAAACATCAGTTCGTGCGAGTGTATCTTCAGGTACCCTGAATTGTGCAATTACTTTGCTGTCTTTTGTTATTAAAAAGATGGCTTGGTTAGTTACATTCCCACGGTATTCCACGGTTAAATCTGAAACAACGGTTGATTTGCCCTGTTCTTTTGCTTGAATTAACGCTTGGAAGAGCTCCGTTGGGTAAACATCATGCTGCGCTGCGATGAAGGCAAGCTGGTCTTCTAAGGTGGGCTTTTTTGGTTTCATACTCTATTTCTCCTTTTTGTTTAGCGAATAACCTTGAAAACAGCAAACTAGTTAGCCCTAAAATTTACTTTTTCTAGATTAAATTCCGCAATTTAATATTATGCCCCTTTTGCTATATAGGTGTAACTGTAAAAAACCGTAATATCCACGGGAAACATGTTAAATTTGTGTAGACTGCTCAAAGGCATGTCTGGTTTCCAAAAAGCAAAAAGCCTAGACTACACATTACATCAAGAGAGCGCTTTTAAACCACAGCTTTTGGAGCAAACTTGATGGATGACCTCAAAGAGTTAACCAAAGTTGACCTAAAAAACCTCGACAAAATCTTCTACCCAAAAAACAACGTAACCAAAGCCCAAGTTGTCGAATACTACATTAGAATGGCTCCAAAAATGCTCCCCATCATAGCCGATAGACCGTTGGTTTTAACCAGATACCCCGATGGCATAGAGGGGGAAACGATGAGTTTCTTCGAAAAAAACGCTCCCGAAGGCACGCCGCAATGGGTTAAAACAAAAACAATCTACTCCCCAACCTCAAAACGAGACGTCAACTACATCGTTTGCAATGACTTAGACACGCTTATTTGGCTCGCAAACTTGGCAGCCCTGGAAATCCACATGCCCTTCTCCAAAATTGACGCCCTAGACAAGCCTGATTTGCTGTTTTTTGATGTTGACCCTGAACCGCCCGCAACGTTAAGCGACGCTGCCGAAGTTGCGCTGCTGCTTAAGGACAAACTTCTCGATTTAGGGCTTACGCCGTACGTTAAAACTTCGGGCAAAAAAGGTTTACACGTAATAATCCCCATCGTTCCAGAACACACCTTTGAGGAAACAAGGGCGTTTGTGCATAAAATCGGAGTTGAACTGGCAAAAGAAAGCGACATAGTGGTTTCTGAATTCAAAGACACAAAAAAACCCGGCAAGGTTTTCGCTGATTACCTGCAGAATTCACCCTTGCGAACCATGGTTGTTCCCTACAGTTTGCGTCCAACGCCTGACGCCACCGTTTCCGCGCCCTTAGAGTGGAGCGAAGTAAAGAAAGGGATAAACCCTTCCGATTACACTATTTTTAGTGTAGTTAAGCGGAATAGTAATCCGTGGAAAGACATTTTTGAAAAAAGATGTAAACTGGAGATTTAAGTTATGGAACAAGAAAACGTTGAGGAAACCTATCTGAGAAAACCAGTGCTTCTGCCCCAAGCAGGTCCATTTGGTCAGGAAACATCACCATTGGCTTGGTTAATGTTCCTGTTAAATTGTTCTCGATGATTTATGATAAGGGCATAGCGTTTCATTTTCTGCATAAAGCTGATGGTCAACCGTTAAAATACGTTAAAATGTGCACTAAAGACGACAAAATTGTGCCTTGGAACGAGGTTGTCCGAGGCTACGAAGTCGCAAAAAACGAGTACATAACCTTTGACCAAAAAGAACTAAACGCTGCCAAACCCGAATCAGACAAGCGCATCCGCATCAGCAAATTTGTCGATTACTTCTCAGTTGACCCCGTCTACTTTGACCGAACCTACGCTTTGTTGCCTGACAAAAGCAAAGAAGCCTACGGTTTACTGTTAAAAGCGTTGGAAAAAACAAACAAGGCGGGCGCGGGACGAATAACCCTGCGAACCAAAGAATACCCCGCATTGCTGCACACCTACAAAGGCGCCTTGGTTCTAACAACGCTACGTTATGCTTACGATGTCGTGGACCCTCAAGATTTTGAACCGCTACACAAACTTGAGGCGCCAGAAAAAGCCGAATTAGACCTAGCAGTAAAAATCGTCACCGACCTCTCAGGCGAATTTGACATAACAGAATTCGAAGACACCTACATGAAAAGAGTCCAAGAACTAGTAAAGCAAAAGCTGAAGGGCGAAAAAATCACACATCGAGAAACCTCCAGAAGTCGAAGCGAAAGGTCTCATGGTTGCCCTGCGGGAAACCCTCAAACAGTTGGAGCAGAAATGAGCCGCCACATCTACCTGCCTATGCTTGCAAAGGTTGCCGCGGAGGCTTTTTCGGATAAGGACTGGATTTTTGAGGTTAAATGGGACGGGTTTCGAGCAATCGCCTACGTTGAAGAACCCTTCAGCCTCAAGAGCCGAAACGGGAAAGAGCTGAAAAATAATTTTCCAGAACTTGGAGAGCTAAACAGGCTTGGCAGCAACATAGTGGTTGACGGCGAAATCATCGTCATGCGGGAAGGCAAACCCGACTTTCAATCGTTGCTTGAACGTGGGCAAGCGGTTTCGACGGGTGAAATTCAAAGGCAAGCCACACGGGCACCTGCAGTCTACATCGTTTTTGACATTTTAGAAAAAGACGGCAAATCGCTTACGAATCTGCCGCTGATGGAGCGCAAAAAAATCCTCAAAGATTCCTTGCGGGAAGGCGCAAATGTGCTGTTGTGCGATTTTATCGAAGAGAAAGGCGAAGCCTACTTCCAATTAGCTCTAGAAAAAGGTTTAGAGGGAGTTGTGGCAAAAAAGAAGGATAGCCAGTATGAGGAAGGTTTACGGACTGGGAGTTGGTTGAAGATAAAGAAACTGAAAACTTGTGACTGTGTAATCTTTGGGTACACAAGAGGGATGGAAACTAGAGAGAAAACTTTTGGCGCCTTACTGCTTGGCGTTTACGATAATGGTAAACCAGTCTATTTGGGCAAGGTTGGCACGGGGTTTACCCAAGAGATGATTAGAATTTTAATGTGATAAATTTGAAAAAATAAAAACAGACGCTGTCCCCTTCAAGCCCGAAGCGGGCGACGTGGTAACTTGGCTTGAACCCAAACTCGTTTGTGAAGTTGCCTATCAAGTGTTAACGCGAGACATGCGGTTGAGGATGGCGCGTTTTAAACGCTTAAGAGACGACAAATCACCCGCCGAATGCACTATTGACCAAATAGTTGAAGACAAAAAAATGGACATAAAGATTCTGCCGATAAACTTTCAGAGTATGCTTCAAAACGCCATTTTGAAGAAACACCCGAACCCAAAGGCGTCACAGTAGAAAAGAAGGAAAACCTAATCTTTGTAATCCAAGAGCACCATGCCAGAGCACTCCACTATGACCTCAGATTGGAAAAAGAAGGGGTTTTGAAAAGCTGGGCTGTCCCCAAAGGAATCCCTGAGAGTTCAGGTGAGCAGCGTTTGGCAGTGGAAACCGAAGACCATCCATATGAATACGGCAGTTTTGAGGGTGAAATCCCAAAAGGACAGTACGGCGCTGGTACCGTTAAAATCTGGGACAAAGGCAACTACGAACCCAAACTCTGGGAAAACGACAAAATCGAGGTCACCCTCAACGGTCAACGCCTTAAAGGACGCTACATTTTGGTGCGGCTCAAGAGGGCTGGAGACAAAGATTGGCTGCTGCTGAAGGGAAAAGAATAGTATGCAAAACCTCCATTTGGGCACGATTGGCTGGAGCTACAATTTCTGGAAGGGCAAATTCTACCCAAACAAAACCGCCTCCAAAGACTTCTTAGCCTACTACGCCTCGCAGTTTAACACGGTTGAAGTTGACAGCACCTTCTACCGAATCCCAACCCAGCAAACTGTAGAGAACTGGAAACAACAAACCCCGAAAGCTTCATGTTTTCACTCAAGTTTCCTCAAGTTATAACCCATGTTAAAATGCTCAAAGACTGCCAATATGAAACAGACGTTTTTCTTGGAGAGAGTAAACCTGCTTGGGGAAAAGCTTGGAGCCTTGCTGCTGCAGTTTCCGCCAAATTTCGGCGTTGAACATTTGCCTGATTTGGAGACTTTTTTGCATAAACTGCCCAAACAGCACCGTTACGTGGTTGAAGTCAGAAACAAAGGGTGGCTCAACCAAGAGTTTTATTCGCTTTTGAGAGCTAACAAGGTTGCTTTGGCATGGGCTGACAGCCCCCTTATGGCTCAAATCAGCGAAGTTACTGCGGATTTTTTGTATGTTCGATGGGAGGGTGACCGAAAAAAAGTCAACGGAACCTTAGGTAAGATTGAAGTTGACAGCGCAGGGGCTTTGAAGTTAGAGGCAGCCAAAATCGAGCCTTTTGTCAATAAACAGGTCGAGGTTTTTGGGTACTTTGCCAAATACTACTCCGGGTATCCACCCTTAGACATTGCCAACATGCAAAGCATATTAAATGGACATTAAACATAACGATGCCGACACGAACCAGCCATGAAACATTTTTCGCATTGCCCATTGCACAATTTCTTTCTCATTTCCCCATCCCCTGCTTCTTTTTCTTTTGATTGACTATTTAGTTTTATTGCAAAAACCAGTCAAAGAGTAGTAACGAGCAAAGAAATACTGCGGAAAAATCCTCTAAAAAAGGGAATGAACAGCTAAATAACCAACCAAAAGAATGTATAAACAGCAAGGTAAAGCAAAATGGACACCGACAAACTGTTCGAGTTAGCCTCGCCATACTTAGAAAAAAACGATTTCGGAATCGCGCACACAAAAAGAGTCTTCGACATCGCAAAACAAAACTTTCCAGTCAAACCAGAACTCCATGAACTAACCTACACCGCCATAATTTTGCATGACATCGGCGGAAGCACCATAAAAGAACAATACGTAAAAGGTCCGCAAATAGCAACTATCCTTCTAAAAAAACTAAACTGCCCCGAATCATTCATCAAACAGGTTTGCGAAATAATCAGCACACACCACGAGCACCCCGACAAACCTTCGGAACCATTCAGAACGCTGTACGATTCTGACAAACTGGTCATGTTTTCTGCCCAAGAATACCCCTACTACAATACACGGGAGAATTTTGACTGGAACAAAATCGTTGCGCTCATCTATTCCGGAAAGGGTAAGGAATTAGCGAAAAAATCCCTTGCGCAAAGAAGAAAAGAACAAAAGACCATTCAATAAAGTGGGTTGGAACCATGTTTTTTAAGCAAATTCAACAGCACGGCGACAACTTCTCATACATTATAGCCGACGAGGATACCAAGGAAGCGGCGGTTGTTGATTCAAGCTATAACGCCAACGAAATAATAAAAGTCATAAAAAACGAAAAATTGCACCTAAAATACGTCATAAACACACATGGGCACTCGGACCACACCGCTGGCAACACAGAATTAGTGTCCATTTTTGGAGCAAAACTTGTTGCACATAAACAATCAAAAATAAACTGTGACCTTCCAGTCGACGACGGCGACGAACTAACCGTCGGCAAAATTACCATAAAAATCATTTACACTCCAGGACACACCACCGACAGCATCTGCCTACTTGTAGACAACCAAAAGCTGCTGACGGGCGACACATTGTTTGTGGGCGAATGCGGAAGAACCGATTTTCCCGGCGGCAACTCAAAAAGCATGTATGAGAGCCTATTTGGCAAGCTCCTAAAACTAAACGATGATGTGGAAGTTTACCCTGGACACGACTATGGACTTAAGCCTTCCTCAACTATTGGCGAAGAAAAAAAGTCCAACTACACCCTGCAACCCCGAAGCCTCAAAGATTTCCTTGAGTTCATGAGCCAGCCTTAACCGGCTTTAATGTTTTCTTCTTCCCAGGAATTAGAGCAATAATAACAAAAACCACAATAAACACTAAAACAATCGCAAAAATCTCAGGATGAATCAAAATCTCAAACATAAGAATTAAAGTTTGAACGATGGGGTTATTGACAAATGTTTGGGGACGAGCATTTTCCGGCGACACAGGCAACCCCTGATACGCAATATCGGATGGCAAAATAACTGAATTCACATTAAACCAATCATCAATCGGATAAAAACTAGTTGTATTTAGCTCCCAAGCAAAAACAGTGGCAACCCCATAAACATCCAATGTCGAAACGGCTTCACCAGGGCTCCCCATAGTGTAGGATGCATACATCAAATCGCCCGTGTAATTGCTATGCCCCAGCCCTAAACTATGCCCCAACTCATGAAGAGCAACATTTTGCATGTCTCCCTCGTTTAATGAGTCCCCATGGTCAGTGTGCGCCGCAAGCTTAATCGTACAGTTAATTATGGTGCTTTCATAATTGGCGGAAATTTGTGATAAACCCACCTCGTCAGTCATATTGCTTAATGGAGACTCAACCCAACTAACATAAATGTCAAAACCCGGCTGCGTCTCATTTGAAACTGTCGCATGAATCCTAAGATTAGACAGGTACGAAAAGTCAGAATAGTTCGATGAAAAAGCTGTTATTGCATCATTCCATTGGCCAATTGCACGCAGCATAACATTAACATCATTAGAACTCCACCAAGACTCATTATCAGCGGTAACAACAAGGGCATTTAATGTAGACCGATTCCACACAAACCCTTGAAGCTGCAAGGAATACTTGTCTTGACTTTGACCCTGAACTCCGCTATTGCTAACAAAAATAGCTGCCAAAAGCAAACTTGAAATCCACAAAAACAACAAAAATCTACGCATTGCCTTTTCCTACTATAAAACAGGTATTTTGCTCCCTTTAAGTTTTCTTACAAGCGTCAGTACTTAAAATGCGAAACTGAGCGCTCAAACAAATAAAAACTCGAAGAATTGTTAACAAGCTACAGCCAAAAAGCTTCTTTAGCTTTCATTTCAGAGGTAAATATATCGCGTTTATTCAGATACTTTTTTATTGCTCTTGTTCTAAACAGTGGGTTTAAAAGCTAACACTCTATACGAAGTAAAACAAACCTTAAAAGTTTAAAAAAGTATATGTGACTGAAATGAAAAATAGATTTATCTCTCCTAGCAAAGCTTCATTGGTCAGGTTTGAGGCTGTTAATTCTGGTATACACCTCAAAGCCTCATCAGAGATAAATCCTCGAATCGGCTCATTTGCCCTAAAAATGTTATCCAGTAAACAATTGAGTCAGGCTGGATACTTATGATAGTTACCGACATCATTTCCATAACCCTGCTTGCGGTACTGCTTTTTTGGACAGTCTACAACGGCTCAATAATATACGCAGGTATAAGAAACAAACGCAAACAATTGTCCCTGTCATCAGTTAACAAATCTGCTGAACTCCCGAAATTTTCAATCATTGTTCCCACCAAAAATGAAGAAACTGTTATCCGACGCTGCTTAGACGGCCTCTTAAACATGGATTATCCAAAAGACAAAATGCAAATAATAGTGGTAGATGGGAAATCCGATGACAATACATGCAAAATATGCTCAGAGTTTTCGGAGAAATACCCTGAAAACATCAAAGTTATTTGTGAAAAAACAGCCAAAGGCAAACCAGCCGCCCTTAACCTTGCCCTACCATACATCACAGGGGAAATAGTGGGCACCTTTGACGCTGACAGCCTCCCAGAAAAAGACGTGCTAACCAAAGCTGCCTCCTGCTTTAACGACAAAAAAATTATGGCTCTACAAGGCAGAACAACCTCCATAAACGAAAAAAGCAATGCCCTCACAAGAATCATCTCAGCGGAAGAAAAAGCCTGGTTCCAAGCCCTACTTAGCGGAAGAGAAAAACTACAATTATTCGTTCCTCTAACAGGTAGTTGCCAATTCATCAGACGCAGCGTAGTCGAAGAACTGAACGGCTGGGACGAGAATTCCCTAACTGAAGACGTAGAATTCGCTTTGCGCCTAGTTGAAAAGAACTATCTCATTAAATATGCTCCTGATATTTGCTCAGGACAGGAAACCCCTAGCAGCATGGGCAGCCTAGTTAAGCAAAGGGTTCGTTGGTACCGAGGATACATGGAAACAGCCATAAAATACGGGCGCCTTCTAAACAACCTAAACAAAAGAACCGTTGACGCAGAAATTTCCATGGCGGGACCGTTTATGATGGTTGTGTCCCTTTTAAGTTACATAAACTGGTTCTTTGTTGCATTATTCCTCTCTCAAAGCAACCCAATCATAAACTTTACTGGATTAGTGATAGCCTTAACGGCAGTTTCTCTAGTTTCGCTTGGCGTCGCCTTAACCGCTTCTGAGAAACCGATTAAACTACGCAACGTTCTCTGGATACCTTCCATTTACATTTACTGGCTTGTTCAAATGTTCATTGCTGGCTGGGCGTTTCTAAAAATGGTGTTTAGACGAAAAAGAGTTTGGACCAAAACAGTGAAAAACGGTTCCCTATCTCCCGACGATAGGCCAAGAAGCGGTTTTATTCACAGTTAAAAGTCATACAAATAATTTAAATCATGCGTCAATACAGTAGAATTATCTATTATTTCCAACCGAGGAGTGGTCGGTTCTCTGAAGAGAGGAATTACCACTTACAAAATCAAATAAGGAATTTCAAATGAGGAAGCCCAGATCAATTAAGTACAAGTACAAAGGATTTCACATATTCGATGGTGTTAAACGCACACTTTTTAGGGCTTCTTTAGACAATGAACCGAAAAGAAAAATTTTTAAAGGAAATCCTTGGAAACTCGACATGAAAGCAAAGTCCATCTTGGCGATTGCCATAATAGTAATAATGTTGGTTTCTGTTTTTGCCTGGCTCTCGACCGGCACGCAAAGCAAGCCAAGCAATATTCAACCTGTAAGTAACCACCCGACCGCTACACCGCCATCGCCCAGCCAGCAAACCCCAAATCAAACCCGAACAGACATACTCTCGAACCTCGCATCAATGCTTACTGGTGTAGCTTCAGGCGCTTCAACTACTGTTGCTCCTTAGACCCCCTGGTTTAATAGAATCAAATCCAAACGTTAACAGTCAAGTGTGGCAAACCGTAGCAGCAAACGCTTGGCAATACTTCCAGCCTGGCACAGGTGTAGATTCTAAAACTGGGCTTCCGTCAGGAAGTTATGGTTGGAACTATTTTACTGATTGGGATTTAGGCGTTTATATTCAAGCAGTAATTGATGCACAAAAAATAGGTTTGATAGGTACGAATGGCGATTGGGGTTCTCATGCACGCCTAGACAAAGTTGTAACGTTTCTTGAAACTCGGGATCTAGAAAACAGTACAACAAAGGTTCCATACTGGTTCTATGGCTCCGATGGAAAAGGATACACTACACAATCAGGCGTCGATGCTATTGATACTGGTACGTTGTTTGTTGCGCTTAATAATCTTAAAAATTTTGATTCCAATTTCACTTCACGGATAAACAACTTCGTTTACAATAGTAATAACAATAGGACTAACTATGCCGCTTTAGTGCCTGGTATCCAGAGTATGAGCAGCTCAGCTAGCATTTATGCTTACTACTGTGTAAGTGGTTTTGCCTGTTTTTGGCCTCAACTCGCAAAAGCACCCAATCAAATACTCAACAATATGTATGCTGGAAACGTAACAACCCCAGAGAATGTAACATTGCCTAAAGCGGACATTTCATGTGAGCCATTGCTTTATTCAGTTTTTAACCTAAACTATACTGCCAACATAGCGACTTTAATGAATCAGACTTACATGGCTCACGAAGCCAGATATAACGCAACAGGTCAATACGTAGCATTTAGCGAAGGACTCAGTCCTTCATCCAATTTCATCTGGGAATGGGTAGTTATGTCTAATGGCAATACTTGGAACATAACAAATGGTCAAACATATTCCAATATTAACCCCATTATTTACAGTAAAGTTTCACTGAGTTTTCTGGCTCTCTACAACACAACATTTGCTCGAAACATGTGCATTTATCTTGAGAGAATCCTCCCTGACCCTACAAATGGGTACTCTGCCGGCGCAGATTATAATACTGATAGCAATAATGCGAATGTAATTGCAAGCGTTGACAGTAACACAAATGGCTTAATCTTAAGTGCTGCAACATATGCCTTAAACGCTTGAACCAGTGCAAACTGCTCTTCAACTGTTAGTTCAATAATGTAGGCGCTATTACATTTTTATAGGCGTAAGGCATTTAGGCTGGCGATTGAGAGTTTAGTCATGGCTATGCTTTGCTTGATGTTGGAGAATTAAAGTGGCACATGTTGGTTCAGTTAAGGATTGGATTGCCCAAAATCGGTATATTTTTCCCCTTCTGGCATTTGTCATACCCTTAGTTGTGAGGGCAATACCTGAGATTTTAATGGGACCCAACGTCGTTGGCTTTGATACCATGGGCTTTTATGTTCCAAACACCCTGCTATGGCTACATAACGGCATAAACCTGGGGGACTTCCTTGCAGCTGCACCACTATTCTACACAATTTTCATGTCAATAGTTGCGGTTGGTGGATCGCCTGTTTTAGTGCTTAAGGTAATTTCGCCATTGCTCCTTGGTTTCTTAGGCCTATCAATGTATTCATATGCCAAACGAGGCTTGAACTGGTCACCTTCTAAAAGCGTGTTTGTTGCTCTTTTAGGAACAATTTATTTTGTAGCCTTAAGAGCCTCTTGGGATCAACTTCGAGAAGAACTAGGTTTGGTCTTCTTTTTTGTTGTCCTAATGCTGCTTATCAACCGAAAGGACAAATCGTGGAAAGGTAACATTGTCCTTTCTTTAGCCATGCTGGCTGTAGCATTATCTCATCAGCTTATATCAGTACTTATGCTCGGGGTCATTGTTGTTACAATCGCCTATAACTTGAAACGTAAAGATTTTATCGGTTCAATTAATCTAATTGCGGTTTCTTTGCCTGCAGCGCTTTACTTTATCATTGTTTATATAAGTGGTGTAGTGCAGTCTGGATTGCTTAATTACTCAACGAATATGGGGTCGCCCCTGGCTAGCTGGACTGGTTTTACTTCGTATCAATCTATGTTGATAAGCACAGGAGGTTTCTTCTTGTATTGTTTCTTGCTTATCTTACCATTGGCGTTGATAAGTCTGTGGCGGCTTCGAAATCTTCAACTCGGGTCTTGGCTTCTCTTTAGCTTAATTCTGATGTTGCTGCCAATCGCTTCTGTAAGCCCTTATCGTTGGGTATTAATGCTTACATATCCACTCGCATTTTACGCAACGGATACTCTAAGCAGACTAAAGTCAATTAAATGGAAACGCTACAAGCTTACTGTGCGCAGGATTGCAATATTATACCTTGTTTTTTCGACAGCTTTTCTGAGCTTCGGCTACGTATTTATGACTCCAGAGCAACCCTTCTTGTACTTTAATTCAGAGCACTTCAATAGTTACGCATACCAAATTCCAACTTCTATGCTACAAAACACAATATCAATAACTGATTGCCAAGATACAGTCAATGTCCTCCAATGGTATCAAGAATAATGTGAATAGCAGTGCGCTTTTGCTTACGCATACAGTATTTTACAGTTGGGCACTATTAACACTAAGTGAAGGTCAGGTTAGGAACTACGGATTTGACGCGCCTGACCACGCGGCAATGGTGGCTGCAAAGGAAGGGTATTCACAATTATACCTCATATGGTGGATAAATGGGCAAGGATGGTATGCGCAACCAACTCTGCCCTCATCATTTCACGAAGTTTATCACAGTGGAAAAATAGCAATTTACAGTTACAACGCCACTTCTTAGCAATTTAAAATATGAGTGTTATCTGTTTCGATTTGCACAATTTATAAATAGTGATATGATGGATTTAACATAGAAATATCTATCCAAAAGGAAAATTAACGATGTTCAGGGCTACCCTTGATTCCAACCGTTTCCGCTTCCTAAATAAAAAACAATTGGAGAATCTGAAAACTAAAGCTATGCGTTCTGGCGCATGGTTCAAAGCATTGCAAAGAATCGACAGAGTACTCTTTGATTTAACGATAAGAGTAGTAGATAACATTCGAAGCACCCAATTAGCAAAAAGCATACTCATGCTTACAGGGAAGTTGGAAAATGCAATTAAAAATAGCTTTTCAATACGCTTAAGAGAAATTGGTTTGCCTCTGGCTCAAAAAATCAGTTCCACGGCTCAGAAACTTGGAAACAAGTCAGCAAGCCGTTGGGCTTTTGATTTCTCTTTTATAACCTTCATAGCTGTGATGCAAATTAACAACAATAAAATATCCGAACGATAACGATGGTCAATGATTTTTATTAATTGTGTTGCGTTTATGGCAAGTGTTAAATTCTAAGACTTGTTCTTGTAACAATGAGAATCCGCGTCCACATGACACAAACTAACTTCAAGATGATGATTAAAGTCAAAGGTTACGTTAAAGAAAACTGGGGCTCACCATTTATAGTTGCGTTCATGCTGCTCTTGCTTAGTGCTGCTGGTTTCTTGTCAGCAGGATTGTCTTCTTTGGCTGATGCCGTCGCTGTCTATGCGTATTATGCTTTAGTTGCCGGGGTCTTATTACAACTTGTTTGCTTTTTAAAATATAGCAGAAAACCCAGTGAGGCTGAAGCTGTCTAATGACCCAAGTAGAATTATCATTTGTTGTTCCAGCCTACAACGAGGAAGACTTTATTGAGGACACTCTTGGATCAATCGACGCTATTATCATAAACAAGAACTTGACGTATGAAATTTTAGTGGTGAATGATGGCAGCGCAGATAAAACTTTAGCAAAAGCAAGAAGATACGCTAGTAAAAATGGTCATGTAAAAGTGTTAAGTTACAGCAAAAACGTTGGAAAAGGGTATGCGGTGAAGACCGGTTTCATGAAGGCCACTGGGAGTGTAGTCATTTTTGCGGATGGCGACATGGAAATCGATTTGAGAACAATTTCACAGTATCTTGAAGCCCTGAAATATGGTGACATTGTTATAGCTTCTAAACGACATAGTAACTCGCATGTAAAAGTGCCAATATCTAGAAAAATTTTGAGCGAGACGCTTCAATGGCTTAGTTCGCCTTCTTACAGGAGTGCCTCTTAAAGATACCCAGTCGGGGCTTAAAGCAATGAAAAAGAGTGCGTTCATCAACATTTTTCCCAGATTAGCTGTGAAACGTTATGCTTTCGATGTTGAGTTACTAGCTGTCGCAAATCTTTACGGCTTAAAAGTGGTAGAGATGCCTGTAAATATCAAATTAGATGCCAAATTTAAGCCGAAAGAGATGTGGCGCATGTTCGTTGATTTGCTCGGAATAGCTTACAGGCTGCGGATTATCCATTGGTATCAACGGCCACTTGCTGAAAAAAACGGTTTCCAAAACATGGTTTCATTCGTTCTCCGTGAACCTTAATGTCGTCAAAACCGCTTGTATCAATTATTATTCCTTGCAAAGAAGTTGACGAATACACAAGAGAATGTATTGAAGTTTGTAGACAGCTTGATTATTCAAATTTTGAGATAATACTGTTACCTGACAATTCTACCCAAGCAATTGATGATGTCAAAGTCATAGTCACAGGACCGGTAGCTCCAGGGGTTAAACGTAACTTAGGAGTCAAAAACTCAAATGGCGAGTTCTGTGCTTTCATCGATAATGATGCTTATCCCCGAAGTGACTGGTTAACCAACGCTTTGAAGCAATCTTGAAGATCCACAAGTTGGTGGTGTTGGTGGACCCGGATTAACACCCCCAGCAGATGGCTTACTGCAAAAAGCTGGCGGCTACGTTCTTTCCTCGTTTATGGTGGGCAATTTATCAAGCAGGTACAAAACCAAAAGTTGTTTCGAATCGGATGACATACACTCATGTAATTTCATAGCTCGAAAATCGGTAATAGAAGAAGCTGGCGGTTGGAATGAAAAATACTGGCCAGGCGAAGACACACTCATGTGTCTAGCAATAAGAAAACTTGGCAAAAAACTAATTGAATCGTCTGATGTGGTTGTGTATCATCATCGTCGTTCACTCTTTAAGCCACACCTCAGGCAAGTTTCAAGATTTGGCGAGCATAGAGGATTCTTTGCCAAGAAATTTCCCGAGAACTCCGCGAAACTTACATATTTTTTTCCATCTCTGCTTGTATTTTCCCTCGTTGTAGGTATAGCGTTGTCTTTGTTCTTTTCGTTCTTTGTCTATATCCTGCTGTTTGGTATAGCGATTTATCTCTGTTTCAAGCTTAATTGCGGCTGCACTACAAGTCAGAAATGCAAAGCTACTATTCTCAGTTTGGTTAGGAATAATAGTAACACATATCATCTACGGCTCTTACTTCCTATCGGGCTTAATTAAGCGTGATCTAAAAAGATGAAAATCAGCATCTCCTACCCACCAATACATTCAGAAAAAGGCGTTCCACTACTCAGCCAAAACAGACAATTCCAATACTTCAAATCACCCACCTACATCTATCCCGTTGTTCCCTCGTATGCCGCCACTATGCTGGATAAATCAGGTTATGAAGTTATTTGGGATGATGGTATTGCTGAAGAGAAAAGTTACAGCCAATGGCTAAAAGACCTTGAACAAATAGTCCCGATGTTGTCATGATTGAAACCAAAACACCTGTTGTCAAAAAGCACTGGGCTATTATTAGCGATGTGAAAAAGACTCTTCCTAATTCAAAGGTTGTTTTGGTTGGTGACCACGTTACTGCGTTACCTCAGGAATCGATGGAACAGAGCAAAGTTGATTTTGTTCTAACGGGTGGCGACTATGACTTTCTATTACTGAACTTAGTTGATTTCTTAAATGGTAAAGCTAAGCAGTTGAACCTGGAATTTGGTATCGAGAAAACGAGACTATAAAGAATACTGGGCAGTTCAAATTAAATCACAATTTGGACGATTTACCCCATATTAATCGTGACTTGACGAAATGGCAGCTCTACAATGAACGAAACGGCAACTTCAAAATTACCCCCGGCGCCTACACCATGGCTGGTCGAGATTGCTGGTGGAGAAAAGACGGTGGCTGCACTTTCTGCTCATGGCCCACACTATATCCCACTTTCAGAGTAATGAAGCCTGAACGTTTAGCAGACGAGATAGGACTGTTAATTGAGCATTATGGAGTTAAATCAGTGTTTGATGATACTGGCTGTTTTCCAGCTGGAGAATGGCTTAGGCGCTTTGCCAATTTAATGATTGAGAGAGGATACAATAAGAAAGTTCAGTTTAGCTGTAACATGCGATTTGGAGCATTAACCCGAGAAGATTATCGTCTAATGAAGAAAGCAGGTTTCAGAATGCTTCTCTTTGGAATAGAATCTGGAAGTCAGGCTACGCTTGATAGGCTCAACAAAGGAACCACAATAGACGGCATCATGAATGAATGTAGAGTGCCCAGAGAAGAAGGGTTAGAACCGCACATAACCATTATGGTAGGTTATCCTTGGGAAATGCGTAAAGACGCCTTAAGCACACTAAATGTAGCTAAGACTTTGATGCAGAAAGGCTGGGCTGTCACTCTGCAGTCTACTGTTGTTATTCCTTATCCAGGAAGCAAATTGTATGCTGAAGCATTGAAGAATGGTTGGTTCCGATTTGACCCTACAGATTACGAACGGTTTGACATGAAAGAACCTGTAATGACAACGCCCGATATGACGCCTGAAGAAGTAATGAAACTCTGTGACGAAATATACAAAGTATTCCTAACACCACAATACATGCTCAAACAGCTTGTTCGAATACGCTCATTAAGAGATGTCAAGTATTCGGTTAAAGGTGCAGCAAAAGTCTTAGGGCATGTAAAAGACTTTGGAAAAGATAAGTAATTCTTAACAGGTGTCTACTAGTCTATGAAACAACGAAAATGCTCCATTAGTCTCTGTAGTCATTACCACAAAAAATGAAGAGAAAAACATAGAAAATTGTCTACGATCAATAAAAAATCAAACTTTCAAGAACATTGAATTAATTGTTAGTTGACAATTTCTCAGAAGATAAGACCGCTGAACTCGCAAAAAAATATGCTGCAAAAGTTTACTTAAAGGGAAATGAGCGTTCTGCGCAAAGAAATTACGGCGCCAAAGTTGCAACTGGTAAGTATCTACTTTATCTTGATGCAGACATGATTTTGAGCCCAACATTGATAGAAGAATGTGTTGACAAATTAGAATCTACACGATATTGATGCTCTTTACATTCCTGAAAGGATAATTGGAAACGGGTTCTGGATAAAAGTCAGAGATTTTGAAAGAAGCTTCTATACAGGTACAGTTATTGATGCTGTTCGTTTTGTTAGAAGACAGTTATTCCTTCAAGTTGGTGGATTTGATGAAACATTTGCTGGTCCTGAGGACTGGGACTTCGATAGAAAAATAAGGCAATCGGTACAACAAGCTATTGTTAATGCACCATTGTATCATAATGAAGGAAATTTTAACATCAATCGATACTTAAAAAAGAAAAGTTATTACTCAGTTGGTATCCAAAAATACGTTAAAAAATGGGGAGTCTTCAGATTTAGAGACGTTAAAACAAACGGGCGCGCGTTATAGACTGTTAGGCGTTTTTATCGAGAATAAGAAAGTGGACCAAGCTGATGAGACATCCTGATAAAGCCCTAGGAATGTTCATTTTAAGACTTGTGGTAGGCATTACTTATTTATCGTCATGTAGATAGAATGAACATGAGGTACCTGACAGCATGATTGAAAGGAAACTACTTGCTTAAGAAACACTTTACACTTAGGTATGATGATTCCATTACACGTAGGTGGACCGCTCGACATACTTTCTCAGCTAAACTTGCATTTGCAATTGATGCAGATTATATACTTAACATTGGGACTTACAATGGTTGGCTAGAGTCAAATTTGCTCTCTCAAGGCAGAAAGAACGTTGTCAGCATAGATGTCGAGAGAAAAAATATTAGACGAACAAAACAGGTGGTGCCTCAAGCGGATTTTGTCGTTGCGAGTGCAGTTAACCTCCCATTCAGACAGCATGCATTTGAGCTAATAACCATGTATGAAGTTATAGAGCATATTCCAAAAGGTAAAGAAAAAAATTGTTTGTCTGAGTGCAAAAGGGTTCTCTACGAAAAAGGCACACTCCTATTATCTACGCCCTTTAGTGCTTTAATGATCAAAGCTATTGGATCCCGCTTGGTATTTAGGACACAGACACTATTCAGCCTAATCAGCTTACTATTAATAGCCGAGAAGATCAGGATTTGTAAATAGAAAAACCTATGTTAGAGGTGGGTTTTTCGAAGAATTTAGCGTAATTCTTCTATATATCTTCAAAAGGGTTGGTTTGGAAATTCCATTCAAATCATGGTTTGAACGTCGCAGATTATCCGAATATGCAACAGAGGGATTTAACACTGTTTTCATTGTTTTTAAAAAACAATAAATATTATCCAGCTGACCGAAAACTGGCGATTGTGTTCCAGAGGTAGTTAATAACGGTAACTTTTTACATTTTTGCAAACTCGATAAGCCCACCCGGGACAATGGGCGGCGATACAAAGATTCTTCTTGAGTTTGTCAAACGGTGGGTAAAATCAGGAAATACTGTTAAAATTATCACATCAGAAAGTGGTCGAAAAACCTGTGAAAATTATGGTTTAAAAAATGTTCAATATTCACGTAACATCTTCGCCTAAAATTGAACGATTAGGCCGACCTTTATGCCATGTTATTCAAACAATGAGAGCAACAAAAGACGTGTTGAAAAGTTGTTCCTTAGGCGATAAAGTAGTCATTTATTCTGCCACCAATTTTTGGCCAGATGTGCTGCCTGCAATTATACTTAAGAAAAGACTGGCTAAGTCGCAATGGGTCGGTACCTGCTATCTACCAATTCCTAGTCCATTTAAAGGCTTTGAATTTGCGTATGATCAAAAGTCCAAGTTACTTCCAGATTTAAAAACACTCGCAGGGTATTTTATCGAAAAGGTATCGAGCTATTTTTTAAGAAAATTCGCTGATTTTATTTTTGTAACCAATGATATAGATAAATCATATTTTAGTGATAAGGGGTTTCCTTCAAATAAACTTAAGGCCATATACGGTGGTGTTAGCTTGAAGGAAATAGCAGACGTGCCCAACAGGAAATTATTTACGATGGTTGCTTTGTCGGACGTATACATCCTATGAAGGGCGTGAATTACTTAGTCGAAATATGGCAAATGTTTGTAAAATACAACCCAACGCCAAGCTGGCTCTAATCGGTAACGGTGCAACCGATTACGAGATAAAAATACAGCAAGAAATAACTCATAGGGTCTACAAAATAACATAGATTTATTGGGTTTCGTTGATGGTAGCAGAAAAATATAAGATTCTTAAATCAAGCAAGATTTTCCTTCATACTTCGATATATGATAATTCTGGTATGACTGCTGCTGAAGCAATGGCATGTGGATTGCCCGCTGTAAGATTTGACATTCCAGCATTACGAATAGCATATCCAAAGGGAATGTTAGTGGTTCCCCTCAAAGATTCTCCAAAATTTGCTAAGGCGGTACTTCAGTTACTAGAAGATGAACATTGTATAATCAAATACAAAATGATGCCTTAGAATTAGCAAAAACCTGGAATTGGGATGTAAAATCCCAGAATATTCTCAATTGGTTAATGCAGTAGCGTATGAATGAATTTCTGCGCTGATCAAATAAGTAAGTACACAAATTGACTTAATCCTTAAAAATTTAAATAAACAAGGAAAAGATCATAAAATTATGCTAACAACCTTTACGCACAAATACAGTGTCTCTTTATATAAAAGTGTTATATGTTGTGATGCTTCATGCTGAAGAAGCTGACAAAATCAAACTTAGCTACTGTTTGTATAGCTTTCATGCGGCAACATTGGAAGATACTGATTATCATTCTTTTAGGTCTAACGCCTTTACTGTGGTTTAGCTCAGGTTTTATAATTGCTAGAGGGGATTACTTACCTTTTCTTAATCCCTTAATTAATACCCGATTCATTTATGTGTGGTCTGAAGCATCACCCTTGGGAAGTGGTCCACAAGCGGGCAACCTTACTCCCATGCAAAGTATTTGGATCGGCATATGGTACTTTCTTGCAAGTTTGGGGTTGACCACCAGGCGTCATCCAAATTCTTCTACAAGTCTTTTATTTTCTGGGGTCAGGATTGTCAATGTATTTTCTTGCCTCAACGATCTATAGACAAGAAAAACTGGTTCCTTTAATATCCAGTATCTTCTATATGTTCAATTTTATTATGTTTTTTAGTGCCTTTGATGATGTTGCCTTGTGGTTTCTCGTATTCATTCCTCTCTTAGTTGCTTTTTACACCCGAATTATTCGTAATGTGAGGCAGGGTCAAAAGACAACAATGAATGTGATTGCTTTTTCAGTGATTTCGGCTATATTGCTTAGCTTTTCGATCACAAACCCGGCCTTTACTATTCTGACTATTTTGGTAATATTATTGCTGTTTGCGTATTCTCTTATTACTGAAAACGGTTTACGTTTGAAAGTATGCAAAACATTAGGATTTCTTTCACTTACAACTTTACTCTTTAACATATGGTGGATTATACCTTTCTCAATTGAAGTTGCCTCATACCTCAGTGGATCTTCCCAATTCGGAATAACAACTAATGTCACCAGCTGGTTATTCGTTTTCTCTTAGATCAAGTTTTCTTAATCTTTTTTGGCTTAATGGTATCTGGAATTGGACCGCTGAATATTTTCCATATATAAATATTTATTCAAATCTGATTTTGCAAATTTTTGTCTTTGTGCCTGTAATTCTTGCGTTTGCTGCTTTGTTATTTAAAGGCAAATATAGAAAAATTAATCTCTGTTTCGCCATAGGGATTATAGTGCTAATGTTTCTGTCAAAAGGATTACATGCTCCTTTTGAAAGTGTTAACTTATTTTTATATAATCATATTCCAGGGGCTTATGTTTTCAGAGAACCATTTTTAAAATTATATTTACTATTAGTTACTCCTCTTGCTTTACTTATTGGTTTTTCTACAAATGCAATGACAGAAAAAATAAAATTTACTCATATTCCTCGTAAAAAATTGGTGGCTTTATTGTTTGTTGTTATTATCGCGTCTAGCTTCATTATATCGGTTTTTCCCATTTTTAATAGCCAAACTTTGTTTAGTAAAACTGCCTCGTTTCCGTTTTCGTCATACGTTAAAATACCTGATTACTGGTATCAAGCAAGCGATTACATAAATAATATCCCCGGCAATTTTAGGGTATTGCAAACGCCCGGTGACGACTTTTACCAGGTTCCTTATCTGTGGGGTTATTATGGTTCAGATGCTATTGCTTCGTCTTTAATAACAAAACCAGTTATACAAAATAACGGTGGCTATAGCAGCGTTCAGGACATGACTTCTTTGATTTTCCGTGAAATTGACGAAAATAACTCAATAGCTTTCTCAAACTTACTTGCATTACTTAACGTTAAATACATAATTCAACGAAATGATGTTTGGTGGAACTATACTGGAAGACAAATTGATTCCCCACAGTATATGAAAGCGTTTTTATCAAGTCAACCTAATCTTAAATTACAGGTGTCATTTGGGCAACTTGATTTATACGAAGTTGTAGATAATCAGTCGCATCCGCAGATTTACCCAACCCATGATTCAGCGTTTATCAATAGCTCAAGTATTACTTTTTCGCAAATCATTTCAAGTGAGAATACCAATATCAACAATCCTGCGTTTTTCATGTCAGACCAATTAAGTAGCCAACAAGAGCAATTTATTGCGAATATGTCTAGTAACGCTTTTGTAAATACGTTTGAAGCGTCAGCTCAGCCTCAAAACGGCTTAATGGTTCCATTTAATTGGGCAAATGCAAGCAATGGAATAAACATACGGTATTATTATGGATGGAAAACAATTGTTAGAACCGACGGAAATGAAACTGGTGATAGCTTAAGTTTTCCATCTTTAGATTCCTGTCCATATCAATTTTCTTCTGCCTATAACGGTACTCACTGGTCTGCGCTTGATTCAACAATAGTTTATGTAAAAACCGGTAATACGCCACTAACCATTAGCCGAGTGCTAGAGACTGGGCAACCAATAACTGACATACTTGGCGTTTGGTGGCAAACTGGTTGGGAAGGTATGGGAACAAAACTTCTCCAATATCCAATTGTGATTCCTCCAAACCAAGATGCAATAATTCAAATCAATCATATTGTTACAAGTAACCTTACTTTCGTAAATTCCGAGACGATATCTTATAATAACTCATCTAACAGTCAAAGCGACGAAAATTTGCCTCAACTAACGTTTAACGAAGTTAATCCGACGAAATATACAATACAGGTTACAAACGCTACCAAACCCTTCTTTTTAGTTTTTAGTGAAAGTTATGATCCTCAATGGAAGGCTTATGTTTCAAGTAATAATATTGTATTAGGCAATGTCATTGTTAGTTACGGCAATGTGCAAGAAGCTACTAGTGGAAACGCGTTTACAGTACAGGATATTTCTTATCTGTTCAGCCAACCTTTGAGCGATCAATATCATTTCATCACAAATGGGTATGCCAATGCATGGTATATTGATCCTCAACAATTACACCAAGGGACTGACTTTACAATCACTCTTTTCTTTGTCCCTCAAGCTTACTATTATGTGGGAGTTGTAATAACTGCAATCGCTATTATCACATGCACTTGCTACCTGCTTTTCACTTTGGTAATAACTAAAAAGCTATATCGAAAGTTAAGCAATTGAATAGAAGGTTATAAAAGAACCAGTTAAATTTATAACTCCTGTATGCTATTCCGAAAATTAGGTTTAAGAAAATAAAGAGGCTGTTTATTAGTTTGAATATTTTATTTTCAGGCGCAGTATTTCATCCCGAATGGAAAGGGGGCGAGCCAGTTATCGGCAAGGAATTAATTAAGTTTTTATCAAAAAGGCATACTTGCCGTGTTTCTAAGTCCTTACCCTTTACCATAGATAAGGCTCGATCAATCTTGCGTTTTATTGAAAAAGACTATTTTGTGATTAGTGAAATATTACAAAGATCCGATATTTCTAAATCTGATCTTGTTCTATCTTTTTATGATTTTGACTCCTCAATAATGCGGCAATGTATTAAGAGAAAAGTCCCCATAGTTGTTACTCAACACATTTATTGGGGGTTGTGCCCGAAGTTTGACCTCTGGAATAATGTGTTTAATTGTTCTTGTTCAATAGTTGAGCCGTATTCGCGAGATTGCAAAAAATGCCTCTCAAGGCAGGGCAATCTTGGGCCTCAAATTGTTTCTAGTTTGTTTTCAGCAAATTTAATCAATAGTTTAAGAAATAATCGTAAACTGTATTTTTCTAAATGCAATGCCCTTATAGTTCCAAGCAATTATATGGCTACATTATATAAAAAAGAACTTGGAATGGATGAAGTTAGAGTCGTTCATAACGGCATCGATACCAAATTCTATAAACCGATGAGACGCGATTCTCAGGGTAAGAAAAAACAAATTCTATATGCAGGAGCAAGGACTTATACTAAGGGCTATCATCATTTTGTCAAGTTAGCTTCAGAAATCACGAAATTAAGGGACGACGTTGAGTTTGTAGCATTCGGTTACGGGAAGGGGTCTTCACATAATTGTGTAAGAGACCTTGGTTATCTAAGTAAACCTGCCGTTCCACAGGCGTACAGCGATTCTTACATTTTAATTTTCCCTGCTTTGTGGGATGAACCCTTTGCACAAATCCCGCTTGAAAGCATGGCTTGCGGATGTCCGGTATTGGCTTATGCTTCGGGAGGTGTCTCTGAAATGATTAAAGATGGCCACAGTGGTGGATTGGTACCGACAGGTGATTTTAATCAACTTTTAGAAAAAACGCTAGATCTGATTGATAATGAATCGAAAAATAGCAATATGAGAGTACTTTCGAGGCAATATATTCAGGAAAAGTTTCCTTTAAGTGTTATGTTAAATAAATATGAAAAAATACTTTTAGAATTCGCCTAACATATTGGGCGTTTGCCATAAGTGCCTTATTACTAACAAAAATGTAAGACTATGCTTAAGACAAGTTCAATTAAAGTTAATTTATTTTTTTATGTTATTTCGGCGCATGATATGGTTTCTAAGTAACTCAATCGGTAACTTAGGATCCTCAACAATTTTCTCTGCTTTTTCAACGATGATCCTAGCTGATGTTAACGGACTTTTTACGTGTTGCGCTATTTTTAGTTCATTGATGTATTTTTTCAGTGTTTCCGGCGTGAAGTCCTCAGTTTTAATTAAGCCGTTCCCTTCGAATTGCGGAGACTCAGATAACGCTCGCGGGGTTAACTGCTGAGTTAGGTAACCTTTTTCTAAACAGATTTGGTATAGTCGTGTTCCGTAAAACGGTGTGGCACATTGTACGCCTGTAGCTACATCATATCGACTTTTAAGCATCCACGCGAAATTAACAGTGTTTCTTACATTACTTAGTTTTTCACCAGGTAAGCCAACTACAAGGTAACAGTTCAACTTTAGACCGTTATCCTTGCACATTTTGGCTGCCTCGATGACTTTCTGCAGGGAAAGATGTTTATCGATAACTTTATCTAAAATTTGTTGGTCGCCCGATTCGGCGCTGACCGTTAAAGATTCGCATCCTGCCCTCTGCATCTTCTTGATTAGTTGGGGGGTTAGACTGTCGGCTCTTATGCCGTTTGGCGTGTCCCAAGTAAACTTGACCCTTTTTTCGATAAGGCCATCTAAAATTGACTCGAACCTTTGTGGGTTCATAGTTAGATTGTCGTCTTCAAAGTGGATATGCTGCACTCCATACTTGTCTACTACATGTTTAATGTGTTGAATTACATAATTAACCGAGTGGGGTCGCCAGATTTTTCCCATGTGTAGGTGAATCGCGCAGAAGACACAGTTATACGGGCAACCTCGGCTTGTAATCATCGGCAATTCTTTTCGCGACGACCTCGATGCACGACGATAGTTTATTTTTTTCAAGTTAAGATATTCTTCCATGTTTACTAGTGAGTAGGCGGGGTACGGTAACTCGTCCATGTTTATTATGTAATTACGTTTGGGGTTTACTTTGACTTTGTCGTTTTCTCGATATGCGATTCCGTCTACCGAGTTAATGCTTTTTTTGCCCTCTAACTGTTGCATGATATCCAGAATTGTGTATTCCCCTTCGCCCATAACAGCGAAATCTATGCACTCATTCTCTTCAAGTAATTGGATTGGCCTAACCGAAGCATGTGGACCGCCAAGAATTACCGGTATATCTACATCAATTTCTTTGACGATTTCACAGACTTCAACCGCATTGTCTAGTTGCGCTGTAAATGGGTTGCTTACGCCAACAACATCTGGTTTTTGCCTGGCTAACTCTTCTCTTATTTGCTGTCGGGTCATGCCGTACTTTATTGTGCCGTCTTTGCCCGCTCTGAGATGGTGATCACCTGAAACAGCGTTTAATATTTCAACCTTGTAGTCATGTGTACCTAAGATAGCGGCAATGTACATTAAGCCGAGGGGAAAACCTGCAATGGCGATGGCTGATTTGGGGTAAAATGTCTGGGTTGGGTTAACAAGGACGATTTTCATGGTATATTTTCACCCTTTAATGTGCTAGAGGTCTTGCTGTGTTCTGCTGGTTTTATGGCTTCGTTCTATATTAAGTACACTAAAATGCCCATTCTTTACGTCATGCATCTCCAAGAGATGTTATACTTGAGAAAAATCAGGATGGTCATTTGGTTCAATCATACAGGATGTTCGTGCATGCAATGTACAAAAAAGCTTATGATGTTCAAGGTTGTGATTAGGATTCTTCCACAAAACATGCAACTTGTTTGGTTCTTATGAATTGTGCTTGAGGAGGGGCAAGTGCATAACGCCAGAAAATGCTCGCGTCTGTTAGCAAATCCTAAGATTGAACTTATAGAGGAATTAGTAACATGCCTCAATTGTGAGTAAGAGATGAAACTTTTGAAGCAACCAGACTCAATGCAAGTGAAGAGTCTAATGAGTGTATGATTCAGAATGAATAACTGCCAATTTGACAGCGCCTTTTTCGCTTCAAGATATGGCTTCTTTAGCTTTGTGCTCTCTGTTGCTTTATATTTATTCTTTGAAGAAGTTTATATTAGCATAAGCATATGATTCTGTTTATGACCTATTCTGAGTTTGCTAAGGATACTAAAACTAATGATAACATGAAAACTGCCATTCTTGGTGCTGGTTTATCTGGACTAACAACAGGTTACTTGCTAAATAAAAAAGGGATAAATTTTGAAATTTTTGAAAAGGAACAAGAATGCGGCGGCTTAATGAGAACATTGCAGGTTGATGGTTTTTCTTTTGACTGTAGTGGCTCGCATATAATTTTTTCAAAAAACAGAGAAACATTGGATTTTATGCTGAATCTTATAGGCAAAAACAAGGTGAAGAATCGGCGGAACACCAAAGTTCTTTACAACGGTATCTGTGTAAAGTATCCCTTTGAAAATGGGTTGGCAGATCTTCCGAAAGAAGAAAATTTTGAATGCTTGAATTCATTTATTCAAAACTTATTAACCAAAAATAACGTGCAGTTTGATAATTCAAAAAACCTAAAAGAATGGTTTTATCATACCTTTGGAGAAGGGATCGCTAAAAAATACCTTATTCCTTATAACGAGAAAATTTGGAAATATCCTCTTGAAAAAATGGGAACAGACTGGGTCGAACGAATTCCTGCCCCTCCACTTGAAGATATAATAAAATCATCTTTAGGTATAGAAACCGAGGGATATACACATCAATTGTATTTTTATTATCCTAAGGTTGGCGGAATTGAAGCAATAACCAAATTGCTCGAGGCAAAGGTAAAAAAACACGTAACTATGGACTATGACGTAAAGAAAATAAAACATGAAGGCGCTCAATGGTTCGTTTCCAACGGCAAAGTAGAAAAGTCCTTTGACAAAATAGTTTCCACCATTCCCATGCAAAAACTGGTGGGGACAATTGATGTACCCAAAGAAGTAAAGAATGCCGCAAACGATCTCAAATATAACTCTCTGATCACGGTTATGCTTGGTATAAACAAAAACAAACTCAATGACCTATCTTGGCTATACATACCGGACAAGAACGTTTTGACACATCGCGTGAGTTTTCCCTCAAATTATAGTTCATGTGTTACTCCCTCCAAGAAATCATCAATACTATCCGAAATAACCTGCAATCTTAGAGATAACTTATGGAGAATGAAAGATGACGAGATAGTAGAACGCACCACGAACGATCTATCCCAACTGAGAATAATAAACAAAAAAGATGTCTGCTTTGCGAGGGTACATAGAACGGAGCATGCATATGTTATTAGCGACCTCGATTATAATACTAATTTAAGTGTAGTCAAGAATTACTTTGACAAAAATGGAATTGGGCTCGTTGGGCGGTTTGCTGAATTTAAATACCTGAATATGGATGCCTGCACTGAGAGCGCCATACATTACGTGGAAAATAACTTCTTTTAATTTTGTAATTATCTTGAATGCTTGAAATCCATCAATAAATTACTGAACTCTTTTTATCGTTATATTTCTTTTTTCAACTTGGTACCTCAAATAAGATGTTGGAATGCCACTTCTAATAGCATAAACGAAAAAGACAACTAGTTTAGTGTTGTTTTTATGTTTGTCATTTTTGCTACCGCGTTGCTTCTAAGTATGCCTAAGCCGTATTGGTCAGCCTTTGCGTTGTTCCAATCTTCCACTATAACGTCTCTAAGCAGAAGCATTATGCCTGCACTGTCTTTGTCGATAGAGCATAAAACAGTCCTATTAGGAACAAGAGCGCTAGATTCCACTTTCATCCCCAAGATTCCCTAAAACCAGAGCAGTACTGATATGAAAAAAGTTATTCTTGCTTTAAAACTGACTTCTTCAAAACGTCCTCTACATATTTCTTCAAAGCGCTGTCATTAATCTTAGCCAAAAGCCAAAGCAGTCGTCCCTGAATATTTACTTCTTCGCCAGTATCAGTTCGGTAAAAATGCTTACCCTTATCTAACCAATCCGCTAGGACGCGTCCCTCGGCTTCAAAATCCAAAATCTTACGGTCTGGGAAAACAAGTGCATTGATCTCAACGCAACCGCTCATAAACCTCTCGAACGCACCAGTTACGGTGTAACCGCCTGAGCGTGCAATCTTCATAAAATCAGCATAAAGTTGTGGCTGAAACCTAAAACCCTTAAACGGCTTACCCAACTCCAACCCCCCGTATAAAATCCTTAAAAAAGTAATATATACTAAGTAACAGAAATAATAGAAATATTAGGTTAATAGAATCTAAAAAAACTCTATTTTTGAGCGAACCAGGTGATTGTTCTTTTTAGTCCATCTTCAAAAGTTACGTTTGGCTTCCAACCAACAAGTTTTTCCAGCTTGTTTGTGTCTGGGCATCATCTTTTTGGGTCATCTTTAGGCAACGGGTGAAATTCTATGGTTGATTTGCATTTTGTTGTTTCCTTGTCGTAAACATTTATACGTATCGTATACATTTTATTGTAAACAGTGAAAGCAATGACCGAAATAGTCTCAACACGAGTTCCTGAAGACATGGCTAAAGACATAGAAGAAATCGAAAAAGAAGAAAAGGCAGACCGTGCCACTGTGGTCAGAAAACTCTTAGCAAAGGCAATTGCAGACAGGAAACTCGAAAGGGCATTAGCGCTCTATAGTGGCGGAAAAGTAACCCTGTGGAAAGCTTCAAAGATCGCAGGTTTATCCCTCTGGGAAATGATGGAGATAGTAAGGCAAAGAAAAATTTCTTTCCAGTACTCGTATGAGGACTTCCGCGAAGACTTCGAAAAAGCTTTGAAGGAACAATAATGCCTAAACCGCTGGTCTTCGACTCAACCCCTCTAATTTACTTGACAAGGTCTTCTTTAGCTGAGTTCCTAAAAGAAATTTCCCAACCAAAATTTACTACGGCAAGCGTGTTTGAAGAAGTAGTCCGCGAAGGCAAAAGGAAAAGAGCGCCGGAATCGTCGCTTTTAGAAACATTATTCGAAAAAGAAATAATCAAGGTTCATAACATTAGCAACAAAGGATACCTCAAATATGTGAAGGAAATGGCTGCAGTAAATGAAATGCAACCATTACATGAGGCGGAAGCCGAGGTTCTCTGCTTAACTAAGGAACTAAATGGAGTAGCTGTAGCTGACGATAAAGTCGCCAGATCCGTCGCAAGGATTCTGGGAATAGAACTCCACGGAACCGGATACATCTTGGGCAAAATCTTTGCAACTGGAAAAATCGACAAGGAAAAGCTAATAGAGAAAGTTAAAGAAATGCGCGACAGCGGCTGGTACGTTTCGGCTGAAGATTACTTAAAAATAATTGACTACCTCAAAAACCTTTAAGATTTGAAATTAAGCCGTGACAGTAGATTGCTTCTTTTATGAAAACCACGTTACCGTTCTTTTGAGTCCTTCCTCAAAGCTCACGTTTGGTTTCCACCCAACAAGCCTTTCCAACCTGCTTGTATCTGGGCATCGTCTTTTTGGGTCATCCTTCGGCAACGGATGGAATTCTATGGCTGATTTGCATTTTGTAATTTCTTTAACTTTCTTCGCCAGCTCAAGTATGGTGACTTCTTGGGTGTTGCCTACGTTTACAACTTCTCCTTTAGCCTTCGAGTTTGCCGTCAACAACATTAACGCCGTTACTGTGTCCGTTATGTAGCAGAACGAACGTGTCTGTTTTCCGTCGCCATAAACCGTTATGGGTTGGTTATTCAACGCTTGTGAAATAAAGCGTGACATAGCCCTGCCATATAAGTCCATCCTCTCGCAAACGAGGACCATAAGAATTGAAGATTCTGGGAACTCGAACATCTAGCCCATATTGCTTACTATAAGCCATTAGCAAAGCTTCAGCAAAACGTTTTCCCTCGTCATAGCATGACCGTGGTCCGATAGGGTTAACTTTTCCCCAGTAACTTTCAGGTGTGGGCACAACTTCTGCGTCTCCGTAAACCTCCGAAGTTGACGCAAATAGCAGTAATGCATCGTTTTTTCTAGCTAGTTCTGCCATGTTTTCGGTGCCTAAAGCACTAGTTTGTAATGTCTCAATTGGGTGTTGCTGATATTCGTCTGGTGATGCATGGCCAGCCATATGAAGAATAACTTCAAACTTGTCTTCCGTCTTAAACCTGCAAACGTCAGATTTAATCAATTTAAATTTTGAGTTGCCCGTTAAATGGTCAATATTCTTCATTCTTCCGGTTGATAAATCGTCAACAACAGTAACTTCGCTGCCAAAACCTATGAGAACATCGCAGAGCCAACTGCCAATAAAGCCTGCGCCTCCCGTGACAAGCACTTTCTTTCCGGCAAAAGCATCTGCTTTGACGATGTTCTTTATTGTTTTCAAGGTCTTGGCTGATTATTTTGTCCATCATTGGGTTGGTCTCTTGCAAAATTGCTTGTAAGACAGTTCTAAGGCTTCCCAGTATCTTTCAGGGCTTCCAATATCCAAGTGCGAATAATTCTTATCCAACTTTACAGCGTAAACCTTTAATCCCCAGTCAACAAGTTTTTGGATTGCGTCAGTTAGCTGGATTTCTCCGTTCTTTCCAGGCTTTGTTGCCTCTAAGGCTTTGAAGATAATTGGGTGAAAAATGTACATAGCCATGATTGCCCAGTTTGTCTTGGGTTTTTCAGGTTTCTCAACCACTGACTTTACTTTAATTATTCCTGGTTCTACTTCGTCTCCTTCAACGATTCCGTATTGCTTGGGGTTCTCAATTTCCAGCACAAGAAAAGCAGCGTCTGCATTGAACCGCTCGAAAGCTTCAAGGAGCTTCTTAAGGTAATCCATGTCTTCTGATATTATACAGCTGTCTCCAGCATGAACTAAGCAGCTTTCGTTCTGCACGAAGGGTTGAGCCATCAAAACCGCATTTCCAAACCCCTTTGGCTCAGGCTGATTAACCCACATAATCGTTGAAGACTCAAGTTTTCCGTAAAAATCTTCAAGGTCTGAGGCTTGCCCGTTTTTGCCCATGCCTTCAAGAGTTCTAATGCAGTGTGCGTCAGGTGTGAAATGGTCTTCTATGCCTCGTTTGCCTCTGCCGACAATGTAACAGAATTCACGAAGTCCTGCATCGTGTAATTGTTCAAAAACCAACTGCACCACTGGTTTCACCATCATGTCACCGTGTGCTGTTCTTGAGAAAATTGGAAGCATTTCTTTAGGTTGCTCTTTGGTAGCTGGAAATAGGCGTGTTCCCAAGCCTGCTGCGGGAATTATGACTTTGCGTATCATTAAATGTCCTCTCTGCCTTTCTTTTCTTATGTTAACCCATATATATTTAATATGATAATTAATCCAAATTAACATTTAATTTGGGGTTTGACTTTGAAAAAACAACCTAAAATATCTGTTATTGGCGCTGGTTACGTGGGTTTATGCACGGCAGTTGGATTTGCAAGCAAAGGCTACAGTGTTCTTGCTTGTGATGTGGATGAAGAGAAAATAGCAAAAATAAACAAGGGAATTCCTCCTTTTCATGAGCCAGGTCTCCAAGAAAAACTTTCAGAGAGCATTCAAAAAGGTAACCTCAAAGGGGTAGTTGGTCAAACAGACAAAGTTAGTTTTGGAAACGGATTTAACGTTTGTTGCTGTGGGAACTCCCAGCAAACCCGACGGCAGCATTGACCTAAAATACATTGAATCTGCCGCATGCAACATCGGCAAAGCGCTTAAGCAAAAAGATGCCTACCACGTTATCAGTAATCAAAAGCACCGTTGTGCCCGGAACAACCCAAAACATTGTTAAACCCATACTTGAGAGGGAATCAAAAAAGAAATGCGGCGAAGATTTTGGGTTATGCATGAACCCTGAGTTTCTGCGTCAAGGTTCAGCGTTCCAAGACACATTAAACGCAGACCGCGTGGTTATAGGTTCATTTGACAAACAATCAGGCGACAAACTTAGAAGACCTATACAAAGACTTCTACAGCGCCCATGTGCCTCCGATAATTAGAACTACTCTCTCCACGGCTGAACTCATAAAATACGCCAGCAACGCCATGCTTGCAACCAAAATCAGCTTCATCAACACCATCGCAAACATGTGTGAAAAAATCCCGGGCGCCGACGTGAAAGTTGTTGCGACAGCCATGGGTTTAGACAAGCGTATTGGTCCACTTTTCTTGGATGCAGGTTTAGGCTATGGTGGCTCATGTTTTCCTAAAGATGTAAAAGCACTAATTGCCTGCTCCAAAGCCTTCGGCTATGATCCTGAACTTTTAGAATCCACTGAAAACGTCAACAAAAAACAACCTCTAAAAGCTGTTGAATTCTGCAGGGAACAACTCGGCAGCCTTGAAGGCAAAAAAATTGCCATCTTAGGTTTAGCTTTCAAACCAGACACGGATGACATGAGAGAAGCACGGGTTATTCCTATAATAAACCAGTTGCTAAAAGAAGGCGCCAACGTAACCGCCTATGACCCAGTTGCCATTCCAATCGCAAAAACAATTTTCAACAGCAAAATCCAGTATGCTTCCTCAGCGCTTGAATGTCTAAAGAATGCTGACGGCTGCATTGTGGTCACCGAATGGGAAGAATTCAAAAAACTCACACCCCAAGATTTCACAAAAAACATGAAGCAACCAATCCTTATCGATGGCAGAAGAATCTATGATCCAGCGGTGTTTTCGGCGAAGATGAAGTTTACAGCTTTAGGTCTTGGAAAAGGGTCCTGAGGAGTTAAACAATTTGTATAAACAAAATGTATAGACAACCTTTTCTGCCTCAAACTTTTTCACTCACAATTTCCCAAACGGTTGCTGCTTAAAATTTCTCTACCCGCTGCATCAAGCCAGATTAAGTATTCAAGCTGAAAAGCAATTTCGCATTTTGTTAAATGTAACCAAAAGTGATAAACAGCACTTCTCCACCAACAGTTAACTTACAAAGATTCACACGGCTGAGTAAGAGGATATGTCTAAAGCTACAGAGATGGCGAGGGTTTCAGCTAAAGGCGGCTTTCACCTACTATGGGGTCTTAGTACTATCCACAGTTATCTCAGCTGTTGGCACAATAGTTATTGCTAGGCTTTTAGGTCCAGATAACATGGGCTTATACGCAATTGCTCTTGCTGCACCCAACCTAATTGCCACATTCAGAGATTGGGGCGTAACCACAGCCATGATAAAATATTCTGCCGAATCCAACAGCGAAAATGATGTGGCAAAAATAAGAAGCGTTTTTGTCTCTGGATTAGCCTTCGAAATCATTGTTGGTTTAGCTCTTTCGGTCTTGTCTCTTGTGCTCTCACAATTTCTAGCGGAATTCTACGGGCGCCCAGCAATAGTTCAGTTAATCCAAATTGCTTCCTTGTTCATTCTTAACAGGTGCGTTAGTTAATACTGCAACTGCAGCCTTCACGGGTATGGAGAAAATGCATCTAAACAGCGTCATGTTAATTGTTCAATCATTAGTGAAGACTGCTCTGATTATTGCGCTTGTGGTTTTAGGTTTAGGTACTCTTGGCGCAGTTATTGGTTTTTCAATAGGTGTTTTAGTTGCAGGAGTAATTGGAGTGTTGCTTATGTACATAATGTACCGGTCGTTGCCTAAGCCAACCAGTGGTAAATTAGAGTTAATGAAGACGACTAAGACCATGCTTAAGTATGGGTTGCCGCTCTCGATAGGTGCTATTCTGTCTGGTTTTCTTACCCAATTCTACAGTATTATTATGGCAATTTTCGTTACCGATAATGCTTTGATTGGCAATTATTCTGTAGCATTGAACTTCGTGGTCTTAATCACTTTCTTTGCTACTCCGGTGACAACTATGCTGTTTCCTGCCTTCTCCAAGCTCGATGCACAAAAAGACAAGGAAATTCTCAAGAATGTTTTTCAATATTCAGTTAAGTACGCTGCGCTCATTGTTGTGCCTGTTACAGTGATGGTTATGGCTCTAGCGCAGCCTGCTATCGGCACTATTATTCGAAGATAAGTATGTTCAGGCACCTCTTTACCTTGCTTTGCTGTCGGTGATTTATCTTTTTTCGGCTCTTGGAAGCCTAAGCACTGGTAACCTAATAAACGGTCAAGGATACACAAAATACAACTTAAAATTAACACTACTCACAGTTATTATTGGTTTTCCTTTGAGTTTTGTGTTGATTTCTCAATTCGGCATTATTGGCTTAATTGTTTCAACTACAATAGTTGGACTTCCAAGTCTTTTCTTAAGTCTACGTTTTATTAAGAAGAATTTTGGTGTTTCGGTGGATTGGGTTTCTTCATGCAAAGATCGTGCTTTCTTCAGTTGCCGCTGGAGTTTTAACTTATGTTGCAATCTCGCAGTTACCGTTTAGCAGTCCTATACAATTAATTATAGGCGTAATTATTTTCGTGGTTGCTTTTCTGCTTTTGGCGGTGGTTACTCGAACATTAAACAAGGCTGACTTAGGGAATATTCGAGAAATCGCTAATGCACTGGGTCCTCTGAGAAAACCATTGACTTTGGTGCTTAATGTAGTTGAGAAGTTAATGAATATTGTAAATAGTGAATAGAAACCTGGAACATTATACTATACTGTTTATGGATAGGAAAATAAGGAATTGGATTTAGGGTGGAATTTCTACCAAGTATGGGTTTGTTTGATTTCCAAAGTTTTCCTCTGCGTCGAGTCTTAATTTTCTGTATTTGCCGCAGTAGTTTCCGCCTGTATGTGTGCATGTATAACTTGCGTTTGAGTATAGACTGCATGAACGAGTAAATTTGCATTTTGCTTTTCGATTAATCAAAGATGAAAATAACATTTCTTTAGATTTTGTCATAAGTTCTCTCCCCTATAATTGGCAGATGAGGGCTTGGTATGTTATCGTCTTGATTTGTTAATAGAATTATGTGGTTGTAGCCGTAGCAACCACAATTGACATATTGAAATATATTTTAAATGGATTAACAGAACAATATAGTACATTACTAGTGAGTTAGGGATTGACATGAAAGCACTTGTTCTTAGCGGCGGTAAAGGAACCCGGCTTAGGCCTTTAACATTCACCTGTGCCAAACAACTTATTCCTGTAGCTAACAAACCCATTTTAGGGTACGTTCTTGACCAGGTGGCGGCAACCAGCATAAAAAAAGTCGGCATTATCACGGCGCATGAGACGGGTCAGTTTGTTGAGGATTATGTTAAGGATGGTTCAAGCTGGAACCTTAATGTTTGTTATATTCCTCAGGAACCGCTTGGTTTGGCACATGCAGTTAAGACTGCTAAGCGTTTTTTGGGTCAGGATTCTTTTGTTATGTGTTTAGGCGATAACGTGACTGGTCAAGGCTTAGAAGCGTTTGTTAAAAAATTTAAGAATGAACATCTTGACGCGCTTATTATTCTTAAGGAAGTTGATAATCCGTCGAGTTTTGGTATAGCGCAGTTGGATGAGAAGGGCAATATTGTCCGGTTAGTTGAGAAACCTAAAACTCCCATGGGCAATCTAGCGATTATCGGCACCTATCTGTTCTCCAACAAAGTTCATGAAGCTATAGAACGAATCAAACCGTCGTGGCGTGGTGAACTCGAAATTACCGATGCTATCCAAGAAATGATTAACATGGGCTTTTCGGTTAAAGCTGAAATCCTGAATTCTTGGTGGCTTGACACAGGCAAAAAAGACGACATTTTATCTGCTAACGCCAGAATACTGGATGAGTATATTCAACGTGACATTAAAGGAACGGTAACCAACAGTACGGTCGATGGCAGAGTTAAAGTGGAGCCTGAAGCAAAAATTAGTGAACAGCACCATTAGGGGACCCTGCGTTATTGGAAAGAACGTGTTGATTGAAAACTCTTTCATTGGACCCTACACAAGCATTGGAGATGACTCAAAGATTTTCAATTCAAACCTTGAATACTGCGTTGTGCAAGACAGCGTTACCGTCAAGGATATTGAACGGCTTGAAGACAGTTTAATCGGCAAAAACGCTAAAGTAACCCGTAACCAGAGAAACCGAACCATAAAGTTGCATGTGGGCGATTACTCAGAAGTAGAAGTTTAGGCGCAAGCAAATAGCAACTATTATAAAGTTTTTTAAACGATATGTCTTAAGACATACAAGGAATCAATCGGCTATGTTACAAGGGATAAGAATTAAACCAATACGACGGTTTCCAGACGAGAGAGGATTCTTCTCCGAAGTTATGCGTAAGGATTGGAAGGACCTCTTTGGAGAAGACACTGTTGTTCAAGCAAACTTTTCATTCACTTATCCTGATGTTATTCGCGCTTGGCACCGTCACGTTAAGGGACAAACCGACTATTTTTTGGCGCTCAAAGGCATGATTAAAATTTGCGCTTTTGACGATGAAACAGAGGAAGTCAACGAAATTATCTCAAGCGGCTTGGACTTGCAGGTGGTGCGTATGCCTGGTCATTACTGGCATGGCTTCAAAGCACTTGGTAATGAACCCGCTATGCTGCTGTATTTTACCACTAACCTGTATGACCCTGCCAATCCTGATGAGGAACGCCGTGAATGGAATGACCCAACACTCATTCCCAAAATCGTTAACGGCAAAAAAAACGATGAGCGTGTTGGTAAACCTTGGAATTGGAACATTCCACCCCACAAGTGATGAACTATGAAAGTGTTAGTTACTGGCGGTTTAGGATTTATCGGAAGCAACTTCTGCAGGCTTATGCTTGCAAAGCACCCTGACTATGAATTGATAAACGTTGACAAAATGGGCATAGGCGCTAACCCGGCTAACCTGCATGATATTGAAAACGATAAGCGGTATACTTTCATTAAAGGCGACATTTGTAACCCGCAGCTCATGAACAGGTTGATTCATCAGGTGGATGCGGTAGTGAACATTGCGGCGGAAACCCATGTTGACCGAAGCATCGCTGACCCCAACGTGTTTTTGCAGAACAATACCGTTGGCACCTTTACGATTTTGGAAGCCATACGAAGACATAACCATAAAGCTAGGCTTCTGCAAGTATCCACTGACGAGGTTTACGGCGAAGCGCTCGAAGGCTCCTTCACAGAAAACACCCCGCCTAAACCATCCAATCCTTACTCAGCTTCAAAAGCAGCGGCAGACATGTTCGTGCTGTCATACCATAAGACCTTCGGATTAAACGTTTCAATCACACGGTGCACCAACAATTTCGGTCCCTACCAAATGCCTGAAAAATTGATTCCCAAAACAGTTATCCGCGCGTTGAGGGATTTGCCGATTCCGATTTATGGTAAAGGAACCAACATTCGCGATTGGATTTACGTGCAAGACCACTGTGAAGCCATAAACACTGTGCTTGAGAAGGGCAAGGCTGGCGAAATCTACAATGTTTCAGCGGGAAACGAAGTGCAAACATAGAGATTGCCAAAAAAATCATCGCTCAGCTGCATAAGCCTGAAAGCCTAATCACCTTTGTCGAAGACCGTCCTGGACACGACACACGCTACAGTTTGGATTCAACCAAAACTCGGAAAGAATTGGGTTGGAAACCCAAATGCAGTTTTGAGAAGTCGCTTGGAGTCAACCGTTAAGTGGTATCTTGAGAACGAGCATTGGTGGACGCCGTTTGCAACAGAAGTCATTTTGCATCCGACGCCTTGGAAGCTCGGTGGCCTTCATTGAAGCTTCTAATCACGGGTGCAAGCGGCCTTTACGGTTCAAAACTTGCTCAGTTGGCGCTTGCTAAGGGCTATTGAGGTTTACTCTTCTGATATTCAAAGTCTATCGGTCTATGGCAACTTTGTTAAACTAGATATTTCTGGTAAAGCGCAGGTTGAAGAAGCATTCAAAAACATAAAACCCGATGTGGTAGTTCATGCTGCAACCTTGACCGATGTGGATAAATGCGAGTCAAACAAGGAGCTCGCTTGGAAAGTAAACGTTGAAGGCACAAAAAACATCGTTGAAGCCGCCAAAAGTGCAGGTTCATTTTTGATTTATATTTCCACAGATTACGTTTTCAGCGGCGAAAAAGGCTGCTACAAAGAAACCGATAAGCCTGACCCCATCAACTATTACGGGTTAACCAAGCTTAAAGCTGAAGAAATCGTCCAAACCCAACCTGAATACTTCATTGCTCGCCCCAGCGTCATTTATGGTTCCACTCCTGCGGCTGGAAAAGTCAACTTTGCCCTCTGGCTAATCGAAACCCTCAGGAAAGGCGAACGCGTCAAAATTGTTACGGACCAATGGAACACGCCGACCTTGAACACCAACTTGGCAGAGATGACCCTTGAAGTCATAGAGCGCAGATTAACTGGAATTTACCATATGTGCGGTGCCACACGGGTTAGCAGGTTAGAGTTTGCCGAGCAAATTGCCGATGCTTTTGGCTTAGACAAGAGCTTGATCGATTCAGGTTGTGTCTTCTCAGTTCACTTGGCCTGCTAAGCGTCCCATGGACTCATCGCTTGATACGTCAAAGGCGCAGAAGACGTTGCAGAATAAGCCGCTTGAGATGGCTGAAGCGTTGAAGCGGTTAAAGTTTGAGCTTTCCCAGAAAGCCACTTAATTTAAGCGCAAGTATTATGTAAGTGAACTAGGCTACTTTGGCATTGTTTGGTAGGAACCGATGAAGCAAACCAACGTTAAGCAAATAGCGAGGCAGCGAATCCAAATACTCTTTGAGCAAGCCAAGAAAGTCTGCAAAACCGACCCCAAATTAGCTATGCAGTACGTTGCGTCTGCTCGACAGATTGCTATGGCTGCGAAAATTCGTTTGCCCGTTGAGTTTAGGCGTGAAACCTGCAAAGAATGCAATACCCTGTTTGTGCAGGGCGTTAACTGCCGTGTTAGGGTAAAGCAGAAAAGGGAGCCTCACGTTGTAGTAACATGTTTAAACTGCGGTAACCAAACTCGTATAATGTTAAAAGGGAAAAAGGAGCAAAGGGAACTTGAGCAAGATAACAACCCGAATGAAGCGCCATGTTAGGCATGTTTTGAAAGATGAGAACCCGACGATTTGGGTTGGCAAAGAAGGTTTGACGCCTCAATTGGCAAGTGAAATTGAGAAGCAACTGCAAAGAACCAAGATGGTGAAAATTAGGATTTTGCCCGCTGCCTTGCAGGGTGAGATTACGGCTCAAGCTGATTGCGGCTAACGCAGCAGAGCAAACCAACGCTGCTCTGGTTGAAGTTAGCGGTCACGTGTTCATTCTATTCCGAAAACGCAAAGCAGAAGAACCTGCTGAACCGGAACCTAAACCATAATTTTTCTGTCAATTAACAATCAGTTTTCTTCCAAATTACATATTATCGATTATTACGTCTTTTTTGATTCTATTATTCAAAAAGGACTTTGTTGTAAGCATTTTTAAACAGCAAAAATCTTCAAAAGCACGCCTCCCCACCCCTCAGTAGGTTGAAAACCTATGACTAAAGGCATCCCATGGCAAGCCGAAGAAGAAGCCCAACTCAAAAAACTAATCGAAGCAAAAACCTCCATAGACGTAATAGCCCAAACCCTAAAGCGAACACCCACCGCAATCATCCTAAAATGCCAACGCCTAGGGCTAGTACCATCCGACCAAGTAACCAAAGCCACGCTGTCCCTGCCCGATGAGTTGCCCAGCGTAGAAGAAACCCTCAAAGAATTGGCGGGTGCACTTAGGGCAGCAAAAGAGCCTGGGCTAAACAAAGTGGAAGTGCAGCGGCTACAAGCCATAGCCACTTTAGCGCGAACCTACAAAGAAATCTTAGCCGACTACCTCGATTACAGAGGTGTAGAAGCCAAACTAAACGATATGGAGGCAAAATATGCCCAGCTCCTCGAAACCAAAAGCCAAAACCCTGCGTCCCAACCAGTTCCAACTCCAATGGCAAAAACTCCAGAACAGTAACCTCCTAGCCGACGAGATGGCACTGGAGAAAACCGAGGAGCTTAGTGCTAATCCAATTGATTTTTGCAGGGAAATCTTGGGTTTCAAGCCCTATGCCTACCAAGATGAATTCATTAAGCTCTTTGTCGAGAACCAGTTTACGGCTGCTCGGTGGAGTCGTCAGAGTGGTAAAAGCTTCATAGTTGCAGCTCTCCTGCTCTGGTATGCAACCACTCATCCCGACAGCGCCGTTGGCATAGTTGGTCCATCCTATCGTCAAACCAAACGCATCCTCTCACGCATCGGGGCTCTCTCCCATAAACTTCCCAAGGGACTGGTTTTTTCGCCCCAGCGTACACAAATCCACTTCACCAACGGCAGCATCATTGAAGCGTTCCCAAACAACCCAGAAACCATCCGTGGACCCACTTTGCATGTGGTTTATGCTGACGAATTCAACTTTGTAGCCAACGACCAAGCGCTCTACGATGCCATCCTCTACACACTCGGCACCACCAACGGCAAATTCGTCTGCACCAGCACACCTTGGCATACCGACAGCGTCTTCTACAAGATATTTACCCACAAAGACTTTGCCGACTACAAAACCTCCCACGTCACAGTAGAGCAAGCCACGGAACCCAACGGACCACTCAAACCTGCAATCATACAAAAAATCCGTACCCAAATGGGTGACGACCCAATCCGCTGGCGCAGAGAAATGGAGGCAGAATGGGCAGAGGACCAAGACGTATGGTTAACCCAGAGCCTAATCGCCAGCTGCATCGGCACAGCGGCAACCTGCGGGGTAGACCTCCAAGAGTTCAGCCCTGAATCTGAGCATCGAGGCGAATTTTTTGTTGGGTTGGATTTGGCGCAGACCCGAGACTACACTGCCCTCGCTGTGGTTGAGCGGGTGGATGGGCGGCTGTTTCTGCGTCACCTCAAAATCTTCCAGCAACCCACCATATACGCAACCGTCTTGGGCTACCTCAAAACGCTACAGGACCGCTGGCACGGTTTCGAGAAAATCCGCGTGGACTTCACACGGGAAGGGCCAAGCTTCATCGCCGACATGGAAAACGCAGGCATCCGCAACGCGGAGGGCGTAAACTTTAGTGTGCCCCGCAAAAGCGAAATGGCAAGCCTACTAAAACAACGCATGGCAAACCACCAATTCTACTACCCCCTTCTGCATTGGGAACGCCCATACCGAGGCGAAATCTGCACAGAACTCAACGTCGAACGCTACAGCCTAAACAAAGACGGCACAATAGGCTACCACCACCCACAAGGCACGCACGACGACGTATTCTGGGCAATAACACTGGCTGTTTATGCGACTGCAGAGATGGGACCAGAACCATTCTTCGCAACAATCCAAAGAGGATAACTAAAATCCGTAGGTGCGCATTTCGGCATCCTCTTCCCTGAGTTTGTCAAGCTCTTTTTTAACTTCTTCAACAGTAGCGTACGGTGCCCCTGACCCAATTAAATCCCAGAAGGATTTCTTGGGTTTAAAGAGGATGCCCTCTGAGGTTTCCACGACTTCTAAGCGTGTTCCTTCCTCTATCTTGAATTTTTTTCGAAGTCTTGCGGGAATCGTTATCTGACCTTTCTTTGATACTACCACCTCAAATGCCATAGCTTTACCACGCATTACCACTTATGCTATTTTTTGGCTCTTAAAAGTAACTATGCCACTGTTGATATGGTGCCTGAGCTGTCTTTTGCTGTAATCCCTCGAGGATAATCTCTCTCAGCAACTATTCGCACACATGAAGCCTTTGAAGGCAAAACCCCGAGCGAAGCATGCGGAATAATAATAGAAGGAAAAAACAAGTGGAAAACCCTAATTCAGAACGCAAACGGGCATAAAAAAATCAAATAAGCTGTTGCTCTTGCTTTTTCAGAATATCAGTAATGGAAAGAGCTTTAATATCCAAGTTGTCGTGCAGTTTAGCTCTAGCAATCTCTTCATAAGCGCCTCGTCCGAAACTGAAAGCAACAATAATTCCTTTAGCTTTTTTCTTTCTTCTAATAGCTGTCTCAAAATTATCTATAACGTTTCTGCCAATATCATCTGATTGTTTAACTTGTATAGGTGTTCCTTCAAACGTCGTGCCGTCAATGCCCATATCACCGCTTTTCCTAGCAGTAACTCTGCCATAGAGCCTTCGGATAACCCAGTTCTGAAATTCAAAGGGTGCAACCTTTCGCAAATCATCTTCAGTTAACGGCATACCCATCATATTAGGCGAAACTCCAAGTTTACGCATACGCCTTTCCATCAAGTCACAAGCGGTAGGTGAAACATCTACTCCCACCCATTGCCTACCTTTTTTATGCGCTGTGACAATCGCTGTACCACAACCGCAAAAAGGGTCTAAAATAACATTCATCGGCTCAGTTGACATTTGAATAATCCTATCAAGTAATGCTTCGCTTTTTTCAGTCGGATAACCACACTTAAAGGAATATGCACTAATATCATCCCATACGCTTGTTGCAATAATGTGAGTACTAGCAGGGATAAAATATTCTGGTCTTCCCGTCTTAGGGTTTGGACGCAGTATCTTTTCTTTTATAGCTCTATCTGCTCTTTCCTTTGTCCACATCCAATGGCGCCCTTCAGGTGGACGAAAACCGAATAAATCGTAATGCATACCTGTTCTTATTCCATTAGCGTCAAATCCATGCCATCTTTCTGGTCTAGGGTTTTCAACCATCGGTGGTGTTATTCTATGTTCATCAGATTTTGCATAGAAAAGAACTGAGTCAAATGCAACATTCAATCGCTTTACAGTTTTGTATTCATGGACATTTTTTCTTACTCTTTTAACTGAGATTTCATTGCGGAAGTTTTCACGGTTAAAAATTCTATCCATTTCCACTTTCAAATAGTGGCTTGCGTGCCAATCACAATGTAGATACATAGCACCTGTGGGCTTAAGCACCCTGTAGCATTGCTCAAGCTTAGGAACCATCCATTCAGTATAATTGTTTATGCCACCTTTCCATCTATCCTCAAAAGCTCTTATTTCAAAACCGTCACCCCAAAGAATTTCAAATTGTTGATTTGAAAAGAAAGGTGGGTCAGCATAGATTAAGTCAACACTTTCATCTGGAAACTTGGAAAGTACAATTTCGTTATCGCCACAGAAAATCGTGTTGGTGTTGAAATATGGAGCAGCCAAAGTTATTCCTTAAAAGAAAAAGGCATTATGCGAATTTGGCACTTATGAAGGGAAACTAAATAGCTAAAATTCATAAAATACCTCATCAACCGATTTTTCCATCAAATTTAAGACTATAAGAAAAAAAAGAAGGGTTAACTATTGTTTTTCAACAGTTTTTAGGATGGTCGTGGTCTATGTGTTCCGCGTTTTCCAAGCAAAGGATGACGTTTCAATTTCTGATTACCTCAAAAGAAAAAACCAAAACTGTTAACAGACGAAAGGTAACATGGAGAGGTTACAGACGCAGATGCACAGAACCTAAACTACCATTTACGAGTAACCCACGCGATTATCAATAAGTCGAGAAAACCTAGTGTTATATAGAAAACGCAAAGCGCATCCTGATAGGTAAAAATAGGTACATTACCTATCTTAAAATTCTGCCAATCATAGATTCCGAGAAAGAAGTAAAGAACCGCATTTACAGAGTACAGGATAATAACAGAACGGTGGTAGCGCTCATGTTTTGCATTATTTTTGGTAGCTGTTTGGTTGATAACGTTGTTAATCGGTTGTGTTGTTTCAGGTGACTTAGATTTTTTGATTTTCAAATGGTAATCATAGTATAATCCAAACAATATGACGCCTACGCTTCCGACGAGAATAAATATTCCACGTATAACAAACGAGAAGTCAGGAACGGCTAAGAAACCAAACAAGATAACTAGCCATATGCCAACAAATTCAAGTAATGGAAACTCTTTGTTTAGAGCTTTTGCCATGCGTATCCTTTTGCGTCTAATTAACCCTAAGATGTATATAACAACTATTAGGTAAAAGAAAAAGTTAATGCCCCCAGAAATCAAATCACCAACTCCGAAATATCATTCAAAAACCATTGCCCCCACGCCCTTTCCTTCCCAAACTGTTTAGCCCGAACGCCGCAGGTGACGACTTTTCACAACAAGAGAAGAAAATGCAGAGAAAACCCTAAGCGCCAACAACTTCACAGAACCCTAATTTGGCATATTTAAAGGGGGTTAAATGTTTCTGTGGAAGTTTTTTGCAATAGAAATTCCAGACTATCTGGCAAAGTATCTAACGTTAAAGCACGCTTGCTGATTGAGGATTGCTCCACAACCAGCCTGCAACGCCTGCCACAAGTTGACGCAAAAATGCGGTCTTTTGCGTTTTGTTTAGGTAGATGATGAGTAGGGGGCGCTGTGTCTTCTTCTAATACTAGAAAAACGAAAAAAAGCTTGACAGAGCTGTATGGAAAACCAATTAATAATCCTCCAACAATTAAACCCGTACCTGCAGTGTCAATACAGAGGCTAAACTCTGAGACGTCATAGACCCTTGTTGGAGCAAAAAATATAGGTGCTTATGTCTTGTCTGTGAGATAGTTGTTCAGAGAATATTTATATTAGGCTTCATTGTTTAACTGCAAGGAAAAACCAAAGGATAGAGACTCTTTGACGACTCCTCATGACGTTCCAGCTTCAAAATTCATCGATAGATTAGCAAAGTATCTACGGGAAAACGTAGATGAAGTTCAGCCTCTTCCATGGGCAACCTTTGCTAAAACAGGTATGCACGTTCAAAACCAGCCACAGAACCCCAACTGGTGGTACACCCGAAGCGCATCCATTCTCCGCAAAATCTACATTCACGGTCCAATCGGACTAGAAAAATTGCGCGCTGACTACGGCGGAAGAAAAAACCGCGGCAGCAAACCAAACCGCGTAGTAAAAGCAGGCGGAAGCGACATCCGTAAGGTGATGCAGCAACTTGAGAAGGCTGGTTTAATCCAGATTGCAAAACCTCAAGGCAGAAGCATGACTCCTAAAGGACGCAAGCTTATGCAAGAAGTTGCTGGAGACCTGTCAAAAGAAATAGTTAAAACTATCCCTGAGCTCAAGAAGTATCAAGGCGAATAGATGCAATGTCGGATGAAGAGCTTGACCAAATCCGTAAACGAAAACTTTTGTCGATGCAAAATCGCATGAGTGATGAGCAAAGGCAAGCTCAAGCACAACAACAGATGGACGCTCAAAAACAGGCGTTGCTTAGCAAAATATTGGCGCCTGAAGCTCGGCAAAGGCTAAATAACCTGAAAATGGTTAAGCCTGAATTTGCTGAGAACATTGAGATGCAGCTGATTGAGATGGCGCAAACAGGAAAGTTGCCCATTCCACTCTCAGATGCACAGCTCAAGCAAATCCTAGTTCAGCTTCAATCACGGAAGCGAGAGACAAAAATCAGAAGGATATAAAGATGGCAAGAGTTAAACCTACAGCTAAAAAACTCAGATTAGCCAAAGCTGGCAAAGAATCACAGTCTGTTCCAACATGGGTAATTGCCAGAACTGACGGTAAAGTTAGGAATAACCCTAAGCAGAGACGCAACTGGAGAACCAGGAAAATAAGAGCATAGGAGAATTAGAAAGCCATGGCCCAAGAAACCAAAGTAAAGCAAGCACCAAAAGACGAAGAATTAACTGAATTACTAGAAGAAGAACAACCTGAAACCGAAGAAACCGCCAAAGAGCAAACTCCAGCAAAAGAAGAAGCGCCAGCAGAAGAAGAGGTTGCAGAGGAAGCTAAGCCTAAGAAAAAGAAGAAAGACGAAGAAATCGTTGAAGAAAGATTCTACACCATACCCTTGTCGAGAGCCTTGGTTAGACCACCCAAGAAACGTGCTCCACGTGCAATGCAACTGTTAAAGGCTTTCGTAACAAAGCATATGAAGCTGGAAATGAAGGTTTCTGAAGAAGAGGAAGAAGAAGAGTTACCTCAGCTTATAATTAGCCCGGGAGTTAACAAGAAAATCTGGGATAGAGGTATAGAGAAACCTCCTCGCAAGATTCGGGTTCGTGTAGCTAAAGACAAAGATGGTAATGTAACCGTTTTCTTAGCTGAAACCGAGTAACTCAATAAACTTTTTGTTTATTTTTAAATTTAATTATTTATTTTTTCTTGCAAGTTAAACCTTGCACATTAAGAAGCTAAACTCCACAATTTGCAAGGCAACCAAATATTTGTTATCTCAATATCAGTTCCGAAGTTCCTCTACTGATAAAGAAAATAATAGGGCTTAACTAATACGGAAAAAGTTCTCCTTGGACTAAACCTAAATCAAGCATCACAGTGAACTACATCATAAATCTAAGGGTCTGAGCGTTTTAACAATACGTTAATGAGTTTGAGACCAAGGTCGATAAAAACAATTAAAAAATCAAAAAAATAAAGGGTGAGCCTTTGTGTAAGACGGATGTGGGGGGATTGTGTTTTACACAGTCACCCATGCGTCTTGTGGCATTGATTCTGGAATGGTGAACTCGATTGAAAGCGGCGCGGTCTTTTCTAGCCTGATTTCAATGTCTACTTGTGATCTCACGAGTGCTGCATTGGTGTCATTTAGGGATATTACGAGGTAGCCTTTTTCGCTTGCGTCTAAAGCTTGGTCGCCGTTGCTGTTTTGGATGAAGAGTGCTGCTGTGCCTGGTGTTGTGCTGGTTAGGAAGTCGTCGAAGGTGTTTGTGTTGTTCGCGGTCCAAACGTTTGCGTATATGTTTGGCCATGCGTTGCCGCCTATTTTGAGTGTTACGACTGTTGTGTTAACTATCATTGATACGTATTTGACTCCGAAGGTTTTTAGTGGGATTACCAAGCCTGTTACGTTTGTGCCAGCGGTGTTTGTTTTTACGAATGTTGTTCCGTCTTGTGCTAGGGGTGTGCTTGCTTGTGTTAGGCCTTCTTGGATTACGGTTTGGCCTTGTTGTGTTGCGAAGAGTCCTTGGTTGATAACCATGAAGCTAAAGACTGCGGCAATTATGACGAATGCGATTAGGATGATGGCTGCTTCTAAACCAACTATGGCGCGCTTTTGTTTTGCGAAGTTCATTAGAGTTTTTTTCCAATTCATTTTTTTTCCTTCTTTATTTTTATTGTCTGATTGTTAAGCGTATTTTATATTAATGAGTTATGAAATGGTGATTTGGATTCAAAATATTGATTCAAATTCTGATTCAAGTAATGTTCTAAAAATAAGAGAATTGACTCACGCGTTGCCGCGTTAGTCAGGCCGCCTCTAATTCGGCGAGGTAGCGTTATGTTGTTTGTCTTTGCGAATAGTGCTTTTTGCTTCTAATATGATGGGATGTAACTATTTGCCGGCAGTGATGCAGGTATACTGATTTCGACGGAAAGTGTTGCACTGTTCTCTATTCTTATCTCAAGATTTATTGAGGTTCTAGCTGGGGCTTCGTCATTTTGGTTAAGCGCCACTAAGAGATAACCTTCCTCGCCCGCATTTAGAGCATCGTCTCCGTTGCTATTTGCTATAGCAAGGACAGCTCCGCTGGTTAGACCCTTTGCGTTTCCGATACTGTAAGTTTCGTTTACATAATAACTGCACGGGGTTCCATCCATAGTTTGATTTGCCAGTTGAAAGCCGACAAAGTCATCAAACTCTTTTCCTGTCGGGTCGTACACAACGTTTGTCGCGTTATAAATTGTCCCATTCGTATAGTCGACGTGCAGAGTGCCGAGGTATGCGTTTGCCCAAGACTTGTCGCCAATTGTTAGCATCACATTTGTTTGGTTTCTTCCCATATTAATGAAATTTACTCCGAAGGCTTTTAGCGGAACTATAATCAAGTTCACAGTTTGGCCTCCTGGTGTAGTTCGAACAAGAATTGTTCCATCTACTACCAAAGGTGTGCTTGCTTGTTGTAGAGCCTGCTGGATTACGGTTTGACCTCGTTGCGTTGCGAAGAGTCCTTGGTTGATAACCATGAAGCTAAAGGCAGCAGCAATAATTACGAAAGCTATTAGTATTATCGCAGTTTCCAAGCCAACGATGCCTCGTTTTTGATGGATAAATTTCTCGAAAATGCGTGATCGGACAGAATTGCGTATCTTTTGGTTACATGAAGGACAACTTACCATTTGAAGGGTGGATCTAGTGTGCCATTGATATTCGCATTTTGGACATTTAATATTTGGCTTTTCTCTGTTCATTTCTACCACTTCTGCTTATACTTATACTACTTAGTAATAAGTAGTAAGAGTTAATACTTAATAAACATATTGGCAATAACTATTCTCCGAATTAATTCCAAATATGAATTGTCCATTCAAATCCATAGTTACGGTGGCTAATCCAGAATTTAGGTTTTAAAAGATGTTTAAAGCGTTTCGAAAACCTAAATTGCTTTGTTTGGAGAGGAAGAAAGATTATCTTGGTAGCTTTAGGGTACAGGTAGCTGTAGTGTCGGCATTGAATTTAAAACACTCTGTATTAAATAATGTGCCGCTATCGAAGCGATGCCGCTTATGATAAGTAGAATTCCAAGATTCAGGAAAAAGGTGCCCCAGTAATTACCTGAGACTTCTTTAACACACAAAGCGTTTATAATTGCCATAACAAAAATCACTGCTACGTTACCCATTTGGATTAATGCTATTGGCAGAGAGTTGAAGCTAAAATAGGATGTACCTGTTAAATATTGAGCCATAAAAATGGCGAGAACTTCAAGAACTGTAAGAAGAACAACCGTCAAAGGCTGTGTAACCAAAACTATCATCTGAAAGCTATTAGCAACAACATCACGCATCTTTCTAAACTCAAGAAATTTTACAACTCGATTTCCTAACGCATTGCCTATCACTAGGGGGTCAGCGCCTCTCCCTAAAGAATCAAGCAATATTTTGTTACTCATATGAACCTCATAGGATGCAGCCTCTGCAGAAAGCGTTTCTAGTGCTTGCCTATGATCTATCCCTAATTTCACCCTCGCCAAAGCTGAACTGACAAGATTGCGTAAGGGTCCTATTTCCATGTGAAGAATAAACGAAAGAGAAGTCTTCAAATCGGATGTAGATGCTAAATTCTCACCCAAAGCTTTCAAGAAAGTTGGATAGTTCTTATCAATTTGAGCAACCTGCCTTTCCAACAAGTAGCCAAATACTCCTGGAATCATTACGCCTAAACCAATAACAATGAAGGCAAAAGGTGCCCCCATCTTAAAGTAAATGAAAAAAGCAAGGACGGCAGAAGAGGGCACAGTAGCCATAAAGCTCCATTTTAAAGCCAAGTACAATTTTGGCGGATACTTTGCGATATAGATAATCTTTTCTTTCGGTGCAGAAGATCTGAAAAGAAAATACATCATTACGGTTGACAAAATCGTAGCTACGTAGCCCAATGCTATCACGCTTGGGCCAGTCATGAAAACCGACATAATTACTAAAGTCATAATCAAGAAAACAGTGATGCTCTGGAAAGACACGAATACGCCTCCTAAAGTCTCCAAAGTTTTAATCGTTCGTTCATAATATCCTGAATACTCCTCCATAAGCATAGAAGACTCCATTTCCAAATATCCTCTTGGCTCTACGCTGGAAAATGTGTTTGTACAGCGTACAAGAATGTCTTTTAATGGTGGCTTAACGGTATTGGCAACTTTTGCTGTTGCATTGGTAACTCCGAACCCAAAATCGTTGGACAAGTTACGTATTTTCTTGAAAACTTCGCAGTAAAATCCGTAGTCTTCGTTATTGGCAATTGTGTTTATAAGGTCTGTTGGTGACGTTTCGCCAAGAGCTAAACCGTACATGTGAAAAACGACTGTTGTAAGGACTTGGTCAATTCTTGTCCTGATACTTCTCTTCTCTATATACTTTAACATGACCAGAACACCCATTCCTATAGCAAAACCAATTATCGCTACAAAAAATTCTCTAATAAGCAAAAAATAAATTAAAAAGATCAAAGATGGAATAAACGTGGCAATGAATTTTCTTGACTTAATTAAACCCAAGGGACTTTCATCTCTTTAACTTTACGATGCACTTCCCATATACCCAAATTTTTGGCAGTTACCATGGTCTTGGAAACATCCGCGTATGAAGGAAAGTTTTCTGCTAAATAATTTAGTATTTCAGTTCTGGCGTGGAGTTCTTCATAAATATCTCGTATTCTTTCTTTTCCCCATCCTCTAAATGCGAGCACTTTGTTTTCTAGGTGAAAGCTGGAACCCATAAAACGGAATTTGTCTAAATCAGTATCGTATACGCATGTGGGCAAGTAGTTTAACTTACCCTCGTCAGGTTCGTAACCAATCACCTCGTTAATCGAAGTACATCTACGGATGAATTTTTTTCCTCTTTCCATCCTAGCTTGGAAAATAACCAAGTTTAAGCCATCAATGTGACTTCTTGGGATGTCAATCGGGTGAGATGTGAGCCTTTGGAAGAGTTGCCCAAGGTTACCGGCATGCATTGTCGACAGCACCGGGTGTCCAGTCTCAACAGCTTGAAAGGCTACCCTGCCTTCTTCACCTCGTATCTCGCCTACAATGATATAATCAGGTCTTTGTCTCAAAGCTGCTTTCAGCAGGTCAAACATAGTAACCTGCACTCCAGTATGCAATCGTGTGACTTCCCTGATCCAATTTCTGTGGTATACGTTGATTTCCGGTGTTTCTTCAATGCTGATTATCTTTGAATTAAAATCAATAAAGCCTGTGAGTGCATTCAAGGTTGTCGTCTTGCCCGAGGCTGTTTCTCCGCAGACTAACGCAGAAACTCCTACCTCAAAGAGCATCCATAGATAAGCAGCTAATTCAGCCGTAAATGTGTGCCATTTGATTAATTGTGCCACTGAAATGGGTTCAATAGGAAACTTACGTATCGTAAAGTTACTTCCTCGAAGGCTTATATCTTCACCAAAAACTATGTTGAGTCTTGAACCGTCAGATAAATGGATGTCAATTATTGGATGAGTGTAACTTAGGACTTTTCCGTGTCTTTCTGCTATGTTTCTTAGAAGGTCATTGATAGCATCTTGGGAAACACTTACGCTTGTTTCTAGATTACCGAACATTTTATGGTAAACGAAGATACTTCCCGCTCCTGGAATACTAATGTCCTCAAGAGCAGAATCTGCCAAAAAACCATCTAAAAAGCCATGGCCGATCTTTTCTCTCAAAAAGTGGTATAAAAGAACGTCTTCGTCTACCCCTTTTGGAATTTTTACCATTTTACTCTTAATTACTCGCCTGACGAGAGATGCCAAAATCTTATCTTTTTCTTCGCCATAATCTTTGCCTCTGACTAGTATTGCAACTGCAGCTTCTATTTCAGCCAATAATTTTCGTTCAGGTTTGGCGGGTTCTACGAGATTATATTTATTGCTTTCTTCGTTCATAATGACGTGAGCGTAAATGCCTAAACCTAACGGGTATATTACGTTAACTTCATTTTCAACAAGTTCTGACTCAATGTGGAGCAAATATTTGGGCAGCTCAGGTAAAACATTTATGTAGGAAGCTAAGTACGGGTGCTCTCGCTTGGCGCTTTCCAAGTTGTCATAAACTATTTTGTTGAAAAGTCCTAGATCTTGCTTTTCTTGAGCTTTGTGTAGTTTGAATTTAAAGGCGACCTTTGGGTTGATTTTATTAAGGATCGAATTTGGCATAGGATATGCTCCTAAAGCTTTACTCCGCTAAGTGGCATCACTCGTAGACCTATTTGCGGGCTAATCGCGAGGGTTATCGAGCTCTTCCTTTCACCACTTACTCCCCAAAGCTTTACAATTCTAAGTAATTTGACGTCTATACCCGAAATGCAACCGTTTGCCAGTACAAAGTAGGCATCAGCGTTTGCTATCAGCTTCATAATTGATTCTTCTGAAAGAAATTCTGGGTGAAAAGTGATAACTACGGTTTTACCATCAGAAACCAAATTCTTAATGTGCGTAATAAAGGTCAAGAACTCGTAAAGAGGAGTATCCATAGTTAAAACACTTAGGCTGTCAATTACGACAACATCATAATTTTGTTTTTTCAGTTCAAGAAAGTTGGCAGTCACCCTTAAAAAAAGGGGGCTCATACACTTGCTCCAAGTTCCGCCTCCACCGTGTAGAGGAAAGATTTTGAGGTATCCATAGAGGTAATAACTATAAGGATCAAGTCTGACGGATTCCATCATTGAAAGATATTCTTTCGCCATGGCCTCGCTGGAAACCACATAAACTTTTGAATTATTTTTGAGCATTGCATGAACTATTTGCTGCACAAATACAGTTTTTCCAGAGCCGTGGCCTCCTTCAATCAATATGAGACTGGGCGTTGGTATTCCGCCGCCAAGGTCCCTGTCTAACTCTGGAATCCCCAAACGCACTACATTCATAATCCTCCGACAGCCTCCCCTGATGCAGTAACGCCGTTGTAAGAAGCAAAAGTTATAGAAACTATGTCTTGGGCTGAAATTTCTGGGGCTTCGCTTGGAATACTCAGCGAGATGCTAGATTGTTCTCCAGGATTTATGAAATTGTGAGTTGCTACGTTGAAGGTAGTGTTGGTCCCTGAAATTTTGACCTCTAATATTTGATACATGTCGATTGTATAAGAATGCCATTGGGAACTATGTCCATAGGATAAAATTATTGTGTCCCAATTGAATCCGTTAGAATTCTGCATAAAGATTGTTTTTGACCCAGTATTCTTTATGGTAACTTCACATGTTGTCCCGCTTACTGAATCAACGCTCAGTTGTAATTGGGTATTGATTTTATCTTTTTGATTGTTCACGTAGTCGTTTGCAGCAAAAGATAGGTCTTTCATTCCCGTAAAAAAACCAGTGGAAACTGTGGAGAAGATTGCCAAGAAGCCTATGAGAACAATAAACGAAGCTAGCACAACGGAAACGCCCATTTTGTCACCTCAAAATGTTGGAGCTGAAAAAAGATAATCACTTCCAATTCCTTGGGAAGGAACTATTTTAGCTTCAAAGATTGTTCCATTGATTTCGCCAGTTGGATAAACATATATGGCTGCGGTCTCTCGTGGCTCCCATATACCGTTGCCGTTAGAGTCAACGATGGTAAATTTTCCGCTTCCCACATTTGCCGTTGAGTCATAAGTGTAAAGGTTTGCGATGCCGTATTGGCCAACGTAAACATCTAAGTTCGTGAAATCATTAATGGGCAGATTGCCTGTGTTTTTGGCGTATATCACAAAATTCGGTGGGTTTGTAGTATTTGCAGTAGCGTAAACTATGTCTAATTGGATGCCAATCGTGGTCTTGACATCGCTAACTCCCTGCGTCAACTGATTTTGGACCATATTGCCCGCGTAAAAGGCGCTAGCAGTAAAGATACTTGCTAAGATTACAGAGGCTATGACCATGATTATGTGCGTTAGGGTTACTGAGAAGCCCATTAACGGGTGCCTTCATTACTTTTTGGCTTTTTCAATTCGTGTTCTGTTATGGTGATGAGAGTTTCCATATCCTCTGAGTCTATGTTCATTTTTGATATTGCTGCAGCTTTGTAAAAGTATAGCAACAAATGTCCCTTGGTTAAGTTTAGTAATCTAATTTTTTCGGCTGTAACAGCTAAAGAGTAAATTAACTCGCTGGCTTGTGTGGGTAAATAACTGAATAATTCACATGAAGATGAGAGTTGTTTTATACTGTCTGCTGTTAATCCAGCATCCAAAAGATCCCAGATCCAATCTATATATGCTGATGCTTTAAGTGATTTTAAGGAGACTGGTAAGACCGGCGGTGTGACCGTTGTGACTGGTTTAACTGGTGCGACTGGTGTAATGGGTGGTTGCACTGCTATTTCCGGTTCTTCTTTAATTGGAGGTGCGATTTGAAGACTGATGGGTTCAAGTTTTGGTGGAGGAAGCTCATTATCAATGTCAGCGGTTTTTTCTGGTTTTCCTAAAATTAGCGATTTGACTCCTGAAGGTTTTCTTTCTTCAGGTTGCTCTTCTCCGTCTTTGTCACTTGAAATTGTTCTTAGAAGATTAAATGGATTCTCCATTTCGCTTACAGAAGAACGTATATCTACAATGGATTTTTTGAGGTCAACCACTGCAGTCTTTACTTCGTTTGATAACTCGTAAACGTCAGATTTGAGTTCATTTATTTCGTTTTTCTCGGTATTACTTAAAAGAAGAGCAACTTTTTCTTTATTGTTTCCTCCTTTTTCGTTGTTTTCAGCTGAATTGCTCCTGTTATTCGACAAGTAAATTTTCTCCTATAGCTTGTGTTTTTACTCCTTATTCATATCCAGAATCATATCTAATTTATGAATTTCAAATCAATATTTATTTCAAAAACTCTAATCTAGCTGGAAATAATGCTGCGTAGTAGCTTCCAAATAATTTTCACAACGTTTTCTTTCCTCATTCAAGACACCTTTAGTTGATTCTCTGTGGAATAGGAATGTTTCGAAAGCGCATTTTCCTCAATTGCTTTCATTTCATTCTTGCAATGACTCCTCCGTTTCCGTGAACTTTAAATCTATGAGCAAAGAAGAGTACAGTTCGAATAACTCAGGCGGAAGATTATTTGCACAGTTTATTATTTATGAAAAATCAAGAAAAACAATATGATTTGCGAGATATTTCGCCGCTGAATGTCATTTTGGTTGAAGGTGATTATTCTTGACTGTTTTCTTATCAAGCATAGTTGGAAGCGCAAGCATAGGCGTGTACTCTCTGGCAACCGAGAACATAGTTATGATTCCGCGGATGGTTCCCTTGGAAAAAGCCCAAGAGTTCGCTGACTGGCTAAAAGTTAAACTCGCCTACACAGCCATCTGCGGCTCAGTTTTGGCTGGTGCATTGGTATGTGCAAACTCCAACGGAATGCTAGTTCCTCTCTCTATTAGAGAAGAAGAATTAACGCAGATAAAATCGGTTTTTAGTGGAAACATCACTATCATGGATACCAAAAAAACCGCTTACGGCAACCTCATCTTAGCCAACGACAAAGGCGCAGTTGTTGACCCACGATTCAAAGAAACCGAAATCAAAAAAATCTCAAAAGCCTTAGGCGTGGAAGCGGTGCCGACAGAAATCGCGGGCTTACCATACGTTGGCTCTTTAGCTGTAGCCACAAATAAAGGCGTACTAGCTCACCCAATGCTAAAAGATGAGGAAAGAAAAATCTTGGAAAACGTGCTCAAAGTCCCCGTTGACGTCGGTACAGTAAACTGTGGAGTCCCATACGTTGGCACCGGCTTGTTAGCTAATAGTCATGCTGCGGTGGCTGGTTCTATGACGACTGGACCCGAGATGTTTATAATTGGGAATGCACTGGATGTTGTGCAGGAAGAAGAAAAATGAAAGCTTTCAAAGTAACTGGCGAAATCAACAAGCCAAGACTAAACACTCCATTCGTTAGGGAACTCTTAGCTGACAAAAGCACACACGCAGTGGAAAGGGTCTACGCGGAAATAGGCAGCAGACACCGTGTAAAAAGACACCATATTAAAATAATAAGCTCAGAAGAAATTTCTGCTGAGCAAGTCATAAATCCCATTTTAAAGAAAATAATGACTGGGGCATAATCACTTGGCGCAAAGGGCTAAAGCTGAAGAAGAACTTCGTAGACTCAGCATGGAAATGCGTTACCTCGAACAAACCGCAGAGGCTTTGCAACAACGCATAAGCATGGTAAACGCTGCTCTCACCGACATAAACTATGCGAACATGACCCTTGACGGCATTGAAAAAGAAAAAGAAAACTCTGAAATGCTTGTTCCAATCGGCGGAAGCTCTTATGTTAAAGTGAAGCTTGCAGACCCAAACAAAGTAATCATCGGTATGGGTTCAGGCGTAAGCATCGAGCAAACCCTTCCAGAAGCAAAAGCAACCCTCAAAGAACGCTTAGACGAACTTGAGAAAACTATGCATTCAGCACAACAGCAGTTCAGTCAAGTGGCTGAGCGAATCAACTCTGGAAGAGGCAGGCTTGAAACCATGCTTGCCGATGCAAGAGAAGGGAAACAATAGCTCGATGTTTGAGAAGCTCAAGTCTGGGTTTAAAGGCTTAGTAACCAAAGTAACCACAACCGAGCTTAAAGCGGAAAACCTGAACCCTATTTTATCAGATTTTAAAATGAGCCTTGTCGAGAACGATGTAGCTTTTCCCGTGGCAGACAAAATCTGCGATGAACTCGAAAAGCGTTTGGCAGGCGTTCAAGTTAAACGCTTGGAAGATAGAAAAAAAATTGTTGAAGACAACCTAAGACAAGTCCTCTTAGATGTCATGTTAACCAACAAAAGAATCGACCTGCTCAAAATGGCAGAAGAGAAACGCCAAAAAAAGGAACCCTTTGTTTTGATGTTTGTGGGCATAAACGGCACCGGGAAAACCACAACCATCGCCAAGGTTGCCCAGTTTTTGCAGAGACAAAAGCTACTCAGTGATTCTTGCTGCCGCTGACACTTACCGTGCAGGCTCGATTGAGCAGTTGGAGGAGCATGGTAGGCGTTTGGGGATGCGTGTGATTAAGAGTATTTATGGCGGTGATCCTGCAGCTGTGGCTTATGACGCTGTTAGCCACGCGAAAGCGCATGGGATTAATATTGTTTTGATTGATACTGCGGGCAGGATGCAGACTAACCAGAATTTGATGAATGAGTTGGTTAAGGTTAAGCGTGTTGTGGGTCCTGACTTGACAGTTTTCGTTGTGGATTCGCTCATCGGCAATGATGCGGTTATGCAGGCTGAAGAGTTCAATAAGGCTGTGGGCGTTGATGCAACAATCCTGACTAAGGTGGATGCTGACGTGAAGGGTGGTTCAGCTTTGAGTGTGACGTACGTAACGCAAAAACCGATTCTATTCATTGGGGTTGGGCAAACCTACAAGGATCTGGAACTGTTTAACCCTGAAAAATTCGTCAACATGGTCCTAAGATAAACTTAAGGCTCTTCTAAATCGGCTAATTCGAACATTATTTTGCTTGGATACACCCAATACGCCTTGATAAAATCCTCCATGGCTTGGTCAATGTCTAGGGCATCAAAGAAGTTAACAAATTCCTTATCGATTCCTTCAAGATTCATTGAGGTGTAAACTTTTAGTTGCGCTAAGTATTCTTTTTCAGGTTGCAGGTCTTCCATAGAAATGTTTTCGGGAACGTTTAAGGCAATGGGCAAATTAGTTAAAACGTCAAGTGCGGCTGCTTTGCGAACGTTCTCATTTTTTGTTTTTATCACAATTAGCCGTTGCTCTATTTTCCTGTAATTCCAATCGGTTTTCCGATTTAGTGATGCTGACAACTAAATCCCTAATAAATAAAGAAGAGTAAACGGGCTATTTTAGATTACTTTTTTAGTTCAACCACTAAAAGGTCAAGCGTTGTCTGCCCAACGTTTTCTGCTTCATGCGACTGAGCCTTAATGAAAATTGCTCCTCCAGTTTTCATGTCTAAAACGTCAGTTTTGTCTTGAGAAGTTAATTTTGCTTTTCCGCCTGCAAGCACGTAAACCACATGGTCGGGATGATGGTGCATAGCTGCTTTTTCTCCAGGCTTAAGGGTAAGTTTTAGCACGCGTACTCGATCATTTTCCATATTCAACTTGTAAACGTTGCCTTTAACCTCTAAGGGGTCAAGTATATTTTCATTCATCAAAATCAATTCACCAAGTTGCTTAAGTCGTTTAAACCAATTAAGCCTGTGTGGTTACACCCAAACAGTCACACACTCTAGTGCTTGGCGAAAACTATACCCCCTTATTTATACCCTCAACATTTGCAGAGGCTAAAATGTTAGGTAGTCTGCATTCATTGTAAATGAGCAGCCTGTAGGCAGAGCTTGTTAGGATATCTTTGTGCTCTCTGAGCATCTGCTAGGGCGCCTGCTTTGGAACATCAACAATTGCTTGGAAGAACCTCTACCTCTCAAGCAACCTACCCCTCCCTTATACATAGAATCAAGCACTGGTAGAACTATCAGTTCACATGCAAGCTGGTTTTATATGTCTTATTTTTCGGTTTGCTCTTTCTTCCATTTCGAGGCGTCGCGCAGGTTCTGGATTGGCGAATCACCCGTGTACCCTTGGTCTACTTGAGTTTTCCGCTTGATTTTTTGCTCTGCCAGCTTCGCTTTGCCCTCTTTACTGCTTAACTCAACGCTGTTTTCAAGTTTTCTTATTTTTCTGCCGAGTTGGCGTTGACCCTTCGTGATTGTACATCTTCCCATTTTTGCTCACTGATAATTAAGCGTTAAAGTTAAAAAACCCTTCCAACCTACTACTCTAGCGGTCGTGTGATTTTGAAAAACTTAGAAGTAACAACCATAACACAAAAAATAATAATCCCAAAAGTCTCCCCCAAACAAGTCTACGAAGCCTACGTAGACCCCGAAAAACACAGCGAATTCACAGACAGCAAAGCCACAGGCAAACCAGCCGTCGGCGGCAAATTCACTGCATGGGATGGATACATTTTCGGCAAATACCTAGAGCTTGAAGCTGGAAAACGAGTAGTTCAGGAATGGACAACGACCGATTGGGAAGAAGGTTATACTGCTTCCAAGCTGGAGTTGACTTTCTGCGAAGTGCCAAAGGGAACGGAAATCTTGATGGTGCACTCGAATGTTCCTAAAGCGCAGGCAGACGAGGTTGAGCAGGGCTGGACAGAATTTTATTGGAATCCGTTAAAGGAATATTTTAGCAATCAATTAAAAGCATAGAATTAGCAATGGAGCTGGGCTGGGAGTTGAAACCATGACCGAATGGAAAAATAGCCTTAAAACTCCCTTTTTACTGTTCGGTTAATAGTTCTTCAATTACTGGTTTCAGTATAGGTAGGCGTTTCTTTGCTGTCTTCCATATTATTTCAATGTTGATTGCTGGGTAATCATGGGTTAGAATGTTGCGCATTCCCACTACTTTTGACCATGGAATTTTGCGAGTATCTTTTTCTTGTTTCGATAGGCACACATGTTTTGCTGCTTAACCAATAACTATGAAGTCCATTGTTACCGCCCGAATAACTACAGTATCTTTAGAGAAATCATCAAATGAGAGGTCTTTCATGAATTCTTCCACTTCTTCGATTGCTTTTAAAATGTCTTGGACGTATAGTTTGGTTTTCTCTTGTCATACGTAGATTGTCTCTTGCAGTATTCTGTCCTTTATTAAGGTCTTCAGGGCATCTTTTTGAACTAAGTCAACTTTTGTTTTTAGTTTTCGACTTAAAAACTGTTTAAGTGCAATAAAATCTAAGAGGTCAATGTCATTTGGCTCTGAGAAAGTGACAAGGATATCTACATCGCTCTTTTGGTTTTGTTGCCCTTGGGAATAAGAGCCAAATATGCCTATGGTTTCCACTTGAAACTTCTCTTTTAGGACTGGTTTAAGCGATTCTAGTTGGACTTTAATCTCATCAAGTGTTTTCATAGGTAATTCACTCTACAGCCAATTTAATCTAAAAACGTTTGCGCATTAATCCACATTTGAAATCTGGTCAAAGCTAAGATGGGCATTGGATTCTTTCCAGCGTGGAGGTGTCACCGCTCTTTCTGCTTAAATTACCTTTTTCTGTTAGGTTCCTTGATGGTTCCAATTATGCTTTGTACTGTTTCTTCACACACATCAGGTTTCCAGGTGCATACGCCCTCGATTATCTCATCAAGATAGTGCGCTAACTCTTCACTTTTAACGTCTTTAGCACAATCAACCTTGTAGACGATTTCTCCTCTCTTTCGGCTAACAGTTATCGCAACCAAAACATTTTCATCCATAGGTTTCAGCCTCAACGCTATTTAACGCATTTTAGATTTAAGCTTTTTATCCCCTACTTGCATGAGTCAGCTATATTCTGTTGAAGTATTCTAGTGGGGCGTACCAGAAAATCGTAATGGGTTTTTTGCACTCGGGATTTTGGCATTTATGCTTCTTTTTCACGATGTTTCCGTGGTAGCTTTTCGGTATTGGTTTTGCGAGGGAAAATGCTGTTTGAAGTCGGTTAGGCGGTTCAACCTCGAGGATTTCGTAGCAGAAGGGGCATTCAAGAATAGCCACTAAGATACCCTCCAATCACTAATGGGCGTCTGCTCTAAAAAAACTTGCCATACAATTTATAAAACTAAAAAACTTTAAATTAGCTACCGCCAGATTCAAAAACCTGCAGGTAACGGAATGAACAAGGTCAGCATGGCGATATCGCAAGTAACTCAAAACCTAGCCTCTTTGAGAACTCGATATAAACTCCTTATAATCGCGCTTGTTGCCCTGCTCGTTTTTTTGCTCTCCAAGGGTTCACCACCTGGACAGAATCACTTTGTCTACTTAGCTGACGCTTTCCTCCATGGTAGGTTAGGGGTTTCAGGTGGAGGAACAGTGCTTGCTGAAATCGTACCTTTCAACGGCAACTTCTATGTTGTTTATCCACCGATGCCTGCGGTTCTTCTCTTGCCCTTCGTGGCACTTTTCGGTACAACCTTTGACCAAGGTTTAATGTCCATACTTCTCGCATGCCTCTGCGTCGCAGCAACATGGCTCATGCTGAAGAAAACAGGTGCAAACGGAAACAAAGCACTGTGGTTAACGGCACTGTTTGGTTTCGGAACCTGCTTCTGGTTCACCGCGTCAGTGGGCTCATCATGGTACATTGAACATGTGTCCGCTGTTCTTTTTCTTACATTATCTATAATTCTTGCTCTCTACAAAAAAAGCCCGTTTCTCATCGGTTTACTTCTGGGCTTCGCATTCCTGTCACGGCTGCAAGTGGTCCTTTCCTTCCCCTTCTTCCTGCTCCTAATTTACGAGCAGAACAGCGCCTGGAAGCCCAGGTTAAAGCAAGCTGCCTATTTTCTGATAGGCTTGGGAATACTCGTCGGCGTGTATGAGTTATACAATTTTGGTCGTTGGGGTGTCTTCTCCGACATAGGCTATAACCTTATCCCGGGCATCCAGCAAGACCCCTATTTTCAACAGGGAATCTTCAACATTGCCTATATTCCAAGGCACATCTACGCCATTCTCTTCCAAGGACCCATCCTGCTAAACAACTTCCCCTACTTTGAACCATCCTGGATGGGACTGGGACTGTTTTTTACCACTCCAGCATTCATCTACATCTTCAAAGGACCCTGGGATAAACTCAGCAAAAAAGCCGCTTTAGCAGTCCTTTGCATCCTTCCTATTTTGATTACTCACGGCACAGTAGGTTTCACCCAGTTCGGTTACCGTTTCAGCCTTGATTTTACACCCTTCCTCATACTTTCTGGCGGCTAAAGGTATGCGAGAAAACTTGGGGTGGTCAGAAAAGACGTCTGATAATTCTTAGCATCTTAGTTAATCTTTGGGGTGTGGTTTCGATAATTAAATTCAACTTTGTAAGTTTCTAACGGATACGTTTGATGCTTAAATTGAAAAATTAATGTGAAATAATTTGATTAAATAATGCTTTTATTTTTAATGGTCTCAATTTACCAAAAATATTTAAACAGGTTATAGGCAGAATGGTTGGTTATTATTGGGCAAGTGGGCAAGGGGTATTCTCATTCTTGTACTTCTACTCAATAATATAAAAAATTGGAGAAAAAAGAAAAATGCAAATGAATAAAAATAAAACTATGGCTATTGTCATAACTATAATTCTCGTGACATCTATGGCTTTTACATTCGTGGACTTACCAAGTGCTAACGCGCATACGCCTGCATGGAACATTGGCACCACTGCCTACATCGCTGCAGAACCCAACCCAGTTGGAGTCGGTCAACAAATTTCAATTGTAATGGTGCTCAACTGGGTTATGCCAGGAGCTCTCATTACCAACACCATTAGACCACATGGCTACCAACTTACTATCATAAAGCCTGATGGAACCACAGATGTAAGCACATATGATCCTTATGATTCGGGATCCTCAAGGGCTATTCTCTACACGCCTACACAAGTCGGCAACTACACAGTTAAATTTGTATATCCTGGTGAGGTTTACCATTTTCCTGGATACACTTCAACAACTGCAAGTTCAGCTTACTTAAATGACGCTTATGAAAATGACACTTTTCTAGGCAGCAACGCGACAACGACATTTACAGTTCAAACAGACCCAGTTGGCAAACTCCCAGCTGTTCCCCTCCCAACCGAATACTGGACACGACCCATTAACGGCGCAAACCATCAATGGGCTAGCGATTGCATCAAACTGGCTAGGCGGAGCAGCTACCGCAGCGATCTGGCAACAAAACGGTGCTGCACCTACAAGCGCACACATAATGTGGACAAAACCCGCTAGGCTAGGCGGAATCGTTGGCGATCTTAATTCAGGTGATACAGCGCAAACCTTCTACAGTGGCTACTCATACGAAATTACATTCGGTACTCCATTGATCATTGGCGGAATACTCTTCTACAAAACTCCTCTGAACCACGCCGGAGGTCAAGGTGACTTTCAAAGCATTAGATCTGAGAACTGGTCAATCGGTCTGGTCAAATAGCGCCTTTAACGGTCTTACTGCAGTTCAACCATCAAAGGGGCAACTCATGGATTTCCAAAGCCCTGATCAGCACGGAACACCTGGCGGATTACTATGGCAAGTCATTGGCACTACGTGGGTTGGCTATGACGTATTCACTGGAAACTGGGTATGCAACTTGACTGGTGTACCTTCAGGCACGGAAGCTTACACTTCTACGGCGACATAACTACGTTACGTATTAAACTACAATGCAACAAAAGGTTCAGGATGGTTAGCTTTGTGGAATGACACCGCACGCAATGACACGCGCACCAGCTAGTGCATCAGCTTACGGACCAGATTGGGAAATCAGAATAAACGGACAAGTTATCGATGCAAGCATAAGCACTGGCTCACAAAATGCCTACTCATGGAACGTTTCAATACCGACTTTACCAGCCGACACTCAAGCACCAAGCATAGTTGGCGTTATCCCAGGTGACATAATACTCGGCACAAGCAGTAGCATTGCACTAGCATCATTGCCAAGAGTTCCCACTACATCCATGGACAATGTGGGCTATTAGTGACAATCCAGCCACAAGAGGTCAACTGTTATGGTCTAAGACCTACCCAGCGCCACCAAACAACTATACCATAATGCTAGCATGGCAACCAATCGACATTGTTAATCGCGAGTGGACAATGACATACGCAGATACTGGAGAACGACTAGGCTTCAGCATGGTCGATGGATCTCAAGTCTTTGGTCCAGTAGGAACTCCAGATAGCGACATCAATGGAAAAGCTTTACAATACTACAGTTCCAGAGAAGGCCAGCCAGCTTACGGCAACCTATACGTTAGCGGCTATGGTGGACAAATCCTTTGCTATTCAATGACGAACGGAACTCTACTGTGGACATTCAACAGCATCAACAGCGGGACTGAAACACCTTGGGGTCAATATCCAATCCACATCGGTGCTTTTGCTGATGGCATAGTTTATGCCTTTTCCGGCGAGCATTCACCCAACACACCGCTCTACCAGGGATACAGAGTATACGCAGTCAATGCCACCGACGGAACGCAAATATGGAATTTGCTTGATTGGTCAAGTTCAGGGCTTGGAACATCAGTTGCAAATACTGCTATCGCAGACGGATACATGGTATTCCAAAACGGATACGATGAACAAGTATACTGCCTTGGCAAAGGTCCAAGCGCAATGACTGTCACAGCACCTGACACTGCTTCACCATTAGGAACATCTATCACCATTAAAGGCACAGTCACAGACATCGCCGCAGGCACAACACAAGAAGAACAGGCTGCACGCTTCCCTAACGGAGTCCCAGCAGTATCTGACGCAAGCCAAAGCGCATGGATGGAATACATCTACGAACAACAACCAAAACCAACAAACACCACAGGCGTACAAATCGTTCTGAGTGTTGTTGATGCAAACGGCAACTTTAGACAAATCGGAACAACCACCAGCAACGACGGATTCTTCAGTCTTAACTGGAAACCAGACATCACAGGTCAATACACAGTTTACGCCTCATTCGCCGGCTCTGAATCTTACTACCCATCAAACGCAATTACATCATTTAGCGTTGACCCAGCAGCAGTAACACCTGCTCCATCAAATGCACAGCCATCCTTTGACGCAGTTACCCAATCCGTTCAGAATACAGTAATCATTGCTGCCGTAGCCATAATCATTGCCATAGCTATAGTCGGGCTTCTAATCCTTAGAAAACGACCATTAAAAGCCTAAAAAACAAAATTCCCTCTTTCCTTTTTTTAGTTCAACAATTGCTTCACTTAATTTATTCTCAACTTTGAAGAATTGGTTGCGCATAAAAAATTTTTGTAAATGTTATTCTTAGAAGACAGCTTTTTAGGCTAATCCGACTTGTCCTTTCTACTTAAACAATCAATCAAAAAGCAAACGGTTTTCCAAATAATTGGGATTCAGTAAAGTGGAACTGGGGCTGGGAGTTGAACCCAGATTTGAATAAGTTGCTTTGGAAAATCTTTTTTGGTGCGTTAAGAAAAGAGAAATGATGTGCAAAAGCGTTCTAACTTGATAGCGCCTTAGATGGATTGGAGAGTTATCGAGTGTGGTGTCGAGATGGCAATCTGTGAATCTGAAGCTGAAGTTACAGTTATTGTCAATGTATTTGTTCCTAACGATCCGCTAAGGTCGAGGTCGAAAGTGGGACTTGTGCTATCAGAACCACCCGTTCCTGAAGCCTGTGCGTTAAATTGTGAACCAGAAGTTGTGCCTGCAAAGTTAAAGGTTACCTGTGAGTTTTGAATATCTTGGCTCAAGCTTTGAGGAACATTCGTAGGTGTTATAGTTAGATCCAACTGAATGCTGTTTCCGTTCTGTTGGACAACGCAGTTGACATCTGCTGAGATTGCTCCTGAATCTTTACCGCCGTTTTGGTTTGGGACAATTAGCGAGAATTGGCTGCCAGTTGAACTGTATTGGCTTGTCGGATTCGTTATTGGCGGATTAGTGTTGTTCATGCCTTGGCTATTGTCATTGTTGTTATTCTGGTTATTGTCAGTTGGGTTTGCTGTGGGTCCATTATTGTAGCCGTTTGGATTGTTGTTATTTGGACTGCTTGTTGTTGGTGCTTGATTGGTGTTACCGTTTTGATTTCCATTGTTGTTTTGGTTTCCATTGTCTCCTTGATTACTAGAGTTTTGGAAATGGTTTTCGATGTTTGGTGCTATTACAAATACGGTGATGGCTCCTCCAAGTAACATTCCGACTAATAGAGCTACCAAGACAAAACCGATAGCGCCTGATAGACTAACGGATCGTCCCATCAATTACCCTCCGATTCCACGTTTAGAGTGCAACAGTATCTTTCGGAGTTAAGAAATTTATATCCTGCAAATTGGGTTTGTGCCATCATACTCCCCTACTTTGGCTAAACGTCATGTCAGCGCTTCCTAATATACTGAATGTTGGAGAAAAGGAAACCTTGGAAGGTTAGGGTTCGGTAAAAGAGCTGGGGATGGGAGTTGAACCCATATAGAGCAGCTCTGCAGGCTACCGCCTGAACCGTTCGGCCACCCCAGCATCATAATTCTAGGTTGGAGTCTGACATAAAAATATTGTTGGGTCTCATTGCTTTTTTGTGTCATCCGCCAACTCGCTTGCTAGGTGAAGGTTCTTTTTTGGAAATGCTAATCCTGAGGAGAATGCTAAGGGCGCAGGCAGAGCAAATGTTTACCGCTAACGGCGTTGCTGTGCTTCCGTTGGGTGAAATTTAAAAATATTTTCAGTAACTACAATTTTTTATAATATTGCTGTTCCCTACGAGGTAATCTTTTAAAACTGGTTTTTTCTCTTAGATTGCTGTTTATATTCAAAGAATAGTGATTCTAGAACAATAAGCTTTAATTTACCCCGTTAGAACGACCCTAACAAAGAGGTTAAATTAATGGTTACCACAAACCTTGACAAGATTTTCAATCCTCAAAACGTAGCCATCATCGGAGCCAGCGACGTTGAAGGCTCAGTTGGCTACGCGATAGTTAAAAACTTTACCCAGATGGGCTACACCGGCAAAGTTTACTTCGTTAACATTCGCAAGCCTGAAATTTTAGGCGTTAAAACTTACCCAACTGTCGACCAGATTCCTGAACCTGTTGATTTAGCCATAATTGCAACTCCAGCCAAAACCGTCCCCGACGTTATGGAGGAATGCGGCAAAGCACAGGTAAAAGGAGCAATCATTGTTTCTGCAGGGTTCAAAGAAACAGGTCCAGCAGGCAAAGCTTTGGAAGAAAAGATTCTTGAAGCATCAAAAAAATATGGCATTCGAGTTATCGGTCCAAACTGCATCGGCATAATCCGTCCCAGAATAAACCTTAACGCTACATTCCTTGATAAGATGCCAAAACCAGGCAACGTTGCTTTTCTGTCCCAAAGCGGCGCGTTAGGCTCCGCAATCCTTGACTGGGCACTCCACGAAAACATCGGCTTTAGCAACTTCGTTTCAGTTGGATCCATGATTGATGTGGACTTTGGCGATTTGATTGATTATTTTGGTTCTGACCCAAAAACCAAAAGCATACTCATGTACGTGGAAGGCATAACTGAAGCCCGCAAGTTCATGAGCGCCGCAAGACACTTTGCAAGAACCAAACCCATCATAGTTGTTAAATCAGGCAAATTCTCGGAAAGCGCAAAAGCCGCTGCTTCTCACACTGGCTCGCTTTCAGGGGAAGATAGCATTTACGATGCCGCTTTCAAACGCGCAGGTATTGTGCGAGTTAATGAAATAGCTGACTTGTTTAATGCAGCTGAGGTTTTAGGAACCCAACCGTTGCCTAAAGGACCAAGACTTGCCATAATAACTAACGCTGGCGGACCTGGCGTAATGGCTACTGACTCTTTGATTGCGCAGGGCGGCAAATTGGCTAAGATAAGCCAGAAAACATTGGATTCTCTTAATGCTGTTTTGCCTCCTTTCTGGAGCCACGGTAACCCCATTGACGTTTTAGGAGACGCCAAATCTGAGCGTTATAAGGCTGCGGTTGAAGCTTGCCTAAACGACGAAAACATCGATGGTATATTGATTGTTTTTACTCAGCAAGCTGTTTCAGAATCTGTTGAAATAGCCAAAAACATCGTTGAGCTTGTACGCGCTAAATCCTACCAGAACAAGACCATCCTCACCTCATTCATGGGTTATGGCGCAGTGCAAGAAGCAAACAACATCCTAAACGCAAACAACATCCCCACCTACTCAACACCAGAACAAGCAATCAGAACATACATGTACATGTACAATTACCAACGCAACATCGACCTCCTCTATGAAACCCCCGAAGAGCTGCCCGTGGATGCTGCACCACCAAAACGCCCCATAATGGCTATACTCAGAAACGCCGCGTTTGAAGGCCGCGAAGTCTTAACCGAGGACGAAGCCAAAAAAATACTGAAATACTATAATTTCCCAGTCGTGAGAACTGCTGTTGCAAACAACGTTGATGAGGCAGTTGCGTTTGCGCAGGAAATGGGCTTCCCAGTCGTACTGAAGATATCTGTCACCCCAAATCATCCATAAAAGCGACGCTGGCGGAGTAATCCTAAACGTTAATTCGCCAAACGAAGTCCGAGAAGCATTCGAGATTCTAATTCAAAGAGCAACCGCTTACAACCCGAATGCCCAAATAATCGGTGTCACCGTTCAACCCATGATTGAGAAGAAAGGCCAAGAAATCATCATCGGAGGAAAAACCGACCCTGTTTTCGGTCCAGTAATACTCTTCGGCATGGGCGGAGTCGGCGTGGAACTCTTCAAGGACTACTCGATTGGGCTTCCACCGCTAAACACAACGCTTATTCACCGCATGATGGAAGAAACCAAAGTCTATCGCTTACTGAAAGGATGGCGTAACGCGCCGCCAGTGGACCTCAAAAAACTCGATGAAACCGTGCTAATGTTCTCCCAGTTGCTCGTTGATTTTCCACAGATAAAGGAAATTGACATAAACCCCCTGTTAATCAGCGAGAAAGACGCAACCATCCTAGATGCCCGTATAGTCATTGACAAAGACAAGGTCTGCAAGAAATTTGAACCCCACGAGCACATGGTAATCAGTCCTTACCCCAAAAAATACGAGATACTGTGGCTACTTAAGAACGGTCAAGAAGTGCTATTGCGCCCCATAAAGCCTGAAGATGAACCAATGTGGCTGGAAATGTTCCAGAGTTTCTCCGAAGAATCCATACGCTACCGGTTCTTCCAGATGCTCAAAGACACACCTCATGAAGTACGCGTCCGATACTGCAACATTGACTATGACCGCGAAATCGCAATTGTCGCAGAAATGGTTGAAAACGGCAAAAGAAAAATCCTTGGCGTAAGCCGCCTCAGCATAGAATCCGATGAAAAGAGCGGTGAAATGGCCTTCATTGTGAGTGACTATTGGCAAGGTTTAGGCTTGGGCACAAAAATGGTTGATTACACGCTTGACATTGCAAAAGAAAAAGGTATTGAAAGCGTCTATGCAATCATGCTGCAGGACAATTACAGAGCTTTGAGTCTGACAAAGAAGATGGGTTTCAAAATCGAATACTTAAACGATGGCACAGTTAAAGCATCACTTAACCTAAAAGATGAAGACGTTGACTTCCGCTGCAACCTACAAACCATAACTCCAAAAGCGGCAGAAAAGAAGCAGCCGACGCTTCAAGCCCCCGAAGAAACCAAAACTGACCTGCAAAAGCAACCCGAAGTAGCTTCTGCATAACTCCTTTTTAGTTTTTTTTATTAAAAGAAAAAAATAAAAAATTGGTTTTTTTAGAGAAAGTGAACTTTAACGTAGTGTGTTGAGCAGGAAATGCATGGGTCATAGGCTCTGACGAGCATTTCCAGGTTTAGTTCAATTTCTTTCTCTGTTTTATCAAGGATCTTTGGAAGCAGCGCTTTCATGTCTAATTCGATGTTTGCATGGTTTTGGTTTGTTGGGATTATGCAGTTGGCTTTGGTGCAGGCGCCCTTGTCGCTGTAGGTGTAATCGTGGAATAGTATGCCTCTTGGAACTTCAACAGCGCCCACGCCTTTGCCTGCTTTAATTTTGATTTCTGGGTTATTGTATTCTGGCTGTGTCTTTAACCCTGAAGCCTCTAAATCGTCAATCAGCTTAATTGAGTCTTCAACGCTGTGAACGACTTCTACAAGCTGGGCAATGTTGTTCATGAATGGGTTATGGCAGACAGGTTTGAGGTTGAACATTTCCGCAGTTTTCTTAGCCAACGGCGAGAGTTTGTCGTAGTTTAGGTTGAATCTGGCAAGTGCTCCCACCATGTAGGATGCTCGGACGTGTTTTGCGCGTTTGGCGGTGGATATGGGCACTATGTACTCGTTTGTATATGAAAGGTACTCGTTTACTGGTGCCGTGCCTGTGTCTGTGGAGCCAAGGATTCCATCGTATAATGCGTACTCGTCGGGGCTGGTTAACCCGATGAACTCTGTTTCTCTGGAAAAGTCAGGCAGTTTAGGCGCTAAACTCTTGAGTAATCCTGCAACGGCTAAAAGGTCTGGAACAGAATCTTTGAGTTTCTGTCTGAGCGCTGTTAATTCTTTGATTGAAGGAATTTTTGAGAAACCGCCCGGTATGAGCCTTTGAGGATGAGTGGTTCTGCCGCAGAGTAGGTTTGACATTTCGTTTGCTTGTCTGTGCAGGCGCAGGACAGTTTTTACTTCATTTGGGTTTGACGATGCAAGTGGAATCACTGAGCCTACCCCTAACAGGTCGGGCAGAACTAGGAATCCTAGGTGTAGAATGTGGCTTTGCAGGTTCTCGGCATGAAGCGCTAGTTTTCTTAGTTTTAGGTCTTGTTCGCTTATTTTTATGCCCATAGCTGCCTCAGTTGCTTTTAGTGACGCAAGGGTGTGACCAATGGAGCAGATTCCGCAGATTCTCGACGTTATATGGTGCAGTTCGGTGTATTGGCGACCTACAACCATGGCTTCAAAGAACCTTGGGGCTTCTGGAACTGCCCATTCGCACCTTTCAATTGTTCCATCCTTAACGTTCACGTATATGTTGCCATGTCCCTCAACACGTGTAACATAGTGAACTTCCAGATTCAAATTATCGTTTTTCATTTTCGTCGCTCCTGCCAACCAAAATATAACCTAAACTTACTAATTGCATCATCCACGGTCAAGCCATTTTTGATTAAGACTTCTTTTTGGGAATTCTCATTAGGATTATCCACAAGTCCCCGGCATCCCCAGCATATTGTTCCTTCGTTGACGCAGCATGAGTCGCAGCCTGCTCTTGTTACTGGTCCGACACAGAACTGTCCCCTCTCAAAAGCACATACGTTTTCGTTCTTTTTGCATTCTACACAGACTGGGTAGGTGGGGATTTCTGGTTTTTTGCCAAGCAAAAGCGATTTTACCACGCTGAGGAATTCTTCTTTAGTCATTGGGCATCCATGTACGTAGGCATCTACAGGTATGACGGCATCTATTGGTCTGGCAGTGTAGGCGTCAAAGAGTTTTGCGCTGTCACCGTAAACGACTTTTTTTACGTCATCGAGATCTTTGTAGTTTCTAAGCGAGTTTATGCCGCCGATGGTTGCGCATGAGCCGATTGCAACAACTATCTTGGCGTTTTTCCTAATTTGTCTCAACCTGTCTTCATCTTGGAGCCTTGTGCATGAGCCTTCGATGAATGCAATGTCATAGTTGTCGCTGTGTTCTTTCATAACTTCTCTAAAACTTACCACTTCCACTTGACCAAGAAGGGCAAGTATGTCTTCTTCCAAATTTGCGATTTGCAGTTGATCTCCTTCGCAGCCTGCAAAATCAAAGAAAGCTACTTTTGGTTTCATTTTTAAAGCGCCTCCGGAATTCCTTTAATTTTTGAATAATTAAACACTGGGCCATCCTTGCAAACATAGACTTGGTTGATTTGGCAGTGACCGCATTTTCCAACTCCACACTTCATCCTGCGCTCTAACGAAATGATGATGTGGTCGTCGGGGACGTTTCGCTTCTTTAAGTCGGCGATAACGAATTTGTACATGATTGGTGGACCGCAAACTACCGCGTAAGTTTTTTCTGGGTCAAAGTTGACTTGTGGAATCAGCGTTGTAATTACGCCTACGTTGCCTGTCCAATTTTCGTTTTCAGGACATGCGTTGACTGTAGGTTTGTAGTCTACGTCTTTTCTGTTAGCGAGTGCGATGAGTTCGTCAGCGAAAAGCAGTTCTTTTGGTTCTTTGCATCCGTAGAGCAGAGTAACTTGACCATAATCTTTTCTTTTATCAAGCACATAATTGAACAGTGACCGTAGTGGTGCGAGCCCAAGTCCGCCTGCAACGAAAAGTAAATCTTTGTTTTTCAAGAATTCTGCATCAAAGCCGTTTCCGAAAGGTCCTCTTATTCCCACTTTATCGCCGACATTTAGCGTATGCATCTTGTTTGTAACATTACCCAACTTACGGACGCAGACTTCAAAAGTGTCTTTCTTTGTCGGCGGCGACGATATGGAAATTGGCGCTTCACCTATTCCAAAAACGGAAACTTCGACGAATTGCCCAGGTTTATGACCCAACACTGAACCGTCATCTAATTTTATTTCAAACAAGGTTTCATAAGAGGTCATTGGCTGTTTTTTTATTATTGTTGCCAGTCTAGGAACGTAGTCGATGTTGCCTTCGGTTTAAATTTTAACTTCGGGTGTAGAGCCAGCGGTTACTTGTAATCCGTTACTTTGGGTTTCACGGTACATATCATTGAACAGGTTAACTGGATTAGCAATGTCGGGGAGGCAGTTTGAGGAGCATCTTCCACAACCGACGCATGAAATAAATCCGAAGCGGTCAAAGAGATACTTGCCTTTTTTGAAGTATCTGTGCCTATATCTGGTGGGTCTTGTGGCGCGGAAGTTTTCTCCCGAGGCGACCTTTGCAAAATCTTCAAGTAAACAACCATCCCATGTTCTTACTCGTTCGCCATGCTCAAGCGATAAGTCTGGATTATCTTTGACATCAAAGCAGTAGCATGTTGGGCAAACTAGGACGCAGGAACCACAAGCTAAGCACTTCTCTGAATGCTTCTCCCAAAAAGCGCTCGCTCCATAACATTTACTTAACAATTCAGGAATTAATTCAGGCGAAAAATCAAGCTTTTGCTTAGTCATATTCATTATTTCACGTTTTTTCTGTCCCACAAGCTGATTGTCCCTTGCAAGCGCGTCAGATACGTTTTTGGCGTATTTTTCTAAAAGTTGTTCTCCTTTTTGTGAGCCGATGTTGATGGCGTAGTGGTTTCCAAGGTCAGTTAGCATTAGGTCGTAGCCGTATTCTACTGTGTCACTACCCATGTAGGATGCGAAACACCACTTTGACATTTTCTGAATGTTTACGCCAATAATTACTGAGTTTTTCCGTTTTTCAAAGTAGTATGGGTCAGATTTGGTTTCGCTAAAGATTTCGTCCATGTGAATAAGAGCTACAATATCGTAGGGATGGACCCCGACTATTACGGTTTGTTTGGTTTCGGCTGGTTTTGCTGAAAAGCTTTTTCCAACATTGTAAGTTACCAACGTTTCGCGTTGGGGAAAGAAATACTTCTTGGGCGGCAAAAGGGTAACGTCATAATCCAGTCGTAATTCATCGGGGGATTCTAAGGGTCCAAAAGCGAATTTGTCCCCTTTGGATTTTACACCGATAACATTTAAGGATTCATCTTTTATCAGGGCACTGATAAAGTCGGTAAAGCTTTCTTTTGTTATAACTCGCACTTTTTCCGCTCCCTTGATTGCTTAATGTAAGCAATTTCTTTTACTTATAATAGAAACAGGTGAAATTTAATGCTTTCTGAAAATATAAAAAGAAAGAGCCCTGATTTAAAATGTATTATTTCTTTAATTAATCCTGGTGGCAATAAGTAAAGTTGTGATTCTGGATAGTTTTAAATTTTCAAGCATCCACTCTTAAATGGTTAACGCATGAGAAAGCTAGTCTGGCTGTCGCTGATTATTGCAGTCCTCGTAAGCAGTTTGCTTCTTGTTGCCAATGTGAATGCTTCTACCCCCGTTAGTGGAACAATCGCTTCAGATACCACATGGACAAAAGCTAACAGTCCATACATGCTCACGGGAACTGTAACCGTAAACAGCGGCGTCACCTTAACAATTGAACCAGGTGTAACAGTGGACTTTAACTTGTATTCTCTTCAGGTAAGTGGAACGCTCAATGCTCGGGGTACAAGCGATAACCAGATTATTTTCATAACAGGTTCCTCCAGTAACGTTCGGGTTATCTTCAATCCTAGCAGTACCTCTTGGAATGAGTCTGCCGTTTCGGGTTGCATAGTTGAAAACACAGTTTTTAACGCCGTAACAGTTTCCATAAGTAATTGTTCACCCAAAATAAGTAAAGATTATTTCACCAATAGTCTCTATATTTCAATCAGTGGGTCAGGCGGTTCCGCTTTAATCTTAAATAATGCCTTTAGTTGCTGGACAACAGCAATAAACTTCAATGGTGGTTCTCCTACAATTTCGTATAATTTTGTCAGAAGTGTACTTGGGGGCAGTTACGGTATATACGCTGGAAATACTGTTGCTTACATATCTGACAATAACATTACCAGTTGCTACATGGGAGTTTACGTCACAGGTGGCTCAACTATTTCAAGAAACTTGTTTACTTCCAACACTTTTGGGATTTATTCTACTAGTGCTTTGGTAACAATTGAGAATAACGTTATTGCCAATAACAGTATTGGAATCATTGGAGGCGGCGCCATACGAAACAACACCATTGGAAACAACAGCGTAGGTGTAGCCTCGTCCATTGCTCCTTGTAACATAAACCAAAATAATTTCTTTAACAACACACAATTTAATGTTGGCTCAACAACGTCAATTGCTGCCGATGCAACCTATAACTGGTGGGGAACCACCGATATATCGGCTATTAACCAAACAATTTACGATTCAAAAAACTCCACTTACTTGGGCACTGTCAACTTTGTTCCATTCTTAACTGAGTCAAACCCCAAAGCACCAGCCCTCGAGAGCATATATTTAACTCCTGTTCCCACACCCACGCCTATCCCAACCCCCATTCCTATAGTAACACCCACTCCGTTTCCAACCCCAACGCCTACACATCCCCCGCCACCACCATCAAACATTAGTTTAGGACCCATCTCCACGTCAACTCCGCCACCAACTCCAACATCTCCGCCAACTGCCACTCCTATGCCAACACCAACTCCAACGCCTAAAATTATGCCTGGCTCACCGTTGTCTCTGGGCTCAACGTTTGCCGAAGCAATATCGCAATTCGACCTCATGGGACTAGCCAAGTTAGTTCTTATTGCGCTTGGCATTATGTGGGTGATTATAATTCTGGTTTCGGTTGACCGTAAATTCACCCAAAAAGAAAACAAAAAGTCGGACGCATGATGGTTGATACTTTTTATCTGCATTTAGAATTCACAAACAAAAAAGGCACGTGGTCCCTTAACCTGCCTTTCCTCTGTAACCAATGTGGTGTGTGTTGCACGCTTGATGATTTCTTGACTGCAGGAGAAATCACCGCCAAACCCCAAGAGCACCCCGAAGTCCACGCCAAAATAAAAGCACTCTTTGAAGCGCTGGGCGGAATATTTGAAGCGGACGAAGCAAAATACGACCAATACATAATGCACACCCCCTGCCCATTTCTGGAAGACAAGTCCTGTTCAATCTACGAAATCCGACCCGACGGCTGCCGACTTTTCCCCAAAACCGCGTTTGGCATGCAAACCCAAGACTGCGAATCCCTCAACCGATTCAAAAAAATGCGTGCCACCCTAAAACAAGGCAGAACATCCAAAGAAACCTATTATTTTACAGGGAAAACTCTGGGCTCAGCCAAATGTGATGCACCCATCAAGCCTGCAAAGTCCACCGAAAAACAATATCAAACCTGCATCAACAAACTTCGTAAAGCAGGAATGACTGATGACGAATTAGCTCTTCTCAACTTCTTCAATGGGATGAACGAATCTCGTGTTTAGGGTTGAGTTGGGTTTATCGGAAGCATCGAGTTCGCAACTCATTGCTCTTGAAGGTCTGTCTTTCCCATAGTTTTGGGCATATTTGGAGCCTAATAGTGGTTCATTGCAGAAACGATAGAGGGAGGTCAAAGTCCTAAGAGGGGTAGGTCAGTATTGGTGTTTTCAGCTGTCATTAGAATGTTAAAAATAGGTGCCTTAAACAATGGGGGATCACCAAAGAGAAAGCTATCCTCTTCCAACCACGCACTAATCCGACTATATATAAGGGGCTATAGACAAAAAAGAACACTAGAGTCTTTCCAAGTTAGCGTTAACCCCACGGAAAACCTCCAGCCGTAATCTTCTGTAGCCAAAATTGTCCATTTGTTTTGCTGATAAAAACATGGAAGAATCAACAAGGTTTGGCTGAAACTTTATCTATTGGATATGGACTTTCTTGAGTTTAAGCACGAATGGTGCTATCTAAAATTAACTGTCAAGGTTAAAACTTATGACTGAGGCAGCAGCAACCCCAACCCAAAGCAGGGACCAGCCCATAAAAGCTTCCGAACTTGACCCCAAATTCAAGTATGAACTGCTTAAAATTCATGGAAGCGAAAAAATCCTAAAATGTTTCCAGTGCGGAACATGCACCTCCGACTGCCCAGTTGCAAGATTCAGCGACAATTACAGACCACGAACCCTAATTCACATGGCTCAACTCGGCTTAAAAGACCGTGTTCTAAACAGCGACACACTCTGGCTCTGCGCAGCATGCTTCACATGCACCGACCGCTGCCCACAAGACGTCGAAGTCGCAGCTGTCATACGTGTTTTCCGCAACTTAGCCGCGGAAAAGGGTTGCATCCCCCAAGTCTTCAAAGACCAAGCCGCAAGCCTACTTGAATCAGGCTACGCTTACAAAATTCCCGAATTAAGAATAAAGAAACGTGAATCCCAAGGACTCCCACCTCTGCCCAAAGGCAACCCTGAAAAGGTCTGCAAAACGCTCAAGGGCGTAAAATTTATTGAAAGAATCCAAAAACCAGCAGGAGAAAAACCAAGTGGGCAATAAATACCTAATATTCCTCGGATGCGCAATTCCCTACCGAGTTTCATCTTACGAAATTTCCTCACGCAAAGTCCTCGCTAAACTCGGCGTTGAACTCGTCGAAATGCCCGAATTCAACTGCTGTGGCTTACCCTTAGACCCAGTAAGCCACGAAACCATGCTTATTTTGGCAGCAAAGAACTTGGCGTTAGCAGAACAACAGGGCTTAAACATTCTTACTTTGTGTCCAGGCTGCGCTGGAACCCTAAAGAAAGTTAACAAAATCCTAAAAGAAGACAAAGCCCAAAGAGAACAAATTAACGCTCACCTCAAAGAAGCAGGCTTGGAATTCAAGGGAACCATCGAAACAAAACACCTCCTGCAACTGCTCAAGGAAGATGTTGGCTTAGAAAAAATCAAAGCCTCAGTCATCAAACCGCTAACAGACCTAAAGGTTGCTGAACACAACGGCTGCCACATACTGCGACCCAAAGAATACATTGGCTTTGACGACCCAGAAGACCCACAAACCCTAAAAACCCTCATCGAAGCCACAGGAGCAACATGCCTAGACTACATTGACGAAACAGAATGCTGCGGAGCACCCAGCGTTGGCGTAAGCGACAAAGTTGCATTGGCACTGGCAAGAGACAAACTAAACCACATTAAACAAGTTGAGGCACAAGCATTAATCACGATTTGCCCGTTCTGCCACATAATGTACGATACAAACGAGTTGCGCATAGAAAAAATGTTTAATGAAATCTATGGTATTCCAATTCTTCATTACCCACAACTACTCGGGTTAGCCATGGGTATGACGCCTGAAGAGTTAGCCTTCAACGAACTTCGAGTAAACGCATCAAAAATACTAAAACAATTAACCGAAGGAGCAAACAAACCATGAGTCAAAACAAACTAAAAATAGCCTTCTACTGGGCTGCAAGCTGCGGCGGCTGCGAAATAGCCGTCTTAGACTTAAACGAGAAAATCCTTGACGTAGTAAAACTCGCCGACATAGTTTTCTGGCCAGTAGCCATAGACGTCAAATACAAAGATGTCGAAGCACTCCCAGACAAACACATCGACATAACCTTCTTCAACGGCTCCATACGCAACTCCGAACAAGAACACATGGCAAAAGTGCTACGAGCAAAAATCCAAAACTCTTGGTTGCTTTCGGCTCATGCGCCCACGAAGGAAGCGTTCCAGGCTTAGCAAACCTAAACGACAAAAAAGAAATTTTTGATCAAGTTTACATAAAAGACAAATCAAACGTCAACCCCCAAGCAGTCACACCTAAAACCCAAACTCAAGTCAAAGAAGGCACCCTAAAAATCCCAGAATTCTACGACACCGTAAAAACCCTCGCACAAACCGTTGACGTAGACTATTACCTTCCAGGTTGCCCACCGCCAGTTAAACTAATCGCGGCAGCAGTAGACGCCATCGCAAGCAACAAACTCCCACCAAAAGGCTCAGTTCTAGCACCACTCAAAGCAGTCTGCGACGAATGCCCAAGAAAACGCGAAAACAAAAAAATCGACAAAATCTACCGTGTCTACGAAAAAGCTCCTGAACCAGAAAAATGCCTCCTGGAACAAGGCATACTCTGCATGGGAATTGCAACCAGAAGCGGCTGTGGTGCTCAATGCTTAAAAGTTGACATGCCCTGCACAGGTTGCGGTGGACCAGCTCCCAACGTTCCTGAGCAAGGTGCAGCCATGATATCCGCTTTAGCCTCAATCCTTGGCTACGACGGTGTAGAAGGGAAAACCAAGTACACTGAAAAAGAAATTGAAGAATTAATCAGCCAAGTCAAAGATCCAGTTGGCACATTCTACATGTATAGTTTGCCAGCTTCAATCTTAAAGAGAAAGGTGATTAAAAAATGAAAGAAATAATAATAGACCCAATCACTCGCCTTGAAGGACACGGAAACGTATCCATATTCCTAAACGACAAAGGCGAAGTAGAAAACGCTTACCTTAAAATTCCAGAACTGAGAGGTTTCGAAAAATTCTGCATCGGCAGAAGAGCCGAACTCATGCCACAACTCACCACAAGAATCTGCGGTGTCTGCCCAGTTGCCCACCACTTTGCAGCAACCAAAGCCTTAGACGCAGCATTCAACGTTGAACCACCCTCAGCAGCAAAGAAACTTCGAGAACTAATGTACAGTGCCTACTTCATCTACGACCACACATTGCACTTCTACTATCTCGGTGGACCAGACTTCATCGTTGGACCAGATGCACCAGCAGAAAAACGCAACATCCTAGGCGTCATCGAAAAAGTCGGCATGCCCATTGCAGAGGAAGTCATAAAACACCGTGCATACGGTCAAAAAATGACTGAAATCATCGGCGGCAAAGCAACCCACCCAGTCTGCGGATTGCCAGGCGGAATCTCCAAGCCCCTAAGCGAAGAAAACAGACAAGAAATCGAGAAGATGGCTTCTTCATGCGTAGATTTCGCCCAGTTCACACTAAAAATCTTCCATGACATAGTCTTGGGCAACACCAAATACGTTGACATGATAAAAAGCCAAGCTTACACGATGCCAACCTACTACATGGGCACTGGTTGACGAAAACAACAAAGTCAACTTTTACGACGGCAAAATCCGCGTTGTTGACCCATCAGGCAAAGAATTCCTCAAGTTCGAATCCAAAGACTACCTCAAACACATCGGCGAACACGTCGAAGAATGGACATACAGCAAATTCCCATACCTCAAAGCAGTCGGCTGGAAAGGACAAGTTGCAGGCGCAAACAGCGGCGTCTACCGCGTTGGTCCACTTGGCACGATTAAACGCTTCTGACGGCATGGCAACTCCACTTGCACAGGCAGAATACCAAGAAATGTACAAGACACTTGGCGGCAAACCAGTTCACAGCACCTTAGCTTTCCACTGGGCAAGACTAATCGAACTGCTCTACGCTACAGAAAGAGCAATGGAGCTGGTTAAAGACCCAGAAATCACAAGCACAAACGTTCGCAACAAACCAGGCGAACCAGGCGAAGGCGTCGGCATCGTTGAAGCAGCACGCGGCACACTAATCCACCACTACACCCTCGACAAGGATGCACTCGTCAAAGACGTAAACCTAATCGTTGCAACCACAAACAATTACCCTGCCATCTGCATGAGCATACGCGACGCAGCAAAAGGCTTAATCCACGGCGGCAAAGTTGACCAAGGCATACTTAACATGGTTGAAATGGCTTTCCGAGCCTACGACCCATGCTTTGGCTGTGCAACACATGCTGCAGTCGGGCAAATGCCGTTGACTGTTGAAGTCTTCAACGCGCAAAAACAGTTAGTCAGCTCTGTTAGCCGTTAAATTAGCCCTTTTTCTTTGGGCAAACTCTTATTTTTCATTTGTTTTTTTAACTCTAAAGTAAATCTTATATGTCAATGCAGTTGAATACAACATTGTTAAGGGATTACACTTGAAAAGTTTAGTCGTTTATTACACAAGAAATGGTAACACACGCTTTGTTGCTGAAACAATCGCCGCTGAAATAGGCGCAGACGTCGAGGAAGTTGTTGACCTAAAAAAACGAAGCGGCATACTTGGCTATTTGAGCGGCGGTAGGGATGCTAGGCAAGGCAAAGAAACTGAAATTGCTCCGACAAAAAAGTCGCCAGCTGACTATGACTTAATAATCTTTGGAAGTCCTATCTGGGCTGGAAGACCTGCTCCTGCAATAACCACTTACCTCAAGAAAAACGACCTTTCAGGCAAGAAGGTTGCCGTTTTCTTTAGTCAGGGAGGCAAAAAACCGCAGGGTTTTGAACAAACTAAAGTTTTAATGCCAAACTCAGAATGCATCGGTGAACTCTCGCTGACTAGTCCATTAGGCAAAAAAGAAGAATCTGAAAAACAAATTACGGCTTGGTGCAAAACACTCACCGCCACTTAGAAAACTTCGGGTTATTTTTTAGGAAAACCCTTACATTTTAGGGTAAATCTTTATGTGAGCACAGTTGGATACTTATTACATAAGCTGATTCACATGCAACCGCAACCACCCAACCCAGAACATAAAAGAATGAAACGCGAGAAACAAACCATAGGATACATGGTAGAAATCTATTGCAAAAAACACCACGAAACCCATGGAGAGCTATGTCCAGAATGCAGAGAATTCAAAGAATACGCGTTTATGCGGCTTGACAAATGTCCGTTTCAAGAGAAAAAAAGCACCTGTGGCAAATGCCTCATCCACTGCTATCGCCCTGACATGAAAGAAAAAGTCAAGATAGTAATGCGTTATTCTGGTCCTCGTATGCTTCTTTCTCATCCAAGTTTAGCGTTACACCACGTTTGGGATGCACGCCGGAAGCCGCCGCAACTGAGTAAGAAAGCAAATTAGTGGCAAGCTTTTTCTAGCTTCGCGCTCATTTTTAATTGGTGCTTTCATGGCTGGCAATATTGAGAAGGAATTGGAAAATTGGCTTGCTGGCTCAAAAAAAATAGTTATAGCAGGTATAGGGAATTCGATTCGCTCAGACGATTACGTGGGCTTAAAAATCGTTGAAGCTTTGAAGGGTAAAGTTTCCGAAAACGTTTGTTTGCTTGAGTGTGAGACGGTTCCAGAAAGCTACCTCTTAGACATAGAGGAGTTCCATCCTACGCATGTTTTGCTTATTGATGCTGCTTTTTTGGGATTAAAGCCTGGGGAAGCCAGCCTTGTTGATGTTGAAAAGGTTGTGGATTTTCCTGCCATTACGACCCATATTTTGCCTTTGAGGATTTTCTGTGAGTATGTTAAGCAGGCGACTGGTGCAAAAATTGCGTTGTTGCTAATTGAGCCCAAGAGTATGGAGTTTGGTGAAGGCTTAAGCGTTGAAGTTGAAGCGGCAACGGAACATTTAACCAAAATCTTGCTTGATTTACTCAGGTGACTCTTCTTTTCTTTTGAAAACATAGTTCGCACTAAGCTTTATTTTATCCTTGGAATAATCGGTTTCTTTCACTTCAATCTGGTCCTTGCTTACCCAGTTTACCGTTATTTTCTCTTCCAAATCCTTGTTTTCGTAACATCCCTTCCAGTTCAACTCAAGAGTTTTATCATCCACCCATTCGCCAACATGGTCATGCGCATCGCCCTGTGAAGTAATGCTGAAGAGGTGCACTTTACCGGTGGCTTTGTCAAAGCTCCAAAGGTCACTCTCCAAATAATCATCCACTCCTTCAATGTGCATGTCCATTTCTGAGGTTATGCCTAGCTGAGACGGGATTTCTTTGGCGGTCATTGTTCCGCAGCCCGAGAGCACTTTGCCGTTGGATGTTTTCATGGCTATCCCTACAGCCCACTCACCAATCAACTGCTTGAGTAATTCTAGCTCTTTGGATAGTTGCATGCTTTGTTGTGTCATAAAATCAACCTTGAGAAACCAGACGAATTAGGGTAATAAAGCAATGTGGTTGGCAGGTTGCAACAACTGCAAAACAAGTTATATTAATTAGCCAGTTTTCAGTTAGCATTATATTGTGAAAAAATCATGCCCGGAAAAGCAGTAATAATTATGGGCTCAGAGCGGGATTTGGATTTTTCCCGTGAAATAGCAAAATACCTCAAACTTCTCGGCGTAAACTACGAGTTTCGGGTTGCTTCCGCCCATAAGACTCCAGAAAAAGTGCTTGAAATAATCAAAGAGTTCGAAAACGAAAAAATCGTGTACGTTACCGTTGCAGGCCGCTCCAACGCATTAAGCGCTTTCATCGACGGCAACACATCCAAACCCGTCATTGCTTGTCCACCTTACAGTGAAAAATTCGGCGGAGCAGACATCCTTTCTTCACTTAGAGTGCCAAGCGGAATTGGTTCGGTTGTAACCATTGAGTCTGAAGGTGCAGCGATTGCAGCCGCAAAAATTTTAGGGCTCCAAGATGCTGAACTTGAGTCTAACGTGAAGACTTATCAAGAGGGCAAAAAGAAAGAACTCGACAAAGCCAACGAATCAGTGAAAAAACTCAAGTAACTTCATCGGCTTTAGCCGCGATTTTTGTCTATAGCCCCCTTATATATAGGCTAAAACTAAGCTTTTACTCTAAACGACCTACCCCATCTCTTACATAAAGAATCAATTGACTAAGTGAACTTTAGTTAGTCCAGAAACCTTGACTAAAAAAACATGGTTTAGTCCAGAAATGTTGACAAGAACGCTTTTAACCACCAAACCAACCCAATAAAAACAGTGAACGCAATGAAAAAAGCTGTATCGCTCTTGCTCATGGCTGCCTTGGTTGCGGCGTCTTGCTTGATAATAGTTTCACCTGTTAAAGCCGCTTCCAAAACAATTGTTGTACCCGACGATTTTTCAACGATTTCATCAGCCATCGGCAACGCAACAAACGGCGACGCCATACTTGTCAGGAGTGGAATATACCTCGAACACTCCTTAACGATAGACAAAACAATCTCATTGATAGGTGAAAAAGCCAGCAATACAATAATTAAAGACATAGACCCGCAAACTCCACTTTTCGCCTCATCCATCATGGTCGGTCCCACCGCTATCACAATTTCTGCTGACAACGTCGTTATTTCAGGGTTTACAATCACTAATGCTAGCCCAGATATAGAGGGAGGCGGCTCCAAAACCCAAATAATAGGCAATAACCTCCCTGATGGCATACTATTATCATCTGGCTCATACCAGATTATAGCTCAAAATAACGCAGGCTTAATCAGAACTGGCGCTCCGAACACTTTTATCGTAAATAATTCACTGAGTGGAGCTGGGTTGATATTAAGCGTCGGTGACCGCACTAACGCAGATAATAGTGTAGTATATGAAAACACAATTGCAAATGGTAAAACATCAGTTGGTATTGATGTTTACGAAACTCAAGGAAACCTGATTGCAAAAAACACTATAACCGGTGGTAACGCAGGAATCATGATCGACCTTTGCGGCAACAACATCATTGAGGCTAACACAGTCACCAACAGTTTCATAGGGTTATCAGTTATCCAAGGAGGCAGCGATAACACTTTTTATGCAAACAACATAGTAAACAACAATTATGCAGTTGCACTCTGTGGGCTAAATGATAGGCTTTACGACAATAACTTTGTGAACAACGTGCAGCAGATTGGAAGCCCTAATCTGCTTGGAGGTCCCAATCCAGTTGCCAGTACCTTATGGTACAAAGGTACGCAAGGTAACTACTGGAGCGACTACGCTTCAAAATACCCTAATGCGTCTGAGGTTGACACTTCAGGAGTAGGCGACACAACCTATCTAATAGATGCAAACAATACAGACCTGTATCCGCTCATGGCGCCTTACGACAACTCAAATTTAACGATTCCACTTCCACAATGGGCAAACCTTGAGTTGGCAACGTCTCTTCCGACAGCGTCTTTCCCGCCGATTCCTGCAAGTTCCCAAACAAACCCAACTCCAAAACAAACCCCCCTTCCAACAACCAACTCATCTACTCAGCAATCAACCCACGATTCTAAACAAACACAGCCCACCCAAACTGAAAATCTGCAGCCTTTCCTATCACCCTTAATCATAGCTGCCCTAATTATTGCCTTAGTAGCACTGTTCGGAACCATCCTGTCGCTATATCTCAGATGGCGCGATAGAAAATTAAAACAATAAAAAAAGAAAAGCAGTTATTCTCTGCATTGCCTTAGGGTACGCAGTTCCTCGATGGTCTTGTTCAAAACTGCCTTCTCTGCTATGGATTCAACTGCGGAGACGGGCAGGCAAACTACAGTTTTGCCAAGGTAGGGATGCTTGAACCCTAGTTTTTTTGATGCTTCTTCAGATAAAGTGACATACAAATTGATTATTTGCCAGTTGCTCATGTCTAATTCTGCGCTATGGACTTCCCCTAACACAAAACCGTCGGAAGTTAAAGCGGGTTTCCAAAATAACTTTGTAATTTCAACCATACAAAAACCTTCAATAGTAATACCAACCGCTTCTTTATATCTGTTTTTTTAGAGTGATGGGATTGGTTCATTGGTAATGTTCACGGGAGCCATTAAGGGGTAATTGTCCTGATTTGTCTTGTCGATTATGTAGGGTGTGTCGCCGACTCCATCACGATTCGCATCTTGGCCGTAGTAGCCTGCCCAGTAGTTGCCGCTCATGCCGCTGCTCCAGACGTTAGCTGAGTTAGTTGTTGCGGTGCGGTTCCAGTTGAAGTTGTAGAAGTTGTTGTGGTAGATGTTGTTGGTTCCCACTAACTTGTCTGCGAGGTAGATTTGCCCTGCCCAGACGTTGTTTGCAACAATCTTGTTATTGGCAGAATCGCCGGTCATGCTTATCCACCACCAAAACTTCAAAAAAGTGTTACCAAAAACAAGATTATTGGACGAAGACCAAATTCCTAAGCTCTCACCTTGCGTCCAAATTGTGTTGTAGAGCAGGGAGTTGTCGTTTGATTGCTGGAGTGTAATTTCGCCTGTATTGCAGTTTTTTATTGTGTTGTAATGGGAGCTTTGTAAGTCTATGCTTGCTGAACAGTTACTGATTACATTGGAGTTTGAATTGCTTAGTAAAATCGAAGAGGTAACATTTTGGACGACGCAGTTTTGAGTGTGGTCCAGAAAAAGGTGTAGATAGTGTGTGTCAATGGTTAGGTCTTTTATTGTGACGTTTGCAACTTTTGTTAGCCTTAAACCTTGAGACCCTATAAGCGCATAGCCGTTGCCTTCGAGGACTATGTTGCTTTTTTCGATGGTTAACATGCTTGTGATGTCGCTTGTTAATGTGTAGGTGTTTCCTTGGCGGTGGACGCTATTGACTGGCGAGTCTGATAGAGGAGTTGTTATGGCTCCGCTGGAGTTAATGTGGATACCTGAGGCTGGGTCGACGCTGCCTTCGCCTGGCTGGCTAGACAGAGGCGGAGACGAAAAAACCGTTGCAGCCACAGCCAACGCTAACAGCACCAAAAATACAGCCGCCACCAAAGCGGCTTTACCCTTGCCATGCAACGTAACCATTTGCAAACCGCAAACGCTATCTCCCTTAACATATTTAATTTTGCCTATCAACCCCCACATCGACAGAAGGCAAACGATGCGAAGTTGAGGGCAGAATGGTTTTTTACTCTCCAAACTCATAGTCAATAATGGTGTTTTATTTTGTCTGCTTCTCAATCCCAAACCAATTTTAAAAAACTCACCCCCGAAGAAGAACAAGTCATAGTTCACAAAGGCACCGAAATGCCCTTCACAGGCAAATACTATGCGTTTTGGGAAAAAGGCACCTATGTTTGCAAACGCTGCGGCGCAAAACTGTACCGTTCAGAGAATAAGTTTGAAGCAAACTGTGGATGGCCAAGTTTTGACGACGAAATCCCAGGCGCCGTAAAACGGTTGCCTGACTCTGATGGACGGCGAACGGAAATCCAATGCGTCAACTGTGGCGCCCACCTTGGGCACGTCTTCACTGGCGAGCACTTCACTGAAAAAGACACACGGCATTGTGTTAATTCTATGTCGATGGATTTCGTTCCAGACAAAACCCCCTAACTTCGCGAAAGAGTTATAGACGACTTAGCGCAAGTTGGCATTAAACGAGCGGTTTCGCTTTGGCGGACATCTTCGGAGTTCAAATTCCACTTTCAACGATATTTGACATAATAGTAATTGCCATAGTAGCAGTTACCCTGGAAAGATTAATCAGCCGATACCTAACAGGCTTTGCCAAACGCATCAAACTTGAACCTAGCACCAGCAATAACCTGGTCCTAACCTTCCGAATTCTGATTCTCATATTCGCTGTTCTAGCGATAAGCAGTTTGGGCGGAGTTGGAGCCGAATGGTTACTGTCGGTTTCCGCTATAGGCGGCGCCGCGTTAGGTTTTGCGTCACAAAAAACAGTAGGCAACTTCTTAGCTGGGCTCTTCCTTTTGGCAGCAAAACCCTTCAAAGTCGGCGACTACGTAAAAATCGGCACAGTTGAAGGCATAGTTCAAGAAATCACCATAAACTACACTAAAATCTTAACTTCTGGCAACAACACAGTTTCAGTTAGCAACCTGCAAATTTTGGACCGCGACATAACCAACTACCTCTACGAAAGCTCAAAAACCCACAACCTTTACTGCTACACCTTTGAAATCGGCTTTGACCACAGCGTTCCAACTGAAAAACTAAATCAATTATTCAACCAAATTTTCGATAGCTACTCACGTATACTGCCCAGAAAACCAGAATACATGTTTATTCGCTCAACCAACGTAGACAGAGTCTATTTGATTTATCTGTATGTTGACAAGCCCCAGGACATTTTCACGCTCAGACCAAGAATCGCCGATGAAATGTTCCAACGTTGGGATGAGGAAAGAGGGAAACTAAAGAAATAACCACACCTGCAACATCTCATAAGAGTGATAATTATGCCAAACAAAGAAAAACCCAAACAACTAACAGCGGAAGCATCAAACCTGTCAGGGCTAATTGATTATCAAGAAGGCTCAGTTGTAAGCCGCACAATAATCGACAAGAAAACAGGAACCGTAACACTGTTCGCTTTTGATATAAATCAAGGTTTAAGCGAGCACACTGCACCCTACGACGCAATGGTTTACGTGCTTGAAGGCGAAGTGGAAGTCACCATATCAGGCAAACCCGTGAGACTCAAGCAGGGCGAAATGACCATCATGCCAGCCAACGAGCCACATGCTCTATCGGCGAAAACAAAATTCAAAATGCTCCTAACAATGATAAAATCCTAAAGCTTCCTGCCCCACTTATCCATAAAACAGTAAGCAGCAAGCTGCTTTTTGGGTGGCACAGAAGGGTTTTCTGCAGGGTAACCCAAAACGACAAATGCCTGCGGCTCCACCGTGGCGGGAATTTCCAGCTTTTTCCTAACCGTTTCTTTACAGAAACCTGGCGCAGAAAACCAGCATGCGCCCAAATCCTTGGCGTGTGCTGCCAAAAGCAAGTTTTCAATCGCGGCGCCTAAACTTTGAACCGCCAAGTCACGAATGCATGTCTGCCGTCGCTCATCAGAATAACTTGGCAGCCCTTCGATACTTGTTATACATGCTAAAATAAGGGCTGGTGCTTTTGCAAAGCGTTGAACTCTTTCCCCGCGTTTATCAGCATCAATCGTTAAGCCGTCTTTTGCTAGGTCTGCAACCCAAACTTGAGCCATCGCATCCGCCAACTCTTGTTTGATTTGGGCATTCTCTAAAATGATAAAGCCGTATGGTTGAGCATTGTGGGCGGAGGGTGCCCAGCCAGCTGTCGCCAAAACCTCCAAGATAAGCTCTTTGGGAACTGGTTGAGGCAGGAATTTTCTGATACTTCGCCGGGTATGAATCACGTCAAATATGTCTGGCATAGTAAATTGTATGTTGATATGTGTTTTTATCTTTTTTACTCGCTGTTTGGCTCCAAAATAACTTTCAACGATTGCCCAGCCTCAGCCATCAAACGGAAACCCTCTTGTGCATCACGCAAACTAAGCCTGTGCGTAATCATGTCTTTAACGTTCAACTTTCCAGTTGCCAAAACCCTCAAGGAATCCTCAAGGTCGTTTGGGGCTGCGCCGTAGCTTGTGCGCATGGTGATTTCGTTTCGCCAAAACTGGTTAATGGGAACAGGCAGCTTCACGGTTGGGTCAGGCACGGCAAAGAACAGGATGGTTCCGCCGCTCTCCACGCAATCCAACGCTGCCATCGCTGCTGAGGTTGCGCCTGTGCAGACAATGACTTGGTCTGCCAAGTGTCCGTCGTTTATTTCTTTGAGTTTCTGGGGTAGGTTGTCTTTGGCGTTTAGGGCATGGTCTGCGCCGAATTTTTTGGCAAGCTCCAGCCTGTAAGGGTTAATGTCGGCGACTATGATGTTTTGTACGCCTTTGAATTTGGCAAGTTGCGCGTGCAGGATGCCAGAGATACCGCTTCCGATGATTAGGAGCGAATCTTCTTTTTGGAGATTTGCCAGCCGCTGCCCCCGCGACACGCAAGCTAAGGGTTCGATGAATGTGCCTTCTTCAAAACTCATTTCGTCGGGCAGTTTGTAGATGCCGTATTGGACGTTGATTTTGGGAACTTGGATGTACTGTGCGAAGCCGCCTGGGTAATAGTTGGTTGTGTGCAGGGTATGGCAGGCTGTGTGGTTTCCCCGTTGGCAGTATCGGCACTGGTTGCATGGGACATGGTGGGAAACAAACACGCGGTCGCCGACTTTGACGCTTTTAACTTTAGCGCCAACCTTATCGATAACACCTGTCGCCTCGTGACCCAGTACACGCGGTGCCTTGGGAACTCGATACCATTCGATAACGTCGCTGCCGCATATGCCGCTCGCCATAACTTTCAGCAGCACTTCCTCTTCGCCAATGCTCGGGATGGGAATTTCTTCTATGCGGACATCATGGTTGTTATAGTAGAAGGCGGCTAGCAAACGTTTCACCAAAAAAGAAAGGTTAGGCTTTGCCTGCTACTACTTGATTGTAGAGGTCGTCGGCTTCTTGGGCATTGTATCCTTCGTGGATTATAGCGCGAATTGCTTTGATGGAAGCCACGGGGTGCTCGGTTTGCCAAATGTTGCGTCCCAAGTTGACGCCTATGGCACCTTTCTGCAAGCCGTCATAGACAAAATCGAAAACTTCCCTTTGAGTTTCAGTTTTGGGTCCGCCAGCGATTACAACTGGCACTGGGCACCCATCGACGACTTTCTCAAAGTGTTCTTTGCAATAGTAGGTTTTAACGACTCGTGCGCCGATTTCCGCTGAAATTCGTGCAGCTAATGCTAAGTAGCGGGCTTCTCGTTTTTCAAGTTCTTTACCGACTGCAGACACAGCCATGACGGGTATGCCGTATTCTTCACATTCGTCGACAAGTTTGGAGAGGTTGCTGAGGCTTTTATTTTCGTATTTTGTTCCGACGAAAACTGACATAGAGACGGCTGAAGCATTTAACCGTAGGATTTCCTGGATGGATGTGACTATGCTTTCGTTGGCTAAGTCTTCTCCGACCACGGACACTGCGCCTGAAACCCGCATGATGATGGGTTTCTCAATTGCGGGGTCAATGCAGTTGCGCAAAACACCGCGTGTTAGCATGATTGCGTCCGCGTACTGGTAGATTGGTTTGATTGTTTCTTCAGGATGCTCAAGGCCATGTGTTGGTCCTTGGAAGTAGCCGTGGTCAATGGGTAAAAAGAGGGCTTTGCCGATCTTTCTGGATAAGTCTGCTTAAGCGGTTTTTCATTCCCCACTCCATAATCATTTCTCCGAGGAACCTTTGGGTTTTAGAATTAAATAACCTTTTTCTATAAGCCAATGGTGAAACTGCCATGTAGTGTAGAGGCAGGCGGTGCCGCATTTTTGCCGTGGTCTTCTCGTATGCTGGGGAACCTTCAGTTTGCTTGTTTAACTCTAGTTGCACGGGGCATTGGATGTCTTTGCAGAATTCCCTGCGCTTATATTCAACGTAGCCATCTGGCGCCATTTTTCATCGTGCTAACTTTCCTTCAAAACCTAATAAGCGTTGCCAGTAAATGTACCAATTAACCCCCTAGGACGCCCAAAAATTTTGCGGCTGTTTTTTTAACATATTAATGGCTGGGGAAAACGCCAATACTGACCTACCCCCTATAGGTTTCTGCAATGAACCACTATTAGGCTCCAAATATGCCCAAAACCATGGGAACTAATTTAAGAACAAAATCAAAGGAACTAGCACATTCGTTAACAAATATATTTTAGATAAATCCCAAAAATCATTGCTGAAAACAAATTTTATAGTTAATTGACATACGAGTTAAGGTTAACTTTTTTAAACCTCCAAGCTCCAAACCTTGTATGCCCAAGTATTATCTTTTAGGCGGAGAAAACACCCTTAGAAGGGATGCACATGGAAGTAAACCAGAGAGCCTTCCACGATGCAGGCGAGGCACCGAGAATTCTTGTGTTTTCTTGGGCAAGAGCATCCTTCGATAAAACCTACACTAAAAGCAAACTAATCTTTGATTACTTCAGAAGCTTAGGCGCCAGCACAGTAAACACTGTAGACTACTCCAGCACAAACCGTGAAATTAAAGAAAAAATCTGCGAATCAGACCTTGTCTATTTAACGGGCGGTGTGCCCAGCGTTTTGGTCGAGCGTCTGAAAAAATCAGGCATTGATAGTTTACTTATGGGTTTTGAGGGTGTTATTGTTGGGCGAAGTGCTGGAGCGTTGGCTCTTTGCCGAAAATGCGTGATAACTTACAGAAGCAACTTGTCAGTCAAAGTTATTGATGGACTTGGACTTGTTGATTTAACGCTTAAGGCTCATTACAGGTTGGGCATGGATAAAGAATTAATTGAGTTATCGAAGAAACAGGATATTTTTGCTGTGCCAAAAGGTTCAGCACTCATTTGCGATAACGGTAAGCTGTCTACTATCAATAATGTGTACTTGTTCCATAACGGTGAGAGACAACTTTTAAGTGGAGCGCTTCTATGAGAAGAATCTTCGAACATGAATTTTGGACTTGATGATACGAGGCGTTAGGGCAACCGTAAGCATCGTCCCCAATGTGGCGAGCACTATTATGTCTCCAAACACCCAACCAAAGAAAACCGTTGGGAAAGCTGAGATTGGAATATTGCCGAACGCTGCCAAGGCACCGACTACAAACAAGCCTGAAACTATGCTGGCTATGAATACGCCTGCGATTAGCCATGTTATCCATGTTTTGCGGTCTTCAACGGTTGCTTGAATCAGTAAAAGCGTGATGCTAACGATGAAGGTGAGGATGAAAAGTGTTGTTTGTGCGAGAACAAGGAAGACGGCTGAACTAACCAAGACTAAGCCAAGCAGCGTGTTTAGCCCATAGGTTAGTTTTGGACGCTTCAAATCAAGGGTGGGCTTAGTCTTAAGCGACCTGTAAATTAACAAGGGAACGAACCCCTCAAAAAAGTCTGCCAGCGCCCAAACCATCACAAACGGCAACGAGTAACCCAGATACAATCCCATGAATATGCAGCTGACGTAGCCTGCTAGACAACCCCAGACGCCAAACCAGAGCGCCAAGGGCACGTAAACCGCCGCTGCAATGTAGAGCCCAGAGACACCTGTGACTGACCCAACTGGAGCAGAAACAACAGCCCAAATTGCCAAAACAGTACATACCAACGTTGCCACTGCGAAAACGGCTGGTTGTCTCCAACTGATTCCTGCGGCAAATGAAGGGAATTTGACATTTGACATTGAAGAGCTAAGTTGGCAGGTGGAGAATATAAGATTTAAGATTCACAAATGCGAGATAATTTAGGCAGGAGAACAGTCAAATGGCAGCTTCCTATAACATGGCAAATGGACATGAAGCATGGTACAACATTTCCCCCACTGGAAACGCCACAGTAAGCGTCCGAAGCACCTCAATTATCAAGCCCAGAGCAGTATACGTTGGCACCGCCAGCTTAGAGTTTATGTGGGTTTCGTCGGGAAAAAGTTCTCATTGGCAGTTTACCCCGACCCTTCTCGACCCAACGCCTGCACAGTTTACCGAGACCCAAGATGATGGGCAAAGCCAAGTTGTCAACGTAGAATTGGGCAACAGAATGTTTCCAGCCACAGGAATCATAAAAACAAACCTAATAGGGGAAATCCGGGCGCCAGCGGTTCATTTTGACTTACCCCATGCTTACGATTTATGGGGTGTTCTGCTGCGTTCACCTTGGTTTCCATTGAAGATAAACGTGGAGAAATCGCCGCTTACCATATCTCACAGTTCAGCTCAAGCCATGGCGCAGGTTGAAAGCAGCAACTTTGACGATGGAAAATCGTTGCGAGCAGACGTGACGGTGAATGGCGAGGGTTTCAAGAGGGTTTGGCTTACCCTGCAGAGAAGTGCCAAAAGAGCCTCCGTGGAAGAGACCCTTGGAGAAGTAACCGGTGGGATTGGAACATTTGCTTGGAAACCACTCCTAAGAAACTTTGATGTTGTGCTTGTAACCTCTTCAAGCATGAGCCTTGGGGCGTTCGTGGACTTCTTAAAATATTTGGGGGCAGATGCCAAACAAAGTTTCTTTTCCTTGGGTTCTTACATGCCAAACGATTTTCTGCTCTGCGATGGGTCAGCCATGGACTACACGCTGCGTCTGAAGGGCGAAAAACATTTCATCGGACACGAAGAAGACAAAACCAAAATTACCCTTAACTACTAAACGGTGGCGTGCCTAAAACGCTTGCTGTAAACTGACAGGATAACCGTTGCCAAGGCAAGAATCAATAGGGCTACACCGAAGAAAGCTAGCGGAATTCTGAAAGCTGGTTCAGAATGCAGAACATTGGTTGAGGGCAAACCGCCTAAATAAGCAGCTAAGAAAATAGCAACAAAGACTATGCCGACGCCTTGAGTGGCAAACAAAAAAGTTGATATCCGTTTATCGGTTAGTCGCAAACAAATTCCTCTTCAAGATATGATTTAAGGGAAATTTGTATTTAACAATACCCATTTCCGATAACGGCAAGATGACTGGCTAATCAACCAAGGCATCCAACCACAAATATAATATACAAACCAACCGAAATTACATCAGCCAAGCTCGGTTGATTTTATGGCGGAACAGAAATTCTATACACCCCTAAAAGTAGGCTTACTTGCAGTTGTTACCGCTTATTTCCTATTTACTTTGCATGCAATGTTTACGCTCTCCTGGATAGGCGAATGGCAACGCATAGGAGGAGGGTCATTTCTTTTCACCATTTTGGTTGAAGACATTTCAGCAACCATCGGCTTAGTTTTCAGGTTTGCAGCCAGCATCATCGCTCTTGCAGCAATCGTCATCTACTTTACAAAAAAGAACCTCTCAAAACCCACCACCTATACTGTTCTGCGAATTGTTTTGGTGTTTGAGGGAATTTACTGGCTGGGTCTTAGTGCAACCGCAGGCTTTAGTCTTCAAAGTTTTGGACAATTTCTCTCAAATAGCCCACCTTTAAGCTCCATGTTAAACTTCCTGTTACTTAGCGTGGTTCCAACTATTGTCGAAGCCATAATTCTCCCAATCGTTCTGTTCATTTTCGCCTTCAAGTTAAACCCCAAAAAACCCTTCAAGACAGCGATAAAATGGGGGTTAATCACAGGCACACTCTACATTGTGGTGTTCTGGCTCATCAACACAAACATATGGATAAGCGTTGTAAGAGGCAAAGGAATCGAATACCTTTGGGTTGTACCTACACAAGTTAATGGCGTAGAACGCCTAATTCCCCACCCAGAACACTTAGTAAGCTTTATCGCTACAGCGTTCGGCTTGCTGGCGTTGGCAATTTACTCCGGCTACTTTACCAAGAAATCCACTCATATAGAAACGTTGCAAGACCTCAAACTCGGAGCCATTGGCAAAATCATCTTAGCACTGGGAATGTACTTTTTCTGGAACTATTTCAGTTGGGTTTTCTTTGCAGGCAACGTATGGAACGACTGGTATGCGTGGTTCCTTGGGCACAACATGGACTTATGGATGCTGTCGTTGCCGCTGGTTGGCTTGCCCCTGCTCTTCAGAAATAAGGCTGCGCAAAAAGACAGCTAGCATTTCCAATAACGGGGAGATTTATTCTCCTCTTGTGTCATTTCGGTTGCATTCAGCTTTTGGTCTGTACTCTACTTTTCTGTTTCGTTGTTTATGATGCTTTTCACATTCCTTTATTCTAACAAGCATCCACTCGTTTTCTTCGTAAACGCATCCGCAAAGCAAAGTTTTAGTGGTCAAAATCTCCACACTTCAACAAACTTACCAAATCCAATAGTGTAGGCATTGTCTCATAACGATTTCGATACAAAACTGTCAATTATGCTTTTTGACAAATGGAAGGTTCTTATTTAAAAAGGTAACATTTTAGAGTATGAAACGTTACTTGTTTGCTTGTAGTGTCGAAATATGAGCGTTATGAGTAGAAAAAATAAAAACACACAGATTGAGCAAAAAAAGAAACTTGAACGAGAAAAAGAAGCAAAAAAGAAAGCTTTGTTAAGTCAACTTCCGCCTAAAGGAAAAAAGAAGTAACTTCTTAACCTTCGGCTGAAAACCGAAGCTACCAATCATCCCGTTGGCTTAATTGCTCCTTCTTCATTGTTTTTTCAATTTCTCGGTAAACATTTTTCTCCGATTCGGAGACAAACGCTAAATCTTTACCTGCAACACTTTTAACACTTGGAACCTTAACAAATCTCGATTCTCGAGTTTGGGGAACATAATCCACAGCCACTTCTTTTGAGGTTTGAAAAAGCCTCTCACCTGAAGACCACAACTCAAACATCTCAACTTTTATGGTATGGTGCCCTGCAGGTATCCCTTTCATATCCAGCATGGGCGTTAACTCAAACTCGTCTTTTGCCAGATGACCCTGAGGAATCCTGACGGAGATAGAACTGATTTTTTGATTGTCAAACCATAAATCCGACTGCACCTTTGAAAACGCAGTTTTTGAGGGAAACAGCTTGAAGCTGACTTTGAGGACTAACTCATCCTCTTTGGTCAAGGCGCTTACTTCAGTTATTTCTATTCTTTTTTCTTGAATTTGCACAGGCGGTTTGGTTGTTTCCTTTTTTTGAGCGCTAGGCAGATTGTCCAGTGTTAAGTTGTTTGGTTTTGGATTTTCGTCATCTTAGGCTATTGTATTTTTTCTTCTCTGTTTTCCTTTGAAGTTCCTCTTCTATAACTTGAATTGCACTGCTTTGTGATTTTTCTGTTTTTCCTTTGTTTAGTCCAATAGCCTCTCCCACATCAGCTTAGTCCTTAAACGTTGTCACTATCTAAATTTGATTTAACCACGCAGGTCCTTCTCAGGGGTTTTTTGAATATTTCTTCTCGCCACTTGTGCTCCCAGCTTGCCCAACCAGTTTTCACAAGGCTTTCTCTTAAGTGGGGCATTTCAGCAACCCATTCCAGAAATGTCCAAAAGCGCCTTTTGTCTTTGTAGCATGTCCTCGGGCACACCTTTCTCTATGCACCATCGGATGTAGGCTCTTTCAACCAACGGTTTAAGCTCGCCCGTGGATTCTACTCTTTGAACTCTGAATCCTTGGCTTTGCAAGTACAAAGCTACGCTGGATAGAACATATTCTGAACATACTTTAAAGCAGGTTTCAGCGTCAGGCTGCATTACGGTGATGATTTCGTTGGCGATTTTTACTGCGTCGTCTAAGTATTTTTTGTTTTGGAAGTTTGGGGGCTGAAAAGAGGCGGTGGGGATTCTGCGTTCCATTAGCATGGGATGTGGGGGTTTGAGTGCGCCAACCACGACGCCCAATAGCAGGTCGCTCCATCCTGAGGCGTCTATCAGAATCGTTTTGTCAGGTAAGAAAACAGTCCAACGCCACGCTTAATCACTCAAGACTAAGAATTATGTGCGGGTTTGTTTTTTTATCTTTTGTTTATTTGGCAGAAATCTTCAAGCTCTGTATGAACAAACTGTAAAACAAAATTTAAAGAACTCAAAGAGGTACAGCAATCATTTTATAGCACACATTATCCTTTTTCACGAAAGGCAGTGAATTACATGACTGAATCAATCGAAAAAAGAGTCCAAAAGGCACTTGACGAAATAAGACCGCAAATTCAAGCTGACGGCGGAGACATAGAATTTGTAGCCATCGAAAAACAAACCTTGAAAGTTCGACTTAGAGGCGCCTGTGCAGGTTGCCCAATGGCTGCAATGACTCTTAAACAAGGTGTTGAGACTCTGGTCAAGAAGCGGGTTCCAGAAATATTAAAAGTTGAAGCTGTAGAGTAAACATCAGCTTTTTTCAAAGTTAATCAGCAAAAGTTTCCTTATAATATTTTATATTTGTTTGCATGTCATTATAGGGTCTCATGATGACTATAGGATTTGGTTCCTTGTAACCTATTGCACCTAACGCTGTTTTGAGGCTGTTTAGGTCTTATTGCTTTGTTAGTATGATGTCTATGTCTTTTGTGGCAACTTTTAAGCCATAGAATGCCTTTTTCCTTCGTATCCAACTGTTTTTTCTGTAAAATATTTGGTGATAACTTCCTTTTCTTTGCTTGCACTTGCTTTGTTTTCTATATAACGATAAATTTCTTCCCAAGTTGCCCTCAAAAACGTCCTATCTGAGCTTTCTTTGATATGATTTTTAAAAACTGATTCTATGGTTTTCTCTTTTTCTTGCGGAACCAAATTAACTAGATAAAAGTTGGCCTGTAAACGGTCAGCCATTTTTGACCCCAGCAACCAAAATCTAAGCAACTCATACTTTCTATCGATAACAGCAATTTGGTCGAATTGTGACTTGAAAACTTGGTTGTACCAGCCTTGGCAGCCGCTTTCATACTTTTGCTTTACTGCTGGATCTTTTGAGCTGGGAGCTGTGTTGTTGCTGGCGTTTAGTTTTGCCTCTATCAAAAACAAGGCATTGTTGGCTTTGACGATTAGGTCAGGTTCTGATCCTTTGGCAGGGTTAAGCTCAAACTCTTCACGGACTTGTTGGAGAGGGCTCCAGCAGCCTCTTCTAGCCTGCGATTGGCAGAAAGACCAGTAAATAACCTCACAATCATCAACTGGAGCACCAGTTAGACTTGATAGAAAACCTCCTATCAATTTTTGTTTTTCAAGGTACCTAAAGACATTCCAGGTGACGGCGTCCTCGCTGTTGTCTCTTGCAATCCGCTCCGTTTCACGCTTAACGCTAAATATGCCGTTGAAAAGCAAATTCTGATCCTGCTCGCTTTTCCACAAAATGTTCTCTGATTTGTTTTGATATTCAAAGGTTGAAGGCGAAATGAAAATTCCATGTTCGGGGCATTTGAACTCTTCTAATCGTTTGAAAACCTTCCTTTGACGAGGAACAAGATGATTACATCCATTGACGGGACATTCTACGGATGAATCTTTTATTACAATCGCGTTCTTCAGGTCCGATAAACCATACATTCAAATCTATACACGTTTAACGCTCTATACTTAAAAGATTTCAGACGAATTGAAAGAAGAAGAAAGTTGAAAAACTTGCTCTTCTTCTATCAGTTAACTGGTGAATCCAATAGTAAATTAGCTTAAAGTTGAAAGAAGAAGACAGCGCTGTGTGCAGAGATTGTGTCTTCTCTTTTAGTTGCGTGAGCGTTCTGGGCTTGTTGGAAAGAAGAAGAAAAACATGCCGTAGGAATTTATCCGTTTTTCTTTTTCTAAGAGTTGACTATTTCCAAGTCTGTGGTGCTGGTGGTTTATCGCCGAATACTTCCACCCACTTAACATTTGTTTCCTCGGGCCATGTGAGACTCATTTGAATTAACCTTAGGAACCAAGTCGGGGCAATTCTTGAGCATAACTTGGACCCTTTTAATTGCCTTGCCCCTTTTGAGCAAGATTTGAATGTCCTCAATTGGAGAACTCACCCGTTTTTCCCTCAACTGTTTAAACTGTGATAGAGCTGGTGCGTTAAAGAATCCTTATATGCCATCCGCTGCAATAGGCGTGCATGGCAGAACCAAAAAACGGTCGACCAATTTTCTTCCCTGAAAACTTGGTTATATTCGGCAACCTCGCCCTTTTCGTGTGGATTATTCTTGACACAGTCGCTTTTCTACTATTTGACATAACGGATGGTATTGTATTTCTTGTGGTGACGCTGATCTTAGTTTATGGTTTACTGCACCTTCTCGGTTGCCTGCGGCCATGCTACAACTGCATAAAATGCACTCACGGCATGGGACGCTTGGCAGCATTGTACTTTGGCAAACGCATCTTCAAAGACTACAAATACAGCTACAAACTGCCCACAGCAATATTCTTCACTCTGTATATCGGGGCGTTTCCAGCAGCATTCGCGCTCTACTCTGCGGTCATAGATTTCACAGTCGTCAAAGCAGCGGTTTTTGTGGTTCTTTTAGCGTTTACAATCTATAGCGGCTTAACGTGGCGAACCAAAAAACGCTCGAACCCATAGAAGTAAAATTTACACTGCAGCTGCAAATCCAAAAATAGAGAAATTCTTCAACCAGTGTACATTAATAGTGGATTGATTTCGCATAAGCAGTTGAGGAGTTAGCAATGGAACATCATATTGACCATCATGTTGACCGTGTCAAGTTCTTAATGTCCGAAGAAAGAAAGCAATGGCATAATCCAGAAACCATTCTAAACGAGGCAGGGGTAACGAAAGGAATGATTATAGCAGACTTGGGTTCGGGACCTGGCTTCTTTACTATACCAATGGCTCAGATGACAGGAGAAAAAGGCCTCGTATATGCCGTTGATAGCAACCAGACAATGCTAAATGGCTTAAAAGAAAACATTGCCAAGTCAGAAGTGAACCCAAATATCATAAAAATAGTAAATAGCGATGTGTGCCATACAGGAATTCCTAAAGAATCCGTCGACCTTGTCCTATTCGCCAACGTTCTACATGAGGTAGAAGATAAGAAAGCGTTCTTCCAAGAAGTTAGACGTATATCTAAACCAACAGCCTACATTGTTGATGTAGACTGGAAGAAGATCCAAACTGAACATGGACCGCCATTTAAAGAACGACTCTCGGAAGATGAGGCCAATCGGGTTCTTGCAGAGAACGGTTTCTCTGTCATTAAACAAATTGACGTAGGACCATATCATTATGAGTTAATTTGTAAGCCAACAGTTGACTGTCAAGAGTCTCAGCCTAAAGCGTGAAGGCAGCCCTAATCTGACCGGCATTGGGATCGGTAGAACAACAACAATGCGCTACCATCAGTTGTTGTTCTTTTGTTAAGTTCTGAAATTAATTGAAAGAAGAAGAACGGACTTTTCCGTAGGAATTCAGCCGTTTTTCTTCTTCTAACAGTAACTTAATTCCAGGTTTGCGGTGGGCTGGTTTGTTGCTAAACATGCATCCAGATAGTTTTTGAGTTCGTTTGAATTAACCGTCAGGTCTGTGTCTGAGCCGCAAAGAACAGCAACTGTATATGCAATTTGTATATGCTTTCTGTATAAACAACCAAAACCCACCAAAAACCAGACCGTACACAAACAGGAGAGTTGTGGTAGCCCGGGAGAGATTCGAACTCTCGTCGGAGGGTCCAAAGCCCTCTATGCTTGACCACTACACCACCGGGCTGCACGGTTTCAATTAGCACTTGTTTTATTTATTGCTAGAGGTTTAATGGGTGACTTTTTTCTTAATAAGCGTTCTCACGCGGAATTGTTAAAATGGATTAGGTTTGCGTGAATTTTTTAAATTAGGTTGAAATTAACGACGCAAGCTGACTGTTTCCTCGGCGCTGTTTAGCGCTTTTTTACACTTTTTTATGTCATTTACCATAAGGGACTTTTCTATATGTTGGGCAATTCGAAACCATTGTGTGCAATAAGTTTAATAAACCACAAACCTTAAATATTTAATCCGTTCCTTTGCTTAGTTTGCGCGGGCCGAATGTACTATTTTCTAGCCAGATTGGCCTATGGTGACGGTTCTACGCATATCAAAATTGAGGTAGAAGAAATGAGATAAAAAAGAAACACCGAAAACAGCCCAACGCTTGGTTGACAAGTGCCCAGAGTGTGGTGGCGAGAATTTAGTTCACGATTACGATACTGGAGAGACCGTATGCGGTGACTGCGGACTGGTCGTGTACGAGCAAATGATGGATAAAGGACCAGAATGGCGCGCGTTCACCCAAGAGGAAAAAGCGTCTAGAAGCCGTGTTGGTGTTCCCACTTCTTATTCCGTTCATGACAAAGGCTTATCCACAGCCATCAGCCAAGTTGACAGAGATGCGTTTGGAAGAAAACTACCATTATCAACTAGATTGCAGATGTGGCGTCTTCGGAAATGGCAAATCCGCAGCAGAGTCCACTCATCCATCGACCGCAACCTTGCCCAAGCCATGGCAGAACTAGACCGTTTATCAGACAAAGTCTACATTCCACCACCAATCAAAGAAAAAGCAGCAGTCGTCTACAGAAAAGCACTCGACAAAGGCTTAGTCAGAGGAAGATCAATCGCCGCCATCGCTGCAGCCGCATTGTATGCTGCTTGCCGTGGAAGCGGAACACCTCGAACCCTACGCGAAATCGCCGAAGCCAGCTTAGTCGACAAGAAAGACGTTGCAAGATGCTACCGACTCCTGTTGCGAGAACTTGAAGTCCACATGCCAATAGCTGACCCATTAACCTACGTGTCAAAAATCGCTGAAAAAACAGGCATCTCAGGCAAAACTCAAGGTGCAGCCATCCAAATTCTTCGCGAAGCAAGACGCAAACGTGCTGCTGCAGGAAAAGACCCCATGGGTTTAGCTGCCGCCGCCCTCTACATCGCATGCTTACAGAATAACGAGAAGAAAACCCAGAAAGACATCGCTGAAGCCGCTGGCGTAACCGAAGTAACTGTACGAAACCGCTACAAGACACTCAAAAAACAGTTAAATCTTGAATTGCCCGATTAAGGGCACTTTATTTTAAACCAAACAGAAACTAAGTTTCTTCTTTTTCTTTTTCGTCGTCTTTTTCAAGTTCCATAACTATAATGCCGTGGTAACCGCATTCTTCACAATAGTACTGTTTAGGAGTTAACCAAATCGCTAAACTGCTGTGTAGTTGGATTTTTGGGCTGCCGCATCGGGGACAAAAGATTTGGGTGGGTTTTCGGTATTTAACGTTTTTGAAAACGTCGCGGATGCCATCTGACTTTTTCATTAGGAAACATTCACCTTTACTTTAGGGACTATGCAGGGTTATTGTAGTTCGATGTTTTCTTGTGGATAGCCCATTTTTACGAGAAATTCTCTTACTCGGTCGCGGTGGTCGCCTTGAAGCATGATTTGCCCGTTTTTGTGTGTTCCGCCGCATGCGCAGTAGGTTTTGAGTTTTTGTGCGATGCTTGCAAATTCGAGTTTTTATCGTCCATGCCGTCGATTATGGTGGTTGCTTTGCCGAATTTTCTGGTTTCAAGGCGTATGCGAATACGCTGTTGTTCTTTCTCTATTTCTCCACAGACGCATAGGTCCTTTGGTAGTCCGCATGTTGAACAAACTTCAGCCATGACACTCAACAGTGAATTATCATCTGCCGTATATAAGAGTTTCAAGTTTTTAGTGGTGTTTAATCTGGTTTATTTTTTGCCGATTGGTTAGTTTGGGTTGGTTGAGCGGGCTGTTTTAACATGCTAATGACTACTGAAAAAACCAATACCGACCTACCCCTCTATAGGTCTTCTGCAACGTATTGCAATTAAGAGTCAAATAAGACCCCCGTTTTTGAAGCAAACGCTAGATAAAGCGATATAAGCACAAACAATAATCACAATAACACAAAACTGTTTGAGGCAACCTAAAATGGGCAGTGTAAAAGACTTACAAGTAATCCAGAAACCAACCCAAACAACCATGGGCGTTGGCAGATTCCTCTTTTCTGACCGCTACAGCGTTTTTGACTGGGGCGAAATGCCAGACCACATAGAAGGCAAAGGCGCCGCTCTGTGTCTGATGGGTGCTTACTGTTTTGAGCAGCTTGGAAAAGATTGGGGTTAAAACTCACTACAAGGGCTTAGTCGATGAAAAAGGCAAAGCCGTCAAGGTTGCAGAGTTAAAGCAGCCCTCAAGCATCATGGAAGTATGCTTTAGTTAACGTTTACAAACCAAAAACAAGCGTAGTCAACGGCAAAATCAGTCCACGACTACAGCGCTTACACTCCAAACCTGAAAAACTGCCTAATCCCACTCGAAATAATCTACCGCAACGGCTTACCCGAAGGCTCCTCAGTCTTCAAACGGCTCGCACAAGGAAAAGTCACCCTGAAAGACCTCGGCTTAGACCACCAACCAAAGCCAGGCGAAACCCTTGCCAAACCCATTTTTGACGTCAGCACAAAACTCGAGGAAACTGACCGCTACGTGACGTGGGTTGAGGCGAAGAAAATCGCTGGCTTAACCGACCCTGAACTCGCCGATGTTAAAGCGGTGCTTTTGAAAGCGGATGAAACCATAACCAAAGCCGCATCAAACGCGAGATTTGAAGAATGAGGATGGCAAAATCGAGTTAGCCTTCGACGACAAACGAAAACTCATGGTCGTTGACGTAGTGGGCACACTTGGACGAATGCCGCTTCACATACGATGGCGTGCATGTGAGCAAGGAAATTGCAAGGCAATTCTACAAGAAAACAAACTGGTACAACGATTTGGAGCAAGCCAAAAAAGACGCTGAAGCCAAAGGAATCCAAGACTGGAAATCACTTTGCAAGTCGCAGCCTCCAAACTTGACCCCAAACTTAAAACAATCATCAGCGAAATGTACATGGCAGCAGCAAACGAGATGACAAACCGCAAACTGTTTGACGCGCCAAAGCTTGCGAAAGTAATTAACAGTTACAAGGATTATATGGGTGAAAAAGCATGATGAACGAAAAAATAAAACAAACAATAGCCAATTACGACCCAAAGAAAATCCGACATTGGCGTTTTAGGTTCACACTCAGCGCTGGAAATCGCTTCAGGCGCCAAACAGGAAGGCTTCGAAACCGTTGTCGTGTGCCAAAACGGCAGAGAAAAAACCTACGCCCGATATTACAGAAACATATTTGACAAATTCATCTTCCTAGACAAATTCTCAGACATAACCAACCCAGAAACCGTAAAGGAACTAACCGACCTAAACACAGTTTTTGTCCCCAACCGCTCGTTTAGCGTGTACGCGGGCTACGAAGCCATTGAACAAAAATTCGCCGTGCCCCTCATGGGCAACAGGTACCTGCTTAAAACCGAAGAACGCAACGCCCCAAAAAACCAGCTCTGGCTTCTCAAAGAAGCAGGCATAAAAATTCCCCGAGCCTTCAAGTCTCCAGAAGAAATCGACTGCCCTGCTATTGTGAAAGTGCCTGAGAAGGGTCGAACGATTGAGCGAGCGTTCTTTTACGCTTCAAACCCTGAAGAATACGAGCGGGAAGCCGAAAAACGCATAAAAGCAGGCATTATCACCCGTGAAGCACTCAAACAATCCATCATTGAAGAATATGTTATTGGCGCCAAATTCAACGCTAACTATTTCTGGTCACCCTTAACCGACGAAATCGACCTGCTGGGCTTTGACAGACGCATTCAAACCGACCTCGACGGCGTTCTCGACTTGCCCGCAAAAGAACAACTTGAACTCAACATACCCACCCAGAACATCGAAATCGGACACATGGGCGTAACCATGCGGGAAAGCCAACTTGAAAAAATCTTCGACGCCGCAGAACGCTTCGTGAGCATCTGCAAAAAAGAGTTTCCGCCAGGCATGATTGGGCTCTTTGCACTTCAAGGAGCAGTAACCAAGGATTTGGAATTTCGCGTTTTCGACGTTAGCCCACGTGTTCCAGGCTGCCCCTGTGTTGAGCCAACTTCGCCTTACATGAAATACAAGTACGGCGTAGAAGTGGGTCCAGGCAAACGCGTCGCCATGGAAATAAAACGTGCACTCAGAAAACATAGGCTTGCAGAAGTGGTAACATGATAGACTAGCAAAGACATAGGCAAAATCCTCGAGAAATACGACCAAAGCAAACTCGCCATCGGCACGTTGGGTTCGCATAGTTCGCTTAACATTTTCAAAGGCGCCAAAGAAGAAGGCTTCCGCACAGTCTGCATCTGCAAAGAAAAAGACGCCATAATGTACCAGAAGTACCCGCTGGTTGACGAATTAATCATCGTTAAAGACTTCACCGAACTGTTAAGCGAGAAACTGCAGGAAAGACTGCGAAAACTAAACGTGGTTTTGATTCCACACGGCTCATTCACCGCATACCTAAGCACCGAAGAGTTAACCGACAGCCTTTATGTGCCCATGTTCGGCAACCGCCAACTGCTCCATTGGGAAGCCAACCGCAAATCCCAAGAAGAATGGCTACGCCAAGCAGGACTCCGATTGCCCGCAACCTTCAAAACGCCTGAAGACATCGACCGCTTAATCATCGCTAAACTTCCAGGCGCCAAAGGCGGCAGAGGCTACTTCCTCGCCAACTCGCCCAAGAATTTCTACAAAAAATTCAACGAAATGGTTAAAGCGCGGCTTGCTTACAAAAGAAGATTTGCCAAAGTGCACCTGCAGGAGTACGCGTTGGGCGTTAACGTTTACCCAAGCTACTTTAGCTCCATCATAAACGACGACGTGGAAATTGCTCGCGATGGACAGACGCTACGAATCCGCCGTGGACTCGATAGGCAAAATTCCCGCAAGCCAACAACTAGAAATCGACATAAACCCCACATACACCGTGGTAGGCAACTTCCCCATCGTGCTCCGCGAATCCCTGTTGCCCGAAATCATGCGCATGGGCGAAAACGTCCACAAAAAAGCCCGCGAACTCGCCCCACCAGGAATCATCGGACCCTTCTGCCTCGAAACAGTCATAACCGACGACCTCAAAATCTTCACCTTCGAAATCTCCGCCCGCATCGTCGCAGGCACCAACGTTGGCATCGGCACATCACCCTACGCTTACCTCAAGTACGGCGAAAACATGTACATGGGCAGACGCATAGCCATGGAACTAAAAGAAGCTATAAAGAAGAACAGGCTACTGGATGTTGTAGCTTAAATTTTTTCTAAAATCCGTAAACTCTTATTTTAAGCGAAGAACACGTATTCTTTTCTCTTTAATGATGAGAAAATGGCCTTCAATTTTAGCTTGAGTCGCCAAAACGGTTGCAATTGTCTCCAACGTGTGTTGCGAAGATTTAGGCACAAACTTTAGAAGGATAATGCCTTTGGTCTTAAGCTTCCTTTTGAAAACAAGTTCTCCAAAATCAGCGTCAAAGGTTATCAGAATTCTGTTTTGCATGCTTGCGGTCGCTAATACGGTTTCGTCGCTGAGGCTTGATGCAAGCTCCTGTATTGAGACAATGTCTATTCCCTTGCTTTTGAGGGCGTTAACTATTTTGTTGGAGATGTTTTCGTCGGCAAGAAATCTCATAGTAATGGATATGCCTTCTCTTCCTTGACCATTTCAGCCGCGTATTTCAAGACTGCACTTATGTCCTCTCGCTTTAATTGGGGATATTCATCCAGTACCTGCTCAATCGTCCAATCGTTAGCAAGAAGATCTAAAATAAACTCAACAGAAAGCCGAGTACCTCTAATCACAGGCTTACCTACCAAGACTTTTGGGTCAACAACAATTCTTTTCTCCCAATCGTTGAGCATTACTAATTCTCACCGCTCTGTTCTTAAAGAAAACGAAAATATAAACATCCTCTTTGATGATGGCAGACGCCTAACATTGGAGCTAAAAGGAACGGTCAAACAGAAAAAGCTGCAGGATGTCGTAGCCTAAAACTGTACCTATGAAAGGCACATTTCAAGTAAGCCTTCAAAGTTCCTTCTATTTCTGTTCTTTTTAAAATTTTTTAAAGCAGCAATTAACTTCTCTCTGTTCCTTTTCCCAAGTGCTTCAGCTAACATCTTTGCCGCTTGGCTATTTCCCATAAAAAGAAACTGGCACACCGACGTAACATTAATGACTTTTCGAACCACGCTTGCAGTTTCAAAATCAACAATGAACGGCTTATCAGCCTTATCCACCAGTAGGTGTTTGGGTGCTTTGCTGAGTTCGCCATGGTCCAAGCCCATTTCATCTAGACGCCAACACTGCTCCAAAATGTCAACCAAAACCTTGCGGATAAGCTCCTTGTCCTTGTGGGTTTCAAGCCAACACTCAAGCAAATCCCCGTCAATAAGTTGCATTAAAAGAAAATCTTTGTTTACAGCTAAAAACTTGGGTCCAACATCAATACTGTTAGCTTTAACGAGCAGTTCTGCTTCACGTTCCAAACTTTCTCTGTCCGCGTCAACTCTGCGCATTTTCAAAGCCACCCTTTCCCCCTTCACATATGCAACCGCCACCACACCAACATAGCCCTTGCCCAACACAGGAATGTTGGAAGCGGAAGTTTTTCCAGTGAACTCAAGCGCTTCAACGCCAAGCTGCTGCAGTTCCACTATTCGCTTCTGCATCTCCATGGGGTTTGCCCTTGGATAACATACCACTGAAGCGTAAGGTTCAGCGCTGAGGTTCTCTATGGGAATTATTGTTGGCGGCTTCACTTTTTGTCCTCTTATGGCTATTGCAACGGGGTTAGTTAATTAAAGCTTAAGTGGCATTTTTGTAGAGTAATTGGGCAGCGTGGAGATAGCAGGTTGGGGAAGAGAAAAAGTTGAGGTTGCCTGCACAGTTACAGTGCCGACTTGACAAGTGGCAGCTTGCGGTTTTAGTTTTTGCTTTAGCTTACGCTTTGCTTGTCACCTTAAACTTAGGCTACATACCGATGCAGTGGGATGAAGTGAACCATTTCAACGGAGCCCTGCTTTTAATCAGGGGGCAAATCTGGCAGTACGCCGCCATAAACTCGTTCTATCCGCCCCTATACAATCTGGTGACCGCTGCTTACTTTGCCTTGGCAGGCGCAAGCGTGCTAACAGGTAGGTTTGTGACAGTGACGTTTTCGTTGCTATCCATTTTCATCGTCTACAAGATTGCCAAAGAAATGTATGGAGAAAGAACCGCGTTGGTTTCCGCCGTGTTGTTTGCGGTGATGCCGGGAATTGTTTGGCTATCCAGCATGGCTTTGATTGAAACCATGTTAATTTTCGTCTTCTGTGTTTCCATGCTGTTCTTTTTTAGGTGGTTGCAAACAAACCGAGAACGCGACTTAACATTGAGTATCGTTGCTTTAGCGGTTGGCGTGGTTGTGAAGTATCAAATTCTTGTGGTTGCTCCGATTATCATGATTGTGTGCTTTCTTGTTTTTGGCAAAGGAAAATTCCTGAAAACTCAAACCGAGATGTTTGTGCACTCTAAACGGCTGTGGATAGGCATTTTGTTGTCGGTTCTTGCCGCTTTTTTGCTCTATGCGTTCTACGCTTCAGGGCTGCTGAACGTATGGTTGTATGCTATGCAAGTTGGGAACGCTGGGCAAGCATGGTATAGCAACCGTTTTTCCACCCCCATATTCTACCTGCTTGAGATGGTTTGGCCCTACAGCGATAAGCACCCCATATCCTTGTTACTTTATGGGTTAGGGCTCACAGGTTTAGCACTGTTGGCGGTCAGGCGAAAGCCTCAGGACAAATTTTTGCTCGTCTGGTTTTTTGTGATATATGTAGTGTTCACTTTAATTCCAAATAGGCAATGGCGCTATGTTACGCCTCTTTTTCCTGTGCTGGCAATTTCTGCAACCGCATTTGTGGCATCAGCAATCGGCAAAGCACAGAAAACCTGGCAAGCTACAAAAAACAGCCTTACAAAAAAGCGCCTAGCTAAATTCGCCGCGGCGCTCCTGATAGTGTTCACTGCTATAGGCGTATTCTACAGCTCTATAGATGCTTACACTTGGGTAGCACAGGGTCAAACCCAAGTTCCCATCCAGCAAGCCACCGCATACATATCATCCACAACCCAGGGCAACCAATCAGTCTTAGTCCTGTGCCCCTATAACCTCTTCAACAAGGACATGGTCTGGTTTTACCTAAACAGCAAAAGCCCAAGCCAAACGCAGGTATACCAGTATCCAGAATTGGCTGTGGACGCTTATACGCCCGAATTTAACGTAACTAAACTGGTGAACTTTTGCCAGGTGAATGGCACAAAATATGTGATGCTCTTTGAGTACGGCGGAAACATACAATACTTCGATAGCAACCTAACCGAACAAGCCGTCTACGGCATGTTAAACGGCACCGGACGATTCACTCTGCAAGCGACCTATGGGGCAGCTCCTCAACGAATCTTCGTAATGTCGTTCAAGTAACAGCAGAATAAAATGGTGCCTCGTACATTAACTCCAAAAGCTATTCACTAACCTTTTCGCCATGGGTTTCATTACTTTTCTTGGGTGTACTTCAAGTATCTCCAAAGAATGAACCCGAAGAAAGAAACTGCAAAACTAATCATCATAAAAACATCCAAAGTAAGCCAATCTAAATATTTATCAACATGCCAATCGCCAAACTATGTTCTTGTCACATGGATCGCTAAAATCCCGTAACCAACAATTATTAAACCGTAAATCGTAAATGCCAATCCAACTGCCATAAGAAACTTACGAGTATTCATTTTCAACCTTTTTTCAATTTGATAATTATTTGTATTTATAATTATCCCCGAGCAAATTGCTGTCAATAGTTGCATTAAAAGAAAATTCTTGCTTAGAAGACAAAGGAAGCCGATGTATCTGCCCTAAACATTGGTCTGTCCAAAAAAGATATCTGCACCCAAATATACCGTTGTAGCCCAAGAGAAAACATAAGCTGTTGCCCTGATGAAGACCATGTCTTTTGAAGCAAACGTTAAACTCTACCTCAAAAGCATCATATTTGCCCTGCTTGGCATCGCTTCAGCAGGGGCAGGTGTTTATCTGGTGGGTTTTTTTAATGGATACTTTAATGTTCATCCCTTCTTTGCCCATATTGCCATCTTCTCTTCTGTAGGTTTAGACATTTTTGGTGCAGGCATCCCGCTTGTGGTTGGTCTTGTTTGTGCGGCTTTGTTTGTTGGCTACTTCAAGTTTTCAACCAAGAAGCTTGTTTTGTTGTTGTTTCTTTCGGTTTTTTTCGCTTTAATCCTTTCTCATGCAACAAATCAGGGTGTTAGGGGCTTTCCTTTTCTTTTTGCTCTTTCCTCAAGTGCCACAGGAGTTGCAGTGAATATTTTGCCTAAACCCTTTGTGGATATGAGAAAAAAGTTTGTTGCGGCGCTGATGTCAACTGTTAGCTGTGTTCCTTTGTCGCTTTTCTTGGTTGACTTGTTTTATTTGCCTTCTTTTGCTTCTCCCGTTATAGGTGGGAACGGATTAAACGACGGCATACTGCTCTCCACATTGTTTGCGCCTTTAGGCGTGACGTTGGTGGTTTCGATTTTTGTTTATTTGTCGCGGACAATTTGGCTTGTCCAGCAGTTTTTAGGTTTCAAAACTCTAACTCCACAGACAAAAACCACTATTTCTGAGAACAAAAAATAAACAATCAGAAAACTAGCAACACCTCTTATTATGAGTTTTAAAATTTAATAGGACGACGTTGGTACTGGAACTCTGTTTGCGTGTTCACGATGCCGCGGTTCAAACAAATCCTTGAGATGCAGCAATTGATGGGCAGAAAAGAGCTGATTAGAAATATAGGTATAATTGCGCATATCGACCATGGCAAAACCACGCTTGCTGATTCCCTGTTGGCTGGGGCAGGTTTACTGTCGCCAAGGATGGCTGGCATGGCAAGGGTGCTTGATTACCTTGAGGAAGAGCAGAAACGCAAAATCACCATAAAAACAGCCAACATTAGTCTACTCTACAAAACCGCAGGCACCCAGTACATCGTAAACCTTGTTGATACGCCAGGGCATGTGGATTTCACGGGCAAAGTCACCCGAGTCCTGCGAGTTATCGATGGCGCAGTTGTGGTTGTGGATGCTGTTGAGGAAATCATGGCTCAAACCGAAATCGTTACACGGCAAGCCCTTGAAGAACGAGTGCGCCCTGTACTTTTCATTAACAAAGTTGACCGCCTAATTACCGAATTGCAATTAAACGAGGAACAAATCCAAAAAAAACTTGACAACATAATCAGCCGATTCAACGACCTCATCGAACTCTACGCAGAAACCCCATATCAAAAACCAATGGAAAATCAACGCTTCACTGGGCAATGTGGCTTTCGGTTCAGCCTTGCATGGCTGGGGTTTCACTATGAACATGGCAAAGCAGCAAGGCATAAAGTTTTCAGACATAACAAAAGCTTACGCAAACGGACAGCAAGTGAAACTGCAAAAAACCTTGCCCGTTTATGAAGCAGTTTTTGAAATGGCAATCAATGTGGCTCCGAACCCAAGGGAAGCGCAAGCTTATCGGATTGGGAAGATTTGGGATGGACAAGTCAACTCAAAGATTGGCAGTGCATTGGTTGAATGCAGCGATGATGCGCCAACTGTCTTGTTCGTCACTAACGTCCATGCTGACTCAAACAGTGACACAGTTGCAACGGGACGAGTATTTTCTGGCAAAGTCAAGAAAGGCGATAAGTTGCATCTTGTGGATGCCTTGGCTGAAACGGAGGTTAAAGAAGTCTCCATCGATATGGGTTCGCTTCGAGAAGAAGTCAGCGAAGTTTCAGCTGGAAATTTAGCGTCCTTAACTTTGACGGGAACCGTTAAGGCTGGAGAAACCCTTGTTGACTTAGCGCATAAAGAGGGTATGGTGCCTTTTGAGGGTATATGCTACGTTTCGGAGCCTGTAGTAACTTTGGTTGTTGAACCAAAAAACCCCCAGGACATTCCCGTTTTGCTCGAGGGACTTGAGCGGCTTGCCCGTGAAGACCCAAACCTTAAGGTAACGGCGGATAAAGAGACTGGCGAGTACCTGCTCAGCGGCATGGGTGAGTTGCATTTGGAAATAGCCATCCACCAGCTAAAAAGTACATGCGGCATCGATGTTGAGGTTTCTTCGCCACGGGTTGTTTACATGGAAAGCGTCCAGAAGAAAGGTGTGGTTGCTTTGGCGAAAAGCCCAAACAAGCAGAACAGTTTTTGGGTGCAGGTTATGCCTGAGACTGAAGAACGCTAAACCGTCTGCGGAGGAGGATTCAGGCAGTGTTCTCTCGATTGATGAGCACCGAAACGTGCTCTTGGACTGCAGCGGAAAAACCGAGCAAGTTTCTGAGGAGGAATTGGAGGCAATTATTGCCGGGTTTGAGTACGCTTGCAGGGCTGGTCCACTATGCGGTGAACCGATGCGGCATTTGAAGGTGAACTTGGTTGATTTGCAATTAAGCCAAGGCGGTGATGTGGGTTCAGAAATCATGCATGGCGTAGGCAAAGCAGTTTTCGGCAGTTTCCTAACCGCTGACCCCGTCCTGCTGGAGCCTATCTACAAAATAATCATCTCCGTTGCCTCCGAATTGTCTGGCGAATGCTCAAGAATACTGAGCACCAGACGTGGAAAAGTTACTTTGTTTGAGCAGAAAGGACTTCTAACCGTTATCAGCGGCTTTATCCCTGTCTCCGAAACCTTCGGCTTCTCAAAAGAACTCCGCTCAGCAACCTCAGGCAGGGCGTTTTGGCAATCCTTCTTTGACCACTGGGAAAAAATGCCCCAAAAACTTGCCTTGCAGGTTATTGGTGATTTGCGGCAGCGGAAAGGTCTTGCGTCAGAAGTGCCTAAGCCAGAGAAGTTTATGGAGTAATTGCGGATGCGGCTTGATGTTGCGTTTGATTTGGATTTTTCGCTTTGCTGTGGGCAAGTGTTTAGGTGGAAAAAGGTTGGCGGTTGGTGGTATGGTGTTGTCGGCGAAAATGTGGTTAAGATTCGCCAATGTGGCGGCGAATTGGAGTTTGAGAATGTCAGCGAAGATTTTGTGCGATGCTATTTTGGGTTAAACGATGATTTAGCTCAAATCAGCCGAGTGCATCGGCAAAGACGATTACGTCCGAAAGGCTTTGCGCAGGTTTGAGGGGTTGCGGATTGTTCGGCAGGTGCCTTGGGAATGCCTAATCAGCTTCATCTGCGCCACGTACAAGAGCATAGCCGCCATCGAATTGATGCTAAGAAAATTTCAGTAAAGTTTGGGGAGAAACAGGTTTTTGACGGTATAGATTTTTACACTTTTCCAACAGTTGAGAAGCTGGCGTTTGCAAGTGAGAATGGTTTGCAGGAGTGCGGTTTAGGTTACAGGGCAAAGTATGTGCAGGCGACAGCCAAAAAAATCCGCGAGGAAAACATAAACCTTGAAACTTTGAAGAATTTGCCCTATCTGGAAGCCCGAAAAAAGCTTCTTGGAGTTTCCGGGGTTGGGTTGAAGGTGGCTGATTGCGTGCTGCTTGTTTTCGCTTAGAGAAACTGGAGGCTTTTCCTGTGGATGTCTGGGTTAAACGCGTCATCCTAAACCACTACGCAAACCAATTTTCCAGAAGCCTTGGTCAAAAAAATGCAAAGCCACAACTCCTTAACCAACGGCGAATACGAAAAAATCGGCGACTTCGCCCGCAACCTACTTCGGCGCATATGCTGGCTACGCCCAAGAATACCTCTTCCATTACGAGCGAACACAACGTTAAAATGGCGACGAACAGCAATTTCCTACTGGTGCAAACGTATGAGTGAGGGCAAAATTGAACAATTAATCAAGCAAAAAAGAATTTTCCTAAGACAAGCCATGAAAGATTACTCTGCAGGCGGCAACGACATGCTCGACGACGTCGACGCGGCACTACAGGAAGCAAAAGCAGAAATCACCCATAACCTGGAACTTGCAAGCTGCCTCCGCAAAGACGAAGGCGAACAAGCATGGCAAAAAGACTGCCTATCCATGTTTAATGCATGGTACGAGAAATGGTTCGGCAACCCCTAACTCTGTTTTCTAGTATTAGAAGAAGGCAGTAGCGTCCCTATTCATCTTCTTTCAGCAGGCTTGGCTGGCGGTTGCTTTTTTGGTTTGGCTGGTGTTGCCTGCTGCAGGCTGGTTGTGGAGACTGCCACAAGTTTAAGGGGCTGATTCTGTGGAGAAAAAACAAGCCCGAACCCACATAGAAACGCTCAACCCAGAATAGGAACCGTACGGGACTAATTTGTCTTCGAATTTTTCTTTCTTTTCCTGTGAACAACCACTAAAATCCCTGCCAAAACCGCCGCTACAGATGCAGCCAAAACAATCAATGGCTAACTTGTAAACGTAGGGTAAATCAGGGTTGCGTATTGTTCGGTTGCTGGATGAGCGGGGTCGCTGTAGACGATGTCTAATTTTTGTCCATGGGTTGCCAATGCATTCTGGAGTTGGATCCAAATTTGCTGCTGGTCTTGCGTTGGCGACCAAAAACCCCAAACAATATCATCCTGTCTCCTCAACCCTGAGCCAAAGTCGTTGGGCAAAACAAATGCGGCGTTTGCGTTGACTTGTCCGCGGGTTACGCTGGCGTTGTTGACTTCATCTGTCCAGAAGCGTTGAAGGGCTTGGAAATGGTCATCTGTTAATGTACCATAGGGTCCTTGCATGTCTGGTGAATAGTTGAAGATGGCGATGTATTTGGCGCCGTTCTCGTAAGCTTGGCACATTTGCTGGTAGATTTCGTCTCCGCTGGCTAAGTAAGGCGCCTGCATATACTTCCAAGTTATCATGGCTCCCCAGTCTTTGCCATAAAGGTTCGCCGCACCCCTTGCTTGCGCGATTTCTTGGGTTGTGCTCTGGTTCCAGCCGAGTTCTGTTAGGACAACGTCGTAGCCGCTCTGGTAATCGAAGGATTGCAGCGCGTAATCGGAGGTGAAGAGGGTGACGTCGGATTGGTTATGTATCCAGCCGATAGTGGCCTGCTGAGTGTTCACGTATGCTTCTGCTATGGCTGGTGCATATTCGGAGGTTTGGAGCGGTCGGGAATCCCAAAGTTTCTGGTAGGGTTCAAACTGAGAAATGTTCCCTTCATCCGTCAATGGTGGCTCTGGAGGGTGCGTTGCATTGGGGTTTTGAATTAAGTTGGGTATAACAATTACGCCATTTGGTATACTAGAGGCTGTTTGGGCTGGGGCTTGTGGTCGAGTTACAGTGCCGTTAGGAAAGTATTCCAACGCGTCACCGTTGCCCAGATACATAATTGTGCCGTTTGGGAAATATTGTATCTGCGTGTAATTTTGGGTATTCGAGTTCGAGTAGCCTAAATTGATTTGACCTGAAAAGTAAAACGCTGAAGAATTATACGTGGAAGCATCCACGTTTTCTATGGAAATTCCCCATGGACCCTTTGAGACGTTCCCTAAACCGGCAACGTTATACAGTTGTGCTGAGTTGTCGAGTGTTTTTCCGCCGGGTTCATCGCCATAGTATATTCCTAGGAAGTGGCTGCCCCAACGTGCCTGCGCAATATTAACAAACGAAGCTGCTGTTGCCCTTTGGCTTTCGTAGGTGCCAAAATAGGTAATTACGTTTAGCCCCGCATTCACGGCGTAATCGCACACCTGCTTCAACGCAGTTAGGTTGTTTTGCAGTGAATTAGACTGAACAACAAACAGGTTAGTGTAGTCCTTGACTTTATCGACCAGTAGTTTAGCGTCTGAAACTGAGTTGCCGCAGTAAGTTACGCCGACATTAACCACCTTTACATTGTAGTTTTGGGTGTTTTGGTTATTGGCGAAAGGATTGTTAATTTGTAATGCAGCTACTACAATCACTATCAAGAGCACTACTGCAACAGAAAACAACTTTATCCGCTTCATGTACCCACCCTCCCGAACAATCTTGGACTTAATGGATAATTTACGAAATATTTAGTTTTCCCCAAATCCAGCCAAGCTGCATTCGGTTGTCTCGAGTGGAAGAATTTTGAGGTAGCGCTGGGTAACCTGTAAATCGCTGAAAAACGTTTAAATCTGTTCAGAAACAGCAATAATAAGCAGAACTTTAGTGGGCCCGTAGCTCAGTCCGGCTAGAGCGCCAGACTCATAATCTGTTGACCGGGTGTTCAAATCGCCCCGGGCCCACCAACCATCCCACATACAGTTAACGGTTGGTAAATTCTCGCTCACTTATCGCTGAACAATCCGGTAAAGCGAAGGCTTATACCGAGGTCGATTCTAACGTCATCAAGGGGAAATGATAGAACATGACTTTTATTTCTAAGGAACATTTTTTCAATAATGGTTGGGACTGTGTTAAGTGCGGTAAGATGACGGAGCATCGGAAAGAGGGAACAGGTGCCAACGCTAAATTAGTTTGTATGGTATGCGGGTCGTAGGCTTTGGGTTTAATTTTCTATAAAGCCCTAATCCCTCAACAAAAAACAACGCCATAGCCACCGCCGTCATCCCTGTTAAAAAGAAAAAGCTCGTCTGTACCACTAAATCTTTAATTACCAAACTTAATAATATGATACTTACTTCTGCGGCGAATGCGCCCATAAAAAAGAAGGAGTAAAACATCAACCGCGGCACAAGGTTTTTGCCGACCCAAACGTGCCCGTTGATGCTTGCTTTTTCCTTTAAGATATAGTCGCCATAGCTGTTTTTCTCAATTAACCCTAAGTCCTCGAGTTTCTGTAGTTGCCGATGTGCAACGCTGGTGCTGCTGAGGTCTGCGCCCCTAGTTACGTCTCTTGTTCCCACTGGCTTGTCTGCGTGGACAATGTATGAGTAGACCGTTAATGTGTTGCCTTCAAGTTCATTGTTAGCCACTTTAGCTACACCTACAGATTATTTTAGATTCCAGTATGGTGGTTCTGTGCCGTAGATGAATTGGTCGCCGTTTTTGGTTAGCTCTAAGTGCTGAATAATCTCGTCGCCTGCGAAAGTAGCCACTGTGGAGTTGCCGTTGCAGGTAATGTAGCCTAATCTGTGAACGTCAATGTAAATTGTTTGTGCATTTTGAATGTTTTCGATTTGCTGAGAAGTTTCTCCGATATCTGAATAGCCGAACCATGTGGAGCCGCCGTTGTTTCCTTCCTGTAATGTTCCATTGAAATTAGCGGCAAATGTGCCCAAGCTGACTATTATGCCTGTTGTGTTGAACCAGCCTTCGCGTGCAAATTGAATTGTGGTGGGGTCGAGGAATTCGGTGCAGTTGACGGCAATATATTGTGTTTCGTTTACCAGTTGTCCTTGGTCAGAGTAAATCTGTATTCTGTAATACTCTAATCTACTACCGACCTGTGTATCGACTGCGTCGGAGTTTATGGTGTAATTAGATGCGATTGAGTATATTGCGGTGTTTTGCGAAGATTGCGTCGCTACTTTGCAAGTGGCATATGATATGTTCAGGTTGAACCATGGTTTATCGTCTGTTATCTGTGCTGTTGCCGGCGACATGAAGTACGCTAAGGGAGCGATTGTTGCTATTCCAATTGTTATGGCGAGTATGCTGCATATGATTAGTTTTTTTTCGATTTGCATTTTGGTTTTTCACCGCTCCTCTAAGCGGGGAAGCGGCATATAATTCTCCCTCAAGAACGAAACTGTTCTCAAAGAGAACACCCAAGTTAGCTCTACAATTACGTTTAAACTCTTCCACAACCAACTCTGTTGGCGGTGTTTTTGGAAACTTGCTTACTTCACAATTTCCTGTATTATCTCGTTAACCGCCATAATCTTTGCGTTGTAAACGTACTCCAGATATTTTAGGCTCTGCTCTTGGTCTTGAGGTGTTAGGGCTTCTACGCCGTCTTTTGCGATGACTATGTGGTAGCCTCTGAAGAATGCGTCTGCAGAGGTGTGGCGGATGCAGATGTTTGTGTGTAAGCCGCCTAGAATCATGCACATCAACAAGTATTATGGCTGGGTTATTTATCAAAAAAAACACTCTCAACTAGAAAAAGTGCAGAGTGGCTATTTAGTTTTACCTTACGGCAAGCAAATTGCATCGGTTAGTTTCTGGGCGCCTTCCTTTGTGACTAGGACAGTGTCTTCGATTCGAACCCCACCAAACCCGGGCACATAAATTTCAGGCTCATCCGTCACCACGTTCCCAACCGCTAAGATGTCTTTGCTGTCGGGACTCAAGATAGGGGCTTCATGAACTTCCAAGCCCACACCATGCCCAAGATTGTGGACGAAAAACTCGCCAAACCCAGCCTGCTCAATCACGTGCCTAGCTGTTCCGTCAACTTCGCTGGCTAATGCTTTGGGTTTTATGGCTTCAAAAGCTTTCTCGTGCGCCAACTTTACGGTGTTGTAGATTCTTGCCTGTTTCTCCGTGGCTTTGCTGGCGATGAAAGTTCGGGTAACGTCGGAGCGGTAGGACTTGTAGGTTGCGCCCAAATCAACTACGACAAAGTCGCCTTCGCGGATAGTTCTCTCTAGGTTGCTGCCATGAGGAAACACCGATGTTGCTCCAGACGCTATGATGGTTTCAAACGCTGTCCCATCCGAGCCTGCCTTGCGCATGGCATACTCGATTTCTGCTGCCGCTTCCTTCTCTTTTAAGCCGACGCCGATGATTTCCTTGGCTGTTTGCATACCCACAGTCGCCAACCTGCAGGCTTCACGTATAAGTTTAATTTCTTCTTCATCTTTGACGCTGCGGAGCTCCCGAATTAAACTGTTAACTGGCTCAAGCTTTTCTTCTCTGCCAATCGCTTTTGTAAGTGCACGCCAACTTTCAATCGACAAGGAATCAACGGACAATTTTTGGTTTAAAGATTGCTTGGCGATTTTCTCCATCAGGTTCTCGCCCCGTTTTATTGGCTCCACCACTGCGCTTTTGACTTCGGCTTTGGCTTGCTCGTAGTTGACGGTTGAGACATAGAGGGTGCAGTCGCCGTCTTGGGGGATGTAGAAGGCGGTTGCTGCTGAGAAATTGGTGAAGTAGGTTATGTTGGTTGGGTTGAAGATTGCAAAGTTTGTTGGTTTGCCTTGTTTTGCGGCTGACTGTTTTAGGGCGTCGGTTCGCTTCAAGTTTTTTCTCCTGCCTATGGGGAAAGGGCTGGGTTGGTTTAAGTTTTTGCTTCTGGGTCTTTTTTTGAAGTGAATTTTTTGCGTTATGAATTGAAAAACAAGTCGAAATTAGCCGTGATTTTTTAAACGAATAAGCCATTAACTTAATATAGTTTTCAACAGCCTACTAACTTTAACAACATTGAGGGGAAAAAAGCATGTTCTCATACGCAGGAAAAATTTTACATGTTAACCTCACAACAGGAGAAACAAAAACCGAGCCATTAAGCGAACAAATGGCTAAAAGCTACATCGGCGGCATAGGCTTAGGCATCCGCCTACTTATGGACAATTCAAAACCAGGCACCGACGCCTTCCACCCAGACAACCCCATAATTTACTGTACAGGTCCACTCAGCGGCACCATGGGTCCAACCGCAGGAAACGGTTATGCAGTTGTTTCCAAGTCACCTGCCACTGGAGGAGTCGGCGAAGCTAAGGCACACGGCTTTTTTGGTCCTGACCTAAAACGTGCAGGATACGACGCCGTAGTAATAACAGGTAAAGCACCAAAACTATCTTACCTTTGGATTGACGATGACAAAGTTGAAATCCGAAACGGTGAATACCTAAAAAACGCAACAGTTAACGATACCGATAACAAAATCCGAGATGAACTCGGAGACTTCTATATTCGTGTATCAGCCATAGGTGAAGCAGGCGAAAAACTCTGCCGTTTTGCAGCAATCATAAATGACGAGTTCCGAGCCATCGGACGCACAGGCATGGGCGCAGTTATGGGCTCCAAAAACCTCAAAGCAGTCGCTGTGAGGGGAACAAAAGACGTTAACGTAGCCAACATGGAAGGCTTCAAAGAATACATAAAGATGATTCATGAACGCATGAAGGGTCCAGCTACCAAAAAATACAAGACTCTGGGTACACCCGAAAACGTCTTGGTCTTAAACTCGCTTTCAGCTTTGGCAACCAGGAAACTGGACAAACGCCACCTTTGAAGGTGCCAACAAGGTCAGCGGCGAATACTTAAACGAGCATTATGTTAAGAAAATTGTTGGTTGTGCAACTTGCGGTATGCGTTGCGACCACATTGCAGTTGTTCCAGAAGGACCATACAAGGGTTCAACTTCACGATTGGAGTTTGAGTGCCTTTGGAGCATGGGACCACTTTGTGGTGTTGACCGTTTAGATGCAATAATTGAAGCCATGCGCATCGTCAACGAATACGGCATGGACGGCATCTCAATCGGCGTCGTTGTCGCGTTTGCGATGGATCTCTATGAGCACGGCATAATTACAAAGGAACAAACTGACGGAATTGACCTTAAATTCGGAAACGCTGAAGCCTTAATCGCCATAATTCACAAGATTGGTAAACGTGAAGGCTGGCTTGGCAACATCCTTGCGGAAGGTGTAGCGAAAGCAGCTGAATTAATCGGCGGAGATGCATACAAGTACGCTTGCCACATCAAAGGCTTAGAGCTTCCAGGCTACGACCTAAGAACTCTAAAAACTGCAGCATTAGGATTCTCAGTATCATTCCGCGGTGCATGCCACCTAAGAAACGGCGCTTACTCACCTGACGTTAAAGGCAAAGTTAACCGCTTCAAAATCGAAAAAGGCAGAGGCAAAATGATCACCGACGAGAGCCACATGTACAACATCATTGACTCACTCATCGTTTGCAAGTTTAGCAGAGGCACATACTACGACGGCTGGAAAGACCTAGCAAACTATTACACCCTAGCCACTGGCATACCGATAACTCCTGAAGAAATGACTCAAGACGGCGACCGAATCGAAAACCTCGCAAGGCTCTTTAACATACGTGAAGGCAAAGGCATAAGAAAATATGACGATGTCCCATACAAGATAAAGAATTTCCCAGTGCCCGACGAAGGACCAGCTAAAGGAGTTTGCGTTAGTGACGAGGAAATGGCAATTGGTTTAGATGACTATTACGCTTCAAGAGGATGGACCGCTGATGGTATCCCGACGGTTGAACGTTTACAACAGTTAGGTTTAGGCGATCTGGCATACATTGCTGAAAAGGCGATGAAATCCGCAAAAGAAGCTAAGCCAGAAGCGGCAGTAGCTACTGTAGGGGGAAACTAAAATGGTGCGTCCCCAAGACAGAAAATTCGTAACAGCTGACCCAGACAAATGCATCGGCTGCTGTGTCTGCGAGTACGCCTGCAGCATGGTTAACGAGAAAACCTTCAACCCCAACAAATCACGCATACGCGCTATGCGCCTTGGTCCACTGGTAAATCTTGCAGTTACTTGCAGGCACTGTGAAGACCCTGCATGTGTAGCGGCTTGCCCACGTGACGCCCTAAAGCAGGAAGCGGACAGCGGCATAATCCGCGTTGACGAAAACGCATGCAACGGCTGCGGATGGTGCATCAGCGCATGCCAATTCGGCGCCATGAACATGCATCCAGAAAAGAAAGTCGTATTCACCTGCAACAGCTGCACAGACAACGAAACCAAAGAGCCCCAATGCGTCAAATGGTGCCCCGAAGAAGCCTTAACATACGTTACCGCGGAAACATTGGCACAGAAGTACCGGCAGAAAGCGGTTAAGAACCTGTTCCAGACAGCAGAAGAAACCAAAACAAAATAAATCACCACCTTTCTTTAGGTGTTTTTTAGCGCTTCACTTTAGATTTGTAACTTTTTTTTGTTGATGTTAGAACCAATCCTATAAAATACAATGTTTTAAAAGCAGAAGGCGGAGAACTGATTATCCAAGTCAAGTCACAAAAAGGAGAAGTCCGATAAAAAGAAAAGGAATTACCGCTTAAAAGTGGTAATCTAATTTGCTGTACTTGTTGGTATGTCCTCTTGGGCAAGTATGTCCATTGTCAACAAGTTTAGCGGTTTGGAAGCTCTTTGTGTCAATATTAAACCCTGTGGCAAAATCTAAGCCACATCCTTCAGTTTTACACCTTACATAAAGCATTGGCATTTTGTGTCACCTCATTTCTTGTTAGCGCTAAAAGTAGCTCTAAGTATTTATGTTATAACCTAAAACAAGACACCTGCTGAATTAATGATGTCTTTGAATAGAGCGTATATTGCTGCGATGTCTCTTAATAGTTTAAGACACTTCAGCAACTTGCGATAATGTGCTCTTTTAGAAGCTTTATTCTTCGCATTTTTAGTTTCAACTGCTAAATTGATAACTTCGTCTCTATTTTTTATCTCAATGGATTTTAAGCTAAAGATAACTTTATCGGCAACAGAATCGATGAGTGACATTTTTGAGCTATCAATCACCATGTCGATAACGTTGTCCAAAAGCACACTATCTTGCATGACAATATCTGAGTTATAAGCGTCAATCCCGACAATACATTGTTTAATATTGCTATTGCCTGAAGTTACCACACGTGAATTATGGCTATCTAAACCTACGCCACATTGTCTTATGCTGGTGTTGTGTAAACTTATTTCGGAATCAGTAACTTCTATCCCCTTGTCAAAACCAGAAATCCGACTATTGGAAATACGGACATCTGCTGAGTTGCTTACCTTTATTCCTACGCTGGGCATCGTTGATACCGTGCTCATCTTTGGTAGCCACTTGTTTTTAAGGTTTGCATTAACCTATGGCTTGGAAATTAGCTAAAATTAGGCTATCTATCACCCAACATACACCGGTGAGAAACTTTTGGAGCATGACCCGTAAATGCACAGAAACCTGTTTTGCGTTTATGTGATGGGTATTCAGGTGTGAGCGGCTATAGTGCACGCGATAGTTTGAGCCTAGAAAAGCCTAAAATATAATAAAAAAGACCTAAATTCCATTTCCAATAGGTGCAAAGGCAATAGGGTAAACAGTTACGTTTGGTGTTCAAGAGGTTTGTTAGGATTTTGTTTAGGGGTTGAGTACAGGTCTCAGCTATCTGTTTTTTAGCCGCCTGTCATCAGCGACATCAAAATGACGCTGTCGCCATCTTTTAGCGGCGTGTTTATTCCCTTGAGTTGGTCCATCAAAACTCCGTTAACCATGGCTACAAACGTTGCTTTCATCTCTTTTTTGGTTGGGTCGTAGACTTCCGCTGTGAATTGTTTGCCGTAGGTTTGGGCGATTTTGTCGAGCAGTTCCGACAGCACGATACTGTTTGGGAAGGTGAATTCGTCTTGGCTTTTGTTTGTGTAGGACTTTACTAGGCTGATGTAGTGGACTTTGACTTGCATTTTCTGTACCTTCTGCCCTGTGTTAGTGATTGTTGTTGGGTTCTGATATTTCTTTTCTCTGATTACCACGCCTTTTTGCCTGCGAAAACCTCAGTTACCGTTATGCCCAATAATACATGACGACACCTTAACTCCATAGAAAGCCATGAATTTTCAACCAAAGAACCCATTAACTTAATATATTGTTCAACTGCACTAAATAATTTAAAACTCTTGGAGGAACAAGGTTTGCTAGGTTACGCAGGAACAATCTTATATGTTGATTTAACCACAGGCAAAACTCGCACAGAAAAACTAAGCGAAGAAGTCGCCAAAAAATACGTCGGCGGCATCGGCCTTGGCATGAATCTCTGGTTATCCAACTCAAAAGCAGGCGTGGACCCACTCAGCGCAGAAAACCCGCTTGTACTGGCACTCGGACCAGTTTCAGGAACCATGTTTCCGACAGGCGGAAACGGTCACGCATTCATATCCAAATCACCCGCAACAAACGGTGTCGGAGAAGCTGTAAGCCACGGCACCTTTGGAGCAGAACTAAAACGTGCAGGATACGACGCAGTAATTTTAACAGGCAAGGCTGAAAAGCCAGTTTACCTCTGGATTGACGACGACTCAGTCCAGTTACTTGATGCATCACAATGTTTGGGGTAAATCACCCTTCGAAACTGAAGACGCCATAAAAAACGAAATCGGCGACTACTACGTTCGAGTAGCATCCATCGGTTTAGCAGGCGAAAAACAATCCAAAATCGCCAACATAATAAACGAAAAAACCCGCGCAGCTGGAAGAACTGGCCTTGGCGCAGTTATGGGCAGCAAGAACCTCAAAGCCATAGCGGTCCGAGGCACCCGCGACATAGTCGTCGCAAAACCCGACGAATTCATGGAAATGGTCAAAGAATTCCACGAACGCATGAAAGGTCCAGCGGCACAAAAATACCGCACCCTAGGCACATCCGAAAACATCATGGTGCAAAACACACTTTACTGCTTACCAACTCGCAACTTCAACAACGCCCATTTTGAGAATGCTGAGAAAGTCAGCGGCGAAACCTTAAACGAGCGTTACATCACAAAAATCATCGCTTGCAACTCATGCGCCATGCGATGCGAACACGAAGCGGTCATCCGAGAAGGACCCTATAAAGGCACCTTAGCACGAATGGAATACGACAATATCTGGGCTTTGGGACCAAACTGCGGCGTAGACAAACTAGATGCAATAATCAAAGCCGCTGAACTATGCAACTACTACGGTCTCGATGCAACAAGTGCAGGCGTAACCGTCAGTTTCGTAATGGATTGCCATGAAAAAGGCATCCTGTCACATGAAGAACTCGGCGGATTAGACGCTCACTTCGGAAACGCAGACGCGCTAGTCCAACTTATCGAAAAAATTGGCAAACGTGAAGGAATCGGCGATGTCCTCGCTGACGGTGTGAAGGTGGCTGCAGAAAAAATTGGTAAAGGCTCAATGGAGCTTGCTCAGCAAATTAAAGGCTTAGAAGTAACTGGTTATGATTTACGTTGCTTGAAAACTGCGGCGTTAGGCTCAGCAGTTTCATTCCGCGGTGCGGACCATAGCAGAAGCGGCGTTTACGCCATCGATTTGAAGGGTAAAGTTGACCGTTTGAAGGCTGAGAAAGGCCGCGGCAAACTCGTCAAAGACGGCGAAGATGTTTACGCACTGATTGATTCACTAATAATCTGTAAGAACGCCAAAGGAACCTTGTACAAGGAACTAGCTGACATGGCTAAACTCTACAATCTAGTCACAGGCGTCGACATGACCGCGGAAGAACTAAGCGTTGTAGGAGAACGCATAAACACACTAGCAAAAATCATCAACGTCCGAGAAGGCCTTAGCCGCAAAGACGACACATTGCCCTGGAAAGTTATGCACCAACCAATCACAGATGATGGACCCGCAAAAGGTGCCGTCGTAACCCAAGACGAACTTGACCTATTACTAGATGATTATTACCACGCCAGAGGCTGGAACGTTGACGGCGTCCCTACCAAAGCTAAACTCAAAGAATTAGACATGCAAAATTACCAAAATATACTTGAAGGAAAAGAGGCGTAAAACGATGGTTAAAATTCACGAAAGAAAATTTGTTTCCACTGACCCAGAAAAATGCGTCGGCTGCCAAATATGCGAGTACGCTTGCTCATTCACCAAAGAGAAAGCCTTCAACCCCCTCAAATCACGCATACGCGTAGTCAGAGTTAACCAGTTAGCTAACATGGCTGTTACCTGCAGACTCTGCGAAGACCCAGCATGCGTAGCTGCGTGCCCACGTGACGCGCTCACGCAGTCAGAAGACACAGGAAACATCGTTTTAGACAAGGACAAATGCAACGGCTGCGGCTGGTGCATCGAAGCTTGCGACTACGGCGCCATAATGCTGCATCCAGAAACTAAAGTGGTTTACGTTTGCGACATGTGCAAAGACAAACCTGAAGGTCCCCAATGCGTTAAATGGTGCCCTGAAGAAGCCATAACCGTAGTTACAAGCGATGTGCTGGCGCAGAAAGCAAGGATCGGCGCAATCAAAAAGCTCTTCCAAGAAAAAGAAGAGTAAACGAGCATTTTTTGCTCATATTTTATTTTTTAAAATCAATGTTTAGCGGTAATTAGCCTATTCACATTCCGCCGGGATGCTCTTCCATGCAATGTGCTTCGTAATCCTCTTTTGTGTCATACTCTTGATTGTCCGCTGGGCACTTGTACTTGCCGTTGGCTGTCTTTTTTGGTTTAGGCATATTAGCTTTCTCTGACTCCAAAAAATCCACCTCCAAATACCTAATTAAAAACCAAGTTTTCTAGGTGGCGGATAATTTTTAAAGTTATGTGACTGCAACAAACCAACCATAAAAACTAAAAAAGCTAACTGTCTAAGCAGAAAACGGTTTACTCGTTAAGCCGCCTTTTGCAAAACCTATTAATAACAACTTGCAACTGTAGGAAACAATAACTTTGCATTTGAGGTGCCTAGCATTTGCTTGACCAACTACTCACCACAATAATCCTCGGTTTAATCCAAGGCTTCGCAGAGTGGCTACCTATCTCCAGCACTGCTCATCTGCGAGTAGCGGAGCACTTTTTAGGGTTCCCTGCAATGCCACTGTTCAATGTGTTCTTGCATATTGGCACGCTTGGTGTAGTAATTTTCTATTTCAGGCGTGACATCAAAGTAATACTTACAGCTTTGGCGCACAGAGATTTTCATTCAGAATACGGCAGATTCATCCCACTAATCATTGTCGCATCCATACCTACAGGCATAATTGGGGTGCTCTACGACCTGTACCTTGGCGACACCTACCAGACAATCCTGATTATCGGCGTGACTTTCTTATTCGGTGCTGCACTCCTGTTCTCATCGAAGTTTGGCAAAGAAACTCAACCTCAAATCTCCTACCGTGAAGCAGTTGTAATGGGTACAGCTCAGGGGGCGGCAAGTTTTCCGGGGCTGTCAAGGAGTGGCTCAACAATATCCAGCGGGCTGCTGCAGGGCGTTAAGCGTGAAATGGTTTTTAAATTCTCGTTTTTGCTCTCGATTCCCGCTATCATCGGCGACTTAGCCGTTGAAGCTTATCATGACCGGGGCAGTTTTTCTCAGGGCGTCGGCGTCAGCTCACTGAACCTTTTAATTGGTTTAGTATTCGCGGTTTTGGCAGGCTACTTGGCAATAATGCTTGTTAAAAAGCTGGTTTTAACCAAAAGATTCCACTACTTCGCGGCATACACCTTTGCCCTTGGAATTATCCTGATAGTTTTGGCGCTCTCAGGTTACTAAAAAGAAGTGGCTTTGGTTTAACCAAAATTACAATAGATATTTTAATGGAAACAACTTTGAATTTCTTGAGGCTTAGTTGTTGTCAGGCGAATTTGAAAGGCAAATCAGAAAAATAACCGATGATAAATCAGCTGAAAAATTAGTCGAAGTTATTAATTTGGCTGGACAAGAATTTCCATGTCTATCCTGCCCTTCGAATGATGAATGTGACAGTTTTAAATGGTTTATCCAGTGGTTTGGAAAAGTAACTGCTAAACAATAAAAAATTTTAACTTTGCGAAAATATGCAGAGGTTAAACGATTTTTTCCAAATCCCCAATGAAACGCTCAAACACCTTTAAGCCGCCGCTCCAAAATTCTGGCGTTGTCACATTTAAGCCAACGACTTCGCCGATTTCCAACGGCGACATGCTACCTCCCACAGACAGCGCCTTCACCAGCTTGGGCACAAACTGCTTGCCTTCCTGCAGGTACCGTTCGTAGAGGGCGTACACGAACATTTGGGCATAGACATAGGGGTAGTTGTAGAAGCGGTAGTTTGCCATGTAATAGTGCGGTTTCATGGTCCATTCTGCTTCCATTTCAGGCAGCCATGTGACGGCGTCGCCAAAGATGCGGTCCCGACTCTTGGTCCAGTGGCTGCAAATGGTCTGGTAATCCAAGAACTCGCCCTGATCTATAGAAGCGTAGAGCGCCTGCTCAAACCACACTCGCGCCGTAACTTGGAAAGTTGTCATCCCTGCCTCGTCTAAAACCATGCATAACAACGCTTTTCGTTCCTCATCCGATTTTGCCCCATCCAGAAGCTGGTCCGTTAGCAGCAGTTCGCCAAAAATAGACGCCGTCTCTGCCACGGTGGAGGGCACGTTCATGTTGAGTAACGTTTGGTTTCTTGATGCGTACCAGTCATGGGTAGCGTGCCCAAGCTCATGCGCCAGCGTGAAAACATCAGTTAAGGTGCCGTTGAAGCTTTGCAGGATATAGGCTGATTTGCCGTTGTAGTAGCCTGCGCAAAACGCGCCGTTGCGTTTGCCAAACCTTGGCGTGGCGTCTATGCGGTGTTTTTGGAACATTTCTTTGACTGCGGAGGCGTATTGAGGGTCAAAGCGACTATAGGCTTCTGTGACTAAATCTTGTGCTTGTTGGAAGGTAAATTTGAGTTCTGGGGCATCGGGCAGCGGAGCCAAAATGTCATGGTTGCCAATCGCTGGCAGGTTCATCAGTTTGGCTTTCAGCTTAAGGTAACGTCGATACGCCCCGGCGCCTTCTTCGATGGTTTTAAGCAGGCTGCCAATAATGCCCTCCTCTGTGTCGTTGCTAATTACGCTGGACTCCATGGGCGAAGCGTATTTTCTGCGCTTAGACACCGCTACCCAATCGTTGCAGATGCTGCGGAGCGCGGAGGAGAAGACTTCGCCATCTTTGTCCAGCAGCCCATAAATTGAGCGGTTCGCGGATTCCCTTGTGGCGCGGTCAGGGTGAGGCAGCAAACCGTTGGCTTCACCGTAGCTGAGAGTCTTTTTTTCTCCCAAAACCGTTACGTCGAAGAGGCGGGTGTTGAGCCATTTACTCTGCAGCTCAGCCCATGCATAAACGCCAAACTGGTCCTTCTCAATGATAAGTTGCTCTTCTACTTCAGAGAGTTGGTGCTCTACACGGCGGTGGACGCGTTCGAGTACGTGTTTGTAATTTGATAAGAGTTGGTAGTTGATAATCTGAGGCCTATTTTTCACAAGTGCACCCAGCTCAAGCGAGTAAAACGCCAGTTGCTTAGCTATCAGAGCTTCAAGCTTGTTTACCCTATCGTTTAGCGCTTGCGTCTGGGGCTGTGTCATGTCTGCTGCAAAACAGAGGCTCGAATACAATGATATGTCGCTGAATTTTGCTTCGAAACTTTCAATATCTTGTAGACATTGAAGCAAGCCGCTGATTGTTAGTTTAGCTAATTTTCCGCGGTACTTCATCTCAAACGCATCAGCCATCGCTGTGGCTTGCGCTATGGCTTGGTTAATTTTGGGGTCTGTTATGTTGGGGAATAGTTCAGTTAGGTCCCATGTGACTTGTTGCGTGGTGGTCAAGTTGTGTGCCTCTACTGGATAGTGTCGGCTGGGTTATTTTGGATTTTGTTTTGAAGTAAGAGAAAAAATAGAAAAAAAATTGGTTAAAACTTACAGTAAAAGATATTGAAAAAACAGGCTAAAAAGTTGCAACTTCTTAACCTGACACTTCAATTAAACTAAAATTACTGGCGCTTCGCACATTTGGGCTTGGTCAAAGTTTTCAAGTACTAACTTGCTGCCTTTTTTGACGGTCACATAGTCAGTTCCGCAGACTGGACAAGCAACAAACTCGTATTCTCCCACGGAGTCGAACTCGAAGCTCGCATGGCATTCTGGACAAGTAAACTTTACCGTAGATATTTTTTTCATTAATTTTCCTCCTAAATTATGTTATACAACTAAAAACGAGAATTACCGTTAAATTACAGAAAACCGCTTTTTCGTCTAACATAAGAAAACGCTAACTAAGTATTAACCGTTTCCGTAAAAACATGGTGTTTGGATGGTGTTACGGACAGGATTTGAACCTGCGAACCCCTGAGACTCTCGGCTCAAAGTTCTTTTTCAGCTCTGTCTAACTGTTCTTGTAGCTTTTCTCTGCATCTATCCACTTCGTTTTCTTTAACGTCAAGTTGGCTTGCATTAAAACTCTTCACTAGTTCTTTGTCGCTTAGGTTTACCAATTTTTCAGCTAATTCATCAATTAACTTGCGGATTTCTTTGAGTTCTTCAGCTATTCCTCGTAGGGTTCTCTTGTCCTCTTCTGTGAAAACTATTTTAACCAACCCAGTCACCAAGTTAAGCCCGTATTTTACAAGCGTTGGGCAGTATTAAAATTTCCCTAAAACAAGAAAAATTCTTAGAGATTGGTTGGTGCTGCGGGCAAGATTTTTTGTAAGTAAAAAGTAAATCTCTTATATGTCTATAACTATAGTTATAGTTTGGGGAATTTGTGTGCCAACAACCGTTCAAGTAGACGAAAAAACCCTACAGATGCTAAACAAAATCAAAAAAGAAATGAAAGCCAACAGCCACGACCAAGTCATAAAATCATTAATTCTAGAACGGAAAAAAATTCCCTGCTCAATGTTTGGTTCAAACCGCAAGCTAAAGCCTTTCACGCAAGAAGATGAGGCTGAATTCCATGAGCTCTAAGTACGTCATTGATGCTTACGCTTGGATAGAGTATTTTAGGGCTTCAGAATACGGTGAAGTTGCCAAAGAATACATAGAGAGCGCTGATTCAGTAACTCCCAGCATTGTTGTTGCAGAAATAAGTCGAAAGCTGCAGAAAGAAATAGAGCTTGGAAACGAAACCCCTGAGGGAAGATTAAAACGCCTAGAATTCATTAATGCAACAAGTCAAGTGGTGGAGTTGGATTTCGACCTTGCAGTTACAGCTGGAAAAACCGATTGCGACATGAAAAAGAAAGAGAAAGGCTGGGGCTTAGCAGACTCAATAGTTCTCTGCACAGCAAGAAGCATTAAGGGTAAAGTAGTAACTGGTGACGAACACTTCAGAGGCTTAAAAGAAGTTATTTTTATAAAATAAGTGTTGGTGCTACGGGCAGGATTCGAACCTGCGAACCCCTGAGGGAAAGATATCCCATCTGGGCGCGTTGGTCAAACCGTCGATGTTATGCTGAAATTGTCGAAATCTTGAGTGACAAATACACAACCTTAGGGGGCAGCTGGGGCATTTTCCATAGTTTTTCCATAACGTGCTGGAAGCGAAATGCTGTTTTGTCAAAGCAAACGAAAATCTGAATTCTTACATTATTGACATTTTCTTGTTATTGCCTAACTCTAAAATATTCAAAGCAACGAATTAAGTTTTAGAAAAAATGACTATTTTGAAATGCCCGATAAGTGGTATCTTTTCAATTTTATCCTCCACCAAATTGCCGTAAAATATACGGCTCATCAACATCATGCAAATCCTGCTTTGAACAGTTTGAACATCACTTGCTTAAAATGCATGTCTAATGGCACAAAATAAAGGGGTTTATTGACCTACTGATAATCACAAAGCAGATTACGGTTCAAGTGATAAGTATATCGATGGTTATAGCGTATGGGCGAAGTTGTCTTTGAAGCGGTTTCGAAGTTCTCAAAAAGGATTTCTTTGACGATACGTGGGTATGAACATATTTCTGAAAGGCATCCTGAGGTTTCTGGGGAGATGGAGAAGATGAAGGAGACTTTGGCTAATCCACAAGTAATTCGGAAGAGTATGTATGACGACAAGGTGTGGTTGTTCTATCGGCTATTTAATAATTCACCTTTCGGTCGGAAATATTTAATGGTTGGCGTGAAGTTATACAATAACGAAGGAATTGTGATTACGAGTTACTTCACAGACAAAATTAAGATGGGTGACGAAATCTGGACGGAAAAATAAACTTTTTCTTCGACGAAGAGGGCGATGTATTAGACATAACCATAGGTAAGCCTAGAAAAGCAGTAGCGAAAGAATTAAAGAACGATATAGCCGTCAGATGTGACCCTGAAACAGGAGAAATCGTTGGGATAGTTATTCTGAATTTTATGAAGCGATTTAAAACTAAGAAAAAACCCGAAAAAATCGAGTTACCGCTCAACATTTCAATAACAACAAACTAATAGTTTTGTGTAGTGGTGCTACAGGCGGGATTAAAACCTAAAGCAACAGGCATACTTGATGTAAATTCGATGGTTATTTGAGTTTTTTTAGCTTCGTATGTTTGTACTCATTTTCGAATGCGGCGTTTCGCCGTAGATAGGTGTTATATACAACTATAAGCATCAAACGGAGAGTAGAGGGACAAGGGATTGGGTTTAGAATATCAAAATCTTGATGAAATAACAAGAAAGCATATGATTAGAGAAATAGAACTCGATATTGCAAATGGCAACTTGTACCATAGTAAGTTTTTCAATCCAGTTGGCAATAACCTCTGGGCTGACCTTTTAAGAGTAGCCTCTGAAAAGTTTAATGATGATTGGTTAGCTGGACAGCTTAGAATGAAAGGTTGCATGGCAACTACGCACATAAGAAGAACGCCAAAAGGGGGATTAACAACCGCTCGTGTTCCCATGACTGCTCCCGAAACATTGGCGGAAGGAGAGTTTAATCGTTTTTATGCTCGTGCTCTCTGCTTAAGGCTATAGAAGAAAACATTTCGCATGTTGAAGTGTATAGGGGAAAATTAGTTGAGACCCCTCGTCCAGAATCAGAGGAAAAGATCGGAACAAAACTTCCTGCAAAAGAATTACTTAACGACCTTAGAACCTCGCAGGGCGTTGAACCTTGTCTTGGTGTTCCACCAGGCCCTTAATTCTGGTTTAACTATCCGTTTAAACCGTTAAGGATTTACAAACAATTCCTTTACCTTTTTTTCCCTTAGGTTTCTTATATTTTCTATTTGTCTTTTTTAGTACGAGGTTGCTATGCGAAGGAGTCAATGAACCAAGTTTTGTATAACTGGTGCTATCTTGGTATAGAAACCTACGACACCGCCAATTGTGGCGACAGCCTTAAGGGCACTCCATGCTTTCCCAACAATGTCTTTATCTGGTTTTGGCTTAGCTAGTTGTGCTTTGATTGTGTCTAACTCTGCTTGATAGATTATCTTTTCTTGGTCGTCTATCTCTTCGCTAAGCCTAATTTGTTTTCCTAGCGCATCGAGTAATCTGAATAAATCAGTGAATTCGTTCTGGATATAATTGTTATCGCCTATGGCGACGACCCCTTGAAGATTAGTGATATTTACGCCTGCTAGTTTGTTTTCTCGTCTAAACTGTGAAAGACCTTCGAAATAATCAATGCCATCGCTAGATATTTTATAAAAGTCCTTCTTGTTAGTGACTGTTTGTTTTCCGGTGTAAAATTGGGATTCCTCTGTTTCTTTCTTTAGCCATTGTGTTTCAACTAGGTATATCATGGCTCTAAGAACATCTTTTCTTTCAAGCCCTTGATCTTTCAAACCGGCTGTTGCTTTGCTTATTGGAATTTTATAACTGCACATACCTCTCGGACTTTTGTAGGCGTTATAGAAGTATTCAAGCACCTTTACCCTTAGTTCGTCCTCTGTGAGCGGTTCTATTGATTCTTTTGGCATGGAATGGAATATGGCGGTTAAGTTTAAAAAATTATTCACTGAACAATAAGAGCGATTAAATAAGTAATAAACAAAAAGTTTTTTTAAGTAATTGGTTGGTGCTGAGGGCAGGATTTGAACCTGCGAACCCCTGAGGGAAAGGATTTCCCATTTGGGCGCTTAAGTCAAAGCGTCGAGATCTTGAGTCCTTCACCTTTGACCTGGCTTGGTTACCTCAGCACACTGTAAGCTACAAAATGTTTGGTTTCTTTCTTATTAATCATTTCCCACCCAACCTACCTTTGCCCAAAAAGATGGTTGCGAACATAGTTGGAGCCTAATAGAAATGCGTTGCAGAAACGATAGAGGGGTAGGCCAGTATTGTCTGTTTTTCAAGCCTGAACGGTAGGGGATAGGGCTAGCGAAAAGGTAGGCAGCCTATCAGACCGCAAAAGTAAAAACTCTATTCAACGATACATACAGCTAACATGCATACCCAGCACAGAATAATCATAGGCAACAGCCAACAAATGCCCGAACTCGCCGACGGCAGCGTCCAGTTAATGGTGACTTCGCCGCCCTACCCCATGATACAAATGTGGGACGAACTCTTCTGCAAGGCTGACCCAAAAATCGCCAAATTATGGCAGAAGTTGAATGCTGATGGTGAAGAGGCGACTGTGCGGCAAATCTACGATGCGATGCATGAAAACTTGGCAAAAGTTTGGCAGGAAACCTACCGCGTCCTCGTAGACGGCGGCATAGCATGCATAAACATCGGCGACGCAACCCGCAACATCAACGGCAAATTCCAACTTTTCCCAAACCACTCCCGAATCACCGAGGTTTGCGAAAAAATCGGTTTCACCACACTCCCATACATTCTGTGGAAAAAACCCACAACCAAACCCATGTACAAGGGCAAAGGCGCCTTTTTAGGCTCAGGTTTCCTTCCCCCAAACGCCTATGTCACCTTGGATTGCGAGTTTATTTTGCTGTTTAGGAAGGGAAAACTTCGCAAATTCCAACCCAAAGATGCTCTGCGATATGAGAGCGCGTTTACCAAGGCCCAGCGTGACGAATGGTTCAGCCAAATCTGGGCTCTGAAAGGAACACGTCAAACCGCAAGCGAATTGGAACGAAGAACAGCTGCCTACCCTGAAGAAATCGCGGAGCGTCTCATCAAAATGTTTAGCGTCAAAGGCGAATTGGTTCTTGACCCATTTTTAGGCTCAGGAACAACCACAAAGATTGCCATGCAAAACGAACGCAACAGCATAGGGTATGAGGCAGATGTAAACCTGCTTCCAGTTATAACCAAAAAAACAGCCAACAACAAAGCACAAAAGGCAACTGTGGAAATAATCAAACGTTAAAAAACCTTTGAAAATTTTTATACAACGTTACCTATTAGCAGACAAAAAAGGTAGTCTAATTGGTTAAAAAAGACTCAGACGACCGAAAACCCATGGGATTTGGGAATATTTCAAGAAGGTTCAGCCAATCCGACAGGCGCATAAAGGGAACTATTGCCAAGGACCGTTTTGCGTTTGACCAAGCTATGCAGGGGCACGACTGCCAAAAAATCCGTGAGGGCGGCGATTTTGTGGTTCAGAAGCGGGATTTCTTTGGAAACAAAGTTGGCGAGCCCACAACTTACGAAGTGAAGACGGGTAATTCGAAGTTGACTGAGGCGCAGGAGCTGAGGCGGCGTCGGTTGGGGCGGAACCGTTACAAGGTTGTCAGATACTAATTTTTTGCTTTGGTTGTTGTTAGGTTTGTTCTGCTTGTGGGTGTTTGCACAACCAGCCTGCAACGTGAACCAGGCTTAGACGCCAAAAAGCAATAAACTGCGCAGTCTGCTGGAAGTTGTTGTGTATAGCAACCTTCTCAACAACAACTACTAATAAAAAAACTGTAACTAAACTGTTAGAACCCTTCGAATAGACCAACAAAATCCAAATCAACGCTATTTTGAATCTCAGAGGATAATTCTATTACACTTCAGCTTTTGCTTCATGCAACGCAGAGCCGAAAAGTTTTTTTCAATCAGATGCTCTATGAATGTTTATTAGAGATTCAGTTTAGACTCATTATGAATAAAAAAGTTTATATGCAAGGTATGCGGCTTGTGTTTGTGCTCTTAGAAAAGTTAGTTGAACCCTTTTTCGAGTTGGACCTATCCAGCATCGGAGGAAATGAAAAAGTGAAAACACAATTAACCAAAACTCACAAGCATCATTATATGTTAAATTTATGGGAGAACTGAAAACTTGACTAATGTACAAAAAGAAGATATCCATAATCTTTTAAAAACTTTCTTCAACGAGAAAGGCCTAGTACGCCAACACCTTGACAGCTACAACGAATTCATCGACCACGGTCTCCAAGAAGTCGTTGATGAAGTAGCTGAAATCCCCATTGAAGTGCCTGAAAGCCCCTACAAAGTCAAACTCGGCCAAATCTGGGTAATTGACCCCCAATCCAGAATCACCGGACCATACGCCACAGAAGTAGATGGAACAAAACATGAAATTTACCCAATGGAAGCCCGACTACGCAACTTAGCGTATTCAGCACCCATTGCACTGGAAATGACTCCCGTCGTCGATGGCAGAGAACAGGACACTGAACTAGTTTACATCGGCAATATCCCTGTTATGCTGAAGAGCAAACTTTGCTTCCTTAGCCAACTCAGCAAAGAAGAACTAATCGCGGCAGGAGAAGACCCAGATGACCCAGGAGGATACTTTGTTGTTAACGGTTCCGAACGAGTCATCGTTGCCATGGAAGACTTGGCGCCAAACCGCGTAATCGTCGACATAGACGAAAAAGGAACCTCACCAGTTTACCAAGCAAAAATCTTCTCAACAACCGTCGGCTTCCGAGCCAGAATCGAACTTAAACTCAAATCAGACGACGCAATCTACGTCACCATGCCAGGAGTCCCAACAGAAATCCCATTCGTCGTCATCATGCGCGCATTAACCATGGAAAAAGACAAAGACATCGCCGAATCAGTCTCCCTTGACAGCGACACCCAAAGCCAACTATCCGCTTCATTCGAAAAAGCCATCGGCGTAGACACACCAGCCGACGCAATCCTATTCATCGGCAACCGAGTTGCCCACGGACAAGTCGAAGAATACCGACTCCAAAAAGCAGAAACCGCACTTGACAAAAACTTCCTCCCACACTTGGGAAGAAGCGACAAAAACCGCAAAGAAAAAGCAATCTTCCTTGGCGAAATGGCATACCGAGTTATCCAACTAAAAACAGGAAGACGCCAACCAGACGACAAAGACCACTTCAAAAACAAACGTCTACGACTTGGTGGTCCACTTCTAGCTGACCTCTTCCGCGTCTCATTCCGAAACCTAACACGCGACATAAAATACCAGCTTGAACGCATCGGCGTTAAAGGACCAATCATAACTGTCTCAGCAGCTGTCCGCCCAGGAATCATAACTGAACGTTTCCAACATGCGTTGGCAACGGGCAACTGGGGCAGAGGCAGAGTCGGCATCACACAACTGCTCGACCGAACAAACTACATCTCAACACTAAGCCACCTACGCAGGCTCCAATCACCACTCAGCAGAAGCCAACCCAACTTCGAAGCCAGAGACTTACACCCAACCCACTGGGGAAGATTATGCCCCAACGAAACCCCTGAAGGCTCAAACTGCGGGCTCGTCAAAAACCTCGCCCTATCAGCCTCCATCGCCGTAGGTGTGAACCCAGACAAAATAAAGCAACTGCTCTTTGAAATGGGCACCGTACCAGCATACGAAGCCACCGTTGACTTGCGTATTTCAGGCGCCAAAGTTTTCGTCGACGGCAACATAATCGGCTACTGCAACAACCCAAAAGATATGGTGCAGTCCTTCCGCCAGAAAAGAAGAGCAGGCGAAATATCCACTGAAGTTAACGTAACTTACTTCTCAAAAGCCCAAACTGAAACCGAAGAAGTCCACGCAAACTGCGACGAAGGCAGAGTCAGACGCCCACTCATAATCGTTGAAAATGGCGTTCCAAAACTCGGGTCAAAGCATTTTGAAAAAATCGGTTTAGGCGAATGGACTTGGGAAGACCTTGTCAAAAACGGTTTAGTTGAGTATTTGGATGCTGAAGAAGAAGAAAACGCATACATCGCACTAGCATTCGACGCAATTGAGCCTAAAGCTACACACGTGGAAATTGCAACCTACACAATCCTTGGAATCTGCGCATCAACCATTCCCTATCCAGAACACAACCAGTCACCACGAAACTCATACCAAGCAGCAATGGCAAAACAAGCCCTCGGAGTTTACGGCACAAACTTCCACCACCGCGTTGACTCACGCTCACACATCCTGCACTATCCACAAGTACCTATGGTTCAAACCGAAAACATGGAAGTCATGGGCTACAAGCAACGCCCAACAGGACAAAACTGCGTCGTCGCCGTGCTCAGCTTCGAAGGCTACAACATGGAAGACGCCATCATATTCAACAAAGCATCCATCGAACGAGGCTTAGCAAGATCAACCTTCTACCGCATCTACGAAGCAGAATGCCGCCAATACCTCGGTGGCTTAAAAGACAAATTCACCGTTCCAGAACCAGGCACACGCGGCTACCGAGGAGAACAATACTACAGGCTCCTTGAACCCGACGGAATAATCAGCTTAGAATCCCAAGTAGTCGGCGGAGACGTCTTAATCGGAAGAATCAGCCCTCCAAGATTCCTTGAAGAATACAAAGAATTCGAAGTTAAAGGACCCTCAATGCGTGACACATCCGTAGACATGCGTCCCTCCGAAACAGGCATCGTTGACGGCATATTCGTAACGATGTCAGGCGAAGGAAGCCAACTCGTCAAAGTCCGAGTTCGAGACCAAAGAGTCCCTGAACTAGGCGACAAATTCGCATCACGCCACGGACAGAAAGGAGTCATCGGCTTAATCGTTCCACAAGAAGACCTGCCCTTCACAGACGACGGCATGGTTCCAGACCTAATAATCAACCCACACGCAATCCCCTCAAGAATGACCATCGGACAATTCATCGAATCACTCTCAGGCAAAGCCGCAGCGCAAGAGGCAAACCAGGCGACGGCACACCCTTCTCAAACGAAGGACCAGACGAAGTACGCAAAAACCTAGTAAAACTCGGCTTCAGCCAAACAGGAAGCGAAGTCTTCTACAACGGCACAACAGGCGAAAAATTCGTCGCAGACATATTCGTCGGCATAGTCTACTACCAGAAACTTCACCACATGGTTGCTGACAAAATCCACGCCAGAGCCCGAGGTCAAGTCCAAATGCTCACACGCCAGCCAACTGAAGGACGCGCTCGAGGTGGTGGTCTCAGATTCGGAGAAATGGAACGAGACTGCCTCATCGGACACGGCGCCGCAATGCTGCTAAGAGACAGGCTGCTGGAAGAATCTGACAAGTACACGCTCTACATCTGCGAGAACTGCGGACAAATCGCTTACTTCGACATGAAGCAAAGGCGTTATGTCTGCAAGATATGCGACGAGAAAGCAAAGATTTCACCAGTAATCGTGTCTTACGCTTTCAAGCTTCTGTTGCAAGAACTTCAGAGCTTATGCATTACACCAAAATTAAGACTAAAGGAGAAGGCTTAACATGTCACAGGAAGAATTAATCCATAAAATAGTAGATGAAATCTCATTCGGTTTAATCTCACCCAAAGACCTGCGTAAACAATCAGTCGTTGAAATCCAAACACCAGACACCTATGACGAAGACGGCGCACCAATCACCGCTGGCTTAATGGACGGCAGACTAGGCACCCTTGAACCAAGGCAACGATGCAAAACCTGCGGCAACACAGCCATCCGCTGCCCAGGACACTTCGGACACATCGAACTTGCCGTACCAATCGTACACATCGAATTTACAAAAATTATTTTTGACCTTCTGAAAGCAACCTGCCGCACTTGCGGTCGCATTCTCCTATCTGAAGACGCTGCCAAAAAAGCACGCCAAAGAATTGAACGATTCAACGAGCTCTTGGGCACTATCCCAGATGAAGTTTACAAGGAAATCATGACTGACATCAAAGCAAAACAATGCCCCTACTGCGCAGCTGCCCAATTCAAAATCACCTTTGAGAAACCAACCAAATTCATCGAGCAAACTGAAGCAGGCTCCGAACCCTTAACACCCAGCATGATACGCGAAAGGCTTGAACGTGTCTCAGATGAAGACCTGGAAATTTTGGGCTTTAACCCCAAAGTTGCACGTCCAGAATGGATGGTTCTGCAAGTTCTGCCTGTTCCACCAGTTTACGTTCGTCCATCAATCACGCTTGAATCAGGTATCCGCTCAGAAGATGACTTAACCCACAAACTCGTAGACATCATCCGCATTAACCAGCGTCTGAAAGAAAACATGGAAGCAGGCGCACCAACCCTCATCATCCAAGACCTCTCCGAACTTTTGCAGTACCACGTTACCACATACTTCAACAATGAGGCATCAGGCATTCCGCCAGCAAGACACCGCAGTGGCAGAGCACTAAAAACTCTCTCCCAACGCTTGAAAGGCAAAGAAGGACGATTCAGAAGCAACCTCTCAGGCAAACGTGTCGACTTCTCAGCACGCACAGTCATTTCTCCAGATCCAAACCTTGACATAAACGAAGTCGGTGTTCCACAAGATGTTGCCATGCGACTATCAGTTCCAGAAAAAGTCACTGCTTGGAACATTGAAGAAATGAAGAAAGTTCGTAATTAACGGTCCAGAAAACTATCCAGGCGCACTCTACATCATCAGACCAGACGGCAAACGCATCAGACTTGAATTCGTTGTTGACCGAACAAAAATTGCGGAAGCAGTAGAATTAGGCTTCGTAGTTGAACGTCACCTCAAAAACGGTGACATAGCCATCTTTAACCGACAGCCTTCACTTCACCGCATGTCCATCATGGCACACTACGTTCGTGTTTTGCCCTACAAGACTTTCCGACTGCACCTTTGTGTTTGCCCACCCTACAACGCAGACTTTGACGGCGACGAAATGAACCTACACGTTCCACAAAGCGAAGAAGCCCGAACCGAAGCACTCCTGCTCATGCAGGTTCAAGACCAAATTCTCTCACCCAGATTCGGCGGACCAATCATCGGCGCCATCAGAGACTTCATCACAAGCGCATACTACTTCACAAGAAAAGGCAACTACCTAACCAGAAGACAAGTTAACAGACTCCTAACAACAACAAACTACACTGGACAAGTGCCAGAACCAGAAATCAAAGACGCCCGAACCCATGTGGTCAGGCAAACAAATCTTCAGCCTATTCCTGCCAAAAACACTCAATTACGTCTTTGAAAGCAAACATTTGCCAAGGCTGCACAAAATGTGAAGAAGAAGAATGCAAACATGACGCTTACGTCGTAGTTAAGAACGGTCAACTAGTTTCAGGCATCATTGACAGACGCTCGATTGGTTCTGAACAATCCGAAAGCTTGCTTCACAGAATCATCAAAGACTACGGCACTCAAGCAGGAAGAGAATTCCTAAACAAAATCACCCACTTACTCAAACTATTCATTTCCATGCGAGGCTTCAGCTACACCTACGACCAACTGGTTCTCTCACCAAGAGCACGCAACCGCATGGCAAAGACAATGGACCGCATCCAAAAGAAAATCGACGAACACATCGAAAACTTCCGCAACGGAACCCTACCACGCTTGCCAGGACAAACCCTTGAAGAATCCTTCGAAATCTACGTTATGCACGAACTTGCCGTAGCCAGAGACGAATCAGGCAAAATAGCAGACGAAGACTTCACATTGGAAAACGCAGGCATCGTCATGACAAGAACAGGTGCAAGAGGCTCAAGCTTAAACATCGGTCAAATGGCAGCTTGCGTTGGGCAACAGTCAGTCCGAGGCAAACGTATCCTAACGAGGTTACGCTGGACGGGCACTGCCACACTTCGTTGATGGCGACCCAAGCCCAAGAGCAAGAGGCTTCGTCTATAACTCTTACCAAACTGGTCTTGACGCAATTGAATTCTTCTTCCACGCTATGGGTGGCAGAGAAGGTCTAGTCGACACAGCCGTCCGCACACAACAAAGCGGTTACATGCAAAGACGACTAATCAACGCCTTAGAACACATCCGCTTAGAATACGACAGCACTGTTCGAGACTCAGCAGGCGACATCATCCAATTCCGGTATGGCGAAGACGGCGTTGACCCAGCAAAAAGTGACCACGGCAAAGCAGTAAACGTTAGCCGACTAATCGACCAAATAAAACTCGGCGAAGAAAAAGGCGAACCAGCATCCGCAGAATACATCAAAAAACAACTCAAGAACGTTGAAGACCAATTAACACCGATCCTGCTAAACCAGCTTAAAACAGAACTTTGCAAAGAACAAGCTTACCAAGAAAGGCGTAGAGAAAGCCGCAACCCAGACAGCTGAACAGTACAAACGTGCCTTAATGGAGCCAGGAGAAGCAGTAGGCATCGTTGCAGCACAATCAATCGGTGAACCAGGCACACAGATGACTCTTAGAACCTTCCACTACGCTGGTGTCAAAGAACAAAACGTCACCTTAGGCTTACCACGACTAATCGAAATCGTGGACGCACGCAGAATCCCCTCAACCCCAATCATGACCATCTACCTAAAAGGTGAACATGCAAAGAGCAAAGAAGGCGCAGTTGAAGTTGCACGCAACATCATCTACACTTCTGTTGAAAACTTGGCTTCAGCAATCTACGAAGACCCAGTCCGCGAAGAAATCATCATTGAACTAAACAAGCAGATGATGGATGACCGAGCCATAACGATGGATGAACTTAAAGAACGGATGGAACTGCAAAATGCAACCGTAACAATAACTGACAACACAGTTGAGATTAAACCCAAGAAAGCTGAACAGATAAAACGTATGCTAGACAAAGATTCCAGGTTTCCAAGTTAAAGGTGTCCCAGACATTAAACGTGTCCTAGTCACTGAAGAAAGCGGTGAATGGGTAATACGCACTGACGGCTCAAACCTCTCCAAAGTCTTAGAAGTCATAGGCGTTGACACTTCACGAACAACCACCAACAACATCCACGAAATCGCTAAAACCCTCGGTGTTGAAGCATCAAGAAACGCACTCGTCAACGAAGCAAAAGGCGTCCTGGAAGACCAAGGCTTAGACGTAGACGTACGACACGTAATGCTCGTAGCAGACATGATGACCACCACAGGCGATGTACAGCAAATCGGCAGACACGGAATCAGCGGCAAAAAAGCCAGTGTCCTCGCGCGCGCCGCATTCGAAATCACAGTTCCAAACATTGTTGAGGCAGCCGTGAAAGGTGAAAGTGATCCTTTGGCTGGAGTAACAGAAAACGTTATAGTTGGGCAATCAATACCAATCGGCACAGGCTTAGTTGAACTGTACATGTCAACTTTCGAAAAGCAAGAAAAAGAAGGAGGAAAAACAGAAGCATGATAGACATAGATAAAGCATTAGCGTCAGCAGTGAAAACAGGCAAGGTTTCCTTTGGATCCAATGTTGCATTGCAAAACGCCAAAACCGGCAAAGCTAAGATGATAGTTTTAGCCTCAAACTGTCCAAAAGACATAAAAGAACAAATAGAATACTATGGAGAAATCTCTAAAGTTCCCGTCATAACCTACAAAGGTGGATCAATGGATTTAGCTGAAGTCTGCAACAAACTCTTCATTATTTCAGCCTTAAGCATCCGCGAAACAGGGGACTCAGACATTCTCAAAATAACCGAAGAAACCCAAGTTCAAGAATAAAAAATGGAGGAAAAAAAATGACAACTGGCATAAAAATCACCTGCGACGAAATGCGATACATTGCTTTGTTTGAAAGCATAAGCGGCGCCAGCGTAAAAGACTGCATAGTCGACGAAGTAGAGCAACGAGCAATATTCATCGTCAACCAAGGCCAAGTAGGCGTTGCCATCGGAAAAGGCGGCAGAAACATCCACACACTTGAACGCATGACAGGCAAAAAACACGAAATCATCGAGTACAGCGAAGACCCAGCAACATTCATGAAAAACGCCCTAAAACCCGCAGCAGTCCGAGAAATACGCGTCACCGAACGCACTGATGGCAAAAAAATGGCAGTCATAACCGTCAACCCCAAAGACAAGGGCGTCGCAATAGGTAAAAACGGCAAGAACGCCGAACGTTTGCGCTTTTTGGCAAAACGATACTTCGACATTCAGAACGTAAGCATCACCTAAGCAGTCCGCAACTACGGCTATTAGGCGATGAAAACGTCGCTGGCTTGTATTAACGAAGTTTATTGTTTAAAGTGTACACGCTGAATTAGTGACTAAACAAAATAAAAAAACTATCCAACCAATCTGTAAGCGGTTTGTAAAGATTTTTCTAAGAGATTATGATCTGGTTTCATAGACTATAACTGCATCACTCTTAATCTGCATCACTAAGTCGTGCCCTTCCACTATTTTCCGCAAGTTACCCATACTTTCCTTAGACAGGTTTGCCTTAATGTTAATGTGGTATCCATTGTATAGTGGATACATAGCTTTCTGGGGTATCAACGTGATGGTAGCTCCATCTAACCCTGGGCACCTGTCAACAATTTCTCTTAGCAAGATTGCGATTTCAGCGAACTTCATAAATTTAACCTGTTAATAATTTATTAGGTTGTGCATAAAAGCCTTCACAAAAAAACCTGTTTTTCCATGTTGAACTATGCAGTTTTTCATTGTTTTTAAGGTGTAAAAAGAGAAAATTGGTCTACCCTCGCATGTGTGTTGGTGCGAGCTTTATTCTCTTTAACCGCGAAAGTAGTTATCCTAACGTGCTATGACTTGTTTGTACATCAAAACGGCTATTGCTTGCGTAGTTCAATCGCATTTTTTGTTGGGAATATTTAGCATAAAGATGTCAAATTGTTTTAATAAGACGCTTTTCAATAGTGTGAACGCTTCAAAATCAGAGGCAAAGAATCTTTAATGTTAATCCAAGAAGTTATCCTTGAAAATTTCATGAGTTACGAATACGCCAGAGTACCCTTCAAACAAGGCGTAAACATAATCGGGGGACCAAACGGTGCAGGAAAATCCTCGCTTTTGCTGGCAATCTCGGTTGGTTTGGGGCAAACCTACACTGAACGCTCCAGAAAACTCAGCGACTTAATCCGCTGGGGAAAAGACCAAGCCCGAGTCACCCTCATCTTAGACAACAGCAAACAAGGCAACAAACGCCCAGTCTCAAAATACAGCAAAGACCAACTCTTCCTCACCCGCGTCTTGCGCCGAGACGGAAAATACTTTTTTGAACTCGAAAACCGCGTAGCCAGCAAACAGGACATTGAACGGTTGCTCGGCAAGTTCGGCGTTGACCCCGACAACATGCTAATCATCATGCATCAGAACATGGTGGAACAATTCAGTGTTCTAAGCAACATAGAAAAGCTGCGTATGGTTGAAGCAGCCGTGGGTTTGGAGCCTTTTCGCGAAAACGTTGTGCAAGCCAAAACCAAGCTGATGCGTATTTTAAGCCAAGAAGAATCCGTCGGCAAACTCCTTGAGCAAGCAGAGCAAACGCTCCATTACTGGCACGAACAATACGAGAAGTACCAAGAGAAAAAACAGCTGCAGCTTAAACGGCGTTTTCTGGACCGTGAATTGGTTTGGGCAGAAGTCGAAAAACGCGAAGCCATAATTAAAGGGTTGCAGGCGAATTTTAACAAGAACCAGCAAGCGCTGGGCAAGATTGAGGATGAGCGGCAAGCGATAATTGGTGAGCTTGATGGTCAGCAGACCCAGCAGCAAACGATCAAAGGAGATGTTAAATCGGTTTTTGAGGAGCGTTTAAGTCTTGAACGTGAAATCGCTCAGAACGAATCCACTTTATTATTGATTGAACAGTTTCTTTCTGAAGCCCAGGCTTTAGAAAATGTAGTAGTAAACAAAAGTCAGCTAAAGCTGCTCAGAACTGAAAATCTTAAAAAAATGTTAGAAGCCTCCAAAAAACTAATCGCCAAAGCAAACGAGCAAGTTAAAGAAAACCAGACAAAAATGCTCAAGTTGGAAGGTTCAACTGATAAGATAACGGCTGAAACTTTAGAAAAAAGTGTGAAGCTTGCTTTGCTGGAGTTTAAGCGGGCAAACGCAATCGCCGACATGAAGTCCATCGAGAAATCAATCAAGGAAGCCGAAGAAAACCTGAACGCGGCAATCCTGAAGGCACAGCAATCTGGCGAGCGGATAGCAGTCCTCAAAAGCAACGCTGAAATTCAAGATGAAATCGGTTTAACCAATGGTCACTTAGCTGCGCTTGCTGACGTTTCGGAAGATATCGAGCGTCAGTATGAATCGTACTCGAAGCTTTACTTGGAACTCAAAGAGAAAGCGCAGTTGGTTGCTGAAAACCGCGAGAAAACCCTTGAAGAAGTCAAAACCCGAATGCATTCATGGCGAACCGTTATGGAGAATTTGCTTGAACGGGTTAATGTGGAATACCAAAAAATCATGAGCCAAACCCTTGCTACTGGAGAAGTCAAACTTTCAAGTGCGCAGGACATTGAGACTGCGGGGCTTGAAATTTATGTTGGCTTTAAGGGAAGCAAACCAGTAGCTTTGGATGCTTACACTCAAAGCGGCGGCGAACGAACCACTGCGACGATGGGTTTCTTGTTGGCTTTGCAGCAGCATGTCCGTTCACCGTTCCGTGCAGTCGACGAATACGACATTCACATGGACCCCAAAAACCGCGAGATGATTGCAAAGGTTCTGGTTTCCATAATTAAAGATGCCAGTGCCCAGTACGTTGTGATTACGCCTAGCCAAATTACTTTTGCTCAGCAGGATGCGAACGTTATTACGGTTCAGAATATTGAAGGAAAATCAATCGTGCGTGAGGTTGCCTAATGCAGTCAACTAAACATGACAAGAAGCTGGGCAAAGAAAAACTCGAACGCATCATTGAAATGTGCGTAGCAATCGAAAACCACACAGTTGAGCCATTTACGTTAAACGTTGACGAAATCATCAAGATAGTAAAGCAGTATTTTCCGAATTGGGAAAACCCAGACGAATTAAAACTTGACGCAGAAACCCTCCACCACTTAGCTTCAGTAATCAAAATGCAGAGCGAATGGGTAAAACAACGCTCAAATTCCCTCTACACTGACCCGTTCCTGTTGGAGGAAAAAATCCGCCAGACCAGCAAGCAAGGGATGGTTGATGTTTTTCTTGGGGCTTGGAGTCCGCTGGTTGAGTTTGAGCAACTTAGCCTCCACAGCTTAGCGCAAGGACTGTTATATTGGGACGCGTTAGCTCCTATGGGTGACAGATGGAAAGACATAGACGTTTCCCAAGTTGCCATGGGCTCAGTAAGCAGGGATGAACTTGTTAAGCAACGGGTTTTGGGCGACAGAGAATTTTCCGAGGAACTGGAATGTTACTGGCAGGAACTCAAAGTTAAAGTCACAGAAAAAGGCGTCGCTGGCAAGATTGCGTATTGGGATTTTATCGGCGCTGACACATACGATGAAACCGTGCAACGAGCTTTTCTAACTAGCTTTTTGGTAACTTATGGTTACGCGACCTTGGAAATTGACAGGTTGGAAGAAACAATCTTTATTCTACCCTTTGATAAACCCCGAAAAGAAGCTTTAACGGAACAATCCACGTCAGTTCCAATCGCCGTGTCATGTCAAGATTGGCAAAAATGGAAACGAGGCGAACAAATTTGAGCAGCAAAAAGAAAGGCGTTTACGGCAGCAAAGTCAAAAAAGCAACCCAAATGCTGTTTTACAAGCGGCACCAAAAGCCAGGTGTAAAGGGTTGGGAACTCCATAAAGCCTTAGGGTCAGATTACCCCAAAGTGCTCGACTTACTCGAAGATTACTTAAAGCCGTTGGATTTGCAGGTTAAAGTGGTCTTTGAAGAGGAAAAAACCCCTGAAAAACCAACCATTGAGGAGCTTGATAAAGCCAGGTTCTTTGTTGCGCTGTCCAATGGCTCGGTGACTAAGGATAAGTTGATGGGTTGGCGCATTGACGACTTGGCAGGTTTAGCCATAACAATCTCCTACATCATAAGCAAGAAAGGGCAAACTGCACGCAAAGACGTGGAAAAACTGCTTGGTGAGAAAATGCCGAATTGGAAGATTGGGTTAAACCTTGACAGGTACATACGCTATGGCTACCTAATGCAAGACGATAAAGGTCAGTTGTTCTTGGATTGGCGGACAAGGGCAGAAGTGGACCAGAAAGCTTTAATCGACATGTTGTTGTCGGCTGAAAAGCAAAAGCAAGAAGCTGCAGAGCCAGAGCAAGAAGAAGCGGAAACAGAAGAAAACGAAGAACTCTAGCGCTTGGAAAAAACTAACCCCCCTTATATATACTCTCAACACTTGCAGAGCCCAAAATGCTAACTCAACGGCCATTCATTGTAGAAAAAACTGTTTCTTATCAACGATTGCAGAGAATTATATTATACTCCCTTATCATATGCAGGGATTGTGTTCTGTTATTTTTTGTTAGAGTTTCATGTGGCGCTGGTTTAACTGCATGTTTCTTTTGTTACTCCTATCAAGGCTTATTTTTTCCTAAAGAAAACAAAAAGCCCAACAACCGCCACAGTCACCGAGGCTAAAGCGGCTACGACTTGACCTATCGGCAACGACTTAAAATATGAAGCGCCTATCCCTATTGCAATCAAAAATGTTAATGCCAATCCAAGTATCGCCCACTTGTTCATGCCCATTGCTCCTAAGCTTGCTCGGACTTTGAGGTGTAAAAGCGTTTTCGTCAAGGTTTCTTGACTAACTCAAAAATGTTTAGTCAAACTTTCTGGACTAACCCAAAATTAACCCGCAACTATCCTTTTTTATTTCTTGAAACAGAACGATTAGCAGTGCAAATACTAAGCAGACAACACTGCGACATAACAGTTCACTGCTTCATCGTCCACAAAAGCAACCACCCGCAAACCAGAGCCCTCCAAAACATCCATGAACGTGTTTAACGGAAAAGCCTTCTTTAGCCCTGTAACTACAACCCTGCCGTCACCTTTGGCAACGCGTTTAAGCTCGCATAATGTTTCGGGAGGCTTGGGCATGTTCTGAAGCACCGTAAACGCAAATATGCAATCAAAGAATCTGTCCCTAAACGGCAAGTGGTCACCGTCAGCCTGCAAAACGAACACATTTGTAAAAGCGTTCGCATGTTTTTTCGCTTCAAGCAGCAGTTTGCGTGAAACATCAACACCCACAACCATCTCCGCTTGATCCGCAATTTCTCTGAAGAAAAGTCCTGAGCCGCACCCAACATCCAAAACCGCGCTGCCAGCAACATCGACGTTTTCTAAAGCTTTCCTATACTTTGCCTTCTGCTCTTCTGCATAACGCTCATCGTACATTTCCGCCGTCACATCGTAACGCTGCATTATTTTGCGCTTGTCTTTCCAACCCATCAGTGCCAGTTCCTTCAAGAAATCTTATGTACCCAATGCCTGACTAAAATAGTTGGCTGAAGAGCAATGCAACAACCAAACAAAATCGCAGTACTAACAGAACCAACGCTTGCGGAAGCGGCTGTGCTTATCGAGAAAGCGTTTGCTCAAAGAAGAACTCTTGTAGTCGCAGGCACATGCCATGTGCATTATGTTGGCAGGGCACGCTCCACCCTTGAACCCGGAGAGCGGCTCTTGATAATAAAATCTGACGGTTCACTGCTTGTTCATCGGCCAGTCGGCTATGAGCCAGTTAATTGGCAGCCTGCAGGCAGCGTTTTCCACGTCGAAGTCAAAGAGGACGGATTGGAAGTGCATGGGATTCGCCAAAAACCTCGCGAAAATGTCCGAGTAACATTCAGTAACATCTACATGGTATCCTCACTAAACCTCCAAGACTCAGGCGACTTCCTCTTACACGCCAGCGAAGATGACATGCACCGAGCAATCCTCCTAAAACCAGAACTTCTCGAGGAAGGTTTTAAGCCGATTAGCTGGGAGAAAAAAGTTGAGCCTGGCTTTGTGGACATTTACGGCGAGGACAAAAACGGCAAACTCGTTATTGTGGAAGTTAAACGTAAAACCGCGTCGAAAGAGGCTGCGTTGCAGTTGGCAAAGTACATTGAACCAATCAAAGCCAAAGTTAATCGTGAGGTTCGGGCGGTGCTGGTTGCGCCTGACCTTGGCAAGGACGTGCAGAGGTTGCTGGTTACGCTTGGGTTGGAGTTTAAGGCGTTGGACCCGAAAGTCTGCGCGGAAGTGCTTAAGAAGACTGAAAACTCAAAGTTGGAACGGTTCTTTGACCCAAAGCCCTGATTGGGGTTTTAAGGTTTTTGGGTTTTCCGCCAAGTCGAGGCACTGTAGACTGAAAGCAGCAGTAGAACAACCAGAACCGCAACTTTTAGGGGAGTGAACGCTTGAACGGTGGAAAACAGCAAAACAGCTATTGGGAATGGTCCAATTAACGTATAGAAGAAGATGGCTACTGGCAGACCGTAGGTTTTGGTGTAGTCTTTGAGGCGGCGTTTGCCAAAGTACAAGGCGGCTAATCTGCCTAAGCCGTAGGTGCACTTTTTGCATTGGTAGCAAGGTCGAAGGCAACCGAGAAATTTTAGGATGCCATAGATGCCGATTAGCGCTGCCAAAAGAAAAATTACGCCAGCTGCCAGATTAAAAAGCAAAAACGCCACTGTATCTATGGTAATCCAGAGGGCGAGGGCAAAATTGCCAAGTATGGCTAAGGTTTTTGGGAACTCTATGGTTTCGCTGATTCTTCCGCTTCCTATCTGGATTTATTGGTTAGGTGAATAATAAGTTTCCACTGCAATCACCTGGGTTTGAACCCGCGAATGTTCCGCAACCGCAGAGGTTAGGGTCCAATTTCAAATCTGCTTGTAGATACAGCCACAACCAGCCTGCAGCTTGAACTTGACGCCTAAGCCAAAATACACTGCCTTGCCAAGCCTGCAGGTTGATGATGAGTAGGGGGCGCTCTGTCTTCTTCTTAATAGTAAAAAATGAGTGGTGCAGAGGGTGGGATTTGAAGCATTCAAAACCATCCTGACCTTTTGAATGGTAAAATGAACTGAAAGCAAGTGTGGAAAAACTTGCTTTTATGGTGTTTATTCTTTTGGTTTGCCGTTTTCTTCTGGCACAAAGACTGCTGCTGCCACGGTGGTGGTCCATAAGCCGTTTTTGTCGCCTGCTGCGGATTGGGTAATGTTAGCCGTTTTGATGATGAGCCCTGTGGTTTTGAAGAGTTGTTTACGTTCGTCCCATGCAGTTTCAGGGTCAAATTGTATGCCCATGGTTGTTGCCAGCATGGTTGCAGCGAGGTCTTCTGCGTAGTCGCCTGCAGTTTCATCTGTTTGCCCATATGAGTGGTGTTCGCTGAGGTAGCCGTACTGATTTTTGCCTGAGGGAATGGCGACGCCGACGGAGGATGCTACAAGTCTGTGTGGTTCGTTGGTTGCGTTGCGGGCGATGACGACAAACGTGATTTCGCCGGGCTGTATCATTTTTAAGCCTTTTTCCCGTGTAAGCAGGTCACATCCTGGCGGGACAATGCTGGATACGGCAACCAAGTTGCACATTTGGATGCCTGCGTCTCTTAGGGCTAATTCAAATGATTGGAGTTGCTCTTTATGTTTGCCAACTCCTTTAGTGAAAAAGAAGTATTTTGGTATCATGTTAGTGTCGGAAAATAGGATTGTAGTAAGCATTTATTAGGCTTTTGTTCCGAATCATAAATCCGTGGCTACATCTCCTGCATTTCCTTTTTTATGTTTTCAAAAATCTATCAAAAGACTTTTTTTTCAGGGAACTGTCGCGTTATTGGCGTAACCTCGGCTTTCCCAGTAACCGAGATATCCAGTATTGTCTGACACTTCAATTTCAGTTAACCATTTTATCCATTTGTATCCATATTGGCTCTGGGCTACAAGCATGAAGGGCCATCCGGTAGTGGGAGTAAGAGTGACATTATTCATTTTGTAGGCTAAGATTATGTTGTTTTGCACAATGTAGTTCAAGGGAAGTGCGGTAGTGTAACCGTCCGAAGCGTGAAAAATGACCACTGTAGCATTTGGGTTGACACCTGCTTCTTGGAGGAGGTCGTTCACAAGGACGCCTTCCCAGAGAATTGTGGCATTCCAGCCTTCTACACAATAGATTGTGACTACTTTCTGGTATTTTTGGTGGTTGTTGACCACGTCGCCGTACGTATAATTAAGAGTATTATTTACAAGACCAGTGACAGTTAAATTGTAACTTGTCGGGTCTATGTATTGAGTTCCAGCAATGGCATTTTCGTAGACACTGCTTATTGCTGAAAGGTCTTGACCTTGATATTGGGTGACTTCTCCCGGATTCAAAACTGTGGGCGTTGTAGTTGGAGGAATTGATAATGTAGGTCGTGGTGTCAAAGTGGGAGAAACTGTTGAAGTTGGGCTAGGAGAAGCTGTAGGTGTGGGGGACGATTTAGGAACATTCTGAGAAATGAAAAATGACACAATTAGTATAACCACTAACAATGCTGCAATCAAAACTACTTTTTTATGTTCCCTTAGAACTTGCATTTGACATCTTTTTAATGGTATGTCGAGTCTATTAATTTTTTTTGTTAAGCATTAATTTACTGGATTAACATCTAAAAGGTCAAGTTTGTTTTCCAAAACATAATATTCCCCAAAAAACAATACACTTACCCGAAGGAATGCCATTGGCACCGCATCAAAGCGTGTTCAAAGACGAATCAAAACTTGACATAAACTACATTCCGCAAAAACTGCCGCACAGAGAAACACAGCACCGCCTGCTGATGGAATTTTTCAATTTTATTTTGCGGTGTCCAGAAAAAATGGCGCAGCGAGTCATCTTGACGGGTGATGTGGGCACAGGAAAAACTGCGCTTGCCCAGCACTTCGGCGCAAACCTTACTTCGGAAGCTAACAAACGGGGCATGAAATTCCGTTACGTGCACGTTAATTGCCGCGAGTACCGTGGAAGTCTGTCGCCGATTCTGCATCGTGCCGTTACCGTTTTCCGCCCCAACTATCCAGCACGCGGCTATGGCGCCGAAGAAATCCTTGGTACGCTTATGCAGGTTTTGGATGAAGAAAACGCCCACATGATACTAACCCTCGACGAGTTTGACAGCTTAATCGAAAAAGAAGGCTCCGACGCCGTCTACAAACTTACGCGGCTGCAGGAGATGCGGCAGGGCAAACCACAACGGCTATCATTTATTTTTATTATGCGTGATTTGAAGGCGATTGAGCAGTTGGATGAGAGCGCCAGAAGTACCTTGCAGCGGAGCATCATCCGTTTAGAGCGTTACGGCAAACCGCAGCTTGTTGATATCTTAAGCGACCGTGTCGCGATGGCGTTTGAGTTGGGCGCGGTGCCTGAGGATGTGGTGGATTTGATTTCGGAGTTGGCTTTCACTGAAACTGGGAACGCTCGGTTTGGGATTGAGTTGTTGTGGCGTGCGGGCAAATACGCTGACGCAGAGGACGCAGGGTCTGTGGAGCCCGAGTGCGTGCGCATGGCGGTTTCAAGCATTATTCCTGGGTTGCGGCGCAGTGAGTTAGAGGGCTTGGGTTTGCATGAGAAACTGTTCTTGCTTGCGGTCGCACGGTATTTCAAGGAGAACGAGCAGGCTTACGTTTCCCTCTCCGAAGTTGAGAAAGCATACGCCGTTGTGTGCGAAGAATTCGATGAGGCGCCGAATGGTCATACGCAAATTTGGAATTACGCCAAGTACCTCTCAAAGCTAGGCGTATTAATCGCAGAGGCTGCAACCGCCGAGACACGAGGACGTACAACGCGGCTTTCCCTGCCAACAATCCCAGCGGGCGAATTGGCAAAGGAATTAACTGCAAGTTTGCAAGCAGAAAAAAGGCGACGGTGAACGGCATGGAGATTGAGGAAGTTTTCTCATCAAAGTCCCGCATGAAAATCCTAAAACTCATCTACCAACTGGGACAACTCAACGTTTCGGATGTTGCTAGAAGATTAAAACTAAATTATGCCTCGACCTCTGAGCACCTCAAGGTTTTGGAGGAAGAGGGAATTCTGCAGGAGCGCACGTATGGTCGCGTTCGCATGTACAGGTTCAGTGAAAGCGCGAAGGCGAAGGCTGTCGTCGGCTTGATTGAAGCTTGGGAAAAACAGTGACCTTGGATATGGAATTTAGGTCTTTTTTGGGCTTCTTTGGTCTTTTCTATGCTCAGGGTTTCCTGTACAGGTGTGTTTATTTTTTTATAGTAGTTGTGGCAGAAACCCCCCTATACTCATCATCAACCAGCGGCTTACGCAAAAAACCGCATTCAGCCATCAGGTTAACGCTCAGACTGCTCTCTGCTTGTGCAAACACCCACAAGCTCTAAAATGAAGCAAAAACGAAAAGCTACCTCACACTTCTCCTACGCAGATACACAACCACAAAAACCAACAAAACAGCAACAACCCCCAACAGAACTGCAATGACAACTTCTGCCGAGTTCCAACCAAACAACACCGAAGACCCAGCACCAGGCTGACTAAGCGTTGCAGTGGGGTTCTGAGAAGGCAAAACTGATGGGTTTGGGGTTGCCGATGCGCCAGGGTTCACTGTAGTCGAGTTATCCTTAATAGTTATGGTTTGTGTGTTACTCCAACCGCTTTCTTGACCATCGAAGAACAAAGGAGCCATAAGCTGAGAAAAATCTCTATGTATAGACCCTATCAATGCCTCTACTTGGAAGTCTACTTGACCGCCTGAAGGTATGTTGCTATTCAACCATGGGGGAACATTCGGGTCTAACGAGTAAGTTAGTGTAGTGTAATTGGTGTTTGATTCAGAAGTATAATAGTTGTCAACATTGTAAATGGTAGTCCAGTTTTCCTCATAATGACCTTTTTCTCTGACATTAAGGTAGAAAGAGATGTTTTGACCATTCGAGATGTATGAGGCAAAAGGTTGGTTCTTAATGATAAGCTCAATTGTTCTATTTTCAACATGATAGCCTTCATTGGTAACATTCTGACCTGTATATGGATTTATGGAAGAACTTGGAGCAACGTTGTATGATGCATCTACAAACTTAACAGTGAATTCTGGTACAGACGGTTTAGGTATTGACTGAGCAAATGCAAGTTCAACCACCATCAGGCTTGTTGCCATTAAGATGAGGATAAGCACTAAACCAAAACTTTTGTGCATAATTATTGGTTGGAGCTGTCCCGATAAAAGGTTTTAGCTTTTATGGTTAATTTCTTATAAACAGCAGCTTTTACAATTTTATTAACAAACCCGACTGAGTATTTTTTTGGGGGTTGTATCAATGAATAAAAGCAAGAAAAACAAACTATACCCAAGAAGGAAAATCAAATGGCTATGGTTGATGTTTCAAGTAAAGCAGAGGTTTTCAGGGAAGCAACCGCGACTGGAACAATAAAGCTGAAGGCGGAAACAATCGATTTAATTAAGACTGGAAAAATCGCTAAAGGCGAACCCCTCTACACGGCGAAGATTGCTGGTGTCTTGGCGGCTAAAAAGACAAGCGATTTGATTCCTCTTTGTCATCCGTTGCCGTTGACCAATGTGGAAGTGGACGTGAAAGTCTCCGATAAATGCACGGTTTCGGCCACAGCCACCGTTAAAACCAGAGCGCAGACAGGCGTAGAAATGGAAGCCCTAACCGCTGTCTCCATGGCGCTGCTAACGGTTTGGGACATGACCAAGCAGTACGAGAAAGACTCAGCTGGGCAGTATCCTTCGACGGCGATTGAAAACATTCATGTAGTTAAAAAATACAAGCAGGCATAACTATGAGTGAAAGTTCCAAACAGCATAAATCAAAAGCGCCTAAAACTTTGAATTTTGGCATTTACATCTGCAGCACCTCACGCTACAAACAAATTGAAGCAGGCGAAAAAGATGTCAGCGACGTCGGCGGAGACACTGCAGTGGAGTTACTCAAGAAGGCAGGGCACAAAGTAATCTTTAAAAAGATAATTGCCGACGACGAAACCCATGATTCAGGACGCCGTTATGTATGTTATGGGTTAAAGCGGACTTGGATGTCGCTATCTTTTCCGGCGGCACAGGCATAACACCAACTGACATCACGATTGAGACAGTTTTGCCTTTCCTCGACAAGGTCTTGCCTGGTTTTGGCGAGTTTTTCCGCAGAATAAGCTATGATAATGTGGGTTCTGCAGCGGTTTTGTCTCGTGCCGTAGCTGGAGTCGCGAAGGGCAAGGCAATTTTTTGTATCCCAGGTTCGCCTGACGCTGTGAAAACTTCGGTGGAAATGCTTATTTTGCCCGAGGCTCCTCACATCGTTAAGCACGCACGTGAATAACGATGAGTTTAACAGACAACTGCGGTCAGACCGCTACTTAACCTTGCGGATTTCGATTACTCAGCGGTGCAACAATCGTTGTGCCTACTGCCACCGAGAAGGTGAAGTGCAGCGGGCGAACCGTTCGGCGGAGTTGATGTCTGTGGAAGAAATTGTGCGCATGGCTAAAGTCGCTGTGGGCTTGGGTATTGCGCGGGTGAAGTTGACTGGCGGCGAACCGCTCATGCGCAAGGACCTGCCTGAAATTGTTGAGGGCATAGCGGCGATTGCGGGTTTGAGGGATTTGTCGTTAACCACTAATGGGCTGTTGCTTGGCGGCGGCATGGCAAAGAAGCTGCGTGACTGCGGGCTTAGGCGTGTGAACATAAGTTTGCCATCCCTAAACCCTGAAACATATCATAAGTTGACGGGTGGAAAATTGGAAGCGGCGTTAGAGGGCGTCAAAGCAGCAATTGAAGCAGGTTTCTGTCCAGTGAAACTTAAACATGGTTGTTTTGAAAGACGTTAACGTCGGCGATGTCCCAGACTTAATTGAGTATGCTGGACGAAACAACATTGTCTTGCAGCTTATCGAGCTTGACCCCGTAAACGTCGGCGACAAATACTACGCTGAACATCATCGCAGCCTAGACGAACAGGAAGATATGTTGCGAGCAAAAGCCGTCACAATCGAAAAACGCCCCTTCATGCACAACCGCCTAATCTACCACTTGCCAAACGCAACCGTCGAAGTCGTAAAACCCATAGAAAACACCGACTTCTGCATGCACTGTACCCGAATGCGCATCACAAGCGACGGCAAACTCAAACCCTGCCTCATGCGCAACGACAATCTGACTGACATTCTGACACCGATTCGGCAAGGAGCAAGTGACGAAGAATTAAAACAACTTTTTGTTAAAGCTAACTTGTTAAGGGAACCGTACAACAAAAGTAATCAATAATTTAGCGGGGCTCGTTTGGTTTATCACTCGGGTTTGACAAATATTTTGTTGCTGAACCTTTTTTGGGCAGCTTTAAAATCGTTTCGGATTGCTTCATTTTCAGATTGGGCTTGAGTTGCTTGTTGCTTCTCTGATGTGCCTTTTGTTTGCAGTAGTTTGTCGGCGCATTCTTTGGCTTCTTCTTTTCGGTTAAGCCTAGTCAACATGATTCCTTTTCCAAGCAATGCATCTGTGAAGTCAGGTTTAAGCCGAAGTGCTTGCTCAAAAGATGCCAGTGCTTTCTGGTAATCTGCCAGGTTTCCCCACATGAGTCCAATGTAGTAGTCGATTCTGGCGTCGGTTGGTCTTTGCTTTTTTGCCTCTTCATAGCATTTGAGTGCGTCTTCAAACCTTTTGAGTCTTTGAAGAGCGATAGCTAAACCTAAACGGAACTCCAAGTTGTTCGGATCTAACTCTACTGCTTTGGTGAAGCATTCAACTGCTTTTTCATGCAGATTCATTGAGGTATAGGTGGCTGCTTTTAGGCGATATGCATCTGCAAATTGTGGGTCTATTTCAATTATTTTGTCGTAGCATTTGATGTGCTTCACTGTACTTGCCTAGTTTGCCATAAATTACGCCTTTTATGAGCCAAGCGTCAACATAGTTTGCTTGGAGTGCAAGTGCTTCTTCAATTGACATTAGTGCGCTTTCATATTTGCCTGTGCTTTCGTAGGCTACGGCGTTTTTGAGTTTAGTGGCTGCTTTTATGAACGTTGGTGGTTCATTGTTTGTGTTTTGGTCAAACATGTCGTCAATCTCTTGGTCTTTGCAGTTAGCGAAGACGACACATGCGGCTAACTTGATTTATAGGTAATCGCCTAAAAAAATGCAAAATACCTTCGAGGAAGCGTTCGGTTTACTATGCATGTTGACAAAACAAGCCTGATTAGTTGGTCCTCGATGGATAAAGAACCATTGAAAGTGCAGCGGAGCGTTTTTTTGGTATAAATAGCGTTTTACGATTGGTTCTTAGAGTTCGATTATTCTTGCCTGCCCTTTAGCCGTGTCTAAGATTGCTATTGTGGGTTTTCCTGTTAGGTATCCGCAGAGTTCTCCGGGGTTTACTGTGAGGGTTTTGCCTTTGTGTTCGATGCCCCTGTTGTGGGAGTGCCCGTGGATTACGGCGTCAAAGTATCCGCTGTCGATTATGGCGTTTAGAAGTTCGGTTTCGTGTCCGTGGAGCAGAGCAATTCGGTAGCCTTCTATGGTTACTTGGGTGAATCGGTCGTGGATGGTGCAGTTGGTGGTTTCGCTGAAGCGTTTTTTGAGGAGTTCGTGGTCGCCGTCGTTGTTGCCGAACACGCCGATGAGTTGGCAGTTTAACTGTTTGAATTTTGGGATAACAAAGCCTGCAACGTAGTCGCCTGCATGAAGCACCAAACCAACTTTTTGCTCGTTTAAAATTTGTACCGCTTTTTCTACTAAAGGCAAATTATCATGGGAATCCGAAATTGCACCAATCAACATGCTAATTCACATGTTGTTTTTTCTCGCCTAAAGAAATAAAGGTTTACTGTACCTTAGAAAGGAAGCGTTTGAAACATAACCTGACTGAAAACATTAACTCTTGCAATACAACCATACATTAAATTAAAACCTTAAAAAGAAAACCGTAAATAAAGGGATATGTGGAAGTGAACAACCATAACGAGCACTAAACGTAAAAGAAGAGACAAGCTCTGCATAATGGCAGACATCATAGAAATCGCTAAAGAAGGCACTCTGAAAACCCAAATAATGTACAAAGCCAACCTCAGCTTCACCCAACTAAACAATTACATATCCTTCCTGCTAAACAACAATTTGATAACCCAAACAATCTATGACGGCAGAGAAGGCTACGTGGTTACACGAACTAGGCTTGGACTTTCTCCAAAAACACAGTGAATTAATCCAACTTACTGAAAACCTATGGCAGCACCAAAAAAAGTGCAGTTTCCTCTCAGAACCTTCCTAAAAAAACCTAACCCATTTCAGCAACGCTCAAGTGCCACGGGCAATTCGCTAAGGCTCTTTATGGTTTGGTCAGGGCAAAACTCTTCAGAACTTCTGAATCCGCCGCTCAATGTAAACTGCCCTTCATGCCAACTGCTTTTGGACCTTCAATGTCTGCATCAACGGTGTCGCCGACAAAAACTGTCTCAGAAGCAGAAACCCCCAGCGCTTTTAGGGTGCTTTTGAAGATTTCTGGGCTTGGCTTGCGCTTGTTCACGGCGGCAGAAACCACAACCACATCAAACAGATCCTCCAAATTGCTGGCTTTAAGCAGTTTGTGCACGCATTCGGGGATGGCAAAGTTGGAGATTATTCCCAGCTTATATTTTCCATGCAACTGCTTTAGCATTGCTTTGGCGTTTTCGTCGATGCGGACGTACTTCATGAATTCCTCACAGAACTCGTTAGTCGCTGCAGCCACGATGGGGCTTGAAATCGTCATAGTTGTAGCCTAAACTTTTCAGTGCCTCGGAAACGCGGACGTTGAAGTGGGGTTCCTCCCAATTCAAATCTGCTTTAGCGTAAAGCCCGTCACGCGCCTCAATGTAGGCTGCATTGAACTTGTCAAAGGGAACATCTATGCCGTGCTTGTTGAGGTACCTGTACATTCTCATCAGGGATGGGCTGTAGAACTCGTGGTTCTTTTCAATCAGCATAAGGGTATCGAACATGTCAAATAAGACGGCTTTAATGGGCATTAGGGTTGTTTCCTAACTTAAACTCTTGTTGAAGCTTAAAATTCTTATCGCAGCCTAAACGGACTTTTTCTCATCTTGTTCTTTCAACTTTTTACGCACCGCATAGTAGGCGGTTCCTGCAATTAGGAAAATAACGCCAACCAACCACGCTTGTGGCGAGGCAAACAAAACAAACGCCAAAAGCAAAATACATGTTGCCAAACCCAGCAACGGCACAAACCTCCGCCAATTATGTCCATTCTTCAGTTTGAAAGCCGAAATGTTAGTAATTGAATAATTGAACAAAAGCGCAAACGTGCTAATCGCCACAACCCTGGTCAAATCCACAAACAAAACCAAAACCGCCATCAACACGCCACTAACCAAAATCGCATAGTAAGGCGTCAAAAACCTGCTGTGTAACCGCGCTAAAGCAGAGGGCAAATCGTTGCGCCGTGCCATCGAATAAGCCATGCGTGAAACGCCTAGAATCGAAGTCAGCAAAACGCTTGCCGTAGCCACTAAACCGCCCACAGATATGATTTGAACCGCCAGCGAATTGCCTGTGGTGCCAATTGCCGCGCTTAACGGCGAAGAGGAACCTGCAAGCCCAACAGGACCCAGCAACCCCACAGCAACCAACCCGACTAAAACATAAACCACCATCGAAATCCCCAGCGAAACAACATCGCACGAGGCACATTCCGTTTGGCATCTTTCACTTCCTCCGCAACCACCGCTACCCTAGCAAAGCCGCCGTAAGCAAAAAAGATGAAAAAAGTCCCATACAGCACACCGCTTGAAAGGGGCACAAACGGAATAAAATTGCCAGCGCTAACATGAAAAACGCCGAAAACCACAAAAAACCCGAGAATCGCAAGTTTGATGGCAACAAGAACATTGTTAACGCTTGCTGATTCTCTGGCGCCGACCAAATTCAAAGCTGTAAACGCCAAACATAAAACAGCCGCAACGTAACCTGTCGGTAAACTGGGAAAAGCCGCCGTCAAATAATAAGCAAACCCCAGCGAAACTGCCGCTCCCGTAAACGTGTTTGCGACCAGCCACATCCAACCAGCCAAAAACCCCGCGTAAGGCGAAACCAACTGGCGCCCATACTCATACACGCTTCCTTCCACAGGTTGCCACGCCGTCAACTTCGCAAAGCTCCAAGGCTGTAAGAAAAGCGATGACGCCAGCGATAACCATGGAAATGATGAGTGCTGAGCCAGCGTAACCCGCCACGATGCCAGTGACAACAAAGATTCCGCCGCCTATGATTGCGCCAACGTTGATGGCGACGGCGCTCCACAAGCCGATTGAACGCTTGAGTTTTCTAGGTTCCTGCATTTCCACTTCTAGACCACAGCTAAGCCAAACTCAAGCGTATTGCCTATTAAAACCTTGCAAAGCAAGATGCCATAAAAAGTAATACCATTTGGTGGGAAAGTTTTAATAAAAAGTATGACTAATACAATGTGTGGTTTGAAAGAATGCCTACAAAAAATGTGGGATCGAAAGGACAAGTTGTAATTCCTAAACGAATGAGGGAAGCTCTAGGGTTAAAGCCCGGTGTAGAAGTAACCCTTGAAGTACGAGATCAAGAAATAGTCATAAAAAAGCCGCAAGTTAGGGGCAGTTACACTGAATACTTCATAACGACGTCTTCTCCGAAACTAAAGAAGCGAGTAAACATTAAAGAATTAATAGCCGGTGAAGTTGAAGAAAGACATGCCCTACATTGATTCAAACGTTTTCATATACCCGATATTGTACACAGCGGACATCGAACCTAAGGTAAAGAAGGCTAAACAAATACTGATTAGTATAGAAAAAGGAGAATTGCCAGCATACACGTCAACGCTGACATGGGATGAGGTTGTTTGGGTAGTCAGCAAAACTATGGGCAGGAACGAAGGAATAAGCCAAGGACAAAAATTACTCGGTTTTCTAAACTTACAATTCATAAGTGCAGACGAAAACATCCTAAGCCAAGCCCAAGCCTTAATGAACAAATACCACCTTAGTCCACGCGACTCCATCCATATCGCTTCAGCAATCGATAGAAAACTCAAAACAATCATCAGCGACGACAAAGATGCTGACGTAGTAAAAGAAATCAAGAGAACTCCGCTTGGTTAAACTCCTTTATTTGTCCCAGAATTCTCTTGTCCGCAAATACTGAACCTTCGCCTTGAGCAAATCCATGTAGAACTGGTCTTCTTCAGGATGCATCTTGCCCAGAATCCGCGAAGCCATTTCAGGACCAACACCTTTCACCTGTAATGCGCGAACCGCCTGTTTTCCATAGCTCAAAATTAGGTCGGCTTTGCGTCTGGCGTTGCTGAGTTCTTTGAGTTCTTCAGGCGTGAGTTCTTTGCCTTCTCGGCGTTTGCGTAAATCCTCCACAAGTTTTGCTGTGTCCTGGCTTGGATAGAGCAAAGTGAGGAGACGCGAGTGGCAGTTTTCGCATTCTGGCTCCTCGGCTAGGTCTTTTATGCGGACCTGTTTTGTCCAGGCGCCGCAGTTCATGCAGAGCATTTTTGCGGTTCGGGCTTCGATGGAGTGTTTCATTCGGTCAATGTTGGTTAAAAGTAAGCGTTCAGGAGCCATGAGTTCAGCGGTGTCGGCGTACTGCATCAAAATATGGTATGCCAGAGGCGTTGGTTTTTCTCGGGTGATGGTGCTGATGTTGATTTTTCCCTCTTTTATGTCGCGCAGTATCAACTTTACCTGCCCGAGGTCCACTTTGTCCATCATGGCTTCCCGCAATGTCTCATCATAAGATGGGTGTGCCTTCGAAGGCGGCTTTGAGTTTTTCTGCTCGGTCGGAGTGGGCTAAGGTTTTCCCTCTTGGCAACGCACCGAAGCGCTCGGCAATCGCCTTCATTCGGCTAACGAAGGGAAATTTGGAGTTAACATAATTCAGGAAAGCCTCATCAACCCGCTCATCCGACAAGTCAAAAAGCTCTTTCTGTAAGCCTTCAACCTCTTGCTTAGACGGCTTATGCGAAGTCTCGATTAGGATGCGGTAGCCATCGGTCCACCACCCCGTAATCGCTTCACGCTCCGAGAGAACCGAATCAAAAATCCCGCCAAACGTGCGGTTAACAAGCTCGCCAAAACACGCATGAACAACAATGTAGCGGTCCAAAGCTTCTATGACAATCTTGTTCTGTGTTGGCAGCGGAGCGCCTTCCTTTAGGTGCTCATCAATCTCCAGCGCCGTGTCAACGAGCGTTTCCTTATCCGTTTTCATCTCCAACGCCAACTCTTCCGCAACCAATTCAGGCTTTTTGCCCTGCTTTAGGAGTTTGCCGACTTTTTCCCGCATGACGCCTGTTTGCTGCGCTAGATCGAATGGTACGGGTAGGATTTCTCCATCCCAACCTGGAATAGCAGCTGAAGGGTCTTCTGCTGGCAAAACATGCACCGTGCCTGTTTCGTCTTGGATTTGGACGATGCGCCAAACTTTTCCCCGCATAACAAAATGCAAACCCACACGGGCGTGCAGGGTCATGAATTCGTCGCCTAAGGTGCCGATTTTTCGGTCGCTGATTATATTGATGACTGGGTAGCGTTTTTCGTCAGGTATCATGGATAGGTTGCTGTAGTAGTATTCGCGTGTTCGTCCTGTTTTTTTCAAAACTTTCCCTTCCTCTTCAGTTCTTAGTTTGTGGAGGCTTTCCAAAAACTGCACCACATCCTGAAGTTTTTCCTCTGTTAGGGTGCTGTATGGGTAAGCCCTTTGAATTATGCTTAAAAGTTCGGTTTGGGTGATGGTTTGTTTGTCCATTAGGATGCCTGCGATTTGATGCGCCAAAACATCCAGAGCGTTCTTGTGGAAAATTACTGGTTCAATCTTGTTCTCTTTGGCGTTGGTTACTGCCGCCATGGATTCTAAGGTGTCGTCTGGGTAGGCGGTGATGATTACTCCTTCCGAGAGCGGCTCTAGGCTGTGTCCGCTTCTGCCAACCCGTTGGATTAAGCTGCTGACCTGCCTTGGCGACATATACTGGATAACCAAATCTACATTGCCGATGTCTATGCCAAGTTCCAGCGTGCTTGTGCAAATGATTGCTTTTAGTTGCCCTGCTTTGAAGGCGTCTTCGGTGGCGACTCGTTCTTCGCGTGAGAGGGAGCCGTGGTGGACTGCAATGTCTTGACGGTTGAGCTGGTCGAATCTGTGCCCGAGGAGTTCGGCGATGGTGCGGCTGTTCACGAAAACCAAGGTTGATTTGTGTGTGTCAATTAGTTCGGTTAATCGGCGAATTCTCGCTGACGCTTCAGGCGAGGTTTCCAGTTTTGCGGCGAATTCATAGTCTTTTTCTATTGGCGTCAAATATTCTACTCTGTAGCGGTAATTCTTAGCCAAAACCGCCTGCACGATGCTGATTTCACGGTTAGTTCCAGCGATAAAGCGTGCAACTTCCTCTGGGTTCCCCACTGTGGCGGATAAGCCGATTCTCTGGAACTCTTTGCCCGTTGCCTCAACGACTCGTTCAAGCGCTATGGTTAACTGTGCGCCCCGTTTGCTCTCCGCCAAATCATGCACCTCATCAATTATAACGCATTGCACGTTGCCAAGGTGTCTGCGCATCTGTGAGCCTGGCAAAATAGCCTGCAAAGTTTCGGGCGTGGTGACGAGCATTTGGGGCGGTTTAATTGCTTGTTTTCGGCGAATTTTCATTTCCGTGTCGCCATGGCGAACTTCAATGGTGATGTCTAGTTGCTGGCTCCAAAACGTTAAGCGCTTAAACATGTCACGGTTCAATGCCCTCAGAGGCGTGATGTAGATGACTTGTATGCCGTTTGGCTCCTGGTTTTTCTGCTCCACCAACTTCGAGAACACTGGCAAAAGAACAGCTTCAGTTTTTCCGGTGCCTGTGGGCGCAATCAAGAGCACGTTTTTGCCTTCCAAAATTGGTGGAAACGCCAAGGTCTGCGGCAAAGTGGGCTCGGAAAATCCAAGCTCTGCTAAGGCTTTGCGGACGGGTTTGGCGAGTAATTCGAAAACAGAACTGGAATCTTCGATTTGCATTTTCTTCTTGTGTTAAATTACCGTTGAATGGTTGTTTTAACTCTTTAGCTAAAACAAGACCGATTTGCCCTGATTGTGGTGATTGTTGCTGGGCTTGTGAGCTTAGCTGCTGTTTTTGTCTATAGCCCCCTTATTTAAAGAAGAGACAGCCAAACAAGAGACATCAAGCAAAAAAGAACCAAAACAAGATTCTAAATAAGCGGTTATAATTTTTGCAAAGCTGTATAATGATTTAACAAAAAAAGAAAAAAGAAAAGGAAAACAAGAGGATTAACGACTTAATCTCAATGGACCTAAGTGTTTCTCTGATTTTCGCAAGAATGCACTTTCAACGCCTGTGACGACTGCCATAACTGAGACAGCGCCCTGCAGTTCATTATCGACTCTTGCGCCCCAGATGATTTTGACTTTTGGTGGCAATGAACGTTTCATGATTTCAGCTGCGCGGTTAACTTCTCCGAGTGTCAGGTCTTCTCCGCCTGAGACATGGATAAGTAAGCCTTGTGCTTTTGTTACGTCTTCTATGTCTAAGAGGCGTCCGTTTAATGCTTTGTCAACTGCTGTTTCGACTCTGTTTTCGCCAGTCCCTTCGCCGATGCCTATTGAAGCTAAGCCTGCTCCGGTCATGATTGCTTTCAAATCTGCATAGTCCATGTTTATGAGGCTTGCAGTGGTTATGGTTTCAGTGACTCCTTTTATGAATTTTCCGACAGTGGTGTTGGCTACGCCTAAGGCTTCTCGGAAAGGTAAGTTTCCAGCTACTTTTACGAGTCGGTTGTTGTCGATGACTACGACTGTATCGCATACTCCCTTTAGACGGTTTAGTCCCTTTTTGGCTGCGGCCATTCTGGCTGTTTCAACTTCGAATGGAAGAGTGACTACTCCCACAATCAAAGGCGCCATTGGAGAACCTGCAAATTTCTTCCGCAATGCATCTGCTAAGCCTACGATTGCACCAGTTCCTGTTCCACCGCCTAAACCAGCCACCATGAATATTATATTAGATTTCGCTAATTCATGGACGACTTCGCCGGCTGTCTCCATCAGGGCTCTTTCGCCGACATCTGGATAACCTCCGCTGCCAAGTCCTCTGGTGAGTTTTTCGCCGATCAGAATTCTTTTGTCTGCTTTAGTGATTTTTAGGTGAGTAGCATCAGTATTCACTGCAACTAGCTTTCCGCCTGTGATTCCTTTGTCTTTGACCCATGTGATAACGTTGCATCCTGCTCCGCCGAGTCCAACAGCAACTACTGTTGGTGCTGCCATCCTTGCGAATTTTTCAATTTTTTCCTCTTGTGACTCCGCGTACGGAGTTTCTTCATATGGTTGTTCTATATCTTGTTGGTTTTGCATTTTTTTATTACACCCATGGTTGGTATCATATCTTAAGATTTAAGAAATGCTATTTGCTATATAAGCGTTGTGTATCTGAAGTTCATGACGCGTCTGTGCAACACAAATACAGGACATACGCTTTCGTAATATACCTTATATATTACAAGCGTCACAAACAAAACAGAGGAGAACAAAAATGAAAAAGCTAACGCTTATGAAAAAATTCATGAAAAATTACGTCGGAAAAGGCTTCAACTTAGTCATCAAAGAGAAAGATGGTGCCTTCAAAGTGCATACAATCGAAATTATGCAAAAAACAGACGACACATGTCCAGTTAAAGAAATCCCCATAGGCGACTATTTCCTACATCTGGTTGCAACAAACCCAAAAGGCAACGAAGCCTCCATAGTGTGCAACTGGTCCGACGACCTTCTGAAAAGCCTCATGGCAAACTTTAAGGAAGCAAAGGATGCACAATCTTCGCATGTAACGATGTTTCGAGACCCCCTATCCAGCGACGCAAACAACTGGCTTTTGGCATGGGGAAATGAACAAGAAGAGCAAAAAAATGACCCGATACGCTACATTAGCTAAATAACCATTTTTTAACGTGGTTTGTAGGGGAAAGCGCTGCAAAATATCCTGGCTTTATTTTTAAATTTCTTCCCTGTTGTTTGTTTGGTTTTTGTTGAATTGTAAGATTTAGGAATGTTAATATGACGCCGAACCTAAAGAGGTTATAACAGAAAGTTAAACTTGTAATTAGCACAAACTTGGCAAGTTAGCTATGGGTGAGGGGAAATTGAACTTAAAACTCTACGCAATCAAAAATGGAAGCCAGCAATTTGACCGCATCCAACTAGTCGTAGTCGACCTCGACAAAAGCAAACGCTACCCCCTAAACTTCGTCTGCGTCCTACCACGCTATTTCCGCATACTAGAAAAACGCTCCAGCAAATTCGCCAAACTCTTCGGAGAAAAAAGCCTCTGCACGGCAAAAAAACTCTTAGTCGACGCATGGCACAGCGAAGATGACCCAGAAATCAAAACAGTCATAAACAAACGCATAAAAGCCATCGACTCAAAACAAGACAGCCCAAAAACATAACTGCTTAGATTAAAAAAATTTAGGGCTTGCCTGAGTTAAGAAGAAGCGAAATAAGATAATCCTTCTCCACTAACCCGAATGCGCCTTTCTTTGCGGAGAACTCGTCAAACTTTTTAACTCCGTCAGGCTTCAGAAACGGCGACGCAATTGAGAAAGGCACGGGTTCCCTTGAGTGTGTTCCCGTTTTGATGGGTGTTGGGATGGTCAGGTAAGATTGCAATTGCGTATGGTTCGCTTAAGCCATCGAGGATTCTGCCCAGCAGCCGTTTATCTAAATCCTCAATGGTTTTCACTTTCAACTTGTAATCCTTACAGTGCCCCGCTTCGTCTGGCGCTTCCACATGCACAAAAACCAAGTCGTTTGTTTTGAGCGCTTTTAGTGCAGCGTCGGCTTTGCCTTCATAATTCGTGTTATCCAAGCCAGTGGCGCCTGGAACATTTATGATTTCCATGCCAGCGTAAGTTCCGATGCCCTTCACCAAATCAACCGCAGAAATAACTGCCGATTTCACACCGTACTTTTCTTTAAGTGTTGGCATGGAGGGTTTTTTGCCGCCGCCCCAAAGCCAAATCAGATTTCCTGGTTGTTTGCCAGCTTTTTCTCTTGCAACGTTCACTGGGTGTGACCGCAGAATATCTCTGGACCCTTCAATTAAATCTCTAAGTATCTGCGCTGATTTTTCTGCTTTTGGCACTTTGGCTTTTGGCATAACTTCTGAAACTTTTATGCCTATGGCGTCATGGGGTGGAGTGCATTGGATTTGTTCTGGATTGGGGAAGTTGCGTAGAATCAAAAAGTGCCGATAATCTAAGCCTGGGTAGAATTCGATTTGGTTTGGTTTTCCGTAAGCCTTTTTCATGGCTGCTATTAGTTGGGCTGCTTCTTCGGTGGTTATGTGTCCCGCGGAATAATCGACGATGGCGCCGTCTTTTTCAGTTATTAGGTTGCATCTGTAGGCAGTGTCGTTTTCGCCGAGTTTTATGCCTCTTGAAGGCGCTTCCAAGGGTCCTCTGCCCGTACAATACATGTATTGGATCGTAACCTAAAACTGAACATATTGCTGCGTCTGAGCCTGGAGTTAACTCGTCTGGAACATTTTTGATTAAGCCGCTTCTGCCTCTGGCGGCTATGGAATCCATGTTTGGTTTGTAGGCTGCTTGAAGCGGGGTTTTGTTTCCCAGTTCTGGCACGGGGTAATCAGCCATTCCATCTCCAACAACGAGCAACATACTTCATTTAATTACTCTCCAGATTTTGCGTAGGCTTTGGCTTGCTTTCTCAAAGATAATGCAACCGTATATTTATCTGCTTACTGGAAAACTTTCGTGAAATGGTTAGTTGCCAACGGTTGTGGTTGTTCATGTACACCAACAAACGTATTTAAGAATTTAACCAACTAAGAGTTAACTAAGAATAAACTTTTAGGAGATTTTTTAAATGCTTGACAGGTTGGGAATGGATTATTATCGGTGTTGTTGCCATCGTCATTATTATGTGGGGTCCAGCAAAGATTCCAGAGTTTGCAAAATCCTTAGGCAGAGCTAAAGGAGAATTCAGCAAAAGCACAAAAAGAATTCACTGATGCTGCAACTACAACTATGACTACTACAACCACTTCCGCTGCTGTTTTTGAACCTAAACCTGCACCTACAATAAAGACCAAAGACGAAATGTCTGCTTGAAACTGCCCAAAGACTAGGCGTACCCACTGAAGGTAAAACACGAGAACAACTAACCGAAGAAATATCTGTAAAAGTTAAACTTTTAGGCGCCGAATAAATGGCTGGTTTAGCCTTTATTTTTTCTTGGCAAAAAGGATAGTGAAAACGTTAAATCCATTATTGGCGGCGAATAATGTAATTCCAAAATTAAGAAATTGATGCATTGATAGAAGGAATGTTAATCATCAGAGTAATTGTTGCTAAGCTCTTTAATTTACGCTTCTTTTCGCTTAAAACGTCGCTAACTTTCCCATATGAAGGGTTGGTAGTGAACAGTTCGACCGCGACTAATTATTCTGCTAAATAGGGACTGAATAATTATGAGTGATCAATCTTCATCGCCTTTTAAAAACTTGGCTTTAAGCTTCTGGAGTCATGTCGATGAGTTGGTCCGCAGGTTCAAGGTAGTGCTGATTGCAGTTATTATCGCTGTCAGTGTCGGTTGGTTGCCGACCAGTATAGCGGGGTTCACTAACCCCTTCGGTGGATATCAGCCGCTTCTCTCGTTAGTTATGCTTAGGGTGAAGGCGGATTTTCTTCCCGGTCAAGCAACACTAATTGCTGGGGGGCTAGGAGACACTGTTTTTATCATGGCTTACCTTTCCATAATTATTGGGTTGGTTCTGGCTTCCCCAGTGATTTTCTATGAAGTTGTTGCCTTTATCAAGCCAGCTTTATACTCTGATGAAAAGAAGGTTCTCGGATACTATTTGGGGTCATTCATCGGGCTTTTAGCTTTGGGAGTAGCCATGGCGTATTTCCTTATAATTCCCATATCATTTAGAATCCTGATTTACTTCACAATGCAAGGCGGAGCAGTCCCCTTCATCTTCATCAAGGATTTCTACAGCTGGATTTTTACGCTGTTTGTAATATGCGGCGTTTTCTATACCATTCCAGTTTTTCTTGTTATGCTTGTGCATGTTGGTGTTTTGCCTATAAGATTTTTGAAGGGCAGAAACAAGTTTTTCGCGTACCTCATCATCCTTATGGTTTTCTGGATTTTTGGCCCCGACCCCACTCCCCTAACCGGCCTAATCATGTTAGCACCGTTTATCTTTGTCTTTGAAACCGCAACGTACTTTGCTAGAAAAATTGATAGGACTCGCAAAAGAAGAAAAGAAGAACAAGCCAACGGAACAGCACCCGTAGTGCAAACGCGTTTTTCTAAGTCGGTATGTCCCTACTGCAAGTCCTCGATTGAGCAAGGTGCGGTTTTTTGTCCTGGATGTAGCCGATCAACTAGATAATGCCTGAGCGTTTTTAATATGCCTGAAAAACCAAATTTCTTTGGAAGTTTTTGGGGCACGTTACCGAATTCATAAACGCATGAAGGTAGTCCTGCGGGTTTTGTAATTCCACAATTGAGGAAAACCAACATACAGTCATTAACCTTGTAGCTGGCAATATTTCTTATTTGCTAATTTATGTTATAGCTTGTGTGAAGTTGAAAAAATATCGTTATACGCCGTATACGTTGCTTATGCCGCTGTATTGGGTGCTTCATAGCATAGCCAGTTGGAGCAGACTAATTCAACTGATAAGGAATCCCTTCTACTGGACAAACCAGCCATGGCATGTCAAAAGCCGCAAATTAGAGACGCTCAAGAGGTTAGAAAACGAAAATTAAGTTGGTACTGCTCAAATGTTGGGTTTGCTGAGGCTCTGGAAACTTTATAGGAGAAAAGAGTAAATGCAAATACTCTCTCACGGTAACTATGGCTAGTATCGTGAATTTTAACCAAAGCCTTCTCAGCCCCTATCACTTAACTTTGTTGCATGAAACAGCGTTTTGTTCAAACGATTATTAAATGATTTTTCAAAATTACCCCCCAGAACACCCAGAATTTACTCCAAATTACTACAGATTTGACAGAAGTGAGGTAACCGATTTTTTGACGGCTTATGTAGTTCTTTTAAATCTAACGCTCTTATTTTTTAACTAAAAAAAGGGAAGATGTTGTTTTTTGTTTTACGCTTATTTATTTGGTCGCTTTCTGAGCATCAGCAGAGCTAGTATGACGCCTATTACGATGATTGCAACGAATAGTCCGGCAATTGATGGAATGAAGTACATGTCAGCGACAGATGTCGGAGTAGGAGTAGGTGCAGTGGTTGCTGCGGGTGCATTCATAACGTTAAAAGTGGTTTCTGAGTATGATCCGTAGTAGCCGTTGGTGCCATGGAAAGTAGCGATAACTGTGTAGTCGCCGGAAATATCTGGAGTCCATGTTAAGCTGTACATTCCTGTTGCATCGGTTGTTGCAGTGCCAATGTTTCTATAGTTGCCGTTAGAGTCAATGACGTCAACTGTTACTGGAACGCCTGTGAAGTTGGTTGGCAATGGTTGTTGTTGGTAAACGTAGCCCATCCAGTCTTTCATGCTTGCTTCAGATGCGACTGGAACTCCGTTGGGGAAGTCTGCTGTTTGCGCCGTTTGCTTTGTGCCAGCTGAAGTATCCATTACTGTACCTTTAATCACCACTGATTGTCCTGATGCTAGACCAGCGTTTGGTGCCGTAACTGTTGTAACGCTTGGACCTTGACCGATGCAGTATACTTGACCGTCATATAGGTTAGCAAATACCATTTTGCCGTCAGCGATAGCAGTGTTCGCAATTGAAGTTCCTAGACCTGAAGCAGACCAGTCGGATAGTGTCCAGATTTCTTGTCCAGTGGTAGCATTAAGAACGCGCATCATTTCTCCTTGGTATAGTGGTGTGTTAGGTGAATGTTCTCCCGCCATGGTGTAGACCATTCCGTCCGCGAAAGCTGCGATGTGGAGTGGGTAATTACCCCAAGGTCCTGTAGCGCCCATGTTTGTGGAGTTTCCTTCGCCTCCGTTACCGTATGTCCATAGTATAGTTCCGTTTGCCATTGAGTAGCAGTAGACTATTCCGCCGTAGCCTGAGACGTAAAGGTTGCCGTATGCGGGCAGGCCTTCTCTGTCACTGTAGTATTGGAATCCAGTTAATGGAGCGTCACTTGGGCCCCAAACTAAGTTTCCTGTGGCAAGGCTGTATGCATATCTTTGTCCTGTCTCTAAGGTTTGCATTGTCCATTCGTTGGTAACTGGGTCGATTGGTTGGGTGCATAACATTTCAGTGATGTTGCCTGATGGTGCTGGGTAATGTTGAATCCATGTTAGGTTGCCTTCTGTGGCTGGTGCATCGCTTAGAGCCCACATAGTCCATGGGTCTGCGTTCGGGTTAGGCTGTGAAGCTAATGCAATGCTGCTGCTGGCGCCAAGAATTACGTCGCCAGGGATAACGCCGACAATCGATGGGGCTGTGCTGCCTGTTAAATCTGCGTTTATGGTTACGTTCCATGAGTATGCGCTGGCTGTGCCTGCATTAATTGCAAAGTTAGCACTTGATGGGAATCCTGCGTTGGCTGAGTATAGTGGTGCGTATGCTGTGATTGCAGCGGTATCGTTCCATAAAGCTAACCATCCAACTTTTGTTGTGGTGTTGTAGCTAAGTTGGTATTTTAGTATGTCACCGTTGTTGTCGTATACTTGTGTGCCTGAAGGAACGCTTGTTAGGTTAAAGAGTGGTTGCATTGTGAAAGCGTTATAGCCGATCCATGTGCTGCCAGAAACCTGCCAGAGTATGCCGCCTACGATTCCATGTTGGTCGGGTGACTGTACGTCATCGATCTGTGCCATGGTTGGGTAGAAAGTTGTGCTTGTCCAGAGTGTTTGGCCAGTGTTTAAGTCAACTGCCACCTCGGGTCCGCCGCCTGCAGATTCGCCGATTGGTTCTTGGTAGTACAGTACACCTTGTAGAATGATGGGATTGCCGAATCTAACGTTGTATGAAAATCCACCGTAGTATGTCGCTGCAACATCTGCTGCTTCAGCACTAACGTCAGCTTGTGTTAAAGTTCCACCTGCTAAACCGCCTATTTCGAGCGGTTTTGTCCACATTATGTGTGCACTGTTTGGTGCTGCACCGTTTTGTTGCCAATAGTTAGATGTTGCTGATCCGCCTAGCCAGTTTGATGCAACTGAATCCATTGCTTGGTTTTCGCCATATACTGGTCGTGTCCAGTAATCTGTTGGAAGTGGATTGATGGATGCTGTGGCTGCTGGTTGTTCTTGGACGGTGAAGGTTATTGTTGCGCTACTTGGTAGGTAAATGGTGCCGTTTTGTGCGCCGCCAAAAGTGTTGACTTGTCCTGGGAAGCTGAAAAACACTGTATAGTTTCCAGTTTGGGTGGGTGTGAAGGCAAAGTATTGCGATGATGTGGGGTCGCTGACGTATGGGAAGTTTTGTGTCACGTTTGTTCCGTCAGGTTGGGTGATGACAAATTGGTAGTTTGCGAATCTTGCGTTGTTTGTGAGTAGGGCTTGTGGGATAGCTATGTCGAGCCAGCCGAATATGTCCATTTGCTGACCAACACCGCATGGGTTGGGTGAAGCAGCAGCCCACGCGTATGTAGCGTATGTAGTCGTGGCTTTAGCACCTGGTAAAAGTGTCATTGAAGCTCCTATTGAAACCATTAAGAATATCGAAATCGCAATAACTGCAGTTTTACTTTTTAAATTTTGCATTTTTCTTTTCCTCATTTTGGTTTTTGAGCAAAGAAATTTTCTTGCTCAAAATCCATTCCTACTTTGGCGATTCTAATATTGGTTTATCAGAATTTTGCCCAAATCTAGCCCTAATTCGCCAGGTGAAACTTGGAATACGTTAGAGATTGGCAAGGATAGTGAAAATCTTCCGTAAACGTAAATAGTTTGTACGATATGCTATAGGTTTGGACGATGAGAAAATCGAGGTACGATGAAGCGGAAGGTGGGGTTAATAATGCTGGAAGCTTGTGAATACTTTTTCCGCTATTGAGTCCACTTAACAATTTGTCTTTTTTAAATAACTTGGCATAGTAGTCAAAGCGGTAACAGAACCCAGTTTCCTCAGCATAGTAAGGTTTGAGTGAAGATGCTTAACGCGAATGACTACTTTTTCCGATACCGAGTCCAAAAATTGCTGTTCCAAAGCTGGAACGATTTGTTCCTTGAGTAGAACTAAATAACCGTTAGCTTACAGAGTCAAATGGTGAGCTTGATGGGAAAATTGCTTGAAAAATATGCGGGTTCAATTCGATTTCTGGGTTTTAGTTTTAGTTTCCGTTTACCTTGGCTACGCATTTACTTTGCAGTTTACGGGTTACAGTTCAGTTTGCAGTTAACTTCTGACCACTACGTCTACGGTTTGGTGACGAAGAATCCTTGGTGGTGGATTATCCTCTACTATGGCAGCGAAGGCGTCGCGGGTTCGGTGGCAATTGTGCTTCGTGCAGTGCGGCGGCTTCTTTGCGTTTTACGCAGCTTTCCTGTATTGGAGAAAAAAAGACGCGGCAATGCCAACAGTTCGAAAGAATGCTGGTTCAGGGCGCTGGGTTTAGAGGCGGGGTTCTTTTTGGCGTTGATTCCCTCAATAATCGCCGCTTTCGCCTACAACCTAACCAGCTGACTACCTCTTCTACTTCGACCACACCCCCGAACACATACTGCTCTTTGGCACCGCAATACCATGCCTCGCCATCGTTCTCGTCGTTCCACCATTTCTGCTCAAACTGAGAGCAACAATAAAGCACGAAGCTCCAAGCAGAAGACGTCCTCAAATGGAGCTGCTCTAACTGGAGTTGCTTACCTGTTTGTGGTGTTCTGGTTTAACTACACGATGCTTTGGGCAGCCACCATGGTGCCCTACCCACGAGCATACGAAGTCTACGGCTTAAACTTCCTGCTTCAACCCACAAACCTGCTAAGCTTCGCGTAACAGTGTTTGGGTTACTTGCCCTAGCTGCAACCGCATTAGTTACCGTTCTGCCAGCAATCAAAAAACACACCGCCCAACTCAACCTGACCCGTGTAGGAGCAGTTATGGTGGCGTTCGGCGGCTACTTCCTCTTCAACACCCTCTACTACACCCTAACAGGCGGCTACGAAGCACACCCAAGCGTCTGGTACGAAGTAATAGGTCCACTGCACAACCCCAACCTATGGGGACTAGCCTTCATCTTTGTGGGGGTTCCTCTGATAATCAAAGGCAGACTCCGAAAGGGCTAAGCCCATATCTTTTTTTGGGTTTAACGAGCTTAGTCAAGAAATATGAACAAAAAAGCGCCGATTAGTCCACAAACCTTGACAAGAACGCTTTTATTACAAACCCATCCAACAATGAATCGATAACAATGAGCAAAGCTTTAGCCTTAGCACTTGTTCTGGTCTTCCTAGCAGCATCATCAACAATTTTAACTATGCATACAGTCAAAGCTGAAACTAAAACAATTACTGTACCTGACGATTACTCCAGCATAAGTGATGCTATAGGAGTCGCAAGTCAAGGGGACACAATCTTTGTCAAGACGTGAACATATAATGAACAAGTTTTAACCGTGGATAAGCCTCTTCAAATTAGAGGAGAAAACGCAAATAATACTAAGCTCATTTTACATCCGTGGCTGATTTTCGACGGATACCATTCTCTTATACAATACTATTATTATCATGAGTCAATAACGATATCAGCAAATAACGTTGAACTTTCGAATTTTACAATATCATACCAAGAAACCAATGAAACTCCTCCAGACCTTTCACAACACATTCTTGGTCCAACTTCTCCAACTTATATTGTTGGAGGTGGCGGAGCTTTAGTCATCAGCGGAAACAATGCAAATGTAACTGGAAACATCTTCAATAACACACCTGTGACGATTAAAGGAACAAATTCCCAAATTTCCGCTAACTCCTTCAAAATGTCTGTCAGAGTGTCGTGGTTCAAATAATCAAATATTCCATAACAATTTTATGAATCAATTTTTCAAAGGGATAAACGATGTGCCACAGGCTTATGATGTATCCAACGCAGTCACTTTTTGGGATGACGGCTATCCAAGTGGCGGAAACTATTGGGTTGACTATCAAACCAGATACCCAGATTCCAAGATGATTGACTCTTCAGGAATATGAAATACACCCTATTCAATAGGCAGCAATAATGATGACCGATACCCGTTGATGTCACCATTCAACTACACGTCATATCTAACAAGAATTACACCGCCCAGAATATCCATTATATCGCCAATAAACCTGAGGTACTTTGAATCAAATATTTCTTTAGATTTTAATGTGGATAAGCCGATTAACTGGACAGGTTAAGTCTTGATGGAGGATTAAACCAATCTACAGTGGGTAATTCTACCCTGTCAGAGTTATCGGATGGTTTACACAACGTCACAGTTTATGCTAATGACACATTCGGAAATGTGGGCAAATCGCAAATCATCAATTTCATAATAACGAAGCGAGAACCTTTTCCTATTGTACCCGTTGTAGGTACGGCAGTTGTAGCTGTGATTGCGGTTGCTGGTTTGCTGTTCCACCACAAAAAACACAAGCCCAACTTGGTCAAGAAAGTTTGACTGAGCAGTTTTCAGAGTTAGTCAAGAAACTTTGACGAAAAACCCTTAAGGTACCTAATTTAACTTGAACTTATGAAAAGAAGAACAACGATTCTTTTTCTCTTTCTATTGCTTGCACAAACATTTACAACTATTAGTCTAACCAAAGCTGAATCTGCTTCAGATAGTCTTCCAATCCCTGTTCTTCTACCAATTAACCACGGGTATATTAAACAAAATGGAGCGGTAGACCCGTCAAACCTGCCAATAAACCAATCTGGAAATATCTATACTTTAACGAGTAACATAGTAAATTACACCATTGAGGTTCAATGCAGTAATATCACAATTGATGGTTCAGGGTTCAGCCTTCAAGGTGAAAACTTTTGGGGGTATAGTGGCTTCACTCTTTCAAACGTTGACAACGTGGTAATTAAAAATTTCAAGATAAACACATTCATGTATGGTCTTTCTCTGTCAAACACAAACCACATTACTGTAAATAGTAACATCATAAACTGCCAAGAAGATATTGATTTCCACACCTGCAAAGATTCCCAAATAAGCGAAAACACATTTTCAGGGGGCGGCTTGTATGGACAACAAATTAACAATTGTCTAATTTCAGAGAATTACTTTTCACCACCAATTGCAACAATAGCTTTCTCTGCAAGCAATTACAACAACATAACTAAAAACTATGTTAGAACCATCATTGTTTTAGGCGAGTACAGTCCCTGTTGCTTTAACATACTTTCAGAAAATATTATCAGTAGTCGTGGTGAGGGCATCCGTTTAATGGGCGGCTCAAGCAATAATTCAGTTATTCACAATGCCATCCAAACTGAAAATACCAATATTGTTCTTATGAATGCCCAAAACAATCTCATTTTTAAAAATTCTTTGATAAACGGTAAATTAGGAATTGGAATTGATAACTCAATGATATTTGACAAGAATTTGCCGTCGTCAGATAACAATATTTTCTTTCTTAACAATTTCTTAAACTGCACTAAACCAGTTGTTATAAAGCAAGGGTGTATCAATTTTTGGGATAACGGCTCAATAGGAAACTATTGGAATGATTATTTAGCAAAATACCCTGCTGCTTCTACGATTGGCGATAATGGAATTGGTAATACGCCATATGTGTTAGATGCAAATAACTCTGACTTGTATCCTCTTATGGAACCCTTTAACGTTTTTAACGTTCCACTTAGTGTTCCATCAAAAATAGTTATCTTATCTCCATTAAACCTAACTTACAACGAATCAAGTCTGCCTTTGATTTTTGCAATTGATAAGACAGTTAATTTGATGAATTACAGCATAGATGGCAGTCTAAACGTAACTGTATCGGGCAACTCTACAATCACAGAGATACCTAATGGTATTCACAACATCACCGTTTATACTAAAGACACTTTTGGAAATATTGATACGTCAGATATGGTCAACTTCTCAGTTGACGTCGTCTCCCTGTCAAAGCAAGAACCTTTGCCAATCGTGCCGGTTGCCACTGCTTCCGTTGTTGCTGTCGCCTTGGCTGCTGCTGGTTTGTTGGTCTACCACAAGAAACACTTCGAGCAAGAACCATTCACCGCTTAACTGAAAACTATGCCTTTGCAATCTACCAACGAAAACAACCCGCCCTTTACAAGCACACTGCAGATGCCTTCTCTACTCAATGAGTGCTTATTGACTTAACATTTTAGCCTCTGCAGGTGTTTAGCCTATATATAAGGGGGCTATAGAAAAAAATCACAACTAAGATACAAAGAAAAGGTAAACTATTTTTGGGGTAAAGAAAGAGGTTGGGAGATAGCTCTTAGTTTAGTATGGCTCTTTTTTGCCAGTCATGTATGCCCAAGCGCCGACGATTGCAACTGTTAGGACTGCACCTGCAAATCCTGCAACCATGAAGCTTGTCAAACCGGCTAGCGATGGCAAAACTACGATCAGCCAAGGGATAAGGTATGTTGCTGTGACCTGTGCAATAACGCCTGCTACGAAGCCTAAAAGAGCTATTAAACCGAATATTTTTAATCTGCTATTCATTCAATTCACCTTTTTATTTTAGCAGTTAGTTGGCGCTTCTTTTTAGTCTAACTTACACATTTCTGTCTAATCCCTCAAGCGCCAACACCATGTTTAACGTTTCTAGTTAAAGGCTTAGCGCAATTTTCCCATCATGTATATCTGTACATATATACGTGCATATTTCCACCATATTAACAATGTATAAGATTAATTTCTGCATGTTACGCTTGCAGAGGTAATCAAATTGTCAGAAAGATTCGCTAAAAAGTGGGAAAGTAAACGGGAAGATGAACCATTCGCAAACCGCATTAAAGACGCAGTGAAACCGCCAGGACCACTAAAACCACGACTAGACTTCGCAGTCAGACGCATAGAGCTTCAAGTACAGAAGCTTGACCAAGCAACCGACAGATTCAGCCAAAGAGACAAAGCAATCTTTGCAAGAATAGTTGACGCTTACACAAAACATGACAGTGCACGCGCAAACGTTTTCGCCAACGAGCTAGCTGAAGTCAGGAAAATGTCAAAGTTAATTATGAACGCTAAACTTGCTCTCGAGCAAATTACATTAAGATTACGAACAGTTTCCGAACTAGGCGACGTTGTATCAACTCTCGGTCCAGCCGTGGGTGTTCTACGTTCAGTCAAAGCAGGCTTAGTCAGCGTATTTCCAGAAGCAGAAAGTGAACTAGGCGAAATCGGCAACATGCTAAGCGGAATCATGATTGAAGCAGGCCAAGGCAGCGGAATGACACTAAACTTCGACACAGTAAACGAGGACGCATCAAAGATTCTAACCGAAGCAGCAACAGTTGCAGAGCAAAAGATAAAAGACAAGTTCCCAGATCTGCCCCCAGGAATGCCATCATCCCCAGCTTCTCAAGCAGAGAAAACAACATTCTAAGATAAGGAGAAAACACAAAATGTCTAACTCCAATCTTTTTCTTTCTATTGGCAAACCAATAAAGAATGAATACGGACGAGTAATCGGTAAAGTTGCCTCTTTCGCATTAACTCCTAACGGAAAATTCGACGCAGTATACGTAGAATTTGGTGATGGTCAATTCACAAAACAGCCCATGGAAAGCTTACGGTTTAATGGCGCTGAAGTCACATTCATATCCAAAATCAAAAATCAAGCAGGCACACTTTGCGACCACATACCCTTAATCTGGCGCAAAGATGAAGCCCTAAAAGACCTCTTAGACAAAAAGAAAATCACCCCAGAAGTCTACCAAGACCTCCACAACAGCTTCACAAGCGTATTAACACAACTCAAAAAAGATGCCCAAATCATCATCGACGAATCCGCCATAGAAATCGAACGTTGCCAAGAAGAAATAACCTCTCTTAGCTACGCCATCGCAAACCTTGAAATTGAACATGAAATAGGAAAAGTCGACGAAGAAAACTACCGAATGGCTTTCGCACTACTGCAAGATACCCTCAGACGTGCAACCTGCGAAAAAACCGACTTTGAACTGACAAAGAGCAGACTCTCAAGTGTACTATTGGGTGACCAATCGCAGATGTCGCAGAAAACAAGCAAAGTCTACGCTGAACAAGTAACTAACGCCTCAAAGCTTCCAGAGCCTCCAGTGGTTGTTTACGTTAAAGAAATAGGAAAAGCTGGAATTTAATCAGGCTTAAACAGTGAAACGATAGGTTGTGGAGGGCTAAAAAATCAAAAGTTTAACTAATCAAACCCCTCCCCCTATACGTGAAGTCGCCACAAAATCTATTTGTACCCTTAAAGTCCAGCAAAACAAGCTGGAGCAGGCAAGTTTTCGCTTAAAAGAGCGAGACCGCATTCTTTTTGAAACCTGCATGTTTGCATTAAAAAAGAACAATAAAGAAAAAGCCGCAATGTGCGCTACCGAAATTGCGGAAGTCCGAAAACTTGTAAAGTTTCTCTACAACGTTCAGTTAGCTATTGAACGTGTAGTTCTGCGCCTTGAAACCATAAAGGAGCTAGGCGACATTGTTGCTGACTTAAAACCTGCTTTGCGGTTGCTTCAAGGTGTTTCCCAAGAATTATTCCAGGTGTTACCTGATGTTAGCTCAGAACTAAATACTGTTAATCAAACAATTCAAGATACGCTCCATGCCACCAAACTTACCGCCGACGAGAACGTTATTGGCAGTCGGCAAGAAGACGGAGGCTGGCGAAGAAATCCTAAAAGAAGTCTCATGTTTCATGGAGCAGAAACTGGCTGAAACCCTTCCAGAGCCGCCAATAGCTGCTCCGATGAAAGAGAAAACACCAATCAAGGAACTTGTTGCCTTAACGGCGAGTTCTTCGCAGGTGTTTAGTAAAAAAACAACGGAGGAATCTGGGTTTGACCCCGAGAAGACTTTGTTTTCCTACAAGAAATCGGAGATTAAAGAGTTCTCGCTTAAAGTTGAGAAGCCCTGTTTGGAAGATGTGCTTTTGGAATATGTTCGTAAGACTAACGGTGAAATTGATTTAGGTCGATGTTCCAGTGAACTGAAGACTTCTAATGAGGAAATTGAGCGTGCCCTCGAGAATTTGGGAACTAAGGGCAAAATAAAAATTGAGTTACGTTCGCCTGAATAAGAGAGAGAAGGAGAGAAAATAGTATGAGTGCGTCAAATGAACTTGAAAAAGCAGCAACAGCTTACGCCCTAGATGCTGTACGACTAGATAAGCAAGGGCAAAAAGGAAGAGCCATTACCCTCTATCAAAAAGCAATCGAAAGCCTCCTGCAACTTGTGCAGCTGTACCCAGAGTACGGCTTGAACAAGGTTTACGTGCAGCGAGCAATTGCGTATCAGGAGCGAATTAAAGCGCTTCAGGGGACAGTTTCCGCCAATGAGATGAATCAAGCAGCTAATAATGATGGTGAAGGTGGAGGAGCAGCAACTATGGATGGAAACGGAAATGGCGGCGGTAGCGGAAAACCAAATGAGGAGCTTGTTATGACGGAGAAACCGAAAGTTAATTGGGCAGAAGTTGTCGGGTTAGATACTGCCAAAAAAGCAGTGAAAGAAGCCATCGTTTACCCAGTTCAGCGGCCAGATTTGTTCCCGCTTGGTTGGCCACGAGGCATCTTGCTTTTTGGTCCGCCTGGCTGCGGCAAAACTCTGTTGGCGGCTGCGGTTGCAACTGAGATTGACGCGAATTTTTACTCGATTGATGCAGCTTCGATTATGTCTAAGTGGCTTGGTGAAGCTGAACAGAATGTTGCGAAGCTGTTTGGATCTGCGCGTAAATCTGCGACGGATGGGAAACCAGCGATTGTGTTTGTTGACGAGTTGGATTCGCTTATGGGTAACCACAGCAACGAGGTTGGCGGCGAAATCCGCGTTAAAAACCAGTTCCTCAAAGAGATGGATGGCATCGTGGACAAAGGCAAAGCATTGCACGTTTACGTGATTGGCGCAACGAACAAGCCTTGGGATTTGGATTGGGCGTTTATTCGGCGGTTCCAGAAGCGTATTTTGGTTCCGTTGGCAGACCACGCAACACGGCTCAACATGCTAAAGCTGTATTCGAGTAACCTGCAGATTGATGCGGATGTGGATTTGCATGAGTTAGCCCGTCTTGCAGAGGGCTTCTCAGGCAGCGACATACGCGACGTTTGCCAATCTGCGCAGCTCAGCTTAATTGGCGAGTTCTTCGAGACAGGCAAAGCCATGGACAAAGAAGCGAAACCGCGATCCTTAACGATGGCTGATTTCCGACAAATCTTCGAAGAACGCAAACCAAGCGTTTCGCTTGGATATGCTGTCGCAGTATAACAGGTGGTTTGAGGCCTTCAAAGCCTTATAACCTGGAGGGCAAAAAAAAAACCGCAAGGATGGGTTGGGTGGAAAGGTTTGGAGAACCATTAATTTTTAGCACGCTCTCCCTTCTCCCCCTCAAACAAACCTCCAAACCCCACAACCCAAAACCAACCCATCCAAAAATTTTTTGTTTGACCTGTTGAAATGGAATTTAGGGTTTTTTGTTGTTTTCTGGCTCTTTTTAGGCTCTCATGGGCTTAGCTGCGATTTTTTTCTATAGCCCCCTTATATAAAGGGTCAATGGCAAGTTGAACCCGTAGTTCACTCTAAGCCACACACAGACACGTCTCCCTAAACGCTAAACCAACAAATGCACCGATTGAGCTGAGACTTGGTATTCTAGTGCCCTTCAAGAAAATCATCTATAACAAATTTGATTTTAAGCATACAAACAAGGTCAAGATTGATGAAATTAAGCAGAAAAACATCAGCTACTTTAACGAGAGAGGTGAACCGGGTCTACTTATATTTCCTTTAAATCCTAATACTTCCATGTCTGATGAACGATTTACTAACCCGTTTTTAGTAAAAAGTGATCCCGATAGACTGTCATATAACCTCCTTCCAGACATGAAAACACTTGATGATTATTCTGTTTTCGGGTTGTCATGCGATTATAAAATTTCTAACGATAGTATTTCAATCGCCACCTTTGAATGGGAACAACCAATTCCAACTGCTCTTTCTCATTTATTGATGGATAGAAATTTTGGCTTTCCGCCGTTATGCCAATATGACATTATCAATAATTCTAAGAATGAAACTCTTTTAACAATAAAGACAACAATTAAAGGCTTCACGGAAATGATAGAAGAGACAAAGAATATTCTTCCATACTCAACCTCAAAAATTAATCACACGCCCTTATTCACGAATTCATCAAGAAATTTACGTGAAACTTGTGAAGCAAATTTAGATATGCAAGTCTCTATCGATAATCAAACAATTCTTAGAAGAAATAAAAGGATGAGCCTTTTGGCATTTGATACTATGATATTTGAAATTCTCAATCCGTTGAGCCGCCAAATATTCGATCTTTATGAATTTATTTCCGTCTGGATTACACCACATGACCAAGAAGTGGAAAATATTCTATCAATCGCTAAAGAATATCATCTTACAAGAACACTACAGGGATACCCTTCACAAGAACTTCCTGTGGGGAAGATCCAAGAAATCGTCAGTCTGCAATGCGAAGCAATTTTTATGGCTCTAAAAGAGATAGGAATATCATATATCGATTCTTCTTTGAGTTTTGGCTGGTCAAAACGTTATGCATCTCAAAGAGTAAAACTACCGAGTTCTACAATTAAAACGAAGGCGGCGAATTGTATTGACGGAACAGTTTTATTTGCCAGTTTGCTCGAACATATTGGAATACAACCCATAATTGTACTTCTGCCAGGTCACGCGGTGATAGGCTGGAAACTCGGTCCCAATTCAACAAATATTAATTTCCTTGAGACTACTCAAATATCATCAAGAACTTATGCACAAGCGGTTGAAGGCGGACGAATTTCAATAAACAGAGGTTTAGAAACGGTCAGTAGACTGCAACAGAAGCCTAACCTTACTTTAGAACAAGCAGTACAATTGGGATACATTAAATTTATAGACGTTTCTGCGGTGAGAGAGAAAGGCATCATCCCAAGAAATACCGGTGATTAAAGAATTGTACCAAACATTTATTCTCTGTTTTAAGACCTTTTAAGCAATGCATTTTTTTGTTTATGCCTATTTCTTCTGCTAATCGTTTTACTTGTTTGCTAAGTCAAAGGCTTCGCGGTTCCGAACATGAAAAAAGCCGCTAAAGAATCTGTGCGTTTTTCGGTAAAGCGCTCGGTCAGTAAGAAATGTTCTTTTTGAAACTTTCTCTCGCGTTTGTCTTGCTGCTTGGTGTACATTAAAAAAGTGGAGTTGTTTTATGAGTTTGAGACCCCAACTTCGAGCCTTTTCAGGAAGACCTACTTGTCTGGATGTGGCTTCTGTGGGCATAATTTTTTCCATCGATGCAGGTGTTGTCTCTTTTACGGAATTGATGATTACTATGCTTATGCCAACGCCCAGTGAGACAGCGACCATCATTTGGGGGATGTTGTTGACCACTATGTCTAGTGCTAGGGAGTAGGGTTGGACGATTAGCAGGGCTAGTCCGCCGTGCATTGCTTCAATGGCAACGCCGAACAGAATCGCGGGGATTATGCCCAGTAGTTTGCCTTTGTTTAGGCGGAAAATCATGCCTGCAAGTAATCCTGCGAAAACTGTTGCCAGCGAGCATGGAATGTAGGTGACGCCGCCTAGGAAAAAGCGGTGGATGCCTCCGATTAATCCAACTGCCAGACCTACAACGGGACCGCCAACGAGCCCGGCTACAATGGGTGCAAGATCCCTGATATTGGTGATAACGCCAGAACTTTGTGTTGTTCCAATGTACGTGCCGAATATTGAGAATAAGCCGAAAACCACGATAAAAATTATGTTATCTTTTAAGGTGGGTTTCTTAAAAATTACCCGTTTGATTGTTTCTGTTTTTGTCACTATTTCCATAAAAACGAAGATGAAGATTTCGGTTTGTGCAAAAAGCTCCAGATATTCACCCAGCACGCTAGTGGAACTGGCTGCTGCAGACATAGATTATTTTTATTCACCGCTAGTAATATTTAAGCTAGCTAAGGCTTTTGCCGCGGACATCGACTTACAACAATCCACCGCAAAATTATGGGTTGCTTTTCATTTCTTCCCTGAAAGTTTCCTCAAGCATCTTCTTGTTTATGCCTACTTGTTCTGCTAGTCGTTTTACTTGTTTTACGTAGGTGCGGAATAGACTTTGGAGGATTTCGGCTTTTTCTGTTTCGGTGAGTTCTTTTTCTTCTGCCATGAGCAGCGCGAACCATTTGCCTAGGTTGGTGAGTTGGTAGGCTTTTATCCAGATGATTCGACCTTCTTTGTCGTTTTTTTCCATGGATTCGTTTAGGACGCCCAGCGTGGTTAGGGTTTTGAGGTTTTCTATGATGGTTTTGTTTGAGTAGTTTAGGGTTTTCACTAGGTCTTTTTGGTAGATGTTCTTGGCAATGCCCTGCTTCAGCGAAAACCGCAATACGTCGACGCCTGCTTTGGAGCCAAAGATGGCGGAGAGGATTTTGTCTTTCTTTTCCAGTTGGAAGAAAGACTACATAAGGATGTAACTTTTCAGTCAAGAGTTTCCCTTTAACTGACATATCTGCCGTTTTTGCATTTAAGAATTACCCTTGGCACTTCCATACCCCTACATAGCCACAATAGCTGCTTTGAGGCGGCACTCTGGATTTTGGCGTAATTTTGAAAAACTGTTTTATACTCCAATGCCGCTTTGTGATGTAAAGAGAGGGCGAGGTTTCACATGAAAAAAACAGCAATTTACTTCCTAGTTCTGCTCACTGTATGTTCTTTGAGCTTAACCTTGGTTCCAGGCGCGCACAGTCAAAGCGAAATACAAAACGTTAAGATTGTAAGCTACAGCTACTACATTGACACTTCGGGCTATTTGGATGTAGTTGGCGAAGTCCAGAACACGGGGTCCAACACGGTTACTGCAGTGGTTATAACAGGTCAAGTGGTTTCCTCAGATGGCACGGTTCAAGCAAACTCTTATACGTTCACAGGAATCCCCCCAACTATCGTGCAATACCTAACTCCCCAGCAGAAAGCACCCTTCTATCTGGATTTCTTTACACCAAGCAACTCCCCCGACGGAACCTGGATGTCAGTAGACATCTCAAAAATTAACCTAGCAGTTGCTCAAGCCAACGCAACAGCCAACTATGGATATTCAGATTTGAAGGTTACAAGTAGCCAAGGATCCGTTGGCACTATTTCTACAGGCACTACTGCTGACAAGGGTGTCTTCTGGGTCAACGGCAAAGTCCAAAACACCGGCAGCCAAACAGCTCAAAACATCACCGTGTATGGAACCTTCTACAACTCAACCGGACAAGTAGTCGCAGTCGGCTACAGTGACCAAACCACCACAAATCCACAATATTCACTCTCTCCATCTCAAACAGCCACCTTCAAACTCGGCGCATTCGACCTCAACCAAACCCTTGTGTCACCTGAAGAGAAAATCTCCAGTTACTCACTTCTAATCGAGGTTGCCGCCCCAATCCTTCAAGGAACGGCACCTGTGATTTCTGCAACTCCCACCCCCGGACCCATAACCTCAACAACTTCAAGCTCCACCAGTTCCCCAACTTCCTCCCAAGGCTCACAAACTACCCCCACCAACATAACTGGTACCGCATCATCAACCCCGCAATGGATCTACGCGGTAGTGGTTGTGGTAGCTATCGTTGCAGTCGCCGCAGCCCTACTGTTGATAAAAAAACGCAAGCCTAAGTAAGCAAGCAAAAGCTAACCAGAGAAAACCAAAAATTAGCTCCTGAAACACTATCTCCCTCCTAATTTTGTAACCTAAACTTTTCTGTCCCCGCGAAGTGTGCCATCGTTTAAATATTTCCTTTGCCCACTGGTGGTTATGAGTTTCAGACCGCAAACAGGTTCACGCAAAGGCGCCGGCAAACAATTCTCCAAAGAGTGCCCATGACAAAAAAGCAAAAGAGAAAAAACAGCGCCAAGGCGCCAAATACCTGCAAGAAGAAACCCCTCAAGTTTCCGCACAAGAAGTTGCCGAGAGAACCCTCAATGGCTTAGGCAAGTTGGGAAACCAAATTTTTGCGCTCTCACCCTTTAGCCAGTACTTTGATGATTGGCTAGTGAATCTGCGGCAGGTTGTTTCAGAGTTCGAATCCAACCCAGCCATAGCGGCTGACGAGCAATTCGTTAAAGAACGCACCCAGATTTTCCTAGACGTCGAAGGTACCCTTGCCCAAAACAGGCTTCAAGAATCAAACCTAACTGAGGAAGCAAAAGCCTTGCCGACAACAACCACCAAATCGTTGAAGCCGACAAAGAATACGCTGAAAAAACACGAGAACACAGCAACAAAAGAAACGCGAAGTCCAACGCTTAAGCAGCAAAATCCGCGAATTAGAAGACCAACTTGCTACTCAGCAAGAAATCAAAATCAGCTTCTACAAATTCAGAGCAAGAAGAAAAGCAGCCCAACAACTTGCCCAAACAACCCAGAACCCTCAAAGCAACAAAAAACGAGTTAGAAGTAACACTGCAGACTTTTACAGCTGAACAAGAAAAACTCCACGACAACTACGAGAAACGAAAACAGGAACTAAATGAAAACTCCGACCGCCTGCACAAAGAACTGGAGAAACTTGAAACAGACACATCCACAGGTGCAAGGCAAACCGCCTGCAATGCATTGGCATGCACCATAAATGCTCTGCTGAAAAGAACACCTGTCATCAGCCACTAGAGCAGTAGGATAAATTATTAAATTTGTATTTTGTTCGGGGTGTTCGGTTCTGGTCCGTTCACAAGAGTCTTTAGCGATTTCACTTCATCCCGTAGCGCGCCAACTTCACTTTCCAGTGCCACCGCTTTTGCGTCAGCTATTTTTTTGAGTCCTTCAATTTCAGCTAAAAGATTCTTTTTCTCAGCTTCTAAGGTCTTTATTTTTTCGATGGTGGTTTTTAGGCTGCTGCTCATTTCTGCGTTTCCCCTTGGCGATAGTTAGATTGTCTTTTTTGCACTTAAGACTTTTGCATTTAACCATCTTAGAAGGAAAAAAATGTCATCTTTTTCATTGTAAACTGAACGTATGTTGACTTGTGATAGATGCAGTTTTATATAGGTATTAGCAAATTAAACATGATAATTTAGCTCGTATTGTTGGATTGTGTCTAAATGAGGAAGACCATATTCAAAAAGCTAGAAGCTCAGGGACTAATTGCCAATTACAACCGTTTACGAAAGAATCTGCCGCCTAAGCTTCCAGACCGCGTGTTCATTTGGGATGAAACCTTCCGCGAAGGCATCAAGGCGCCAACGGTTTACTTAACGTATGTTGAGCAGGTTAGGCTTGCAAAGTTGATGGATGAAGCAGGCGTCGCCATAATAAACGTGGGTTTCCCAGCTCTTATCCGAAGAAGAAAAACGCACCGTCAAACGCATCGTCAACGAAACCTTTACTTATTCCAAACTTACTGCTTCAGCTGAAGCCACAAAAAACAGCGTAAACGCCTGCTTAGAAAGCGGCATAAAAGAAATAACAATCGAATCCCCCATCAACGGGTTAAACCTGCAGTACAAGTTAAAATTAACTAAAGAGCAAGCGCTGCAAAGAATAGTTGAAAGCATAGAATACGCCAAAAAACACGGCACAACCGTGAACTTTATCCTTATGGATGCCACAAGAACTCCGCTTGAAGACATACTGCAAGTTTTTGAAGCAGCAGCCAACGCAGGCGCAATCAGGCTAGGCGTAGCTGACAGCGTCGGCTTCATCAGACCGCTTTCCATGCGTTACTTAATGTCACATATCCGCGACGGCTTGCCTGACGCTGTTAGAAAGAAAGCACCGCTCTCAATCCACTGCCACAACGACTTCGGCTTAGGCTCAGCAAACACCTTAGCAGCCATGGAAGAAGGCGTATCATACCTGCACACATGCATCGCTGGCTTTGGCGAACGCGCAGGCATAGCACCCTTCGAAGAAGTCGTCACAGCAGCAGAACTACTCTACAACATCGACACAGGCATAGACATGGGAAAAATCTACCGCCTCGCCCAATCAGCCGAAAAAGCATTCGCCCTGCCCATCCAATTCCACAAACCCATAATCGGCGAAAACATCTTCACCCACGAAGTTGAAGAAGAAGTCGAAGAAATGATGGCTCAACCCCTGGTTTTCGAGCCTTTCCCACCTGAAATCGTTGGCAGAGAAACCATGATATTCATCGGCAGAAACACTGGGCAAACACTCATCCAGAAACTGCTTGAAAAAGCAGGCATCCGCGCTTCACCAAGACAAATGGATGAACTCTTCCGACGCATCAAAGGTCCACAGGAAAGCCTCGACAAAGGCGAAGCCCAAATGACCTACTACCAAGTCAAAAAACTCATGAAAGAACTGCTTAAAGGCTACACGATGGATGAGTTCTGGCGTTTAGTTGAGCAAGTGACAAGGCAAAAACCTAAACTGCCCAAAACCAGCAAAAAGCAGCCTGCAGCAAACAGCTGATCAACTATTAACTTAGTTGTTTTTTTATTTTCTTCTATTTCTTCTTTGCTTGGATTTTTTGGGTAGTTGTAGATGGGTCCGCTTGGTTTTTCGTTGTAGTAGGGTCGGTTGCAGTCGGGGCAGCCTGAAGTGCGGAAAGGTAAGCCACTCTCAATTATTTGCTTCTAACGCTTCATTGGTAAGCCCAAAACCGGTAATTTTTCCTTCACCATCAAACTGCATGTCCTCAGATTCTTGCTTTGCCGTTGACGATTAGGTATCTGGCAAGCTGAACACGCCTATAAGATTCAAGCTTTGGCGGCGATTTAGCTTCCAACGCTGTGCCTCGGACAGGCGTAAAAGCGAAAAGCGCAGGCAAAACACCCATATCAACACACCTCTGAATAACTTCGACTGCTTCCTTCTCGGTTTCGCCCAACCCAACAATCACATGCGTGCTAACATTTCCCTTCCCAAAAACCTCTAACGCTTCATTTAGCTGACGTGAACTGGTTTTCCCAACTGTAAGCGCCGCCTGCACCTTGACCCTTTAACTTTATTGAATATGGCTTCTGTTGCTGCATCCAAAGCAATGCCTAACCTGTCAACGCCAGCCTTTGTTAAACGCTCAATGTTTTCTTTGTTTAGCGGTTGGCAAGAAACCGAAACTGGAATCGCGGAGCGCTTTTTTATTTCTTTCACGAGCGCTTCAAGGTGCCCAAAAACGTCTGGGTAGTTTAGGGCTTGGATGCAGACGCGCTTGATTTTTCCCTGCTTTAGCCGTTGCAGTGAGTGCTGTTAGGACGTTTGGGGTTGGGAAGGTTGGCCATGTGACTCTGGAGAGCAGTTCGGTGCTGCTTTTGCTGGCTCGGGCTTGGGGACAGAAACCGCAGTTCGCCGTGCACTTGCCCGTCCTGTAAGTCATCAAGTAAGCCGTTGTTGGTTGAGCATCCAATTTGCCCTCTAAAAGCCCAAGAACTATGGCGGTGCCTACTGAAACGCGAATTGACTCAGGGAGACCTGCTGGGATAGAATTATTTTCGCTTATTGCCAGACCTCTGCAGATTGTAAGAGTAGAATAGCTGAATAATTTATTGATAATGGTTCTGCACTTGGGAAATGATTCAGGTGGCAATCCTGAGATTCATAAATGAGTTATATAAGTTTATATAATTGGCTAAACAATAACTCAAAGGTGACAAAGCAATGCCAAAAAAAATTCTTCACGAACCCCAGCTAGACACAATCTTGATGGTGGAGAATGCAATTTTAAACGCAGACGACTATTACACGAGAACGCAACTCTGGAAAAGACTGCCCAGAAAAATACAATATCAAACCTACAAACGAATCTTAGACTACCTCGAAGCCTCAGGAAAAATAGCCTTCAACACAACAAAAATCATCTACACAGGCGTAAACAACCCAAAACTCCAAGATATGATCCAAACAAGCGTCAAAATCTAAGTCGTGCCATATCCAAATCTTAAATCGTATTCTCCATGATCCATGATGTCAAGAATGTAGGGGCAACCGTTAATCACGGTATAGCATGACCGAAAACCTTCAGGATGAGAATATCTATACAAGTTGTTGACGCCAAACCTTTCAATATAAAAACTTGGAATTTGATTTTTCTTAATGAGTTCACCTGAGAACTTATGCTCCGTTAGAACCACTTTCATGTCAGCCAGCCATTTGTGAAATTTATGACCTGCCGGTAGTGCTTGCAAACTATCTGCTAATTCTTTGATTACATAAACTTCTGGCGCTGGGAATCGGGTCATGGAGGAAACAATCGGTTGCTTGTACACTTAAGACTTTTCACTTTTGATTGACTTCTCTTTCCGAGTTAGGCTTGCTATGCGACTTGCAAGCGACACTAAGAAGAATCCTACAAAAGCATATTGTACGAAGTTGAAGACTGCTTGTATTGGCCAAAGCAAGGTTAAGACGACGCCTATGTAGAGGGCGCTTCCAAGGTACCTGCCCACGGGGTCGTAGAGTTTTTTGGTGTATTGGCTTGTGGCTAAGAATTGGACAAACGATGCGGCAATAAGCAGTAAAAGCCAAAGGGGATAATAACCAACCGAATAGAAGATGGTGAATATGCCAATCATGAGGATAAAGTCGGTTGAAGCATCATAGTAGGCGCCAAACCGTGAGGCTACGTTTAATTTTCTGGAAAGGTAGCCGTCAAAAAAGTCTGTGGCAGCGCAAAAAGCTAGAAGGATTAAGCATGAGGTTACGTTTCCTTGGTTGTAGAGGTAAAAGAAGAGGGGTAAGGCTGCGATTCGCAGTGAACTTATGAATGTGGGGATTGCGATTGTTTTGTTCATGGTTGCACTTTTATGGGGTTGCTTTAGTATACTGTCTGCTTTGTATTTTCAACCTTTATTATGTATTTTGCGGATACAGAAAAACTGTTGCCTATTAAGCGGTCTGCGAGTTAGTGCAAAATCTCAAACGCAAAATCAGTCAAACGCTCAAAGGGCCAACCCAACATGCCATATCCTGTCTTCCCAAGGTATCTTCTGCCATAAAACTGCGCTTGGGCCTTTCCAATCGCAAACTTTAGTTTAAACTCACTAAAACCCGCAGCATACAACAACTTATGCCTAACTAAGCGGTAGTTTTTGGGTTCCTCCCAATCCTCAATAGAAACGTCATCATTCTTTACCCGCTCATAGAGTGGAGTTCCAGGAATCGGGTAAGGCAACGTGAAGGACAAGTAGTCAAGAGGTAAACCCGAAGCAAAACGTACCGTATCGAGAACTGTCTTGTTGCTCTCGCCTGGGTAACCGACGATGAAGAAGGCGCCAACTTTTAATCCAGCAGCTTTAGCCGCATAAACGGCGCGTTCCGCCTGAGAAATCGTAATGTGCTTGTTCATTAAACCCAAAACCGAGTCATTGCCCGATTCAATGCCAAAGAACACTCCAATGCAACCCGCTCGTTTCATGCCCCTTGCAACCTCAGCATCCATCGTGTCCACACGCGACAAGCACTCCCACCCAACATCCACTCCTCGCTTGACAATTTCGCCGCAAACATCGAGCAAGTGATTGCGATTCAACGTGAAACAGTCATCCGCAAACCAAACCCGGTCATAACCCAACGCCGCAATCTCTTCCACCTCATCAACGATGTTGTTTACGGAGCGGGTTCTCATGTCGGCGCCAAAGATTGGTCGGCTGCAAAAATCGCAGGAAAACGGGCACCCCCGAGAAGTAATCATGGAAGTGATTGAGTATCCGAAGCTGTCGAGGTAATATTTTTTGTATGCATCATTATCGAATAGGTCGCGGGTTGGAAAAGCTAAGCTGTCTAGGTCTTCGATGAAGCTTCTTGGTCCAGTGTTGACTATGCGTTTGCCATCTCTAAAGACAAGACCTTTCACGCCCGACAACTCTGCGCCCTGCGCCACGCAGTCGACAAGTTCCGACATGGTTTGCTCGCCTTCGCCAACCGCAACCACATCGAAAACGTCCAGAAACCCTTCAGGCGCCCAAGAAGGCAAAGGACCGCCCACCACAAACAAACAATCACCCATACACTCCTTTTTAATGGCGCGTGCGAGCTCTAAGGTGGTTTTTTTCATCGAAAACATCGAGTAAAACCCTACAACCTGAGGTTTGGCACGCTTCACCCGCTCCACGGCTTCGCTAAAGCTGCATAAATGTGCAGTCAACCAACTCCACCTCAACACCGCGCTTCTTGAGGGCTGCAGCTATGTAGCCTAAGCCTAAAGGTGGAAAACGAAAAATTGAATTATCGTTTGCTGGATGAAAATACGGGTAAACTAAAGCTACCTTAACTGCCATTTTGTTTTTTAACCACCGAAAAACGGTGAGTGCTCAACCAAGAGAGCTCCCAAAACTTTTGTTCTAATTGATTAGTCGTTTTATGCTTTAAAAACCTTCCATAATTTTGTCAAGTTGGGCGTTGTTTTATTTGGTTAGGGGTTTGCTTGGCAAAACTTTATTATTCGACTGTGAAAAATTTACATTCGGTTGAAAAAAGGTGCATATGACCTTCTACATGGCTGGGTTGGTTTGATGGCGAAATTAACTGATTTAGGATTCTCGAAAGGCGTAATTTTTGAGGTCATAGTTTCAACCTACAACCCCGATGGAACACCGAACGCTGGACCCATGGGCGCCATCATGAAAAACCCGCAAACCATCAGCCTAAACCTCTACAATTCCTCGCAAACCAGCCGCAACCTAAAAACAAACAAGTCGGCAGTCATCAACTTAACAGGCAACATAGAGGTATTCTATAAAACAGCATTCAAAGAAGCTAACCCTGATGGGAAACTCCCGCAAGAATGGTTCGAGAAAGCAGAAGCGGTAAACGCGCCTAAACTGCGGTTAGCAGAGGCAACCATTGATGTCACAGTGGCTGATATTGTGCCGATTGGGGCTGAGAAAACCAAATTCTCCTGCAACATAGGGCAAATAAATGCTGCTAAGCTGTTTCCGCGAGTTTACTGCCGCGCCATGCCAGCAACCCTTGAAGCCATCATTCATGCAACCCGCGTGAAAGCGTTTGCCAAAGATGAAAAGAAGAAGGAGCAGGTTAGCCAGCTTTTAGGATTGATTGAAAACTGCAAAGATGTGGTTGAACGTACGGCTCCAAACTCCGCGTACTCTGAGGTTATGGCTGATTTAACGAAAAGAATCAACTCGTGGAGTAACAAGTCTTGAAGGTACTCCTGATTACGGGCACGCTTGCAGAAGAAACCGTTAAACGCTACGCCAAAGAAAGCAGCGTAGAAACAGAAACGTTGGCGCTCAAGACGGCTGTCGCCGCGTTGTTAACTCCTCAAACCATCACAGACGCCCTCAAAACCACGAAATTAGCGGATTTCAACATGATTTTAGTTCCCGGTTTAGTCCGAGGAGACACAACAATAATCTCAAAAACAACTGGCGTTGCCGCCTTTAAGGGTCCAAGATACGCCGCTGACCTGCCAACCGTTCTGGATTCACTCTGCGATGTCCAACTCTCCACAATTGTACCCGCAGACGATTTGCTCCGCGAAAAACTTCAACAAAAAGCCCTCCAAGAAATAGAAAAAACAGAGAAAAACCGCGAAGAACTGCTCAAAAAACCCGGGAGCATGCTGATTGGGAACTTGGCGGTTGGCAAAGAGTTTCCCATGCGGGTCCTTGCAGAAATTGTTGATGCGGCATTAATGGATAAAGAAACAATTCAGCGGACAGCAAAACGCTTCGTTGAGGCAGGCGCAGACATTATCGATGTTGGCATGGTTGCAGGCGAATCCCACCCTGAAAAAGCCAAGCGCATGGTTGAGTGGGTTAAACAAGTCGTTGATGTGCCCGTGAGCATAGATACGCTTGACCCAGCCGAGATTCAAGCGGCAGTTCAAGCTGGCGCAGACCTAGTACTGAGCGGGGACGCAGGAAACATAGAACGCGATTGCCCCATTCGTCTCCAAAGTTGCAGTGGTCGTTATTCCAACAAATCAGCGGCAAGGGTACTTCCCCAAAAAAGCCCAAGACCGCGTCAAATACCTCGAAGAAATAATCGGAAAAGCAAAAAAGTTGGGCATAAACCGATGCCTTGCAGATTTAATTCTTGACCCATGCGACATTTTAGAATCCTTTATCGCTTACAGAGAGTTCGCCTCAAGAAACCCTGAGGTGCCGCTTTTCGTGGGCGTTTCAAACGTTACTGAACTTATGGATGCGGACTCCGTCGGCGTTAACGCGTTGCTTGCGCGTTTATCCCAAGAAGTTGATGCATGCATGCTTTTGGCGACAGAGAAAAGCGACAAAGCAAAAGGCACAGTTGCCGAAGAGGTTGCAGCCGCCAAAATGATGTTTCTGGCAAAGAAACGCGGGTCGGTTCCCAAAGACCTCGGCATAGACCTTCTTGTCTTGAAGGATAAGCGGAATCGGGAAGAGCTATATGAAAAAGGGTTGGAACAGAAAACGCGTGTTTTGCATGCTGAGAGCCAAGTTAAGCCTTCTGAACTGGACAAGGCGGGGTCTTTTAGGATTTTTGTCGACCGTCAAGAGCAAAACCTTGTGGCTGAACATTTTAGTTTGGTGAATGCTTCGGTGCCGAACCGTGATTGTTAAGGGCAAAACGGCGGAGCAGGTTTACGGGCAGATTGTTGGGTCGGGTTTGGTTTTAAGGCTTGACCACTCAGCCTATTTGGGTAGCGAGTTGGCGAAAGCAGAAATCGCCTTGCGAACAGGCAAAGAATACATTCAAGATAAAAGAATGTTCAAAGAATAACAGGGACGGGAATCCTAAAAATGCCAGTTGAATCATAACTTTTTGAATTGGCTCAAGCCTTCAGCAACCTTCTCTCCAAGGTAAAGGTTACTAAACACTGTTCCCTCACTCTCTCGGAGCCTCATGGCGTCGATGAGTTGTTTGTATTTGCCCCCCGCTAACCCATTAGCAAACACCGCTGCGCCCTCCGCTGCCTGCTTAGTCACCGCTGCTTTGCTCTCAAGAACCACTATGTCAACTTTCAAGCCTGTTTCTGCAAAGAAACCTGAAAGCGCACCTTTCATAGCTGCCAAAAACTCAGGTATCCGGGTGAATCTTCCGCTAAGAATTATTTCCTTTGGCTTAACTGTCGGCAGCAGCGAGGCCACATCTTTGACTATTGCTTCTAACATCATGTCATAGCCCTGTTTGACTTGCGGGTTAGTTTTTGCTGCTTTAACAAATTCCTCCAAAGGCTTAGAAGCATCAATTCCCGCAAAAGAGGCAACTCCACCCGCGAAAAGAAGTTGTTTAGAAAAATCATCTGTGGCGTTAGCTATGGCGTAAGCTACTTCTGAATCAAGAAAACCCATTCCAAGAAATGATGGAAAACCCGCTGTCCCTGCCATGGCATCAATTATTTGCCCGTTTCTGACGGCGATTGCTGAGGTGTATCCGAATCCGACTTCAACAAGAATTAATGACGTTTTATCGTATGGAATTTTTAATCTTTCTGCTTGGTCTTTCACGCTAGAACGACACTTAAAACCTTGTCCGACGTTCCCATGTCTATTTTGTTGGCTTTTCTATACTTGGGCACAGTTACAAGATGAATAACTCCTTGCGTAAAATACGTGTTCAAATCATCCGCGTCTCTGAGAAGCAACATAAGCTCCCTCAATCCGATGATTCGCAGTCGCCTTTTAACGTCGGCTTGGGTGACAAAAGTTGCCTCAGCAATTTCCTCATCAGAGGCTTTCTGAGCCTTTTTTAAGCTCATACCGTAACCTGACGGTCCAACAATTGCGTCGATTTTTCCAAAACGTTCTTGGGCTTCTCTAATTTTTTCAACTACGAGTTTAGCACTTTTAGTAATCTCGTCTCTGGGAATGGCAACGTCAATTATGATGCTGCCGTCTTTGTCGTCGAAGCCAAAAATATCCATAGTTTTTGTTCCAGAGTCAATCCCTATGGATTTGACCAAGGCTATTTGCCTCCAATTACTGCTCCAACGTTGTTGGCTTTGGTGTAGAAGACTTCTCCCCCGCCGTTCTTCGCCAAATACGCGTTGAGTTCTTTTGTGAGTGTTTCGGCTTCGCTTTGGCGGTCCACTATGCCGTAGATTGTTGGTCCCCAAGACGTTTGGCAAGCGCATGTGCTTCTGCGCAACATAATTTTTATTGCCTCTTCAACAACGGGGTGGCAGTAGGTTCTGCCGCATTGGTATTCATTCCAAAACTTGCCCAACTCAGAATTAAACGCGGTTAAGCCTTCGCCGAAGGACTTAAGGTCACCTTCAACAATGGATGGCATGATTTTGACCAGCACAATTCTTGAGAGCATGTCTGAGGTTTCTTTGGGCATCAACTTGAGGTTTCGCAAGATGTGGTCCTCGTTTTCCCTCATTTTAACGATTTTCTCGACAGGTTCGTTAGCTATGGCGATGACGAAGAGCCAGTTGCTTGGGACCGGTTGATGGAAGATTAATGGAGGAATCATCTTTTCTCTTTCCTTCACGCGGAAGCCGCCTTCTACGATGAATCCGCCGACTTTGAAAGCGTGAACGCCAAGGCTTGTTATGGCTCCCCGCTTCATTGCCAGTGCGATTTCCTCAGTGGTTAACTTTAACCCATACAGTTTAGCCAAAGCACTGCCTATGGAAAGTGCTAAGGTCGTGTGGTATCCCATGCCGACAAATTTTGGAATACTCTTCTTAACCTTAACTTCCGCACCCGCCAAATCAAAAGTTTCAACAAAACGTTTAGTGAAAATGCCTGCCGCATCATCTTCCGCCTTAACCTCATCGGCTTTGGTAACTTCAATTTCAAGACACCTATCAACTGCGAAGCCGACGGTTCCGTACAGTCTGCCTAAGTCTCCCGTCATATCAAAATTTCCAGTGTGAAGATGAGCAGGGGCACTTACTATCACTTTGTTAGTTTCTTGCATTCGGTCCACTGCATCGCTCATGCCGTTTGCAGAATTATAAGTTTTTCGTTTCAGTTTTGTAGACCCTGATTATTGCACCACGATTATTGGCTTTAGCAACAAACACGTTCCCGCCAACGTTCCCGTCAAGAAAAGCCCGAGTTTTCGCTTGAACCTCTTGCGCCTCGCTGCTTTTGACTACGCCATAAACCGCAGGTCCCCAAGAACTCTGACCAGCACCATAAACCCCATTTCCAAGCATGAACCCAATACACTGGGCAGCTGGGGAACTTGAGTATCGCCCACCTTGAGCCTGTGCAAAACTGTCTCCGACTATGTTCTGTATCTGGGTTAAGGCTGCTCCAAAGTTTTCAATGTCTTTTTCGGCGATGGCAGGAAGGAGCTTCATCATTGTCAGTCGGCAGATTTTGCCCACCTCTTGGGCTGGCATGGGTGGAAGTTTTTTGAACGCTGCAGTTTCCGCTTCTTTTGCTAAGCCCTTTTTTGTGTTGGGGATTGCAACAATAAAGCGCCACTCGTCGGGAAAGGGTTGACGACAGATAAGTGGGATAATCTTGTGGTTGAGGTTTTGTGTGTTCTTTCCAGATTCAACCACCAATCCACCATGCGCGAATACAGCGGTGCCCACGCCTGACTGCGCCGTTCTCCCCATAATGGCAGCCAATTCGAATGTTGAAGCTTTTACATCAAACAAACGTGAAATTGAAGCTGCAACAGCCAAAGCCAACTGGGTCCCCGACCCAAGTCCAACGTGCTCAGGAATTACCTGTTTCACGTCAATTGCAACGTTTTCTTTTATTTTGTAAGCTTCGAGGAATCTTGTGGCGAGGTTTTGTGTTAATTCAGTTTTTTCGCCACTGACAGTTAGCGTTTGCGACTTTTGAGCTTCGAGAATCACGTTTGGATGGTCAATGGCTACGCCTAACCCTCCAAAAATCCTGCCTAAATCGCCGTTCAAATCTATAAGTCCTAAGTGTAATCTGGCTGGAGTCTTCACGTAAACTTTAATGTTTTTATTCATGCCCTGTCACCTAAATCATGACTTTTTTTGAGCTTGATTTCTGATTTATCGTACTTTAGTTCAGATAAAAGTTGAGAGATGGTTTTTTTGTAGGTTGGGTGGGTAAGGTTTGGTTCAATTTCAGCCAAAGGAACCAGGACAAACGCTCTTTCTTGAATTTTAGGGTGAGGTATATGCAAATCATTCTCGCTTACAATCTGCTCTCCGAAGAATAAGATGTCCAAATCAATTATTCTAGGTCCGTTCCTTCCCACTTCTTTTCTACCCATTTTCTTTTCCGTACTTTTTAAAAAGTCAAGAAGTTCTTTAGGTTTCAATTCTGTGTTTATTTTAGCTACGCCGTTCAAAAACCATTCTTGATTTTCCAGATACATGGGCTTTGTTTCGTAGAGCGAGGAGGTCTTGATTAGCTTTATTTTCTGTTTTAAAATCCACAATGCCCTGTTTATGTTTGCTTCTCTGTCTCCGATGTTGGACCCAAATGCAATGTATGCCTCAGCCATTTCGGTCCCTTGTAATCTCAATTCCCATGACTGGTTTTTTCCCGTATTTCTCTTTCTTAACTGCAACTGTTACTTGAGAAGCAAGTGAATTTTTTAAAATCAGAGATGCTACGGTTTTTGCGAGGCTTTCTAAGAGTTTAAATTCGCCCTTTGCGACTGCACTGGTTACTTGTTCTTGAACTTCAGAGTAGCTTATGGACTTGTTTAGGTCGTCTGTTTTTCCTGCTTGGCTTAAGTCACAGAAAATCTCGATGTCAATTATGACGTTTTGTTTTTCTGTTCGTTCCTCTTTGGTGACGCCGACTATGCAGGGTAAAACTAAATTCTTGATAAACACCTTGTCCTTCATTGATTGCTCCTTCCGTTTTTACCTAACGCCGTTAACCTTCAAAGTATTCGCACCAACTTTTGGGCGTTTCCCAAACTCTCGCTCTCTCCAAGGTGACTCCGTTGGGCAAATTATCTTTCATGTTTTGAAAAATATATCTGGAAATGTTCTCCACGGAAGGATTGCCTAGTTCTTTCAAATCGTTGAGAAAACTGTGGTCAAGTCGTTCAGTTATCTTTAGCAACTTTTCTTTTAGCAGTCTGAGGTCAAATGAAATTCCAATCGGACCAACCTCTTTTGCAACTACGAAGACCTCAACTTTGTAGGTGTGACCATGCAGCCGCGCACATTTGCCTTCATAGCCCTCCATTTTATGGGCGGCGTCAAATTCACCTTCGATTCTTAATCTGTACATTTTTGCCCTTCCGTCTACAGGGTTCCTCGCCATTCTGAATAGGCATTATGGTCGTGAATAGACTCGAAACTGACACATTTGACTGCACAGTACCTGTTTGGATACTTTTCTCTTAGAGACTTGACGCATTTTCTAACCACGTCTTCAACAAATCTTGCGTTTTGGTGCATCTGCTCAACCAGTTTCTTTTCTTCGGGTCGCTTCAAAATTGAAAATGTTGGCGAACTAAAACTTTCGCTGCAAACATTAGTTATGTCCGATAGCTCGATGTTGCCCTTTGAAACATCTATCTCAACGCTCAGGTTTCCTCTTTGGTTATGTGTCAAACCGTCACACATTTCTTTTGAACAGGGGCAGGCGAGTGCTCCATTAATGGCGACGCCGAGGGTTTTTCTTTTGCTGTGAGTTGAGTATTTTGCGAACAGTTGGGCTATTCCATTTTCTTTTTCGCCGTTGGGTCGGGTTCGCTCGAAGGGAAATTCACAGAACACTTTGGTGCAACAGTCAAAATGGTGTTTTGCAAGGGAGGTTTGAGAGATTTTTTCAGCTAAGTCCTCGATTGACTTTGTTTCTTCTGGGATTTCGTCGATGGACTCTGCAAACCTGCTCATGTGTACTCCGCGGCGGTCTGAAGGCAATTTTATGTAGCTGTTTATGGTGACGATGGTGTGATAGTTGGTTGTGGGGCTTTTAACTATGACGTATTTTCTTAGGCCTTCAACTCCAACTTTGTTTAGTTCAATTTCGTTTTCAGGCTTTTCATTTTGGACGTCTTTCAACATTCATTACCTCCATAGTCCGAAAGGCTCTGGTTGCCCTTTTTGTTGGAAGAAACATGCGTTTCGTTATTTTACTGCTTCAGTGTTTCATTGGTTGGTTTGAATATTTTTTCCAACCTGTGTAATTTTTTACATCGCGCTGCTATAAAAGACTTTTCCCAAACGTTATCCTTCTAAAATCAAGCCATTGTTATTAACATATTAATGTAAAAACTGTACAGCCCAAAAAGCCCATGGAAAACGCCTTAGTGATTTGCCTATTTTTAGGCTTATTTTGCTTATAGCGCCTATTTTTACGTCGTTTTGTTTGTTGGGGCAGCCTATTTAGCCTTTGGCAAATTTTAAATACAAAATGAAGCCAAATGTAGCTTTGAGGTTAGTAGCGTGGCGAAAGCTCCAAAAAAGGAAGATAAAAAAGCTAAAAAGAAGAAATAAACCGCTATAAAGTTCGGGCTAACCCTCATTTTTCTTTTTTCACCAAAATACAGCCTGCTCTTTCATTGCTTGCGAATTAGACATAAAAACGATTAAATTCAGCCTTATTTCTATTCAGGCAAAAATTGCTAAAAAAAGCTTTATCTTGTTAAAAGTGTTAACCTAGATTGTACGGTGAATTTATTTGGAGAGCAATCCGTTAAGCATAAGCTTTGCTGGTTTGGCGCTGCAAAACCCAACGATTCTGGCTTCAGGCATTTTGGGGTATTCATCTGAATCCCTCAGCCGCGTGGCTAAGGCTGGCGCTGGCGCGGTAGTCACAAAATCCGTCGGCGTAGAACCGCGAGTGGGCTACTCAAACCCAACCGTGGTTCAAGCAGAAGGTGGGACTCATCAACGCGATGGGATTGCCTAATCCAGGCATCGACGTTTACTCTGAAGAAATCAAGTTTTCCAAGACCATTTTGCGTGTTCCCGTTATCGTAAGTGTCTTTGGTTACTCGGCAGAAGAATACGCGGCTGGTGGCGAAGAAGGCGGTTGAGGCAGGCGCTGATGCAGTGGAACTGAACGTTTCATGTCCGCATGTTAAGCAAACGGGTGCCGAAATCGGTCAGAGCCCAAAATTCCTCGCCGAAGTCGTGCAGCAAGTTAAGGCAGCAATCAATAAGCCGTTGATTGTAAAGTTGTCGCCCAACGTTGCAGACATAACTGTGTTGGCTAGGGCGGCAGTTGAAGCGGGCGCAGATGCCTTGACAGCAGTAAACACCCTTAAAGCGATGGCAATTGACGCTGAAACCATGCGCCCATTCTAAGCAACGTGAAGGGCGGGTTGTCGGGTGCCAGCGATTAAGCCTGTTGCCCTGCGCTGTGTTTATGATATTCATGAAGCATTGTGATGTGCCCATCATCGGCTGCGGCGGAGTAACAAATTGGCGTGACGCCGTCGAGTTCTTCTTGGCAGGCGCATCCGCAGTTCAAATTGGCACCGCCGTCGCCGAGGACACGGAGGTTTTCCAAGCAGTAACTAAGGGAGTGGAATTGTATTTGAGAAAGAAACATTTTGGGAGTGTAAAAGACATTGTCGGCCTCGCTCACCGCAAATAATCAGCTTCGGACCACGCAGATAGTTCGAATCCGAACTGAAAGCCCAACAGTGAAAACCTTCACCCTAACCGACAAGCTATGCGCGAAGGCTAAGCCAGGGCAGTTTCTGATGCTTTGGATTCCAGGCATAGACGAAATTCCCCTAAGCATTTTGGATGCTGGCGACGGGTTGGTTTCCGTTTCCGTTAAAGCAGTTGGAGATGCAACACGCCACCTGCATACGCTGGAAGCAGGCGCAACCGTTGGCGTGCGGGGTCCATTCGGCAACAGTTTCACGGAAAGCCGCGGCAGAGTGCTCTTGGTCGGCGGCGGAACAGGCACCGCGCCACTACTTTTCCTTGGCAAAACAGTTCGCGGCGAAGACCGAGCGGCTCTCGTTTGTGGAGGGCGCCAAAACCAAAGATGAACTGCTGTTTGTCCATGAATTAGGCGGAGTTTGCAACGAGAAAAACCTGATAACCACAACCGAAGACGGCACCGCTGGACTGCAATGCCTCGTCACTCAGCCGCTTGGCCAGCCTGCTGGACAAAGAAAAATTCGACATGATCTACACCTGCGGACCCGAAGTCATGGTTAAAAAAATCTTTGAAATGACCGAGAAACGCAAACTGCCCATAGAAGCCAGCCTTGAACGGCTCATGCGCTGCGGCATTGGCTTGTGCGGAAGCTGCGTAATTGGCAAGTACCGCGTCTGCCGAGACGGACCAGTTTTCAATGCGGCGCAACTGCGGGAAGTCCAAGAGGAGCTTGGGATTTCAAAGTTGGGCTTTGATGGGTCAAGGATTCCGATTTAGCATGTTGGATGTGGATTTGGAAGCGCTTGTTAAACGCGCCATCGCACTCTATAATCGCACCCACAGCCCCAACGCCACCGCCAAACTCATCACGCTAACACCGCCACTGCTCACTGTCCAGTTCAGCGGCGCCTTCTGCACAGGCTGCGGCACCCACGACATCACCGACCCCTTCGCCGACCAAACTCAAAACCCTCAGCAACGGCAAAACACAACTAAAACAGGGCAAAACCACACAAACCAACCCCCACACCATCCAAACAACCTACACCATAAAAAACAAATAAAACCCCCAGCAAAAGAAATAGGCGCATAAATAAAAAAATGCTAAAAGAAACCTTCAAAGAGAAATGAAAAACAACCATAAACCTGCTGATTAATGGGAAAAAGTGAAATACCAATGGTTGGTTAATAGTCAGGTTATCCCAAGCCTATAACGTATAATCTCCTTTCGAGTCAATGCTTGGAGGAGAAAAAATGAAATGTCGAATGAATGTGAAAAAGAGGTTGACGAGGCCTCATATGTATTAGCGCTCGGTTATTCTAACGTTCCTCAAATCGTAAAAGAGAACCCTGTTATTGTTATTGGAATATTAACAACCAAAAATTTAATGGACCAACTAGAAAATGTCGAGTTTGATAAAAAAGAGAATGTGATACAAAGAAAGAACAGCCTTCTAGAACTCGAAGAAATAGCAGAAGACCTATCAGAATATGTGCTTGAGTTAAGGGTTAAAATCATTGAATCCATGCCGCATCCTATTAGGGAGTTAAAAGAAGCCTATAGTTCGATAGTAAGGGAGCTCATGGAAGGAACACTTTACCAATTCCAAAAAAGTATAGTTTACACGCGAAAGGTACTGGATTATGGCTTTGAGGAAAAGGAAATTTCGCCAGACCTTCCAAGCAATTCAACAGTAATATACTGCTCAAAGACGAATCCTAACAAATTCATAAGATTGGCTAGACTTCTTGCAAGACTCCATTATGAAAGAGAAAAAACAATTACATTAACAAGCGCTTTAGACAAAGTAAAAAGAAGCCACCCGAATAACTTCCAAATCGTTCGCATACGTTGGAATAGCCCCCCAATTGATGACTATAATGATTTGAATGTTGGCCCACCTTTTGTGGTAGTTAAGAAGCCGTCTGCACGACATTTTGAAACGCATTCTATTGTGATTGGTAAAAGGCTTGATATTTCACCTATAGCACGTTTTTGCAGCGGACAAGATAATGACGGCGAGATATCAAGATGTTTTCATAGTAATGGAAGTGAAAACCCGTATGGCGCTCTTGCCGTCGACTCTTTGAGTGAGACTTGTCCCGATTGTTCAGCTCAGACTCGCTATTTAAAATGCGCGTATCAGAGACCTGCATGCGATGGTAGAAGCGTGGCTTGCAAAAATTATGCTTTTGCAGGAATTTTTTGTATGGGTGTACATGCATTATATGTAACTCATTTTGGTAATACATTGAAAGTAGGAACAGCTTTCGGAAGTAATGTAATCGGAAGATTGCTAGAACAAGGGGCAGCTAGTGCCCTCATTATATCTCCAATAAATGGTGTGAAATTGGCAAGTGATTTAGAATTGGCGATTACACGAACCCTAAAAGATAAGTATACCGAGCAAAAGGAGCCATCGGAAACCGATATTTCTAAAGTAGTGTTTAGGGGTCCATCAAATGAATATAGGCTGAGCACTTTCTTACAAAAATGGAATAATCTACGCATAGAACTTTTAGAGGATATTCGCAATTATCTTTTTTCCTCTCCTATACAACTTGGGGAAATTAATGTCAGGTTAAACAAAGCACACGTTGACTATTCGATTGTTTCGTTGACTGATTGCTATGAGAACCCTGGTAACTTAGTAGAGTTTGAAAATAATTTAAAGTCAGTCCGAAAGAAATCCCAACAACGCCAAAACTTTTCAGGAAAGGTCGTCGGATACAGGGGCCCCTTTATTTTTCTAAATAACAGTAATATGTTAGATCTAAAAGCATTACAAGGCTTTGTTGTGGAGGGGCAACTTGGATGATGGAAGATGCTGATTATGACTCATATCTGCTAGAGTTATTTCAAATTAATACACGTGATCTTTTAGATGGGATAAAGAACTTATCGTTTGGATTATATCTCCCTCAGCACTCTGGAAAAATCAATGAGCTATTCCCGAAATTGTATAAAAGATTTGGATATTTCTCGGGCTTATTAGACGATAATGATTGTATATCCGCCATTTTGGAAAAAAATCGAGAAAACTATCTCATTTCTCCGAGCGACCTATCCACTACAGAATTTTATGCCTTTGGGCGCAAAGAGGAAGATTTTAGAATCATTTTTAAAAAAGTTGAAGATTTAACTGCCGACCAAGCCATACAAAACGTTCCTAGACTGATTGATCATTTTCTTTCCACTTATTTGCGAAAATCACTTCCCATCGGTATGAAATGCGAAGGTTCTATAATTTACGACTCTAAAAACGACCTTCTAACGGAAAAAGGCATTCATGCAAACTCAACTCTTCTATCAAACGTAGGCGTGTATCCAGCAGTATCTGCCACTATTAACCATTATAATGACGTAATATACCTTCATGTTTCCCCAACAACAAGAATATTTTCTAAAGCGAGCCTTAATGATTTGCTAAAGCAAAAGTGTGTGTTTTCAGAAGGGTCTATAAAATTTGTACGTTTGGATCTTGGAAAAAAAGGAAGAACAGCGGAAATAAAGGAAATCACTCAAACTACAGCTGATACCAAGATAGCCTCCCCGGCTTTCGGAAACAGAGACTTTTTGGAATTTGCCCGTGTTAATTACCCTGATAGTCATATTACCGATCCTAAAGCTAAATTGGGCATAGTAATTCCTTATGGGTTGTCTAATCCGTGGATTTTTTCAACAGAAGCTATGTACCCATCCTTTAACTTTCAGACATTAGATTCTATCGATCCCACGTTTTTCAAGAATTTACTGGGTATTGTTAAAGCTAGGTCATTAACCAGATTAAGTAACGCCAAGGATTTTGTTAAATTAATAACGCCAATAAGTACACCTTACGGGGTAATTGAGCTTGACGAAACTCCATTATCATTAAAGATCTTAGCAAACGCAAGGTTTCTGAATTATGGAAAGGTTGATGAAAATAATTTATCAAAACTTTCCGAAAGGGAGGATGGGGCGATTTTTGAGACTCCTTCAATAAGTCTAAGAATGTCTGATAGAAGTGGCGGATTTAATGAGAAGACCATTTATCCCCATAGTGATGGAAAGAGCGCTAATTTGAATGATTTGATGAAGTGGGCTGACTTAGCTCCTCTGGAAATTGAACCTGATTTAAAATTAGGAATAATAGTTGACAAAAAATTGGAAAAAGAATGGAACGGAAGCAACAATGACTTTGAGGAAGCGTTGTTATATGGCGTTAAAAACACCCGATACTCGTATCGCGGCTTCGAGCAAACTTTCAAATGTCGTCTTAAAATCGTTGAAAAATTTATCGTCAGCGATTTCTTTGGTGGAGAATTCGACGAAATAGTAGACAAAATCACTCCATCTAATTATGATTGCATACTTCTTATCATTCCCAGATGGCTAGAAACGCCTGAATCCTCCAAACAAATCTACATGGTTCCCAAGGAAAAGATTATGCAAAAAGGGGTTCCCGTACAAGTAATTGCTAATGACGAAACAAGAGTGAAGGGTTCTCTTAAAGATAAAGTTCGAGATCCTTTCGTAATGTTCGGAGTAGCCTTAAACATTGCCGCTAAACCAGGATTTCGATTAACTGCCTTTTCTAAACAATTTGCTGAAAACATTATCGGAAACTCGGTTGTAATTGGTTATAACGTAACAAGAATCATGCCAAAGGTCAGACACTTAGAGCAAAACGCGTCTATAGAAGAATTGATGGGTACAACTATGCCCTTGGTTGCGCCGCTTTTTATACTTGACAATAGAGGTTCGCGTGTTCTACACTGGAATTTCTATCTTCCAAATTCTGAAGTGTCGCTTTTTTCAGATTTCGGAGATAGCATCTTTGAGAAAATCGATGATGACATAGAAAATATTATTATTCATAAAGATGGTCCATTCAGAGATATTGAGTTAGCGGTGTTATCAGGCTTTAACAAACCGAATAGGCGGATAATTCCCATTTCTATAACCCAATCTAATCCTCTGAGAATGCACAATGCTCTTCACATAGGTATAGGAAAAGAAATTCAACGAGGCGCCTTTTTGAAACTTGACAAAAACAACTACGAATTAGCGACAACGACAATTCAAAGTTGGGAGGCTGCAAATTGGGGTTGGCCTCGACCGTTACATGTTCAATTTCATGAATCTCTAACAAATGCCGAAACTTTAAAGCTAATGTATCACATTTTCGGCTTAACGAAGATGCACTTTGGCTCACAACGCCCAACTCGCTCACCTGTTTCAATTCACTATGCAAACATGATGTCTACATTTTTACGCGCTTTAGATGATGAAACCCCTAGTTTTCACCAAAGCTTCGCAAAAGTCTTTAAAGAAAAAGGAAGAATGCCTTTGTGGTTCCTTTGAGGTGAACATATGCCCGGCGATGTTGGAAAAGAGGGAATAGGCTATGAAGAAAGAGTCTTAGCTTTCATATTATGTGCTCCGTTAGAACTAGGTGCCTCTCACTTCGTCAATTTGGAGAACGCTAGAGAATGGGAAATTAACCCGAAGTTATTCAACTCTGAGATCCTTCAAATTCCCTTTTCAATTGATGTTGATTATTTTATAAAAAAAGGCTCTGTTTACCATATTTTCTTTTCTAAAAGCACTATAAAACTTGCTAAAAGCAGCCCTAAAGCGTACTTTGAAAAAGCGCTTGCAACGTTTTGTGTCCTTGAAAGTCGAGGACGGGATAAGTTTAAAGCGAATTTTGCGTATTATTACATTTCTGATTTTATACCTTGGCCATTAGTAGAGGAACTCCCAACTCGGAGCGTTTCTGAACTCTCATCGGCACTAATTAAGGCGATTGGTTGTCCAGATAATAAAGAATTCAGTGAAATGTTTTCTGTAGCAGTTATTGAAAGGGTTAAACAAAAAACAGCGTTTTGTCCAGTTGTTGAGGAACTAATCAACGAAAGGAAAGAAAGATTCCCTGATAAGTTCAATGACCTATTGTCCGAGATTTCGTTAGCTAAACGTGAAGTAGAACAATCAATACCGGGCTGTTTTCCAAGCATTAAACCTAACATATCAATGGGGAGCATCAATAACCCCTCAGGAAAAAGATATTCAATCGGTAATACTACATTTTGGATTGGTAATTTGGACCAAGTGCTACATGCAGCCAAGGGATTAGAAGAATCAGGCAAAAATTTTGATATTATCAGTAAATTTTTAGAAAAAACCGATTTTATTTTCACCAACCTAACGGAAGCGGAGGCGATAAATAACCTCTGTGACCTATTCAACAAAATAATTTTTCCAGAAAACGCCATAGATATTTCCCTATTCATAACACTAAATAACTATGATGGGATTTTGTTCAAGCACAAAGAAGTAGCACTACTAATACGAGAAAGACTAAACTATCAAACTGGAAAATATAATTTGACGAAAGTGCCTTTTTTGACAACACTAGACCACAAAACTGCAATAAGTATAGCGATAATAGCCTTTTCAAAGGGAAGATCCATAGAGTTAAAAGAAAGCAGATTTACGTTCGAATAATCCAATAATTTAATCCATTTTTCTTGGTAAATTTTGCAATTTCTAGATTTCGTGAGGGTTCTTTAGGTGGCGCTGTTTTGCTGGTGGTGTTTGTGGGGTGGGATATGGTTTGAAGCTGCCGAATGGGCTATGCTAGTGCCCGATTGCATTGTGCTGTTCACTGATTCATTGATGTTCTTGTGAAATCTTAGGCAAACGCAACATGCTTCCACATCCACATGGCGGCGGCTTCTGCATGGAGTCATGTATGGCGTGTAAAGAAAGATGCGTATCCCACACCGAAACAGGCGCAGAAAAGCAACGCAAAAGCAAAACTAAGCTTTCCCCTCAAGCAGACGTGTAGCAGAGTTAAAACGGTTTCTTCCACATAAAGAGAAAAAAACAGTTTGTCCTTTTTATTGGGGGAGCGGTTGGCAGAGCAACATTGCCTCTTTGAGCATGCCCTAAAAACCGCCTATAAATAAGGGCGGATAGACAAAAAAACGCAAAAGAAGAGTTTATTCTTCTTCCGTCGGTAGTCCCATTTTGCGCAGGTAGTCTTTGGCGTATTTGGGGTTGTAGGCTAAGAGTTCTTTGCTGCGTAGCAGTCGCCGTTCAAGGCGGTCGAGTGCGACGCGGAATGTGGGTTCGACACCCCAGCCTTCACTTGCGCTAAAAAACGTGCCCCGCACCGTTCGGAACTGCAGGCGGCAATGAACCAGCGGCGTATCACGAACGCCATTGTCGCCATGGCTCTTCATGTAAACAAACAACGTTCCCAACTCAAAGGCTTCCTGGAACTTGTGTGCAAACCCATCAAACTCCTCCATCATAAATCCCTGCTGCTCCGCTGTGACATCAACGCCTTTAACGCCAAACTGCACCGAAAACTTCCGTGCCGCAGCCGCCTCCAACGCAGAAATCGGCTCCAAAAAATCAAGTTTAGTTACAATTCCAACTAAACGGTCACCATCAACAACAGCCAAAGAAGAAACATCCGTCTCATGCATCCGCCGTTCAGCATCCCGCAAACTCACCTTAGCACCGACTGAAACTACGGGTCTAGCCATGATGCCTTTAACTGCCAAACCTAAAGTCTCAATCTTTTCTCCAACAATATCTCCAAGCGTCTGGCGCCGCTGGGGCCAATAAATGCTCTCCAAAATATCCTCAACACTAACCATCCCCACAAGCCTTCCGCCCTCCATCACCGGAACATGGGAAACCCCGAACTCACGCATCAAACCCAAAACCGCACCAACACTCCGATTCGCCTCCAACGTATGCGGCGCACGGGTCATAACACCTTCAACTGCACCGCGACCCCATTCACCGCCAACGGCTGCATGAATGACATCTTCGTCAGTAACAAACCCCATTAGCTTGTTTTTCTCAAACAAAGGAAGCTGCCGCATGCCGCTCCCAATCATCAACCTTGCCAACGCACCCAACGAAACCTCCATTCCAACTACAGGCGCAACCTGCATCAAACTTTTAACCTTAGTCACAGTCGGGTCAGCCCGAGAACGCAAAATCAGCCGCCTAGTAATCATACCTACATACTTGCCCTTCTCATCCAAAACAGCCAACACTGGAGGCATGCCCTTCTTAAAACTCTCCAAACACCTCGACAGAGTATCGCTATCTTTGACAGAATTAAATCCTTTAGAAAATATATCCTTTGCAGTAACAGACATGGACATAAATAATCACTGCAAACCTATAAGTAAAAGAAGAATTTAAACGTTGCAAAGCCCAAACCTGCTAAGCAAGCAAGAGAACCATTATTAGCATTCCAACCATTAAACAATTAACCACTTTTCAGCAAAAACCTATGCAAAGTCCTCAACCAGCGCTGCCCCAGCAAGAGTCACATGTAACCAAAAAACCTCTATAAAAAAACCCTGTATGTTCTATAGCAAACAATAACAAAATCTACCATAAAACAAATAAAAATACAGAAAAAACCTCAAGGTTATAGATAAAAATAGAACCATTTATCCTTACAGTTTAAATAACCCAATTAAGACACTAATAAGTTGAGGTTTATCCTCACGCTAGTTTTAGTAGATTTTAAGCTAGAAAAAACTTTCTTATCCGCTTCTGTCAGGGAGGGACTATTTACCTATGGTTCTGCCTCAAAAAGAATTTGTTGACGAATTAAAAACTGAATGGAAAAGGCTCTGGAGCGAGCGCGTAGATGACAAAGTTAGAGCTGAAGGCATAGCAGTTGACGATTACAATTCATTATTTATCGATAAAGGCACAGTAATTCATGCGACAAGGGATTTTAAAGCCTTAAACTTCAAAGACATCCTTGAACAACACGAAGTTTCAAACGTAGAAAGATACATCCCTCCAGACCCACACGTTGGCGGCTGGGGGAAATTCGTTAAAGAAAACATTACCAACCAGCAATCGAAAAAGAAAAAATCTGCTGAATTTCTTGTTGAAGAAAAAAATGAGAAGCGGCAGTTGAAAAATAGTGGCAGAGGTTGGCTGCATAAATAATTTTTATTTTAGTTTTTTGTTTTTTGGTAAATCAAAATAGTAGTTAAAAACATTTTTGGGGAATTTTTTCTTGGTTAATTATCGTGACAGACTAGATATTATAGCTGACATTCTAAATGTTGCAAGTAGAGAAGCTAAAAAAACACAAATCATGTATCAGGCTAATCTAAGCTACAAGGTGCTGCAGCGTTACCTAAGCGAAATCGTCACTGCTTCCTTAGTAAGTTTCAAAGATGAAAAACAATGTTACATGTTAACGGGGAAAGGGCACGAATATTTAGACGCCTACAAAGAATATGCTCGATATGGCAAAACGATGGAAAAACGCCTAAATGATTTTTCGACAAAACGAAAAATTTTAGAGAATTTGTGTCCTTCTAACCAAACTGAAAGTCTATCGGAATCCACTGCTGAATAAACTTCATTTTTGGCGGCATCTACTTGACTTTTTTTAGAATTTTTAAAAGTTCCATGACAGTGTTCTTAGCTGTTTTTTTAGTAGCCGCCATGTTTGTCTCTCCAGTTTTCGCCCAACAAGGAAGCGCTCAAAACGCTATTTCCCAAGCGAAAAACACGATTCAAACTTGTTATGACGCGGTTAAACAGGCGGAGTCTGCTGGAGCGAATGTTGATTCCTTGATGGTTACGCTTAACGATGCTGCTGGATCATTGTCGAAGGCAGAGTTGGCATATGCAAGCAACGATTACAATTCAGCCTATACTTATGCAACGCAGAGCCAAAGTAAACTCAACGACTTTACTGGTCAAGCCACCGCTCTAAAGGAAAACGCACAAGCAAATGCCACACAAAATCTTGTATACACGATTTTGTCAGCGGTAGGTTCTATTGGGATTTTATGTGCAGGCATAGTTGCTTGGGTTGTTTTAGGTAGAAGACAAAGGAGAAGTATCAATGGGTCTCCAACAGTATAGAGCGGTTTTACTCATCATAGCTGCTGTTTCAGCGTTATTCATTGCTTCCCCTGCGCTTCAGAAGCTTGTTTATTTTCCACAAACGGATTATTTTACGGAATTATCGCTTTTTGGATCATACAATAATGCCACTTACCCGTCAAACGTTACGGTTGATAACAATTACCGTTTATACCTAAACATTGACAACCATTTAGGCTCATGCGCCTACTATGTCATTGAACCAAAATTTGGCAACCAAACACAGTATACACCGGACAGCTTTAATCACACGAGCAGCGTTTTGCCGTCCTTGGGTGACATCACTTTTTTTGTAGCTGACAATCAATCATTGCAATTACCCATTGACGTCTCGTTCCAATACAAAATTGACGCGAATAATTCACGCCAGCTTGATATGCAAAGCATAACACTAAATGGAGCAACAATATCTAATCCTACAACGATTGCTTGGGACTCAGAGAAAGGGGGGTTCTACGGCAACCTGTTCTTTGAACTCTGGATTCATAATGACACAACTAATGCGCTCCAGTATAACCAGCGCTATGTTAGCTTATGGCTAAAAATGAACCCATAATTTTCCAATCAAAACAAAATTTTTAGAAAAATTTTTGGAGGTTTAATGTTTGGTTCTAAAATCTGACGTTATTTTGGCGGTAGGCTGTCACCCTGATGACATAGAGTTAGGGTGCGGTGGAACCATTAGAGCTGCATCTAAACTTGGAAAAAAAGTCATCGCAGTTTTTATGTCCAAAGGCGAACAAAGTGGAGACCCAGAAGTTAGACCTAGGGAAAGCATTGAAGCGTTATCGTTACTCGGGGTCAAAGACGTACACTTCGGCGATTTTCCAGACACAGAGATTCCATGTTCAAAGCAAGCAATTGATTTTCTTGAAGCTTTCTATATTGCAAACAAGCCTGAAACCATCTTAACTCACACAGTGAACGATATTCATCAGGATCACCGCCAAGTCGGTTGGGCATCAATATCTGCTTTCAGAAACGCCCCACGACTGTTAGCGTATGAAACCCCACGAGTTACACCCGCATTTTCGCCAACGTATTTTGTAGACATAACAAATTGCGTAAACGACAAATGGAATGCATTAAAATGCCACCTCTCCCAGAAAGCAAAAAGATACATCACTTACGAATCAATGGTTAACCTAGCTTCTTTTAGGGGAAGTCAGGTTAGTCTTGCAGCGGCTGAAGCTTTTGAAGTCGTGCGGTACGTCGAAAAAATGGACACGTTTCCATAGTCGGCGATACCAAATGATTGTTGCTGGTCACCAACCCAACTATTTGCCCTGGCTTGGCTTTTTTGATAAAATTCGTCGCTCGGACGTTTTTATTATCGAAGACGATGTCCAGTTTGAACGTCAAGGGTTTACTAACAGAAACAGAATTATGACTTCCGACGGGGCAAGATGGCTTAGCGTCCCAATAGAACACGCGAACAAACCATTACTGATTAACGAAGTAAAGATTGCTAACAAAGGCGAGCCAGACTGGGGAAACAGGCACTGGTTAACTATCAGGCATAATTACTGTAGGGCTCCTTACTGGAGTGACTTCTCGGATTTTTTTAAGAACACATACGAACGCCAATGGGACATGCTAATCGACCTTAACATGCACCTGATAAAAGGAATAATGGGCTTTTTAAAAATCGATAAGCCCTTAGTGCTAGGTTCTTCTTTGGGTGCTCAAGGAAAAAAAACTGAGTTAATTATTGCTCAATGCAAACAAGTCGGTGCCGATGTGCAACTTGCGGGAAACGGCTGCAAAGATTATATTGATAATAAACGGTTTGAGCAGGAAGGAATTAAATTAATTTTTCAAGAATTTTCGCACCCGATTTACACCCAAACAAGTGCAGGTTTTGTTTCTAATCTTTCCGTTGTGGATTACTTGTTTTGCACTGGCGGAAAACCCTGGTAACAATTTTTAGGTAAAAGGAGTAGAGTAGATTGAATATTTCTGGTTCGTCCCCGTATTTTTCAGAAGACAGCTTAAACGACATACTAAACGAGCTTGGCTTAATGCTGAAAAGCGGCAGGTTAACCGATGGACCATACGCTTTAGAATTTGAAAACAAATTCGCTGAATACCACAATGTAAAGTATGCTGTCTCAGTTAACTCTGGCACTGCTGCGCTGGATATTGCGCTTAGGCATTTTAAGCTTCAAGGTCGAGAAGTGATTGTTCCAACAAACACCTTTGTTTCAACTCCCAACTCGGTTCTTTTTGCAGGCGGTAAACCAGTTTTCGCGGACATGAATGGCGACACTTTAGGCATCGATGTTGACGACGTCAAAAGAAAGGTGACGTCGAGAACTGCCGGAGTAATCGTGGTTCACATTGCAGGTTTAATTTGTCCGCAAATTAAGGAACTCAAGCAGTTCTGCGATGAAAAAGGACTTTTCCTCTTGGAGGATTGTGCCCATGCGCATGGTGCAATGCTGGATGGACAAAAGGCTGGAACTTTTGGGGATGCAGGATGCTTCTCTTTCTACCCAACTAAAGTTATGACTTCCTGCGAAGGCGGAATGATAATAACAAACAATGAGTGTCTCGCTGAAGAATCCAAGTGCCTGAGAACATGCGGACAAAACGTTGATCGCCAAGCAGTAATGTTGGGGCATAACTGGCGACTAAACGAGATGGCGGCCATTGTTGGGAAAAACCAACTTGACCATCTTGAAGAATTTGTTGCAAAACGCAACCAAGTTGCACGATGGTACGAAAAAGCCTTAGCCAACACCGAAGGCATTACGCTTTTTATAACTCCATTAAACATTAGGCATAGTTACTACAAGTATCCACTGAAGCTTGCTGATGGCATTGACCGCTTAAAGCTTGGGTCTTTGCTTAAAGAAAAATACGGAATCGAAACTGGCAACGTTTACTATCCACCATGCCACCTTCAGCCATTCTATATGGAAAACTTTGGAACCCGAGAAGGTGATTTACCCACTTCTGAGCGGGTTCTCAAACAAGTGTTATGTTTACCGATGCATTATAGAGTAACAGAAGAAAACATAGCGTACATTCGAGATGCTCTTGTTTCATCAATAAACGAGTTATAAAGCATATTTTAAATGCAAAACAAGTGCATATCGATGTCTCAAAAAGAAAAAAAAGCCAGTGCCCAAAAAAACGGTACGCTTCAGAGGGTTCCCATTCGCAAATCCGAGCTAGACCGCTTCAAATTTGGAAAACGCAAACTCCATGAAATCGCAAGCTTGAAAACCGATGAGTCACCTTACTGCCTTGACATCGCTTGCGGCGCAAAACCCTTCCCAGAAGCCAATGTTCTATGCGACCTTCACATTGAGCCTGTTCCTGATAGAAGCATGAAGAAACTGGTGACTGCGGGTAAACCATTTGTTTTATGTAGCTGCTATGCTTTGCCCTTCAAAAATAAAGCGTTTGATTTTGTAACTAGTTACTATTTGGTAGAACATGTAACTGAGCCTTGGGTTTTATTTCGAGAATTAAAACGTGTATCAAAGCATGGTTACGTGCAATGCCCAACCTGGTTTAATGAACTTCTATATGGCGAAGACGTGCATTACTGGACCGTTCTAAAACGGGACAACAAACTTTACGTTAAGCCAATCAAAGGCGCAATTCCCCCGATTCGCTTCGGATTCATCTTTCACAAGCTATACAAACATTCAACCTGGCAAATCTTACACGCAATCTTAGATGAGAAATTTCACCTCTTCACCGTAAGCTATGACTTTTAAGGAGAAAAATCCAATTGAGTAAACAAATTATTCGTTCATCAAAGCCAATTTTCCCAAAAGAAGACATCAACCAGCTATTGCTTGACGTCCGAGAAGTTTTAGAAGATGGCCAGTTTAGGAACGGCAAAAACGTGAGCATATTTGAAAAAATGGTTGCCCAGTACGTTGGCGTTGGGAACGCGGTTGCTTTTGACTCTGACTCCAGCGCTTACGAAACCGTGCTTCGCTACTTTGGCGTGGACGGTGGGGAAGTTGTGGTTTGCACTAACAGTTTTGTTTCAGTACCCAACAGCGTTGTGTCCGTTGGAGGAAAAGTCGTTTTCGCAGACATAAGTGAAGACACCCTTTCGATGGATCCAAAGAGTTTACGCCAGAACATTACGCCCAAAACACGCGGGGTAATTGTTACTCATATTGCTGGTTTTCCAAACCCTGACCTCAAAAACATAATGGAGATTTGCAAGGAACATGGTTTGTTTCTGGTTGAGGACGCAACGCATGCGATAGGTGCCACTGTTAACGGTCAGAAAGCTGGGAGTTTTGGTGATGCGGCGGTTTTTGCTTTTACTCCAACCAAGGTAATGACCACTGGTGAGGGCGGCATGCTGGTTTCAAATAATGGTGAACTTGGCGAGTTTGCGAAGCGATTTAGTTTTTACGGTTCAGGTGTTGGCAAAACAAATTTTGTTGATTTGGGTCGCCACATGGTTTTGCCGGAAATCTCCGCTATCTTGGGCATTTACCAGTTGAAACGGCTAGAAGAATTCATTACAAGACGAAATGCGATTGCCAAAAATTATGATAAAGCGCTCGAAAAAATCGGTGGGATGCAAACCGTTAAGTGCCCTACAGGTTACCGAAGCAGCTACTACAAGTACCCGTTGATTTTAAGCGAAAAAATAGACAAGTCAGAGTTCACACAATCTCTTTTTCAAGATTTCGGAATCGAAACTGGCAACATCTTTTATCCTCCATGCCACATGCAAGCAGTTTACAAAAAACTCGGCGCCTTTTCTTATGGAAGCCTGTTGACAGCTGAGCGGGTTCTTTCGAGGACGATTACTTTGCCCATGCATGTTGGGTTGACCAATGAGGACGTTGAATATGTCATCGACAAAGTTGCGTTTCTTGCTGGTAAGTTAAGTTAGGGTTTTTAAGTATAGAACTTTGGGGAAAGGTTATAGAACATTTTTTTGATTGTTCGGGTTGTTTCTTCCTTACGGCTTTAAAAGTTTGTTTACCCGAATAACATATAACTCTATTTTCTAGTTTTTGAGGAATTTTTTTATGATGGAAATTGGTTCAAATATTTCTGTGGTTATTGCAACGCTAAATGAAGAAGAAGGGATAGGGCCCACAATTGGTGAAATGCAGAAAGTGTTGAAAAATCCCTACATTGTTGTTGTTGATGGTAACAGCGTTGACAGAACCATCGAAATAGCGAAAAACATGGGCGCAGACGTTTTACTGCAAGAAGGAAAAGGCAAAGGAGACGCCATGTTTCAAGGGTTCACGTTACCAGGCTCAAAGGTGCCTTATGTTGTTTTCACAGACGCCGATTACACTTACCCAGCTGAATATATCCCACATATGATTGAGGTTTTAGAGCAAAACCCCAAAGTAGGCATGGTTATCGGAAACAGGTTCAAGGGTGAACTTAATAATTCCAGATCTGTAACAAACCCATTCTACTTAGGCAACAAACTGTTTGCATTTGCCCAGTTGGTAATGAACGGGGTTAACCTGGGTGATCCGCTATCTGGTTTGCGTGTTGTTCGAAGCGAGGTCTTGGAAGGTTGGAAACCAAAAAGTAAAGGCTTCGATGTCGAAGCTGAAATGAACGCGCTTGTTGAACGTAAAGGCTACAAAATCGTCGAGGTTCCAATCGATTACCGCGACAGAATGGGCGAGAAAAAACTCAAGCTTCGACATGGCTTGGGGATAATGAAGAGAATTTTCACCGAAAGTTTCACGCTTTAAGATTAAAGTCCATTTTTTATTTTTTGTTTGGTTAGGCTATTTTATTTTTGTTAATTTTTTTGGTAGTGAATACTTTGAAAGTTGGAATTATTGGTTTAGGTCACATGGGGCAACTTCACATGCAAAACGCTATGCGTGTGGACGGTGTCGAGGTTGTGGCTGGAGCAGATAAAAGCGAAAAAAGCCGCAGGTATGCGGAACGTTACCACGTAAAAACCTACGACGACTACACTAAATTAATTGATAATGAGGACCTTGACGCGGTTATCATCTCCCTGCCTAATTTCCTTAAGAAAGAAGGCGTCTTCTACGCAGCCGAGAAGGGTTTGGACATTTTTCTTGACAAACCAATTTCCCGCAATCTTGCTGAAGCAGAAGAGATTGTTAGAAAGGTTCAGAAGGAAAATGTACGGATGATGCTTGGCGTAAACTACCGCTATTTTCCCTGCATGCAGAAACTCAAGAGCAAACTGGATAGTGGAGAAATCGGTGACCCTGTAATTGCAACGTCAGAGTTAGTTATGAATGGGCCTATTTCTCATGCGCTTGTTCCAGTTCCGATTCCAGAGTGGTGGCTTAGCAAAGATTTGGCTGGCGGCGGCGCCTTGCTGGATTTGGGTTACCATTTGATTGATGGTTTATGTTGGTTGATGGGCGATTTTGACGTAACCTACTCAAATTTGGGGCATAAAATGAATTTGCCCGTTGAAGATGCAGGAACCATCGTGTTAAAATCAAAAGAAACCAACGCTACCGCAATAGTCAACGTAGGCTGGTTCTCTAAATCGATTTTTCCTGACTTCAACTTCAGAATTAACATGCATGGCACCGTTGGCTTTGACTCTACAGACACCTACATTCCTGCTAATCCAATAGTGAACGCTGTCAAAGAAGGAGTACTCAACATTGCCCGAAGAGCGGTAAGGAAAAAACCAAACTACCTCTCCTACACCTACTACTATGCATCATTCTACACAATCATGGACTTGTTCTTTAAAACCTTGAAATCTGGCGAGGAATTTCCAATTTCTTTGGACAAGCAGTTAGATGTTATTCGGATAATTGATTCGGCTTACCAAAAAAATGAGGCAAAATAAATGGCAAAAGTATCTATTGCATCAGTTAAAAATCAAGCATTCTCCAATGTCGAAATCGACAGTGCTGTCGAGCGAGCGATTGACAATCTAAACTATGATTTTAGCGGCGTCAAAAACGTCATGATAAAACCCAACCTTTGCTATTACTGGAATGCTTCCACAGGCGAAACTACAGATGGACGAGTGGTTTGCTCAGTAATAAAATATGTTAAACAAAAATTGGGCAGCGATGTCAAAATCACGGTGGCTGAAGCAGATGCGTCGGCGATGCGAACCAAATATGCCTTCAGCATTCTGGGTTACGATGATTTGTGCCAAAAAAACAATGTTGCCCTAAAGAACCTGAGCGAAGGAAACGTTGTTGAACACACCGTTAAGGTTAACGGAGAAGAGTTGAAGTTGCCCTTCAACGAGGACTTTTTGAACGCTGACCTAATAATTAACGTGCCAAAACTAAAAACCCATAACTTCATCGGCGTGACCTGTGCCATGAAAAATATTTTCGGCGCAATCTCTAAACCAAGAAAATACTCCTACCACAAAAACATCGTAAACGTTATTGTTGCTGCAAACAAGATTGCGCCCTCCGACATCACTGTTGTAGATGGCTTGATTGTTCGCGGTTCAGTTCCAAAAAAACTGGGCGTTATCATGGCAGGCGACAATGTCCTATCAACCGATTTTGTAGCGGCACGGGCAATGAGTTTTAACCCTAAAAAAGTTCCATACCTAAGTTTAGCTGGCAGGGAAAACATCGGTGAAACCGAAGACATAAGCGTAATTGAAGATGGCATAACGCTTGCTGAAGTGAAAAAGAACTTTCCCCATTACAGTCACCGAATGCACGCGCTTTCATGGGGTTTACAACTTAAACTGCTGAGAACCTATATTGCTTTATCGGGCGATGTTCTTCCGCCGTTTCTTGAGAAATAGGCTGCTTGAAAAGGAGTTTAAACGTTGGATTTTCTGTTAATTGCTTGGCTTTGTCTAGGTGCCTTGTTTTTTGGTGTTCCAGCAACTTACTTTGTGTATATGAAGAAGCGTTCTTCTGGAGTCTGGAACCTGAACCTAAAAAATGACTATGTACCTTCAACCGCCATATTGATACCTGCATACAACGAAGAAAAAATCATCCGCTTAAAACTAGAAAACCTCGCAAAAGTAGTTTATCCCAAGGATAAAATGGAAATTATAGTGCTTAACGATTCATCAACAGACAACACTGTGCGAGAAGTAAACCAATACATCGCAAACAATCCTTCGCAGAAAATCAGCATATTTGACAGCAAAGAACACTTGGGAAAAACTGGGTGCCTAAACGTTGTCTTAAAAAACCTTAAAGCCGATGTTGTGATAATTTCCGATGCCGACTGCTTTTGGCAACATGACATTCTTCAAAAAGCACTATCCTATTTGTCTGATCCAACTGTGGGCGCCATAACTGGAAGAGAATACCTCCTAAATCCCCAAGACACATGGGTCACATTAGGCGAACAACTCTACGATAGCACCGTGCAGGTGATAAGAATCGGCGAATCCAAATTGCATTCAACAATCTTTTTCCAAGGTGGCTTCGCAGCCTACAAACGAAGCGTACTTGACGAGTTTAACCATGCTACTGACGATTCTGGAACAGCCTTAGACGTTGTTCAAAGAAGCAAACGTGCTATTTTGATTCCTGAAATCGGGTTTTTCACAGTTAGTCCTACTGTTTGGAGAAATAAAGTTTCCATTAAAATTCGTCGTGCAAGTCATCTGCAGAAGCTTTGGGCAAGATGTCTAAATTTGCTGGTGCATGGGAAATTGTCTATGCCTAAGCGGATTGCGGTTCCTGAAATATTTCTACACATTTTTAATCCTATGGTGCTTGTCGCGTTAGGCGTGTTAACTGTGTTGGTTGGAGTTTCGTATCCTTTACTTGGTTTGGCTTTAACTGCTATGGTTTGCGCCGTATTTGTCGTTAAGAGAACACGGATGACTGCTCTTGAACTTATCCAGAACAATTTTATTTTGCTAACAGCGTTGTCTTCGTTTATTGTTAACCGGAAATTCAAACTTTGGAAGCCCATTCAAGAATCCCGGTTTGTTTTAAGCGAGGATGTGCTTAGGGCTAAAAAATTAATTTAACTTTGAGTTGAACATTTTGACGTCGAAATCTGCTGTTGTAACGGTTGGGTTATGCGTAAAAAACGCTGAACCAATCATAAAAAAAGCAATAGATAGCTTATGCACTCAATCTTTTCCAGCGCAACAAACAGAGTTAATTGTGGTAGATGGCAACAGCAAAGACAAAACCGTTAAAATAATAAAAAACAGCTTAACCAAAGATTTTCAAAGTGTCAAAATCTTCAATGAAAGCAGTGGACTTGGATTTGCTAGGCAAATGGTCGTGGAAAAAGCCTCTGGCAAATACATTGTTTGGCTCGACGCAGACATGACCTTGTCAAGTGATTACTTAAAAAACCAAGTGCAATTCATGGAGACACATCCAAAAGTGGGAATTGCAGGCGGAAAATACAACGTTCACATTGGGCACGGTTTAGCGGCTGATTTAGAAAACATCGTTTACGCAGTTGATTCCGTTTATGGACAAAAAGGCACCGCATCCAAATTTGGGTATTTGCCCGGTGCGGAAGGCGCAATTTACCGTGTTGAAGCGGTTAGGGGGGTTGGCGGTTTTGATACGCGGATTAACGGTGCAGCGGAAGACACCGAGATGGCTTACCGTGTTCGAGCGAATGGTTGGGAGCTAACTATGACTAAAGAAATGTTTACCGAGTCAACTCGTGGTTCATGGCAGTCTCTTTGGAAACAGTACGTTTGGTATGGTCGTGGTGGACACTTTATTTTTCATAAAGACCCAAACGCGCTTAATCTCCTGCAGATGTCACCTTTGGCTGGTTTTTTGGCTGGGATTCTGCGTTCTCCAGGCGCTTATCTGCTTACCCATAACAAGTCTTTCTTTTTGTTGCCTGTCCATTACACCTATAAACGGTTAGCTTGGTTTTTCGGTTTTTGCTCTGCACACCTAAACGGTTATGGGCATAAAGTTGCGAAATAAGTTTGTCACTGTTGTTCTGCTTGAGGACTATCCCACAACCAGCCTGCAACCTAAACCTGTTGCAGACGCAAAAAAACAGGTACCAGCTAAGTCCGCGAGAAGATGATGAGTAAGGGGGCTCTTGTCTTCTTCTAATACTAGAAAAATAAACCAACAAGAAACTTTAATCTACCATTTAGGCATTATCTGAAACGGAGTTTGTGCGCTTGTCTTTTCTTGTAACTGTGGGCATCTGCGTTCGTAACGGCGAAAAAATGCTTCCCAACGCCGTAGACAGCATCATTAACCAAGATTTTCCAGCCCAACAACTACAAATAATCTTTGTTGACGACGGAAGCACAGATAAAACCCCCCAAATAATCCAAAGGTACATGCATCTTTTCGGTGACCGCGCAAAATCTTTCCAAACCACATGGAAAGGTTTAGGTCACGCAAGAAACTTGATTGTGAAAGAGGCAGACGGCGAATTCATCCTGTTTGTAGATGCAGACGAGATACTAACATCGGGCTACGTGAAAGCGCAAGTTGAAGTCCTGAAAAATAACCCTCAAGTTGGCATAACCGCGGGAATATTCAAAACCGTTCCAGGCAACTTGATTTTGAACTCTTGAAGTCGCCCCATACATCGTTAACCAAAAAAACTATGGAAAACCCAAAAGTCTTCATCTGGAAAAACGACAAACTAATCGGCACAGGCGGAACAACCTTCCGCACAAAAGCAATAAAGCAAGTCAACGGATTTGACGAGAGCATCAAGGGCGCAGGCGAAGACACCGATTTAATTTTAAGAATAAAAAAAGCCGGCTGGTTACTTCAGCCCAACATGGCGGAACTCTATGAGCTGCACAGCGGATTATCCAAACCCAAGGACCTGTGGAAAAAATATTTCTGGTACGGTTATGGCTGCCAAAAAAGTTTCCAGCCAAACTGGAAGCGCATTTTCTCTGCCCCGCATGTCACCCATGGCGGGTTTTGTCACAGGCATGTTCTACTCTTTTCCAGCCTACAAGTTTCTGTATCAAAAACAGGTGTTTCTTTTGCCGCTGCACTTTGGGTTTAAGCATGCTGCTTGGACTTTTGGTTTTATGAAAGGGCAGCTTCAAGGCTCAAAATAGTTGGATTTAAACAAAAAGGGAAAGGAAGTTTGGTCTTCTTCTAATGGAAGAAAAACCATGTGTTGAAGTGTGGCCAGTGGAACATGTACCAATGTCTGTGGATGTTGTAGTGTATCGGTGCCTGAGTTGGAGTCGGTGTTGAAGTTGTTGGGTCAGCGGTGCAGACGGTGGCGTTGGTTTAGTTGGTTGTTGTGTTGGTGTCGGTGATGGTGAAGTTGTTGGTGCTGGAGTTGGCATAGTTATGATTGGTACTGTTTGTTCAGGTGGTTGCGGTGTTGGTGTTGCTGTTGGGTCGGGTGTCGGTGAAGGCGTTGGATCAGGTGTTGGTACTGGAGTCGGCTGATGGTGTTGGCGTTGCTGTTGGTGATGGTGTAGGTGTGGGCGTTGCGGTTGGAGTTGGAGTGACTCCATTGTATGCGTTGATGTAGGATTGTCCCATGGTGTTTGGTGTGTAGCCGCTGGTTAGCATTGATTCTCCTGAGTATACTCCGCCTAAGCCTGGGTCGCTTAGCCAGTAGTATGCTCCTGCGCCGATGTTTAAGTCGCGTTGTGCCAGGATTAGGTTTTGCCACCAGGTGTAGTCGTTTTGCCGTTGGTGAGCTTGATGTGCATGAGCCTTCTTCGTTGATTACTAATGGTGCACTGACGCCCATGCTTGTGACTGCGGTTTGCACTTGTGTTTTTAATGTTGCGTAGTCTTTTGCCCAATAGATGCTTAGGTCGGTTGGTGCGTAGTAGTAGAAGTGGGTTGTGTAGACTACGTTTGTTGGGTGTAGTGGCGTTGTTTACGTCTGATGACCCAGCCTAGGGTTCTGCCGTATCCGTTGGGGTTCCAGCCCATGTGCCATTGCATGATGATTAGGTTGGTTGAGCCTGTTGCTCTGATGGCGCTGTACATTGTTTGTAGGTAGGTCATGTATCCTGCTGGGATGGGTTCGGTGTCGCCGCCGTTCCATCCTGGTTCGTTCCATGCTTCAAAGATTGCGTTGGGGTAGTTTTTGAGGTTGTTTGCCATGTCGGTCCAGAACCAGTGTCCAGAAGCCTTGTTCGTTGCTTGCCGTAGCCTGCTGCGATAGGAATTTGTTGCCTGGCTGCGTCCCATCCCATCATTGGCATTCCTTGCCATCCAAAGTCTGGTGGTGGCGTATGGGTCTTGTCCAAAGGAGCTTGTGGATGGGGTTAGCATGTATGGGACTATGTCGACGTAGATTCCGTATTTGTCTGCTTCTTGGCATAGAGTTTGTAGGTATGTTTTGATGCTGATTGGGGTTGTTTGGGCTGCGTAGTTTGGGTCTTCTTGTGCTGGAACAATGTTGTCGCGGTAGTACCAGCTTGGGTAAATGAAGACTCGTATCATGTTGATGTGCCATTGGGCTCTGTAGTGCCGAGAAGGTTTGATCCATCACGGTGGTTGGGTTGTAGTTCCATTGGTCTCCCCAGTTGTCTGCTTCCGCCTTGCCCCAAAGAATTAGGTCTGGTGCCATGCCGGCGATTCCCATACCGCGGAGGTAAACGGTGTTTCCGTTGGCGTCAAGAATGTAGCGTGCCTGAGGTGTGAAGTGCAGAAGTGGTTGTTGCTGCTTGAACTGGTGTTGCTGAAAACACTGATAGCATGCTGACGAAGAAAGATTGCGGTGATGACAAATTGCTGTTGGCTTTGCAAGTTTCTCTGATGTTTATGGAGTGCAGTGTATTTGCTAAGTTGTTTGTATTCATTTTTTCTCTCTCTTCCTGAATTTTGAAACCTACTTAGTGTTCGATCATTTTATAGGTTTTTGAAAAGTCCATTAACGCTTCTTGTCAACTCTGCTTTGCATGGTCTATGTTGAAGTTGGCAAGGTTTGCGAAGAAAAATCATCCCTAAACCATGCTTTACCATGGTCAAACATGCACTGGAATAAAGCGTTAACATTGGAAACATGCAGGCGAATAAGTCATGACGAAGAAAATCGGCGTTTTCTGCCCCACATTAAACGTTTACGGCGGCGGAGAATTCGTTGCAATAGCCATCGCCAACACTTTAGCCCAAAACAACCGCAACGTGATTCTCTTCACCAACAGCGAAGTTGACCCAAAAGCCATCAAAAACTTCTTCGGAGAAACCCTTCACCCATCAATCCAAACTATCGTTCAACCAACCCACTTCAGCTCCAGAGGGCTGGCAGATTTCTACCAAACCATAGCTTCACTCATACATCGCAAAAGCAAAATGTGACATGTTTGTTGATGCCTTCTCAAACTGCGTTTACCCCTGGACACAAGTCAGCTACATCCACTTTCCCTACCTAAACCAGTATGCCTTTAGCAGAACCTTCCCATACCTGGGCAGCCTCCCGCATCTCCCAAGCGGGCACCTTGCCCCATGTGATTTTGGAAAAAAACCTAATTGACTACAGCAAAAGACTGATTTTGGCCAACAGCTACTACACGGCTGGAGAAATCAGAAAGTACTCAGGCAAAGCCGTCCAAGTGCTCTATCCGCCTTTTTCATCAAGCATCTCCGCAATGGGCAAAACTACAACCAAAAACTCTCAAGAAAACTTGGTTGTTACGGTTTCACGTTTAGAACCAAGCAAACTCTTAGACCGCATCCCCCAAATCGCTGCGCAAACCAACCGAAACATACAGTTTGCAGTAGTTGGACGCTTATGCAACAAGGCAACCCTGTCTAACTTGGAAAGTTTAGTTAAAAAACTTGGTTTGACTGACCGCGTAAAGTTTTACCCCAACGCATCAGCCGAGCAAAAAATTGATCTGTTGAAGAGAGCAAAAATCTATTTGCACACGATGGTTGGGGAGCATTTTGGGATTTCAATCGTTGAAGCTATGGCTTTAGGCTGCGTACCCATCGTTCACAACTCGGGCGGCATGACAGAATTCGTTCCAGCACAATACCGCTATGAACACCCTGCAGCAAGCCGCAGAAAAAATAACCAGTCAAATCGCTACTTGGTCACCAGAAAAAGCGGAAGACGCAAGGAGATTGCGTCAAAGTTTTCGATTCAAAATTTCTCTGAGCGATTTATGACTCTTTTTAACGACTATTATGGACGAGCTTAACATGATGAATTTAGCGTTAATTACCAAAAATGGAGTAGGCGTAAGAACTATCTACAAAAGCTTCCTAGCCCACAAACAAGGAAAAGCAGGCGTCAACAACTCTTCGTTTAAGTCACTTTTGATTGATGGAAAAACAAAGTTAGCGATACACAAGACTGCTCAAATCGTAAACAACGGTTATTTTACGTTGGGGTTACCTAAGGGCTTTTTTCCGACGTCAAATCCCTGCATGCTCACCCTGGCTGAAGACAGCAAACTAATCATTAACGGAAGCGTCCGCATAGGCAAAGGTGCGATAATTGAAGTTCATAAGAATGCTTGCTTAGAACTAGGAAAAAACGTTTGCGTCAACTCCAATACAACGATTATTTCTTCACAGAACATAAAAATTGGGGATAACACCTGCATATCTTGGGGTGTAGAAATTATCGATACGGATTTTCACCGAATGGCAAGGGAAGGAGCAGTAGTAGCGGCGCCTATAGAGATAGGGAATCATGTTTTTATTGGTCGTCGAGCGATGGTAATGAAGGGCGTAAAGATTGCCGACGGGGCAGTTATAGCTGCAGGTGCAATAGTTACAAGGGATGTGCCCGCAAACTGTTTAGTTGTTGGAGTGCCTGCGCAGGTAATAAAACAGAATGTTAATTGGGAAGCAGGGTTTTCTTCTTAATAAAGCAAGCAACTTTTTGATTAGTAATTTTTCAGCTCGAGGAACTAATTTTATGCGTGTTTGTCATGTTTGGGAAAGATTCTGGCCTATAGAAATAGGCGGTTTAGAACGCTATATTCTGTGGCTTTCTAATTACTTAGCTAAAAAGAATGGCATAGAGTTCTCTTTAGTAACTGGGCGCACAAAGTTTCTTTTAGTAACCAAGAACATCAAAAAATATGAAGACGCTGGTTTCCTTAAGGTTTACAGGCTTGGACCTAACCCCGTTGATATACTTAATGGGTTTTGCATGTATGTCTTAGGTTCAACGCCTCGGCTTGTTGAAAAAATGAAGTTTGCAAGTTTATATCACGAAGCAGCAAAATGGAAATTTGCGCAGTCAGCTGACGTTTTTCACATTCACGGAATTTGGAGTGATTTAGAATACATCAACCTTGGCATTTACTTAAGCAGGCGCTTTGGTAAGCCGTTGGTTGTTACTTTGCATGGCGGCTTTGTAGGTGATCCTTTGCATGGCGGCATGCCTCTGGAATCTGATGCAGTGAAAAGTATTCTGGAAAATGATGTTGCGGCAATTACCACTTACTCCCAAGAGGTTTTGGGCACCCTGCATAAGCTGGGGCTGGAAAAAAAGAGTTATCTTGTCACGAATTTTGTTGACACACCCCACTTCAAAAACCCTGACCCTGTTGAACCACACGACATAACCGTGATTTACGTTGGCAGACTTGAACCTGTGCAAACCCCAGAATTAGTAATTAAAGCCTTCAAACAAGTCCACAGTCAACTACCCAACGCTAAACTAATCATCGTTGGATACGGTACCCTCTTTGAATACCTCAAGGATTTAGTTAAAGAATTAAACCTTGAAGACTCCGTTTCTTTGCCTGGTAAACAAACAGACGTTAGAAAATTCCTCTGGAGCAGCGATGTTTTTGTTGCTACCAACTTTGGGTATATTGCTTCTTTGGAAGCTTGGTCTGCTGGGCTTGCTGTTGTTGCTCCCAAATTTGGAGTACTCAAAGAAACAGTCCGTCATGAAACAAACGGTCTTCTCTTTGAGCCGGGAAACGTTGATGACTTGGCATCTGCCCTTAAACGATTGATAGCAGACAGTGAATTGCGGCAGAAACTTGCGTTAAACGGCGCTGAAACCGTAAAGAACTATGACATCCGCGCGGTTGCGCCTAAAATGGCTCAAATCTACCAGTCAGTTTTAGAAAAATAGTTTTGGCGAAAACAAAAAATGGCAAATCCAATCCAAAAGTATCTTTCTCTAAATTTCTTAGCCATAGTGGTAATTCTACAAGTTATAATGTACATTTCGCTTTTTCTCAACTTTCCACTTGTCAGACAAATCGTGGGCATCGTTTACTTGACTTTTATTCCAGGTTTAATCTTCATAAAACTTTTAAAACTAGACGACCTTGGAGCGCTTGAAGTCATTGTTTTCGCGGTTGGCTTTAGCATTGCTTTCTTGATGCTGTCTGGGCTAATTATAAACCAGTTCGGGTATGTAGTTGGGCTAAGCTTTCCGCTTTCAACGCTGCCCCTTTCCCTTTTCATTAATACACTAATAATTGCTGGCGCTGCAGTTGCCCACCTGCGGCAGGGAAAAATAAAGAAAACCTTCAGTATTCAAAACTCCAATTTTAGTCCATCTCTCTTGCTTTTAGCTTTAATTCCTGTCTTAAGCATTGTCGGTGTATACTTTGTTAACACAACAGGTAACAGTTTTATTTTAATTATTATGATTGCATCTATCGCCGCGTTATTCACCGTTAGCACCTTCCGTGAGCACTCATCAAAGTTTTACCCCTTCGCCATCTTCATGATTGCCCTAGCATTACTGCTCCAGGTTTCACTAATATCCAACTACATAGTTCCCTACGGCGGCGATTCTCCAGCAGAATTTTACGTTTTTCAAAATGTTCAAGTTAATGCCCACTGGAACCCCGTATTCACATTTCCCACCGATGAAGGGTTAGGCAGATTCAACGCTATGCTTAGCGTTACGGTTCTCCCAACCGTTTACTCAAACATGCTTGGCATGGACCCTTCATTGGTATTCAAGCTGATTTATCCCCTTATTTTTGCTTTAGTACCAGTCGCATTATACCTACTGTGGCAGCCATACATCGGCAAAAAACTAAGCTTCATAGCCGCATTCGTATTCATGGCGCAGTCAACTTTTTTCACCGAAATGCTAGCGTTAAACCGCCAGATGATTGGTGAACTATTCTTTGTCTTACTGCTACTGGTACTGCTAAACAAGAAAGTAAAAAAAGAAGGCAAATTCTTAGCCTTCGCGGTCTTGAGTTTTGGCTTAATATTTTCCCATTATGCTCTTGCAGAAATTTTCCTCTTTCTCATATTCGCCGCGTGGGCTGTATCGGTCTTTTACCTGAAAAAGCCAAGCTTCAACCTGCAGCTGAGCATGATAATATTTTTCTTTGTAGCAATGTTCGCCTGGTACATCTACACCTCGGGCTCGGTTGTCTTTGACAGTTTCATGACATTCACACGCTCGGTTACCAGTCAGCTAGGCGATTTTCTAAACCCCGCATCCAGAGGTCAAACAGTTTTAACGGGGCTGGGTTTAGTGCAGTCTCCTTCGTTTTTAAACACCGTCAGCCGAGCGTTCGCTTACCTAACTGAAATATTCATTGGTCTTGGCGTAGTGGCTTTAATTAGAAAGAAAAATCCTTTCCGCTTCGAAAGAGACTTCACAGTTTTCAGTATAATCGCAGTAGCTATTCTGATATCTTTAACTGTTGTTCCAGGATTAGCTAACACCTTGTCCATGACGCGGTTCTATCACATACTGCTAATGATTTTGGCGCCGTTCTGCGTAATTGGAATGTGGACGTTTTCTAAGTTCTTTTCCACGTTTCTCTTTAAGCATGAGAAAAAACTAATAGTTTCCTTGCTAATTGTTGCCGTGCTGGTTCCGTATTTTCTGTTTCAAACAAACTTTGTTTACGAAGTCGCTAAAACCGAAAGCTGGTCTATTCCACTTAGCGAATACAGAATGAACCCGTTGCAATTATACGGATCACTACGGATTCATTGACACCTACAGCGTGTATGGTGCGCAGTGGGTTTCAACCAATGTTCCCTACCAATACAATATTGCAGCAGACAATGGACTATACACGGCATTAACGGCTTACGGCGTAGTATACCGAGGGTACGTTACAGCACTCGATAACAACACCATCTTGCATCCTGGAGAATTTGCATATTTAAGTTACATAACCATAAAGTACGAAAATTTGATGCTCAAACGATACGCTACCAACAGTAATTAACCAAACTGATGTTGTCTACTCAAACGGCGGCAGCGAAATCCACTATACTCCATAGCATAAATCGTCATTTTTTAATTTCCGAAACCCTTATTCCAAAGTTCGGTCTTGAATAATCTAACGTGAATATCACGGCTTTTTTCAAACAAATAAACATCGACAATTTTGAATCCACCCTAAAATGGCGCTTCATTGACAGGTTCTTTTCAAGTTTCCAGCGGTCAAAGCTAAAAAACAAGGATTTCTCGATTATAGGGAATAACTGCTTTGTTGGCGGAATGTACCATAAGTTTGGTTTAGCGTACACTACGCCGACGATTTGGACCTATATTTTTCCTGAAGAGTACATACGTTTCCTTGGAAACCTCGACTGGTACCTTAAGCAGCCTTTAAAGTTCAAAAAAGAAACCAATCACCTCATGGCGCATCGGTTCTGCAAAATGATGAACCGTAATTATCCAATCGGGGTCTTAGGTGAAGACGTAGAAGTACACTTCATGCACTACCACACTGAAGAAGAAGCTTTGGAAAAATGGAATCGCAGAACCAAGCGAGTAAATTTGAACAATTTGTTCATAGTTTTCTCAGATGGTGTAGAATTCAAAGAAGAACTGCTTGAAAGATACGAAAAATTGCCCTACCAACACAAAATTTTCTTCTCATCAAAACCCTATAGTTACTACAAATCCACGGTTTTCGTTAAAGACTACGCTAAAGCAACACACGTTTACGATTCGACGCACAACCGCAAATACGAGAAATACCTTGATTTAGTCAAGTGGCTCAACAGCGAAATTAACTTTCTAAAAACCAAAAAATAAAAGTTGACGTCCAATGGATTTTCAAGAAACCAACCATACCCAAAAAAATTATGGGGTAACCGTGGTTATTCCCACTTACAAAAGAGCTGACATACTTCCACATCTGCTTTCAGCGCTCAAACGCCAAACATACCAAAACTTTGACTTGGTAGTCGTAGTTAAACCCTCAGGAGACGGCACCGAAGAACTTCTACAGAAAGAATCAAAAATTCTTAAAATTAACACGGTAATTCAGACTCAAGGTCACATTGTCGACGCCTACTTTTTAGGTGTTAAACATTCAACAGGCGACATAGTAGCCTTACTTGATGACGATGCTCTTCCAGCCGAGAACTGGCTTGAAGAAACAGTAAAAATCTTCCAAACCAGCAATTTCGCCGGGGTCACTGGCGACTCATTTCCCGTCCTACTAAAAAACGGGCAAATGCAGGTCATTGAAGAAAGCGAAACTCCAAGTGTTCTGTCGCATTACGAGTTTGCCCTGTTCGGTCATCCCCTAAAAGGGCTTGAAGAATACAAGAATTGCATTGCAAACTCAGGCATAGTCTACGAGCGGGGCAACAACGCTTACTGGAGAAAACGTGGAGCCACAAAAGCGTTACTTCGGGGTCCATCAATGGCGGTTTTAGGCGACGTTTTAAGAAGCATTGATTTGCCTAGCGAGTGGATTTTGGGTTGCGCTTGGGAAATGGTGTTGGGTTGGCAATTGTGGAAGCGAGGGCACACGATGATTTATAGCCCAAACGTGAAAGTGTATCATATTGTTCATGGAAGAACGTCCAGCCGCGATTTCCTAAATCCCCGCACGGACCTGTTGTGGGCGGTTGAAGCTGAACTGCTTTTTTACCGTTTGTACCATGATGAACCGCAGCTTTCAATGATTAGCAAATTTGAATCTGACATCTTGCGTGTTGTGCACAGCCTCAAGTATCTTCGTTCGAACTCTAAATATCATTTGCGTATGGTTGAGGGCATATTTTTAGGAAACGTAATTGGCGCTAAATGGGTGCTCTGCAAGATTTTGGGTGTTTCTTATTCGCCTCTTGCTGACTTAGTGAAGCTTCGGTCAAAATAAATAGTTTAAAACGTTCTATGAGTGTTTTCTATGTCTGCCAAGCCTAATGATCCCCTTGTTTCTATTGTTATTCTAAATTATAATGGAAAAAGCTGCTTACAAGATTGCCTTACTTCAGTTTTAGAAACCAAGTACTCAAATTTTGAAGTTATATTGGTTGATAATGCATCAAAAGATAATAGTTTGAAGATGGCTCAGGAAGCTTTTGGAGTTGACCCTCGGCTCAAGATTATACCAAACAGTGTGAATTTGGGTTTTAGCGGCGGCAACAACGTCGGATTCAATTATTCCAAAGGCAAATACATCGTATTCTTAAACAACGATACAATTGTTGACCCTGATTGGCTTGCCACCTTGGTTAGTGCCATGCAACATGACCCAACGATTGGTTTGGCACAAAGCATGATTTTAAACATCGACGGGGAAAAAATTCAAACAGCAGGTTGGCTTTTCAGCAATTACCTTATACACAAATACCAGATATGCAAAGATAAACCAAGCAACCTTAAATTTCAACCTGTTTTCGAAGTATCTTTTGTTTGCGGGGCATCAATGATGATTAGGCGAGAGGTTGCTGACGAAATGGGTTTATTTGATCCTAAAATGCCCTTTTTTTATGATGACACCTTGCTTTCTCTTAAGACATGGCTTGCACAAAAAAGAGTCGTGACTGTTTCCAACTCAAAAATTCGCCATATAGGTGGAGCCACAAACGTTTGGAATATTCAATTCACGACCTATCATCTATTAAAATCCAACATCTGTCTAGTATTCGATGTTTATTCCAAGCTATCTGATCTAGCGAGGGCTTTATTGATTAACGCTTTTTATATATCCACTAACTCCGTGTTTTGTTTAAAGAAAAAAAATGTAGCAGTTATTTTTGGTAACATTCATGGTTTAACATGGGGGATTAGAAATTTTAGATATATCTGGCAAAACAGGCTCAACCATTGGAGCAAAACAAGTTTTTCTCCTGAAGAATTGAAGAAAAAATTTGTTAGAGTTAAGCTTCCTGACGCTTTTTACATCATACCCTCCAAGCGAAGCAACGCTTACTTAACGTTCGCGGTCAATAAATATGAAAATTCAGTAATGCAGGAAATTTCGCTTTAATGTTTTAGAAAAAGATTATTTTGTTCTAGAACAGTAATCTAAATATACTAGATTAAAGAAACCTATTGTTAGGCAAGTGCTTGCTTTCGATAGAGAAGAATTGCTTGCCTTGAGTCGGTTTTTTATGAAGAAAAATAATCGTTTGTTTCTGTCTTTGTTTCTTTTAGCAATCTTCTTATCAAGCACTCTGTTTTTCGCGTCTGCCGTAGGTGCAGATTCACTACAGGCTTCGCCAGTAGTGGCAATTCATGTTTCTGAATACACTGAAGCCCATTGGACCAACCCTTCTTGGACATACCCAGCGATTTATAGAATGCTTGAAGCGTCTTTGAAATCCGATGGAACGCCCTTCGTTGAAATCTCCGACGCAAGCATTGAATCAGGAGGTCTTATGGTTTCAGGAGTGCCAAAGTATCCTATACTTTTCAGTTTAGCAAGCGAATGCATCTCCGATTCTGAGGCTTCCCAAATAAGTAGTTATGTTAGCGCAGGCGGTTTTGTTTACGTGGGTTCTTCTTCTTGGACAAAGAATGCTGATGGTTCCCCTCGGTCAGATTTTGCTCTGTCATCTCAGATGGGTTTGACCGTTTCTAATTCACCGCCAAACGATTGGGTTCAAGTCCAGAATGCAACTCGAATCGCCGACAACGCACTTGTAAATGATGTTCCAAAAAATGTCCAAATCAATTGGCAGTTACCCTTAACCGACCACACAGTTACTTCTCTTTCACCTGCAAACGACCTTCATTATGCTTGGGCAGCCCAAACTACATCAAGTAACCCTGCACAGGTTCTAATGACCCTCGACGGTACTGTCATGCTTGCAGTAAAACAATACTCAAACGGCGAGTTCATCTACCACTCAGAACTTGCCCCATTAGCAAGCTACAGCATCTACAGTCCGGTCGCTTACGAATACATGTTTTTCAGACAAGCCATCCAATGGGCATTTGAGAACCAACAAATTCCCTTAGCAAAATTAAGCCCTTGGCCCTACCAGTACGATTCCGCCTTCATTATGAGACATGACATGGATATTTCCTACAATAGTGTTCCTTGGATTGCATCTTCAGCGGCGGCAGAGCAGGCACTGGGAGTTACTGGTCAGTATTACATTGTTACGGGCGATGTTCGAGACGCTGCTAACAGCGCTGATTTAATTAGCCTCATACAGCAAGCCCAAAGCTTAGGCGCACAAATTGGTTCCCATAACGGAGGGCTCAATAGTACTCCTTGGAATCCCACCTTACAATATGGTGACTATCTGTATTACCACTGGGGTCCAGACGAAGCCATAAAAAATTACCCATCTGGAACGGCTGATGGGATAAACTACGCTAACACATCAATCGGCATGTCGCTTGATGACTTGCAGAGTTGGCTTGGACAAAGACCCGATATTTGGGCTAGCCCCGACGGGCTGGCAAATTTGGAACAGAGCCTCCAGATATTAGAGAGTTTAGGCATTAAAACTTCAGGCGAATTTACAACATCACCATACCCAAATTTTGCTTTATCACTAAGTAATGCAACCAAAAGTTATGATGTTTATGAAGTGCCTTTCTCCCGATGGATCACAAGCAATGGAACTGTCTGCCAAAGCATGGAGGACATGGCCACCTATGCTCCTAACGACATGCAGCAACTAGTTGATTTCTACTACAACATGGGTGCTCTAGTAAGTCCCTACTGCCATTCCTCCTCAGCGTCAGGTTTACCGAATCAATTTCTCCAAGACGTACTAGCCAAACCGTACATGTGGAACACGACACCCATGGGACTTCGCGATTGGGGAATTGAGCGGCAACAGGTCCAGTCTACCGAACAGTATACACTTAATGCAGATGGCGTCAACAATTTAACAGTGACATTGACTGGTTCCTCCTCACCAAATACCGCTTTAGATATAGTCCTGCCAGTAAATGAGAGTCAAATTATCAATTTACAAGTTCTCATTGATGGAACACCCACAACAAATTATAGGTTCAGCAACAGCGATCTGAAAGTGCAAGCAGGGGCATCCTCTAAAGTGACGGTACTCTACTCCATAGGTTCCTCAGGCAGTTGGACACAAACTAGCCAAGCTGACTTTAAAACGGGAACGCTCACAAACCTTAACGCTGAAAGTCTTCCTGGACAACTAACACTTGCTCAACCATCGCTTTTTTCAGATGATTTCAGCAATGCATCTTGGACTAATAGTCATTGGACTGTCCTCTCTGGCAATTGGACTGTAAACAATGGATACTACAACATGGTTGGTGTATCCCAACAGCCGATCTTCACGTATACTTCGGGTTCTTCTTGGAGCGACTTTGCAGTTGAAACCAAGGTGCAATATATCAGCGGCGATTACACTGGAGAACTTAGTGCTCGTGTTAATCCAAGCACTGGTTCACGTTACTCCTTGCTGGTTTGCCCAAATTTGGGCGGACCTAACAAGGTTTTGTTAGTTAAGCTTTCTTCTTGGCAGGACACCTCTGGAACACTGCTGGGTCAAGCTTCGGTACCGACTGATACTAACTGGCATATTGTACGGATGGAATTGAGCGGAAATACTATAAAATGCTATTATGACGGCAGTTTAGTGTTCAACGTTGTCGATAGTAGTTATGCCAGCGGCGGAGTAGCCTTAGAATCATGGGGCAACAGCGTTGCCTCTTATGATTGGGTAAACGTTACAACCTTAAACTACAATTCCTCAGGTACTATAGTTTCTTCAGCATTCAATTCACCCGTTGATTCCACTAATTGGAACACAATCCTTTGGAACGCAATAACTCCCGCTGGAACAAACATAACTCTTAGGACAAGAACCGCCGCTACGCAATCTGATTTAGCTTCTGCGGCTTGGTCAAATAATTATACAGTCAGTGGCTCAACAGTAACTAGCCCATCCAACATGTGGATACAGTATGAAGCTACGCTTTCGACCAATAACGCTCTGATAACCCCTGTGCTCAATGATGTAACAATAACTTACAGTTACACTAACCCGACCCCAACTCCCACGCCAACTCCTACGCCTTCACCGACTCCATCACCATCGCCGACTCCAAATCCAACCGGAACCGTGTATTTAACTTGTTATATAACTATGACTGCAACCGTTGCTGAACAAACTCAACCAGCATCAATCATCACAAACCCTACACAAGAAAGCTTGAACAACCAAACATTTGATAATCAAAGCAATAGCACCTCAGTAAGCAACGATTCAAACGCTTTTCCACCTTCAACTGAACAATCACAACTAAGTTTAAATCCAACAACTTGGCTTCCTTTAAGCTTGGGAGCCGTTGAAGTTTCAACGGTGTTAGCCATTGGTTTTTTTATCAAACCCAAAAAACAAGTTCTTTTGCAAAGTGCAAAAGCTTGGATCTCATGGTTACCAGTTTCAAGGTAGCAAGCATAACATAAAATTTTTATGAAAGGAGGTGAAAAATTGAGAAAGAAAAGTCTTTTAATTCTAGCAACCGTTGTAGCACTTTCAGCTATAATGGTCATTTCTGCCACTACAATTTACTCGCTAAATTTTAACATGAATGCAAACATAGCACCATCAGGAACAGTAACAATTACCATAGGCTCCACTGACTACACTAACGGCCAAACGCTTGACATCAATTGGACAACCGTTAATGTAGGTGCAAATAATCAAGCCATTACTATACATAACAACGTGAATACCCCTGTTACCCCCAGCATCGTAGGAACTGGTCTACCAAGCGGTTGGACACTAACTCTCTCAGATAACAGCGCAATATCTGCTTTCGGCACCACAACAATCAACATAGTGCTCACTGTCCCCAGCAACCAAGCAGCTGGACCCTACAGTTGGACAGCGGTTTTGAATGTTTCCTCTTAAGGAATTTTGTTTTTAAAGTCTCATTTTTCAAATCATATACCCCTTTTTTAGTCTTAACGCCGAATTAAAACCAAAACTTAAAAAAAAGTAAGGTAAATATACTTTGAAACGTAAAACTTTAGCGATAGATTGGGTTATAATCCACGAATACGTAGTCACCGAATTCTTACAAGGCGCCTGGGGAATCCAGGAAACTCTACTTTCAAACAGCATCTTCGGAATCACACTAAAGAATTGGCAGTTCTTGATGCCTGACAAGAAAGAATTCTGCTTGTTCCATACAAAAGAAGGGTGTCTGCTGCCTTCTTTGATGGAAAACCTGTTCTAGAGGTTATAGTTCAGCAGACGAATCAAAGAAATTATGAAGGGAATTTTTTGCAATTAGAAAAATGCGGCAATCTTGAAGGGTGCAAAATTATTAACTTTCCAAAAGTTACTGATTTTAGAGGGAACCTCTCTTTCATTGAAGAGAACAAGCAAGTTCCTTTCTTCATAAAGCGGGTTTATTACTTGTATGACGTTCCCAGCGGAGCAACCCGCGGAGGGCATGCCCACAAAGAGTTGCAACAGCTTATTATAGCGTTAAGTGGCAGCTTCGATGTTATTTTGGATGACGGATTTAATAAGCGTAAATTCTTCCTCAACAGACCACACTACGGACTCTACATTCCAGCTAAGGTCTGGCGAGAACTAGAGAACTTTTCCTCAAATTCAGTGGCTCTTGCGCTTGTTTCCGAAGTTTACGACGAGTCAGATTACGTCAGAGAATACGACGATTTTAAGAAGATGGTTGAGAATGGGTGGCGATAAAGAAAAACTCGTAATTATAGGTGATGGCGAAACAGCCGAGATTGCTTACGACTACTTCACAAGCGACTCAAACTATACCGTTGTAGGCTTTAGCGCTGAGAGGAACTTTAGGCGAAATCAAACCCTCTTCGGTTTACCCGTTGTTCCTTTAGAAGAAATAGAAAAATCCTACGACCCACACAGCCACAAAGCGTTTGTCGCAATCTCATACACCCAACTAAACACGCTTAGACAAAAGCTCTACAACCTCGCCAAAAAGAAAGGCTACTCTCTTTGTTCATGTGTGAGCCCTAAAGCCTTTATAGGCAAAAACACGGAAATCGGCGAAAACTGCTTCCTCTTTGAGAACGTGACTGTTCAACGTGGTGCCAAAATAGGCAATAACGTTACAGTATGGAGTGGAAGCTTAGTTGGGCATCGCTCTGTAATTCGAGATAACTGTTTTGTAGCTTCCCACGTTGCCATCTCTGGCTTTTGCGATATTGGCGAAAACTGCTTCCTGGGCGTGAACAGCTGCATGGTTGGTGGCTTAAAAATCGCCAGAAATTGCGTTGTTGGGGCTGGTGCAGTGGTTCTTAAGGATACACTTGAAGGGAAAGTTTACGTTGGTAACCCAGCCAAACCGCTGCCAAACAAAAATACTCAATCGTTTATTTCGGGGCAGGAAACGTTATGACTCAACTTGAATCTTTAACCAAGGACCTGAATGAGGATAAGGCATTAAGTGTTTCAGTTTATACGCCTGAAAACAAGGCTTTATGGGACAATTTTGTGTCAAATGCTAAGAACAGTGTTTTCCTTTTTTACAGGGATTACATGGAATATCATTCAGACAGGTTCCAAGACCATTCTCTGCTTTTCTTTAAAGACGGAAATATAGTCGGTTTGCTTCCTGCAAATTTGGATCATCACGCATTGCATAGTCATGCGGGCTTAACCTTCGGCGGGGTAATTTCTGGTTACGACATGACGCAGTCCTTGATGTTAGGAATCTTTGATAAACTAATTGAGCACTGCAAAAAAGAAGGCATAACCCAAGTCGTCTACAAGGCAATTCCTCACATTTACCATTCGGTTCCAGCCGATGAAGACCTATACGCTTTGTTTAGAAACAATGCCCGATTGATTGCGCGTAACTTATCCTCCACAATATTTATGCTTGAAAAAGGACCCTTTGATTCCCGCAGAAAAGAAAGCTTAAGAAAAGCCAAGAAAAACGGTCTAGTAGTCACGAGAAGTTACGATTTGAAATCGTTCATGGCTTTGGCTGAATTCATCTTGATGGAGAAACATGGTGTTCGACCAGTTCATACCGTGGAAGAATTAGCGCCTCTTATGAGTCGGTTTCCCGAAAACATAAAATTGTTTGTTTCAAGCAAACAAGACGTCATGATGTCAGGTATAGTTATTTTTGAGAGCGAAAACGTTGCTCACGGCCAATATGCGGCTAACTCAACTATCGGCAGAACCATTGGCGCCCAAGACATAATCGAAGACTACCTAATCAACGAGTACTATAAGGACAAAAAATATTTTGATTTTGGAATTTCCACCGTAAAGCTAGGTAAAGAATTAAACGAAGGCTTGCTAACTCGCAAAGAAGGCTTTGGAGCAAGTGCCATCAACTACGATTTTTACGAACTAATAATCTCTTGAAAAAATCAAAAAGGTGTAAAAAATGAAAGTTTTGTTGATTCAATCTCCCCTGGGAAAGAAAGGTGGAGTGCTTTCTGCTTTTCCATTAGGTTTAGCCTATCTAGGTGGCGCGTTGAAGGATGTTGAACTCACCGTTATTGATCCTAATTCAGAGGAGCATCCTTTTGAAAAAGTAGAGAAAACCATAGCTAAAACCAACCCAGACATTATCGGCTTATCATTGAGAAACATTGACTCAGCAATTTCCTCTGATGTTCGCTCTTACTTTGGCTCGTTTGCAGATTTGGTAGCGCTTGTTCACAAGAATCGGTCGGATGCCAAGATAATTGTGGGCGGAACAGGTTTTTCGATTTTTCCAGAGCAAATAATGGAGAGGTTTCCTGAGATTGATTATGGCTTGTTTCTGGAAGCAGAATATTCTCTTCCTGCTCTTTTGCAAAATCTGGATAATCCCCAAAAAGTCCCTGGGCTCTATTATCGGAAAGATGGAAAAGTAAATTTCACGGGAAAAGGTTGCCCAGTTGATTTTGACGAGTTAGATGCTCCTCCAAGAGAAATTGAAGGATTAAACTTAGAGTGGTACAAAAAAATACCCCACTCCTTTGGCGTTCAAACTAAACGAGGTTGCGCTTTCAGGTGCGCTTACTGTACGTATCCTTATCTGCAGGGTAACAGTTGTCGGTTGCGTTCTCCAAAGAAGGTAGTGGATGAAATAGAAACTTTAGTGAACTCTTATGGAGTTGACAGCATTTTCTTTGCAGACACCATATTCAATTATCCCTTCGATCATGCCCGAGAAATATGTTTAGAACTAAAAAAGAGAAAGCTCTCTGTAAAGTGGAGTGCTTGGTTTAAAGAAAATTATGTCAACAAACAGTTTCTGTTTGACGCTCATAGATGCAGGGTGTGTTTGCTTCGAGTTTTCTCCCGATGGCACGTCCCAGAATGCTCTTGATGCTCTTCAAAAAGACATAACCGTCCAAGACATAAAACAAACCTGCGAATTAATCAGTGAAATTAAAGAGGCTAAAGTTAACTATAATTTTTTGAGAAATGTTCCTGGCGAAAATTTAAAGAGTGTTTCAAGTTGCCATAAGCTTATACCTTGGATATTGGCTAAAAACCGCAAACAAATAGGTTTTATCGGGTTCAATAGCATCCGCATTTATCCTCACACAGAAATTTACCAAACAGCCTTAAATCAAGGCTACCTAAAGGCTGGACAAGATTTGATAACGCCGACTTTTTATGATCCCTTCCCCCTCAACGCTGCTTACCTTCCAGCAAAATGCACAAATTACCTTTATCTAAAGACGAATGGTCCAATTAACCACGCAGTGAATCAACTGAAGAATTGCACCCAAATGCTTTCAAAGAGAAAAACCTGATTTAGGGTAAAAAACGACATGTCAAACCAACTTTTGGATAAAAACCGCAACCAAGAAGACTCGGTAACTATTGAAAATTATAGTTCTGACAATAAAGAGCAGTGGAATGATTTTGTTTCAAAAGCCAAAAATGGCTTATTCCTATTTTATCGCGATTACATGGAGTACCATTCTGACCGCTTTGTAGACCATTCACTGTTATTTTCATATAATGGGCAATTGGTGGCAGTTTTACCCGCAAACATCGATAACGGGACGTTGTATAGTCATGCAGGCTTAACGTTTGGTGGCATAGTATCCGAAGTTAGTCTTAAGACCCCTATTATGCTAAAAATTTTCCAGTCGCTAATTAGGCACTGCAAAGAACAGGGGATAAAAGAGATAGTTTACAAAACAATACCGTACATTTACCATTCAGTTCCAGCAGACGAAGATCTATACGCACTCTTCACTTTTAACGCCCAATTGATGGCGAGAAACGTGTCTTCCTGCATTTATCTGCCTGGAATAAGAAAATTTGACGATAACAGAAAAGACAACATCCGAAAAGCCAAAAGAAACGACATCGTCGTTAAAGAAAGCTTTGATTTTGAGTCATTTATGGAAATAGCGCAAGAAACCTTGAATGAGCGGCATGGAGTTAAACCTGTGCATACGGTTGAAGAAATAAAGCTTTTAGCTGGAAGATTTCCAAATAACATCAAATTGTTTGCTTCATACAAAGATGATGTTATGGTTGCTGGGGTTATCATGTATGAAAGCAAGAACGTTGCTCACATGCAATATGCAGCTAACTCAAAGGAAGGCTGGAACATCGGTGCTCAAGACATAATCGAAGACTACCTAATCAACGAGTACTACAGGGAGAAAAGATATTTTGATTTTGGGATTTCAACTGAAAAGTTGGGTCAAGTGCTGAATTTGGGTTTAATTAAGCGCAAAGAGAATTTCGGTGCAAGCGCCGTCATGTATGACACATACCGAATAATCCTTTAAGCCTTGGTGCATGAAAATGGTTTTAGTTAGCGTCATAATGGGCTCATATAATCATGAACAGTATATCGGAGAAGCTATCGAAAGTGTACTTAACCAAACATGCAAAGACATTGAACTCATAATTGTTGATGACGCTTCAAAGGACAATTCAAAAGCGATAATTGAATCGTACAGTGCAAAAGACCCGCGAGTACGAGGATTTTCCCATAAGGTAAACCTGGGGATAGCTAGGACCATAAATGATTGCCTAAAACAGGTTAATGGAAAATTTGTTTGTCTCATCGATTCCGACGATTTATGGGACAAGTACAAGCTTGAAAAGCAACTGAAGGTTCTTGGCAAAAATGAGGGCAAACTGATATGGTCTGAAGGGTTAATAGTGGATGCGAAGGGCTATCCGACTGGCAGAACAGTGACTCAACTTCAGTATTCGCGCAAAAAGAGCGGGGATTTATTTGAAGAACTGTTACATGAGCAGTTTGTGCTGTTTCAGAGCTTAATCTTTGAGACCAAGGTTCTTAATGGGTTAAAACGCGATGAGCAGTTCAAATATGTGAGTGACCACTGTTTCATAGTTGAACTTGCGAAGAATCATGAATTTGTTTTTATGAACGAGCCTCTGGCGAAGTACCGGATTCATGGTACTAACGTTACCCATAAGGACAATAAGGGTTGGATGAGAGAGCGAATAGCAGTCAGAAAACATTTCTTGCAGCAATATTCAAACTCAATTTCCAATTCCACAAGAGCCGACATATACCATAAGATCGGTCACGCCTACTCAAGCCTCGATAATCAAAGGGCTGCCCAGTATTATTACCTGAAAGCCTTTTCCCTAGACCATCATCATCTAAACAGCGCTCTATACCTTACTCTGGCTTTAACTGCTAGAAACAAGCTAATTAACGAATTAAGCGCAAAACTCTACTACGCCCTCATTTCTTATTCACTAACGAATAGTGTTAGCAGGCGAAAAAAACTGGCTTGATTTGGTGACTGAAATGGTTTTGGTTAGCGTTTTGATGGGTTCTTACAATCATGAAAAGTATGTAGCCGAAGCCATCGAAAGCGTCCTCAACCAAACCTTCTCAGACCTTGAATTAATAATAATTGATGACTATTCAACTGATAATTCAAGAGCGGTAATTGAGGCGTATCAAGCCAAGGATTCCAGAGTGAGAGCTTTTTTTCATGAAAAAAATATGGGGATTGCCAACACTGCAAATGACGCGCTAAAGGAAGCCAGAGGTAAATTTATTTCTTTTATTGGGTCGGATGACGTTTGGTTTCCCTACAAGCTTGAGCGGCAACTTGCTTTAATCAAAAACCATGAAGAACAAGTTCTATGGTCAGAGGGAGAAATAATTGATGAAAACAGCGCTTCCACAGGAAAGACCTTCACCCAAATGCACGATGCAACGCATAAAAAGAAAAACGGAAACCTTTTTGAACAAATTATAGAGGACAACTACATTTTCGGTCAAAGCCTGCTAATCAACAAAAACCACCTTACCGACATCCTGTTTGACCCAACCCTGAGATACTTAAATGACTATCGATTTATGGCTGAACTTGCATGGAAACATGAATTCCGTTTTATCCCTGAGCCCCTAGCAAAATATCGCATTCATGCAAAAAACAGCATATCCAGAGATAGGGCTGGCTGGCTCAAAGACCGTGTTTTTCTGAATAATTTTTTCTTGCAAAAATACGGTAGTGAAATTTCTCGTCATCTGAAAGGTATTTTGTACGCGCAGGTTGGTAGGTCATATGATAGTCTTGGCAGAACAGACCTTGCAAAGCAGTTTTACTTGAAGGCGCTCTCCATGGACCCATTTAGTAAAGAAACCATTCTTTATCTTGCTTTAGCTCTAAGTGGTGCAAAGAGTTTTCTTGGTAATTCTCTCTTATTTTTTTACTTTAAATTAAGCTTGTTTTTTGAGTTAAAGAATAATAATTAACTAATCTATTGCTTAAGAGCACGCGAATTTGTAAAATTTACTTTTAAGCATTTAAATAGTTGATTTTAGTTTGGTTTTAGCAGTAGCTAGCCGCTTTCAAGTTAACGCTTGAAAGTTTCGAATTCTTTTGGCGGAGAAAAATAGATTATGAGTCTTGTTAGTTTTGTTAAAATTCCCAAGGACGTTCAGTATCCAATGAAGCAGGCGATTTCTCAATCGCTAGGTTTAATTGATTATTCATTTGATAAAAATGTGAGAAAAGTGGTAATTAAGCCGAATTTGTGTTATTATTGGGATTGCTCAACTGGACAAACAACTGAGCCCCGATTTGTAGCGGAACTGATTGATTTAATTCGCCAGCAAACATCCCCAGACGTGGACATAGCCATTGTTGAATCGGATGCTTCTGCTATGCGCTGCAAATACGTGTTTAGGATGCTGGGTTTTGAAAAACTTGCCCAAGAAAAGAACGTTCGCCTAGTTAACTTGTCAGAAGATGCAAGTGAGGGTGTTGACGTCTCATGTAACGGGAAAACCTACAATTTTCAGGTCCCAAAAACCATTCGTGACGCTGACTTAAAAATTAATATTTCAAAAATAAAGTACACCGTTGACCCCGTTAAGTTAACCTGTGCATTAAAGAACATTTTTGGATGCAACCCTTACCAAAAAAAATACAAATATCACTCCGACCTTGGCAACGTAATTGTTGCCCTAAATAAAGCCATGAAGTTTGACCTTTGCCTTATAGACAACAACATAGCTTCAGGAATTCAACCACGCAAACTTGGGTTGGTGATGGCAAGCCAAGACCCCGTAGCCATTGATGTTGCAGCTGCAAAAATCGCGTGGCTAGACCCCAACAAAATCCCCTATTTCCAAGTTGCCGAAAAAGAAGGCGTTGGAAAAAGAGCGTACATTCCAAAAGGCGAGTCGCTTGATTACTTTAAGGCTCTGTATCCTAAGCCGACATTTAAGATGAAGATGAAGGGGCGACTTCGCAAGCTTTTGGTTCGTATTGGGCTTGGCAAGAGACTTGGACTGGAGTAAAGAGGCGCGGTTTGTATGAAGACTGTTAAGTTAGGAATTGTTGGTTTAGGCGCCATCGGGCAGTTGCATCTTAAGCATGGTTTAAAACTTGCTAACGCTGAAGTTGTAGCTGTTGCGGACACTGCAAAGTCAGCGTTGGAGCGGGCAAAGGCGCTTGGCGTAAAATCCACTTACACTGATTATACTGAAATGCTCAAAGACCCGCAGGTGGATGCTGTATTAATTTCGCTGCCAACCCACCTGCATCTAAAATGCGCTAGTCAAGCGGCTGAAGCTAAAAAAGCCATTTTCCTAGAGAAACCTATCGCTGTTACGGTTGAGGAAGCTAAAGAGGTAATTTCGGCTGCCCAACGTAACTCCGTAAAACTCATGCTCGGCTACCCCATGCGTTTCAACAAGCATTTCTTACAACTTAAAGAAGACATGGATAATGGATTAATCGGCGACGTAGAAAACTGCCATGCTACCTACATTTGTTCAGGACCATTCGTCCACCGCGCCGATGGGCACGCTCCTGCTCCAGTTCCAGAATGGTGGTTCAACACACAACTAACAGGCGGCGGCGTCCTCGTGGATTTGGGCTGTCACATAATTAACCTTCTCAGATTTTTGTTCGGGGAAGTCGTTGACATTAAGGGTCAATTCGGTTATCGTTACCGCATGGATTTTGAGGATTCAGCAATGTGTCTGGCAAGGTTTGAGTCAGGCACGCTTTCCGCTATCAACGTCGGTTGGTATTCTCAAGAGTACATTTTACGGGTTGACCTTTTGGGAAGCGTCAGGAACGTTTCAGCTGAGCACATGCCGCCAAGCACCATATCCCAAGCTTACCAAATGTTAACCAAAGGCATCTCGTCTTTTAATCAGCCGCATTTTGATGAGTTGCAATACTTCGTAAACTGCTTACTAAAAGATGAGACTCCATCTTCTACTGGTCTTGATGGACTAAGGGATTTGGAGGTAATTTCCAAAGCTTATAAAAATAGGATTTCTCTATAATCGAACATTGGTATTGATTCTTTAATGGATAAAGCTTTAGAAATGGGTAAGTCTTCCGCCACTGGAAGCTTTCACCTGTTAATCGGCGTAGCCGGCTCCACCGTAATAATGGCCATTGGCACCATCGTTTTAGCATGGCTCTTAAATCCTGAACAAGTTGGGCTATATGGAATGGCCCTTATTCCATCGGGGATAATTAACTTCTTCCGAGATTGGGGCGTTAACTCTGCATTAACCCAGCGAATAGCCAGCTTAAGGGCTGAGGGTAAAGATTCCGAAATCCACGACGTCGTGTATTCAGGAGTAATTTTCGAAATAATAACCGGACTTGTTTTGGCGCTAATTTGTTTTGCCATAGCTGAACCAATCGCTTACCTTCTTAGCCCCACTGACGCAGCCAACCTTACGGTTTACATATCAATAATGTCCATTTCAGTTTTTGCAGGTGCCCTGTTGTCTGCTGCTGGTGGCATCTTCGTTGGTTTCGAACGGATGAAGCTTAACAGTTTAACTCAAATTCTTCAAGCAGTCGTCAAAACCGCTTTTGGTCCAGTCTTAATTATTTTTGGTTTCGGTGTGTTAGGTGCCATATATGCTGCCATGGCTTCAGTGGTTGCAGGAGGTCTTATTGCCACACTTCTTGTTTACTTTTCTTTGTATAAGCCACTGCGTAAATGCAAAACTGGCAATTGCGATGTGAAGCAAACTTTGAAGCCGATGCTGAAGTACGGGTTGCCCCTAACTATCTCCAGTATTGCTGTTGGCGTGCTCCCCCAAGTTTTTGCCTTCATGATGGCAATTTACGCTGGTAAAGGTGACCTTCTTGCCGGTTTAAAGCCAGGGTGGATGATAGGTAATTATTATGCTGCCACTTACTTCTCTGTTCTTTTAACGTTCATTTCTTTTCCAATTGCAACTGCGTTGTTTCCAGTTTTCGCTAAATTAAATCCTCAAAAAGAGCCTGAACTAGTGAAAAGGGTTTTTGCTACTTCAGTTAAGTACACTGGATTTCTTTTGGTGCCTGCAACGATGGCTATAATTACTCTTGCAGCGCCTTTGATTAACACTATATTTCCCTCGAAGGGGAGTATATTGCAATCATTTTTTGTAATAATTGCAGGTTCAAAGTTTCCTTATGGGTCTTTGTTTTTGGCGTTTTCATCGTTCGTTAACTTGCTTGTTTTGGTAGGTAATATTAGCTTGGGGACTTTCCAAACTGGCATTGGAAAAACAAAACAAGTCATGAAACAAAGCATTCTATCTCTTGTTGTTGGTTTGCCGCTTGCATATCTTTTAGTCACGTATTTCTATTCAATTGGTGGAGCATCCTTTGCAGTTATTGGCGGTATATTGGGCGCTCTAATTGCAACCACCCCAAATGTAGCTTGGGGGCTTTATTGGAGTTGGAAAAACTACAAAGTCAAAGCTGATTTTGGGGCTTCCGCCAAGATTTTTGCTTCTTCAGCGCTTGCTTCAGTGGCGGCATTTCTATTCATTAGCTTTTTTAGTTTACGAATACCCTTCGGAATTATACTTGTAGGCGGCTTCATTGTTTTTCTGGTGGTTTACTTGGTTGCTGCTCCCCTTCTTGGCGCGGTTAATCAGATGGATATTGATAATTTTAGAACGATGTTTTCAGGCTTGGGGGTGGTTTCGAAGGTTTTGAATTTGCCTTTGATGTTTATGCGTAAAATGTGCAGGGGCAATTTTGAGAGCAAAGCTTTGCCAGACGCAAACTAGAGTTCTGTGGTAAACCTTTAAGATGGCGTTTGCCATATTACTATAAAAGTTAAATAGCTTGTTTTTAGTTGAGCGTTCAAGGTGAAGGTTGCTGTCAGGGGTTATCCGTAAAAAAAGTAATTCTTCCACAATGATTGCAGGCGTATTTTTAGCCGTCGGAGCCCTCTCACTTGTTTCCGCGGTGCTCTTAGATTTGCAGATAGTTGCATTCATAGGTTTAGGGTTAACTTTTTGGGGCGCCATATTTGCCCTCACAAGAACGGGAAAGTACGTTGAAAGCAGCTTGCTTGATGGCACTGCAAAATCAGGCTATTCCACAATTGACCGAATGATTAATGATTTAAAATTCGTAGGGCAAGGATACTATATTCCTGCTTACCCAAAAGACGTCCTTCTTCCAGAGTATCTTAAAAACCTAAAAGACCCCGTTGTCTACATTGCCGAGAGTTTTGATGGAAAACCATCCGTTGACGAATTAGCCGCTGGGAAGTTTTTGTCAGCGAAAACCCAAGGGGTCTTCGTCACTTCGCCTGGCTCGGGGATTATGGCTCAAATCGAAAAGCAGCTACAAATGGACCTTAGCAAAGTTAACCTTGAAGAACTTTCGGAATTTTTGCCTAAATGCTTGACTGAAATTTTCAATTTAGCTAAAACCGCTGAAATGACCTTGATACCAAACGGGGCTAGTTTTAAGGCAACGGGTATTTTGTATGAAAGTTTCTACAAACCTGAAAATATGCTAAAAAGCGTCAACATGTTGGGCTGCCCCGTTGTGAGTGCAGTAGCATCGGCGCTTGCCAAAGCTTCAGGAAAAACGGTTGTCATTAAAGAGCAGACCTTATCGCCTGGCAACTTTGGTGTTTATGCAGTGTTTAATTTCATTTGAGTGAGAACATGATTTTTCCCTTATCAATCTCTGATATCAGTCTATGGTTGGCGGTTACGGCAATTATACTTCTTATCACCACCGAACTGCTGTATTCGTCGCCTGGATATGCTGCCCGAATTGTGCTTGATAAGCGTTTGTTGCGCCTGTGTGCTATCGGGTGTGGTTTAGGCTTTTTAGTTACAGTTGTCATGCGAGTTGCCGGTTTTCCCTGATTTTTTAAACGATTCCGTTTGAAGGTCATCTCTTTGGGTTGAGCGCCTGTTTAGTGAGCAAGAAGTTCTGCTATTGTCTTTACCTTAACGTGTTTGTGCGCTTTTTTCTTCAGTTCTTTGTCTTCAGTAACAAGGATGAGATTATTCTCTTTGGCAAAATATACATAACTTGAATCGTAAAAGGAAAGCATCTCGTTTTTGGCTATCTCAAGAATCCCTTCAATTGCCGCTGCCTCAACCGTTATTCGGTCAACCTTTTCAAGAATAGTTCGAGCTAGATTCCCAAACGACTTGTAATCATTCAGCGTTATAGATTTCTTCAATATGCCTTCTTTCCAGGATACGTTCCCAACCTCATAAAAAGTAAGGTCAAGAACAACCGATTCACGCAGGCATTCAACCGTATTCTGGGCATCGGTTTTTCTGATTAAAAAAATCAAAGAGCTTGCATCTAAAAGGTACTGCTTCATCGTTTCTCTCTTGCTTCCCTTATGTCCTTAACGATTTCTTCATCTGGAATCTTTTGTAATAAAACCTTCATCTCGCTTATGGCGCGGAATAATTCTGCCTCTTCACGTTTCTTAACTTCGTCTTCGAGTGCTGCTCTTACGATTTTGCTAACGTTTATTTTGTATTTTCGCGTTTTTTCCTTCAAGGATTTCTTAACTCGGACTGTAACTATTTCTGGCATACAAATATTGTATAGACAATTTCTGTATATAAGATTACTGCTAAAGTTTACCCTTTAGCGTGAAGCGTGTTCGTTAGTTATTCTGTCAACCAATTGGTTGCGGCTAACATTCACCTAAACTTAACCATAACCTATACGCTTAATAGCCAAGCAAACCCACAGGTTGGGTCTAAAGGAGAAAAACCGCTTTGTTCGCTGTTGGGCACATGGCTATCGCGTACCTTTTAGGTAAAGGCTCATCGAAACCGCTCCGCGTTAAACTTAACATACCCATACTGCTTGTCCTCTCCATACTGCCTGACATCGACATAATTTACGACTTTTTAACTGGGTCCCAAATCCACAGGGGACCAACTCATTCAATCGTGGTCGCCGCAGCGGTTTTCATTCCAATCTTTATCATCTACCGCAAAAAGGCAATTCCGTATTTCTTAGCGTTAATTTCCCATCCCTTAATAGGTGACTTCTTCATCGGAGGAAAACTGCAGCTGTTTTGGCCCCTCTCCAGCAACCAATATGGGTTTCAAAACATAAGCATCTTTAGTCCAGTAAACATAGCCCTCGAATTAACCCTGTTTGTTATAGCAACCCTTGTCCTGTACAAATCTGGAGATTGGAAAGTCTTCTTTACAAGCAACAAAACAAACCTTGTCCTGCTTATCCCCATCGCCACAGTCCTGCTACCAAGCACAATCGGTTACCCGTTTAGTACCTCACTGCTCCTGTCCGAGCCGCCATTAGCTTTGGCGCACCTGTTCTACCTTGTGCTCTTTAGCATCGCAGTCCTAAAAACGCTAATTCCTATGTACAAGAAAAAGTTCCGTACTGTGCCAAATAATGGATGACTTTTTGGCGTTTACTGAAACCCGTTAACAACTCTCACTAAAACAAAGATTAGCAAGATTCCTGAAACAAACGTGGCAATAGTTTAGCTCGTTAGCAGAAACTGGCTCTTCTTTTTTAGAAACGTACATGCAATTGTAGCAGTTTGTGCCCACTACCTTTTGATTTTGCTCCAAAAAAACACCTATTATGCTCTAACGTTTCGGGATATTTAAGTATTAAAGTATTCTAAATTCTGCGATTAACGCTTGATTGGGGTTTAGTTTTGCTATAGATAAGGGAGGTTCGCTAAGAGCAATAGCCTTTCTTTGGTGTTAAAAGTTAAATCCTGCTTTGGTCAACGACTTTGCAAGTGAGAAGAAGACATAAGATACTTCCAATGAACGTTGTAAATCTATTAGCCGTTTTCGAATGAATGTTTGCTGGGTTAACATTTAGGGTTCTGCGCTTGTTGAGGGTATAAATAAGGGGGTATAGTTTGCTCCGAGCAACAGTCTGCTTACTGTTTTAAGTTGGGTTTGTCGGTTTTGTTCCGTGGGAAAAAGCGTTTTTTCAAGCAATATTTATATCAAAAGCACTTTATTCAACATTCTAGCTAATCAGGTAGGCGTGGGACTAGTTTGTTCCGTGCATATGAAAGACTCTTGGTGGTAAAATAAATGCCGTTGAAAACCGTAAAGAAGGATGCGGCAGACGCTTTAACGTTAGAGTGGATTTTGCAAGTTAAGAATTACAAGTTAACCCTTGACAAGAACCGATGTGTCGGCTGTCAAGTATGCACGCTGGCTTGCCCAAAAGAAGCCATAAAAACACAAAAGCAGCCTAAGCTTCAAGGGGAAAAGGCAAAGAAAGCTAAAGTGGACGTTGACTTGGCAAAATGCAACTTTTGCGGAATCTGCGATGTCACCTGTCCATATGGCGCAATTAAAGTAACCCTAAACGGTGCACACGACTTATCCATTTTGGCAAAAGACAGCTACCCGCAACTGATCCGTGACATAACTGTAGACACCCGCAAATGCGAAAAAGAATGCGTCGAATGCGAAACCGCCTGTCCATTCTCACTTATAAAACTCTCAAAGGTCGGCTTTGACGGCAACCCAATCCAAGACATGCAAGCTCTCTCTCCGAACGAGAAAAAACGTGTCCAAATAAGCCTTGACATCCAAAAAGATTACTGCCCAACCTGCAAAGTATGCGAATACAAATGCAGCCCAGGCGCCCTAAAAGTCAAAAAAGCCTTCGAAGGAAAAATCAGCATAAACCAGGCGAAATGTCCTGAAGGCTGCACAGATTGCCTGGACGTTTGCCCTATTCCAGGAGCTCTTGTGCTTGGTGAAGACAAGAAAGTTCACGTTAACGATTCTTTATGTACCTACTGTGGTGCATGCAAAAATGTTTGCCCAGTCGATGAAGCGCTTTGCGTTAAACGCACCAAAGTTCTCCACACACCCATACATTCTGGCACATGGAACAAGGCTTTAGAGCGAATAACCAGTTCAGCTGACGCTGCCAAGGAACTTAAAGCCCAAGCTGCCCAGAACAGACGTGCTGTTGTGGAAAAAAGATTCATCTCAGAAGAAATGAAAACGGAGGATTACCCATGAGTAACTTACAAACACCACCTAAACAACCTGAAACAACCACTTGCAAACCTGAACAGTTACGAGTCGGTGTTTTCGTTTGCCACTGCGGATTGAACATTGCAGGCACTGTAGATGTTAAAGCAGTAGCTGAATACGCAAGAACCATTCCAGACGTGGTTTTTGTCAAAGAAAACCGCTACACATGCGCAGACCCTGGACAGGCAGAAATCCGCAAAGCCATCCGTGAACAAAACCTAAACCGCGTAGTCATCGCTGCATGTTCCCCTAGAATGCACGAACCAACTTTCCGACGGACAGTTTCTGAAGCAGGTTTAAACCCGTTCCTCTATGAAATGGCAAACATCCGCGAATTCGCCTCATGGTGCCACCAAAGCGACCCCGCAGCAGCAACAGAACGCGCCAAAGACAGCGTGCGCATGGCAGTTGCAAAAGTTCGCTTAATGCAGCCATTGCAAACCATCGAAGTTCCAGTCACCAACAAAGCGCTCATCATTGGCGGCGGAATCGCAGGTATGAACGCAGCTTTAGACCTTGCTGAAATGGGCTACAAAGTCTACATGCTTGAAAACACCCAGAGCATCGGTGGACACATGGCAGCGCTTGACAAAACCTTCCCAACTCTTGACTGCAGCATCTGCATCGAAGGACCAAAAATGGTTGATTGCGCACGCCACCCAAACATCACAATCTTCGCTAACTCAGAATTAGTCAAAGTTGACGGTTACATCGGCAACTTTAAAGTAAAAATCCGCAAAAACCCACGCTACGTCATATCCGAAAAATGCACGGGTTGCGGCGAATGCAAAGAGGCTTGCCCAATCGAGTACCCCAACGAATGGGATATGAACCTTGGTACACGCAAAGCAATCTCCGTGCCCTTTGACCAGACCGTGCCACTGATTTACTCCATCAATAGGGATTATTGTATCGAATGCTTCAAATGCACGGAAGTCTGCGGTGAACGGCAAGCCATCGACTTCAACCAGAAACCTGAAGAAGTGGACTTTGATGTTGGCGCAATCATCGTTTCCACAGGCTTTGACGTTTACTTACCTTATGACATGCCACTGCTTGGTTATGGGAAATATCCTAACGTTATCACAAGCATGGAGTTTGAAAGACTCATTCTTGCTGCTGGTCCAACAGGCGGCAAAGTCATAAGGCAATCGGACGGTCAAAAACCGCACAAAATCGTTTTCATCCAATGCGTCGGCAGCCGAGACAAAAGCCACTACCCGTACTGCTGCAATTTCGGTTGCATGTACACCCTCAAGCATGTGGTTCAGCTTAAAGAGAAGTACAAGGAAGACATCGAAGTCTACGTTTTCTACATGGACATCCGAAGCCCAGGCAAAGGCTACGAGGAATTCTATGACCGCGCACGGGAAAGAGGCGTAAACTTTATCCGCGGCAGAGTAAGCCGCATCGACGAAGACCCAAAAACCCACAACTTAACGGTTCACTCAGAGGATACTATCCTTGGTCAACCAATCGAAGTTGACGCAGACATGGTTGTACTCGCCACAGCCGCTATACCCAAAAAAGGCTCAGACGAAGTCGCACGCATACTCAACCTGTCACGGGGCTCAGATGGCTTCTTTATGGAAGCACACCCCAAACTCAAACCCATGGATGCCCCAACTGATGGCGTCTTCTATGCTGGTGCATGTGCAGGCTTAAAAGATATTCCAGCCAGCGTTTCCCAAGGCAGCGGCGCCGCTTCAAGAGCAGCAACAGTCATCAGCAAACCAAAATGGAAAATTGAACCCATCATCAGCATCGTTGACGAAGCCAAATGCAAAAGTTGTGGTCTCTGCGTTGACAAATGCCCATACGGCGCAATAAGGTTAGAAAAGCCAAAGCCAGCGCAGATAATCACCGCCAGCTGCCACGGCTGCGGAACATGCGTTGCCGAATGCCCCCAACACGCCATCATACAGATGCACTTCACTGACGCGCAAATCATGGCTCAAGTCCGAGCGGCACTTGAAGATAAGCCTGAAGAAAAAATCCTTGCCATCCTTTGCAACTGGTGCAGTTACGCAGGTGCAGACCTTGCAGGCATTAGCCGTTGTGACTATCCAGCTAGCGTGCGAGCTATCCGTGTCATGTGCAGCGGCAGAGTTGCCCGAGAATTCGTCTTGGAAGCACTCAGACTTGGCGCAGGAATGGTTTTGGTTGGCGCATGCCACTTACCCTATGACTGCCACTACATCAGCGGCAACTATAAGATGAAAGCCCGAACCGACGCACTCAAAGGTATGCTGATAAAGCTTGGTATGAGTCCAGAGCGGTTCCGAGTGGAATACGTTTCAGCTGCAGAAGGCATACACTACGCAGAAGTCATCAAAGAAATAGATGCCGACATGAAAGCGCTTGGCAAAGAGAAAATCCAAGCAGAAAACGCAAAACTCAAGCCATTCCTTGAAAACATGCTAAAACGCAAATAAACACGCCGCCCTCTTTCATGGGGTAACTAATGTTTTTCCACATACTATTGACTGCTGAAAACGCGAATACTGACCTACCCCTCTTAGGTTCTGCAATGAGTTTCTAATAGGCTCCAAATAGGCTCGGGCGGATGCCTCCCCTCTATAGGCGTACTGCAAGCACCCAGAGTATTTGAACCCTCATGAAATTAACCAATAAACCAATTACCAAGAAAACAAAAAATAGAGAACTTGCCTAAACTAGCCAGCGACTACTTCTTGCCAGCTTTTCTAGCGCAAGCATCACTGCAATATTTCGATTTAGCATCAAACGTGGTGTACTTTTTTTTGCAGACTGGACATTTCTTTTCCATACATAACCCTGCGCCATAATACGGCGAGGTAAGGTATAAGTTTTAAGGAAAACTTAGACAGACTTTTTATCAGGCGCCTTGGGCGTAAACCCTAAACTCACACCCACCCGTAAATCAAACTTCCCCTCAGCTTGACCCACAGAAAATTCGAAGCCATCCACACTAACCGCCAACTTCTGCCCACCCACAGACACCGTTTTCAAACCATCCACAAAAGTGCGGACCTTACCAATAACCTCAGTAACATCAAAATTGCCGCTTGAAACCTTCACAGAACCATCCTCAGACTTACCCACTTTGACCTCAACATCAACCAACATCAATTCCTCCAAAAACACTAATCAAAATCACACGGCAAACGCTTTAAACATTGTGTGATTGCACAGCCACAACACAAAACTTTCTGAATGAACACCGCTGAACCTTTCCGAGAAGTTGTCTATTTTGAAAATACAGAGCTTGGCGACGTAACGTTTAAGCCCAAATCAAACATACAAGAACCCATGCAACAAAAAATAACCGCCAAACGACTCAGAGACCTCGAAAACATAGCAAAAATCCTCCAATACATAGAACAGACCCGGCCAACCAAACAACAACTACAACAAAAATTCCAAAAAAACAAATCAGCATAACTATGCCAATCTACTCGGTTGTTTTTTCATTAGTAGTTGTTGCTGAAAACCCCCTATACACAACAACAATCAGCAGGATAAGCTAAAGCTTGTTTTCCATTTTTCTATAGTAGAAGAAGACACAGCGCCCCCTACTCATCATCAACCTAAACAAAACGCCAAAGATTGCTTTATTGGATCAGCAGTAGCTTAAGATTGCAGGCTGGTTGTGCAAACAGCTTCAAGCTGACCCATACGCTATCCGATACCAATTCATATCGGATGCACCCCTTTTTCACCTTATCCGATACACTTCAATATCGGATAGCCTGCTCTGCCCACCTACCGACGCTAAAAGAGAAATTCACTAAGTTGCCTGCGCATAAGTAAAGCGGACCTCAGCCAAACTGAACCGCTGATACATCCTGAACCTATCCCGCGATTCCCGACCTTCAAACGCCAACGCCGAAATAGCTTCCCACAGAAAAACCCACCCTCCAATAGCAACCACATCAAACAACGTAACCAGCAGCGGATTAGTTGAGACCGCCGCCAAAGAGTAAGAAGCAAAAATCAAGAAAAAAGCAGCAACCCCATAAACCAAACTCCGCTGATAACTACGCCTGATCTTCTTCTGCAAAGAGCTTCTGACAAATGTAAAATAAGTTTTCAATCCCACCTTAAGCCTCCCCTCTTTAATGGGATCCTGTTTTTCCTGCTCCACATTAAACTGCAAAATAACATCGTACTTAAGCGGTATATCCGAGGAGCAGTCTTCCAGGAAAATCCGCAGGTCATGGTCAAGGTCACGCCTTCGCCAAGGCGCAGAATCCAACTCATTAAACACATCCACATAACGGTCCAATGCGATGCTGATGATGAAGGCGCCTGAGGTTTTGTCTTTCTCATAGATACGCTCCAAAGTTCGCTCATCACGCTTCAAACCCAAAAACAGCTCCACACTAGAAAAAGAAAACAAAAAAGCCTTTTATACCCTTTTCCTAAAATAACTCCAACATACTACTGGACCGCTTTTCCACCAATAGCATCTTACCCCTCTAAGGATTCTGCAATGAGTTTCTAATAGGTTGGTGAAAGTCAGCAGCTTTGCTCGCCTTAGGGCCTTGAACTTAGAAAATCAAGTTTTTCTTCTCTTGATTTCTACCCTGTACTTTAAGTCCAGCAGATAGCTTACAACATGAGGAGCAACCGTTTGTAAGTCTTTTCGGTTAAATTCCAAGTTATCTGCGATTCCTCTTGCTAAGCCGCTTGCTATAAGACCATTCTCCACAAAGACCGCTATGCAATTGCCAGGGCTAGATCTATAAGCCCAGGCAATTTCATTTCCTAACCAGCCTGCTTCTTTTGTACCTTCAAACGAATCTGAGGTTATAATTTGGATAAGGGCATCACAATCATCGATATGCGATAATATTTTCTCCTTTGGAGGTCTCGCTTCATATTTCTCTTTCAGCCATATTGTATCTATCCCGAGAGAACTGGATACTTTTCTGAACCAGTCAATTACCTCGTTTGCGGTCTCTGCAAAACTTGCACTAAGAAAAGCAGTTACTTCTGAGTGACTTGATAAAGTCTTCGTTTTTGTATTTGTTATAATCTCAAAGGAGTTAAGCATGTTCTTGAATAGCTCTTCGCCGAATGATGTTGCGCAGTAGATGCTATCGTATGTTTTCTCTCCATACAGACTCTCAACTAATCCAGAATTCAATAGAATAGATAGATTATGGCTTAGAGAAGTTTTGCCTATTTTTAATTCGTTGGCAAGTTGGTTAAACGTCATCTCATTTTGCTTTAAAATCATATTTAAAATTGTCAACCTAGTGTCGTCGCTTAAAGCTTTAATCGCTTGTCTTAGCTCATGAGGTACTTCATTGGCAGACATAGTTTGACCTGATCCGATCTATTTTTCCTTCTCTTTAAGAGAAACAAGTTGTGTTTTGATTGAATCCGAATATTCCTTTAGATTTGGTTGACTATTCGCTCGCCTGATGCTTTGATAATCGCCAACTTTTTCTCTAAGTTTGTCAATAATCATTTTTTCGAGGTGATTGCCAGCGTTCCCGAAAATCTCATCTAACGCTGTGTCGAACTCATCAAGCCTGTTAGGAATGTCTTCCTTAGATAAATTGAATTTTGTTTCCAAATGAAAATAAATGGATGATTTTGCATTTTCCCCCAAGGAAGCGAACACCTCATCGATTGAGTCTGCCACGATTTCATTGAATTCTCCTTCGTTACTAGTTCGTTCCTTCAAGGTTGGGCTTCTATTTTTTAGGTCGCCTAGAAACTCCGATGAAAACTTCCAAGCACTTGCCTGGGCTACTTTGAATAGTTCTTCTGCATTTTTAAAGTGTACATATGGGACCCTTTCCAGACTATCGGTTTTAATTTGCCCGATTACTAATTTCGAAAGGGACGGCTTGTCATTATATAATTCATCAAATATAACACAGTTTTTGGGTTTACGAGAAGTTAACGCATATTCAAGTTCAGCGAGCAGTCCATATTTAGTCCCATCGTGTGTAAAAATGAAAAAGTTCACGTCGGACAACTCTAGCACAATCTTACTGATCTCAATAATTGGCAAACCTTCATCTGGGTAGTCGCTAATAAGACGTGTATTCTGATAACCGTTTTCAATTAAGTTATCTTTTAATTTCCTGAGCAATAAGTTGCTTTTTTGACTGAAAGACCCAAAAATAGTAATTGACATCATCCGCTTTAGCAAAAGATTTTGTTTTACCTTGTCCTCCAATGCATTGAGCCATCTTGTATCGTTTTTTCGTCTCATTAAGCTCACTTGCTATGAAATCTATTATTGATATGGACCTTCACAATATAACAGTATGCTGCAATAATGTCTTAACACAAAGCAACGTCTACACGTTTAGTCCATTGTATTAGTGGATATGCGTGGGTTTTGCTTCGTTTCGTTTAAATATTAGACTGTTGACTATGATGTTGCAAAAAGAAGGAATATCTTAGAATGGGTTCCAAGTCTCCAAGAGGCGAATTTGCCGCAAGGCAATTAAAAAAGAAACGGAAGAATTTCCGTTGGTCAGATCGTTACTTTAACCGTCGCATGCTTAGATTAGATGAGAAAGTTGACCCTATGCAGGGTGCACCCCAAAGCCGGGGCATCGTGCTTGAGAAGGTCGGCGTCGAATCAAAACAGCCCAACAGCGCCATCCGCAAATGCGTCCGTACCCAGCTTATCAAAAACGGCAGAACCATCACAGCGTTCTTGCCCGGTGACGGCGCCCTCAACGTAGTTGACGAACACGACGAAGTCGTGGTGGAGGGTATCGGCGGAACAAGAGGCGGCGCTATGGGAGACATTCCAGGAGTCAGATGGAAGGTCGTTATGGTTAACGGCGTAAGCCTAAATGAACTAGTTTACGGTCGAAAACAAAAACCAGCAAGGTAATTTGTATGTCAACAGTTTCAGTATCCACTCCTCAAGAAATTAAACTCTTCCAAAAATGGAGCTTCAAAGACATCGCAGTCGTAGACATCGGCTTACAAAGATACCTAAACCTCACACCGATGGTTGCACCCCACAGCATGGGACGCCACGAACACCAACGCTTCCGAAAAGCCAAAGTCAACGTCGTCGAACGATTAATCAACGGCTTAATGCGCGGAGGCAAGAACGCGGGCAAAAAAGCAAAAGCCACCAACATCGTTAAAGAAACCTTCGAAATCATTTATCTGCGCACAAACAAAAACCCAATCGAAGTCCTCGTTAAAGCAGTCGAGAACGCTTCACCATGCGAAGACACCACAAGAGTCAGCTACGGAGGAGTCGTCTACCACTTATCAGTCGACGTTGCGCCACAACGCAGAATCGACTTAGCAATACGCCATATAACCACGGGCGCACGTGCATCTTCAGCTAACAACCCACGCAGCATCCAAGAAACCCTCGCCGACGAACTCGTGCTCGCCGCCAACAAAGACATAAAAAGCGTAGCCATCGCCAAACGCAACGAAATTGAACGCGTTGCACAATCCAGCAGATAAACCAACCTTTCTTTCTTATTTTATTAAACTGCCTTCTCCAAAAGTGAGGCGTTCCTTTTTTAACGTTCTGCTTCATGCGGCACATTTGGAAGCAATATGGAAAAAACCTTATAACTCGTTAACTCATTAAAAATGAGCTAGCTCTTAAGGCACCAAATGTTTGAAGGAAGATAATTTGAAAAAAATATTAGCCTTTGTAATTCTAGTTGTTTTAGCTTTAGCATCGTTTAACGTTCTATCATTGCCACATGTGAAAGCGCAAACTAGCGAAGCTCAGGTTCTAAGTTACAGCTGGTACGTTGCGCCTTCAACCACCACTTCAGCCGAGTACGTCAATGACTTGATTGCGGTTGGCGAGGTCCAGAACACAGGTTCAAACACCATAGGTGCAATGTGGGTTACAGGGCAAGCATACGATTCCAACGGAACAGTTTTGGCTTCAACTGAAGCCCAAGCAATGGCAACCAATCTGGTGCCTAACCAGAAAGCTCCCTTCTACTTGGATTTCACCCCAGAGGGCAGTATAACCCAAGATCAAAGCTGGGTTTCCAACGTAACCAGCGTTACCGTTTCAGTAACCTCCATCACTAACGCCACTGACACAAGCACTCAATACGCGGGTTTAACAACTTCAAACCTTAACGGTGTTAACAACGACGGCAACTACACTGTTAGTGGAGCAATCCAGGACAGTGGTGATCAAAGCGTTGGAGACGTCGCGGTAGTAACAACATTCTACAACTCAAATGGCACAGTTGTAGCGTTAAGCTTCACAGATTTGGGTGTTGCACTTGCACCGGGACAAACAATGCCTTTTGAAGTGACCCCCTGGGACAATACGGGTACCTTGTCAAGTGAAATAGTAAGCTACGCCATACTGGTGCAATCTATCCCTGTAACTCCCACGGCGACTCCTGAACCGACAGCAACACCGACAACGCAGCCTACCTCTTCCCCAAGTGGCTCTCCAAACCCCACACAAAACCCGGGCATAATGACGTCAATCCCGACATATGCAATAGTAATCGTGGTAGTGGCGGTTATAGTAGTCATCGCCGGTCTAATGCTTCTTAGGAGACGAGGCAACAGTCACCAGATTGAAGCACCAACAGCCCCACCACCACCGCCTCCACCTCCGCAACCATAAACAGAACAGACAAACCGAAAATCAATTATTTTATCCATAAATTTTTTCGTTTTTAAGCTATTCTGGCGTGAATCTCAATTATATCACCATCATCCAAAACAAAGTTTAACCCAACCTTCTTGGGGCTAAACGGCAGGCGCTTTGCCCAAACCATCGCAAACATGAAATTCATCAACAGTTCCTTATGGATGTTTTTTGCCAATTCGTTGACGGTGGCGCCTTTGCGTAGGGCAAACGGGTGGTCGCTGTGTACTTTGTTGCCGGGTTCTTTTGTGTAGATTCGGATGATTCCGAGCGATTCGAAGATGGCTTTTCCCAAATTTTGCATGCCGAGTTTGCGTTCACATGACATGGGAACAATGGGTAATTTGCCGTTTACATGCTGCTGCAGACGCTTCAAATTAGCTGCTGTGCCTGGCAGGTCAAGTTTGTTGGCGACGATTACGGCGGGTTTGTAGATGGTGTTTTCGTATATGGCATCTTCTACGTCGGTTAAGGTTACGGCGCCGCTTATGCGAACGATGGCGTCGTTGATTTTGTAGCTTCTCACCAACTCCTCTATGTCTCGGATGCTGCAGTCGATGAGTCTGCCCACAACAATAACCCTAAGTCGCGCACCCGCAGGACGCCGCTCAATTTCCACACGTCCCCCACTGGGCTTACTTACCAAAACACGGGTCTTCTCAAGCTCCGCCAAAATCAAATCCAACTGCGCCACAGGATCACCCGACAAATCCAGCATCAAAATTACGCCGTCAGCATTACGCGCCAACCCCAACGTAACGTTCCCACCTGCTTTCCCCTCCGCTGCGCCCTCCATAACGGCGGGGGCTTCCACAATCTGAAACTGCACATCCAAATAATTCATAATCCCCGGCATGGGTTCATGGGTGCTAAACGGCGTGGGGGTTACCTGCACTTTTGAGTTTGTGGTGGCGTTCATCAGGCAACTTTTGCCCACGTTAGTCATGCCGATTAGCGCTATTTGTGCGGTTGCGCCTTTTTCAATGAAAAGTTTGGGTCCGCCGCTGCTCTTGCCCGTGCCCATGCGCTTCTTTTTGTCTAAGTCATCTCGAATCAACGCGATTTTGCGTTTCATTTCGCCCCGCAACTTCATAGTGCCCTTATGATGCGGAACAAACTTTAGGAACTCTATCATCGCATCCATTTTTTCTTTCGGAGTCTTGGCTGCCTCTACCAGCTCCCACTTATCCATCGCTTCAGGCGGCAAATTAGTCGGCATGTAAACTTCGCAAATACAATCCACAAAACAACCATAAGACTATTTCTCCGAAACCGAGGCAAAAAGCTCCCGAAAAATTGCAGGCGCCCCTGTTTTTTGTTGTTATACTGTGCATACAGTCACAAACCGTTATAGCATTCAAACCTGACAATTCAGGATGCGGTATGGATACCGAAAAGACGCCTAAAAGCTGCCATGTGGGTGGAGATAAGAACTCAAGATGCATGTCTCTTCAAGAAAGGTTTTGGCATTATGCCTAGTGTGCCTAGCTACAACATGGTCTTTTGCGCTCTCACAAACGGTAAATAGCGATAGCGCCACGCCGGCACTTCACACTTCAGGACACCAAATCCTAGACGAAGCTAACAACACTGTGTATTTTCGTGGAATAGGACGCACAGGCGATTTGCAATCTGCCTCGGGAATGTGGTCGGGACCAGGTAGTGCTGTCGCTGTTTGGAGCCAAAAATGGAGGTCAATAAGCGACAATTTGTTGTTGATGGACCAGACCTTACAGTGCTACCGTCAGTATTGGAACGTAAACTTGATTCGTGTACTTATCCCAGTTGATTGGTGGTGGATAGACAACGTAACCTCAATAAAGTACCAGTCGACAGCGCCAAACATTACCATAAGCTACCGCGCCTACATCGAAACGCTCGTAGCTGAAGCCTCAAAATACGGAATCTACGTGGACTTTTGCCCCTACAGCGCCGTCAACAGCTACCAGTACAGTGGCTCATGGGAGGGTGAACCAATAACAGGTTGGGTGCCAGGAACAGCAAGCGCCAGCTTCATGCAAAACGTCACTTCAGGCGCGGGCAGAACAGAAATGCAGTTCTGGGAACAATGGTGGACAAGTGTGACTCAAAGGATAGGTTCTTACCCCAACGTTATTTTGGAAATGTGGAACGAACCTGGAGACAACCAGCCTACCTACTTTAGCTACATGATTGACATGTACCAAACAATCAGAAGTTTAGGTTGCCAAAACCTGATTTTTATGCAGTGGAACATGGGATTAATTCCGACTGTGTCAGAACTTGATTGGGTGCCGCTTCTGTACAATCAACTAAGCAACGCCGCGAGTTCACCGCCAGTCAACGTTGTCTTCACAACACACCCCTACAGGTACTCGCCTAACCCGAACACTCAGTGGGCAACAACCTACAGTAGCGTAAAAGCTCAACTTAACTTGCCAAACATGGTTCCGATAACAAGAAGTAGCAATTGTGACGTGCCCTTGGTCTTCAACGAGATGGGTGTCTGCCAAAGTGTCTGTGACAGTGCAGAATACAGCTTTTGGGATGCCATACTGCACAACGCTTTGGATTTGGGCATAGGCGTTTGCGCGTTCTACTGGATATCAGACTCGGACCTTGGACCAGTTTACTGTGGAGAAAGCTTAGTTACAGGCTCATGGGTTATGGGTGCTCAATCGCCAACGCCGAATACTGTTGGCCAGACTTTCTTAAATTATGCTTCAGGTTCGCCAGCACCGACTCCTCCACCAAGCAACATGACTTTAACTGTGTCGGTCAACGGTAACGGAGTCACTAATCCGCCTGCGGGCGTAAATTCCTATCCCGCCTACACTTTGGTGACTTTGACAGCGACTCCCAATTCGGGTTCAAGCTTTGACCACTGGGAACTATTTAGCCCGCAAGGTTACGATTATGGACCAAGCAAATTAAATCCAGAATGGTTAACAATGGACCAAAACTATGTATTGCAAGCTTACTTTAACACAAACCCAACCCCAACGCCCACGCCAACTCCTTCTCCAACCCCAAGCCCTACACCATCACATACTCCCTCACCAACGCCCAAACCAACCGCCAAACCAACGCCTACACCTTTGCCAACTCGAACCCCAACACCAAGACCTACTGCAACGCCAACAGCAACCCCAACGCCCAGACCAACTCCTACGCCAACGCCATCTCCAAACCCTAATTATCTTTTCACTGCAAACTTCGAGACAGGCAATTTTAGCGAGTACGCTGGAGTAAGCGGAGTTGGTACGCATTCGGAAGCGGTTGAAACTGCAAACCCGTACCTTGGAGCGTACGATGCAAGATTCACTGTTTCAGCGTCTAGCGGAGGATGGGTGTACCAGTCGATTAACAGCAGCGCTATAACATATTACCGTCAGCTAGTCAAGGTAGGTTCGATGCCGACGTCTGGACGCTACCTTTACTTTGGCAGCATACAGAGCAACTCGCAGAACTATGTTGAACCTTTCATCTACAGCAAAGGCGGTCAAACCTACTGGGGCGTTCTAACGGTTATCAACGGTGTGTCTTACCTTAACTTGGAGGCAAAAGCAAGTAATCCTAAAGCAGGGACCTACTACAACATCGAAGTATGCCGAGACGTAACTAACCACATCGCTAGCCTTTGGATAGACGGGAACCTTAAGCTTAACGTTTCTCGAACGCACGTAGGCTACAGTAACATGATTTCCACAGGAATATCCATGGCGGATTCAAAAACAACAATATACGTTGACTGCGTAAAAGTTAACACAGCATACGTCGGCGTCGAACCGCATCCATAGCTTTCTTGACCGTTGAAATTTTTTCTGCTAAACGCCCAACAACATGGAAAAGTCACCCTAAAAAGCCCGTCTTTGCCTTGTTCTTTATAACCAACTTTTCATTTACTCTATTATTGGTTGCTTGTTTTGGGAGGTAGCATCTTACTGGCGCTGAAGCTTCACCGCGATATAGTAGCTGTTGTCTTAAGCGTTTTAGTTCAGGTGCCCTTGGCGGTTTTTCTGGGGCACTACTACGACCAACGCTCATTCATAGACACAGGCTACCTCGTTAGCTCAGGCTTGAACCCCTACGTCCCGCACGTTATCACGGTTTTCTCTAACCCTGACCTCATTGGCGCCAACCCCATAATTGGGTACCCGCCGCTTTGGCCGCTGCTACTGGGCTTTATTTACCGCTTAACATACAACATTACACCAAACATTTTCCTCTACAACTTCGCCATCAAAATCCCCGTCATCGCCAGCAACATAGCCTTAGCCTACGTAACCAAAACAGTCATGCAAAACCTAAACATACCCCCAAAAAAAATTCGGTTTGCATGGCTTTTCCTATTGTTCAACCCCTTTACACTGCTAACAACCGCCGCTTGGGGAGAATTCGACACCCTAATCGCACTCCTATGCGTCGCTTCACTTTATTTTTTAAGTAAAGGCATGATAAAAAAATCCTCTCTGCTGCTTTCATTGAGCGTTGTTTTGAAGCCCATTTCTCTTCCACTGATCGGGTTGCCGCTGTTTTTTTCAACCCCAAATAACCGCCGAAAAAACCTAATTTACATTTTAATTACGCTTGCAGTGGTGGTTGGCTTGTGGTTTTTGCCCTTTAACCTGCTTGGTTGGATGGCGCCGTCGTCTCCTAACCAAGTGACTGCCTACTTCAAAATGGCTGGCGGCATAACGCTCTTTAACATTGTTGAAATTTTCCAAAAATCAGCCACCATACCCGCGGGGCTGGAATTTTTAGGGTACCTTTGGATTCCTGCCTTACTGATAGGCTACTACATAGTTTATCGTAATCCGCCAAAAACCATGCCAAAGCTGGTGGAGAGCGCTGTTGTTTTGTTGCTTATTTTTTTTCTTACCCGTTCATGGCTCTCCGAACCGAACCTCAACATACTCTTACCGTTGCTTCTGATTCTGTTTTGCTCTGGGAAAATAAACTCAAGAATCTTCCATCTTGCATGGATTGTTCCATTCGTATTTTTGTTTTTGAATTACGCGGTTCCGCAGCTTTTCTTCCTTGTTTACCCATCAATTATGTCTACAATGGCACGTTTGATTTCAGTTTGGAGTAGCGCGATTTGATTGCACGATTTCGCAGTCACCGTTTTATGGTATATTGTAGCTATCAAAATATTATCCGAGGTTGTGCGGAAAAAATAGTTTTATCACTCGATTAAAACCGACTTTTCTTGCTTAGCATGTTTTTTTGATAACTTCTTAAAAATCCTTTCAAAGACTGCGGGCTTAGCTAACCCCACTAGAAATATGCAAATCGATACACTAACCACTAAACCTAATACGCCTCTAATTGTCCAAATAAGTGGGTATTTGGGGTCAAGGACCTGAATTGCCGTCAGAAGCGGTGGATGAAAACTGGTTTAGTAACGGTGCAAAGATGAAGGGTCCCCAGTTAAAGGTTGCGAAGGCAAAAACCAGCACCTGAACCGCCAATAATGCGTACATGTAGATTTTTTTGGGTCTGATAAGCTATTATTTGCAGAAAAATGAAAGGCAACGGGTCCAGAAAGCTTTGTTCAGTAACCCAACCGTAGCTGAGCATAAAGAGCAGATAAAAACTAATTATTGCCAAATTCAAGTCTGCCTCCTTCATGCTTGGCTTCCTAAACCAGTAAAGTGCGGCTAATCCTAAAACAGGAATCCAGATGAAACGTAGAAACCAAACTTGTGAAATATCTATGTTTAGCAGGCTAATGAAGCTCCAAAGGTTCATGGCTCCGCCTTGAATTTGCACGGGATTCGCTGTCTCAAATGCGGGGGTCCAATAAAATATAGTTCGCAGGAAATACAGAATATCCCATTGGTAAACGGCGAAAACGGCTGAGTGTAAAAACAACAGGTAAGGCACACGTGTAGAGGGTAAATTTTCCCGCTTCCTTTCGGTCTTGGTTTTTTAGGATATATGCCAGAAACGCGGGTAAAATGATTAGGGGATAAATTTTAAGGGTAACCGCTACTCCAAGCAAAAGTGCTCCAAGCGTGTTTCGTTTGCTTGTCACCGCATAGAACGCAAGGAAAGTTAGCAGGGCACTGAGCATGTTGAGTTGTCCCCACATGGCTCCTATGTAAATGAAAAAAACCCAGATTAACGCGAGCAGGAAAATTTTTTGGGCAGTTCCTTTGTCGAATCGGGTTTGGGCGAATTTTCCAACGGCAAAGGCGAGGGCAAACTGTGCAAGTATCATTGGCAGTTTGATGATAAACCGCCAAATTTCCATATTATTTCCCAACATGCCATAAACACGGTATGCTATGAGGCACCAAAACGCCCACAACGGCGGATATCCTAAGTGGTTATTGGGCAGGTAGATGTTAAGTCCCTGATTCATCCAAACGCCTGTTTGAAACCAGATTGTCAGATCATACGATGCGTCTGTCCATATTGACAGTAACAGCTTCTGCCAAAAAGAGTCCAATTAGGAATAAAGCGAAATAATATTTATTTTTGAATAATTGAATCAAACAAGTTTACAATCCTGCAAGCTTTGGGGCTTGTTGTTCACTTAGTAGTTCGGTGGTGAAGACATAAAAGTTTTTATCAGCCCCAAACATAAAATTATTAGTGCTATTTTTTGTCGAATAAAGTGACCGTGGGAATTTGTGCTTATAATGAAGCCAAAAACATAGGTAAGTTGCTAAATAACGTTCTATACGAGCAGGCTCTGCCAGTTAATTCGGAAGTTTTAGTTGTTTGCTCAGGCTGCACAGACGCCACAACGGATATAGTTCAAGAGTATGCAGCGAAGGATGCTCGGTTAAGAGTTCACATTGAAGAGAAAAGAAGCGGCAAAGCCTCTGCAATAAACTATATCCTAAGCAACGCAACAGGTGAGGTAATCCTTTTTGTTTCAGCAGACACTCTCCCCAAAAAAAGCAGTTTTTCAAGGCTCATCGCGAAGCTGCAGATGCCTAACGTTGGAATCGTTAGCGGCAACCCTGTGCCTGTTAACCCACCAACCTCGCTAGTAGGCAAGCTTGTTCAACTCCTATGGGGCTTTCATGGTTACGTATTCGAAAAGCTCAATGACTCAGGACTTGCCCGACATGCAACCGAAATCTTCTGCATACGAAAAGGAATCGTTGACAAAATACCCGTCGAGACCGTGAATGATGACGCATATCTCGCGGTGACGGCGAAGAAGAAAGGCTGGTTAATTAAATTTGATGCCCAATCACAGGTTTTGATTTGTGGACCTAATACTTTCCACGAATACTTCCAGCAGCGTCGAAGAATAATTTTCGGTCACTACCAAATCAGAAAACTAACAGGTGAATCTCCCCAATATCTGGTCCATTTGATGCCGCTACATCCCCTTAAAACACTCAAACTAACGCTTTGGCTCTTCACCAAATACAACCCAATTACGATTGCAACTTTCTTGTTCACAGAGTTTTGGGTAACTGTTTTTGCCATAGGCGATTTTATCTTTGGAAAAACCTATTTCCGATGGTCTGCTCTTTCGTCCACAAAAACCGTGTTCAGCCAACAGGAAAGCCAAAAGGTGTAAACGTGAATTCTCAAACAACCATCACAAAGTTGCAGTCAATTAACCTTCAAAAACCCATTACCCTTAACCTTACCGACCGCTTATCTGTTAGAATCTACAAGGACTGCCGCCCCAATTGCTTGGAAACTGGAGCGCTCCAAAAGGGGCTTGTGCTGTTGCTTGATGGGGTAGAGTTGATTGAGGAAGGAGTTGGTTTTGGGGTTCCAGTCGTTAAATACGAGGATAAAACGTTTTTTTCCAGCAAAGCAGATGTGTCAATCAAAAAATCGGTTCCGCCTTTATGATAACGAAGGTTTTCACGTTAGATACGGTTTCACTAAAAAAGTTTGGGCAAGCCACCTACATAGATGACGGCTTGTATTCTCCATTGAGAAAAACCTTCCAAAGATTATACCTTAAACACAAAAAACTAACGCCCCTCTTCAACAAAGTCATGGAACTTCGAGACTTAGCAAATATAAAAACAGAATTCATAACAGTTAAACCCCGAGGAACAGTAACAATAAACTATCACTGTCAACCAACAGCCATCAATATCCAAGCCGACTTTTCAAAAGTAACGTTAAACAAATGCCGTGAAGTCTTGGTTTTAAACGAGCAAGGTTCAAATGTTTTCCAAAAATACGTTGATTCAAGCGGCTTAACCCTTTTTGGCAACAAGATTGGTGCATGGGAAACTGTTACCGCTGACCAAGCATCTTTGCAGAGCGCGAAGGGACAAATCTCCTTCAGCCTACAAAAAGACAAGGATGCTACGCTTTTTAGGGGTTGGGAGCGCACAAGGAAGCGGTTTTCTTGGGCGGGCTTGAGCTATTCTATGCGACCGAACAATGGCATTTTCAATTACTCAATCGGGTTAAACTTTAAAGCGAAATAAGCCCAAGCTGCTCGTTAAACTCAAGGTTTTTAATGACTTTTTAGGAGTGCTTATTTTGTCGATAACATGTGAAGCGGTTAATTGCATGAGCATTTACCCCTCGTTTATTGATAAATGAGATATTGGAAAGTCTTTTATGCATTCGACTCGATAATTATTTGGGGATAAAGATAGTGAATTCTATCGATGTTGCCCAGTCAAAGGCAAACAAGCAGATACCCCCCTTAATCCATTCTTCACAAACCCCCTCTAAAATCAGAAAAATACATCGATGCAAGCAAAGATTTGCTTGAAGAATTAGGAGTAAGCAGTCAACAGTTCAAAATTTTATTTGACAATCTTCCTCAAGGCGTCGCTGTGTACAAAATGGTTTATGACCAAAAAGGCAAGCCCGTCGACTTTATTCCCCTTGAAAGCAACAAGGTATACGATAACATTCATTCTTTTAAAAGAGAACGAATCGGAAAAAAAGCAACCGAGTTCAACCCAAAAATAAAAGATGACCACATAAATTGGATAGGAATTTATGGCAGGGTAGCCACCACTGGTGTGCCAGAGCATTTTGAAACTTACTGCAAACCGATGGATAAATGGTATCAAATTTACATTTACAGCCCAAAAAAAACCTTTTTTGTTTCAGTATTCATGGATATAACTGAGCAAAAAAAGAGGACTGCACGAGAACTTGAGGAACAAAAGAAATCGGAGCAGCAACTTTTTTTTTCAGAAAAAAAATACCGCAGACTCTACGAGACAACCCAAGATGGAATCATGGCACGTGACCTGCAGGGAAAAATGATTGATTGCAACCAAGCGTACGCCAAAATGCTCGGTTACTCAAAAAAAGAATTAAGACATCTAACTGTCCAGCAGTTGTCTGCCTGAGAAGTGGCATGAACAAAGAGAAAAAATCGTTAAAAAAGTCCTGCAAACTGGTCGCTCCATCGTTTTTGAAAGGGAATACAAGCGAAAAGACGGCTCGGTTTTTCCAGCGTCCGTTAGAACTTGGCGGTTAACTGATGGAAAAGGAAAAGTAGTAGGCATATGGTCCATTGTTCGAGACATCACCGAACAAAAGGAACTGCAAAAAAACCTTGAAGAGCATGCAGGTATCTTGGAAAAAATAATTGAGGACCGAACAAAGCAGCTTAAAGATTCGGAACGTTTAGTGGCTATTGGTCAAACCGCTGGTATGGTTGGGCATGACCTTCGCAATCCACTGCAAACGGTAATTGGCGAATTGTACTTGGCGAAAAACGAAGTTAAATCGCTCACTGAAGGCGAAGTGAAAAGCAACTTGCAAGAGAGCATTCATGTCATTGAAGAGCAAGCGGTTTACATGGATAAGATTGTTTCTGACTTGCAAGCGTTCGTGCAACCCGTCAAAATAGATAAAAAACCAATCAACCTAAAAGAACTCGTAACCAACGTTTTGGCATCCGTTGCCACTCCAAATAACATTATGGTGCAAACGCAAATCGAAGATGATTTTCCCCAGATAAAAGCTGACCTCCATCTCCTCAAACGCGTTTTAATCAACTTGGTAACCAACTCGGTGCAGGCTATGCCTGACGGCGGCAAACTAACCTTAATTGGGCAGGTTAACGGTGAAGGGCAAGTTTCCGTTACTGTGCAGGATACGGGTGTTGGGATACCTGAAGCGATTAAAAACCAAATTTTCACTCCCTTATTCACCACTAAACCGCGTGGGCAAGGCTTCGGCTTAGCAGTCTGTAAACGGGTTATAGAAGCGCACGGCGGCACCATAAGCTTTGAGAGCACCGCGGGCAAGGGCGCAAAATTCACAATTCAGTTTCCAGCCAATTAGGGCTCAATCGTTTCTTTCTGTTTTCCGCTGCCCTTCAATCTTTGCCTAAGACTGTAAACAAACGCTATAAACCAGAACGCCACGGTTGCCCACCCCAACGCGAAACCAACAACGTTTCCCAAAAGGTAATAGGCTATTTCGAAGCCCACGATGGAAACAAACGTTAAAAATGAACCTATAATGCTGTACCCACGGAGTGCATTTCTGCTTTTTATAACTGCTCTTAGCATCAAGAGTAAGGCGATGAAATTTATGATACTTGCCAAATCCAACGCTAAATTAGCTAAACCGTAAGTATCCATTTTGCCTGTTTCCCAAAGCCAAAACGGTTTGCCCAAACTTAAGACTATCGCAACACCAAGCTCTTGGACGTAAATTACCTTAAATCCCCTCATCACCATTGTCATATAATCCGCGAAGAAGAGGGGTGAACAAATAAAATTGATTTCGCGAGATTGTGATGGCTGCGAACAACAGAGAACCTGCATCAAACGTTACAGCAAAGTTTCTGAAGGCGAAAAAGTCTATTGCCCAGACGGAACAGCGCACCTAGTCGACAAAGCAAGCCAAGCATAACTTACGATTTTTGCCAAAATTTCTCAATGCTTTTCTTAAACTATTGCAATTTTGGTAAAATAATATATAGGGTGGAATACTACAACTGTACGGGTTGGTAAATGAAGAAACTTGGATTCTCCGTCCTAGCCGTTTTCGTTGTTTGCACAGTACTTTTAATTTCCAGCGGATTAGTGTCTGCACTTACCTCTGATCAAGCAGTCCTTAGAGCGTTACTCTCCAACTCGCAGCCTCAACAGGGAGAAACCATAACTGCTCTGATATTTTTCCAAAATAATTCGACTGATTCAGTTGCCATTACTTATGTAGGGTTGCATTTTGATTGGATGCCTACTGATGGCTTTTACGGTTTCAATTTAAGCAGCGCACCTGTCACTGTTCAAGCCGGAGGCAGCTATGTTTTTTCATCTCCAATAACTGTTACTGTGCCTGAGGATTCAACTGTAGGCGTCCACACATATTATTTGGAAATTGACGGAACACAGGGCGCTTCAGAAACAACATTTTCATTCGATTCTGACACCGTTGAGTTACTGGTGGATAGTAACGGCCAAGCTACTCCTACACCGTCCAGCACAAATTCAGGAGGACAACCGGCGGATCAAAACCTGTTGCTTTATGGAGCAATTGGAGCAGCCGTAATCATAGTTGTTTTACTGGTGATAGTGCTTGTGATGCGGAAAAACCGAACACAGCCCAAACCAGCGGCTAATCAAGGTACCAATCAACCAGAGACACCTCCACCTCCTCCAAGTCCAGAAAAGAAACCTAATCCAGAACAAGATTTTGATATTTAGTTCAAGTAAATAATTGGCAAAGACTTTAACCTTGAAAATAGGTTGAAAAGCCTTATAGCCCAACCAAACAAAGATACTACCATACGCGTGAGACTTTGAGGGCAACCAGCAGCAAACCAGTCCTAACTGGACTCGCAGCAGTTCTCATCATAGGTCTCGTATTTCCTTATGCTTGCCTCAATACCCAAGCCCAAACAGCCACAACTTTCACACCCTCAAACAAGTTCAGCATCCCTGAACTCAATGGCACCATCAGTTTCGCAGTAAACGGCTCATGTTCATCGGCAACATTGGCGAATCAAACTTGGCGTTTTACTGACCTAAGACTTAGGAACTCGCAGCCACTTGGAAACCTCAAAGTTTCTGTTGAAAACTCAAACATGACAATCTATTCCTATCGGGGCACCTCTATAACGGTTGGTGCAACGTTAAGGTGCACGGTTCAGGGTATGGGCACGCAGTCAGTAAACCTTGGTCTTAACACTTCGCGGTCTACCGATGCCAGCGAATGGACTGTCACCATTCCAGAAACCGATGGAAGCACCGTTTTTCTCGCTGAAGGCGAAGGCTGGACCCTCTTGCCAGACAACACAGTAGTTTTAGTTGGCATAACAGGCAACTTTTCAATAACCCATTACAGCGGTTTCACTGCTCCAAACAATTCGAATTTGCCGTTTTATCAGCAGCACTCCATAATCATTATAACCGCCGTTTTAGTTGCAGTCACAGTTTCAATTGCGGTCGTAATCAAGGTTAAAGTGAGGCGGTAAAGGATGTCTTGGCAAAACGACCCTACCACAATCATATTGGCTTACGCCCTAATAGTGACGGTCGGCATCGTCCTTATCCTCAAACTATCCAAAGACAAAACCCGAAAAATCAGCACACTACGTCTTTTCATTCAAGTCGTTGTCGTCGTCGCAATTTTCATGGGCCTTTTAATAGGACCCTTCAATCAACCAACATCGATATTTTATCCGTTAGGGGTTTCGCCGCGTGACCATTTAATCGGCGGCAACTTTTTAGGCAACCAATTCCCCGACGGCATCTCCTTCCCCGTCTTAGCATGCTACTACCCTAACGGACGCACCGTCACCTGCCCAATTTGGCAACTGCAAGCCTACATTTTTCCTTTCTGGAACTATCCCCGAGGCTACGACGTAATCTATTCTACGTCAGGATTAGAAAAAATAGGTATAGTGATTGGCATGCTGGCTGTGGCAGCTATAATTTTAGGCAGGCTTTTCTGCGGTTGGCTCTGTCCCTTTGGTTTATACCAAGACGTGCTAACGCGTATCCGCAAATCCGCTCGGCTACGGCACCTGAGTTTTTCTGAAAAAACAAACACAAAGCTTGGACAATCACGCTACATCATAATCGCGGTCTTTATGATTTTAAGCGTTATCTTCGCTTCATACACAATTTTCGGCACTCAACTTATCCCCGGAACCAAACTTGGCGGACCACAGGGAACTGAAGCTGGCATCGTCAGCAACATCAACGAGCCCTTCTGCTTAGTCTGCCCAATGAGGCCACTTTGCATTTTGATAGAATGCGCCATCGGCCAAATAAATTGGTCCTACATATCCCAAATCGTGTATGGCCCCTTCTGGATATCAGGCTTCTACTTAACCTCCATAAACCTGGCAATTCTAGTTGCAATTACGATTTTGGCTTTGGCTTACAGGCGGTTCTGGTGCCGCATCTGCCCCTTGGGAGGCTTAACCGCGCTTTTTAGCACATTCACACCCTTCAAACAAATAGCTCTAACAAAACTTCAAAAAGATGAACACAAATGCACCAAATGCGGCGTCTGCAAACGTGTTTGCCCAACCCAAGCCACCGCAATGTACGCGCAGAAAGGCGGAGACGTAACTGAATCCAAATGCATGCTCTGCGTACGATGCGTTGAAATCTGCCCCTATGAAGGCGCCTTAAAACTAACGTTTGCTGGGAAAACGGTTGTGAAATCAAGGAACTGGCTTGTAGAAAAGAAACAAGATAGCAACCAAAACAATTGATGTTGAAAATTTGGTGCTATGTTTTATAGCAGTATTTTACCCAAGTTTTCCTGTTGCTATGAGAAGCTTTTTTACGCTCCTCTTAAGTAGGAAATGAGTCTTTCCCAATCGCCGGTTTTTTTCATTTCTTTGTTTTTCAATAAATCCATAATCGCTTTTTGGCAATACAATCCGATTTTGGGATAAATGCGCCTTGAAACAAGAGTGAACGATAGGTATTTTTCATCTCCTAATTTTTCATCTGTTATTTCGTGCGTATAGCCTGTTTTTTCTGAAAGAATCACAACACCAAAGCCTAAATCTGGAGATAGTTTTTTTAACTCATCAAAATTTTCCTTTATCACTCTTGACTGATTAGCGATAGCGTTGTTCTTAACTTCAATTACCAAGCTGATTTCGTTGGGTGAATACTCTTTTTGGTCTGGGTTAATTGTGGGTTTGAGTAAGAGCAAATCATTCTTTATGTTTGAACCCAAGATTGTTATGTTCGGATTAAAAGTAACGTTGAATCCTCTTCTCAAAAGATGTTCCCGAATCACTACTTCAGTAGCTGTTCCGCTTTTTTTCTGTGCTGTTTTTTCCCTCTCTTGGTGGAGATATTCCTCTGCCACTTCCATAAGCATCTGATACTCTTCGTCTTTTTTCGATAAGAGCGGCTTGTTGAGTTCATCGTAATGGGGCATGCTCTGTAACATCAAATTCTGTCATTAAATAACCTGCTGTTTAGTTTTCGATATTGATGTTGGTTTTTGTTCAAACAAAATAGCCTTTCATGTGATCAATTAATGACCAGCAACCAAACGATTAATCTAAATTCGTCTAAAATATATAGCTTGGTTATCTTTAACCTCGGGCATAAGAGTGCTAATTTCTGCTACACCGAGTCTTTGGGCTTTTTGGTTTTCCATTTGCATAAGAAAAATTCACCTCTCAAAAAACAGCTAAAAATAATTACATATTAAAAGGCACTAATGCTCATAAAGTTAGCGGTTGGTTACAATGCAACTTATTTTTTGTTCAAGCACTTGCCTTTGTCTTTTATTTCGTTTCGTTATTACTGTATTCGTTTGGTGCATTGTCATTTCTTAGCGGTAGGTAGTTCAATTATGAATTTTGTTCCTTTGCCTGCTTCACTCTCAAAACTTACCGTGCCACCTTGAGCTTCTACTAACCGTTTAACCACAGCCAAACCTAAACCTTGCCCTTTAGCTTTAGTAGTGACCATAGGGTGAAAGAGTTTAGGTTTTAAATCCTCAGGAATACCAACACCGGTATCCTCTACCGAAATGAACTCTTTGTTATCGCTACAATAAGCTCTGACTGCTAATTTGCCGCCGTGAGGCATAGCTTGCACAGCGTTTTGCACTAAATTAGTTAATACACGCTTTAACATCGCAAAATCAGCCCTTATCATCGGAAAGCCTTTCTCAACCTCTAAGACAACTTGGAGGTTACTTGGAATAGGTACAATTAGCATAGTCTCTTCAATTATTTTTTCTACGTTAATTTTTTCTATACAGGGTTCTAAGCGTCTTGAGTAATTTTTTAAATCTTCAATAATTTTATCGATGTATTGTAAATTCTCTTGAATGCTAACTACGCTTTCCTGCATGCTTTTCTTAGTGCTGTTTTCAGGCAAAGAAGCGATATCAGAGTCTAACAAGTAAAGGTCACCTGCAATCGACTGCAATGGATTACGAATATCATGCCCAACCATACCGGCTGTTTCACCAATAGTTGCTAAGCGTTCTTTCTCTTGAAGCTGTTTGGTTCTTTCCTCAACTATGTTTTCTAAATTCTTGGTGTTTTGCTCCAGCTGGGTTTCCATCTGTTTACGTTCTGTGATGTCGGTAATTACTCCGCCTAACCCGTAAATTTTTCCTTCAGAATCTGTCAATGGAAACTTGTTAGTTACATAAGTATGCAGTTTGCCACCGATTGGGACTGTTTCCTCATATCGAAACGATTTTCCTTCAGCAAAGACCTTTTTGTCCCAAGACATTATCCTTTCAGCGACATCTTTAGGGTAAATATCATAAGGCGTCGTACCTAACGCCGTATCAATGGACATCTTGTAAAGTTTAGATTGCGCTCTATTGAGCAGAATCAGTCTCTTGTCAAGGGTTCGCGCGATAATAACTGATTCAGTACTATTAATTATATTATTGAGCAAATCGCGGTTTCGGTAGAGTTCTTCTTCCGCTTTTTTTCGTTCAGTAATATCTCTACTGCATACTGTTATTCCTTCGGCTGAAGGAAACACCGTGAATTCTTTAAACCCCGTATCTGCATAGATTGTTTTCCATTCAAAACGCCTGATTTCTCTTTTAACCATGGCTTCGCGATAGTTTTTTTCAAGAGTAGTTCCAACAAATTTGGGGAAAGTTTTCCAAAAGTTCCTGCCCATTAGCTCGTGGGGCTCGAAGCCAAAATCATGAGCTGTTGTTTTGTTGATATAAATGAAGTTCCAGTTATAATCGAATGAACTAACATAGTCATCTATACTTTCAAGAATATCAGCCGCTATTTTCTGCTTACTTCGCTTTGGCTTTTGCTTTTTTTTGCTAAAAATACTTGCCCGCAAAACTTGATTTTCTGGTTTTAGATTACTAAATTCGCCAGAAGAATTAATCATAAAATCCGCCCTAAAAATATATGAGGGTTTGTCAACTTAAGGATTTGCGAGAAATATTTTTTTGAATTCTCAAAACTTAAGGTTGATTTTGAAAATTTGTGGTTCTTATTTTCCGTTACATTAAATTACCAAGAATCTGTTCGAATTATAATAATCAGGGTCTTCAATCAGGTTTGCCATTGCGAATCTTTTCGCCAAAATTTCGTCAGCTGTTAGAGTGTCTGTTTTCATTCGTTTCAATTCCATGTTTATCCCCTGCTTTAGCAGTTCTGGCGCGATTTTGGTTTCTGGTCTTGGAAACCCCATCGAATGCATTTTCAACGGGTCTATGTGTGTTCTTATTGAGACGTTTTTGTACCAGTGTTCGGCTGGAGTTTTTGGTTTTGCGTTTACCCAAGCTATTTTCTCGTGTTCAATTTGTTCCTCGAATTCAGGGAAGGCTGGTGAATTTTCGTCGAGGATGTGGCCGAGTTCGTGTCTTATTATTAATTTAGTTGTGTTTGTCAGTTTACCAGCGTCTATGTCTCGTTTGGCGGCTATTTTGATGTTTTTATCCGTGACTTCTGAGATTCCGCCGGTGTCGTAGGCGTCAACAGCTTTTATGTCAAACATTTCTAGTTTTTTTAGTGCTTGATTGCCGTACTCTGTTTTTATGAAATGTTTGGCGTATTCTTTTATTTTGCCTTCTATCCTCTTTGCAGTAGTTTGCAAGCCTTCTCCTCGCCTTCTCCTTTCTCAAGTCAGAATATACAAAAGAATTGATTTAATGGCTATTCCACTTGCCAGATTATTCCGATTCCGTAATATCTAACCGCTAAATTTGGCTTCGTCTCTGGGAATTAATAAAATCCTATTTGATTATGGAGTAGGAAAATTTTTATGGTAGGATTATCATTTGTATGCTGAGTGAAAAATGTGGAAAGCATCGTAAAAGTAACACGAAGAGGCCAAACCACTATTCCACAAAAAATCAGGGAACAGTGCAGCATCAAAGAAGGCGACCGTCTACTCGTTGAAGTCACAGAGAAAGGAATCCTCTTCAAACCTGTTCCTAACCTTCTGGATATGGCAGGCATCGACGCAGGATACGCGACAGTTGAGCAAGTCAACAAAATGATTGATAAACTCAGAGAAGAATACTAACTTGAAAGAAGTCCTTGACACGCGTTTTTTAAGAGAATACTTCTTTCCCAATCAAACTGAAACAAAACAGAAAACCACCAGAAAACTGCAAGCGCTTATAGCCAAAAACGAAGGCATACTACCAACAATAGTGATTGCCGAAATAACCCAAATAACCTGTGACCTACGGGGCAAGGACATGGCTGAAAGCCGCTATCAAGCCCTAATCCAAAGCGGACTAGAAATCCAAAACCTAACTCCCGCAGATTGCCAAACAAGCAGGTTTATTCAAATGCCAATACAAGAACCTGCCCATGGGCGACTGCATAATCGCTGCAACAGCCGCAGTAAACCACGCAAGAGTGCTCTCAGATGACCCACATTTTGATGCTATAAGAGAAATCAAACGCGTCTGGATTTAACCGTTAAAATTGTAATTGATTGGTGGACGAGCCGGGATTTGAACCCGGGACCTCCACGATGCCAACGTGGCGATCATGCCAGACTGATCTACTCGCCCAAAGCATCTGGCTTCTACATTCTAATTCGCCTCATTTAATAAGCGTTTCTGGAGTTGAAATCATGTTGTCCAGTGGAACTGCTTGTTGCTGTTTGCACAACCAACCTGTAACCAAAACCAGACGCTGACACAAAAAAGGAGCCGTTAGCTAAGCCCGCTGGAAGATGATGAGTATAGGGGCTCTTGCAATTATCTAATACTAGAAAAAAGCAAACCTGACTAAGGATAACTTGGTTTCCAACATAGCCTTTACCATAAGAGGCTAGTCTGCGGCGTAGCTTTTTATAAGGCAACAGCAAATAAACATGCCAAGCAAGGTGCAAAAAGCATGCCTAAAGTTAAAGTTGCATTAATCGGCGTTGGAAACTGCGCCTCATCATTCATTCAAGGCATCCAATACTACGCAAAACTCCAAAAACCAGAAGACTGCATTGGACTACGCAACCCCATTCTGGCTGGACTGAGCCCCAAAGACATCGAGGTGGTTGCAGCCTTCGACGTGGATGACCGCAAAGTTGGATTAGACCTCTCAGAAGCCATTTTTGCACAACCAAACAACGCGCCCAAAGTCTGCGATGTCCCATCATTAGGCGTTAAAGTCAGCAAGGGACCACTGCTTGACGGTGTCGGAAATCCAACTAAAGCCCTAATTCAAGTCAGCAAAGCCGCTGATGCTGACGCAGTTAAAGTTCTAAAAAGCTCAGGCGCGGAAATCATGGTTAATCTGCTTCCAAGCGGAGCAGCAAAAGCATCACAATTCTACGCGGAACAAGCCCTCGTGGCAGGATGCGCCTTCGTTAACGCTACACCCAACTTCATAGCCAGCGACCCCGCATGGGCAAAAAAATTCGAGACAGCAAAGCTTCCACTTGTCGGCGACGACTTAGTCGACCAAGTCGGCTCAACCGCCCTCCACAAGACCCTGCTTAAACTGCTCTCAGACAACGGAGTCAGAATCAACGAAACCTACCAGCTTGACGTTGGCGGAGGAACCGAATCCGTCGACACCATGGACCGCACACGCGACGCTAAACGCACCATAAAAACCGAATCCGTCGCAGCAGCAATCCCCTACAAAGCCGAAATCGTCGCAGGCTCAACCGACTACGTGGATTTCCTGCAGAACAAACGTGACAGTTACTTCTGGATAAGCGGCGTCTACTTCTGCAATACACCCATGAAAATTGACCTTAAATTCCAAACCGTTGATGCGCCAAACGCTGGCTCAGTGTCTCTTTGATGTGGTCCGCGCTGTAAAACTTGCGTTAACAAAGAAACAGAAAGGTGCAGTGGAGCCCATATGCGCTTACGGGTTTAAGCGTCCACCCCAAATTGTGTCGCTTGAAGCAGCCGAAGAGCAATTCAAAAAATTCGTAGCATAGCTAGATTTTTTCTAGCTCACCAATTATTTTCTCTTTAACACCGTTTTGTTTTAGCGTGTCTTTTAGGTAGTTTATGGTTTTAACAGGTGTCGGGTCTACTCCACGCAGGACAGCTAAGTAGACGCTGATGAAGTCGCCGACCACGATGGTTGAAAGCATCTTTGCCAAAGCGCTTTTGCCCTGCACTTCCAAGTCAAACATTATCAAACCGCCCTTTCCATGATTTGTTTGGTGGTTTCGATTCGGCTCTCAATTTCCACTGGTTCTTCGCTGTCGCGGATGAAAATAACTGAGAAATATTTGCATTGTTCGCCTCTGCCTTCCCAACCGACAATCTCGTTATGGTCCAGCTCGGGGAAATACTCCCATTTCGCTGCTGATTTGCTGTTCTCGTTAAACTGCTGCTTAAACCGCTGGGCAACACTGCGGTAAAAGCCAAAACCGTACACTGCAGGGGCGGTGTCGCCGATGTGTGTGGCTACGGTTTTTGCAAAGTTATCTCTAGTTGGCATATCTGGCCCATTTTCCTAGCTGATTTTCTCAAGCAGCACTATGGCTTCGTCAAGTTCTTCTGTTACGCCTTTAACTAAGCCTGCTTTTTCCATGAAAACCAGCAAAGGCACAAGCATGTAGGGCAACGCTGCACGCGGAGGCATGCCGCCGGGAACCTGAAGATAGGGCACTTTGTGTTTTTTTGCGTACTTTAAGAGTGCGCCGCCGCTGCTTATGCAGAAAATCATGCATTTGCGTTTAAGTGCATCAAGGAAACTGCTTAGCGTTTCTTCAGTGTCGCCTGAGTAGCTTGCAGATTAAAACAAGCGTTTTTTTGTCGGCGTAAGCTGGTAGTTGGTATTCTCGGCTAACTTCGATGGGCACTTTCAACTGGGTTTTTGCCCAGTCTTTGAGTAAGTCGCCGCCGATGGCTGAGCCGCCCAAACCCGCAACCACGATGTTGTCTGGTTTAGGATAGTTAACTTGATTTTCTCTGCTATCTTCGGCTGCTTCACGATAATGTTTTGCTGCGTTAACAGAAAAATTTAGCATTCCGCTCTTATCAACTGAATGTATTTTTTCTATGTTATCTAAAATGGGGGTTACCAATTTTGTGATCCTCCAAATAACACGCAGTTTTATATCTCATCTCTGCCTTTTAAGCACAACGCAGACAACAAAGCACAGGAGGCAGAAGCAGTATGGATAAAAAGAAACTTTCAATCGCTATTCCAGCATCCGCAATCTCCGACACGCCGCATCTGCGAGAGAAAACAGCCAAGATCGGCTTGATTGGGCGGGCAGCGGCGATTTTCCGAGTGGACGAAATCATAGTTTACCCCGACAACCCCAAAGTGGACCAACGCAGAGACCTGGATTTTATTGCTCTTCTGCTCAACTATTTGGAGACGCCCCAGTACCTGCGCAAAAGCGCTCTTCAAACTTGAAGCCGATTTGGAGTTTGCTGGAATTTTGCCGCCACTGCGTACGCCTCATCATCCCTTGAGTGGAAAAACCAAGCATTTGAAGGTGGGCGAATACCGTGAGGGCGTGGTTTTGTCTGAGGCTAAAGAGGGTTTGGTTGTGGATATTGGGGTTCAGCAGCCTGCGCTTCTGCGGCAAAAAGAGTTCGCTGTTGGTGACCGCTTAACTCTGCAAGTAGTCAACATTGGCAAGCAGATTGAGGTTCAAGCTGCAAGCCGCGAGGATGTTCCGCAATACTGGGGCTACAGGGTTCAAGTGGAAAAACGTTCTTTTGGGCAACTGGTGCAGACTGGCGGTTTTGACTTGAAGATTGCCACTGCAAGAATTGGAGACAACTTCATGGATGTTGCCAATGCGATAGGCGAGAAATGGAGTGGTAGCCAGAGTGTTTTGGTGGCGTTTGGGGCTCCTTCACGTGGCTTACATGAAATTGCCGAAGATGAAGGCTTAAAACTGGCTGAAATCGTGGATTTTGTCGTAAACACTGTTCCAAATCAGGGCACGGCGACGGTTCGGATGGAAGAAGCGCTTTTAGCATCCTTAGCCATCTTAAACGTGCATTTTGGCTACTGAAGCCTTTTTTCGGGTGTTTTTTAGCGGTTTTTGCTAAAGGCATAAAAGCTTCTTTGGTTTATTGTGAAGTCTATGCCCTCTCTTGACCTTGCCATGCCAATTGCATTGTTTGTTGTTGTAACTGTTGCCATGTTCCTCAACAGGAAAGTTGAAGGTAAACTGATGGCAACAGTTGAAGAGAAAGAATTCAAAACCCGAGACATCATTCTTCTGGTTGTCTTCATGGCTATTGTCATTTCAGTTATCGCTTACACATCCATTATTGCGCCTGAACAAGTCTTCCAAAACGTGTTCCTTCATAATATTCCTCGGCTCCTACACAATGCTTCTCTTCACGTTCTCAGCTACGTATTCTCTAACCTAACAAAGAAGAGAGCCCAACTAATTTCGCTTGGCTTTGGCATTGTAGGCGTCATTGCTGGGTTAGTTAGCCTTTTAGGTCCACTCAACGATTCAGCTTTACCGTTTACAGGGCAATAGCGTTCTTTGGTTTAGCAATCTTCTGTTTCGGCACCATAGTTTTTGAGCAGAAAAAAACTGTTTCTAAAGCACGATGGTATGTGGCTGCTCAGCCTCCCGCAATGTTTGTGCTTTTAATCATATTCTTCAACGTGTTCTACGGTGGGCGCAGTTGACATTTGGTACTCCGTTTCTTATGGATGTCTTCGGGTTTACATTTGCAATCCTAATAATTCTTTATCTTAGCTCCCTGTTCAGCTGGAAAACCGTGGGGCTTTTCGCGGTTCTCTTAACAATCATGGACATTATTCTGGTCATAGTGACGCCAGTAATGGTGACGACTGCAACAACATTTTCACAAAATTGGGTCTTCCAGTGCTAGTTTACTTGCCCAACGTTCCGTTCGTTTACTCTTCAAACAACGGGTGCAATGTTAAGCAGAGGCTTGGGGTTAGGTGACTTTTTCTTTGCAGGAGTCTTGGCAGTTCAAACCTTCAACAAGTTCGGCAAGAAAACAGCGATTGTAGCGGTTGTGGCGGAGGCGGTGGCTTTTGGAATTTGGGAAGCATTTCTGCCAGACATTTTGGCGTATCTTAACCCCATTGTTGGGCGAAACATCGGCGGGTTCCCGGGAACTTTGATGATTCTTAGCGGTTGGGCACCAATCGTAGTTTGGAAAGTGCTAAGTGAACGGAGCAAAACAAAGATTGCAGCGGTTAGCCAGCCTGCTGAGGTTCCTAAAGACCAGAATTTGCCCATACAATAACTTTTTTTCTTTAGCTTTGGTAAGCTGTGTTTTGGAGAATAGATTGTAGAGATAAAATATTTTTGGGAAAAATTAATTAAAAATAAGAGTAAGGCTTATTTTACCCGAATAGGGCGCCTAATCCTTCTAGTGCTGCTTCTTCCTTGGCTTTTTCTTCTTCAGCTTTCTTCTTCTTGTCTTCTGGTGCGGCTGCTGCTGATTTAGCTTCTGCTGGAGCTGCTACTGGAGCGGCTGCCATCATTGCTGGTGCGGCTTTGATTGCTTCATCAATGTTTACTTCGCTAAGTGATGCTACGAGTGCTTTAACTTGTATTTGGTCAACTGTGATTCCTGCTGCTGTCGAGAACTTTTGTTACTGATTCTTCGTTTATTTCTTTACCTGCCTTGTGAAGGAGCATTGCTGCGTAAATATTTTCCATACCTTTTCACCTCTTCATCGGACTATTTTAACCTTTTTTATTTGGTCTGACCTGCTTCGAATTGGAAACTGGTCGTTACCTGAATTGGCAGTTTAATCCGCCGATTTCTTGCCGTTTAGAAGAATACCCAATGCCTTAAGAACCTTTCGTACATGCAGACAACGTCTCTATTTTCTTGTTTCTGTTTTTTCTAGTATTAGAAGAAGACAGAGATACCTATACTCATCATCTTCCTGTGGATTTAGCTGGCGACAGCATTTTTGCATCAGCGTCTGATTTGGGTTGCAGGCTGGTTGTACACGTTGCCACAAGTTGCTTTAGACTAACAAGTCTTTTATGTACAAACCACGTACCACTTGCTAGGTTGATGGGTTGACGCCTGAAGAAAGCGCAAGAGAAAAAATAGACAAGTTGCTTGAGCTTGCAGGCTGGCAGGTTCAGAACTTTGACGACTTGGATTTAGGCGCAGCTTTAGGTGTAGCAGTCAGGGAATTTCCGCTCAAAACAGGCGAAGCAGACTATTTGCTGTTTGTTGACAGGCGTGCAGTGGGCGCGTTAGAAGCAAAACCAGAAGGAACCACATTAAGCGGAGTATCTGACCAAACCGCCAAGTACCTCACTGGATTAAAAGACGGCGTTCCAAACGCAGGAAACCCATTACCCTTCGCCTATGAAAGCACAGGGTCAGAAACTTATTTTCGTGACAGTCGTGACCCAGAAAGCAGAAGCAGACGCGTTTTTGCTTTTCATAAACCTGAAACTTTGATGGATTGGCTTAAGGACCAGCGAACTTTGCGGGAACGGTTGCGAGAACTTCCTGCACTTGAAAAGGGTAATCTGCGTGATTGCCAATTTGAAGCTATAACTAATCTTGAAAAATCCTTTGCTGAAACGCGACCTCGGGCGCTTATTCAGATGGCAAGTGGCAGCGGCAAAACATACACATCCGTTTCCTTTGTTTATCGTTTGATAAAATTCGGCGGCGCAAAGCGGATTCTTTTTTTGGTTGACCGCAACACATTGGCTAAGCAAACATTGCAGGAATTTCAAGCTTACATGACTCCAGATGACGGGCGAAAATTCACCGAGTTATACAACGTGCAGCGGTTAACTTCACGAAATATTGACCCAGTCAACAAGGTTTGCATAACCACAATCCAGCGGCTCTATGCCATGCTTCGCGGCGACAGAATTACCTGAGGAAAACGAGGAAGGCTCAGCATTTGAATTATCCCTCAACAACGGAAAACCTGTAGATGTTGCATACAGCCGAGAAATCCCCATCGAACACTTTGATTTCATAGTCACCGACGAATGCCACCGCTCAATCTACCACCTATGGCGACAAGTCCTCGAATACTTTGACGCCTTCATCATAGGCTTAACAGCAACCCCCTCAAAGCAGACTTTGGGCTTTTTCAACCAAAACCTCGTAATGGAATATGGACATGACCGAGCGGTTGCCGACGGTGTAAACGTTGGCTATGATGTTTACCGAATAAACACAAAAATCACCCAAGAAGGCGGAAAAGTAGAAGCAGGCTTCTACGTTGACAGACGAGATAAACAAACCCGCAAAGTTCGTTGGGAACAGCTAGGGGAAGAGTTAGAGTATGAAGCAACCCAACTAGACAGAAGCGTAGTTGCCAAAGACCAAATCCGCACAGTCATCCGAACATTTAGGGATAAATTGTTTACTGAAATTTTCCCACAAAGAACCGAAGTTCCTAAAACGCTTGTTTTTCGCCAAAGATGATTGCCATGCAGAAGACATTGTGGAAATTATCCGTGAAGAGTTTGGCAAAGGCAATGACTTCTGCAAAAAAATCACCTATCGAACAACAGGCGAGAAAACCGAGGACCTGATTAGCAGTTTCAGAAACTCATACAACCCACGAATCGCCGTTACCGTTGACATGATATCCACAGGCACCGACATCCGCCCATTAGAATGCCTCCTCTTCATGCGAGACATACATTCCAACGTTTACTTTGAGCAGATGAAAGGACGGGGAACAAGAACAATTTCCAGCACCGACCTAAAAGCCGTAACCCCTGACACCGAGAACAAAACCAGCTTCATCATCGTTGATGCAGTCGGCGTCTGTGACAGCGATAAAACCGATTCTCGACCCTTAGAACGAAAACGCACAATGCCTTTTGATAAGCTGATGGATTCCATCGCTTGGGCATTCGAGATGTTGATACATTAACTTCAATGGCTGGCCGACTTGCAAAATTCAACCAAGAACTTGACGATACCTCAAGAAAACAAATTGAAGCAACCGCCGAAGGAAAAACACTAAAACAAGTCATAAACGAACTGTTTGACGCTGTTGACCCAGACAAACAAATTGCAAAAAGCCAAAGAGCTTTACAAAACCGATAACCCAACACAGGAACAGGTTAAAAAGCTGCAACAAAGGAACTAACCCAAACCGCCTGCAAAGTATTTGACAAAGCCAAATTCAGAAATACCATAATAGAAATCAAACGACGAAACGAACAAACCATCGACACAGTCAGCAAAGACGAAGTCACATTTGCAGGTTTCGACGTTGGCGCTTCCCAAAAAGCAAAATTAACAGTTGAATCCTTCAAAACATTCATCGACAAAAACAAAGACGAACTAACAGCCCTCCAAATAATCTACAGCAAACCCTACTCCCAAAGGCAACTAACCTATGACGCCATCAAAGAGTTGGCTGAAGCAATCCAAAAACCACCTTACAAATTAACTACTGAACTTGTTTGGCTGGCTTATGAGCAACTAGAAAAATCAAAAGTCAAAGGTGCAGGACCACAAAAACTCCTAACAAACATTGTCTCACTTGTACGATTTGCCAGCGGGGGAAGCGAATGTTTTAGAACCATTCCCTGACGAAGTAACCGCAACTTTAATGCACTGGCTAAACAACCAAGAAAGCCACGGCACACACTTCACACCTGAACAGAAAGAATGGCTAAACATGATAAAACAACACATAACCACCTCCCTAAGCATCAACATAGACGCCTTCGAGTTATCACCCTTTAACCAGAAAGGCGGAGCAATCAAAGCCTACCAACTCTTCGGACAACAACTAAACAAAATACTAGAAGAACTAAACACGGTGCTAACAAAGTGAGGGTATGCTTTTGACGCTAGGTAAAGCGGTTAATGAAATAGTGGAAGAATCATCTAACCCTCTACTTGGAAGCCATAGCTCATGGAAAAGAGTTGAGTTAAATTCAATTGCTGAAATACTCAACGGTTATGCTTTTGAATCCAGGAAATTCTCGAGGACAAAGGGTTTTCCCTTAATAAGAATACGCGATGTAGGTAAAAATATTACCGAGTGCTCATATGATGGGGAATTTGACCGCTTATATGTAGTAAAAAAAAGCGATTTATTAGTTGGAATGGACGGCGATTTCAATAGCGCTGTTTGGAAAGGAAGCGAAGCACTCTTAAATCAGCGGGTCTGTAAAATAAAAGTCAATCAACAATTCTATGATTCCAAGTTCTTGGAACTATTGCTTCCAGCTTATCTAAAAGAGATAAACAAACATACTTCTTCTGTTACGGTTAAACACCTATCTTCTAAATCTGTCAATGAAATCCCCCTTCCGTTGCCTCCCTTGAATGAACAGCGCCGTATTGTTGGTAAGGTTGAGGAGTTGTTTTCTTTTTTGGATGCTGGCGTCGCCTCGCTAAGGGCGGTGCAGATGCAACTTAGGCGTTACCGTCAAGCATTCTAAAGTATGCCTTTGAAGGCAAGTTAACTAACGAATGGAGAAAATCTCACTCCCAAAAATCAAAACCAACCTTAGAAGAGTTTGGAAAAGAAAAGCATGACTTACCTGAGGGATGGTTAAAGACCGAAATTAATTACTTAACTGAAAGTACCTTCTATGGTCCAAGATTTGCCAAGACAAAATATGCTACATCAGGTGTAGTAACAATAAGAACCACCGACATGAATGAAGATGGTAATATTATTTTCAAAAATCCTCCTCGAATTGTTTTAAGCCGTGATGAATTTGAAAAATACAAGTTACAAGATGGGGACATTTTAATTACAAGAAGCGGAACCATTGGAAGAGTGGCAATTTTCAAGGATATAGAGGTATCTGCAATTCCTAGCGCTTATTTAATTCGTTTAAGAGTGTTAAAAAATCTGGTTTTACCTGAATATTTATTGGCGTTTTTGCTTTCTCCACAAGGTCAAGCTTACCTATTGGAAGGAGCGACAGCGGTTACACAATCAAATATAAATGCTCAAAAAATAAGGCAGTTTTCAATACCATTAGCTCCTTTGATAGAGCAAAAAGCGATTTTCAACGTACTCGAAAAATTCCTTTCCGTTTTTAGGACAAATGAAAAAGATATAGATAATATGATTCAAGAAACCGAAAAGCTTAGGCAAAGTATCTTAAGAGAAGCATTTTCAGGGTGTCTAGTTCCTCAAGAACCTACCGATGAGCCTGCGGAGAAATTATTAGAGCATATCAAGGCAGAAGGTTTGAGCAATAAATCTAAAAACAATAATCAATTGGAGTTATCCAAGTATGTCAAGTAAAGCAGCACCTATTGTGCAAAGAGTTTGGAATTATTGTAATGTTCTACGTGATGATGGTGTTAGTTATGGGGATTATGTTGAACAGTTGACTTATTTGCTGTTTCTAAAGATGGCTGATGAGCAGAACGAAACTGCTTCATATTCCATCACATATTCCGAATGATTGTCAATGGCAAAGTTTGATATCTAAGGATGGGACTGCACTTGAAGAGCATTACCGCTATTTGTTAGAAAATCTTGGCAAAGAAAAAGCATTAGTGGTGTTATTTTCCGCAAAGCGCAAAATAAAATTCAAGACCCTGCGAAGCTTAAGCGTTTAATCGATTTAATTGATGGAGAAACATGGTCAGGTTTTGCTATTGACGTTAAAGGAGAAATCTACGAAGGCTTGCTTCAAAAAAATGCTGAAGACACAAAAGGTGGCGCTGGACAATATTTCACTCCAAGACCGCTTATTGAAGCAATTGTTGAAGTCATGCATCCTAAGCCTGGAATGACCATCCACGACCCGGCATGCGGCACAGGTGGTTTCTTTATTACAGCGCACGATTACATTTCATCAAACTTACCAATTGGATGTCGAACAAAAACAGTTCTTGCGTTACCATACCTTTAGCGGCAAAGATATTGTCGATGGGGTAGTTCGGCTCTGTGTTATGAACCTTTTTCTTCACGGTATCGATGGCGACGAGAGTAATCCCTGCCCTATAGAAACGGGCGATTCGCTAATCAATGATCCAGGCGACCGCTATGATATGGTTTTGACTAATCCGCCGTTTGGTAAGAAAAGCAGCATAACCATTATGAACGGTGAGGGGAAAGCTGACAAGGAAGCTTTATCCTATGAGCGGCAGGATTTTTGGGCTTCGACAAGTAACAAGCAACTCAACTTTCTCCAGCATGTCAAAACCCTGCTTAAAATCAACGGCAGTGCTGCCATAGTTGTTCCCGATAACGTTCTTTTTGAAGGCGGAGCAGGAGAAACCGTACGCCGAAAAATCCTTCACGAATGCGATGTCCACACGCTTTTGCGGTTGCCGACTGGGATTTTCTACGCTCAAGGCGTAAAAGCTAACGTTCTCTTCTTTGACCGCAAACCAGCCAGCGAAACCCCCTGGACAGAAAAACTCTGGATATACGATTTGCGTACTAACAAGCATTTTACTCTTAAAACGGGTCACGCTTGCCTACAAGGATTTGGAAGATTTCGTTGCTTGCTATAATCCCAAGAATCGGCATGAACGCAAGGAATCTGAGCGTTTCAAAGCTTTCTCGTATGCTGATTTGGTTGCTCGTGATAAGGCTAATTTGGATATTTTCTGGCTTAAAGACGAAAGCTTAGAGGACACGGATAACTTGCCTGCGCCAGACGTAATCGCAAGGAATATTGTCGAGAATTTGCAGGCGGCACTGGAGCAATTCAATAGTATAACCGAGGAATTAAACAACAAAAACTAAATGGGTTCAGAGTTTGAAAAGTGTCAATAACACTTATCTTTTAGCTAAACCAACATTGCAGATAGTTTGCAGGTCATGACCTATGGGAAACATTACAGTAGCAATTCTTGGCGCGTTAGATTACGGCAGCACCCTTGCCAAAAAAGGAACCTCCACAGACATAACCCTCTACAACCTCAAAAAAGGCGAAGACACCGTCACCTTCATCGAACCTACACGCTACCCTGAACGGTTAGCGCCACTCTTCTATGCTTGTGCCTTAGCCAAAGAAGTCATCATCGTTGTAGACGAACTTAACGCTACCTTTGGCGAACAACTAGTAATGTTGCAGTGCACAAACATTAAGACCGGCTACATAGTTTTGCGGAACTATATTCCTAAAGAAAAAATCCAGCCTATAATCAAAGGCACCAGCCTTGAGAACTTTGAGTTTGTAGCTGACGACGCAAACCAACTGCGAGAGAAACTCTTAGCGGATGCCGCCAAACAAAAACCAGCCCCAAGCGCTCAAACAGTGGGAACGGTGCCTGTTGACCACGCTTTTAACGTGAAAGGCGTCGGCGTAGTGGTCCTTGGCATAGTTGCATACGGTACAGTTCAAAAACATGCCACACTAAACGTTTTGCCAGCTGCGAAATCCGCGCAAGTTCGCTCCATCCAAAAGCACGACGACGAATTTGATGTTGCGGCTGAGGGCGACCGCGTTGGGTTAGCTTTGAAGAACGTTGAAGTAGAAGACTTAGACCGCGGAACCGTTTTAACAAACGACCCCGCAATCAAAACCGCAACTGCCATAAAAACGCAGGCATCGCTTGTTAAATATTGGCAGACACCCATTAAACCCGGCATGGTCATGCATGTTGGCCATTGGACACAATTCCTAACCGCCAAAGTCGACGCTGCAACAGACACGGGTGACTGGAAAAAACCCACCCTAACCTTAACACTCGATAAACCACTTGTCCACCGCCCAAAAGACAAAGCAGTGCTGATGTATTTGGAAGGCGCCAAACTGCGGGTTGCAGGCACAGTAGACCTTACGTAGATGAGCCCTCTTTAAAGAATATCCTGTATTTGCGAAAGGTTTTTAACAACTCGCCATGTTCTAATGTTTTTGCAGTTTTAGGCAGACAAATGGTTACAATAGCATGCTTACTGCCTTCTTTCAGCTGCTTTTTCAGCAGAATTATGGAAAAATTGGCTGATGGAGTTTATGGGAAGTGGTAGATTTGCGGAAAAAAACCGAAAAACCAGAAAAAACATGCATCGAAGACCCAAATTATGTTGAAACCAGAAAAACGGTTCAAGTGTTTGACAGAAGATTCAAGTATTACCTACTTTTTTCCATTCTCTATGGATTAATTTTTATAAATTACATTGACATAATTATCTGTGGTGCAGCTAATCACGCTTACCACTTATGGCTTGGCATCATGTATTTTTTGCCCTTCGTTACTTTATCCATATTTTTCCGAAGAAACTGGCAGTTAACCCTAGGGCTGGGGATTATTGCGTCGCTAATGAACGACGTGTTCTATGGGGTTGCTAGTAACATCATAGGAAAACCGCTTGACTTAACTAGGTATTACAACCTATGGCTCATTCCAAGCAATGCCACCATATTTCAGCTAAACCTCGGCTTCACAATTACGCCCGTCTTTTCATGGATGATGGCAATCTCCATCTACGCAAGAATAATCGCCGTCTACTTCCTGATAAGAACATGGAAGGCTCAAGTTAAAATAAGATACCTAACCGTTAATGACATAAGAAGTGTTTTAGAGACCTTTTTGTAAAAGCATGTCGTAATCTGGACGCTTACCTTTCACTTCATTTTTAGGCAAGTTGTTGGTTGCGATTTTTTTGGTTTTTAATGTTAAAAACATGCACAACATACGTGAGTGGTAGTAGGTGTTAGCGGCTTCTTAAGCCAAAAACCTAAAACATGTACTTGGAAGATTGACCTGACTTATAGATTTACAGTAAACAACGTTTATAATGAATGATTAATCATCCCTTTTTTCCGTGAGCTAACCTGAAAGCCAAAAAAGCATCCAGCTTGCAAGCCATAGAACCTCAAGCAAAAGCTACCTTAGGGTTTGCTGGGGTTTTGGAGGGCAAACTGTATTTTCTGGTTGCCTTCGCGGTCCTCTACGGGTTAATATTCATCAATTACATCGATATTGCCTCTTCAGGCTTAAACTACGGCTACCACCTGTGGCTTGTGATGATGTATTTTTTGCCCTTCGTGGGCTTCTCGATGGTTAACCTAAAAAATTGGCAGCTAACAATTGGATTGGGACTAGTCACTTCACTGATGAACGACACATTCTACTGGCTTGCAAAATACGCCATCGGCATACCCACCGATTTAAGCCATTACTACCAACTATGGCTAATCCCCAGCAACACCAACCTATTCAACCTAAACCTCGGATTCACAACAATCGCAGTCACTTCATGGATGATGTCGCTATCCATATACCTGCGCATTGCAGTTGTAGCGGGATTGCTTTGGAATTGGAAGCGTTATCTTGCCCAAACAAAAAATTAAAAAGATAACGTTAACGCATCCACAAAAAACAACTTAACGCTTGCCCGTATAAAGGTTTAATTCGCAAAGTTTATAATGTTTTCATCAGCCTTATGGCTGACTAACGGTCGTTTTTCGAGGTGTGTTTAGGTTGTGAAGGGTTTTTGACAAAGAGTTGTGATGAAGCCGCACATGCAGAAACAAGAAAGATGCTTCAGCTTGTGAACAAGAAATTCAAAATCTACATTCTCCTCGCAGTAGTTTACGGCTTAATTTTCATAAATTATATTGATTTGTTTTTTTCCGGTCATGGCTATCATTTATGGTTAACCGCAATGTATTTTTTCCCGTTTTTTGCTTTAACCACATTACACTTTAGGAGAAATTTTAGACTTACCCTATCCTTAGGGCTTATAGCGTCTCTTATGAATGACTTATTCTATTATCCCGTCGGCTACATTTTTGGTGTGCACGCGGACTTAACTCGTTACTATACACTGTGGCTTATTCCTAGCAATACTTTTCTTTTCAATTTGAATCTTGGTTTCGCTGTATTTAGTGTTTTTTCATGGATGATGGCACTTGCAATCTACTGGAGAATTTTTCTTGTATGCATAATGCTTCGGGCATGGAAGATTCAAGCTGATGCAAGATGTATTGATGGAAAAGAGGTAAGGCAGAAAACAAGACTGAAATTTTGGGATAAAATTATAGAACGCCTGTAACTTTAAACTCTCAAAAGAAACAACATACAATTAAAAGAGTGCAATCACCCGTTAGAACGAAAAAATGACGTTTAGAACTGGCGTTGCAAACCTGCCTCTGCACGCAAGACTCCTTCGCCGTGGCGGGGTTGTTGTGGAATTGGAAACGTCATTTTGCCCAAACAAAATAAGAAAGCGCCAAAAACACAATACTGATAGTTGCCATCAATATTCCCAGAAGCCAACGGTTTTTTCCTGCGCTTCTGCCCAATTGCACGCCATACCAAAACAGCCAAGCAACGCCCACCCCGTTTGAAATAACCCAAGCCAACACCTTATCTGGCAAAACCAAAAAGGGCAAAGCAAGCAAGAACCCCACTGCAAGGTAGATGCCAATTATTGATAGCCAACCTAGCGCCTCTTGTTTTGTGATGACTTTGGTTTCTTCCAAAGAAGCATTCGGAACATGAGTGATGATTTCTTTTGCTATTGCGTCTTTGCCTTCCTCGTCAAAGGTTGCCAAATAAGTGTCCCCTAAACTCATCTTTACGCCTTCCAAAGCATTATCGCCTTTAAGAGAGGATTTTAATGTCAAAAGCTTGTTTCGGACATTGTTTCGCTCGATTGAACTTGAAATTGCATAGATTAACCCGTCAATTATGCCCCAGGTTAAGCAAGCGCCCAAGTTAACTGCGACAATGTAGGTAAAGCCAGAGTCAAGTTTCGATAGGGCAACGTAACCATTAATTATAATCACCATGATAACGGCAAAAGCTACTTCCCCTGTTCGGTCAGCAAAAGAAAGAAATTTAAAACTCAAAAAATCGCCAGTAAACTAAAGTTAAATCCTGCAAATAACAATTTTGGAAACTATCCTTCTTTACTTTTTAATTTTTTGGGAAAGTGTGGCACTATAGTCAATTATCCCGATTGCGGTAAAGAGCTCGAGAAGCCTGCGAGAAGAATAGAGATCGCTGCGGTTTGTATTGAAATTTACAATACGGTCAATGCGAGTTATCGTTTAAGCATTTTACTTAGGCTTGTAGACGACAACGCCATCTGCCTCTTCTTTTACTGCTAAACTGTACTTTTTGGCTATGTCCCTTACCTGTTGCATGTCTGACTCGTAAATTTTGCCTTTAATGTGGACTCTGTAGCCTACGGAATCGCTGTTTTTGGGGTTTTCAAAATAAACGGATGCTGGTGACATGTCGTTGCATTGGCTTAAAAGTTCTTTAAGGTAGGTGACTGCCTCGTTTCTATTCATCGCCATCCCCAATAGTCTTTCTTGCTTATCAATATAAAAGGTTTTGCAGTAACCATTTTTGTAAATTTACCAGATTCTTTTTTTATATTCTACGTAACGATTGCCATGTAACGCATTCAATATTCACCATTTTACCATATGTAATTGAGGTATACAGTCGGCAATTTAGAGGCAATTTTGAAGCAGAAACATAAAGCAAGTTGGCGGTTGTGGCTTCACAGTGTAACCACAATCTTTTATATTTTTGAGACGGGTTACCTGTTGGTAGGAATGCAAGGGATAGCCAACAACAGTTGAGCGAATCCGGCTGCTAAATAAGGAGAAGGCCTTTGCCCACCTACCTTTTTAGGCCCCTACCCTATTAGCGCATGGCTTGGTTCGCTTAACTCTCTATTTTTGCCCTAATTACGAGAAATTACACGGAAAGTCTAGGCTCAAGTAAGCTACCTCACCATTATATAGATTCAAGCGCAGGTTGAATGCCTGTTTGAACTTTAGGCAACTGGGTTTTACAAGGTTTTTAGTGCCTAGGTGCGTTCAATTTATATATTAATTAAGCTTCAATGATTTAATAGAATTACCCAAAATTTTTCCCAACAACCTTCCATTAAATTAAACGTCTGAAAAAAGGGGTTCACGGTTGCAAAACGAAAACGCCATCCAAACAATCAACCTGACAAAAACATTCAAAACCAAAACCCCAAACACCAACCCCTTCAAACGCAAAACCGTATCCATCAACGCCATCGACAACCTCAACCTAACCATAAAAAAAGGCGAACTCTTCGGGCTCCTAGGTCCAAACGGAGCAGGAAAAACCACCCTTGTCAAAATGCTCTGCACGCTTCTGCCGCCAGACCAAGGAACCGCAACCATCAACGGCTACGACATCATCAAGCAACAAATGCAAGTCAAACAATCCCTGGGCACCCTCTTTAGCGTGGGCGAACGCGGATTTTTCTGGCGCCTAAACGGCTACCGCAACCTCGAATTCTTTGCCTCCATCTACAATGTACCCAGACAAAAACGCCACGACCGCATCCTCGAAGTCCTAAAACTCGTCGGTTTGGAGAACAGCGCTTTTGACCTGTACCAGAAGTATTCGGGCGGCATGAAACGCAAACTGGCGCTCGCAAGAACACTACTGCCAGACCCACCCATCTTGCTCTTAGATGAACCCACCACAGGCTTAGATGCCACCGCATCAAGAAACATACGCGAATTCATCCAAACCACCGTCAAAGAAACAGGCAAAACCGTCCTCTACACCACTCACTACATCCAAGAAGCAGCACAAATCTGCGACACAATTGCTATTCTTGGACACGGAAAACTTATCGCCCAAGACACCCCAAACGCCCTCATAAACAAAATCAAAAAAGAAGAACAAATCCACCTAACAGTCGAAAACATAACCCCCCAACAAATCCAAAACATGCGCACCATCCAAGGCGTAATTAACGTAACCGAAAACAGCGAAACATTACTGCCCAACCAAAAAGGTTTATGCGTTGAATTAAACAGCGTTGACCAGCTTCCCTCAATTTTTGAGTTTCTATTTGAGAATAAAATTAAGCTTGTAAATTTTAAGCGTGAAGAGCCAACGTTGGAAGATGCGTTTATTGAATTAACTAAGAGGGCGTAACCATGTGGGAAGAGCTTGAAAAAATCTTTTACTTCATGAAACGCGACATCATCAGCTTCTCAACTTACAAAACAAACATACTCATACTGGTTATGACCGCGCTCTTTGGCGCCCTATCGTTTGCTTACCTTGGCTCCAGCGCAACCAGCCAAAGCGTCCTGCAAATGTACAACATGAACCTAACCACATACCTGCTTATCGGCTTAGCGTTTAGCACCTACCTAAACCAAGCCCTAACATTAGTTCAGAAAACCATCAACCCCTGGGCACTCGAAGAAGTCCTCGTCTCACCCACACGCCTCACAACCTTCATCGTTGGCAGTTCGCTGTGGGGCTTTATCTGGAGCACGGCGGTTGTGGTGATTTACCTTGCCATCGGCGTCTTCATATTCGGCGTAACCCTAAGCATAAACATCTTGGGAACCATAATCGTCTTGGCACTCGGAATCGGAACATTCATCGGGTTCAGCATGATCGGCGCAGGCATCCTAATCTTAACCAAACAAGGCGACCCCGTAACAGCACTCATAACCATCGCAACAAGCCTCTTTGGCAACGTCCTCTTCCCACCCCAAATCATGCCCCCAGCGCTACAAGCAATCTCCTACGTGGTGCCCCAATACTACTTCTTCACCTGCATCCGCCTCATGCTTACAGGATGGACAATCCAAATGATAATGCCTGACCTACTGATTTTGGCGTTAATGTGCGCAATCATCGTGCCGTTGGGATATGGCATTTACTATTGGTGCCTAAAAACCGCGAGAAAAAATGGAACACTGTCGTGGTTTTAACGGTTAAACCCTTATTTCTTTAATTTATTCTCAAGGATGCTCTGAAAGTTAAGCTCAAACGCCGCCACTGGATTCTCAAGCTTCCACGCCTCAAGCACCAAAGGATTTACCTCACCCACAACGCCAACCTCAATGCCGCCAACGATTACTTTGCCAACTCTGCCCTCGATAAAGCTGGAATGTGAGGTTTCTTTTATTTGCCATTCAACCCCAAAATTAGCCATAAACGAGTCCAAAGCAGATTTGATTTCGCTAAAATTCGCGTTCACATGAGTAGTAACTGCGACAAGCCAATCCTCATCCCTTGTTCGGGTTTCCTTGGTTTCATCGAGCAAGGTTACTTTGCCCAGTTCAAAGATTTTTTGGGGAAACTCCACGGATTGGTTGACGCTGAGGAATTCCATGAGGCTTGGCAGGAGCCAGTTTCGCAGGCAGGTCATGGTTACTATTTTAGGGTTAGAGAGTTCGATGATTTTGGCGGGTGCCGTATTCATTTTTTTGAAGAGGTTTTCCTGATTGGTTAGGGTGGTGTTGAGGGTTTCTTGGTAGCCTAACCCAACCATTAATTCGCGGGCAACATCGATTAGGCGTTGGTCGGGTTTTGCTTTTCCAGTTGTTGGGAGTTCACGCCAGAGGGGTTCAATGTTGTTGTAGCCGTATGCGATGGCGACGTCTTCAATTATGTCAACTTGATGCATGACGTCAACGCGGTAACAGGGAACCATCACTGATATGCTGTCGCCTGATGCTTTTTCAACGCCTAACCCCGCGGTAAGCAGTAATTCGGAGATTTGCTTAGCCGATAATTTTAAGCCCAACAACCTGTTCGTGTCCTCAATGCTCAACGCTACAATGCGGTTGTTAAAATCAGGCGTTACCACGGTTTTCTCGGCATAATTTGACTTTTCAGGATAATGTATCGTTGCGCTAAAGGCTTTGCCGCCACGGTCAATCAACGCCAACGTAACCAAATTCAGCGTGTTCAAAACGGTCTTGTGCAGGGTTCCCGTAACTTCGACAAGTAAGTTCCTTGATTCCTCTGTAATTTTGCCTAAATCGGTGGAATTTATGATTGGGGGGAAAGACAAAACTTTGCCTTCAGAATCAAACAGTATCGGATAAAGCGGGTTCTTCTTAACTATGTGACCGTACTCGATGCCTTTGGGGTGGCGTTCAAGAACCTCATCTAAACTCATCTTTTCATTAAAGCCTAAAGGAACAAACTTTACATCTGCAGGTTTCACGGCAGTGTACTCAATTGGCGGTTTAATAAGGTCCAAATTGTAAATGCCAATCGAGGTTTTTTGGCGGCTTCGACCGTTGGTTTGGTCTAGTTTGTCTTGCAGGTGCATGATTCCTTTGATAACGTTGTCTGAGAGGTGAATGTCTTTGATTACTGAACAGCAAATGTAGGGGCGAATGTTGTATAGTTGGGCGTTAACGTTTACTTCGAGGGCTGATTTGCCAACTGCGTACTGTTTTAGCCCTTTTTCTTGGTTGAGGTAGCCGCGTAAGGCTCGGCTTAAGCCTTCAACGCTCCAAAGGTCCGGGCGATTGGTGTCTTTCATTTCGATGCTGACGGTGCCTTCTTTTTCGTTTTGGGCTTTCACTTCACCCTTAATGTATGCAAGAATGTCGTCGAGTTTTGCCATGTCACCGTTCAATTTCACATTCAGCAAACGTTCAAGCTCAGCATAATCTACATCGATTGTTGGCATTTAGGTCACCTGTTTTTTTCTCAGCCAGCCGAGGTCTTGACTAAAAATCATGCGGATATCCTCGATGCCGGAGCGCATCATAAAGAGGCGGTCAACACCTAATCCCCAAGCAATCACGGGTTCTTTTACGCCAAGTGGCAGGGTAACTTCGGGACGGAAAATTCCTGAGCCCCCAAATTCCACCCAGCCGTAACCTTCCTTATACGCGCTGAGTTCCACGCTGGGTTCGGTGAAGGGGAAGTAGTCAGGTTTGAAACGGATTTTGTCTGCTCCAGCGATTTCCATAGCGAACTTGCCTAAGACGCCGAGGAGGTCTTTTAGGTTAAGGTTTTCATCTATTACGATGCCTTCAACTTGGTTGAATTCTGAAAGGTGAGTTTTATCGGTTATTTCGGGGCGGTAGACGCGTGCGATGGAGAAGTGTTTACTTGGCACTTCAAAGTTTCCCCGCTCAAGGGTTCGTGCGCTAAGGCATGTGCCATGTCCACGGAGAAGCAAACGTTGGGCAGCCGCAAGCGAGTATTTGTATCCCCAACCTGTTGAACCTGTTTTCCAACCGTTTTCGTGGGTTTCTTTCACGTGCTCAAGCGCTTGGGCATGTTTGCTGAGGTCGCCGCACTGAGGGTCTTTAACGTAATAGATGTCGCTGGCTTCCCGGGCTGGGTGATCCTGCGGCACGTTTAATGCGTCAAAGTTGAAGAAGCTCGTTTCAACGGCAGTACCTGTCATTTCTTGGAAGCCCAATTGAACCAACTTAGCGCGGACCTCATCGAGAAACTGCAGGTAAGGATGTTTTTTTCCAGACCAAGTTTTTGCTACAGGAGCTTCTATGTTGTATTTTTGGAGTTTTGCGGTTTTCCATTTGCCTGTAATTATTAGTTCGGGAGTGAGTTGGGTGATTTCTTGGAGCGCAGTTTTGGCTTCGACTGCGGCTTTTTTGCCCTCTGCAGTGGTTTGGAGGGTGCGGGTGGTTTTGGGTTCGACTGTGAGGAGTTTTCGTTTTTTGAGTTGTTCGGTTGCTTGTTGGAGTTCTGGGCTGAGGTCTTCTTGGGTGGCTTGGTGGTTTGTGTTTAGGTGTTTTAGGAGGGTTTCGTCGCAGCCTTCAGGGATGGTTGTTTGGTGGAGGATTGTTTCGGTGATGTGCAGGGTGTTGTTTTGTGGGGTGTAGCTTGCCCATTTTTTCCTAATTACCCAGCCGAGCGCAATCTGGATGAACTGTGGCTCGATGCCTGCTTTTTCTGCAGCTATTTTTAAGTCTGCAGTTCCGCCAAGCTCTGCAACGGCTTGGATTAGCTTGCGTTCAGGCAAGCCATCTTTGGCGTAACTTTCGCCTTCGGCTGTTAGTTTGATAACGTTTTGGATTTTTGCATGAATATTTATGAAGGTTTTTTCTTGAAGCGTTAGGGCGTTGCGCATAACGGCTGAGTCTTGCAATCCGCAGGCTTGGATTAGTTGTTCTACGGTTGCACTTCCGCCAAGCGATTCCAGCGTGGAGAGTAGTTGTTGTTCTTGGGTTCTGAGTTCAGCCATCAGGGTTTGCCTTCAACGCAGGTAAGTTTGTTATTGGATAGTTGCCACGCAAATAAAAGCATGCTGATGGCGGCTTCAACTCCTTTACTCATGCAGACCTATCCCCATTCAGGTAAACACTGTTTTTTAACATACTAATGACCCAAAAAACAGCCAATACTGACCTACCCCTCTTAGGTTTCTGCAGAGTTTCTATTAGGCTCCAAATATGAATCCCTTTGTTTGTTTGACCTCTATCTCAGGTGTGTCTTATTCTTTGACAGATTCTCTTTCTTCTTTTACTGCTTTAATTTCAAGAGCTTTCTCAATCATCGCATTAAATACGGAATGACAGCAATGACCTGTTGGGTTATTAATCTTACAATTGCTCTTTACGTTTCCACGCAGATGAAGCATAATATCCCCTGCTGAGGTCAGTCCTGTTTCTAAGACCGTTTTTGTGAGCTCATCTCGGGTTATCTTTCTGCAATAACATGCGTATTTGGGGTTTGCATCTTTCTTGTACCAAAGAGGCTTCTTGAGGGCTGATTTGTCAAAAACCGATTCCGAATTATAATATCCCACATCACAATCGGGATTCATACAGAGAAAATAATCGTTTTCTCCAATTTTATCCCTACAACGCGGTTTCAGGATGTGTTTTACAGTTTCGTTTTTAACTTGTTGACCTTGCTTGCTACAAGTTGGGCATTTCATACAAGCCACATCTTAGAGGAAAAACTACAACTAATAATAAAGCTTAGCTGCTCTCCCTTTGACCGATGTTAACTTGCCAATGGAGACAAGCACTTTAAGCTGCCATAGGCATGGTTAGGAGCAGCGTTAACTTTAATATCAAATAAAATATCAACATAAGGTACTTTAGGTGAAAGTCATGGGAACAGCATTAAGCGTAAATCAAATGGCTTGGAACATAGCTCAAAAATTTATCGATAATCCAGAATTTTACGGGGTAACGGTTTCTAAATCGGCTGCGGGAGCCACAATCGTTGATGCAGGCGTAAACGCGGCTGGCGGCTTTCAAGCAGGCAAAAAACTAACCGAACTATGCATGGGCGGCGCAGGAAAAGCCCAACTTGGCTTCAAAACCTATGGTGACTTGACTTTTCCATCCGTTACTGTTTCGTCGGATCACCCAGCGATTGCCATGTTAGGCTCACAGTTTGCGGGGTGGCGCATCAAAGAGCCCGACGGTTCCATCGCGATTGGCTCGGGTCCCGTTCGTGCTTTGGCGCTTAAGCCCAAGGATGTTTTTGAGGAGATTGAATACAAGGACGTAAGCGACAAGTCAGTTATAACGTTGGAAAGCAACGTTCTTCCATCCGATGCACTTATCGAGAAAGTGACGACGGCAAGCGGCATCTCAGCCGAGAACTTGATTGCTGTGGTAGCTCCAACCGCAAGCATCGCGGGTTTAACTCAGGTTGCAGGCAGAGTGGTTGAGGTTGGCATTCACAAGCTCAGAACTCTCGGGCTAAGTCCCAAGCTTATCCGTTACGCTACAGGTTATGCGCCGATTCCGCCGATGGGCAAAGATTTCGAGGTTGCCATGGCACGGACCAACGACGCCATACTCTACGGCGGAACAGTATACTGCACCGTTGATTACGACGATGAAGCTGCACTACAAAAGATTGTGGAGCAGGCACCTAGCATGGCATCCAAAGATTATGGCAAACCATTCCTGCAGATTTTCCGTGAAGCCGACAAAGACTTCTACAAAATAGACCACGGCTTATTCGCCCCAGCAGTGCTCATGATTAACAATGCTAAGACAGGCAGAACCTTCAAGGCAGGACAAATAAACCCTAAGGTACTGGCTGCATCCTTAGGGTTCTAAACTTTTTATTTTTTATTGTTTTGTCTCTGAAACAGCGCATTTTATTTCATTTGGCATTGTCAGGTGTAGGACTTTTTGGACTCTTTGAGCGACTATGAAGCCTATTGGTATAGTGTAGAGTGCTAGTGTGGCGTTGAAGAATGCTGCAAACGGCAACCAACCTATTGTTGCAGCCAATGGGAATGAATAGCCGATTGGTGACGGTTGGGGAAGAGCAAAAAAGAGAACAATTGACATGAATGCAACTCTGGTCAGAATGCCCATGGCAGTTGCGACTACAGCCCATTTGGCGTTGAAGAGTATGTTGCTGTTTGGGTTTTTTGAACAGGAAACTCTTTTGCCAATTACTAGGGCTGCAAAAATGCCCGCTTGCATCGATAAGGTTGCGGCAAGGTTGTATGCTGGTCCTGTTGGAAGGACGCCTGGGAAGATTGCGAATAACACTGCTGTGTTTACGAGTGATACGGCTAATCCTGCGGTGGGGCTGATTATTAGGAATGCGATTACGATGGGGATTTCCCATATTTGGTATATGAGTCCTTGGGCAAGTGGAAAGTTGAGGGCAATGTGTGTGAAGGTTGGGTTTAATGCTATTGCCAAGGCGGCGAAGACTATTATCAGTGAGAGTTTTTTGGTGTTCATGCGAGGTTCCTTGTATGGCTTTGAATGCTCACGTTAGCTATTTAAGAGTAGCTACTCAAAAAAACGTAGCCAGAAATGGGTGAAATATAGGCTAAAATTGATAAATAAGCCACACATAAATTAGGGTACAGTGACGCAGCGTTGACAGAAACAACAATCCAGTTCACATCCAGCGGCGAAGTGAAACGCTGGCTTGAAAACCAAACCAGCTCAATCCTCACCCCCGTACATGCCCAAGCCAGAAAACTACGCGACGACATGAATTTTCAAATCCAAACAGTTGCAGACGTTAGCAAGCAACTATTCGACACCAGCTCCAAAGAGATTGAAAGAAGAAACATGAAAGTCTACAACCGCGCACGAGCCCTAAACAAGCTTGCCCGTCTATTCCTTGACCGCCTCAAAAAGCTTAACCCTCCAGAACAGGTCTCTTATGACAGTTTAAGCAGGTACGCCCAAGAAACACAAAAAATCATATTGGTAACTGATATCGATATCAAGAACTGGTTCCCCAGAATCTCACCCTTCTTCATCATGGATAGACGAAAATTCCTAGCCATATACGAACGAGCCAAACAAGCCTACACAAACCTAAACGACTACATTTCCAAAGAATATGTCAAGACTAAAACTTTGGAAGAAGCGCTCCAACTAATCAATGAACTCCAAAACGTGGAAAAACAACTAGTTGTGCTCGGCGACGAGAAGGAAACCATAAAGAAAGAGCGCCTGCCAATCGAGCAAGAAATCGCCACACTGGAAGAAAAAATCAATGAGCTCAAATGCAAAGGACCCATCGACAAGCTGAACATGGTTAATTGCGAGATTGAATCCTTATGCAACGAGTTAAAGCATGCGCTTAGGCACTTGCAGAAGCCGTTCATTAAGATGCAAGCTTTAGCCACTGGGGGCGGCGGTGGAGGAATAACGCCTGACGAACTAAACAAGATAAACCAGTATTTGGAAACGCCCTTTGATGCGTTGGTGACCGAGAAACCTGGTTATCCACAGCTTAAAGAAATTCTGCAAAAACTTGAAGGACTTGATGGCTGAAGACAAGCTAAAGTTGAAGTCAGATAAGGCGCGGAAAGCTGAGCAGACCGTGAATGAGATATTGCATAAGGATTCTTTGGCGAACCTGCAGCTGAGATGTGTCGAGATGGCGACAAATAGGGATCAGTTAGTGGCTTCGTCGAAGATGGATGAGATTAAAGCAAAACCTTGCCCAATTCCAAGAACAAGAAAACCTGTTGAAAGCTAGAAAAACAAGCGTTGAAACACACGAAGCAGTCAAAGAAAACTCTTACAAAGAGACCGTGGACAAAATCAGCAGCCTCAAACGCAACATCGAACGAAACGTGTATAGTTCAATTGACAAAAAAATCCAAATCGCATAATTCACTACTTCTAGTTTGGATTGCCTTTCCTATGTGAAGTCAAACAAACAAGGGGCATATTTGGAGCCTAATAGCCAAGGTATGCAGAAAACGAGGAGGGAGGTCACTGTTTGATGGAGATTAGCTCATATTTGGTCAGGTTTGACCCAGCTGCCTTGATAGCTTGTAAACTGTGAAGAAGTTGAGGGTCGCGGATAGCCATTTCCTTTAGCTGCCCTTCAAGTTCAGCGGTAAGCTCAGCTTTGTATATTTTTATGGTTGCTGGGTATATTTTGGCTTTTTTTATTTTTCCTAAATCAATTTTTTCATCAGCATCGAGGCAAAAGGGGTGTCCTGTGTCCATGTCGAGTGCGTCAAGATGTCGTTCTTTGAGGTTAACGTGAATGATGCGTATCTTTTTTTGGACTGTTTCCATGGGTTTCCAGTCAGGGTTTAGCATATCAATCAAACAATCATAGTCAGTATGCTTGCTTTTTACTTTAATGGATACTCAAAAATGTTTTTGGGCATATTCCTCAACCGAACTTGCTTTTTTTTAAATATGTAACTCGTGGTGTCCTGAAAATGAAACGGCTCAAGATTACCTTCGGGGCTTGTTGCAATAGCTTTTTTAATCCATGCTTCACCCTTATTTTGCGGTGCACAATTACGGAAGAAGCTGATGTTTGGACTCCTATGGATGGAGACACCTTCGTTACAAAAGACGGTTTTATCATGAACACGTTTGGGTATGAACATCCCGAAGACCGTGTTTTTGCATTCCTCAAATACATTCCTGCTCAGTATAAGGCGCTGTTCGATGTAGAGATGCTTACTCGCACATGGCGTTTCGGCACCAACCCGCTGACAAGTCAGCTGTTTCGTGCGGAAAAACTGTACACAGCCAAAAACTACCAAACCTTCATCGAAGCCTTCCGCAAAACCTTCCCAGATTACATTTACTATGACCAAACCCGCAGCAAAGAACTCATAACTGCCCCATTCGACAAAATTGAACAGGTTTTTGTCCCCAAAGACCGCCTTGTTTGGCTTCAGAATCTAAAAAAACCTGATGGTCTGCAGAAAATGGCGCTCAACCTCATCGACCTCATCTCTAAAGAATCAGGAGTTGATTGCAGCGATTTGGGCATCCATGGCTCCATAGCGCTGGATATGCATGCTCCAGAATCAGATATTGACTTTGTTGTTTACGGCTCAAACAACTTCCGCGTTGTCGAAAATGCCATACAACGACTCGTAAACGAAAACAAGCTCTCCTACATCGCAGGCAACCGCATCGAAGCAGCCCGAAAATTCGTGGGCAAATACCAAGGAAAAATCTGGATGTACAACGCAACCAAAAAACCAGCCGAAATCAAAACCCAATTCGGCGACTACACCTACACACCGCTGGCGCAGCTCCGTTTCACCGCAACCGTCTGCGACGACACAGAAACCATGTATCGCCCAGCAATCTACCGAATCAGCAACTACCAACCCCAAGACGACCAATCCGAGCTTGACCTTGACAAAATTCCCATCCAAATCGTCTCAAACATCGGCTGCTACCGAAACGTCGCCCGAACAGGTCAACAAGTCAAAGCGGCAGGCACACTTGAAAAAGCCCAAAACACAAAAGACGGCACAACCTTCTACCAAGTCGTCGTTGGAACAGCTACCTCAGAAGAAGAATACATATGGCCAATCTAATTCTGCGAGACCGAGACGCCATCCAAACCAGCGAAGGCTTGATTTTCCGCGTCTTTGGTTACAGCCACCCAAAAAACGCGTATGTGTGTGATGCCGAATATGCATCGTCCAAAATTTTCCAATCAACTGACCCAAGAGCACCCAGAACAGGCAGAAGCGAGCTTTTCTACAAATTCTACAACGACGAAGGCATGAAACTCATAGCTAAAAAGTACCCTCAATACCTCATCAACCATGAAATGCTCGGCATAAAAATCGTGGGCGTAAACCAAAACGACATCGCACAAGCAAGAAAACCTGAGGAACGCTTACAGGCTTTGCTCAAAACGGGACCAACAGACCCCCTACTATCTGCAATGGAGCGTGTCCTAAACATCTCATTAACTAACACGGGCTTAAAATCGGAGAACTTCGGAGTCTTCGGCTCCATGCTCCACGGGTTCCACCACCCAAAGTTCTCTGACATCGACTTAATAGTTTACGGCAAAGCAGAGAACATCAAGATGTGTCAAACGATGGCAGAGTTGTATTCAGATGGCAGTTCGGGTTTGCGCAACGAATTTGAATCTGAAGATGTCATGAAAGGGAAAGATTGGCGCTTCAAGAATTTTGATGCTGCAGATTTTGTTTGGCATCAGCGGCGCAAGATGATTTATGGCTTATACGACGATACAAAGGCGAGTGGCAGAGTCATCAAAGCCGAATTCGAGCCCGTGAAGGCGTGGAGCGAAATCAAATCCGAATACGAACCGCACACGTACATTACGCAGAGGGGCTGGGTGAAAATCAAAGCACGCGTAACAGCAGACGACGAAGCACCGTTTATTCCATCTGTCTACGGCATTGAGCCGCTGGAAGTTTTAAGCGGTCCCAAGGAAGCACTTGAAGCAGTGCGGGTTTTCAGTTACATGGAAGAATTCCGTCAACAAGCCCAAAAAGGTGAAACCGTGATTGTTGAGGGCAACCTCGAAGAAGTCGAATCGCCAACGGGAAGTTTCTGGCAGGTCACGTTGACTTATTGCCCACGCTACTACGAACAAGTCCTCAAAGTACAACACTAATGCAGAAGAACCATGTAATCTGACGGTTTATTGCCAATTATCAAACGGTAATGTTCACGCTCATTTTTCTTGTCCGTTACGAGTTCAACTTTGCCCTGAACTCCTATTGCTTCGCTCAGTGTTGCTTGTTCACAGAACCTGCCGCGGAACGAAACAACCTCCTTTATTGGTGAGAGTTTGGGTCCTTCAACAACTACAACATCCTTGAGCTTGTAGGTGCAGGGTGTAAAAAGTGAGTCGGAACTATCAGCTATGTTGGCTGTTATTTTTGCGTAGCCACTGTTCCTGAAGCACACCTCGCCGTACTGCTCGCTTGTTTCGTCCCAGTCTTTCACGAAGCGAATGAAATAGTCGGTTCCCATGAACATGCCTTGGAAGGCTTTGCGGCTTTCGACCAAAACAAAGTCTTCGAAGCTCATCTGGGTGTCCTTCGAACGGAAGTCGAAAAGCGTTTGGAGCTCCTCTCGACTGTAAGGTTTGAAACCAGAATTTTTTTCTTTGAGCAGTTCTTGCAAGGCTGTGTAGGCTTTGCGGCAGTTTTCCACTCCGTAAACTAATGGGTCAATGTCTGATTTTTCGTTAGTTAACCCTGCCATTATTGAGCCCGAAATGCCGATGGCGCTCCAAGGAATGCCTGCTTTTTCTTTTAGCGCTGTTGCCAGCCTAAGCGCTTTGATTTCTAACGCGCTGGGACTTTTGGATGTGCGCAGTTCCGCAAGTTTTTCTGAGGGCTGATAGTGCTCAGCGATTTGGTCAACGGGGACTTCGCAGAGGGTTTCGCCGAAAACTGGGTCAAAAACGATGAGGTCAGGGTGGTTCTCTTGCAGGTACTTGAAGCGGTCACTGAGGCTGTAGACTTTGCCGTAGAGTGCATCTTTGCCTTGCCTTGTTCCCTGCGGGGAGGGAATAAAACGGGGAAACGCAATGACCTTGTTTGGCGGATGAACTAAGCCTTTAACGTCAAAAACCACGTTGCTGTTTGTTTTAATTAAGTCTCCTTCACGTGCCCTCACACAAATCCCCCATAAGACCCTTTCAATTGCTTGTAATTTTTACAAACTTTAATAAACCTTTTTTGAACCAATTAACTTCGGAGCATCCCGATGAGCAACTGCGAAAAAGCACAACACATATCCAAATGCCTACAACTGGCGATAATGCTTGAAGTCAGCGCCCCAAAACCAGGCAACGTAAGCTTCACCTCCAGCTTTGAGGGCACACGCGTTGAACATTTTTTGGCTTCAGCTGTCGCCGCAGGGTCAACTTTTCAGGAGGCTGCTTACCTTGGAACATCGGTGGCAGAGAAAAGGCTTGACATCGGTAAGGTTGGTTTGGGGCAGCTCATAAAAGATTGCGCCCAGGATGTTAATGCTTGGCAGAAGGGCGGAAACACAATTCTTGGCACGGTTATGCTTTTTGTTCCCATCGCTGTTGCCGCAGGCATGACGCCAACAAAGGAAGATTACGTTTTAGATTTTTCTCTTCTGCGCAAAAACATTGATTTGGCGGTAAAATCCACTTCCCCATGGGATTCAGTTCACCTATACGAAGCAGTGGACATTGCTAATCCAAGCGGGCTTGGCGATGCACCAGACCTTGACGTAACCAACCCAGCTTCCAAAGAGCGCCTGATTCGGGAGAACGTTGGTTTATTTGAGGTTTTCAAACTTGCCTCAGCCTACGACGACATATGCTACGAATGGGTCCATAACTACCCAATAACCTTCGATTTAGCCTATCCATACTTGAAAAAGCAGCTTGAAACCAAACCCCTCAACACAGCCGTCGTTCGCACTTTCCTCAAAATCCTCGCCCAACGCCCAGACACCTTCATCGCGCGGAAAGTCGGCAAAGAAAAAGCACTTGAGGTTTCAGCGGAAGCGAAGGCTGTTTTGGAATTTGGCGGGTTAGAAACTACGGAAGGAAAAAAGAGCCTTGTAGCGTTTGACAAAAAACTTCGGTCGTCTGGGAACAAGTGCAACCCGGGAACCACGGCGGATTTGACTGCGGCTGCGTTGGCGCTTGCAACGCTGGGTGGATACAGACCCTAAAACAGTTGCTCACGGCAAACTATAGCCCCCTTATTTAAAGGGCAAAAAGTCCACGCCTGCTACTCCCTACGACCCCCTCTATTTACAGCAACAATTTTCAACATGCTAATGACTGCCTAAATCGCCAATAGGACCTATCCTCTTAGAATTCTGCAATAAAATATTAAAAAAATCAGATTAAATTCTTATTCGATAATTTTTGAGTTCTTGCGGCTCCTAAAGATTTTAGCTGCCTTGTATATTTCGAACCATGTTATGCTGGCTAATCCTGCGCCGATACAGATTAAGAGGTTAACTGGGTCAAGAGCACTGAAACGGAAGAGACCGCTAAGTTGTGGAACATAAATGGCGAGCGCCAAAGCAAGTGATGCTATGCCAAGGATCCACCAGAAAGCATTGTTGCGCTTGCGGAATGTCCCGATAATTGTGTGCTCCCAAGACCTGTTTGTCAAAATCAACGCCAAATTCGCAGTAACTATGGTTGCGAAAGCCATTGTTCGAGCGGTTTGCTCATCGAGTCCTCGATTAATAGAACTGACAAATACTAGGACAACGATAAGCAGAACAACAAAACCCTGCAGGAAAGCAGCCACAGCAGCTTCCCTATTGAAGAGCTTTTTATCCATACTGCGGGGCTTACGTTGCATCACGTTAGCTTCTTCCTCTTCAGTTTCAAAAACCACTGAACAGGCAGGATCAATAATTAACTCTAAGAAAACAATGTGTACGGGGAGCAAAATTAGAGGCCACCCAAACAACACTGGAAGAACGGACATGCCAGCGATTGGGATATGGATTGAAAAAATGTACGCTATAGCCTTCTTCAAATTATCATATATCCTACGACCCATTCTAACCCCGCTGACTATCGAAGTAAAATCATCATCCAAAAGTACCATTGAAGCAGATTCTCTTGCAACATCGGTACCTCGTCCACCCATTGCAATACCAATATTTGCGGATTTAAGGGCAGGCGCATCGTTAACGCCATCGCCAGTCATCGCCACAATTTCACCATTGCTTTTGAAGGCATTTACGATTCTAAGCTTCTGTTCAGGAACAACCCTAGCAAAAATATTGACGTCTTTAATGCGCAGCTTCAGCTCTTCATCAGACATTTGTTCTAGTTCAGGTCCCGTGATGCAGTTTTCTGGAGATTTAAGGCCTATTTGCCGACCGATATTCTGGGCAGTTAACGGGTAATCTCCTGTAATCATTACCACACGAATCCCTGCACTGTAACATTCTTTCACTGCACCCGCAACATTTGGTCTAACAGGATCAGCAAACCCTACCAGCCCCAGAAAACTAAAAACAAAATCATGCTGCTCATGCGGTAAATCAGTTTTCTTAAAGGATGCCTTTGCTACGCCAAGCACTCTTAGGCCTTCCTTTGCCATGGCTTGAATGTGAATAGATAACTCCTTAGTTTTATTCTCGTCAAAATGGCAGAGGTCAGCTATGGCTTCTGGTGCTCCTTTCGTCGCAATCATGTAATCTTGTCCGCTGGGTGAAATCCAAACATTGGACATTGCAAGAAGCTTCTGAGAAAGCGGATATTCCTGCACCAGCTGCCAGTCATCATGAACATGCTCAGTTTTTGCAAACTCGCCTTCAGTGAAGCTTCTTATGGCTTTTTCCATCGGGTCAAATGGGTCCTCTTTGCAGGCTAGGACGCTAAATTCAACCAGTTCATGGCAAAAGTCAGGGGGCAACTTTGTAGATGATTCTACTTCATAGACTTTGTCGTTAGAAAATAATTTGTTGACTGACATTTTGTTCTGTGTTAATGTGCCTGTCTTGTCTACGCATAGAACGGTTGCTCCACCTAGGTTCTCAATTGCATGAACCTGTCGGGTGAGCACGTTTTTCTTTGACATTCGCCAAGCACCTAAGGCAAGGAAAATGGTGAGTACAACAGGAAATTCCTCAGGCAAAATCGCCATAGCCAAGGTTATTCCAGCCAAGAAGCCTTCTATCCAATCAAGACGTGTTAGTCCATAAACAACTATGACTATGGCGCATAAACTAAGACCGACTGGCAGCGCTATTTCTAACTATATGGCTAATCTCTTGCTTTAGCCTTGTTTCGTCTCTTTCTACCTTCTGCAAAACTGTCCCGATTTTGCCCATTTCTGTTTTTGGTCCAGTGCTTTTGACTTCGGCAATTGCTTGACCTTGAATGATTAGCGTTCCAGAATAAACAAACGGTAAATCGTCGCCGCCTGGTCGATATGTTTGTTCTTCGCCATTCCAAGCAACCTTGCGTACTGGAACTGATTCTCCAGTGAGAAGTGACTCGTCAACCATCAGGTTGTTGCATGTTAAAAGGAGGCAATCTGCTGGTACACGGTCTCCTTCCGAAAGGATAAGAATATCTTCTGAAACAACTTCGCGTCCAGGAATCCTTTTTTGCTCTCCATCCCGTATTACCAGAGCTCTGGGGCTGGACAGGTTCTTTAGAGCATCTAACGCATTTTCGGTTTTTTGCTCTTGATAAACGGTGATACCGATGATGACGAAAACGAAACTCAGCAGCACTATGCCTTCGGTGACATCGCCCAATATGAAGTAGAGACTGCCACTGGCGACTAGTAACAGGAAAATCGGTTCTTTAATGACGCTAAATGCTATGCCGAAAATGCTGCGTTTTCCAGAAGAGGGAAGTTCATTATAGCCTTCAGTCTTTCAATTTTCGGGAAACATCATCACTTGAAAGACCTGTTATCGAGTCTACATCAATATCTCGCATCAGGTCATCAACACATTTCGGTCTACCAAAAACTGGTAAGGTTGCTTAAAGGCATATCTGACTTTTTTAGAAAATTATTGGTTTATTTCGTGTTAACGCTTGTTTGGTTGATGCCGAATATGTTGTAGGTAGAAAAAAAGACGTGTGAATGTATAAATCTGCCTTTTCCTTTTATCTTTGCTGTTTCACGGGTGGCGCATATGAATCTGAATAATAGGTGGCTCTTGGTTTTGTTGTTAGTTTTAGCTGTAGTTCTCGCAGCTGTTTCTGGTGTTGTTTTGGGTAATTTGAATACGAATGCGTCGTTGAGGGAACACTCGAAGGGCGCTGTAATGGTAACCGTCCAGGGCGACAGCAGAGTATATACAAGCGATTCAGCTTCAATCCCATTCAAGTGGGGCACCGTTAACTTTGGCGACAACACCAAAACCGTAACCATCACAAACCAAGCAAACGTAAACCTCAAACCACACTTAGCCCTAACCTCGCCGAACCTACCGCGCGGATGGACACTAACTTTCTCCCTTGAAAATCAACCTATACCAGCAGGGCAGTCAGCAACAGGAACCTTAACCCTCAATGTACCAGCCAACACCGCAACTGGAAACTATAACTGGGGCGCAAGCCTCAACCTCGACAGCGCAAAATAATAGTTTGCAAGCACCCTCGCCTCTAAAAAACAGCGCCGTCACGTTGGGAAGGCTTTTTAAAATATGCACAGTTAGTTAGAAGCTATGTATCGAAGAGCCATTGCAAGCACCCTTAGGAGCAGGCGGTTTTGGGTTTGGCAGATTGGCGGCGTCATCATTTACGCTGTGCCTGTTTTGATTCGGCTTGCAACTGGCAACGTTCTCCTACCGGGTTTGAGTTTGCTTGCGGTTCCATGGATTGACCACTACGTGCCTGGCAACTTGGTGGAGAAAATTTTGGTTAACGCGTTTTTCCCCGGAGGCGCAGGTGCAGTGGCTGGAGAAATCCTCTACAGCAATGCTCACGGCGAAATTTTCGCTCGAAAGCAGAAATATTTGGCTCGGCTTGGCGGCGCATTGCTTTGGACATCTGGGTGGTCGCTGTTTCAACTCTGGGGCAACATGCAAAACATCACGGGCTCCTACGGCGGCAACCTCTTTGAGTACCCCATGGTTTTCCCACTCAACTTCCTGCTGGCTTCACTCTCAATCTTTACGCCAGATGTGGTTGGCTTTATCAAAAACAAATTGGTGAACGTTCATCACAGGCTAAAGCACGACAAAACCTTAGGTTAAGAAGGACTTGCCTATTCTGGTTTTGTTTATTCAGTTAAGGGATCTTGGAAAGTTAGGTTAGTTTTTTTCCAAGAGATTTTCTGAAGCCTTAAGAGCGTTTTGTCATGCGTATACATAGTCAGTACCTTGTTTGATAGAAAGTTGGCTGTTATGAGCGCGTCTCTTCCGCCAAGGTCATGCTTTACTGAAAGGTTTAAGGCAATAAGTGAGGTCGTTTGTGTTTGATTAAAAAATTCAATAAATGGATGTCTCAACAGGGTAGCGAGTCTTTTAGCGGCTTCTTCTGGAGACCATTTTAAATAAAAAACAAGCGTATGATAAGTTTCATGCAGAACAGTCGGGTTCAATGCAACAATCTTCTCTGGTGTTAGGCTAATCAACAAGGTCTTGACTCTTTCATGCTCAGGGTAAACAGGGTCAAGAGCATAACACAGAACGTTGGTGTCTAACCCTATTATCACTTGTCTGTTCTCCAAATAGACTTCATTTCTTCAGGAGATGCAAGCTTAGGCTTACCTTTGCGTTTAGGTTCTGACGTGATTAACTTTTTAAACTCCTCCAAAAAATCCTCACGCTTGCCTGGAATTATAAGGTAACCTTGAGGAGTCTTTTTTAGAGTGGCGGTTTCTCCAATTTCTTCTCTTATTTCTGCAGGAATGCAGAGTCTACCTTTTGAGTCTATTTTTAGGTTAACCTGCTCCATATTTCCCACCACTATAGAGTGGGATAAACACACATTTAAAACTTCCCAAAAATCACCCAAAACCGCAACATGGCGAGTTCTAAAAGTTAATATTGTTTTGGCTGATTATTTTGAGGTATGTCTTTTCATGTTAGGCGCAAAGAGCGGGAAATCACCGACCCAGACGAGATGCGGCAGGTTCTGAAAGCCACAAAGTACGTCACCGTTGCCCTCTGCATGGACAACGAACCGTACCTTGTATCGCTGAGCCACGGCTATGACGAAACCAAAAACTGCCTCTACTTCCACTGCGCACCCGAAGGCAAAAAACTCATCTATGCAAAAGCCAACCCCAATGTTTGGGGACAAGCAGTCCTGGATTTCGGAGTCACCGAAGAATGCGACTATGCCTACACGTCAGTGTCCACTTCAGCGGCAAACTCAGCCTAATCACTGACTTAACCGAGAAAAAAGCATGCCATGGAAGTGCTGGTTCGGCAGGTTTCGCTAAATCCTGAGGCGAAACTCGCAAAAATTAAACCTGAAAAACTCGCACAACAACCATGGGAAAAATAGACATCACTTACATGTCAGGCAAAAAGCATCAAGCGCCAAAAAACCAAAAATAAAAAAGAAAATTGGGGTTACTAGTATTGCAGTGTTCATTTTGCGCCAGTCAAAATAGGATAAGACGATTAGGATGATGCTCCAGACTGCCCAGAACGCGAATGCAGGGCTAATGAAGTAGAGAACCAGCGCGAGGGCGCGGTTAGCTACGGAGATGGCGATGATTAGTTGCGGTGCCCACTTCATTCGCTTTAGCAAACCAAACAAGGCGACAATGAACACGACTGCAACGACCAAGAGGATTATGGTGCCCGCGATAAGGGCATTATGGACGCCTGCAACGACGCCTATGTAACCTGTGTTGAGTGAAGCGCCCGCGAGTCAGGGCTTGCCCACCAGAACGCAACGTTACCGATGTCGCCGATGATGTTGATAGCAACGAAGAGCATGAGGATTTTGTGGATTAGCCTAAGCTGGCTGGTTTAGTTGTCATGGCATTGTATTTTCGTCGGTTTTCGGTATTTAAAACTTGTTGGAGCACAAAAGGGACAGATTGCAGTTGCTAGGTGCCCATCTGAGCCCAATCCACCGGTAAACCAGCAAATTCTCAACCGAGTAAACCTGCGTTAGCCAACCAATCCCGTCAAAGTGCGCCACACAATTCGGATAATTACTCAACTCTTCAGTGCCCACGTACACGTAAGACACATTGTACTCACGCACAACCGTTGCCAGCTGGGTCGCGTTGCCAGTGTACGCCGCGTCGATGTCGTGCTCCCTTTGGAATACCTGGTCCAACGGTTCCCCATGACCATAAGGCCAATACACATACGACGACACCCGAAGTCTTCCCCCAATCATGCTGGGCGGCTCATGAACACCGTAATAAGTCAAAAACACCGAGTTCTGCGGCGTATTATCCCTAACCCACAGTCCAATCTGGTACTCACCCCAACTCGCACCCGTGTAGTTTGTTCCGACGTTGTAGATGATGACGCTGGCTGAGGTGATTATGGAGAGCAAAACCAAGGTTACAATCACAATCCGCGGAGTCTTAGCCAAAACAATGCCGCTCAACACCGCAATCGGAATCCAAGCGAACATGAAGAACTTGTACATGTCCCAAACCCAAGGCGTCAACAACAAAATGTTGGGAATCAAGAACAACAAAAGAAACGTCACCTTCAGGTACTCGTGCCCAGGCTTCACAAACGAAACAATCGCCAGCACAAATGGGATGCCGAGGTTTAGGAAGTAATAGATAGGGAAGTATTGACTTTGCGCAAAATGTGCGATAAACGAAGTGCTGAGAGCAAATGTTAGCGGCGGTCCGCCGCCAAAAATAAACGGCAACGCAAACACGCTGGGCAACAAGAAGTATATGTAGCTGAACTTGAGGCGTTTGAGGTTTAAGATCAGGCACACGGCGAAGGCGACGTAGCAGCAGAAGAACGCCACGTTATGGAACTGATAAACCAACCCCGTGACGATTCCTGCAAGGATTATGCGGTTTTTGTCATCCATGTTCCTAAGCAAAGCCAACACAAACGCAAACGCAGGCAACCCAACCAACAGCGGACGCTGCTGCAGCAAATTATCAAACATCGAAGGCAACCCAAACAACTTGCCAAACTGGTAAATGTAGTTCTGGTTGGGGTCAAACTGCCCATTAAACAGCGCTGAGAACAAGCCGAAATAGCTTAGTCCCCAACCAAACACCGCTAAAACCGTAGCAATAACTGCTGCTTGTCTGCCGTAAGGACGCGCCAACGCATAAATCGCAGAGCGCAAAGACCAAAATGAACAACGCATTCAAAACGGGCAGAAGCGTAGGCAAGTAACCGTACATTTTCTCGATGATGGCGGTGTGGAAATCCACAAAGTAATGGTAAGTTAAGGGGGTGCCGATGTAGTTGGGGGTTTGGGGTGGGAAGTTGCCGTTGGTTGAGGCTTTCGATTATTTCGTAGTGGAAGGGGGTGTCCTGCCAGTTAGAACCTGTAAGCACTATGCCATACTGGTCGCCGCGCCAGACGCTTTGGTAGAGGACAGCAAGGCTGATGAGGAAAATTACCGCAAAAATCAGGAGGCTGGTTTTCTTAATCTGCTTTAGTTTGAGGAACTTTGGGGGCTTTATTGGTTCGCCTTTCTTGTAAACCACCAACGCGTAGATTGCTGTTAAGGCAAGAAAACTGAAAAGTATGGTATTCCGTGAATATCCAACAGCCAAAGACAAATAATAAATCAGCGGAACTGAGACCAAAACGCTGAAGATGGGCACGAAAGCCCAGATTTCATGGGACTTTAAGCGGAAAAACCTGTAAGCGATTAAGCCTGGAACCAAAAAAGTGAAGACTAACGCGGTGAAGACGGCAACGTCGCCTGAAACAAACGAGGCAGCAGTCAACAGCAACAGCACTATGGGAACCCAGTACTTTTGCAGAACCGCCATGTACCGTCAGTGTTTGCTTTGACTTTTTTCACCCACCCTCAAACAACGTTACCCAGTAATAATTCTGAACAGTATTAAAATTGTCGCTAAACCAAGCACAAAACCCAGCAAACATCAACTTCAGTAGGTAAACAGCCACTTTTCCAACAAACCGTTCAACGCCAAATCCGAGAAAGGTTAATTAGCTAAAGTTATTAGTATTGTTGCGGCGCTTAATTGCCCAGGTAGTATAGTTCGGTCCAGTATGTACGGCTGTCGCCCGTAGGACCCGGGTCCGAATCCCGGCCTGGGCGCCATTTCTTCTCATCTTAACCAAGTTTATGTTCGTTTTCGAGATTTTGAATACAAATAATTACTCAATATTTCCTTTTCACAAATGATAAGTCAAGCTTAGCATAAATGATTACAGGATTGTCATGGAAAAACAAGACGAGATTCCCTGTGCCAACTGCCAGTCATGGAAAAGAAATGAGAAAAAATTTTCCTGCAACCCCGATGACTGCAAAACACTCACCGCGTGGCTGCTTGAACATGTGCCTCAACTGAGCACAGGAACAATTCAAATGCAAATGCAGCTTCCAGAAACCGCAATCCAATACGTAGTCTAGCATGCAATGGATTGAAAACCACAATTTAATTCTAATTCCGAACCATGAATTTTGCTTATTTCAATTTTAAGTAACAAAAAAATATGTAAAACTATGGGTTGCTTGGGTCTATTTATTGACACTCGAAGCAATGGATTTGTTAGTGTTTATTATTCTCCAAGCCCTATTTTTCTGGTAGGAACTAATTTTCGAGCGCTTACACATTGAAGTACAAAACTCTCCACCATAAAGCCACGCAAATCGACCACCTCATAGACCACAACATGCATTCAAGGCGGTCCATGTTCATCCCACAAGAAGAATTAAAAGGCCTTGTACTGAAAAATTTTCCCGATTTATACCTCAAAGATGTGGGCTCCCACAAAATAGTCTTCGGCATCCATTCAATAGACCAAAAAATCGTGCTCAAAGTTGGGGCAAAAAAGAGCATCGAGAATGACCATCGAGCCTACAAGCGAGTCCCCGAAAACCAGCGCCATCAACTGTTTGCAAGGATATTTTGGCACACCAAATATTGCTTATTGCAGGAGTATGGGTCATCCGCGAACGTTACCCAAAAGGAATTGGATAGCCTGAGAGGGATTGTTTACAAGTACGGCGTTTTCGATGTTAAAGCAGATAACTTGAAGCGAATCGATGGCGAGTTAAAAATTATTGATGCAAACGTCACTCCGTTTCCGCTTCCCACGGTGTGGAAAATGGTGGATGAAGCAAAACCTAAGCTTCCGAAACAATTGAGGTTATTCATCAAAAAATTAACCAAGCCCCTTCATGAAAGATAATAGAAGAAGACACTTGGAAAGCACGCGAAAATCAGGTGTTTTAAGCATTTTCATGTAGAAAAAACCATATGAGACAACAACACGATAATTAAAGCATACATGACGCTCACCCAAAAGCCCCAAAGCACCACAAAACCCGACAACTGGCTAGTTGACCTTATAAGAAAAGTCAACAGCAACGCCATCGAGCAACAACAAATCTCCACACGTGCAAGAAACGACAGCCTCTGCGTCCTCTGCAAAGGCGCAAGGTTCCTCTGCGGCAAAACCCGATGCCCAATAATGGTTAAAGTCAACTATTTCCTCAAAAGCGTGCCGCTTATGGCAAGTGAAAACATCGATGGCATGTCTCCGCCCAGCGTTTTCATAGGCAGAATCGGGTACCCGAACGTTTACGCTGGTCCGCTTGTGCCGCCTGTGCATGAGGATACGGGCATTTATGATTTGCCTGAGCGGTGGTTTGGGAAGTCGGTGGATGAGATTGTGGGTTTTCGCAGTCTGCTGGTACGTGGGAAACATCGGGTTAATGTGCAGAAGTTCATGGATGGGGGCAAAATCTTGGATCAGACCCGTGAGTTAGCCCTCGCGGACAGCTGCGTAGACATTGAACTTAATCTCACAAAGAAACCGCGTGGCTCCATTTATCTGAGTGATGATGTGCAGCCGTTTGGTCCCTCTGCACCAATCCGTGACCTCCATGTCGGCAACGCACGCTACGATGACAAGATTGAGAAAGTGTTCTATGACACGGATTTGAAGGCAACAAACGCCGTGGTGGAACTCTATAACCGCGGTGTCATGGTATCCAAGATTCAGAAAGCCTTCAGCGTCGGCGCTTTTGGAGTGGAAAAGAAGAGGCGACTGGTTCCTACGCGCTGGAGCATAACAGCAGTAGATGACATAATCTCCAAGGACCTAAGGGAAAAAGTCAAAACGTTCCCTGAAATCAACGAATACCGAGTTTACGAATCCATCTACATGGATAACGTGTTTGAGATTCTAATGATTCCAGCGCAGTGGAGCTACGAGTCCATGGAAGCATGGTACCCAGGCACCGTCTGGAACCCTGCGGGAACAAACGTAGCCATTTTCTCTGATTGGGAAGGCAACAGCGGACGAACCACTTATGCGGCAATAGGCGGCTGCTACTACTCCGCACGGTTAGCCGTCTGCGAACAGCTCCAAAAAGAAAGGCGCCAAGCCACCGCCATTGTGCTCAGAGAAGCAAGACCAGGTTACATCATGCCCATCGGCGTCTGGCAGGTCCGGGAAAACGTGCGAAACGCCATGCACCAAAAACCATACCTCTTCAAGAACCTCGCCGAATCTCTACAGTTCATCAGCGGCAGATTCGAGATTCCGATGCAGCGGTGGATACTGCAAAGCGAATTGTTAAAGCGGGCACTGTTTCAAAAGAGGATAACTGACTTCTTTAAGGGCTAAGTGATGGCAAGTTTTAAAAAAGCAGCCCCTTTATAACTTCATGACCCTGATGTTAACCTCTGCGACTAAACGGTTCATTCTACCTTTCTCAACTCAGAAAAGCAGCGCACTTGAGGTTGAGGCAGCAGCCGTTTTTGCTGTTGCAGAGCTTGAGAGAAGTAAGGGCGGTGGCTTAGTTGCACGGCAACCTGAAGAAAAACTTGTTTTCTTATCGAAAATGGGTTATCCGCTGTGGCTGTTTCCCAAAAACGACGCAGCATTTGTTTTCGACGGGTTTGGCGATTCCACCTATAACATTACATATGCTGAGTTGCCATCAACTAAAACCTTCATGGACAGCCTAGAAGCAAATTCGAGACCACGAGAAAACTATGAAGCTTTTCTATCAAAGTATAATGGTTATTTTCAGCAATCCAACAAAGAAAAGCAATTTACACTAAGAGGCTTAATTGCCAACCCTGATTTTAAGGACGAGTTTACAGTTTACCGCAAAGAAGCAGTTGAAATCACAGCACAGACAAATACAGCCTTGCTCTCGCCAATCCTTCAGGAAACCGCAATTTCTTCTGCGCTAGCAGATTTTGAAAAGTTGCAGTTATTTCTCAGGGAAGAATCCGAGAGGCTGCCAGATTGCATAAGGCTCATTAAAAAAACAACAAGCCAGTACATAACGGAACTTGATTATGAAGCCGCCGCTGTGCGGGAGGAAGCAGACGCCAAAATCCGCGCTCAAGAAGAAATTGTTAGACCACAAATCGCCAAACTGGACAAGGAATACAACCACAAAATAAAGAATTTAGCGAAGGGTTTTGACAAGGAACTTGAAAGCCTGCAAAAACTCAAAGTTAAAACTGAAAAATTCGTCAAGGAAAACGAGGGAAAAATCAAGCTCTACCAGCATGAGGCAAAAGCCCAAGCATCAAAGGGACACGTGATTTATGAGAAGCGTTGGAAGGAAAAAATCAAGCAAACCCAAAGAGAGATTAACGTGCTTAAAAAAGAATTGAAAACCATCGAGAACAACATTAAGAAACTAAGCAAACAAAAAATTCAGGAAACTTCAAAGCTAAATTTTGAGCTTGATGCTGAAATCAAGTTAGCCCGCAAGCCTTTGCTGGAACTCGAAGCTGACCGCGACGCTAAAATGCATGTTTTTAGGCAGGAAACTGACAGGCTGATTTTGCAAGAGAAACCAGTAATCGAAGGCTTAAACAAAAGCTTTAAGGAAAGGGAGGCAATCAAAGCCAGTTTTGAAGTGCTCGGCTTTAGGGACCAAGGGTTGAAGAGTTCAGCGTTGTTCTATGTTCCGTTTTATGTGGCTTGCTATGAAATGGGCTCAGCAAGGCGCTACTTTATGCTTCCGCCTTCAACGATTAGCGGATTTGATTTTTCTGCTAAGCTTAAAGGTGTCTTTGGCATGTCAAAAATCAAAGACCTATTATCTCCACGTTTCAAAGCAATAACCGCCCTAATCGGCAATGTTCAAGTGCGCACCAAACAGAACACAATGTTTGAAAGCCAACTTAACGGTTTAGCGCAACGGGGTAATCTTTTAAATAATGGTTTATTCCTTGAAAATGTGGAGAAAGGCTTAGTTTACCTCAAACATGAAGGCTGGCTCTCAGATAAGGAGCAGCAGGTTTTAAGCAACCGACTAACACCATAGATTTGGTTGTTGACTTAGCTTTTTGATATTTCATATACAATTAGAAGAATCAAATTCGCTACGATTACACCTAACATTGCGAACAATACTATCCAATTAAGAAAGCCCTCGGGTGGATTCGCTACCTTTGTAAATAAAGCGCCGGCTATTGCACCAAACAATGAAACCATGAAGATGATTGTTTTCGCATTTTCCATAGACTAAACCACCTTTATAAAAAAAGAATAAGGTAAAGGCTCTATTTTTTATGTTCCGTAAATATTTTAAGCCTTAACATTTAGGCTAACTTCCCAGGTTCATGAATATGACTGATTTTTTTGTCGCTGAATGTACGTTGGATTTTCTTGGCTACGAAGGCGATTGCGAGGATGAGTATGCCCGTGAGAACTATTGTTCCGCCTGGAGCTGAATTAATAACTAATGAAAGCAAGAGTCCAAAGGTGACCATTAAAAGCCCAATTATTGGTGACAAGACTACGGTTTGTCGGAAGGATTTTGCGATTTGAGTGCTTGTTAATGCTGGCAAAACCAGAAGTGAAGAGATTAGCAGGATTCCAACTATGGGTATAGCTACAATTACAACGATTCCTGAGAGGACACTGATTAAGTAGTCGAAAAACCATGTTCTGATTCCTGCGGCTCGAGCTTGGGTCTCATCAAAAGTCACATAAACAATCTCTTTAAAGAACAGAAACAATATGCCCAAAGTTATCGCAGCTACAACTGTCGCAATGATGATTTGATTGTAGTCTACGAGAAGCACGCTTCCAAAGAGCAAACTTTCAAGGCTCACACCGAATCCTCTGGCAACGCTTATCAAAACGATGCCGCCTGCAAGACCTAGTTGAAGAAAAACGGCTACCGCCGCATCACTTGAGATTCTTGTGGAGCGAATCGCCTTCGTGATTCCTAATGAGCCAAACACCACTGTTACGCCTGCAACCCACAAGGGTATGAAGTTTAGATAGTAACCTAAGGCTATGCCTCCGAAAGCTGTGTGGGCTAAGCCGTCTCCGATGAGGGAGATTTTCTTCAAAACTATGAATACGCTAAGGATGGAACTGAGGATTGCGATTATTATGCTAATGATGAAAGCGCGTTGTACGAAGCCTGCTTGAAGCAGAGATAATATTTCAAGGGTGGTCAGCATGGTCAATAATCTCGACTGGGTGATTGTATACTTTGTGAATTTCAGCACTTGCGTTGAAATCAGCGTTTTCCCCACAGAAGAACTGAGACCTGTTTATGCAAAGAACCCTGTTTGCAATCTTCGTTATTACGCCAATGTCATGAGAGCACAGTATGACAGTTATTCCAGTCTCCTTGTTTAGCCGCTCCAATGTCTGGTAGAACTCGGCTTTTGAAGAGGTATCAACTCCACTAGTTGGTTCATCTAACAGGAGCAGTTTTGGATCAGCAACCATGGCTTTGGCGAGAAATACTCGTTGCGATTGTCCGCCTGAAAGTTGCCCGATTTTTCGGTCTTTGAGTTCGAGTATCCCAAATAACTTGAGGACTTCTTCGACTTTTTGTCTGTCTTTTGCGCCTGTGCCGTGAAATAGTCCTGCTTGTGGAGTTCTGCCCAACATAACCGTTTCAAAAACGCTGAAAGGCATATTGACGTCTCTTGCTTGTGCGCTTTGGGGAACGTAACCGACGTATTTGAGGTTCTTTATCAAATCTTCACTGCCAAGTAATCGCACTGTTCCAGTCGTGGGTTTTATCAGTCCAAGGATGACTTTTATGAGGGTGGACTTACCGGCTCCGTTTGGTCCTATGAGGGCTATTAGGTCTTTGTCATCTACATCTATGTTTATGCCGTCTAGAGCCAGAACTCCATTGGGATACCTGACGCTTACGTCTCGAATTTCAACAATGGGTTTAACTGCCAACGTTATCCAACGCCAACTCTATATTTGATACAGTTTCTTGCATCAAACTAATATAATCCTTTCCAGCGGCTTTCTCCTGAACCGTTAAACCTTCAATAGGATCCATGTGAACTAATGTCGCGTTGGTTTGGCTTGCAATTGACTGTGGAATTGCTGGGTTTTCGAGCGATTCGTATCCGACGTAGAGGAGATGGTGCTGGTTGATGGCGTTAATTACGTTTTGGATGTCGGTAGGGGTGGGTTCCTCTTGGAAGGGTCCAGAGATAGGAATCTGAGTAAGGTTGTATTGTTGAGCGAAGTATGCGAAGGCTTCGTGGAACGTTACAAAATATCTTGTTTTCACGTTTGCGCTGGTTGTTATGGCAAGGATTTGGGTGTTGAGAGTATCAAGTTTAGCATTATACACTTGAGCGTTCTGGGTAAAGTATTGGCTGTCGGCGGGGTCAGCTTTGATTAAGCCTTGAAGAATATTGTTGACCTGCTGCTTGGCAAGGATAGGGTCGAGCCAAATGTGGGGGTCAACGGTGCGGTTGCCACTTTGAAACTGTTGGGCAACTGGTAGAAGCGTGATGTTTTGGCTTGTGTCAACTAAAATTAGTTTTGTGTTACCTGAAGCGGCGACTGCACTGGAAAGCCAGGTTTTCTCTAAATCTGCTCCATTGTAGATTAGTACGTCTGCTGTAGCGATATTCTGTATGTCTGAAGGGGTGGGTTCAAAATCATGCACATCCACCGTTTCGGGTACTAGTATAGATGCGTTGATTTTGTTGCCTCCTACGTTTTGGGCGAAGTCATATAGGGGGTAAAATGTTGCAAGCACTTTCAAGGTTGAAGTTGACGATTTTCCCCCGTTGGGGTTGTTTGTCACGTATAAGCCTACTGCTGCAACGATAATTATGGCTATTATAACTACGGCTGAAATTATGGTGGTTGTTCGATTCATAATCTATTCCTTCATTGAAACTAAGTTTAACGGAATTAATAAGTTTTATGATTTTTTTAATAATCAAGCGCGCCCTAAAGCCTCTCATAAGCCACATAAACCAAAACAAAGCAAGCTATAGAGCACATAGCAGCCAATAACCAACAATAACAGTCAATTTATCCAGAGCACCCCAACAACACGCGTATTTTCTCCATCAAGCACCAACAATTCTTATTAAACCACACATCAATCTACTAATCAAGGCGAACAAATTGGGAATAATAAGCTTATCAATACCAGACGAACTAATCGAAGAATTAGACGGAATCCTAGGGGAAAAACGTAGCGCAACAAGGTCCGAAGTAATAAGGCAAGCCCTACGAACCTACATTTTAGAATACAACAAACTAAACAAAATCAAAGGAGACGTCATCGCTACAATAACCGTGCTTTATGAGAAAACAGAAAAAAACGAAGAATTATTCCATTTGCAACATGAATTTGGCGACATGATAACCGCTTACCTTCATTCCCATTTAACAGGTGAAAACTGCCTCGAAGTTCTTGTAGTAAAAGGTTCGGCGCAGCGCCTAAAAAGTCTGATAGACGGCTTAAAAGCCAACAAACCCGTAACGCAAATAAAATTCTCCATAATGACAACAAGCGAGAAGGAAGAAAGATGAAGAAGTATACGGGTAAAACCTCAACCGCCATAATACCCTACCCTGACAACAAGATTTTGCTGATAAAGCGAAACACAATCCCTTTCAAGGGCTACTGGGCGTTGCCTGGCGGCAGAATGGATCCTGGCGAAACCGTCGAACAAACGATTGTTCGGGAAGTTAAGGAGGAAACAGGACTTGACGCCAAGATTGTAGGCAAGGTAGGCGAATACGTTGAAAATGGATCCAAAGACGACGTCGAATACGAGTATTACCCAACCTGTTTTGTTGTCAAACCTGTGGGCGGAGAAATCAAAAAACAAGAAAGCGAAATCCAAGAAATCAAGCTCTTCAGCCTAAACGCGCTACCCGCGCCTTTGGCGTTTGAACATGAACAAATGATAAAAGACTACCTTCACAAACCTAAATGAAACCCTCTAAAAGCCGCTAATATCGCATCAAAAATATGGAAGCTTTAACTTTGAAAATGCCTAAAGACCCAAGCAGATTCAGTTTCGGAGCCACCTCCTCAACCGTCACAAGTTTAGGAATAATCTTTGGCTTGCTAACATCAGGCAACCCCAAAGCCAGCGTAATAGGCTCTTTACTTGTGATAGCAGTGGCAGACAACATCGCAGATTCGCTGGGAATTCACATTTACCGAGAATCAACAGCCACCAAAAAAGAAAACACCCGAATGTTTACGATTAGCAATTTCGTAACCCGCTTCGGCATAACCTTAACTTTTGTTGTGCTGTTTGCCTTCTTGCCATTGAACTACGCTGCAGTCATTTGCACGGTGATAGGGCTTGGAATACTGGTTTTTCTAAGTTACATGATAGGAGTTCAACGTAAAACCAGCATCATACGAGAGATTACTATCCACTTGGGAATTGCTATACCCGTAATAGTCATAAGCCATTTTCTGGGGCAATTAATCTTCGGCATTTTTGGATAAATCCCAAACCTAACGTAGAACAAAATCCCAAAATTAAACAGAAAAAATAGAGCAAAAAAGAAAAATAGGCTTGGACCTGATTTTCTCAAGTGTTGCTCTGTCAGAGCCTCTAACGGTTTTTCTACATTTGTTTGCTGCTTTTCTGTGTCGGCGGCGGGGGTATTGGGATTATGGTTGCTTTGGAGAGGTTTTCTTGCTCATTGAGGATTAGTGATAAGGCTTTGCCTTCGGGAACGATTATTTTTGTGTTGTTCTGCAACGAAGCGGAAATCGTGTCCAGTTGCTTAAACGTGATGGCGCTGTCCTTGAAGTACGTGGTTAAAGCCTCGTTGCGTAGTTTGGTCGCTTGAGCGTCTCCCTCAGCTATTGCAATGGTGGCAGTTTTCTGTCCCTCAGCTTGAAGGATGGCGGCTTGCTTTTGGCCTTCTGCAACTTGAATCGCAGCGTTTTTCTGTCCACCCGCCAAAGTGGCTTGTGCTATGGCGGTTTTCTCGGCGGCTTGGCGGTCGTTGTCTGCTTTAAGGACGGACTCCATGGATATGATGAGTTCCCTTGGGGGTTCGAGGTCTTTAATTTCTGCACGCACAATTTCGATGCCCCACTTTTCCGTCTGCTCATCTAAGGCTGTTTTGAGGCTTGCGTTGATTATGGGTCTGGAAGTGTTGGCTACGCTCATGTCCATGCCGCCTATGATGTCTCTCAGTACAGTTCGGGCTAGTGTATCTATTTGAGCCGCGAAACTTGCTACGGCGTACTGGGATGCCTTCACAGATACTTCGTCAGATTTGATTCTGTAGAATACAACGGCGTCTACACCCATGAAGACCTTGTCTTTGGTGATTACGTCTTGCCGCTGCACGGGCGTCATGCGTTCGGTAACGTTAACTCTTATTATGCGGTCCACAAACGGCACAAGAAACGTTATGCCGCCTTCAACAAACCGACGGTATTTACCAAACCGCTCCACTAACCCTTTTTCTGTAGGTCTAACTATTCGGAGGGATGAAATAAACGCATATACAATTACAACTAACGGTACTACTATTGCTAAGACTAAGATTGGATCTACCATACATCTCGCCCCTTGTTTTCGTTTCTTCTTATGCATAGGCAGACAGATTTAAGATTTGCTAAAAAAATAAAAGCAAACGACTTAGCTATACACCAATGGCTAATAATTTAATCATTCATGACAAAAAAGAAAAGCGTACCCGGTGGGATTTGAAATCAAATGGGGTCGGAACCATACCTGCTCATGCGAATTTCCCAACCGTTATTACTCGCCTTAGCGGCACGTTCTGCAGGGGAAACTGTGCACCAAGATTTTCAAGAAGCCTGAACAATCAATGGAGCGGAGAGTAAAGTGGCTTGTTCTCCTGAAAATCCTGAAAAAGAGCGGAGAAAACAAAGAAGCTAAAAACAAGCTTTTTGATCAGGTATTTCGAGGTTTAGCTGAATCTTTAGTGCCTTGTATCTGTTTCTAACCGTAACTTCGGTGACTCCAGCTGCTTCTGCGATGTCTTTTTGTGTTATCTTTTCGTTATGCTGGACACAAGCTATGTAGAGTGCAGCTGCAGCTAAGCCCATTGGATCTTTTCCTGCTACAACTCGTTTTCGTCTAGCCTCCCTAAGTATTGCTATGGCTACGCCCTGTGTTTTGCCTGAAACTCCATTTTTCTCCGCAATTTTTGAAACGTATGTCAACGGGTCAGCAATTGGCATGTGAAAATCGAGCTCTTGCAGCAGCAGTCTATAGCAGCGTGCAACATCTTTCTTATCAACAAGACTTGCTTCAGCGATTTCGCGAAGGGCTCGGGGGGTTCCGCTTTTGCGGCAAGCAGCATACAACGCGGCAGCAGCGATTGCAGATATGGATCTTCCACGGACTAAGCCTTTGTCTAATGCTTTGCGGTAAATAACCGCGGCTTTTTCTTTGATTGGCGGTGAGATGGAAACTTTGCCTGATAAACGGTCAAGTTCACTCATGGCTTGAGCGAGGTTTCGGTCGCTGGATGAGTGCACTCGACTGCGTATTTGCCATTTCCTAAGACGCCACATCTGCAGTCTTGTGGATAAGGGTAGTTTTCTTCCAAACGCATCTCTGTCAACTTGACTGATGGTGGTGGATAATCCTTTATCATGAATCGAATATGATGTTGGCATTCCAACGCGGCTTCTTGAGGTTTTCTCTTCTTGGGTAAAAGCGCGCCACTCGGGACCTTTATCTAACATCTGCTCATATAAAACGAGACCGCAAGCACCGCAGATGGTTTCGCCCGTGTCATAATCGTGAACAAGATTTTTGCTTGCGCATTCCGGGCACTTATCAGCTAAACGCTGATGCGTTTTAGGGACTTCTTTGATTATATTAACTTCGGTTATACTCATTTTTCCTACTCCATTTACTTGCCCAGAATCGTCACTAAATCATTAAATCCCTCTTTAGGGCTTAAAAAGTGATAATATGTTCCGCGCACTTAACTATAAGAAGGTGTACTTATTATACATAATTTTGCTGTTTAGACAATTAGATTCAGTGCCACTGCATTCGATTTTTGTGGTGACGTCACCGCGCGCAACATTGTCGTACCAGCGCTTAAGGGGCTTATCGTTTAAGAGAGTTAAATATTCGTTCCCGCGCAAGCATCTTCTTCCACTAAGAACCCTGTCGGCGCCTTTTGCTTATAAAATGCTATGGTTCCGAATCCATAAGGGAGCGGGCCCGGAGGGATTTGAACCCTCGATCTCCGGCTCCGAAGGCCGACACCTTAATCCGTGCTAGGCTACGAGCCCAAACTAAATTAACCTAACAACTCAATAATGGAGTTGCATTAAAAGATTTACGGCAATTCTTATAAACCCACATAATATTAAATTGGTGTCACCTCAAATGGGGGCCGGTAGCTCAGCTTGGCTGGAGCGTTCGACTGATAATCGAAAGGTCGGCAGTTCAAATCCGCCTCGGCCCACCATCTTCTAATTCAGGCATAAATAATTCTTTCAGTGAAAATTTTTTGCGTTCATATTTGGAGCCTAATAGAATATCTATGCAGAAACCTGTAGGGGGTAGGTCGTTATTGGCGTTTTTTCAGTCCAATAGTATGTTGAAAATTTTAAAAAGGGAGAATAAAGCTTTTCAGGACTTTTTGGGCGTGTAGACGCAGTAGGGTTCTTCTTCCAAATGGCTTTTATGTATGGATAAGGCTCTTGCTCGGCAGCCCCCGCACAGTGCCTTGTATTCGCATGCGCCGCATTTGCCCTTCAATAAGCCATGATTGCGCAGTTCAACAAACAATGGGGACTGCTGATAGATTTGCTTGAAGCTTCTGTTGACGAATGTTACCCGCTGAAATTGGCAGAAAACCGCAGCCGAAAACTTCTCCGACATGGGATATGAAGCAGAAGCCATTGCCTGCCATGCATCCCCTGCCGCTGACATGTTTTCCACCTTGATTGGAAGACTGGACGGGTTCTTTTTGATGCTGGGCAATAACGCGCGTGTATTGGGGTGCACAGGTCATTTTGATGGGAAGTGGTGATGTGCAGCTGGCGTTGAAGATAAACTGCAGAGTCTCCTCGTACTGGCTAGGGGAGATTTCCATGTCTACTTTTCCCCGTCCCGTGGGCACCAGCATGAAGACATCCCATTCTTTGGCGCCGACTTCCGCAGCCAACTTCAAGAATGCCCGAAAGGTCACCGAGGTTATGCTGGGTAACGGTTGTGTTTATTCGAAACGGCAAATCCCCTTGACGCGCATAAGACATGTTCTTCATAGCCAACTCAAAAGCGCCCCTCACCTTGCGAAAGTTATCATGAATTTCAGGTGTGGAGCCGTCTAGGCTAATTGAAATCATCTTTACGCCGGATGTCTTCATTTTTTTGATGACGTCGGGCGTGATGTCGCTGCCGCTTGGAGACATAACTACCCTTATACCTCGGCTGGAAGCGTGTGAGGTAATTTCGAATATGTCTTTTCTTTGCAAGGGGTCACCGCCACTGATGATTAAAACGGGTTTGCATAGGTCTGCAATTTGGTCAACTAAGTTGAGGGCTTCTTGGGTGGTGAGTTGGTTGGGGTCGGGCTGTTTTTGGGCTTGGGCGCGGCAGTGGACACAAGCAAAATTGCATGCTCGCGTGGATTCCCAAGCTATTACGTTTGGGGCTAAAGAAGGGGTTGCCGGCGGATGCCCTTTGAATTCAGCGGTCATGGTTTAGCCTTCTAAGTGGGTGTTATTTCTTGGTTTGTTAGGTAGCATGCGGGGTCAGGTGCCCAAATGTCGCTGTAGACTGCTTCGGCTCTGACTCGGAGGTTGCCGTTGCAGACGTCAAGGAATCGGCATTGACTGCATTTCCCATTAAGGTGCTCTTTTCGGTTTCGCAGCGCATGGAGCAGGGGCTCGGAGTTGTCTGACCAAATTTCACTAAATCGCCGTTCGCGAATGTTTCCCAGTGAATAATGTTGCCAGAACTGGTCTGGGTGCACGTACCCCGCGGAGTCAACGCATCCAATACCTGAGCCAGAACTGTTTCCCTTGTTTAACTTTAGGAGCTTTAGGACTTCTTCGGCTTTATTTGGGTCTTTTTCTTTTAGTTTCAAGTAAAGGTAGACGGCGTCAGCATGGTTATCCACAGTCAAGATTTCTGTGCTTATCTGTTTCTGGTGGAATTCCTCGGTTTTCTTTAAGATGAAGTCCATGAAATCGCGTGTCTGCTCGTGGCTGAGGTCGTCGTTTGTCATGGCGGTTCCCCTTCCCACATAAGCCAGATGGTAAAAGCATGCACGAGGGATTTTTTCAGTTTCAATAAAGTTAAAAATTTCAGGCAGGTCTTTGAAGTTGTGTTTGGTAACGGTGAAACGTAAGCCAGGCTTAACGCCTACTTTAAGGCAGCTCCGAATTCCTGCAACTGCCAAATCGAAAGCGTTTTCTTTGCCTCGGAACTTGTTGTTTGTTTCGCCTATGCCGTCTAAGCTAACGCCCACATAGGAGAAACCTGCAGTTTTCAGTTGTTTTGCTACCTCTTCGGTGATGAGTGTGCCGTTTGTGGACAGTACGGCTCGTATGCCTTTGGTGCTTGCAAGATGGGCAATTTCAAAGAGGTCGTTTCTGAGTATAGGTTCGCCGCCTGAAAACAGAAGCACAGGCGCACCGAACGCCGCGAGGTCCTCTACGAAGGCTTTTGCTTCAGAGGTTGTTAACTCGTTTGGGTAGAGTTTGTTTTCGGATTTGGAGTAACAGTGTACGCAGTTGAGGTTGCATCGTCGGGTAGTGTTCCAGACAACCACAGGTTTCTGGTGGGTGGCGTTTCCGTATCGTAGGTGGTCCATGGAGCCAGGGGTGCCGCACCAAAGTTTGGATATGTTAATCATATTTTTCTTGTCTCCTCGAAGATTTTCCTCCACAAATGCTTCTGCTGGAAGCGGAACAGTTGAGGTGGAGCGGACGGGTACTTTTTTGAGGTCTCTTGTACTGTACAATATCAGGTAATCGTTAACGGCGGTTGCCTCTGAAAGTTTGTTGACTAGCTGTTCAATGGCTTCGCGTTCTCGTGCATGCATAACCGTGTAAAGGTTGTATTCCCATTTTCCAGCTATGGCTTTGCGTTCATAGCAGTGTGTGACTTCTCTAAATTTGGACAAACAGGAGCCGACTTCTTGAACGCGGTTTTCAGGCACCTTCCAAGCGACAAGGGCATTTGCTGAAAAACCAAGGTCATTAGGTTTAATTGAAGCGCCAAACCTTCTGATTACGCCGTTTTCCCGCAGTTTGACTATTCGAGAGATAACTTCTTGGGGCGTAATTCCTATTTGGGCGGCTATTTCGTTGAACGGTTCAGGGGTTAAAAGAAGCCCTTTATTTGTTTCAAACAAGATTTTACAGTCAACTTCATCCATTACAGTCACCTTATGTTAGTTGGAAACGTACGTTTATTTTGAAACGCTGTTTCGTGGGGAGGTTGAGGACGTCGCTGGAGTCAATTCCTGTTTTTTGCCTTATTTCTTCCAGTATAGTGGTTAATTCGTTGTTGCTTTGATGCGGTTATAGTGAACCATACGTTGTATTCGTGTTCGCGTTCGTAGTTGTGTGAGATGTTGCCATATTCGTTGATGGCGCAGGCTACATCGTCAACTTTGTTTTTTGGCACTTTCATCGCAACCAAAGTGGCAGCGGTTAACCCAACCTTTGAGGCAGTCAATTATGGGTCCTATTTTTCGGGTGACACCCAAGCTCATTGAGGCGTTTTAATCGGTTTATTACGTCGTCTTCTGTGAGGTTGAGTTTGTCGCCTACTTCTTTCCAGGGGCGTTCAACCATTGGGAAATCGTCTTGGAGTATTTGCACTATTTTTCTGTCAGTTTCGTCAAGGCGCTTAGCGTTTTCGCTCATTAATTTTCGACCTTCCTTATTCAACGGCTACTTTGCAGGCATGGTGCCTTTTGGGCAGGATACCTGTTTGAGGTTACTGTTTAGGATAAATCCACGTATTTAATGTTGCGGAAAAACGTAGCCTACATGCAGACGCATTGCTGATTCCGCAACATTGAATCGGAGCTTAATCCACCAACCTAACAATCAAAACTTAATGGCAGGGTCAAACTTCAAAAACCTCGTCGTCACTGACACACGAGCATCCTTCACGCCAAGAATCATTTTAGTCCTTTTAACAAGGTCATTTAGGTGAACCATGTCGCGAGCAAGAATCACTGAAACTATATCATATTCGCCAGTACTTTGAAACAGGTACAAAGTCTCATCAAAAGCCACCAGTTGCTTGCATGCCTCTTCCAAATAAGCAGGGTCAATTTTGAGCAAAATTGCTCCACTTACGCCAAAACCAACTTTAGCTGGGTCAAGCAAAGCAGCAAACCGGGTGATAACGCCGTTGTCCATAAGCCGCTTAACCCTAAAGCGGACAGTAGCTTCGGCAACGTCTAATTTGCGGCTAAGCTCAGCAAAAGAAGCCCTTGCGTCAAGCTGCAGTAATTCCAATATACGTTTATCCAAGTCATCTAGCTCAATCTGCGTCATTTTAGGGTCCTTTCGGTAGTCTATCAGATTAACCCAGATATGAAACTTTCCAAACATTCTCCTTAACAAAAAACAAGAATGATTTGTGACTGCTTGCAAGCTACCACAAATACTTATGTTGACATAAGGACACTAAGGGTAGTTAATTGTTTTCTCCGAGTTTATGTATTTTGCTCGGAGGCTTAAGATTTATGAAGAAAATTCATGCAACTAAACTAAGAACCAACCAAAAAACCATTTTGAACTTTAAACAAAAATTCAAGTCCAAAATGCCCCTTGTTAGGTGTACCTGTGGAGCAAAAATCTTGTTGGTTCCTGATTTGGCAGCTATGAATAGAGCAATAAAGAATCACCTAACTGAGCATAAGAAGGCTAATGAGCAATTCTTAATCGAGCAAATCTTTAAACTTGCCAGCAAACAAACTCTTCCATAACTTTTTTAACAACTGCACGCTCCATTAATCGATATCTTTTTCACATTCTTAATTAAATCAGGTAAACAATATGATTTAGGTGAATAATAATGACAGAGAAAAAAAGTAAAACTGAAACTGACCATGATGCGTGTGTTAGGGCGATTGCCGACGATTTAAAACGGGATAACTGGTTAGTCAAAGCAGATTTGGAGGGTTATGAGAGGCTATCCGCGTTGGGTAAGGGTTATCTTCCAGATGTGCAAGCTGAAAAGAAGGGTTGTTTAACTCGGATTTGTGAGGTGGCAACCCCTGAAATGTTTGAGGGGAACACGAAAAGGTATCTTGAATTCAAGAATTACTGCAACGAGTATGACTTCCACATGTACGTGGTTGATAAGGATGGCAAGCGAAAGCAGATTGATCCTGAGACATTTGGGAAAAAATAGCACTTAAAAATGTGTTCCATAGTAACTAATGATTAAAAGTAAAGGGCTTCACCTGTTTTGCACGAGACAGCTTGAATTTAGCAATTCCTAAAACCACCAAAACTGAAACAGACGCTGCAACGATGAGAGTTGGAGCAACAACTGACGTTGGGAATTCGGGAATCGTCCAAACATTAGACGAGGTTATCTTCATCATTTGGGTACTGTTGGTCTGCGTAGTGCCGCTTGTCTGAAGGGTTTCTTGGCACCACTGTACCATCATGCCTGTGGCTTGGTCATAGTAGATATCCAAATTATTGTAAACGCCGATTAAAGTGTTGTTTTCGTTTGTTGCAAAATGGTTAGTTAACCGCGACCCACCAGTATAAGACATCATAGATGTATCATTTATGGTTGGGCTTACAAGTGAAGAGGGAAACATTCGTCCCATCATGCCTACGTTACGTGCCATGAAGTAGAAATTGCTTGCAGAGGAGGGACCTCCGTACCCGGAAATCGATGCCATACCAGTTCCCACGTTCATACTGCAGACACCGAGGTTACTCGAACCGTTCAACCCGCGAAGCATCGTTTCAAAATTCACCGAAGCGCCAGAAACTCCAGTTACATTAATCATGAAATAATCAGTCTGATTTATCAAGGATAAAGAAGCGGGAGGAGCGGCCTGGGGGTCGTTTGAATTGAAATAACCAGTATAGCCGTATCGGAAAACGTCGCCGCTGGCTACTCCAACGGTGGACATCATTTCGCCCAAAGCCATACTGAAAGACCCAAAGAATACAACACATAAAATGATGAAACCAAAAAACAAGGTTTTTTTCATAGAACAATGACCAAATAAAAAATGTTTAAAGAAACTCTTAAACTTTTTTTAATCCGACTTATTTAGGGTTAAACGGTAAATTATAGAAGGTATGATGAGATTTAGCTTTTGTTTCCTTCTTTGCTTCAGCCACTAACTTGAGTAACAGTTCATTTGGGAAAAAAGGCACGTGAAGTTTCTCGTGAAAACAGACTTAAGTCGAAAGGCTTAATAATCGTACAGTGGCATTTTTTTCAGGAAGGAGGAGACGCTTTGGGGCTTTCTAGAATGGAACAGTACCTAGCCGTGATAAAAGTCTTAGAAAACGAGGAACCAATAACTCGAAAACAAATAATGCGTAAAGCTGGCTTCAACGTAGTCTCATCAGAAGAATTCTTTAATTTCTTAGTCAATTTGGACTTAATAAGAGAAAAAACTCTCGGACCTAAAGTGGTTTATTTCATTACCAATAAGGGGCAGAGGTTATGTGCGTATTTTGGGTTAAATGACGAGGATGAAATATTTGGCGGGACTGGAATATTTCGGATTGACTAACCCATATTTCAATAGTGAACGGCTTTTTCTTCAACAGGAAGCGGTTTGTTTATTTCTCCAAAGAATTTGATGACCCTTGTTCCCCGATCAGTGTTTGCGTAAACTACGCTGCTTTTTTCTACTATGCGCTCTTCGATTAGTCCTTGTTTGATTAGAAATTCCAAGTGGCCTCTTAGAATATCACTGCTGAGGTTTGCTTGGTACATAATATGCGGCAGCTGCAGAGGCCCTCTTTGCGCTAAAACTTTCAGAATATCAGTGTACATTTCTAGTTTGGAACGTCTCATACTTTAACCCGTCTAAAGGTAAACAAAATTCAGTATTAACAATTTGTGCGTGTTAACAAGATACTCACTTGCTACGGTTAGGTTTTAATTTTAAAATCTATCGTCAGATGCTTTTTCGTTTTCAGCTTTCTGGGTTTTCTTGGGTTCGGTTTCAATTTCATCCTTTGTTGCCTGCTCGATTTTCTCTCCTGCTTTCTCTAAAGGCTGAACTATTCGCTCTAAGGATTCAGGCAAATGTTGTCTGGAGTGTTCCCCAACAGTTGTGGCGTAAACTTTGGAGAGTTCCGCTCCGAAAAGTACAATTTGGTTTAAAACAAAAATCCAAAGCAAAATAACTAGCAATGACCCTGCAGCGCCAATGACGGTGGTAACAGTGAAGGTTTGAATGTATGTTCCAAAAATATAATTCGTCACCGTGAATGCAATTCCCGTCACAATAGATGCTAAAAATACATCTTGCCAGTGAACTCTTGCTTCGGGAATCAACTTGTAGATTAGGGCTAAAAGCAGGGTTGCAACAGCAAACGATAATATTACTTGAACTATTGCAACGGCAAATGCAGTTAAAGTTCCATTTATCGAATACAACGTTATTAAGCTAAACAAGCCACTTGCTATAACAGTCCACGCGATGACAATTAAGCCAAGCGCAGACACAAGAACAAACGGTCCAATTTTTTGCCTTATCCTTTTCCACAACGGTTGCCCTTTCCGCAACTTAACGTCCCAAATACAATCCATCGTGTCGCGTAAAACAGAAAAAGCTCCAATTGCCCCGCCAATGGAAAAACCCACCACAATAATCGCTGTCCAAAGTGAAGTAAATGGTGATGTTGCGTTTGTTAGAAGTTGTCTAAATAATTCTGCTACTGCGGGACCTACGACCTCCGATATTTGTTGTACCAATATTTGGATTGCTTGGGTTTGACCGTAAAACTGGGAAAAAATAGCAACTACTATGAGCAATAGTGATGGCAAGGGCAGGATTATGAAGAAAGTGAGAGCAGCAGCTCGCAGGGTGGCATTATCTTCCAGCCAATCTTGAAAGGCAGATTTGAAAATCTTATAAAGTTCCTTTCGATTCATAACACGGAACCTATTTTTCAGAAGGTACGAGGGCTTGTGGTTTAAGTTCTCAATCTTTATGTGGGGTATATGGTTTTGTGGGAGTAAGCAGGCAATCACAAGTCAGGTTTAGGGTTTGCTGGGAACGATAATTTTTTAAGCTGAACGTTTAACAATATAATTAGGGGTTTTTTGTTGAGTAAAGAAGACGAAATGTTAGTAGAGTTAAGGAAAATCCGAGAAGCATTAGAGAAAGCGCCGCCGCCACAGCCGCCAAAGGGGTTGTGGAATGAGTTCAAAGATTTCCTGTCAAAGTACAAAATTCTTGGCTTAGCTGTTGCATTCATCTTAGCTTTGTACGCTGGCATCTTGGTTCAGGCACTTGTGAAAGACTTCATCATTCCGCTCTTAGGCTTAGCAATACCAGGCTTATCAAACCTAGCTACCTATACAGTAAACGTTTTGAGCCAGTCATTTGGCATCGGCGATTTCTTAGTTGCGCTGATAACGTTTGTGATCGTTGCTTTAATTGTGTTCTTGATAGTGAAGATCGCTAAAAGATGGCGTATTGACTAGGACTGCGCTGGTTCACGGCTGAGGGCTACTGCGGTTAAGGGTAGCAATGCTGCTATCGACTGGGTGGTTCTCACTGTTTTCTTTTGATTTGTGTTTGCGTAGTCTTTTAGTCCTAGGACGATTAGGTGTTCGATGAATGTGCTGCGTTTTTCTCTTCCGCGTATGTTTTCTAGTTCTCGGAAGAGTTTTTGGTCCATGGTTATGCTTATGTTGTGCTTCATGCTGTAAACCCCTTACACCCTGTATACTTGTTATACAGAAAAGCTTTATTAGCTTTGCTATACAAAATATACATCGATGAAACCATGAAAACCCTCCGCATATCCGACGACGCCCACCAAAAACTAACCGCCATGCTAGGCGAAATAACCGCCCAAACCATGAAAATGCAAACCTACACCGACGCCATAGAAAACCTCCTCTCCACAAGCGTCTCCCTCCCCCCCGAACTCCTTAACGAAACCCAAAGCTTCATCGAAGCCAACCGCCAACTTGGCTACACCAGCCGCGAAGAATTCATCCGTGACGCCATCCGAAAACAACTACGCTCCATAAAAGAAGAATACACCTGCGTGGAAGTTCCCAAAGAAGAATACGAGAAAATCCAGCAAGCCCTAAACGATTTGGACACGGAATTCCTCAGCGTTGACGACTTCATAAACCAGCAAATCCGCAACCTATTGCAGAAACATCAGGAATGGATTAAAGAGAAAGAAGAATACGAGAGAAAAACGTTACATTGAAGCTTCGAAATTCTCTTCGTCTCTTAGCTGTGATTTTTTTCTATAGCCCCCTTATATCAGTAGATCAAATTTTTTCCAGAGTAAGATTGCTTGGTGGTGTTATGTGGGTTTTTTCTGAAGTTTGTTTTTTGGTCTTTATGTGGGTTTGGCGGTTTTAAATTTGCTATAAGACTGCAAAAGAAACAAGCTCTGTTGCGCTGTTGCATTGCTTTTCTGCGTCTGTTTGGGTGTGGGATATGCGTTTTTCTCCACACGCCCAACATGGCTCTATGTTGAAACCGCAACCATGTGAATGTGAAAGTATGCATCAGCAAAATAGAATCTCACAAGCCACCAACATGGAAGAGTAACAAAGCAATTTTTTGGATCTACTGATATATAGAATCAACAACCCCACTCGACGGCAAAGCCAATAAAAAAGGTTTTATTTGTGCCGCGAACGGTTTATATCAAACAAACCTAAAACTAGTATAGTTATTAAATGGAGAATGTTACAAATGAGCGCTGAACCTTTTCATGTAACCGATTCAAATTTTGAAGAAACCCTCAAGAAAAACAAGCTGGTTTTTGTTGATTTCTGGGCTAACTGGTGTGGTCCATGCAGAGCCTTAGCTCCAACCATCGTGGAACTGGCAAAAGAATACAGCGGCAAAGTCTTAATCGGCAAACTCGACGTTGACGAAAACCCAGCAACCGCTGAAAAATTCCAAGTCTTCAGCATACCAACCATGATAGTTTTCAAAGACGGCAAAGAAGCAGAAAGACTCGTGGGTTTATGCCCCAAGAACAAAATAGCTGACGCACTACAGAAACATTCAATGTAGCTTAGGCGCCACTTTTCATTTTTTCAAACATTTTCTCAAAAGTCCAGCGAATGCTTGACTTAAGCTCCTTTAGCCGCTCATCATCAACATTTTTGATGATTATTTCTCGAATTAAGTCGCCTTCACGGACGATGTTGTAGGAGAACATTTTTTCAGGCGTTAACTGCCCCAACCGCACAAGCTCTTTATCTTTTTCCTGCATTTTAGCAAAGACTTTCTCAACAAGGAAATTGCTAAACGGCGGCGTGTTTACGCTGAAGTTTTTGCTCTCGTCAGGCATAACATGGATGGTTTGTTTTTCAAAGTACATGAGTGCTAAGGGTTCATCCGCCATGGTTTTTAGGGGTATGACGCTTTCAGGTTCCGTGTGCTGTTGAGTAGCGGCAGCTTTTGGCGGATTCAGGTTCTTGTTTTGGCAAAACCACTTCTTTAGGTATAGGCGCTGGAGCTGTGGGAACTTCTTTTATGTCTCCGCGTTTGAAGCCTTTCTCAAGCAAAATCTGTGTTAACTGTATCAAGCGTTGCTTGGACCTCTTTGGTTTCCACGGTTAACTTGTCAAGTTGCTCTTCTAGCCGTTTCTTGAAGGCTATCATGGATTTCATTTTTTCCTGGTCTTGAGACAAGCCAATCAGCACTCGCAACTACTTTAGGCACTGGGTACTTATCAGTTTTAGCTTTTTCTAAGCCCTAGGCGCCTCACCGATTTTCTTTAGTTGCCCACGGTACATTTCCACGATTTCCTTGGAAGTGGTCGCATCTTGGGGGCTTTTATCGGTGCGGTATTTGCCTGTGAAGCGTGGAAAACGAATCGCTAAGCCTGCACCTTTGCGGATGGAATCCATAGCGGACATGTGGATTGGGCTCAATGTGACTTCTGCACCCAAAATCTCCAAAACCACGGCTGGTTCAAACCACACATCTGCCTCCAACGTCGATTGGACGCGGCTGTTTTTGCGTGGAATCAAATGTTTCTGGAGCATTTCATGAAGCGTTGCCAGGTCTTTGTCGGTGAAGCCTGTGCCGCATTTGGTTACGGTTTCAAAAGTGTCTGTTTCGTCGTTGTAGGTGGCTAAGAGCAAAGCGCCGTAAGTTCCCACTCGTTTGCCTCTGCCATGAAAAGCGCCAACCACAACCAAATCCACAGTGTCAGTCATTTCACTCTTGTAGTCGCGTTTATATTTTATCCAAAGCCAACCGCGGCTACCCGCCTGGTAAACCGAGTCTTTAGCGACGGATTTACACATTAAACCTTCGCAGCCTTCCCCTATGGCTTGCTCAAAGAAATCCTCCAGTTCCTTGGGGCTGCTGACCAGTTTTTGGGTGGCAGGTTTCATGCGGTCGCTTTGCTTGATTATTTTTTCCAGTGTTTTGCGTCTTTGCGGGAACGGTTCTTGGGTTAGGTCTTTGCCGTCAACGTAGAGCGCATCGAAAGCAGAAAAGCGAAATCGGATAGTCCTTGATGGCTGCTTCGACGCCATACTTGCGTCTGCGATGCATAAGCTCCTGAAATGGACGCATATCGCCTGTTTCTAAATCCATTGCAACGCATTCAGCTTCCAAAATGGCTTCTTTCGCAGTTATTTTTTCTTTGATTAAGTCCACGGCGTCGGGGTACTGGTCAGAAATATTTTCCAACCGCCTAGAAAACAGAACAACTTTGCCGTCTTTTTTGTGAGCTTGAATTCGTTCGCCATCGTACTTGTATTCTGCGACGCATTTGCCGCTGAACTTCTCCAAAATCTCCTCTGGGGCACCAAGCCGCTCAGCCAGCATGGGTCTTATGGGTTCAAAAACCATAACTTGGAATTCTTTTGATGCCCTCTAAACCCTTCTCGGCAACGATGCTTGCGACTCTGCCCAAGTCAGAGGATATGTTGTATGCGCGTTCGATTAGTTCACGGGCTTCTTTTCCGCCGCCATAAGCAATCGCCAACGCATCAAGCACCGTCATGTCCGCAATACCCAAACGCAGGTTGCCTGTTACGGTTCGGATTATCCATTTTGCCTCTTTGGGCGATGCATCAGTTAAAAGCCCACAGAGAAGCGCCATCTTCGTGTCCACAGCGCCAGAACCTGAGGTTTTTGCGAGTTTATCGAGTGTCTCGTAAACCCGCTCAGCGGTGAGTGTTTTGGTGAAAAACGTTGATTGTTTGCGTTTTGCTAACTGTTTTTCTGAGGTTTCGCCGATGTCGCCGCTCTTTTGCAGCTCAGCTTGGATTACGCTTTCGCTTTGCCCAGACGCACGAGACAGGGCTTTTATGGCGAGTTTCTCTGCAACACCCATCTCCACACCCAAAAAATCTGGGTACAATTTGCCCTGTGTCAAATAAACAACCCTGGAAATGACGTCTTTTGGGGTTTTCTTTAGCAATTCAACCAGTAAATCAGTCATTTCTAGGCGTTTGGTGGTTGCTTCGATTTTTTCGTAGGAGTCGGCGATTATGGCGTAATCCATGTTTTTCGCTCACACAAATACTGCTTGGCTGAACTTTTAAACTTACCACATAATCTATGGTGGAAGATTTTATTAACCGAGCAAACGCTAATTTGAATCATGAACACTTGCGTAGTTTACTTTTCAAGAACAGGAAACACTAAACGTTTAGCCCAAGCAATAGCCGACGCAGCAAAAGCACCCCTCTTTGACATAGCAGGCACGTTGCCGTCAACCATCGAAACCTTTGACCTCATAATCCTTGGCACCCCCGTTGAAGGCTCCAGCCCCGCAAAAGAAACACGGGCGTTCATAGAAGACATGCCTAAAGTGGAAGGCAAAAAAGCAATCTTGTTCTGCACATACCGCATATTCGGAAATGACCGAACTATGAAGGCTATGGAAAAACAGCTATCAGCCAAAGGTTACGAAACAATTTTGAGTGTTTCCAAAAAAGGCATGAAACCTGACAAAGAAGCTGATTTCTCAGAAATTATTGCCGAAGTTAAGAAAGCATTAGAAAAGCTGTAACCTGCAAGAAGCGCTGGATACACAAAGATATAAAATAAAAAGAAAACGGGAAAAAATTATTTGCTTAAAATTAACAAATTAATGTTTGTTTTAGGAGCCATCAATTAAATGGGCTGTTCCGTCTGGGCAGTAAACACAATTACCTTTCTCAGCGATATCAAATCGTTTACTGCACGGCTTCATTTGGGAGCATCCATCGCAATCTCGCGATAACATTTCTTTTCTTTTCCTCCTGTTGTTATTATGATTTTTCAGTGGCAGTGATAAGCGCATGTTTTGCTGAACTGGCGTTCTACCCGTTCGCAAATGTGCTTTGAGCCATTGAAGTTCATAAGTAGTATGCGAGCGTCTCTTTTAAACCTTATCATACGTAAAAAAACAACTTTAAATCAGCAATTCCCGAGTGAAATCAGAAAGTTTCTTTGTGCATTATCTCGCTTACAGGTCGTCTAGGTCGGGCATTTGGCGACTCATTGGGGTAGCCAACAGGAATTAACGCTACAGGACGCATATCTTTGGGAGCGTTAATGACTTTTCTTATTTCGTCCTCTTTGAAAGCGCCAATCCAACAGGAGCCCAAGCCCAAAGAACAGGCAGTTAACAGGATGTTTTGGATAGCGGCTGCCGTGTCTTGAAGGCAATACAATGTTTTACCGCGGTCACCGTAGCTTTCTGCGGCGCGTTTCTCGTCAGCACAAACAACAATAACCACCGATGCTTCTTGGAGACTTTTTTGCCCAAAAGCAGCCTGAGATAGGCTCATCTTGGTTTTCTGTGTGCTTGCAACGACGAATTCCCATGGCTGAACATTTCCAGCCGAAGGAGCCAACCTTGCCGCCTCAAGCAGCTTCTCAACAGTGCCCGATGGCAGGTCTTGTTTTTTGTAGTTTCTTACGCTTCTTCTCTTCGCTATAGCATCAAGCAGGTCCATTTTCCTTAACTCCTCAAGTAACCATTTGTTTGAGGGAATAAAAACAGTTTCTAATTGACCAAAGTGGTTTTGCAGCGTAACAGACTTAAAGTCTGTTGTTGCTTTACTGTGTTGGATGATGTGCACTTAGAGTCTGAGCGTAAGCAGTGAGAAAGACTCGACGGGCGAACTGACACCTATTTCTCATATGACCACATTTATGACTGATAGCGAGAACAAGAAAGTTTATTGCTTAATAGCAACGTATGTGGATTCTAAAAATCGGAGTTTTCAGTGCTGCTTGTGGCACACTGTACAACCAGAAAGCAACTTGAAGACGACGCTGAGGACAAAACACAATTGGCAGTATAACCCGCTGGTTGTTGTTGTGGCTAAGGGTTTTTTCGGTTACAACTACTAAAGAAAAACTTATCTCTGCAACCCAAGAAGGATAGATACATACATAGCAAGTGTAAGCGGAAAACTTATCTGTAGAGTAGCAGTGAAAAGGTAGCTAAATCATTAGTTAATAGGCGCAGCAAGAATCGAGGTGAACAAGAAAAATGGTTGAAATGAAAGTCGACGCTTCAGAACTCAAGGGCGACGGAGAGCAAACTAATCGAGAAACTAGCAGATTTCCTCAAAGAAAAAACAGGCGGAGACGTAACTACGGACGCAAAAACTGTAACGGTGAAAGGCGAAGGTGAAGCGCTCTCAAAAAAATACGTGCGTATCATCGTTAAAAAGTTCCTGCACAAGCATGAGCTAACAGAAACTTTCAAGGTTATCGGTGACGAGGAAGCACTAAAAGTTAAAGAGCGAAAACTCGAAGAGGAAGATTAAACCCTTCTCCTTTATATTTTAGTTAATTTTTATTTTATTTGTAGTTATCAACGTTTTTTGCTCTGTCCTAATTCTTGAACAGGCTGTTCCAGAGCTTAGCATTAAATCAAAAAAACCCTAACTATTTACATAGTGTGAGGTTGTGAGGTTAGAGAAATGAGCCACAAAATTTTATTCGTAGGCACAGGAGTTGTTTTAGTTTCCTTCATTACTTTGATAGTGCTCTTGACAACTTTTTACGCGTCAATGCAAGCCTTCAACCCCATAGCAGCCCTAACAGCCATCACCGTAGCCATAATAGGCATCGCCTGGTTCAAAAAAACAAGCAACTAATTAGAACCTGTGGTTAAGCTCCGCATATTTGGAGCCTATTAGTGGTTCTATGCAGAAACGATAGATGGTAGGTCAGTATTGACGTTTTTGGAGCCAAAAGAATGTTAAAAACAAGAAAAACCGCCTCCAACCAAAAGACAAAGCAGCCCGTTACCGAAAAAAGCATATAGGACAAAACACCGTTTCTCCATCTAAAGCACTGGTGAAATACACGGCCTCATCCAACGCTGAAGAAAACAACAATGAAATGGTAGTTACACCCTGGGAAGTTAAGGGCAAAGTCGACTATGAACGTTTAATAAGAGAATTCGGCACCCAACCCCTCACACCCCAACTACTGGAGCGAGTGGAAAAACACACCGACAAACTCCACCTGCAGCTGGAACGCAAAATTTTCTTTAGCCACCGCGACCTCGACACCGTGCTTGATTTGTACGATAAAGGCACAAAATTTGTGCTCTACACGGGCAGGGGACCATCTGGACCCGTCCACATTGGACACCTTGTCCCATGGATATTCACCTTGCATATCCAACAAAAATTCAAAACCAGGCTTTACTTCCAAATAACAGACGACGAAAAATACCTAATCAGCGACAACGCAGACCTCAAAAACACTGCCAAATGGTCCTACGAAAACGCGCTGGACCTCATCGCGCTGGGATTCAAACCCGAAGACACATTCATAATCTACGACACAAAAGACATCGACCTACTCTACGACATCACCTTGGAAGTTGCCAAACGCATAACCTACAGCACCGCCCGAAGCAGCTTTGGCTTCCAAGACAGCACCAACATCGGCTGGGTATTCTGGCCAGCCATCCAAGCCGCACCATGCTTCATCCACAAAAAACTCACAGGCGAAAACGTGCCAGCGCTGATTCCCAGCAGCCATCGACCAAGACCCCTACTGGCGAGTAACACGCGACATAGCCCAAAAACTCGGCTACTACAAACCCGCCCAAATCCACTGCCGCTTCCTCCCAGGCTTAGGCGCAGGCGGAAAAATGAGCGCATCACATGCCAGAAACAAGCATATTCACCATAGACCAACCTGACGTCGTTAAAAAGAAAATCTGGAACGCTTTCACAGGCGGCAAAGGCACCGCTGCGGAGCAACGCAAAACAGGCGCTGACCCAACGGTTTGCAGCATATTCCAATACTACTTTTTCCTCTTCGAAGAAGACAGCAGCAAACTGGCGGAACGCGAACGCAAATGCAAAGGAGGCGAAATGCTATGCGGTGAATGCAAAAAAGACATAGCTGAAAAACTCAACAAGTTCCTATCAGCAACATCAGGAACGACGAGAAAAAGCCAAAGACGTAATCGAACAATACCATGTGAAACGATAATTTTTTCCAAAGACTTAATTGGCCAGCCCCAAAAGGCGAATACTTCACTTTATTTCAAAGATATCAAACTATAAATAATCAAAAAAGGTTATAGATTCATGAAAATCGCGCTTAAGCGAGAAAACTTTATTGTTACAGTTTTTGTTGAGCCCTAAAATGGAAACACGTGAGTTAACCCAACTAAAGGCAAAGGAGCACCCACACTAAATGGATATTTCAGATGAACAGGAGATTCTTCAGCTAGTTCCTAAACGAATCGGAAGGTTACCTGAGCTTGCCCAGAACCTTTGGTGGAGTTGGGACGAAGAAGGACGGCAAGTTTTTCGCTCTCTGGATTATGAACTTTGGAGAGCAAGCGGCCATAACCCAGTTAAACAACTACGTGACATCAACCCAGTCAAACTGGAGACTGCGGCTAAAGACCCCTTCTTCCTCGAACTGTACGACTCAATAATTGTGAAATTTGATAATTACATGTTAAGTAAAAAGAATTGGTGCGGAAAAAACGCGCCTAAAGATTTTGAGGGGCAAATTGCTTATTTTTCAGCTGAATACGCTATCCACAATTCGCTTCCCATCTATGCAGGCGGACTGGGTGTTTTAGCAGGAGACATCTGTAAACAATCCTCTGACATCGGATTACCACTGGTTGCGGTAGGATTCATGTATCCTCAAGGCTATTTCCGTCAACACATCTCTGCCGAAGGCTGGCAAGAAGAAGCCTACACACAACTGGATTTTAGCGAAGCACCTATTTCCCCTTGCGCTTGGCCTCAAGGATGCGGTCCCTTGATTCCAGTTCCGCTTGGAGACCGCGACATATACGTTCAAGTATGGCAAGTCCGCGTGGGACGCGTAAATTTGTATCTGCTGGACACAAACATAAGCGACAACCGCGCAGAAGATAGAGGGCTTTCAGCAAGACTCTACACGGCTAACCAAGAAGAGAGACTACAGCAACTTATCGTGTTAGGCATAGGTGGAGTACGAACCCTAAGGGCACTGCGTATAAACCCGATAGTTTGGCATGCAAACGAAGACCACACAGCGTTTATGATGCTTGAAAGACTAAGAGAAGAACGCGCCAAAGGAACCCCCCTAAAAGAAGCAATAGAAAAAATCCGAAAAAACACCGTTTTCACAACTCACACCCCTGTCGCTGCAGGTCAACACATTTTCCCCTACCAACTCATGGACCGTTACGCTCAAACCTTTTGGGAACCCTTAGGAATTGACCGTGAATCCTTCTTAAAACTTGGAGATTACCCGGGCTTAGGTCCAGAAAAATTTAGTTTAACAGCGTTTGCCTTGCGGTTAGCTGGCCAAGCCAACGCAGTTAGCAAACTGCACGGTTCGGTAGCTCGCAAAATGTGGAGTGCCCTATACCCTGAAAAAGCCGTTGAGGAAATTCCGATTTTAAGCATAACTAACGGGGTTCATTCGCCGAGTTGGCGCGCCGCAGAAATCTCCGAGCTCTTCGAGAAACAGATTGAAAACGCAACGTTACCAAGCGAATATGACGAACAATTTTGGAAAGGCGCCAGCGACATCCCAGATGAGCAGTTTTGGAATGTGCATCAAACAATGAAAAGTCGGCTTATCCGCGCCATTCAAGACCGCGCTCAGCTACGTTTAGTGAGAGATGGAATTTGCACCCAGCAAGTGCTTGCAATGGGCGCTTTACTTGACCCTTATGCTTTAACTATTGCTTTTACCCGGCGATTTACGCAGTACAAACGACCCTACCTGCTTCTATCGGACAGTGAACGGCTCAAAAAGATGGTTACTGACCCGCTGCGGCCAGTGCAAATAATTTTTGGCGGCAAATCTCACCCCGCAGATTACGCTTCAAAAGAACTTCTTAAAAGCGTCTACAACGTGGCGTTAGATAGGCGATTTCAAGGGCGAATTGTGTTTGTGGAAGATTATGATTTGAATCTTGCCCGAGATTTAGTTCGCGGGGTTGATGTTTGGTTAAACACGCCTCGGCGTTTGCAGGAAGCATGTGGGACAAGCGGTATGAAAGCTTCGATGAATGGGGTTATTAACCTGAGCGTTCGGGATGGCTGGTGGGATGAAGCATACAACGGCATCAACGGTTGGGCAATTGACAGCTTTAAGGGTGGCAGCCCAGAGGAAGAAGACAGGGCGGACGCTGAAGCATTATATAGTTTGCTGGAAAATAGTATAGTGCCCTTATTTTATGACCGCGACCGCAAGGGAGTCCCGCACCGTTGGATTCAAGTTGCCAAAGAAGCCATCAAAACCATTAACCCTGTTTTCAACGCTTGCCGAATGATGAACGAGTACGTCGAGCGAATGTACCTGCCTGCTGTTTTATCCGAGGTTGCTAACGGTAACCAAGTAATTGAAAAGGAGAATTTTTAGTATGTCTGAAAAAAAGAAAACAGAAAACTTCGGCCTCAACTTGGAAGACATCATATTAGTTTTTGTTGGAAGCGACGAGATAGTTGCCGACATAAACCAGAAAGGCTGTGAGCTGCTAGAGTACCAAAAAAACGAGGTTGTGGGCAAGAACTGGTTTGACATTTTCATTCCAACAAGCATCCGTGAGGAGATGAGGCTTTCTTTTCATCAAATGTTAAGCGGCACGTATCGTAGAGGGCGCTCTGAAAAACAGGTTTTGACAAAGGGCGGTCAAGAACGCATTGTCGGTTGGCATAACCTGCCCGTTAAAGATGAAAAAGGCAATTTTACAGGAGCAATATTTTCTGGGCAAGACATCACCGACCGCAAACTAGTCGAAGAAAGATACATCCGACTTGCCTCGTTTCCCGCTTTTGACCCTAACCCCGTTGTGGAAGTTGACTTTGACGGGAACATAACCTTCACTAATCCAGCGACAAAAAAAGTGTTCCCTAACCTTGATAAAAAAGGTTTAAACCAGCCCTTCTTTTCCGACTGGGAAAAAGTTTCTTCTGCATTCAAAGGCAAAATTTCGATGGAGCACTCTTTTGGACGAGAAATTAAACTTGGCGAGCACTGGTATCTTCAACAATTCTCTTTTATGCCCATCGGACCAAGAATCCGAATCTACGTTGTAAACGTTGACGAAAAAAAGCAGGCTGAAGAAGCACTTAAGGTAAGTGAAGAAAAATACCGCTCCCTGTTTGAAAACATGATAAATGGCTATGCTTACTGCAGGATGATTTTTGATGAAAAAGAGGAACCGGTGGATTTTGTTTACTTGGAAATTAACGATGCCTTTGAGACCCTGACAGGATTAAAACGGGAAGCTGTGGTTGGGCGAATGGTTTCTGAGGCTATTCCGGGCACTAAAGAGGCGAATCCTGAAATATTTGAAATTTACGGCAGAGTTGCGCGTACGGGAAAAGCTGAGAGTTTTGAGCTTTTCTTTAAGCCCCTAAACATTTGGCTTAACATTTCTGTGTATGGTCCAAAAAAAGACCATTTCGTAGCGATATTTGAAAACATCACAAAACGCAAGCAGCTAGAGCAGGAGTTGAATAGTTACAGTCAGCGGCTTGAGGAAGTCGTGGCTACACGCACCTCTGAGTATGCGCAGGCAAACAAGAAATTAACTCAGGAAATCATGGACCGCCGCAAAATCGAAGAGGGACTGCTGTTTAGAGCAATGGTTTTAGACAACTTAAGCGAAGCAATCTTTCTGGCAAATCTGAAAGGAGAATTTGTCTACACAAACCTTGCTGCATGCGACCTATTCGGTTATTCCTGTGACGAATTAGTAAACATGAATTTTCTGGCGCTTTTGCAAATTCCTGAAATGGAAAAGAAGGATCTATTGGAGAACTTGCAAAAAACCGAGCAAATCAATGTCCATACGGTTCATGTCAGAAAAAACAAGGAGCAAGTTCCAATCCATCTGCGGATGGGTTTAGTTAAGACTGCGCATGGAAAACTGGTAATCAGCGTGATTCACAAGATTAAAGCGCAATAGCAAAAAACCGCATAATATCGGGTTCCTGCATGGAAAAAACCTTGTTTCATATTATTATCCCTATATACTCCACGGTGCACTAGAGAACCTGTCGGAAAGTTTTCCAAGAAGAAGTATCTTATCATAACCTTCGTTTAACTTTACTTTTTCAAGACCGTTCTGGCAAAAAAATTGGAGAGAAAACTTTGAACCATAAAGAACCAATAATAATTGAGCACCTGGCTTTTCTTTCAGTGAAGCACAACGTTTACCTCTCAGAACTTTATCAAGCGTTGATTTCAGCAAAAGTAACTGGAAAATCCACATGCGGAGACCTAACAATCGATTACCGCGGCACCATAAAGCACCAAGCCATCTTCCTAATCACAAAAGCCAACAAGGTAGTAGTGCAGTTCCGAGTTGCCGAAGAATTTCTCCTAAGAAAGAACATAAGCTTCGAGAGTTGGCTCGATACTGACAAAATACGCAGGCAAGTAACTAAACAAAACCTCGGAATCGATTTAACGTTTATCCAAAACTTGCGGCGCGGAATGAAAAAAATTAATTTAAAAGCGGAAGTTTTGGAGATAAAAGAACCCGTAATAGTAAACACGCAGTTTGGAAGCAGAGTTAAGGTGACTGATGTCTGGATAGCTGATGAAACTGGGAAAGTCAAGCTTTGCCTTTGGGGTGAACAGACAAACCTCCCCTTCGCAGGTGACACGGTGCAAATTAAGGGTGCATCAGTACGAGCGTTCAAGGGTGAAAATCTATTAAGTTTGGGAAGATATGGAACTTTAAGCGTTCTACAACCGCTCTTGGTTGATAACGGCAACGGCTTCACATAAATGTTTTCCATCCGCCTTTTTTGTGGTTCTGCCATTAACTAGTAAAAACTCTAAGGCACGTCAACGTTCAAGCCTGAAAGGGTTTAGAACCTTGATGAAGTCATACTTCTCGAAATCGCTGACGTTTTCAGTGTAGATGACGTCTATTTTGTTCTCTTTTGCAGTTACCGCGATTATACAATCGAAAATTCTGCTTTTAGTCAACTTTTGTTCTTTTGCCAGTTTGAAGCCTTCATTGGGCGTTAACGGGGTGGGGTTTAATTTTTCTATTTCGCGGCATCCCCAAAGGTCTAAGCATAAATCTGTAGCTTCATCCAAACCCATTGGGCTTTCAACTCTTCTATTGTCGGTTACAACTGCAAAAAATTCGTAAAGAATCTGGGACGTCAAATAAGCGTCTATTTCGCCTTTTATTGCTTGCCTTACTATTTTGCTGGCTGGTTTTTGATTAGCGGAAGATTTATTGTATGCATGCACAAGGATGTTTGTGTCAAGTAATATCTTCATAGATTTCTTCCCTAGAAAGTTTGCCCTTTACTTTACCTAGGTCAGGCGGGTTATCCAACTTTTCAAGTGCTTTTTTGGCTGTGCGACATCCGCGTGCAATACTTAACTTTGCAACACCCTTCTCAACCACTTCAATATGAAGCACGTCACCATCAACAAGTCCTAGCTTTTCTTGGATTTCCCGTGGAAGGTACACTTTATCTTTGTAATAGGTGGTTTCAGTCACAGTTACCACAATTACCCAATCAATTGGGTAAAATATAAGGTTTATCAAACAATTTTAAAACAAGGAAAAAGAGAAATAAGCCCAGCGATTTACAGTAATTGCGTATTTAAAAGGTGATTTATGCGTCTGCAAAAACTCCAGTTAACATAGCCTCAGCCTACAGGCTTCTTCACCCCATGCACACGGTTCTGGTTTCATGCGTTGGAAAGGCAGGCAAACCAAACATCACAACCGTAGCGTGGGCAATGCCAACCTCCATCAACCCGCCGCTCTTAGCCATCAGCCTCGCACCCACCCGCCACAGCCACACCCTCATCGAGGAATCAGGCGAATTCACCGTAAACATCCCCACAATGGAAATCCTCCAAGCCGTCTACTCCTGCGGCTCCCTAACAGGCAGAAGCTTTGACAAATTCAAAAAAGCAAACCTAACGCAGATGCCAGGCAAAAAAATCAAAGCACCAGCCATCCGCGAATGCATAGCCCACTTAGAGTGCGAAGTAGACGGACAACTCACCACCGGCGACCATACGATTTTTGTGGGGAAAATCCTTGAAGCCTACGCAGACATGGGCATCTTCACAGAAAGCGGCTACGACCTCAAAAAAGCACGCAGGCTCTACCACGCAGGCGGAAACAACTTCGCATTGCTAGACCCCAAACTCTACAAATCCTAAACTCTAAAATTAGAGTTTACTGTGCAAACAAAATTCAGATGGATTGCAGCACTTTAACGAATTCCTCTTTTGATAACCCTGTGTCTTTAATAATTTTGTTAAGTAAGCCCGTGCCAATTTCCTCTCCAGGATGGACTGGAACAACCGTAAGTCTGCCATCAGGATGTTTGAGAACAACATGACTGCCATGGGTTCTCGCAACCTTAAAACCCAATTTGGAGAGAGCCTTGATTACTTTTTTCGCCGATTGAGGCTTAAAACTCATTACGCTTGAACCTCGACGAACTGAACCCCAACAAGTTCGGTGCTGCCTTCACCTTTCAATCCGTCCACCTCTAAACAAACCTGGATAGCTTCCTTGATTCTTTTCATCACTTCATCAAGAGATTTCGCTTGAGTATGACAACCAGGTAACTCTGGAACAGAAGCAACGTAGTAGCCGTCACAATCTTTTTCAACCACTACACCAAATTTCATCCCATCACCAAGACACTAAACGATAACAAAACAATAACTAAAACCTTTTCTCCAAATTAACATTCAAGATTGCCCGAAAGCTCAACCACACAGACGGAAACAACCTCGCACTTTTAGACACCAAACTCTACAAATCCTAAATTCCAAAATTAGTTTTTCCCCCAGCTTGGGCTCCTTTTTAGACCAGAAAAAAGTAGTAATAGCAAGCCATTTATAGTATTTTGCCTGCTAATGTAGTAGGTTAATCATATGGCTTACGAAGTTAAAGTCACCCGACAATGCCAAACCACAATCCCCAGCGCCATCAGAAAAAAATACAGAATAGACGAAGGAGACAGCATAATCTACGTTGACTTAGGAGACCACATAGCAATCGTACCAGTTTCAAAGCATCCACTACAAGACCTAAAAAACCTCAAAATTGACGCTAAGCAATCTGTTTCTGAAATGCGCACAGAAGCACTGCAAACCGCTCAAAGACTTGTGGACAGAAAACTAAAAGGTGACTAAACATTCTAATCGAATCAGATCTCTTGCTGGCAGTCATCAAAAAAGAGGACCCACTAAAACCTAGTGCAGAAAAAATCCTCGAAAAGATAGATTCAGGCGAACTGAAAAGCATCTACGCCTCAACTGCCGTCCTTCAAGAAGTCATATTCTGGTTTTACAACAGGCAATTACTGAGTGAACTTGAAAAAGCCGTGAACATTCTGTCGCATCTACGGAACGTAGAGTGGATTCCAATAACCCCCGAAATATGTCTAACCGCCTCACTGCTAATTAGTGAATACAAGACCTCGCCGTTTGATGCCTACCACATAGCAACCGCAATCCCCAGAGACAAAACGATACTTAGCACCGAACACATATACAACAAAATCAAAGGAATAACAAGAATAGAACCCATAGAGTTTGCAAAAGAACTCTAACCCTATCCAACCCAGAAAGCGCAAGGTAAACACAACTTATAAAGCGTTAATCCGATCTTAAGGTTGCTCATGACAAACAAAAAGAACAAAAAATACAAGATAACACAAAAAACGATACCGACCGAAACCACCGTAACATTCAAAGAAGTTTTCGAAAAAAAACCAAACTCCAAATAACAATTTTGTTAAATCCAAAGGGATTTTTATCTAAATTAGGCGTAATATAGAAAAGCAAAAAAGAGTTGCTTTGGTGTTGTTTTCTAACAGGGTTTTGTTTTGTTGTTTATGGACACATTTAAAATCTAAATCATAATTACCAACAATGACTCTTTTCAATTAAAAATTGACCTATTTTCATTCTACGCTCTATTTTGATAGCAGGGCAGGCATAGCTTTTTCTTGAAAATCAGGCCAGTTTCTCGTATACAATTATGGCATAATCGTCTGCCGCATACTTCACAGTTGAATATTTCACTTTCCCACGTTTTACTCTTGCATATTGGGCAATATATCGAGTCCTTCCAGAGGGCACCAGAAGAACCTAAAATTGAACTGTTATGCTTAAGTCCATCTATGTTTTTGCTATCAAAAGTCCATACTGGCACTGAAACAAGATAATTTTTCAAAAAGGAAATATCGTATTTACGGGGAACATAGAGTCTATCGTAAGACCTGCGACCGTAATATTGTACATAGTTTCTGGTGTTTGTTCGGATAATATAGTCGAAGGCAAGTTCTTTTGACTCTTGATAACCTGTTTTAGGCTGCATAATCTCCAATTTGTATTTGCCTTCTGTGTTCAAGACGTAATCGGTAACAGGTTTGCTGTTGATTTCGCCGACCAATAAATCATCGTCTACTATTTCGCGAGTTATCCCATCCATGACAAGATAACCCTTGTCCTCAAAGAACAAAGGCGGAGACCTAACTGACCCTCGAAAGATGAATTCAAAGAAATAATACGGATAATAAGTTAGTTTGGTTTCTTGTACCTTTTTACTCTCAAGGGATTCACTGTAACTTGCAAGAGGAAGTGCTTTCCTGATTGAGAATGAAGTACCAGACGATAACGCATCTTTAGATAAACTGTTTCTTTCGTATTTTAGCCAAAGTCTCATAAAATCGTTTTCTATCTGCTGGACTTCATCAGGAGTTTCGGCTATGCTTAAACTTTCAATATTAGCGTTTAGTCCACTGTAGGTTAGGTTCGCTGACCCTGAAATAGCGAATTTCTTATCTGCCAAGTAAATCTTAGCATGAATGAAAACACCTTTCTCATCGCCCCTTTCCTTATCTAACACCAAAAAAGTTAGGTTCTGTTTCTCACAAGCCCTTAAGATTTCTAGTGATTCAAGGTTAAAATCGACCTTGCTTGTGATTATCCTAACTTCAATACCCTTTTGCGATAACTCTGCAAGCAATTTTGCATATTCTTTGCCAAGCCACGGACTTACTATCCAAACCGATTCTTTTGCGTTATCTAAAAGGGGTCTTATCTTAGAACCTGAATTTGGACCAGAGTGAGTTTTCATTCCTTGACCTCAAATTTTGTCTTCGCTCTAGCTTATGAGCACTAAGGATAAGTTATATTCAACATTTTTTAATTTAAGACTTTAGAATCAACAGTCAATATTATAGTGAACATAATTATTCAACTGGGCTAAAATTTAATGCATAAAATTCTTGGTTATTTGTGGGTTTGCGGCATATTTGGATTCTAATATCCAAGGTATGCAGAAAACGATAGAGCGGGAGGCTTCACCAGCGTATTTGGAGCCTATTAGAAACCCATTGCAGAAACCTAAGAGGGGTAGGTCAGTATTGGCGTTTTCCGCCCGCAAACACATGTTGAAAACCAGTACTTATTATAATGAGGTATAGGCAAGTGAGAGCAGTTGGGTGGTTACGCATTTAAGCATCTAACGCGTAATCCAATTTTATACGTTAGTGAAAACATGCCCTACGACAAAGAAGAACTCGAAAAATTCCGCCAATCAGGCAAGATTCTCCGCGAAACACGCGAGGAAATGCGCAGCCAAGTTAAAGAAAACATGCCCATCATCGACGTCTGCGAAAAAGTCGAAGGACTCATCCGCGCAAAAGGCGGCAAACCTGCGTTTCCATGCAACGTCAGCATCAACGAAGTCGCTGCACACTACACTTCGCCACCTGGAGACACGCTGCGGATTCCTGAAGGCTCCACAGTGAAGGTGGATTTAGGGGTCCACGTTGACGGTTACGTGACTGACACCGCGTTCACCGCTGCTTTTAGTCCAGAAGGCAGAAGTATGGCAAACACCGCCGAGCTGGCTTTGAAAACGGCGATAGATAACATTCACGGCGACATGGCTCTTGGCAAAATTGGCGGCTTAATTGAGACCACCATAAAAAACCGCGGCTTTAGACCCATCAGCAACCTCACCGGACACTCCGTTGGACGCTACCTAATTCATGCAGGAACCTCCATCCCCAACGTCGCGCAGGTTTCCCTCACAAAAGTGCGGACAGGCGAAGTGTACGCGATAGAACCCTTCGTTACCCTGCCCGATGCAGTTGGACGTGTAGATGATGGCCCACAAATGACAATTTACCGTTTATTAAAAGCTAAATCTGTGAAAAGTGATGCTGCAAAAAAAATGTTAAAACACATCGAAACAAACTTCCGAACCCTGCCCTTTGCCGAACGCTGGCTAATCGGCGTCGTCCCAGCGGAGCAACATAAAGCTGCCTTCAAAGAATTATTCGCATCAAAAGCAATCATGGGCTACCCCGTTTTTGTTGAAGCAAGCAAAAAACCCGTTGCTCAAGCCGAGCATACGGTGCTGATAAAAGATGATGGTTGTGAAGTTTTAACCTAGGTTAAGCTTCGTTTAACTTAGACGTTGTATGTTTTTTCTTTTTCTTTGATTTCCTTGTAGATTGCAGTTATCATTTGTTTTGTGGTGGGGCATTTTTGGCATGGAACGTCAAGGTCTTTGTACACGTAGTCGCCGCGTTGGAATTCGCGTACGGTTTTGCTGCCGCATTTGCATTCTATGGTTGTCATGACTTTTGGGACTTCAATTTTCACCTGTGCTGATTGCAGTTTTGATTGGTAGAGCAAAAACACTGACAGTATTAATGCGATTAAGCCTATGCCTGCTAAGACGCCTGGCAGTTAATTGGTCGCTTACCGTCAAAGCTGTAGCATAAGTGTAGCCTGCAATGAACAGAGCCACTATGGACAGCGCCATCACTATTAACACTATCAGCATAAGGTAAGTGGAGATTTTTTTGTTTGCAGATGCAGATTGAGTTTGGTTTTGAGCCATGTTTTTTATCCTCATTATTGTCCCACTCCGATGGAGTTGCCGACACCGACAATTATGACTTTATCGCCTTCTTTTGTCCGCTCAACTATGACAGCTTTAACACGTTCGATAACTTTGTCGGTTGCATCATTGATTTCTTTGCGCATAGGGGAAACTGCATCGCCGATGTCTTCTTTAACGATTACCGCATAGTTGCGGATCTTGTACTTGGTTAGTTTTTCTTCAATTTTGTATGCGTCTACGCCTGGTCCGCCGATTGCTGCGCCGATGCCTTCCGAGACTTCGCCGACGAGTTCGCCTTCAAGTTTTAAGCCTGCGTCAATCATGATGAGGAGGCTGATTTTGCCTTCGTTTTCTTCGATGACTGCTTCAACTGCGTCGCCTGGTTTGCCGACGTTTCCGCCTGGGCCTTCAGCTTTAATGATTAATGCCGATGCGTCCTTCGATTGGGACTGTTGCCATTACGCAGTCTTTGGGTAGTTTGCGGGTTTCGTAGCCGTGCATGAGTTTTCCTGCGACTAGGGGTCCTGCGCCGTCGCCGATTGGTTGTCCATAGGCGAATGCTTTAAGCGCGCTTGAGTATGCGTCGGCTTCTTTCATGACCATGGGCAGTATCATTTGGAGTTGCATGATGACGTAGAGGCTTAGGGTTTTTTTGCCTTGGATGTAGTAGTGGCGTACGACTTTGTAGATGTAGTTGAGTGCCATGGCGGCTTCAAGGGTGTTTTCGAGGTTGTTGACTTGGACTTCGTCGCTTGAGGGTGCCATCAGTTTAACTTCTTCTTTTAGGCGTTCGTCGCGTACGTCTAGGATGTGGTCGAGTTTGTTTACGATGCCTGAGGGGTCCATGCCTTGTGGGGCGATGGTGAAGTATTCTAGGTAGCGGTCCACTCGTGCGGAGGGGTCAACGGTTGGTTTGCCGATTTCTTTTATGGCGTCTATGGCGTTTTTTCGTGCCTTCTTCTTTTATGTGTTTGAGTTTATGCAGGTTGTTTTCTACTTCCCGAATCATGACGTACATTTGGATTCGTTGACCGTAGAAGATGAGTACTATAAAGAACACGTATGATAACAGACTGATAATCTGTGTAATTGAGTCGCTTCCCGGAATAAGCTCACGTTTTAACACCACTTCTCCAAAAACTATTGTCGGACAGTTATAAAGCTATGCCAAATCACGACTGAATTCTGCATAAAAATAATTAGAAGATGTTGCCAGCTTTCCCAGGTTCACGTGGCCTAAGACCACACTACAGCTGGAAACGGAACACGGTTTAACTTCTGAGTTCGGAATGGGATCAGGTGGAACCCGTGTCCTTTGACCGGCAGACGAACAGTACTGTTCAACAATCCCATATATACTTTCTGTTTTTCTGTGGCGGTTTTGTTGGAAAAGCCCCGTTTTAGCGCTTCTGGGTTGAATGTATCTGATTCTTCTTAGTAGTTGTGGCTGAAAAGCTTCTATACCACAACAACAACCAGCAGGCTGAGCAGCGTTTTGTGTTTTGCTGTCTGGGTCAGGGTTTGGGTTGCAGGCAGTTGTGTAAGCCACTACAACCAGCACCAAAGACACCACAAACATAGGGCACAAAGCTGTGATTTTTTTCTATAGCCCCCTTATATAAAGCCAAAATAACGCTATGCTGGAAGGTTCTTGTGCTCACCGCGACCTAGCCCCCCTCTATTTATAGCCTCAACGCCTGTGGAATTGAAGTAGTATGGACAATGCACTTGTTGAGCAGAATTTGTTTCCTATCTGAGATTGCTCATGAGAATTGGTGTTTTTTGGTCAGCTGCAGACGCGCAGTTTTATTTGGCGAATAGCTGATGCTCTTGCAACCAACACCCCCCAACCGCCAACCAACCCACCCATAAAAAACCCAAACAAAATCTAGTAAATTTAACAATTTACCTACAAAATAAAGTCACAAAAACTTTTAGTTTGAACCCTCTCAGTGCTACCTTTATCGTTTAAGCATCGTATTGCCTATAAGCAGGCTCTAATAGCCCCAAATATACCTAACTAACCAGAAATAAGCATGATTTGAAGCAAGTGGATAAACAACTTGAGGCTTAATTTTCTAAAAAGTAAAAATCGGAATTGGTCAAAGGGATACTCTAAAGTAAGCTAACTTTGACCTACTCCGTAGTTGGGACTCCACATCTTTCTGTTGGGTACCATAGACACAACTAGGAGAGAAATTCTTGTTGAAAATTTCTTTAATCGATTGAGCAACGCCTGAACTGGTGGCTTTTCCCCAGTAATTGCCTCCCGAGAGGTTATTGACTCTTTTTACAGGCAAAACGGCAGGGGTGTAATCAATACTACCAGAAGGCACTGTAACGAAGCCATAGAAAAACTTCTTAAAGTTCTTCATTGAGAACCCATTTTTTCCTATAGTTATATTCTTGTTTGTAAAACCAGTGGAAGAGTACACAATTTCCCAGAGCATAGGTATTTGGGCATTATCATTCCAATTTGTCTTGCATTGAACGATTCCTACCTCTAGTTTGTCGAAATATTGCTTACTAAGCTTATCCACGGTTGTTATGTAATCCGATTTGCGTTTGAAACTAAAGTTGCTAGTGTCTTGAATGAACTCGTTCTCATTAGGGAAAGTTATAGCAACTAGGTCAGATTCAGTATTTGAAACAAATGAACCGTAGTTTACAGTTATCGCATCTGCAACACACGGAGGGATTATTGTTCGGGAGTGTTTAATGACTACAGTCCTTGAACCTATAAGACAAAGGTTTAGATACCAACAAACTAGACCTTCCCAGGATGAACCGCCGCCAGAAAGTGCCCCTTGCTCACGACCAGGGATACCGGTTGATCTGAAAATTTTTCCTAAGGAATCGCCAAGATTTAGTAAACTGAAAAAATCAGGGTTTTTGCCGATGTTGCTTTCAATCAAGGGCGTCCATTTCAAAAAATTGTTATTAAAACCTTTCATATTGAATAGGTTGTTAATTGATTTCTCCCGCATGAACTCTATAATATTCATAGCTCTTAGAACAACCCAATTACCCTTTAAAACTTTCCATCTTAATTATTAAGAGCATCTAGCTTTAGGATTTTTTGACAAATAGTAGTCGCATATTGCACTAATTGGACATAAATTACACCTTGGAAGACCGCTGACACAAACTGTTCCACCGAGATCCAGCAAGGCATAGTTATACGACTGGTTGGCTTTTTTTGGCATAAGCGTGTCTGCAATTTCCTGTAATAGCTTTAAAGATGTTCCCTTTGGAGCATTGTTGAAAAACACGCGTTTGAGAATTCTCTCGACATTTGTATCCACAATGGCCGCGGGGATATTGTATGAAAATGTTAGTATTGCATTCGCTGTATAATTTCCGACATGAGGTATATCTAATAACTGTTGTTTTTCGTTGGGAACTTGTCCAGCATATTTTTCGATGATGTAATTTGCCATTTCAATGAGTATTTTTGTCCTTAGTTTATGATAGCCTAATTTGGAAAGAAAGCTTTCGAGAGCCTTAGGGTCAGCTTTGGCTAACTCAATAACGTTGGGATATTGATGTAGAAAATCGTTGTAAACGTTCTTAACTGCTGGAGCAGTCGTTCTCTTGAGCAAAACTTCTGCTATAAGTACGGAATAGGGTGTTTTATTTTTTCTCCATGGAAAGGTCCGAGAATGTGTCCTATACCACTTTACCAAAGCGGTTTGAAAAGATTCCTTTCTTGTCTGAATATCGATGATAATATTGGAGTTTAGCACTATAGTTCAACATTTAACCCTGCTATGTGTAAATATAATCTTTTAGGATATGGTAGAAAAAGACTGCATTTAAAAACTAGTCAGTAACTGGTTTCTTATACAATCTCCAACGGCCTTACCTAGAAGCGGGGGAACCGCATTTCCAACTTGTGAATATTGCGGTACATCTATTCGTCTTCTTAGGCCGCCAGTTGATTTTGGTCCATAGAAAATGTAATTATCCGGAAAAGACTGGATTCTTGCAAATTCTCTAACGGTTGGGACTCTATTTTTTGAATAATGGATAAAATCTTCCGGTAAAGTCGTTAATGTTCTAGATGGCTTTCCGCTTTCAAATCGATATATAATTAATTTCTTAGTTCGCCAAGTTGTAGGTATATCAGTCATGGTTTGCCCTTGCTGGAACTGAGAAAACCTTTCCATAACCTTATGGGCATGCTTAGTAGCCTCGTGGTTTCTCAGCTCATTCTTTCCTGTTTTTCCGCGCATTTTAATTTGATAAACTGATTCAGGGTCCTTTTGATAGGTAGTTGAAGATTCACCATCTTCCAAAAAATCTAAGTCGCTGATTGCGTCTTCAACTGATACCTCAGGGGTTTGCGGATTATTCGGCGCCAATGGAGTAACGCCATCTCGCCTGCCCATTATAAACACACGCTCTCGATACTGTGGGACGCCAAACCATACAGAGTTGAGAACGTAAGTCTGTACAGCATAACCTTCAAGTCTAAAGGCATTCTCAATTGCGCTTACCACATTGCCATCATCGATTGATAACAATCCTTTCACGTTTTCCATAAAGAAAAACTTGGGTCTAACTTCGTGTAGTATTTTTACTATCTCTTTAAAGAGGCTGTTCCGTTTGTCATCTATATTCCTTCGTCCAGCAAGAGAGAAACCTTGACAGGGGGGACCTGCTGCAACTAAGTCAATTTCCCCTTTTATAGAAGAAAGGATTTCCGCTCCAACTTCGAGTATGTCCCCTCCAATAACCTTTGTTTCAGGATGGTTCATTCGATAAGTGACAACAGCGTCTTTATTCTTTTCATTGGCTAAAACTATTTGGAAGCCGGCTTCCTCAAGCCCTTTGCTTAACCCACCCGCTCCTGCAAAGAGGTCGACTGCTTTTAGTTTCGGCTTCATTTAAATCAGCTTTCCTTGAATAACTATATGAAGTTAATTGTCTCTCTTTACTAATATAATTTGGTTTCCTTCCGAGTCGAAGTTCTTTGGTAAGCTAGGCAGTTTTACTTCAAAGCGTTTTTTATGTGGTCAGTTTTAAACGTTCGCCATAAAGTAGAATGGCTTTATTTTAGTGTAAATATTTTTATTGGTGCCCGCTCAATTATTGGTTTACTGCCTAGCAGGGTGGGGTCGTAGTCTAGACAGGTATGACGACGGGCTCCAGAAGCAACACCATTTAACGGGTTTGCTGACTCCGCGAGGAGAATGACGAATTTCCGGAGCGGTCATAGAGAAACCCGTAAACTTTGGCTTCGCGCCATTGTTGGGTAAAGGTCGTCGGTTCAAATCCGGCCGGCCCCACCACACGCAGTTTTTTTTAAAATATGGGTTTTTTTATGTTGGGGCACGTTGCAATGTTGCGTACCTTTTTAAGCAACTCCCTCGTAACGCTTTTCGGGAGAAAGAAAAATCGTGCCATCAATTGAAGCAGTTAACTTAACTAAACAGTACGGCGCATTCACCGCTCTCTCAGATTTAAACCTGAAGATTGAGGGCACCAAATGCGTCGGTTTCCTTGGACCTAACGGGGCAGGAAAAACAACCGCCCTAAAAATGTTCACCGACCTAATCCGCCCATCCAAAGGAGAAGCCCTGATAAACGGCGTAAACGTGCACACCCACAAGAAAAAAGCACTTGAATGTGTGGGCACACTTATTGAAACCCCAGAAATTTATGCGTCTCTTACGCCAAGAGAAGCCTTGACGATGATTGCGGAGATACGGGGGATACCGCATGTGGAGCGTAAGAAGCGTGTGGAAGAAGTCACCGCGGAATTGCGCATGGAAGAGTGGATTGACAAGCGTGTGGGCAAGTTTTCTAAGGGCATGAAGCAGCGAATCTGCATAGCCTCTGCATTGCTTAGTGACCCTGAAGTGGTTCTTTTAGATGAACCCACCACAGGACTTGACCCGCGAGGCATGAGTGAAGTCCGCGACATCATCAAAGCGCTCAAAGGCAAAAAACGCCTCATCTTCATGAGCTCCCACATCCTAAGCGAAGTTTCCGATGTCTGCGACGAAGTCGCCATGATAAACCACGGCAAACTAATCATCTACGACACCCTGCCCCACGTGACAGCAAAATTCTCAGGCGGAAACAACGTCGTCGAAGTTGGATTGCTTCGCCCAGTGGACAGCCAAATCGTAACCCAAACCATCGCCGCCCTGCCAGATGTAGTTACTGCAGAAAAAATAGACGACAAATACCTCAAGATAAGCTTCAGCGGCGGCTTAGACGTGCAAGAACGCCTCCTAAACGACATCGTCAAACTTAACATTGGCGTTGTCAGCTACAAAGCTGCGTCATCGGAACTGGAAGAAGTATACCTTAAACTCATAACCGCTACGTTGTGATAAATATGACCCAAACAAACTTTGAATCAAAAAACGTTGTACCAAGCAGTATTGCCCAAGTCGGCATAATCACCAAGTACACCCTTCTCGACTACGTAAGGTCACGTCGATTCTTCATAATGCTGATTATAACAGCGCTGATAAGTGTGCTTCTCACCGTTCTTGTGGGATATTACCGTCCAGCTGGCTTTCTAACGTCTGAACTTGGCTTCTACAATAGCTGGTGGGGCACCTCGGTTACATTTGTGATTATACTTTCTGGAATTTTCTTTGGCGGCGACGCAATTTCAGGTGAATTCCAAAACAAAACAGGGTACTTCGGAGTGCCAAATCCCATTAGGCGGTCATCCATCTACATAGGAAAATGGATCGCAGCATTCATAGCGTCAATTGCCATCCTTGGCGTCTTCACAGTCGTCACATTAGGGAACGGCTTATACTACTTCTCAGGTGTGCCCTCTCAATTCGGCGAGTCACTGCTGTTCGCGCTGCTGTACCTAGTTGCAGTTCTTGGCTTCACGTTCTTCTTTAGCTCGCTGTTCAAAAGCAGCTCCATGTCTATCCTCCTCACAGCTATACTGTTCCTGTTCGTTTTCACGCTAATACAATCACTTGTCGCGGGACTTGTCCAAATTGAGCCTTGGTTCATCCTAACATATGGCTCCCAAATCATCGGCAACGTATTAACATCGCCCTATCCCCTCCACATGACCACAACCACCCTACGTCCAGGCGGAGGCGGACCCACCCTAACAACATACAACGCCACAATCCCTGAAGGACTCGCCATCATGGCAATATACTTCGCTGTCACCGCAATCTTAGGCTTGATTCTCTTCGAAAGAAAAGAATTCAACTAAACTAAAACAAACCATTTGGGAAGCCGTCGGTTCAAATCCGGCGTCCCCCAACAATTAGTTTTTTTGCAAGAAAATCTGGTTTCTACAGGTCCACGCCCATGTTCCGTATTAGCCTATCCAAAGCTTCTTGGCTCATCATTTCAGTTTTAAGGTACACGCGAATTTCCGCTGGGCTTAGCCCGATGCGTTTGGCTTCTTGCACGGTGTAGCGGTAGGCTTCGATTTCTGTTGGGCGGTCCACGTAATCGTAGTGTGGGTCAAAAAGGTCTCTGCCGTCCATGTGCTGTTTGACGTGGCAGAGTTCATGGATGACGTCGAGGTAAATGTCTTGTTTGCTTCCGCTGGAGAGGTAGCCTTTGTTCACCAACAGGTGCCCAGTGCCATCGTCCACGCCCATGTAACCGAACCAGATAAAATCCACTTTCAAGCGCTTGAGAACCTGCTCCGTTTCTTCCCCAAATATTCCCTGGACAGCACGGTTTTTCTCAAAACCCCTAAAATAATCCGTAAAATTCACGTTTTGCGAGACCAAATGGATAATGCCCCTCAAAGGCAGCCTAGTGAAAAAGCGGAAAAATCGCATTACAACATACTCTGTTGCGCTCTGGAATGGCACAGCAACCGCCTACCTGAAGTTTATGCGGTAACCAAGTTTTAGCGAATTCAACTTTGCACCAGCAGATGCTTCCAAGTACAAAGGGGTTGATTTAAAATACTTTGTGCATCTATGGTTTGATGGTTTTTAGCCACTCCAAAAAACCCTCACGCAACTTCGCTGGATTCTCAAACACACGCACATCCTCCATGGCTTCCAGTTTGCGCACCTGGTCAGCCTCTTCTTTGCGCACCCGCAGCTTCATCTCTTTGCCGTTGGGCAGTTTAGTGTAGATTATGCTTTCTTTAAAGTCGACGGGCATAATCCATACGGGCACAAACGCTTTGAGGCTCATAAGCGCCGAGTTTGTGAGCATTGTGTCGCTGATGCTGTTGACGATTTTTGCTACAGTGTTAGATGATGCTGGTGCGATTAGGAGGAATTCGTATTTGTGGCTTTGCATCATGCCTGCCAAAAAAGGCGAGTTAGAATTGGATTCAACGGTAACCTTAGCAAAACTCTTCTTTAATTCCTCATCTAAACGGTAGAATTTTAGCATGGTATCAGCGGCTTTGGAGAGGAAAACCTCGATTTCCACAATCCCCTCTGACTGCTTCTTCAAATCCTTCATTGTTTCGATGATTTCAGCTATTTTGTCGCCTGCACCTGTGATGCCCCAGGCAACTTTGAGTTTCTTAACCTTAACTTCAGCCATAACATTCACCATTACTTTTTAGCGTAAAGCTCCAAATACTCAGCAAACCGTTTAGTGGTTTTCTTTAGGCTTCTAAACCCTTCCTCATCCAACTTTACGCCCTCTAAAGTGTCCTTGCTCCAAAACGTCGCACCCAAATTTGCGCCGAAAAATCCGCCGCCCACAGGCATCATGCCGTTTATGATGTAGAATGTGTGAATCTGCATGAGTGCAAATTCTTGGCCGCCATTGCGGTCGCCGCCTGTTACGATGCCCATGCCGACTTTGCCTTTGAAAAAATTCTTGTCCGCAGCAACTACTGCACGCATTCTATCCATAACTGCTTTGGTTTGGGCGCTGACTCCGCCGTTGTACACAGGGCTTGCAAAGATGATTCCTTGTGCTCCAGCAAGTAACGCATAAAGTTCCTGCACATCATCTTGGACAACGCATTCCTTGTTTTTGAGGCAATAATCGCAGTGGGCGCAATAGTCAACCCATTTGCCCCGAACCGTCCACAGCTTGGTTTCCAAACCCTTTTCCTGCAACATACGAAGCGCTTCTTCCAAAACATATTCCGTGGCTTGCTTTCGTGGGCTACCGCAAATTCCAATTATCATAAGCCATCACTAAACCTTAACTTGAGATTTGCATTAAAGCCTTCCCCTTCCCACCTGAACTGGGGTTGAAAACAGAAAGGCTCGCAAAAACAATTAATTCAAAAAACAAAAACAAGAAAACAAAGATAGAGAAGAAAAGCTTGAGGCTTATTCTTTCTCGAAGTATTCTTCTGGCTTTGGCGGTACTGGTGGCAATCCTCTGCGTTCACGAATCTTCTTTATGGTTTCTGCCTGCATTTGCTCTGGAACATATGCCCAACGACTGAACTGTGTAGCCCAAAATGCTCTTCCTGAAGTTGAACCGCGCAATTCATCAGCTATGCCGAAGCTTTCGGAAACTGGCATTTCTGCTTTAACGGTGATTATGTCGTCTTCTGAGGGCATGTCGAGGATTTTTCCGCGGCGTTTGTTTAGCATTGTGATGACCGCGCTGACATATTCGCTTGGAACTTTGCATTCGAAGCTCATCAATGGCTCAAGCAGTTTGGGGTCGCTCAAGAGAATAGCGCAGTAGATTGGTCTCCAAGTCATGGGGATGGCTTGTGCGGGTCCGCGGTGGACTGGGTCTTCGTGAAGTGTTATGTCTTCAAGGTTAATTTTTAAGCCGTAAGCTGGTTCTTTGGCAAGTGGTGAAGTGTGGACTGCTTCGCGGAATCCAGTTTTAATGTGGTCGATGATTTCTTCCACGTATTGGCGTCCTCGGATGCGGTTGCAGAGTATACAGTTTTCTTCAACTGCAACGGCGCCTTTAGCTTCGTCTGGTGACCAACCGAGTGCGCGTAAGATTTTGGTTCTTTCGTCTCTGCTTTGCATGTCAGCTGATTTTATCTGATTTGATTGCTTCTATGACTTCGTCTAGATAGTTTGTCGATGGTTATCCAGAGTTTATTGTGTTTGTTGGGGCTTTTACCCATGATTGCAGGTCCTTTGTAGTCATGGCTTATTGTTTCTCTGAAGATGACAATTGGCTTGCTGAGTTTAACTTTTAAGCCTGCTTCCTGCATTCGGTAAGCGGTAATTTCAAGGTGCAACTCACCCATACCTGATAGCAAGAATTCGCCGCTTTCTTTGTTCATAATGAAGTGCAAGTTAGGGTCTTCAGTTGTGAGTTTGTGCATGACCTTATCGAATAAGGGTAGGTCTTTGACGTCTTCTGGTTCCACAGCGACAGTTACGACTGGGTCTGAAACGTAACGTAAGCCTTCAAACGAATGGACTTCTTGTCCTTCTTCAGCGATGGTTTCGCCGACGTGTATGGATGGAAGACCAGAAATGGCTCCGATGTTGCCTGCTGGAACGCGGTCAATAAGAACACGATCAGTTGCCATACTCATGAAAACCTGTTGAATAGTGCCTTTTTGGTTGCTGCTTAAAAGCTGAACGGTTTTGCCTCTCTCGATTGAACCGCTGAAAATTCTGCCGATTGCGACTGTTCCGCTGTGTGGGTCAACTTCGATGGTGGAGATGCACATGAGCAACGGCGCTTTAGGATCAACTTTTGCCATTCCCTGACCTGTTGGGCTAGCTACGTCGCCTGGCCAAATTTGAGGCTGTCTGTAGGGCTGAGCATCATAGGGGTTTGGAAGATGTTTAACGAACATGTCCAAGATTGGTTCTGGCAGGGGTGCTTTTTTGCTGAGTTCATCGACTTTTCTACCGACTTCAATTGGGTCACCTGTGTAAGCATCGATGATGTCTTGGAAGGAGACTTTCTTCATTTTCATGTGGTCAAGGTTTAAGCCCCATTTGTGAAGGGCTGACCCAAATGCTACACGACTATCTTCAATTGTTACTTGCCAGTCTTTCTTGTGCTCGGCAGGTGCATATTTCTCGATTAAAGTGTTAACTCTTAGGAGAATCTTTGCAAATTTCTTCTGGATTTCTTGGGGGGAAAGTTTAATTTCTTTGATCAAACGGTCAACTTTGTTGATAAATAGAATTGGCTTTACGCGTTCTCTTAGGGCCTGCATTAGAACGGTTTCGGTCTGGGTCATGGGTCCTTCAACTGCATCGACAACCACGAGTGCGCCGTCAACTGCTCGCAGGCTTCTTGTTACTGCGCCTGAAAAGTCAATGTGACCTGGTGTGTCGATTAGGTTAATTAAGTAATCTTTTCCTTGGTAAGTGTGGACGAGGCTGACGTTTGAGGCGAAAACGGTCATTTGACGTTTCTGCTCAAGGTCCCATGAGTCAAGGAACAGTTTCTGTCCTGCCGTTTGGGTACTGATGATTCCTGCCGCTGCCAGAAGACTGTCGGCCAGGGTTGTTTTTCCATGGTCAACGTGAGCAATGATGCTGGTGTTGCGTATGAAAATGGGGGTTTCCATCAGTTTTACAATTTCGTCTGTCTGCCTATAACGCGCCATAACTATACAATCTCCAATTTAATTGAATTTATTACTTGAAAGACTTGTTTTTTAATTATTTGAAGCATTATTTAATCTCTCTGAAATTGATAAGCTACATGGAAAGAGAGTTTGTAGCCTATTAACTTTATGGAATTTTTTTTAAAAAACAATTGGGTCAAAATAATACTTGTCAAGTCAACCTTGACATGGTTTTTCTCCAAATAATCTCTTAATTGTGACCAAATTGGCAACCTGACCAGCTAGCCAGCGGTGGTTAGGTAAACTTTGCAAGTTGGTTAAGCCTAATTCGCAAAAAAGAATAAATCCCTTTATTTTTCTATTAGCAAAAGAATCGAGGCAAAAGGAGAAAAATATTAAATGAACAAGAATGTCCTTGCACACAATTCATGGGTCAGCGTCATTTCTTTCACGTTGAAGAATGTCTTTGCGTACGATTAGTTTAAATGCAACAATCAACAATAAGCCAGAATTAATCCATCAAAATTGACGATGTAGATTAAAACGCTGAGGATACGAATGTACCTTCACACCTGTTGCAGCTCAGGAAAATGATGCCCTGTTTAACAAGTCCTTAGCACCATTCATCTTCACTTATTGTTGGGGTTGTTACTAACTAATTTCTTGAGGTTTTGGCGGAATAAAATTGGAAAAAGCTGCTTCTTTGCCTATTGAAGAGGTTTTCAATGACCAAAACACATCAGCGAATGGTTTAACAAGCGAAGAGGCTAAACTTCGTCTCAAAAAGTACGGTTACAATCAGCTTTCAGAAAAAAGGCAGACTCCCATTCATTCACAAGTTTGTCAGGAATCTTAAAGATTTATTCGGTATTTTGCTGCTTGTGGCAGCCATACTATCTTATATCAGTGGCAGTCCACGAACTTGCTCTAATCATCCTTGCAGTCGTTTTCGTTAACATTTTCGTCAGCATCATCCAAGAATCACGTGCAGAAAAAGCCATGGAAACACTCAAAAGCTGGATGCCTGAATACGCCAAAGTTATCCGAGACGGCGAACTAAAGAAAATCTCCGTTAAAGAAATTGTTCCTGGAGATATTGTCCTTTTGGAGGAAGGTGACCGTGTTCCAGCAGATGCCCGATTAATGGAAGCTTTCGACTTATGGACTAATAACGTGCCTCTAACTGGGGAATCGGAACCTCAACCGCGTGTTGCTGAAGCAGTCAAAGTTGTTGAGAAAGCATACTTGTATTCGCCAAATCTTGTTTTTATGAGTACCAGTGTTGCTAAAGGTCAGGGTAAAGCTGTTGTTTACGCAACTGGAATGAATACTCAGTTCGGAAAAATCGCCAGTTTAACCCAGACTATTAAGGAAGAAGAAAGCCCCCTCCAAAAAGAAATAGCGTTAACGGCAAAGTACGATTTTATTATTGCTGTTGCTGTGGGCACGGTTTTCTTTGCAGCTAGTTTTCTTTTCTTACATGCTTCTCTTCAGACAAGTTTTCTTTTCATGATTGGTGTGATGGTGGCTTGTGTGCCTGAAGGCTTGCAGGTCACAGTTTCCAGCGCCTTAGCCATCAACGTGCTCAAAGATGGTTAAGCAGAACGTTTTGGTCAAACGGTTATCAGCTGTGCAAACTTTGGGCAGCGTCACCGTAATCTGCACCGACAAAACAGGCACAATCACCAAAGGCGAAATGACCGTTAACAAGCTCTGGGTTTATGACTGTTGCCGTGGAAATTTCGGGCTTAGGCTATCATGCCTGAAGGAGACTTCACAGTAAACAGCCAACCACTAAAGGAAGAGCAAGCAAAACCAGTGGAGAAACTTCTAGAGATTGCGGCGCTCTGCAACGGAGCAAAAGTTGATCCGCCTTCAGACAGAAACAAAAATTGGAGCGTCATTGGCGACCCAACCGACGGTGCTTTGCTTGTTGCCGCTCTTAAATCAAGCGTAAACATTCAGGATGCCTTGGCAGCGAAACCGATTATAGATATTTTGCCTTTTAGTTTTGAACGCAAACGCATGAGCACCATCCACAGTTTAAACGATGACCTATACGTTTACACAAAGGGTGCTCCGCGAAACATCCTGGATTTATGCACCAAAGTCGTTGGTGGATGGCAAAGTTGAAGATTTAAACCAAGAAAACTTGATGATTATTGAATCAAGAATCCATGAATTTGCCAACCAAGGCTTACGAGTCATCGCTGTAGCATACAAAAAAGTTCCCAAAAACCAATACAAAAAAGAAGAAGCGGAAAAGGACCTTGTTTTTGTGGGTTTAGCGGCAATGCGTGACCCACCAAGAGCAGAAGTTAAAGACGCTGTTTTGAAGGCAAAGCAAGCAGGAATAAAAACCGTCATAATCACAGGCGACTATGGTCCAACCGCTGAAGCTATAGCTAAAGAAGTTGGGATTGTCGATAAGGATTGCTGTCAGGTTATCCGTGGAGTTGACCTTGACGACTTAAACGACCAATGCCATCATCAACGAGGTACGACAGGGAAACGTTATTTTTGCTCGTGTTTCTCCTGAGCAGAAGCTTCGCATAGTTGAGGTGCTTAAGAGAAGCGGCGAAATTGTTGCGGTAACTGGTGATGGCGCCAACGATGCGCCTTCGCTTAAAGAAGCTGACATTGGAGTTGCTATGGGCGCTTCTGGCACTGATGTGGCGCGTGAGGCTGCAGACATTGTTTTGCTTGACGATAGCTTCGCATCGATTGTTAAGGCTGTTGAGTCTGGCAGAGCAATCTATGAGAACATTCGCAAGTTTATCGTTTACGTATTCTCCCATAACTGGGCTGAATTAATTCCATTCGTGCTTTACGCAGCTTTAGGGATTCCGCTGCCGCTGCTCGTGGTTCAAGTTTTAGCCATTGACCTTGCCATAGACGTCATCCCCAGCTTGGCGCTTAGCCGTGAACCTCCAGAAGCAGGCATCATGCAGGAACCTCCCAGAAGTATTAAAGAAAGACTGTTCACACGCAAGGTTCTTTTACGGTCAGTCTTTATTGGAGTAATCATCGCTGGAGGCGCAATGATTGGGTGCCTAAACGCTTGGGCAGCAGGCGGATGGCATATTGGAATGCCTGTGCCCATTGATTGGCATTTTGGACAAACTGCGCCAAATAACAACCCGATTTATCTTAAAGGCGTCACAATGATGTTTGCCGGCATAGTTGTTGCTCAAGCAGGAAACGTCTTAGCAAGCAGAACCAGCAAACAATCAATCTTCAAGTCAAACCTATCTAACAACAAATGGATAATCGTCGGCATCGTAGCGCAACTTTCAATCTTAGCCTTCCTAGTGTATGTTCCGTTGATGCAGACATTCTTTGGAACAATCGCACTTGGCTTAACAGACTGGATGTACCTGATTTCACTGGCGCTCGTAGTAATCTTTGCTGAAGAAATCCGAAAATTCTTTTCCAGAAGATTCAGCAAAACAGCCGAAGACATAAGCAAACACGACCACACCTAAGCGCTCTTGGCTGTCTATAGCCCCCTTATTTATAGGCACTTTACGTTTTTCAATTTAGGTCTCTTAAAGAGCTAAGTTTTGCGTTAACCTATTAAGCAAGACAAAGGATTCTTACGCTTGAAAAAAAATGGCGCAGCTTTCCCCAGCAGCAATCTGGAATCTAAACGAAAAAGACCTCTTAACCTTGCTGGAATCAGGTGCCTTCAAGCCAAGAGGGAATAAAATTCGCTTTTATGCCCCCAGCTTCACCTACTACAAAACCAAACACTACTGCTCCTCAACAACCGAGTTCCCAACCATATCTGTTACAGGCAACACTTGCGCTTTGAACTGTAAACATTGTGGCGGTAAGGTGCTTGAAACGATGCATCCAGCGCTCTCGCCTGAGGAGCTGTTTGAGTTGGGGTTGAAATTGAAGCAGAATGGCGCTTTGGGTTGCCTTGTGAGCGGTGGATGTTTGCCTGATGGTTCGGTGCCTCTTGACGGGTTTGTGCAGGTTTTTGGGCGGTTTAAGCGGGAGCTTGGCTTAACCGTCTTTGTCCACACGGGCATAATTGGGCGTGAAACCGCCATTGCGCTTAAGGACGCAGGCGTTGATGCAGCTTTAATTGATGTGATTGGCTCGGCAGAGACTGTGGAGAAAATTTACAACCTCAAAGTAACCGTAGAGGATTATGCTGATTCACTCAAAGCGCTGCAAGAAACAAAAATACCTTTTGTGCCACATGTTATCGTTGGATTAAACGAGGGCAAACTAGACGGCGAATTAAAAGCGCTCCAAATGATACAGCAAGTTAAGCCTTCAGCCATAGTGATTATCGCTTTTATGCCCATCCATGGAACAGCCATGGCAAAAGTTCCGCCTCCCAAACCAGTCGACATAGCCAAAGTCGCCGCGTTGGCACGGCTTATGTTTCCAGAGACCCCGCTTGTTTTGGGTTGCATGCGACCCAAAGGCAAAAGCCGCAGCGAAACAGATGTTTTAGCGTTAAAAGCCGGCGTGGATGCGGTTGCGTTTCCAAGCGAAGAAGCCATCGAGTATGCGAAAGGCAAGGGTTACGGTTCTGTTTTTTCCTCTTATTGCTGTGCTCAACTGTATGTTGATGCAGTCAAAAAGTAGCCGTTTTAGGGTTTAACATTTTTTTGCCAAGCACAATAGCCCACACTGAAACAGCAAGCCCCGACACAAACTCGGGAATAGCAACGTTAGGAACATAATTAAACGCAAACAACAGAAGCCAAGGTAGGACTGCCGCAATTCCCACTGCAACAGTGAACTTAGCCATTCCTCGTTGGTGATTGAGCCAAAAAGCGCAAGTTAAGATAAACAGCGATATCGGAGCCAAAACAAAGAAAGCAACTGAAACGTAATAGTGCGTTGGCGAATAATTCTCGTTAAAAACTCCAATTGCCATAAGCGCCAAAGTTGCGACTGCAAAAACCGCGGAACCAAGTTTACCCAGCCAACTCTTACCCAAGTAAGAATACAAGCCGAAAATTGCAAAGGTGTAAGCTAAAAATCCGCTGATAAAAATCCCATTGTTGAAGAGCGGTCCAGTTATGCCTGAAACAACGCCTAAGTCGCTTAGCGCATTGTTTGCCCAACTGAAACTTGGGTAGGATGCAATGGCAGCTAAAATACATGTGAAGCCAATTATGGGCGATAGTATTCCCACTACAGCGCCTATCCTTTGTTTTACACGGCTACTTGGATATGACATACCTCTACCAACAAGATTATTTGGCGGCTGCTTGGTTTAAGAATTTGCATCCTGTGGAACGTACCTTCTCAGCCTCTGCAGGGACTGCAGTTTTTCTTTCTCCCCGATTTTAGCTTCCTGCACAGATTGTTTGAGGATTTCTATGGATTCATCCATGGCTTTCCGATCAACTGGATAGGGAACGCCGTCTTTGCCGCCGTAAGCGAAGCTGAATTTGACGGGGTCTTCCCAGCTTGGCGCCTCACCATAAACCAGTTCAGCTACAAGCGCAAGCCCACGCACTGTCGCTGGTCCAACGCCTTTTACGCTGAGCAGTTCCTCGTAGTTGCTGGGTTGAAACTCGTAGACTCGGGCAAGGGTGTCCCAGTTTATGTTGCGGGGCATGTTTAGGGTTGTTTGGGTTTGCTGCCATGGGTCAGCGGTTTTGGGCAGCCACTCTTGGAGCGATGTTTGGTTTAGAGGTTTTGCGGTGGATTGGATTAGAGTCATGAGTTTACGTGTGGGTTCCTTTGAGAGGTCGACGGAGGCTTTGCGGGCTGCATCGCTTGTTTTAGCAACCATGTTAAGGGCACGTTGGCGTTTGATGTTGCATGCGATGGCATTGTGGGGTTCCTCCACGAAGCACTTTGTGTTTTCGCTTAGCCAGTGGTAGCGTCTTGCGGAGCGGTCTTGGTCGCTCATGCCCTGCTGGATAACCGCCCATTTCTCGTCTTTGGTTACGAGGAAGGCGTGGTGGTAGAGTTGGTATCCTGCTTGGATGGCGGTGTTGTCGACTTTTGCGGTCATGCGGCTGGTGTAAGTGAGTTCATCGACGGTTTGTTCTGAGAAGCCAAATTTTTCGCCTACTGCTTCTATGTCGCTGGGGGTTTTTCGGCTGGTTTTGCCTTTCCCTCCGCAAACCGCGATTCCGTGTTCTTTGGGCGACAAGGCACCTTTGAGGATACCCGTGACCACGGTGGTTACGCCGCTGCTATGCCAATCGTAAGCCAACACGCAGCCAAACGCCTGAAACCAGTAAGGGTCCGAGAGGCGCTCAAGAAATTTTTCTGTGCCCTGCTCCTCAATCATGATACTGGCTATTTCTTTGGCTAATTTGCGCATGCGTCCAGTAAGCCAAGAAGGAGCCTTGCCCCCGTGCAAAGGCAGGTTTGCAACACCAGTCCGATACATCACACATCAAGGTTGGATGGGTAACGTCGGGATATATGGATTATTGCAACCAAACCCGCAAAACGCACCGCCAATAGCTCTTAGCAAACCATAGTCCCTTACATAAGCACTGATTTTCAACATGCTAATGACCACTGAAAACGCCAATAACGACCTACCCCCTACAGGTTTCTGCATAGATATTCTATTAAGCTCCAAATATGCCGCCCAGTAAACCACAAATCCAAAAAGCAATTAGCGACAAAACCCTGCCTAAACGAACTTTCTTTTGACCACTTAAGCCTCAGTTTTATTTTATCCTGCTTCAACGGTTGGGTTTTCTCCGTTTTCTGTTTTTTTAACCCTACCGCCAATTATCGCTGGAATGATTGCGATGGCGTTTACAATTGCGAATGCGAAGTAGGTGTTTTTGAGGCTGGCGACGAAGAGTGCTCTTCCCGCGGCGGGGATTGATTGGGGGTTTACGCTGCTGATTATTTGGGTGATTAGGTCGTAGGGTGCGGTTAAGGACATGATTAAGACGGCGAAGTTGAGGCTAACCGTCAAGCCGATGTTTAAAAATAATGTGAAGAGGGCTGAGCCGATGCCATGCCGTTCGGTGGGAACTGAACTCATGACTGCCCTTAGGTTTGGGGCGACGAAAAGTCCCGTGCCTACACCTAAGAGCACCATGTAGATGCTGAGGACAAAGTAAGGCGTAGCCTGCCCTGTGGTTGAAAAAAGAAACAGCGCAACCGTGCTAAGAGTTAAGCCTGAGAGGATGAACTGGGTTTGCCCGTACTTGTCCGCTAATTTGCCGCTTAACGGTCCCACTGCCAAAAACGCGATTTCAAAGGGCAGAATTCGCAAACCCGCTTGCAAGGGGCTAAGGTTGTCTATAAGTTGAAACTGCAGGCTGAGTAGCAAGAGGACAGCTGTCCAAGTGATAATGTTAAATAACAACGCGAATAGTCCGCCTGAAACCTGCCTAATCCTAAAAACCCGCAGATAAATCAGGGGATACTTGGCTTTTCGCTCATACGCCACAAAAATGATGATAAATGCCACTGCTCCTGCCAAGAGCACATAAGACGTGGTTAATCCGCTTGAGCCATAAGCACCAAAAGTTAAGCCCACCACTAGGCAAAAAAGAAACGCCGTAAACAGCGCAAAGCCCACCCAATCGATTCTCCTGTTGGTGTCCAAAAGCGCAGTTTCTTTGAGTTGCCGCCTTGCCCACAGCGTGCCGAAGATGCCGATTGGAATGTTAATGTAGAAGAGGGCTCGCCAATCGAGGAACGAGAGGATTAAGCCGCTGAGTGTTAAGCCTAAGAGTGCTCCTGCACGGAAAGCAATTTGGTTTATGCCCAAGAACAGCCCTAAATCCCTTCTTGGCGCAGAATCAGTTAAAATCGCAATGCTGTTAGTGAACACAAATGCTGCGCCGATGCCTTGGATTCCCCTAAACAAGATAACTTCTGTGGGGTTTTGTCCAAGGCTGGTTAAAGCTGAGCCAACGGTGAAGATGGCAAACCCATAAGTGTAAATCTTTACCCTGCCAAAAATGTCCCCTAACCGCCCAATCAACGACAGCATCAGGGTGTTGGTTAAAACGTAGGCTTGCGTTATCCAAATTGCCTGTTCGATGTCTGCGCCAAGTTGCTCGGAAACCTGCGGCAACCCAATAATGACTATGCGTGTGTCTATGCCGACCATTAAAACCCCGATGGTTGTGACAGTCAACGCTACCCATTTGTACTCCAAAAAAACCAGCCCAAAACGGGGAAAACCCGCAAATTAAGCTATGTTTATTGGGGTAATTAACTCTTCACTGCAAACACTAAACTACAGAACTGTTGAAAACACAAATTAACAACCCCAACTGCCTGTAGGTTTTTGGCATGTTAGATTGCTGTATTCTTTTTGGAATATTTTTGATGAGCATAAACATAAATTCCAAATGCTACCAAAGTTAGACCAACAATTAATAATCCTACATTTACCCACCAATCATCCTCATGATTAGGGTTAGTAATCAAGAAGAAAATACTCAAAAGTATAATTGAGCTTCCTGAACTTGCACTTCCCGAGTAAATTGTGGCACTTTGTGTTTTATCCATTTTCTCTGATTATTCTCTTCAGGAATCTTATCTTTAAGTTTTTGCCCTTCCACTAACTTTGCATTATGTATGGTGGCAAACAACTGCCCCTAATTCTTCTTGCGGTTTTACAGGTAGGCGTCTATTACGTAGCGGCGCATCATGCGGTGGCTGTTAAAGTAATATGCTATTTTGCCAATGGAGTTTTTCATCATCTTTATCCATTCGTCGTGTCTGTCGTAGAACATTGGGGTGATTACGTATTCCAGTTTGTTGTAGAGGTCCTCGATTTCTTTTAAGGCATAATTCCCGTCATCTAAACTCTCTGTGGAGGGAGAACCGATTGCCCAGCCAGTGAGGTTTTCTATCCAGCCTTCAATCCACCAGCCATCCAAAACGCTAAAGTTTAGGACCCCGTTGTGCGCGGCTTTCATCCCACTTGTGCCCGAAGCCTCCATCGGTCTTAGCGGCGTATTTAGCCAAACGTCAACACCCCCAACCATTTTGGCGGCGATGTCCATGCTGTAATCTTCCAAATAAACAATTTCCACGTCATTTTTGAGTTGCTTTCCACAACTGTAGATTTGCTCTATCAGCCGTTTTCCGCCTTCATCTCTGGGATGCGCTTTACCTGCAAATATGACTTGGAACTTGCCCTTTCGACTTATCGCTCGCAGCCTGTCAAGATTTGAAAACAGCAATGTGGGACGCTTGTATTCTGTTGCTCTTCGGGCAAAACCCAAAGTAAATACATCAAGGCTTAAGTTGGCGTTTGTTGCTTGGTTTGCGTAGTCTATTAGGATCTGTTTTTGTTCTTCGTGGGCTTGCCAGATTTCCTCGTCAGGAACCATGTCAACCTTCGCCAGCAACTCCGGCTCGATAGCCCAGCCCGGCAAGTACTTGTCAAAGAGCTTACGGTATTTTTCTCCCGTCCAAGTGAAAGAGTGAACTCCGTTGGTTACCGCGTGAATTTCGTAGCCCGCGAACATTTTACTCGATATTTCTTGATGCCGCTTAGCTACCCCGTTAACGTAGTTGCTAAGGTTCAATGCAAGAAGTGTCATGTTTAATTTTTCGTTGCCGCCATACTGCTTTAGCGTGGCTAAGTCAACTGCTCCGAGCACTTCACTTACCAAGTCATAGTGGAATTTGTCGTGCCCTGCTTCTACAGGGGTGTGTGTGGTGAAAACACAGAGTTCACGCACTTTATCCGCATCCATACCGTGTTTGCGTAAAAGCTCCACCGCTAAAAGACTTGAGTGCCCCTCGTTCATATGGTACTTTCTAACCTTAAAACCCAAAGCATCAAGCATCCGAACCCCGCCGAACCCCAAAATCGCCTCCTGCTTTAGACGGTACCGTTCGTTTCCGCCGTAGAGGTAAAAGGTTATTTCTCTATCTTCAGGCGTGTTTCCCTCACAGTCCGTGTCCAAGAAACAGAACTGGAACGACTCCGCCTGTGACGCTTCGGTACTTGTAGAGCCAAGCCCTAACCTTCACATTGCGCCCTTCAATCTGCACGTAAACTTCGTTGGGCAAAAGCACCAGCAATTTTTCTGGATTCCACTCTCTTGGCTGCTCAGACTGCCTTCCGTTAGGGTCAAGTTTTTGCTTAAAATAATTCCGTTTGCTAATTAAAGTGACGGCGACGAGGGGAAGTTTTAGGTCTGCGCTTGAACGGATAGCGTCCCCTGCCAGGGTGCCTAAGCCGCCAGCATATGTGGGAATCTCACTTGTTAAGCCAACTTCCATGGAGAAATAGGCTATTTTCTGTCCTTTCAGTACACCGTCTAACTCATCCATCCCTTGTTCCCCTCTCCCCTTTAGCTGCTAAACCTGCGCTCTCACATAGCAGTGTTAAATCTATCCTTGCATTGGTTTGCCTTTATGTATCTTTCCATACTCCAATATTGATAGTCATACTTTTGTTAAAAAGCAAAGTTTAGGAAAAAATTTTAGTTTAGGCTGTTGGTGGAGGCCGTGTTCCCAGCGTTACTGTGACGTCCGTTTGCGTGTTTCCCCGAACAACCGTCAAGACTATATTGTCGCCGGGCAACGTGTTTTGTTCGAGGTAGCTTGCTAAGTCATCGTTGTTTTTGATGGTTTGCTGGTTTGTAACTGTGCCGTTTGGATCTTGGACTCCCATGGCGATGATGATGTCGTTAACGTGTAGTTTCCCATCTGAGGGTCCTCCGCTTGTTATTGAGGAAATTTGCCAGCCGTAAGTGACGCTTGCGCCTGTTTGCTGGGCGGTTGAGTAATCCATGTCTGTCCCTATAACGCCCAGGTATGAGTGTCCATGGTAGGAACCTGCTGTTATCAGAGCTGATACTTCTCTTAGGATGGTGTCTGAGGGGATGGCGAAGCCTAAGCCTTGTGAGTCAGAAACAATCGCAGCGGTTATGCCCACGACGTCTCCAACGGAGTTAAGTAGTGGACCGCCTGAGTTGCCTGGGTTAATGGGAGTGCTGGTTTGAATTATGTTGGCGATTGCGAATCCGCCTGAGGCATTCTCTGTTATTGTTCTGCCCGTTGCGCTAACAACACCTGTTGTTAGGGAACCTACAAGTCCATAGGGGTTTCCGATGGCAATAACTGGTTCCCCAACACTTAAAGAAGAAGAACTAACAATCGTGACGGGCTTAAACTCAGAGGCAGGCGCATTCTTTACGGAAACAACTGCTAAATCGGAATAGGGGTCAGTTCCCAAAACAGTGGCTCCATAACCGTGTCCATCAGAAAAAGTCACGCTTAAACTGGTTGTACCTTCAACAACATGGTAATTGGTTAAAACAACAGATTGGCCAGCAAAGTTGTAAACAAACCCTGAGCCCTGCACGCCGCCGTCGCTGGTGTCGCCCTGAACCAAAACCACTGACGACCGCACGTTAGCGTAAAGGTCTGATAGTGAGGTTCCATTCTGCAGGATAGTGATGTTTTGGGTGGTGGCGTTTTGGAAGCCTCTGAGGTCTGAAACTTGACTTTGCAGATTTGTAATTTGACCGTTCAAGTCACTTGCTTGACGGTAAGATACGTAGAAGAAGAGTAGTCCTCCAACGAGCAATCCTGCAACAAAGAGCAGTATGAGGATGCTAGCTGAGGCTTTACTGGCGCCTTTAGACGTTAACACGATGTTATGCCTCAAAGAGGATTTGCGAATAAGAAAATAAAAGTTCCTATACGCGGCGGTCAATAAGGTCCAAAGCTTCGGGTCCAGTGCCAATAAAGACTATGGGCACGCCTGTTCTGGTTTCGACTTCCTTTATGAATTCCTTGGCTTCCTTGGGCAAGTCACTGTATTTTCTGGAGCCTTTGCAGCTTGGGTATATGCAATCGAGCTTTGTCATTGCGCCTTGTGTGGCACCGTTTATCTTGGCGGTTTTCTTAGCTAAATCAAAATCAAAGGGTGCCGAGCGCCTATCGCGTCCAGTTCCAGCAGCAACTTCAAACCAACCGCGTTTTTGGGCTTCTTCCTTGGTTATTTCGCCCGGTAACGGTCCAGCACCTACTCGGGTCATAAAAGATTTGTAAACAATGATAACGTCGTCCACGCGTGTGGGTCCAACGCCTGCTTCTGAAGCTATGGCAGATGCGCCTGTGTCTCTTCCAGTCACATACGGGTAGCCGCCGCCAAGGAAAAGCGACAACATAAAACCCTGGGTGCCTTCTAGAAGCACACTTTTGCCCGCATCCAAACCATCATTAACCTCTGAGATTTCGTCGGCAAGGTAGGGCTTTAATTCAGGAATATCCTTGGCAAGCTTCGCCGTGCGTCTAACACGCTCTTCGAGGGCTGGTCCAACGCCTCGACCGGTGGTTCCGATGCCCTTGTTGACGGCGCTTGCCTTGTCTTGCTCGCAGTGTTTCTCCTCAATTATGGAAGCGTTCTGGTCTATACCTATTCGTTTTTTGTCGATTTGAGTGAGCGCCAATTCATCAAAGAATGTTTTAACATAAACGTTTGCGCCTGCAGCAATGAGCAAGCGTGTTTTGGGGTTTATGAAGGCTGCGGGAACCATGTGTAGGGCGTATTTTTTGCCTTCAAACCAGACCGTGTGGGCTGCGTTCACTGAGCCGGTTCGGACACAGAAATCAAGGTTATCTTTCAGGGCTAAGTACGAGATTATTTTTCCTTTGCCTTCGTCTCCCCAGAAGGCGCCAACAATTACTGAGCAAGGCATAGCTATTCACCTTTGCTAAGTCAGTTTAAGGATTATTTAAAGTTGTAGGAGTTTTTGCGGGTTTATTCTTTGGAGCCTTTTTTGTCTTCGCTGATGAGTTGGGATAAGCGGTAGGTGATGTATGCTGAGAAGCTGTTGATGCCTTTTTCGATTGCGTATTTTTCTTTGACTTTTAGCCATTCGTTGAAGAAATAGTCGTAAACCTCAGTCTTAACAGTGATGCTTTTGTAGCCTTTTTTCGGCGTTTTGTTCCCCTCTAATGGTATTTACCGAACGTACATTTATTTAAAGTTTGACAATATTGCGCTAACTTACCGTTAATTATATATTTAGAGAGTACCGTAAAGTACCGAGAGGAGATTGGAGCGAGGAGATTGAACTTTTGCCACGAAAAGGATACAAATGCATAACAGTAACTGATAAGATTCACGAAGATGTCAGGAAAAGAGCCAGTGAAACCAATCGCACTATGAAAGAATATATCGAGTACCTTCTTGCAAAGGATAAGGCCTCTAAAGAAGGCAAGTAATTTTTGCCCGTTAAAGTTCTCCAATACAACGACCGTGTTGCGGAAGTACAGTTTATTTGTGATTTGTGTGGCAAACCAGTAGGAACAAGCTTAATTTCAAGAAATGACCTTGATGCTCAAAAGAACCTAGCAGTAACCTGTTGGCAATGCAAACAAACGCTGCCGAGAAATAAAACATTAAGCTAATTTTCGAGAACGCCGCTCTAACGCTTCAGAATCGATAATTTCAAGAAGTCTAATCACTCGTTTGCCCTTAAGGTTTTTTTCCGACTGCGTTATCGATTTTCTCGACTCACAAATATCGTCCAAAATTATTCCTGTTTCTTCATCAAGAATAACGGGGTACACCCTGCAACCTGCTGGTCGGTTCACGTAAACGCTGCACTGGCGGTTTTTGAGGTCGTAGAAGATGCAGTAGCCGCCGCGGTTTTTTAGTTGTGCGTAGCCTTGCTTGTCGAAATTGACGAATTGGTTTTGGCTGAAGCCTTTGTTTTCTAAGCGTTTGATGTCTTTTTTGGAGAGCAGCATTTCGGTTTCTGTGCAGCATACTCCGCAGTTTGAGCAGTGCATAAATGGTGAAGTGTTAGGCGGGTATTTGTGTTTTTATCTTCTGTTTGCAGTTTTTTAGGCGGGGTTTTTCATTAGGTTTATGTTAAGCATTTCTGCCCATGCAATGTTTCTGAGCGGTACACGGGTGGCTTTGTGGTTGCCAGGTGGAGAATACTCGATTAGGTTGTTGTTTTTTCCCACGCCTTTATGGAGTTTTGTTAATTGTACGTTTATTATTACTGCTCCATCTTTTAGGTGCAGGTTAACGTTTCTTCCGATGAATGATCTTGCGCTGTTTGCGCTGAAGCTTTCCATTTTTACCATTCCTCTTCTTGGTCGGCGATTTTGCTCCAGCATTGTTGGCATATGGGTAGGTTTTCGCCTTTTATCTGGATGTAGAGTTTGATGTTTTCGCTTTTGCAGGCGTCTTTCCAGGGATTTTTACAATGTTCCATTCTTTTTGCCTCAATCCCCTGTTGGCGCCTTTTGCTTTTAAGGCGGTTGCACAAACTGCTGTCTGGTGGAGGGGAGGGGTGAGTGAAAGTAAACTTTATACGCTAAGTCCTTTGATTGGGTAGTTGTGAGTTAATGGCTTTCAACATCATTTTTGCCATAGTTACAACAAGTTTAGTTATTCAATTAGTTGTTTTGTCTTTACTCATGTACGGTTATTTGCTTAAGCGGCGGTTAAAGTTTCGTGCGCACGGAGTCATCATGGCATGGGCAGTTTTTGTGCATTTAGCCGCAGTGTTTGCGATTATGGTTCCCTCGTTTGTCTATGCAGTGCTCCCCTTCTACATTGTTGCGCATCCCTTAGAATTGACCTCCATCGTCAGCTTAATCCACGAAGTCACAGGAGCCTTAGCCCTCGCGCTTGGCGTTTGGTTTGTTGCTTCCTGGCGCTTTCATAAAGATCTCAAGGGATGTTTTAACAAAAAGAAATTCATGCTTGGCACAATTATAATTTGGATTGCTGCATTGCTTTTCGGAATTATTCAGTACACGATTTTTAACTGGAATATTCTGATGGGTTAAAGCTCAACTATTTGCGGCGTAATGGTTTCCTTGGTGATTTTTAGCAACCCAACCGAAGGCTTCATCATAACGGCTGGCGGGTCAGTTGGGCTTCCCGGGTTAATGTAGAGGATTTTGCCAGCCCATTTAATGCTTGCAATGTGCGTATGCCCGTAAACAAAAACGTTAAACCCATTCTCCTGAGCAAGTTCACTCATCTTATTCGATTCGAAGAGAAAGTTCTGGTCATGCGCAACGCCGATTTTCCAATCAAAGACTTTCATCGAGTTAAACCTCGGCAAAGCATCAGCGACTTCTAAACCATCCATGTTGCCTCGAACAGCCAAAACCGGTGCAATCTGCTCCAACTCGTCCACAACAGCCAGCTCAACCAAGTCGCCAGCATGAATAATGTAATCTACTTTTTCAAAGATTTCAAAAACCCTTTTAGGAATACATCTTGCTCTTTTGGGCACGTGCGTGTCGGAGATTAAGCCGACGGTTTTGACGACTTTGAAGTTTGGGGGTTCTTTATTTACTAACGCTTGTTCACCGAGCATTTTTAGGGTTGCCTCTCAAGCAGGCGCATCTATTTACAGATAGGCGTTTGACAATAAATATTCAACTGTCAAAAAAGAAAAAACAGAACGAGAAGCAGGCTTGTTTAAGTCATGAACCTCTTAACGGTCTCGTAGAAGATGCTTGTTCCAAAAACAAGGTTTTCTATGGTTATGCGTTCGTCAATGCCATGCATACGCTGCTCTAACTTATCGTTGGGCTCATCGGGTCGCATCGGGTGGAAACCGTAGCATACGCTGCCTGTTTCTCTAAAGAAGCGCGAATCAGTGCCGCCCGTTGTCAAAGTCGGAGTGACGCCGCAGTTAGGCTCAAACTCTTTTAAGACACCTGTTATGGCGGCGTAGAGGGGTGTTTGGGTTGTCGATTCGTTGCCATCATGTATCTGTATAATCTCAAAACTCAACTTTTCCATACCCACGTCTTTGAGTAAACCCTTGATTAACGCAAGCGTTTCATCAACACTTTGACCTGGAAGAACGCGGCAGTCGAACACTGTTTCGCATTCGGAGGGAATGATGTTTTCTTTAACTCCGCCATGAATTATGGTTGGTGTGATAGTCATTTTGGTTCGGGGCCTGATTTCTTCAGCTAACGCCCTATTCGTTTTGGCTAGCTCGTCGAGGATTTGTTCGCTTTGCTTGGGATTACTAAGTAATCGGGAGAATGGTTCGTCGAGTTCAGGGTTATGCTTTGCCACTTCAGAGAGGAACTGTTTGAGGGTTGGCACATACATTGTTTCAGGTTGGTAGTTGCCTATTTTTTCTATGACTTTGTTCATGCGTACTATCGCGTTGTCAGCCATGTTTGGTGTGGAACCGTGTCCTGGGGTTCCTTTGGCTTTTATTTTAAACCAAAGAATGCCTTTTTCCGCTGTCTGCACTGGGAAGACGTTGCTGTTTTTCTGGGGGATGGCTAATCCTCCGCCTTCGTTTAGGATGTAGGGGCACCAAACTTTTTCTTTGTGATGCTTGAGTAGGTAGCCTGCGCCTTCTTCTCCGCCTTTTTCCTCATCCGCCGTTGCTGCTAAAACAACGTCGCCTTTAAGCGAGACATTATTTCTTTTGAGGAGCAGGAGGGTTAAAACTTCAACGGCGGTCATGCCTTTCATGTCATAGGCACCCCTGCCGTAAACATAGCCGTCTTTTACTGTTCCCGCAAACGGGTCAACGCTCCATTCCGCTGGGTTTGCCGCTACAACGTCAAGGTGCGAAAGCAAAAGGAGGTTTGGTTTTTCTCCTGTGCCTTTAAGCCGTGTGATTATGCTGCCTCTGCCAGGTGCTGACTCGATGATTTCAGATTTGAAGCCATCTTTGGCTAAATATTCAGCTATGAAGTTAGCGGCTTTTGTCTCGTTGCCAGGCGGGTTGGTTGTGTTTATGCGTATTAAATCGGTAAGGAAACGTGTGATTTCTTGCTCAATCTCATTTAACATTTGTATTGGCATGTTTTGGGGGCTCCTGCATGTTTAGAGGGGTTTTTTCTCTTAAGAGTTCCTGTTGTTGTGTGCCTGTTGCACTGGGAGAGATTTTTGGTTATTCAACAATGATGTTTATATATGATGGCAAAAAATGCTATTGATTAGCAAAAATCGTTGAAGTTGATTGCAATGAAAGAGTTGAAACCAATAGATTACAAGATTCTGTTTGAACTCATGAAGGACTCACACAGAAGCGACAGGCAACTTGCAAAAGCCTTGGGTGTTTCTCAGCCTACCGTAACCCGAAGACGCGCCATGCTGGAAGAAAACTTTATCGAAGGATACACAGTTATCCCCAAATTTGGCCAAATCGGGTTTGAAATAGCCGCAATAACATTTTTGAAGAGTAAACTAAAGTATGCAATAGGCGGGGAGAAAACTCAGGCGTTACAGAAAATGAAGGAATGGTACATGAAGCAAACCAACGTCATTCTGGCTTTGGATGGTAGAGGAATGGGTTGGGATACTGTTTGCATTTCGCTTCATGAAAACTTTGAAAGCTTCGCTGAGTTTATCAGGGCTCTCGATTCGGAATTGTCGGATTGGGTGGTTGAAAGCCAAACTTTCAATGCTGACCTCAAGGGCGGAATAGTGATTAAGCCATTCCACCTCAAATATCTGGCTTCTTCAAAGTAGTAGGTTAGCCCAAAAACCCTCTTATTCTTAATTTTCTTCTTTATTTCTTGCAAAACCTTTTCTTCGGAACATGCTCTCAACTAAGTTTCTACGCCACAACATCAAGAAGCTTCAGCAACGGCTTATCTTCGGTTAATTTTCTTTAATATCCGTTTCTTTGGCAACTTGGGTTTTTTTGTCCTGCTTATATCAACAGTCAAACCAATCCACCAGATATTTACTATGGACGCTAACCCAATATAAGGTAATGGGCTTCTCATTCTTTTGAGACAGGACTTTTGCATTTTCTAAAAATGTAGCGGGTCACTTGTGAGCACTAGGTTTTCTCAAAAAATCAACAAGTAATAGAAACTAAGGGTATTTGCATGCAAAGGCTGCCAACTGTTTTCTTTGTTTTTAAGGTTCAAAGACTCTGTAGGAGGGTAAAAGCATATATCTGTTAACCTGCCCTTCTTATTTTTCACGTTAACCCCTGAACTAGGCGAAAACATGGATTTAACGGACAAAATCCAAAAACTCAAAAAAGAAAAGAAAGCCATCATACTGGCTCATAATTATCAGCGTCCAGAAATCCAAGACATAGCTGACTACGTCGGCGACAGCATCGAACTTAGCCGCAAAGCAAGTGAAGAGAAGGACGCTGAAATAATCGTGTTTTCAGCGGTTGATTTCATGGCTGAATCCGCAGCGATTTTGAACCCAAAAAAGAAGGTGCTTTTGCCCTGTTTGGGGGCGCGTTGCCCGATGGCGCAGATGCTCACGGTTGACGAGATAAAACGCGCCAAAGCCCAGTACCCAAACGCGCCTGTCGTCCTCTATGTTAACACTTTGGCTTCATGCAAGGCAGAATGCGATGTTTGCTGCACAAGCGCCAACGCCGTCGAAGTCATAAAATCCCTCGACGCCGACACAATCCTTTTCGGACCAGACAAAAACCTCGCCGAATACGTCAGCGAAAAAACAGGCAAAAAACTAATCCCGATCCCAGAAAACGGCTTTTGCCCCACGCACCTGTTGTTCCAGCCTGAAGACGTCAAAGTCCTAAAGATGCAGCATCCAGACGCGATAGCTATGGTTCATCCTGAATGTAGCACTGAAATGCGCAAAGCCGCAGATTTCATTGGCAGCACCTCAAAAATGTGTCGTTACGCCAGAGAATCCCACGCCAAAGACTTCATCGTAGGCACTGAAGAGGGTATCCTGCATCGGTTGCGCAAAGAGAATCCGCAGAAAAACTTTTACCTCGCCTATGAAGGAGCCGTTTGCCCCAACATGAAGTTGACAACGCTTGACAGACTTTACGCTGCGCTTAAAGAGGAAAAGAATGTGGTTAAGGTTCCTGAAGCAGTTGCTAAGAAAGCTAGGGCTTCGCTGGAACGGATGTTTGAAGTGAAGAGTTAAACGGAAACAATCATTGATTTGAGGATTTTTACTCCTCTTCTTGTTGCTAATTCGTCGCTTAATTCGCGTAGTTCTGAGCCTTTGCCTTTAACTGCTATGACTTCTAGGCAGTCGTGTTCGCCGAGGTGGATGTGCATGGTTGAGGAGATTAATGCGGCGTGGTGGTGTTGGGATTCGGTTAATTCGCTGTCTAATCCCCTTGTGTCATGGTCGTAAACCATGAGCAAAACGCCTGTTTGCGTGGTGTTTTCTTCTTTAACCCATTTCCGCTCGGAAACGTAGAGTCTGCACAGCGTCTTGGATGGCTTTGCTGCGGCTTTCGTAGCCCATTTTGCCGATGATTTCATCGAAGTCTTTGAGGAGTTCAGGTGGAAAGGTTACGCCTATTCGAGTTACTTTAGACATTGTGGTCCCATGTAGAGTTTGTTTGTTGTGCCTAAAAGCTTTTATATCTTGAGTAACACGTTTCTTTCTGAAAGTGTTACTGGAGGCGAAAAAGTGACATCCGCAATATCTCTCTCACGCAACGAAAAAATAAAGATAGCCATAATCTTCACAGTACTGCTAACTGTTACCGCCGTCGGCTTCTCAGCAGCATTCTTCATCGGAAAAATCGCCGTAGTCCTAGGCGGCTTAGGAATAGTCGCATACGTTTTCGGTTTACGCCACGGCGTCGACGCTGACCACATAGCCGCCATCGACAACACCACAAGAAAACTCATGCAAGAAGGCAAACGCCCTTGCACGGTTGGCATGTGGTTTTCCCTTGGGCACTCCACAGTAGTTGTTGCCCTAATAATCGCATTAATATTGGCAACCAGAGCCGTTGCAACCAACATTCCTGCCCTTCAAAGCACTGGCGCAGTCATTGGAACGTTGGTTTCAGGCAGTTTTCTTTGGATTATAGGCTTCATTAACGCAGTCATCGTGATTGGCATTTACAAAATTTTCCAGACCCTAAAACAAGGCAAACTCAATCAAGAGGAACTAGACCACCTGCTTGAAAACCGAGGGTTTATGAACCGCTTCTTCCGTCCCCTCTTTAGAGTCATAAGTAAACCTTGGCATATCTATCCTGTTGGCGTGCTCTTTGGCTTAGGATTCGATACCGCAAGTGAAGTTGCCCTAATCGCCATAAGCGTGGGCATAGGCGTTTCCACAAGCATACCAATTTACTACATCCTTGTCCTTCCCTTACTGTTCACCTGCGGCATGGTCACCGTAGACACAGCGGACGGCGTGGCAATGAGGGTTGCTTACGGCTGGGCATTCCTCAACCCAATCAGGAAAATCTACTACAACCTGACCGTCACAGTCATCTCGGTCCTCGTCGCATGGGCAATAGGTACGATAGAGCTTCTGCAAGTACTCTCAACAGAACTCAACCTCAGCGGCTTATTCTGGAGCTGGCTAAACACAATCAACTTTGAAATGATAGGGTTTGGAATCATTGGCATTTTCATCTTGTCTTGGGTGATTTCCTTCGGTTACTGGCGTGTCAAAAAATACGATAAACTGGACCCCTTTAGTGCCAAGCAACCTCAAGTAAACAGCTAAGTCCCGCGTTTCTGAGCCAATAGCCTGCTCACAAGAGAACCCCGCCCTTTCTACCTTCTTCCATTAATTGCCAAAGCTATAAAACAACTTAGCTATCCCTATCTCTTGCGATGACAATGCAAAGAAGCACTCTGTTGACAGTCGGTGCTATTGTACTAGTGGTAGGTTCTTGTTTGGCTTTAGCAGCCGCTCCATTCATGGCTTATTTTACATACGTGGAATATTTTGTGCCATACCATTTTGGTACCAGAGTTATTGACGCTCCTTTCTATGTTCGAGTAGTCATAGCTGTTTTTGAGCTATCTGCTTTTTTCCTTGGAATAATTACAGCTGTTCAAACAGTCAGACAGAAAAGTTTCTGGCTTTCCCTTTCAGGAGCAACATTTCTATTAGTTACGGGATTACTTTTTTTCGCAAATTATGTAATCAATGCCTTGCCGTTTATCGAATCATTTAGCGACTATAATACTGGGCTGTTAAATTTCCAACAGTACAGCGGTCTCTCTATAATTACCCTTTCATCCATAAGCATAATTCTACTAGTTTTCCGAAGAAAAAGCTTCGAGAGCAAAGGCAATTTACTTGTAACGTCAGGAGTGGCAATGATTTTGGTTTCGATAATAAGTGCTCTTTTTGCATTGTTCTCCTATAATTCCTACAAGGAGGCTTTTGGTGAATTTCTTGGTAATTATCCATTCTCTATTTTGGTAGTCAGCATCTGCACTTTCGTTTTTGCAGTACCAGCAGGAATATTTTTGCTGACGAAGAAATGTGGTAAGCTGTCCATTACGCTGACAGTTCTTTCTTTATTGTCTGCTTTATCGTTGCCCTTTATTTTTGTGGTTATTTATCCTTGGATAGGGTCATTTGGTAAGGGTCTCGTAGGTGAGTCACCAGTCATTCTGCTTTCGGCTTTAGCTTTAGTTTTAGCGGTATATTCAAGAAAACGAAAAGAATGACCAATTAAGTGTCATATGCTTGTTTTTTAACGGCTTTACCTTGACGTTTTTGACGCCTCAGTTTTACCGCGATAAACAGCATTGCAATAAACAAAGGCAAAATTACTAGCCAAGAAAACTCTGGAACGGCTGGATTTGGCGATGCCACAGAATTAGTTGGCATAGTGGTTATGGTTGGGGAAGATGTTGGATTTGGCGAAGTCGAATAGGTGGTAGAAGAATTAGAACTTGACCCGTCGGCTATAGTTATTGTTGCAGTATTGCTCCAGTCACTTTGTTCGCCTCGGAATTCGTAGAAGTCACCTGCAATAAGTCCTGTATAGGCTACCTTAGCGGTTCCGATTAATGCTTGGACCTGAAAATCTATCTGGCTGTTGGAAGGTATGTCGCCATTGTAAGGTTCATCATAAAATAGCCAGACAAAACTGAGTGTTACAACAGTGTACGCGGAGTCTGAAGATGGGTAAATATGCGCTGAAGGTGGTCCGCCTGTGTATTCGCCGTAAAGATTGGTGGCGTATACCACGGAGGAGTCACTTGAAGGATAAGGAGCGTGAAATGGATAGTAGCTCCAACTGTCCCCAAAGTGTCCTTTAGCCCTAAAAGTGTACAATAATCCAGTATAATCGCTTCCGTTAAAGCCAGAGTTCGAACCCGTGAACTTTTGATTTTTAATTGTTACTTCTACCGTTTTGTTGGCTATATGTTCGCCAGGACTTGTAATCACTGTTTTTCCAGTGAATTGATCTACCCCGTAAGTGGGAGGTACATCATAAGAATGATCAACATATCTCAAACTGAATTCTGGAACCGAAGGTTTGGAAACTTGGGCGGATGCAGATTCAAAAATAACTACACTTGATCCTGCCAAAATAAGTATGAGGACTAATGAAAGATTTTTGCTAACATATTTCATAGTTAAGATTGGAAGGGCTTGCGATAAAAGGCTATTCGTAAAGGCTTCTTGACTAACTCAAGTCAATATTTTTTGACTAATAGTTAATTTGAACTTATTTTGGTTTTGAGGAGCAATTTTGAAGAGCTTTTATCCGCGGCTTCGCAATGTTGGTTGGTTTGATATCGGCGCGTTTTTGAGCTAATAGCCTGCATTCAAGAGACCGTCCTCCCAAATATTAGTTGGTCAAAGGTTTTGTTGCTCAGCTTGAGGATTGCTCCACAACCAGCCTTCAACGCTGCCCAGGCGCAGAAGTAAAATAGCGGTTGCCTGCAAAGTCTGCTGGAAGATGATGAGTAAGAGCGGTCTTGTCTTCTTCTAATACTAGAAAAACAACTAAATTTCAAAGGATCAATTTTGAAAAGTTTTTATCATTGATTTAGCCATCTAAGGCTGATGTCGGGCAAAGAATTTTTCACAAGCCGTTACGAGCAGTTGGGGTGGCAATTCCGAGAGGTTACACTAAAGCAAGCCATCCGCATCAACAACGTGAACGCGAAAGGAAAAAAACTCCTCCCAAGACTTGAAGGCTTAGGCGTTCACCTACAAAAAATTCCCTTCCTCGACTCAGGTTATTGGGTTCTGGACTCAAAAGTTTCCGCAGGCGCAACCGCCGAATACCTGCTGGGCATGTATTCCATTCAGGAAGCAGCCGCCCAAATCCCAGTTTCCGTTTTCACACATCTGAAAGGCAAAAAAGTGCTCGATGTAGCTGCGGCTCCTGGCGGCAAAACCGTGCATTTAGCTGATTTAATGGAGAACCTTGGGGGGATTGTGGCTTTGGATGTGGATAAGTGGCGGTTGAATGCGTTAGTTAACCATTTGGAACGCTGCCGCGTTAGTAACGCGGTGGTTTATATGTTGGATGCACGGCAAGCCTCAACATTAGATTTAAAGTTTGATAGGGTTCTTGTTGATGCTCCTTGCTCGGGCAATTTTGCGTCGGACAGGGATTGGTTCAAAAACCGCACCCTAAAGGATGTGGAGCGTAACGCTGGCTTACAGCGGGAAATTCTAACCGAAGCGGCTGATTGCCTTAACGATGAGGGTGAAATGGTTTATTCTACGTGTTCGCTTGAGCCTGAAGAGGACGAGTTGAACATGGATTGGGCAATAAAAAACCTAAACCTGCAAATCGAAGAAATCTACTGTAACGGAGAAAAAGGCTTAACCAACGTTTTCGGCAAACAGTTAGACCCATCGATTAAACGTAGCAGACGGCTTTGGCCTGGTGAAACCCAGGGCTTTTTTGTTTGCAAACTGAAAAAACGGAGTCCCCAACCATGAACACAAGGGCAATAACTGACTTTGCCTCCCAATTCGGCGTAGAAATCGCATTAAACTTGGATTTGATGGTTGAGAAGACTGGGCGTTTTTACCTTGTAAATCCCGCTTTGAAACCGTTGGTTCGGCAAGATTTCTTTTCCGCGGGAGTTTTTTTGGGAAAAGCTAAGGAAGGAAAGTTCTTTCCAAGCTTTAACTTGCTTGGGATGCTTGCGAAAAAAGAAGCTAACCGAATTATCTTGGATAGGAAGGCGGCTTGGCTCTTTATCTGCGGTAGGGATGTTTTGAGGAAGAGTATTGTGCGTGTTCAAGGTCTCAGGCAAGAAGGATACTAATACTTTGGTTTTCAACGAGTTTGGCGAATGTTTAGGTTTTGGCAGAATTGTTGAAAAATTGCGCGATGCTGCAGTGGATAATGCGGTTGTGGTGAGAAATGTTTTGGATATTGGTGATTTCTTGCGTAGAGAGCGTTAATTGCGTAAATTTTTGGGGTTTTAGGGGTTATGCGTTTGTTTTGTTTTTTTGGGTTCGTCTAATCTTTAGTCGCTTGACGTGAATTGTGTTTTAACTTTTGGCTTTCAGGTTGAACGTTTATCTAAGCATTTCAGAGATAACCTTATATACGTTCATGTTTTAAGAAGATTCCAATACATATGAATTTAAAATGGTGAAAGTCATGGATGAACAAGTAAAGAAAGCAATTGAAACCCTAAAAACAAACAATATTCGATGGGTGCACTCCGCATTCGTCGATGTTCGAGGAATACTCCAAGACATGGTTCTACCAGCAAGAGAATACATCAACGGCGCAGCATTCAACGAAGGCATAGGCTTTGACGGATCCTCAGTTCGAGGCTTCAAATCGATCGAAGAATCAGACATGATTTTTATGCCAGACGCAAAAACACTAGCCATAATGCCCTGGGTCACTGATGAAGCCCAAAAAAGCGCCATTATACTAGGCGATGCACTGGAAGCTTTCGGCGGACAAGAACCCTCAGTCACCTGCCCAAGAGGCTACGTAGCAAAAAGAGCCATAAAAGCAGCTAAAGACATGGGATACACTGGAATTTTTGCTCCTGAACTAGAACACTTCGTATTCACCTCAATTGACCCCACCAAATTAACTTGGGACCTTTGGGCTGCTCCAAAAAGCGGTGAAGGAGACGCATGGGGCGCCCCCCGAGTTGTGCCAAACTCACCTGAAATCACTCCAGGTGGATTTGTCATGCGCCCCAAAGAAGCATACTACCGAACCCCGCCAGAAGACACCACAGTCGAATACAGAAACGAAGTCTCCCAAATCCTAGAAGACTACTTCGGATTAACCATCGAAAAACACCACCATGAAGTCGCCACAGTTGGCCAAGTAGAAATCGACTACAAATATGGCGAACTCTTGGAAACAGCCGACCGCGCCCTTTACTTCAAATTCGTAGCTAAAAACATCGCTAAAAAACACGGATTAATCGCCACCTTCATGCCCAAGCCAATTTATCTAGATAACGCCAGCGGAATGCACGTTCACTCTTCGCTCTGGAAAGGCGGAAAGAACGTCATGTACGATGGAGACGACGAATACGCTGAACTCAGCCAAACAGGACGGTACTATGTTGGAGGCATATTAAAACACGCCAAAGCCTTAACCGCAGTCTGCTGCCCAACGGTGAGCAGCTACAAACGACTCGTACCAGGCTTCGAAGCGCCAATCTACGTTATGTGGAGCCGCAGAAACCGCTCAGCACTCGCAAGAATACCCCTCTACTACAAAGGCGCAGGCTTCGCAGCGCAGAAACGTGTGGAATACCGCGGTGTAGACCCATCATGTAACCCGTACCTGGCATTTAGCTGCATTATGATGGCTGGACTTGACGGCATAAAACACAAGATTGAGCCAGGCGACCCAGTGGACGAAGACGTTTACAAACTTAGCAAAGCAAAACGCAAGCAACTTGGCATAAAAGAACTCCCAACAACACTCAAAGACGCGCTAAACGAGATGGAAGGCGACGAAGTCATAAAGGAAACTCTCGGCAGCCACGTGTTCGATGCATTCATTGAACTGAAAACCAACGATTGGAACCAATACTGCCTCTACGTTTCACCTTGGGAAATAATGAAGTACCTAGACTACTAAACAACAGCAACCGCAAGAATTTGAGGGGAATCCTCCTCTTGCAACCCTTTTTTACTTTTTTAACTTTTTATCTACATTGCCAAAAAATGCAAATCTGTTGCATAAACACTTAATTTCGGATTCAAATTTCCAAAGCTGCTGAGTTTATTGCTCGATAATTGTACATTTGCACTAAAAGTGTGCACCAAAACTTATATGTGTTAAGCTTAAATGCTAATTCAATAACAGTATATCAAAGCGCTGATAAGTGAGGATGAAAAATGAGAAACTTCAAAAACCCAACCTGGAAAGAACAAGTTACCAAAGTTATCCAACAAATTCAAGAACAAGAAATAAAATTCGTTAGACTACAATTCACCGACATAAACGGCATGCTAAAAAACATAGCCGTAAGCTCAAAAAACATCGAAAGCATCTTTGAAAACGGCCAATCCTTCGACGGTTCCTCAATCACCGGTTACAGACCCATCGAAGAATCAGACATGGTCCTATACCCAGACCCAACCACCTTCGCTGTTTTACCCTGGAGGCCAAAAGAGAAATCCTCCTGCAGACTACTCTGCGATATCTACACTCCACAAAACAAACGTTTTGAAGGCGACCCACGCTACGTTCTTGAACGTGCTGTAGAGAAAGCCAACAAAGCAGGTTACACATACATTTGCGCTCCTGAACTTGAATTCTTTATAGTAAAAGAAAGCGAAACAGGCGGTTTACCAACACCCATTGACTTAGCAGGTTACTTTGATTTCCACCCCAGCGATTTAACAGATGATTTACGCCGAGAAATTGCGGATACTGCTGAAGCTTTCGGCATAGAAATAGAGCTCAGCCACCACGAAGTCGCATTGGGACAAAACGAGATTGACTTCAAATATGGTGAAGCCTTAGAAACAGCTGACCGCGCCATAACCATGAAGATGTGCGGAAAAGTAGTTGCAGCACGAGCAGGCTACGTAACCACATACATGCCTAAACCTTTCCAAGGCATCAACGGCAGCGGAATGCACTGTCACCAAAGCCTATGGAACAAAGACATAACACAAAACCTGTTCTACTCAGACGACGCAAAAGAACGGTTACCTCTCAGACTTAGCCAGAAACTTCATCGGTGGACAACTAGCCCACGGACGAAAGATGGCGGCAGTCCTTGATTCATGGCCCAACAGCTACAAACGTTTAGTCCCAGGTTACGAAGCACCAGTCTACCTTGCATGGGCACACAAAAACCGCTCCCCCCTCATCCGCGTACCCAACTTCGGCGGAAGAAAAGGCGCAGCCAGATGCGAAATCCGCTGCCCAGACGGCGCAGGAAACCCCTACCTACAATTCGCAGTGCTCCTAGCAACAGGCTTAGACGGAATCAAGAACAAGATTGACCCAGGCGACCCAGTTGAACTAAACGTTTACCACATGACCTACGAAGAACGCAAAGCAACGCGGCATAGTTTCATTGCCCGAATCACTAAAAGAAGCATTAGACGAACTTGAAACCAGCGAATTGATGCGTGAAACCCTCGGTCAAACGGCGTTTGAGAACTTCCTTAAAGAGAAACGCAACGAATGGGACCTCTACAGAACGCAAGTTACCGAGTGGGAAGTCAACCGCTACATCAAACGACTCTAACCCAAAAATAAGTAAGCCTCTTTTGAGGCTCCAAACAATTTTATTTTTCTTTTTAGTTTTTGATTTTTTCAACCAGTTTATCGATTGGGATAGTGCTTTGTTGCCTGTTCGCTAAGTCCTTGAGCACCACGGCGCCTTCTTTGAGTTCTCTTTCCCCAACGATAACCGCAAAATCGACTTTGCGTTTGTCCGCGTCTTCAAGGGCTTTCGCCATTTTTCTGCCCATAACCTCAAACTCCACCGTTATCCCGGCTGCACGTAGTTGCTGGGCAATCTTTAGTGCTTCAGACTTCAACGCTTCAGTGATGGGTAAAACTACAACTTTCTTTTCTGTTTTAGCGGCAAGGGCTGTTTTCTGCGTTTGCAAAGCAATTGCAACCCTGTCGATTCCGTGGGCGCAACCAACTGCTGGCGTGGGTTCACCGCCGAATGCTTCAATTAGTTTGTCGTATCGTCCGCCGCCGCCCAACGCAATGTCCAGCCCAGGAATGTAGATTTCAAAAATCATGCCCGTGTAGTATTCTAATCCTCTGGCGAATGCTGGCTCAACCGTAATCGATAGGTTTGCGCTTTCAGCTACGAGTTTAAGCACTTCAGCGAGGTTTTCTGCGGCAGCTTTAGCTTTCTCGTAGCCTGCGACGTAGCTTTGGATTTGCTCAACTGTGTCAAGCCAATCGTTGCCCCTAATTTCCAGCAATCCTCTCAGCATGCCTCGGCACTTCTCTGACTCCACAAGCTTAAGCGCTGCATCGTACTCTTTTTTGTCCATGCGCTGCAACACGGCGTTCTGGGTTTTCTCGTCAACGCCATCTTGGCTAAGAATGCCCCGAATCACGCCTATGTGACCAATTTTGAAAGCGTAACCATGCAACCCCAACGACGTCATCAAGCTATTTGTCAACAAAACAATTTCGGCGTCTGCTTCAGGTTTGGCGGAACCCATTAATTCAAAGTTTGATTGCCAAAACTCCCTGTACCTTCCACGTTGGGGTTCATCATAACGGTAAACGGTGCCCACAGAAAACAGCCGCAGCGGTTTAGGCTCATTTTTCAGAGAAGTCGTGGCTAACCGTGCGATTGAAGCAGTAAACTCTGGGCGCAACGCAACTTGGCGGTCGCCGAGGTCTTTGAAAATGAACATGCGCTGGCGGATTTCTTCGCCTGATTTGGCACTTAACAGTTCAAGTGGCTCAACATGGGGCGTTATGACTTCTTTGTAACCGTAGAGTGCGGCGGTTTCTCTGGCTTTGCTGATGATGTGTGTGAAGGTTTGTGCTTCTTCTCCGATTAGGTCTCTCATTCCGCGGACAGTTTGGAAAGCTGGCATGCCATTTATGCTCCTAAACAAGCTAAATGGTACAATTATTCTATTAAACTCTCGCTAACCGCTGGTAGGCATATTTGGAGCCTAATATCCAACCCTTGCAGTACACCTATAGAGGGGAGGCACCCGCGAGCCTATTTGGATCCTATTAGAGGTTCTATGCAGAAACTATAGAGGGGTAGGTCGGTATTGGCGGTTTTTCAAGCCATTATCACGTTAAAACAGGTAGCCTTAGGGTTTGTATGCTTCTACTTCAAGCCGATCATACCCAAATGAACAATGCCGTCGGCGTCGAGCTGGGTGATTTGTGAGGTAGCGGCTAACGATTTCCTTAACGAACAAGTCCCGTTTTTCAATGGGTAATCCGTTCGGTGAAGGGCAACCATGTGGTTCGAACCCACCCAGCCAATCCTTCCGCACCTGGAAACTTCATTTCCTTGGGAAAAAGCTCAACCCGCACCGGCTTCAAACCTGCCTGCACGCAGCAACTGCCTGTACTCTTGGGGGTCTACAGAACGCGTAAGGAAACGTGAAGCCCTTCAAAGTAGCCTCTCCACGGCTTGTCAAAACTAAGCAAGTCATCGAAGAGGCTCAAGTACCGCTTGGGCGTTGCCTTTGCCTGCCATCTGAAAAAGCAATCTGCCCGCGTGGCTTTAGGCTTCTTGCTACGCCCTGCAAGACAGCTTTTTGGTCTAGCTATCCAGTGCAACGCAGCGTTGGAGAAGACTCTGTCGAATTCGTTCTTGGAAGGTGAGTGTTTCGAGCATCCATCACTTGAAAACTGAGGTTGGGATAATGCTTTCTGGGGAAAAGTAGTCTGTGCAAGATTTATCATTTGGGCGGAAGAATCAATGCCGACTGCTCTGCCTTTGGCAAACATTTTGCAAGTTCCGCTGTGATTTTGCCGTCGCCGCAACCGATGTCCAGTAGGGCTTCGTTTCCTTGCAGTTTCAGTTTTGGAATGAGTTCTTTTGCCCATTGGAACTGGTTTTGAGAATTCTTAGCGTAATCTTTTGCATTCCACGTGTAGTTCTTGGAATTATTCATCATCTTGGTCTTGCTCAATTTTGTTGAAGCTTAACGGGGAAACTGAGTAATGAACGACTTCGCCGCGCCGATTCATGACAGCTAAGATTAGTTCTTTCTTTTGGCTTTTACATTTGGATAGTGCATCTGCGAGGTCGTTTACGGGGACGGGTTTGCCTTCTTGTGTAATCATGATGAGGTAGGGTGCGGTGTCTTTGCCGTAGGTGCCTCGTTCGTATATGCGGAAGTCGATGCCGCCGCCGAATCCTTCCCGGACAACGTAGCCGCGGCTGCGTAGGTCGCGGTAAACCAGGTAGTTGACCCATGCGTTGTCGTTTTGGGCTTCGTAACAGTGCAATAGGCTCTGGAAATCGATGGCTTTGCCTTTTTCGTCTTTGATTTCAAGCATGCACTTGTCCAAAAGGTACAGTGACTCGTAAAAAGTGAGCGTGAAAACCTTGTTCTCCAACGTGCCGTAGCCCCGTGAAGATAAGTGCGTCGATGTTGCTTTGCTCGGATACGATGACGCCTTTCTCAGCGAGGACGCCGCTGGTTCGAAATTCCACTGGAGCCTTTTTGGGTTCGCTCATTAATTTAATCAACCGTTGTAGGCTCTTTTGGCTTGTTTGCTCTTTAATGTTATGTTTCACAGTGAATGTTAATCTGTTGTCTTAACTTGGTCTGTGTCCAATGCGTAGGCTTATAAGAAGAGTGCTTAAAATAAGGAATGGGTGGAAAAATGAGTGTGAAAACTGCCGAAAGGCGAAAGCAATTATACGGATTGGTTGCAGTTGCACTTGTTGTTTGCATTTGTCTTTCAGTTGTTCTCTTATCTACCCCTAAAATGCCTAGTCAAACCCAGCAATCTGATACCGAAACCCAAGCAACAACCGCTCCCACCCCAAGCCTAAACCAAACAACCGAGGCAAACACAAACACTAATGACGAAACCACCCAAAACATAACCTATAACGTTGGCAGCCCACCAACAAACTATCCTATTACGCATCAGGGAGCCATATACATCGCCTTGCCATACATACAGGCTTACGCCAAAGAAAATAATCGAACAATTATGGTAATAAATGCCGAATATGCCAACATCCCCAACCTGAACAAGCCTTTGATGGATGCGGGCTGGAAAGTTACAGGGAGCTTTGACGGTTTTAAAGACAACGTTAGTAGCTACGGGGTTTTGTTGTATGTTGACAACGGCACAGTCTACACCAACAGCACAATAGGGTTCAATATTTCTAAGGAACAAGCTCTCAACATCGCAAACACATACATACAATCCTATGCAACGGAGAACCATCGAACCATAAAATCGATAAACGCAACATTCAGCTACGCCACTACCCTCAAGGCGTCGTTAGGTGACCCAAGATGGATGGTAACTGCCCAGTTTACCGACATAGAAAATGGTGTTTCGGGGTATTCTGTTTTTCTCAATGGAAATGACGGGCAAGTCTACAGTGCTGGGGACAACGGGATATCGGCTTTTTAAATGCTTTAATGATTTACCATTTTCTTGAAGTCCTTGCTGTAGTAAACTTGGGTCTCGCAAATTATCGCGGATACATACTTTAACGGGGTAATATCAAAAGCAGGGTTCATGACGTTGATGCCGTCGGGGGCGATTTGTTGGCTGCCTATGTGGGTGACTTCTTCAGGGTTTCTTTCCTCTACTTCGACATCGGAGGCTTTGCGGGTCAAATCGAAGGTTGATTTTGGCGCGGCAACATAAAAGGGAATTTTGTGTTCATGTGCCAGAACCGCGACGCTGTAGGTTCCTATTTTGTTAAACACGGCATCCTGCACAATGCGGTCAGCGCCCACAATAACCAAGTTAACCAGACCCTTGCTCATAACGTAGCCCGCCATGTTATCCGTAATCAAAGTAACTGGGATACCGTCGCGCTTAAGCTCGTAAGCTGTGAGCCTTGCGCCCTGCAGGAGCGGTCGGGTTTCGTCGGCGATGACCTTGATTTTCTTTGCCCTCTTCCCAAGCCGCACGGACAACACCCAAAGCGGTTCCGTACTCAACAGTTGCCAACTCGCCCGCGTTGCAGTGAGTTAAAATTGTGTCGCCGTCTTTGATTAGGACTGAGCCGTTTTTGCCGATGGCGCGGTTCTGTGCGGCGTCTTCGTCAGCAATTTTCTGCGCTTCCTCAACAACCACGGCTTTGAGTTCTTCAACACTGCCCTGAAAGGTTCGCGCCTTGTTTAGGACTCGGTCAACACCCCAAAACAAGTTCACCGCCGTCGGTCTTTGACGTTTAATCACGGTGCCAGCGGTTTCCAATTCAGCCAGCAATTTCTCTTTGGTTTTTGCGTTTGAGTGGTAAGCCGCCAACGCAACGCCGAACCCTGCGGCTGCACCCAGCAAGGGCGCGCCTCGGACGCGGAGGACTTTTATGGCTTCAGCCATCTGCTCAACCGTTTTAATCTCTAGTGTTACCTCTTGGAGGGGGAGTTTGGTTTGGTCAGGTGTTATGACGGTTCCGTTTTGCCACTTAATCATCCGCATATCCATTTGCCTCAAACATTATTGTAATAATAACGCTTAGTTATGGGGCGGTTGTGTTAAAGATTTTCTATCACTAAGGCTTGAAGCGTTGAACCAAGTCAAAGAGGTTGCCGTAGAGGTCTTCAAAAACCACTTCCACACCCCACGCTTGCTGTTGAGGTTTATCGTAAAATTTTACTCCCTTTGCCTTCATCGCTTTGAAGGCTGTACGGCAATTATCCGTTTCCAACGTGAGAAACACGTGGTCTCCCGCCTGCTTTCCCACCGCCCTGCGCTTCTCTTCGCTGTCCGCCACAACAAGTGTCAACTCAAGGTCAGGTTGGTCTTTAGGCGAAACAGTAACCCACCGCATATTTCCCCAGAGGATGGTGTCTTGGCGTTTTTGGAAGCCGAGTTTTTCGGTGTAGAATTTTAGGGCTTCGTCTTGGTCTTTAACAAGGAGGGTAATGTGTCCTATTTTCATTGTTTTCACTCAGATTGGGTGTTAATAAAAATGACGGTGGCTTAAGTTTAGCTTAAGCAGAAGTGTCAAACGGCGATTTTAAGGCTGTGACGACTTCCACTGGGGAATCTTCGCCTGACTTTAGCCGTTTCTTCCATTCCTCGCCCACAGCGATGAGCGAGAAGATGCCTGAAACCTCAGCCTTGGACTTCTTCACAAGGTTCACCAGCGCCTCTTGGGTTTCGCCGCTCTTAATCATGTCATCCACAACAAGGACGCTGTCGCGTTTCTTGATGGATTCTTTGGGAATGTACAGCGTTACGGTGACGCCTGAATCTCTGCCTAAAATGTAGGTTTCTTCTAGGAAGGCTTTTACGCCTACTTCTTTGTTGCGTTTGGCAACGATGAGGTTTACGCCCAGCGAGTTGGCTACCATGGTGGCTAATGGGATGCCGTCTACGGCTGCCGTTAAAATTTTTGTTACGCGTTTTCCAGCAAAGTTTGCGAGGGCGTAGTTTGCTGCTTGCTGGAGGATGTTGTAGTCGCCGACGATTTCGGTGTTGTCAAAGTAGCCTATGTCGTCGAATTTTATTCGGCTACGCAACTCCGCTTCTAAGCCGACGAGTTTGGTTAGGACGCGCCAGAGTTGTTTGGCTCTTACGGTATTTGGCAAAACGTGACCTTTCGCGTATCGGCTTAGCACGGTGACGGGTAAGCCTGTTTTTGAGGCTAATTCCCTATAGGTGATGTTTCGCTTGTACTTTGCAGTACGTAAAAGTTCGATAGTCATTAAGCGAAGTTTCAAATCTTCTGCGTGAGTGCTCAACTTTCCCTTTGCTCCCTGCCCTTATATACACATATAAGTCAATATTAAACGTTTACTCATATTGTAGCTTGACAATTTATAACTTTCCATTAAAATTTAAGCAACACGCATGACGAGCGCAAAACAACCCGAGTCAGGGTGAAAATTTTGCGAAGTACACAGTGTTTCCTTCTTTAAAAGCCCTAAGAAGCTCACAATGGCGCAGGATAGCAAATTCGCGTTCCATCTTCTCAGGCGTCAAATTCAAGCGGCTCGTCAATTCTTCTCTGCTGATTTTTCCTCTCTCAGCAACGGTGTTGTAGATTTGTTTTTGCAGCTCAGTTAACCCCTCGGTTCCAGTTTGCCCCAGCTGCTTTCGGACAGATAAGGTGGATGATACTGCTAAAGGGTCGCAAACTTTAGGCGGATTCATAAGCTCAAAACAGCAGTCTTCACACAAAACTTTCCCTTGAAAACTGTTAACTTGGTTTTCTTCAAGGTTTAATCCACATCGGTCACATCTCACAAAAAACCCTCCAATGGATAACATCTGCCAACGCTTATTTTCCTTTCGCAGCACCGAAAAATTGAAGCTGTTTTCTTTTTTAAAAATTAAGGTTTTTTAAATGGAACCGTGACTCCTATACTCAAAGGGGTACTTGGATGCAGAAGATTCAGCGATTATTCATAATTGCGCTTTTCGGCTCAATAATCTTTGTAACCAACGTGTTCTTGCCGCCCCCACTCAACTACCTCATCATCGTCGTCCAAGCCGTTCTTCTCGCGTTGAGCGGATTATTCATTCCAAGAGTAGGCGCCATGTACGTGGGCGCAGTGGGGGGACTCTTAACAGCACTCGTCAGCCCAGCCTTAGGACCATTCACGTTTTTCTTTGCTTTCCTCTTCGGTGTCTTCGTGGACGCTTTCCTGTTCATCTTCAAAATCAACGCTTCTCCCCAGGGCGTAAACCGAAACCGATTGATAGCTGCCATGGCTCTTAGCACCCTCCTGATTGCCGTTTCAAGTTACTCCGCCTTCGCCATTTTCCCAGAGTATATCAATTCGCAGGGGTTCTCGATTGTTAGTTTGTTTGTTCAAAGAAGCACCATGCTTGACGCGCTTGTGTTGTTTATGGGTCCGGCTACGGGTGCCGTGGCTGGTTACGCGGCTTCGTACCTGTGGAATAAGTACCTGCGGCACATCAGCGTCTAAAGCGGCAGTTCCTTGATTTTCTGGTCAACCAGCTTGGCAATTATCAAACTGGAAATAAACACACATTTAACACCCAATAGCTCGGCGAGTTCAGCGGGCTTCTGGTCCTGCGTAACCAAAATTAGGTTATGCTTTCCCGCATACTCGACGATGTCGCGGTCTTTAGCACTCTTCAACCCCGCCTCCTGAGCAGTCAAAACCTCGTAACCTAAAGTTTCCAAATACTCCTTCAAACCAGCATACATTTCATCAAGCAGAATCTTCATGCTTTCTCATTCACTTGGTTAGTTATTTAGACTTTACTTTTCGGCTTTTTCTTTTTATGCGACTTCCAAAAAATTTTGTAATAGGGATTTTTTTAAGGAAACAATTTATCTTTAGAATACTAATACAAAGAGGGATAGCTTTGAAAAAGTTTTTGGCAATTTTCCTAATCGCAGTTGTAGTTAGCGGTTTGGTCTTTGTAGGTAGTTTACATTTTGGAGTAGCGCAGTCTGCTCAAACAGTCAATGGCATAATCACCCAAGACACAACATGGACAAAAGCAAATAGCCCATATATACTCACAGGCCCTGTAGCTGTTAACTTGGGAGTAACATTAACTGTTGAAGCTGGAGTCGCTGTAGCCTTAAGAGACTATTATATACAAGTCAACGGCACACTGGTTGCCGCAGGAACAAGCTCTGATATGATTCAGTTCAGCTCCGGACAAATTAATTTCACGCCTATCAGCAATGGTTGGGCTGAACAAACAGATTCAGGTAGCCAATTCAAATATGTCAACTTTAACTCAACAACAATACAAAGCAATGTTCCGTTAAAATTTAGTTACTGCCAAGCGAATAGCCCAATAACGGTGGGAGAGAACTCTGAAGTTTCGGACAGCACAATTTCAAACACAATAACGATTTCTGGCTCCTGCAATATTTTACGTAACACAATAACCGCTGTTGGGAACTCTGCATTAGTTATCAGTGGTGGCTCCTCACAAATATCCAATAACAAGATAACAGGCGGCGGAACAATTTACCTTCCGTTAAGCAGAGGACCAACAATTATTGACGCAGTCAAGGTCAATCAAGGTGCTGCCACAATTACAAATAATAATATCAACGGGCAAATCACAGTAGCCGGTTCCTCTTTAGTAACTAATAATGTAGTGGACGGAACAATTGTTGCCAGCGATGGCGCTCCAACAATCTCAAAAAACACAATTACCGGTGGGATAACCGTTAACTCCAATCAAGCACCGATAGTTTCACAAAACTCAGTCACTGGTTTCATAATGGTTAACGATGGGTTGGCTCAGATTTTAGGTAATAGTGTTATCGGTAATGGGCTTAACTTTGGAATTGGTGCTTCGACTGATTATAGAGAAGGCAATGCTTTATTTTCAGACAACTACGTCGCCAATTGTGCTTATGGAGCTGCATTTTGGGGTAGTGGAGGCAGCGCTGTATTCCAAAGAAATCAGATAATTAATAGTGCGTATGGAATAACTGTAACTGGTGGCGCCGTATCTATTACAGGTAATACGCTGCAAAACAATACTTTCGGAGTTTATCTTCAAAATACAATAAGCATTTCAGCACTAAATAACAATAACATAGTCGGAAACCAACAAGCCAATCTATTCCTGGATAACTACACTATAGCCGTTAACGCTACATACAATTGGTGGGGAACAACCGACCAATCAGCCATTAGCAACTCAATTCATGATTTCAACAATGACTTTAACTTAGGCAAAGTAAACTTTGTTCCTTTCTTAACATCACCTAACCCTCAAGCCGTACCTAACTCAAACGCGCCCATACCAACCCCTAACCCCTCTCCAACTTCAAATCCTACCTCAAACCAATCTCCAACCGCCTCGCCATCCCAAAACCCAACACCTACCCAATCAGACGCAAACAATGAGACAAAACAAGGTTTAGATTGGACGCAAGCTGCCCTTTTTACAGTGTTAACCGTGATAGCCGTCTCGCTAGTAGTTATCGCCGTATTACTGTATAAAAGAAACAAACTGCAAAGCGCAACGTTAAGTACGCAAAAAAGTTAGTCTATGAGTAATAGTGCGAAGGATTCCGGGTTCTTTGCGAACGGAAAAGTAACCTCTATTCCAGCGTTGGCAGCGGTTTTCTTCACGTTCACGCCAACCGCGTCCTCCGACCAACGCGCCAAGTTGGGGTATGCGCAAATTTTTGTTTCGGTGTTGCATTTTTCGCAGAGTTGGCAGTGCCCAGAAATGAATGATATGGCTAAGCTGTAGCCTTTGTTCATCGCTGCTTTTTCCAAATCAACCACGCTCTGCAACATTTTGCGTTTGTCATCTTTCCAATCCTGCCAGAATTTTGCGGCTTTTTCCTTGATTTCTTTGGGGACGGTGGGGTCGGTTTCTGCTATCATGAGTTTCTTTAGGACTTCGGGGTCGGCTTCTGCGTTGGATTTGTATTTCATGAACATGGCGTAGCTGTATTCGCCCACGATTTTGCGGAATTCCTCGGCGGAGGGCGTGTAGGGTGGGCAGGCGAGGGTTTTGCCGTAGTGGTTGCAGCCGACTTTGCATTTGAGCACGACGCGGTCTTCTACGACGACTTTGCTGGTGGGGATGATTTTGGCGTCCGCCGCACCATTGTCTAAGGCTAATTTTACGAGGAACTGGAATTTTTCAGCGCCGTTTTGTGACATCGATTGTTCACTAACCTTCTTGGCTTCACCGTTTCTTTTGATATAAAGGTTCTTTGGCTAAAATTCGGTTTTCGCAGTTGATTCTGTATATGTTGGCGGGAGTTGCTCAACGAGCAAGAGCCTTTTTTCCAATGTAGCCTTATTTTGCCTTTATATAAGGGGGCTATAGAAAAAAATCACCGCTAAGATTCAAGAAGCCTAAAAAACAACAAAAAAGACCTAAATTCCATTTCCAATGGATCTGCAATCGAGCAATCGATGGGGCAGTTGACGCATTTGTCTTCTATCAAGCGCAAGGATAATATAGAGAATCTTGAATGATGTTTGCACTGAAGGTGCCGTTGCTATCAAAAGCAAAATCAGTACCATAGGCTATGTTAATAAAATCCAAGAAAACATCATGTGCATCAAAAAGAAAGAGCTTGCACCCCTCTACGAGGACCTGAAAGCTGCGGACTGCGTTATCTGCGGAGGATCAGGACGCTCACTTTATTCACTTAACGCAGCCATGAGCCAAATTGCGCTTAGCCAAGCGGGATGGCGAAACAAAGTCGTCCTAACACCTGACGACCCAGGTTTCCCAGGCAAAAACATGTACGACGCCGCAGCAGACCTGGAACGCCGCTACAAAAAAACCCTGCTTCTCATGAACTCAGGCAGCGGCTACAGCGACGACCCACTGGTCATGGCACAAGACTTAGCCAAGTACATTGAAGAAAAGAAATCCACGCATTTCTCCATGGGACTCTTAACATCCGCGTTGGAATCGCCGTTAGCTGAAATCACCAGCAAATACGGCCAAGTTGTCCAGCTTAAAGGACGCGGCAAATCCAAACCAGGCGCCGAATACGCCGAAACAGGCATGATGGGCGACATCTTTGAACTCGGCACCCTTGAACTTCTCAACAGCATGATTGAAGCCATATTCCGCAACCTCGAAGTCGGCGACGTCTTCCGCCTCTGCGAAGAAGAATTCGAGAAAGTCGGCGACATGATAGATGCCAACGTTAACTCAGAAACCTACACCCAACTCGTCGACATCATGGAAAAACGAACCAACGTGTTTCTGGGCGGAAAAGGCACGGGAAACGAAATTGCCAAAATGACAGGCGTCAGACTTTTCCACATTAAAAGTTTCCTTGGCGACAACGTTTACATTACAAGAGGCGTCAACACGCCGCACCCAAGAGCTGGCGACCTCGAAATTCTGCTGTCGTTCTCAGGCGAAACCCGTCCAGTCATCATTTGGGCAGATGTGCTCAAGAAATTCGGCGGAACAGTCTTCGCAATAACAGGCAACAAAGACTCAACGCTCGCCAAAAAAGCTGACCTCAAAATCATCCTGCCCGAAGAAGTCAAGCCATCCACACCAAGACGCTTCTACACCAGAGCAGCCTACGTGCTAAGCCCACTGCCAGTTAAACTTGCGGAACGGCTTGGCGAAAGAGGACTTAACCTGCCAGAATACATAATCAGCTGGTACCACTCCGTAACACAATAAACATTTTGAAAAAGTTACGGTTGGAAACAAACCCCAGCTTACTGGTTTTTCAACCAGAAGGGTTTGCCCAAAAGAAAATCAGTCAAAACCTCAGCAAAATCCACATTTCCCTCATAAACCTCAAGCACTTCGCTGTTAACGAGGACTTTGAGGTTTTTCTGGATTGTTTTTGCAATTAAATCGGCGACGCCCGCGTTTTTGCCTCCATCCGCCAACTTCTCCTTCAGAAGCACAACGGCATCGGTGGTTTTGCGTGGCAACTCTACCATCCAGCGTCCATCTTCTATGTAGGGTCCAGAAATCACTTTTTCGTTGTCCGCGTATTTGGCTAGGTACTTCTCGCATTCTGCTTCGCGTTCAAGCGGCGGACCCAAATGCTTCTTGACGTTTGGCAGAACTTGCTGTTCAAGTTCAAAGATGAAGACGCTTAGGGATTTTTCGTTGCTCCAAACCGCATCTTTTAGCACTTTGTAATCATTCAACTCAAGCAGCGTCCGCAATGAACGCTTTGACCTGTACAGTTGCCCCCACAGAACGTCAGGGACAGCCTTCAACTCGCCGATAACCAAAAACACAGTGGATGAGCCACGGTGCCCAAGCTGGCTCTTCAATGCCTCAGCAGATAAAACCTCGAGTTTAGGCGGATAAAAAAAGTCTTCAGACGGCTTTTTCAAAAATGCCCTCGCTGCGCCGATGAAGGTGTAGAGTTTTTGCGGTTGCACGGCTGAAGCAACGTTTCTTCCCTTATCCACAGGGTCAACGATAACCAAAGGTTCGGGGAAAAGAAGTGACAGTTCGTTTTCTCTGTCCGCATAAAACCTCTCAATGTCAATGACTACACGCCGATTGTACACTGCGAAAGCTCGTATTGTTTCTGCTGAAGGAGCCATACTTCAGTATTAAAAGCTCACAGAGGTAACCGCTAAACCCGCCAACCTTAATCTCTGCACCATAAACGTCTGTGCCTTGCATGAACTTTTTCAAAAGCCGAACCTCACCAAGCAACTCTTTGCCCAAGTGGGTTTTGATGTAGTCGGTGTGGTAGGGTGTTCGGTCAGTGGCGCTTTGCCATTCACCTGGCTTTGCATCGTAGCAAGGAACAATGTCTACTCGGTGACCGTTCTAGGAAGATTTCAAGGTAAGGGTGCTCAGCGAAACGTTCAATCTGCTCCGCGTCGCCAGCTGCTTTTTTCGCGATTTTTAAACCTACATCGCCAAGGTTTTTTCGGGGAATCGATGTTGGCAGACGCATGAAAATGTCGATGTCAAGACTATCGCTAAGCCACGTGTCTTTTGCCACGGAGCCTTCAACACGCACAATTGCGTTTACGCCTTCTTGTTGGCAGGCTAACGTGATTTTCTGCTCTAACGCTTTGGTTAGCGCTTCAACTTTTGCGTAATCCTCTTTTTTCGGAGTGATTTTTTCCAAAATCTGCTTAGTTAATGCGTTTATTTCGTTTTCCATGTTTATCATTTATGGGCAATATTCTTTGAGCGTTGAGTAAGCTGGTACCTTTAGGTGAAAGCTGGCTTTTCTTTAATCTCAAACAGTCTGCACGTATAATGCCAAAATCATAATTTTCCTGTTTCTGCACTAAATCCACTAACCGCTGCTTATTGGCGCCTGAACGGACACGTGCAATGGTTAAATGTGGACTAAACCCGTTGGGGTCTGGAGCGAAACCAAGCTCATGGATTTGGGGTTCAAGTTGCTCAAAGATGCTTGTGAGTTCTTTTGCGCCATCAGTTATTCCTGCCCAAACCACCCGCGGATAATTTAGTGTTGGAAACACACCTAAACCTGAAAGCCGAATGTTGAAGGGGCTAAACTTTACGTTTTTCATTGCGGCATATACTTTCTCTACCATTTCAGGGCTGATTGGGCCAAGAAAACGAAGCGTAATATGAATGTTCTTTGGTTCTACTAGTTTTAGGTCTGCGTTTGTTTGGATCAACATTTTTTGCGCAGCGGCAAGCCTGTTTAATACGTTGTCGTTTTTCATGTCGAAAGCAATGAAGCTTCTAATTTGTGCTACTGGTTCAGACATTATTGTATCTTCAAGTAGTTTTAACACATAACACTCATAAATGCTTTTATAAGAACATAGAAGCGACGCAATACTTGCAATTTCTATAGCTCCTTTGGTTTTAGAGATGTTCTGTCTGCACGTATTGGGAATGGAATTTAGGTCTTTTCTAGGCTTTTTCAGCCTTTTCTAGACTGCCAGTTTTTTCTTTAGTAGTTGTTGCCGAAAAGTCCCTATACACAGCAACCATGGGATAAGCTAAAGTTTGTTTTCTGTTTTTTCTATATTAGATGAAGACACAGTGCCCCCTACTCATCATCTACCTAAAAAACATGCAAAAGACTGCTTTTTTGAATCAGCAGCAGCTTACGATTGCACGCTGGTTGTGCAGACAGCCACAAGCTCCAAACCAAACAACCTTCAAGCACCCACACAACTGCACTTTTTTCTCTAACCCCTTTTTATAGGCTCAAAAACCCCAACAGAGAATCCCCTTCAAGCCGAAGAAGCTACAATTGGCCATCTTCAAGAATCAGCACATTATCGGTGTAAGCCCATTTCTTGAAAAGAAACAAAACATCCATACCCAGCAGGCTGTATGTTTCCTCAGCCACTACCGACGAATCAATCGTAGACGGCGGAGCAAAACACGGCATGCCCCTCAAAGAAAAAGTCACAGTTCCCTGCTGAGTCGGCTCATCATTAGTATTCAACGTAATCTGTACATCATCCAACTGGTAAGCGTTCCTTCTACCATTGGCTGTGCTAAAAGAACACTGAGAAGGGACAAGTTTTGAACAGTCAATCCCCAACCGAAGCGTATCATAGCTTAGAACCGTTGAAAGCGACGCACCTGTATCAACCAAGAAACGGATGACTTTGGGCTCAGTGAATTGACCGCATGTTATCGAACCAATGATAAAGGCATGCTTTCGACCATCCAAGTCAGCCCTTAACCGCACAAAATCAACCTAAAGCAGAAAACAAGACGGTTTCTTACGCACATACTCAATCGCAAAATCATCCGCCGACAAACCAGACAGGGCAATTTTGTCAAGCAGACGCTTTGCATCATCATAAGCAAATACAACCCGCTGACCCTTAACAGCAACGTACTTGTCAGGATACTTGGAACGCAATTTTTCGGTGTTAGCAAAAATCCACCTGAAATCGGAACTCAACCTATTATGCTTATCAAACAGTTCCTTATCAGCCGCAGATTTGTCGTTCTTCTTAACTTCGACAACCGTCAAAATTCCCGCCCCTTGAAGTTCCCATTACATTTTATTAATATCAGAGACCGTATTTAAGAATTTTCAATAAAAACTATGGATCTCCATATGAGGAATTTTAACAAACAAAAAGCCGAACAAAACAAACCAACTTCAAACGATACTACCTTATCGCTCCAATGCCCACAAATTAGCGGAAAATTGCCTCTGTTTGACTGAATTTAACCCTACTTTGAACAATCAACACTTCGACTTGCTACGAACAAAAAGGCGAGCAAAGCGAGCCGCTGTAAGGCAACCGACCCCTAAAAAACACTCCCCTGCCGAAATAAACTATCACACACCATAAAGAGACTGGCTCCGCCTCTCATAAATTTCAGGGCATTTTTTAATTTGGGGCTTAAAAAAAAATTTGCCCAGAAAAATAAAAATCGTGCTTCATGAGGGCTAAGTTTTTTCCAAATAACGTATTCTATGACTGGATGGAATACGCTTTGTGCTCAGAATAAGTTTGGTAAAGATTTCATGATTAGAAGGCGTTAACTCTGTCTCAGCCACCGCATACATTATTATTCGCTTTTCCAAAATGGCATTAAGAGTTTCATCTCGAACCACTAAATATGTATCAATGCCACCAGAATCATAATCGGCGAAATCCACCATATTATCGGAATAGGGAAGCTCCATTTCATCAAACATTATTGGTCTTCTGCTTAGTGTACGAGCTGATAACAGCAGTTCTTTATTTGTAATTTCAGGAATTTTTATTTTTATTAAGTGCTGTTTTAGTGGGGCTTTTTCTTTTATTTCTTGGTTCATTAACTCCATTATCTTTTGCTTATCTAATTCTGCCTCTATGCCATTAATGAGGATTTTATAGACTTTTTTCTCCTTTATTTTATCGTACAACCAACTGGAAACTAAGCCCAAAGCAACTGGCAAAAGAATGTCTTTACCTACAATCAATGAAATTTGAATAAATGTTGGTGCATCCACCGATTCGCAAAATATCGCTTGGTCATATCTTAAAGTGATACCCTTTGAAAGCTCTATTTCGGTTCGCTGATGAATACCACCATCCTTTAAAAAATCAGGATATAGAAACGACCCTTCACCTACGATATTGATTGTTACTTCGTTCATATGTCTTATTTTATCAATGCAGTTTTAAGTTTTTGCCATCGCTTGCTTGGGAAAAGGTCTCATCGTTTTGGTTTAGCGATTTTTCGATGCCTAAGTATCACAACAACAGAGAACACAGATAGAAGCAAAGGCACAATTGCTAACCAAGAAAACTCTGGAACAGTTGGAGTTGGGGATGGTGAAGCGGAAGTTGCGGGTATGGTCACTGTTTGGGTTTCGCTCCAACCGCTTGTTTCGTATGCCCAAGTGCCAGTGTCCCCGTGTGGAGCGAATGGATGAAAAGTTGCTATGACTGCTTCAACTTGGAAATCTATTTGACCATATCCTTGATAATATATGAAACCATATTCCTGTGCTTCAATTTGATTTCCAGATAAATATACAGAAATTGAAGTATTTTCAGAAGAATTATTTTGGGGATAAAGAAAACTTTGCGCCATTGACTCTACAAAAACCTCTGTCCAATTTTCTTGTGAATGCCCCTTGTAACGAACATTGTAATCAAACCAAGTTAAGTCATCAGGTGGCAGAAAAGGTTGGTTTTTTATGACTAATTGCACAGTGTTATTCTGATACTGTTTTGTGATACTCTGTCCCGTGTAAGGGTCAATTGTTGTTATGTTGTTGGAGGCAAGAACAAATTTAATGGTAAATTTTGGAACAGATGGCGTAGGTATTGGTTGAGGTGTAGGTGTCTGAGCATTTGTAGGCTTAACTGCCAATAGACTTAGACCTGAGATAACCACAATTAGAATCGCAACTAATGCGAAACTCTTGCCTAAACTATCCATACTTACTGTTGTAAACAGTTTATGATAAAAGCCTATTCGTAAAAGCTCCTTGACTAAGTCAAGTCAACATTTCTTGACTGTGACTCATGGAGAAAATAGGGAGAGAGATAGCCGTTAGTTTTTACTCTTCGCCAACATAGCCATTATGTCGATTGGCTTAGGTGCGATAAATTTAGCCTTTGGTTTATTCTTGCTTCCTTTTGGTCTGCCTTCGTTTGGTTTGTAGGTCATGCCCAGAGCATGAAGAGGTCTAAGCGTTTCTTTCCATTGGTATAGCGTTTAACAAACAACGTTTGAGATTTTCCAGATTATCATTTCGAGATCCAGTTTGCCAATGTTGACGCGAAGTTGTCTTATGTTCCTTTTTGCAAATAATGAACAGTTATTGAATGGCATCACCATTAGAATTTTGGTTTCTCAGCTCGGTAGCAAACAAGGAACAGCATTCTGTTGGCGAGTTTAGTCTTCCCTAACACTAACGTAAATGCTTTTTAATGTAGGAGTCTGCTATAGAACCAAAAAAAGGGTAACTTAACATGTACGCTGGGAAACTGGTTGTGGGTTTAGCGGGGATGCCTGGGTCAGGGAAATCCCTAGTTGTTGACACTGCACGCGAAATGGGTTATGCCATTGTTGTTATGGGTGACGTAATTAGGCAAGAAACATCAAAGCGCGGCTTAGAATTGACGCCGCAAAATGTTGGGAAAGTCATGCTTGAACTGCGGCAGGAAGGCGGAAACTATGTCATTGCCCAGAAATGTATTCCAAAAATTGAAGAGCAAACCAGCCCCAAAGTCCTCGTTGACGGCTTAAGAAGCCTCTATGAAGCTGACATTTTCAAAGAGCATTTTGCCAAGTTCACTCTGGTTGCCGTGCATGCGCCGCCCGAAATCAGGTTTACTCGCCTATCACGTCGAGGCAGAAGCGATGACCCGCTTAACTGGGAGGTTTTCCACGAACGTGACATGCGTGAACTCGGTGTGGGTTTGGGAAATACTATAGCTATGGCTGAGAAGATACTAGTTAACGATGATAGTATACAACAGTTTAAAGCTCAAGTTAAAGATAACTTTGGAAGGATTGAGGAGAAATGGTTGAAGTAACAGTTTTTGTTGAGGCACAAATTTACCCCACCGAAAGCGAAGACAACGTTAAGGCGGCAATCAACAATGTTTTGGGCGATGCATCCATAAACATTAAGCCTTCCGTCAAAGGCAGCACGTTAACAGCGATAGCTAAAGGGCAAAATTCGCTGTTTAAACTTCGCACCATGATGCGCAATGATAGGGTCCGGGATGCATCCAGAAGATTGCTTTTGAAATCGATGAGAGGCACTATGATTTCTTTTTGCTTAAACAAGCAGGTGGCTTTTGCAGGGCACATTAGCTTTTCTGAGGAAACAGCAGAGTCACCGCTGGGTCCCATAAGAGTCAACATTGAAACAGAAAATCCACAGCAGCTTATCGAGTGGCTGGCTGAAAAAACCGCTAGCGAGAAGATAATCTTTGGCTGAAAGGGCACTGGTAACTAAGAGTGGCGCTGTTTTGTTAGGTGACAGTGTCGCCTGCGATGCCCACGACGCATCAAGACCTTTGCGGGTTGTAACTCATGCACACGCAGACCACCTCTACGGACTACGAAGCAGCCTCAAGCGGTGCGAGAAGGTTCTGATGACTAAAGCCACCCGCGACCTAACCCAAACCCTTAACGAAACCATCAACCTCAAAGATGCCCCTTCAGTAAAAACCCTGGAGTACGGCAAAGTCCTCAAGTACGGCGACGAAAAAATTAGCCTCATTAAGGCTCAACACATCTTGGGCGCAGCACAGGTTTTAGTTGAGGATGCTGGCGGTATACGCATTGTTTGGACGGGCGATTTTAGGTTGGATGGCACGCCTGTTGTCGATTGTGATGTTTTGGTGGTTGAAGCCACGTATGGAAGTCCATCGTGCAGGCGCAATTTCGACGTTGACGTGAGGGAACTTTTGGTTTCCATGATTGAGAAACGCTTGCGGGGCGGCGCAGTTTACGTTTTCGGTTACCATGGCAAACTTCAAGAGGTCATGCAGCTTCTAAGGGATGCCGATGTTGAGGTGCCCTTTGTTATGCCTGAACGCGTTTATGAGGTCACTAAAGTTTGTGAGAAACATGGCATGCGTCTTGGTTGCCTGTCGCTTTCCACCGATAAGGAAGGGCATGAACTTTTAGACGGCAACTTACCCTGCGTCGCCTTTTACCACATGAATTCAAGGCAGCATGTGGGTTTGCGTAATGCGCGGATTTGCGTGAGCGGCTGGGAGTTTCATTCGCCCTGCCGACAAATCGGCGACCGAGAACATTTAGTGGCGCTAAGTGACCATTCAGATTTTGACGGGTTAATCGAATACGTGAAACGTTCACGCGCAAAGCAGGTTATCACTGATAATTATCGAAGCAACGGGGATGTGTTGGCGAAGGAAATTAGTAAGCGCTTAGGCGTTTCCGCAGTGGCTATGCCGAAAAGTTCAGGTCAAACTACCCTGTAAGCACAATGTTTTGGGCTGAGGGTAGGTTAAAGTTTAAAAGCCAAAAGCCAAACAGTCAGTTGGCATAGTGATTAAGTATGTCTAAGTCATCTGTAATTTCAGGCTTCTACAAACTTCCGCCAAAAGAGCGGCTAGCAATCATTAAAGATTTCGCGGACTTAACAGACGATGAAGTCCGTTTATTAGAGAATACTGGTTCTTTGCCCATAGATGTGGCAGACCACATGGTTGAAAATGTCATCGGCGTTTTTCCCGAACCACTGGGCATAGGTGTTAACTTTCAAATCAACGGTAAAGATTACTTGATTCCGATGGCTACTGAAGAACCAAGCGTGATAGCAGCTGCCAGTTATGCTGCTAAAATGGTGCGTGAAGGCGGCGGTTTCCGCACGGGCAGTTCAGAGCCAGTTATGATTGGGCAAATTCAAGTTGTTAAGCTTAGGGATGTTGAGTATGCTAGGAATCAGGTTTTAAGTCACAGGGTTAGTATTTTGAAGAAGGCAAACGAGCAAGACCCTGTTTTGAATTCTTTCGGTGGCGGCGCTAAGGATTTGGCTGCTAAAGTTATTGAGACTTCGATGGATAAGATGCTTATCGTGGAGTTGTTTGTTGACTGCCGTGACGCTATGGGCGCTAACGCCGTTAACACTATGGCTGAGGCTGTTGCGCCAATGATTGAAGAGATTACTGGCGGTCGTGTTTACTTGCGTATTATTTCTAATTTGGCTACTAGACGTTTGGTTAGGGCAAAATGTGTGGTTCCTAAGGAAGCGTTAGGCGGAGAAGGTGTTGTTGACGGCATAGCTTACGCGTCGGCTTTTGCCGAAGCTGATCCTTTTCGTGCAGCTACCCACAACAAAGGCGCATTAAACGGCATCATCGCAGTTATTCTAGCTACTGGCAATGACCACCGCGCCATTGAAGCTGGCGCCCACGCATACGCCGCCTTCCACAGACCCTACACCGCGCTATCAACTTGGAAGAAAAATCCAAAAGGCGACCTAGAAGGTTTCATCGAGTTACCCATGGCTGTCGGTTTAATCGGCGGCGCAGTAAAAACCCACCCCATCGCAAAAATCGCAATGAAAATCCTCGGCGTCAAAACCGCCAACGAATTCGCCGAAGTCTTAGCCGCAGTTGGCTTAGCACAAAACCTCGGAGCCTTAAGAGCTTTGGTGAACGAGGGCATCCAGAGCGGTCACATGTCACTGCACGCAAGAAACATCGCAGTCACCGCAGGCGCCAAAGACGGGCAGATTGATTTGGTTGCTGCGCAGATGGTTAAGGAACGCAAAGTCCGTGTTGACCGCGCCAAAGAAATCCTCGAAGAACTAAACAAAAAACAATAGTTCTCCGCAACTTTTCCTCTCTTATTTCATTTCTACTGATTTTTAACATGCTAATGCGCTTGTTCTGGGCTAATACTGACCTACCCCTCTTAGGCATCGACCCCCTCTATAGTTTCTGCATAGAACCACTATTAGGATCCAAATATGCCGCTCCCGAAAATTTAAGGGGCAAACAGTCGCCGAAGCCTGAAACGCTCTCTGTATATTGCAGAAATTTGAACAAACGTACAACTAATCGTAGTTTGTACCTCATTTTTTGGAAAATACCTCTTAAACCGATGATTTTATTGAACGAAAAGATAGTGTTTTAAGCGGCTTGTGGCAGATACCTATTGAGCAAGAAATGGCTTAAGAAAGTTAAACCCGAGGAATCTTGGATGATAGTTCAAGAACCAATACCTCATTGGAATAACTTTACTGTTTCAGAGCTAAAGGAGATTCTGGAACAGTGCAGAGCACTAGAGAGACTCGGGATTGCCCAAGATGAAGAAATGATGACCTCTATTGAAAGAGACATTACATTACGAGAAAAGAAAATAAGCGCACACAACGCACCATTTGAACCGAAACACACAAAAATTAAACAACAAACAGAAAAACAAAACCATATCAAGATAAACAAAAGACAACAATCACAAGAGTACTTATTGGAACAAAACATCTAACAGTTGGAAAGACTATTTTGTAATTCCTATTCTCAATATCCAGAGGCAGAGTTTCTTTTCGTCTCTAATGTAGCTTCAAGCTTATAGCATAGGGTAAAATCTAAAAGCTTGTACACTGGGTAGGGACAACAAAACTCCTTTCCCATATCTTAATGATAAAAGTTACCTTTCCCAAATATTTATAGTCTAAAACGAGTAAACGGGGGCACCCGAGTAGGGGTGGAACCTTAATTAGACATTTCGACTATTATGTATGTGAGGGATTTTTTTGGCGACACCTCAAGAAGAAATAAAAAGAAAGTTGCCGGGCATCGTTGATATTGCTTATGAACAATACAAGCGTGATTTGCCCCGTTACCGCATGGCGAAGGAATTAATGAGCCCTGATGTCGTTACCATAGCTCCGGAGACTTCGCTTGATGATGCTGCTCGAATGATGGGTGAGGAGCATATCGGAAGCCTAATCGTTATGAAGTACCACACGCCTGTGGGGATTGTTACTGAGCGGGATTTGCTTAGCAAGGTGTTGGCGCTTGGGCTGTTTTTGAAAGATGAAAAAGTCGAGGATGTGATGTCGTATCCGCTATCGGGTGTTTCTCTTTTCGCAAAGATAAAGGAAGTTGCCCAGCACATGATTAGTGTGAAAAGTAGGCTTGCGGTGTTTGATGCTGGAGTGCTTGTGGGTATCATAACTACTTCGGACCTAATCAAGAGTTTACCTGACGTTCCTGAAACAGAAGTCAAAATAGATGACTTTATGACCAAAGAGATCGTTACTGCTGATGAAGAAACATCCGTTATCAGCATTGCAAAAATCATGGGTGCGCAACGTATCGGCAGCGTCATAATCACCCGCCAAGGAGAACCGTTTGGGATATTCACTGAACGCGACCTACTCACGAATTTCTTAGCCCAAGGCAAAGCGTTGTTCACGGATGTAGGACCGGAATGTTCACAGCCTCTAATCGTTATTCCTGCCGGCACAAGTGTTCATAGAGCTGCGGCTACAATGGCATTAAAACACATCAGACGATTGCCTATAGTCAGAGACGAAAAGTTGGTGGGAATTATTACTGCCCGCGACCTCGTCGAGGCTTATGCAAAATAGTCTCTCTCCTCTTTTTTTGTGTGTATGGATTAAACTGTCATCCCGTCTCTAAGGAATAATTGAAAGCGCCAAGCCCGCATTGTGCAATCTGATACTGTTTAAAAGCTTAAATTTACAAGTCACAGAATAAAGCTATCCAGGTTTTTACAGTGGACACCCAAAAAGTTGATGACGTTTTAGAAAAGACTTACACGTTTGTTGTAAGAGTGGTTAATTTTCAAGAAAATACGCCAATCCAAAATGTTAACGTCAAAGTTTTCAGATTAGAAAAAGAACCGATAACGCCTAAACAATGGGCTGAAAATCTCAAAAATGGATCTCCATTTAAAACGTTGGTCCTCTCGATGAATACCGATAATAATGGTAACGTAACTGCTGAGTTTCCAGAGGGTTCCTATGAAGTGATAGTTGAAAAATACGGTTTAAGTAAGGTTTGCGAATTAACGCAAAATGTTGAAGCCTTCTTTGTTGAACCGAAAAAGCATTGGTGGCAATAATCTTAAATCTGCGTACAGAAAAAGTCAAGAACAGACAGATGAGCATAATATTCTTGGCATAATTGGTATTTATTTGTACAAAAGAACCTTTTTTTAACATTTGTTTATAAGCATAGTCAGCGTATGTTACTAATGAAAAGTCCCTTTCTGCTTGGGCTAGGGCTAAGTACTGATACTTTTCAAAAATAGAAGCAAAACAAAATGTGTATATTAAGAGTTAGTTTATTAAAAAATTGTGTTGGATCTAAGTCATCTATACATCGTAATCACGTTTTTAACAAGAAGAGGGGCGACGCAAAAACATGGTGAGCATAGGCGACTATACGCAGTGCCCAGAATGCACTCGAATGGGACGCATTGTTTGGGTTTCGCAAAATGGAAAGATGATTGGAATCAAGTGTTCTACAAGTCACCGCCTATATAATCAGCCTAATTCGTATGGATTCACACGTTCTCCTTCCAAGGCGAATAAAAACAGTGTTTTTCTAGTTAAAACTGAATCATTGTGATATTTCGATAAGTATGTTACAACAAAATTATGTTCTCTCCAGTAAAATAAAGATAGCACTTGAATATGACAAATCTGATTTTTCTAAGGATTTTTGTTTTTACACAAAATATTCTCGCTTTATCTTTAAAGCATTAAGAAAATCTTCTTTTCAAGAATTTCTGTGCTGCATGCTTGTATCGGAAAATATTGAAGAAAAAATTGTTAATACTGTGGATGTTAAAGTTTTTCCAGCTCCTAGAAAAAATGGTTTTAATATTGTCGGAAAGTGTGACACGTTTAGGGGCAGAATTCGCATTTATCCAAAAACTTTTAACTTCTGTTATGCGTTCAGGAAAAAGTTTGGAAAAGACTTCTTAGTTGCATTCGTTGGGAATAGAGCTAGAGCGGCGTTAATACATGAATTGTTGCATTTAAAGTACGTTAGTGATGAAGAAAAGGTACGGGAATTAACGGACATTTATTTTTCCGCATATATGAAAAAGCAATTCGATAAAAATTCAAATTTAATATCTCTGCATGATCTAATATTTAATTCGAAAAAGCGCGCTCCTTTTTGAACAAATACAATTATTTACCGAAAAAGCTGTTCTAAGGATTGGACTTATATGGTGCTGGAAAGCGCCTTTTAGGCAAATGGAACGAAAGAACTAATTGAAGCAAAACGATGCTAATCGGAGTCATTCCCAAGCGTCTCCCAAATATCGAGCATAGAAACATGGCGATAAAAATAAAAACGGTAAACTTCGGAGCATGAGAGCCCTGAAAGTCAAAAGATAGCACCGCGTAGAAAAAAGCAGCAGACAACGATTAAAGTTCACTTCAGTGTCTTTGCTTTAGCGTTGTAGGTCTTTGTCTTTAGAGTAACCTCGCTTGCTGTTCGGGGTAGTGCTCTTGCTACGATTAGGGCGTCGGGTAGTTTTCCGCTCTTTATCTCCAGTTACCTAAGCTTCTATGCTTGTGCGTTGGTTGGTGTTTTCGGTGGCTGCTTCGGGGAATTGTTCGCTTAGTTTTTTCTCTGCGGCTACTTCTGCTTCTTCTAGGATTTGTAGGGCGTCGGCGCTTGCCATTATTGTGTTGACTGGTGCTTCTGGAGATTGGCAGGTTGTGGAAACGATGTCTGAGAGTAGGCTTCCGATGTTTCCAAGTTCTTGGCTTGCTTCTGGTAGAATGGTGGACATTTCACAGCGGACGCTCTTTAGAATATTAGCCGCTGGACCCAGCACTGTGACTAAGTCGCCGACTTCAGATACTGTTTTGAGGCGCATGGAGATGCTTTCCATTGCGATGGAGGCGTGGGTTAACATTTTTTCGACTTTACGTATTTCTGAGAGTTCTGTGGCAAGGATGTTGGCTCGCGCGGTATCTCTTTGGGAGAGGGCTTTGACCACGCGGTTGAAGACGTCGGCATCGCGGGTTTCAAAGCGTTTAACCGCCATATCCAACGTTTTAGTTTGAACGTCTATGCGTTGAGTAACCATGCTGATTTGGTCTTTTAGGTTCTCGGACGGTTGGGCTGCGTTTTTAATCTTGGATAAAACGGAGGGTTCCTTTTCTTTTTCCGTCCATTTATTAATAAAGCGGTTAACCATAAATGATGTCTCCTAAGTCTTGTGTTATTTGCTTCACTTCAGGATTTAGGAAATAAAAGAGTGATTGATTGAATTAGTTAAAACGTGGGCAATCAAATTGCCTATTTTGATATCTATATATAAAAGCGGCATGTAAATTGGAGGCTTCGGTTCCATAGCGTTTTAGGAGGCGCATGGGAAGGGGCGAAAAATTTGCATATAAGCAGACCTCATAAGAGTGGGGACGAGGATTCAACTCGAATACTTTTGGGGGTATTATTTTTCGTCAGATAATCCCTTTTTCTTCTGTTAGATAATGCCTTTGATATTACTCTTTGGTCGACGGACCTTTTTCAAATCCACGTAAAGCGACATTACAGAGTTCTTCCAACATAGGCTCAGTTATCTCACACAATCTAAAGTCCCAAAGTCTGATAAAGCCCGATTCAGGATATTCTTCGTTAAAGTTCTTGAACCAAGCACTAGCATATCTTTCTTTCAAGGGAATGAACCAAAGCACAAGAAGTATTGTTAGAATAGAACTTGGGATTGCAATTGAAATCGAAATTTCGTAAGGAAGTATTGATGTAAATCTCGTAATATCAACAAAACTCACCACGGCAGTTAATGCGGGAATAATGATACTAATATACTTTAATGCATCGCCTATGAGACTTGAGAATAAAGTTTCGCTCTCTTTTACTTCATTGAGCGAGCGAACACGTGCACCGAAAATGGTTTTTTGGGTAGACCTTAACGAGAGAGCATCGGTTTTAGCAAGAATTTTTGTTCTCTTTTTCCCGAGATTTAAACCTTTAATTAAAATTGGGCGAATACTGTACCACTGATTTTTTAATTTGAAAGATTTTCCTTCTTTAGTGAACTTTACCTTGTCAGATGGAAAGTCCAGATACAGGGGCATGACGTCAAGAATGCTAAAGCAACCACCGCTACCCCAGCGTACAGCGATGTTGCCATTCCTATCCTTGTAAGCTCGGATACTCGGTTTAGCGAAGCTGACGCCCTCAAAGTGGTCCCCGCTTTCAGTATTCAAGGGAATTAGACGCGCGTCATAATATTTGGTTTTTTTGCATCGGCGCACCCCGAAATAAAAGAAGGGGATATCGCCTATCCAAACTACAGTGCCTCCGCAATCAAGGTATTCTCGAATAAGAGCAGACGGACTTGCTGTATGACAGACCGTATTAGGCACTACGTCCTGAGAGAATACGACAACACTTTGCCAGCAAGATTTCTCGTCAATAGATTTTTGCATCCATTTCGCCAGACATTCAGCGTTATGCACTATGAAGTCTTTGCCTTTGAGAAAGGTAGCGATTTCTTCTGATACATTTCTTGGAATCCATACCGTAGGGTATTGGTCGTCAAAATAAACAATAAGTTCCATGAGTCAATCTAGTCGTTGCTTTGATAAGAATTTTTTGATAAAACAAAGAAAGGTCGCGGAAAAGCAACAGAAAGTTCCAAATTTGGTGAATGCCCTAAGGTCTTGTGTAGAAGATAAATATTGTTTGTCAATTATACGTTGAATAAGCATTTGTTAGGTTTTTGTCTTGTACCTAAAAGAACAGTATTCCGTTGAGGTAGAAGCGGTTGCGCCATACAGTTTTGAGCTTACGCTCCATAAACCCGCGGGTTGGTGGTGGTCAACACCCGATGAGAAATATGAAAACGGCGTTTGTTGGACTGTAACACGGTTCAACGGTGAACTTTTAGGTTTAAAACTGCAGTCAACGGGAACATTAAACAAACCGAAAATTTCCTGTACCGTCTTTTCCAAAACCAAAACGGACGCCTCCAAGAAACAGCATATAACAAACATGCTTAAAAGAGCCCTAAAAACTGAAGAAGACCTAACCGATTTCTACAAGCTCAGCCAAAAAGACCCAATCCTACAAGGCGTAGTCAAGGACCTCTATGGGATGCACACGGTAGGTTGGCCAGAACTTTTTCCAGCGCTGATTTTAGCAGTCACGCTGCAGATGACGCCCATGAAAAGAAGCAACCAAATGATGGAGTTGCTGACCACCAATTTTGGAGACACAGTTAACTTCGATGGAAAAACCATGCGTTATTGGCCTTCCACCCAAACAATTGCTGCTTCAACCGTTGAAGAATTAAAAGTCAAAGCTAAATTGGGCTACAGAGCCGCAAACCTCATAGCCATCGCCAAAGATTTGACGCAGGGTTTTCCCACCATGGATGAGTTATGGCTGATGGAGCCGGAAGAAGCCAAGAAAAAACTTCTGAACCTGCGGGGAATCGGCGATTACTCCGCGGAACTTGTGATGCCTCGGATGGGTTTTCCTCTTGACGTTTGGAGCGCCAAAATTTTCAGTATCCTGTTTTTTGGCAAGGAACCTCAAAAGCCACGAGAAGCCATATTTGACCTCAAAAAGGTTGCGAAGGAGCGTTGGGGAGACTGGAGGGGTTACGCTTTTGTTTATGTTCTTAATGATTTGGTTAAGCTGTCTAAAAGGTTGGGTGTAGACTTAACTCTGTTTTGAATCTTTTCTTTTTATGAGAGTACAAAGCCGATTATTAGACCCACTATGAATCCGATGCCGAGTGGTAATATGCCTATGAGCAGTGCCCCGTATTGAACTGCTATGGGACCGTATTTGTCTGATAGGTTTTTCAATGCGCCAAGGCTCAGACCAAAAAAGCCCAAGTAAGCAACCACGACAAGGATAATCCCTGCGATGATGGCTATTTTTAGGAATTTGTGAACTAGATAACCCACGATTAATCCTATGACGAAGGGAAGAATCATCACAACAAGCGTTGGTAGTCCGCTTATGCTTCCAGAAGTAATAAAGTGAAATACATCATCCTATTAGGCTAAATGCCTATTTAACATGTGCGCCACTTCGCAAATTTGTTGCTGTGTTAAGCCAGCCACATATCCTTAAAGCGGTAACTACGGAGATGCTTGATGGTGTTTTAGTTGGAAAAATCTGAACAGAAGTATTTTTCAATGATTAAGATAGGTTCTGCTGGCTCAGGAAAACTGTATGATGAAATAATGAAGTGGAAAGAAAAACCGATTAACGGCGTCAAACTTGAGGAAGCCTATCAAGTGTTTGGCAAATGGGACTTTGCGGTTCTTTTCGAGGCAGATACAAATGAGAATGCACTGCATTTTGTTGGCGACATTGTGCGACCCATTGGAGGCGTTGTTGCTACGAGAACAATTCCGGTTGCCCCACTTAGAAAATGGGGCTAACCACTATTTTTAACAACTTTTCGTTGGGGGGGTTATATTTCGATTGGTTGAGCGTATTTAGGCAAAACAACTTTGTCTGGAAACATGCTTTCGAATAAGTCAGGGTAATTCGTGTGGATAGGGATAATTTTTGCTGGATTTATTTTGTCTATCAGCTCTTTGAGTTCAGTTTTGGATGCATGCCCCGAAACGTGTCTTCTTGTAAATATTTTCTGCTTGCCAATTAGTTCATAATCGTAGGCGATTTTAAAGAAGTCCATCCAATTCACCATTTTCGATTCATCAATCTCCATCTCTTCGCTGAAGGGTTCAGTTGAAGCAGAAATATAACGGGTCTCATGATCACTGTCTATGGGGATTAGGTCGAAGAGTTCGTTGGCATCCCAATACGAAAACATCAAAACGTATTGCTGGGGACGCTGTCTTATCTGGTATGCTCTAACGCCATTATCTAAATGATGCGTTGCCAACTCATAGAGTTCTTTGTAATCGTATGGTTCTTGCTCGCTTGATTTTGGCAAGGGGTTTTTGGGGTTATTTGGGTTGCCGCCTACGCCCAACCGCTCTGCAACACGCACGATGTTGCGATCGTCTTGGGCAATGTTTCGTCCGTGAAAATGCAGGTAACCCATTTTGTACTTGTCATAATCAGCTTTGGAGTATAACAGGTCGCCTTCCCGTTTCAAGTAGACCTTAAGGTTAGCCATTGTCTTTGGGTCAGCATATTCCGTGGGAAAGCTATAGTACATCTCATAGAGGAGATATGCTAGTTTGGGTGAAATTACCAGTGTACGCCCATTTTCTTTTGTTGCTTGATAAACCGTATTGAAACGTGTAAGGTCTTTCCAGCCAAAGTTAATGAGAATTAACCCTTCAGCACGCCCAACGTCAGCACTGATTTCTCGCCCAACTTCTTGCTCAGTTAAAACCTCATCTGAACTAACTCTGGTTCCCTCCGTGATTAAAAGATCAACAGGTCCATTAATCGAGCGAACATAATCGTCAATCGAAACTTCACCAGCGCCATGAAACCTCAAATCTCCAGTGTACAAAATACGTTTCCCATCTGGAAGAGTAAGAAGAACTGAGCATGAACCTGGCACAGAGTGTCCTACTGGAATCATCTTGTAGGTGATGCCTTTTATTTGTCCCTCAGAAGCAGTGTTAAACGTTCTGTACTGGGGCGCGATGTCATAGGTGAACTTGAATTTGGTTTTTGGGTCTTCAACAATCGGGTGTTCGTCTTCTTTTTCTTCACTGCAGGCGCATTCGCCAGGGCAAAGCGTCTTAAACAGAGGCTCCTTCTGTTTAATGGTAACTTTCTTAGCGATTTTATAATACTGGTCATCAACGCCCGAAACTGAAACATCGGTCATTGCCTTTGCCAAAACCCTTGTTTTTTCGGTGCAGTAAACCCGTATGCTTGGATCAAGAAAGCTGACATCTTGAATATGGTCAAAATGAGCATGCGAAATAAAAACTCCGTCAACCGCTGGGCAATCTGCATTGCACGGGCAAACATCCGTGGTTTTCCAGTAATCTATGGCTTTATCCAAAGGAATTTTTTCGCTAACTTGGGCGTTCTCAAACAAAACGGTCATATCAACCAAGTGCGGGGTATAGATGCCGTTGATTTTAGGCAAAATCCCAAGCCGAAGCATGTCTCTTAAGGCATTTTTGGAACGCGCTACAAGGAACTCTGAAAAAAACTTGCCATATTCGTTCATTCTGCGACCAAAATCCAAAAGGACCGAACCGTTTTCAGTTTGGAGCAAGATTTTGTTGCCGCCGATTTCTTCGACTCCGCCGTAAAACGTAAGTTTAGCTGCCATGGCCTATCCCATGCAAACTACATCTAACTTGCTTTAATAATTTGTCAATTAACAGAAAAGTGAATAGTTGGCTTTTGCTGTACAGTAGGTTATTTGGATTTTTTTTAAAAAAAAGAAAAGTTAAAGCATGTGGCTATTCTTCGTCTTCGCAATCGTCGCAGTCTTCTTCTTCGCAATCTTCTTCTTCTTCGAAACCGAAAATAGTTTTTTCCATTTGTTAGACCTAAGCAAGGTATGCTAAAAATAACTAATAAACCCTTTTAATGCAATCTCTTATAGAAGGTTAAATTTTGACCCTACTAGTTTCCGTATCAAGTTGTTACAAAAACAATTAAGCTAGAGCGAACAGATTTAGTTGCATGCCTCAAGAGGTTCCAGACGATTTAAAGGACTTAATCGTGCGCTTTGTCCAAACTTATAGCAGTGTGCCGGACTTAGAGCTTGATTTGTATCTGAATCCTAAACCTTGGTTTATGCCCTTAAACAGCAATAGGGCAAAGCAGGAGGCAGCGCACTATTTTTTGCTTGCAGCAGCACTTACCGACTATCAGTTGACTGGAAATCCAAGAAATGTCCGTATGCTCCTAAATCACCTCCACACGGCATTGGGGTCAAAGTTGTATGCAATAACGAATCCTTCTGAATTTGCATGTGAAATTGGCAAGTTTGAGCAGCAAATAGAAAAGCTGGATCACCTTGGTCAAGCAAAAGCCGAGATTCCCGAAGTATTATGCTCAGTTAACAAGTTTGTCGCTAACAAAGCCTATGGCAACCTCATCACCTACACCACGAAACTAACCCTAAAAGGCAGAAAACCAAAGGACCTTGTTGAAGAATTATCGTATAGCGTAAAGAGACTCAATAAGCACAATAAAGCAAAGTCGTGGCTGTATTTGCGCTGGATGGTTCGTTACGCCCCAGACTTGGCGCTTTTTCAATTCGACCCAAAAGACCTAATGGTTTCGCTTACCACACCTAAATTCAGAGTTTACGCCGCTTTAGGTCTTGGCGAAAACGAAAACCTTCCGTTCGAATTAAGCATTAAAAATCGACCGGAAAGTTGGTGGAAAAATACGGCGGAATTCGACGCGGACGCGGCAAGGTTGACTAACTTTGCAAGATCTCTATTTCCTGATGATCCAGCTAAAGTTGATTTTCCCTTCTTTATCTTGGGCACATGGCTGGAATACTCTGACCTAACCTTGCCTTCGATGGAAAAGTCCATGCGGTTTTTTATCCAAAAACACAACGAGTTCCTGCAGCCCCTTATGCGGTACTTAACAGTGGTTTATCATTATAATCGAATCGGCGAACGTATTGAGCCTGGAGCGTTCTCAGCTTTAGAGTTAGATGTTTATGGTTTTCTTAGAAACAAGCAGGTGATTTTCAATTATGAGTTTATGGAATTCTACCTCTCAAAGGAAAATTCGGCTTTAACCTACAAACCAGATTTTCTTTTGCCGCAGCTTACAAACAATGGCCGAAAGGTCTTGCTTGAACCGCACGGTGTCAGAAGTAACCTTAAAGATTTCCTTTGCAAACTTGCGCTGTTCCGTAAACATTATGGGGATTACTTCTGCCTTATTCTAATTGTGCCTGACGACTTTGCCCAAACAATTGAGAAATATGACCCTGAACATGGCGCATACGACTTTTTATGGAAACAAAGCAATTATAAAACGCAGTTCGAAAACCTCCATAGTTCCTAGAACCTTTGGGAATAAATAATATAAGCAAGGCAAGGGGTAACTTGTTTGGAGAAGATTTTTTTTGGAACGAAAAGAGGCGGTAGCCCTCTTAAAAGCAATGGTCATTAGCGATTTAGTTGAACTTTCTTGGGTATCTTTGCAAGAAAGAAAACTTGGTGATTATCTACTTCAAATAGGAAGCGGTTATAATCGTGAAGCTATGGAAGATTTTATAAAGAAAAATAATTTAGCGTTTGAAGAAGATGCAGATAAACGCTATATGGTTATCTGCAACCGCCAATTAACCCAATAGACAAGCTACTTCACGAAATTGACCAAATTAACAACCACTGACAAGCTAGCGCTCTGAAAAAACTATACCCCCTTATTTAAAGGCAAAATTTTGGCTATAAAAACCCCAAAACAGCCTACCCGCCTAAGGACTTCTGGCAAACCTGCTGCTTGCTGCGGTGTTTTCCTTATGTTTCTGCGGATTACTTTTTTTTATCCAAATGTGCACCGTTTTTTTTGTGTGCTTGATTTTTAATAGGTAAGTGTAAAGGGTTGTTTATCTTTTGTTTTAATCAAGTATTTTGTTGTTGGTTTTTGCTGATTGAACGTAAGTATGCGGGGTTCGTAATGTTAATTAGACCTGTATGTTTATTGAGACTTAATACATGTTATATCGGAGGTTGGGACAATACAAAACATAACACTAAACAAAAACTCCAAGTTCCTACTCACAGTCCCACTCCTACTAATCTCGCTTCTCTCCACCGCATCCTACGCAACAAACACATCCACAACCCAAACATCCACCCAAGCAATCACAGGCGAACAATACAACATAACAGGCGGCTTCACCCTTGCAGTAAGCAACGGTCTCCAAGTTACCGCCACAACACAACCAGCCTCACCCATAACCGCATGGTCAAACGGATCAACAGCCAACACAGCACTGACCTCCAGCCACTGGCAATACGCAATAACCATAAAAATAAACCCACAAGCTCAACCAAACACCCAATACACAGTTTCTGTAAAATCCGAGACGGTAAGTAGTGTGAACTCGTTGGGTTCCATCAAGTTCATAACTCCAAGTACAATAAATCCTGAGGAAAAGATGACTTTTCTCTTTGATTTAGGTGCAACAGTGGATAGCTCGATAGCTTTTGTTGCCACGGTGACTAAGTAGCAAAGTTACCACTTGCTTCTGGTCAGATTTGCTTTAAATCTGATAAAATCCGCATTTATTTTCTCAAAAAAAGCCACTTTTGGACAAAAAAATCTATTGGCTTACAATTAATATAAGCTGTTTAAGCTATTGTGACATTTGTTTTATTTGTTTCAAAGGAATAAGCCATTTATATTAGAATAATAGCTGTAGTACAACAAAAATACAGAAAGGAGAAATATATAAAATGTCGAAAATTTTCAACAACAAAAGCAAGCTACTCTTAACTGCAGTAATTCCTCTGGCATTAATCATGGCACTCTCTATCGGTTCATACGCAGATTCTATTGGCGTCACTACAATACCCTCAGTACAGGGTTTGGCTGGTGTCCAATACAACGTTGCCGGAGGCTTATCAGTCACTAACCCCTCATTCACACTCACTCAAAGTAATGCAACTGCAACCGCAACTACATGGTCAGACACTGGAACTATAGCAACCGCTTTAACAGCTGGTCACTGGCAATTTCAAATAACTGTAACCTCAAAAGCACTAGCTGACGCATCACACACTGTCACAGTTTCAATGAATACAGGCTCTGGATACGTAGACATGCCTTCAATTACATTTTCAGGCATAACAGCCGACTCTAATACAATGACCTTCGTATTTGATGCAGGCACAGGACCTAACGCTGGAAACACAGCTATAATAGTGACAATCACATAAACAAACCATAGTTAGCGCTTTATATGAACTACCCAAAAAAGGCTACTAAAATAGCCAAAATTTTCTCTTTCTTTAATTTAAGTAAAAAACCTTTTCACAATTACAAAGTTGTTTTAGCAATATTGCTTTTATTTGTTATAACATCATTTGCTGCAATAGAAGCCTATGCAGCTTCAGTTGGCGTAATCTCCGCTAATTTTCAGGCGGTCCGGGGGATAAGAACAGGAAGCTATTTTGAAAACGCCAATGCGCCCTCAACAAACTCCCCAATTACAGTTAACACTGGAACATCCAATCCTACTACTCCCATTCTGGACGGTTCCGTTTCAACTGGTTTTAATGCTTCTTCCGGTTCCGTTTCCCTTACAACCACAAGCACAAGCGACATAATCTACGTTGTTGCTGCAGTAAAATCAAGTACAATAACTGTTAACACTCCAACGGCAACAGGACTGACATTCACGTTGCGGGGCTCAGCTAGCAATGCTGGTAATGGGAAGGTTTGGGCTTGGTACGCAGTTTCCGGTTCAACTTTCTCAGGTTCAATCTCGGCTACTTTGAGCGGTAGTGCCACTTTTACGCTAACAGTGTTTGGCATAAAAGGAGCCAACACAGCCAGCCCTTTTGATTCGGGCGTAAGTAGCCCCGTAACAGCAACTGGAACCAGTACATCCGCAACAGTCACCATGAACCCTTCTGGAACTAATGACTTCATTATTGGAGCGGCTTACATTAACAATAATCCAACCGTTAATGTCGGCAGTGGTTTTGCACTCATTGCCAATGCCAAAAATGGTGCGATACAGGGCGCTTCAGAGTACAAGAACAGGGCTACTTCAGGTTCCCAATCCGTAAGCCTCACATTGTCCACAAGCCAAGCATGGGCTATAATAGGTGATGCTATAGTTCCCTCCAGCGGCTCATTTACAATCGCCAAAGGAACATCCGCATATCTGTGGACAAACCAATTTTCAACAGCAACCTCAATCCCGACGGGAAAAATGACGCTTGACCTATGGGCTACACCAACATCCACCACCCCCAGCCTTGACGGCTCAGTTTCAACAGCACGTAACTCAAATACTGGTTCTGTCACACTCACCACTACGAACGCATATGACATCATCTATGTTGTTGTGGCTGTTAAAGGAGCAAGCACGATAACAGTTACCGCTCCTACTGCAACAGGGCTAACTTTCACATCACGAGGCGCGATTAATAACGCTGAAAACGGAAAAGTTTGGGCTTGGTACGCAGTTTCCAGTTCAACTTTCTCAGGCGCCATCAGTGTTACTGCAAGCACCAGTACTCGCTTTGTTTTAACGGCTTTTGGAGTAAGCGGTGCAAACTCGGCTACTCCTTTTGATTCAAGCCTCATAAGCAATGGAACGACGTTAACTGGAACTAGTACGTCTGCGTTAGTAACTGTTAATCCGTCGAGTTCAAATGACTTCATTATTGGTGCTGCTTATGTTAATAATAATCCAACGGTTACTGTTGGAAGCGGTTTTACCAGTATTTTTAATACTGCAAGTGGTACGATGCAAGGTGCCTCAGAGTACAAAAATAGTGCTGCGTCTGGTTCACAAACGGTAAGTTTCGCGTTGTCGACGAGTCAGGCGTGGGCTATGATAGGCGACGCCATAACTCCTGCAAACACAGTCAGCGTTTCAGCTTCCGCTATAGGCAGCTCCCCATCCCTTGACGGTTCAAATTCAATAGGATTTTCCGCATCTTCGGGTTCTGTTTCGCTGTCCACTACAAGCACAAATGATGTTATCTATGTTGTTGCGGCAGTAAAAGGGGCAAGCACAATAAATGTAGCTACTCCAACCGCGACAGGACTAACGTTTACCTCGCGAGTAAACATAACCAACGGCAATAACGGAAAGGTTTCGGCTTGGTACGCAGTTTCATCTAGTCCAGCGTTTTCTGGCTCAATCTCGGTTACCTTGAGCTCCAGCGCCACTTTCACCTTAACAGCGTTCGGCATAAAAGGAGCCAACACAGCGAGTCCTTTTGGCATTGCCTCGCCCGTGACTGCGACTGGAAGCGGTAAAACTGCGTCATTTACAGTTAATCCTTCAGGAGCAAACAACTTCATAATCGGCGCAGCATACATCAATAACAATCCAACGGTAAGTGTTGGCAGCGGTTACACGCTCATCGCTAATACTGCTAGTGCTGCGATGCAGGGCGCTTCAGAGTATAAAAATGGTGCTGCGTCAGGTTCTCAAACGGTAAGCTTCAGTTGGACTCCCGCGAATCAGAATTGGGCTATGATAGGTGATGCAATTGCTTCTTCAAGTCCAACTGTGTTTTTTAGCAATCAACCCTCAAATGCTCTGCCAGCGGGCGGCGGACAAGTAGCAACCACATTCAACGTAACTGCAGGCACAATTCCCGCTTCAGGATACATCCAAATTGTAATAACTGCTCCTGCAACAACAGGAGTCACGGTTTACTGGGGAAGCGGTAAACCCACTAACGTCCAGTTATGCTTTACTTACAGTTAAGAACCTATAAAACACAGTTTTTTTTCCGATAATATTTATAGTCGAAAACAGAATGTAGGCAAGAAGCCAATGATATATAGTCTGCGCAAATCGCTTAAAGCAAAAATTAGACGAAACCTCCTAATCATTATCTTAGTTGTAATAATTGCTTTAATATTGGCTCTTCCGCTGTTTGCAGGCACCAAGTCATACCCTGTCACTGTTGTAGACGGAAACAGCATGTATCCTAAACTGCAAAATGGCGACGTAGTATATTTCACGCATATAAACGCCAATCAAATTCCCAACGGCACAATCATAGTTTTCAGTCAAGACCAATCAGGGTTACTGGGCGGATTAATTCCTCCGGTAGTTATCCACAGAGTCATAGACGAAGTAATCCAACCAGACGGATCAATCACCTATGTTACTAAAGGAGACAACAATAACTTCCAAGATCCAAACCCCGTCACACCAAACCAAGTTCTAGGCGCCGCAACCCTAGTTATCCCCAAAGTTGGATTGGTTTTCCAATTTGTTAAATCAGCACAGGGACTTGTGGCAATAGTAGGACTAATCGTTATCGTGTATATCGTAGCCTACGACACTAGATGGACCAGAGATAAGCGAAAAGAGCTCCTTTTAGGCAATATAGCACAAAAAACAGTAAACGGAGAGTTCCCAGAAGCGCTGTTTAGAAAATTCGAGTTAGTCTTAAAATATGGTGACGGCATGGATACGAAAGGCATCAGTGACCCAGAAGTTCTTGCAATTGCCGATTGGGTAAAGAACGGTGCTATTGATCACGATTGGAGAATTGAATCAACCAAATGCGGCAAGTGCAGCGGAGTATTGATACGCTTGGTAAACCGAAAAGGACGACCTTTAGAATTATGCAGATATTGCCTATCAAACGAAAAACAAAACTCGGCTTCGCCAAGTAACTAACGCCAATTAAAACCAACCTCTTTTTAAAAAAATTAGTTTTTCTTGGTGGAGTCGCAGAATTCTTTGACTGCGTTTGAAGCGTTAGCCTTGAGAATTTCACCGTGACCGGGCAACATGATGTCGAAGTTTAATGCGGATATTTTTTCAATTGATTCCCTTTGCTTTTCTGCATCCCAAGTGAACTGCTTAGGGGCACCAGTGACCTTGCTGCCGTCGAACCTTAACGTGTCACCGACAAACAACGCTTTTCTCTGCTCATCAAACAGGGCAATGCTTCCAGGCGAATGACCAGGCGTATGTATAACCGTAAGGTTTCCAATTTTATCCCCATCCTTAAGCTCAATTTCAACCTCAACTGGCGCGGTCTTGATGAAGGATGAGACTGCCCTGAAAAGGACATTTTTTGGTTTCGGAGCAGGTTTTTTTCCCGCCACAAAACCCGCATCTTCCACGTGAGCGGCTACTTTGGCGTTGGTTAGGTCTTTGAGTTCCTTGGCGCTGCCAGCATGGTCCATGTGGTAATGTGTTAAAACAATGGTTGAAACTTCCGAGGGTTGGTGACCGATTTTTTGGATGTATTCGATGATTTTCTTAGCATTTCCTCCTGTTCCAGTGTCAATAACCATCAGTTCTTTTTCGTTAATTACTAGGTAAACGTTGCTATGTGCCATGTTGCTGCTTGCTTCATCTATTTTGTGGATTCCTTCAATTATTTCCATCAAACAACCTCGCTATTAGACCTAAAAAGGTAGAACGATGAGGTATAAAAACTATTAGAAAATGTAGCTGTTCATAGGCTAAGATAAATTCAAGTTCAGCGTTAAATTCAAGCGATGCCTATTGGTACTGTCTCATTCAAGGTTTGCTTTGTTACGAAGGAAAGCACCACAAATAATCGCTATTGTAATAGTCATCGTCATTGCCGTTTACATTTTGTTTGAGTTTTTAGAAGACTTTTCTATCAACGCCCCATTAACAAGCGGGGCATTGGTCAGCGCCATCATGTCCCTCACCAGAAACGTGAAAGACACCGTGTCTTCTTGGGGGTACGGGGGGATTTTCGGCTTAATGCTTCTTGAAGCCAGTTCTCTGCCTGTTCCCAGCGAGGTAGTGCTGCCGTTTTCTGGTTACCTTATTTCGATAGGGCGGCTTAACTTTTTGGTAACCCTTCTGGTAGCAACAATCGCCGCCATAGCAGGCTCACTGATAGATTATTTCATAGGCTTGAAGGGCATTCAAGCTCTCACCAAGCACCGCATTTTGGGCAGAGCACTGCTTTCTGTAGATCAACTTACATTTGCAGGTAAATGGTTCAACAAGTATGGCGCTCTCACAATTTTTCTAGCACGTTTAATCCCTGGAATCCGAACTTTAATATCGTTCCCAGCTGGAGCCGCAAAAATGCCGCTGCTAAAGTTTCTGGCATTCACAACTGCAGGATGCATCCTGTGGAACACAGTGCTAATTTATGTAGGCTATTACTTGGGAGCCAACTGGACAGAAGTCGCAAGCATTTCACATTACATACTCATAGCAGTTATCGCAGCGTTGGCTGTGCTAATTGCGGTTTACTTGGTGATGCGGAGAAGAAAACGAAAACAAGTTTTAACCAAAACGCCTTAAGTTGGTGCCTAATTTCTTGGATTATAGGAGAGGTGTTTTTGTTTAGTTGTGGCAAAAAACCCTCTATACTCATAAACAACCAGCTGGAAAAGATTAACCTTTTTTCTATCTTAGAAGAAGACAACAGCATCCCCTACTCATCATCTACCAGCAGACAACACAAAACATTGCTTTTTTAAATCAGCATATGGCAGGCATTGCAGGCTGGTTGTGCAAACAGCCACAAGCAGCACCAAAAGGCTTTCAACTGGCGGAACTTACGTGAAATTTTCACTATAGCCCCCTATATAAAGGCAAAACAGCTTAGTCAACAAACCTTGATTTGGCTTAGTCAAGAGATTTTTACGAATAACCTTTTATCGCCTTTAACGGCCTAATACTAAGCATGGGTAACAAGAGCAAAACTTTCGGATTGGTTTTCATTCTAATAATGGCTATTTCAAGTCTTGAAGTATTGGTAGTTAGACCAGCAAATGCTCAAACTGCAATTACAACTTCTTCTATACCAACGCCTTCTGTTCCCGAATTTACCGTGAAGTTCGTGAATACATCTTACGAAATTCCAGCAAGTTCAACGATTAATCCTTACACAGGGCAAAATGAAACAAGCCCAAGTTCTTATGTAGAGAACTACTCAATACAGGTTATTGTAAAAAATCAGCCATTTACTCCCCAATGGATTCAAGTAGGAAGTTCTGGTTTTACTGATTCATTATACTATAACGTTAGAATGAAAGGGCATTTTGCTGATAACTGGACTGTATTGTATAACCCTGACTTGGGATTTTCAAGCCAATCAAACTCAGAATATACCACGGTCTACTCTGAGGATTTTAATCCTAATGTTCTAACAGCAGATTATCAAATAGACTTTCAGGTTCAAGCTTTGATAGGGGCTGTACATCGTGGTTACAATCCCTCTGCAACAAATCAGTTAGAAATGTACCCGTGGGTTTTTGATGGTCAAACCAGCGATTGGAGTAATGCGGAAACATTAACCATCCCTGCAAATGCAAGTTCGTCCACTCCATCGCCTACAGTTCCAGAGTTTTCATGGTTAGCAATTTTGCCATTGTCCATTTCCTTGCTATCTGGTGCAGTCATACTCAAACTTAAGCATCGAAAAACATCCAAATTAAATCAATGACCTTTTCACACGGTTGGGTGTACCCCACTCTCTTTTTGCTTAGTCAACAAACTCTAAATCTGAAATAGCATAAACCTAAAATTGACACGCATTGCTATTGAGCTATTATGAGTGATGATAAGCTTTCTCAACTTCATGAAGTGGTGAAAGAATCGTTACGTCAAAAAATATTACTTCAACTTGGAGAGCATGAACGCTTAACCCTTGATGACTTAATTAAGAATTTGAGGGCTTATAATATTCAAGAACTAAGTAACCAATTGAACATTCTAGGACAATTAACAGTCGAAGGAGAACATTTGGTAGTAGCTAAACAAGCAAACCAGTATGAACTTACAGAAAAAGGTCATTATGTTCTGGATGAAATGATAGCTTTTCCCGAACTTGAATCAGACAATTACAAAGAAAAATTCTTGGGTGAAACTAACCAATCATCTAACCAATCAAAAACTAAACCAAAATGGTTTACCCCATATTGGATAGTTATCTTTGTTTCAACCATAATAGTTGTAGGAATTTTAATTCCCGTCTTTGGTCATCAGCCACTTGAAAGAACAATATTCTATGCTACGATTTCATTACTCATTATAGGATTCGGTTATTATATCAGAGTCAAGCCATCTATTACACTAAACAAGATAGTGTATGTTGGTCTGTTGGGTTTTGTGATTGGAGACATTCTTTGGTTTCTTGGTCTAGTTATTGCTGAAACCTCATTACCTCATACTGATGCAATAGAGAACACAGTTTTTATTGTTCTTACAACCGTGTCTTTTACCGTTGGTCCAATAGTTGGCTATCTAATTGGGAAAGCTAGAAACTTCAAAGGTCCACAACAATACAGCCCTTAAATAATTCAACAGACCATTTCCCACGATTAGACTACCCCACCAAGTATGAATATCATTGCTCATTTCTATTTCACGTGCCATTATTTGGTGCATTTAAGTAAATATTATAAGGCATTAGGTCATCGGTAGATTATGAGCAATAAGGGTAAAGGAATCAAGCTTGAATTAATCATCATTTTTGCCACTGTGGTAATTGCATTGATTCTTGTATTTTCATTTAATGGCGTAACAGTAGAGAACCGCCATCAAGCCATCGACCCAGCGAACGCATATAAGAGTATAATTTTTGACCTTAAAACGGGGCAGCATGTTAGTGGTTTGTTTAATTACACTGGTGATGATAGCGGGACATGGTTTGCTATTTATGACCCTAAAGGCAACCACCTTATAACTGCGTCAAATACCCGCGGTAATCACACGGGCAGTTTTTCGTTCACCGCAGCTACGGATGGCAAATATTACCTCGGGATTGACAAAGATACAATCTTCAATGACTACATTGACTACGAGTATACAGTGAGCCCTGCAATCCTCAGTTTAGATAAAACGGATCTTACCATTATAGTAATAGCTGTTGGTGCTTTATCTACAATAATAGCCCTAAAATTCTCTCGAAGAGAAAAAACCGTTAATTTAGGGAGCTAGACCTTTCCCAAGCAAGTGACGGTGACCATCAAAAATGGCTTTGACTAAAAAATTAGTCAACAAAGCCTAAATTCACCTACAATTAATTAGCACTTATGTCGGGCTTAACCGCACTTCATAAGATTCTGAAGGATGAAACAAGGCAAAGAGTACTGCTTTTACTAGATGAGAGAGGGAGCGTAAGCTATACCGACTTAATGACTGCTGTAGGAATTGGAAGTACTGGAAAACTCAATTATCATTTAAAAATATTAAACGGATTAATAGCGAAAAATGAAGATGGGCTGTATTCCTTAACTGAGAAGGGTAAACTTGCCTTACGTTTAATGGAGGAATTCTGTGAAAGGAAAAGCCAGTCAGAACAAGATGCATCTTTTCCCAAAGCGTACTTTATTGTGGTTGGGCTTTTTTCTACTATTCTGCTTAGCTTAATTTTTGGATTTTATGTTACTGGAATTATCAATTTAGAACGATTTGTGGAATATGTAGCAACGTCTGTTTTAGGCATTGTTTTTGTTGTAGTTGCCGAGAGGGTAAGAAGAAAAAGAGCGATGTTAGCGTCAGAGAAACAAATGCTTGGGGCTAAGATTTCAATAATTTTTGCTGGTGCATTGGCGGGTGGCGTTATACTCTTCTTTGGCGGAGGTTTACTAATTGGGCTAATAGGAAAAGCGTTAAGAATTTATTTTTTTAGTTTCGATTTTTGGATAGTAACCAGTTTTACCGTTGGCTCAATTATAGGTGGCTTGATTGGTTATTTGATTTATAAGAGAAGCAGATATTCAAAAATCAGCTATTATGAGCCTTTTTAGAGACAGCATGAAGTATTTGGGAAAAGACCGCCATAAATTAAAAAGACTTTTCCCAGCAAGGTGTAATTCACTAGATAGCGGTATATATTTTATTTTTCAACAATGAATAGCAATCCAAGGTCAGCTTGTGATGCTTATTTTTGGTTTAACTTCCCCGTCTATTCCAAGAGCTTTTGCTTCTTTTACCTGCCTCATGCAATCCACCTCAGATGCTTCATTTAGAACTTTATAGTCGACTGAGTGCAGAAATGCGGCGTCGATTGAAACAGGCGAGTTTGAGGCGAAGATACCGACGTCTTTGAGTATGATTTGGCCTGGATTGGGTAGGCAATCGCAGTATTGTGTGATGTCTTTGGCGAAGCTGACGTATGAGACTTTGTGGGGTTTGAAAGTTGACAGGACTCCGTAGGCGGCTGAGGCAAGCGCCTTGCAGAGGTTTTCTTTTTGGACATAGCGTATAGCTTCCATGGGGCAGGCGCCTATGCACATTGGGCAGCGCATGCAAAGTGGCGAGGTGTTGTGTGCTTTTCCCTCGATGATGTCTGGCAGGTGCATTGGGCAGATTTCTTTGCATTTGCCACAGCCACTGCATTTGGATGTGTCTATTTCTAAGCCCACTGTCCTGTGCTGCCTAATCTTTCCAGCACTTGGAGTACAACCCATGCCTAAGTTTTTTATGGCGCCGCCAAATCCGCTGAGTTCATGCCCCTTACAATGCGAAACAACAATCATGACGTCAGCCTCAGCAACAGCACCCGACACCTCGATTTCCTTCAAGATACCCTTGGTTTTTACCAGTCTGAAATTTTCGCCTTTTAACCCATCTGCAACTATAAACGGCGCCATGTTAAACCCGTTCATTAACGCGTTAATCATGTGGTCGCAGGCATTGTTTCGGTGCGCATGGTAGGCTGTGTTGGAATCTGTGAGGAAGGGGTTGCCGCCTGCCTCCTTAACCCTGCGGATAATGTCATGTATGAAAAATGGCTGCACATAGTATGGGTTGCCTAATTCGCCAACGTGCAGTTTAACGGCTACAAGGTCACCCTTCTGTATGCAGTCAAAGGTTCCTGCTTCGTCATAGAGGCGATTTGCTTCCTGCAGCAAGTTTTTGCTGGTATCCCATGGAACTAAATGAACGGTCATGGCGTTTATTCCTCATTGGGTATTTAACAGATTAAAGTTGGTATAAACTTTAGCATTTCATGGTTTGGGTCGGAACATTTTTAGTGAAGAAAAAGTAAGTCAATAAAAACAACAATGACACGGTTTCAAGGTAGAACATGTAATGGGTAAATTAGAATGCAACGAGTTAACAAAGGTCTACCAAGACCATAGAAAAGCATTGGATAATGTTAGTTTTTCAGTGGAGACTAACGGTATTTTTGGGTTAATCGGCAGAAACGGTGCAGGAAAAACCACGCTCATCCGAATTCTCTCCACTGAGCTTGAACCCACCTCTGGAACCGCAAGCCTAAACGGCCTTGACATACTTAGGCAAACAGACGCGTTGAGGGAAAAAATCGCGATTGTTCCCCAAGAAGCCAGAGCAATAAGGTGGATGACGCCAAAACAAACCGTGATGTCGTATCTTCTTTGGCGCGGCTACCCCTACAAACAAGCAAATCAGCTTGCCTTAGAATCGCTTAAAAAACTCAAAATAGACCAATACGCTAACATATTAAACACCCGTCTATCTGGCGGCACAAAAAGAAAGGTTCTCATAGCTACGGCAACCGCATCGGAAGCAGATATTATTTTTCTTGATGAGCCTACAACTGGCTTAGACCCTATTTCAAGAAGGGAGCTGTGGGATATTCTTAGGGAACTTGGAAAAGACCGCTTTATTTTTCTTACAACTCATTATCTTGAAGAGGCTGAGCAACTTGCAGACCGAATTGGAATTCTTAAAGAAGGAAAACTTGTCTCTATCGGCTCTCTTTCAGAATTACGCGGAAGCTCCAGATACCAATACAGCATCAAACTGCCGCCCAAAGCGCAGATTCCGCCACTGCAGGATGGCGAAGTAACCACCAGCAACACGTGGGTACACACAAATAATGACCAATGAAGCTGAGGCTTTCCGTTTGGCGCGGTTGCTTTCTGAGCAGGGTGTAAAATTCTCGATTACGCCCATTACTTTGGATGATATTTTCTTCCGTCTCATTGGGCAAAAAGCTGGGGATGAAAATGAAGCGTAGCAAACTAAGCCAAATCCTTGCAGGAGTCCTCGTAAATGCCATATATGAAATGAAGAATTACCCCATCGTGCTGATAAGCTCGCGTAATTGCTCCGCTGTCAATGTTATTTGTTATTACTTTTGTAAGCAATGGCGCCCTTTTTGGAGCTGCAATCGAAGGCGGATTAATCATGGTTTTCTTCTCAAGCGGCATAGCACTCCAATCCGACCTCTCCCACTTAAAAAACGACTTTAAACTTCAAGACATGATTGTGAGTTCGCCCACAAGTTCACGCATGTACATGGGCGGCATGGCTCTTGCCGAAATTGTTTACTCGCTTCCTGCATTAGTTATTCTTATTGTGCTTGCTGGCATCTACCTGCACCCATCGCTTCTTCAAATCGCCATTTTATCCATTGTTTTACTGTTAATGTTCGCTATTTCAGTGGCTATAGGGTTTATGCTGTCAACTTTTTCGAGCGATGTGGTGCAGAGTTACGCTTTCTCAAGGCTGCTTTCACTATTGTTTGCCACTTTGCCGCCAGTTTACTATCCAATAACCTACGTTCCCGCGCCCTACAATTATCTGGCTTACCTTTCGCCCACCACCTACGCGGCGGAAATTATGCATTCAGCAACAGGCTACCTAAGCATCTCAACGAATATGGTAATCCTTGATTGGGCGGTCTTGCTGGCAGTGTGCGCCGTCATTTTGTTTATAGCAATAAAGAAGACAAGATGGAGAGACGTTTAACAAACTAATATTTTTTCCCTAAACTAAGCTTCTTCTGAATCGCGTCTGCATCGGCTTCATTGTCAGCTAAGATGTTAATCCACAGTTCAAACTCGGCTTTTGAAATTTCTTTTTGGATAACGCCTTGTTGGTCTCCAGAAAAAAACCTTGAAGGCTCAGACGAAAACAGTTTCACGTAGAAAATTCGGTCGGCAATAACTATTTTGGAGGAACAGCCAACCCGTTCGCCAGCAGTGTAATCGATTTCGTAGCCCATTAACTAAGACCCTCTCTGAATGCGTGGGTTAATGTTTACTTAAATTTTCCCTAACTTTTTTCAGCTTTCCGCTATTCTTTGCTGCTGCTTGATTTTCTACGCTTAAAGAACAAGTAGCCCCCAGCTAAAGCAATTGTCACTATAGCTAATATTGCGGCAACCAAAATTATTGGAAAAGGCTGCAATGTTAAAGTAAACCGTTTTCTCAGCTGAGTTACCTACCTCGTCAGTTGCATAGAGTGTTAAACGGTGAGAACCATTCGATAACGCTGGCAAAGTAACGTTTCCATTAATCTTTACGTTCTCTTGTCCATCCAAACTATAAGCCAGATAGCTTACGTTCTCGTTTAAAGTGAATGTTAATTGGATGTCGGTTGCATCATAGGATTGGTTTTGCGGAAGTAATATCTCAATGTTTGGCGGAAGTGTATCTACAGAAAAGAAAACTGTGTTCGAAGAACCCATGTTTCCAAGGCTATCGTTTGCGTAGATTGTTACGTTATGGGCTCCCTCAGAGAGCCCGGAAAGCTTTGTTTCTGCCGTAAGGGTCACGTTCGCGTGATTGTCTAAACTGTAACCCATCCATTGGGTGCCTCTATTAACTGTAAACGCCAACGACACTTGAGAGTAAGTTTTGTTTTCTGGAGAGGTAATCTGCACTTTCGGTGCAACTGTTCCGTACCCAACCGGCTTGTACTGTTCATTTACAGTTAAGCCAATTTGTTCCATCAAAACCGCCGATAGCATACAAAACATCACTAACAACAGCTACACCCAAGTACGCTCTAGGCGTAGGCATCGAATCGACGATGCTCCAAGAATTGTTCTCCAGATTATACGCTTGAACTTGACTGCTAAATGCCCCAGCCGAATAGCCGCCTATGCAGTATATTCTTGCAGGTGCCAAAAAGCCTTCCGTTGCCGCCGCTGCCCCGTAACTGTCAACGTTAGGTAAATTTGCAGCTAAACTCCAATTGCCTGTTTGGGGGTCGTAAACTTGGTTTGCGCCAGTAATTAGAGTGGTTTCCAGTGACAGAGATTCCAGTGAGCCGCCCATAACGTAGATTTTGTTGTTGACGACGGCTGAAGCGTAACCTTGAACGGGGGTTGGAATCGGCGTTTTTGTACTCCAAGTGTCGTTGACTGGGTCGTAAACTTCGTTTATGTTTGTTTCATTGTAGAATGGGGGTGTGCTGGAATATTTTTTTCCGCCGATTAGATAGATTTTATCGTTAACTATGTTTGCACATAAATCTGCTCTCGGTGTAGGCATGGATGCTTTTGTTTCCCAAGTGTTACTTACTGGGTCATACACTTCGTTGTTTCCAACGAACCCGTTGCCAACTGTTCCGCCTATAACGTAAATTTTGTTTTGGTAAACTGCAATGGCAAAACCGCTTCTAGGTGTAGGCATCGGCATCTTGCTTGTCCAGTCGTTTGTTTGAGGATTGTACTCTTCAGTAACGCTGACGGGCTCGTTGTTTCCGTTTAAGCCGCCGATGGCATAGATTTTTCCACTAACAACTGCCACACCAAATCCTCCGCGTGCCGTAGGCATTGGCGTCATAGTGGTCCAAGAGGACTGGGTAGTGTCTGCTTTTGCTGAAGGTAGATTAAGGTTGAGTGCTGGGAGAAGGGTTAATGAGATAAGCATGATGTTAGAATTTGGATATGCTTATTTATCGATGTACCCCCAACGACCTTCTTAGTTATAAAATAACAGTTTAGCCTTATATTATTAAAGGGTAACTGGTATCCGACAAGCGTCTCCGAAGAATTCGCAGGGTTCCGAAGCGGCGCTTGAAGATTAGGAAAAGCTTAATGGCTCTAAAAAACATATTTTTGAAGAGAGTGGACTGTTTGATTCAGCAATGTTCTAGTCGCTGTCGATGGCTCAGAAAACTCGGACAGAGCTTTAGATTTTGCCCTTGATTTAGCAGAAAAATACGGCGCCGCGGTAACGGTTCTAAATGTTAGTGAGTCGCCAGCGATGGGAGCGATTCCTTTGGAACCAACGACAGTTTCAGGGGAAAGCATGGTTGTGTTTGCAAGGGATTTGCAAAAGTTTCATGAAGAAATTCTAAATAAAGCCGTTGCTCATGCGAAAACAGTTAAGCCTAACGTGGTAGTTTCTTCGAAATTGAGGGAGGGGGATCCGGCGTTGGAGATTGTTGCTGCGGCTAAGGAGGGTGGGTTTGATGTTGTTGTGGTTGGGCATCGGGGTTTGGGTAGGGTGCGGGAGATGTTTTTGGGTAATATTAGTGAGAAGGTGGCTCATTTGGCGCCTTGCCCAGTCGTAATTGTAAGATAATTCTGATTTTTCAGAAAAAGTTAAATATTCCTACAAATACTATTTCTTCCGTGAAATCCAAATGACAAGTAAAGAATGCTGCAACAAAGAATGCTGCAGAATCGACGCAGTTGTCTCAGTAGACGCCAAAGGACAAATAGTCCTACCCAAAGAACTGCGGGAAAAAGCAAAAATAAAACCCAACGACAAACTCGCAGTCATCGGTTTTCAACGTGACAGCGAAGTCTGCTGCATCATCATGCTAAAAGTAGACGCCTTAGAAAACACAGTCAAAAGCATGTTAGGACCAGTTTTTAAAAACGTATTCAACCTGGAGGTGGAAAAACAATGAAGAAAGAAAAAGTGCACAAGGCAGTTAGAGAACGGTACGGCAAAATAGCTAAGACCAAAACGGAACCGTGCGGTTGCGGCTGCACATCAACCAGCCAACAAATCGGCTACAGCAAAGGCGAATTAGCTTCAGTGCCCGAAGGCGCGGACTTAAACCTTGGATGCGGAAACCCCACTAGCCCTCGCATCACTCAAAGAAGGCGAAACAGTCATTGACTTGGGTTCAGGCGGAGGCTTAGACTGCTTCTTAGCCGCAAAAAAAGTCGGCGCCAAAGGCAAAGTCATCGGCATAGACATGACCGCAGAGATGCTGGAGCGGGCACGAGCAAACGGCAAAAAAGGCAACTACAAAAACGTAGAGTTCCGCCTCGGAGAAATCGAGAACCTACCCGTTGCAGACAACACCGCCGACATAATCATCAGCAACTGCGTCATCAACCTCTCACCTGACAAAGCAGCGGGTTTTCCAAGAAGCTTACCGCGTTCTGAAGCCTAAGGGGCGCTTGATGATTTCTGACATGGTTTTGCTCAAGGATTTGCCTGAGAAAGTGAAAAGCAGCGTTTTAGCCTACGCTGGCTGCGTTGCTGGTGCAGACCTGAAAGAGGTTTACCTTGGCAAGATTAAGCAGGCGGGGTTTGGGAAAGTTGACGTGGTGGCGGAGAACCATCTGCCTGAAATGATGCTGGAAGAGCCTGATGTTAAAGCGTTCGTTGCAGAGCAAAAGTTGACCAAGAAAGAGATTGCCGAGATTTCGGATGCGGTTGTTAGCATCAGGGTTTCAGCAATAAAACCCTAACTTCCTTTTTTTGGAATTATTAAAAATATAAATTAGCAACTTTTTGGCACTTTTACGCCAAAGCGCTTCAGTTATATTCAACCTTCAAATCATAGTTTATTGGGTTTTAGGTATGATAACTGTTATTGGCGCTGGCAAAGTAGGAAGCGCGGCGGCTTTTGATATTTTACGTTACAAGATTAGCGATGTTGTTTTGATTGATACAAACGAGAAGGCGGCACAGGGTGAAGCGTTAGATATGATGCAGGCGGCACCCGCCATCGAGTTTGACGGCACAATCCGCGGAACCAGCGACTTTAAAGAAATGCAGGGTTCGGAACTCGTGATTGTTACGGCTGGACTTGGCAGAAGACCGGACATGACGCGTTTTGACCTCATGAACACCAACGCCCAAATCGTCACGTCCATTGTGAAAGAAGTCGTCAAGTATGCTCCTGACTGTAAGCTTATGATTGTAACAAATCCCGTGGATATTATGACGTTTATTTCGTATAAGGAGACGGGTTTTCCCCGCAGCCGCCTCTTTGGCATGGGCAACATCTTGGATACGATGCGTTTTAGAACCTACATTGCCAATGAACTGGGCGTTTCACGGGAGGATACGCGCGCTTTGGTGATTGGTGAGCATGGGGACAGCATGGTTCCGCTGGTTGAGTACGCTTCTGTCTCAGGCATACCCATAACAAGCTTGCTTACGAGCGAGCAGATTGACAAAATTGTTCATTCAACCGTAACTTCTGGCGCAGACGTTATCCAGCTGAAGGGCAGCACCGTTTACGCTCCAGGCATGGTGATAGCGATAATGACAGATGCTATTTTGACGGGAAGAAACCGCGTCATGAGCGTCTCCACATGCCTGTGCGGCGAATACGGAACCTCAGGCGTATCAATCGGGGTGCCTGTGGTTTTGGGGAAAGAAGGGGTGGAAAAAATAATCGAGCTTGAATTATCCGATAAAACAAAAGAGCGCTTTGAGAAATCAGTTGCCATCTTAAAAGAAGCGATAGCCGCACTGAAGACTTAAGTGATAGAAACTAAAAAGAAGAAAAATTTTTATATTGTGGCTTTGATTTTGGCGCAGTAAAAATTCCCGTTCTGCCTCACAAACGCTGGACATTTTCCGTCGTAGCAATTCTTTAACCATTGACATGGAGCCCGTACATCATAAACTCGAGGCATGTATCCGCGTGAACTTACACTTTCTTTGGGGGATTCTCGTTTAGAAATTTGTTTTAAAACTGTTTCCATCTTTCAAAAACACCTTCAAGTTTTGCTTACCTGAATTTAAAATACTATTGCTCGGGTCTGGTTATTAAAAATGTGTTGCAGTCGTTGCACAACAACAAAAACATATAAGCACTAACTCGCCAAAAAGTTTGGTTTTTGCATACAAAGTGTTATTTAGCAGTTGGCGGCTTTCTTGTTTTGGGTGCCACAATGGAGTTCAAGGGAAGAGACATCATATCAATCGAAGACTTCTCCCAACAGGAAATCAACCACATCCTCGATGTTAGCAAAACAATGGAGCCTCTGGCGAAAAGTGGCTCAGGCATGCTGAAAGGCAAAATCCTCGCTACCCTCTTCTATGAACCCAGCACACGCACACGCCTCAGCTTCGAAACCGCAATGCTCAAACTCGGCGGCGGCAACATAGGTTTCGCAGAACCCGACATAACATCTGTCCGAAAAGGAGAAAACCTCGCCGACACCATCCGCACGATAGAAAACTATGCGGACATCATAGCGCTCAGGCACAGCATGGAAGGATCAGCGAAGTTGGCGGCGGAGTTTTCCAAAGTCCCAATCATTAACGCTGGCACGGGCGCTGAGGAGCATCCCACGCAAGCATTCATCGACCTCTACACGATGCGTAAGGAGAAGGGCAAGATTGATGGGTTGAAAGTGGCGCTCGTCGGCGACCTGCGGTATGGGCGAACAGTTCATTCGCTCGCTTACGCGCTGGCACTCTACAATATCGAATTGTACCTTGTGTCGCCCGAAACCCTGCGCATGCGAAAAGACGTCTTGCAAACCATCAAAAACAAAATTCCAGTAACCGAAAACGCAAACCTCGAAACCATAATCCCGCAAATCGACGTCCTCTACGTCACCCGCATCCAAAAAGAGCGCTTTCCCGATGCAGCAGAATACGCCAAAGTCAGGGGCGCCTACAAAATCGACCTAAAAACCCTCAAAGGCGCCAAAAAAGATATGATTATTCTGCATCCGCTGCCCCGCGTGGACGAAATCGCCGCCGAGGTGGATGCGACGCCGCAGGCAAGGTATTTCCAGCAAGTATGGAACGGCATCGTAGTCCGCATGGCGCTCCTCGGGCTGGTCCTTGGCGCTGTCAAATAATTAAGTTGATGTAAAGCGGTCAAACGTCGTTAAGGAACTCATGGAGCCGCATGAGGGGCACTTGTGCAATGTTCCGAACCAGTTTTTCTTGCAGTTATCACAGAAACTGATTAGGCGGTTGTAGGTGAAGAATTCTAAGGTTTGGTTTTCGATTAGGCGCTGGGTTAAATTCATTAGTGCTTCCGGTTTGTACTCGGCGTCTTCTAGTTCGATTATGGAGAGGTTTCCGCCAGCATTCAGCCCCTTCATTTTCTGCGCTGTCTCCAACGCTTCAGTCTGCAAAGTCAGAAATTCCGCTGGTTTTAAGGGGAATCTTTTTGCGGTTGAATAGTAGGGTTTGTCTCTTGTGCCCGAAAACTTCACCTTAGCCACGCCGTACCTTTCAATGTCCAGTTGTGCCAGCCGCTCAGAGGCTTCTGCGCTGCCGAGGATGACTGGGTAGAGGCGTTTGCCGTATTTTCTGCCGACTTTCTGCTTGAAAGCCAACAGGTTCACGATGGTTTCTTCTGCGAATTTGCGGCTTTCCTCCGAGTTGATGCTTTTCTCGGTGAAGGCTTCGATTGCTTCGCGGAACCCCGCCAAATTGATTATGCGTGAGCAGTTTTCTAGTCGGAAGTAGGTGTCGCGGTCGGCTTTTTGCAGAAGGAACGGCAGGAAATTTTTGCCAAATTGTTTGAGGGCATTGTTCTTTATGCCTAACGCTCGGGCAGCAAGTTCAAACCGTTCCCGCACCAAATCGAAGAACTTGTTTTTGTCCTTCTCACACTCAAGGGCAATTCTGGGCAAGTTAATTGTTACGCAACCAAGACAACCCGTCCGCAACGTGTCAGTTTCCCAGTCCCCCGTCAAATCAGCTGCGAATTTAACTCCTGAAGAAGAAAAAGCCACGTTTTCGCCGTCCTTTCGTGTCATGTTAGCAAAGTACGGAATCCCACTTTTCGCGGCTAGCTGGTGAGCTTTGAGGAGGGTGGCTTTAGCGTTTTCATCAGATAATGCAGCATTGTTTATTTTTATTATTAGTTTTGGGCTTAAAAGAGGCTTGCTCGTGCTTTCTTCTGCAAAAACATCGATGATAAGGGAGGCTATCAGTTGGCTTTCTTGGGCAAAGTCGCTGTATTTGCCTTTTGTTTTGCCTTGCGGTCCGATGGCTTCTTTTTCTGCCGTTAATTTGGGAATTGAAAGCTCAAGCCCCAGCGTTGCCTCTGCATGCTGGTTGAGGTTTTGTATAAACAAACGCAGGTTTTCTTTAATTTTTGCAACTTCGTTGCCTCTCACATAGGGCGCGAGGAACACGTTGAAGTAGTTGAAGGTTTGAGTGCGGTTGGTTTCTTTGCTGGCGTGCAAGAGCACGTTAAAGGCGATGGATAGGGCGGATTTCAAATCGCTAGGCGCATCCATGGCGACTTGGAGCGGGTTGTCTAGTTTGACGCCGTGTTGGAAGAAATACCGTAAGTCATGGATTACTTCGTTTGGTTTTAGTATCCATGTGCCTAAGCCGTCGATGTGTATGGCTCCGGAGAGGTGCGCGTCGGCGATGTCTCGGGGAAAAATGTTTAGCAGCGTGTATTCGCTAAGGACGGTTTGGCCGGCTTTGTTGATGGTGGCATTTGAATCTAAAGCGGAATCTTTGGATTCAATTAGCGCAGTTACTTCGTGGATTGGCATGCCGACCCGTGTGAGTTTATTGCGGTAGTCTTCATAGCCCTTCTCAACCAAAATGCTGTTTACAACTTCCCTGATTAAGCGACGCCGTGAGATACTTTGTCTTCGATTTAACAAGGCGTTTCTCTGCTTCTTTAGCGGCTTTCTGCGCCAATTCTGCGGGAACCTTCGCTTCTTTAATTAGTGAATTTGCGATTTTGTTAACATCAAACTCTTCAAGCGTCAAATGCGACGTACGAACCACCATGCCCCTTGGCTTAACAGCCTTCTTTTCCACGCGGTCAGCCACGTCAAGGACCATTTTGCCAAGGTCGGTTAGATAATATTTTTTTGCTTCAACGTCTGCCTCAACCAAGTCCGCTTTTAGCAGGAATTTTAGGTGGTAGGCGAATCTGCCTGCGTCTCGGCTGGGGTTCATTTTGAGTTGGTTCATGAGTTCGGTGTAGGAGAGGGCGCTTTTGTCAAAGAGCAAATTGAGGATTTGCAGCCTGAGCGGTGAAGAAACGGCTTTAAGCACTTTGACGCCGCGTGCACGATGCGGAGGCTGATTAACCATGACCTAACGCTCTCCCAAGCTCCCAGATTGTGGTGCTCTACCTATTATTCAATGGAGAGTTTAAACTTAACTAAAGAGCAGCCTTCGCCAGGGGCATGTTGGCTTGCGGCTTAGGAAGGGCAGGGTTGCTGTTGACTGATGCAGTGAATCGTGCCAAACCCATAAACCAAATCCACGCACCGAATGCCCACGACTTTTCGTGTTGGGAACAATTCCTGCAGAATTGAAAGAGCCTTCGCATCGTTTTTGTGGTCAAAGACAGGCACCAAAACCTTCTGGTTGCCAATGTAGAAGTTTGTGTAGCTTGCGGGTAATTGTTGTCCTTCATCGCTTACGACATGGGGCATGGGTAACTTTACGATTTTGAGTTTTTTGCCATCTTGGTCCACGGATTGTTTGAGAATTTGGTAGTTTTCCTCTAAAACAGGGTATTCGGGGTCTTTTTTATCATTTTGATAGGCACAAACAATCGTTGTTGGATTCACAAAGCGAGCTAAGTCGTCGATGTGCCCGTCAGTGTCATCGCCTAAAATGCCTCTTTTGAGCCAAATGAAGTGCGTGACGCCCAAATAATCCGACAGGTATTTTTCAATTTGTTTCTTGTCCAGATTTGGGTTTCGATTCTTGTTTAAGAGGCATTGCTCAGTCGTGAGCAGGGTGCCTTCGCCGTTAACATCTATCGAACCGCCCTCAAGCACTATGTCTGGTTTGAAACATTTGAGTGCCATTTTTTGGTTTATGAAGTCGGGAACTTGTTTGTCTTTTAGGAGTTCTTCGTATTTTTCTCCCCAAGAGTTAAAGTTCCAATGCAGCATCGCTAATTCGTGGTTTTGGTTTTTGACAAAGATTGGTCCATAATCCCTAAACCAAACGTCAGCGTAGCCGAAGACGAAAAAGTTGACCCTGCTTAAGTCAATGTTTGCTTCCTTAAACAGCCGTGTCGCTTTTTGTTTGGTCACTTCGTCAGTAACAAAGAGGTTTACTTGTTCGCCCTCATGAATCTCCTTAACAATCTGCACGTAGGTGGCTTCTACCCGCTCAACTCTGTTTGGGAAAGTTGTGGGGTCATATGGCCAAGCGAGCCAGATGGCGTCGTGTTTTTGCCATTCCGCCGGCATCCGATAGCCGAGTTCACGGCAAGTCTTGGCAGAACTATTCATCGTTGACGCCTCTCTTGCCGTCTTTAACAAGTGGATTGTATGTGTCGGGGCGTCGATTCTTGAGGAACCCCCAGCCTTCCTGGATTCTCTTGTTCTTGCTTAGGTCAATTTTGGCGACTACGATTTCCTCTTTTGTTGTGCTCGCTTCCTTGAGGACTTTTCCGAAAGAGTCACAGACAAATGAGCCTCCCCAAAACTCCAGTTCACCCTCTTCGCCGACGCGGTTTACGGCTACAACGTGGATTCCGTTTGCTATGGCGTGGGCACGTTGGACAGTTTTCCATGCGTCATGCCAGTCGTCGTCTTCTGAAGTGTAGCCTTTAACGTAGCCGATTGCGGTGGGGTAGAATATGATTTCTGCTCCTTTCAGGGCATTGATTCTGGCTGGTTCAGGGAACCACTGGTCATAACAGATGAGTACGCCGACGCGGGCAAACTCAGTTTCGTAAACTTGGTAGTCTGAGTCGCCTGCCGCAAAATAGTTTTTCTCGTAGAAGTAGGGGTCTTGGGGTATGTGGGCTTTACGGTAGGTACCCATGATTTCGCCGTTTGAATCGATAACCACGGCTGAATTGTAGAATTTGCCATTCTTGCCTTTCTCAAACAAGGGTGCAATTATAACTATCTTGTGTTTTTTGGCAAGGTCAGAAAATAGGTTTGTGGATTCTCCAGGAATTGACTCAGCCAAGTCTTTTACGTCTTGGTTTTCTTGTTGGGGAAAATACCTTGTCCGATAAAGTTCCTGCAAGCAGACGATTTGAGCGCCTCTTTTTGCCGCTGCCTCAATTTTTTCCGCGGTTTTTTTCATGTTTTCCGCCAAGTTTTCTGAAACAGATGTTTGGATAAGCCCAATTGTGACTGTTTTATCGCTTTTTTTCTTTGATGCAGAGGCGTTTGGGTCCAATTTGTCGGCAGGTATCTGGTAATCCATCCTTGTTTTCAACTAATTTATGTCATGTTCATATTAACTTTTTTGAAACTTAAAAGAAAAACAACCTGAAACTAAAACGTACCTTTGTAGGATTCTGCTGTAGCCTTAGCTCTTTTGTTAGCGCCATATATTATACGACGTTTTTTCACAATAACATTAATTTATGTGCTGAAGCTGCAGGGTTCAATGAAAACCGATGCATATAAGCCAAGACAAGCAAATTAAGCCTACATGTTCTATAGTTGACTACTTCACTTGTCAATTTAGCGTACAAAATATTCAACTTAAAACAGGGAAAAAACGGTTCAGCTATCAAATTCTTTTAAGAAAACAAGAAAGGACCCTGAAAAATAATTGCACATAGGCAAATCAACTTTATCTTCCAAAGAAATAGGTTACCTTAGGAAATGGGTTCCCATCGCTATCTTAATTGGAATAGTGAGCGGGTTAGGCGCCCTTTTATTTGATGCAGCCATCGACTTTTTCAATGGTTTACTACTAGGCAACATAGCCGGTTACCACCCGCCCACTCCACTAGGTGAAGGCGGACTCCTGCCTAACCTAACATTTAACCCATACCTACTTGTGCTCGTAACCACTTTAGGCGGATTACTCAGCGGCATAATAGTTTTCGGTCTTGCCCCAGAGGCAGAAGGACACGGAACAGACTCCGCCATAGAGGCCTTCCACAACAAAAAAGGAGCAATCCGCTCAAGAATCCCCATAGTCAAACTCGTTGCCTCTGCAATAACCATAGGTTCTGGCGGAAGCGCAGGCAGAGAAGGCCCCACAGCGCAAATGGCAGCAGGTTTTGGTTCACTACTAGGTAAACTGCTGCATTTGAACACTCGAGACCGACGAATTGCGCTTGCAGTCGGCATCGGCGCAGGAATAGGCGCCATTTTTAAAGCTCCCTTCGGTGGAGCCATACTGTCAGCTGAAGTCTTATACATAGGCGATTTTGAAGTAGAAGCCCTTGTTCCAGCATTCATAGCATCCACTGTCGGCTACAGCATTTTTGGGTCGGTTAAAGGTTGGACGCCTATTTTTGGTTCAATAAATTTAGGTGCTTTTCAAGACCCTATTAATTTGCCGTTTTACGCAATCTTAGGTGTAGCCTGTGGTCTTTTGGGAATAGTTTACGTTAAGAGTTTCTATGGCATGAAAGATGTTTTTCATAAACTAAAGATTCCACGATTTGTGAAACCTGCAATTGGCGGGTTAGCGGTGGGTCTTATCGGTGTTTTCTTCCCCCAAATATTAGGGGTAGGTTATGGTTGGCTTCAGCTTTTAATGGAGGGAAACTTTGTTCTCTTGCCTCTTGTGGTTCTTCCAATAATTGTTGCGTTGAAGATTGTTGCAACATCACTAACGGTGGGGTCAGGTGGAAGCGGCGGTGTTTTTGGTCCTGGCTTGGTGATTGGAGGTACGCTTGGAGCAGCGGTTTGGGCTGTTTTTAATAGTTTAATTCCGAATTTTCAAGTGAACATTGCCGTGTTTGTTATCGTGGGTATGATGGCTTTTTTTGGAGGCGTAGGAAAAGTGCCTGTTGCAGTTATTTTGATGGCAAGCGAAATGACGGGTACATTAATGCTTCTGGTGCCGTCTATGATAGCAACAGCAATCGCCTATGTAATCACAGGAAAATACACAATTTACAAAAGCCAATTGCCCACTAGAGCTGATTCACCTGCCCACAGAGAAGAGTATTCTATTCCGCTCCTACAAAAGCTGCTTGTGAAAGACGCCATGACCAATCGTGTGATTACTGTAAACCCTGACCTGCACGTTTCGGAAGCTGCAGAAGTAATGAAGAAAAACGCAATACGTGGACTGCCTGTAACAAACCTCCAAGGCGAACTGATAGGCATCATAACTGCCTCAGACATCTTACAAACCCATCCTGACCAACGAACCAAGAAAACAGTTGCAGAAATCATGACAAAAGACGTTATAGTAACGTATCCAGCTGAGGCTTTGTCTTCTGTTCTAGAAAAACTAACAGTCAACCAGATAGGAAGATTACCCGTAGTTGACCCTGCGAGCAAAAACCTGATTGGTTTAATCACTCGGCAAGATATCTGGCGCGTCTACAAAATTGAAAGCGACTCAAGACTTGAAGAAGGAATCAAGCTTTCAGGAAGCACAAAAACGTAGACCACAGCCTACACATCTTGTTTTAAATATGGTCGGGTATGGAAAAAACGGTTCTTTTAAGTTGAGGGCAACGAAACTATTTATTAAGACAATGTAGTGACAATACATAGTTTACTGGGGCCAAAAAACATGAAACTATTCATAGTTCAATTTCCCTTCGGCGTAGCAGCCTTCGACGAAAACAACGGCTTAGTAGAAAAAGCGCTGTTTCCAAAAAAGGCGCAGGCAGCAGCAAAAAGCCTGCTTAAAACCGAATCTGGAAAATTATCCGACCAAATCGTCATCATTAATCTCACTTCTAGCAAGCGTAGGTTACGACACGTTTGTTTTTGAATCCGCCAAATTGGCAGAGGAAGCTCAAAAAAAAATGAAAATCGCCGTGTGAAGTAGCTAAGCCAGCGGAAACCGCAGTGCTGCATTCACGCATGGGTGAAGTAGCAATCGAAGTCAGGCTTTGCCAAAGACGAACAAGAACTAAGCGTTTGGAACCGCAATGTCAGCTTGGAACTTGCTAAGTTAAGGATTAAAGGTGCCTCTGGAAAACGCGATTTAATCGTTGCTCAAGGCATTCAAACCCTCGATAGTTTAGACCAAACCGTCAACCTCTTCATGGGCAGACTCCGAGAATGGTACGGCGTCTACTTCCCTGAACTTGACCGCTTAGTCGAGAAACATGAAACTTACTCTCGGCTTGTCATGAACTTAGGCGACAGAGAAAACTTTACGGTTGAGCAATTTGGAAAAAGAAAACATTCCAAAAGAGCGAACCCAGCTTGTTGCGAAAGCAGCTGAATCATCCATGGGCGCAGACATTGCAGAAGCCGACTTGGAGATGATACAAGCCTTAGCCAAAGATGTGCTTGATTTCTATTTGTTGCGCAAGAACATGGAAGATTACGTTGACCAACACCATGGAGGAACTGGCGCCTAACGTACGCGCAGTTGCAGGAGCACTTCTGGGTGCACGCTTAATCGCCATGGCAGGTAGCCTACAAAACTTGGCTATGAGACCAGCAAGCACCATACAAGTTATAGGCGCAGAAAAAGCCCTCTTCCGCAGCCTAAAAACAGGAGCCCGACCGCCAAAACACGGCTTAATCTTCCAACACACCCTGCTGCATGACGCAAAAAGGTGGCAACGAGGAAAAATCGCAAGAGTCATCGCAGGCAAACTTGCCATCGCAGCCAGAGCAGACGCTTTCGGAGGAGGACACTACATCGGAGACAAACTAAAAGCTGACATTAACAAACGCATAGAAGAAATCCATGATAAAATACAAAGAACCACCAGCACCAAAAGAAGCTAAACCACGACCTGAAGGGTCATTTGAACGCCGAGAACAACGACCTCCACGAAGAGATGACCGAGGCGGATTCAGAGGTGGCGGTAAAAACTTTGGTGGCGGTGACCGAGGCCGAAGACCACCACGACAGGTGGCGGTGGAGGCGGAGGCCGCAATTTCGGTTACGGTGGCGGACGAGATAGAGGCGATCGACGCGGTGGCGGCGGCGGCGGTCCAAACCGGGGACCAGACAGACGTGCACCTCAAAGTTAAACCGCACCCAAAATTCAAAGAAATCTACCAAGTAATGCTTGAAGACGGCGCACAACGCTTAGCCACAAAAAACCTAACCCCTGGCTTAAGGGTTTACGGCGAACGGCTTTTCAAATTTAAATACGTTGAATACCGTGTTTGGGATGCTTTCCGCAGCAAACTTGCAGGAGCCATCATTAAAGGCGTACAAAACGTGCCTGTTGAACCAGGTTTTAAGGTGCTGTATTTGGGTGCTGCTTCAGGAACCACTCCCAGCCACGTCTCAGACATCGTCGGCGAAACAGGGCACGTTTACTGCGTTGAATTTGCACAGCGCTCCCTTCGGGATTTAGTTAACAACGTTGCAGCTTATCGAACCAACATTTCACCGATGCTGGAAGATGCACGCATGCCCGAACGCTACGCCATGTTCATCTCAGGCAAAGTCGATTCAATCTACTGTGATGTAGCGCAGCCTGAACAGGCAAAGTTGCTGGCTGACAACGCAGACGTTTTCCTCAAACCGCAAGGGCTGGGTTATGCTTGCATGCAAATCGCAAAGCATCGACGTAACCATGGACCCCAACGCCGTCTACCGCCAAGAAGCAACCATCCTAAGAAACAGAGGCTTCGACGTAAAAGAAATCGTGGATCTGGAACCCTACGACAAAGCACACGCCATGATTGTAGGGCAGAAACTCTAAATTTCGCGAAGAAATGAAAAACAGCAGACCATAAGCCAAAAGCTTTTCTTTGTTTATTTGAGAGGGGCAGCGGATTTTTTTGGGAAGTTTTAAAAGAGAGTTTATCCCACTAAGTAATGTGGGAAAAATGAGCCAAAATACAGAAACAACAGCCAAAGTCGACTCAAAAGGCAGAATCTGCATACCAGCAGAAATAAGAGAAGAAATCGGGAACGTCGTAACCTTCAAAAAAACCCCAGAAGGCATCCTTCTTCTGCCAGGCAAACACCAAGACGCCGCTGAAGAACTACGCAAAATCATCAATTCAAAACATCGTCGAACAGGCAAACCTGAGAACTGGTCGCCTGAAAAAATGAAGTCAATTTGGAGCAAAACAGAATGATCGTAGGCTTGGATGCCAACATCATCTGTTACGCTTTAGACGACGCATATCCTGAGCATGAAAAACTAAAAGATTTACTAGTTGACTTATCACCTGAAAATAAAATTGCCCTCAACCCAACAACAATCCATGAAGTATACCACACGCTAGTTTTCAGCCAGAAATGGACCCAAGAAGAATCTGCAAACGCTTTAAGAATACTTTTAAAAAATCCTTACCTGGAATTCTTTAGCCAGACAATAAAAACCAGCACCATAGCCCTCAATTTATCAGTAAAGCACAATCTCGGCGGAAGAGACGCCCTCATAACAGCCAACTACTTAGCAAACAAAATCCCTGTCATGTACACCCTTGATAAGCAACTGCTAAAACTACAAAAAATAACCTGGAAAAACACCAACCTAACCTACAAAGACCCATTACTGTAAAAATAAGTAAGTCAAAAGCAGCCATCCTAAGAAACAGAGGCTTCGACGTAAAAGAAAACATAGACATAGAACCCTACGACAAAGCACACGCCATGATAGTAGCCCAAAAACTCTAATTTCCGCGAAGAAATAAAACCTAAAGGTTTCTCTCCTTAAATTTTAAATTAACGTTGCCCACACTTGAGAGTTCCGAAACGTTGGAAAAAAGAGTAATTATTTTATTTTTACCTCTTCTATCTCACTCGAAAAAAATAAATCATATACAATAAAGAATGCAGCATTAGCAAGTGTAAAAATTAAGGAAAAAAAGACAAAGAAAAATGTGCCTATACTCGGAAAATTAGAATTTGAGACATCCCCAATGTAGCTAAAACCAATATAACTTAGAGTGATAACTTCCAGAAGGAAGAAAAGAGCAGCAAAACAGGTCTTTGCCTCTGCGCTTTTTTGCCCTTTACTTTCAACTAACGTCTCCGATGCGCTGATAAGTCGATTCAGCACTTATACTATAAGGTGTTTAGGCTGTTTGGGCTATTTTTTCTGTGGTGATGATTTTTGTTATTAGTTCTTGACCTAGGTTTTTTGAGGCGCCTAAGACTTCGATGCCTATTATGCGTCCGTTTTTGTCTAAGTCGATTATGACGTTTTCGGCTAGTTCTTCGCTTATGTCGTATTTTGCTTTTCTTACCCATATGTACATGGCGTCGGCTTTTTTGTCGTATTCAACTTGCACCATAAGCGTCAGGGTCTCCTTGTCCAGTAAACTGTGACCACGGTTATTTTATCGTTGCTCTTTTCGCAGATGGCTTTTAGATATTTGTCACCGTACTTTTTTACGGCAATAAACCTGTCCTGCCGCGATGGAACAATGAAGTAAGGTTGAAGAATGGTTTCTTCTACTTCAGACTTTGAAATGCCTCTGTGCTTCATACGTTCCTTCGCGTGCTCGGTATAGGTAATTGCCATTTCTACCGAATGATTCTTTGTTGTGATATGCATAAAACATTTGCCGTAAAGTTGCCCTTGCAAAGTTGTTTTCTTGGTTAATTTTAGAATTTCTAGATTTCGTGAGGGTTTTTATGGGTGGGTTGGTTGGTGGTGGGTGGGAGGGGATATGGGAGAGTTTGCGTGTTTGGGTGTAGGGTTATTCTTTTGAGCCCCATTCATTGGAATTATGCCGATTGCATTGTGCTGGCATTGCTATCATTGCTTTCTATTGCTGTTCATTGATATCTAACTTAAAAATGGGTGGCTCACCAACATATTTGGAGCCTAATAGCAGATCTATGCAGAAACGATAGAGGGGGGTCGATGCGGCTTTTTTCCCTAAGAGGGGTAGGTCAGTATTGGCGTTTTCAGCTAGTATTATCATGTTGAAGTTCAGTGCTTAAAATAAGGGGGCTATAGTTTTTGAGAGCACCTGTCTTTATTCGCGGGGTTGTTTTGTTTTACCCTTGCCAAACCTGATTTTCGCCGTCAAAATCTTTTCCGTAGCGAACAACCGTGACGCGATGTACATTATGACAATTGTGAAGATTGCAACGTAAACAATTCCAAACACGACAATCCCATAATCGCCCGTTACCACGGCTTTTGCGGCAATGATGGGGTGGCTGTAGGGAATGGCGTAGAAAATCGCCTTTACTGCAAGCGGCAGAGAATTCACATCCAAGTAAACTAAAGCTAATGCAGGTATGAAAATCAACGGGTAAACATAACCAACCAAAGCTTGGGCACCGCGAACATTCTCGCTAAACGCTGACATAATCACTGCCAACGCCAAAGCTGACAGCAACGTAAAAAACAAGCTCACACCCAACAGAATATAACCCCCAAGTGAGGGCACTAAACCTAAAGCGACCAAATTAACACTGCCACCCATATTGCCAGCGATACCTGTAGATATGGAACCTATCATGTAATTGTAACCAACCAAAACAGCAATCGAAGCAGCCCCTGCAACAATAATGGTGCTTGAAACTTTCCCCATCAAAATCGCAAATCTATCCACAGGCGTAGTGAGCAACGTCTCCAAAGTTTTCTCTTCCTTCTCCATTGCCACGCTGGTAGCAGCAATCTGCATGGCATAAGTCAACATAACCATAATCGTGATTGGCAGAGCAATTGACTGCGTCAACATCAAGCTCGAAAGAGTGCTAGCGTCAACACCCTGCTCAATTTGCCCCTTAATGATGCTTGACTGTGAAACCCCAACTACATCAGGAGCGACCGCACGGTTAAAACCCGCAACAATACTAGTTACTACGGTTCCGCCGACGCCGCTGAAAATTCCGCCTCCACCGTTAAAAACACCATAAAAATTAACCATGCCAGTAACATTCGATTCGCCAGCAGCATGCATAGTTAAATTTGCGCTAAATCCTGAAGGAATCTCCAAAAACATAGTGCTATTATGCTGCCCAAGTAAGCCTTGGTCCACGACGGTTTGAGGGGAAAGGTTATTGACAACCGCAACGTTCATGCTGCTATTCAAGTAGCCGACAAACACGCGGCTCCAGTTTCCGCCATCATTATCAACCACCAGCAGGGTGGCTTTTTGCGCTTCTGTCTGTGCTGACTGAACGGCAAAACCCATGACTAAACCGAGAATTGGAAACATAATCAAGGGCAAAACTATCATGCCGACCAGAATTTTTGGGTCACGCATGAGCTCTTTTAGCTCTTTTACCAGTATGGTTGTGAATCCTTTAAGCAAAGCCAACCACCTTCGCGAAAACCTCTTCCAAATTTTCGCTGTTGAATTTTGCTTTGAGCGCTTTTGGTTCCCCTTCAACAACCAGCTTGCCTTTATTCACCAGTGCAACGCGGTTGCAGAGGTATTCAACTTCCAGCATGTTGTGGCTGCTGAGAAGCACCGTGACGCCATGCTCCTTAACATAGGTCTTAACAATCTCGCGAATATGATAAGCATATATAACATCTAAGCCGCTTGCAGGTTCATCAAGCACCGCCAATTTCGGGTGAGTCATCAAAGCCCGAGCAACCAGCAAACGCCGCTTCATACCTTTACTGTAGGTTTTAGCCTTGTCCTTTAAACGGTCACCAAGCCCACAGATTTGGGCACCTTCTGCTATAGTGGCTTTTAGGTTCATGTCTGGTGTGCTTTGGAGTTTCGCCATAAACTGAAGATACTCTAAACCAGTAAGGTTTGGATATGCACCAGATTCCTCGGGCAAATAACTGATAATTTGCCGAGTCTTTTCCGGCTGCTTAGTTGCATCGAGACCAAAAATCTTTATGGTGCCAGTTGTTGGCTTGATTAACGTGCAAATCGTGCGAAGAGTGGTGGTTTTTCCTGCACCGTTTGGTCCAATTAAGCCGTAGATTTCGCCAGGTTTAATGTTAAAACTTACACCGTCAAGGGCTCTTATTTGACCAAACTGCTTAGTTAACGATATTGCTTCAACAGCGAAACTCAAGATTCCCGCTCTCTTACGTGTTAAGATGAGAAATTGTTATTTAAGTTTTAACAGCCTTCGCTAGCTTCTAAGATATTCCAAAAAACTGAATTAAAATAAGAAGGGTGTTTTTGCTTCCCTTGTTTAATGGCAGCCGTTGCTTTCGGGCAGGATTCTTAGTACGCGAAGAATTTTCTTGAACTCTTCCTCTTTTAGCGATGCTCTGCGTCCATTAGCGTACATGTCTTTGACTGTGTCCACGACTGCAGCGACGGTTTGGTCGTCAGGAACGTTTCCCGACAGCTCAGTGATTTTGTGTTTGATTATGCCTTTACCTGATTGTTTGCCGATGGTTAAGCGTCTTATGTTACCGACCAGTTCAGGCGGATAAGGCTCATAGGTCCATGGGTCATTGAGGACACCGTGGGTGTGGATTCCTGATTCGTGCGCGAAACCGTAGTCGCCAACAATTGCCTTGTTAGGCGGCACTATGTAACCTGTTGCTTTGCCGATGTAATCTGCGGTTGCCTTGAGCTTCTCTGTTTTGCCCGCATACTTGCACACGCCATAATGTAGGTACAAATTCAATAGAACCTTCTCTGTCTCCGCGTTCCCCGCACGCTCGCCAATGCCAAGGTATGTTGTGCTAGCGTAAACTTTGTCCCAAACACCTGAAGCCGCCTTAATCGCAGCCATCGTGTTCTCGACCGCGTTGCCGAAATCGTCGTGCGCATGAATTTCAATTGCGTCCATTCGGGTTTCTTTTTTGATGGCAACCACTTTTGCTGGGATGCCGTTGGGTAAAGGTGCTTCTGGGTCAGATAATCCTATGCCGACTGTGTCGCATATGCGGTAACATTCTGCGCCAGCATCCGCCACGGCGTTTATGAAACGTTTTTCAAAGCCCCAGTCAGCGCGGGTGCTGTCTTCGCCGTGAACGAAAGTTCGCAGACCGCATGTCTTTGCCGCATACTCGGTAACATCGACTATGTTTGCTAAGATTTGCTCTTGGGTTTTTTCGGGCCATTTAGCCTTAAAATGCAAATCTGAAACGGGGTGGGAGATGCCGACTTCTTTTAGTCCGCATTGGACAGCGCTGTCAATGTCTTCTTTGACGGCTCTGCACCATCCTGCCACACGTAAATCCAGATTCAAATTGCTGATGAGTTTGCATGCTTTTTTGTCTGGTTCCTGATAATGGAAAAGTTCGATGCGTTCAACGCCTATTTGATTGAGCAACTGGGCAATTTTTGCTGAGTCTTTGGGTCCAGCGGCTAAGCCGGGCATTTGGATGCCGTCTCGAAGTGTAGTATCGTCTATGATGGGTTCGGTTTTTAGGGGCTGGAGTTTGAAAAAGAAATCTTTTATGTCCATTTTTTGCTCTCTCGCTCGGTTTTTTGCGCTTCTCCAACGCATTTTGGTAATGCTAATTAACGCTTACGTGTAATTGATAAACGTTTCTGCATACTTTATGCAAGTTTGTCCAAGCAAAGATGAGACTTAACTATGAAATGTTTGGTCTAAAAGTAAACAAAACCTTTACATTCAAAACAAAAATTAGCCCACGTTTGCGTACAAAGCCTTAAGCGTACCCGAAACAGCCAAAACATGAAGCACCCCAACTCGTCCAGCTACGCTTGTAACCGTAGCCAACGAAGCCCTCACAAAAGGCAAAGACGCAAGCGAAGTGCGAACCACAAAAATCTTGCGTTCACCATCAAAATTAATCAAAGCCAAACCCGTCAAACTCGCCCCAACCTCACCATACAACTTTGTCACGGCAGCCCAAACCGCATCCATGAACTCCCGTTCAGTTGGTAAACCGTCGCATTCCAGTTGCAGGGCTAGGTAGCGGCGTTTTACACGTTTCAAACGGGGTTACCCTCCTTAACCACACTTATGCCAGGTGCAACAAACCTATCGCTGAGCTTCTCGCGGTTACGCAAAACAATCCCGGCTGGATTAGTTGAAACTGCATCTAAAGCTTCTGATTCATTGAGCCCAAACAAGTAACCTAAACTCGCCAAATCCCTAGGCATACGCATCAAAGGCCCCTCGCCCACACCGCTCGAAACAACAACAGGCACATGGAACTCAAGTGCGATAGCCACTTCGCGGCGCAAACTGGAAAGCAACCTGACGCGTGAGGCACCCTCCAAAACTAGCAGAGATTTAACATCCACTTCCAACGCGGCTAAGCTGCAGCTGGCGAGTTCAGCTTCGGCGCGGTCAAAAAACCGTTTGTGGTAATCGAGGCTTGGAAAATTCAGCAGGTCAACGCGTCTGTCTTTGGCCGCTTGCCGCGCAACCTCTTTGCTGTCGCAGATGATGCATATGATTTCGAGTTTTCGCCTGAACTTGCGCAGAAAACGCATTAGGTCTTCTTGGGTTCGGGGTTTAAAATCTGCCCGCAAAACAAAGTCTAAGCCTGCTTGAGTGCACATCGCTCTTAGTGTGGACACTTCGTTTTCTTGTATGTCTGAGGTGAATGGTACGCTGATGTAGCGGTAGCCCAGTCGTGCAGCTTTGGTGATTAGTTTTTGGGCAGTTTGCGGGTCTTTGGGGTTAACGCGTAAATGCAGGTCTGCGAAGGTTCTTGTCATGGCAGCAACCCAGCACGCTTAGAAATCTCCGTTATTTCCTGCGCAGTTTTGTCTTTGAAGTGAATTTTAAGGTGGATGGGGTCGTTTTGGGAAAACTTTAGTGTGCCCAAAAACGCGGATTGCTTATCAAACCGAAGGTACAAGTTACCTTTTTCCAGATGTAGTTTGATGTCGCGGTCTAACTCTGCCTTATCCAACACGCCCAGCTCTTTGCCGATTTTTTCCAAAGCGGTTGGAAGCAGTTTTTTGTTTGTTAGTTTAGATGTAAAAAGGATTATGGGGTTTCCATGATGCCCCGTTGTGCTTGTTTTTTCGAAAACAAGGGTTTCCGCCAACTCCGTTGGCAACAGGTTACGTACAGCTGTTTGGACTTTGTCTGGGTCTTCAGTTGCGTGTGCGAAGACTCGTATGTCTATGTATCCTATTGGCGGTTTTGAAGACATTGTGCACCGGGTTTGTGTTGTGTGTTTTAGTTTTTAGCTTTTTGGTTTGGCGTGTGCTTTGATGGCTGCAACGTTTTCTTGGTGTGTGGATTTGCGTTTTATGTCGATGCGTATGCCCAATTGGTTGGCTTGTTGTTTGTTTACGCCTGCTTCTTTGAGTTCATTTGGGCTAAAGCCTTGACCGGTTTTTTGTTTGCCGTTTTGTTTAGTTATGATTGCTTTGAGGTGATGCATTTACTTGCCTCCTTTCTTCTGGTGGTCACCGTGGCGTCCCGTGTTACCGTACTTATGGCTTGGGCGGAGCTTTTCTGTGCCTCTGCCGCGGTGATGGAGACCTCGGACGTTTTTACCTGCGCTGGTCATGCTGCGGAAGACTCTGCTGGTGTGCTGCGGTTCTGCTATCCAGCCAACGTCTTTGTCAGTTTTTATGGTTGGCGCGTTAGGGTCAAGCAAGATAACTTCGAACCATTTGTGTTTGCCGTCTTCGCCTACCCAGTAGCTGTTTAAGACTTCTAGGTTGGGGAATTTTTTGGCGGTTCGTTCTTCTGCTATAAGTCGGATGCTTTTTCCTGGTTTGAATTTTGCGACTCCCATGCGTTTGGGTCGTCGTCCTGATCGGGGTCGTAGTTTTCTTAATCCGCCTCTGCGGACTTTTGTTCGGGCGACTACGAAGCCTTGTTTTGCTTTGTAGCCTAGTTTTCTTGCGCGGTCGAGTCTTGTGGGGTGCTCGATGCGTAGAACGGTTGGTTGTTTGCGCCATTGGACTAAGCGTTGGCGCATGAGTTCTTCAACGAAGCTTTTTTCGGGCTGTGCCCATTCTTCGGCTATGTATTTGTATGCCATGTTTGTTTTCCTCTAAGTGTTGTTTGCTTGCGGTTCAGCCCCGAAGGGCCACATCCCAACGGACAATGGTGTCCGCCTGCAATTTCACATCATAGTGCCCTTGCATGAAATAAACCTTTCCCGCATCGGACGCTCAGAACGGACTTTTGCGCCTTGTTTTAAGGCAGAATTGGCTGTTTGGAATAATTGCTGCTCTCGGTTGACTTCCCCTCCCTTTATTTTAAGCACTGAACTTCAACATGATAATACTAGCTGAAAACGCCAATACCGACCTACCCCTCTTAGGGAAAAGATGGCTATTGACCCAAAAAAGCGGCAATACAACCTACCCCCTCTATCGTTTCTGCATAGAACCTCTATTAGGCTCCAAATATGTGGTGCGGAAAATTTTCAAGAGTTGACGGCTGCCTTATCCCAGAAACGTCAAGATGAAGATTCTTCTTGGATTTGCTCCAAACGTGGCTTCATTGGATATTCCGCTAAAGTTTCCTGAAGCATATATTTGCGTGTAAATATCAACAAGGCTTAGCGTGGTGTTGAAGTAGGGTACGGTGCCTCCGTTTTCGTAGGTGAACACATATTTTACGTTGTCCTGTCTGCATAATCCGATGAATTCTGTGATGTTAAAGTTTGGCGTGTAAGTGTCCACGGGCAGTTCGGGGTACTGGTAGGTTTGGATTTGGCGGTTTCCATCTTCCCAGAGGTAGAAATTTATCATGTCTTGGCTGAAAAAGTTGAATGGGCAAAGAACCATTATTGACTCGTTACCCTGAAGGCGGCTTACGGCATAATCTGTTGCAGGTTCAAGTTCAATTTTAATATTGTATCTGGCGACAAAACTGTAGGCGTCGTTTATGCTGTAAACCATAGCGCCTGCAACTAAAACTATGAATAGTCCAGCGGCAATTTTGGCAGCTCGCTTCCTATTTACATTAACATTCTTTTTCCAAACATTCGCCACTTTACCGTAAAAGAACAAGATGAAAACGGAGGCTGAGATGGCTAAGGCTGGAAACAGCGGTAGAACGTAGCGCCATTCCTTGTTTTCTATGAATGAGAAGAAAACCAAAATGCTCACAAACCAGATGAGCACAAACTTGTCGCCTTTATTGTGCCGCCATACAAGCAACCCTAAACCCAAAAAGCCGATAACGTAGAGAAATATTGAGATTGGGTGGACGTCTACGTAGGGCCAAACCATCTCTATTAGGTAAAATATTGGCGAGGGATAGCGGTCGCTGTATAGTGATGCGTTCTGGGTTGCCTATTTGAAGGGCGTATAGCCATTGGCTAAATATCTTAGTCGTGTATATCTGGTAAGCAATCACAATCCATGGAATAACCACAATAACAGCTGCAGTAATCAAAAGCGTAAATCTTGTGAATGCACGTTTAAGCCAGCCTCTAGCCAAAAACAAGATGCTAACAATCATTATCACTCCAGCAACAAGAATCTGATATTTAGTCAAAAACCCCAAACCCAACGCTAAGCCGCTAAAAACAAGCATTCTGTTCTGCTTGGTTTGCAGCCAACGGAAAAAGAAAAGAAGCGACACCATAAAAAAGAAAAGAAGCATTATTTCTATCAGAGCAATGCTTGAGAGCCAGAAGTAACCGGGCATAATTCCCAGCAAAACCGCTGAGAACAAAGCAGTTTTTCCGTCATACATGCTGTAGGCAAGTTCAAACACTGTCCAAAGCGTAAGCACCGAGAACATTGCCGGAACCAGCCGGGCAGAAACTACGCTTGGTCCAAATGCCTGAAAGAAAAAACAAGTTATTGAATCGTAAAGTGGGGGATAGAAAGCGCCGCTAAGGACTTTGCCGTAAAGACCTGCTTGTAAGTTTAATCCAGCGTTAAGATGGATAACTTCATCCCATTGCAAAGCAGCGTTTGCCAAGTTTAGAAAAAGGATAACTGCGTAGACTAACGCGAAAATCAAGAAGGCTACTCGCCACTTGTTTAATGCCTCTGGTAATCGATTCAAACGCGATTTTGAACTTGAATTATTAAGCATATTCTCAGCGGTTATAGCCAATTACTCAACTATTTCTTGTAATGGGATATAAAGCCTTTCAACCTCTCGTAATCGCCCAGCAAGTTTATCCCAAACTGTAAATAGAGTTTTATTGAGCGTTTTCTCGCTTGAATAACCACTTGAGCTTATACCTACTTGCCCATAATAATCCAGACAACACAATCGCGAAGCCCAAATACTGAAGAGCCATAAGTGGGCTGCCGCTGGTTAGCGGCGTTGGGTTCAGAAAGGCATATCCGTAGTCAACTTGTGGCTCCACTCTATACTGCAAGTAATCGCGTATGGAAAGCGCATTTGTATAATACATGCTTGAAACCAATGATGCAACAACCAGGATTAATGCCGCTAAGACAACAAAATAAAGCAATAACTTTTTCGGATGCACCGCTGATTTTGCTGCTCTAAACAATGAAAAGCCCTTGGCAACTCAATGAAGCTGCTAATAAAACAAAGAAAGGCAAGGCTTGGTAACAATATTTGATGGCGCTAAAATAAGGCACATTAAGGTTTAAACCTGCGCCCAAAATGACGTTAACGCATAAGACAAATGCTATTGATGCTAAAAGTACCGTTTCAAAAATCACGGTTTTGGAAAAATATTTTTTAAGTGTGAAACCGATAAGCAGGGAAAATGTGACTGCAGCTATAAAGTAGAGTCCTAACCCATAATTCATCAGGAAGTTGGTTACAAAAAAAGGCGAAGTAACAACGCCAGTGCTTGCGGGAACTACATCTGTGAGGTCGTTGTGATGAAGAATAGTTAGTATTGAAACGCCGCGGACAATTTGATACCACAAGAAAGCACCCAAAAGGGCAGGCATTGAAAACGCTGCTATTTGGCTAAGAATCCTTTTGAGTGTTTTCGGTCGGGAATAAATGTAAAACAAAAGTAGCGGGATGAGTATGAAAGCAGCATATAACTTTGTTAGGAGAGCGGCGGCAAAAACCACTCCTGTGACTAGTGTGAGCTTAACTGAACCTTTGCGGATAGCCAACATGCCGACATACAGGCAAAGAATGCTGAAGAAAAGGCATTGTGCATCAAGGAGGAAGCTTCTTGAAAGTACAAGTTGCCAGGGGTTTAAACCAAAAAGTGCAGCTGCAAACAATCCGGTTGATTTGCCATACAATTCCTTGCCGACCATAGTACATTGCGACGGTGGATGCGAGCCCAAAAAGAGTCATTAAGGCTGTGCCTGTGTTGGCTGACAAACCAAAAATTCTCAAGAATACCGCTTCAATGTAGAATCCAAGCGGCGGCTGGTCTATTGCAGTGCCATAAGCTTTCACGTAGGGAATGCCCGTTTTAACTACGTTTGATGCGGCTTCAAATTCCAATTGTGTGTCATAGCTTTGGTAGGGGCCTAGTGAAAATGCGACCAGTGCAACGCCAATTAGGATGATAAGAAGGGGGGAGACTTCGATTACTAATTTTTTGATGTCAACTTTATCGAGCAGATTTATCCCCCTCTTTTTCCATTCATGCATGCGCTAACTTTACTTGCTATCTTCCTTCGAGGATAAAATAAGATTTGCGCATTTCCCCAAAATGCGGCTAGCCAAGCAAGATTAAAATAAGAATTCTCCCCCAAATTATACGGGTGCTTAGCCATGCCTTATAATGAACTAAGAAAAGATTACTTGCTTGACCGCTGGGTCGTAATCGCCACTGAACGCAGCCGCCGACCCACCGACTTCGCTAAACCAAAACCTGAAGCCGCCAAAACAGCGGTTTGTCCCATGTGCGTTGGCAACGAAAACATGACGCCGCCCGCCGTAATGCTCTACCTCAAAGAAAACGGCACAGTAAAGAAAAGCCAAGACCCGCTGACTGGCGAGCGCCCCAAAAACTGGTTGGTCCGCGTTATCCCAAACCTCTACCCAGCTTTCAGCCCACCCAAACAACCCCAAGACGAAAAACAAATAGTCAAGAGCGACGGCTTGTGGGATGCCCTTGGGCACCACGAAGTCATAATTGAATCGCCAAACCATGATGAAGACCCAGCAGACGCTGAATTGCCTCAGCTTGAGCTGGTCATAAACGCCTACATCGACAGGCTCAAAGAGTTAAGTGCGAAACCATACGTCAAGTACGTCTCGATTTTCCGCAACCATGGCTTGGAAGCGGGGGCATCGCTGTCTCATGCGCACAGCCAAATAATCGCCACCCCCATGGTTCCCGCTACCATCCGAGAGGAGCAAAAAGCCAGCTCAAACCTTCTACGAAGAGCATGGGAAATGCGTTTTCTGCGATATAATCGAGCGGGAAGCGAAGAGTCCAAGGCTTGTTTCTGAAGATGAGGATTTTGTGGTTTTGGCTCCGTACGCAAGCATTAACCCGATGGAGTTCTGGATACTTCCCAAAAAACACGCCCCCAACATCCTAAACCTAACTGCGCCTGAGATTAGCGCTTTTGCAAAAACCCTCCAAACAAGCCTCAAAGCCCTAAAAAACCTCGTCAACGACCCACCCTACAACTACGGCATCCACCTAGCCATAAACCCCCAAGCCCAAGACAGCTACCACTGGCACCTGGAAGTTTACCCAAAACTGGCCACTTGGGCAGGCTTCGAAAAAAGCACTGGAGTCTACATCAACACAGTTACGCCAGAAACCGCCGCTGACAGCCTACGAAAAACAATAAAACTCTAACTGTCAAATTTTTTTCCTTTTTAGTTTAAGAAAAAGATGCTTAGTCAAGAAATCTTGACTAAACTTTAGGTGCTTAGTCCACAAACCTATACAAAAACTCTTTTATTATTAACCGTTACACCTAAGTTTGGATGGGCATGAGTAGAGGTTTCGCTTTAGTGCTTGTTCTAGTATTCCTGACAGCATTCTGCATAATCGAGGCTAAGCCTGTTTCTGGAGCTTCAGCGGTCGAGAACTCTTGGGTAGAGAAGGCACCCATGCCAACGGCAAGAGGATACTTAAGAGTAGCCGTGGTAAACGAGAAGATATATGCTATCGGGGCAAACCTATTCGGGTCGAACGAAGAATATGATCCTGCAACGGACACATGGACAACAAAAGCTTCAATGCCCGACCCTCAAACGCAATTTGCCATAGCCGTCTATCAGGGTAAAATTTACTGTATAGGCGGAATGCCCGCGGGCTCTGTAGGTGGTGCAGGTGTCAACCAAGTCTATGATCCAGAGACAGATTCTTGGGAAAACAAATCATCTATGCCCACAGGAAGATTTGGCTTGCAAGCTCAAGTTGTAAATGATAGAATATACTTGATAGGTGGGAGGGAGCTACTCGGTTATAATCAAGGTTTTGAGGAATTGAATGTGACAGAGGTTTATGATCCATTAAGTGACACATGGTCTACTAAGTCATCGATGCCTAATTCAGCAGGTTACGTCTCAGCTGTAGTAGATGATAAAATATTTGTTATAGGGTCGATGACCCAAATCTATGACCCAAAGATAAATACTTGGAGCAATGGGACTGCACCGATGGAAAAACTAGTTATGGGCGTAAACGATGAGTCTGCCGCGGCAGCTGCAACAACGGGCGAAATGGCTCCTAAGCGAATCTACATGTACGACGGTTCATATCTTCAAGTCTACGACCCATTCAACAATAGTTGGACGTTTGGCGCCAATCCACCCATCAACCGCCAACACCTAAGTATCGCAGTCGTAAATGACACGCTATACTTTATCGGCGGATTTACCGACCACTTCAACAATATCCCAGGTTATTTCAAAGATTATGACACAAATGAGCAATACATCCCCTTTGGATTTGGGACGGTTCAGCAGCAGACTTTTCCACCTGCAACAGTAGTCACTATTTCTGTAGTTGCAGCAGTGATTATTGGTGTAGGTTTAACTATTTACTTCAAAAAACGCCATCATTAAACCCGTTCAAGGAAAGAAACTAAATTTTATTGTTTCCAAAATTTTGGTTTAACCTGCAATATGTCTTCCACGTATGCTCGAAGTGGTTCAGCTACGCTCCATGCTTGGGAGATGCAGCCTCTGGGTTCGTTTGGTGGGTCGCAGTCGTAGATTTCGTTTATTGTTCCTAAGCCGCCTTGGTGGATTCCTGTGGTGAATAGGGGTAGAACTAGATTTTCTAATGTTTGCTGCTTTGCCTGTGTGGCGTATTCGTTGATTTTCAGGTACGCAGTCACGTAAGGTCCCAGTAGCCAAGGCCAAATCGTGCCATTGTGGTAAGCCATGTCTCTGCTTCTGCTGTCACCCGCACACCTGCCGACAAACTTGGGGTCACCCAACGACAAAGTCCTCAACCCGTAAGGCGTCACAAGCTCACGGTTCACAGTATCAACGATTCTTTGGTTTTTTTCCTGGTCAAGCATAATGTAATCCAATGAGACTGCGAATATTTGGTTGGGACGAATCGAGTCGTCCGCCTTATCGTCAATGACGTCGAAGAGGCAAACGTTTTTGGGGTTCCAGAATTTTTCGTTAAAACTCTTGCTGGTTTGGTTTGCCATCTCAGCGTACTTTTCAGCTAAGGTTGGCGACTCAAACTTGTTTGCGAACAGCTCCATGGTTTTCAGAGTGTTGTACCATAATGCTTGGATTTCCACGGCTTTTCCTGTTCTGGGCGTAATCACGTCGTTTCCTACAGTGGCATCCATCCATGTGAGCCTTGGACCATGCATAAGCAAGCCGTCATCATCCAAGTGGATGCCAAAGAGGGTGCCTTTCTGGTGGTTCTCAACTATGCCCTGCAGTTTCTCCCACAACACATCCTTAACAAACCCAAAGTCACCAGTGTACTTGACGTATTGCAACACAGCGTTAACATACCACAATGTTGCGTCAACCGTGTCATAAACTGGGATTCCTGATTTATCGGAAACAAAATTCGGAATCAACCCACTCTTGCAATACTGAATGTAACTTTGCAGAATGTCTTTGGCATCGTTGTACTTGCCAGTAACCAGCGTCAGCCCAGGCAGCGAAATGAAAGTGTCTCTGCCCCATGGTTCAAACCAGTGGTACCCTGCGATGACGGCTTTTCTCCCAACGGTGTTTTCGACCATGAAGGAATCAGCGGCGAGCAAAATCCAGTTTAGCCAATCGCTCATTGGCACCTGGGGATGGTCGCGGTGAAAATCCGACAGCAACTCAGCTTTCTGATTTACCTCTTGATTTAAAGCATCTTTTACGCCGCTGATGGTTCCTCCAACAGAATCCAAAATTTCATTTGCTGCTTGGCTCTCATGGCTCACAGCACAAATTACCGCAAACTCTTTCTCCGCATTAGCGGGCACTTGCACTTCAAAATACCCCGGTTGGAAACAATCGTCAACATCTGCTTCGCCCCGCAACAACTCGTCGCGATAGTGCAGGTGGGTTACCCAGTTTACTTTTTCTTTAAACTCTCCGTCGGTTGAGCGGCAAACGATTGTAGCTTGGGGACGCTGAAAAGTTGCTTGGAACTGCATGCCACTGCTATTTAGGGTGAAATTCAACGGGACTTTCAATCGGTAAACCACAGTGTGAAAGTATCTGCATGTTAGAAGCGGATAAAGCCTAATCTTAACATCTGAATTATTTTTGTTTATGAGTTTGTAGGTTACGACCACGGCGTTCTTGTTTTTAGGCATAAAAACCGTTTTACTAACCTGAACACTACCCAAATCATAACTGTACGTGGGAAACGGGTCTATTGAAAACTGCCTAATCAACTTGTAACCTTCAGGATAAATCACGTCATGAAACTCGTTAGAACCCAACCTGAAAACATCATTACCCACCAGCACGTCCTCATCGAGTTTTGAGAGGCAAACGGTGCGGTTTCCAGGCGGATCCAACGCAGCAACAAGCAAACCATGATACTTGCGCGTGTTAATCCCCGGCACGGTTGAAGAAGCATAGCCGCCCAAACCGTTGGTTATCAGCCACTCCTTCTCTATAAGTTTGCCAAAACTTGCAAACGCCTCTTTCTGGAAGGTTATAGCGGGCAACTTCATTTTACGGCATCAGCTTTGCAATGTTTTTATCTCGTGGAACACAGAAATAGTTTGCCACTGGAACACATTTAGTTCTAAACATTAGCAAGTGCGGTTTTGTGAGTTTGTATTCGGTGAGGGTTTCAGCGTACCCCATGCCCTTAGCAAAAACCAGTTCGGCGGCATCGTAAACTTTTAGGAAATCAGCGGAGGCTTCCTTCTTCTGCAAACCCACCGCGTCACAGCCAGTTGTTATTACTTCATCGGCAAGTTTGTCGATGTTTGAAATTTCCACATCTTCCATTGTGGCATCGTTAATGACGGGTCCACCTTTAACAACATAGGTTACTTTTAACCCCATGTTCTTGAGTTGCTCAACCAGCAGCGAGTCAAAAACAATTTCTCCTGCATTATCCGCCAAAAACAAAACGCTCTCTGCCTTCTTTGCCAACTCGTAAGCCTTGTCAATATCATCAATAACCAGGTCTTTAGCGGCTTCCCTGATGCAACCTGCCAAACTATTCAAAGTAAACTTGTGCCCGGGAATATCAAACTCCATAATATTACCCACAATGGCGCATAGGCAAGCTTTCTTGAATCGTTCCTGCTGATTGATACCTGATTCAACGAATTTTTTTGCGTGGGGAAGCATTTTTAGGGCTTTTTCGTTTGCGAGTTTTTTGTTGTATTTGTAGGGGTCGTTGTTGCTTGTTAATTGCCTGATTATGCGGTCTCTTTTTGTGCCAATGTCCGCCGCTACTGATGTGGGTTTGAATTCCCGATTTAGCAGTTTTATGATTTCAGCTAGGCATCTAAAACGCAGGGCAGGGTTAGTGGTGGCTTGGTATGTTTGTATTTGTGCCCGTGAAAGCAGGCATGATTCGCATTCAGGTTCAACCTTCAAGGGTCTTCACATTTAATGTTTTGTTGCGTCGGCAAATGCACGTAGCACGCTATATGGGTCTTTCGCCTTTACAATGCCGCTTGCGACAAGAACGCCGCGTGTTCCCAGCTTTAAGCGCTATCGAAACGTCTTCGGCTTGGCTGATTCCAGCACCGCATAGAATAGTCATTTTTGGGTCGACTTTGTGGACAAGTTTAACGGTGTCTGTTATGATTTCTGGTTTAGCTTTAGAAACTGAAATTCCTGTTCCAATCAGCTCTGGCGGTTCAACGGAGGTGATGTCAGGTCGCATGGCAGCTATGGCAGCGCTCACCGAGGGATTGTTAGCGCAAACACATGAAACAAGACCCTTTTCCCGTGCCAACGCAATTATAGCGTCAATTTCTGAGAGCTTAAGCTGCCTCTCCGAATGATTAATCAAAGTTCCCACGGCTCCAGCCTCCTTAACAGATTCGGCAAGAATATGCCCCGTACAGTTGCCCGGTTTAATAGGGTCGATGTGCTGGGCGAAAACTGGAATCTCAACCGCTTCCGCAACCTTGGCAAGGTCAGCGAACTGGGGGACCACAATGATGTTGGCGCCTGTTTCTTTGGCGGCTTTTTCGGCTTGTTGTGCCAGTTCAACGGCTCTTTTGCCTGTGGATTCGAGGTAGGTTTTAAAATTTACGATAATCATGGGTGTTTGTAGGTTCAATTGGGTTGTGCCTCGCCTTATGGGTAGAACTATTTTTGTTAATAATTGTTTGCCTTTCAAAAAAGAATGAGGAACATTAGGGCTTAGTAGTTTTGGGAACGGAGGCTTTTATTTGCAGTGCTGCCTTTTTTGCTGCTGCTTCTGTTAACATGCCGATTAGCTGCCCGTTCTTAACCATGGCTGCCCGTTTAAAGCCTTTTTCGCCCATGAGTTTCATGGCTGTAATCATCGATTCGTTTCCTTCGAGAATTATGAGCGGCGTGTAATTGATGTCTTTTGCAAGTGTCTTTAGCGGATCTTTGTGCGCATCAACAATCTCTTTTAGCAGTTCCCGGTCATTGATTACGCCGATGGGTTTGTGATGCTCAGTAATTAAGACTGAGTTAACATTGTTCTGCAGCATTTTATCAACGGTTTTAGCCACAGTTTCTGTAGTTGCAATCTCCACTGTTGGAAGTTTGGTTCCTGCTTGGCTGCTGATTTCTGTTATGTCTATGCCGCGTTTCCAGATGTCGTTTAACATTTCGCTTACTCTTTCAATCTGGCTGGGGTCGCTGGAGTAGAAGGTGTCGGCAAAGTAGAAGGCAGATTCTGAGCCAAAATCGCTAAGCGGCGGCATCTTGAACATGAACAGGTGCTTGTCGTCAACTAACATCATGGTCAGGTAGCTGATGGGTACATGTTTGACTTCATAGTATTTTGCCAGCTTTTGCGCTGGTTCAAGGTTATCCAAGTCGATGGATGCCATTATGCGAACTTTCAAGCCTTTCTTGAAGTACTTTACCACTGGGTCGTCTTCGGCAAGTCGGTTGATGCTCTGCGAAGAAGTGATGACTACAATGTCTTTTTTGGCAGAATCCAAGAATCTTTGTTACTTTGCTCCATGCTTCTTCAACGCTTTTGATGACAAGGGTTTCGCCGATTGGTATTCCGCTCTTTAACTCCTCTATTCGTCTTGAAGCATCAACTCCGCTCTGCCACATCTGCACAAAAAACGCTTTCAAAACGGAAATGAACATTTTATCGTTAATCCATAAACCTTCATCTTCAAGGTTTAGAACAGAAGCTTCGTTTCCGAAGGGCGCGTAGAGGATGGCTTCTTCTTCATCTTTGATTAGAAAGCGTGGGAAAAACTTTGAGCTCATGTTGACATGGCGAAGTTTAATGTTGAGTTTATCTTCGGCAATGTTTCGGTCCATTCTTTCTACTACTTTGAGGTTTTCTGGGGCAATTTCAGTGATTATTTGGATTTGCACGTTGCGTTCTTGGGAGGGAGTGACTGCGGCGTCAAAGATTCCTGCAATGTCTTCCTGTATTAATCCCAACGCGGTGGTTAGAACGATTACTTCGGATTTTGATTCTTCAATCATGTTGAGCATTTTTGAGTGAATCTTTTTCTTTCCCGTGATGATTGAGAATTTAGCAACTGGGTATTCTGATTCGGGCGCGCTAATCGATTGCCAAGCTGTTAAAAGATTCTGTTTCTGATCGTTGAGGTTGACAACCTCGTTCTTTTTAGTGCTAATAAAATTGTCAACTAAGGCTTCAAAAGGAACAATCGTGAATCTAGTCGGCCTCTCCAAGGTTGCTTCGATGAAGCCTTTTTCCTGCAGCTTCTTGAAGGTGCGGTAAGCCTGGACGCGTTCCATCTTGAGCCGTTTAGCTACGAAGCTGGTTGATTGGACACCGCTTTTGGCTAGGAACATGTAGACTTGAATTTCTCTTTTAGATAAGCCTAAAATTTGGAGGAATCTTGTTACGTCTTTTTCACTCATCGAGTAACCGCCGTATAAAACCCGTTTATTAATAGTAAAGAATGTTGTCGGTATTTATAAATTGTATCTTTTTAGACACAACAAAACACAATAATTAACTTAAACCAGCGTCTTCTGCAGCGTTCCCTGCTCGCTTTTAGCTCTTTGCGCAGGCTTCCAAGACTTCCTAACGCAACTTGGGTAGTCACCGTTCTCATCCAGCAACCGCTTCAGGAAAACCATAGTTTTATCGTCAGTTAAGTATCCGCTGCCAAAATCACCGTATTTTACTTTCAGAATTTGCAATCTCGCTGTCCCGCTCAACCTTGGCAATGATGGATGCTGCCGAAACCACTGGAAAAGTTCTGTCGGCTTTGTGTTGGGATATGATTTTTGTTTTGATGGTGAGGCATTCGCTTATGTGATTTCCAAATCGGTGCTCCAGCACGTCTGCGGCGTCAACGTATGCTTCGTCGGGTTTTAGGGCTTCAATTATTTTTGCCATGGTTTGGGCTTCAAGGCGGTTTAGCTTGTGGAGGGTTCTGGCGCTCAAAACTGCTTTGTCGATTTGGTCTGGAGGAACCTTTATGATGTGGTGGTTTTCGGTTAACTTTATGATTTCTGGGTACAACGCTTCCCGTTTTTTGGCGGTGAGAAGTTTGGAATCTTTCACACCTAACTCAACCAGCAACGGCAGATTCTCGGTTTTTACTGCGACGCCAGCAACCACTAAGGGTCCGATAACGCATCCGCGACCCGCTTCGTCAACACCAGCAACCAACATCTCGGGTTTTCATCCTAAACAATGAATGGGTTTGGGTTCTAAGTTATAATGCTTTTCCAAAACTGGGGCTTCCAAAGAAAACCCGCGCATGCAGCAGCAAATCCGACTTGGCACAGGGCAATTATCACAGGTTCCCAACATGCTAATGACTGCAGAAAACGCCAATACCGACCTACCCGCTTAGGGTTCAGTGGAGCTTAACAAAAAAAAAAATAAAAAATGCAAATGTGTGGGGAGAGTTTATTCGAGGATTATTCTTGCGTCGACTGTTTTTGCGCCTTTCGGATAAGCCATGACTGGGTTTAGGTCCAGTTCTTTGATTTCTGGGTTATCCATGACAAGGCGTGATGCGCTGCACAATATTGCGACGAGTGCGTCGATGTCTGCTGGCGGCGTGTTGCGGTAGCCGTTCAGAAGCGGATAGGCCTTAAGCTGCAGTAATCATTTCTTTTGCGTCCTCAGCTGTGATGGGTGCAACGCGGAAGTTTACGTCTTTTAGGAGTTCCACAAATATGCCGCCTAACCCAAACATGACGGTTTGCCCAAACTGCGGGTCCTTGATTGCTCCCACGATGACTTCGGTTGACTGCGGCGCCATCTCCTGCACCAAAACGCCGACGATTTTTGCGTCTGCTTTGTATTTTTTTGCGTTCTCAATTATTTTTTTGTAGCCGCTTGCGACGTCAGCGGCGTTTTTGAGGTTAACTATGACTCCTCCTGCGTCGGATTTGTGGATGATGTCTGGTGAAACAATTTTTAAAACGATGGGGTAGCCGATTTGGTCTGCTTGTGCTGCGGCTTCTTTCTCGTTTTTTGCGAGGTTGAATTTGGTGACTGGGATGCCGTATTCGGTGCAGATGGTTTTGGCTTCGGTTTCCAGAAGTGCTTTTCTGCCTTCTTTTTTGGCTTGGTTGATGATTTTTGTGGTTTGGTTCAAGTTTTATTCTTCCGTTAGCGTGTTGTGTATGTCATGTTTTGAGGGTTTAAAAATCGTTTTGTTGTTTTTTGGGTTTTTCTTTGTGTGTTGGGGTTTTGTATTTGTGTTGAACACATTAACAATAGGGTGTAGTGAGACATAATATTTAATAGTGTTTGTCAGCCCAAATACAAAATGTCAGAGACCCCACAAATGCCAAAACTAAACCTCAAACAACCAATCAAACCATTCAAAAAATCAATCGCCAAACTACGAAAATCCAGCAACACAATCAAGCAACACACTCAAAACAATAAAACCACAGCATCCAAAACTCCGCCAAAAACACAGCAACCAAAATCAAAAATATCAAACCGCCAAACTTCCAAAAATCAACTTCAAAATTAACTTAACTTCAAAAAGAAAAAACCTCGAAGCCGAAGCAACTCCAACGCTAGCCAAAACCTTACCAAAAGGCATAAAAATCATAGACAAATACCCACTCTACGAACCATTCGCCAAGTTGTAATAGTTCAAGACCCCAAAACAGGCGAACACAAATACATCCTCGACGAACTCCAGCTTGACCCGATGGAACGCGGCATATACAACCGCATCCTAGAAATTCTGCTCGCCGAAATCGAATCACCCAAAGAAGAAATAGCTGATCCCAGAAAATTTTTCGCTGAAGAAGCCAAAAAAATCGTGGACAAATACCGAATCAGCCTCGGCTGGCTTCCAGATGTTTCCTGGTACAAAATTCTCTACCATGCAGAACGCGACTTGGTTGGTTTTGGCAAAATTGACCCGTTAATGCGTGACCCAAACATAGAAGACATTTCCTGCGACGGAGTAAACAAACCAGTTTACATTTGGCACCGAACCTTTGAAAGCATAGAAACTAACCTGCAATTTGAAAGCGACGAAGACCTCGACAACCTGGTCGTTAAACTTGTCCACATGGCAGGCAAACACGTCAGCAGCGCCTTCCCAATCGTTGACGCTTCACTTCCAGGAAAACACCGACTTGCCGTAGCTTACAGACGAGAAATTACACCGTTTGGCACAGCCTTCACCATCCGAAAGTTCCGCGAAGACCCCTACTCAATTATTGACCTAATCAACATCGGCACCTTCACCGAAGAAATGGCGGCTTACCTTTGGATTTGCCTTGAAAACCGCGCCTCAGTCATGGTTCTCGGAGGAACAGCAGCAGGCAAAACCACTGCACTGAACGCTTTAGGCTGCCTCATTAAGCCAGGCAGCAAAATCATGACCATCGAAGAAACCGCTGAACTTAACTTGTCACATGAAAACTGGGTCTCACTCATCGCAAGGCAAAGTTACGGTTTAGGCGGCAGCAGCGTAGGTGAAGTTGCACTCTTTGACTTGGTAAAGACCTGCATGAGACACCGCCCCGACCTGATGATTGTAGGCGAAGTCCGAGGTCAAGAAGCATACGTTCTGTTCCAGGCTTTAGCAACAGGTCACGGTGGCATGTGCACTATGCACGCTGAAAACGTTCAGTCAGCAGTCAGACGTCTAACCCAGAAACCCATGGATATTTCACCAGCCTACATCCCGCTAATGAACATTGTAATGTCAGTTCAACGTGTTCACTTGGTGAAGAATGGCGAAAAGAAAGCTTACCGCCGTGTCCTCTCAGTCAACGAAATTATTGATTCTGAAAAATACGTGAATCCCTTCAAGTGGGACCCAATTAAAGACGAGCAAACCATAGATTTGGATTCCAGCTTCCTACTCACCAACTTTTCAGAGCGCCTTGGAATAACACGTGAGACAACTCGTTGACGAAATGAATCGACGAAGCGATGTTCTGCATTGGATGCGGGAACAAAAAATCCGAAGCTACAAAGAAGTTGCCTCAATAATTGCAGAATACTATGCCAGACCAAAAGAATTCTACAGAAAAATCATGGAAGGTGAGGAGGTAAAACCAGTTGCCGCTTCTAAATAAATTTGAAGCCTTGTCCTTTCGCCTCTTCGGACGCTTCGCTCCATACTTCCTAAAAAATGTTTTTCCCCAAATCAAGGGTTCTCTGGAAAAGGGACGGGTGAAAATTTACCCTGAAACCTACATTTCACTGATGTTTTTTGTCGCACTTCTTAACGCTGCCAGTTTCAGTGTTAGCGGCAAGCGTTGCTTTGCTGTATGGTTTTCTGCCTATTCTTGCTCTTAGTTCCCCTTCCCCTCTTTGTTATCGGCGGTTTTCTTAGTTGTTCCAATGAACAATGCCAGTGATAGAGTCCTCAAACTTGGAGCGTGAAATGCCTTTTGCCGCAGCATACATCAGCGTTATGTCGTCAGGAGGCATAGCACCCTACACCAGCTTCAAACGTTTAACCCAAGTTGACCTGATGCCTGCGATGAGTAAAGAAGCAAGAGACATCATAAAAGACGTAGAAATCTTCGGCGTTGACCCTCTCTCAGCCCTTGATATAGCTGCAAAAAAGACGCCGCTTGACATATTCAAAGATTTTCTAGGCGGTTACGCTTCAACAGTCATCATAGGCGGTGACATCGGACACTATCTTGAACGTAAAGCAGAAGACATATTCAAAACCCGTGCTCTCCGCGTTAAAGCTGCTGCTGAACGTCTGGGCATGCTGCTGGAAACCTTCATAATCGTTATGGTTATGATGTCTCTGTGTTTCTACATTCTCTTCGCAGTAAACAACATTCAAACAGGAACCAGCACAAGCTCGAATATATCGTCAGTACTCAGGCATACTTTTGTACACTTACATTTTTACGCCAATGCTGTCAGTAATGTTCATTTACTTAGCGCATAGCATGCAGCCGAAAACACCACTGCTGGATATGCGTCCCTACAAAGTGTTTGGCGTTAGCTGCGTATTAGCAATAATCGTGTTTTTGCTGCTTACAAACTTCATGGGCACAATGCAACTTCCCGTATTCACCCAACTGCAAGCTTTAGGCGTTGACTTGTCCATAGCCTTAGCTGTTGCATTGTTCATTTCCGCAGCACCAGCCGCCATTGTACATATTAGATTAACAAAAGTCAAGAGTCAGCATGGAACATGGAGTCTCAAATTTCCTCCGAGACCTAACCGAAGTGCGAAAAACTGGCTTGTCACCTGAAAAATGCATCGAAAGCCTCTCAAAACGCGACTATGGCACGTTCACCAAGGAACTGCGAAAAATTAGCTCTGAAATTTCCTGGGGCATACCCATTAAGAAGGTCATGATGGATTTTCTGCATCGCACACGCAGTTGGATGGTGCAAATAGTCATGTTTCTGCTGGTGGAAACCATAGATGTAGGCGGCGGCACCATAGCCATGATTGAATCTTTGGCGCGTTTCAACAATTTGACGCAGGAAGTTGAAAAAGAAAAGAAAATGTCTGTTCGCCCCTACGTGATGATGCCGTATTTGGCTTCGATTCTGCTTGTGGCAACCACCGTTATGATGATGGGTTTAACCACTGGAATAGCTGTGCCTGGTGCTCAACACAGCCCCTCACGACAACAGCTTGATGCAGACAGTTTTCATGACAGCAGTTATCTTCAACAGTTATCTCATCGGCATTGTTGCAGGAAAAATAAGTGAAGAATCAGTTGGCGCAGGTTTCAAACATGCAGCCATCCTTGTGTTAATCTCAATAATTGCTGCTAAAGTGATTCCGCAATTCGTAAAACTCGGATAGGAGCGATGAAGCATGCGAAATAGTCACCTAAGTTTACGGAAGGATAAGAGGGCAGTTAGCCCAGCTATCTCCACGGTCATCCTAACCGCCGCAGTCATCGTCATGATTCTGGTTGCGATGAGTTACGCGAAGAACATCTTGAACATGAAGATGGCTGAAAACGAGTTCAACACAAACAAACAATTCATGCAAACAACTGGACAGCAAATTGATGACATTGCTTGGACGATTGGTCGCACACAAACAGTCAGCTACTCAAGCAAGTATGGAAACGTAAAGTTTCAAGAAGCAGCGCTCAACTACACTTTTCAGGTCCACACCAGTTCAGGATGGGAAAACTTGACCCTGCCTGGCGAGACAGGAATTATCCTCTACAACATGCCTGTAAGCTCCTACTCAATGGGCAACAATTACTTTGAACGGGTTCCCTGTGTCAATAGTTCTTTTCTACAGACTGGTTCATCAGCGCCAGTAAGCCAAGTGTTCTGTGAAGAAAAATTGCCTATGAGCGATGGCAGCTACGTTCGAATCGCGTTAGTTCCAACCATGAGAGTGCTTACTTCAACGGTAACATCAACGAGTTACTTCAAGTTCTATTTGCCAGATCTTGAAAACGGCACAAACCTCTACAGGTCCCAATCTGTTACGTTGACAGGAAACGGCATCTCCAAAGTTACCCAAAGCGGCGTAGACCAAGTAAGTGTTAGTGTTAGTTTTCCGCAGGCAGCTTCTCTTGGATTTGACTCTTCTTTTTTCAATTTCAACAGCACCACAATAAATCTCAACAGCACTTCGACTCCAAAGATGCCCAGTGACTCAGTTGTTGAATTCTACGTGGGCAAAGTGGTAGTTACGATAGGACAGGTGTAGCTGAATGGAGGTTGAAGGATGCCGCATATAACCCTCGAATACATGATTATGATTCCTGTCTTAATTTTGCAGATTTTTATTTTTCCCTTAACTGCCTCGGTAATCATGAACACTTAGGTGGATTCCCGCATGACAATTGAACTCCAAGAAACAGCAGGGCACATGGGCAGTTCCATTCAGCAACTATACTACACCATGAACCACGCCTCAATCTCCAACGGCTCCATGCAAATCAACCTGGATACTCCACCCTTAATAGAAGGCCTCGCTTACACGACAACCCTAAGCCATGTGACGCATCTTGATACTTCTTACCAGATTATGAATGTCACGCTTAAGCTCATAGGAACACATGATCAGACTTCAACGTTAGTAACTTTAGGGCAAAATGTTGATTGGCAAGAAAACTTGGCATTCAACAGTACCTCGCATCCACTTAGTCTAATCGCGACCAAGACGGCAAATTCCATCTGGCTATCCTTTGGAGGCACTTAGGTTTGGCAAGTGCAACAATCGACCACATGATTTCCCTGATAATATTCATGGCTGCCATCCTGATTTTTATTGGGCTCTTTAGCCAAAACATGCAGACAGGAATCACTTATGAAAGCCACAATGCACTGTCAACTAAAACAAGTGACCTCTTAGACAACATACTGCTAAATCCAGGAATACCTAGCAATTGGGGGCAAAGTGACAATGCTACTGTAGGTTTCGGGTTGCAGGATCCAGATTATTCCCAGTACAAGTTGAGTTCTTTTTCTCCTATGCGACTTACTTCTTCCATTCAATCGCCTGTTTATTATCCACGAACTGGCGCATACTACAGCAACATCACTGCAGGGTTTGGCAGTTACCTACTTGCGCCATCCGCAAATAGCCTAAATTACTCTACCGCCTCTAAACTGCTGGGAATAAACGGCACCTACGGATTCCAACTAACCCTAACGCCCACAATAACAGTTTCAATCCAAAAAATATCTGTTGCACCACTGAATTTTTCGGTTAACGTTGATGGAACAGGTTACCCGTTTGCAAATGCACCCCTAAGCTACAGTCTTATATTAGTAAACCAAGACGCAAACAACTATCCATCATACACAATGATAAGCGGCGTATCTGTCACTGATCCAGCAGGCTCAGCACAACTGAGTTTTCCACAAGTCATCAATGAGACCCAATCTTATGCGCTATTAGTTTATTCTTATCTTGATGGGCTCAAAGGAATGGGCTACTACGTACATGATTCACAAAACTTCACCAAAACAGTGGTTCCGTTAATCGACAGTTTTCAGAACCAAAGTATTCTGCTTGCACATGGAGATTCTGTCGGTCAACCTCCGCAGCCCCCCGCATACTCGCAATTGAGTTATAACGCTTCATTTTTCATTTTAACTGAAGATTACACGCTGCGCCAAGTGCAATTAGACCAGCAAAGTGCAGTTGGACAACTAATTTATGGCTCAGGCAGCGGACAAGACTACGCTTCCATAACTGTTCCCAACAACGATGGAATTTTGATTGTAACCTACAAGGGCACTGCAGGTCAATATGGGGTTGTTTTGATGCCTTGGGGGTTAGGCTCCATGGCTTTTCCATTAACTTTCGGAGGCAACCCCGCGGGGCAAGACTGGGTTACAACTGACATTCGCCAAGTCACCATCGGCGGCATCGCCTACCAAGCAAAACTTGCCCTGTGGAATCTACAAGGAGGCAACTAAATGATTCGCACAATCGAAGTATTGTTTGTAATAATAATCCTCGCTAGCGCATTCATAGCTGCTTCATACTTTACTGTTCTGCCCTCGCCCAGACAAGTTTCGCCCATAAACCTACAGCGCCTCTCCTTCACCACACTTGCAGATGCTTGATTCAAACTATGACTTAAGCAATGCAGCTTTCGAAACGGATAATTCTACGGTCTGGGGTGGATTACAAGTTGCGCTTTCCGCTTCCCTGCCACCAAACATCGTGTACAACCTAACCATCTACGACGTTAACGATGAGGCAGGGCAAATCTACACCTATGTAACATCAATTTCAAACGCCGAAAGCCTAGGCGCAACCACCGACGTGTCAACATACACTGTGGCTTCTTCAAACGTAACCTTCAATGTTACTCCAGAAAAAATCGGCGAACAGACTAACGGTGGAACACTCTACATTCTTAACTGCAGCGACGCAAACGGCTGGTGGATTACTGGTTACACAGCACAGAGCCTAGCCCAAGACCTCTACAACCTGTTATCACCATACTTTGTTAATACAATAATGGTGCAAAACACCAGCCCAGCTTGCACAAATATTAAACGGAACACCGATTCAAGGAGAAACCCTTCAAAACGCCGTCGTCATCAATACTTTTGGAGAAGCAGTTCCCATACCAACAACTTACTGCAAGCTCAATATTCCTCCGATTCTACGCTCAGTATCACTTATCTATTTGGGGCAGAAAGTTCGCACTCTACAATTGGACATGGGCTAGCATTGTAGGCTACCCATTCTACTACGTAAGCAACACTGCGGCTTTCTCAGCTGGCACAAAACACTTGGGGCATTTACGGAATGCAAAATGTCGGTCCAGCGTGGCTCAAGAGCATTCCTTCAAGGCTTAAACAACCAAACCTATAATAAAAATGATAATGGAGCAATTACAGACAGCGCAAACAGGCAAGTGACATTCACACCAAGCTGTCTTGGATTTATGTAATTACTATGGAATTTATCCTTCAGCCTACTCAAACTTCAACCAGAGCACTTATCCAACACAACCTTCTCTGGTTATAACCTTAAGGTGGGGTTTAACATGTTCAACCCCTCTAGGAGACTACTTGGCTGGAGCAATATACAATCACTATGCAACGGGTTCAACAAACATTACTGGGTCATTTTTAGCTTTAGGGTTAACCAGAACACCTGACGTTCGAGTCACAGCCTTAAGTCTTCTTTCATACTATCAACCAAGAGTCTACGCTTCTGAATACACAGCACAGGGAACTTCCCGACTGGTGGTTCTACAGCTTGGGTTGGCAGGAGGTAGCTAAAGTGAACAGTAAAGGTCAATTTTCAATCATAGCTGCTTTGCTAGTGGCAGTGGTTTTAATCGCTTCAGTGATGACTACCTACTCTGCAATACGCTACAGCCCAGTCCAAGAACAACCTCAAATCTTAAATGCAATAGACGAAACCAACCTGGGGCTCAAAGAAATCTTGGGCTTCACCGTTGGCTACTATGGTTCAGTCCTTAAAGTCACAGGCAACATGACATATGCCCAGCAGTTAGCCACAAACTACCTTAACAGTGGATTAACCAACATAGGCGCAATCAGACCAGAATGGGGCGGCTCCTTTAACTTAACCAGCCTGACTTTAAACGCTGACTGGTTTTCAAACCAAAGCTACAGCCAAGGCACATTAAATGTTAATTATAACTTGACTGGACTAGGCATTTCAGGCGTAAGCTACTCCACCTCAACCCGTTTAGATGTTCAAATTTTAAATGCTGACTTGCCAAATCAAGCAAAATTGATGATTCTAATGGATGACGGTGAACCCTTAATTAACCTTGGAAAAAGCAACTTGAAATTCTACTGTTACAACTATCAAACTTCAAATTGGGAGTTGACTCAACCCACCAACATCGCATCGTACGCTGACGGAACATACGTAATTGACCTTCCCGCGGGAGTCCTGGGCAGTTCATACGTTATTCAAGTGGAAGATACCCGTGGGCTCATGGTTCTTGCATCGTCTTTTACTCAGTTTACTTCCGCCTTAACGTGGAACTCCAGCTCATTCCAAACAGGCTTAGACTACGTTGGTAACGCTACTCCACTCATTAGGCACTGACAGCAACTTTACTGCCCAACAGAGTGGACCAGACGGCATCTACGACAATCTAACAGAAGCAGCATCAGGAACAACCTATGTGCCAAGCTACCCCACAAACTATAATCTCTTAGGTTCAACGACATTGGCTAACGGCACGATAAACAACCTGCAAGTTAACGACGGCGTTTACATGAGTTTCCATTCGTACCCAACAGCTTTTTCTGGTTCATACAGTTTTGGCTACACCACAAAAGGAAGTTCCACAAGCACCTTTAACAATGTTTTAGGTTCCAGATTTACAACGGGTATCTCAGGTGGTCTAGCCTATAACATAAGTGCTTATCTGGGTTTTACCTCGACAAACAGTAATTTAGGAAACACTAATACAGGGTACCTCAGGCACTTCAATAATGGATACCATGATGGGGCAAATGTTCACAACTCCTGCTTCTCCAGTTATCGCACAAAGCATCTCAGCATACATTTATTGCCAAACAAGCGCCAAAAACATGAAAGCCGCCATTTACACGTCAAGTGGTGCCTTAGTTGCCACAACCGAACAAAAAAATATTCCGTCAGGCTCCTCAGCCGCTTGGCAGACCTTCAACTTTGCGTCTCCAATAACTTTAACAGCCAATACCCAGTATGGGTTGGTTGTTTGGTCTCAATCAGGAACAGGAAGTGCAGACCTTTATTACAGTTCAAATAAAAATGGTAACGGTCATTTCTGTGAGCCAAACGTATGGGAGTTGGCCTTCTCAAGTTACTTTTTCAGCGAATAAATATCAATATTCAATCTACTGCAACTACCAAAGTGCGTTCAATGCGCAGGCAGCCATTTACTCCAGCAATGGTCAAACTCTCATTGGAACAACTGAAGAAAAAACGTTAACTACTGTAAACGGCTGGGTCACATTCAACTTCATAACTCAACCAACTTTAACGGCATCTACCAACTATGTTTTGGCAATTGAAGCCTCAGACACCAGCAATGTCAACGTATACTATGACGGTGGCACGGCAGAATACTTCGGACACTCAGCAAACTATCCGACTTGGCCAAATACTCTTAACGACCAGTCATCCACGCGAAGGTATAGCATCTACTGCAACTATTCTCAACCAAGCCAATACAGCGCGCAGGTTGAATTCACTGGCAATTCGAGTACGCCTTTCCCTTGGAATGACCTCGCATGGACAATAGATAGTTCTGCTTCCACAGACAGTGTTAACGCGACTTTCCAACTTTACAACGCTACAATAGGGCAATATCCCAACAGCGGCGACGGATATATGACCACAACGATTGGGACCAGGCGATTTAACAAAACCGCAGACAATAATTGCTAATTCAGCTAACTTTCTAAACAGCAGCGGATATTGGAAAGTAATGGTTACCGCTGTTAAGTCTACTTCAAGCCCCTTCGACTTGAACTTGGACTTGGTGCAGTATAGCCCAGACGTTACCAATTACGCGCTTAACCTTCAAGAGCAATGGCTAAACGTTAATGCCACCAACGTTCGCCAGGACTTATGTATTAAAACAGGCACTATGGGCGCGGAGCCTTTGTTGGTGCAGGTTTTGCATGGCGGGTCATGGCAGAATTTGATGACGCTTGCTCCAAATTACTTCAACAATGTTTCCCTCGCACCGTACATAGATTCAGCGAACCTGACCATCCGCTTTGTAGGCAGCAACGACATTGCAGACCCCATCCAAGACAGCTGGAACATCGACTCAGTTTACCTACAAGATGAGCCAGACATCAGCTTCCTAGTTAACCTCCAACAACCCACCTTCACACTTGAAGTACTGCAGAACGGCACGATGCGGTGGCTTGGACAAAACATGCAATTAACCACCCAAACCCTGCCCATACCGCCCGTTCCAGTAAAAGCAATACATGTCAATGAAACCATAAATGGCGTAAACCAGGAGGTTCCTTTCCAAATTGAAGATTGGGCATCTAACTATCAAATTCCGCTGGGCTTAACGAGTAACACGACGGTTTTCAGCAACCGGCAGATGATAGTTTTCCTTTTGAACTAGTAAGGTATCTGACTTTACGATTTGGTGGGATGGAAGCGACAACGCAACCCAAACACCCATGGCGTTCACAAACCGATACTTTACGAACGATAATCCCAACGCGGCAACACTTACGAATGGTAATGTTACTCTTTTATTTGGAAACTTTAACGTTAAAGCAACAGTTGGAACCACTTCCAGTACAGCGACTTTTATGCGCATAAACCAGCAAAACAGCACTTACGGCGCTGGATTATCATACGTCATCCATCACGGCGTAGTGAGGGATATTGTGCAGCAAGAAGCCGAGTTAAGCAACGGCGCCCCAGGCTGCCCCAACCTCTACGCAAACATCGTCTTAACATTACCCGCAAACACAACTTACTACACCTACCAGCTAAGGATAATGTTCATCAATTCAACCCAGACCCGTTCAATCACAGATTTATCGCCGATTCAGTTAACAACATCCACAGGTTCAGCGCAGCTGCAAACAGAAAACGGCACCCTCGCTGGCTTCCCTCTTCTCCAGAACGGCACGGGAACATTCTCCAATTCTACAAGTAACGGATGGACTGCGCATCATTTCAGCCAATTCATCTCCAACACTGGAAAAGGTGCTGGAATAATGTTCACCGATACAGCTAACATGAAGCTTTACGCGTTTGATTCCTTCTCTGGCAGCAGTTCTAAAGGCGCCTTGAATGCTACCAGTGGAGTAATTGAGTTTCTGCCTGTAAGTTCAGGGCAAGTTAAATTTACATACGCCTATGATGTTACTTGGCAAGGCGCCGTGGCAACGTTTGATGGCACAACGCCCCTTTGCAGTTTGTATGATGGAACCACGCCGATGGGTCTTTGGATACTGGCTGAGTATCCGCCGACTTTAACGATAACCGCCAAAAGCTAACAGTTCAAGCTACGCTATATTGTGAGAGACAATAATTACCGACAAAATCTTATTAGCCCAAACCATCAAAAGCTACCCCATATAACAGCCAAAGGTGCACAGCAATACAAACAATACAAGCAATCTTAATTGCAGCAAACATAGCGGTTTCCTTAGGCTTCTTATCATACGCTTCCTGGAGCGACTACAAAACCCGTGAAGTCAGCAACCGCGTCTGGGTAGTTTACGCGCCTATAGCGCTTGCCTTGTCGTTGGCTGAGCTGCTACTCTTTGAGTCTTCACAATTGCCCTTCTACGGCTTAAGCTTCGGCGTAACCGCAGGGCTAGCGTTTCTGCTGTTTTACGCTGGCGGTTTTGGCGGGGCAGACTCCAAAGCCCTCATGTGCATCGCGTTATCTCTGCCGTTTGCTCCTATCGCATTGTTTACGCCTCTGATAGCTGGGGGTGTCTCGCCAACCTCGCAAGTTATATTTCCCCTAACAATCTTTGGCAACGCCGTCTTGTTCGCAGCAGCAAGCGGCATATACATGATAGTGCGCAACGTGGTCTGGCACAAAAAAACAAAAACCAAAATGTTCCCGGGAACCCTCGCATCTGAGTCTATAGGCAAAAAGCTTCTCGTAATAATTACTGGTTACAAAATGAATGTTTCCAAAGTTAAGGAGAAATGGCATATTTTTCCCATGGAAGACGTCGAAGACCAAAGTGTAAAACGCAGCTTAGTCGTTGTGCCTCGTGAGGAGGGTCGGGAAAAAATCGTTGAACACTTATCCAAAGCAGTTGAAGAAGGCAAAATCGACGGTTACGTTTGGGCAACGCCTGGGTTGCCTATGTTGATTTTTGTTACCTTAGGTTTGGTTGTTGCCTTGTCGCTTGGGGATATTGTGTGGTTGCTGGTTAGATTTGTTTTAGGCGGCGGTTAAAACAATTAAATTTACTGTAGGATGGTTTTGCTTCGTTTTGAATAAGAAATTGACGCCGTCACCATCGAAACGGAGCCGAAACCAACAAACGCGAGGGCAATTCCTCGATATGGGTAAGCTAAACTTAAGCTTAAAGCGGCGTTGTCGCCACTGGAGCTTTGATATGTGTAGAAGAACATGGCTACCGCAAACAAGGTAATTGCTATAAGTAGCAAACTTGCTTCTGTTTTAAACTTCAAACTCCTTCCCTCTCCTCTTCCGAATATTATGAATTCATACTCTAAATCAAAAGGTTATTTTAGCTTTTTGGAAGATACACTTTAGGAGCCCTTTCATGTCTTTAGCGCAATGCAAAACGGAACTGCAGAGTTTCCTGAAAAAAACCCTGGCGAATGCAAAGTAGTCGTTATGCCTGATTTTTTCTTTGACAGACTCATAAACCTTGATTGGGATGCTGCTGAGTTTTCTGGGTTGGTTGCGGATGTGGTTAAACGGAAGGGCGGCAGCTTAGATGGAATCCCCCAAACTGACCTTCGTGGAGGAAACGCCATCAACGTAGCTTCAGCCTTAGCCAGCCTAGGCGCCAAGGTCACGCCCATAGTTTGCACAAGCGAATTTGGCATGCAACAAATCAATTTCCATCTCAAAAACACTCTAATCAACACTTCACACATCAAAACACATGGCAAAGCATCAATAACAACCGCTTTGGAATTCAAAAACCAAAACGAGAAAACAAACGTTATGCTCCGCGATTTAGGTGCCTTAGCCGATTTTGGTCCTTCAAACCTCGACGAGAGTGATTACGCGCTGGTTGAGGATGCGGATTACGTGTGCCTTTTTAATTGGGCGGGAACACTAAAATTCGGCACGGTGCTGGCGGAAGCAGTTTTCGAGCGGGCAAAAGGTAAGACATACTTTGATACAGCTGACCCAACTCCCAACGCTGGGGCGATGCCTAATTTGATGGAGAAGGTTCTCAAAACCAGTAAAGTGGACATTTTAAGTTTGAACGAGAACGAAGCGATAATGTACGCAAGTCTGCTTGATGAGGGCTTAAAAGAGAAAAAAGGGTGTTTAGGGTTTGCGGAGTTGGCGATGGAGGCGGCGCGGGTTTTGGCTAAGTGTTTGCCTGCACGGATTGACTTGCACACCACAGCTTTCTCTGCAACGTTAAAAGGCAAAGAAGAGGTTGTTGTTCCAACCTTCAAAGTTAAGGTTTTGCGAGCGACAGGCGCTGGTGATGCTTGGTGTGCAGGCAACATTTTAGGCGACCACAATGGGCTCTCTGACGAATGCCGTTTAACTTTGGCGAACGCTGTTGCCGCCTGCTACCTCTCAGACGCAGCGGGATTGCATCCGACCAAAGAGAAACTCAGCCGTTTTTTAGCAGAAAATTAAAGTGAAAATTCATTTACCTTAAAAAATCGGTAAATCGGTTTTTTGCCGATATCGCTATTCTGAGCCTAAATTGAGGCTATTTTAGGAACGAAGACAACTTATCCCATTTGTCTTCGCTATTATACCGTTGAATAGTCTTTTTATCTGTGCCCAAGCGAGTGCTATTCTCTGGAATCTTAATTTTATTGTAACGTTTTCTTTTTTCGCATGATTTTTGATAATAGTCTGCCCATTCTTTGGAAACTTCTTCGCCTGTCATAATTGAAATTATTGGCTCTTTCGAATCCGTAATAACGAAGAACCAGAAATCAGTATTTTGAGTAGGTTTTTTGAATCGCCAAGTGTTTTCTTTTTTCATTGATTTTACTTCAACGCTAAAACTCTTGCCATTTGGCACTCTAGCTAAAATGTCTGTTTCTGGTGCATTCCCTCTGACTATTGTTGCAATATAACCTTTTTCAGCCAATAATCTAGCTACGATATGCAAACCTGTAGTTTCAACCAAATATTTGTTTAATTCCTTGCTCGTGCGCTATTACCAACGAATCAATATATTATACAATTCAGGGTTTAAGTTTTTGCATCGCTAAGTAGCTTATTGCCTCTATTCTCATTTTTGGTTTATTACAACCGTTGCATTAGGTCCAGATATGGTTGCATCACTTCCATAAGTAACTGAATATTGCAGAGTAAAGGTTTCGTTTAGAATTTGTGGTTGTTGAGGATAAACGTCAGGATTGCCAAATTGAAAAAACACAAGTCCATTTATGCTTCCAGTATCGAGTAATGTAGCTGGGTTTGGTAAACTCGGCAAGTTTGGATTACTGTAAAAATTATAGTTATCATATTCGGCTTTCTGAGCGTAATAAATTTTATCAATAATGGAAGCATTGGTAAGTTCGTTAAATGGAGTCAAAAATAATGCTTTATACATATTGCCATCTATCACTACGGAAAAACCATCACTTCCATCTGTGTTAACTTGAGAGTAGCCATGATTGGTAATTGTCACATTCAGCACAAGATATGTGTAGTTATAGTCTAAAACTGCCCATCCATTATAAAACCATCCTACTGTCTGATAGTCCACTTTAACGTAGGGTGCTGTTAATGTTGGCATAGTAGTTGGCTTTGATGCTGTTGGCGTTGCAGTTAGAGTAGGTGTTGCTGTTGGTGTAAGTGTAAGGGTTGGAGTTGGGGTTGCTGGATTAAATGTTCCATGATTAGTCGCTAGTATTCCAACAATTGCGCCTATAATAATTACAACTGCCAACAATACAATCGTTAAAATTTTCCATATGTTTAATGCTTTAGGCGGTGGTGGTAACGTCATTAATTAGCCCTGAGAATCATATCTATTCAATTTTAGTTTTAAGATTTTGCCCTTGCTTTTTGCCCATTGAAAAATAAGCCCAAAATGAGGTACGCTATAGAATCTATGACCGATTATACCTGCATTCTTCTTTTTGATTGCATTTTTCACAATCCATTGAGGTTACAACTCTACGATGGCACGGACATATTTTTTCACAAAAATCCATCATAGCCTTAGAATCCAATCCTACCTTAAAATTACGGCATGTACAACATAACAATTGATAATCTTTGGAACCTTCCTTAATTTTCTCCAAAATTGTCTTATAATATTTATAGCCATTCATATTTCCATTTTTATTCGTGCATTTTTTTCTCTCTCTATTTCCAAATCCGTTAATGTGGTCAATTTCAAATTTATATGTCCTATTAGGAACTAATTTACCACCAATAAAATCTTTAGTGCTACAATCTTTAAGATTATAAGGATTAGCACATTTATTTCCCAATAATAAAATAATCTCATTTCTAATTTGTTTACTAGACATTTTTTATTCTTCTTCCGCTATTTCTACGCTTTAGTGTTTAAGTTTTGCTCTCTTGCTTTTTTGCCATCGCTAAGGAGCCTTAGGTAAAGGTGGCATTATGCCAAAATAAGAAAGAGCAGCCATAATTATTCCAAGAATGATAATCGCAAACATGAATAATAAAGCCATTATTGCTATACCCGTTATTACTCGTGTTTTCTCGTGCGTTTCTAAGTAGCTATCGAAGGTTGGTGCAAGTTCCTTGATGTAGAAAATGACAACTACTAACCCCACAAGAATATACAGAAAAAACGTCACGGGTTGGTAATACTCAACATAAAAAAACAGCATGAAAACAAGAAGCAATAATAAAATCTCAAATGTGAATAACATACTCGACTTAATTCCGAGAGTGGGATATTGCTTTAGTTTTGGAAAATGTCTAAGAAGCTCTATACAAAGAAGAAAAAAAAACAAGATATGAAAAGATAACCAGGTACGTGCCATTCTGTAGAGTGCTGAAATAAGCTGTCAGAGCACCAAAAACACCGAGAATTGTTATTAATTTATCATGTTTTTCAATGAATCCTGAGAGGGTGCTTTCTTCTTGATTGGCGCACATTGAAATCTGTCCTGATTTTCCTAAATGTTCTCAATCTTTGATTTAGAGTATTTAAAACAAGCGAAATAAAGTATTATTAGCTCAGGGGACAGGTGAGTGAAAGTGAAAAGTTTTGTTCTCTTGCTTATGGATAATTAAATAAGCCGATTAGCGCCAATACCTGGAACTTAGTGACACATTATGGATAAAGAACCAACTGAAAGAGAACTCTTAATGCAAATATTGGAAGAGTTAAAGGCAATTAAAACCGATGTAGCTCTTACTAAAGGTTACATTTTCAATAAGTTTTATCCAGAACTTGCTAAAGTTAAACAGGATGTCGAAACGGAAGATGCAATAAGAAAAGCAAGAATGAAAATTAAGAGTAATGAGCCGAAACTCAGCACCAAAACAAAAAGCGAAATGTCAAGAGTTTAACTTTTTTCTTTCCTTTTTCTTAGCAGTCTTCTATTGTCTTATGTAGATAACTTGGCACATTTGAAATGACTGTTTGGAATCCGAGGATAGCCAAGCGGTGGTGAACTAAAGATTTTACTGGTCTGCTTGAGGAAGTCGCCTCAACCAGCCAGCAATCCATTGCAAACGCAGAAAATAAGAAGCAATCGGTTTCAAAGTCTGCTGGAAGATGATGAGTAAGGGGGCTTCTGTCTTCTTCTAATACTAGAAAAACAAAACACAAACAAATCTTGATCTACTGTTATATGCGGAAGGGGATAAGGCAGAACAACTGGCTTTGAGCATGTGGGGTTTTTTGGGGTCTCTATGTTGGTTCACACACACATCCTGCCCAATTTAACATGGCGCTATGTATGCCGTGTGAAGGAAAAATCGTATCCCACACCGAAACAAGCGTAGAAAATGTTTGCAAAAGCAAAATTGGAATGCAGCTTTACTCTCAAACAGACTGTGTGGAATTTTAAACGGTTTCTTCCACATAAAGAGAGAGAAAGAAAACCAACGAAGCCAGATAGAAACCACTTTTTTGATAATTAAGGTACATAATTGTTTTAAGGTTACGTCGCCTTTACCTGCAAGTAACAGTTAACTTAGGTGCGTATGGATGGCTAAACTGTTCGGAAGCTCAGGCGTTCGGGGCTTAGCAAACGTTGACTTAACCCCTATCTTAGCTTGCAAGGTTGCTTCAGCAGTTGCGACTCATGCAAAAGCAAAAAAGGCTGTGGTTGCTCGTGACACGCGGGTTTCAGGCTGCATGCTTGAGGACGCCTTGGTTTCAGGCTTAGTGTCAACTGGCGCGGATGTTTTGGTTGCGGGTATGGTGCCGACTCCTGTTTTGGCTTACGCGGCTAAAGCTTTGGGTGCTGATGTGGGTTTCATGCTTACTGCTTCACATAATCCGCCACAGTATAATGGTATTAAAGTTTTCAAAGCCGAACCTATCCTATACTGACGAAGACCAAGATGCCGTCGAAAAAATCGTTACAAACGGAAACTTCCAGCTGGCAGATTGGAAAAGCCTAGGAAAAACAATTCCTGTTGATGCAGGGCAGGTTTACTTGGAAATGGCGCAGAAAGCAGTTTCACTGAAAAAGCGGTGGAAAGTCGTCGTTGACCCCGGGTGCGGCGCTGCGTTTAATGTTGCTCCACAACTGCTCAAAGCATTGGGTTGCAAAGTCACCGCCATTAACGCTCAACCCGACGGTTTCTTTCCAGCAAGAAAATCTGAACCTACAGCCGAATCACTTCAAGACCTCGCAAAAACCGTAAAAACGCTTCACGCCGATATCGGCATTGCCTTTGACGGCGACGCTGACAGAGTTGCATTCGTGGATGAGAATGGTGTTTTTGTTAATTTTGACCGTTCACTAGCCGCGTACGGTGCCTTAGCACTTAAGAAAAATGGCGGCGGAGTAGTCGTGACCAACGTTGAAGCATCGATGTGCGTTGAAACTATGGCTGAAAAATACGGCGGCAAAGTCGTCCGAACTCGCGTAGGTGACATTTACGTTTCAGAAGCCATAAAGCGCGACGGAGCTGTTTTCGGCGGAGAGCCATGTGGTGCTTGGGTTCACCCGCAGTTTCATTTGTGTCCTGATGGTCCACTTTCGGTAGCCCTGTTCTTTGCGGCGCTCGAAGGGGAAGGCAAGACCGTTTCTGAGTTCATCAGTGAAGTTCCAGAATACATAACCCAAAGAGTAAACATCACCTGCAAAAACGAGCAGAAGTACAAGTTGGTGGAAAAACTTGGTGACGCCCTAAAGGCGGCGTTTCCTGCGTACACGGATTTCTCCACTGTTGACGGTGCACGTTTAGCCCTCAAAAACGGTTGGCTGCTGGTCAGAGCTTCAGGCACCGAACCCCTTATCCGCTTAACCGTCGAAGGCGAATCCCAACTGGCGGCAAAAGATATAACCCAAAAAGCCACAGCACTAATACACAAACAAATCGAGGCACAATAGACATGAAAGCGGTATTACTTGCGGCTGGGGAAGGCGTCAGGCTAATGCCCATAACGGCAACGCGTCCCAAGCACCTCATTAAGGTCGGCGGAAAACCGATTTTGCAATTCTGCTTGGAGGCAGTGAAGAGGGCTGGAATTGACGAGGCAATAATCGTTACCCACTACATGGGTGATGCTATCCGCAGCTACTTTGGCGACGGCGAAAAAGTAGGTTTAAAGTTGAGTTATGTGGAGCAGAAGGCGGTTTTGGGCACGGGTAACGCTGCCAGCGTAGCTGAGCCGTATGTGGATGGCGATTTTGTTCTAATTTATGGTGATTTGCTGTTTGGTCAAGACGCAGTGAAAGATGTTTTATTTCAGTTTAAGAAGGGAAAAACCGCGGCGGTCATGGGCGTAGTCCCCGTTGACAAGCTCGAAAACTACGGGATAATCGAGCAAGACGCGGAAGGAAAGGTTAAGCGAATCGTCGAGAAGCCAGCCGCTGGGAAAGCGCCTTCGAATTTGGCTAACGCAGGAGTCTACGCTTTTTCCCAAGAAGTCTTCGACAAAATCAAGCAAACCAAAGCCTCAATCCGAGGCGAATGGGAATTAACCGACGCCATAACCATGCTCGCCCAAGAAGGCAAAACAGTACTGGCAGCACAACTCAGCAAAGACGACTGGTTTGACGTGGGCAGACCATGGGATTTGCTCGACGCTAACGTTTGGGCGCTAAAACGCATGGAACACAAAGTCTTAGGCACAATCGAGCAGGGTGCACATTTGATTGGTCCTGTTTCGGTGGCAGAGTCAGCGCGGGTCCGCTCAGGCGCCTACATCGAAGGGCCAGTCTTCATCGACGAAGAAGCAGACGTTGGACCCAACTGCTACATCCGCTCAGGCACCAGCCTTGGCAAAAAAGTCCGCGTAGGCAACGCTTGCGAAATCAAGAACAGCATAATCATGGACGGTACACATGTCGGGCATTTGTCCTATGTTGGCGATAGTATAATCGGGGAAAAATGCAATTTTGGCGCAGGCACAATAACCGCCAACTACCGCTTCGACGCTGGCCCAATCAAAATGTTGGTTAAAGACCAAGTTGTAGACACGGGAAGGCGAAAACTCGGTGCAGTCCTTGGCGACAACGTGAAGACGGGGATTAAATCGCTGTTTATGCCTGGCGTGAAAGTGGGCGTGAATTGTTGGGTGGGAGCCAACTATATGGTTGAACGAGACTTACCCGCAAACACAGTCGCGTTACTCAAACAGAACAGTGAAATAAAACAGAAGAAATAGCTACACACTTGCCCTTTGAAGTTGCTTCTCTAAACTTTTGTTTCCCTTAATCCGAATGCCTGTTAGAAGAATCCTTTCTTGGAACGATTGGGGAACTTGTGATATCTCAACCATGTCCACGGGTAACCCAAGTTCCAACTCTAATTGTGCATTCAAGTAAAGTAACTCTTTAAACGAAAATTCAGGTTCTGCATGGATAGCTATGTCAATATCTCTTATGCTGTCGCGTCTTGTGAGGCTGCCAAAAATCCATGCGGTTTTAACCTGTTTTTCATTGGTAAGTAAAGTTTTCAGTTTAGAGAGGATGCTGTCTTTTTTAGTTTGGCCAATTTTGTAATATTGTATCCTATCATAAGTCGATTCCATACTTGTCCTGCACGCTCACTAAAAACTTGTTAACGCCCCTGAAATCATCTTTTATCGAATTGTAAACCAGATTATCATCAATTATCCAGTAACGATGGGTCAAAAGATTCCTAAGTCGCACCAATGCCACTAACTCTTTAGCGCAATTGTCACTTATGCCTTCGTCATCCAAAAGCCTAAAGCATTCTGAATACGATAGCGGTTCCTGTTTTAAGTCCTCTTTGGCAACATGCAAGCATACGTTTCCTAAAGCTTCAGCGAGGACAATAACGTGATATCTTATAGCGTATTTCTCGTTCATGTCTAATTTTTCGTAGGGCTTGCCCGTCAGTTTTTTTAATTCTGCTTTCGCTTCCAAAACTTCAGTTATCCTCTGTTTGATTTGGCTCACATCAACGGGCATTTGAACCAGCGACATACTATTCGGTGTACTTAGAATATTACTGTTATGCAACAAAAGGGTGGCAAAATTTCCTAATAGGCAGTTGTTCTTAACCGCCTATTTTTAAGGGTTTATCAACTCAGGGCTTTTTTTTTAAGACATATGCCGACATCAACACTGCTACTTCTATGCCGACTATGCAAATGCCCGCCACTATAGCCTCAAAGACTGATCCGCTTCCTTTTGGTTTAGCAGAAAGGTTTGGTACTGTTGCATCTTGATTTATAGACATGGGCGTTGGAGTTTGGCTTGGCGTAGGAGTGGTTGGGGGTATCGCTGTATTGTTTGGAGTTGTAGTGGGTTGTGGAGTTTTAGTGGGCGTTGGAGTTGTTGTTGGATTAGGAGTTGGAGCTGGCGTGGGGAGTGTTGTTGGTTTCGGAGTTGGATTTGGTGTTGATGTTGGTGTGGGTGAGGGAGTGGAGGTTGGATTAGGGGTAGAAGTTGGTGTTGGAGCAGACGAAGTACCACCTAAAGCGTAAACGTTGCCGTCATATGAGCCTATGAAGACTACGCCGTTGGCAATAGCAGGCGACGAAAACAGAAAGCCCCCAGTACGGTACGACCAGATTATGGAACCATCGGAAGCATTCAAAGCAAATACATAGCCATCCAATGACCCAAAGTAAACAACATTGCCCGCAACTGCAGGAGACGAGTATACGTACCCAGTGAAATCACGTGGCGAGTATGGGGAAGTAAAGAACCAAATTTGCGAACCGTTAGTAGCGTTGAAAGCATAATAACCGTTGCGTGTACCAACGTAAACAATGCCGCCTGCGACAGCGGGTGAATCGTCAGCATGGTCGCCGACGCCGATGGTAGCTTGCCAAATTTCTGTGCCATTATTTGCCCTCAAAGCGTAGACAGTACCATTGTCTGAGTTAACGTATACGATGTTATTAACAACCGCGGGAGAGGCATAGACTTGGGCGCCTGTTTGGAACGACCATATTAGCGCGCCATTATTGGCGTTTAAAGCGTAAACGTTGCCGTCGCCTGCGCCTTGGTAGAGGACACCGTTAACAATGGCGGGCGAGGAAAAAGTAGAGTTGCCTGTAAGATACGACCACATTAGCGCTCCGTTAGTAGCGTTCAAGGCGTAGATGTAACCGTAGAATGAGCCGATGTAAACGACGCCGTTAACGGTTGCAGGAGAAGATTCTATACCGCTGTTTGTTGCGAATCGCCAGATTACTGAACCAGTGGATGCATTCAAAGCGACCACGTAACCGTTGTGGCCGTCCCATAAGATACCAACGTAAACTACGCCATTAGCAACGGCAGCAGATGACTCTACTTGACTGCCGCTATTGTATTGCCAGATAACCGAGCCAGTAGCTGCGTTTAATGCGTAGACGTAGCCATTGTTTGAGCCTTCGTAGACGACGCCGTTAGTTACTGTGGGAGATGAACGGATTTTATCGCCTGTGCTGAATTGCCAGAGCAGACTGCCATTAGAGGCTGCGGATGCTGATTGTCCTGTGCGCTGGAGGTCATGATGAAACATTGACCAATCATCGGGTGTGGACCCATTCGACGGTTGGTTAGACGGTGGGGCGATGTTATAGGTTACGCCGTTTAGCACAAGTTCATCAGCATATAATGGCTGGTCAAGACCGTTTGAGTCTTTAACTGCCCAGTACTCTAACGATACTCCAACAGACAAAACCGTTGCGTTTCCATAGATGCCTTTCCAATAACTAGAATCATTCCAAGTTTTCCCATAGGTGCCTAAGGCAGGGCTTGCTTCGGTCCATCCCCATCTCTGTCCACCTTGAGTAATCTGCCAATTGCCGTTACTGGTGAATTGATAGTCGCTTAGCAGAACAACGTCTGTCACGCCGTCACCGTTGGTATCGAGAAGGATAACAAATCTGGGTACAGCGTTAGTGTATGAGGTGTAGACCTGAAATGACTGCAACGAGTTTAATGTTTTATTGTAGGGATACAATGCCATGCAGCCAGAGCCTTGTGGTGAGCCAGATGGAAGGACAAGTTTTGCAGCATAAGAACTGGTGTGAGTCGTCTGATTAGTCAGCGACGTTTGGCCGCCGCCAATATTAAGTAATTGCACTGTTGTGGTGTTTTGGGTATCTGCCTTAACAGTTCGTATGGAAACTCCTGCAAATAGAACATTAAATAACAATAAGGCTAAAATAGCAAAAACGATGACGCCATTTTCATGTTTCATCTGTTTTCCTCAATAGTTGCTAAATCGTGGTTTGGATAAAAGGCTTCTCGTAAAGGTTTCTGGACTGGTTTTAGTCAAGGTTTCTTGACTAAACAATCAGCATACCATGGCTGCCGTCTTTTTCGTCTGTTAAAACTATGTTTCTGTGCCGGCGCTGGTGCTTAGCATTTGCACATCTGCCACTTGACTTGTGTCAGCGTAGATGCCGACTGTAACTTCATTTATGCCTCCTGCATAAATCCTGTCAAGACCCATTTCAATGTACCAATAAGGAATCAGTGCTACTGAATTACCTCTGGTATGCGGCACAAGTTGAACCGACAACGGCGGGTCCACCACGCTAAAGTTGGAAACTTGTTTGCCTTCAATATTCCAAGTTAGTGTTTTCACATAGTTTTTAGCGATACTTATTGCCTGTTCTTGGGAAACAGCCAAGTTAGTGTTTCCGACGGTGTACAGGAAGTAGCCGTCTGTCATGGTGGTTAACACATTATTTTCGAAGGTCATCTGCAAGCCTTTAGTTTGATAATCTATCCCATTCTCGGTATACATCCAAAAGAACACAACAGTGTCCCCTGAAACGGTAATCTGCAACTTTATGTTGCCTTGCGTTACCGCTGTGTTATTTATGTTGTTGACGGTGGCTAAAAGATTGCTCATATTCGTTAAGTATGAATCGCCCGAGTAGGATAGGTACCGCATTAATGTGTATTTTGCGTTTTGTAGAACATCATTAGGTTGCGTCTGGGTAAAGATGGGTGAACTTTCAATCATGTCAAGTTGATACCGTGAGAAGTGATTGTCTCTAAACCGAAAATCTACGTTTAGGTTACTTGTACTATTGGTGAGCGAGTACTGCATCACTTCTTCAGCCACGCCGCCGAAATCGGTGCGCCACTGCATTGTATTGCTAAGCAAAGACATTGTGTATACTGAAGTATCAATTTTGGTTACATTTTGCAAAAATTTAAGTACTTTATCCGTGCCCACTCCATAAGACAGCAAGTGCTGGTTTTCAGCTGAAAGTGACTGCTGGGAGCTGGACAATTGGTTTATAGAGTTGTATTGCAGAGTCGCCATGCCAGCTAAAAGCAGAACTGCAACCAGCAACACTGCAGACACGGCTTTCCACCTAAAAGTCACTAAACGGCGCTTCGGTTCTTTTTCGTTAACTTCTTCTATACCCTTCATGGCGTTTATGGTGGCTAATCCAAAAGAGGACAATTTATACTGGTCATTATCCATTTTAGAAACCAGTTCGCCAAGACTTTCAAGATGATAGGTCAAATTGGGCGTCGAAATCCCGAGTTCCTCAACCATCTGCATAAAAGTCATAGGTTTGTTTCCAAGCATTCGGAGAATTTTACGCCTAACGGGATGCTTGAGTGAAGCAAACATAGTTGAGTAGATTTCATCTTCATGCGAGCCAGCCATGTAAACCCTTGCCCCGCTTACATATGCCGTAATTAGGCTATAAAACTTACACTTACATATGCATTAGGTAAGGCAAACACCGTTTTTTACCAGCCTAAAAGGCTAATTTGCTAATACCTACATTTACATGAGTCCGTGGGTTATTTGTGGTTTTTAGGCGGTTTTTCGCCCAGTTCGCGATACTTTTCCATGGCGTATTTTACGATTTCCCAGGCTTCTTGTGCGTTTTTCCATGCTCTAACCTTTACCCATTTGTGGGGTTCAAGTCGTTTGTAAGTTTCAAAGAATTCTTGAATCTCTACTAATCGGTGCTTGTGGATGTCGGTAATGTCGCGGTAGCCTTCGGATCGGGCATCGTTGACTAACACTGAAAGAATTTTTGCGTCTAATCCTTCTTCGTCTTCGATTATTAGGGCGCCTATTACGAGGACTTTAACTATGCAGCCCACAGTTAGGGGCGCGTTGCTGAGCACCATAATATCTAATGGGTCCTCGTCGTCAAACCATGTTTGAGGAACGAACCCATACTCAACTGGAAACACCACAGATGAAGGAATAATCCTATCTAGTATGAAGGCTTCCCATTTTATGCCGTACTCATATTTGTCTCGCGACCCACTTACAACTTCAATAACCATGTTCAGAAGCTCAGGTGGATTATCACCCGCTGGGATGTCCCTCCAAAAGTTCATGTCTTTGTCAACCTTTTTAAACCAAAGTCTGTCTGTGATTTAAATTTTCTCCGATTTTCCCTTAAATTTCATGGAGTTCCAAGGAAGGAAGTTTAAGTCAAAAAAAGGTATTTTTGGCATTGAAAAATAGCGGGGGCTGATATGCATCTCCCTTTGCCGTCAGGCGCTTATGCAAACGACTAGAAAAAGAAAAAAATGAACCTGCAAACCAACAAATTACTAAGTCGAACGCCATGAATGCTCACACGCAACTTCATGCTACACTACGTAAGTGTTGAGCCTATAAATAAGGGGCTATAGACTGTCAAAAGCAATAGTTAGAGCCTAGAATACTGTAAAATGTTGTAGGAAACAGCAAAAAAGACCTAAATTCTTTTTCCAATAGATAAGGCAAACCGTTTATCGCTATGTTTTTTGGGTTCTATTTAAATCAAAGATAATTTTAGGGTTCCCCCGATTGGGATATTGGCGCAAATAGAATGTTCCCCCGAGTGGCTTTTTGATTTGTTCATTTAGTTCACCGAAAAGAGAGGAATCGTTGCTCCTATAAATTCGCTTTGTTTAAATCTGGTGCGGTTCGAGCAATCTGTTAGCTTTCCACGGAACTGCAAAAACTAAACTATGAAAATCTCGTTGAGTGGAGGAATACACAAGTAAAAACAAGTAAGTTAGGTTTCATTACTAAAAAAGTTGGAGAGATAAAATCCCTTTTTAAATTTCTGTCCTTCCGATGGCTACTCTTTTTTGAGAGTTATTTCCATCGTTGAAACCATTCTGGACCTAGTCTCGCCTTCCCTTGGTGGCATCTCTGCGGTACCGATTGTTATCTTTGCTACTTTGAGGTCTTTCATAAAGCGGCTTCTTGTGATTTCTGCACAGTCAACGGCTGTTGTTATTGCTTGACCTCTTGCTTTTATGGTGATTTCTTTGGTTGCGCCTGAAGAGAACGCCGTTATGATAGCGAGCACATAGCTCATTGGTGGTTTGTTTCCAACGAAGATTACGTCATTAGATTTTTCTGTCATATTTTCATCGCTTCTTTTTAGTTGTTTAAGTGAAGTAAATAACGTTCTGGTACCTATAAGCTTGTGTTATTAGAAGGCGTTTGTATTATTCTATGTTTGTCTGGACTGTTGTTTTTCAAGTCGAGCCGACTTTTTCTTTTTGCGCTTATCGTCTCTCTCCTTTTTCGTTTCAGGCTTAGGTTTTGTCCTATCTTGTTGACCTGTTTCTCCTTTCTTTGACATTTACGTCCTCCTTCTACAAAAGAGATGGCTCAATCTCATTCTTGAAGCTATCCTTGCTTTTGTGCACTTGGATAGACTGCACGCTATGGCTATGTTAAAAGAACTAGTGGATAATAATTTAGTTGACCCCTCTTACGTGTCCATTGGGAAAAGAAGCCCCGTTCAATACCAGATTCAAATAAAGTGTAATTACAATAAAGAGGAAATAGAAGCACACGCAAAAAAACACGGCTTAAACATTGAAGAAGATAAAGAAAAGTATTATTTAGTGATTTACAAACCGTAAACGTAACCATTATTACACATTACTTGTCTCTCAGGAAGCCATTGCAGATAAATAGTTGTACTGCAATTTCATGTACCAATAAAGGAGAAATAAAAGTTGTCTGTAGCGCAAAGAAAATACTTCACTGAAGTGGCAGCGTTAGCAGATAAAACTGTAGCTGTCGTCACCACTAACGGAAAAACATTCAACGGCACACTCATCGGCATAAACCCTGACAACCTAAGCCTAAGCTTAACCGACGTAAAAGACGAATCTGGAAAACTCCTCAACCGCCTAGTCCTCAACGGATCCATCGTTATGTCAATATCCAGCGCAGAAAAACCCTTCGACCTCAAAGCCCTCGCCAATAGACTGGAAAAAGTCTTCCCAACCATGGTTAAACTCTACGATGACAAAGGTTTCATCTGGGTTATGGATAAAGTGAAACTAACAGAGAAAGGCGTTGTGGAAGGTTCAGGTCCAGCCGCTGACCGCGTGCAAAAAGTCTACGATACATTCATGAGCGAAGTTAAAGCCTAAATAAACCAGCGCAGTTGCTGCTCCTCTTTCTTCTTTTCTTCTGTTATACTTCGAATTATTCCAAAGGACTCGAGCATCTTTTTGATTTCGTCGCCGCTAGCTTCCAGCCCTGACAAGTCAACGTCTAAGTACAGGTATTTGCCCAGCGTAATTAGCGCGTAGCGTGCAGCGTTTACGTCAGGATTCATTCCAGGCGTATCCACCAGCAGCGAGAAACCCTTCAAATCCCTAATCCTTGCCAACCCAATGGATAAGCCAGCGATGCCAAACACATGTCCAACCATAACTTTTGTGCCTAAATCAAGCGCCTGCTGCATCGTCTCCAAATCCGTGGCTGTACTGTAAATTCCCGGCACAGGTTGCGCTTCATCTTTTTTGAAGCCGCCGATGGAAATTACAAAGCGGCAGCCAAACTCCTGCGCTATATCAAGCACTTTCCCGACTAACTCGTATTGCCCCACAGTGGTTAATGCCTGTGTGTTCCCATACCAAATAATCAAGTCGCGTTCGCCATCCCGTTTGGCATAGTAGAGTTCGTTTATGGGTGTACGTGCTCCGCCATCGCCAGTTGTTATGGCGAAATCCTGGAAAGATGAAGAAAAAATCTGGACAAACCGTTTAGCTTTCAACTCTTTAATCAAATGTAAGGCTGCAATGTTAGCTACAAAGCCAATGCCGGGTAACCCTTCGATTAAGATTGGGTCGTTTAAGGTTGGGTTTTTCGCTTATGTCAATTGAGCAAACCATGACTGTGCACTTCGTTGGGTATTTAGATGAACAAAGCGATATAAGGATGCCTAACGAAGGCTATGTTTTTTATAAGCGAGCTACGTTTCATGTTTAGGTTTCACTTTGAGCTTTGAAATTAAAGAAAAAGATTTGCTTGGCAGAATCGGCAAACTAAAAACCAAAAGCGGCACAGTGGAAACACCGCTGCTATTCCCAGTAATCAACCCCAGCATCCAACCTATTCCGCCTCAAAAGCTCAAGGACACCTTTGGTTTCCAAGCAGTCATAACAAACTCTTACATCATCAAAAAACGCTACGACAACAAACCAGTAGAGTTGGGCTTGCATAAATTCCTGGATTTTGACGGCGCAGTCATGACCGATTCAGGCGCCTACCAAATTCTCGTTTACGGCGACATTGATGTTTCCCAAAAAGAAATCGTTGCTTACCAAGAAGGCATCGGCAGCGACATCGCCACCATCCTTGACATTCCAACAGGCTGGAAAGTCACCAAAGAACAAGCAGAAGTAACCGTGGCAGAAACCCTGCGCAGAGCCAAAGCCTTCTTCAAAGAAAAAACCCGCGATGACATCCTATGGGTTGGACCTGTGCAGGGCGGAAAACACCTTGACCTTGTGGCAATTCAGCGGTTGAAATGGGAAAATTACCCTTCCAAATCCACGCGCTTGGGAAGCCCAACCGAAGTCATGGAAAGCTACCGCTACGATGTCCTAGCCGACATGATTTTAACCGCCAAAAAAGGCTTACCCATCGAGCGTCCACTGCACCTGTTTGGCGCTGGACACCCCTCCATGTTCGCGTTGGCAGTGGCTTTGGGCTGTGACCTCTTTGATTCCGCAGCTTACGCACTGTACGCTCGGGAGAACCGTTACATGACCGAAAACGGCACATGGCGGCTAAATGAACTGGATTATTTCCCATGTAGTTGCCCCAGATGCTCCGCAGAAACGCCCGAGGCTTAGAGAAAAAGTCGCCCAAAGAACGGGAAGTTTTCCTTGCCGAACATAACCTCTACGTTTGCATAGCCGAACTAAAACGCATTAAGCAAGCCATTCGCGATGGCAGGCTTTGGGAACACACCGAAATGCGCGTCCACGCCCACCCAGCATTGCTCTCAGCCCTAAAACACCTGCGCAACCACGAAGACTTCCTCGAAAAATACAGCCCAACAGCAAAAACCAGCGGCTTCTTCTACTTCGACTCAGTCGGACTTGCACGACCAGAAATCACCCATTACCGCAAACGCCTAACCGAACGGTACACGCCACCCACGGACGCGAAGGTGCTTTTCCTTGTGCCCCAAACCAGAAACAAACCCTTCCATAAAGCGCCAGAATTCAAGAAAATCCGCCAGTTGTTCAGAAGTTTAGGCAAAGAACTCTCTGCTCAAGTTCATGTTTGCGTTTATTCGGCTCCGTTTGGCTTGGTTCCTTTGGAGCTGGATGAGGTTTACCCCTTGTCTCAGCATGAAGCCGCACATCCGCTTGATTGTGAAACCGTGGATTATGTTGCAAGCCAAACCGCAGAGTACATCAAACGTTCAGCTTACAGAAGTGTGGTTTTGCTAAATGACCCCAAACTTTGGAGCGACACCATCAAAAAAGCCAGTGAAAAAGCATGCAAAACGGCGGATTTACCGTTTGACTCTGTTGACGCCAACGTGCAGGGTAGCAAGAGAGATTTTTAGCCGTTTAGAGGATATTCTGCGAGAACAGTTAGGTTAAGGTTAGTTAAGAAACTTTGACTAAACATAGTCAAGAAACTTCTACGAATAGCCTTTTATCGCCTCTATGTACCTAATACTAAGCATGGGTAGAATCAGCAAGACTTTCACATTACTCCTAACTATAACTATAATGATGTCATGTCTGACATTTCTGACCGTTAAGCTTGTAGATGCTCAATCAACCCCTGTTCCAGAAATTACGATTTTGTATCCTGCAAACGGTACATTCTTCAATGTCAGTATAGGCGTTGGTAGTTTCCAACTAAAATATGCAACGAACAGCACTCTTTCATGGATAGGTTATAGCATTGATGGCAGTCAAAACAGAACCGCTTATGGGGAATGGTATGATTTGGAACAAAGATTATACGATACGGAAGGACACCCCAGCGTATGGGTATACAATGTTTTCGAGAATAATGGAAACCACAATTTGACCCTATACGCCAATAACACGGCTGGCGATTGGGCTACCCCTCAAACTGTTACCTATCTTGTCAACATTAATGCAGATACTTCCTTTCCACAAACAACTTCAAATCCAATACAATCCGCATCTATATCTCCAACCTCAACTCCAACTCTATCACCAAGAAATGCACCGCACTTAGACCCAACTTACTACTTGATACCTGTTAGCGTTATAGGGGCTATCTTTATTGTGCTGTCTGTTTTGCTTTTTAGAAGGCATCAAAAAACCGCTAAACCAAATCAATGACCTTTTCCAACGATGCTGTATAGATTCCAATCATTAAGAACTAAGTTTGGAGTGTAATCAAAGAAATTAAATACTTCTTGTATAGATTAGGGAGTTATGGTATCTTTGCTTGATATCCCCTTACAATTAGTGGCTTATTCTATAGTTGTTGCTCCATTTGCTATTCTGATTATTGGAGCGATTCTGTACCATTACAAACCTACCCATAGATTAACCGTTGGAATATTCCTAGTTACTTTGGGAAGTTTTGGACTTGCTATCTTCTCTTTTGTCTTTTACCTTACTTTAATTAATGAGAATAGTAGCTTTGGAGTTTTACTTACTTTAACAACGGTTTGCGCCGAAGTTTTTACCTTGTTTTTAGGGATAAAATCTTTAATGCGTAGAAATACGGGTCCAAACTTGTAATGGTAAATCCTGTTACTTTAGGTTAATATTTAAAATTTGCTCGAAATATGCTTCTAGCAGATTGCAGACTTAAGTTTATAGAACTGTTTAGTCAAGAAACTTTGACTAAAATGCTTGGTAAAAAATTTAATAATCAAAAGAGTATCTTGTTTAGTTAAATGTCAATAAGTGAGAAAATTATACTTGAAAGTAAAGATGGAATTAGACTTCTAAAAAATAAGCTTGTTTATAGAGATGGCAAAGAATATCTCATAAAAGATATGAAACAAGCATCTATAAGACAAGGGCGACTGAGAGCTTATTCCTTGCATATTGATTTCAATAATGGGGATGGTAAAGAATTCTATTTTAGAGGCACAACTTCCACACGAACAGTTATGATTTCTTATCTCACAATGGGAAGAGGGTGGGGAGTATTCTCAACTTTGCAACGTGATTTACAAACCCAAATCCTTGAATGGGCTACCAACATCAACACACTTATTGAAGCTCATGGTTCTCAAGATAGCTGACTTCTTATTGTTGCTCTGTCCATATTGCTTCTTTATAGAAAGCATCGAAAGACCACAATGAATCAATAACCTTTTCCCACGGCAAGGTGTACCCACCCTACCTTACATTAAATTCCTAAGAAGCATCAAAAGCTGGTTGTAAAATCTTTTAAGCAAGGTCAAAACATAGCCATACCATGTGGAAAAATGAGGCGTTTAAGATTAGCAGGTTTGATTATTGCTTTAATCGGCTTAGTTCTGATAACCTATACAGTGTTTATTCAATATTTTGAAAATGTTCCGTACGATAGCACAATCTCGGCTCTATCGTGGGTTCGGTCTTGTTTTATCCCTATTAGGTGCCTCATTATTTAGATTAATTAAAGAGCTTAAAAGCAAACAGAACCCTACTTAGCCCAGATGCGCCTCAAACTCAACCCTCTGAGTCCTCGCGGCAAACTTTTTTAGTTCCAGCCATTGAACTATAACTAACCAAAGTCCCTTCAGAATCCATGGAGATGTAACTATAGAACCCCTATACGCCGACTTCCATATTCACACAATCTATTCGGCAGATTCCGTTATTCAACCTAAAACCCTGGTTGACATGCTTGCGGCGCACAGTTTCATTAAGGTTGCAGCCGTAACCGACCATGACAGCGTACGTGGTTGCAGGGCTACGGTTGAGTTAGCTTCCGCTTACCCAGACATCTTGGTGATTCCAGGCGTGGAAATTAGCACTGAGCAGGGGGATGTGGTGGTTTTGGGTACTTATGAGTTGCCGCCTAAGCCTTGGACGCCTGAAGGTGTGGTTGATTTTGCCAAGTCTGTGGGCGGGGTTTCTATTGTGGCGCATCCATTCAGGACGTATGGCATGGGTGAGCGTGCAAGGAACTACAAGGTTGACGCCATCGAGGTCCTAAATGGGGGCTCCAGCCAAGACGCAAACAATGAAGCGAAAGAACTGGCGAAAAGCATGGGTTTGCCAGGCACCGCGGGCAGCGATGCGCACCAGATTTCAGAGTTATTCAGCGTTTACAACAAAGTCGATGCGACATTGGATGTCAACTCGGTTTTAAACGCTATTAAGAAGGGCTCGGTGACGGCGCAGATAAACCGCGGAGCAACACACCTTTGAATCAAGAAATTTTCCGGTACTCCTTCATCTTAATAAGAAAAGTCAACAGAAAAAACAAACCAGCCGCCTCGGGCAACTATAAATAAGGTACTCTTTCTCTATAAAACCACGTTTTTCACTCTATGCACAGAAGGAATTATGGAAAATAAGGAAATAATGTTTTTTCGATGCGTGCTATTTCCGTTTTGCGAATATTTCAAGCTATGAATTATTGCTAATTTGGAAAGGAACTTTATGTGTAGTTAATCGTGTGATAGTTAAGGAGAAGGCTTAAGAGAGGATTCAAGTTGAATGCAACGGTAATTGGTTTAGTTCTGGCAGCAGCATTACTTGGTACAAACGGATTTCTCATTTTTGATGCTCCCCAGGTTCAGATGCAGCAACTCAACACGCAATTCAATAGTATAATGAATAACACAATGAGTTTCTTTAACCACTCGTGGGATATAGCACAAAAATTTCAAGACCCAAACTATCAATATGACCCTTCTGAACTGGGGAACTACACCGCCTCAGAAAGCCCGTTTGCTGCAAATAGCGGTGGCTAAGTTTCCTGCCTTCAATTTTTTATTTTTTTCGTTTTTCCCATAGTGTTTCGTTTCTGGTTGCGAATTTAAGAAGAGGTTACCTATTGGTTTTTAGTTGTTTAGAACCCCACTTATTGAACCTAAAATTGTAGCGCTCACTGCTGCTTGTGGCAGCCTGCACAACCAGAATGCAACCCAAACCAGACGCAGAAGCAAAAAAGCAATAATTTGCGCTGTTCGCTGGATGTTGTTGTGATATAGGCATCTTTCTGTTACAACTACTAAAAAAAAAGAGTTCCCCAACGTTTTTAAAACAGCATAGTTCATTTTTAATCGTTAACATTAACAAAAATGGGATTGGTCCTGATTGCAAGTTGGATTTTTAGGTGGAGCCCGAGAAGTTGGCAGAATTGGAATAACGGTTAAGTCAGCGAAAACTCAGGTTGTATTGGATTACGGGGTTATGCTTGATAATGAACCAGGTTTCCCCATGCATATTCCCCCCAAAGAAGTTGACGCGGTAATTTTAACTCACAGCCACCTTGACCACTCAGGCGCCATCCCCATATTCTACATAAACGACAAAAAACCCCTCTACACAAACAAACTTAGCTTGGAGTTAACCCAGCTTCTTGTCCAAGACTTCATTCACCTATCTAGCTACTATTTGCCCTTTGAATACCTTGAGTTAAAAACCATGATGCACAACAATAGGCACTTGGATTTTGGCGTTGAAGAACAAATTGGTGATATGAAATTCAAGTTGTTTAATGCTGGTCATACCCCTGGAAGCTCGCAAGTGCTAATTGAAGCTGAAGGCAAACGCGTCCTATACACGGGCGACTTCAACTTGGAAGACAGCAAACTGTTGGCAGGAGCATCCATGAATTATGGTGATTTAGACGCTGTTGTTATAGAAAGCACGTATGCGGATGCAGACCACACCGAACGCTTAGAGCTTGAACGGCAGTTTGTGGAAGCCTGCACCGATTGTGGTTGAAGCGGGCGGAACCGTGCTTGTGCCAGCGTTTGGTGTAGGACGTTCACAGGAGATAGCGTGTGTCTTAGCAGCGCACCATTTTGAGTACCCCGTAACTTTGGATGGGATGGCTCGGGAAGCAAGCAGGGTTATCATGAACTACAAAGAATTCCTCAAAGACCCCAAACTATTCATGAATGCTATGCACTCCGCTGATTGGGTAGAAGGCTGGAGAGACAGACGCAGAGCGCTCAAAACACCTGGCGTGATTATTTCAACTGCAGGCATGCTTAAAGGCGGACCAGCCGCATTTTACATTTCAAAACTTGGCAAAAAAGCAAACAACGCCGTCTTCTTGGTTAGTTACCAGATTCCGGGTACGCCTGGAAGAGAACTCATGGAGAAAGGCGTCTGCACCATCGACGGACAGGTTCGTAAGATTAAAGCGCAATATCGACATTTTGATTTCTCGTCACATTGCGGTGCAAGCAAACTCAAAGAGGCACTAATTAAGCTGGGCGGCAAACCCAAAGTCTTCGTCGTCCACGGCGCAGAAGGCAACTGTGAACTCTTTGCGAATTGGGCAAAGACCGAGTTGGGTTTGGATGCTGTGGCTCCTCGGACTGGAGAAACCTACCAAATTTAGGCTGTAGAATATGAAAGTTGGGATTTTGCAGGTTGGGCAAGTTGCCCCCGAGGTTTTGGTTGAGGTACAGGAAAGTTTATTGAAAACTTTTCCCGACACCAGCGCCGCCGTAATCAAGGAACCCATGCCTATACCTGAACACGCGTTTGACAAGAAACGCAACCAGTACAATTCCAGCGTTATTCTCAATGAAGTCAGAGCTTACGCGGCTAAAAAGCAAGATTTCCACCGCGTTTTAGGAGTAGTTGACGTGGATATTTTTGCATCAGGACTAAACTACGTATTTGGCGAAGCGTACACTCCTGGACGAGCTGCGTTAATTTCGCTTTGGCGGCTAAAACCCGAATTCTATAAAGAAAAACCCAACTTGGCACTCTACTTGTTGCGGGCGCGCAAAGAGGCAGTCCACGAAGTGGGGCACACCTTAGGCGTAAAACATTGCCCCCGCTCTTTGTGCGTTATGCATTTTTCCAACTCGATTTTTGATACCGATAAGAAGCAAAACTTATTGTGTGACGAATGTTATTTGCAAGCGGCAATAGCTATTAGCAATTTAGGGTAAGGCACGTGACTGAGCAACCAAAACCCGCAGAGAAAGAGCAGGACAAATTCAAATTCCAAATAATCTATTTGGTTCCCATACTGGCAAGCCTCATTTTTGGGTTAGGCTGCGCTTACCTGCTCTTGCCCCAGCAGTCAGAAGTTATTCCTGTCACGCCTATTCCCGAAACCACGCCAGGAGCACCAGTTGGCAACGCACTGTACTTTGTCATTCTCATTGCGATAAGCGCCACAGTATTTTACTTTCTGATTAAGCGAAAAAGCAAAAACATCATCAAAGGCTTAATCGTGGTTGCCATGACGACGGCGTCGTTGCTTTTGTCAGTTGTTTACTTGTCGGCGATTTTAGCGTATTTCCCAAGCATTGATGACCTACTGGTACTGATTGCCCTATCCGTAGCCATAACGGTGCTCTTTGACCTTGCCATCTTCTGCTTCGGTAGCATAGCCCGAAACGTAGCCGTAGTCGCCATAGGTGGCGCATTGGGGATTTTCTTTGGCTTTTCAATTCCGCTGTACAGTGCCGTGGTGATTTTGGCGTTCCTGGCAATCTACGATGTCATTGCCGTCTATAAGGGTCCAATCGGCAAGATTGCGCAATCATCAGGGCTCGACCAGCTACAGGGTTTAAGCTTCTCGTTCAGAGACATTCAGATGGGGCTGGGTGACCTCGTGTTCTACTCAATGTTGATGGGGGTTATGTTCTTTAGTTTCCAGAGCATCCTGCCAACTATAATGGCGATTGTCGGCATCTTGGCGGGCTCCATAGTTACGTTTTTTATGCTTGAGAAAAAAGGCATCTTCCCTGGGCTGCCGTTCCCAATCATGCTCGGACTGGCTTTGGGGTTAATTGCTGGTTTCCTGCTATAAGGTGAATAGTCTAATCATCCATTATTTCAACCATCGGTTGACCGCAACATTCAGGAGGCTTCTCACCCTTACACACGGCAGAATGAGTACAACATTCTTCATAATCCGCTTCCCTCTTGTTACCGCATACGCTACATTGAAAAGTCGGCATATACCTTTCCACGATTAACGATTAGCAATGTAGAAATTAATAGGTTTAGCCGAAGATAACGTTTAAAGGCAATTAGAATCTATAGAGAACTGGTGTCGCTAACGGAAAAATCAACAGTAGCAATTGTCAAGGGCGAGCGGGGACATGAGCCCGTGTTCAAAGCACTCGACCTCATAGATTATCAATCAGCTCTGTCAGGTTACAAGAAGGTTCTCATAAAAGTCAATTTCATAACCACCAAAACATGGGACAGCGGCGCCACAACCGACCCCATCGTGGTTGAGGCGATAATTCAGCGGCTAAAGAAACTGCCCGTGGAAATTTACGTCGTGGAATCTGACGCAACCATAACCAACGCTGACAAAGCCTTTGAAGCCACAGGCATGAAGGAGATGTGCAAGCAATACGGCGTAGAATGCCTGAATTTGCGGCACGTAAAAGATAAAGTCAAAATCAAAATCCCCAACGGCGACACGCTCAAAGACATAACCGTTCCACGCATCGTAACTGAATCCGCCATAATCAGCGCCGCCAAAATGAAAACCCACATGGCAACCAAAGTCACGTTGGGCATGAAAAACATGTTTGGTCTGTTGCCTGATAAACTCAAATTCAAATACCATGCCAAGGGCATAAGCAAAGTGGTGGTCGACATCAACACCGTCCTAAAACCCAACTTAACTGTAATCGACGGCTTCGTAGCCATGGAAGGCAAAGGACCAACCGACGGCACACCCGTCAAAATGGACCTAATCATCGCAGGCAAAGATGTCGTCGCCACCGATGCCACAGGCGCACGCGTCATGGGAATCGACCCCCACGAAATCAGCCACATAAGAACAGCCTACCAAAAAGGCTTAGGCAACATTGACAACATAGAAATCGTGGGCTCGAAACTTGAAGACGTAACACGGGTGTTCAAGAGGAATTAGCAGCCGCAAAGAAATATCTGAAGCTGGGCGAAGCCTTTTGAACCCCATCTATTTAGATTACAACGCCACAACGCCGATTGACCCAGCGGTTCTTGAAGTTATGTTGCCTTTTTTCAAGGAGTATTTTGGGAATCCCTCAAGTGGTCATTTTTATGGAAAAGCTGCAAAGGAAGCAATTGGCAAGGCAAGGGAACAGACCGCCAAATTAATCGGGGCGCAAACAAACGAAATTCTATTTACAAGTGGTGGAACAGAAAGCAACAACCATGCCCTAATCGGGACTGCATTTGCCAACATGGAAAAACAAAAACACATAATCACTTCAGAAGTTGAGCATCCAGCCGTTCTTGAAACGCTAGGGTACCTGCAAGAACGATTCAAATTCAAAATCACCCCTTTACCCGTAGATAAGTACGGAATGGTCAATCCATCCGACGTAGAGAACGCTATCACACCTAAAACATCTCTTATAACGATAATGCATGCCAACAACGAAGTAGGCACAATCAACCCGATTGAAGAAATAGGCAAAATAGCAAAAGAAAAAAATGTGGTCTTCCACACTGATGCCGCCCAATCATGCGGGAAAATTCCAGTTAAAGTCGACAAACTTAACATAGACCTCCTAACAATTGCGGGACACAAGCTTTATGCTCCGAAAGGAATCGGCGCCCTATACATTCGAAACAAAACGAAACTCGACAAGTTCATTCATGGCGCTGGACAAGAACAAAGAAGACGGGCTGGAACTGAAAATGTGCCCTACATTGTTGGTCTTGGATTTGCATGCGAAATAGCTTCGAAAAACTTGAATAGCTACAGCCAAGACGTCAAGGCTCTGCGGGATAGGTTGCACAAAAACCTTCTTGATGGTTTAGGCGAAGAGCGAGTTAAGCTTAATGGGCATCCAGAAAAACGTTTGCCAAACACGCTTAACGTGAGCATCAAGGGTGTCATTGGGGAAACTCTTTTAGCGCGAATCCCTGAAATCGCTGCATCCACTGGCTCAGCTTGCCACGCAGGCTCAACAAAGCCCTCAGCAGTATTGCTTGCCATGGGTCTAACAAGTGAACAAGCCTTAGGAGCACTGCGCTTAAGCCTCGGAAGATGGTCAACCTCGGAAGAGATTGAAAAGGCATCCCGGCTAATCGTCAGCACGTCTAAATATTGAAAAATTCAAAATTATCTAATGCTTGATTTTACTTGGAATCTATTTGCCGTTTCGCTCTTGGGGAGGCAACCGAATCATGAATTTTGTTCCTTTGCCCTCTTGGCTCTCAAAAGTGACGTTGCCGCTTAACGCTTCAGCCATTCGTTTGATTACTGCTAAGCCGAATCCTTGTCCCTTAGATTTTGTTGTGAACATTGGCGTGAACAATTTGCCCTTTGCCTCTTCAGGGATGCCGACGCCTGTGTCCGCGACGGTTATGACCGTAACGTTTGCTTCTTTGTATGCGTGTATAGATAGTTTGCCACCCTGCGGCATGGCTTGAACAGCATTGGTGACCAAATTGTACATAATCCGGCTTATGTAAGTGGAGTCAGCCACAAATTTCACAGCATCACTTTCCACTTTAACCTTTACTTTAACATTCTCAGGCAAACCCGTCTTTATCAGTAATTCATCAATAATGAGTTTTATGTCGGCTTCTTCTACATGTGGGTTAAGAGGTCTGGCAAAGTCTTGCAGGTCAGCCACAATCTTGTTAATATAGTGAATATTCTTCTCAATGCCCTCTAAACTTTCCTGGGCGTTCCTTTTCGTTTCGCTTTCTGGCATCCCAGTTAAATCAGACTTAAGCAAGTAAACATCGCTGGTTATTGCCTGCAATGGATTACGAATATCATGCCCAACCATACCCGCTGTAGCGCCGATGGCCGCTAAGCGTTCAGCATCTTTAAGCTGTTTTGTGCGTTCTTCCACAAGTTGTTCCAAGTTTTTGCTGTGTTCCTCAAGCTGTTTCTGCATGAGTTTTCTTTCCGTTATGTCTCTAACTATCAGGCTTGTCTTAACAGTGCCGTCAGAATCTGCAAATAAGCTAGAGCTAATTTCAGCCTCAAAAGTTGTACCATCCTTACGCCTGCAAGTAATTTCCCCTTTTGTTTTTCCTGTCTTTTCGCGTTTCCCGAATGCAGAGCAGAATCTCTCGTCCATTACAACCAGAGCATTCCGTCCAACTTGCTTCATCTCCTCTTGACTCATACCAAATATGAAGCAAGCTTGAGGATTAGCCGCCAGAATAGTTCCGTCATCAGGTTTTGCCAGAACAATACCGTCAATGCCATTTTCAAACAAAGAACGATAACGGTTCTCACTATGCTTTAGGGCTTCTTCAGCTTTCTTGCGCTCGGTGATGTTTTCAAAAACCGCGGCGAAATAATCCTTTCTTGGGCTGTAGACGGAAATAGATAACCATATTCTGAGGGGCTTGAAATAAACCTCTATTTTCTCTTCCTTTCCAGTTTGGGCTACTCTCCCATAAATATTAAATAATTCAGGATTTGCCTCTTTAATTTCAGGTATAGCCTCAGTAACTCTTTTTCCAAGCACAGATTCTTTCTTTAATCCAGTTAACCTCTCAAAGGCATCATTAACTTCAAGATACTCAAAATCTACTGGTTTGCCCTGGTCGTCGTATATCATTTTGCAGTAAGCAAAGCCATCTATCATATTTTGAAATAGGGAACGATATTTCTCTCTTGATTCCCTTATCTCAGCTTCAGCGATTCTTTGCTTCATAATCTTGTTTAACTCATTGGCAATTAGATGTAGCTGGACTGCGTCGCCTTTACTGTACAACTCTTCTTTATTGCCCACCCCAAAAATCCCATAGACCTTACCACCCTCTATTATTGGGATAGTCAACAACCGTTTAATGGGAACATGCCCATTGGGAAGCCCCTTCTGATTAGGGCTTTTTAAAAAATCGTTATAGATAACTGGGCGTTTCAGGCGAATGCAATCTGCCCAATTGCCCGCTTGTTCAATGGAGTAGTGCACATCATAGTTTGCAGTGCAATTCTTGAGCGCTTCCTTGTTCCAGGAAGTTAACCTTATCGTTTTTTGGTCGCTGCAGACAAAATGGAAAAATCCAATCTTGCTTTTTGTTATGTTGACTGCGTGATCCAAGAAGTATTCGTACAGTTCATTTTCCTTTAGACTTAACGCTTTTCGGTAGAGTCCAAGCAGAAAACTACCTGTATCTTTGGAATCTTCTAAATCAAGCATATCAATCTATTTCTTAAACAGTTAGGGGTGAATAAGAAAAAGTTTTCGTACCGTACTTTAATATTCTGAATACATATGTATGCACTCTAATCCAAAGGCGAAGCCGATAATTAAATCCCCCAACAAAACAAAAAGTAACGGCGGCGGGTTTTTTCTTGTGAACTCCATTTCCTTAGCATTCGCGTTCATATTTGGAGCCTATTAGAGGTTCTATGCAGAAACTATAGAGGGGAGGTCGCTATTACTGCTTTTCAGGGTCAAAAACAGGCTGAAACCTGAGGCGGAGTAGTTAGTTTGCATGTTCGCTTCGGTTTTCTTTTCCTCGGGTTGCAGAGAGAACTGCTGCTACTGCCAAGATTGCTATGGAAGCGTAGAGTGCAGCTTGTATGCCTGTGATAAAGGATGCGCTTAAGCCGCCTGAAAGTTTTACGGTGCTTATGAATACTTGGAAGGCTAATTGTCGGGGAATGGACGCGGAGGCGACGGATATTGCCACTACGAAGCTTCCTAAAATGCCTACGTTCTGCAGAGTTCTCAGCAGACCAGAGATGCTGCCGTAGTTGCCTTGTCTTGCTTTTGCCATGACGGCGGAGTTGTTGGCGGGGAAAAACATGGCTGTGCCAAAACCCGATACGGCAGATGCTACTATGATAATGTAGAGGGATGAGTTTTGGCTGATGGCGGTGAACATTAGTGTTGCTGCAGCTAAACAAATGATGCCTATGGTGGCTATGGTTCTAGCGCCTATTTTATCTGAGTGCCTACCCATCAAGGGGCTAAATAATGCTCCAACCACGTAGCCGGGAATGAGAAGAAGCGACGCGTTTAGAGGCGATAATCCGCGTACACCCTGCAGATACATAATTATCAGAAAAACAACCGAGATGTAGCCCACACTGACAAAGAATGTCGCCAAACAGGAATTTCTTAAAACTCTGTCTTTGAAGGCTTTAAAATCAACCATCGGGGTTTCCAAACGATTTTCGTAGATGATGAACAGTGGAATCAGAAGAGCGCCGAGCAGCAGTGAAGCAGTGTTGGGGATACCTGGTCCCTGTGACGCTAAGCCAGTTGCACCGTAAGAAATCAGCAGAAGACTTGCTGCAAGCAGCACCATGCCACCCATGTCCAGTTTCGCTTTTACCCTGGGCGCTTGCTTAAGATATTTGAAGCCAAGGATTAAGCCGATTACGCCGATGGGAATGTTGATGAAGAAGATAAATTGCCATCCAACGAAAGTTGTAACTATTCCGCCTAAAACAATGCCAAGCATAGAGCCGATTGTCCAGCCCAAAGAGCTAAAACCGTAGGCTTTACCCCGCGAGTTCGGCGGGAAAGTGTCGGCAATTATGGCGCCACTGTTAGATTGCATTAATGCGCCTCCCAACGCCTGCACAACTCGGGAGCCAATTAGAAAATAGATGTTTGGGGAAAACCCACAGAGGGCGGAGCCGACTGTGAAGACGCCAAAGCCAGCGTTGAACATGGTGGTTCGCCCGTAAATGTCGCCTATCCGCCCAAGCTGAGTTGTCGTGACAGCAATTACCAAAAGATAAGTCAGTATTATCCAGATGGTGGTAATGAAGTCGGAGCGCAAACCGTCAGTTATCGCAGGAAAAGCCAACAACACAATAGTGCTATCTAATGCACCCATCAACGTTCCAAGAACAACGATAACCAGAATGATACTCTGACTCTTCACCATAGCTCCTAACGATGGAAAAAACTGCTTTTTATCCTTTTACCCATATCTCTCACAACTATGAAGACGTTTGCTTTTGCGACATTGTTGCGGGCATTACAGCACACACATTGCTTTATTTCGTTAGGGTTTTTATGGGTGGGGTGTTTTCTGATTTTTTCTGTTAGCATGCGTGGAGGGGAGAGATGGGTTGAAGTTGTTGAATGGGCTATGCTAGTGCCCGATTGCATTGTGCTGGCATTGCTTTCTATTGCTGTTCATTGCCATTTTTGGGTTAGCTCACCAACGTATTAGGAGCCTATTAGGCATCTATTAGGATCCAAATAGTTGATCTATGCAGAAACGATAGAGGGGACGGTAGGTCGTTGAGAGCAGCAGGTTTAGCCAAAAATTTTGCCTTTAAATAAGGGGACTATAGTTTGTTTGAGCACTAGTTCGTAACCGATGGTTTTTGACAAGGAAAACAATAGAATACTGTAAAATGCTGCAGGAAACAACAAAAAAGACCTAAATGCTTTTCCAATAGATTCAAAAGGAGATAAGTTGGCGCCGCCGAAAGGACTCGAACCTTTGACCTACTGATTAACAGTCAGTTGCACTACCGGGCTGTGCAACGGCGGCAAAGCACTGGCGCTTCTGCCACTTTCAGTTCCACAAAAGTATTTAAGCTTAGTCGTTGCAAAACAGGTTTATTCTATCTGCCTGACTTTATGCTTTGCAATCGCCGAGAAGCCCTTGTAGAATTCCTTCATCAAACGCGAATACCATTTGCCAGAAAAAGACCAATCAAGCAAATTATCCACCCAGTAAAAGTCATGCTCAGCGCAACGAATCAGCAGTTGCTTATGTAACGCGCTAAGAGTGGTTTCCTCAAACCAATCTGCACTTTGAAGTTTCCCCAAGGGAACAAAGAACAATGGCACAATCAGGCTCCGCATGTCCTTGAGGTCGTCAATTAAATCCATCGTTTTTATGACATCTTCTTCTCGCTCATCAGGCAATCCAACAATCACTGTGCAAGCGGGAACCAGCTTGTTATCATGCATCAAACCCATTCCGTCCACAACCACATCATGCCAATCCTCTGCACGAAACGGATGAGCCTTCGCAGGCATAATCCTCTTAGCTATCTCGCCCGAACCAGTTTCTATACCTACTTCGGCACCCCACCATGTCTGCTTCTGCAAAATAATCTCTGAGAGTTCGCTGAAAAGTTTAGGCGACGACGCCACCGCAGCCAACGAACAATGACTCCAACTAATCCCATCAACCTTTTTTATAACCCGCTCATGCAATGCCAAAAGCTGCTCACCATTTGGCACAGTGTTCTTTGAGCCATAAAGCATAACATCTTCTGAATGGAGACAAGCACCCGTCACTTTACCCGAAGACAAATTAACGTTGAGTTCACGTTCAACTTTCTCAATCGGATACCACCTCAACGGACGCAACGTAACATTACAAAACTGACAACCACGACAACAGCCTCTCCCAATCTCAATCAAACCATTAATCGAAGGCGCAACGATGTCAGGGATTTCTTCTAAAGTGGGTACTTCGCCAACATCAACTTCGTAGTGGCGGGGAATTTCTTGACCTTCCATGGCTGCCTTGAAGAGTTTACCAACCACGTTTTCTCCTTCACCTTCAAGGACACAGTCAATACCCAGGTCTTTAACTGATTTTTCACGGTACTTAAACTGCCATGCCCCTGGTCCGCCGACGATGACTTTTAAACCGTTTTGTTTTGCTTTCTTGATTGCTGGGCTTTTTAGTAAGGCTTGAAAATGTTTTGCAAGGTAGGGCTCTTTTTTGAATATGGATGCGAGAGTTGTGGATGCTGGACCTAAACCAAACGGGTCCATAGCATGTATGCCAAGCACCTTTGCATCTTTTAGGGCGTTGCCTAGATGGTTTGGGCTTACTGTGTCAACGTTGAAGCCTTCTTTTAGAAGTTGGGCTTCAGTTTTTCTCAATCCATAAGGCGCTGTCCATGGGTGACCGTTGCTTGTTTTTAGTGGCGGAAAGAAAAGGTAGCTGTAGAGAAATTCTGGAATAAAGTTTGGAGGGGCACATGTACCAAAACCTAGAAATTCATTTTGATGGTAATTACTCATCAATGTTCTGTCTGCCGTTAAAAGCACATCTGCCATTTACTGTTCCTTCCTTCCTAAGCCACATCCCTTTAAAACTGCTCTTTTGAGCGAAATCTAGTCAGTCAATAGGAAGATATAACTTTATTGCTTGCCCGCTTGAAGAATAAGACGCGGTCACAAATGTTTTCATGTTTTCTTAGGATATAATGGTAGAACAAAGCATTTTTTTGTTAAAATTCTAAGGAAAAATCAGTTGCCCTTTTGGTAAAAAATGCTTTCAACTAGTTGGATTTACCTATAAGCTAGTTCTGCAGGTTGAGTTATTTCCCCGAGGTAAAAAAGTATGTACGCTCAAATAGTAATTGGTTGCCAAACTCAAAATGAAATCGTAAGCTGTGAATATTGCATCGCCTACAAAATGTGTCAGCTCCATAAAAGCTTGGAGATTAACAAGGAAAAGTTTGCTCAAATAGAAACTGGAGAGTTGCCTTTACTGTTTTCTTCTTTGACTCAACAACTATTAACCCATTAAATTAAGCCAGTCTTGTTCTAATCAGTTTCAAATAATTTATCCTAAAAAAAGTGCAACATTTCTTAGCGTTGGCTTTTCCAAATTTTGTGCTACTTGCGGTTCCTTTCGTGTGTCTGCTTTAGCTTTTGGCCTGTGCTGCATCTAACCTTTCCTTCACTGTAGCAAGGAGTTCTTCAGGTTTCACTGGCTTGACCAGAAAATCGTCTGCTCCATAATCGGCGGCTTTTTTGCCTAATTCTTCGGAGGAGAACCCTGTGACAATAATTTTGATTATTTCAGAGTCATTTGCCATTTTCAAAAGAAGCTCCGTTCCGTCCATGTCAGGGAGTTTGACATCGACCAAGCAAACATTGAACTTATCTTTCTGGATTTTTTCAAGCGCTGCCTTGCCTGTTTCAACCGTTTCAACGATATATCCCGCTTTTTCCAAAATGCTTCTGAAAACCCTCAAAATATTCACGTCGTCATCTACTACAAGAATGCGCTTTTCCTGGTTCATTACTGACTCCCCTATCAACCGTTACGGTTGAAACAAATTACAAGTTATGTACCATAAAGAAAGGTGTTCGGGTTATATTTCCTTTCTTGTTAAAGTGTTTTTTAAAGATTTCAGAAACCATCCGTATGAAGGATATTATTATTCAAAAAGCCATAGCTTTGACAATAGAAGACGCTAAAAGACTTGTAGAAGATGATTGGTAATATGTTTGCAATATTGACAATCATCCACTTTTTAGGAAAGCGGTGTAAAAGAATGGCGGACATACGTCAAATACCTATTAATTCTAGAAAAATGTATATCAAGGTATTCGTCATTTTACATCTAGAAAAGACTTTAGTGAAGGGAATGCTTTGAAAAGTATGGTAGAGTTTAGATGGCATGGTAGAGGCGGACAAGGCGCTTGGACAGCCAGCGAACTTTTGGCAAGAACAGCCCTTGATGAGGGTAAGTACATTCAATCTTTCCCAGAGTTTGGGCCTGAACGAATGGGTGCGCCAGTAACTGCTTTTACAAGAATCAGCACTGAACCAATAAGGTTACATTGTGCAATCTATGACCCAGACGTTGTGATAGTTTTAGACAACACATTACTGAAAACTGTACCAGTTACCGCTGGATTAAACCGAGATGAAGATTGTTTAATCATTAATTCAAGTGAAGAACCTGCCGTTTTGAAAGAAAACCTCGGGGTTACTAAAGGCAAAGTTTGGACGGTTCCAGCAACCGAGATTGCCCTGAGAATTTTGGGTGCTCCAATAACAAACACTGCACTTTTGGGTGTTGTTGCCAAAGCTACTGAAATAGTAACTTTAGAGGGCATAGAGAAAACCCTGAAGGGACGTTTCAGACCTGACTTGGCAGAGAAAAACTTTGCAGTCATCAAAGAAGCCTACAAGGAGGCAAAAGTGGAATGAGCAGTAAAGAAAAAACTTGGAAAGAAATATCCATCGCTGGCAGTTCCTCCAAAATCAAGCATTGGATTCATGACTGGCGACTGGAAAACTTACATGCCAGTACGTGACCTAGAGAAATGCACTACATGCTTAACATGCGTTATGTTTTGTCCTGAAGGCGCAATAAAATGGCGTCCAGAAATGGGCAAAATCGAGTTCGACTTCAGCTTCTGTAAAGGCTGCGGAATATGCGCCAACGAATGCCCAACTAAAGCAATAACCATGAAAATGCCTGAGGAATAAAAAATGACACAAAAATCAAAACAAGAAACCATGGCTATGAACGGTGACGAAGCAGTTGCCTTCGCAGTTAAACAATGCGATGTTGACGTTGTTGCTGCTTACCCGATTACTCCACAAACAATCATCGTTGAAAAATTCAGTGAATACGTCGCAAACGGGGAAGTTCAAACAGAATTCGTCTGCACTGAATCAGAACACAGCGCCATGACGGCTTGTCTTGCAGCGTCAGCTACAGGAGCACGAACTTTTACCGCAAGCGCTTCAGCAGGTTTAGCGTTAATGCATGAGATGCTTTTTGTTACTTCTGGTTCTCGAGCTCCAGTTGTAATGGCTGTTGCTAACCGAGCTTTGTCTTCGCCGCTAAACATTCATGGTGACCACTCAGACAGCATGGCTGAACGGGACAGCGGATGGATTCATATTTACGTTGAAAACGCACAGGAAGCATACGACTCCATTGTTCAAGCCTTCAAGATAGCTGAGGATGTTGGCGTTTCGTTGCCGATAATCGTGGGTTTAGATGGCTTCACAATTAGCCACACGCTTGAAAGAGTAGATGTACTTTCAGAAGACGCAGTCAAGAAGTTCGTTGGAGAACGTCAATTTCCAATGGTGCTTACCCATGAAGGAAAAACAGTGCCTTTCAAACTTGACCCAGAAAACCCCATGACCATGGGACCAAACGCGTTGCAGAACTACTATTTTGAGTTTAAGCGGCAACAAGAAGAAGGCATGCACAACGCGTTAAAGAAGATACAAGAGGTCAACAGTGAATACGCTAAAATCAGCGGCAGAAGCTACGGCAACGGACTTATCGATGCCTACAAGCTTGATGACGCTGAAATCGCAATTGTTTGTATCGGCTCAACCGCTGGAACACTAAAAGTAATAGTTGACCAGCTAAGGCAAGAAGGCATTAAAGCGGGAGTTCTACGGTTGCGTACGTTTAGGCCACTGCCAGTCGAAGAACTTCGAAATGCACTAAAAAACATTAAAGCCGTAGCAGTTATGGATAAAAGCATGAGTCCAGGCGGTTTAGGCGCCGCAGTCTTCCATGAAGTCAGAAATGCACTCTACGATCTAAAGCAGCGTCCAATTATGGTGAATTACATTTTTGGTTTAGGCGGCAGAGACAGTAGCCCACGTGACCTACGAAGAGTCTTCGAAGACTTAATGCGAATTGCTAAAACTGGGCAAGTGGAAAAACAAGTGCATTATTTAGGATTAAGGGAGTAAGGAGGAAACAAAATTGACAACTCAAGAATGGAAATTCACAGCCAAAGATATTGCAGTCAAACCAGACCTGTTCCTTTCAGGTCACAGAGCATGTGCAGGTTGCGGACCAGCAGCAATGCTGCGTTTGATAATGAAAGCTACCCGTGGACCAACAATTGTGACTCAAGCAACAGGCTGCATGGAAATAGTCGGGTCAATTTATCCGTACTCGTCTTGGGCGCTGCCATGGCTTCACACGGCTTTTGAGAATGCTGCTGCGAACGCTTCAGGCATCGATGCTGCATTGAAGGCTATGCGCAAGAAAGGCAAAGTCAAACAAGAGCACATTGATATTATTGCGTTAGCTGGTGACGGTGGAACCTACGATATTGGTTTGCAAGCGTTGTCTGGCGCGGTTGAACGTGGACATGACTTCCTCTTTGTGCTCTACGATAACGAAGGTTACATGAACACTGGAATCCAAAGAAGCAGCTCAACACCACTTGGTGCAGCAACAACCACAACTCCTGCAGGCTCAGTTAATCCTGGCAAGCTTGAGAAGAAGAAGCCCATTACCGAAATTATGTTGGCACATGAAATGGAGTACGTTGCTACTGCAACACCCTACTACTGGAAAGACATGCTGACAAAAGTGCGCAAAGGCTTAGAAGTTGAGGGACCAGCGTTTCTGCATGTGTTTGCTCCTTGCCCAAGAGGTTGGAGAAGCGAACCAGCAAAAACCATGGAGTACTCCAAGCTGTCGGTTGAGTCATGTGTGTTTCCAATCTGGGAAGCAGTCAACGGCAAACGGCAACTCTCAACACCCAGCAAACTGATTGCTTTGGCACCGCAGAAGAAGAAGCCAGTGAAAGCTTACCTTGAAGGTCAAGGCAGGTTCAGACACCTGTTTACGCCGCAAAACCAGCATGTGCTCGACGAGATTCAACGCGCAACTGATGAGCGCTGGCAACGACTCCTGCAGAAATGTGAGTCAGCCTAAACCTTCTTTTTTATTTAATTATTTTTTTTGTGTGAGTTGCTTGAGGTTAGCGGTGCTTACAACTGGTGCTCTTTTTGTCTATAGCCCCCTTATTTAAAGGCAGAATTCTGCAGGTTAAAGGTGAAACGCTTGCCCTCAAGTTAAACACTGATTTTCAACATGCTAATGCACCTGTTTTTCGCCAATACTGACCTACCCCTCTTAGGGAAAAAACCAACCATTTACCCAAAAAAAGGCAAAGCGACCTACCCCCTATAGGTAACTGCATAGAGTTTCTAATAGGATCCAAATATGTTGGTGAAAAGCCCTCCCATCTATCGTTTTCTGCATACCTTGGATATTAGGCTCCGAGAGGTGTGCACAATTCGTTTTTGTGTTCTTTTTGCTGTTTAACTTTTCTAGCAAGCACTTTAGAAGTAACAGAAAAAAAGCAAAAAACCGCCAAAAAACAGAATACTGCACACCCCTCGGCTCCAAATAGGTTCGTGTCGTCTATACCCCCTCTATCGTTTCTGCAATGAACCACTATTAGGCTCCAATATGCCCAATCTAAAATAGGACTGGCGAGAAAAAGGTATGGTGCTGGGAAAAGGATAGTTTGAGTAGGATTTATGTTTAGTTAGTGTGGTTTGGAGGGCTGGTTATGTGTGTTGGCTGTCCAATAGCCATCCGCTCGAGGAGAAAGGAGAAGGCTTCGAAAACGGAAATTTTTTTTGGCGTATTGGTTTAGCCTTCAACCCTAACCATTCCCTCCAATCACTAACAAGACACAAGATATTGAAAAATACTAATATGGCTTATGAAGCAAAAATAAAAAGTGGAAATATAGATTTAGCCTATAGCTAAAACGCCTTCTAAAATGTTCCGTTCAGGAACATCAAGCTGCTTAGACAACCACATCTTCAGTATAGACGAAAACTTGGGAAGCACACCACTGTAGGTGATAATCTGGTTACCCTTAAGCGCGTCAGCTTGGAAAACTTTCTCTTCCTCCTTATAGCTAAAAGACAACGTTTGAGCCTTTACAGCTAAAGTTTGAAAATCTTCCCACTGCTTACAACGCAAAATCACGGACTGACCATTTTGCACCACAGCTGCAGCCGCAGGCGCCACTTCAGTTGTTGGCTGTTCTTTAGCCACCGCGGCTGGAAATGCTTCTTTTGGAGCGCTAGATAGACGTCCAATCAAGTTTGAAACTTCTTTCTGCAAAGTATCTATTTTTTCTTCTACTTTCTCGACTTTGCCGTTTAATTCGCCGGTGTCACCCATTTGCTCGGTGACTGTTGCCAACTCATTAATGAGCTTGTCTAAGTCTTTCTCATGTTCCTTTAGCACGTTGACTATGAAGTCTAATGCTTCTAGAGCGTCATCTTTTGATTGTGGATTCTTTGCCAGTTTATTTACCCCCACTTATCTGACATCTCAATAGACGTCTACGCTAAATAAACTTAGCGAATTGTCAAGTATTATCACAGTGATTGCGTAACCATACTTATTTAGAATCTTGTATAGTAAGATTCGATGTACTGTTTGGGGATATCCCCAATCAAATCCAAACCGTTCAAATGTTTCTTAAAGATTTCTCTAGTCTCCCCAATAACGCCCTTGCTATCCACATCAACACCGAGTCTATCCATACCTGCATTGAGCTCTTCAACGTTAACTTTAACAATTGACTCATTAGCCAAGGTCAAAAGGACACTTTCAAGCGCTAAACTCTCTTTTTTGTTATCCTTTTCACCGATAACTTTTCCAAACAAAAGATCATTCAACATATAGTATGCTGAAATTACAGCCTTCACATTCTGAGCGTTCAGGTTAGTATCCGTTAGGTCATTATCGGGCTTTAAACTGTTGAAGTATTCATAAATCGACTTTAGGATGTTGTATGCTTCTTTGGATGTTTCTTTAGGAACCTGCCTTTTGATGGCAGCGGAAACTTTTGCAAACTCCAAATTTAACGGCGTCATCGTTTGCCCCTTAAAGTTCAGGGTGCTCCCTAAACTGTCGGCGTAGCTTTCCAGACGCGTCCAGTTAACTCTCTTTTCATGCAACCCCATCAAAATATCAAAAGATAAATCAACAATACCTATTGAAGCCTTAACTGTTTGAGCGAGGTCATTTTTCTTTAGGCTGGTTTTTTCGGTACTCTCCACGGTTTTTTGTTGTTCTGCAAGCAAACCCTGAATTTGGTTCCGCAATGCGTCAAATGACTCAGACTTTTGCTTGAAAACAAAAGAGTAAACTGCACCATTCCATGTTAGGTTTAATTCATTTCCCAAACTCTCAATGCTCGTTATCCCGTTAAGGGGGATTTCTTTTATGATAACCCATCGTTTTTTAAGGAACCCTTTTGCAGCAAAAAACTTCACTTTGTCGTCGGAAACTTCGTACTTGACTACAGCTAGACCTTTTGGCTTTGTATTTTGTTTGAGCGTTTTTTCTTGGGTTGCTTCTGTCTTTTTTCTTTGCCCAATTAACAGGGGAACGGCTATGGTGGTGATGGTTGGGGTGAATGGGTAATTGTGGTTTTTGTGCTGAGTAGGCTTTGGGTTCGTTTTGTTTTTCATTTGTTGTCTCTTTCTTTTATGGGTTTTTTGATTTATAAATTAATGCATATTCCGATAAGAGTTAACCAGCAATTTTTAACGTGGGTTCCACACGCATTTGATGACTTTGATTCGCAAACTAAAAACCTGCTGACTACGCCGAATTTTTCTCTTTGTGTGGGTGTGGCGGTTTTATGGCTGCCACAGATTCGTTTGCGGATTGGGTTGCTTTTTGGGTTTAGGCTGTTTCTCTTTTGCTGTTTGGTTGTGGGGTAACTGATTTTTTCCACACAGGATACATGGATGCAATGTTGGGTTGGGCTGGTTGTGGGTGCATGTTGGATAAGAATAAAACTGCCACAATACCAAGTTAACAATAAAGAGGCAAGCCAGCCACAGAAAATCACTAGCCCAAAGGCAGTTACAACCAACACACCAGCCCACTTCTGCGTTAAACGGGATACTGAGAAATGGTTTTTCTAGTAGTAGATAATGGCAGCACCCGCCCTACTCATCATCTTCCAATGGACTTGGCTGCGTTGCGCTTTTTTGTATCTGCGTCAGGTTTAGGTTGCAGATTGGTTGAGGAGACCGCCACAAGCAGACCCAACAAACACCTGCAAAACTGAGAATCTGAAAAGTTAACATAGCAGCTACCTTTAATATGCCACAACCAAACAGAAACCGAGCAAGCAATCAAAGACGACTGTATCTTAGTTTGTCAAGCCCACGGAGTAATATACTTCAAAAAGCCAGCATAAAATCTTTTTAATGCATCGAAAGGAGGTAGCAGCCTATCTTGTTTCTATAATAATGCTTTTTAGGTCTTTGCCTTTGCCATTCCAATCATACGAATGTCTACTGCCATTAAAGGTATCGTGAAATACTATACTCCACGGCAGTTTTTTATCAAAAGGGATGACAATTAAATTATAATAGGAATTTTCTGAAATTGGTTTTTCCCTTTCGAAAGCTTTTATAATAAATTCTTGCCAGTTCGAGCCTTTCCACGGAACCTTTGAAAAGGCAGATATTTCATGTATATATCTTGCATCCTCATCTGGAGTTTTGTGCCTTAAACCATCGGTTTCATCAAACATTATTAAACACGTTTTTTTAGCATTTTTAGAATAAAAATAGTAGGATATTAAAACGTGTGGTTGTTCTCCGCTTTCTGGACATAGGGCATTATATGGGTCAACCATAATAGAAAACATGGACAATTCACTGTCAGAAAATATTGAGACTGCCATCTTTAACGCTTTATCATAAACGTTGTCAATCAAACTATTGTCGATATTTAGCTTATCTGGGCTGTTTATATTGGGTAAATAAATACTGTTCTTTATAGAATTTTTAGAGTTTTCTCTATCACAAAAAACTTTACTTTCTTTTACTGATTCATCTACGACTTGTTGCTCAGACACGCTAACAGTAGAGACATTTTCAGTCTCCTTTGTCTTTAATGTATTAATTTCCTTTCTATATGCAACTAACCACAACGCAATCAGAGAGACAGTCAAGCTAGAAAGTAATTGTATGAAATATTCCATAAAAGTCTCCCATGAAAAGATAGCAACAAATACAATAACAACTATTAGAGCAACCGTAAGGATTACTGCGAGCCCTTTTAACATGCGAGTATTATTGTTCTATGGGTATATTTAAAACAATTCTACTATAACAATATGCGTTGGCGCGTCGCTTCGCTTCCGCGCCCGACGACACGCAAAAGCCAAACGTTACGCAAGAAGGGCACAAATTTAATAAAGCGATGAATCGATAGGACGTTTGACGGAAGGAATGCGAATGAGAAAGTCTTTGTTAGGTCTATTTTTAATCGCATTAGTTGCCGTCTCGCTGGTTTTAGTCAGCCATGCACCTGTAAGCATGGGGCAAGCTTCTGCTTCATCCATAACCATTAACGCTGATAAATACCTAGTCAACGCTTATAATTCCACCTTGAAATTGATTCCTGAAACAAATAATAATGTATACTGGATAACGTCTGATAACCTGTTAGCCTACTTTGCCCTTCAAAACGATAGTTCTGACATAAGCAGTTCAATCAAGAATACTATTATGACTTATGCAACCACTTATGGACTGCCGAAAGATTCCAATGGCTTACCAATCGACTATAAGCACGAAGTTGTAATAGGCGACGTTCTAACACAGCAATTTGGCACAAGTAACATATACTATCTCGCAAATGGTTCCGATTACACGATAAAAGCCGAGGTAAACAATGGAAGTACAATGTCAGATTGGCAAAACTACTCTGACTTAGTTGCATACAAAGGATTGTCATACTACAATCAAGGGGATACCCAAGACGCTACTAACGAATACAATCTAATGCTGAAAATGTGGAACGGTCACGGATTTAACGATAGTGCATATAACCACACCACTGGAATATATGATACATACAAATTGGCTTTAGCTTATCTTTTAGCAAAAGATTGCGGAATACAACCTGATGACAAGATGTGCAATATTATCGCAAGTATGCAAGATTCTAACGGCGGTATTCATACACAGTACACTTTCAACGGCAATCTAACCATTGTGGGAAGTGTTAATACTGAAACTACAGCGTTAGTAGCTATTGCTAATCCCACTAATACCTCAACTACGCAAAACCCTGCCCCAACACCAGAGTTTCCAATATTTGCGGGCATATCAATCTTCATGGCGATAATGCTTGTTGGTTCAATACTGCTCGTAGTGAGAAAGCGCAAGATATACAAAAGAAAGTAAGAGACACTCCTTTAGGGGTTTTTACAGGCAATCGACACCTCACGTAGCGGATGACCCCTCCTTGAAAGGCAACCTCCCCGCACGTAAGGGCTCTGTCGATTGCATAAATTTAGGAATTAGGAAACAAACGAGACAAGATTTTTTACTTCCCTCGGATAGCAAAAGGGGAATAATTGGTTTACTCGTAGACTTTCTTTCTATGTCTTGTAGTTTTATATTTCGCCAGTTTGTCTTAGCTCCTTGAGGAACACATCGTAATCTCTAACTCTTCCAGCTTTGACGTCTGCTTCAGCCTTTTTTAAACAGGACATAGCTTCTTTATCTTCCAATATGCTGAAAGTTTCGACTATTTCCTCAAGTAAACCGCTTACCTTTACCAGTAAAGCTCTATCTTCATCTGTAAGAAGAACACCCTCAGACATGAAACCACCAAAAGTAATACTACAGGTCAAGACTTTAATGTATTACCCCGATTTCTCTGAAAAACAAGGCCATGCAACGGCAAACTTCGAAGCCTGAACGGCGAGACAATCCCCCTTCCGATATAGCGCATCCCAGTCAGATACAGGGCGTCCTAACTGATAGTATTGGGTGTAGCTAACTAAAAATTAAAGTCCCAGTGGGTAGTATCTGTCCAGTTGTTGCGTCAACTAAACTGTACCCCAAAAATGGAAGCGGTTCAGTAGAAAAACTTGTTTGGCTAGAATTCCAGACTTCTATTATCCAACCGTATCCATAGACAACGCCAATGCCGTAGGTGTTGGAGTAGTTTTCTGGTGGAGTAGGTCCCATAGACCCGATTGTTGTGTATGCAGGATAATTGTTTGCAGTATTATTTGTTAGCAGTTCCCAATTTTCAAGGTAGGCAATGACCACTTTATCTTTGAGTGAGGTCTTGTTCCAGCCTTGTGACTCCAAGCCTATTTGTAAAGCATGATACATTGAAATTGGCGGTGTAAATGAGGAGTTAACGTTTGTGATTGGGGTTACTGCGAATTCATTGTAATATGCTGATTCATTATAGTATGCTACTGGATAGTTTCCGTTGAAGTTCGATGCTTCTTTTTGAAGATTTGCCGCTTGATTATATTCATATACAGCTACTGCTGAACTTGCAATTAAAAGAGCCATCAGCAAAATAGCGACTGGTTTTAAACCTACCTTAAAGTGTCTATGGCTTTTCTCTTTTGCTTCTTTGTTAGGTGATGCATTCTCTACTGTTTGAACTGTCAGCAGGGCATCTTTGCCTTCATTGGATAAACAATACTTTCCATATTCATCGGTTTTAATTAAGCCGTTAAGTTTGGTTAAGTGATGATGCAGGTGTCCGCTGCTATCGATGCCTGTCTTTTTCTTTAGGTCAGCGAAGCCAAGTGGGCCTTCGTTTAAGACTTTGAGGATTTGTATTCGTGTTGGGTGTCCAAGTGCATCAAATACTTCTGCCCTTTGCCTGTCCTGTTCTACCTGCTTTTCGTCTTCCATGTTCTTTTCCACCTGTGTTTTCGATGGATGGTTAGATACCTATTGGTCTATTTAATTCCTGTTTTGTAGACCATTTGAAAAAAGTGCAGAACGCGATGTCCAGTTTGTAGACAAGGCACAATAAGCGGTATGCAGGGTTTTCCGATTGTTTGAGCATTTTTGAGGTAGTTTAATCTTGCTTATTTGGGGTTCCAGATGCATTTTATCGCTTTTGAGCCGCAGGCTAAGACGCATGGGGTTTGGTTTTTTTCGGGTTTGCAGGTGCCGCAGGTGTAGCTGATTTTTTTGCGGTGCTCCTCAGTTACTGCTGCCACTGTTTTGTCTTCTAAATCGATGAATTCGGTGATTCAAGTTCAAGCGCTTTTTGGGGGCATTCTTCGACGCATTTGCCGCAGCCACTGCATTTGTCTGAGTCAATTACGATGTAGTATTCGCCTGAACCGTCGATGTAGCCATAATGCGTAATCACACAATCACCTACGCCTTTTGTGCTTTCTCATAGAGCGCTTTGGCAAACAGTGCAGCGCCTAATGCGCCTGCAACCATCGGGTCTAAGCCGCCTTCGTCTCGCCATTTGGGCGTTGGAAGGCATTTTACGCCAAGGATAACTTCGATTCTGCTGACTATGCCGATGTTTTTGGATTGACCGCCTGTAACGACGAGTTCCTGTTCTAAGCCAACTCTGTTGATTAGGTTAGCCATGCGAACAGCCATCGCCCGTGTGTAAGCAGCTAAAACTTTTTCTTTAGTCCAGCCCTTACGCAGCAAGCCCATGGCTTCGGTTTTTGCGAAAGCAACACATGTGCAGCTTACTGGTTCGGGTTCTTTTTCCACTTTAAGCGAGATGTCACCGATTTCTTCGATGGGAATCTGCAGCAGATCCGCGAAGACTTCCATGCCTCTGCCTGTTCCAGCTGCGCATTTATCATTCATCAAGAAACGAGACGACTCTGCCTGTTTCGTCGATGCGGATGGCTTTGATGTCTTGTCCGCCGACGTCAAGCACGGTTCGGACGCTGGGTCCCCAGATGTAGTTGGCGCCTTTGGCGTGGCAGGCGATTTCGGTTATGGCTTTGTTTGCCATGGGCACGTTGACGCGTCCGTAGCCTGTGCCGACGATGTATTTTAGGTCGCTTGCTTTAAGCCCTGTGCCTTCGAGTGCGTAGTTGAGGGCTTTTGTGGCGCTTTCAGGACTGTTGGAGCCTGTGCGTGTTATGCCCCATGAATAGGCTTCGCCGTTTACCATGATGGCTGCTTTGGAGCCCACTGAGCCAACATCGACGCCTGCGGTGATTAGGTCTTTGCTTGTCCATTTTTTGTTGGGCATTATGCGGTGGTATTCTTGCCAACGCCAGAACTCTAGTCCTTTGACTGTGCTTGGTTCCTTCATTTTTGAGCCCTCCTTTGCACGGGTTGCCGCTGTCAAGCGCTGCACCCAATGCACCGACGTAATCGGGGTACTCAGGAATCATTACGTTAATGCCTAATTTTCGGTTCAGTGATGCAACAAAACCCTACGTCTTTAGCGACGCCGCCAACCAGAACCACATCAGGGTTTACTCCTAACCTGTGAATCATGGATGAGATTCGGTCAGCCATCGCGTCAAAAACTGCTCGTGCAATTTCAGGTTTGGATTCTTGGCGGTGAATAAGCGAGACCACGTCGGATTCGCCGAAGATTACGCAGGAAGCGTTTATGGGGCTTGCCCGCTCCGCCTTAAGCGCCAGTGGACCCATATCCTCCAGTTTAACTTCCAAGCGCTCTTGCCATGGCTTCGATGAATGCTCCTGCACCTGCTGCGCAGCGTTCGTTAACGACAAAATCAACCATGATGCCTTTTTCGTCGCATTTTACGGCTCTTGCTTCTTCTGCGCCAACATCGATGATTGTTCGGGCTTTTGGGAAAAGGTAGACGCCTGCTTTTGCGTCTGCACCCATCATGCTTACGGTGCTGTTAGCGTAAGGTGCCATATCCATGGCTGAACCTGTTGCCGCAAAATAGCTACATCTGACAGTTTGAGGTTTGCTTGTTTTAGGGCTTCGTCTACTGCTTGTTCGGCGGCTTTGGTTGGGTCAAACCCTGAGAATGCTTGCCCTCTTGACAACAACTGTGCCGTCTTTTAGGACTACTGCTTTTACTCTTTGGGTGCCAAGGTCCATTCCAACAGTTATCATGGTTCACCTTAGATGTCCACTCTTGCAGTTAACATTTCAAGGAACGCTTCAACGCGGGTTTTCATTTGTCCAACGTCTTCCCGTGTGTATTCGGTGTCAAGGTAGTAGACTGGGATATTTATTTTGTCAAGTGCCTTCTTGACTCGGGTGTATTCCATGGCGTAGAGCATGCAGCCTCGAACCACATAGTAGATGACGCCTTGAACTTTCCAGTCTTTAACTTTGTTTAGGAGCCAGTTGATTCGGTCTTCGTTGCCGTCTTTGCTGGTGAAGCAGGGGCATGTGGAAGCCATCAAGTAGCGTTCGCCGATGGCGTTTAACATGTCATCCATTGACCATTCGTCAACGCCGACTGGGTCGTTAAGAATTCGTTCGCCTGAGCATAGTTCGTCGGCAACAATGATGCCCTGCGGATTAGCTTCTTCAACTAATGTGGGCAGTTTCCAGTTGTCAGGCCAAAACATCGGTGTTCCCGTAATCATCACTCGTGGAGTGTCAGGCGGGCAAACCCAATCTTTGCGCTGCGCTCTCTGCTTCAAGCTCATCGCATAAGGCTTCGGTTTTCTCTGTCCACCGTTTCTTGTCATCCCACAAGATACGTTTGGTTAACAAGCATGGCGTCTCTGCCCATGATTACTGGTGAGCCTTTGCGTAGTTCTTGCAGGCGGCGGAAGGCTTTGGTTGCTCTGTGGCTTAGTTCGATGGCTTCTTTGAGGTTTTTACGGGTTATTTTGTTGCCTGTGAATTTTTCAATCTGGGTTTTCATCTGTTTTATTTCGTCATTCCAGAAACGCAGCGACTGGGTGGAGTCTTTTATTCGTGGGTACGTTCATTCCCCAAACTGTTTTGTAATCGCTTAGGATTTCGCTGAGTTTAGTCATGCCGTCGCAGGTTAAAACGCTGATTAATGCGTCGCTTTGTTCAAGGAAGGGTGAGAGTTCAATCATTTTTGCGCCGATGGTTGAGCGGATAACTGGGCAAACCTCAACAGGCACAACGCGGTCGCCGAGCTTTGAAGTGTCATACCAGCCTGAATTTACCCGGACTGGAATGGCGTCGGCAGCCAAAATCAGCTCTGTGGGTGCAAACAGGCACATGTAACCGATAACTTTTTTGCCCTTTTCTTTCTCGGCTTGCAATTTCCTCTTGGCGTTTGCCGAACAGGTTTGAGATTTCGTCAAAGTACTTCATGGCTTCGGGTCTGTTGGGGTCAGCTTTTTTCATGCGTTCAATGTTGTCAGCCATTACTTTTTGGGAAGCCGCTTTCATTGTGTTTTTTAGTTCATCGATTTCTTTTCTGGATACTTCAGGCATGTATCTTTTTTCAACGGTTTCGTTCATTTCTCTTTTCCTCATTCACTCTTTGATGGTTCCAACCAGTTTCTTGACTTAAACACTGTCTTGTTACCCAACTTTACTTTTAACGTGTCCTCGTAGGGGCACATTTCCACGCATCGTGCACAGAGCATGCATTGGGAAGTTTGGATTTTTCCGCCCTTCTGCTCATACACTTCGTTAACTTGCACGGAGCAAACTCGTTTGCAGACGCCGCATTTGGTGCATTTTTCTTCGTCTTTGTCAATATGAAGCAGTGGTGCCCACTTAAAACCCTTAAACCTATTCACAACCGCCAACGAGGCGCCTGTTGGGCAGAAACGGCACCAAACACGCCTGAATAAAAAAACCGCCTACCAACGTTAAACCAACAAAGGCAATGGCAAGAACTTGACCGATGTTTGCGCCTGCATAAGTGATGATGTCTTAAAGCGTAAGGATAAGTTAAGTTAACTTGGTCCACGATAACCTGACCTTTCCACGGGACAATAAACGGAATCATGGGGTCAAGCAGTATGCTGTAGGGTCGATAGTGACCTGCTAAGAGCTGAGCCATCAACGGCGAAACCATGATTGGCTGGGGATCCAAAAACCACAACACAACTGGCAACAGCAGGAAAAACAGCAGTATAGCGTATCGTGATTGGTGGAGGATTATGTTTAGTTTGTCGGGGATGATTCGGTAACGTATTTTAAGAGCTTTTCTTACAAGGCTTTCTAAGTCCATGATGAAGCCGAAGGGGCAAAGCCAACCGCAGAAGAACCTGCCCAAGAAAATGGTCATCGCAAAGATAACAATCAACACGTAAAGAAACAGAATCGGAGGCAGTCCTCCATCAGTGGCGGAAGTATAAGAAAGCACGTAGAATATCGCGGCTAAAGCAATCGCTTGGATGACAAACCTGAGAAAAGTTACTCGTGTGGACATGTTTTTCTTCCAAATCAGAATGGCGAGTATCCCTGCTACTCCAAGCCCCGCAAGCACCGTGAGCCTTAACACGTCGCCAATGATTTCCAAACCCATATGTTTCCACCATAATTCATGGTAATTGAATTACTGAACTTACTATAGTAACTACTCCAAGCAGCTATTAGTATGCCGCCCCCAGCTATGTGAAATCCACTTGCGAAACAGCGGCGCCTTGTTTAGTAGCCAACCTGTAACTCCGCCTAACACTAACAGGGGCGAGATAGTGGTTCCTAATCCAAACAGGACAGCCAATGTCATGCTTCCAACGGGGCTAGAGAAAGGCAATGCATAAAGCAGCAGAAGCGAAACAAGGGTGGACAAATGATTAAGCCTCTGCTTAAACCAAGTGTGAAAGCGCCAAAATCAAACCCGAAACGACTGTTTTGCCCGGTGCAGCCGTTTTGGCGTTTTGGATGTTGCATTCACATGGTTTTCTTGCTTTCAAAAGTATGCTTACGCCAATGGCTATTGTTACTACGCCAAAGATCAGTGAAGAGTAAATTTGGAACGGTGACAATAGCATCTGGAGCAACCAAAGTCTAACAATCCACTCAATAACCCGATTAATGCGCCAATCAAAGCGTAAGCTAAAATTCTTCCGGAATTAAAAATTAACGTGATTTTGACGCCTTTGCGGAATCCGGCGCCGATACCTGCAATGTAACCTGCTTACATAGGGAAGGCAGGAAGCGGTGCAAACCGCTAATCCATAGATTAAGCCTATAGTGAATGATCCAAGGTATGGATTTGAGATTTCAGGTATCAACGACATGCAAGAGTCTCGTTGGAAGTTTATTTAAAGCAAATAATGAGGCTGAAACCATTTAAATCTTACATATATTTTGCCCAAAGCATTTGCTAATTGGTTTTAGCAGTTCCAAAAAGGAAAAAGGGTGATTATGGGGCAGTTATTATTCGTGTGTTGTATTGCTTGGATGTAGGCTAAGTGTGCTGCGTCGTATGGGTAGCTTTCCGTCGTTGGATAGGGGAATCCACTCATAGCCATAAACGGCATCGGATCCACGGTGAAGTTGAATCCGTAACCCCATGCTCCTGGCGGATCTTTAAACCAGCAGGCTACAACAAAGAAGTAGTCTCGCTCCATTCCTGGCGCTGGCGCGGTGAGGTTGGCGGTTGAGAACTGCATGTTAACTTGGTCGCCTTGTCTTCCAATCACGTACATGTCATCAGCGTTTTGCAGTAGCGGTGTTACGTCGCCGTACCGTGTGAAAGCTCCTGAAGAGTGTAGAGTTGGTATCCCAGAGTTGGCTGAGAGTTGCTGAAGTGGGCGTTAGTTTCTGTATGGTTATGTTTTGCTGTGGAGTTGTGTCTATTCCGATGTAATCGTAGGTTACGTTCCAGAAGTTGGTAAATCTAACTTGATAATCACTCACGTCCGCAGGGAACAATCCTGTTAAGTCTACGGTGAAAGTTCTCGCGTTGTAATCAGAGGGCAACGGTATCTGATCTATCCTGTGGAACACGTACCCAATTGCCGTTTGCATCTTTAACTTCCATAGTGGGCGCTGGCATAATCTGTGTGCCGTTTGGTACAAGTCCCTGTGCAGCTGCATCTTTGAAGCTGTTTATCCAAGCGTAGTATGTGTCGGCTGAACCCCAATCAACCATGCCTGTAATTACAAGCTTTATTTGTGGGTGCAGCAGATAAATTGCCTAAATCTAAGGTTAACTGGTTCTGGGTAATGTTGTTCCATGATGGGCTTTCATCTCCATTGATGCCTGGCGTGTAAATTCCGTCTTGCTTGCAGGATTTGAGGTAGAACGTTTTGGCCTTTTTCGTTTGTGGCACTAACAGGCGATAGCAGTGTGCCGTTGCTTACGGTGTAAATTTGGCCTGTTGACCCTTTGTTAAGGTAGTTAGTCATGGATGTGTATGCGTCGGTTCCAACTGGGTGGTCAACAACCAGCATGTAGGCTGAGTCTAAATAGTAGAGTTCGTCCCATTGCTGGGAAAGAGTCATGTCAAAGTTGCCGTTGTTGGTTGCCATCAGGTTCTTGTCTAGTTTTACGTAGTCCCATGGGTTTCCGCCTCCATACACGATTTGGCCGTCAGCGTTGATGTAGCTGATGTATCCTAGCCAGCCTGGGTTTGAAACGTCAGTAACGTAGGAGTAGCCTGTTCCGTTCCACATGTAGAGTGAAGGGCAAGAAGCATACCCGCTGATTAACGTGTAAGTTACAACCAGAATCAAACGGTTACTCTAACGTGAAAGTTCTTGTGGGATTTGTTACGCCATCGCTCCAAGACGAAAATGCTAATACACCTGTTCCAACGCTGAATGGGTCGGCACGGAAATACTGTATTCTCCCACTGGTAACAGTGCAGTGTAAGGAGTGTTGTGGATCTTCGCCGTTTAACGTGAAAGGTAAAGGTGTGGAGCCGCCGCCTGAACGGTTAATGGTGAGAGTGTGGTAACCTGTCTTAACAATATAAAATGAACCTGAAAGCGTGTTTAGTTTAGCTACATGTCTTCCTTCTGCAGCGTTGGATGCGTTAACTGTAAATTGTACAGTTTGAGCTTGCTCCAGCATCCACAGAGATAACTTGGGTGCCTACCAACAACATCATCAACCATCACTTTTACAGTTAAATTGTCAGGTTGATTTGATGGGTTCTCTGCGATTGCAGTAAAGGTGACGTTGGTCATATGCCCAAACTTCATACGGGGTACTTAGAAAGGTTGAAAGTACTATTTTGCTTGATTCTGGCGGTGCATCTTTAATTAGTGAAGTGCTCCTGTAAATCTCCGACTTTAACACTGTAGTTTCCTTCAACCATTTCAATGTCCGTAAACTCAACGATTTGCGTTGAATTACCTGCAAGTGTAACATTCGTTGTATCTTTAACAGCATTGTTAATTTGAAGGTTTACTGTTTGGTTGCCTTCTAAATCGCCGATGTTTGTTAAGTTAACTGAAATTTGAACTGCTTCACCAACATAGGCTTCAGGCGGATTAATAGTTAGGTCTGTTAAGTGTGAACGTGGCTGGTTTAGCTGCGTTTGTAAGGAGCGCCTTGATCTTGAAGATAAAAGTAGACTCCTGCAGCTGCACCTATAATAATTAAGTCGATTATTAGAATTGCTTTAAGTTTAACTACTGCTGAACGAGACAGCATTCTCCCTTACACTCTCTCAATTTTACATAACCAAATAAGTAATGTTGAGCATTAAAGGTTTATGCGATAAAGCTTTTCAAAGAAAAAATGTTAAACAGCGCAGTTTCTTGATAAAGTAAGCTAATTAGCTTGTGGTTTTGAAAAGCGCTAATTGAGTTGTCGTTTCAAAGAATAAGGCGTTCAGCTTGTTGTTGTATCGGTACAGTCACATAGTTAAATATAGAATATTTAGTTAACTTGAAACAAGCAAGCATGCATATTTTGGAGAAATAAAAAATGAATAAATCAAGTAAAATTATTCGCTTTGACTTTGCTAACATCATTACTAGTACTCGCAGCATTAAATGTTAGTGTTTTAAGCGTTAATGCCCAAAGCCAAGCTACTGTCACTATCTTAACTTCAGTAGGCGGAACAACCGACCCAGCAGCAGGAACCAACAATTATGTGACGGCACAGCTGTTACGTTAACAGCAACTCCCGGCACCGGGTTCACCTTCCAAATTGGGATAATTGCCTCTAGCGCAGGCGCTACAGTCACTTACTGATAATCCCGCTACACTCACTGTCACCGGAGGCGTCACATATGCTGTTCAAGCACTATTCCAGCCAATACAGGTTCCACCAAGCGGTATCGCAGTTACCAATTTCAGCACTGCCGCAATTGTCGTGGTCTTACCTGCAACTGGCGGAACCACAAACCCTGCAGCAGGAACATACGCTTTAGCAAATGCCACATCACTTAACCTAACAGCAACCCCAGCAAGCGGCTGGCAATTCTCACACTGGGTAATTTCAGGCACTCCAAACCTAAGTCACGGTGGATACCCATTCACAGCTACTCCAACAGATAATCCATACAATGTGAATCACGGTTACGGAAACACATACAGCTATCAAGCAGTATTCATCCCAACAGGCACCACTGAACCAACACCCACAGTACCAGAACTTTCAGGAATATCTGTAGCACATCATAGCAGTAGCTTTTAGTCATGCATGTCGCACTCGGAACATACGCATACAAAAAGAAAACTAAGTAAAACTTTCCCTTCTTTATTTTTTTTTATTTTTAATCTTTTTATTAAAACTGACTTTAAATTTCTTTAAATTGAAACAGATTTTTAAGATTTAGGGGCATTCTGGTTCCATATGAACAGTAACCACAGCGTTCGCAAAGTGCTCTTTAGTTTCCTTCTCAATCTGCGACGCTATCCTGTGAGCATCCTTTACCTGAACCTGCTTAGTGAAGCAGCAGTCAATGTTAATGTACCGTTTGCCCTCCGCAGCGTAAGTTACCACTCGCTTAATGCGCAAGTTACCCGCAATACTTCTTGGCAACATCATTAACGACCTTTCTAAGTTGTGCTTCATTAACTTCTGTCGCTGGAATAGCAACGCCTGCAGGTTCAACATGTACAGTGACGTTTTCAAGCGACTTAATCTCAGCCTGCATTCTGCCTTCAATGGTTTCAGCAATTTTATGGGCTTCTTCCACTGACAATTCAGGATTAACATAAGCATGCAAGGTAATGTAGAGTTTGCCGCCGACGTAAATAGTGGAGATTTCATGCACTTCTTTTACGCCATCAACAGTCGCCAGCTTCTCCACTAACTGATCCATTTTTCTTTCCTTATCAGAGGGTTCAATATGAATGGTGGCGTCTACGTTGCCAAAGGCGTCTTTTAGGCAAGCTTCAATCTTTGAGGCTAAAGAATGTGCTTCTTCCAAACTCATTAGGCTTGGAACTTGAACTGAAGCGTCAACGAAAATTTTGGAACTTACTTTGCGGACTTTGAGGTTCTCAGTTTTAACCACGCCTTCGCATGAAAGAATTATTTTTCTTGTTTTTTCCACAAGATCCTTTGAAGCGGTGTCGCTTAGTTCCATTACGCTGAACTTTACAAGTTTAAAGCTCAAGTAAGTAAGCATGGCTCCAAGGAAGATTGAGGCAAAAGCGTCTCCGCCTGTAAAACCCAATATGGCTAAGCCAAAACCTAAAAGGGCGATAAGTGTTGAGCTTAAATCTGAAATAGCATCGTAGAGACCTGCCTTCATTGATGTGCTTTCTACATGCTGGAATTTCTTGAAAACAGTAACTCTTAGGGAAGCAATGAAGAGAGCGTAGCCTATGGCGATGAAACCTGCGTACTCTACTCCCTGCATTAATTTGAGTGCCGGACTTAGAAGGCGCATCGCGGCTTCGTAGAAAATTAAGAAAGCCACAGCAATTAAGACTATGCCGCCGATTAATCCGCCTATAGTCTCAAACTTTTCATGACCGTAAGTGTGTTCTTCGTCAGCAGGTTTCATTGAAGCGCGAACAGCAAAAAACAACATGACAGTTGAAACCGCATCGAGCAACGCGTGTAAACCATCGCTCATTATCGCTAAACTGTTAACCAGAAAGCCGACCGTAACTTCAACGATTACAACGCTAAAGATTGCAATAGCTGAAATCTTGAGTGCCTTAAGCTTGGTTTTTCCTTCAGGGTGGCCTTGCATTTTTTTAGTCTAAATATGCTCATTGCAAGGGCGATTTAAGAATTGCGGGCAACAATACATCAATTGATTTTCAAAAGAAACGTTTCCTATGTCACTCTTAATTTAAATAATTCTTAACTGATTTTTATGCGTATGAAGTTGTCTGCGCTTTTCCGTGGAGACTCAGCGGTTCTATTTGTTTTCTGGAAAGTCTACGAACCAAGCGTTAAGGAAGCATAGTGACCTGCAATTGCTAGTTTTGAATATTTGAAGTTACGCAAGTAGCTCCAAACAAGAAAGAGAGAGCTAAAGTAAATGACGAAACCGTTATGCCTAGCGCAATTGTTGCTCGGGCATGGTTCCAAGCTTTTTTGAAATTTTCTTTGTAAACGTCAATTATGTTCTGGTCGTTTGTCCAAAGCATGCAGGGGTAACCAGTTTCAGTTTTTTGTTGTGTGGCGATCCAAATTTCTTTGTTATCTATGATTTGATAGTTTTTGCATGTGGTTTTACTAATCGATTTGGCTGAGAATTGACCTGTGGATGGCGCTATTTTTTCAATAGTTTGTCTAGTTGAGTCATCATCATTTTTGCTAACTACGATTAGTCGTGTTTTGGCTTTGGTTTCTGCGATTGTTTGAAGGAAATCGCGGAAATGCATAGATGGCGTTTGAATATGTTCGATATTGGTTACTAATAGAAATTCTTTTTTTAATTTTTTAAAAGTGAGGCGTCCTCTGTTTCTTATTGCTTCATCGGTAGTTAAAAGACTAAAACGTGCTTCCTCTTTACTTTCCGGCTGTTTTTGAATTGAATTTACCATTTCTTTGAGGCTGGTTTCCAGATGAGAAATCCTTTCATTGGATTTTTCTCTTTCTTTTGCAATTAAAGTCTCTAAAGCTCTATCTATCGGAATAGCCTCAATCATGAACGGTTTGTCGATTGTTTTTGTGATTAGCCCCATTTTTTCAAGTTTAGGCAATAGCTTGTAAATATCTTGCCGATGTAACTGCGTTCCCTTGGAGATTCTTCCTACCCGAGTTTTTCCAGATTGCACGATACTTAAATATACTTTAGCTTGGTTGACCGTGAAACCAAAGCTTGCTAATTTTACAACTAAATCCTCTTGCATAAGCCTCCCACCGATTGTTTCCTAAATAGCTGCCCATAAACTATTTATTTGACTCTGAAGTCTTGATAAAAGTTTCGCTATTCCCTCCATACTTATCGACAATGCCCACTTGCCACTCTACATGATTAGGCATAACCTCAGCAACAGTGGACATAATAGTTGTAGAGTCTTTCCCAAAACTAACGATTCTTAAAATCGATAGGCATTTAGGTTTGAAAACAAGTAATATTTGGAAACGGTTGATGCAGATGGCTTTGGTTAAAATAAACGAAATATTAGAAGGCAGCTGCACAGACCAAAAAGTAACCGTTCGCGGCTGGGTTTACCGCAAACGTGAAGGAAAAGAACTCATTTTCCTAGTAATCCGCGATTCAACAGGCGTAATCCAATGCACCGTCAAAAAAACCAGCCCAGGCTGGAGTGAAGCCCAAAAACTAACAATTGAATCCTCACTCACGCTTGAAGGCACCGCAAAAGAGGATAAACGTGCTCCAGGCGGCTTTGAAATCGGCGCAGAAACCGTCAACATAATCGGTTTAGCAGAAACTTTCCCAATCTCCAAAGATAAAAGTGAAGAATTCATCCGTGACATGCGCCACCTCTGGCTGCGAAGCAGAAAAATGAACTTAGTCATGAAGGTTCGCGCTGAAGTTTTAGAGGCTGCACGGGAATACTTCAAAAGCCAAAAATACACCGAAGTTTCACCGCCAATGTTCATTTCCGCAGCAGTTGAAGGCGGCTCAACACTATTTGGCTTAAAATATTTTGACCAAGAACTATACTTAACCCAGAGCAGCCAACTTTACCTTGAAATACTAATCTACTCCTTAGAAAACGTCTACTGCATCGCGCCTTCGTTCCGCGCGGAAAAAAGCCGAACCATACGCCACTTAACCGAGTACTGGCACATGGAAGGCGAATGGCCTTTTGCAGACATGAATGATTTGATGAAGTTTGAGGAAGGCTTGATGACGCATGTTTGCCACGCGATCAGCGAAAAATGCCAAAAAGAATTCAAAGAGTTAGGCGCTGACATCGAGAAACTAAAAGCTGTCAAGACGCCGTTTCCAAGAATAACCTACAAAGAAGCCATTGAACGGCTAAAACCTAAAAATCCAGCGTTGAATTGGGGCGCTGACCTTGGCTATGAAGACGAGAAAGTTTTAGCTGAAGACTTTGGCAAACCCTTCTTTGTCTACGATTACCCAACCGAAATCAAAGCGTTCTACTGCAAAACCTACAGTGACCACCCTGAAGTTGCCATGTCCGTGGACATGATGGTGCCAAGAATCGGCGAAATCAGCACAGGCGGCGCAAGAGAAGAAAACAAAGACATACTTATCGAACGCATGAAGGCGCAGGGTTTGAAGCCTGAAGATTACGAATGGTACCTTGACCTAAGACGCTACGGCACAGTACCGCATGTCGGCTTCGGCATGGGTTTGGAGCGGCTGCTGGTTTGGATGCTTGACTTAGACAACATCATCGATGCTATTCCGTTCCCAAGAACCACCCGCAGGTTCTACCCCTAAACCCTTTTTCTTTTATGAGTAACCTGAAAAATACTCCCGTTTCAACTTTTCTTTTGGCAACCCTAAGCTTTCTACGAGTTTTTCCATTGCTTCAACCATCGGCGGCGGTCCGCAAGTGTAAAACATGTTTTCCTTGTAATCGGGCAGTTGTTGCTTTATCATCTCAGCGTTAATTATGCCTGTTGCTCCCTTCCACTGTGCTGTGGGTTGGTTAACGATGAAAACTAACTTTAAATTCTTGTTTTTTTGCGCTAACTCCTCAAGCTCTTCTCTGAATGCGATGTCGTTTTCTGTGCGGCAACCGTAGAAAAGCGTGATTTTACTGCTCAAGCCTTTGTCTGTGGCGTTTTTGCAGATACTCATGAAAGGGGTTATTCCGATGCCTCCGCCAAGCAAAGCAATTTTTGGGTATTCGCCTTCAAAAGTGAATTGTCCGTATGGCGCGTCTATTCTTGCCCAATCACCGACTTTTGCGGCTTTCAGAGCCAAAGAATATTCGTGGTCAGTGAATTTTTTGGTGAATTCGATGTGGTCTTTTTCTGTTGGGCTGCTGCTGAAGCTGAAATGTTTGCTTAACTCTTTATCGCCTTGCTTTAGGGTTACAAAGAAGAATTGTCCTGGCTTGTAATCCAGTTCGGCTGGTCGGGGAAACCTGAAGCTTGTTACGTCATGAGTGCGTGGTATTATTTCTTGGAATTTAGTTTCAAACTTCATTGAAGCACCTTAAAAGTATAGTTTGTACTAGTGCGTTTTAGGCATTATAACTTTTTTGGCTACCGAAAAAGCAAAAAATTACACCTAACTTTTAAAAACTAATATATCGTCAAGACACACTAAAACAACATAAAGCCAGGGCACATCAATGAACAACAGCAGCCAAAAACAAACCACTTATACGCATAGGGTTTCCAATTATGTAAAAAGCCACAGAGTGTCGCTTGGCTTGTTTTTAGCAGCTTACGGAGCATTCTACCTATCCTCGGTAATCCTTAGCGGCTGGACCATCGCTGATTGGGGAAAAGACATTACCATTTACCCGCCATCATCCATCAACGCGTCTGCTGCCTCGCAGTTTTATCGATCCGATATTTTTTGTCACAAGTTTCCCAGCGTTAATCATAGGCGCTGTAATGCTATGCGCTTACAGTATACGTGGAATAAGCCCTGAAGCGGTCGATGATAAAGAGTACGTTGCCATATTGTTAACAGCTTTTGGGTTTACCTACCAGAGTAATCGGTGCTTGGCCACTTGGCAATCCAGATTGATTTTCCTTGGCAATGGCAAAAACAAATCGCTGCCAACGGATCAATTTTCGCTTGGACACTCTACATTCTAAGTCTCATAGTGTTAATGGTTGGCGCTATCTCACTCTACAAGCACAGCCTGATTTATCATCAAAAACACTCCATGCGAGGAATAGAAAAATGGCAAAGCAGTGGCATAGCAAAACCACCGAAGAAGCAATGAGCGAACTAAACGTTACCAGCACAGGATTAACTACGCAGGAAGCCACAAGAACGCCTAACAGTAAATGGACCCAACGAACTTAAGAAAGAAAAAGGAAAATCTCCCCTCAAGCTTCTGCTCGGGCAATTCACCGACATACTCATGATTATCCTGCTCATAGCCACTGGGCTCTCGTTTGCTGTTGGAGAAGCAACCGACGCCATCATCATCTTAGCCATCGTCATAGCCAGTGCAGTTTTAGGTTTCACCCAAGAATACCGCAGCGAAAAAGCAGTTGAAGCCCTCAAAAAAATGACCTGCGCCCACCGCCAGTGTTCTTCGTGATGGAAAAGAAGTAAAAATTCCCGCTAGCCAACTGGTTCCCGGAGACATTATTCTTCTCTACACAGGCGATAAGGTTCCTGCTGATGCCAGACTTCTGGAAGCTTTCACCATGAAAACTGATGAAGCATCCTTAACTGGGGAATCTTCACCTGTCAACAAATCCACCGTGGAGCTGCCTGAACAAACGCTCTAAACGACAGGCACAACATGGTTTTCACTGGAACCGTCGTCGTCTACGGAAGAGGCAAAGCAGTAGTCACCAGCTACAGGCATGAATACTGAATTTGGCAAAATCGCCCAGATGGTTCAAGCTGCCCCTCAAGAGCAAACCCCTTTGGAGAAACGTTTGAGCAGTGTAGGCAAATGGATAGGTATTCTAGCTGTAGTTGTTGCCCTAAGCGTTGGAGTAGTCGGGATAGTTGTTGAGCAACGCCCCATTCTTGACATGGTTTTGTGGGCTATCAGCCTAGCTGTCGCCGCTGTTCCTGAAGCGTTACCCGCCATCGTAACAGGTGCTCTTGCCATAGGCATGTACCGCATGGCTAAAGTCAACACCATCGTTAAACGATTACCCGCTGTCGAGACGCTTGGAAGCACCAGCGTCATATGCAGCGACAAAACAGGAACCATGACCAAAGGCGAAATGACCGTCCAACGCATCTACGTTAACGAACAAACAATCAAAGTCACAGGAATAGGCTACGCTCCGGAGGGCGAATTCCAAGTTGAAGACAAAACAGTAACGCCAGACGAAAACCTGAAAACTCTGCTTAAAGTCGCAGTTTTATGCAACGACTCAAACCTTGAAAAAGACACCCAAACAGGCAAGTGGACTGTTAAAGGCGACCCAACCGAAGGAGCACTAGTTGTTGCCGCAGAAAAAGCAGGCATAAGCAAAGAAGAACTGGAAGAGCAAGAGCCACGGGTCTCTGAAGTTCCATTCTCCTCTGAGCGAAAACGCATGACCACCATACATACCGCAGGAGGCAAAAAAATTGCTTACATGAAAGGTGCTCCCGAAATAGTCTTGGAACGATGCAGCAAAATCTTCTTGGACGGAAAAGTGCAGCCATTCACCAAAGAAATCCAAGATAAACACTTCAAAGTCACCGAAGCCATAGCGCTGCAAGCTCTCCGAAACCTCGCTTTCGCCTACAAAGAACTGCCCAGAAACAATAGAAGAATTCAATGAAGAGATGGAAGCAGGACTTTGTCTTTGTCGGCATCATGAGCATGATTGATCCGCCGCGTCCAGAAGTCAAAGACGCCATAGCCATATGCAAGAAAGCAGGCATACGCGTCGTCATGATTACAGGCGACCACAAACTAACTGCCACCGCCGTCGGCAAAGAACTCAACTTGATTGACGAAAAAGAGCAGGAAGGACAAGTGTTGACAGGGCAAGAACTTGAGCAAATGACTGATGAACAACTTGCCGATGTCGTGGAGAAAGTGGTAATTTATGCCCGAGTTGCTCCCGAGCACAAAAGTGCGCATTGTTAAAGCTTGGAAACAAAAAGACCAAGTTGTCGCAATGACAGGTGACGGAGTCAACGATGCGCCTGCACTTAAAATGAGTGACATAGGCATCGCCATGGGCATCTCAGGCACCGAAGTCTCCAAAGAAGCTGCCGACATGGTTTTGGCAGATGACAACTTTGCCAGCATCGTTAAAGCCGTCAGGGAAGGCAGAGAAATCTTTGACAACATCAAAAAATACCTAACTTATCTGCTGCAATGCAACATCATGGAAATCCTGGTAATGTTCTTTGCTGTGGTAAGCGTTCCCTACCTAGCCAGAATCTTGTCGCCTGGGTTCAGATGTTGGAACCATAAACGATGCAGCCATCGCTTTAACAGCTGTGCAGATTCTTTGGATGAACCTTGTTACAGATGGTTTACCCGCCATCGCTTTAGGCGTTGACCCAGGCGACCCCGATTTGATGGAGCGCAAACCACGTAAACCCAACGAGAGCGTGTTTAGCAAAGACGTCAAAGTGTACCTAAGCATAATGCCCATATTCATGACGGTTCTGCTGTTGTTGGCGTTCTTTTCACATATGCCTTGGGTAAGCGAATTCAGGCTGCTGGAAGCTAGAACGCAACTGCTCACTGCCATGATAGCGATGGAATTAGTTGTAGCCATCTCCTGCGCTCATTAAAGTACCCCGTATTCAAAGTTGGGGCATTCAAGAACAAGTGGCTATGGTATGCAATTCTCTCGTCCTTTGCTTTGCAATTGGTTATCCTCTACGTGCCAGGTCTACAAGTTCTCTTTGACGTCCACGCGCCTGAACTTATCGATTGGGCAATCGCTGCACTGTTTGCAGGTGTAGTGTTTACAGCTTTAGAAGTTGGCAAATATGTAACTTCAAGAAGGAGAAATGTATCGGTTTCCAAAGCTTTATAAAAAAGCATGCAGAATTCAGTTAAAACATAAATTCGGAGAAAAATAAAAATGAGCATACAAAAATTAGCTAATCCTGCACCTCTCGGACTCTTAGGCTTCGGACTAACAACAGTACTGCTGAATCTGGTATAATGCTGGCGTTTTTCCTCTTGACACAATGATTTTAGCGATGGGCATAGCTTACGGTGGTTTAGCACAGATAATTGTTGGCAGTAATGGAATTCAAAAAAGGCAACACTTTTGGCACAGTCGCTTTCAGTTCTTACGGCTTCTTCTGGTGGTCATCTTGTACTTCTTCTTGTTCTGCCAAAATTAACTGGTTCATATGCCTGGATTCATCTGCACCAAACGATCTCGATGGCAGCATACTTCTTCATGTGGGGAATCTTCACCTTCGGCAATGTTCTTTGGCACACTAAAAGCAAACCGCGCTTTACAATTCGTATTCGTGAGCTTAGCAATACTGTTCTTTATGCTGACCACACGAGAGTTAACTCGGACAACCCAGTACTGACTGGATAACATTCAACACAATCACTGGCATCGAAGGCGTCATCTGCGGCGGAAGCGCAGTCTACCTTGGTCTTGCAGAAGTATTAAACGAAGCCAACGGCAAAACAGTGCTGCCAATCTGTCCAGTTCAATAAAAAACTAGTATCCATCTTACTCTTTTTTATTTATTTTCACGTTAATCCACAGGATTTTCTCTGTAGATGCCTACTTAGAGAAGTCAATTTATCACATTGACATGTTAAAAACAGGTTAATTCTTTTTATTTTACAACTACTGAAAAAACTTATATTCCTAAGGCTTATCTCTTCCCAGCATCTATAGGAATGATAGCATATGTCAGAAGCTAGTTTACCTTTCAACGAAAGATACAGTCCAAGTATTGCAAAGGTTTCTTCTGGAGACAATACGCAAAGCAGAATGGGAAAAATCCATTAAAAACCCGCAAGAGTTCTGGGCAGAAAAAGCAAAAGCCATCGACTGGTTCAAAGCTCCAACCAAAGTGCTGGATGATTCGAACCCGCCGTTCTACAAATGGTTCCCTGATGGAGAACTCAACATTTGCTACAACGCCATTAGACAGACACATAAAAACCGCACGCAAAAACAAGCTTGCCTACATTTGGGAAGGCGAAATGGGAGAAGTAAAAACTTACACTTACTACCAACTATACCGTGAAGTAAACAAACTTGCAAAAGCACTAAAAGACTTCGGCGTCAAAAAAGGTGACCGCGTCGCAGTTTTCCTACCCGTTATCCCAGAGTTGCCAATAACTTTGCTTGCAACCGCAAGAATCGGAGGCGTCCACACAGTAGTCTTTTCAGGATTCAGCGCTGAAGCATTAGCTGACAGAGTAAACGATTGCGGAGCAAAAATTTTGGTTACAGCAGACGGCTCTTTCCGCCGAGGCAAACCAGTCGGAATCAAAGACAATGCAGACCGTGCAGCACCACTGATGCCAAACATCGAGAAAGTCCTCGTTGTCAAACGCACAGGTCAACCAGTCCAAATGAAAGAAGGCAGAGACGTCTGGTACCACGACGCATTGACAGCAGCAGGCGCAAACGCATACGTTGAACCAGAAAGCATGAAATCCACTGATCCACTGTTCATACTCTACACTTCAGGAACCACAGGCAAACCAAAAGGCGTACAACACGGCATAGGCGGATACTTAGTTTGGGCTTACTGGACACTTAAATGGGCATTCAACCCAACAGACGAAGACATTTACTGGTGCGTTGCAGACATCGGCTGGATCACAGGTCACACATACAACGTTTATGCACCTCTAAGCTTAGGAATCACCGCTTTCCTCTTCGAAGGCACACCTGACTATCCAGGACAAGACCGCTGGTGGCAAATGATTGAGAACCACGGCGTCACCATACTCTACGGTACACCAACCGCAGTTCGAATGTTCATGAAGTTCGGCGAAGAACTCCCACTAAAACACGACCTCAGCACACTACGCGTACTTAGGCTCAGTCGGCGAAGCCATAAACCCCGAAGCATGGAAATGGTATTACCGCGTAATCGGCAAAGAAAAACTACCGATAATCGACACCTGGTGGCAAACAGAAACAGGCGGATTCATGATTTCACCAGCAGCAGGCATCGAATTAACACCTCTCAAACCAGGCAGCGCAACCCTTCCAATGCCAGGAGTAAACATAGACATCTTCGACGACGCAGGAAAACCACTCCCAGCAGGAAACAAAGGCTACCTAGTAATCAAGTCACCATGGCCAGGAATGCTGCAGACAGTCTGGAAAGACCCCGACCGCTTCAAATCAGCATACTTCGGCAGATGGCCAGGAATCTACGTCACAGGCGACTACGCAATCCGCGACCAAGATGGATACTTCTGGCTACTTGGCAGAGCAGACGAAGTCCTCAAAGTAGCAGGACACAGAATCGGCACCGTCGAACTCGAAAGCGCACTTGTATCTCACCCAGCAGTCTCTGAAGCAGCAGTCATGGGCAAAGAAGACGCAGTTAAAGGCGAAGTCCCAGTAGCATTCGTAGTCTTGCGAAGCGGATTCACACCCTCAGACGAACTCCGAGCAGAACTCATAAAACACGTCCGAACCACCATCGGCCCAATCGCAACTCCAGACGCAGTCATCATCGTTAACAAACTGCCAAAGACCCGAAGCGGCAAAATCATGCGCAGACTCCTCAAAGCAGTCCTAACCGGAGCACCACTCGGCGACACATCCACCATCGAAGACGAAGGCTCAATCGAAGACATCAAAGCAACATACGCAGAACTACGCAAACAACTCGAGAAAAAATAAACCCATAAACAATCTTTCTTTTCTTTTTTCATTTTTTTGTTAAAATAACTTCTTTTAGCCATAAAAATCTGGAATTAGCATTTCGCGACCACACATAGGGCATTCTACCGGCGTTTTATGTTGAAAGCACATTAGTTGGTATGAGCATAGGCTACAGAAGTAAATTTTGCATTTTAGACAATATTTGACGCCGCCGCCAACCATCTCTCCACAAGCACCACAAGGACGAGCTAAATCCACCATATTCGTCTGTGGGTTCTCAACGCAATATAAAACAAGTGTTGAAACTGCAACTCCTTAGCAGCAAAGAGTTTAGTGAAAGAGATTGTCAAAAAAAAGCGCAAAGCAAAAACTAAAAACCAGATTGATCAAAGTAAACTTTTTCGCACTAACGTAAATTTTAAAAGACGCCACCAATTAGGTGATGATAGGCTTTAGCGGAAGATTGAGAGGATGAAAAAATCACGTATAAGTATAGTCTTGGTAACCCTAATTGTTAGTTCTATGGTTTTATTTGGCATGGTGAATTTTAGCACGGCTCAAAGCGGTACAAACATCAGCGGTATCATCGCATCAGACACTACTTGGAATCAAGCAAACAGTCCTTATACTTTAACTGGAAACGTTCTTGTAAATAACGGAGTAACTTTAACTATTCAAGCAGGAACTATAGTGAATCTTGGTAGCTACTACATAGAAGTAAACGGTACATTACAAGCAATCGGAAATAGTGCTAACCTAATTACATTTAATGGTGGGCAAATTACCTTTACTCAATACAGCACTAACTGGACTGAATCTACAGGTACAGGTTGCATTATTCAGAACGCAACTATACGCTCTGCTATAACTTTAGGCAATTCAACAAAAATAAATTATGGTATCGTTTATGGAGCAATAGTAGATTCCAATTCATTGTTTGGCACTACAGGCGTACAATCAATAATTTCTAACAATACAATTATGGGCGGAATACATGTGGTCGGGAATGAAACGATTTCAAATAATGTGATTCTTAATCAAGGGGTTGAACCATGGGGAAACGCAACCGTAATTAATAATATCGTTTCTGGCTGCTCGGCGGGAATAACCACGTATGATTACCCTAACTTAGTTGGAAACTTGATTGTTAATAATACCGTTGGCATTGTAGTTAATAATTGGGGTAGCGTACAATGCCCAATTATTCAAAACAATACCCTAACTAATAATACAGTCGGCATTTCTTTTCCTGAGTATTGGGCTGGAATACCCTTTTCTCCATCAATATTTTATAACAATATTTACGCAAACACTAACTATAACATTAATTCAGCAGTTCCAAATAACATAAATGCTACTTATAATTGGTGGGGAACAACTGACACTCAAGCAATAAGCCAGACAATTTACGATTATTATGATAATTTTAACGTAGGCGTAGTTACTTATAGCCCACTCTTAACAGCCCCAAACACCAAAGCACCAACTGGCATCATTGCTTCGGCTGGTGCTGGCGGTTCTATCAATCCAAGCGGAGTTGTAAACGTTAATTACGGTAGCAGTCAAAGCTTTACTATAACACCGAACGCTGGTTTTTACATCGTTGCGGTTTCGGTTAATGGGACTTCTGTTGGTGCAGTTAGCAGTTATACTGTCCAAAACATTGCTGGTGCAACAACCCTTTCAGCAACCTTTGCACCTAACCCAACTCCAAGTCCAACACCATCACCAACACTAACTTCTTCACCTACTCCAACGGCTATACCTACAACAAGTCCAACATCGAATCCGACCTCATCCCCTACAAGTTCGCCGTCACCAACTCCAACACCAACAGTTCCAGAAATACCTTATTGCATAGTCGGGGTAGTTGGGTTGATGATTGCGCTTCTACTTGTGAGTGCTTTAACCATTCATTTTAAAAATTTTTGGGGTTGGTTTTTAAACCTCCTCAAAAGAACACTCCCACGCGCCGAAGGCGCAAAAGGGGTATCACCCCTGTTTTTTAAATGTAATCTACGCGCTTTTCCTCTTCGCTAATAATCTCTTTAACTGCTTTCTTGATTTCCCGCTTAGATGGTTTCCGTTCTTCAATCAGATAAACGCCTTTGAAAATATGACAGTTGCGACAGTAAACTTTCTCAGCTTGCTTATCCTCAGTTTCTTCCACGTACTCGTAGAAGTCGCCGCATTCAGGGCAAGCGATTTTTCCTTTTATAATTTCAGCCATAAACAAGACTTGCCTTTCATTTGGCATTCGATTTTTTAGAGTATTCAGGTGTCTTATCCAAGTCGCAATTAGCGCAAATAATTGTTTGTTTACCGTCTTTGGCTGTGGCGACTATCTCAGCCGTCCAACCGCATGATGCGCATTTGACCTTTCCCATTCTCTCAGTATAGGTGTTTTCAGTTGCCATAGAAAAGAGTGGGTCAGGTGTGAATAAAAGACTTGTGGAGTTTAGCAGTTTTTTGTTTCTTTTTCAAAAGCGCTTTCTTTTGTGGGAAAATGCCCCAAAAGCCGAATAATAGTAACATAGCTTAATCCGCTCACTTTGGCAGCCGCTAAAGTTCCTTGTTCATTGAAAACCTCATAGCCTCCTTTTTTGATGAACCTTTCAAGTGTTTGGGGTCTTATTGGTATCGCCTTCCAATCGCGGGGGCTTTTTTTGGGGTCTGTTGCTACCCTTCGGCGTCGCCAATTTGTTCTAACATAAGGTTCCGTGGGTGGGTGTTGCATTATTATTTGGTGAACGGTGGCGCGGGATAATCCGCTTACTTTTGCGGCTGCGCCTACCCCTGCAACTTTGAGCACATCATAACCGCCTGCCCTAATGAATTGCTCCAAAGTTCCTTTTTTAACAATCCTCGCCGATGCTTTATTGGTATTTTGACGTTTTCGCCTTCGCTGCCTCGGCTTTGGCTTTAAAACAACAGAAAAACCAATTTGCTCAATCTCACCTTTAAGGCTGTTAACGTAATCCATGCTTTGTTTTTCGGCGTTGGGTTCTTGTTTCGCCATTAGAATATTTTGCGCTCGTCTCAAATAGCCCTCTTCTGCTAATTCGCTTCGTTCAGGAAGATTAACACCTAAAAAGTCTTGGAAGCGCCCGTTATCTTCCATGTATAACTGTTGGGCTTTTTCAAGGATTTCCTTTGCGCTCGGGAGATTGTCCATTTTTATGCTCCTAAAAAAATTAGGGGTTGCTCTTGGAAAGCAGAGCAAACAAGCAAACCACGCCGACAGCGGCAGCTAAAACAATCAAGTAGTACGGGCGAAAGCCTACCTTGTTATTTGTGTATACGTACTCGGTGCCTTCAAGCCAATTCAGATGCCCGCCGCATTTCTCAATCAAACCATGCAAGCGCACATAATCCTCTTCGGTCAGCTTTGTTGGATGCAAACCGACAACAAACTGCGAATACTGCGTAAGCATTTCTTCAGTTAGGTACTTCTCAGCGCCTTCAATGTCCATCTTAAGCACATCACCTGTTGGTAACGCTTCCCCTGTCCATGCGCCATAAACCTCAACCGCTGGATTGTTCGCAAATTTCTTTTCAATCTCAGCTCTTTTTCCGTCGTCAGCCTCGAAAACAATAACTTTCGCCGCTCCGCGCTTTAGGAAAAAGCTTGCTGTGTCACCATTATAGCCGCCTACGTCGATAACTATTTTACCTTTAACATCTAAGCATCCATAGCAAAAGGGAAAGGATAGAAAAGCCATTGAATAATCATTAACCATTCAATTCACCCCCGTCCTTTGCTTCATTCGTAATCTGTTTTCTTTAGTGTTGAACGTGCAGCTTGAGCACAGAGCGCCCATGAGGTTACAGCAAGGCGTGTCAGGGTTGTTTTTTCTCCAAGTCATTGTTTGGCTGCACTTCCAACGGGATTAATGTGAAACGCACATTCAGGGCAAACAGCAAGCACTTTTTTTGCCTCTTCTAATTGTTGTCTTAGGAAAATGTTGTCGTTTTCAAGGGAAGCAAGCCTTTCGACCTCTTCTTTTAGGGATGCTATTGTTTTGTCTTTTCGCTCGAAAATTTCATCAATACAGACTAAGCGGCTGTACGTGTCAAAACCTGTTTTCTCAAGTGGAACACCTATCTTTAGCCACATCTTTTCAGAAAGGTCGTACTTCACAAGTTCCCCATGCGCTTTTATTTCCTCTAACCGTTGATTTTTCGCGAAAGTTCTTTGACCTTGTAGACAAGCCCGACAGTCTGAGGGACTTACCTTTTTGGTTTTTTCGGGTTTTTTGCAGCAATGGGTTCCATCCACAAGAAACTCACATACGCAAGTCGCCGTTTCCACTTGCTTGCCTACAATGGCAGCGGGATTAAGCGATTGTGAATAACCTTTGAAGATAACCGAGAAAGCTTCGCGCTTGCTGGAAAGCTTGCGGTCAATGATAGTTTTCTCTAATAATTCAAAATCCTCAATGTTGAGGTCAGCACTAATCTGTTTGGTTTTTTTGATTTCTTTAACCTTTTTCATTTAACATCCATCCAATCGGCGAAAAAATAAGAAAAATGGGGTTGAAGCTCAAGCTTGCTTTTGGGGGGTTATAATGGACATGACAAGCGCTTTGCATTCATTCCATCGTTTAGGATTTTGGGTACTGCATAGATAGCAAGTTTGGCTTAAGATGCGGTCATTAGTGAAAGGGCAATGTTTCTTTCCGTCGTAGTGAGCTAAGAAAAGTTGCCTTGTTACGTCGGGCACGTTTATCGGTTGTGGTGGTGCTGTTTCTTCGCTTTGCTCTTTTGTTTTTGTTGCTGAAATGTTCTCGGGGTTGGCAGCACGTAGTTTCTTGGCTAAGCCGTAAAATTTTTCTATGCAGACTTCGCAGACTTCCATACCTAAAAGCTGTGTGGCTTTTGGCGGGTTGTCAACGCAGTAAATCTTTTCCTCAGTCCATAGTAGAGCGCCCGTTTTGCCGTCTTTATGAGGTACCTTTATCCTTTTTCGCATAGGGCAGCGTAGATTGGTAAAGTTTTCTATTGGGTGTATTGCTGGATTGTCGGGGGTTTCCATCACGACGTTTAAGCGCATTGCCCTATGAAGCTTTGTAATGAAGTCGTGCTGTTTTTCGCGGTAGGTCTCCCCTTGTACACCATAGTAAGCAAAGATTTCGTTTTGTTTTGCTTCGTCGTCGGCACTTAGATGGGCGCTCGATTCGGACATTGCTACGCTACCTCTGCCATTGCCGCCTCTTCTTGGGCGATTACTGCCATGTCAACGGTTACTTTCCCTTTGTTTAGCAGTTCATTGTATCGGTTTGTGTACAGCGGCTCGATAAAGTCATGCACCCAATCAATCCAAGTAACGAATTCTTGTTTTCCCAAGATTACAGCACGTAACTTATCGCCTAAAGTGCCGTGGTAAAAGTCTTTGATTGTTGTCGGGTCGGTTCCGCATTGCTCGGCGCAATCATCCAAGCTAAACCCGTGAAGCCCTGCAAGGCTTACGAAAGTGTGTTTGCCTACAGTGTGGGATGTTGTCATTTTCCCCTCGGTTATCCATTGCTTACTAAAGCGAGTCGTGCCTTTTTGGTTGTCAACAGTTGCTTTCAGTCGGTAAACTCTGTTATCGGGCGCTAATTTTTCGCCCTCTGCAAGTTGCTGCCCTTTGTGAGCGATTTTGTATTTCCACAGTCCAGCCCTCAACCCTGCCAACCTTAGACTTGTGCTATAGCTTTCTTGGTTCTGTTCTAAAGAATCGTATCGCTTGAACCATGCGCCAACGATTTTTTTGTCCTCAACATACTGCTTGAAAAACGCCATTGTTTCGGGAGTAAAGTATCTTTTAACCTTGCCCCCTGTCTTTGAAAGCTCCACTTTAGGCTCAAACATGCTTATAGCGTTTAAATCCCAAAATGGTTGACAAAGATAGCCGTTTGGCAATTTGGTACCCATGAGTAATTGGCTGGAAATTCTGCCGCCGCCTTCCAAGCTTAGCCTATGAAGCGCTAATGTGTCTATTTCGTTGATGTTGTTAACGTACACTTCAAGTTCTTTTTCTTGGAGATATGCGTCTTTTTTGTCGCCGATGATTTTCAGCCCTGTTGTGTCCCATTCGTCGCCTTCAAGGAATTGGAAATGTCTCTGAGACAGTTGAGAATCTGCAATCTGCAACGCTGCAAACGTAATAATGCATCTTAGCTGTGAGAGTGGTGAAAATTTGAGTTTTCCTTGTTCATTGTAGAATCTTGGGTCTTTTTTTGCCAGTTGGAAGTCCTCTAATGAGAATTGTGCGGGGTCACGCCTTCCATATTTCATATAGAGGTACTTCCCCATAGCGTCCACTGCCTCGCCGCCTTTTGTCCATACGCCTGTCTTGATGTTTTGGTAGTGCTTAGCAAGGTATTGATGGCACAATGTTTTTTGATATTCGGCGACTGTTGCGTCTGCAAGGGTGCGGGCGCTTGATGGTGCCCCGTTTGGAAAGTCAGTGTAGATTAGATAGAGAAAACTTCTTTTGGAAATATTGAGGTAGTCAGCAAGTTGCATCCCGTTCTTTATGGTTACTTCTGTGTCATGTTCTAAACTGCTTTGATGAAAATCACCCCGAATAATGCCTGTGAAGGGCTTAACCTTCCACAGGTTTGTTTCAGGGTTGGCGGGGGTTGGCTTTTCTTTATACAGGTGCTTAAAAACCCTGTTTACATCCTCATCGGTTGTGATTTCCCCCCGCCTTTGTTTTGGAGAGGCTAAAACACGGGTCGCCATGTGCTTAACTCACCTGTTGTTTACTTTTTGCAGTAGCAGCTGCTGAGTCTTTGGTTGATTTTTCTTTTGGTAGTTTTTCGGCGTCGGCGGGTTTGTTGTTGGTTTCTTCTGTTTCCTCGCCTTCCTCGGCGGGTGTTTCGTCAAAGGTGATTGCGGCGTCTTGCTCAGACTTCAAGAACTGCAATTCCCAATTTTGTTTGATGGAGTAATAATGGCGTTTCACTAAGTTTACGTCAAACCCAATAGCCGTCGCAAAGTCTGTTAGAGCAGCGTCGATTTTTTCAGCCTCTTCGTCCTTGCTTGCTTCGCAGAAAAGGTTTAGTGGTTTACTAAGGTCTTTTTGCTCCCAAATCCCATTTAAGCCGCGCTGTTTGCAAAAGGCAATGAGCTTATCAATTTTGAAATATTTGTCGCCGAAAAATCCCGTTTCTATCGCGTCGTTGACTGCTATTTCAAGGGGTTTAAATTCCTTTGTTTTTTGTGTTTTCTTTTCTGACATGATTATCACCTCGATTCCATTTTAATTACTGGAAGTAGCTTGTGAGAACTGGGAGCAACTAAGCCCAGCCTTTCAAGTTCGTGTTTGACAGCAAACCGAATGAATATTGAACGGTTTACCTCATAGATTTCTGCCGCTTGGTCTATCTGTCCAAGCAAGCCCTCATCCAATACTACGGATATTTTCATGTTTTGTCAGTACTCCATATGATTTAATTCTGAATAGCGTAGTAATCAAGCCATACTTATAAATACTACGCCATTCATAGTAACTCCATACGGAAGTCTAAAAATGCCTGCGCCAAAAGATATCAGTAAAGAAATCATTGAAGCCCTCGCCAGAGAGCCTAATGGTTTGCCCTTCACTAAGCTCTATGAAAAACTACAAAACCAAGGTGGTGATAATTACCTCAAACAGGTCAGAAGCAACAGCACATTAAGCGAAGGATTAAAGAAACTCATCAAAAAAGGTGTGGTTTATCGAGATATTGATTCAAGGAATTACAAATTAACCGAGCATGGAGTTGAAGAAATGGTGAAGCTTTTAGCATCCAACGTAATAGAATCATGCGATAATGCCTTCACTGACCGACTCCCTTACTGCTTAGGAGAAAAACCCCGACAATTTTTAGCGTTTAAAGAATTTCCAAACGCGACGTACCTATTTATCGAAAAAGACAGCACATCAAAAGTTCAAAGCGACACCCAGCAAAATGTTTCCAAGTTAATGAATGCACTAATGTTTCAATATGGTTTCAACCATGAAGAAAAAAAGCGCTTTGATTGGTGGACGCCAGTTATACAAGAAACCGCTGAAAACGAAGGAACCGACAGCAAAACAATGCTCAAGGGTATTAAGAAGATTGTTTTAATGCTCACCTATGAACCTTAGCACCGACACCAAACTATTTCATACTTTTTTCTATAAAGATGCTCCTCGCTGAACCCGTAGCCTTAAGGCTTTTGTGTAAATCGGGCATTGATTAGGGGAATATAACGCGATAAACAAACCTTTGGAAACCGAAGGTTTCTACAGTTTGCCATATGCCGCTAAGGGAAAAGCTCTTAAGCAGATAAGAGGATAAGTGGATATACCCAGAAAGATTTGAGAGCCGTTCGGGCACCCGTCAGCCATGAAAGACGGGGAACGTTTGGAAGCGCGGTTTCCTTCCACGTTCTTAATCTACCCAAAAAATCAAAAAACCAAAATCGGCATTTGAGGAACATCGGAAGAGTGGGTTCTCGCCTACCTCTAAAGGCGAGGAACGTCGGAAGCGAGTTTTCCTTCCCCGTTCTCACTCTAACCAAAAAATCAATATCGGAGGAAAACCAATTTGAAAGACGAAATTTTTAGCAAAAAAATCTTAACCCTTGAAGAGTTCGGAGAAATGTTTGAAATCTGCATCGGCGACCTTAGTCATGCACTTAGACACAAGGATTGGCAAGCAGCCGAAAAGGTCAGAGATTTCTTTGAAAGGCTACTGAGTGAGCAGCTACCGAAGGTGGCAACAATCGGAAACCCCGTTGCCTTTGAGGAGCTTTTGGAAAAATACAAACCCCGCCTGCAGGAACTCGAAAGAGACAACCCAGCAGCCTTAAGCCAGTGGTGCGCCGACAGAGGAATGCCCGCAGTAGAAAAAACGCTCAAAACAATTCATACAGCTTACGAGGAAAAGCTATAAAGCCAAACTCAGTTTTCGACCACCTTTTTGCACTCAAAGCATTCTGCGATAACAAATCAAATAAAGCAAGCGACTCTTAATATTAGGTAGAAAAGTGCAAAAGACGAAAAGAGACTAAAAAACGGAGGAACTTAATCTTTTGGGAAAACTCAGCCTTGTTATTTCGGACGAAACAGAAAACGCATTCCGCAACACAGTTTTTAAAAAATTCGGTATGAAAAGAGGTAACATGACAAAAGCAACAGAGGAAGCCCTGAAAGATTGGATTAAAAATAATGCTAAAAGCGCTTAAGGGTTTGTGCCGTAAATAAGCAGAAATTTTTACCATTCAAGCGTAACAAAGTAACAAATACCAACTAAGTGTAAATAATAAACTGACTTTAGAAAAGCTATCAAGTGTACTTTGTGACACTGTTTTTTCCGCTTTTTTGCATGGGAAAAAAGCGCTAAATTGCCAAATTGTCGCCGTGATTCTATGGTTGTTTTGAGAATGGCGGCAAGAGCATGTGAGTGCTTGGAAATAGCCATAGCTTTACGCAAAACTGCCTTTGGCACAGTTTTGGTTTATGGTAATATTAAAAGTGCGCAAGTAATACCATAGTTCCATGCTGAATACTACCATCAATATTACCATGCACAAGCAGTTAAACGCTTATTGCGCACTTTGTCATAGTTATTGCACACCATTATTGCACACTTTCCCATACTTTCAGGGCTTTAAAGTATAATCCAGAGTTTCCATCATTAATGATTTCGGCACTCTTTTTGGCGGTGTCACTGTTCGTTGCGGTCATATTAAGGAAACGAATGACGGTCAAAAACTAAAAAAACAATACTACTTTTCCTTCTTTTGTTTTTAGCCATATACCTAAGTTTATTTTTGCACACTAATCGGCGTTTTGAGGAGTGGAGAACAACTCGATATGTACCCATTTAGGCTGTACGGTGGGGTTTTAGCTTATTTGCTTAAATAATTAATTTGTTTGCCGAAAGTTATCGAAAATGCCCTTGATGTCTTATCCATGCCTTAAGATGCACTAACTTAGCGTTTTTGCGGTGAGAAACAGAGGGTTCGCGGTCAAACTTACTTCCCTCAAACGGGGGTCGGAGACATTATTCGAACCTATTTGGGTCCTATTAGGGGTTGTATGCTGTAACTATAGAGGGGGTAGGTTGTCAGGTGCCTAAGGGGGTAGGTCTGTATTGGTGTTTTTTGGTGTCATTGGCACGTTGAAAATCCTTATTAATTCAACGAGGCTCTTTATTCATCTATGACTATTCAAGTGCCTTTTCCCGTTATTATAACTAAAGAGAACAAGTGGTTTGTTGCTGTGTGCCCGCTTTTGGATATTGCTACTCAAGGGAAAACAGAGGAGGAGGTTAAAGAGAACATGGCTGACCTCATTAACGATTACCTTAGCGACCCCGATACACCCAAGCCATCCATCGAAACTCAGTAACCGCTTTTGTGATACAGTACATCATTAAGCAAACGGAGAAGCCACGCTCGGAATTTGAATAAAGCCCCTTTGCCCTTGGATTTAGAAAACTTGTTTTCCTTAAGAGGGGGTAGGTCAGTATTGGCGAAGCTTAACCCTATCCACTAGTGACTTCCTCCTATTTGCTTGGGGTTTGCTTACGCATCTTGGCTTTTGACAGTTTTTGATTCATGAGATAGCTGTAGAGCCGCCGTAGTGGCTTTTGTTTTCGGGGGGAGTTTTTTGGTTGCTCATGTGCTTTGCCTGATAGCAAGTCATTTTTGATGCCAGATAATGCTTCTTGAGAACACTAATTTGCTAAATCTGCAAAGAGCAGTTTGCTTGTTGAGAACTTTGCTTTGCTTGTTTTAGCTACTTTTCTTCCTACCTCGGAGGTTTTATGTTTTGCCAGTTAGTCAGGGAATGTTTACTGAATTTAGTCAAGAATCCTGTACGAGAAGGCTTTAATTGCGATTGGCTCCATTTGTTGGTATGGCGTATCTGGGTAAGGTTGCATCGTTAATTGTTATTGTGGCGTTGACGGTTTCAGGTCTCACTTTGTTGGCGGTGCCTGCTTTTGCTGCGGTGCCTAAGCCGTCTGTCCCAGAATTCAATGTAAGGTTTGTCACCTCATCGTACAACGTAACTACAACAGACCCCTATACTGGTCTTAGCGCTACTCAGCAATACAGTAACAACTCGATACAAGTTGCGATTAAAAACCAGCCTTCTCCTGACTCAACCTACCATATTTACTATAATATACGCAGCAGACCGCATTTTGGGGGAAACTGGAGCGAGCTCTACCCTATTGTGGAGATGCCTAATGGACCGTTTAATGGGGCTTGGACTTACTCCAAATATCTCTTTTACCCAGATTTTCCCCGTTCTCTAAACCAAACAAACACTGACTTCACCGTGGCAACCATCAATAGTGGTAGTGACTACACGTTTACGCAGATTCCTGCGGGCGCACAGATTGATTTTCAAGTTGAGGCAATTGTGGGGCATGATTCTCAGGCTTGGGAAATACAACATCCTTTGGCGCCTACGTATGGAGGGTTCTTTGAGCCGGCTGTTGCTTATGACACAGATAGCGGTTGGAGTAGCACCCAAACCGTAACTATCGGCGAAAACGCAGGCGCACCAACCCCGACAATGTCCGCTTCGCCCCCACAGAACCCAACCGCAACCCCCACCCAACCACAAGCTGGCTTTCTGTTCGGTTTGGATTGGGAAAAAACCGCTATAGTGGTGTTGGTGGTGGTTGTTGTTTGCTTGGCGGTTGGTTTGATTGTGCTTTGGCGTAAAGTAGCCCTCAAATAGAAAGCCGATGCACAAAAATCAAGCCTTCCAGGGTGCACGCGGCTAGAAAAGAGCCGCAAGACATGGCAAGCAAGCGGTGCCCTGAATTTTAACCTCTGCGGTTGTTCAGAGTATATATAAGGGGGCTATAGAAAAAAGTCACAGCTAAGAGCCATCGTTTCTAAAAAAGGCTAAAAAACAACACAAAGACCTAAATTCCATCTGCAATAGACCAACAAAACGGCTAAACAAAAAAAATAAGAGGGGTTAGAAGCTGTTGAGTGGGTTTGTGATGGGTAGCCAGCCTGTTCCGATGCCAATCAATGAGAGCACGAAGAAGATTATGAAAAGGATGATAACCGCGATTATCACTGCGATTATGCTTATTGCTAAGGCTTTGAGCCATCCGCAGTCAAAGAAATGCTTCACCAGCGCCAACCAAATGATGAGCATAACGATGTAGGCGATGATGACGGCGAAACCTGAGAGCGCATCTGCTAAAAAGTAGTTGAAGAAATAGAAAACCACGGTGCCGATGAGCACTATCCAGAGGGCATCAGTGAATTTTGCGTTGTGTTTGCCTGCTAAGAGTCGTCCTGCAATCCAGAGGAACGGCGAGACGAAAATCAGGTTGACCAGTATGTTTACGGTGAGCTGTATGAGTATTGTTACGAGGTCAAAGTTCATGTTTTTCTTTCCTAAAATTTATGGTACCTTGTATCTTTGTGTTTGTTTAAAAATTTTATGCAAACGCTAGTCTGCACGCTTCGCTTTTAGAGGCGGAATTTGTGGCTTTTTGACACATCTGAGCCGAACTCTTTCGCCAACTGCTCCAAAAGCGCCCTCTGCTGGCTGGTAAGTTTCTCTGGAACCGAAACGCCGATGCGCACAAGCAAATCGCCCCTGCCATAACCTCTAAACCGCGGCATCCCCTTACCCCGCAGCGTAATGGTTTCGCCAACCTGCGTTCCCGGATGCACCTTCACAGTTATCGGTCCATCAAGGGTTGGTATGGAAATTTCCGCTCCCAAAGCCGCTTGCGGATAAGTGATAAAGGCTATGTGCCAGAGGTCATCTCCTTCCCGAAGGAACTGAGGATTCTGCTTAACATGAACGATAACGTAGAGGTCTCCTGGTTCGCCGTCGTTTGGCGCAAAGTCGCCTTCGCCCCTGAGCCTAAGCTGGTAACCTTCATCGATGCCCATGGGAATCTTTACGGTGATTTTGCGGCGTCTCCTAACTAGCCCTGAACCGTGGCAGTTGCTGCAGGGTGAATCTATGAGTTTGCCTTTGCCTTTGCATGTTGGACACGGCGTCACTTGCACGTATGTGGCAAAGCCTGCTTTGCGCATGTTCTGGATTTTGCCTGCGCCGCCGCATCGGGGGCAAATTTTTGCGGATGTGCCTGGGTTTGCTCCTGAGCCACCGCAGACTTCGCATCGCTCGGTTCGGGGAATTTCAACTTCTTTTTCGGTGCCTTTAGCGGCTTCTTCAAGTGTTATTTCAAGGTTGAACGCTAAGTCTTGTCCTCGGTTGCGTTCTTCAAACCCTCCGAATCCTGCTCCGCCGCCAAAAATGCTTCGGAAAATATCGCCAAACCCCATGTCGCGGAAGACGGAGTCGAAGTCTGCTCCTCGGAAAATGTCTTCGCTGCTGTAGCGTTGGTCAAAGCCGGAGTGTCCGAGTTGGTCGTATTGTTGGCGTTTTTGGTCGTCGCTAAGGACTGCGTAGGCTTCCGAGATTTCTTTGAATCTGTCTTCGGCACCTGTATCTTTGTTGCGGTCTGGGTGGAACTGCATCGCTAGCTTTCGGTAAGCGTCCTTGATTTGGTCTTTGGAAGAGCCTTTCTGTACTCCAAGAACTTCATAGTAATCTCGTTTTTCAGCCATGCAGCCTTACCATTAAACACGTGATTTTTTAAACTTTGTAAGCTAGCACAAGACTGCAATTTATAGTATTTCCCCAAGTTGGCTTGTTTTTTGGGGTTGCAACGTTGGATGGTTTTCTTGTGTCTATTGGAAATGGAATTTAGGTCTAATTTAGGCTTTTTTAGCCCTTTCTAAGGCTGTATAGTCAGGTGCGCTTTTTTTCTATAGCCCCCTTATATATAGGCAAAACTTTTGAACAGAAAAAACGCCATTAGTGACCTACCCCTCTATAGTTTCTGCACCGCATTTCTAATAGGCTCCAAATATGTTCGTGACACCCATCCCTTAAGAAGTTACCAGAACCCCTTTTTCTATTAACAGGGAAACCCACAAAGAAGAGCCCATAAAAAACCTAAACAAAATTTGCAATTCACCAGCCATATGCAAAATTACGGTAAAATCGTTTTTGCAAGAATTCTTATAAGTGCGTCAGGGACAAAGAATCTAAAGCAATTGGAAATCGATGCCCCCCAAGTTTCCAGATTATATATTTGAATGGTTTTATGTGGGTAAAACCTGAATCTGTAAACGTATCCACCAAGGATAGAAAAAAATGAAAATAAAAAACCAATTCATAATATGCATCGGCGTCTTTAGTATAATATTGCTTGTTATCGCTGCCTCCGTTGCAATCACGGAACTGCAGGTGGCTCAACTTAATGCTCAAGAAGCAACCTCAAGCAACATCGAACAAGCAGCAAGCGACCTAAACTGCGTATCTATCGATTACTTCCTCTACCAGCAAAACACATCGATTTCTCAATGGCAAACCACACTTTCCGCCCTCAATAGTGATTTGTCAAATTTGAAACTTAACCCGCAACAACAAGCGCTTGCAAACAACGTTAGCAGGGACATGCAAAATCTTACTGCCCAATTTGACGATGTAGTTGCATACCTGCAAAGTGCTTCCCGAACTGTAAGTGTCAGAATAGACCCAGTATTTCAGCTTAAATGGAGTAATATGGCAAATCAGAGTTCAGCACTTGCCTCTGATGCCTCCCAATTATCAAATTCATTAGACAGTCAAGCCCACCAAGCAAATGATACAAACATCTTGCTCATTGTCTCGCTTGTGGGCACATTCGGCGCTTTCTTAGCAACAATTTACCTTATGGTTTTCCGAAAGACACTGAAATCGGTAGGAGAACTCCAAAACGGAATCAACACAATTGGCTCTGGAAACCTTGATTATGCAATAAAAATCGAAGGGCAAAACGAAATAACTGAACTTTCAAGTGCTTTCAACCAGATGACGGCTAACCTGAAAACCGTTACCGCCTCTAAAGCTGACTTAGAACAAGCGCAAGCTTCTCTGAGGGAAAGTGAGCAACGTTGGTCAACTACTTTAGCAAGCATAGGGGACGCAGTTATTGCTACGGACTTATCAGGCAAAATCATGTTTATGAATGGTGTCGCTGAAGAACTAACAGGTTGGACAAAGACTGATGCTTTGCAGAAACCAATAAAGAATATTTTCAACATAGTCAACGAGCACACCCGACTTGAAGTTGAAAACCCAGTTAGCAAAGTGCTTGAAAAAGGCACGATTGTTGGGTTAGCTAACCACACAGTTCTGATAAAAAAAGACCTGACAGAGGTTGCCATCGACGATAGCGGCGCACCCATAAAAGACAAAGACGGAAAAACCACCGGGGTAGTGTTAATATTCAGAGACATAACTGAACGTAAAAAGGTTGAAAAAACCCTAAGAGAAAGCGAGTTACGCTTGAAGTTTCATGCCGAGAACACTCCTCTTGCGGTGGTTGAGTGGGATAACAATTTTGTGGTTACACGTTGGGCTGGCGATGCTGAGAAAATGTTTGGATGGACTGCCTTAGAAACCGTTGGCAAACCAATAATGGACCTGCACATGATTTACGAGCCAGACATCCCCATAGTAGAAAAAACCATGGGTCAACTGACCAGCGGCGAGACTAAGGTTGTTTCATCAAACCGCAACTTAACCAAAGATGGAAGAGTGATTTATTGCACATGGTACAATTCGGTCTTGCTTGATGAAAAAGGAAAAATGGTTTCAGTTTTTTCATTTGTTGAGGATTACACATCAAGGATGACTGCAGAAAAGGCGCTTGAGGAAAACAACAAGAACTTGGAGAAGCTTGTGGAAGAGCGGACTAAACAGTTGAGGGATTCAGAGCGGCTCGCTGCTATTGGTGCCACTGCAGGCATGGTGGGGCATGACATTCGTAATCCATTGCAGGCAATAACTAGCGATGTCTATTTAGCCAAAACAGAATTAGCGGCAATTCCAGAGAGCGAAGAGAAAAAGAACGCAATAGACAGTCTGCAAGAAATTGAAAAGAACATTGATTACATCAACAAAATCGTAGCGGACCTACAAGACTTCGCTAGACCCCTTAAACCGCACATGGAAGAAGCCGACATAAAACTCATAATTGATGAATTACTGATAAAGAACGGGTTTGCCTGAGAACGTTAAAGTAAAGCGTTAAAGTGGAAAGTGATGCTGTGAAATTTGTGGCTGACTCCACTTACATAAACCGCATCATGTACAATTTGGTCACCAATGCTGTTCAAGCCATGCCGCAGGGTGGCAAACTAACCATACACGCCTACAAAGACAAGAAAACAAACGATGCGGTCATAACCGTCGCGGACACAGGCGTCGGCATCCCTGAAGAGGCAAAAGGCAAATTGTTCACGCCAATGTTCACAACAAAATCGAAGGGACAAGGATTCGGCTTAGCAGTAATCAAACGAATGGCTGAAGCGTTAAGCGGCAACGTCACTTTTGAGAGCCAAGAGGGCAAAGGAACAAAATTCACCGTGCGGCTGCCACAAAACGTTAAAAGGAAAACAGACTTTTAAAGGGCGCAATAAACAGCCGACCCCTTTGAAGCCTCATTTTTCATTTTTACCTAGAGCTTCAGGTAAAGGAACAAAACCGCTACACTATGTATTTGCCTGTTTTCTCAAAATCCCGAACAATCTCCATCACACGTTTAGGCGCATTGTAGCGGTCCAAGCGGAATATCTTTAAGCAGAACCCAAGGCGATTTACGCGCAACCACTGTGGCGATATGTTCTTCGCCGAAGCATTTCTTTGCCACCTCAACGACTTCTCGTCTAACGCCAGTTTCTGATAAGTCACCGAGTGCATGTAGGTACTCATGCAGCAAAAGATTGTAAACTAATGCGTTGACTGTGGGTTTATCGCTCATGGATGCCTCAACGATTTCCACCAGCGCACGGTTGAGTACGATGTTGTTGGTTCCAACAGGGTAGTAAGCGCCCAGCTGCAAGCGGTAAATCATCTAAAAACAAGCATCATGCTGTCTCGGCGTTTGCCCAAAGCATACTTGGGCGGTTTCCTTCACAATTTTCCAGACTTCAGCGTAATCTTTAGCCTTATCCAAGCTGTTGCTGAACCGTTGCGGTGCTTGAGATTGTTGTTGCTCAAAAAGCAGTCGCCTTCAAAAATGAATGAAAAGGAAACAAGCCTTTAAGTGTTACACAATTTAGGCGGAAATAAACAAAAAATTGATAAATGAGCAAGTGCTTCTGTCATAGCGTTAAGGTGAAAATTAAATGGCAAGTAATGTCGTCGTAAAAGACATCATGCAAAAAGACGTTAAAGTCGTAAACAACAACACTGTTATGCAAGAAGTAGTTGCAATAATGAACAAATTCGACAAAGACGCAATCCTCGTTGTCCAAAGCGGCAAACCAACAGGCATCATCACAGTCAAAGACGTCCTAATCCGCGCAGTTGAAGCAGGCATACCACTCAAAACCATCATCGCAAGAATGGTCTACACAAACCCACTCGTAGTCATCGACGAAAACGCAACCGTTGAAGAAGCAGCAAAACTCATGAAACACTGGAACATAAAACACTTACCAGTTGTTGACAAACAAGGCGCACTCGTAGGCTTACTTGATGATAGAGCAAATAGTCTACGCGGTTCCAAAACTGATGTCGGTAATGGAAGAATTCTGCCGCCGAAAATAATTTCTTCCACAACTTTAGTTTTTTATTTACCAACTATTTTTCCAAATAATCAAACCAAAAACAGATTATTCTACGTAAAAGTAAATAAGAAAAAGATGTGAAAGAGCTTATTGTTTGCTTTCTTTTGCCCAAGCTTCTTTAGCCAGCTTTGCGAGGGTGTCAGTGTTTGCTTGATCATTTAAATCTGTCAAAACATTTTTGATTTCATTTCTGACAAGCAATGCAATTTCGTTGACTCGAAATGGTTCAGGTCTTGTTGATTGATAAATGCGAAGAGCACGTAGAACAAATCTTACGATTACGTTGTTGAGTTCTTCCTGTAGTTGGGTTAATTCATCTTTTGCTTCGGACATTTTTTTGCTATAAGCGTCTGAATCTCTTTTTCCAGTAGGTTCCATTTTTAATCGGTCCTTTAAGCAGAAGTGTCAACGGCGCATTATAGCCTTTTCTAGTAATTACCTTAAGAAATAGGGGTTTTTGGTTTCCCAAGCTTTTTGTTAACGCATGCTTGGATAAACCCAAAGTATTCAGGTGAGGGTCTGCCTGGTCGGCTCTTGAATTCTCCGTGGAACTGCGATGGCAAAATAGAAGTATTTGTCAGGCAACTCTAAGGTTTCCATTCTTCTGCCGTCACTGCTCTTTCCAGTGAAGCATAAGCCGTTGTTTTTTAGAGCATCAATGTAGTCGAGGTTTACTTCGAATCGGTGGCGGTGGCGTTCATGGATTTCTTCTTGCCCAAACAAGCTGTAAGCCAAGGTGCCTTTTTGCAAAACCACTTTGTGGGCTCCTAAACGCATGGTTGCGCCTTTGATTTCTATTCCACGTTGCTCAGGCATCAAGTCAATGACTGGGTAGGGTGTGTCAGGGTTGATTTCGGTGCTGTTGGCGTCTTTTAAGCCGCAGACGTTTCGGGCAAACTCGATAACTGCCAGCTGGAAGCCATAGCAAATCCCCAGGAATGGTATGTCGTTTTCTCGGGCGTAACTGGGCAGCAGCAATTTTGCCTTCTGTGCCTCGTGGACCGAACCCGTAGGGAACAAAGACGCCGTCAAAATTTGCGAAGTCTTTGATGCATTGGGGTTCACGCTCGAATTTTTCTGCTTCTAAGTAGGAGATGCAGACTTTGGTTTTGCATGCTGCGCCGCCATGCCGCAGTGCTTCAGTCATGCTTACGTAACTGTCAGATAACCCAGCGTACTTGCCGACCAACGCAATTTTTACTTCGTGCTCTGGGTGAACCATGGCGTCAACAAAGAGTTGCCATTCGCTGAAGTCTTTGTTTTCACATTTGAGGCCTAAGCGTTGGCAGATGAAGTCGCCCATGCCTTGCTTGTCCAAGATAAGCGGAACTTGATAGACGGTTTCAGCGTTGTAAGAGCAGAACACTGCGCTCTCAGGAATGGTGCCGAACAAGGCGATTTTTCTAAGTGCTTCAGCATCAATCATCGTTGGGCTTCGGGCAACGATGGTGTCGGGTTGGATACCGATGCGCCGTAAGTTCGTTAACGCTGTGCTGGAGCGGTTTAGTCTTCATTTCGCCCGTAACATCTAAAATCGGCACCAAAGCAACATGAACATAAAGTGTGTTTTCGTAGCCTTCTTCCACACGCATCTGGCGTATGGCTTCAAGAAACGGTAAGCCTTCGATGTCGCCAACTGTGCCGCCGACCTCTGTTAAAACAATTTCGGCATTTACCATTTTGCCAGCGTTTCTGATGCGGTTTTTTATTTCGTTAGTTATATGAGGAACAATTTGGACGCATCGGCCCAAGAAGTCGCCATGGCGTTCCTTCTCGATTACGGATCGGTAGATTGTTCCTGTGGTTAAGTTGTTTTCTTGTTTTAGGCTTAAATCCAAGAAGCGTTCGTACCAGCCTAGGTCCAGGTCGGTTTCGCCGCCGTCGTCGGTGACGAAGACTTCGCCGTGCATGTACGGGTTCATTGTTCCCGCATCAATGTTAACGTAAGGGTCGATTTTTACGACTGTGGGTTTTAGTCCTCTTGCTTGAAGCATTTTGCCGATGGAGGAAGTTAAGATGCCTTTGCCGACTGAACTTAGCACGCCGCCTGTTACGAAAATGTACTTAACCATGCTTTTCCCCGCAATAACCTACCCTTTCATGCCGAATTAATATAACTCTTTTGTGTGCCGAGCTGTAAAAACGTGCAATCTAAGCATGTTGAATCCTGAATAGGTGAATAGGTTATTGGGGTGGCGCTTGCCTGTATCTGCGGTTACGCCTTAAACCCCATAGAAGAAGCCATACACCGATTAAAACCAGCACAACTGGCCAGAAATACTGCCAAAACACCGATAACGAACCGAAAAACGCCGCTAACCCAAGCAGAAGTATAAATAAACCTGCAATGAGAAGCCCAACACCGTTGCCTCTATGGCGGTAACCGTAGCCTTCCTCATAGTACCTTCGCCTTTCATGTCTTGTGTAAGGCCTGTTTTCAACGTTGAGGGGAGCGCCACAGTTAGAACAATTAATTGCGTCTGTCAGGATTGAGGGTGCCGCATTTTGAGCAATAAACCAATTCTATGTCTCCTCGATTATCTTTCTAAGAAGCATTAAGCTCATATAATTTTTGGTCTTAGGCGAAAAATATGCGTTTTACTACATAAAATATTAATTACAAGTGGCACTAATTACTACTTGGAGAACTCTAAATGCCACAAGCCTTTGTATTAATAAACGTTGAATCAGGAGCAGAAGAAGATATCGTTAAGGAACTGAAAAAGATTGAGGGCGTCGAAGAAGCATACTTTTCCTATGGCGTTTACGACATTATTGCTAAGGTTAAAGCTGACTCGATGGAGAAACTCAAGGACATGGTGACGCGCAAAATAAGAGCGCTCAGCAGAGTCACGGTCAACGTTAACGTTGATAATGATGGAAGAGTAATGTGCCTTCACAAAGAAAATCTGCTTTGTAAATTTTTTTCTTTTTTGAATGGTTTTAGCGTCAGTTTTATTAGAATCAACCTCTAAACCAAATATTATGTTAGAAAGCTTGTCAGTGCTGCTTGCTGTACAATATAGAAAGGGGAAAACACCTCAGTAACAGATGGATGGCTTGCCTAGAAACTTTTGATTAAGCCTTAATAGTTTAGCCACCGAGAATCTAACAAGGCTTGAAACCCACAATGAACCCAGCGAAAAAACCCCTACACGTAAACCCCATTTTTATAGTGTTGATTTTGGGTTTAGTCGCCTTCATCCTCTACATTTACTTTTATATCAATCCAGCACAAGTCATAGATATTCTTTCAAAAACCAATCTTGCCATCTATGCAGCTGCATTTGTGGCCTATTTTCTGTTTGCATTTTTCTCTTCGTTAGTCTGGCAAGGATTACTCAACTAGCTTATCCGTAAAAATTAGCAAACGCAAAACTTTGCTGTTAACATGGGTTGGATTGTTTTTTGAAGCAACCGTTCCACAATTGGGTTGGTCGGGGGAAATATCGAAAACATACTTGTTAGCGAAAGATTCAGATGTTGATGCAGGAAAAATCGGTGCATCGGTTGTTGGACAAAAAATTTTCACCATGACAATAACCATTGTTGCGTTGAGCACTGGTTTGGGTTTAGTGCTTGTTAATTATTCCCTGCCGCTTGCAGTCACCTTGTTAATTGGCATTTGTTCTATCTCTCTCCATTTTAGCCTTAGCCATCGTTTACTATGTCAGCATTAAGCCCGCAGCGACCAAAACCTTGCTGAATTGGGCAATAAAAATTGTATTGTTCTTCCGAAAACGGTGGAACCCCATAAATTTCCAGCTTAAAGCGCGAAGAGTTGCTTGGTAAATTCCATGTTGGAATCAAGCAGTTAACTGAAAATCCTAAAGCTTTGGTTAAACCTGCTGTTTGCGCAGTTTTAAGTTTTATTTGTGAAATCTCAGTTATTTTTTTATCTTTCATTGCGTTAGGTTATCCTGTTCCAATTGATAAAGTGCTGATTGTTTTTACTTTAACGGGAACGCTGCAAACTGTTGGAGTGACATTTTTTGGGTTTCCCGAATTGATTATGACTGTTTCGTTTAGTGCGCTTTTGATTACCTGTTTCACTTGCGCTCTCGGTGACTTTGCTGGCAAGGGTTGTGAACCTGTGGTTCCGACTTATCGTATCCTATTTAGCGTTGCAGTGGGCTGGAATAAAAATCATCAGACAAACCAAGTGAAGTGACCATAGGAAACATTTTAATTCAAACTAAACCTAAGTCAATTATCAGAGGATTGTTATGCCTACAGCGTTTGTATTAATAAATACTGAAATAGGCTCTGAATCGGATGTTTTAAAAGAGCTAAAAAAAGTTGAGGGCGTAGAAGAAGCCTCAGCCGTTTACGGAGTCTACGACATAGTAGCAAGAGTCAAAGCAGACACCATGGATAAACTAAAAGAAATAGTAACATGGCGAATTCGACGACTAGACAAAGTGCGTTCAACACTAACAATGATTGTCGTAGAAGACAAGTAAAACATCAACTTCCCTTTCTTTTAAAAAACACCGATTCTTCCAAATGCAATGTTACAGTTGTGACTGTCTAGATACAGTCACATAATTTTAAATTATTTTCAACTGATGTATCACTCCTGTGCGTCAAGGTAGTGACAAAATGAAAACAAACTTGCAAACCCAAAGTATGCCCAAAGAGAGCCAAACACAAGTCGAAGCTCTCACTACCAGCAGATGCACTAAATTTTTAATCGGTTGGATGAAGAGGTTTGGAACCGCACTGAAACTTTTTGTGTTCCCCTTGAACAATAAAGAGCACCCGAACCTCTAAAGCCAACCACCCACCCCAAAATAAAGGAGAAAACAAAAATGCCAACAGCATATATTCTTGTAAATACCGAAATTGGAGCCGAAAAACAAGTTCTCAAAGCCCTAAAAAAAGTTGACGGTGTTGAAGAAGTCCACAATCTATGGGGCGTCTACGACATAATTGCAAATGTCAAAGCTGAAAGCATGGAAGAACTCAAGTACATAATAACCCAACGGATCGAAAAAATCGGCAAAATAAACTCAAAATTAACCATGATAATCACTGAAAAACCCCAAAACACAATCCAAGAACAAGTAATTTTTGAAACCCCACTAATCCAGTAAAACCGATGCCTAAACGTGTTTTAGGCTAACAATATTTTTTACCTTCCACCTCATTTCTTTATTTAAACTTGGAGAGCAGCCGCCATTGACCACGCAACAGACTATGCATATTGGGTTAGATGACACAGACTCAACGAAGGGAGGCTGCACCACCTACCTTGCCGCGGTTCTAATCGAAAAACTCGAAAAATTCAAGGTGCAATTTATTGATTATCCAGCCTTGATTAGGCTCAACCCTAACGTGCCTTGGAAAACAAGGGGCAACGGCGCCTTATGCCTAAGGTTCACCTACGACACCGAGTTTGAAGACCAAATAAAAAATACAGCGATGGATCTGTGGGAAAAGCACTCAGCTATCAACGAGAAAGGCACTGACCCAGGAATCGTTTTCTACAAAAACAGAGAAATCCCAGCTGAACTGAAGGCTTACTCAAAAAAAACCGAAACAACCATCGTAACCCTCAAAGAAGCAATGGCACTTAATCAAAAAGTTGGGCGCTGAAGCAGTTGGGTTTAACTCTTGTAGAGGCATCATCGGCGCGTTGGCGGCAATCGGCGAAACCCTCGACGGCGACCACACCTACGAGTTGATTGCTTACCGCACACCTGAAAATTTGGGCACAAAAAGACGGGTTGATGAGGCATCGATTTTTGAAATGGACAAGTTAACGTTGCCCTACACTTTCAACAATGTGGATGAAGAAAAGGGCAGGGTAATCATTACGCCGCGGGGTCCAGACCCGATTCTGTTTGGGATCAGGGGCGAATCACCTGAAATAGTAAAAAAAGCTTACAGCTTGGTTAAGCCGCTGGAACCCGTGGAACGATGGGTAATTTTCCGAAGCAACCAAGGCACAGACGCCCACCTAAAACCCGCTGCAGCATTAAGCGAACTTGAGCCTTACAGTTCAGTCATCGCTAAAGGTACCGTTTCCCAAAACCCGCGGATAGTTCCCCTGCGTCACGTCATCTTTTCCATCAAGGACGATTCGGCTGAAGTGGATTGTGCTGCTTACGAGCCAACAGGAGACCTGCGCAAGATTGCAAGAGAACTCGTCGTTGGCGACACCGTGGAAGTCTATGGTGCCGTGCATAAGGCAACAGCAAGCAAGCCTTTAACGATTAACTTGGAAAAAATTAACATCCTAAACCTTGCACAAAAAACGCAGCTGGAAAATCCGCTCTGCCCCAACTGCGGCAAACGCGTAAAATCCATGGGCAAAAACCAAGGCTTCCGCTGTGAAAAATGCGGCGGCAAATTCGCAGATTTAAAAAAACAAGAGTCTGTTGTGCCTCGGGCGGTTAAGGTGGGTTTATACGTCACTTCTACAAGGTCCCAGCGGCATTTGACTAAACCGCTTCGGCGTTATGGGCAAGAAAAACGCGGTGTCTCAAATTGCAGAATGATTGGCGAGTGGCATTCGCCTTAGCGGTGTATTGTTCTAAATTTAGCCATAAATCTGAAAACAAGCCGTAAATAGCGTCCGAATTTGCTGGAAGGCGCAAACAATAATAAGCACTTATAACATAGTTATAATGTGGCAAAAGCAAACAAACAACAATAAAACCTCGCACCTACAGTCTCTTCCTTTGAGCTAAGTGGGACACTAACCTCCTAAGATTGGGAGGATTCAGATTTCTCTCGCACGCCATTCTAAGCCAAGTACACCAAGAAGTAGCGTAGGCTTTCGACTTTTACCATTTGCTTTTGCCCAAAAAAAATGAGAGGGGTGTAAAAAAAATGGCGAAAATATCTCCAATATTTAAAAGAGTAGCATCTTTAGTCTTTACCAAGCCAGCCACAACAGGCTATCCCTTTGAAAAACCACAGTTACCCGACAATTATCGAGGTCAAATGAAACTTGACATGAAGCTTTGTGTCGGCTGCGGATTATGCAAAAGAGATTGCCCTGGAGGAGCAATAGAAATGGTTGATTTTTACGGGAAAAAACGTCCCCAATTCCGACTTGACAAATGCCTTTTCTGTTACCAATGTGCTGAAAGCTGCCCCAAAAAAGCCATAAAGAACTCAAGCTTCTACGAGTTAGCTACAACCGATAAAGCCTCATTAGTTATGAAACCTAAACACGTTATTGTCTGTCAAGCGTAAAGACAGTGGAGAACGGCTTGTTTATTCACCGTTCCTTTTTTCTTTAAAATTATATCGCTATTGAGTCTGCAAAATTTGAAAACCTTCTCTCTTCCAAAAGTCAGAAAAAAGAAAAGGTTGACGCTGGAGATTCATCCAACCCTTAGCTAATGATTTAAATCCGTGAAACCCATAAACCCCTCTCACAACAAACCAAAACTTACGGTGAAAAAGAGGCAGTCCCGATGGTTGGAAAAAAGTTCACGGCAGAAGATTACACTCTTCCATTCTTCAAAGCAAGAAGGTTTCGTTAGGAAGCTTTGTCCAAAATGTGGAGAATACTATTGGACCCAGAACGAGAAGCAGGAGACCTGTGGCGAATCTGGTTCTGACGAGTGCGGATGCTACACTTTCCTTGGCAACCCAGCAACAAAAAAGAAGTTCAGCCTTTCCGAGATGCGGGAAGCGTTTCTATCGTTCTTTGAGAAGAATGGTCACACGCGGATTAAGCCGTATCCAGTTGTGGCGCGTTGGAGAAAAGACATTTACTTAACTCATGCAAGCATCATTGATTTTCAACCCTACGTGACGGAGGGAATTGCGCCGCCACCAGCAAACCCATTGGTGATTTCTCAGCCATGCATCAGGCTCACAGACATTTCCAATACTGGACCCACGTTTGGCAGGCACCTAACCATCTTCGAGATGGGCGGAGCACACGCATTCAACTATCCAGATAAAGAGATTTACTGGAAAGATGACACCGTGCGTTTTCACCAACGATTCGCCACCGAAGTGCTCGGCATAAAGTCTGAGGAAGTGATTTACAAAGAAGGCGTCTGGGTTGGCGGCGGAAATGCAGGTCCTGACGTGGAATGCATTGTGCGTGGCTTAGAAGTTGGCACGCTTGTGTTTATGCAGTACAAGGTTGTCGGAGACGATTTTGTCGAGTTGCCCATTCGCACCGTGGACACGGGGTATGGGATTGACCGTTTTGCGTGGATTAGCCAAGGCGTGCCAAGTGCTTTTCCAAGCAATCTATGGCAACCTAGCTCGACAAAGTTCTGGGCATGGCAGGGATAACCAATGTTGACAACGATTTCTTGGCGCGTGTTGCAAAATATTCGGGTTTGGTCAGCGTAGACAAACGTGCCAACAGGCTTGTCGCCAGAAAACGCGTGTCCGAATTAACAGGCATCGATATGCAAACGCTCGATAAAGTATCTAATCCCCATCGAGAATGCTTGGGCAGTAACCGACCACACCAAAACCCTCAGCTTCATGCTCTCCGAAGGCGTCGTGCCATCAAACATCCAAGAAGGCTACCTAGCAAGGCTGCTGTTCCGAAGAGTTTACCGCCTAATGCGAACCCTAAACATGGAACCAGCCAAACTCTACGACATCATCGACATGCAAGCGGATTACTGGGCAAAAGACTTCCCCCACATCAAAGACAATGCAAAACGAAATAATCGAAATGCTCAAAGTCGAAGAAGAAAAGTTCGTGGAAACGCTCAAACGCGGCGAAGGCATGGTTAAACGAATCGCGGCTGACCTGAAAGCGAAAGGCACAGGCAAACTGCCGATGGATACGCTCACGGAACTTTACGATTCGCATGGGCTTCCGCCAGAAATTGTTAAGCAAGCCGCTGAAAAAGAAGGCGTTGAAGTGGAGGTTCCTGAGAACTTTTACGCGCTAATTGCGAATCGGCATATGCAGGCGCCAAAGCCAGTGGAGGAGGAAGAGGCAAAGGCTGAGCAGACGCTGGAGAAAGTGGCTGAGCAACTGCCAGCAACCGAGCAACTCTACTACGCAGATGTTTACATGAAGGAGTTTGACGCTAAAGTCCTCAAAATCATCAACGGCACCTACGTGGTACTGGATAAAACATGCTTGTATCCTGAAGGCGGAGGACAACCGACAGACCAAGGCTGGCTAACCGTCGGCGATTCAAAGTTTGATGTGGTTGACGTGCAAAAGATTGGCAAAGTCATTGTGCACAAACTCAAAGTTCCCGCATCGTTCAAGGAAGGCAGCATGGTTCATGGCGTTTTAGACTGGGACAGGCGTTATTTGCTGATGAAAGCCCACACAGTCACACACCTCATTAACGGCGCTGCAAGGCGAGTTTTGGGCGAACACGTTTGGCAATCAGGCACACAAAAAGGCTTAGAAACCTCACGACTCGACATTTCCCACTACCGAAGATTAACTCCTGAAGAAATCCATAAAATCGAAACCCTTGCAAACCAAGCCATCGGCGCCAACATGAAAGTTGAAACCACATGGTACCCGCGCAACGAAGCCGAATCACGCTATGGCTTTAGGCTCTATCAGGGTGGTGCAGTTCCAGGCAAAGACATTCGCGTCGTGAAGACTGGTGATTGGGATGTTGAAGCGTGCGCTGGAACACACTTGGGGCACACTGGTGAGGTTGGCTTTGTGAAAATCGTCTACACGGAGCGTGTGCAGGACGGCGTGGAACGACTTGGCTACGCCGTTGGGCTCAAAGCGCTCAAGGCAGTGCAGGAACAGGAGAGTTTGCTCTGGAAGGTCTCTGAGGTTTTAACTGCCCCAATCGATAAACTGGATAAGACTGCCGAGAAAGTTGTAAAGGAACTCAAGGAAGTCAACGTTGAGAAACGCCGTTTAATCAAGGAGCTGGCAGCGAAGGAAAGCACAGTTGGGCAAACACAAACCTGTGAAGCAGCCGTTGAAGTCGACGGTAGTATCGATTGTTAAACGGGACTTCGGCGAAACAATCGATCCAGACCGCATGTTGAGAACCGCAAGCGAAATCATCAAGAAAAACGAGGCAACCGTCACGCTGTTCTATGGTTCAGACAGCAAAACCTGCAAGCTCATGGTTATGGCTGGAGCGGTCGCGGTGCAGAAAGGCGTAAACGCAGGCAGCATAGTGAAAGAGGCAGCACCAGTTTTTGGGGGCGGAGGCGGCGGAAGACCAAGTTTCGCGCAAGGAGGAGGAACAAAACCTGAGAAGCTGGCGGAAGCGGTGCAGGCGGCGGAAGAAGCAGTTAAAAGACAGCTCAAAGCTTAACGCTTAATCTGTGAGCTCTCTTCCTAATGCTATTTTTCACCATCCCGAACCAATTCATTATATTTCATTCTTGTTTTAGGCAGAAAATATATAAGCGAGCATGCACAGGTGTGCCTAAGGTGAAGCGGTGCTAAAAGCACTTAAACGCTGGTGAATACATGCGCAGAAGCTTAACAGTAACCCCTGAAAATGACAAAAAAATCCTACTCACAAAGGGACGATTCCTGACTGGAGACGCGCCCCTTGACATAGACTACACAACATTAGTCAACATATTCATAGAACTAGGCCACAAACTAATGTCTTCAGCGTGGAATGATAGCACAAACCCCAACGTTGTCATAGACAAAAATGAGATAGTAGAATCTTTCAAAAAGCACGCCTTTAGTTCCGAACTCAAGGAAGAATCAGTCGGGGACCAAGTTGCCGAAATCATCTTTAGAAAACTTGTTGAACAATCAGGCCTAGCTTCAGGCGAGCAAATCAATCAAAACCAGACCCCTGCCTTGCCCACTCAACAACCCAGTTTAACAGAAACTAAAAAACAAAAATACATAACTTAACGATACCCGGAGAGAATTCTATGTTCCTTAGCAAACTTGATTCACTGGCAGCGCATTTCCCCGAAAAATATCCATTCAGCCGATCAAACTTGCGTATTGCATTTATTAATTTGGTTTGGTCTAACAAGAGAGGGATTGGCTAATGGTTGATGAGCAAGAGCCTCAGCCAGTTAATTTTGAAGTGCTTCTGGAATGTGAAAAGAAGCGTTCAGAAGAATACCTGACTAGGCTAAAGTATTTGCAGGCGGACTTCGAGAACCTAAAGAAGCGGTTTGATAGGGAAACTGAGCAAATCAAAAACTATGGCAACGAACGCTTAGTCCTTCAACTGTTGGATGTTGTTGACGAGTTGGAGTTAGCAGTTAAAAACGGCGAAATCTCAACATCACCCGAATCCCTAATCGAAGGCGTAGAAATGACTCTAAAGAAGCTCAGAAAGGTTCTTGAGCAAGAAGGCGTAACTCCAATAGAAAGCCCAGAGGGCAAAGTTTTTGACCCCACACGCCATAACGCTATTGCCGCAGTCGAGCGGGACGATGTTCCAGCTTGCACGGTAATTGAAGAAATAAGAAAAGGCTACCTGATGAGGGGCAAAGTGCTTAGACCCAGCATCGTTAAAGTAGCTGTTAAGTCAACGAAAAATCAAAGTAACCAAACGGAGGAAAAAAAGAATGAGTAATCAAAAAACAAACCAAAAAGTTTTAGGTATAGATTTGGGAACAACCAATTCAGCAGCCGCTATCTATGAAGGCGGACATGCTACGGTTATTCCAAGCGCAGAAGGTCCAACAATGGCGGGTAAAATGTTTCCGTCAGTGGTTGCCTTCACAAAAGATGGACAACTCTTAGTTGGTGAATCGGCAAAACGCCAAGCAACCACCAATTCTGAAGGAACAATTTTTGAAATAAAACGCAAAATGGGCACAGACTACAAAGTTAACGTATACGGCAAAGAGTACAGCCCACAGCAAATCTCCGCGTTCGTTCTACAGAAAATTAAGAAAGACGCAGAAACCTACCTTGGCGGCGCAATCAGCAAAGCCGTCATTACTGTCCCAGCCCACTTCGACGACAACCAACGCCAAGCCACCAAAGACGCTGGAGAAATCGCAGGTTTCCAAGTTATGAGAATAATCAACGAGCCCACCGCTGCATGCCTCGCATACGGCATAGACAAACTACAGCATGAAATGAAGATTCTTGTTTTCAGCTTCGGCGGAGGCACTCACGACGTCACCATAATGGATTTTGGCAAAGGAGTCTTCCAAGTGCTCAGCACCAGCGGTGACACACAGTTAGGCGGAACAGACGTTGACAGGTCAGTCATGGACTACATCTTGGGCGAGTTCAAGCGCCAAACAGGCATCGACGTTAGCGGCGACAGGATGGCGATGGCGCGGCTAAAAGAAGCGGCTGAAAAAGCGAAAATCGAGCTTTCAACGCTTATGAGCACCGACATTGACCTGCCATTCTTGACATCGGACGCTTCAGGACCAAAGCACATGCGCTTAACATTAACACGCACAAAACTGGAATCTTTAGCGCAGCCAGTCGTTCAAAAAACCGAACGCACAATACTAAAAGCTCTTGAAGACGCAAAGTTGACACCGCAGGGAATCGACAAAATCATCTTAATCGGCGGTATGACCAGAATGCCCCTTGTGCAACGCTTCGTAGAGCAAATCCTTGGCAAAGCCCCTGAACGCGGACTTGACCCGATGGAATGTGTTGCCATAGGCGCAGCTATCCAAGCAGGAGTTATCACAGGCGAAGTCACCGACCTACTGCTTTTAGATGTTACCCCACTTACGCTTGGTCTTGAAACCATGGGCGGAGTATTCACAAAGGTAATGGAGAAAAACACCACCATACCCACCAAACGCAGCCAAGTCTTCACTACAGCCGCCGACTTCCAAACCGCAGTTACCGTCCACGTGCTCCAAGGCGAACGTGCAATGGCAGCCGACAACGTTTCATTGGGCATGTTTAACCTCGTCGATTTGCCCCCAGCGCCAAGAGGCATCCCACAAATCGAAGTAACCTTCGACATCGACGCAAACGGCATCCTAAACGTAACCGCAAAAGACCGCGGCACAGGAAAAGAATCAAAAATACGCATAACAGCCTCCACCAAACTCAGCAAAGAAGAAAAAGAACGCTTAATCAAAGACGCTGAACAATTCGCCGACCAAGACCGAAAGAAGAAAGAAGAAGCGGAAATCCGCAACAACGCTGACAGCCTTGTCTACACGGCAGAGCGCACAAAGACAGATCTTGCAGGCAAAATCAGCTCAGAAGAAGTAGGCAAAATCGACGCCTCCGTAACCGAACTCAAAAACGCATTGGCCAGCAACGATATGGCGCAGGTTAAAACAAAATCGGAAGCACTCCAGAAGGTTCTGCAAGAAGTCGGAACAAAAGTGTACCAGCAAGCAGCATCAGAATACGCTAAACAACAAGGACAACAGCAACCAGGACAAGGACCACAACCAGGCGCAGAAGGACCAGAACCACCACCAAGCGGCGGTCCAGAAGCAGGACCCGAAGGCGAGCACGTAGTCGACTCAGAAGACTATAAAGTAAAGTAGTTCCCAATGGTATAACATCACTTTTTCTTTTTATTTGTGATGTTTGCATACCTAATCAATCTCCATATATTTTCTTTTATTTTCTTCTAAGTTTCTAACTTTCAAATAAACTTTTGACATTTTAAAAATCCTCTCCCTCTGGTGGTAGTAGATAATCATCGTTATCTCCAATTCCTAAAGCTCCGTCATATTCGCTTTCATCATCGGGTATGTCTTCATTGTCTCTCTTTTTTAGTTGCTCACGTTTCCACTTAGCATAAGCTCGGCTTGATTCACTATTTGGGGAATAGGGGTTTGTATCTGCCGTATGGTTTATTTTTGCTAACTCTGCTACTTGTGTTTTATATTCCGATTCTGTTATGTTCTCAGGTTTAGTTTTGAGTAAGCCCAATTTTGTAAATCTTTTCTTTTGTTCTCCGATGGCTAGCCAATGGAATATTTTATCCATGATGCCTTTGGGTTCTGGTAGTGTTTCTTCCCATTCTTTTTGTTCATGTATCTCTGGGGTTTGTGCTGTCTCTGGTTTTGGTTGCTTCGTCATAATTTGCTCTGGTAGTATTTGGTCTAATTTGCCTTTATATTTATAGTCAGGTATTCGGAATATCGGGTTATCTTTGCCGTTTAAGTACAGAAATGTTCTAGATGGCAATCTTTGTATCGTATCTTTTAACTCTGGGGTAAGTTGTGACTTCACTCGGATTAGACTATTATAGCCTATTTGTTGACCGCTAATTAATCTTAGCCGTTCCGTAATCTTCACGCTTGTTTCAGCTAATCTTTCCTCAGTCTTAGACTTTTGAGTGATTGCTAAAAAATGAAGATTAGAATCCGTTCTCGCCATTGATAGAATACCGAGAGCTTCTAGTGCTGAATCGTCATTGAGTCCATATGTGCCGTAGCTTGTTTGTGCTTCTTCTAAAACCGCTAGCGTGTGAAAATCGTCATCTGGATTTTCTTCTAAGTTGTGCTTTCCATTTTCAAATAGAATCTTCAAACACTCGGTTATGAAGGTTTTAGCTTTCCGTGAGTTTAAGTAATGTATCTCAAAGCACAGGTTTAATGTCTCATCGGCTAATAGTTGCTCTAACCACTCTGAACGCTGAAACATATACTTCTTATCAGTATTCAAAAAGAATGTATCTCTGCCATGACTTACCCGTTCCATCTCTGCCTTATCGTAATTCTGTACGGGGCTAAATTCTGCCGTGCCAACTTTGACTAATTTTAGATTGTCACATGCGCCGAATTTACGCTGATAGATTGTTGACGGGGTAAATATGATTACTCTAGTTTTATTCATTGGTTGCATCGCTTGCCGAATAACTGAGAATCCAAGATAACTTTTCCCAGAGCCAGATTCCGCACTTACTATATAGCCTAAGCATTTCTTCATGTCATCTATGAGATTTTGCATTGTGAAACTGCTTTGGATAGGTACATCGCTGTCTTTCTTTGCCGTTTTATCTACTTTCTTCGTATCTTTATCTACTTTTTTCGTTTTTCTCACGCTCCTTGTTGGATATTTTTTAATACTATGGGAAAGACTGGACCGAAAGTTCTATTTTAAGCGTCTTGAGAACCAAAATTAACAAACTTTAGGTTTAAATAGGGTCTAAAATCTGGAAAAATGGCAAAAGAAGCTCATTTTAAGCTCCTTTTTTCACAAAAATGCACATAGGGAAATTTGGAGATAAAAAAATTCCAGAAAAAAATATATTAGATACTTCACATGGGCAAAAAGAGTATCAAAAGTTATCTTAAATTAGGATAACTTATGCCAAAAATAGAACTACCGTGAAGTGGCGATTTATGTCCATGCAGAGGTGACAAATCTTTGCTGGAAACTGTTTCTTCACGGTAGCTAATATTTTGACCTAACATAAAGTTAGCGTGATTCCCAACTAGGTACGGGATATATTTCTAATATTCACATTGATGGTTTAAGATTGACTTACAATTACCGCAACAATAAACGAATAAGCCATCTTGGACAGCTAGATAGTATATTGTTGGTTTTTTGCATGTAGGGCAAACTTCAGCGTCAATCATCTAATTCCTCAATACATTTTTCGTGTCCAGAAAAATCCATATATTCATAGTACGCAACGGGCATTTTGCATATCGGACACAGCATCTTAGGCAATTGAGAGTTTTTACGTTGGCGTTTATTCATGAAAAATCTTTCCCCAATTTTTCAAACCGTGCTAACGCTTCAATTTGCTGAGGGCTATTAAACGGGAACATTCGGGATACAATTACTTTTTTGCGGATGTATGCATGTTGGCAATCTTTGTTACAAAATTTTATATTATGTTTTTTAAGTAAAAATTTATGGCAAAAGGTACAACGTGTCAAGTAGTATCACAAGCTCAATTTTATTCGTTCAATTTGCTCTCGGAGAAATGAAATTTCCCGTTCCATGTGTTCGATTTTTAAAAAAAGATTAGAGTCTTCCATATGTGAACACCTAGACGGTATAGGAATTTTTTGTTTTAATTTGGCTAATTAACTCTGCAATCTCTGATTCTGTCAACTGCACTTCAAACTTATTTTCATCAATCGGATTAAGTCGTGACGCTGGAATCTTTAGGTAATAATATTTTTTATCCATAGTAAACACCTTAAATTATAAAGTTCACTAGTTTGGAATCGTAATATCCTAAGCACCGTTTACTGTGCCAAAGCTCTAGTATCTCTTGTTTTGTAGTCATCTCTGTTGCTTTCCCGACTGAAATTTTAAGATACGAAAAATCCTCTTGTCTGAAATTTTCGTTTGGCATGGGGACAGGTTGACAAACTGAAGACTCTAAGTCACGTAGAACGAGAGTTACCCAATCGCCTTTTAATGACCTTAAATCCTCATCATCGAAGCTTTGTTTTTCTAATTTCAAATAGATGTACTTGCCTAGTAGGTTATCGTTAATTTCAAAAGTTAGCGGTAACTTATAATTCACGATTCTGTTTTGATGTTCAAAGCTCGGTTGCTCAAGTTTCTGGTATACATGAACAAAAAGCTCAAATTTCTTATATAAACCCCATGTGCTAAGTGGTTTTTTCTCTGTTCCGATAGTTTTACCGCAACCTTTAGCCTCAACGTAATACTCTTCGGTAATCGGATTATATTTTATTTTTTCAATGCAATCTGTTGACATTTCTTATTCATCCTCTACCCGTTTAAATGTTTGAGGTCTAGTAGCCTTCACGATTTTGTCACCTTTTCTTTCAAATCTGCACATGTTGCCTTGAAACTCAAAAGTTCCACCTTCACGTAGCGAGCGTTTTACTGCCTTCCCATAAAGTTTTTTTGCTAATTCGTAGTCGGCACATGCAGGGTTTGAAGCACGTTCTTTTAAGAAGTCTATAGCGTCTTTTTCGTTGTGGAAACTTAACATACTTAAAAGCTCAGAATTCTCTACATCATAAATTGGTTCATGTGTCTCTGGTTGCTCAAGTGGTGCGGTATCGCCACCGATTGGAGCTTTTTTATCCATATCTGCTTCGACTCTTTTGCGTTCTGCTTCCAAGGCATCTTTCGCAAGAAATGCCTTGATAGTCTCGTCTTTTTCTTTTAGTTTAGTTTCATAATCAGCTTTTATTCTCTGCTCTGTAGCGGTTGTATCGATTTTAACGATAAGCTCTTTTTTTGGTTGCTCGGTTGACATGGCTATTATTCCTTAACCTTTGTTTTTCGTATTGGATTGCCTACTAGGTTAGCTGTTGTATCTGCCATAGCATCTTTTCCATGTGTGAATTGGCTTGGGCTATCGTTTAGTTCGCTTTTGCCGTCTATATTAAAAGTGGTTTTTAATTGTACATCGAGCGAATTTATGACTGCATCTTTTTCTTCTCTTATGGTTTGAGGACTCTTTTTCATCTTAAGCACATCCAATAATATCGGGAATTGCGCAGGTTGCTTTTCCACTAAAACAAGTCGGTTGATAACCTATTATGCTGATAATCACGCTTGAGCGTTCAACAGTTACAACCATTTTACATGGTTCAACTTTACCTTTGCTAGCTTGAAGTAGGGCATCGGTTATAGGTTCTAAAAGTTCTGGATTTGATTTATATAATTTATACCTAAGTTGTCTTAGGTTACGGTTAATTTTGTAGTTTGTATTTGCCGAATATTCTTTATTTGGATGAGCTTTTGACCTCATTTTTATATCTCCTATATTAACATTTCCTATACTGTCGTATAGGTTGCGATATTGTATTTAAATCTTTTTGTCTATTTATGCAGTAGAAAGTAGTGATAATATACAAAAATACTTAAATATCCATCATGACTAATATATAGTATAATTCATGTCGGTGTCACATGAGTTAACAGCCACATTCGAACATTCACCAGAGACACCTTTTTTCTTAGCCATTCAGCCCTTCAATTGAGGCGTTCGGGCTAACCCCGATTGCCCTTTTCATGTATATCTGATGTCTTATTACGCCATAAAGCTTATAAGGCTGGATGCAGTTATATGTTAATTAACTCTTCTGGTACGATTGCCGAACGGTCGTATTACCTTCATTCTAACAAGTTATTAAATTTCAGCGATTTTTTAATATTGCTTAAACCAGAAATATTTAAATAGGTTGTAGTAAGTCTTATATGTGACGATGCAATATAACATATGCTTTTAGCTGTTGTTTTGCGGTCATGAATGAAAATTAGATATGAAGAACAAAGAAGAGTTAACGGCATTAAGTTCTGACGAACATAAACTTAGAGTTGTTACTAAAGGTCTCATATCACATTTTTCTGAGCAAAAGAGTGTTTGGGAAGGCGTTTATTAATGAACCAAAATACTCTCGGTGGACTAGACCTATATGTTATCAAGGAAGCTGGATTAGACTTCTATAAAACATGGCGTATATGCTGTGGGCTACAAACTAAAGCTACAGAAGAAAAGATATATGAAAGCAGATTTGACGTTAACAACGAAAACTTTACCACTATCCACTTTATTATGAGACCGATTCTTAAGCAACTTATAGCTGACAGATTACAAATTGGTGACCCCCACACACTCAATACAAGAATAGATAAGCTGATTGGCTCAGAAATTATATCTATGAATCCTCATACTTCATATCAAACACGTAAAGATGGTACTGAGGTCTATAGCCCGTCATCTACTACAAGATACTTCCTTAATCAAAATAATATAGACAAAATATTTGTTAAATTCCATATATTGAATCAGGAATATCTCAAATTACCGACCCACACACCCACTATCCAATCTAACTTATCATCATATAATCAATCGAACGCTAGTGAGTGTCAAATAATCAATGACATAAGAGAAAATTTGAGTTATCGATTATAACTTAGTTATAATATCTAACAGTATATATTATAACTAACTTAGTGCTAACCCTAGTGACGGTAAAGAAGGAAGGAAGAATCAAGCCTATTTTTTATTATAAAGCAAAAATTAAAGTGCATTAGCCAAAATAGGTATGTGTGTGGGTGGGTTTCTGGGGCTAAATCGGGCTTGTTTACCCACAATCAATGTGGTTTTCTGGGCTATAATTGGGGTTATTTTCAGAGCTTGAGTAGGCACATAAGGTAGTAGAAACTAAGAAAATATGAAAAAGAAAAAGGGTTAGAAGTAATAGGTAGCTGTTACGGTAGCAGTTGGAGCTTGACCTATTAGTGAATTGTTCGGGTTGCCGATTCTAATGTCTACACTCGAAGGTAATATTGGGAAAACTGCTGTTCCACTTGCACCGACAGTAATTTTATTGTCATAGTTGCATCCATGAGACGAATAGACAACTTCCACGTATTGCGTATTAGTTGTTGACTGTACTGTAACCACAACATATCCAGCGTAACTAGCTGAGAAATAGTTTGAAACATAAGTATTGGCTTGTTGGGGAACAACTTTAGAATTCATCCATACTGTAGAGTTGCTTAGAGCAATGACTGAGTTAGCGCCTGAAAGCTGAGATGATATTGAATTGTAATCTGTGTTTGAGTGACTATGAGACGCTTGATAAGCACTATCGGATGACTGAAGCGAATCGTAATTTGATTGCAGGTTATTAAAATCATCATTCGTGTTGGTATGGCTCTGTTTATACGCATTATAGTCAGATTGCACTTGGCTTAATGAGCTACTAGCTGATTGGGCGGTGTTGTATTCATCATTAGTGTGGCTATGGGTTGATTGATAGTTATTATAATCAGCTTGTAAGGTATTGTAAGAGTTATTGTTTGAAACGTAACCAGCTAAAGCTCCCATCATAACAACAGCTAAAATAACACAAATTACAGCTAAACCGATAACCTTAGAATTTTTTTTGAACGTTTGTTCTGCCATCTGAATTACCGCTTAGTCGTTATGCATCCAATTTAGATATAAGGCTTTTCAAGCAACTTAGCGAAGGCAAAAAAGCAAGAGAAGCAAAAGCTGAAAGTGTTAAATATCAAGTCACCACATAGCAAGCTGACCTATATGCCAACAAAAGCAGACTTGCTTACTAAATTTGACGAAGACGGATTAAAGAAAATAGCCAAAAGCGAAGGCTATCCAATTCCTAAGACTTTTGGCAAACGTGAGTTAGTAAAATACTTAGACGGTATGCTAACTTTAGAGAAAATCAAGGAATATACCGCTGAGATTTACGAAAAGGAAACTAAAAGAGAGATTATCAGAGAGACCATAAAGGAAAAAGGTATACGAGTTAAGGCAAAAGAGACCGAGAAAATAGAGCTAAACAAACCTGAGCTACTTCATGAAATAATCACTAACAAGGTCAAAATCGATAAATCGGTTTTAGAAGAGTTAGCCACATATCTCCATGAACCAATGCCGAACGGCAGCGGATACAATCTATATAACAACATGAACGAAAAAATGTTAGAGGCAGTTCATAAGATATTCATAAAAAATGAGACTGATGGAAAAGGCAGATACTTGGAATATCAGTTTGCTAATTTCTTAATGAAGCACACAAAGGCAGACCTAGCTAGAATAAAAATTAGAGCTGAATTGCCTAAAGTTGGCGAAATAGATATTCTCGGATACGATTCAGATGACCAACCAATACTCATAGCTGAGTGCAAAGATAGACCCGTCAAATATGAAGACGTTGATAAGTGGATAATGAATACTAAAAGGATTCATAGCCAATTCGAAGGAACATTACAAGAATCCTATTTTGTCGGCTCAAGCGGATATACTCAAGGAACAGTTAAGCACGTTGAAGATTTAGGTGAGGTAGACCCTAGAAAAGGTATTCTAAATATGGGTGGCATGGCTCTAATCAAAGACTTATTTAACACAAACAAAGGCAGGAATTCGGGAAAAGTCTTCATAGAGATGTATGATGTAAGGAACAGTCAATTCTTAAAGATTCTTCCACATTCTTAGTTTTTTAAAGCCTCTCTTTAGCCCAAGAAAAGCCATCGATACCAAGATTATATTCATACGTAGATAGTTAGCCTATGGATTCTGGCTATGTCGGATTGACTGTCGGATAAAGACGTGGGAGAGTGTTTTTGTGTCGTATACCTAATTATAAGTGTCGGTTATCTTATCTATATTAGTATCTTATCTGCATCAATCTGTATAGTGTCGGTAAGTTATAATCAAGTAATCAGTAGGTTGCAGGCTTATGTGTCGGGTGTTGTGGATTACATGGTTATAGCTCTTATGAGTGTGTCGGTTTAGATTATATCAGCATCTATCTTATAGGCAGTACCGACACCATAAACGCAAGAAACGCAAAATTTCTGCTTAATTGAAACTTAGCCGACACCGACAAGCCAAAAGCTATAGCTGACAGTCTCTTATGTCCGACACTACCGACTATCTTATTATCTTATCTGATAGACAGATAGCCCATAACCTATAAGATAAACTAACGTGTCGGAACCATGCTTATGGATTCAAGAACATAGATAGGGCATGTTATACTGATAGCACCTACTATACTGTATAGCAACAGAGAGACCGAAAGCATAAAGCGAAGGTTATCCCGACTAAAAACAAACTGTCGGATATGACATATGGCATTTTCTTATGTCTAAACTTCCACACCCGAAGCGAAGACATGACAAGGTAGATGCCGAATATTGACTTTATGAAGTCTATTTTGGATAGTTAGGGTCTAGCCGACTATAATCTATCAATAATCAGAATATAGAAACTTAAAGAAAATAAGAAAAAAAATTACGGATTAACTTTTACAATAATGTGTTTAGTGCTCAGGTTATTGAGTGCTTCATGTGTTACTGCTTCTATATCTATCACTTTGTTAGAGCTATCAGTTAAAGCCTCTATGGTAGTATTAACTTCAGGTATAGCCTTTAGTTTTTCTAGTTTCTCTGTGATTACAGCAATTGAGTTATCTCTAAGTTCCATCATTTCTTTCAGTAGTGCTTCTGGTATATCTTTAGGATAAGCTTGAGCTTTCAATCCTTCAAGAGCGAATTCAGCGTTACGTTTAGTCAATTGAAGCCTTACTTTGAAATCCATTGAAAGTAACCTAAACAGTTGTCTCTTTGACTCTTCTTCTTTCTTGGTAAAATCTTCTATCAGTTGAATTTGTGCATCCATTCTTTTCTGTTGCTGTTCAAACCTAAACTTCATGGTTGAATTCTCATTTTCTACCTGAGCCAATGCAGAACCATATTTTTGTAACTCTGCTTTCATACTCTTTGTTTCATCTTCGCCAGCGATTGAGAATGTAGTAATCCCCGTGACTGTCTGAAGTTTAGTAAAAGCAGTTCTAACGTCTATGGTTCTCAGATATGGTAACATGGCTTTGTCTACTGCCTTACCCGTCATAAGTTTTACAATATCGGGGTCTATGCTCATGTTTTTAGCAGTTGATATAATCATTTTTCTAAAGCATTGCCATGTAAGGGATAGATTGCCTAGCTTTATCTTTGCTTCTTGCGCTAAGAACTTTAATTCTCCGTTGATTGTGTTATCGTCAGCTATTCCAGATTGACTTAAGACTGAGCTACTAAAGAAAAGATATGGGTGTATTTGGCTATCAAAAGTTTGTACATATTCCTTAAGCAATGCCACACTTGTTTTAGATAGGCACGACTTAGCTACTTGATGCTCTTTTTCAGTCATTCTTAACCATTCAATCGGTGGCTCTTGGTCTAAATCTGGTAGCTCATCTTTCTTTATGCTCAGGACATCGTTAATTCTCCATCCTAGGTCATTTCCTAAACTGACTAACAGTTGACTTCTTAGACTTCTAGCTTCATGGAACATAGCTTTAACGTGGTCAGGCATAAGGGGATAGTCATCTAGTTTTGGTGTAACTGTAGTTAACGGTGAACCATTGCGTAAGGTAATACCCATCTCATAGTATCGGAATATTTGCAGTAATCCTTTGCAGTAATTGGTTCTAGTGTTCTGGTTAGGATATCCATTTTCACCTAGCCATGCATGAAAGGATTCTAGCTGTTTCTCAAATCTGGTTCTACGCTGTTTAGTATCTATCTCATTTTCGTTTGGTCTTGGCGTGCAATCGGCTCTTCTCTCTGCCAACACATCGTCTATTGATTTGCCGTACCATTCACAAAATTTTGTAATTCCGTGTCTATATTGGTTACGTGTGTTTCTTTTGCCGTAACTGCTTTCAAACGCTTCCATGGGGCTTAATTCCGTAGCACCATTATTTAGGTTTAGGGTTTTAACGTATGTTATACCAATGGGGTTCCGTTTGCTATAAAGTCAAATAAACAAAACCTTTCTTTTTTCATTCTTTTTGTTTAATTTTAATTATCAATTAAGAATATCATTCAATTATTGCTGGCGTTAATTGCTTGGTTAAGTTTTATGCAAGACCGTTTATTTAGTTGCTGCTCAATTCGCTATTTGTGCATAATACGCAGCGGCTTTTAGCCAAATTGGCATTTAAAACTGGTATTCCAGAGCCCAGAGTTTGGCTGGCAAAGTTAGTTACAATCATAGTTAATGGCCTTTGGCTATTTTGACATCAAAGGCTGAAGACCGCGCCAAAGCCGAGGCAGAGTTATTTCTAAAATTTTTACTTCGCCCTTAACTAACGCTCATAAATAACAGGTGATTTCGAGATTTTCCCTCCGCTGAAAAAATGGATGCGCCGCCGCACACTTTTTTGTTAAATCCGTCTGCGGGACCAACTTTGTTTTCGTTTTTTCGTCTCTTGACATATTTCGTTTTGGGAGTATTTCAGAAAATTGCAATAGTGTAGCGTAAGAAACACGACTTAAAATGCTCAGCGCGAACTATCGAAATAGAAAAACATCTGCAAGGAGGAAATAGAAACGAATACCTGGAAAGGAACCTTTGAAGAGGATTATAGTGCTGTAGACCGAAGACATAAACAATGGCACCGTTACAGCGAATCTTCCGAAATCCAATAACACGCACAGACCTTAAGAGAAGCTAAGGTAAGTGTTGTTATCTCTCTTTTACTTTATAGAAGGCATCGAAAGACACAAGTTAGCTATGCAAAAGTTAAAACTATCCTAGAATAAAGATTTTTGAGTAAAATTAGTGTCGAAAATCTTTTATGCCTTAACTCTTCACACGGCTGTTGTAACGCTTTCTGCATATTTACCAATTTCATATCCGCCAACAAAAACGAAAAGCAAAATTAAACCAAGCGGACCTGCAAGATTTACAGCAGAAATACTCTGGCTGATAGATACCATTCCACCTATGGCAAGCAAAAGCAAGACTATTCCCACAACAAGGTTGACAAGCCCTGTCTTGTGAACATTCTGTGACATTCTATCACGTTATAAACTGGTGCGCTAACTAAACTAAAAACTTATTCTATTGCAGTGAGCCAAAAAGAAGCGCAGGGCTAACGGTTTTACCTCCATCTCTCTACAATGGGATTTGGGTGGTGTTGTTTTCTTTGTGTATGCTTGTTTTTTGTGGTTTTTTGGGCATATTTGGATCCTAATATCCAACCCTTGCAGTGCACTTATAGAGGGGAGGTCCACAAGGGCGGTTTCGGCAGGCATAAACATTGCAACAGGTTTGGCTTTTTAAACAAGGCGGGGCAATCACCGTGAGAGAGTCTTTTCAGAGTTGCTAGGTTCAAAGCTTAAATGGAACAACCCCATTTTCACTTCCAAAAGAGGCACAACCAGTTGGCTAACGAAAAAATATGTGAAGGCGACTACGTCCTAATTTACTTGGACGCACGCAGAACTTACATGATAAAGATGCAGGCAGGACAAACCTTCCACACACACAAAGGCTACCTCAAACTCGACGAGTTAATCGGCAAAGAATACGGTGAACCCATCAAAAGCAGCCTAGGCATCTACTTCACCACCCTAAAACCCGCCTTAACCGACTACATCATGAAATCCAGCCGCAACACACAAATCATTTACCCCAAAGACGCCGCCTTAATCGTAATGTTCAGCGGCATTGGACCAGGAAGCCGAGTTGTTGAATCAGGCACAGGAACAGGCTCATTAACCACCGCTCTGGCACATTACGTTGGTCCAACAGGAAAAGTTTACACTTACGAACTCCGCCCTGAATTCCAAAAAAACGCTGCCAAAAACCTTGCAACGCTCAAAACTCATTGACCATGTTGAAATGAAAAGCGGCGACGTTACATTAGGGTATCGAAGAGCGCGATGTGGATGCGGTGATTTTGGATTTGGCTGTTCCATGGCTTGTGGTTCCACACGCTTACGACAGCACTAAAACCTTCAGGCATACTTGTTTCGTTTAGCCCAACCATCGACCAAGTCGTAAAAACCACCGAAGCCCTACGCGAAAACGGCTTTGTCTTCATAGAAACCATCGAATGCTTGATGCGTACCATGCAGGTTGAACGTGGAAAAACCCGACCTAACACAATGATGACTGGGCACACAGGCTACATTACGCATGCAAGAAAAATCCTAAAACCGCCAGTCCAAGAAACCCCGCAAACGTTGCCTCAAGAAGAAGTGGCACAGCAAGAAGCATCAGTGGAACAAGAAGAAAATAGTGAAGAAATGGCAGAAGAAGAAACTGCCTAAACCTTATTTTTCATTTTACGCTTTTTTGATCTCAGGCATGGGCATACTTAGCGTCCAGACAGCCTGCTTTAGCTGTTCGCTCTTTTCGCCGCGTGTTAAGCCATAGTAGGCGCCTAAAATTTTGCCGAAGTATGGAATGAGGACTTGGTCAAAGGTCTTGTAGATCAATGGATTGGTTAGGCGGTTTTCTAGGAAGGTTGGTTTCCAGATTTTGATGTTGTATTCCCAGCATTTGATGAAGAAGTCCCAGCGTGCTTTGGAGAGCGAATCCATTTCTGCGCCTTTCTTGTTCATCAGGACGCAGTTTTCAAGCGGCACAAAGAAGAGCGGCACGTAGAATGCGTTGTAGTCTTTGAGTTTATCCATTAACTCAAGTGTCTGCAGCATGTCTTCTTCTTTTTCGTCTGGCAACCCAATAATCAATGTTGCTAGCGGATACCAGTCGTTATCGTTTAGGATGCCGAAAGCGTTGGTGACCACTTCTTGCCATTGCTCAGGCTTAAACGGCAACATTTTGCCCAGCCATGTACTTCTTCATTAAGCGTGGGCTGCCTGTTTCGATGCCTGTTTCAGCGGTGATTATGGCTTTTTTGCCAAACGAGTACCAGCTTTTCTCAATGAGGATTTCAGCGAGTTCCTTAATCATCTGCGGATTATGGTAAACAGGAGCCAACGACATGTGTGAAGCCTGAATGCTCTTGACACCTGGGTAATCAGCTACGCTTTTTACAAGTTTTACGACGGCTTCTTTGTTGGGAATGAATTTTTTGTCTGTTGTGCCGTAGAGGAAAAGGTCTTCTGTGATTAGTGTTATGTGGTCGCTGCCTTCAGCGGTGCTTAAGGCGACTTCCTGCATGATTTTTTCCAGCGGCACATCAACCTTGTTTTGCATCGTAGGCGTGCAGAACTGGCAGTTTCTTCCGCAGCCTTTGGAGATTTCCACTGCACCATGAATTGCTGCATGTTTGGTTAGGGGCATTTGAACGTTGTAGTTCCAGTTGCTCAAGGATTCATCTGCTTTTGCGATGCGTGGAATGTGCTTCGCCGTTGACTGCTTTCTTGAAAACTTCAACGATGGGTTCAGGTCTTCCACCGATAAGTACGCAATCTACGCCGTAACTGTCGGAAACATGTTTGCGTTCAAGTTGCCATGAGCCAAAGCCGCCAACGATGATTTTTGGCTTGTACTTTTTGATGCTGGGGTGCATGACGAGTTTTTTGAATTCCATGGCGTTCATGGGTTCTCCGCCGCCGACGATTGAGGAGTATGTTTTGCTGACGTATCCCATGCCTGTTGGGTCCATCGAAGATATGCCGACGACTTTGGTTTCTGGACCGATGAAGTTCTGTAAATCTTCAGGGTGAACAACTGCGATGTCTTGTTTTGAAAAGCCGTCTTCCAGAAGTATTGATTCGACTTTTCGTAGTCCGTATGGTGCATACTTTGCTTGTCCATCGGGTTTGCGTCCGCAATGTGGATAGAGTGTTTTTCTAACGTATGCAAGTGGGATGGGTCCTTTGCCAAAGCCCCCTACGAAAGCGATGAATGGATTATTGAAGAAATCGCTCATTTCTGTAGCTGATGCTGTAAGAACGATTTTTTTGCCCAATACCTGTTGCCAAACCTTTCTCTTCCTCACGAATAGACTAAATGAATATTCCATAGCCCTTTTAAGAATTACTATCGCTTACATGTTGATGCCTAAGGAGTTTAAAGGAGAATTTTTAATTCTGCCTGAATAATTTCTAATTTCCCATAAATTGACGCCTGAGAAGACTTTTTTCCTGAGACCATGTTTTTACGACAAACCCTTAATATGGGCTAAAGGAAGTTTGTTCTTGATTGGGGTGACTGCAATTTCTGGTAGACGCTTTCAACCAAGAGCACATCTCGCAACAATTGCTTTGCTATCGTTCATTTTTTCTTTCATTGCTGCAAGAACATTCACAACATTTTTCCCCTCTACCGTTCTAATCAGCAGCGGCATTCACATTCACCATTTTTGGTTCGGCATAACATTGCTTGCCATTGGTGGTTGGCTGGGAATTAGCTATGACGATAAGGAGACCAACAGGGTGGCTGCAATTCTTTACGGTGCTGGCGGCGGATTAATCGTTGATGAGGTTGGGCTTTTGCTTACTTTCGGTAATTATTGGACGGGTTTGACGTATGCTTTTCTTGTTGTTTTCTTGGCTTTCGTTTTGGTTTTGATGCTTTTCTATAGATACCGATTAACAATAAAAGAAGAGCTCGCCGAATTTGCCACCAACAAGTTGGGTCTTTATTTAGGCGTTTTTCTTGTTGCCGTTTCGGTAGCGTTCATAACTCAGACTGACAATTTCTTGGTAACAGCGACAGCATCTATCTTGGTAATTATCGCCGTATTTCTCGTACTGTCTTTCCTTATTCGACAATTAAAGATAATCCCTAAACCAGTTTGGGGGAAAGATAAGAAAGAACCTTAGCTGCTTTGTTTTTTTTTAAAAAACTGACGGGCAAAAAGGTCAGGTGAATAACCTTACCTGGTTACCAGCCAAATAAAGTTACTCACCCTTTGCCGTCCGAGTAACTCTGAATTTTCATCCATATAATGTCAACCTAATGCCTTCTCTTCATCCGGCAAAAAATACATAGCGCGACAGGGTAATAAAAGCATTAACATACCTTAAAGTTAAAGTCACGGGGAACACTTTTATTTTCGGCTACAAATAACCAATGTAGGAGTTGAACTTTTATGGATTTTGTTGGAAGTCAAACAGAAAAAAATCTTTTAGCCGCGTTTGCAGGAGAATCCCAAGCACGCAACCGCTACACATTCTTTGCCAGCGTAGCCAAAAAAGAAGGCTATGAGCAAATCGGGGCGGTTTTTGAGGAAACTGCCGCTAACGAGAAGGAGCATGGGGAATTGTTCTTTAAGCATCTCAAAGGGGGAATGGTTGAAATCAAAGCGTCTTACCCAGCAGGAGTAATAGCGTCAACAGCTAACCACCTCAAAGCCGCAGCCGAAGGAGAGAAGCTTGAGTGGGGCACCCTTTATCCGAACTTTGGTGAGGTGGCTGAGACAGAAGGTTTCCCAGATGTTGCCCGAACGTTCCGTATGGTTGCAAAAGTAGAAGTCTATCATGAACGCAGGTACAATAAACTGCTTGAAAGTCTGCAGCAGGGCAAAGTCTTCAAGAAGGATACACCCATAAAATGGAAATGTAGAAACTGTGGCTTAGTCATCGAAGGAACCCAAGCGCCAGATATGTGCCCAACTTGTGCTCACCCCAAAGCGTACTTTGAAGTCTGGGTTGAAAACTACTAGCCAACACTTTTTTCTTTATTTTGCGGCGTTCTAGCGGAACTATAGCTGTGATTTTTTCTATAGCCCCCTTATTTAAAGGCGGAAATAGGCGCTTCACTTTCCTGCAAGAGGTTAATTTTAAAATTTTACTCGCTTGTAAAAGATTCCTTTTACCACTTCTCCCGCTATTAGGTATAGAACTGAACGATTGTTACCATCAAAAGAAGAATCGAAAGAGGGAGCGGAGTAAACCCAAATAGACTACCGAGCACGGTGAAGGGAAAGATGAGTGTTGACGCCAACAATCACTAACGTCGTTATCAACAAATACTTCCCTGGAAAACTCTTGAAGAAAGGTCTTCTGCTCCGAATAACCAGCACAATTAGACTTGCAGAAATAACCGATTCTACAAACCACCCGGTTCTAAAAAGACCTGTTGTCGTTTGAAAAACAAGTAGAAGCACTCCAAAGGTAAGATAATCAAACACTGAACTCAAGATGCCGAAAACTATCATGAAATTGCGGATAAAGCCAACGTTCCAGCGCCTAGGCTTGCTCAACCATTTCATTATCGACTGATCCGTGCTGATAGTTGTCTCCGGGAAATCAGTCATCAGATTGGTAAGTAATATCTGCCTAGGAAGCAGAGGAAGAAATGACAGAAACAGAGATGCACCTGCCATGCTGAACATATTTCCGAAATTAGCACTGGTCGCCATAAACACGTACTTGAGAGTGTTAGCAAAAGTTTTTCTTCCTTCTTTGACTCCATTTGCGAGCACGCCTAGGTCCTTTTCAAGCAACACAATGTCGGCTGATTCTTTGGCAACATCCACCGCGCTATCAACCGAAAGACCCACATCAGCGGCATGGAGTGCAGAGGCATCGTTAATTCCATCGCCCATGTAGCCCACCACGTTTCCAGCTTTCTTGAGTGCGAGAATAATACGTTCCTTCTGGTTTGGTTCGACCTCTGCGAAAACATTTACTTCATTCACTTGCCTAAGCAATGCTTCATCACTTAAAATATGGAGATCTGAACCTGCTGAGAATTCTTGGAGTTGGAAATCCGACTTGTTGACTGACGCTGGCTGCAACCAATCGATTGTCTCCAGTTACAATCTTTAGGGAAATACCCAGTTGCTTCAATTCTTTGATAGTCTCGGCGATTTTAGGTTTGGCGGGATCAAAGAGAACAAGGAATCCTAAGAAAGTCATACCGACTTCACTATCTTTGGTGATGAGTTTGTCTGGTCCAATATCTCTGTAGGCAATGCCTAGGACGCGAAAACCTTTGCTGCTTAGTTCCTCGAAGCGTTGTTGGATCTGTTTTTGCACGCCGATGATTGGTATAATCGTTGCTTCGGAAGTTTCAACCGAGGCACATACATCAAGCACGTTTTGTAGAGCACCTTTTGTCACCATCAGATTCGTGTTGTCTTTTGATACCAGAACGCTTAGTCGCTTGCGAATGAAGTCATATGGCACCTCATCCAGCTTCGAGTAACCAGACACGTCAACATGTGCGCCACGAATAGCTTCATCAATTGGATTTGTAAAACCGGTTTGATAAGAAGCGTTGAGATAAGCGTAGAGTTGCGCTTTCTGGCTTGGGTTACCGTTAAAGTCAATGACTGACTGTATTTCTATTATGCCTTCCGTAAGGGTTCCCGTTTTGTCGGAGCAGAGAACGTTCATACTGCCAAAGTTCTCAATGGATGCGAGTCGCTTCACTATTACTTTTTTGGTTGCCATAATCTTGGCGCCGTGAGCTAGGTTAATGCTGATAATTGCTGGCAGCAGTTGGGGAGTGAGTCCAACGGCGAGCGCTAAGGAAAAGAGAAGGGAATCCAATACTGAACGCGCGAAATACACGTTTATGGCGAAAGTGGCGACCACCAACACCAGCGTTACTTCCATAAGAAAATAGCCGAAATGTTTGACCCCGTGTTCAAACTCTGTTTCAGGCGGTCTGAGTCTTAGGCGCGCAGAGACTTTGCCGAACTCTGTTTGTCCCCGGTTCCTACAACAACTGCCTGAGCCTTTCCGCTAACCACGTTAGTTCCCATGAAAAGACTGTTTGTCCTCTGACTAACTGATGTTGCTGCTGGTAGAATCCCCGCTGTTTTCTCAGCTGGAAAAGTTTCTCCAGTCAATGATGCTTCGTTAACGAAAAGATCTTTTGATTCTAAAATAATGGCGTCGCCAGGTATCAGGTCCCCAGCGTTGAGGCTAATGACGTCGCCTGGCACGATTTTCTCAACAGGTATTTCTTTTGGATTTCCATCTCGAAAAACGGTTGCTTTGGTTTGAACTATAGCCAGCAGTTTTTGGACTGCATTGGCTGCGCCCCTTTCCTGCCAGAATCCAAGGAGGCTACTTATCAGGATGATTGTTAAGATGATGGCGGCATTCACGGAGTCGCCTAGGAAGAACGACAATCCTCCTGCAAAGATGAGGATAAGGATTAATGGGCTCTTGAATTGACTAAGCAGAAGAGTGAGAGCGTCTGATCTTTTTTTGGGCTTTGGAAGGTTGGCGCCATATTGTGCAAGTCGTTTTTCCGCTTCATCGTCAGTCAAGCCTTTCGGTATGGTTTGAAGTTGCTCGAGAACTTCAGACGCAGGGATGCTCCAAAATGGTTGTTGTTTTAGAATATTTTGGCTGGTCAGTGAAACCGCCTGATAATTAGCCTTTGTTTGTAAAGATTAACAGAAAGTTAGCTATAAACACTCTGACTCGCAAAATCTAAACCTAAATCATAAAGAAAAAAAGAAAACAGTAACTCAACCAAATAATTTTTGAGTTACATTGCCTTCAAATATTTTTTGTCCTAAAACCAACTTTTTCACCCAAAAGAACTTTGTTGGGTGGAAACTTTAAACGTGTGGGCTGACATGCGCAGCAACAAACAATCAAGACCTACCCAAACAAGTGCCAAGTGACCCTGAATCAATTTTTCTTAAAAAACCTTATAACCGACTTTGCAAGTAAATAACCATTTAAAGGTGACTTGTTTTTAGCCAATTAAATCCGGAAAACAAAAAAAGCCAAATTGAAGTTATGCAGGCTTTTCCCATTGCCGGTATAGGTGCATCTGCTGGTGGCTTAGATGCCATCAAAACTTTGCTTGTTAATTTACCAGTGGACACCGGCTTGGCTTTAGTAATCGTGCAGCATCTTGCTCCAAATCAAGAAAGTATGTTGCCTGAAATTCTTGCGCGTTCAACAAAGATGCCAGTTAAAAAAGTTGAAAATGGCATGCAGGTTGAACCAAACAGTGTCTATGTGATTCCTTCAGGAACAACGATGACAATTGACAACGGCGCTCTTAAGCTTCATCCAAAAGGCGCGTCTCTTAAACCCATAGACGAATTTTTAATTTCCTTAGCTGTTGAGCGGAAAACGCGGGCAATCGGCATAATACTCTCGGGAACAGGGACAGATGGAACGGAAGGGTTAAACGCCATAAAAGCTGAAGGCGGAATCACGTTTGCTCAAGAGCCAAAATCAGCCCAGTACCCAGACATGCCCAAAAGCGCTATCGCTGCAGAAGCCGTATTCTTTGTTCTTGCTCCAGAAAAGATTGCGGAAGAATTAGCTAGTATCGCCAAGCACCCAGAGCTTACTCGCCAAAAAATGGATGAATCAAAAACTTCTGAAGAAGAAAAAGAACCGCAAATAATATTCACTATCCTTAAAGGAGCATTTGGCGTTAATTTTTCCAATTACAAGAAGACAACGGTCAACAGGCGAATTAGCCGGCGCATTATATTAAATAAGATTGAAGATATGACAAAATATGTTGCGTATTTACGGACGCATCCTGAAGAGCAACAAGCTTTGTTTGATGATCTGCTGATAAGCGTGACTACCTTCTTTAGAGAACCCAACACCTTCTTGGTTCTGAAAGAAACGGTGTTCCCCCAACTCATTGAGAAACGGCAAAACAGTCGCCAACCCCTAAGAGTGTGGGTTCCAGGCTGCTCAACAGGTGAAGAAGTTTACTCGGTAGCAATGGCACTTACAGAATTTCTTGAAGAAAAACACTTAATAAATATTCCAACCCAAATTTTCGGCACCGACGTTAACGGGAAAAACATCGATAAGGCCCGAAGAGGAATCTTTCTTAATACTGTAGAGGACAATGTTTCCAAAGACCGAATAAACCGATTCTTCACCAGCTTTAATGGAAACTGCCAAGTAATCAAACCGATTCGAGATATGTGCATTTTCGCAAAACATGACGTCACACAGGATCCTCCATTCTCTAACATCGATTTGATTGTTTGCCGTAATTTGTTAATATACATGGAATCTCAAGTGCAAGAAAGAATAATGTCCATATTCAATTACGCCTTAAAACCCAACGGATACCTTGTTTTAGGGGAATCTGAAACCGTTGGTAAATTTGCTACCTTGTTTGACTCAATCACAAAAAGAGGCGTAATCTTCAAGAAAAAAAACGGTCAACCCCCAGTCGAATTACCTATGCGAGTTCCCATCGACCATTCTGAGGAAAAAACCTCTCTACTTTTGCCTAAAAAAGATGATACAATAACTAAGTTAAAAGAGGAAGTTGACCAGTTGTTAATGGCTGCGTATGTTCCTGCAACGTTGCTAGTTAACAGCAATTCAGACATCCTTGTTTTCCGCGGACAAGTTAATCCTTATATTTCAATTGAGCCTGGAAACGCCAGTTTTAGCGTGAATAAACTGGTTCGAAAAGAACTTAGGCCTACTGTTCAAACCGCAATCTACAGAGCCAAAAAATCAAAAAAGGAAATTTGCGAAACCGTACGGTACGAAGAGAATGGACAGACACACATAGTTACTGTCCAGATTAAACCCTTTCAAATAACAAAACAAGAAGAGCCTTTCTTTCTCGTTTTATTTGAGGAAAAAGGTGCAGTTGAAAAGCAAAATACAACGCCAAAACATTCACGCAACGAATCAGAGCTGGCTAAGGACCAACAAATAAAAGAGCTTGGTGAAGATTTAGACTCAACTAAACAAACGTTGCAAACTGTCATTGAACAACAGGAAGCATCAAATGAAGAGTTACGCTCCGCAAGCGAAGAAGTGCAATCAAGCAATGAAGAGTTAATGAGCACAAACGAAGAGTTGGAGACATCCAAAGAAGAGTTGCAGTCGGCTAACGAAGAATTAACAACACTAAACGATGAACTCAAGAACAGAAACCAAACCCTTTCTCATTTAAACGATGACCTTGCTAATCTCATGGACAACATTGATACCGCTGTAGTCATCGTAGATACCGACCTTAAAATAAAACGGTTTACCGCTTCAGCTCAAGAGCTCCTACGGCTTATGCCATCCGATGCAGAACATCCAATCACGGGAGTCCGCTTGGCAATTCACGTAGAAGGCTTGGAAAAGCTGCTTCTGACATCGATTAGAAAGCTAAGTATTGTTAGACAAGAAATTTGTGATAGAAATCACTGGTACCAAATGCGCATTCGACCCTACATAACTGGAGATAAGAAAATCTTTGGAGCCGTCCTATCCTTTTCAGACATCACTGAACTGAAAAAATGGGAAAATGAGAAGAAACTTCATACTGAGGATTTGGAGACACTTGTTAAAGAGCAAGCACAAAAGATGATTCAATCTGAAAGCTTAATCGCCATCGGCAAAACCGCGGGCATGGTTGGCCACGACATCAGAAACCCACTTCAATCAATCGTCAGCGAGCTTTACTTAGCAAAGGCAGAAGTTGAAGAGTTATCTGATGATTGCGCTAAGAAAAACCTCAAAGAAAGCATTGCCTCCATTGAGGAACAGACATTTTACATAAACAAGATAGTGGCGGACCTTCAAGACATCGCAAGAACGACCGCTCCGCAAATGGCAGAAATCGACGTGGAAAAAACAATTAAAGAAGTATTAACCTCCATCCCACTTAACCCAGACATTACATCTTCCTTTAACATCCAGAAAGATTATCCTAAACTTATACTAGACTCTTCCTACTTAAGACGAATACTGACCAACCTGATTTCCAACGCCGTGCAAGCTATGCCAAAGGGAGGAAAATTAACCGTCTCTGCCGCATGCCGAGAGAATAAAGCGTTAATCAGCATTGAGGATACTGGGAACGGCATGTCTGAGGAAGCTAAAGCCAAAATTTTCACGCCCCTGTTCACTACCAAAGCTAAAGGTCAAGGCTTCGGTTTACCTGTAGTTAAAAAATTGACTGAAGCGATGGGTGGAACCGTAACTTTCGAAAGCGAGAAAGGAAAGGGCGTAAAATTCACCCTCCAATTTCCCATACACAAAAAATAGCCAAAGCTAAACTTCATTTTCTTTTTTCTTTTCTTTTTCGTATTCTTCTACCATGCGTTTTACTTTCTTTTCTAGTTGTATCTCGTAGGCGTGCTCAGGCACCATAGGTGGCAAGGTATCTTTCTTGACCAAATCGTTTGGCGGCACAATTCGTCTTTCACCCGTTTTAACAGGAACTTTTTCGCCTTCAATGCAATCCTTAAAGTCCTCCAGCGCTTCCACAATCCAGTAGCCTTCACTTTCCGTCACAACTTTAACCCTGTATAATCCCTTGTAGAAGTAAACTTGGCTCATAAAATCCACAATTACTAGTTTGGGTTTAAGTAAATAACTCTTACTCGAGGGTAACCTTTGGCGTTTTCTATAAGCGACCTGACTCCGCACCAGGAACGCTGAATAGCTTAAATTTACGTTGGAAGGTCATTTTTCCAAGCATTATGAGGTTTCTTTCTTGGCAAAGCTGAAGGTCTTTTCTCCTTTCCTGAGCAATTCAAATAATTCGTCTTTAGTTACCCTCGAAACTATCTCATCTTCTTTCAAATGATGGTCACTAAACGATAAAATTCCATTTACCTTCAAAACCCGATTTATTTCTTTTAGCGCTTTCCTTGGGTCTGAAAGGTCATGGAACGCATCATACAATAATACTCTATCTAAACTGTTATCAGGTAAGTTAGTGTTTGCATCAGAAAGGATTGTTTCCACATTTGACAACTGATTCTTAGAAATGATTTCCTTAACCATCTTTATAGCAACTGGATTTATGTCCAAAGCATACAACTTTCCCGATTTGCCAACCAGTCCAGCCACGACTTTTACATAGCTGCCAGGTCCACAGCCAAAATCAAGAACCTTAAAGCCATCCTCTATTCCTGCTTCCTTAACAATATTTATGCGTGGTCTAAAAAAATCTCGAACCTTAAAAGTTAACGCCATCATCTTAAAACCTAACTCAGACATTACAATCCGCCTTTCTCCCTACCCACGTTACCCATGAACTTCTACCTCTACGCTTTCCGTTTTTTTGCAAACATCCGAAATAGCCCGCATCGTAGGCGGTATCGTGAAGATGCTAAAAACCCGCGTGTATTTAGATGCCCCAGCCGTCCTCACATTAGACGCGCTTCCGCCGCCCTTCAAGTACCCATCTATGAAGGCTTTGGCAAACGATTCAGCCTTGTCATTGTTATAAAACGGTTGAAGATAATGCCCGCTATAGTATAGGAACACAGCTATGTCCCAGGCTTTGTCGCCGTCTTGGGTGGCTTGCTCAAAATCAATTAAGAAAATGGCGCCATCCTGCTTGATGAGCACGTTATCTGGCTTAGTGTCACCTAACGCGACATTGTGGGCGTGAACTTGCGCAAGTATCACGCCAACTCGCCCGATAATGGTGAGTATTTCTTGGTTTGTGGTTGGGTCTTTGGATGTCGCGAATCGTTTGATGGCTTGGCTCAAGTTTTCTCCATCAATGTACTCCATGAACACTAAACGCTCAGCATTGCTCACATGCAAAATCTTAGGAACATTAAACCCTTCATTGTGCAAAAACTCGCTAATCGCACACTCCTTTGCAAGCCTCGCTTGACCCGAAACCACAAAAGACTTCGCTCCAAAAGACCACAGCGTTAACGGGAACCATTTGAAACCCGACCAATCCTTAAAACGCTTAGCTAAAACTTTAGTTTCGCTGCCGTTGCCATGGGCGTTGATTAAGTAAACGTCGTTTAGCATGCCGCCGACATGTTCAACTTCGATGTTGTCGTTCTGTCCCTTGAGAAGCATCCTTTGAGCAAAGCCCTTGATGTTAATCTTGTCAGACATTGAAACCAGTCCATCTGCGGTGGGGAAGAAAACGTATTTCTGAGGGTCAATGAACCTGCAGGCGGGGTCAGGGTGCCTTATCCAATTGATCTTTTGGGTTTTTAGAAAGTCTTCGGTGTTTTGGGAAACAATGCTCATCAGTTGGGGAAGGACGCCGAAAATTGACGTAAAGAGTGTACGAGGCATATTCTTTGATAAGTTAATTATTTTGATTCTTGGGTCTTGGCATTGTGCTATGAATTTTTTTGAGATTGTTAAGTAACCCTTTGTGTTGATTATTTTTTCTTCATCTTCAAGCTGTTTTAGGGCTTTGTTGTAACCGCTGAGCGCTTGCTCCTCGTTTTGTTGAAGGCAACTTGTCAGGTTTGCGATGTCGTAGGCCATTAGGGGGAAAACTCGTATGCGATTAGAAAACACTTCATACATAAAATACTGTGGCTTAATTTGAATGCGGTGTGCAAGCTCAGGAAAATTCACCACCAAATTCTCGAGCAGCTCAAGAATCAAACGCTTCTTTAGGGCAACTTCTCTTTCATGCAAGTAATCCTTGCCGTAAAGCGCTAAGTGAGGAAAAATAAGTTTGCTCGCAATAGCCTCCCCAAGAAAGCCTCTATCGATGTCACGTTCAAAAATCCACTGGTCCACTGCAAAAACAAAAATCGTCTTGTTATTGACTGTTTTCAGGTACCTCATTAGCCTGGGCTGGAAATTATGGATAACAAGCATTACTTCATGTATTGTGCGCTCATTTGAAGTTTTCAGCGAATAGTTGTCCACAAGGGCGATGGCGGCGATTTTTGATGACCCAGCGATGTGTCTGCAGAATTCGATAGCTTGATTGCTCAACTCGAAGCTTTCGCTGTTGTTGGTTTGTTTCAACTGTTCACCTGGCGCTTCAATATAGCAATTGGGCTTAGAGGTATTTAAAATGGGTAAGGTAAATTATCTGGAAAACCTGATTAATTTAGAGATTAAAAAGCTAAAATTGCTAGCAAGCCTAAAAAACTTGCCAGTTTTAAGGAACTTCTAACGTTAAGTGGCTTTTGCTTTTGTTGGTTATCATGCCTACGGTTGGTGGTGTTATCTCCGTGGGTGTGTTTATTATTTTCCTGCAGATCAAATTCAGTGAGTCTTCGGTGAAGTTTAGCGTGTTCTGGCCTTCGCTTGTTAGGCTGTAGACTTTTCGGGGGCGCTCAAAATTCATGTTCCAGTGGCTGTCTACATAGCCTTTCTTTTCGAGGGTGCCCAAGAGCGGGTAGATGGTGCTTGGTCCGAAGTATACGCCGAAGGTTTTGCGGATTTTGGTTATTACTTGGTATCCGTGCATGGGTTCGGTGTTTAGGAATTGGAGGATTATTAGGTCTAGTAGGCCTTTGGTTAGTTTGGTTGATATCTCTTTTTGTGAGTTTGCTTTAAACATTTTTTTCCTCCGTTTGTGTATTTTTGTTGAACAGTTTTTCTGTTATACGTGTGTACAATATGTCCTTATTCGGACATATCTTGAATACTTAGTTACAATAAACCCCGATATAAACCCTCATACATAACTAAAGCATACAAAGACATAATATAGCATACAACATAACTAAAAAATTAACATAACCTAAATAAATCCAAACATCAACCCATACACAAACAACACCAAACAAGGAAAACCAATGTCCGAAACCTACAAAAAAGAAATTGTACAACACATAATCAGAAACCTCCTAGACATCCAACTCCTACGAATCATCCAAACCCAACCAACATGGGGATACAAAATCAAAAAACAAGTAGAAACCGACTTCAACATAAAACTAAGACACGGAGCACTCTACCCAACCCTAAACAGTCTTGAACAGAAAGGCTTTGTTGAGAGCAAAAAACAGCAAAAAGACGGTCGAGCACGGAAAGTGTACATGATAACAGCGAGCGGCAAAATCTATCTGCAAACATATTACAGCATTCTGCAGGGACAACTGGAAACCAGGGAAACAAAAACCGAATAAGCCCTTTAATGCCCACGTATCGTGGATTTGAATTTTGCTACAAACTGCCACGCTACTTTCAGTGCCTATGGACCTGTATGAAAAAGCTTTTATCTTAATTACTCTGAAAGAAACTTAGAGGAAAACAAATGACTTTCGAATCAAGCAAAACTTTAGGCGGCATAGGCGCAATACTGATGTTCATAGGCATATTTCCGTTAATTAACTACTATGGCATTTTAGAGCTTGTCGGCATCGTACTAGTTTTAGTTGCACTTCATGGTTTAGCTGACTACTACAAAGAAGGAAGAATTTTCAGCAACACACTCTACGGTCTTATCGTGGGCATAGTGGGCGGCATCATAGCTGCTGTAGCGACTCTTTATACAGTTTTGACATCATTGACCGATCTGTTAAAACAGATATATCCCGGCTGGAATGGCGACTGGTCAACACTTCAAGGCATGACCCCTAACACAAGCAACATTGACGCATCCACCATTTATCCACTTGTTGCAGGGATACTGGCGGTTTTGGTTATCGTATGGGTTTTTGCTATAGTCACAGCTTTCTTCGTTAGACGCTCACTAAAGCAAGTTTCAGCAAAGTCAAACGTGGGTTTGTTTGGAACCGCTGGATTACTGCTGCTAATAGGCGCAATAATCCCTCTATTGGGGCTAATTCTAATCTGGATAGCCATACTGTTGCTAGCAATCGCTTTCTTCCAAATGAAGCCACCACCGCAAGAACCACAAATGGCAACAGCTGCATATCCCCCACCACCAACATCTGTCTAAAAGTCAGCAATTCTTTTCTTTTTTTTAATTTTTTCTGAATTTGTATTGTTGAATAGAATGGGTGATTTGTATTTCAGTTCCTTTTTGGTGGCTTTGAATCGTATCGTTTATAAGAGAGAGTTGTATGTTGTAGCAAGATATAATATACAATATACGGAGCTTAAGAAAAAATGAAAAATAAACTTTGCGCAGCCCTTGTCGCAGTAGCTTTAGCCATAGGTTTCTTTGCCATACTTAGCGTTAACAACGTAACAGCAACGACCATTGGCGACCAGTATACCTTAACAGTTAACGTAGATGGCACAGGATGCTCAGTAACGGAAAACGCAACCCAAGACACATACAATTACGGCGATGCAGTCCAACTAACCCCTGTTGCGGCATCAGGCTGGAGCTTTAGCGGATGGAGCGGCGATTTAAATAGTACAGATAATCCCGCTACAGTCACCTTAGAATCCAACATGACCATAACTGCAACCTTTACGCAAGACACTTACGCTCTCACCATGTACACTGATGGTCAAGGTACCGTATCTCCAGGCAACCAAACTTACGCTTCAGGCACAGTAGTTGATCTGCAAGCTATGAACGAAGAAAACTGGGCATTCAGCGGCTGGAGCGGAGACGTTACAGACATAACTAACACAACAGTAACCATGGATGGAAATAAAACAGTCACCGCTACCTTTACCCTAAACGATAATTCAGCATCCCCAACTCCAACACCTACCCCATCACCAACACCGACGGCAACACCTACTCCAACTCCATCTCCAACAGCTACACCTAAACCAAGTGCAACTGCCACACCAAGTCCAGCACCAACATCTACACCTAAACCAACAACCACCACCGAGCCAACCTCAACGCCAAAACCAACCCAGGCATCAATAGGCACATACCTTGCAATCATTGGCGCAGCAATCATCCTCGTCATCCTTGCAATTGGGCTTTTCGCAAAAAGGAAAAAACACTTTCCACGCCACCCATAAACTGTTCGAATGAAAACAGAATCTAAACTACACAACTATCTTCTTTTTTTAGTTTAATCCCTTAAAAAATTCAAGTAAACCGCATACAAGTAATTGGGTTTTGTTTACGTCTATCCATGCAATAAAGCGTAGGAAACAATTGTTAAAACGCAAAGTGTAGCGCATATGGGTACACCAGCCTTTCTAGAAAAAATTGGCGCATAGTAATCTGAAACTACCTCTTTAACCGCTCTAAAGCCCCTTATGCTCCAACTCGAAGCCTCTCTCAGAACCTCTCTAGAGGACTTTTCAATACTAAACTGCACTTGCCTTCTCCAATCAATTTGGAAAGTTCCGCATTAATAAACTTCATTCCGAAACCGCAAATCACTCGGCTCAGGCTATTTTTCGCCTTTTGGGCTGGCTTGTTTTCTATAGTAGTTGTAGCAAAGAGGCTCCTATACCACAACAACAACCAAAGGGTTGCGCTGCAGTTTGTGTCTTGTTGTCTGCGTCAGGGTTGGGTTGCAGACTGGTTGTGCAAGCCACCACAAACAGCAACAAAGGTTCTGCATCGACGTCCCAGCCTTAGGCAAAGTAAATTTTCAGTGGACTAAACTGCTAAAATGATATTATATTATTCTAGTTATAAGTCTTTAAATGACTGTTTCTCCTTAATGCGCATTGGTCGATAGGGTTAAAAGCGCACAACACCAACCATAACTTGTGAGCAGCCGTTGCCAGAATACATTTTAAGACAGGAAGCAGGCGTAAAAGTCCATGAATCTGAATCACCTCCAATAGCAGGACTTAAAGCAGGTGTATTCGCTGACCTTGGCACCCTGATATTAACCAATGAACGGCTTGTCTACATAAAAAAGGGCAGAACAGCAAAAGCAGCCGCTTTTGTAGTCGCTGGACATTTCGGAGGTTTAGTATCTAGAGCAATTGAGGATCAAGTCTCTAAAGCAGACCTTGATGAGCTCTCAAGCCATGATAGTAGCATTTCTATTCCGCTTGAGAACCTCACGCGTGTTGAAGCGGATACACGATTGGGAGCATCATTCATCTGCGTTTACTGTGTTGGTACGCCAAAGCAGGCATATTCATTTGTAGTTAATGGCGGAACGGACAAAGAAGACTGGGTTACAATGATTAACCAAGCGAAAACTTTGATGAAGCATCCTTTTGATTCACAGATAGGAACTCCTAAGACGCAGTGGATTTGCCGAAACTGCGGTATAACAAGCGAGACAGCTAAGGTCTGCGGCGACTTCTGTGATGAACCTCTTACAATGGAGACGCTACCGTCATCTTCGGTGCCCACTAAAACCTCGATATGTCCATATTGTGGATTCCAAACCCGTTATATTCCGCAGTATAGGCGCTGGTACTGTGATAAAGAGAAAAGATATGTTTAGGATTTAGCGGCCGATTTTTAGCCGTTAGTGCCAACTCCGATTCCTAACCGAGAAATCTATCGTCCACAGATTTACCCGAACACTTATGTGTCATATTCAAACAGGGTTAAAGTTATTCAAGGTGTAATAAGTTGAAATAGTAATTTTGTCCCAAGTAATACTCGGTTGCCCCTCGCCTCCTACGATGGCTGGAAGGGGATTTAGGGGTAAAAAGGTGTGATATTCTCTTCAACCTATTCCTTAGAGACGGTGGGTGAATTCTACGCTACGGGCGGAGAAGAGGGCGTCAGGTTCGGAGGTTATTCACTTATTGGCTTTCGTGTATGTTAAATGGGTGCTTCAATATGCCAATACAAAAGCTTACTCAACATGCATCCACAACCACAACAGCCCAAACCCAACATAGAGCTATGCAGGGCTTGTGGAAAAAATCGTGTATCCCACAGCCAAACAGGCGTAGAGGACCATTGCTGCAGCAAAACAGAGCCCATTCCTCAAGCGGACATGTGACAGCCTTAAAGCCGCCACACCCACACAAAGAGAAAAAGCCAGTTTATCGCCAGTATTTTTTGGCTATTTTTGTAATGTTTATTTGGTTGAGGTGCCGATTAATGTGCGGGGGATGATGTCGCCGTCCCAGTCTGATAGGGAAGATGAAGAACAAAATATTGACAGACCCCACTTCCATCCACATAACGGCTAATTTTTTTTTGAAATTAGGTGTTCTCCTTGGGGAACAGGGTGTTCTTTAGGGAGAGTAATATGGTACCTGTGTCACTTCATTCTTCAGAGAGCAAATGGTGGCAAATATGAAGCGGCAAGTTATGAAAACCTTGGCGATAATAGTTATTCTTCTTGCGGTCGCATGGACGATTAACATTCAAGTAAGTATGGCTTCCAAAACTTTGGTTGTTCCCGACAACTACCCAACAATAACCTCCGCCATAGACCATGCCTCTTCTGGCGACGTTATAGTGGTAAAGCAAGGGGTTTACTATGAAAACATACAAGTAAACAAGACCCTGACGCTTCAAGGAGAAAACAGCAAAAACACCATCATAATCGGAAACGGCGGCGCAGGTCAACCTGCTGTTCTCACCTTGGCGGCAGCAGGCGTCAAAGTTTCAGGATTCACAATCCAAAGCGCCAACAGCTCAGTTCCCGCGCAAAATGCTTTGGGCATAAATATCCAAGGCGACAACTGCACAATCAACGGCAACATTATTCAAAACAACTATATCGGGATTTTCTGTGCGCTCCAGTCATCCACAACTATAACCAACAACGTTATCACCTTAAGCATTAAAGACGGCATTCGCTTCTATTCTGGTACACTAAACAACATTTCCAACAACAGTATCGTTGCAAACGCTGTATCAGGCATTGCTTTAGGAGGCTACTCCAATACTGTTAGCGGCAACAATCTTCAAAACAACTTTAGAGGCTTAGGCTTAGGTGCATCGAACTCGGTAGTGTTTGATAATAAAATAGTGTCCAATGTTGAGTCAGGTATCTTTCTTTCAGGGTCAAAAAACATAATCAGCGCCAACGAGATTGCCCAAAACAAGTATGGGGTCTACATTACGACTCAGGGTGCGGCTCCACGTGCAAACGAGCTTTACCACAATAACTTTGTAAACAACCGCAATAACGCCTATGGCAACTCTTCTTACCTTGTTGAAAGCTGGGATAATGGCGCCTCCGCTGGAAACTACTGGAGCGATTACCAATCTACCCCCTACGTGATTAACTCCAATAACACCGACAACTACCCACTCACAGCGCCCTTTGACACCCAAAACCCTGGCAAAGCACCCTCCGCAATCACATCTTCACCTATAGCATCAAACGGCATTGTTGCTTCTTGGACCTTTGATACCATCGCGTCGGACGGTGTCATACCCGATTCAACCGGTAACAACCCCGCAGTCTTAGCGTCAACGGTAGGTAACGTCTCGTTTATTCCAGCGCAGGTACCGGGCAAGTTTGGTCAAGCCCTAAGTTTCAATGGTGCAGCGTACGCGTTTGTGCCACCTTCCGCTAGCCTCCAAACCCCTCAAGACGTAACCCTAGATGCCTGGGTAAATGTACAACAAATCAAAAACGTATCCTACAACAACATCCTGGTAGAATGCATAAGAACCACCCTGCCCCTGCCAACTAGAACCCTTGGGCTTGCCATTAACGGGGAAACCCCACAAAACGCAAGTTCGCCTCCCATAGCTGCAATCCGCGGCTACGTTATGACTCAAAACGGCGTTCTAAACGAAATAGACACCAAAGAAGCTATTCCACTAAACCAATGGGTTCACGTGGTTTTCACCCGCAGCTTAACCAATGGAATGCACATCTACGTTAACGGACAAGAACAAGCAGTTACAGTATCCTCTGGAGTAGCCAATCCATCTGGTTCTATTGAGGCTCAAAACGAACTCTATATCGGTCATGATTCTATAACAGAAATCGACCAACTGCAAATAACCAACACAGTTGGGTCGCAGGCGCAGCCATTGTGGATGCAATGGTGGCTTTGGACAATAGTTTTTGCTGGTGTATTGGGCAGCGGTTTGATGCTCTACCACAAGAAACGCAGCAAACACTCAATTTAATTTTTTTGTTTTTGTCTTATCTTCTTGTATCGCATGACCGAACACCATAAGAACGCTTTACCTGCATTCGTTTTTGTGGCCGCGTGTGGTAATAGCTGTTATTCCTCAGCATAGACGCCGAGCTTTTCCCATAATGCCTAACGACGCTTTTCTCTTCTTCAAGATTGAAAAAGCGCCTAAAGAAAATGGCTAACTTTTCACTCTTCGCCAATATCCCCATTTCTTTTTCATCTGGGCTATCCGAACTGTTGCCTTTTAAATCAGCAATTAGAACCTTCTTTTGGTCAACATTCAATAAGAAATATGGCGTGTCAGCTTCTTGAACATTAACCACTTTGTATGCGTATTTTAGGTCATTGAGTAAGGTTTTATTGACTGAATCTGTGGGAATGTTAAATTGAACTTTTACCTTCTTTAGGCATAGCTGATCTAGTTTCTTTCCAAAATTCTTATAAAATCTTACAAGACCGTCCTCATTAGCTAGGATGCGCACGGAGCTTGTGGCTTCCTGCAGCATTTCGCTAATTCTTTGATTAATCTCTTGGGTTCCAGTCATTGTCCAGATGGTTTCTTTCTCAATGCCAGTTTGAGGTGAAGATATTTTCTCGGTGTTTATAGATTCCAGTAGCTTCAGGGCTTTTTCGAATTCAGCTAATGTCTTGCTCTGATCTGATAGATCTCTTTTCCAATTTTTTAGTATAGGGTCAAATGCGCTGGCGGGCGATGTGATTGAGAGTTTCTGCATTGGTCCAGGAAACTCTGAAACTAATCCTCTTTGAATTAGTTTTTTTACCGCTGCATAAGTTTTAGTTCTCGGTACGCCGGAGGCCATGCTGACTTTTCTTATTTCTAACGTGCCATTCATGGCTAAAGCTAAGTAAACCTTCGCCTCATTAGCAGACAATCCGACGCCTACGAATAGTTTTTCCCATTTGTCAACACGGGTTTTTTCACTCTGATCTTTAATCAAATCTATTAGCTCTGCAGGGTTGAAGGGTTTAATTAGGTACTCTTCGGCTCCAAAATTAAGGGAATTAACTGCGCTTTCAAGGGATGGGTAACCTGTGATGATTATTTTTATCATTTTTGGATTGATGTTCTTGAGGATTTCAAGCAGTTTGGTGCCTTCAATGTCTGGTAATTTTAAATCGATAAGTCCGAAGTCAAAAAATTCTTTTTGACATTTCTCTATTGCTTCTTTGCCTGTTTGTGCCTCTTTGGTTATGTAGCCTTCTTTTGTGAGGATTTCGCTGGTTGCCTTGAGCAAGGCAGTATCGTCGTCAACTATCAGTATTTTTACGGGTGGCGGGTTGAATTTTTTTGAAGATGTGTTTGTTGTCTTAATTGTTGTTTCCATTTTTACCAGTCCCATTTCTGAAATGTTGATTTAATGTTTTTATGAAAAATATTGAAAAGGTTACCAACGGTGTCTTGCATTTTTTAATTTGTCGACCAGGCGTTTTTGTCAACGTGTTCTGTGTATGTTCTATAAAAGCTTTTGCATGAATCGAAACTAATTCTTAGGCTATTTTCTAGTTTAACATGGCATTTTGGGAGGCGCAGATTCAAAAACTAAATCTGCAGGTTGAATTGTTTTCAAATGATAACAATTTTGCATTTGACCGATGCTGTTCTCTTGGTTTTGACACAGATATTTTATGACGGCTTTCCCACGTCTTGTTATTCTATATGCCGTTGGGTTTCCTTTTCCACATTCCACAATGGTTCTTTGCTTCATAAGGAAATCAATATCAACCTTTGAGAGAATGATTTCCTCACTGGATGTTTTGATAGGCTTTGAAAATCTCAAAGTGCAAGAGTTGTCTATCATTTTCAATATTTCTATGTATCTTTCCAGTTTAGACAGTGTCATGTTTTCCCATTTTTCCTTCTCTTTTAAAAAAGGCTTTTAGGCAATAGTTTATAGGCAGAAAACTGTTTTCGTTTTTGCTTGACTGAAAAAAATCGTATTGGTCTGCGGCGCGTCAGTGATGCCCGTCGTGTGATTCAGTATTGGCTGTTTCAAGTGAAGCCTTTCTCCGTTTTCACTGTGCGTAGCCAAAACTATTAACCTGCTGTAACCTCCAGCATGACAGTAAGGTGACAACCCTCTGGAATTGGGTGGAAAGAAGAACTAAAAATTAGACCGACCCAAAAAATCTTTTTTAATGTTACTTTGCTAAATCGCGATTCACTAATCAAAAAAATTGTAATCAAAGAAAAGTGATTGCAGTTTAGGTTAGCAAACGCAAGAATTATTTTTTGCCTTTGCTTGCGTGTTTTGCTGGAAGTGAGACTTGTTTTCTTTCTTTTCGTTTCTGTTCTTTTTCTCGCTGTATTTTTTTGTGTTGTTCTAAACCTTCGGCTTTCTTTGCTTTTTTAGACAATATCTTCAACCTTGGCAGGCAATAGAAAACAACGGCACTCAAAAACTTTGCCCTCAACTATTGGCTTGAGTAATATTTAATAGCAAAAAGGTTTACGGTAAATTGGGGAAGAAGAAAAACGCCCAGCGTTGAAATACGTTGTCCGAAATGCGGTTCATCAGCGGTTGAGAGAAGCAAAAATCAAGAGTGTCGCTGTACTAAGTGTAGGTGTGTCTTTTATTTTGTTACTCCTCAGTGTGGTTCTCAGTCTGATTTGGAAAGGTATGAACTCTGACTGGTGTGTGCGCGTTTTTCCTGTGTGGTTTGTGTAAATTTTTGGTTTTTGACCATTAACTTTATATGAATAAGTATTCATATGAATTATTGTTCATGCGATTAAGGGAACGATGAAACAAATGAAAAAAGGGCTAACAGAAATCTGCCACCACTTCTTCACCAACCTAGCAAACCCCACCCGACTCGCCGCACTCGAACAACTAATGCAAAAACCCATGAGCGTAAACGAACTCGCAACCGCGCTCGGACAAGAACAAAGCATGATATCCCACAACCTCAAACCCCTCCTCCAATGCAACCTCATCACCATCCAAAAACAAGGCAAAAAACACATCTACACCGTCAACCAAGAAACCCTGCACCCCATCTTTGAAGCCATCCAAAACCACGCCCAAAAATTCTGCCCCACAGGCGGAAAATGCCTAAAAGGAGAAAACACATCACATGAAAAGAAAAATCGTAAACATAAACGAAAACCTCTGCAACGGATGCGGAAGTTGCATCCCCAAATGTGCAGAAGGCGCCCTCCAAATCGTTAACGGAAAAGCAAAAATAATCAAAGAAACCTACTGCGACGGATTAGGCGCCTGCTTGGGGCAATGTCCTCAGGGAGCGATAACGATAACGGAACGCGAAGCCCAAGCTTTCAACGAAGCAGAAGTGCACGAGTACCTAAAAAACAAAACAACCGCAAACATCCAAACCAACGCCACACCCCAAAAGCCCCAGTGGCCCATAAAACTGGACCTTGTCCCACCAAAGGCACCGTTCTTCGAAAACGCCGACCTTCTCTTCGCCGCTGACTGCGCCCCTGTTGCTTTCAAAAACTTCCACGACCTCATGGTTGGAAAACGCGTCATCATTGGTTGCCCTAAATTCAACGATGCCCGTGCGTACGCCCAAAAACTAACCGAAATCTTCCAGCAAAACAACATTGCATCCGTAACCGTTGTCCACATGGAAGTGCCCTGCTGCACAGGCTTAAAATGGGCAGTAAACAAGGCGCTTGAAGCCTCAGGCAAACAAATTCCCACTAAAGAGTACGAGGTAAAGATTGGAGGTGAAATAGTTGAGCTCTAAAGACAAACCCATACAGAAAAGAACCCTGAAACCTGCCCTGGACTACGCGACCTACTCCAGCCGAAACCCGCCTACATTAAATGCCACGTTTGCGGCGGCGACCTGGAAATCTGGAGTGATGAAGACAAAACAACCTGCCCAGGATGCGGCGCTGAATGGAAACGCCCCGACAAATCAGCTGCATGCCTAGAATACTGCCAGTACGCCGACAAATGCAGAGGCATCATAGAATCAAGAAAGCAGTAATATACTGTTAATCTTTTTTCCCAGTTATGAAGCCATTTTTTTGAGTGACCTTAGCGCCCACAAAAACACTAGCACTGCAAGTACACCTATGACGACGAATCCTTCTATAATTCCGATGTTTTGAAAGTTGCCAGCAAATAATGCGCGCGTAGCGTTAACAGTGTATGAAAAGGGGTTAATCTTCGCTAGGTCCTGAAGCCAGATAGGCGCAAGCGCGAGAGGAAGGATAATGCCTGATAGCAGACGAAACAGGCAGTGTTATTGTGTTCAACGTAGGAGCAAGGGCATCCTCAATTTTGTAAATAAGAGCGAAACCGTATGAAATAGATGCCATTGTAACTCCGATCAAAGCGTATAGCAATAGAGAGAGCAAAAATCCACCTACATTTACACTCAGCCCAAATAGAATAGCAACTAATGTAATCAAAACACATTGAACAAGAAGGACGACGGCATCCCTCAAAACCCTGCCTAAAAGAATTGCTGAGCGTTTCACTGGAGTTACCAAAAATCGTTCTATAACTCCCGTTCTAATATCATCAATAAGTGAGAATCCAACGAACGCTGTGCCGAAGAGCGCTTGCAAAACCAAAAGCCCCGGAATGAAAATATCTACTGTTTTCCCGGCGGGCAGCCCTGGAACTCCGCCAAGACCGTTGAGGAGTGGCATAAATAAGAGCAGGTACATGAGGGGTTGGAACATACTTACGAAAACAAAAACTGGGCTTCTGAGCGTGTGCTGCATGTTACGAATAAACATCAGTTTAGTATCGTTTAGTAGAGTCATTTTATTTGGTCCTCCCTTAGTGAGCGGCCTGTATACTTTAGGAAGACGTCGTCTAAGCTTGGTCTAGATAATGTAACGCCTTGTGCCTCGAGGTTTTCTGCGTCGAGTTGGCGTAGGAGGTCAGGCATCATTCTGTTCTCCATCTTTAATTGTTAAATGTACTTTAGTCTCGAGAGTTTGAATTTTCTCTGACTTAATCTTCCCAGTTAACAACAGTTTCAGCTTTGTGAGCGGTTTCTTCTGATGGAAAACTGAAAACTATTGTGTCGCCGCCAACACTGCTTTTTAATTCCTCTGGCGTTCCCGTCACAATGACTTTTCCGTTATCTATAATCGCAATTTTATCGCAGAGTTTGTCAGCTTCATCCATGTACTGAGTGGTTAAAAAGATGGTGACACCCTCGGATTTCAGTTTTTTTATTTCCCCCCACAAGTATGCTCTGCTTTGTGGGTCAAGACCTGTTGTTGGTTCATCGAGAAGTAGTAGTTGTGGATGGTGAATCATTCCAAGCGCAATGTCTAAGCGGCGTTTCTGACCACCAGAATAGGATTGTGCGGTTCTGGTTATGAACGAGCTCATTTGGAAGCGTTCAACAAATTCAGATGCGTCTTTTTTTGCAGTCAAGGTATCTGAGCCATATAGTTGGGCTTGGAGGACTAGGTTTTCAACCCCTGTAGAAGACAAATCTGCTCCGCCTGCTTGGCTGACGCATCCAATGTTTTGTCTAATCTGTTCCTGCTGTGTGGCTAAATCGTATCCAAGAACCTTGGCTTCGCCGCTAGTCGGACACAGTAACGTGGAGAGCATTTTCTGGGTAGTGGACTTGCCGGCGCCATTTGGACCTAGAAAACCGAAGATTTCTCCTTTTTTAACCGTAAGATCTATGCCTTTAACGGCCTCTACCTGTTTTTTTCCGCCTCGCTCTTTAGAAATGAAGTTCTTCCGAAGCCCTTTAGTTTCAATAACATAATCTGAAATCATGTTGAGTCACATATAATTAGTAAGGTTAAATTTGGTGAACAAAAATTACAAAGTCGTTTCTTCGATGTCGACTGATACCGGTTGAATGATAAATTTTATTCTCCAAACCTGAGCCTTCGCCAGCCCTTAGACGGAAGGAGTATATAAGAATTCCCGCGACAACGAGAGCGTGTTTAGTCTGCGCAAGTTGTCCTAAGGAAGTTAGATTGTTGGGAATCAAACACGGAATAAATAATAAAGAATTTCCGTCTAATTTAGGATTGACCGGATTCTGACCGGCGACCTGCATGTCAAGCAGTTATCTCGGAATTTTTTGGGTGACTACATTTGTGGATTTTGTAGTCACCTATTTGAGGATTTTTTTGAGTGCGCGGTATTCTTTTAGCATGAGTTCTAAGGTTGGGCGTATGTTGTTCTCTTTTTCGTATGTTTGTAGGGCGGCGTAGTATTGGGTTCGATTTTTTAGTTCAATGTTTAAGGGCGGTAGATTATGTTTTAGTAAAATGTTGTTTAACAGCAGTCGTCCAACTCTGCCGTTGCCATCTTGAAAGGGGTGAACAACCTCAAACTGATTATGAATTACGGCGGCTAGAACCAAAGGTGGACATTTCGTTTTGTTTTGGTTATACCATCGAATTATTTCTTTAAGCAGCGGCTCTATCTGTTGTGATGGAGCTCCTCGATGGACGACGTTTCCCAATGCGTCTGCAACAACCACTTCTACACCTTTTGTCCGGAAGTCTCCTGCAAAAATCTTTGAATTTTTAAAAACTATGCGATGGAGTTCTTTAATAAGCTCTAAAGAAATATGCTCGCCTGTTGCACGTATGTAGTCAACTGCTTCGGCAACCCCGAAGGTTTCCGCGATATCTTCTTTACCTTTGTCTTGGGGCCAACCCCTATTTTGAAGTATGTCTTTAACTTCTTTGGCTTCTACACGGGAGCCTTCTATGGCATTTGTATCATACGTGAAGGTTTGTTTGAATTTGGTCCAATCAGTTTCTGAGAGGTGACGGACGCGCAGCTTTCCACGTGCCTCCAAAGTTGCAAGTTCCTTTAACTCAACAGATGAGAGTACCGTAAGGAAGGGGTCGCGTATCGCTTTTGCTTCTATAATTCTTTGTTTAAGTTCAGCTTCAACGTTTTTTTTCCTTAACTTTAGGGCTTCATCTGTTAAATTTGTGCCAAGAAAAACCCGGACTTTCCTGACGCTGTTGCCCTCCCTAAAAGAGTGGGCAAGATAATATTTTTTTGAACCTTTTTTTCCCCGAATTTCAAGATGCACAAATAAATAGGTGACTACACAAATTTAAATTTTCTGTACAGGTGACTACATCCCAGACGGCAAAAAAGGAAAAATATCGACAAAAACTGCATAAGAATTATTTTGTGGTGGACCGGGCCGGATTCAGACCGGCGACCTTCTACACGCCAAGCGCTAAGCTGTTTTTTTTAATATGAATTCTGAATTCAGATTCGTAAGTCGTAATAATATTATGTATAGACAGTCAGAGTTGGGTGGCAGGACCTAAAATATGGAAAGGATGCAAAACTCGAAATGGCACCTGCATTTGAAAACGATGTGTTGATGAAGGTTCATAACAAGCTGACTAATGCGTGGAAGCTTGTTAAGAGAGACCAAACCTACACTAAACAGTTAACAACTATCGAGGAAACCCTTGCAAGGTTTGGGCTCCTCAAAAATAAGATTAGAGGATTCGTACATCCCTACCGCTTTGTTTTTTTGTTATGTACTGTTGGATATGCGGTATTCGCGTTTTTTACTTCTTCAACAGAAGAAATAGACGAGCATCAGGTTTCAGATTATGAGTTTTCTTTAGTTTATAATCGGTTACATGCGGAGGCTGTTAACTCTTGAAGGTTGACCTTTGTATGTGGACTAAGAACGGGGCTAAGACTCTGCCCATTGTGCTTGAACGTATTAACAAGGTTATACCTAAAGAACAGGTTGGCGAGAAGTATATTGTTGATGATAGAAGCTGTGATAGTACCCTTCGCATTGCTTATCACTATGGCTGGAATGTAGTTCGTAACAAGGGTAGCGGAATTAGTGATGGCGCAAATACCGCATTGGATTTAGTTCAAACTGGTTTCTTCTGTAGTTTTGAGCAGGATGTTCTTGTTTCTCCTTGTTGGTGGAATAGAGTTTCAAGGTTGATGAAGCCTAAGGTCGCGGCTGTTTCTGGCTTACGGCTTCTTCCTAAGAACAGTTTTTGCTATAACATTGATTCATACTTGCTTTCTCATAACGGTGGAGATTACGGAAAAACATTGGATAATACAATGTGGAATGCTGATGTTCTCAAGAGTATTGGAGGTTTTCCAAAGGTTACTAACGCTTTCACCGAAACAGTTTTGCATTATAAACTTAGGGAGTTGGGTTATCGGTGGCTTGTGGATTATAACGTTAGGAGCTTGCATTTACACGGTGGCTTATGGGATGAGTTGCGGCACTACTATTTCTACGGCGCTAACATGCCTGAATTGCAGTCAAAAGTAAACTTGAACGTTAACGTATTTAGCAAGTTTTTGAAAAGCCCGACTTCTGCTCTGCGCATGGCTATTGCCACGGGCGACCCTAAATTAGTTTTAAGTTATCCTTTATGCCGGTTGGCAATGCTTGGAGGTTACTTACATGCTTCTTGATGTAGGATGCGGGTCACGGCCTAAAGGAGATGTTAACGTGGATTTCTTCAGGGGCGGCTGGAATAAGCAGGAGGCTGATCAGGATAGGGGCGAGTTTGTTAATCCTAAAGCTATACCTAATTATGTTGTTGCAAGCGCCGAGTACCTTCCATTCAAAAGTGGTGTGTTTGATGTTGCTTATAGTAGTCACACGATTGAGCATGTGCCTAATCCTTTCCAGATGCTTAGTGAGTTGGCTAGGGTTAGCCATCGCAAAGTTATAGTTAAATGCCCTCATCGAAGTGGTTCGGGTGGCAGGCGTCCATTTCACATTAATTTTTTTGATGAGAAATGGTTTAATTTTGCGGCTTCTAAACTTGGGTATCCAGCTAAAACTTTTATCAGTGTGTTTGATGATGGACCAATTACCTCGCGGCTTTTGCAAATTGCTCCTAAGCCTTTCAAGTGTTTCTTTAGCCGGAATATTCCTTATCGTGCTGTGCGTAAAGTTGAATGTAAAATCTTTGGTAATGCCAAGTTGCCTTTGGAGGTTGAAACGCATCTTACTAAAGATGGATGTGCTTCAAAAGGCGATCCTGTAATTTTTGTCGTAGTGTATAATGACAATGAAACATATGCTAAGTGTTTTCAATCGGGTGCTGGAGTAGATCGCAGTAAGGTGGTAGGTTTCAATAACCGTTGCGGTTTAGGGCTTGGGTTTGCCTACAACGATTTAGCTATGCCCTTCCTTAACCAGAATGCTTGGCTAGTTTTTTGTCACCAAGATTTTATTCTAAAAGAATCTCTTAGGGGTAAACTTTTGGGTTTAAATAAACTCGGGGTTTATGGCGTTATTGGCAGCCGTCTTGGAACTGTCGGGTTGTTGGGCGAGATTGTTCAAACTGACGGATCAACGGTTGGCACTAGATTAAGCGGTCCTACGCCTGTTGATGCGCTTGATGAGATGTGTTTGATTGTTCATACGGAGGCTTTGCGGTGTGGGTTGCGGTTTGATGACAGGTTTACTTTTCATTATTATGGTGCTGACTTGTGCCTACAAGCGCGACGGCTAGGTTTTGACGTTATGGCGTTACAGGTAGAGTGCGAGCATAAAAGTAAGAGTTTGTCTGGGGCTGTTAACTCTAAATGTTACCGTGATTTGCAAGTCGCGTTTAGAAGCAAATGGGTGGGGTTATTGCCTTTGGCAACTACAACGGGGGTTTTGAAGTAAAATGGTTAAGCTGTCTTCTAACTTTTGGGATAAGCAAGCATCAGCTAAGAAAGAATTTGACGTTGAGTTAGTGGATAAGACGCGGTTTGTTTCAGACTACTTTAACAGAGTTTGCTTCGGCTTGTTTAAGAAATTCATTGACAAGTCAGGTTCTCCAGTAGTTTTAAAGACCGACTTATGGAATGAGAGCGTTTCTACTGAGCGAGAAATGCTTGCTTATTTTAAAAAAGCGTGTCAGGTTGGCACAGATATTTCAAGCGTTGTCTGCAAGGGCGCTTACGCAAGAAACAAGGCTCTGTTCGTTAGCCAAGGCGACGTTAGAAATCTACCGTTGAAAGATGGAAGTTTCGATGTTATATTAGATATTTCTACTATTGACCATGTTTCTGAGGATGATGCTGTAAAAGTTATCGCTGAATACTCACGACTTCTCAGTAAAAACGGGGTACTGTTTCTGTTGTATGCTCAGAAGTATCCGTTTGCGAGGCACTATTGGAATAATGCGTTTGCTGGTGTGTACCTCTTGGATTCTAAACTTATAGGCAGTAATGTATCTAAACAGTTGGTTTTGGTTGATGATAGGGGTGTGGATTTTGTGCATGGCTTATTCGGTGTTGGCCCTAAACGGTTGTTTGAGCGTTTTCTTGTTTGGCATTGCCCCAAAATCGTTAGAAAGGTTGTGGTTGCCATGTTGTTCCAGCTTGAATGCAGTAGCCTTAGTGGTTTGGTTCGTGGGTATTGTGGTTTACGTGTGAATGTTGCAGTAAAAAGGTGTTAAAAACGTTTAAAATTGCTTTAGTTGTTCCATCGACTTCACTAAAATTGGCCAGTGATTGTAGTCCTCCACTTGGATTAGCCTATTTAGCAAGTTATGTTCGGGCTAAGCTTGCTGATGTTGAGGTAAAAATTATTGATGGTGTAGCGGGTCAGGTGCCTGCTTGGGAAATATCCAACTTCAAACCTGATCTTGTAGGCATAACCGCAACTACTCCACAAGCGAAAGAAGCTTACTTGTTAGCGGATAATGCGCCTAAAATTATGCCAAACATCACTGTGGTTTTGGGTGGTCCTCACGTTTCTGTGATGAGTGAGGAGGCTTTGGAGCATTGTGATTACGCGGTTGTTGGTGAAGGCGAACAGGCTTTAGTAGACATAATAAAAGAAGTTATGACAAAGGGCAAGCCAAAGAAACCTCAAATAGTTCAAGGTACGCCTGTTGAGAATCTTGATGATGTGCCTTCTCCTGCTTATGACTTGTTGAATATGGAGTTTTATTTGAGTCGTCGTTTTCTTGAGCCGTTAATGATGGCTCCTGTTTTGGGTTTGGTGACCAGCCGAGGTTGCCCTTTCCGTTGTGCATTCTGCTATAATTTTGGACGTTCTAGTAAAGTCAGATACTTTAGTGCTAAACGTGTTGTTGATGACTTACTATTTTTACATCAAAATTACGGGGTTAGTAACTTCTTTTTTCAAGATGATGAGTTCCTAATTAACTTTGAACGCCTAAAAGAATTAGCGTCTCTCTTCAAAGCATATGGTATTGACAAATGGATTAGGTGGGGTTGCCAAGCAAGAGTAACCACTCTCAATAAAGAACTGCTCTCTCTTGTGGAAACTATGGGTTGCGTCTTGATTGTTCCAGGTATGGAATCATATAACCCACGAATCCTGAATTACCTAAAAAGTGGAAGCGTTAAACAATCCGATTTAGCTCAGGCTGTTAAATTGTTTGAACACTCAAAGGTTACTTTGTTTGGTAATTTTGTGGTTGGTACTCCTACGGAAACGCTTAAGGAAATGTGGGAGTCTGTGAAGTTTTTTGTTTATTCTCCTACTTTATCCAGTATGATCGTTAATGTGTTGACTCCTTATCCGGGTACTAAGGTTTGGAGCGATTGCCAAAATGCGGGGTTACTTCCTCCAAAGGTTGATTACTCTAAGCTTGTGCCGACGCGGGAAGGTGGCTTTAACGTTTCTACTGTGAAACCCAAAGACTTCAATCGTTACCTGAAGCATGTTGACCGCATCACGTGGCTATTTCGTACTGTCCGGTGTGAGCCAAGCTTGGGACGTTTCTTTGGTTTGTGGAGGGCTAAAACTTGGTGGTGGATGTGGCTTGTTTACCCCAAATTCATGTTTACGTTGCTTAAGCAATGTTGGCGTTACCCCAAATATTAGAAAACTGGATTCATTGGGCATTTTTCTTCTGATGAATCCCAAACTGAATAATGTTTAGTTTTTTCCTTTATCGACTTTTTAGTTCCTCTTTTAGTTGCCCTCTCTAAATTCTTAATTATTCTTATGAGAGTATTTTTGCTCTTGACGTTTCTAGCCCTGACCAAACCTTTGGTTTCCAGAATAGAAGCTCCTTTAGTTTTCGTATCCCAGTTAAAACAATTAATTAGCCAACTATCATACAACCAACCCACGCACAATGGTGTGTCATTAGAAAATAGGTTCTTGTGGTGGACCGGGCCGGATTCGGACCGGCGACCTTCTGCACGTCAAGCAGATGTCCTAACCAGGCTAGACGACCGGTCCACACAGTTTGCGCATGTTTTTTACGTTGTTTTCCTATATAGGCGCTTCGTCTTGTTTGGCGTTGCATTACTTGATTTTCCAGCTTGTATTAAACCATTTCCCACTGCTTGCTTACTATGACAGCAGTTTTAAGGCACCTCCCGTATAATATGTGAGTCTGGGTAAAGGGCTATGGCTGCAACAGACGAAGTGTTCTCGTTACTAGTTGAATTTATAAACAAAAATTCTAACGTCGTTGATGTCCAATGGGACAGGCGAATGAGCCCGCGTTTACTGGTTAACCCATACTCAGAAAAGTATGAAGAAAGAAAAACCGTAGCCCACTATTTCTTGTTAGCCGCATCCATACTTGACGATACCGTAGTAGGTTACCCCGAAAACGCCCGAATGCTCATGGTGTACCTGCACGAGGCTTTCGGCAACAACCTTTTCGAAATCAAAAAAGCACACCTCTTCGAAGAAGAAATAGTAAAAGCAGACTTCTACCACGATTTAGGACCAAACAAAAAAGCCGCCTCAGAAATACTAGCCCAAATCAACCTATTCGTCAAACTTAAAGCAGAAAAAAACCTCCTAAAATACGCTCAAAAATTCACTAAACCCAAAGACTTCATTGAAGACATGGCACAAAACATCACCGCGTTTAGTGGACCGCATAAGGACCGCGCTTGGATTTACATGCGGTGGATGGTGCGTCCCCAACCTGACCTGCAAATCTACGACCACCTTCTACCAGAAGACCTCTATGTGCCCCTGACAAAAGAGAACGCTAACGTCGCAGCCAGTTTAGGAGTGATAAATTCGGCTTCCCCCTCCCTTTGGCGCGATGAAAAAACAGCGGCGGAAGCACGCCAAAAATTAACTGATTTTGCAAAACGACTCTTCCCCCAAGACCCCGCGAAAGTAGATTACCCCTTTTTCCTTTTGGGCAGGTGGCTTAAACAAAAAACCCTAAACCGCTACACCCTCAAAACCGCACTTGACTTTCTTGACCGCATGCAAAAAATCACTGGGCAATCCCAAGCGTATTACCAAAAAATGAGCCGCTACAAAAGCGGATGGGAGAAAAAAACCGCCCTCACCCTTCTGCGAATGCACATACCCTACGGTTACGAAACAATCAGCTTTCCCCTCCCAAACGAAGTTTATACGCCTGATTTTATTTTGGAAAAAACAGTTCAGGGAAGAAAAATAATCCTTGAACCGCATTTTGAAATGACAAAAAAACAGGCACGCAAATACGCCTTGTTCAAAAGAACTTATGGGCACCAATTTGTCCTGATACTTCTTCTTAAAAACGATTTGATACCTATGTATCATCAGCGCAATATCTTAACGGATGATGTCTGCGATGATGTTTGGCCGATTGAATTCGTTCATTTGTTGGCGGAGAAAATTAGAAGAGGAACATATGGTCAATAACTGGTTTAATTAAGCGGGCAGGGCTTTGTAGGTGTGATTTGTGATGGCGCAGGATAACTTTAAGCCCTTGGTGGTTTGGCTTATTCTCAACGGTAAACCAGAGGAAGCTCTTGAACTCTTAGCGAAAAACTACAAGGTTAAGGTTCCTGACTTAAAAGTGGGCTTGCCTAAAGGGCACAAGATTACAGCGTACGGTTGCTACACCTCCAAGAACCAGACTATTTCAGTGTTGAATAGTGACGTATTGGTCAACCCATTCGTTATCATTCACGAATTTTATCATCACCTGCGCAGCAAATCCGTGGATAGAATGCATAAAGGAACCGAGAAAAACGCTGACAAATTCGCCATAGACTTCCTCACGCAATATCAAATAGCCGCCAGCAAAGCTCAAGGTACTAATCAGTAAAAATCTTCATCGTCGCATTCCACGGGCGCGGTTACTTCTATGGGTACCTTATCACCGTTGGAATCGTAGGCTGCAATGCAACCGTTTCCTTGATATGGGTAACCAACAATCATAAGGATTCGTCCAAAAAAATAGTTCAGGTCCACATGGCTTGGCGAAATGTTGCCTGAAGGATGGGAATGCACTGTTCCAACTAGTGAGAAATCCCCTGCGAACATATAAGGGTTAAAGTGGACCTCGCCTTTGCCGTGGACTGCAAACGGAGCTAAAACCAAATCAGTGATGCTAATGACGCTTTTGCTTTTTTTGCCCCGAAGTAGCAAGAAGCTTTCGCGTGGATAGAGTTCTTTGGCGCCTGCGTAGATGGCGTCCAGAATGTTGCTTGGGATATGTATGGTTGTGGCTGCTGGCATGTAAACAACGGTTATGTTTGTCTGTTAAGTACTTTTGCCCAACAATCCATTTACCAGTATTCGGTAAACATTTAAGGCACAGTGAACTAGAACTGTTGACTTGTCTGTGCCGAGGTGGCAGAGTGGTTAACGCGCGGGCCTTGAGAGCCCGTGGACTCTCGAGTCCGCATGGGTTCGAATCCCATCCTCGGCGCCTCTTTTCCCTACAATGTTAACCTTTAGCTTTTAAAAATGGTTAAGATTGGGCACTGAGAAAGTGGAAAAAGTATTGGAAACACTGTTATTGGCATGTGGATATTGCGCTGAGGCATTTGCCGGGATTTTGAACTCAAATCGAACCCCCACACCTGGGCTACCTGTCTCTTGAACTGACCAGCCGTAATAGTCACATATTCTTTTAATCAAGTAAAGACCTAACCCGGTTCCTATACCTGCACCTTTGTGGAAAAGCTGTTTTTTTATGTTTTCGCTGATGCCTTCACCGTTGTCTTCATAAATCAAGTTTACTGCACCATCAGCATTGTTTTCGCACAATACCCTAATTCTAGTAACTTTTTTACCATATTTCAAGGAATCATCTATCAGGTTGAAGAATATTTGTCTAAGCAAGGAATCGGCTTCTACTTTTAATCCGTGACATTCATTAATTAATTCTATTCCTTTCAACTCAGAATGAAGTGAGGCAGCTTCCTTTAAAAAAGTCTCCACATCTACTTGTTGAAGTTTTTCCATTCCTATTTGGACGTAAGCTGTTTCAAACTCCATTATTTGCTGCATCTGCTTAGACGCTGAAGCTAACTCGTTGAGTTGATTTAGAACCTTTTCATCGTTGCAAAAACTTTTCTTTAAAATGTATAGTCTCGCATTCAAAACAGAAAGCTTATTTTTGAGGTCATGTCTCGTAAAGGTGCCCACTGTATTGAGCTTTTCATTTAACATTTTTGTTTGAGCTAAAGCTTTTGCCAATTCTTCTTGAACCTGCGAAATTTCGGAGATATCTTTGTAAGCCATAACAAAACCAATTGCCTTCCCATCCACTATAACTGGAGCCCCAGAGAATGCTACTTTTACCAGCGAGCCATCCTTCTTTTCACGAATGCTCACGCCGTTTACTTGAGTATGCTTAATTTTCTCACGGAGCTTCAAATACTCATCTTTCAAGTGACCTGGCACTATGAGGTCTCCAATTTCTTTGCCTTTTCCCTCATCAAAGGTATATCCAAAAAGCGAGGAGAAACTAGAATTTATGTCGATGACGTGAAGGTCTACATCTACGAAAACGATAGCTTCCGGGTTCGAAGAAAACAACGCTGCGAATTTCTGCTGGCTTGCCCTTAGTTGTATTTCCTGTTTTTTGAGTTCTGAAATGTCTTTGTGGATATGTACTACGCCGATTAATTCGCCGTCGTCGTTTAAGATGGGTGAGGCAGTTGCTAAAGAGTACTTTCCAGATTTCGAATCGGACAGCTCAGCTGAAACAGTTTTCTTAGCGGTAAGCACTTCACCGCAGGGGCACCCTGGAAGGGTGCTGTCTTTGTTATGTAACGCTTGGTAACATTTTTTGCCTATGAGGTCTTCTGGATTTTTTTTCATGGCATCAAGGACTGCTTTATTGACTTTTTCAATTCTTAGGTCCTTATCAAAAACAAAGAGGTAATCTGAGATTGAATCAAATGTTCTCTTCCAAATTGTTGCTTCAGATAGCAACTTCTCTTCAAGAATTTTCCGTTCAGAAATATCTCTAGCGACCCCTACAGCCTTCTGATCATTTTCAATTTGAAAAGATGAAATTGACAATTCAATCGGAATTTCCTTTCCGTCTTTTCTTAAAGCAGTTATTTCTATAGTTTTTCCTATGAGTGCACCTTGACCTGTTGCTTGAAAGTTTTTCATGCCCATTTTAATATGTGCTCTACTTTGGACTGGGGCAATCAAGGAATGAAAACTCTTGCCCATTACTTCGGTTGAAGTGTATCCGAACATTTTTTCAGCCGCAGGGTTCCAAAATTCGATGTTCCCATCACTATCTATTAGTATAAGGGCTTCTTTCAGGGAAATGCTTACGGAACGGAAATTTTTTTCGCTCATAAGAAGGGCATGCTCTAACCTTTTTCTTTCGGTAATGTCCTTCTCTACATGCACTATAACAGGTAAACCATCAGGATCAATCATGGGATAAGCAGAAACTTCCACATAGTGCTCATTGTTTTTTTGGTCAATATGGGTGTGTTCGGCTGTCACTGGTTTTCCAGTTTTCACCAATTCTCTAATTGGGCACTCATGTTCGGGTGCTTTGCAGGGTTCAGTTTTTTGATGGGTCACTTCATAACATGTTTTTCCAATTAATTTTTTCTTGGGCAACTGTGCATGTTTTTGAGCTGCCTTGTTTGCATCGATTATTTTATAGCTTCGTGGATCAATTACGAGCAGAGCACCCTCAAGTGAATTAATTATTCTATCATTGAATTCTTTTTGTTTGCGCAGTTTTTTAGCGCTACTTTGAGCTTTAGCGTTGACGTAAGCCTGCTTGACAGCATAGCTTAGTTCGTCGTAGACGGTTTCAGGGCTGCCGTGCTTGCTAATGTATCTTGAGGCACCCATGTTGAGGGCTTGTATGGCAACATCTTCTTGCCCTTTGCCCGTGAACAGCACAAACGGAATTAGCTTGTCTGTCTCTCGAATTCTTTTTAAGAATTCCAATCCGTTTTTTTGGGGCATCTCGTAATCGGAAATTATCGCGTCATAGTGTTTCTTTGCAAGTTTGTCAACTGCGTCGTCAACCGTAAGAGCGATGTCAACTTGCAGGTTACCATCACTTTCAAGAATCTGTTTAGAAACTTTTAAGAACAAATCATCGTCATCGACGTGTAAAACGTGTATTCTATGATTTTCCTCAGTAGGCACTTGAGAGTTTGAATTGTTTTTTGGTAAAGTTTTTCCTGAAGTCATATGTAGCATCTGAGGTTAAGCATGGTCGATATTTAATATATCGTATTAATAGTGCTTGCTAATTGTCAATATGAATTGAAATTATGCTTTTTAAAAAAATATTTGACAAGCAAACGTAAAGCTTAAAAAAAATATGTCAAACAGTTCACCGATTACTGCCAGAGGATATGGTAAATTTTGAATATGAATTTAATACGCAAAATTATGCTTAGCACGGATTTGCCGCCGCCACCTTTCCCTACCACAAAATCACTTCGCATAATTAACAAAACGCAATAATGAAAAACCAAAACAAGCCCGCAAGAAGGGTTTCCAAACTTTTTATTTCTTACTTTCCGTGTTAAGTAACTTGAGTATTTTTTCAATCTCGTTTGTCGACGGCATGCATGTTTGGTCACGGCATACGTAAGCAGTGGTTTTTCCGTCGATTTTCTCGTAAACTGACTCCTGCTACCGCTGACTTTGCTCTTTCAGGTGTCCACAGTGTCACAGTTAAGTTTGGCAAATATTTTTTTCTTAGAGCCGCAAGCATATCAATTGCGTCCTTATCTGCTGGGTCACCAACCAAAACAACGTTAAATGTTGGTCCCAAGAGCAAACTCTAACCCAACAAGCATAAACGAGTGCCCAAGCGGCTGGCTTTTAACTTCTTCAGAGAACGTTTTAAGCAGTTTTCCAGCATAATCCTCAAAAGATAATTCTCCGCTTAAACGTGCCAAACGCAGCAAATTGATAAGTGCAACCGAGTTTCCTGAAGGCACCGCTCCATCGTAGGTTTGTTTTAATCTTGGTACCGCTTCGTCAGCCGTTCTTGTCGGTGAAGAAAAAGCCGCCGCTTTGCTTATCCCAAAACTGCTCAATCATAGTTTTGGTTAAGTCCACGGACATTTGCAGGTACTTTTCGTCAAAACCTGCCTCGTAGAGTTCAATTAAGACCAAACACGAGGTAAGCGTAGTCATCTAAAAAGCCCAAAACAGCCCTCTCACCCTTAGCATACCGATGATAAAGCATGCCCTCCGCAGTTTTCATTTCTTTGAGGATAAAATCTGCCGCTTTAGTTGCCGCTTGAAGATATTTCTGTTCGCCCAAAACTTGGCTTGCCCGTGCTAAGTGCAGCAATCATTAAGCCGTTCCAATCAACCAGAATCTTGTCGTCTTTTGCTGGATGAACTCTTTTCTCTCGAATTTGAAAAAGGGTGTTTCTGATTTTTCCAAGCCTACCTATGAGTTCATCAACCGTTAAGTTGGATTCGGATGCTAACTGTTCCAGTGGCGCAGCGAAGTGAAGTATGTTTTTGCCGTTTCTGCCCTTTGGCGGCTCGATATAGTTGCCTTCAGTTTTAACTTCAAAGAGTTTAATTGCCAAATCAGCATCTTGCTGTGGCAATGCTTGCTCGATTTCTTTTTGTGTCCAAAGATAAAATTTGCCTTCTTCCCCTTCGCTGTCAGCATCTTCCGCCGAGTAAAAACCGCCTTCCACGCGAGCTAAATCTCTTAAAACGTAATCTAAGGTTTCTTTAGCTGTTAACTTGAATTTTAGGGCGCCCGACGCTTGGTAAGCTTCAACGTAAGCTAACGCCAGCAGGGCTTGGTCGTAGAGCATTTTTTCGAAATGTGGAACCAGCCATTGTGCATCTGTGGAGTAACGGTGAAAACCAAAACCGATTTGGTCAAAGATTCCTCCTAACCTCATGGCGCGCAGGGTTTTTTCAACCATTGTCCAAGCGGTTTTTTCTTTTGTTCTATTCCAGTACCTTAAAAGAAAAAGAAGGTTGTGCGGTGAAGGAAACTTTGGGGCTCCCCCAAATCCGCCGTTTTCCTGGTCAAAACGTAGAAACAATTGCTCGTAAGCGTTATCAAGGGCGCTTTTGTCAAGCTGGTTTTGCGGTTGCTGCTTCTGGTTGAATTTCTATTTGCTCTTTGAGTTCTTTGCCAACTGTTTCCATTTCGCTTTTCCTTGTTCTCCAGATTTCCCCAATCTGAGGCACAAGACTAACCATCCCAACCGTGCCATAACGGTTATCTTTTGGGATGTAGCTGGCGACGAAAAAAGGGTTTTTGTCAGGAGTCATTATCACGTTTAGGGGCCAGCCGCAGTTTCGTCCCATTGATTGGCAAACCGCCATGTATGCCGCGTCAAGGTCAGGGCGTTCTTCCCTGTCAACTTTAATGCAGACGAAGGTTTGATTCATAAGTTGGGCTACTTCGGTGTCGTCGAAGCATTCTTTTTCCATGACGTGGCACCAGTGGCATGTTGAGTAGCCTATGGAGACAAAAACTGGTTTATCTTCTGCTTTAGCTCTCTCGAAAGCTTCAGGGCTCCATGGATACCAGTCAACAGGGTTGTAGGCGTGCTGAAGCAGATAGGGGCTTTTTTCTTTAATTAGCCGATTTGGTTTTCTTTCTGTTCCAGAAGCGTTTTGCATAAAAGAAGCAGTCTCCTACTTTACAATTGGCATTGCAGTTTATTAGTTGTTAATAAAAAAAGAAGAATTAGTAGTAGTATGTGACAGTTGCAGTTACAGTGTTTGCGGCAGTCTGGTTTATGTTACCGATGTTGATTTGCAATGTGCCTGGCAGTACTGGAAATACAGCGGTTCCTGATGTTCCTATCGTTTGGTTATAGTCAAAGTATAGCTCCGGCATAGCTGTAGAGTACTTCAGCGTAGGTTGTGTTTGCTGTGGCGGTTGCTTGAACAACAACGTATCCAGAGTAGTCTATGGCGTCGCTAAAAATTGTTGTGGTTGCGTTGGCATCTTGAGTTAGGGGTTGCTGGTAGACTAAACTGCTTGATGCATTCATTATTGCTATGTTGTAATAACCTGAGGTCAGCGAGTTCGCGTCTGATACTTGCTGCTGTAAGTTTGCAATTTCTTGAGCATAAACTGCAATGTTGTTGTTGGTTTGGGTAAGCTGGCTTTGCAAGGTAGCGTTTTGATCGCTAATTATTTTATCCTTCTCGGTAATTTGTGCCTGCAAGTTTGAATTTACACTTGGCTGATAAATGGCGATGACGCCGACTAAGCTGGCGGCAAGTATAACGCACACTACTGCTAACGCAATGATTTTCATGTTACTTTTCTTCTGAACTGGATTTTGAATTGGATTTTCTTGACTCATATAATTCATCTGCTTTTTCTCTACTTTAGATGCACTTCATATAAATAATTTTTTCCAGATTGCAACCCAACCAACGCCGAAAGTGGGAAAAAGAGCACTTCTTAGAGTGTTGTCTTTATGTTTAGTATTTTATGCTAAGGTAAAGCAACACCGATAAGGCTGCAAACTCAAAAAGTCCAGGGAGAAATGCGAATGGACCAAGACCGAATGCTCTAAAGCTGAAGAGCCCTATCACGAAGGGGCTGGGCTGCTAAGTCTTTCATTAGGAAGGCTAATGCAAAAATTATTAGTCCGATGGTAAAAGGAGAACGTGTTTTGCTGTAGATGTTTACGTATGTGAACAGTACGATTACAAGCAAAGCAATGTTTATGGTTGAAATGATTGTGAAGGCTACATAGAAGATTTCAAAGTCGCCGGGAACAAAGCCTCCTGGAGGTGGTGCACGTCTTATCTGAAAAGGCGACTGGTGTAATATCGCTGTTGCCCAAAAAGCCGCTAAAACAGCGACTGCTACCAGTATTGTGAGTACTAACCCGATTTTTAATCTATTACTGTTCATTTGTTTCTCCATCTTGCTTGTTCTCCTTTTTCTACTTTTTCCCGATTTTCTTCACAATCTCCTCAAACAAGACGTAATTGTCCTCCATTGTTTGAGATAGAAAGTATGTTGCGCCATACCTGTCTCCGACAGAAGTTATGATTTTGTTCTTCTCTAAAACTTCAAGGTGATGCCGCATCGTTTTATAATCCATCTTTAGCAAAGTCGCTAGTTGATTGGCGTTCTGCGGAGTTTCTTTTAACGCTTCAATTATTTTTGCACGGGTCGGTCCGCCTCTGGTACCTGCAATCAGCCATCCTAGCAGGTATTTTAGCGAACGTGCATTTGCAGACATTTTTTTACCGCTCCGTGCATTGAAGGATTTCTTTGTCAGAGTTAATCTGACTGAAGTAATAAATGTGTGCTTTCAAACGCCCAGAGATACAGGTTTAGGTTAAAATTAGGAGTCAATTTGGGTGTAATCCTGAAAAATCCCTTAATAATCTGTCGACCATCCGTTTTTTGGAAACTCGGGAGGTGAAATTTTAAGATATGAATACAAAAACTAAAGCTTTAGCGTTACTTGCAGTCGTAGCTTTAGCAGCAGTTGCTGGATCATTAATTTTTGCTATGCAATCAACCGTTAAAGCCGACACTACAGCCAGTTGCATCTGACGTTGTATCTACGCCAGCACTTTCAACCGTAAACGCAAGCGACAATGACTTTAACAACGGACCTATGGCGTTTGGAACTGCAATCTCGATTCGGCATGGGACCCAGAGGAATGGATATAGGCTTCGGAGGATTAGGCGGCGGAGCAATTCAGGTAAGCAGTGACTTTACTTCGAACGTAACTAACATTGCAAAAAGTGACAGTGACGTGCAAAACCTACTCAGTCAAGGCTACAACATAACTTCAATCCGCCCAGTAATCAGCACCGTAGTTGACGGCAACGGCAACGTAGTAACCAAAGCATCAACGGCAGACTTAACCCTGACTTGGAACAAATGGCAGCCGAGCACTCGTAGTAGTTGATCTTACCCAAGCAAAAGTAACAAAGATTGTGACTCTAACCGTTACAGAAATCGACAAGTAAACTCTTAACTCAATTTTTTTTCTGTAAACTTTTTTTATAAAAATCTATTTCTTTTTTTTATCGGTATCTGCCCGAAAAGGTTTGCAATTAGGGTTAGATTTGGGTGAGATTTTGAAAAATTATTTAATAACACATCGAGGTTATGCTGGGCAAGCAACCAGAAAGAGATTTGAAAAATGGAAAAAAAGGCCATAAGCCCAATAACTGCCCAAATTATTGAATACCCCTTCAAGTCTCTTTTTGGTTGCCAATTTTTTGTTAACAAAAATGAAAAGGTGTTACATATGGGAATAATCAATAGAGCAATAAGAAACATTTCAAGAAGAAAAATTCGTGCATTACTAGTAATTATTGCGTTAGGTTTCTCGATGGCAATCATGATTTCTATTCCAGCAGGGGTCTTAGCTAACCAGCAGACAGCCACCAACATGGCTAACAACCTATCTAACACAATAAACCAAACAAGCCAATCCATCAATGCAACAGCAACTCAGATTGACTGCAGTATTGCGTCTAGTTTTTCAGGTTTTGGTTTCAGTGGCGGTAGTGGTGGCAATGGTGGCAGTTTCACTCCTGGACAGTTTGGTCAAGGTAGTAGTGGTGGAACCAGCGGAGGGTCTGGTGGGTTTGGCGGATTTGGCGGTGGCGGCAGACGCAGGCATTTTGGCGGCGGCGCCTTTAGTATGGGTCAAGGTAGTCCAATGAACGAGAGCTTATACACTGATATTAACTCTATTTCTGGTGTTGCAGCTGTTGAACCGACATTGCAGGTTTCGGAAGGTCAACAATCAAACAATTTCGAGGTATGGGCCGATCATTCACATGTTGGTGACCAATTATTACATTGAAGGCATACCCTTAACCTCTGACCTTGTTAACAATTACTCGATTTTGCCAACAAACATAACTCAGGAGTAAACCTGCAGGCAGGCGACAGTGGAGTTGTTGTGCTTAGCGAAAACAATTCTGCAACCTTTGGCGCAAATGTAGGTGATTCAGTCACTATTTTAGGTCAATCCTTTAAGGTGGTGGGTATCCATGGCACATCAAGTCTCACAGGATATGCTGACATTATACATGAACCTGTCTGATGCTCAAGCGTTAACAAACAACACAGGGCTACATTACAGGTCTTATAGTGTTTGCACAGAGTCACCGATGTTGTTTCCCAAGTAGCCACCTCCATTAGTTCACTGCATCCTGAACTTCAAGTTACCACTGCCCAAGACCGATTAGCTCCCCTTCAAACTGAACAGTCAACCTATACCACCGCATTGGCAAGTGCCCAAGACTCTATTAATGCAACCCAAACAACCGCTGTTGAAGAAATCGTTGTTGTGGTTGCCGCAACCAGCCTGATAGTGCTATTCGTTATGCTCTACACCGTACGCGAACGCACCAAAGAAATTGGAACGCTCAAAGCAATCGGGTTTAGCAACAGGACTGTGATGGGACAATTCATGCTTGAAGGCATATTGCTAAGTGTGATTGCTGGTGTAGTCGGCATAGCAATAGGTATTGTAGCTGCTCCTACCCTTTCTTCGCTTGTGCTTTCCCCAACCAGCGCAGCTGGGAGCAGTGCTGTCAGAGGCGCAGGCTTCACAAGAATAATTGCGGGACTAAGTGTACCTGCAACCTTGAATGTTCAGCTCATCCTGATAGGCTTTCGGCGCAATTGCGCTTGGAGCGTTAGGCAGCCTGTACCCTGCGTGGAGAGCAGCAAAAATTAGACCCGCAGAGGCGATGAAATATGAGTAAACCAGTACTGCAAATAGAAAACCTAAACAAAACCTACATGCTTGGCAAACGAGACAGTCAAGCCTTAACCAACCTAAATCTCACAGTGAACGCTGGCGAATTCGTAGCCATCATGGGTCCATCAGGCTCAGGCAAAACCACCCTGCTCAACGTCATCGGCTGCATCGACAAACCAACCAGCGGTCAAGTCCTCTTAGACGGCATAGACGTAGGAAAAATGCCTGAAAACCAACTCTACAAGATACGGCGCGACAAAATGGGCTTCGTATTCCAAACCTTCAACCTGCTGCCCTACCTGAACGCCCGAGAAAACGTTGAGTTACCCATGGAAGGCAAAATCAAATCAAAAAGCGAACGCAAAAAACGCGCAAGCGAACTTTTAGCGATGGTTGGGTCTTTCAGGACGCGAAGGACACCGTCCGCAACGTCTCAGCGCAGGAGAACAGCAACGCGTCGCCATTGCACGCGCCTTAGCAAACAACCCCGCCATTCATCCTTGCTGATGAGCCTACAGGTAACTTGGACAGCCAAAACAAACAGGAAATCATAAAGCTGCTCGCAAACCTCAACCTAACACAGGGCACCACCATAATCATGGTTACGCATGATAGTCAAGCTGCCAACCACACTGAACGAATGCTGCTGCTTAAAGATGGGAAAATAATCAAAGAAAAAGAAGGTTTGCATTTAGCAAAAAAGAACAACAAATGCCCCCACTGCGGAAGCAACATTAAAATCAGACGATGAAATCTGCCCCATCTGCAAAAAACCCATCCTTTCGCAAGCGACGAACTTTTCTCCTCTTAAATAGAAAACGAAATAAATATTACCTCAAATAACCTGAAAGTTCTACTATGGAAACATCACCTATTCCTTCATCTTCCTACTTCCGCCTCCACAAAAAGCTAGGCGTTTTTCCGCCGTCATGATTGTGGCTCTTCTGCTTGTTGGCTTGGTTGCAGGCGGCTTAATCGGTTATGCAGTGACCTATTCAGATTTTAACCAAAAACTCAGCAACTTACAATCCCAAATAGGTTTTTCTCAAGCTGCAATGCAACAGGTACCCAACAAACATTCCTTGCTCAACGACAATGTTTCGCTCTCTAACCTCTACCAGCAGGTTAAATCTTCAGTGGTTGTAATCCAAGACCTTGTACCCCAATACAGCTCTTTGGACGACTTGCAGGCTACAGTCTGCAGCAGGGTTCAGGCTTCATAACCCAAGTAAACAACCAACTAGTCATAGTAACCAACAACCATGTCATAGAAAATGCAATTAACGAAACCGTAACTTTCGCAAACGGCGATGCCTACCCTGCGAAAGTGTTGGGTTCAGACCCTCAAGCTGACCTTGCAGTCCTCACCATAACTCCAATGCCCAGCGGCTTAACGCCCTTAACGCTTGCCAGCTCCGACGCGCTTGCAGGTTGGCGAACCAGTTGTTGCGGTGGGTTCACCCTACGGGTTGTCAGGAACCTTAACCACAGGCGTCATCAGCGCGTTGGGCAGAACAATCACTGAAGATTCCAGCTACAAGCCAGAACGGACAAACCATCGCCGACATAATCCAAACCAGCACAGCCATCAACCCAGGCAACTCAGGCGGTCCACTGATCACCTACGCAGGCGAAGTCGTCGGCATAACCACCGCAGGCATCAGCAACTCTCAGGGCTTAGGTTTCGCGATTCCCTCAGACACGATAATGCGTGAACTCGGCTCGCTGGTTACCTCAGGCTCCTACACGCAGCACCCATCCATAAACGCTGTTGGAACAGACATGAACTACCAAATAGCCCAAGCCATGGGCACCAGCGTCACCTACGGATGGCTCGTTGAAAGCGTTTCCGCAAACAACGGACTCAAAGGCGGCAACACCCAAGCATCCATCTTAGGCTCAAACGTAAGTCTCGGCGGCGACATCATAACAGCCATCAACAACCAAGAATAACCAACACCGACGACCTCCTATCCTACCTCGAACAACACACCCAACCCGGACAAACCATAAACTTCACCGTAGTGCGAGGCGGACAAACACAAACCGTCCAAGTCACCATAGGAAAAGCCTAAACAGGCGACCACTTCGAATCATGCCCAGCACGCAACTACATCCCAAGTACTCCGAAGACCCAAAGCACTCGAATCATTCGCAAAAACAATAAAGCCAAAATCTTTCTTTTCTTCACTAATTTATTTTTATTTTAACCGCTAATATGTTTAATAGTCATTAGTTGACTTTCTGACGGACTCATTTAAATTAGCGGGGAGACAAAAAGAGCAGGCTTTGTTATTGGTTGTTAGTGATTGTTATTTATGGGTCAGAAAATTATTATATTGAGTGGATATCATCCAGCGTCACTATCGGTTCTTTGTTTGTTTTGAAAATTGCTTCAAACTTCTCTAATGATGGGATTTTCTCTGCAAAAACTAATCTCTCGAGTGGCTCTTCAATTTTCCAACCTTTTTCCATCAATTCAAAATATTTATTCATCAAAACTGTGAACTCGCTGCTTCTCAGTATTCTAACGAAGTTGCTAGCTTTTACAATTGCGTCATCTGCCACCTGAGTCTTTGTTGTGAAAAGGAGCGGGTAAATGGGCCTATCCGGGTACTTTGTTTGATAAAATGCCTTATGTCCACCGATTTGATCTATTTGGTCTGTTTTTAATATGTCTGATGTTTCCTTTGTTTTTACTTCTATTATTGTAACATATCTTTGCCCTGTGCTTGAGAAGACAATAAGATCAGGTTTTCCCGACACACGTTTTATTATTGAAACCTCAAAACCCATAAGTTCCAGTACTTGCGCTAATGAAGCGCAAATGGCGTCATGACTGCCTGTATTCAGTGTTTCGCGTAAGTCTTCCCATGTTTGAAACGGATTTCTCTTTCCAAAAGAATTGGAAATATAGAATTCATTCCACTTTCTTAATAGACTTTCTTTAAAGCTTTGTATTTCGAGATTGAAATTGGTCGTTTCCTCTTCCTTTTTCTCTTTTAACTCGTTAATAGCCACTTGAAGACCGTTGAACCAGCTTGTATACCCTAATTGTTTTGATAACTCAAGATGCTTTATTGCTTCTTGTTTATAGCTTTCATTATTAAAATACAGGTACGCTAAATAGAATGCGTTAGCGGTCATGTAATTAAGCCACGCTATTTGTTTACTTATGGTGTTATTTGGTTCTCGAATCGATTGATAATGCTCTAAACATTTCTTAAAATTTTGAGCCGCCTCTAAGTAACTTTGCCTTTCAGTTAGGTCAAACCATCCGTGAATTTCAGTTAAAAATGGTTTTTGGAAAGCCGTTGGTTTTTTTTCTGCTGATTTACTAGAGCGCTCCAATATTTCCGTATTAATTTCAGAACTTTTATTCGTTAGAAAGAGTAACCCTGTCTCAATAGCTTTAGGTAAGCCTCCTAAATCAGCAAACTCCTGCCCCACATCTAATTCAGCTTTCATTCGCTTAGGAAAATGCTTGTATATACGCTCGTTTCCTGAAATATCTGCAGCTAACTTATTGTCAAGCATAAAGTATATTGCCTGGTCATCTGGATTTCGGTTGCATCTACCAAATGCTTGAACCAATCTATGACTTACTTTTTCATCGGAATACTCAATATCTTCCAAAATATTTTTCACTAAAAGATCAATGGGACTTAAAATGTATGGCATTCTTGTGACAACAGCAACGCCGCATACCTTGCTAGACAAATCCAGACCAATAAATCGGCCAGCCGCGACCAATGCGCCATCTTGTTCAGAAGCAAAACGCGTGCTATCAGTTTCTGATTGATACAGGGAAGCCTTAATGCCCTTTTCGTGAATAAAGTTGATTACTTTTTCAGCATCGAAGGTTGAATTGCACATTATTAGAATTTTTTTATAAGTCGTAATTAATTTATAGAGTGCGTCTAGAGTTTTTTCATCTATTTTTCCAGTAGTGCACACATCATTCAAAGGAAAGATTATGCGACTACCCATAGTACCGATTTGGCTTTTTAGATCCTTATCATTTAGAATGGATATTACATCAAAGGAACCCATCGTTTTGTGGAATCTTTCGACCGTTCCGAGAGTTGCACTGGTGTAAATGATTTGTGAAATATCTCGCAAACGCTCATGCATTGCGCCTACAATTATGTACGGAAGGAATACTATCTCTCGACCTGAAACGAACATCAAATAAGTATGCAATGAGTTTTTGTTTTTATCCAGAGCCCAATATAGGTCTTTTGAGATACATAGTTGCCCCGAGGATGAAATATACTTCTTTAGTTTCGACACCATTTCGACTGAGTGCGGGAAATAAATTAGCAATTCATCTTCAGAGTTTGGAAGGGCTTCAAGAGTCTCTATGGCTTGATAAATTCGGTGCTTTAGCAATTCTTTAACAATATCAGAATAAACGCCTGGGTCATTTTTCTTGCTTATAATTACACTGTATTGATCTAAAAGTAAATTTTCAAAACTGTCGGCATCATCTATCACTAAGACGTCTGGTAAAGCTATATCCTTGCATAGCATATATGCCCAATAATTCATAATTCCAATTGAATAGCCTCTTTTGTAATCCTTTATGGCTTTTAGGCGCTCTCTACTTTCAGCCTCGCCAAGATTTTCAGCTCGTTTTGCGCCAGAGATTACTACATTGGGAATCCCAAGGTCATCACAACGACGTTTCATGTCATCGCCTAATGCGATGGAAGAGGTTAAGAGAGCAACACGCTTTCCTGCTTGACGCCACATTTCTAGTATCAAGAGACTGACTATACTTTTCCCAGAACCCGTTGGGAGTTCGATTGCTAATTTTTTAGAGTCTTTAAACTTATTGAAGTATACATCCAGTACTTCGCTTTGATTATCCCATAAATTCTTAATTTGACCGTTTGGTTTTAACTTTAAAGTCTTGAAAAGCTGATTAGGATTTGTAACTTCGGTCATAGTCTCTTATTCACCTTTTGTATATAAAAAATTAACCCTGGCCTAAATTACTTGATTGATTGCCCAACATAACTACAACCAAATGTTGCCTTATAATAAGGGATTGAGCGAGCTTTTTGAAAGAGAGGTTTTGGTCAAATCGATGCTATGCCTAGTTGAGCAACATATTTGGTGCCTATTAGGAACTCGTTGCTGTTTCTTTAGAGGGGTAGGTCTGTATTGGTGGATTTTTCAAGTCTTTACTATTTTAGAACTCGGGGGACAAGGAAATTTGGAAAATATTAAATCTTTATTAGTTGTATGGTGTTTTGTGGGTTATTATGTCTGTTGCGTTGCCTTTCCCAGTTATTATTATTAAAGAGGGCAAGTGGTTTGTTGCGTCTTGTCCGCTTTTGGATATTGCTACGCAGGGGAAATCTGAGGGTGAGGTTAAGGAGAATATGGTTGATTTGATTAATGATTACCTCAGCGACCCCGATACTGCTAAGCCGTTTTAGATCCATTTTGTTTTTATGCCCAACTCTTTAAAATGCGTATCATCGGTTAACACGTAATCTGCAAGGCTATTTTTAACTAAAGAAGCGATTAATGCATCGGCGATTGGTGTGTCTTGTTTGGAAAGAAGGAGGCTTCCTGCTACCAATGCGCATTCTTCATCTAAAGCTACGATTTGCAGTCCCATGTCTTTGAGCAGCCTTATTTTTGTTTTTGCGGCGTCTTCCCCTATTTTTGCTCCTGCATGCTTAATGAATTCTGTGAGAACTATGCTTGGCGCTAACATTCGTCCCCTTAGTTCTTTTTCAAAGAGGTCTCTAATTTTCACCTTGGCTTCGGGGTTTGGTGGGAACTCTAAAGTAAGCAGGAGGCGAGAGTCTGCTACGCTGGTCAACGCCAGTGTCTCCGGCTTTCATCAAGTGCATTTATGATTCGTTTGTATTCTTCTTCGCCGACGACTTCGCCTGCTTCCAATCGTGGGGCAGGTTTGAGGATGATGGTGTCGTCTTGGGCTTGTATTTCCAGAATTGCGCCTTCCTCGATGCCGAGCTTTGACCTTATCTCTTGTGGGATGGTGACTTGCCCTTTCCGTTTAACTCTAACCTTGGACAACTTTCTTCACAGTCATACTAATACGCAGTCGCACTTAAGTTATTTTCTATCTTGTGAGTCCATAAGCATCCTATATGTTCCTTCACATTCACACGTGCCCCTCTTTAACATGGAGCTATGTATGGGTGTGGGGAAAACCGCATATCCCACAACCAAGCAGACCTAGAAAACCGTTGTAAACACAAAAAGCAATCGCCCTCAACTGCAGTCTTGTGGAAATTTTAAAACCGCATCACCCACATAAAGAACAAAAACGGTATTTTATGGCAATAACGGTTTTTGCCAAAGGAAATTGTTTGATTGGGATTTTTAAAAATCAAACCCATCGGAAAATAGTGAAGGCTTATAGCGGACCTTGCAAAAAAGAGTTAAAGCGCTGTTAGGGGGGATTGAAGCTTGGAGTTCATAACTGATTTTTAAGTCCCAGCAGTTCTGGACAACGCGCACGCGAATGGGAATTACACTCTTTTGTGTAAGGGTTTTCATTGGTTTTGGCGTGTATTTTATGGGTTCGGCGTTATGGTCACTATTGGCATAGTTATATAGTCTTTTGAGTAAGTTCTATTCATGGAATTCCATGTCGGAAACGCTATTTTGCAGCTAATTAAAGGCGATATCACAGACGTTGAAGCAGATGCAATTGTGAATGCGGCAAACAACACGCTTCTGGGCGGCGGTGGAGTTGACGGAGCAATACACCTCAAAGGGGGACCAAAAATCCTCGAAGAATGCAAACGCATACGCGATACGGAATGGCCTGATGGGTTGCCAACTGGAAAAGCAGTCATTACTTCAGGCGGTAACCTAAAAGCTAGACATGTTATTCACACCGTTGGACCTGTTTGGCTTGGAGGCTTTCATGTTGAAGCTGAACTTTTGAAGCAAGCTTACAAAAACTCGTTAAGGCTTGCGGTTTCAAAAGGGATTAAGACCATTGCGTTTCCTTCGATTAGCACTGGAGCGTACCATTACCCTGTTGAAGAAGCCAGCAGAGTTGCGATGAATACGGTTAAAAAATTCTTGGAAGAGGAAGATAAACTTGAGAAGGTTATTTTCGTTTTGTTTTCTGAGCGTGATTTTGGGATTTATTTAGACGCGGCTAACTCGATTTTAACTACCTAATAATAGGTTTGGCATCACATGGAGCCTAATTCTTTTCTGTTTGGATGGGTAAGCGTATGATAAATTTAGTGCCTTTCCCTACTTGACTTTCAAAATTTATAGTGCCGCCTTGGGCTTCTATAATCCGCTTGGAAACTGCTAAGCCAAAACCTTGACCCTTAGATTTAGTTGTGAAGAGCGGCGTGAAAAGTTTAGCCTTATTTTCTTCTGAGATGCCAACGCCTGTATCTTCAACTGTAATCTGAACATGCTCTGCATCATTAGTTTGTGCGTTTACAGTTAGTTTTCCCCCCTTAGGCATGGCTTGTACCGCGTTGGTAACCAAATTTAATAAAACTCGTTTCAAAAGCAACGGGTCAGTTCTTAATCTCGGCAGCTTTTCATCGAAATACGCAAATGCTTCAACATTGTCTGGGACATGAAGGGTCGATAGGGCACTTCTAACTAACGCTCTTAAATCAACTTCCAACATGTCAGGTCTGAGCGGTCTTGCATAATCCTGCAAATCAGAAACAATCTTATCCATATAACTAATCTGCTCACGAATAGAATCTAACTCTTCCAAAGCATCATTTTTCTCTTCGCTTCCAGGTAAATTTCCTATATCATTTTTTATCAAAAACATAGAGGACACTATTGATTGCAATGGATTACGAATGTCATGCCCAACCATACCAGCTGTTTCCCCAATAGTAGCCAAGCGTTCTTTATCTTGAAGCTGCTTAGTACGCTCCTCAACAAGCTTCTCCAAGTTTCTGGCGTAATCCTCAAGCTGAGCCTGAAGCTTCTTTCGCTCGTCAACATTTACACTGTAGATACGGATTCGTTGGTGTTGGGAAACAAGATAAAATTGCTCAATATACCAGTGCTCATTAACTTTTATTTCTCTGCTAAATGTTTTGTTGTCATGATTGACTAAAGTTTTAACTACGTTTTTCCATTCTGAGAGTAACGCATGATTTAATCGTGATGTTTCAAGGTCTGGAAATAGTTTTTTAGTCGCAGGATTAGCGTAAGTTACGTTGCCCTCGAAGTCTATTTCAACAACAGAGTCAGGGTTAAGTGTTGGAAACGAAGCTAATCTTGCAATTTCCTCTTCTGCTTTCTTGCGATCGGTGATGTTTACGCCATATACGGTTATTCCTTCAGCGGAAGGAAACACTGTAAACTCTCTATATCCAGTATGTGCATAGATGGTTTCCCACTCAAAGCGCCTAATTTCTCTTTTAGACATAGCTTCACGATAGTTCTTCTCAAGAACCGTTCCAACAAATTTGGGAAAGGTTTGCCAAAAGTTTTTGCCGATAAGCTCTTCAGGTTCACAGCCAAAAAAATTAGCAGTCTTTTTGTTGATGTAGATTAAATTCCATTCCCTATCAAACGCACTAACATAGTCATCTATACTTTCAAGAATATCAGAAGCTATTCTCAGCTTACTTCGTTTTCTATCTTTGCTGGTTTTGTTTGATGGTTTAGTTTGTGAGGTTTGTTTTTCTGGTTTTTGGTTAATGGATTCACAAGAAGCATTAACCATTATGGTTGCCCTTGAATAATATACGCGTCTTGGGAAATAAAACATTTGTAAGTGAGTGAATCCCAACATTTTTTCGAGTCTTCCGTTAACAATTAAGGTTGATGTGCCCAGTGCACTTGGTTTAAAACTGCTATGTAAAAGAGGGGTAGTCTTGTGAGAGCACTAGAGTAGCTAAACCAAGAATACAGTTACATCCAGCGGTGCTTACAGGTTAGGGGTTACTTTTTCCACTTCCAAAATTGATGCTACTGGAATGTCAATTTGTTCTTGTATAACATGCAATACGGCGTCTTCGCTTGGACCTTCAATGATGAATGCAACTCTATTTGCGGCTCCACAGCAATAGCAGGCCTTAGCTTGGATGTCTTTGATTTTTCCTTTTGACAGCATTTTGGCTGCTCCTTCTGCGCAGGCTCTTTGGTCTTTACCTGAACGTAGAATGGCTGAGTTAACTAAATATTCGGGCAAAAAATTCACTTCCAAATACAGGTAGCATGAACTTGCTTAATGCTTATTGTTGTAGGTTTGTAGCAGTCACACAGTTATTTATCCTGCAGACGGAACGTAGGTTAGTTAAGGTGGTATGTTTGACTCAACCAATGTTCACTTGTCCGTTTTGCGATGCGCCAGCTTGGAGAACCCGCTACATGCTTTGGAAACACATGCATGAATGTTTCAGGGAAAAGCAGCAATATAATCCAACCGATGGCATCAACCAAGAAGAATTGGCTGTGGTTAACATCGCAAATCCGCGATAAATCTTATATAAACTTAAATTTCTTTGTTTGATAGGGTTCATCTTGCTTTAAGCGATGGTTCTTTTTTGTATATATCGACTTTGGGAATATATCGAGTTAAAAAACAACCAATATATTAATAATTAAGATACCATTGTAGCTAAGTGGGCAAACAAGCTGGAATAAAAATGAGCCAACAACTACCCAAATTAACAGTAACAGTGGACCTTGCAGCCGAGAAAGAACCATTGAAAGTTAGTTTTGAAAAAGTAGTAACAGAATCAATCGATGAAGTCTTTTCAGCTCTTGGAGAAAAGGTTAAGCAAGCCGTTTACAGTTACATAGAAAACAAGGGTGGCATAAGTAAAGAACAAATCCCCAGCATGATTGAAGGCTTCACGGATGCCATTGAATCGATTTTTGGCGACGCTGCTAAACTTGTTGAGTTAAAAATTATTCAAAAGCTCCAGAGCAAAGTAAAGGGGTTTGCCTATAAACCAAAAAATAAAGATATATCGTTTGTTGAGTATTTGACCGCGTTGCAACAGCATCTTGATTAGCACGTGTTGCCCAACGCTTAGATTAGGGTTAAAATTAACGTTGATTTGATGCCGCTTAGGTTTCTTATACGTGTACGCACGATCTCTCGAACATGATCAAAGGATTCGCCGCTAACCTTCGCAATAAGGTCATAGGCGCCATGAGCAAGATACACTTCTTTAACCTCATCAATCTTCCTTAAATCCTCAAGCGCTACGTGACTAGAATCGGATTCTGCCGTAATAAAAACAAAAGCGCTCCGTTTGGGCTTCTCAAGAGTTTCCTCGACAGAAAAATCTGTACTTATCTCTGCACCTATCATCAAAAACGTTTTCCAAATAAGACACCTCAAAATATACTTGTTAAAGAATCCCTGAAACAGTCTATTAAACCTACGTTGCTGTCACGCTACAACAACAAACCGATATACAATCGCATCCAAATGTATTAATATGCAGCTGGGAAAAGCTGGGGCTTGGCGAAAACCCGCTTTTTCCTCAGAAAGCATAACGAGAGCAAGGTGCCCATTCGCAAATTTTTTTCGCCGTCTGGGAGGAAGTGGAGGTTGAGGAATGGAGCTTGACTTGTGCTTTCTTAGTGCCAAGCCCAAACTTAAATGGGTTAGTGTTGGCTTTGTTATTTTATCCGTTTGTGGTTTTCAACTCAATCAGCGAGTAGACTTCGTATTTGTTGCCAAGTGCTTTTCTGCCATCCAAATAACCCAGCTCAATGAGGAAGCCTAAGCCAACGACTTTGCCGCCTAACTTTTCAACCAATTCAATGTTGGCTTTTACTGTTCCGCCTGTAGCCAGCAAGTCGTCGATGAGCAGAACGTTCTGTCCTTTCTCGATGGCGTCTTGGTGGATTTCGATGGTGTCGCATTCGTACTCTTTCTTGTAGGTTAAGTCAACGCATTTGTAGGGTAACTTGCCTTTTTTGCGTACGGGAACAAAGCCGACGCCAAGTTCATAAGCTAAAGGTGCGCCAATGATGAAGCCTCTTGCCTCGTTTGAAACGATGACGTCGATTGGTTTGCCTCTGTAGTGGTCAGCTAACTGTTTGATGGTTTCGTGGAAGCAGGTTTTGTCTTTTAGGAGGGGTGTTATGTCCCAGAAGACTACGCCTTTGAATTCGGGGATTCTTCGGATTTTAGTTTTAAGGTCTACTGTTTTGTTCGGTTTTGTTCATTTTATTCTCCTTCTAAACGAAAGCGCCTTTTAACGCTTGGTTACATGCACATGTGCATTCTGCGGGCATTTTGGCGATTGTTTCTGCGATTATGCGTTTAACGTTTTCAACGTTGCTCTTCATTGTTGCCACGATGTCGTCAACGGAGACCACATGGTCTTTCCAAACATCATAGTCCGTGACAGTGGAAATGTTCGCGTAGCAGATTTCAGCTTCCCTTGCCAGCACGCATTCAGGAACCAGCGTCATGCCAACCACATCTGCGCCCCATTGGCGGTACATTTTGGATTCGGCTTTAGTTGAAAAGCGGGGTCCTTCAATGCAAACGTATGTGCCTGTTTCGTGCATTTTGATGCCCATGCCTTTGGCGACGGAGATTAAGGTTTTTCTGAGTTCGGGGCACATGGGTTCAGCGACGGATATGTGGCAAACCTTGTTTTCGGTGTAGAATGATTGTTCCCGTCTTGTGGTTCGGTCGATGAATTGGTCCACGAAAACGATTTCGCCAGGATGATACTCTTCCCGCAAAGAACCCACAGTTGAAGGCGCCAAAATCCGTTTAACGCCGAGTTTTTTTAGGGCGAAAATGTTGGCACGGACATTGATGTCTGTGGGTCTGATGGTGTGTTTTTTGCCGTGTCTTGGCAGAAACGCAACACATTTGCCGCCCAATTCGCCGACTGTTATGGCGTCAGAAGGTTTGCCATAGGACGTTTCCACCGTTACTTCCTTGATGTTCTTGAGAAGTTTAGGGTCATAAAGACCTGTTCCACCGATAACTCCAAATTCAGCTTGCATAAAAACCTAATTTGGGCGCTGAGCTTATAAAAATAGCGACACAAAACCCACCGTTTAATTGCTCTGCCGCTACTCCCATCTCCCTATAAGAAAGCTGGATTGTTTTTGTTCTTTATGTGGGTGATGCGGTTTTAAAATTTCCACAAGACTGCAGTTGAGGGCGATTGCTTTTTGTGTTTACAACGGTTTTCTAGGTCTGCTTGGTTGTGGGATATGCGGTTTTCCCCACACCCATACATAGCTCCATGTTAAAGAGGGGCACGTGTGAATGTGAAGGAACATATAGGATGCTTATGGATCCACAAGCCAACAAAAATACCAGCACCAGCGGGCATTCTCCAATACAGACCTACCCCTCTAAAGAAACAGCAACGAGATTCAAATAGGCACAAATATGAAGTTTCAAGTGTGGATCAACTATTTGTGATCCATGTGGCGCTAGGGTGCTAAGTGTCCCGTGTGTGGGTTTAAATAAAAAGGGCTTTAATGCCCATCTACTTTTTTCTTAAAAATAACCGCTCAGCGATATAAACGATAATTCCGAAAGCGATCATTCCTGTTCCAATCGTCGTGATGTCGTTAATCTGAAATCCGCTGAACATTAACCCAACGCTAAAACCGTAAATTAAAACAAGTGTGCCTAAACACGCTAACATCGCTGGAAAGTCGCGAGCGATAACTTTGATTACGAAGTTAATTCCTAATTTTTGCACTATTATCACCACCTATTGTCTTTTACCGACATATTTTTTAAAGATATGTCTTGAGAATTTAAACTTTATTTGTAATAAAAATTAATACTTAAGCAAAAGCTGGTAACTCGATTATACATAAAATTTATATCAATTACTAAAAATCAGACCGCCCACCTTTTATCTAAATTGACCTACGAAATTTTTTGGAAAAACTAAGCTAATAGATTAGTGATTTATCACCATCACACTTTAGCAAAATATAATAATCATCATATCATCAACCCCGCCGCGCTCATATGCAACCCAATCCAAGCAACAAACCGAACACCAAACACCAATGTTTAACCTAATTCGACCAAAAAAACCTCAGAGTAAACCCCTTGCCCCCGATGGGTTCAAATCCCCGCTGAGTACCTTAAAAACAGCACCTATTTTTACATAGTCATAGTGTAAGTTTGGTTTTCCAGGGCATCGGGATAAGCGATTAGTTATCAATGGTGAGTCTATTGCTCATTTTGTTTTTGAGGTGTTACATTCAAGGGAGGTTGAACCTTTTTTTGAGAATCTTCAAGCTTTGCTAACTCAATGATCGGCGTGAATATGGAACTCATCATTTGTTTCATTTGTTCAGATATGTTTTCGGGACGTTGCATAACTTTTTGTTCATTTAGTTCTTGGAAACGCCTCATTGCTTCTTTGATTGCTTCTGTGCGTGTATAGCCAAGTTGGTCACTTACATCATCAAAGCGTTTCATAAATGATTCAGGAATTTTCAAAACTACTTGAACATTGTTTTTACCTTTTTCTGTCAATTCTGTAACATCTTTTACCTGTTTCACTATAGTTCACCAATACATACCTTATCACTAACCTATTTATGGGTTATTGATATATTATAGTGTGACTTTTGGTGTGTGAAAAGTTAAGAAAAGCATTTAAAGTTTTAATGATAATAAGTATCTGCTAAAACAAACAAGAGGTGAAAAACACTATGAATAATAACGATGGTCTTGCAGCATTAGGATTTCTTTTCTTACTCGGTGTGTTCGTTGGCATATTAGCAGCCAACACTAGAGAACCTGTAGAGTTTGCAATAGTTACGCCGAATCTGGGCATTGGGTGTAGATTCTCTTCAAATGTTCCACTTGCTTAGAGTAAAAGGAAAAATTTTTCTCTATTTCCCATTTTTATAAAATCAAAGATTTCCATAGCTTAAAGGTATACCTCTCAACCCCTAAAGTGGATAGCATAAGGGAGTGATTCAACACCAAACACTGTAACTAGAGTTCTTCTTAGATTCGTTTTTAGGCTTCAAAGAGGTTGGGGGTTATGCTTTTCCTATTGTGACCTGTATTGTTTGTTGTTGCCCGTTTCGTACGACGGTGAAGTTTATGGTTTGTCCGGGTTGGGTGTGTTGTTCTAGGTAGGATAGGAGGTCGTCGGTTGTAGTAAGCCACACCCCATCCTAAGTGGATTTGAGAGCCAATATTTTGAGAAATTTACTCAAATGCATTCTTTGCTGGTTCGCGTTTTTGAGGTTTCAAAAGTTGATTTTGCATTTCTACAATGTCAGCGCTATCCTTAGCCGTCACGTAGTTGTCAAGTAACATCTGGTTTAACTCGAAAAACGTGTGTCCCCACGGAAAAATCAGCAAAACATCCTCAGCCTCCTTCTTGAAACCCGCAATGTATAGGGCTGCTGCGATGGCTTCAGCCGTTGTCAGCTTGGTAAGCTTCCCGTAATTAACGGGGTTACCGGCAATCAAAATGGGCAAGCATCGGCTGGTTCCCTTAACTTGTTTTCCCATCACTTTCTGGGCGTGTTCCCAACTGCAATCAAGCGCCGCCAACCCCGACTGTTCAAGCCTCTCCCTATCTGCTGGGGAAAACGCGATTTCTCCAAAAGGGTTAAGAACGATGGCTCTTTTTGGCAGAAACTTGGCGCTTGTCACGATTCTGGCGAGTCCTCGACGTTTAAGCCTTAGGGCAGTGTTTTTTTTGGGGTCATCCTGAGCAGCATGGTAAATAGTTATCCTTACGGGCAAAACCTGTTTTTCGTTTTCTGAGTCAGATTCCAGAGGTTCGCACCTTCAAATGACTCATCGGGTCCTCAAAAACCCGTGGAATCCAATCAATAATGTCAGTTGCCACCATGTGAAAACCAATCTCGCTTGCAACAAAGTCGCCTGCAGCACCATTCAAAAAGGCGCCTGCGACAGCAGCCTCAAAGGGGTCAACGTTTTGAGCCATCAAACCGCCCACTATGCCGCTGAGAACATCGCCCGTTCCACCGACAGTCATCCCTGGATTGCCCGTAAAATTCATTTTCTCCCGGTTGGAATCGCAGATTATGTCAACTTTGCCCTTCACCAAGACAACTGCATTTAGTTTTTTAGCGGTCTTCTGTATAGCCAAGACACGTTCCTCTTGGTTCTCAGGCAACGTCTCACCCGTAAGTATTGCGTATTCACCAGCATGCGGCGTCAAGACAAGCGGCACTTTTAGGGGTCGTTTGAATTTGGCATAGGCTTTTAATCCGTCAGCATCCAACAGAATGGGTTTCTTAGCTTTTTCAACCTCATCCACGAATGCCTTGACGAACTTGACCGTTTCAGGGTTTAAACCCAAGCCTGGACCCATTGCAACCGCGTCAACCATATCCAAGTAAGGTTTGAGAGTTCCTATGTTTGCTGGGTTAAGGTTGTCTCCCTCAAGTTTTATCGTTATCAAGTCAGGAGACATCGAAGAAATCGCCAAAGCTGTCTTTGCAGGAGCCGCAAGATAAACAATATCCACTCCTGTCCGCATTGCCGCTATCGAAACCAGTGTAGGCGCACCCGAATACACTTCGCTGCCGCCAATGACGAGCAATCGCCCGAAATCACCCTTGTGCGATGTTGGGCTGCGCGGTTTTTGAACAAGTAACACATCGCCTGGACCAGCAAACTGCTCCATTTCCACAGGTAAACCAATGTCGGCAACGACAAGTTCGCCAACATACTTTTTGGCTTTATCTAAGCCCAATTTTGCCTTATGAAAAGTTAGGGTGAGGTCGGCTTTTACTGCGTTGCCTAAGACTTCTCCCGTGTCTGAATCAATGCCTGTGGGCACGTCAACCGCAATCTTAAAGCCGCTTAAACTATTAATGCAATCAACTGCTTGGGAAATTGGCGGTTTTAGTTTTCCTTTGGTTCCCGTTCCCAATAAGGCGTCGATGATTATGCCAGCATTCACTTTTGGTATAAGTGAACTGTCAGTTACTTCAATTAAGGAAACCTTACCCTGTAGCGACTGAAGAATCCCCCAATTGGCAAGCGCCGCTTCATGACCTATATTGCGACTCCTGCCAACTAAGACAACTGTAACCTCAAAACCCGCCGCCAAAAGGTGTCTGGCTGCAACGAAACCGTCGCCGCCGTTCCCGCCTAAACCACAGAAAACCACTGCTTTCTTGTTCTTTTGGAAACGTGTGATGATTTCTTGGGCGACATTGCGTCCAGCATTCTCCATCAGTTGAAGCAGGCTTATGCCAAAGTATTGTGCGTTGACTTCTAGGGCATGCATGTTGCGGCTTGTAATGTTGGGGGTTTTGGTTTTTGCTTGCATATTGACGCCTGTTTAGTATTGTGTCTGGTTTAAAGATAAGCATATCCGTGGGCTGTATACAAAAGCATCGCCCAACACAGAAATTGTCACGATTCTCTTCTGAGTTCTTCCGAAAAATGCCAAAACGTTCGAAACTGAACGAACTTTATATATACATAAAAGATAAATGTGGAAACAAATCTGAACAAATTAAATTAGCGGCTGGCACCCTTAAAATTTTGGGATAATATTCTCCAAACGGTAATTACTTAAAGAAAAAAGTGCTCTTGCTAACCTAATCAGGCAAATATTTCTGCGAAAACAGTGGGTATGACTCCTTTTGAGAAGTTTCAGGGCGTAAAGCACTATCCAAACTGATTTTTAGCGTAAAACTTTATCTTGTAATAATTGTTTTAGGTGGTTTTTCTTAATATTTTTGCTTCTGTGCAGCTTCTTGTTTTACCTTGAGTTTAGTATTTTTGATTTGAGCAGTAAAGTTTATCAATTCTATGTTGATGCGCCTTTTTATTAGAGCGAAAACAAACCGAACATACAATTTTTACATTTAAAAGTTAAAAAAACCTTTGCCATTTAGATAAAAATTGCTGAAATATGTCTAAATCACCATACGCTTGTTTGTTTTTGGCGGCTACGACTGACGAAGGATTTGCAGAGTCACACCTTGACAAATAGAATTTGCAGGGCTTTCCCCAAAAATGATGATGCGCCAAAAAAGGGATTACTTGGTTTTAGATCGGAAACATTTGCCCTTGTATTCTCTGGAGATAATCATCGTTGAAGTAACAAGCACGTTCGGAACGTTTCTGACACTCTGGGAGACAAATTCCTCTAGCTTCTCCAAATCATCAATCGCCAGCTTTGCTATCACATCGTATTCGCCGAAAACAATGTCTGATTCCATGACTTCTTTGAACTCGGTTAGTTTTTCAGCAACATCTCTTTCAGTTCCAGAAGCAACCTTAAAAAGAACATACGCTAAAATCGCCATATATTTTCACCATTCAACTTACTCTTGTAAAGCCTTAATACCTTTCCATACAGCTTTAATGTGTGGCAAAAAAGTTTATCCATGACGTTACCCTTAATTAATTTAGGTTTCAGCATAATTTCTTTAAGGAAACAATGATTTTAAAATGGTGACTTGTTTGAGCAAAAACTATGTTTTAAAAGATTCGGATGCCCTTTTAATAACCGATATACAAAAAGATTTTCTGCCAGGCGGCGCCCTGCCAGTGGATGGCGGCGACGAAATAATTCCTGTCCTCAACGATTACGTCAGACGTTTTGAAGTTGCTAAAGCGCATGTTTTAGCTTCCAGAGATTGGCATCCGCCCAACCATGTATCGTTTAAAGCTCAAGGTGGTCCATGGGCGCCTCACTGTGTCCAGGAAACGGCGGGAGCAAAGTTTAGCCCTGACCTGAAACTGCCAAACCACACAATCGTCATTTCTAAAGCTACTAATCCTGAACGGGAGGCTTATTCGGCTTTTGATGGAACAAGCCTCGCTCATGAGTTGCAGACGCTTGGCGTAAAACGGCTATTTATTGGGGGGTTAGCGACGGATTACTGCGTTGTAAACACGGTTCTTGATGCATGCAAACTTGGCTTTGAAACAGTCGTGCTCATGGATGCAACGTTAGGCATTAACGTTGAACCGGGCGATGTGGATCGAGCCATTGAAACAATGGTTAAAAACGGTGCCCAACAAGCGACTGCAAACGATTTTCCAGATGCAGTTGATGAACTGCCTGTAGAAGAAACTCCGCCTGACTCTTTGGAAGAGAAGCCTTCGCAGAGGGCTGAAGTGAAGAAAAAAGCTCGAATGCGCTCCAAGGGATCGGCTAAGCGGATTCGAACAGAGCGAAAAGGCTGATTTTTTCGAAGTGCTGCGAACCTTATATAATCATCAGTTAAAGCTTGAGAAAAAGCCAAAGGTTCGCTGCCAACCTTATTTTTCCTAACGTTTTTTTCACCCTGGCGCATAAATCTGACGTAGGGCTGTTTTTTGCAGGGTAAAAAGTGGCAACTTGGCTTATTTGTTTTGGCGAAGGCTTGAAATTGGCTAAATAATGCTTTAAAGCAGCTTTTTTAGTCTGCGTTTTTGTTGCTTGTGGGTGGATTTTGGGTCTCGGGTGCTCTTTTCGGGGCTTTCCAAGTCACTGTTGTCATCTGCGGGTGTGTAGCCATGAGTTGTCTTCTTCCCGATTAAGATTGGTTGGTGTTTGGAGCCTGCGAAATTTTTTCGAATGGTAACTTTTTACAATAAATAGTTAAAAAGCTAAGTGATGACTTGTGCGTTTATCATTAAATGGTTTAAAATCACTCGTTGACTGAGACGTTTTCTGCTATACGAGAAGCGAAAACTGGAAACTTTGCAAGAAATAACCTGTCACTAAAAAATTTTTCAAAATCAATTTCAGGTTATTTTATTGCTCACCCATAACCTGGATAATTATCGTTCTTTCCCTCGGATAAACGTCGGTTTCTACAAAAAGCAGCGACTGCCAAGTCCCAAACTCAACCCGTCCATCCATTATCGGCAGGGTCTTGTCTGGCGGAAGAAGCATGGACCGCAAATGCGAATGTGCATTAGACGGGTGCTGGTATGCCCCGTGTTTTGGCGCTAGTTCTTCAAGGAACGCTTTGATGTCGTTCGAGTAGGGCGTAATCGTTTTCTGTTAAAATCAGGATGCCCGTTGCGTGAGGAGCGAAAACGTGGACTATGCCTTTTTTGATTGCTGAGTTGGAAACTTCTTCTTGGATTTTATCAGATAGGTCTATGAAGTCTATTTCTCCTTGGGTGGTGAACTTGTAGGTTTTGTTTATGACTTTGAAGTTTGGCATTGCCAAGTTTCCTATATGTTGTATCAGTGTGCTTTTTGAAAAAGTTTTCGAGTTTCCGTGTAAAGAGTGTGTTTGGTTGATGCTTTTGTATACAGCCCCTTAAAGTATCTTGTTTTGTTGTTGTCTTTAGCCACTCACGTATGCTTAAAATTTTCAAAACGATAGAACTCATTGAATCTACTTCTGATTGGGGGTGAATTTTGTTATGAAACCCAACAATAAATCGAACGCTAAAGACGGCTGCACCGAAGTAATTGACGAAGACCGGGAAAATGCCCTGTTGGATTATGAGAATGCAGCTGAGGTGACGGCAAACGGCAAGTATCGCTGTCGAGACTGCGGCATGCTCTTTGACACTTTGGAAGAACACAATGAGCATCACCGCGCAGTGCACCGCCAAGTGGAAGCTTATCCCAATCAAGAGATGCTCCTGTAGTTTTTTGCAAGTTCAACTAATAATTGAGACCTGCCACAGAAAGTTTGCGTAAAGGGTTTGCCTCTGAAGGATTATGGCGAAAATTTTAGCTGAGTACAGTGGCTTGTTGAAAGAATGTAGTGGAACTGCAGTGAAATCTAATTGCTGCTTTTTGGCTGGTTGCATTTAGTGATGGTTATTTTTGTCTGTAATACATTCTTCACTAAGCACACTGGAGGTTGTTTTTTAATCAAGCAAGCGCCAAAACATTAGGCGGTTTAGGCAGGCTTAGCACAAGCAATATTGCAGTCTTGCCCCAATAGGCTTAGAACACAGGGTATTTCGCAATTCTTTAAACGGCTCAACCCATTGTGATCACAGACAAAACTCAAAGTCACATTCGGAACTGCCAAAAATCGATCAGGCATTCTTCTCAAGAGACTCTCTAAAAAATATAATCTTGCTAAAATTCGCCAGTTGCTTTTTCAAAAACCTGCTAAAAGGTTAAACGTCAAAGCAAACTCGGGTGTTCCTTAAGAGAAAAAATTTTTGCCAAGTAGCAGTTTAGGTAACTGCTTTCGTCTTTGGTTGCACTGATTGGGGGTACAACAAACTTTCTGAAAGTCCAGATAGCGCTGTTTGGACCTCTGTGAACACCACCAGCCAAAGAAGCAAACTCTGCAAGTTACTGCAGGCAGCGGTCACTTGCTCTTTGCCAAAAAATAATTATTTCTTAAAATTTTGTCGGTCTGAATAGCAGCGTCTTTAACAATTGAAAACCAGAGGCTTGCTCTAAAATAAAACAAGCTAAGAAGGGTGAATAAAAAAAATTGCTGATTTCTGCTCAAGTTTGAAATAACTTTTTAACCCAAAACTGACGGCTATCCGTTAAGCCTTTTTTCCAAAAATACCTTGTAATTGGGGTTGTTTTACCGTAAGTTTGCGGCAGACCTGTTGTTTTGACCCGAAAGGCGTTAATAATGAAAATAGGTGATTTTTTTCTATGGAAACCAAAATCTAAGAGCCCAATTTAAGGTTAAAATGGTAAAAAACCCTCAATTAAGCCTTTCTCGCTTCTAGCTCAATAGGTTGGCATGGACATTACCAGCGCCTCATATAAGTACCTCCGAAAATCTCCATGCGAAGCAAAACCCTATTTTTTCGGCTAACCTTCGAGCATAAACGACGATTTTCTGCTAAACCAGCAAACTTTAGCAATTTACTGCAAAAATTTTGGAGCAAAAAATTTTCCAGTTTAGGCAAGTGTTTTTAGCAAAATTTGGTTTCCTGTTTTGGGCTGCGCTTTTGGGAGTGCCTTTTTGGTTGGGTTCTTGTGAGATGCTTTGTTGTTGGTTGTTTTGCGATGTCTTTGCTGGAAAAGAATTTTGCCTATCGAGCAAAAGTTGCCTGTTGGTGTAAACAGTTTTTCTCCCTCACAGATGGTTTGATGGCGAACTTTTGTCTCTTAGGGGACGCTGTTTCTTGGCTTTTTCAGGTCAGAGATAACTTTTCAAGTGCTTAGTGTAGTCTAAACAGCGGATATTTTTTGGCGGTGGATGTTGGTTTTTCCCTAATCAGTGAGCATAGTTATATTGGTATTACTCACAGTTTTTATGGTCACCAGTGCTCTCCAGTCACACCTGCCGTAACCCGCCGTATACAAAAGCATCCCCCAACACACCTTTCACAGTGCTCTTAAGCAACAATTTTTATCTCAAGAGCCCGATAGATACGGCATTGCAGAGGGAAAATATTTGACCACCGAGATTGACCGCATCAAACTGAGGCGTTGGCGCAAACGAGGCTTCTACAGCGAAACCGTCCTAGTAAAGCTCCTGCAGAAAAAAGGCTACAACTCCGTCCGCGTCCCAGTAAGCAACCCAAGCCTCAACCCCCTGCCAGACGTCATGGCTAGAAAAGGCAAACACGTCTACGCTTTTGAAGTAAAAAACGCCAGCTACTACGCCTACTTCCCAAGAGTACAAATCGACAAACTTTTCCGTTTCCTAGACCAGTTTATTCCCACAGGCAACGAAAACAAACACGCCGTCGTCGCCGCGCACCTGGGCAAACGCTGGATTTTCAAGGAAATCAACTGGGCAGATTGGGAAAAAAACAAGCTTCCCGACAAAGTTAGGATTCTAAAACGGGACCGCGGCAACCTAAATATAGATACAAGCTATCAGCAGAGCGCGTAAACAACCGTACCTCAAACTTATTATTACCCTAAAGGCAACATGCTTAACATTGACAGGAAAGAGTTGCATGTCTAAAGAAGAAGACATAATGGTTTCTGCCCAAGCCCTGGAGAAAATCTATCAATTGGGCGACAGAAAAATTGAAGTCCTCAAAGACATTAACCTTCAGATTCCCAAGGGAAGGTTTGTGGTGTTATGTGGTCCTTCAGGCTCAGGCAAAACTACTCTGCTAAACATGATAAGCGGCATTGATAAACCCACGAAAGGAAAAATTATCGTTGCTGGACAGGATTTGACAGAACAAAATGAAGATTTTCTCTCAGATTTCCGTTGCAACAACGTAGGTTTCGTGTTCCAAGCTTACAATCTGGTTTCAACGTTAACGGTTGCAGAAAATATTGCTTTCCCAATGGAGTGGACACAAAAGCCAGCGGGCGAAATCGAGACTCGCGTCAGCGAATTGATAAAGATGGTGGGTTTAGAGCATCGGGAAAACCATTTTCCTTCGCAACTAAGCGGTGGCGAACAGCAACGTGTAGCTTTTGCCAGAGCATTAACGAATGATCCGCAGCTTATTCTGGCGGATGAGCCAACTGGCAATTTAGACTCAAAAAATGGTCAAAAAATCATTCAAGTCCTCCAGTTCCTCAAGAGTCAGGGAAAGACTGTTATTGTTTCGACCCATGACCAGCAAATAATAGGGCTGGCTGACCAAGTTTTACTGCTTGAAGATGGCAAATTGGCGAGTCAAAATGAGTAATTTTCCAACCAACGATTTGCTTAGAAGGAAACTTCAAACAAGCTTAACCATCATCACTTTAACACTAAGTGTGGCTGCGACACTTTTTCTTTTGCTGTTTACCAGCCGTTTAGGAGTTAATGCAACATCAGCCGCCGGCACATTAACCATGGGCATAAGCGGCATTTTCTCAATGTTCACACTTTTCGTTGGAGTATTAATTTTTGTTATCGGCGCCGTGTTAACGAGCTTTATCGCTTTTTTAACGATGGCTCAAAGAACCAGAGATGTCGGCCTAATCAAAGCTGCAGGATGCCCAACCAGCCTTGTCGCAGGCTACTTCACGACCGAACTTTTAATCACAAGCCTTGCAGGGTGCACTTTAGGCGTTGTTTTTGGTTTTTTGATTGATTATGGCATAAGCAACGTGGTTTTCTCGGGTTATACTTTGCCTAATTTATGGTTTGGTCCTTTGGTTTTTGTTGCATTTTTCGTTCTTGCAATGGTTTTTGGGTTAAGACCTATCCTTAAAGCTGCCAAAATGCCGCCTGTAAAGGCGCTCTCACCCATAGACTACTACGGCTTAACCGTTGGAAACAAACGGAAACCAGTGTCAAGGTGGGGGATAAATTGGCGGATTGCGTCAAGAAGCTTGTATCGTAGGCAATCAGCAACTTTAAGGATAGTGTTTTTGCTATCAATAGTCTTTATTCTGCTTACCGTATCCGTGGCAGGCGGCATAATCGCCCGTGACACAACAACATCCTGGGTACAAGACACCATTAACCCAAACACAATTGCCATAGCCACAAACGGCATGGGTAACCAGTATGAACAGTTGCTGTCCAAATTTGCAGGAGGCAAAATTACTGGCGATTTTAACTATTCAGACCCGAATCTGGCTATTCCCCAGACAGTAATTGACCAATTAACCACTTTGCCAAGTGTAAGTTTAGTTGATACACGTTTGGTTGTAAACGAACATGTCCAAGAAGTTTACAATTTCAGCTTTGGCACTCAGTCATCTGAGACTACTCTTGTAGGAGGCAATAGGCAAGGTGATGCAATAGTTATCGGCGTTAACCCCTCAAAACTTGCGGGCAACTGGAGTGTTAAGGGTCAATTTCTGAGTTCAAACAACACTTTAGAGGCTGTTATTGGAGATTCAATTGCTCAATCGATGTATACTCCTGACCCAAGCAAGCAGATAAGCCAGTCAAATCCCCTTGTTGAAGGCATAGCGATTGAAAATAGCACATTTAACATCGTTGGTGTTTGCGTTGACCCCATAAACAACGGCCAAGTCGCGTATGTGCCCATCGATAAACTGGAAAATGTAACCGGCATTTCAAATCCCAACCTGCTGCTCATTAAACTCAACGATTCAACCGACCGCAATGCGGCTATTGCGCAGATAAGAAGCATGGTTCAAGGGTTAAATCCAGACTTAGACGTCTTTGACCTTAGCGGAGTTGTGCATCAAAACACGGTCTTTCTGGCTTCAACGTGGCAAACAATCATGCTGATACCCTTCTTCACCTTGGCATCCTCTGCCCTGTGCCTTATGGGTTACATGATGCTTGCGGTGGATGAGCAACGCCAAGAATTCGGCGTATTACGTGCGGTCGGCGCTAAACCACAGATAATCGTGGTTATTTCGGCGATTCAAAGTGCAATCGTGATTGCTTCCAGTTTTGCAGTGGGAATTTCGCTCGGTGTCATTACGACTTTGCTTATTTTAATGACAAATCCGGTGGTAACAAGCTTTACTGTACTGGAGATAGCTGCTTGGCTTCTTGCAGCCTTAGCCGCCATGTTTCTTTTTAGTCTCTACCCAGCCTTTAGGCTTGCTAAAACCTCAATCCTCAAACTTATGACTTAAATTTTTGAATGTTTTAGGGAAAAACTTGAGCGATTCCGTGTAAGCTGGCAGTTGATATATGAAGTCTTGGAGTTGAAGAACTGGTACGACAGGAACTTTATCGTAGAATTTGAATGCGCTGGGAATAAGCGACAGCACGGCTGGAACAAACTTGGCTTTGTCCCATTTTACGCAGTCGAGTTTTAGGGCAATGTTTGGCAATGAATCAGCCAATGCCTGGGTTCGCTGGGCTTGCAACTTAACAATTCTCTTCAAAGCTGACGATGCGATTGCACGTTGCCAATGTTTGCAATCAATGCATATGACTGTTGGTTTTTTGCAGCCGACCACGTCAATTTCCCATCGGTGTCCTTCATGTTTGAATCGGACGTTGTTTTGCACAACATAGCCATTGTTTTTGAGAGCCAACGCAGCGATTTCTTCAAACTCTTGCCAACAAAGCAAATCGCTAATGTGCTCAACATCGGCGCCTAAAGATGCTGCTTTTACGGCTAGTTTAAGCCTGCTGTTGCTGTCCACTTCGACGCTGTCTGGTTTAAGGTAGATGAGGTTTTCGTTTTGCAATTTTTCCAGCAATTTCCACGATACCGTTGAAGGTATCCTTGAGTCTTTATTGACACTTTCAATTAAAACAGGTCCTTCTTTTGTCAATTTTAGCAGTGAAATTACAAGATTCCGCTCAATACTCATAGTCAGCCCTCAATAAAATTGACACAAAAGAAGCACGAAACAGGCAAAGTGTACAGTTATTTGAGGCATAACTTAGGCTGATTCGGGGAAAACCGTATACAAAAGCATCCCCCAAACACACTTTTGAAACCCTCTCAGATAATTCAGTTTCCCTCAAAGTCACTTGCAGCCCCTATTCTTTATGGATTATTTGAAAATCTATGTCTTGCCTGCTGAAATAACCTTTCCCTTAATTTTCAAAAATGAAAAATCGTTATCCTTCGTTAATTATAGCCTAGAAAATAAATGGGTTGATGGATAATTATACTGGTTCGGTTCATTTTAGCTAAAGTTAATAGTGTTTTTTTAACTATTTAGTGTAAAAAATGACCGTTCGATTATTTTTCGCTCAAATAACAGGTGCCCTCAGCTCTTAATTGGGAAAATTTTGACTGAAACCTCTCTAACCCTAACTATAGTGAAGGGTTTTATAATTTTGGCAAGGACTCAGTTAAGGTTTGCCTGTCAATTGTGACTACAACTTACTAAGATAACGACTAATTGCCCAAGCTAGTGCCTAAAGAAGTCTAAAACAACCAAAAATACGGTTTCAAGCGACAGTTTTCCGCTAAACTTGCCAGGTTTGGGGGTCTCTTGGTTCTTTTGCAGCGACTAAAGCCTAACGTCAAAGTTGTATATGGTTCTCTAAAGCAATCTTTGCTGCCTTTACGTATTTTGTGGCTGATTTTTCTGTTGAGTGCTCGGCACGTATATATAAGATTCGTAAAGTTTCGGTGTTTTGGCTGGTTTTGGGGGTGTTTGAAAAAGTAACGAAGTTGGTTTTGGCGATGCTTTTGTATACAAAACTTGATGCATTACGAAATACGCATGTTTAAATATCAAAGGATAGTTAGCCAGAATAGGTAAGTTTTATGACTTTGATGAAGGCAATTCAAGTTAATGCTCCTGGCGCCGATTTTGTGCTTGTTCAAAAAGAAATCCCTCAACCAAAAGAACACGAAGTGCTTCTTAAGGTTGAAGCCTGCGGCGTATGCCATGGCGACGCAATCGTCAAGTACGGAGGGTTTCCCGGTTTACAATATCCACGAACGCCCGGTCACGAGGTTGTTGGTACAATTGCAAAGTTGGGTTCGGAATCGCATTATTGGAAGGTTGGGCAAAGGGTCGGGGTTGGTTGGCGTGGAGGGCACTGTTTTAGATGCAAATCGTGCCTAAAAGGTGATTACTGGGCATGTGAAAGTCCCTTGGCAACGGGCATTTCAACTGACGGTGGATATGCCGAGTACATGGTTGCCCGCATGGATGTGCTAACAGCTATTCCACAAGAACTTTCATCTGTGGAGGCTGCACCGCTTCTATGTGCTGGCGCAACCACTTTGGGAGCATTGAAAAGCAGTGCCGTAAAAGGTGGAGATTTAGTCGCCATTCAGGGTTTTGGTGGATTAGGTCACTTGGCTTTGCAGTTTGCTGTGCGGCTTGGTTTGAAGACTGCTGTTATTTCCCGCGGCAAAGAAAAAGAACAGTTAGCTCGCAAGCTCGGCGCCCAATTTTACATAGATACAGAAACCTCCAACGCTAGCCAAGAACTAATGAAACTCGGCGGAGCACGCGCCATCTTTGCCACCGCCCCAAACAGTAAAGCCATCGGGGAGCTTGTCGAAGGGCTTGCCCGCAACGGTCAACTAATCATAATAACCTTCGTTAATGAGCCCATGCAGATTTCGCCATCACAACTAATGCGTGCCGTACGATCCGTTAGTGGCTGGGTAGGCGGAAATACTGCTGACACACTAAACTTTAGCGTTCTCACACATGTTGTTCCAATGGTAGAAGTGTTTCCTCTGGAGCAAGCTGCCATAGCTTTTGAACGCATGATGACTGCAAAAGTTCATTTCAGGGCAGTTTTAAAAATTGGAGATGACTCAAAATGAATGAAATTCAAAAAATAATTCAAGAAAGACAATCCGCAAGAGTTCCCTTTGACCCAAATAAAAAAGTATCAAAAGAAAATTTGCAGCAAATTTTGGACGCTGCCCGATGGACCCCTACAGCTCATAACATGCAAAACTTTGCTATAGTAGCGGTTGATGATGGCGATGTTCTTGAGAAAATCGGGAATGTAAAATCGCGGATTTCAGAAGAATTTCTGAGAGAAAACTATGAGCAACTTTCGTTCTCAAAAGAGGAATTGCTTGAAAAGAAAACTGGAATTTTAGGCGCCATGTTTCCTCCCTCATGGGTGAACCCCTCAAAAATGGCTGAAATTGCACGTGAAAGCGCCCCTATGCCGTTGACCCAATCCATCCGAGGCAGCCCTTGCCTTCTGATAGTGGTTTATGACCCCTGCAAGAGGGCGCCTGCTTCTGAAGGCGATGTTTTGGGTTTCATGAGCCTTGGGTGCCTAATGGAGAACATGTGGATTATGGCGCAGTCTTTAGGCATTAGTCTGCAGATTCTTAGCGCTTTTGCCGCGCCGCCAGTAGAAAAACAAGTGAAAAAGATTCTAAGCATCCCTGAACCGCTAAAGATTGCCTACACCTGCCGCTTAGGTTACCCCACAGGATCAGCTAAATACCTGCGCGTACGCCGAGATATCGAGGATTTCACCCACTTTAACAAGTTCTGAAACAAAGGGATTTGAAAGCAAGCGTGCACGATTGAAAGAACTTATGTGGGGTTTGAGGGTTTAGCCTTTAAATAAGGGGCTATAGAACAAAAAGAACAGTTAAGAAAATTATTTTTCTTCTTCTTTGATTTCGCACTGCAGCTTCTTTATGATTTCGTCTGCTCGCAAGGGCTCAATTTTTAAGGTGTAGAGTTGGCTGGGTGTGCGAAGCTTCAATTTAACGGTGTCCTTGAGCCTTTTAACTTGGCATTGTTTTGCTTTGGCGCTCATGGCCACGAATTTTTCAACATCAGTAATTTCAGATGGCATGTGTTTATCCTCTTGTGTTAGTTCGCTGTGATGGATGCAAAGCCACGTTTTTATCTGTTTTGGTGCAACAGAGAACTCTTATGGGAAAAGCAAGCGTGACCCGATTTTGTTGCAACTCTTATATTCAATCAACACCCATACATATGGAAGGAAGGTTACGCTTAGAGTGCTTAACCCATGGAGAAAAATAAGCGAATGAAAACAGCACACATCCTCTCGCTTATCCTAATAGTCATCCTGCTTATTGCAACCGCGTCGCTGCTCGTTTCATACACCCAAAGCAGTAACAGCCAAAAAGATCCAGTTTACGTTGGCGTCGCTTTTGGTGGTAACACCACAGCACAAGCCAAACTCCTTATCGATAAGACAAAAACCTACACCAACCTCTTTATTCTGGACTCTGGCAAAAACCCCATTAGCGACAACCAATCAGCTGTTGAGGAAATCTGCGATTACGCCACAAACGCTGGATTAAACATCATAGTTAACTTGGGCACTTGGACGCAGGAAAATTGGCCCTGGCAAATCCAATTCTTCAACACATCCAAAGAAAAATATGGTGATAAATTTCTTGGTGCATACTACGATGATGAACCCGGCGGAATCCCCCTTGATTGGGATTGGCCATCATTCTTTACCCAAAACAGTTCGCTTTTCTATGGAGAAAATAGGTTATCGTTAAAGGATATTCACTATAAACTGGAAATGGCAAACATAACTGGTAAGCAACCTGACAATTACACGCTAGAAGCCCAATTCTTCAGCCAACTATTAGAGAGCAACAGAGGGCATAACAGCCTTAAACAATACAACATTACAACCTACACATCTGATTATGCGCTCTACTGGTTTGATTACCTCGGCGGATACGACACAATGTTTACGCAGTCAGGCTGGAACGAGAGTGTAAACGAGCAAATTTCGCTCATTCGTGGGGCAGCAACTATGCAGAACAAGGATTGGGGCGCAATCATAACTTGGAAGTACATGCAGCCGCCCTACCTTGACACAGGTCAGAACATCTATAACCAGATGGTAACAGCTTACAACGCTGGAGCGAAGTACATCACAATTTTCGACTATCCTTACAACGCTACCGATAACCCTTATGGCGTTTTGACTGATGAGCATTTCCAAGTCCTCGAGAAATTCTGGAACCAAGTCGTCACCAAGCAAACGCCAAATTCAGCCCATGCAGAAGCAGTGTTAGTTTTACCAAATGATTATGGTTGGGGCATGCGAAACGTGAACGATAAAATTTGGGGTTTCTGGGGTCCAGATGACAAATCACCCTTAATTTGGAACAATACCCAGACGCTTCTCAACAAATACGGTCTGCGCTTGGATATAATTTACGAAGATCCAGCGTTTCCAGTAGAAGGAAATTACTCGAAAGTTTACTATTGGAACCAAACAATCACTTAAGGTACAATTTAAAAGAAAAGGGGTTCAGGTTAGACCTGCTAGCTAGTCTTATGCTTTTTTTGAGCGAATGCCAAGCTTAAGGTTAACTTCAACGGTATATTCTTTTTCTGCTTTTCCAACAGAGAAATTCCAATCCTTGACTTCCACTTCCATGTCCTTGAATTGGTTAACAATTGCATCTTTGTAGTCTTGTGCGGTTTGTCCAATCTTCTGTAACTTCTCGGTGATATTAACGGATGTTTCAGGCATAAATTACACCTCCCAAAATACAGGTCAATTACGCTAGAAGCAACTGTGAGTTAACTGCTTTTAACAATTTGTGACTGTGCAGGCACAACAGCAACCAAAGGGCTAATCGCTCAGTTGATAGACCCCTCCCTTATGAGATAATTTGCGAAAAAATGGGCGGTAATGTTCTGGGAACTTATCGTACATGTGCTTGTTTAGATTAGAACTGGCGGTTGGCTTGCTGGTTTAATGTTGGGGGTGGGGATGGTTTATGCCATAATACAGGGTTACCGCGAATAAAGTAACAAAGACAGCTTCTACTATTGTCACGATTATGAACGTATTAGTATGGTTTTCCTGTATTTCCGCTGGAGTAAGGGTTGTTATGTTGCCGTTTGTTTGAAGTCCATTTGGGTTCGCTATTATGGTGTAATTGTCCAAGTCTTTGTCGGCTTGCAATATTAAAACGATGGGAGGCACAACTAAAGCTACAACCAGAAACACGCCTGCAAGAAAAAACACTGCTTTTCGATGCATAAAAATCCTTAAAATATACTTCTCTTTCAAGGTTAATAAGCTTGTTTCAAATTCTGCCGCCCGCACATCCATAAAATTAAAAACAGAATTTATGGTTAACCGCAGACAAGTTGTAAAGATTATTTAGCCCATCCCCCGAATATACACCATGACATTAACAAAAAAGATGGTTCTCGATTGGACGGGCAATTACCGTTTCATTGCAAAAAACGAAAAAGGGCTCACCGTAAATTTTGATGCGCCCATACCTTTCGGCGGGGAAGAGTCTGCGCTCTCACCGATGGAAAATGTTTTAGCAAGCCTAGTCGCATGCAGCAGCATACACCTAATATCCCTACTAAAAGAGCAAAAACAAAAAATATCAAGCTATAATGTTGAAGTTCAAGCTGAAAGAGAAGAAAAACCGCCAAGAACCTTCACAAAAATCCACATCCACTACACCATTAAAGGAAACGACCTCAATAGGGCGGTTGTGAAAAACGCAATAGAAACAGCTGAAGGCAACCATTGGTCAGTCGGAACCATGATAAAAAAAGCCGTGCCAATCACTTCTTCGTTTGAAATATTAAAAGAATAAATTTTCAAAGGCTGAAAAACAGGTTTTGGTGGGCCGTACCGGATTTGAACCGGTGATCTTCGCCGCGTGAGGGCGACGTCCTAGCCAGCTAGACTAACGGCCCGCGTTTTGGATTGTGAATACATAGTTTTCCTTCATAAAACCTTTACCTATCAAACACACGAACAGTAAGCATTAGGTGAATTCTAAATGCGTGAGTATGACCACTTTGAAGAGCACAAGCATGACGGCTTGCTGATTTTTGTCTGTTTTTTGGGCAGCGCACTCGCAGGTTACCTCTTAATGAACCACTACGCTTTACTAGGCATCTAAATTCCAATCCATTAATTTAAAAAAGGGCATTGGTATACTAAGTCCTATGTCCATTGCCGTTAAAGAAATTACTTTAAACTTATGTGAATTTGTCGGAGCCGTAATAGGTAATGGCAACTTATGGACCGATAAGTCAAGATATAGGGTTGAATTAACTGGCGACCCTAAATCTGACCTTGAATACTTTAATTATCTTACAATCCTTTCCACCAGTTTGTTTAACAAAAAACCATACGACTTACGCGTTCATGAAAGAGGATTGAGGTGGCGACTTCAATCAAAGGACGCTTATACTTTACTCCAAAACCTCGGGATTCCTACTGGAAAAGGTAAATCACATAGAGTAATAATCCCAAATTTAATACTGGAAAAAGGATGGACTTTTTCTAAATGGACCATACGCGGCATAATGGATACCGATGGCACATTGTTTTTTAGCAAGAAAACATACAGAAATCCCATTTACCCCACCATTGAACTTAGAACTGTTAGCGAATTACTAGCCAACCAAATAACCGAACTATTACAACATCATAATTTCAGAGCTCGATTACGTGGCAGTGGAAACGAAGGTTACCATGTGGCATTATATGGTCAGGAAATGCTTAAGTTGTGGATAAGCGAGATCGGTTTTTCGAATCCTAAACACAAGAACAAAATATCAATCCAGAAAACATTTATATGAAAAGGTGAGTCCTTAAGGGAACATCCACAATGTGTGCCGAGGTAGCTCAGCCTGGGAGAGCGCTCGACCCAGTTACTTTTTGTGACTGAGGGCGAAGCTGAAGACCGAGTCGTCGCATGTTCAAACCCTGCCCTCGGCACCACCATGTTACTTTGGCATATGCTAGAGACACTTCGCTGGTGATATGCCTATTATGGTGCTTAGACCAGCGACATTGTCATTTGCGTTTTCTGAAGAAGAGCAAATCATTAAGAGTGCAAACATGGTCAAAGCCGAGTTCGATTAAGTCTGCGATTTCTTTGGGGTCTTTGGTGACTTTGCATGTGAATTGGTCATCTTTCTCAACTGATATTAACTGGGTGTACAGTAGCGTGTTTTTGATGTTTTTGTGACCGAGTACTTGCATGACGTGAAGAATATCTTTGGTCTTGTGGTATTCTGATGTGCCTTTCCAGTGTCTTAGGGTGTGGAATGTTATCTTTTTGAGTCTTGGATTAGCTAGTTTAATTGCGGTACTTTTTCGCTGTCTGTCAAAGGTTCTTCTTAAGGTGTTGACGCTTTTGTATTTGCAGAATATCTTTTCGCCTTGCCGTTGCATTCCGCATACCATATTGTAGAGTTTATTGGACATCTTTGGAAGTCTTGGGTTGCTTCCTTTTTCTGCGATTATGTTGATTGTTCTTGCTTCGAAGTCGATGTCTGTCCATAGGAGTCGATAGACTTCTCCTGCTCTTGCACCAGATTCTTTAGCGATTTGCAGAAATAATGCAATTTCTTTTGTGCAACTAGCGATTAGGTCATCGATTTCTCTTTCTTGCGGTATAAATGGAAGTTTTCTGACTGCTTTGTAGCGTGGTTTTTGCCATGTGAATCCTTTGCATTTTCTGTAGAGGTTGTATGCATTGACCATTGTTTCTTTTTGTGATTCTTGCCATTTGGTTTGGTTTGCAATTACTTCTTTGATGCTTTCGGGATTGTTGAGGTCTGCTCCTAATGTGACGAATCTTCGGAGTTTTCTGTCTCTGCCTACGATTGTAACTTCACTGTAGCCTTGTTTTTTCATCCACCAAAGGTGCTCTATAATGTCTGCTTCAAAGTTGGGTTTGAGATTGCGTGTTTCACCCACAACAGTTTTTGTTTCTGTTGCGGTATCCAATTTTTTCGCTTCCTCTAATATTGCGCATAATTGGTTGGACCTATCTTCTGGTCCTCTGATATTAAGCACTTGTGTTTTGTATCTTGTATCGCTGAATCTGTGACCGCAATTGCTACATAGCCAACGCTGGATGTCTTCACCGTCTTCGGTGTATCTGTGTCCATTGCGGAACACTTTTGTTGAACCGCATTCTGGACATTTTGTTTCAGCGTTAGCTTCTTCCATTTTATTCTACCTTTGGTCGCTTGTGAGATAAAATCTGGTTGTGCGACCTAGGGCATTTAAAGGGTGTTCTTGCTGAACAGTCCAAAAGAAGCTGTTTTATGTCTCCGTTTGTTGGGGTATTAATATCTTTAGTTAGTGCTCTGTTGTTAGTAGCTGTCTTTGTTTGAGTTTTCTGTGGTGATAGCTTTTTCTTATGAAGGGAAGCGGTAATTCCACTCTGAATGAGGAATTAATGTATGGTTGAGAAAGATTGGAGTATTATGAGCGAGAGTGAAGTTTGGGATGAAGTCTTTCGGAGACTACCAGCGACTACGAAACAGTTTTTGAAGGATAATCCCGACAAGCACGATGCATGGTTTACAGGTTTTCATGATTGTGCTTGTATAGTGCGTGACGAGTTTAACAGGATTTTTCATATCGAAGAAAAGCCTTAGTTAGTATCATTTTCATCCACGTCTCCACTGTCCAAAAGTGTAGTTTGAACACCCTGTTTATGAGTCCCATGTGTTCTCTACACATTTTATGGTCGTTGAACAAGTCGATTTATCCAGACCATGTGATGCTTGTGGTCGCACTCCTGTCGGTGGTGGAGCGCAATGCTTGAAATGCAACATCTATTTTTGCTTCACATGCATGGTTGAACAAATCTATCTGCAAAAGAAGCTACCCTTGAAGTGTCCTATGTGCGGTAGAAGGTTCAGTTAATTCTCTAACATTTCATCAATGACTTTTTGAACTGGACAGGGAAGAGACATAGTACTAATCTTAGTAAAGATGTACTGGATTGAGCTTCTTTCACCCATCATCATAATCATTAAGACATCTCGCTGGTGTTCCACTTCTTTTGGTCTACCATGTCCACGGTCAACTTTAACTCTTGGAATTCTAAAAGCATGAATGAAAACTTGACCCACAGGTTCTTCGATTATCTTTTTCTTTGGTTCTCTATTTTTAGAGTTCTTATTTGTTGTTGGCTCACTTGTTGATGCTTCACTGATTGTTTGCCCTTTGGTTGATTGCTTTCTTATAACTTGTAGCGCAGTCCATTTTTTGATAGGGGTTTCTTTTTTGTTAGAATAATCTGAAAATTTGTAGTCTGGATTAAGCAAATATGGAAACACAATTGAATGTTGCTTTTCAGCAATATCACTTAGTTTGTCACAATTTTCATCTGTTACTAATAGTGCATCAAGGGAGAATCCATCAGTCCTTTTTAGTTGAAGGTCACCGTCTCCACGACTAATCTGTTTGATGTACTCTCTGAGCTTAGGATTGCTGTAAACGAAAGTTTCTTTGTAAGTCATCTTTGGGAAGCTGAAGTAAATTAGAGGACTAATCACTCTTGTTACAAAAGTGAATAGCATTTGTGACACGTTACTGTTAGATGAGCCTTGTGAGTTCTCGACCAAGTATTTGCTCATAACGTCATTTGCAAGAGTTAAGTTGTTATTTTCTTCTTTTGGTTCTTCAATGAGTTCAGCTTTTGCGACATCGTACAGGAGAAAAATAGCGACTATCACTGTAACAGGTATTATGATTTGTTTAGTTCCTAATGGGATGTAGTAGAGAAGTAAGAGAAACACTGTTGTTAAAGTGATTGTGAGTGCGAGACCAGCTATGAATCCTGTTATGCCTATTCTCGGTGTTTTTGAGAGTTTGAGGTCTTTAAGGAAAGAATCGCCTTTTTCATAGATGTTAGTCATTCTTCTGAGCACATCTTTGACATCGATGTTTGTCCACATTTTGGTGGCGAGTTCTGATACTTCGGAGTTGAAGTAGATTGATGATACAATGAAGACGATGAAGGATATTGGTGCAAGGAACAATGCGATGTTCTGGAAGTTAAAAAAGTAGTAAATCAATAATGCGAAGAACAAGCAGTAAGGCACTTTGTTGACTATTTGCTTATCAAGTTTTTCGAAGATATAGCTTGTTAGCAAGTCTTCAATCATTTTACTTTGCAACTTTAAAGACTTGTTATAATATGGTCAAAATATAAGACTATCCCAGCGATTGTTTGAGTGGTTTTATGCTGGGTTAAAGGGGACTTGCGTTTTCATGCAACATCATTAAGCATAGTTTATCGAGAAGAGAATTAACACATAACCACTCAAGCTTCGAATAAAATTCTGGTAGAGACTCTTTGAAATCTTCTTGTCTTGTAATTTGAGGATTGTGAACAATTTCATTTCTCTTATCATACAGGTTTTCGAAAAGCTCATCAGCTTTCACATTAGTCTTAACGCTCGGTAGTTTGATTATCTCCTCAATCATTGTTTTCTTTTTATCCTTACGATTGCAACGTTGAGGTACACCACACGCAGATTCTAATGCTGTCCATAGCAAAACGTATCTTGTGATGTAGTCGTTTAACTGCAAAAGCGTTCTATAAAACCTCAAAGCTGTGGTTACATTTCCCAATGAAGAGATTCGGAGATAGTTTGTGTTTGCTTCAGAAGTGCTCATTACTATATCGTTTGTTGTCATGTTAAAGTAATGTATTTTCGAAAGCTGGTTAGGTTGAGCGTCATGTGTAAAAGTGACGTATTCCTGTAATCGACCAGCTTCTTTAATTTCAACAGTGTACTCCATGCTGGGTTGAAGATTCATGGTTGTTTGACCATTGTTATCGGTGATGAATTGGTTGATAGGAGTTGGTTGAGTTGGCTCTGACTTTAATTGCTTATTCGACCAAGCTATCAACCTATCACTTAGGTTAATCTTCTTTTGACTTTTAGGACTCGCATTAGGTTGTGGTGGAGTGATTTTCAATAATTTGAATCCTCTTTGCGACACTATTGAGAGTATGTCCAAAGCTTGTTCAGTTTCATAGAAAACCATTCTTTTTGCGGTTAGGTAATCTTCAGCTATTACACATCTTTTGATTAAGTATTGGTTTTTGGTGAATGGGTTTGCTGGGGTTATTCTTCTTAGCGTTGTTGTTCCGATAGTTGTAGGGTCTGGAAGGACTGTTCGAGCATTTATCCACCTCATTTCTGGAATGATTGCAGTCTGGTCAGGTGAAGGTATCCAAGTAAATTGGTCTATTAGCACTTCTAATTCAAAGGTGGAGAAACAATCCACTTCCTTTTAATCAGTTCTCTCTTTTGTTAGCTGTAACTACTATTTCTTCTTTTTCAGAAACCCAAACAGTGAAGTCTTTGGTCTTTTGCAGTAGAGTAGTTTGCCTTTCTCCGCATGGTATTGTGTACATTCTACACATTTACCGTGTCTGAACACTTTTGTTTAGGACAAGGACAGGTTTCTACCATCTGTAACTATCCTTCTATACACCCCATAACTACGTCAAAGAGTGACTTGAAGGAGTTATAGTCGAATTGAGAGATTATTCGATTGTGTGCTAAAGTATCTCTTATTTCGTCTAACTCATTTAATCTGCTTATTACAGAAGTTTGTCTTCCAAAATATGTTTTGAAGATTTTATCCCAGTTATTGCTCTGAGTTATAATTCTTCTAAGCTGTTCAAAAGAGGAGTAGTAGATAATATGTGAATCAAGGGGTTTTCTTGGCGGTAATGCTTCTTTATGTTTAGCATGTTCCCAATCTTTTATAAAATCTGAGTCAACAACTGCAACTGCTTGGTTTTCATTTATTTTTGTTGCTACAAAGTATCGCAATGCGTTCTCCAATGTGTAGAGAAGAGACCTTGCAAACTCTGTAGTTTCGTCATATTGGACATTTTTAGACCTGTAGATAACTGGTGAGGTAGGCGCATCGTCACTAACTAATACCGAGAAGGTAACATCAGTGACTTCTAGCCCAGTAGTCTTTGGATGCAATAGGTCGTAGCCATACTTTTTGATGGTTTTTTTCTCTTCATCTGTTAGTTTTTCAGCATCATGATATTTGTTAGCTGGAATTTCAAGCTCCAATGTGGTTGAAAATGCGCCGTAAAGGCTACCGCCATCTTTTGTTGACCATCTGTCTGTGAATGTTATTTTACATTTTGAGCCAATTAACACGTTTGCTATTTTATCAAAGCCTTTGGCATTCAAAGTGACGATTAAGCCTGTAAGAAAGCTGTCTGCGTTTGGAGCTTTGTGAGTAAACTCATCCATATTATCACTCTTCTTTGAATAGAATCAGTATGAAGTAAATCGATGAGAGGATTAAGTGATATCCATAGATTGCTTCGTATTCTGGTATTTCGAGTTCATGTCCCTTGCATGAATAGCCGTATATTGATTTAATCAAGTCTCTTGCACTCTTCCTAGGGATTGTTGATAAGAATTTGTTTCGTTCTTCTTGTGTTGTTGCGTTACTCATTGATGTGAATAAGTCTTCAAGTGCTTTTCTTGCCATTGTTAAGCATTGAGTGTATTCTCCTTTGAGGTAGTGTGCATCAGCAGAGTCTAAGTCAATTTGGACTCCTTTGAATCCTCTTTCTAAGAGAAGAGTTTTTGTTTCTTGTTTCTGAGTTTGGAGTTCCGTTATTCCTACTTGATGATTAACAATGTAGTAGCCTTTGTTAGGTTCTTTTTCTACTTTGAAGCCATCCATCAACAAGGCTCTTGCAAATCCTTTCCGCATGTCTACTAGTTCGCCTAACCACCCAGTGTAGGTTTCAAAATTCATGACGTATTGAGCTAATTCATGAAATCTATCTTCAGGGATTTCAGATGCATATTTTGTGCATCTATCCTTAATTGTTGTTCGAGTGGGGTCCAAACCGAATATTAGCGCAACCCTATCTAAATCATTATGACCATAAGATTGAATCATCAATAGACTCAAGTACGTTTTCAGTCTTTCAGAGATAGCCATCTTTTCTCCCCAACTCTTAACTAAAATGTAATATTAGCGGTTATATCTCTTTTCAATTCATCAAGCTCCATTCAAAGGACACAAATGTAATATGCGAAATCGCACTACATTATCGCTAACACGTGAGTATGGATGGCTAGTCCCTCAGAATATCGCACTCGTAAAGACAAAATCGACAAGATGCTTGAGAAGTCAGGATGGATTGTTAAAGACCGAACAAAAGTCTACGAAGAAGTAGACACCAAACAATCCGACTTCAACTCTGGTAAATACAAAACCGTCACAGAGACGTTGAAAAATCCTGATGAGAGTGCATATTGTGATTATCTGATTCTCGATTCAAAGGGAATGCCACTTGCAGTCATAGAAGCGAAAAGAACCTCAAAAGACTCACTTCTGGGTCAACGTCAAGCAGAAGGATACGTCGATGACATCAAGAAGCAGACAGGAAAAGACACCTTCATCTTTCTAACCAATGGATATGACATTTGGTTCTGGAACAAACCATACGAAAACCCACGCATGGTCAAAGGATTCCACGACAGAAACTCGCTGGAACGCATCAGATTCCAAAACATCTCAAAGAAAGACTTCCAAGATGTCCCAATCAAAAAAGAAATCATCGATAGACCCTATCAAGTGGAATCCGTCAAAAGAGTCATAGAAGGAATAGAGAAAGGAAAACGAAAGTTCCTTCTTGTTCAAGCCACTGGAACTGGAAAAACAAGAGTTTCAATGGCACTCATCGATGTCCTGTTCAAGGTCTAACAGAGCACAACGCATACTCTTCTTAGCAGACCGCAAAGCTCTAAGAGACCAAGCCTACGGTGATTTAGGCTTCAAAACCTTCTTCCCAAACGAATCAAAAATCAAAGTCTTCTCAGGAACAGTCGATAAGAACTTCCAGATTGTACGCTTCTACTATTCAGACCTTTATGGAATGCTATCAACAGTTTTCTCGTGGAGACTTCGATGTCATAATCTCTGATGAAGCTCACCGTTCAATCTACAACAAATGGAAAGAAGTCTTCACCTACTTCGATGCAATACAAATCGGGTTAACAGCAACCCCATGCTGACCTAATCGAAAGAGACACCTTCAGATTCTTCGAATGTGATGGTGGAAAACCCACATTCCTCTACACCTATGAACAAGCGGTTGAGGAAAAATATCTTGTAGACTTTCAAAGTCCATCATGCACAAACACACTTCCAAATTGAAGGCATCAAACCCGAAGATGTCCCCGACCGAAGTCAAGAAGAAAGTCCTTGAAGAAACAGGAATAGATCGAGGAAGAACTCGACTTCGAAGGAACAGACATCGAAAAGAAAGTAGTAGTGGTCGGTACTAACGAAGCCATTGTCAAAGAATTCATGGATAACTACATCGAAGATGAAACTGGAACGCTTCCAGCTAAAACTATCTTCTTTGCGGTGTCAAAGAAACATGCTCATCGACTATGGGAAGCGTTCGAAAAGCTGTATCCTCAATACAGGGGAAGACTAGCACGAATCGTAGTCTCAGAAGACCCCAGAGCACAACAACTCATTAACGAATTCAAAAATGATGATTTTCCAAAGATTGCAATCTCAGTAGATATGCTTGATACAGGAATAGATGTCCCTGAAGTGTGTAACTTAGCCTTTGCTAAACCTGTATTCTCCAAAATCAAGTTCTGGCAAATGATTGGAAGAGGCACAAGAAGCGATGCAACCTGTAAAGACACACACAGACAGTGGCTACCTAACAGGAAAAAAGAGTACTTCCTCATCTTTGACTTCTGGAAAAACTTCGAATGGTTCAAGATGAATCCTGAAGGGAAAGAAGCGAAACCAGCAGAAGCAGTCCCCACAAAGATATTCGTAACTCGATTATACCAGCTTGAATACCTACTAAAAAACCAAGACAAACGCTCGGAAGCGGTAAAAACAAAGACTAGTTAACAGCATTCAATCCTTACCTTTGGAATCAGTCTCACTTCAGGAGCACATGCGTGAAGTCGAGAAAGCACTTTCACCTACCTTCTGGAACTCAGTCGGATTAAACCCAGTAGACTTCATGAAAACGAAGATAGCTCCACTCATGAAGTTCACCCAAGATGTGAACCCTGAACAAGCATATTTCCAACTTAAAGCTGAACAATTGGGTTTAGCAGTCCTTCATAGGAACACTCCTGAAATTGAAAGACTGCGTGACGACATAGGCGAATACTTGCAATGTCTACCTACCACTATTAATCAGGTGAAAGCTAAACAGCAACTTCTAAATCAAGTGCTTAAACATGAGTTCTGGGAGCACGTAACTTATGAAGAATCGCAAATGCTCGGAGAAGAATTCGCACCATTAATGAAGTTCAAGCTCCCTGAACCGCACCCCACAATCACATTAGATATTGACGATGTTATCCAAGAGACAGGAACAATCGAGTTTGGTCCAGCACCAACTCAGATGTACGTTAAAACATATCTTGAGAAAATTGAAAAACGTATCAAAGAACTCGCAGACAAGCACCCAACAATTCAGAAGATAAGAAATAACGAAGTCATAACAGAAGAAGACCTCAAAAAGCTCGAAACTACACTGAATGGTCCTGACCTCTACATCACTGAAGAAACTTTACAAAAGGCATTCAAACAGAACGAAGGAACACTAGTTCAATTCATCAAGAGCGTCTTAGACTTGTACAAGTTCCCTACTCCAAAAGAGAAAGTCGAAGAAGCATTCAAAACCTTCATGGTAGAGAAGAACTATCTCAAGGCTGACCAAGTGAACTTCTTGAGAACTATACAAACCGTTTTCATAAGAAAGCATCATATCGAGTACAGTGACTTGTTTGAACCACCATTCACAAACTTTGGAGTGACAGCTCCTATTCCATTATTCCAAGACGAAGACTTAAAGGAAGTCATACAACTATGCACAGATTTGGAGAGGGAAATACCGATTGTTAGCTTCTGAGCTAAAAAATCAAATTAACAAACTGTGGGATAGATTCTGGTCTGGTGGAATCGCTAACCCACTTACAGCAATTGAACAGATGTCATATCTAATCTTCATGAAAAGACTCGAAGACTTGGACACGATTCACAAAAAAAGAGCTTCAGCACGTAAAGAAGGATACAAGTCTATCTTTGAGGGTCATGAGGATTGCAGATGGTCACAATGGAAGCACCTGAATGCTGAAGATATGCTAAGGCATGTACAAATCAAAGTATTTCCTTTCATAAAAGAACTCCACAATGGCGATGATACTCTCTATTCTCAATACATGAAGGATGCAGTGTTCGTGATACCAAAAGCATCTCTACTACAAGAAGCTGTGGCGATAATCGATGAAATGAACATTACCGAAAGAAACCAAGACACACAAGGAGACATGTACGAATACCTTCTCAACCAACTAAGCACTTCTGGATTAAACGGTCAATTCAGAACACCCAGACACATCATCCGAATGATGGTTGACCTTGTAGACCCAGATATTGGACAAACAATCTGCGACCCAGCATGTGGAACTGCTGGATTCTTGATATGCGCTTATGAACATATTCTGGAAAAGTACACATCCCCAGAAATCATCCAATTCGATGAGGATGGAGTCGCACACAATCTGGTTGGTGACAAGATAGTTGAGAAGGCTCATTGGAACTTACTCAAAAGAGAGACATTCTATGGCTTTGACTTTGATACAACTATGATTCGAATTGGTCTCATGAACATGATTCTCCACGGAATCGAAAGACCGAACATAAAGTATGCAGATACTCTCTCAAAGAAGTTCGAGCAAAAGCCAATTTATGACATAATATTCGCCAATCCACCATTCGCTGGTTCAATCGACAAGAGCGATATAAATGACAGCTTCAAGTTGGAAACAACAAAAACAGAGCTTCTATTTGTTGAACTATTCTTTAACTTGCTTAGAATGGGTGGAAAAGCATCAGTAATTGTCCCAAATGGAGTACTGTTTGGGTCATCTAATGCACACATCGAAACAAGGAAACTTCTGTTAGAAAAATGCCAACTTGAAGCTGTAATATCAATGCCAACAGGTGTGTTTCAACCATATTCAGGTGTTGCAACAGCAGTATTAGTGTTCACCAAAGGAGGAAAAACTGAGAATGTCTGGTTCTATGAGATGCTCAGAGATGGTTATAGTCTCGAACCAGAAGAGAGATTACATTGACGGAAAAGGTGACATTCCAGAACTCATTGAGAAATTCAAGAATAGGGAAATATCAAGTAATAGCATTCTCGTCTCCTTCAACAAAATCAAAGAGAACGACTATAGCTTGTCGATGTCAAAGTACAGAACAGCAGAACATAGGGAAGTAACACAAGAAAAACCAATGGACTTAATGAAAAAGGTCATTGTTCTCGAAGAAGAAATACTGCAAGACCTCAAAGAATTGACGAGCAGAATACAATGACTGACAAAGCGTTGGTTCATAAGTACACTAAAAAATTGAGTGATGTTAGTTACATAAATCCAACAAAGAAAGAAATTGAAAATGTAAGTGATGAGACTGAAGTTTCATTCTTGCCAATGTCAGGTGTTTCAGAAGATGGGGTTGCACTCGCTCTTCAAACAAAAAAGTTGAAAGAGGTCAAAAAGGGTTTTACTTACTTTCGAAATGGCGATGTTCTGTTTGCGAAGATAACTCCTTGCATGGAAAACGGCAAACGATGGTTGGCTAACTCGCTAATCAATGGAATAGGTTTTGGGTCAACTGAATTCCATGTGCTAAGACCTAAATCCGATGTCACATCCGAGTGGCTTTACTACTTCGTTAGCAGACAGAGTTTTAGAGACAATGCTGGGAAAAACATGACAGGGACTGCTGGACAAAAACGTGTTCCAAAACAGTTCTTGGAAAACATCCCACTCTTTGTTCCACCGATAGAACTGCAACTAAGCATACTAAAAACTCTCCAACACGCTAATTGTGTCTATCAAAAACGCAAACAAGCTAATTTGATAGCAGATAAACTTCTTCATGCTGTCTTCATGCAAATGTTCGGTGACCCAATCGATGGGAGCGCATGGAAACAAGAAAAGCTAAAGGATATTTCTTTTTCAGTAGAAAGCGGTTCAACTCCCCTTAGAACTATCTCTGAGAATTTTGAAACAAACGGTATTCCTCTACTGAAGGTCGAGAACATCAATTCATTTGGCTATATTACTCTTAAACCAAACCAATTATGCCTATCAAAAGAAGCGAACATGCGACAAAGAAGGTCTTCTTTAAAAGAAAATGATGTTCTAATCAACATAGTAGGACCACCGCTAGGGAAAGTAGCATTTGTAAAGAAACAGTATAGTGGAGCAAACATCAATCAAGCTATAGTGTTGATTAGACCTAACCCATCTCGGTTGAACAGTTTTTACTTATGGTCACTTTTGAGATTTCCATCTTTCAATCAAATGATAATTAACATGTCAGTTAGCGTAAGACAAGCAAACATCAACCTTTCGGAGATGCGAAACTTGAAAGTACCTGTTCCACCGATTCAACTTCAAGAGAAGTTTGCGACAATAGCTGATGACGTAGAAAGAATTCGAGAAAAACAGCACTCATCTGAGCTTGAGATTTATGGGCTTTGCAGTTCTCTAATGGACAAAGCGTTCAATGGAGAGCTTGTTAACTAACCTCTTTAGAGACTCAAGCTTCAGCTTCCTCTATGTCCTTTGTCTTCATATTTTGCTATTTCTGCGATGTCAGGTGGATGTAAGCCACAGTTCGGTGGACTATAACGTAGATTTCTCTGTTCTATTGTGCTGTTTCGGCTTGATTGTGTTGTTTCAGCTTCTATAGTGTAGTTTTGTCTTGGTAAAGTGTAGATTAACCTGTGAGCTACACAAAACAAAATTTAACCGATATAATTAACTCCAAAAATAGTGTTGAAAAAGCAGAAGAAAAGATGACCCTCAAAAACTAGCCCAAATACATGAAAAAACCATGCTAGTACCGATGTAAACAGGGTAAGGGAGCACTAAATATGCGTTGTTCGGTTGAAAATCCTTGTCGAACCATCCGAAGTTTACTATCAGATTTTTAACCCCAGAAAACTCGTTGGTGTACTCTTCTGTACGCATGTGGAAACAAGACCGAACAAGAGAACCATCAGGTGTACTAAGCTTTTGAAGGTCTAAAATAGGCAATCGCTCCCAGTAAACAAGAACTTAATTTTTAATACTCAATCAAACAATATGCTAAGAAGCTACAGAGGAATAACTCATAACAAAAACTCCCACACAAGTCTCAATGGAAGACTACTTACGTCTAGTAAAGAAGAACCAGACGCTTACACTAATCAAAACTATGATTGAACAAAGCTTAAACAAGAATAATCATGGCAAAATGTTCAGCATAGTCACCGCAACATGGAATCCAATCTCTGGTTGCTTATACAACTGTAATTATTGCTGGGCTAAAGACTTAGCATTAACTAAACTCAAGACCGCTAAGCGGTATTCGAAAGGCTTCAAACCTAGCTTAAACGAATCAGAGTTCAAAGTCAAGTTTGGCAAAGGAGACCTAATCTTCGTCTCCGATATGGGTGACATGTTCGCAGATTTTACTCCTACCGAATGGATTGTTAAAGTCTTAGACCACATCCGACAGTTCCCAGAAGCAGACTTCCTCTTCATGACAAAGAACCCTAAAAGATACCTTGAACTGTTACCCCAGATTCCACAGAACGCTATTCTGGGAGCAACCATCGAAACCACAAACGATGAAATTATCCAAACCGATAAGGTGTCTAATGCTCCCCTTCCATCTCAACGTTATGAAGCTATGAAGTCGCTTGAATGGAAGCGGAAGATAGTTTCTATTGAACCAATCATGGATTTTGACCCAAACACCTTCTCAAAATGGATAGAAGAAATCAATCCCTTCATCGTGTATGTTGGATATGACAACTACTGTCATAAACTTAGAGAACCCACGTTGAAACAAACAACCGAACTTATGGAAAACCTCTCGGAAACTTCACTGGTGATTAAAAAAACACTCAGACCAGCATGGGATGAAGATAACCAACTCACCAATGGAAAGAAGAACAATGACCACAAAACATGAGCTTGAACTAAAAGAAAAGAATGTTAAACATCTCTTAATCGAGAATGAAAAAGTTCTACCCAAAGAGCATTATGAAGGTCATCCGTGGTCACTGGTCAAACTTGTTCTGTTGGGTCAATGGAGCTACGTGTACACTGCAATCCTAAAGAACTGGAAAGGTGGAATCCGATACGTTGACTTACTCGCTGGTTCAGGAACAACATTAGTCCAAGAAACTAACGATGTAATCAAAGGCTCTCCATTCGTTGTGAAGGAATTCGCATTCAAACCCTTCGATGACTACATTTTGGTCGAGCGAGACGCTGAAAGATACAAAGCTCTCTGTCAGAACGCTCAACTCATAGGAAATATCTCAAAACCAATACGTGGGGACTGCAACAGATTTGTTAAAGACATATTCAGCAACCAGCAATGCCACAACTTAGTCTTCATAGACATGGAAGGATTCGATGTTAACTGGGATAGCATGTCTCACATCATCGGGTCTCAGTCAGACATCATCATTAACTTCCCAACATCAAGCTATGAAAGAACAAAGGCGTTAGAGACCCAGCAAGTCTTAGACAAGTTCTGTGGAGACCACTCATGGTTCGATAAAGCAAATGATAGGGAAGAATTCCTCAATCTGTACAAGAATAAACTCGCTCAGAGCTTTCTATCCCAGAGAAGAAAGCAACCTTATGTGGAGTCAATCAGGGTAGGGAACAACTCTTACTTCTATGATATGATTCTTCTCTGCAAGTATGGAGAATATGTGAATGTTTGGGGTGACTACATGAAAGGCAAATGGAACTGGGAGAATCCGAAGGAAATGCAAAGCTTACTTAATTATCTTAAAGGAAGAGAAAAAAGATTAGACTTGTACACATGAACAAAGGAGTAACCAATGAAGTGAAAAAGAAAAGAGCAAGACGAATACGAAAAGTCGATAGTAGAATAAAAGAACTGCTTCGATTTGACGCAGAAATCAGCGATAGAGAGTTCATGAAGTCGATAAAGTCAAGAATAAGACATGCATGTAAGCCATGCTGGGAAATTAAGTATTGTCCTTACGGACCATTTGTTGAAGAATTGCCTCTAATGCTAATGACAAGCGCAGAAGCTAAGAATGAAGATTTAGACCCATGTGATTTCCCTGAAGAGATTCCTGAAGAAGTAAGTATGATGGCGTGTGATGTTTTTGGACATGTATGTCCTGTCTTTTTGTTTCCGAAGAGGTTACTGAAACCGCAGAGCCAAGAAGACGTGGAAGGTTCATATCGACTTACGTTAAAATGCGTGTAGCAAGGCGTGATGAAAACACCTGTCAAATATGCAGTAACCACCTTAAAGACTGTAATATTGAGTTTGACCATATTATCCCTGTTTCGAAAGGTGGAAGCTCTGAAGAGAATAACATCCAAGTCACCTGTCTTAAGTGCAACAGGGATAAAAGTGACAAAATAGAACGTTAAAGTTACTTTCAGTTAGGGGATAGTAAGCATGGGTTACGGTGGAGCACCTTCATGGGTCTACAAACGAGAAATGGCTTATCATGATATGTCTCATGAAAGTCAAGAAAGTAGGTTATCATCTGAGATAAGTCAACTAAAGAAGGAAAACGAAGAACTCAAAGCTAAAATCAAGCAAATTGAACAAGAAAACCAAGACCTAAGAGGATACATCGACTACCTGAAGTCTTGATTAGAATTAAAATTTTCTCTGTAGACTGTTTAGTAAAAACTCAATAATGAGAAACGCTGAAGTAAGCATCTATGCGTAGGAAAGCTTCAGTATCAATTATCTTAGCAATTTTCTTACTCACAGTAATAACTCCGTCATTGGCACAGAACAATATTAACTCAGCAACAATTCACTCGAAAGCTGTGCAATATCTCGTAGACAATTACAATTCAACTGTTGGTCTGATTCCAGAGACTAATGGTTCGAATACTTACTGGTTAGTTTCGGACAATCTGTTAGCGTTCTACGCACTAAGGAACGACAACGCAACAGTAAGCAATGAAATAGCTTCCGAATTGAAGAATGAGGGAACTCAATTAGTCCACGACTCCAAGGGGTTTCCAATATCTTACAAGCATGAAGCAGTAATAGGCGATGTTTTACCCGAAGTCAACAACCAAATAACATTCGAGAACGCAATCAATTACCCATTAATCAATTCTACGAGAGGTTGGAGTATTGTTACAGAAATCGATGACAACGGTAGCGACCCCATAAACGAGAGTGTCAGTCACTATGCTGACTTATTCGGATATAGAGGTCTATCATATTTCAACAGCAATAATCCTTCTGAAGCAAGAGTGCAATACAGTGAGATGATGAACCAATTTTGGAAAGGATATGGCTTTGTCGATGACGCTTTTAGCAACACAACCAAAGAGTACTCGACATACAAGCTGGGATTAGCTCTGACACTAGCTAACAAACTTGACATCTCTGACTCGAATACAACCGAGATGCTCAACATAATCGAGCAGTGCCAAGATAGTCAATCTGGTGGAATACATACAGGATATGAAGTCACAAATGGAGTGGTAAGCTATTCTGGGCAAACTAACACAGAAACAACTTCAATTATCGCTATTGCGACAGAAAACAATTCGGTAACTACACCTTCTAATTCACCAAGTGTAACATCCACCACTGCACCGAAAACTCCAAGTCAAACACCTAATCCGATTAACAAACAAGGGGTCTTAACACTTGTCTATGTGATAATTGCCGTAATAGTAATCGGTCTTCTAATCGTTGCAGTTGCTTTTCTTGCGAAACCTAAAGTAGCTAAAACAGATAAAACATGAGAGATGGCTATGGTGTCTGAAATCAAAGTCGCTGACGAAGTCTAGGTTGCATGTGCCTTACTACACACAGAAAACCCCACTCGTAAATCCTTCTCTAACATTGAAATCCTTGACCGAGTAAAGAAAGAAGGCATAGCAGACAAGCTTCGAGTAGGAATCCAATGGCACATAGGTCTACATTGTGTAGCAAATAAACCAGCTAATCCAGACCGACACAGAATGCTCTTTGAGTTACCTGATGGGACAAAAAGACTATTCAAATCCTCTGACAGCTACCATTTCTCAAGAGAAGACAGCAAAACAATTCCTAACGCATGGGAGCTAACTGAAAAGTATCGGTATCTGTTCAAGTGGTACAAAGAGCAATATGACACATCCACAAACACATCGACACCTGTTAAACCTGTAACTCCAACACCTACAGACCCAGAGATTACAGTCACATTCACAAAATTCTTGAATGAACATGAAATGCTGGACTTTGCCTATCACTGTCCAGACAACATAGGGTCTTTCGACATAAGTGATGGTGCATGTAAAAAATGCGGTAACTTTGTCTCAGAGGATGAAGTAAAAAAGGCACTCTCAAAGTCCCTGATAGACTCAGGGTGGACAATCCACAAGGTAGCAATGGGTACAAAACACGGAGTAGACATCGAAGCCACTCAGGGTCAAGATAGATTACTTATCGAAGCCAAAGGAGAAGGAACTCTAAACCCCATGCGAGTCAACAACTTCTTAATGGTTCTCGGTGGACTTTTACAAAAGATGGATTCACCTGACAAACAGTATGGAATAGCTTTACCAGCACATCAACAGTATGTGAAACTGATACACAAGCTTCCACTCTATCAGAAACAACAGTTTAAACTTCGGGTTTTCTTAGCAAAAAGAATCAACGAACAGAAATATGCAGTCGGATACTACTCTTACCTGTCAGAACCGAGTGTTTGAAAATGAAATTCCTTTTTAAACTCTATGAGTAAAAAGAACTCAAGTTTTAAAGATAACATAATCTCGGAGACTAATATAGACCACTTCAGAAATGTCTTTCAGGACTCTAACTTGTGGGTATTTAATGAATTCTTAAACTCCGACTATGTCTCTTACTAATGATGCATACCAAACAGCGTTTAGTCCCAAGTTATTGCCATTAACACTGTATTCTCCTGAATTAATTCCCAATAGATAATGTGGAAAACGACCAAGTGCTATGCCATTTGCCATTTGTCTCATGGAACTACTTGGAAGAATTACGGGACTACCACTTGTTCCCTGATGCAAATTTGCATCTACTAAGAACATTGGTTCGCCTCTGAAATGTGAACCATAAGCACTTGCAATAGCACCTACTCTTGTAATTGGAAGATTATGAATGTGGTCATAGAACCCTAAAGGATAACCAATAATCGCACAACTATCCATCAGCAACAACATTATATTGTTTGGCAAGAAGTTGTTTTGAGTAAAATAGAAGATAACGTCTGTCTGTTGCATTAACCCTGTTATTTCAATTGCTACTACATCAGCAGAGGTAATAGTCGGATGCTCTAACCATAACCTATTGTTTGCATTATCATAAAGAGGAATATCGATGTACCGATTTTGTAGCAAAGAGTTTGGGTTTGTGTGAACCTTAATCCTTAGACTTGTTTGTCTGAAATTAGCCGTAGGAGCAACAACATGCTTGTTTGTTATCAAGTATTTCCTTATTTGAGTTGCATAGAAGAAACCTGTCGCACTGCCTATTGTTTGCAGAACGCCCAGAGCGTTAGGACTCTGCATTTCTATCAATGTGACTGAAGTATTTATCATATCAATCATTACTGGTTGATTAGTTGGAACAGGGTTCGCCATAAGTCATCACGTTTTGAAGTAATAATAAAGCTAAAAATATAACTCTTAGCTCAGAAAGCTACTTAAGACCCAAAATCTCCATTCTCAAAATATGCACTTCACCCCTATATTTTGAAATAAATCGATTTTAACAGCATTTATTCGTTCAGCTACCTAGCCTAAACTAACCAGATTTCCTATCTTCAACATGGATATAGGCTTGAACTATATTCCAACAACCACCGTTTAGCCGAGAAGCCCTAGTCTATAGATTTGAACCCTTACTTTATATGCCTCAAGCCAATATCCGCACTTCAGGGATTGATATGCCACGTACTAAAGGAGCTAAGAATCGTCAACGTCACACACCAGACCCACAGATTGAACTACACAAAACCAATAGAGTAACAGATTTAGACACATTCTGCAAAGCAATCTCGCCAAAGAATGCTGACCAAACAAAAGTGATTCTTCAAGCAGTCAAAGAAGGTAAACTGGTCATCGGTCAAACTGGTGAACAATTCGATGTACCTTACCATGTCATCAGGTCTATCCTAGCAAGGCTACAGGATTTAGGCATCTTAACCAGAAACTATACATTCTCAGATGGATTCCAGAACAAACTCACAGACCTAAGCGTATTCTATGGAACATTCGCTAACAAACCTTCAAGACTACATCAGAGCATTCAAACAGCTAACAAAATCCTCAAGGACAACAATATCAACGTGATAATCCCCACAGAGCAATGAAGACATAGCGATTAACAGCTTGAAATTCTGCAATCTTTTCACATGAACAATGCAAAAGTTTCACTTTTTTCGATTCCAGTCGAAGCTCTGATTTAAAATCACATATCAAAGTTCTTCGAGAATGGCTAAGTGTCTAAAACTCCATAATCAACAACAAAAATGTGTAGAGGTACACAAAATGTCACAAGTAAACAGTTACTTTGAGGATGTCGATGTCACTGACAAGTCGGATGAAGAAAAAAGAAAAATCAAATCCGAGTACATGAGTAGGTTAGGATTCAAGAATTTCGCTTCTGGATGGGATAAGAACCGCATGTTCTACACCTTCTGGTATGTTGGAGACCAAACTCTGAGCATTATCGAACAACTTTGCACAGAAGAGCATGGTGAACTTGTAAAAGCAATTACCAGAAATCAACATTTGCAACAAGGCAATGGAACTAATCCTAAACCTGAAACATCAACACAAATTCTCAAGAGATTGCTAAACGACCCAAAAACAGATGAAATTTTAAGGGGACTTAGCAACGGCAAAGGCAAAAAAATCAAAGCAAAACAGGGTAAAACTCCCTAGTTCCAACACATTTCCTACACGCTGGAAACTTTTCTAGTAGGCTTTTTTCAGAGTCGAGCTTATATTTTGGATTTCTCCAACATGAACGCCTGAAAGGTGAAACACAATGCTGGACACTTTAATCGCAAAGAAAGCTCCGAGAAAAACTAAGGCTCAACTTCAAACAGAAATTGAAGCTCTCAATGGAACATTAGAAAGTTTACGTGAAGCAGAAACAGCTCTAGCTCGAACAGATTTTTATTACCAAGCCGAGATGGATGCAATCGGAAGACTAAGAACTACACTCTCAAATCGAACAAATCAGCTTCAGGATTACGTGAGTAATCAAAAGTGAGTAGACAAAGATACGCACCGCTATTGTGGTGTACTTTCTACACTGAGTGTAGACTTGTATTTATGTTTTGCTGAGACATTCTACACCACAAATAACAGGTTGATGGGTCGAGTAACACATTCTACACATCCGAGTTTGGCACTCGCAATCTCGCACTCAAAGAAGCAATCAAAGACCAGAGAAATTGGTGAACTCCGATTAGTGGAGAAAAAAGACATGGAAGAACCAGTCGGGTAAACCTTTCATGTACCTTTTGAATTGACTTCTGTTCTGTCTCCATGTTTACTATATGCATTTGTTTTTCTAACTTGACTTAGTTCTGTTCTGTATCCATGTTTACTATATGCTTGTTAATTTCTTTCTTCTATCTTATTATATAATATAATATAGGTAATAGTATACATAGAGATAGAACAGAACAGAAGTCAGAACTATCAGCAACTCCTGTTATGTAATAAAATATACATATAGTATAGATAGAGACAAGACAGAACTAAAGTCAGAACTCCTAATTTCCCCAGCGCACCCATCAATTACCGAAAAAAGGTTTTTCCATGAAAATGTACCAAATGGAACAGTGATGTTCCAGAAAAAACACAATTTTGTGATAGACTATTTCGACTGGATTAATGACATAACGGTGTTATCCATTAGACTGCTCGATTTCTGTTGTGTAGTGGTCTTACTTTAGTGATAGTTTTAGTGTTCTGATTACACGTTTTTATGACTTATTGTACACTTTTTAGGTTAATATTGAGAGATTTGAAAAATTAGGTACGTATATATGACTCAAAAACGTCAAAAGAAACCATTGAGGTGTTTAGTAAATGGAACAAAACAGAACAGAAGAAAATGAAGAAGTGGTTGAACGAGAACCTACAGAAGAGGAAAAGAAAAGGTGTGAGGAAGATGCAAATAGACATGCAAACGACCCAGCAGAATTACAACAAGAAGAAGAACCAATGACTTATGATGAATGGCTCGTAAATAGAGCAGATGAAGAAGAATACTACGCTGAAACTCCTGAAGAAAAAACACAGAGAGAACAGGATGAAGAAGCACTTGGTATCAGAGAATCAGAACCAGACAAAAATGACCCAGAAACTCAACAGGACTTAACACAACAAAACGAAGAACACGAAGCAGAACAATGTACAGAAGAAAACACTACAACAACAGAAGAAACAACAGATTCAACACATACAGACACAGTTGAACCACCACCAGAAGAAGAACAGGAAGAAGTCAAAGTATTAGACTTACGTAAACCCGAAGACTGCGACAAATATATCGAAGACACGAACTTCTTAGAGTTATTTCAACTTGTAATCAGCAAACAACAAACAGAAGACACAAACTTTGAAGGACTCACAGATGCAGACCCTAAATTCATTCACACAGTCGGATTATACTTAATATCAGCTATGGCAAAACGATTCAAAATACAGCTTGAAGCAAGTCTAAGTCTCGTAGAATTCGAACTCAGCGACTACGTAAACAACAAAGTTACAGGTATGGGTCTTAACATGTGGTGGATAGGATTCGGTAAACCACGCAAAGCAAGAAAGACAACTATGCTGAAATACCTAAAACAGATGGTTAGAGGCGCAATGCAGACCATGACATTTACACCACACATCATGGGAGACGAATTTAGCCCAGAAGCATTCATAAGTCAAGCATCAGGAAGCCAATTCTTAGTCTCAGTTGACGAATCAAACACAATCGAAGCAAACAGTAAACGAAAATCAAAGAGTAAAGAAGAACAAAAACAAGTATTCAGAGACATGTGTTCACATCTCATGTGGGTACAAGATGAAGTTCTAAGAATCTTTATCGAAATGAAAGACCAACGAAGCAACATGCGAAATTTCATGAGTGTACTCTCACAACTCTGGGATGGAAGCACATACACAAGAGTCACAAAATCAGGAAATGTAGAAGCAATCGTTGACCCATACTTTACAATGTTCATTACAAGCACAGAAACTCTACCACAAGCATTCGACAGGAAAGACTTTCAGCAAGGTGGCATGAACAGACCAATCTATATCGCAATAGAAAACGGTGCTGGTGCAAAAGTACAAGACGAAGAAGATGGAGAAGAAGAAAATGTCAAACAATAACAAGTATCAACAGAAATCTCGAAGACTAACAGAGCTTGAAAAAGCATCGCTACGAAAAATGCACAAGTGGTTATCTGCACTTGCAAACTTGCCGAGAAACATCCCAGTTGGAGTAGATAATGAAGCATACACTCTGATGCAGAACTACATCGACAGTAAACTCAAAGAAGTAGATGAAGAATCTCAAATCGGAACTTACTTAGGAAATGCACAAAACTTACTGCTAAAAGTTGCTGGGATATACATGCTAAATGAACTAACAGACAAGGCAAAATGGAATATTGAATTCTTCATGAGAGTACCAGAAAAATTCTCCGATGTACAAGTGCTATCGATTAAAGTTTCACACATGCAGAAGTCAATAGATTACTTTGAAACAGTTGCTATGGTAGGAATCAATAAGACTATCGAACAAATGAACAAAGCCAATGTTATTAAAAAGAAAATCGAAGACGAATCCGACATCTATGAAACAATTACATCAACACTCAAAGGAAAAGTGTTCGAAGGACACTATGTCACTCTGAAAGATGCAATGGTCAAAAGTGAATTACGCAGTGCTTGTCACTCTGGATATGACTTGTTTGAAAAATATCTAAAAACCATGAAGGAAAACGGAGACATCGACATCACCACAGAACAAGCAAAACATGGAAGTCCACCGCAAATAGTGAGATTGCTGTCAAAAGCCGACAAAAAAATGAAACCAGCAGAAGCAATTGGAGCATCAGACGTTAACTTTGGAGCAATGATGGCTAACGCTCCAAAGCCTACACCTGAAGAAGCAATTAAAACACTCTGCATTGGAGAAGGTGTAGAAACATGAACAAGAAAATCGCTATGCAAGTCAAAGGAATCCGAGAAATCATCGCATCAGAACAAAAATATATTGAAGAAATCAAACACAGTCTACATCCTTCAGCATCAAAACTTAACCAACTCCACGGAAGAATACGCAGACACGAAGAAACAATCTCTGAAATCACAAGTACAGTGAAGGTGACCGCATAATGTCAGCAACTAACCTTGTGGCATACGAATCAGAAGACGTTGCAATCATTCTCTTTACAACACCACTAACAAACTCAAAAGAACTGCTAAAACTCGCAAAAGAACTCCCAGAGAAAGAACAGTTCATCTATTGTGGTGGAATCTCCAATATAGTCGGTTTGAGGTGTTCCCCAAAATCATGGGAAGAATACATCAGAAAACATGGAACCGAAAAAGAGGTACAGAGCTTCAACCATGCGCTCGAAGAAGCAAAAACACTCTACATCAAAGAACAGCAGTCACCAGCAACAGAAACATTCACCTTCGAAAACTCTGATGTCGCACTTGAAAAAATCACAGACGCATTCAAACAAGTAGAACCCGAAATCGAAGTCAAAGGTTTTAGCTGGATTCAAGAAAAAGATGGAATCAATAAACTCAGACTCGCTGTTTACTCAAAGGCACAAGACGAAATACCGCAACTCAAAGGAATCGATGTCTCACTCGAAATCTACAAAATCTACACCACAGAAGACTTCAAACAAGTAAAAATTCTCATACACACAGAATCAGAAGCAGTCATACCAGTAGACCTCAACAGGATAGCACAGCTACTCAGAAACGAAAATGTGTAGGAGTCTACACATCCCAACACATCTTTTCTGAAAAAAAAGACACAACAAGCAAGGAAGCATCAAAAATGTATAACAGCATCAGATTCAATAGCCAAAAAGAAGCAAAAAACGCTTTAGATTCAGTCATTCGGCATCTTTACCTCTTAAAATACGAAGTAAACCCCTATGTTGCTTTCAACAAAGAGGGACAACTCATTATCCATGATATGAAAACCCATGAAAGAAAACCAATCGCTATCAAAATGAAAGACTGTGAAGAAAAAACAGTCATCATAGTAGGCTTATCAGGAACTCTAAATCCTTACAACTTAAACTTAAGAGCAATTATTGATGAACTCAAAAAAGTTGAAGCCAAAACAAAACAGGCGAAACCCACAAAAAACACAATCAAAGGAACAAGAAAGCAATTCAACAAAACTGAATCAGAAAAAATCAAAGAAAGAATCGCAGATATAGAGACAAACCTAAAAATCAACATCTCCAAGACAACAAACTCAGACAAGAAACAGCAACTTAGAGACTTGCAAATACTGGTTAACTACATCTCAACAGGAAAAATTGAAGCAATGCCATCTTACCTCTCATTAAAAGTAGGTGACCACATTGAATGTAAAAACCTTAGTTGTTCCCAGCATCTCACAACAGGAGCTAACCTTCCTAGTCTTCATTTTTCGTAATCAAATTTATTAAACCGCTACCTCATCGTGCTTTCTGTGGTTTTTTGTTAGCCATTACCACAGCACCTATGAAACGGTGGTTCGAGACTCTGCCTTTCTCGCTCGAACCACCAATTCCCCACCGCATGTGTTTGTAGATGACCATACAAAAATCGCTCAAAACACAAACACACAATAAAAAGACTCAAACAATCCCAGAGAAGCAGTCTAGGGTGTTTTGAAAAAAGCTTCATTTCTGCCTAGTCTTTTGCGATTCTAACCAGAATCTAGACCCCATTCTGAAATCTAAGCCTTATTAATCGAAAACAACCACTCCAAAACTAAAAAAGAATGAAGAAGGAAACAAAAATGACAAGCGAAACAAGAAACATATTCATAGCGATAGTACTAACCGCAATCATAACATTCGCAATGATACAGTATGCAATCCCAGCAATAGACACCAACATCAACAAAAACGGAAGCCTAACTACAGCATCAGTCCTATTCACCTACGCAGATGGGTCAAAAGCATACCTAAACTCAACTGATACTCCACAGCAAATCATGTCAATAATCGACCAGAACTCAGGAGACACAAAATATGGTCAACAAATCACAAGTGTCCAAACAAATCTGTACATGACCCCAACATTCACTGGAAACATTGGAAGTTGGAGCATAATCGGTGGAACATTCAGCATACAAATTACTGATTCTTCAAATGGTGGAGCAATAGTTTATGGTCCATCTTCAATGGCTATTTCACCCATTTCTCCACTGCCATCTCTAACAAATGGTCAAGCAGTCATCGTGTGTAGTTCAACAGCTAATGGAAACACAGTGCCATTCAGTAGCGTCTCATATGTTCAAGGACACACCTATGTTTTAACTGACACCATAACTGGATACAAAATACAAGGCACATTTAGCGATGGAGCATCTTTTGGTCCAATCAGTGCAAGTACAGCAACAATCACATGGACATACCAATACCAATCAAGCAACACCTTTAGCGGTGTATCAGTGTCATTCGCTATGAGTGGGTCTTAAACAATCACTCTTTCCTTTTTTTCTCTGTGAGGGAAATAAAATGAAGGAAACATCGCAAAAAACTAAGATAATAGTCGCAATCGTATGCACAGCAATCTTAGTCATAGCTTTCATGCAATACGTTGAACCAGCATTAACAACTAAAACACTTAGCAACAGCAATGACTTAGCGAAAATGTCTCTTATGACTGTAGATGTAACTTTAGCTGATGGAACTGTTCTGCACTTAAACTCACATGATAACTCCCCAGCTTCAGGTCAACAAGCAATGTCTGTAGTCAGCGAACAGCAAGGAGTAAGCTATGGACAAACAATCAACAATCTAAACACGAACCTCTATCTAACACCTGTATTCACTGGACAAATCCAAAGTTACACATTGTCTGGTGGTTCATTCGCCATCTATGTGAACAATTATAACATTAACACACACACCATGAGTACACTTGCTTATTCGACCAGTATGAGTGCATCGTGGCTTCATCCATCTTTAACTTCAAATGTCGGTTCAATCGTGGCATCATCAACCCTTAACACAAACTCAGTGCCATTCACTACCCAGTACTTAACTCATGGACAATATTATCTGCTCAGAGACATCATTGGAACATACAGCATTAGCGGAACATTCGATGATGGAGCAACTTTTGGTCCTGTTTCAGACTATCAAGGTGCAGAAGTAGATTTCGTGTTTTACTTCCCATAAGTCCCTACACATTTTTCTAACTCACATTCTGTAGCCTACACATTCCACCTGAGCCTAGTGGCATCAATTGATTGAAAACTTTTTAAACCGAACCTGACAATCCAAGCTTTAACGCTTGAAGCGGAGATGCCTTTTGCTTCTTCTGCGAAAAAAGCCACGCTTCCAGCGCATAGGAAGTAGCAATGAGGGGTTGAAAGTACTTCTCCTTTCCCCTTTCAACCTCTCCCTCTCTTCCCACCGCACCACTCTAAATTGACCATGCAATAAATCGATGAAACACACAAACAAAAAAGATGACTCAAATACCTCTCAAAAACTCCTCTAGCGGTTTTTGGATAAATGCTTGTTTTTCCCCTAGTGGTTAGCCTAAATCGGCTATCCTAGGGGTCTATTTGCTTTAAGCGGTTTAAATACTGCCTAAAACTAGAGCAATGTATGAGAAGTCGAGACGGTGGAATAATTTGGAGTCGTTTATCCCTTCACTAAATCCACCTATCTACAAGGAGTCAAAAAACATGTTCACAGAGGAAATTCAGGAAATGGTTGAAAAAGCGTTCAGTGACGCAACAATGTGTCCAGTGGGAAGCATCAAAATTTCAGTCAACAAGGTAGATGAAAAGGAAACAATGTCCCTTGCTGGAACAAGCACACAAACCAACGGAGAATCCACAACAACTAGCTTGATGATAGAGGACTTAGGGAGAAGTAACTATCGCTTCATTGGAAAGGTTGAAAGTCCAACAAGAAATTTGAGTTTTAACAAAGGGGTGGTTTGCTCTTCACCAAACACGCTTCCACAGATGGTCAAATCAGTTTTGGCTATGAGTCGAGTGCTCAAGAAAAAAGACCCTAATCTCATAGGAAAAATCGGTAACAAAATTGGGAGTATCTATCATGTTTAGGACAGATTGCTCGGTCTTTTGTCCTTTCAAGCAAGGGTCTCTTCCTTGTAACGCTCCCGAAGACTATCTTGAAAACAAGTGTATCAAACGAAAGAAGAAAAATGAAGCACAAGCAAACTGGGAAAAAAGAACTCACGGTGACCGTACCTCTCACATTCAAAACAACGCAATAGGTGGTGAATGAAACCATGTCTGAAAACTTAAATGCTAACAAATGCTCAGGAATTCTAAAAAAATCACATCGCTGGAAAATGGGTAAGGACAATGACGCATTCGTAGTCGCAAATAATCGCTGTCAAAAATGCGATGAAAACGAAAGTTGCCTTAAGCAAACTTTTGCTGAACAGACAAAGCGACCAGAAGCAGACTTCTCAACACTAAACGTATATTTCAACCTGAAAAACAAAGAACCAATGGTTCAAAATCCTCAACCAGCACCAGAAACTCAAACAGAAATCAAAAAAGAAGAAACCCCAGCACCCCAATAAACTCACACTCTTTTTTCTTTTTTTGAATAAAACAAGGTGAAAAACATGGAACTCACGCAAACTCTGGGACAAATTCGCATAACAGAAGAAAATACTACGCACATCAGGATTTTTAGAAGCGATAAACCCAGACTGGAACAACTCACCAAAAAACTTGGATGCACAATCCCAGAAACATTATCACTTATCATCGGAGACATCAATGACGATGCTATCCTGTCAGATGGACTCGCAAAACTATGTGCTATTCAACGAACTCACGGATTCAAGTCAATTTCCTACACAATCCAATATCTATTAACACAGCTTCAAAGTGAAGAAGAACACAAAATAGCAGACATCAACACAATTGCATCAACCGATGTCCCCTACATCTTGACATCCCCACCAAAAACGGGGAAAACGACACTATGTAAGCAATTAATAGGGTCTCAAGAATATTCAGAAAGACCCATACTAGTTTTAGATATTAATGGAGAATACCCAGAACTCAGAGACATCGGGTACACATTCTACAATATCGATTTCACAACATTGAAAGAACATGTAAGATTCGTTCCAAACCAGTATTCACCGCAAAAAAGCGTTGAAGATTTATTCGAACACTTAGACCGAGTAAAACACACAACAAAATCTTTGACAATCATAGCGGAAGAAGCTCAAACCTTCGCAGATTTAGCCATATTTTGCAAGGTGTTAGGGTCTGCAAGGCATCATCTCGCTGGATTCTTAGCACTAACTCCCCTATCCAAAATCTCATCATTTTCTGGTATCGAAGTCCTAACCGTAAAAAAAGAATCTTTTGCGGAAGAAAAAGTTCTGACAGTTAACAGAGAGTTACCTGTCGAGACATCAATACACAAGGAGAAATAAAAATGGAAATCTTAGAACAAAAACAACCAGTTCAACATCAACCCCAAAACCCAATGGAACACAATCAAACTGTAACCTTCGGCAAAAAAACACATGTAATGTGTCCCCTACACAAACAAGGAAGCTTCTGGGGTAGCAGACCAGTAAACACAAGCCAATGCAAGAATTGTTCAAACTTTGCTGGTTTAGTTGAAGTTGAAAACTCCATCAGCAAAATTGCATGTACAGCATCACAATCACTTAGACTGCTTTCACTGTACACGTCATGTGGAAAAAATGTGAAACATAGAAGCGTAAAATGCGATTCATTCTGCTATGGGTGTGAACACCTCATAGGGTTAAACGCTCAAACTGGGCTACTTCAGTGTAGGAAAAGACAAACTAAACCATCTCTAAAATCTGTACAGACCTTCCCATTGTCGACATTCAACCTGTCATATCTATATCAAATTAAATGTCCAAAAAGCAGTCAGTTAGTTGACGTGTCAACATGCTTCTCTAAAAAATGTTGTATACACTTCAAAGGAATTTACAACTTCAAAGGGTCAACAGGTTCACGTGTCGGATGCACTCACCCAAACGCAGAGACCACTAACACACTTTTAGCAATAAAAATTTTCTCAGGAGAAAACTAAAATGGAGACCCTTGAAACCAAACCAGAAGAACAACAAACAGAACAGTGTCCACAAGAAACCATCACACTAATGCGAACATGCGTTACATGTCCACAAAACATCTCAACAGACGGATGTGCAACAGCGTTCAGCATCAAATACTGTGAAACTAAATGCAAAGAATTCGTAGGGTTCTCGCTTGAAGACCCAACTCACCCAAAAATCATGTGTAAAAGCTCAGAGAAAACGCTTGAACTCTTAATCGGTGAATGTATCCGAGATGGCAAAGTTGCAAGGGGAAAAATTACTAACCTTTGTCTGCATGACTGCACGTATTTCAAAGGTTTTGATGACCTCACAAAACAAGTAAAATGCTCTTTTCCACGGAAAAGGAAGTCTTACGCATGGAAACAGTCGAATCCTACCTTGAAAATTAGAAACTCTACAGAAAAAATCAATCTACAACTCATAGAGTTACAAGGAACACAAGAAGTGGTCACAACTGGAATGTCCCCAACCGTTATGTGCTGTAAAAATAAGAACCGCATGGGTCTACACATTCAAACATCAATAAATCGATGCAAGTCATGTTCAGACTTTTGCTTTATCGTTCACTCGGAGAACTTTTTACCTAAACTTATCTGCAAAGGCACAGGAACGGTGAAAGGGTTAACACTATACTCAAGCTGTTCCCATAGATTCAACGGGAACATAAAACTAAGTGTTTGTTTACGGTGTTCCAGCTTCAAGTCTTTTGACCCAAACACTGGATATGTAAACTGTGGTTTAACTAAGGATGTAGTCACTAAAACAGTCTCAACCTTTCCGAAGAGAGACCTACAAATTCAGTTTCCCTTCATGATTCCATGTGCTAGGAGACATGGAGAACCTGTCACAATCGATGAATGTTTGAAGAACTGTTCAACCTTCTTTAAGGGTTTGTATGGTATTCCAGCGAAAGTCTGTTGCACCCACTCCAAAGCCATTGACAGCCCATACGTAATTCGAAAACATGTCAACACATTAAAGAAACCCAGACAGAAAGTCCTACAAACTCCATGCATCCGATGGCTATTCGAAGAATACACTGAAAGTAAATATCATAAAAAACTCAAAATCAACGTTGTGTGTACACAAATAAAGGTTAACTGCATCGAGTCACATTTTGAAACTTCGCTTGAAGTCTGCAAAAACAACTGCTCCGCATACAATGGCATTGAAAAAGATAAGTTCCACTTAAAGTGCAAAACCGAATCTAAACCACTCTTATTTGTCAATTGTCCAAATGCACACGAAGGAGCAGTACTCCTTTCAAACTGCGAAAAATGCTTAATGTTTCAAAAAATCGAAGACGGATTTGTTGTGTGTTCACAGTTGAAGAAAAATCGCAATTTGCAAATTAACAAGCCACCAGTACCGAAGCATAGGAACTTGAAAATCTCTCCTTTAACTGGGAAACCCAAAACATGGATTGACCTTCCCGATGAGGTATCAACAAAATGAGTGGAGACTTCGCAACAGAATATGAAGCTTCTCAATACAAAATTTGGCTTGTCGCTTCAGGTCGCCAACGCCCAGAACACTTGTCAAGTGTCCTACGCTATCGGAGTCATTGCTATGGGCTAATTCACATAACAGTGGAAGTGTTCGATAAGTGTCCTTCAGGATGTACCGCATTCTACCCTATCTACGAAGCCATCAAGAGATTCGAGCATCGATACCCAAACTATGCGGAACAATACACAATCTGTGGGATAGGTCGAAAAGGCACACCGAGTGGTCACAAGAAGTACATGAAACTTGCAACGATTCACTATCAAGGTCTAACTGGAAGCTTAGTTATCAGTCACATTAACAGAAAAGTTAGACCTATCGTTGCTCTCATGAAAACTGCACCTTACGTCTGTAAAGGTGTAGAGTTTGAAGCAGACAAGGTAACACCTGAAGAAGCAATCAAAAACGCACGAATGAGAATCAAAGCAAGACATGTTCTTTCTCGTAACTAGTAAATGGAGTGTTACACAAAATGAAGAATACAGAAAAAGCCATTGCAATCTCTTTTGTTGCAAGTTTAAGCACTGCAATACTTAGTGAATCTTTGAACACAGTCTTAGCATCTTATCTGTTAGTCGCAATCATTCTGTGTCTGGTATCTATCGGAATAAACCTAATGCTGAAAGCTTCAGCACCACTCAGCATCTTAACACCATGCGTAACCTTGTCGATTAGTTTCGGATTTGCATATCTCCCAAAATCAACTCACAGTCTATCAGTGTTAGCGTTTGATGGAAACACAGTGGTGTCAATGTCTCCATTCTGGGTCAACTTCTTTGCAGTACTCCTAATCAGCTTGGCATTACTCGCATTCACACTTACACTTGCAGAATGCACAAATCGAAACTGGCGAAAACGTAAAACCAATTTTCAGCTATCCAGCATCTAACCCAATGTGTACAGTGGTGTTAGCCTACACATGGCTACACTGAGAAAGGTTTTTCATATTTGTTTGGTTTTCTAACCCACCTACACCAACTTTTAAAATGCTGGGTTTAACCTAAAAGTTCTGACTTGAAAAGTGACCCCAAATAAGCTCAAATTAGGCTTCTTTTTGCTGTTTTGTGGAATTTTTTCCCATGCTTTTTCTTGTTTTAAACAATTTGATAGCCGTGGGGTAGATAAAAACTAGCCAGAAAACCAATCTAAAAATTCGAGTTTATTTTTTGTAAGCTTCTGCTCCGTTTTCTGTGTGACTATTTGACCAGCTTAACAGAAAATTGGGTTGTTATTGCTATCCAAAAAAAATGTGAGTGAATAGCGTTTATGTGTGTAGGATTTCATCTTCTTTTCTAATGTGCTCTTTAACAATTTCTAAGACTTGCTCTCTACCATGCATGAAACCTTTGAAATAAGCCTTGAATGTTTCAAAACTCATTTCCCTAAAATTCTCAAGCAAATACTCTTTTGACACTTCAGGAAGACTATCAAATAACTCCTTTAACTCTTTTTTAAAGAGTGACTTTTGTTTTTCTTTTGACATTTTGTTCTCGACCTCAAGAGGGTATTTTGAGAAGCATGTCGTAGTTTTGGATTTTTAATTGGTTTCACTGTTTTTGATAGCGACTTTTTAAAAAAAGAGGGTTTTTTGTGGGTGAAATCACCTCTTGCTCCAACTCCAAACCCTGCCCTCGGCACCACCATATTAACTTGGAATAAACCTGCGACAGGTTTACTTTCTCTTTCTAACGAATGCCATTTTGCGAACATTTGCGCTTGTTATCTTTTCAAAAGTTCTAAACTGGCTCCTGGCTTCTTTATATCAAAAGCTATTTATGGGGCTTGCATCTGTTATATATGATAGAGTTTGCTTAGCAGGATTTTTGAGATGCTCTTTTTCAATGGGTGATTTTATGAATTTAGCAAAAGTGAGCGTTAATATAAAAGGAGCCATCGAAGACATAGCATACAAGTCAAAGTTAATGACTAGAGATGTCTCGGTTGCTTCGCTGGTTCATTTTAAGATTTATTCGGCAAATCCTTCCAAGCTAGACTTTGGAGGAGAAACATTGCTATTGGCACTTCTGAACAATGTCAAAAAAGACGAAGTAGTATACGATATTGGCGCAAACATTGGCTTATACTCGCTAGCTATAGCGCAATATCAATCAAGTGCCATAGTATATGCTTTTGAGCCGAATCCTAAAACATTTGCTAAACTGAACGCCAATCTCTTACTAAGTAACACTTCAGGCAATGTTAAGCCTTTACAAGTCGCTATAGGTAATACTGATGGCGAAGACTATTTTATGATATCCTCAGAACATCAGCGAAGTTCCTTTTATCGGTTTAATGCTACCTTCGGAAATGCCCAAGTGAAAGAAGTCATTAAGGTCAATGTCAGGACCTTGGATTCCTTTAGTGGTCAGTTGCCGCCACCGCAACACATTAAGATTGATGCAGAAGGGAGCGAATCAACTATTCTTGAAGGCGCAGCAGAGATTATACGCAAACAAAAGCCCTTGCTTTATATTGAACCACACGGTTTTGACGACGAAGACAAAATAAGCGAGATTCTTAAAAAACTAGATTATGAATTTGAAAACTACAAAGGTCACTACGTCTGTAATCCTATTGGAAGCCCTAAACCCTTAGTCAAGGCACAATAGATGCCGCCAACTTTCAGGCATAGTAGACGCCCTAATTTGCCATAGGAAGAAAAAAGGGAAGATTTACGGGAGATATCGCCAAGTGTCTTAACTCCAAACCTTGCCCTCGGCATTCATTGTAACCTTCATGAGCTTTTAGCTGCTTGTGGCAGCCTGCACAACCAGCCTGCAACCCAAACCAGACTCAGATGCCAAAAAGCAATGGTCCGCGCAGTCTGCTGGAAGTTGTTGTGTATAGCAAACTCTCTCACAACAACAACTAACAAGAAATCCAACCCTGCAAAAATCAAGCTTTATTACCCAATTTGCTGTTTATAACGAACAAGGTTTTGATTATGGAACTTGACGTTTGCATTAAAGGTAGAAGAAGCGTTAGATCTTACACCGAAGAACCCGTCTCAAAAGAACAAATTGAAGCTGTCATAGAAGCTGGCACTTGGGCCCCATCAGGAATGCATAGGGAACCTTGGCATTTCATTGTTATCGAGGACAAAAAATTAATCAAGTACGTCTCCGACGAAACCAAGGTTTTAGTCCAGCAAATGATGCCTCCGCTAGCCAAACAATTCTCCACTGAGGCGGACATTGTCTGCTACAACGCACCTGCGCTTATACTGATATGCTCCGAAAAAGATGAACAATGGGATAACTTGAATTTACTCGACAGCGTACTTGCGTCACAGAACATGTTTTTGAAAGCCTATGAACTCGGACTTGGAACATGCTACATGGGCTTCGTTAACTTCCTAAACAACAATCCCGAAGCGCTCAAAAAGGTTGGAGTTCCCGAGAACTACAAGATGATGGTTCCCTTCATCATGGGGCATCCTAAAACAAAGCAAGGCGCAGGGAAAAGAAACAAACCAAACATCCTCAAATGGGTAAAGTGACAGAAAAGAAAAATCCCATTTGACGCTGCCACAGGCGAGGGTTAAACCCTTGCCAAATCTAAACCAACTATCGCTATATATCTTCAACTTAACTTTGGTTACTCTTTGCTCATACTTCTTTATCTTGGCGCACCGCAAATAGCTCCATAAGGCTTACTTATTTCAATAAAAAATGGTATTTTCACCATGTTTTTCCATTAAAAAAGCCCTATTTTAACCATTTAACAGGCAAGCGATAGAAAGTGTTTTAAACACATACATACGATACGTTCACATCAGAGGAATAACCATGGCAAAATGCCCGATATGTGGAAAAGAAGTCAAAACCGCAAAGAAAACCTGGAAGATGGCTGGGAAACCAGACAAGAAAGGCAAACGGACACAACTTACCATAGCGCTCTATGATTGCTGCGGTAAGACTTTCCGCGAAGTCTTAGATAAGAAAAAGATCTAAACACGTAAAACTTTCATTTCCCTTTTTCTATTTTTTCTTTTATTTTCTCAAAATTAGTTTTTGTGACTGCAGGGTTGCTACAACAAACGTTTAATTGCTTGGTTAGCTGCCAATCAAGTGGAGAAAGGAGATAGGCTTGTCTTTTAATAGGAAACGCGACCGCATACAAATCGCTGCGGATATACTTTGTTCGTGTAGGCGCCCTCAAACTCAAACCTACATTAGACGCCAAACCAACATTTCATATGACATCCTTCAAAGCTGCATGATGCAGTTGCTTTTGCGGCAGTGGATAGTGCAGAAGCAAGATGGGTTTGGTCAAAAGAAACTGGCAATTACTGATAAGGGACTGACTTTTCTGGAAAAATGGGTTGAACTTCAAAATTTGGTGGAAACAAAGAATCCACGTACGTTGAGAGTTCCTGCCCCCGAGATTCAAACAATAATGGTTAAATCAACATAACTACCATGAACTATCGCTAATTAGCGTGCAAATAGCTTCTTGGCCCGTCTAAAATGCTTTCCAATACGCTCTGGAAACAACCCGTTAACTACAAAGCAGTCAATAGGCGTCTTCAAAAGCAGTTTAGGCAAGAACGCTGTCAACACTTGTCCGCTTATTCATCGCTAAAAGCTCGCTGGCGGATAAATTTTTAATCAATTTAGCATCTGGATTTTTCTTTGGGTCACTATGTGTAAATTCCATCAACATCTGTAACCAACAAAACCTTACGTCACCTGCAACCTGCCTGCAAGGTAGAGGGCGATGGAGTCAGAAGTAACATCCCAAGAATTCTCCAATGGGTCCTCGCTAAGCAGCAGATTTGAGGGCAAAAAAATAGGCAATTTATCTCAAATCCAAGACTTTTTTTAACTTCTTCAAGACTTGTTTACAGCAACCGAATTAGGCGTCAAATCCGACAGCAACAAGCCGTATTGGTCCATGCCTAAAATTGCCATCCGATGAGAGGCACTGCAAGATAAGGAAAACCTTTTATCTAAGCTTCGAACAACATCAGCGAATTCGCCGCCGCCAGGCACCACAATCAACCTGTGCTTCTTGGAGACTTCACTTAACTTTGAGCATAAAGTTCTCAGCTTTTCAGGGTACAGATGCTAAGCTGCCGCCAACTTTTACGACTGCAGCGTTCATTTGATGTTTTCTCCTTCAAGTTTGTTTGCAGCCATTAAGGCAACGCCGAAGGCAGGAGTAGCCAAAACAGCTTTCTCAGGCAGCAGCGTTCCTAAATCAACTATTTCATCCACGCCAAGCGTTTCAGCGGCTTTTCGTGCAAGAAAGTTTTTTCCAAGCCCAGTAACCACAACCGGAACCTTACCTGAAGCCAACGATTTCGTGTATGAGTAGACTTTGGTTAAGCCTTCCGCAACCTGTTGGATTTGCTTGTCGTAAATGTATTGTGCCATGTTGATGATTTCTTGTCGGGTTAACATTTCTGTGTCAGCGCAGACCACTCTGGCAAGCCGCGCTAACGCTTCAGGCACAGTTTTTCCTCGTCCATCAGCCGTTTCACTATGTATAATCCTTCTCGGTGATGTTGCCTAAGACCAAGTGAACATCGCCTGATAATGCGAAAAGCTCAGAAGCAACCCCTGCAACGCCGTTTCTGATGGGGATTGATTGCACGATTGCAGCAACGTTTGTTCTTAAGCTTCCAGTGTAAACCAGTTCGCCGCAGATGAGTTTGTCCAAATCGGTTTTGCCGTGGGCTGCAACTTGACCGTTCACGATGGGGATTATGCTGGTGCTTGTGCTTCCAACATCAACCACCACGCAATTTTTGAGTGTGTTGAGCTACTAACCAGCCTGTTGCTGCCCAATTCGCCGCGGCAACCCCCAGTGGTTCTTGATTGGCAACTTCCAAGTGGCTCCAGTTCGGCGTCTGTATTTAAAACATAAATGGGAAAGTCAGGAAAAGCCTTCTTAACACAGCCTAAGATGTGGTTGACGCCTTCCCGTTTGGTTTGGTAAGCATCGGACAGTTCAGCGGTCATGGTTACGCCTACACCATCAAGCCTGCCAGCGCCCAACCGCTGTTTAAGCGTTAAGAGAACGCTTGCGAGTTTTTCTGGTTCCTTCCAGACTGGAAAATACTCAATCGCCACTTCTGACATCTAAGCAGTTTGCCGTTTTTGACGCTGATAAGTGCGGCTTTAGTGTTGGCGCCTCCAATATCGTAGCCTAACACATCAACCAAACTGTTTTCCTCAACTGATAATGTTGTGTAAGTGCTTTTTAGCTTCTTCTAAACGCAGGCTTGCATCTTCCAAGTGTGTCGCCTTCACCGATGACGAGGGCGCAGGACTTGGCGTTATCGTCTAAGGGAAAAGGCGGCGAAACAACCGCGTCCAGTTTTGCTGCTTTCTGGAAAGCTTCAATGGTTGGTTTGGGTGTTTCTGTTTTTGAGAAGCAAGCAAACCCCTTATGTTCATTTTTAGCTGGAAGTTTGCCTTTCAAAACAGCATTCACTAACGCTTCAGCAACGTTGAAACCTGCAACTTTACGTAAACCAACATAAGAAGTTGTTAACCTTGGATTAACATCAACCACAAAAGGTCTTCTGTTCACCAAAAACTAAGTCAACTCCAACATAACCCCGCAAACCCGAAATGACTTCAACCACTTTTTCTGCCAGAGTCAAACGCTTCCTGTTTAAGCGGATGATCAAAAGGAACGCACGCCGCCGTCATAACTTGAAGTTCCGTCGGGTTCGGCAAGGGTTACGTTTTGCTTGTTTAAGCTAAGCGCCATGGCTTTTTTGCCTGTAGACAGCAGGCTGACGCTTGCTGATTCGCCTTGAATGAATTCTTGGGCGATAAAATGTTTGTTTGTGGATTCGGCTTTTATTTTTGCAATGGCTCTCTCAACTTGCGCTTCTTCTTTAACAATGCTTAATCCGCTGCAGCCAACACCATCAACGGGTTTGAACACCATGGGATAACTGAATTCTGCTTTGATGGTTTGCTTTGATTTGTGCTAAACTGTCATTTGCTGTTAAGATCACTGTTTTTGGTGTCTGGAAACCTTCATTTTGCCAAACTCTCATAAAGAACTGCTTTGTCTGCGACTTTTGCGATGGCGTGGGATTCACAGTTAAGCGAAATTTTGCCTGTTTTTTCAGCAAGTTCTACAAGTGATTGCAGGGTTTGTCCTGTTTCAGGCGCAATAATGTAGATTGCATCGTTGATTTTAGCGATGTTGCTTAGGAATTTTTCAGATTCTTTGGGGTAAAAAATGGGTACTGTGCAGTCGGCGTCTATTGGCGGATTAAGTTTTGATAGTCTTGCATCCAGTAAAACGTTACTTCATGTCCTGCCGCTTTAAAATCCGCGACAACACTGCGCAGCATCCCAAATCCTTCGCTAAAACGCCTGGTGGAATAGGTTGTCCTGCGTATCCGCCGCCTGAAACATGCTCGTAAACAATAATCTTCAAATCTGTTCCCTTCAAGAATCGATGTGGAACATCAAAGGTGCCTTAAAGCTTTTCTATTTCACCTAAATCTTTCAGAAAAGCTAGTCGACATGCCGTCTTTTAACATGAGGCATAACAACTATTCTGATGCAATCATAACGTGGAACATAAGAAACAAACCAGCCTCGCTCCCACAATTTCTCAGCCAAACCCTTAGTGTTTCCGCTGCGGAAAGCAACCATATTCAATGTTGGCTCCACAACAAGCTTAAAACCAGCCTTTTCGATGCCGTCAGCGAGCAATTTTGTGTTTTTCATGCAGTTGCCAACGATTTTTTGGAAGCCTTCCATGCCCAACGTTTTGAAGACTGCCCACGCCGAAGCTGCGGAGGCGCCAGTTCTTGTTCCCACAAACGTGTACTGGACCTTGTCGGTTAGGTAGGGTGTTTCAGTTTTAATGAAATCCAGCGTTTTGGCGTCTTTGAAGAGGATTCCGCCTGCTGGAATTGCTGCCATGCCCATCTTGTGGGGGTCAACGGTTATGGATTTTACGCCTTCTAAATTGAAGTCAAAGTTGGGTTTGGTGTTCTTTAGGAAGGGAATTACTAAGCCGCCGAATGCTGCATCAACATGCAAATAAACATTATGCCGCAAGCGCAATCTCCGAAAGCTCGTCGATTGGGTCAACTACGCCTAATTCTGCGGTTCCAGCCGTGCCAACTATGGCGACCGTGTTTTTGTTTATGCATTTTTCAACTTCTGATGGGTCAACTCTAAAAGAGCTGTCTAAACCTGCGTAAACTGGTTTTAGGTTCAGGAGGTTGCAGATTTTGGTGAATGAGAAATGGGCTGATTCTGGCAAAACCACTTCGGGCTGGTTGACTTTTGCCATGTTTCTTGCCGCTAACAACGCCATCAGGTTTGCTTCTGTTCCGCCTGAAACAAGAAAGCCCACGGCGTTCTTTGCCATGGAGAAGTGTTGCAAGTTGCTTTATGACTTCTTTTTCTAGTTGAGCGCTTCCTGGGAAAAGCCCTGAGTCACCCAGATTTGATTCAAAAAACATTTGATAAGCTTTTTCTGCCAATGGATGAGGTTTGGTGCACATTGAACATAGAATTCTGCCATCATCATACCGCGTGGTCCTGAGCATGGATTTTTTTAAGTTCCGCCAAAACAGCTTTTCTGCTTAACCCTTTAGGCTGCAAAACTAAACCCTCTTCACGCCTAGCTTGCGTTTCCGCCTGCCTAACAACCTCAACCAATTCGCCTACCAGTTTTCTGGTGATTTGCCCTGTGACTCGGTTGCTGTTTGTGCATGCAGCACCTCTTAATCCAGCTATATCAGCGCCTAAACCATAAACGATAGGTAAATCCTGTTTTCTCAGTGAACCAGCCAACGCAGCTTCCAAACCAAAACCATGCGCTGAATCAACGAATTTTTTTAATTGCTCCATTGTGAGGTAGTCAAAGAGGTTTTTGCCGTCTTTAACCGATGTGTCAAGCATGGCAACATCCACTTGAGCTTTATGTGCTATTTCAGGAATGAGCAAGGGGTTGATTGCGCCGATTTTTTCTGCATCAGCGTATCCTGCGACTGCAACTTTGATTTTTGGGTTGCATTCTTTGGCTGCTCTGCTAACGTTTTGCAGCAGAAAAATGGCTTCTTTGGGCGTTTTGATTCCGTAAAGTCCCACTTTGATGTAATCAACACCTAATGATGCTGCGCCAAGTGCAGCAAGCGAAATTGAACCAGGAAGGTTCCCAACCTCACCCAATGTGCAGCTGACCTCAAGGTTTTTTGGCGTTATTTCTTTTATCCGCTTGATAACCCATGGATAATTTGCGCCAAGCGCGCCTTCTTGGGGGTTTTTAACGTCTATTATGTCGGCGCCTCCAGCGATGGCTTCTGGGCTTCTTTCTCGTTCATGGGGCTTATGAGCAGCTTCAAGGTGGTATCATATTGATGCGGCTTGTTGGTGCCTTTAAAGTTTTCCTGTACAAAAACCGCCGTTTCTTAATTATAGTTAAGCACTGATTTTCAACATGCTAATGACTGTGGAAAACGCCAATACTGACCTACCCCTCTTAGGCATCGACCCCCTCTATCGTTTCTGCATAGAACCTCTATTAGGCTCCAAATATGTCCGCTTGCCGTTTTTCTAAAAACTATTTTGTAGGAATGGTTAGGTTTTTCTATAGGTTAGGGGTCAATTCTCAAAGGAGTCCTTAGTCTTGAAGGTTATACCAGTAATCGACATTTTAAACGGCATAGTTGTTCATGCAGTAAGAGGCAAAAGGAAAGAGTACCAACCGCTCCAAAGCATCCTGTGCAAATCAGTTGAGCCCTTAGAAGTTGCTAAAGCCTTCAAAAACCTTGGTTTTAGCGAGTTATACGTGGCTGATTTAGATGCTATCATCGATTGCTCCACGAATTTTCAAGCCCTCAAAAGTATCGCCGAGGAAACTGGCCTCAAATTGATGGTTGATGCAGGTGTAACAAGCATTGAAAGGGCACAAAAATTGCTTGACAGCGAACGTTTCAAAGCTTATTATCGGAACAGAAACTCTTGCAGAGCAAAAAATTTGTTGAACAAGCTGTCGAGATTTTCGGAAGCGACCGGGTTGTTGTTAGTTTGGATTTGAAAGGCGATAAAGTTCTTGTTAAATTGGGATTTGATGGCTGCCTAAGTCCTCTTTGTCTTCTGCAGGACTTTAAGGAGATGGGTGTTTCTCAGGTTATTGTTTTGGATTTGGTGCGGGTTGGCAGCGGTGAAGGCGTTAACGTTGATTTTCTCAAGAAGGTAATCGCGGAGGTTGGCGTTGACGTTTATGTTGGCGGCGGTGTTCGAGACATCAACGATTTGGTTGAGTTGAAAAATCTGGGTGTTTCAGGTGCTTTGGTGGCTACTGCGTTGCACACGGGCAAAATCTCAATTGACGAGTTAAAGCAAGAAGGCTTCCTTTAGCATTTTAATCGAGTTTTGCCAAGCACACAATTCCGCCCAACTGCGTAAGACGTTTCCCAGCGTTTGACTCAGCATCTATTACTCTTGTTTTAACCCCATTTTTCGCGGCAATCTGCATCAAGCGGTTCACTCGGTTCTTCTGGCGGCTACCAGCAAGATAATCATCCGTTAACATGAGGTATTCGGGCTGGGGTTTTCCAGGTGCTTGCGGGTTTAGGATGAGGTTTTCTGCTTCTTGCAGCGAAAAAAGCACCAGATTATCGGTTTTGTTGAGGCGTTTCTCGAGGATTTCCAGCAGGTTCTCGGTTTCCTCTGCTGCGTTTTCCTGGATTAACTGTTTGAAAGCTGATGTTTTTGTTAAGGCTGCCACTTGTGTAGGTGAGCTTGCGGAACCCGTTATCTGCGAGATAGATGCTTTGTTTGTTCCTTGCAGAAGCCATGCGTGATGGGCTTTGATGTGGCTGAGGAATTCTTGGGCGTAACTGGTTCGTGGCGGTGAAGCAACTATTATGCTTCTTACGCCTTCTTTTAGTACGGGTCTTAATGCGTTTATGATGGTTTCGTGGAAGCTGTAGAGTGCTTTTTGGTCTTTTCGGTCGCCGTTTAAGGGTATGGTTTGTTGGTGTTTGGCGACTTGGCTAAAAATCTGCCATAGCGCAGCGTGGTCCGCTTCTATTCCAACTAGGACTGCGACTGGGTATCCGCGTTTGTAGTTTTTAGGCTTCATTCTGTTTCGCTTATTCATCTGTGGCTTTGGTTATTTTAGGTGTTGCTTGCATATCGTAAATTGTGCCGATAGAGCGGTGGAAACGGCATGTTTATCAAACCCCAAAACCGTTTCTAACATGAGAACGCATGATTAAAGTAGATACACAAAAAAGATCTTAGCTGCGGAACTCAAGAAAAACAAGAAAGTTCTCGCATTGTTCTATGCTTCATGGTGCCCTTACTGTGTAGGATTTGTTCCAACCTTCGACAAAAAAGTTGCCAGCTTGGGTTTTGAAAATGTTATTCATGTACTCTTAGACGACTACGATAACCCGCTTATGGGATGATTACGATGTACCTGCTGTGCCAACAATAATTTTCTTTGAAGAAGGCAAGGTTTGCAAGCGGCTTGATGGAAAATTAGGCAGGGGCTTAAGTGAGAGAGCAATTTAAAACTTGGATAGAAGAGTTCAAGCAGCCTTAATTCTGCACGTTATTTTTAACACTGATTTTTAGAAAAAATTTGTTCAGTTTAATAAAAAGAAAAAGGAAAAAGAGTTTTTTAGGTTGGTGGAGGCGGTGGTGGAGGAGGTGCATGTTGCAAATGGTTGTTTTGTTTGGACGACGGTGGTTCCTGCGATGCGGTCGGTGTATTTTTGGCGTTTATCTCCAGGGGTTGCGATTCCTATTAGCCAGTCTAAGATTAAGAGCAGCCAGAAGATTTTGCTTATGTTGCGAATAAATGCTTTGTCGAACGGTACTTTGCCGCCATTTACTGTTTGTACTTGTAATCCCATTACTCTTTTGCCTATGGTTGCGCCCCAATAACTGTCCAGTATCATAAAGTAAAGAACAGCTAGTATTCCCCAGAGAAATGAAAATATGAGAAAACCAAATCCAGCGAAGAAAAATCCTAAGCCGCCACTAAATACCAGTAGCCAATGCAAGTATTGTGCCTATTATTGCCGCTGCTATTCCAATTATTATGCTGTCAATTATGATATGCGACTAAACGTATAAATCCAGTGTCTCCAATCTATTTGCTCCATTATCAGTTGTCATTTTTTTCAAAACTCCTATATATTCTTTAGAGCAGTTGTTATTAATATCTTTCTGTCACGCAGTTAAGCACTAATGAGCAGCAACTGAAAAAATTTAGGGTTTAAAACCAACTAAAAGTGCCATTCAAGCCATTTCCAGTAGCAATCCACATCCACAAACCCGATTTGCCTTAGCCATTGCAGTTGTGTTTCAACATCCAAGAGTTTGTTTGAGGGATCCTCAGTCTCAGGAGTTAAGCCTATGGCTGCTAAAAATTTTAGGTGCAGGTTCTCTGTTGGTGAAGAGACATGTTCGAGGTTGCAGAAGACGCCTTTGGGGTTTAACAGGTTGAATATTTCTGTGTAGAGCTGTTTTTTTCTTGGGTGAGTCAAATGGTGAATAGCTAAGCTGGAGACTACCGCGTCAAAACTGCCCAGTTGCTTTGCTGGAAGAGGCAGGCTAAAATCATGCTTAACAATGGTAACGTGTTTGTCGTTTGCAAAGCGTTTTTTCGCTTGCTCTATCATTGGCTCAGAGAAATCCAAAGCCACCCCTTCCACTGATGGATTATTCAATTTTACAAGCGCAAGCAATCTTCCATCGCCTGTTCCCAAATCCAAAACACGCTTGGCGTTAGGTGGAATTTGGTCTAACAGCACTTTTTCGCCTTCTGTTCGATGCGGCAGTTTATCTGCTCTTGCCAAATATGCAAGTGCATGCTCGATTGTTTGCCATTCGCTTTTTGCTGTGCCTTGTTTTTCCATTTTTGTGCCTCTTGCTGTTAACCAGTGATACCATGTTTTAGTTTAAGTTTATTATCTAGCACCAGAATTTCCTCATCTAAAAAAATAAGCCTTATATCTCTATCTGTCTCATCTTTATGGAAAGATAAAGAGAGGAATTCTGATTCATGGAGTTTTGTCCAAAATGCGGTTGCCGTCTTGAACCTAAAAAAACTCAAGCAGGAAGCAACGCTGTTCATACTGTCTTGCCAAAATGCGGCTACACAAAGCAGCCGGTTGATAGAAGAACAGAAGCGAGAACAGGCAAAGTTATTCAGCCTAACGCCAGCGCCTAAACCTTTCATGACTGTTATCTCTGAAGAAGACCAAAAAATCAAAACCATGCAGACCATAAAAATGAAATGTGAAAAATGCGACAACAACCTGGTTTTTGTTTGGCAAGTGCAGACCCGGGGCGGCGACGAAGCGTCAACTCAGTTTATGCGATGCACAAAATGCGGACACACGTTCAGAGAATACACTTAGTTATTTTCGAAAGTTATTAAAGCAGTAATCGCTATAATGAGTTCTCTCGGAGTAAAACCCGAATGCCGAAAAAAGAAAAACCGTTAACTAAGAAAGAGCGAGACGAGAAAAGAAAAGCAAAAAAAGAAAAGAAGAGCAAAACACAGACTAGTTAAGCAGTCTAAAATGTGCTTGTCTCTCCCCTTATAGTTTTTATTTTTTTTATTTCTTGCGTTTGTTTTGAGCAATTTTAGATTGTTGTTATCCTGTTGTGAATTCATTGGAACTTTTTTTCAAGAATGGGGTTAGTAATTGATTTTAATAGGCTCCTGAAAATCTATGTGGCTCCTATGATGACAATTGCACGTAAGGAAGAGAGGCAGTAATTCTGTTTCTCCAAAGATGACTTGAAAAATAATTTTGGTTCTGAGGAGCCGGGGTTATTTTTTTAATATTTTGCTATTTTTTTTAGTTTATCAAAACCGTCTATATAAGCGTAAGTTGACAGTTCTTACAGGCGCCTGTGATGATAAACACGTCAGTCTGAGCTGGGATTCGGTTCCCGGCGTTGATGTAGGTTATACGAATTCTGAGGCGTTAAATTCCATATTTGATAGATAATGTTAATTAACAATCACCCAAACGATAAATGCTAACTGATCATTATGTCCAAGACTTCTCCATTCTGGTTCATCCGAGACGGCGCCAAACTAATCCAGTGCACCAAAGAAGCGTTTGACACGGCTATCGTTGAAGGCAAAAGCATAAAGTACCGTGGCTATGCAAACAAGAGGTGTGAACGCATCGCTGACCAGTTGGAAGAGTGCCGAATGGCGTTTCTTGCAGACCCCGCTTTGTCTCCGAAGTTCCGTGCAGCCATAACTAACCCAAGAAACGTTGTTGAAGTTCAGGTTGTAATGGTGGATGATCCACAGTTTTGGTTAAGAGAGTCTAAACGTCCCAAGTATCAACAGTGACTGTTTAATTTCAAAAACTGTAAATCAAATTTTCGTGTTTGTTCTTCTGGGCAATAAACTATAAAAATTTAAAGCAAGTTTTAGGATTTGATTGATTTTTTGGTTTAATGTTGAGGATAATCTATAGTGCAACGGAAAATGTTATTGTTTCATAACAAACTGTTGTTACGCTAACACAGTCACATCATTATTTATTTTCACACAAGCATATTTCTGCATATCGTGAAGAGACTTTAACCTGTTTAAGCCGCAAGCACTTGAGGACTTGCTTTGGGTAGAAAGCTCCTTTTTACAAATAATGAAACGTGTGAGTTTGGAGGTGAAAAAGTGAAAAAACTTTCTTTGGTCTTAATTTTAGGCTTACTTGTTACTATTTCAGTGCCTTTAGTTCTTGGAGCATTAACCTATCAACGCGATATTTGGTCAAATGGAACGACAGCTGCTTACAATTGGAATGTTCGCCCTACAATAACGTTAACTTCATGGACAACATCAACAACATCTAACGTTAAACTTTCAGTTACAGCTAATTCATCTAGAGAGCTTACAAATATCAACTGGGGAAATAACGTTCCTGTAATTAACATCAACTACAGCCGCGGGTATCAGGAGAGCACACATGCAATTTTAACCTTGACAAACGTGGGCAATGTCCCTGTGAAGATTAATTTACAGTTGGTTAGTTACTCCATAGCTATACCGCAAACAACGATCCGTGCCTTCTGGGGTATGTCCAGTAACGTAGGTCCAAACATTACGTTGCAGCCCAGTCAAACAGTGTATCCTTCCTTAGCCATAGCTATCGTTTCAAATACTCCAGCGCATAGTGCAACACCCTTTAGCGTTAGCCTGAGAGTAACCGCGACGCAAGCCTAAAATGTAAAAACTAAAAACGTTGAGGATATCAACAATTTTTTCCTTAATACGTCTCATCACAAAGTTTATTTCAAGCGTCTTTTTTTTAACAGTTATTATTTAATTGCGCAATAACCCGCATAATTAGAGGTTTATCGTCCAATTCTTCTCAGCAACAGATTGGCTACTCCAGCTACCACCAAATCACCTAAAACCCAAATATACCACGCAATAACCTGTGTGATAGCCAAAACAGTAAAAAGCAAAATTAAAACTATTGCGATTATGCCGATTGCTCTTTTTCTTTGGCGTATTTTTTCAGTTTCCGCAGACATATCAGTCACTCTCTACCTCAACATCGAAGGTCTTAAAATATTAATCTCCCCCGGGACAATTGTTTCTTTGGGTCTGCTTAAGAGCGGCGATTAATTCAGTTGGATTAAAAGCAACCCATCAGTCGCCACAGTATGAAGAGTGAAATTTTAGAAATTCGCTATATTTATCAAGCAGCAAGCCCTATTGATAATAGGGCTAATTATGAAAGCGTATATGGGATTATCCTGTAAAGTAGGTGCTTTCAACAGAGTTTTAGATGAACTAATAAAAATGAATCTTTCCAAAAAAGACGTCTTCTTACTGTTTGGTCCCGTTGACATCCTCATCCAAATCCGCGACTTAAAAAATCTCGACGAATTCCTCATTAAATGGTTTAATCCGGTAAGAAATATAACTCCTCAAGAATCACTGGTTGAAAGGACGCAAACGCTAATAGTTATCTCGGAAGGAAAAACCTTCACTGAAGAACCCTACGCCTTCCTCTTCTTAAATACACAACCCAGAAATCTTGAGCGGGTACAACAAAAACTGCAAGAGCTTCCGCAGGTTTTATCCGCTGACACAGTGCTGGGACCCTACGACGTGATTTGTGCGGTAAGGGCAAACGATAATGAAGACCTAAAACAGCTTGTTGCTCAAATACAAGAAAAAGTGCCCCAATTACAGGGAACCGTAACTGCAATCGTAGCCTCCCTTTACTAGCAGTTAGCCATTTAAAGTTGGGCAACCAATTAAGCCACGGTACAAATGGATAACCCCCGTCTCAGCATAACCAAACAAGCAATTATTGGATTAGCGGCACTTGCAACTCTGTTGTGGCTTGTTCTGTTTTTGCCGTCTTGGACCCTGAATTATTGGCAAGCATGGACTTATTGGCTTGTCTTTGTTGCGTGTATATCCGCAGTCAGTGCCTATTTCCTCAAAAAAGACCTAAACCTCATAGCAAGCCGCCTAAAGGTGGGCGCGTCGGAAAAAGAGGGCAGCCAAAAAATCACTCAGGCGGGTGTGACTGTTTTTTTCGTTTTGCTGCTTCTCATTCCGTCAGTTGACCATCATTTTCAATGGTCCACTATACCAGCGCCTCTAAGCATGGCGGGCGACGTTTTTGTTGCGCTTGGGCTCCTGACGATTTTTCTGGTCTTCAAAGAAAACAGTTACACCTCCGTCCTAATCGAAGTAAACCAAGGGCAAAAAGTAATCGCGTCAGGGCCATACAGCAAAGTCCGTCACCCAATGTATTCAGGAGCCTTACTTATGCTGCTCTTCACGCCCCTTGCCCTGGGTTCGTTTTGGGGATTGCTTGCTTTTCCACCCATTTTGGTGGCGATTGCGGTGAGGATTCTTGGAGAAGAAAAGTTTTTGAAGACAAATTTACCGGGCTATATGGAATATTGCCAGAGCGTTCGGTACCGTTTAGTTCCCTATGTCTGGTAGGTCGATATTTTTGTTTCAACGCATAACCTAAATAAACCATCTTTCCCCATCCACATGTACCTTGAACTATGAAAATGTGTATTTCCCCGATTCTGTGGGGTTTCGATGCAAAAACTGTGGTGCCTGTTGCCGCATGCAGCCACCCGACGTAAGTAAAACCGAACAAAAACGGATAGAAGCAAAAGGGTTCACGGATTTTTTAGGTGACCCTGATGAAAATGGAGTTCGTTGGATCAAAAGAAAAACGGACGATGGCTGTTTCTTTCTTACGAAAGATAATAAATGTGCAATCTACCCTGTGAGGCCCCAAGTTTGTAGGATGGAACCCTTCACCATAATAGATTATGATTACAAGAAAAACCGAATAGAGGTAGAACTGAACTTTCCCTTTGCATGCTGCTGCATAGGAACCTGCGACGAAAAAACCGTGCCAGATGATAAAGAAATAGGACGAGCGGCTCAAATCCTTGTGCAAAAAATTTTAGCCCTAACCGCCAACGACCTAGGTTTGCCAGTGACTGATAAGAGAGTTTATTCTGAAACGCGGTCAAGGCTACTTCGCAGAACAGTAGAAATGGCTGACCTGCAATTGTAATCAATTAATGTAGAAATGGGCAAGCTAATTTTACTGTGGGCAATGCCGTAGCTACCTTTTCCGTGCCCTATGTCTTTTTTGAGCCACTATGTTTCATTTATTTCCTTCTTTAGGAACTCTTCCCACTTCTTTCTTTCAACCGCAATCTCCAAAGGACACGTAACAGCCGCCACGCCGTCAATTATGCCTTCGTTGCTGCCGTGCCTGCAAACCAAGTTGCCGCCATCATCAATGTGTATATCGCAGGCTTTCTCGTCAAAACACTTGCACTCAATTTCCTCTGTAGAATTGGGTAACAAACAAACTATGTTACTCATGTTCCATCTACCTGCAAGTAGGGTTTTGGCAGAAGAAGTTTATAATAATATGCTGTTTCACAGCTACAGTCACACCAAAAAAACAAAACAACATGGATATGCAAGAAGTGGCGTGTTGGTTTTTACGCGTCAAATTGACGAAATCAAAAATTTATGCAATAAATAAAAAAGAAAAGATGTTGTTAAACGAGTAAAGATGTTAGCTTAAAAGCTTAATATCTTCGTGGTGGTCTTCGTTTTGCGTAGCATTCTCGGCAGTAAACTGGCCTGCTACCGTCTGGCTTGAAAGGAACATCACATTCTTTTCCGCAGTCAGCACAGGTTGCCTTGTGCATTTCTTTATTACCATATGACATTTCGTTTTTCACTTCCTGTTCTATTACTTTGCAAAGTGGTTTCTTTGCAAGCATGTCTAATGCGACGCTTGTTTTAAAGCTTATCCGTTGACGAAAAAAATAAGCACCATTTCTATGTGGCTTTATTCTGTTTTTTGGTTTGTTGTTTAGGGTTTTTCGCCTTGTAAATTAGTTAAATGGTCGGTGTGCGGGCCATAACCGCCTTTGGGCTTAGTAATTTTTTACTATCTTCAATCATAGCTTAATCCCCACCCTTTCTATTGTTGCTATCTAGTTATAAGTCTTTAGAGAAGCTTCCTTTCCCTTCTATAGACAAATACCGCTATTGAAAGTATAATCGCAACAGAAACTACAGCAAGGATGTAAATGTTCGTCATTGGGAATTGTTGCACAGTTGAAGAAGGCTTTGGGATAGAAAGCGATTGAGCAATTTGCGATGTGAGGTTTTCTATTTCCTGACTATTTAACGCCTTATTGTAAACCATCACATTGCTCATTTGCCCTTTAAAAAAGCCAGATTTATCCCAGTTGGCTTGAGCATATATTCCCAGAGAGCTGGGAAAGCTGCCTGGAAGGGTGGTGTCAGCGGCAAAGAGACCTGATGACGCTATATTATCATTTTCACCTGCTAAGACATCATCAACATAAACCTTCAATGCCTCACCTTTGGTCCAAACACCAACAATATGATGCCAAGTGTTCGGTTTCATTGGGAAAGATGAAGAAACAGTATACCAATTATTATCTGACAATTTCACACTAAAATTTGCAAAGCTTGAAAAACGCTCCGAAGCTTGACCATCAATGCTTAAGTCACCGTTACCTAATTTAAACTCGCCCAAGTTGCCATTATAGATAATGAATCCAGCTTTCGTAAAGTCTGAATTTATCCAAGCAGTCACGGTTAAAGCATCTAAGTTCGTAAGATTTAGAGATGGAAGACTAACGTAATCTGATTCTCCGTTGAAATTTAGAAAATAAGTTCCATTCACACTTGTCCAGTTGGCACCGTGAATTGTTCCTTGCAAATTATGCCAAGATGAATCGTAGACTGTTGTTCCGTTCCCTTCGTTGAGCTTCCACCAAGCCATTATGTCGGGATTTGGTGGGTAGGGCATTTTGGCTTTGACTATTTCGTAACTAACTGTCATTATAGGGTTTTTTGGGTCTTTAAGATAATCTAAAGCACCGCTAAAAGCCCACATCGTGTATAAACCCTGTTCATGAGCTGTAAAATTAAAATTAAAAAAATTCTCGCTCGGGGTTGAACTGAAATTCAAGATTGAATGTCCGTTCGGGTCGTTAATCCATACATCAACCTCTTCATAGGATGTTCCGCTGCCAAATAAACGCTCGTAAGGTCCAAGATTGCTAACTTGAAAAGAGCCTTCAACGTTGTCGCCAACCAGTAGGTTGAAATTAGCAATTCCTCCCGTATATACCCCTTGATTTAACTCAATAGTTTGGGAGAAGCCGTGGGCTGTTTGAATGTTTGGTATGACGACTGTAATGGAAAACAACAAAACAAAAATGAATGTTAATTTTATTTTTTTCATTAATAGTCAGTTACAAGCTTCTTCATAAAAGGTTTCTCGTAAGTATTCCTTGACTAATCTTAGTCAAAGTTTGTTAACTATAGGTTGGATTTCTTAAACTTGATTTTGGCTGCAAGACAGAGTCCTTGCTTGCGAGGAGGGTGCCCTTTATGAGATGTGCTTCTATTTTATTTCTTTTGCAAAAGTCCCCTTTTTCTACGACGGTGGAAAAAGCGATTTAGGGGTCAAAGAGGGAGCTATAGCAATTCAATGATTCCTTAGAGACAGTGGGTAAATTTTTGCGAAAGAGACTGGAGCAAAAAGAGGGAGCCAGAAACGATGCCACTCCCTTGCGAAATATGCGAAACCGAAAACTGCTTATACACTGCTGCCTCAGATGAGGGATTAATGGAAACAATGTTTCCATGCCCGATAAGAAATCAAATTCTTCGAATCAAAAATTTTAGAGGTAGAAAAGAAATGACTTCGAAAAAATCCAAAACAAATAGCATAACACACAAAACAGACTCCAAATATAGACTCAAAGAAGTCCAAAAGAAAAATCAAAGCCCCAACAAAAGAATTGAGACATTTTTACCCATTTCAAATGAAGAGACACCCAAAAAATAACTGCCATAAAACCGCCACATCCACACAAAAAGAAAAATTCACGCCCACTTAAAAAAAGAAATGGGCTGGTGTGTTGGTTGTAACCCGCCTTCTGTTGTCTGTGGCATTCGGCTAATCGGGCTACCCGCGCCTTCCGGTAGATACTTCATCGGCGACTGTTTGCCCTTTCCACTTGCAGGACGGCCGTTTCACCGCTTCCAATCTGGCGCACTCGACATCACAAATGTGTCATAGCCATGTCCAGTTGGACGTTTCGTTTCTGCTCCGTTGCCAACGCTCTCGCGCTGTCCCAGAGGGACTGCAATTCTACATGTGGGCGGAGTTTCCTCAAGATCCCTAATTTGGGAGCTCGAAAGCCACACACCAACTCGCCAGCCCACACAAAATAGCCATACCGCAACCAATAAACATACTCATAAAAGCTCAAAAAACACCAACATATTTTGATTCTATTAGAAACTCATTGCAGAAACCTGTAGTGGGTAGACTTTTATGTTGCCATAGCATGTTGAAAAATCTGCCTTTATCTGTAGATCAAAAATTTGTTTGAGGGTGTTTGTACAAGTTGTCTGCTGCTTGAAGCGGGCTCTAAACGCAAAAAGCAACGTTTAACTCAGCCTGCTGGTAGATGATGAGTATAGCAACTATTCGCCATCAACAACTATAAAAAAACAAAATTTGATCTACTGTTATATAAGGGGAGAGGATAGAAAAAAATCACAGCTACCCTAACAGCCAAAACCAATAATTACATGCCCAACAAAATATCATCCATGAAACGCGTTATCCTCATCACAGGCACTCCATGCGTAGGCAAAACAACCACCGCCAAACAACTCGCCCAAAAACTCAACGCCCAATACATTAACCTAACCGACTTCGCCAAAACCTACAGTTTAACATCAGGCGAAGACACAGAACGCCAAACCACCATAATTGACGAAGAAAAAATGCGCCAAAAACTCGCAGAAACCATCAACGCCACAGATAACGCCAAACATCATAATCGATGGACACTACGCTGCAGCAGTTACCCCAACGGATCTTGTCACAAATGTTTTTGTTTTGCGCCGAAACCCCAAAGAACTCAAAGAGTTCATGCAGAAATGCGGTTTTAGCGATGCCAAACTCTACGAAAACCTCTCCGCAGAAATCCTCGACTCGTGCCTTGTTGAAGCAATTCAGACGCAGAGCGGCAAAGTCTGCGAACTGGACGTGACGGGAAAAACCGTGGAGGAAAACGTGGCTGAAATCATGGAGGTTTTAGAAAAACGCAAGACAATGCTTTGCGGGCATTGTGGATTGGCTTGGTATGCTTGGAACGGGAAGGATTAACTGACCAATACCTAAAAGTTTAGGCTAACGGAAGCTGCCGATTTTCTGTTTTGTCAGCAACGTAATTTTGCGTCTGTTGCTATAGGATTTGGCGTGGTCGCTGAATTTTTCGCCAATCATAATGGGACTTGACAAATCCACATCTTCCGAAGACGTATCCAAGTTGATAATGACGTTTACGCCGATGGTTCGGTTCCAATCACGAACCCAAACACCCTGCTCAAGACGTCCCTTCTGCACAATCAAATCAAAATGCCGCGAAACGCCGCTGTGGCCTTCCAGCTTGACGTTTTCGCTGTTAACCTTGTAACCTTCCTTCTTGAAGTATTGAACTGCCAAATCCGTCAAATGGGACCTGGACTTAAACTGCTCTTCATCAACGCTCATAACGCTCGCTCTTCTCTACCAAACCATTAATGAACCTGTATGATGAAAAGCCTTTCGGAAGCAAACCCCAAATGGGAGCCACACTCATCGTAAAATGCCCAAAATGCGCAGGCTTAATGCTAACGGCTAAAGCCCAGAAAACAAAAATTTGCCCCTACTGCGGCACACACGTAAACCTTTTGCGAGCCCAAAGAGTAGCAGCCGCAAACACCGCATTTGAAGCCTCAGAGATGCTGCGTAAACTAAAAAGCGAAAAAGGCTTCAACCAAATAGCTCTAACGAACATGCCGTAGCAACTCGCAGGTTTTACACAAATCCAACGCTGACGGTTCCCCACATTCAACGCATGTTTTAAAATCCTCTTTTTGGGTGGTTTCCTCAAGTGCTGGTCGCAGGCGTTCGATGGCTTTGAAAACGGTGAATTTTGTTCCCGCATGCTTCTCCTCCATGCGATTAAGCATTCCGCGGATATCATTGCGCAAGGCTTCAGAAGCGTATGGGCAAGGTGTGTCTTGGAACTGGATTTTTTTAACGTAAGCGTAGAGGGCGCTTTCTTTTTCGGGGATTTCGCAGAACGGCTTGATTTTCTGCACAAACAGCGGATGCACTTCGCTGGTGACTGGTTTTTCCTTGGCTAACCGTGCGATGTCGCCGCGGAAAATATTCATAAGAACCGTTTGTACCTCGTCGTCGAGGGTGTGGGCTGTGGCGATTTTGTTTGCTTTAACCTGTCTTGCCCCAGTGTTGATGGCTTTTCGCCGCAGAACGCCGCAGTAAGCGCATGCAGTCAACTCTGTATTGTCCTTTTTCGCGTGCTCTCTGAATCATTTCGTCGAGTGTGAAACCGTAGAGTTCCTTGAACGAGACGATGTGGTGGGGAATTTCGAGTTTTTTGCAGTTTGATGCTGCAATGTCTAAGGCTTCATCACGGTAACCTTTGATGCCTTCATCCACGGTAACCGCGGTAAGGGTGGTTTTTGGTCTGAACTTTTTCAGCTTTGCCAGGATGTGTAGCAGGCTGAGGCTGTCTTTGCCGCCTGAAACCGCCACTGCCAAATGGTCATTGTAGTTGAGCATGTGGTAGCGGGTGATGGTTGCGCGTACTTTTGCTTCGATGGACTGCGTAAAGCATTTTTTGCACAGCCGCTCACCTGAGTACTGCCTGTAGAAGAAGGCTTCGCGGGTTTTGCAGGCGCTGCAGACAGGTGCATCCATAGGGTTTTCCTCTTATAGCTTTGATTGGGAATTAAACTAAATAAACGATGCCACACTAAATGGTTGAATTGGCTGATATTGATGGCTGTTAAACCGACCAAACGTGCAGATTACAAAGAAGTAACATATTCTAGTGCACGCTGGGCGCTGCTTAAGGAGCTAAGGAGCAAAGCGGTTGAGGTTATGGCGGCACTGGAAACGTTTCATCTGCAATCCATTGTGCATGGCAGCATAGCAAGAGGCGACGTAAAAGAAGGCAGCGACGTCGACGTGTTCATTCCTGAAGTACAAAACAGCTTTCTGGTAGAAACCGCCCTAGAAAAAGCCAAAATAGCTGTCAACTCGCGTTTAATTGTTCAAGCCACACCGTCCTATGCCATGAAAGCGCACATTGAAATCGACGAGACAACAACCGTTTCGTTTCCTCTCATGGAGATGCGCCGTGTTGAACGGGAGTTTTACAGGTTCGGCGGCGAAGTAAACCTAGACCAGCTTAAAGCCAATTTTCGGGTTGCAGGCGTGGATAAGCGGCTTATGCTTATTGAACCAACGGAAAAAGGGCATGTGGAAAGCAGCGTCATTGGCAGGGAAGAGTTGGCAGCTAAAATTCTTGGCGTTTCGGCTGAAACGGTGCTTGATAGGGTTCATGCACTTTTGAAACGTGACACAGTGGGCAGAACGGGGGTTTTTGTTAAAAAGGAATTGTTGCAGGATGAAACTTTTGAGTTGGCATTAAAAAAAGTCTCTGACCTAAACCCTGCGGTTAGGCGAAGAATGAAAAAATAGGTTATGTGGGAGTGGGGTAGTAGATGAGTTCTTTTTCTTCGAGTAATGCTTGGATTTTGTCGACTGCTTCGTAGACTTGTTCTTCTTTTTTGGCGCCGACGCAAACCAGTTTGCCAGCACTGAAGATTAAGAACACTACTTTGGGTTCGTCCATGCGGTAGACTGCGCCTGGGAACTGTTCGGGTTCGTACATGACTTTGCTAAGTTTGTAAACGAAGCTTTCCAAGTCGATTTCTCCGCCAAGTTCAGCTGAGGCAACGATGTTTTGGATGTTTACGATTGGTTTTTCTGTAATTTGGATGCCTTCGCCTCGGAGTTCTTTAACGACTTTTTCTACTGCGCTGCGTGATTCTTTTTCTGATTTAGCGCCTGTGCAAACCATTTTGCCTGTGCCGAAGATTAAGGTGGCAGTTTTTGGTTTTTTAAGTCGGAAAACAAGACCTGGGAACACGCTTGGGTTGTATTCGGTTTGTGGGAATTTTTCAACGATTTTTTGTAAGTCAATTTTCTGGTTAAGTGAGACTGAGGCGACAATGTTTTGGATCTTAATGATTGGTTTTCTTTTACTCATGTCAACTCACGGTTAAGAGTATTTAAATAACAAAGGGGGTATATAACGTAATCCCTTTATAAGCAACTCTTAACCGATAGTTTGCTAACTAATGAGCTTAAAAAATCAAATTGGCGATTTTTTATTGTTTTTAGGCACATTAGGGGTGTGTGGATGTATCTCTGTATAGGGGGAACCTAAGCAATGCCGCTATTCCACCCAGCGACAGGAGTTTTGCGCCTGCTTCGTGCTCCGTACTGATTACAGTTATGCTTGCCCTGCGTTTTTCTACTTCATGCATTAGCTCCTCTAGTTTGAGCCGCTGTTCCTCATCTGCATCGCGAAGGGTTGTGTCGGCAACTACTAATTTTTCAACCGCACCCATCTTAACCGCGTTCTCCACCGCATCCAACCCGTACGTGACTGTTCCTTCTTCCTTGCCCAAGCGTTTCATGACTTCCTCCATGGTTTCGGTTTCATCCACAACCCGAAGTTGATGAGCTGCTTTCAACAAAACGCCCGAGCGCAGAGCTTCATCGATTCCTGCCGTGCCACCGTTGTTAACGCTTTTCACATCCACAACAGACTTGGACATTTCCTTTGATTCTTCATTGAGGTATTTTACAAAGTCATTTTTAACAAAACCAGCGCCGATAATAACTATGGGATTGTGATTTTGAGCTCCACAGCTTGTTTAGGCTGTTGACTGCAAGACGAAAATACGCTTTTGTGGCTTCTACGCGTTTGTCTGCTTCTTGTTTTCCAGGCAGCCTCATGCGTTGGTCAACTCTGGTTTCTACGCCGTACTGTTTGGTTTCTGCTATGGCGAAGCCTTCGTCGTCTATGGAGAGTATGAGCATGGGTTTTTCGGTTTCGCTTGCCTTAGTGAGGCGGTCAAGGAGGTGTTTTGGCCATTCCTTTTTAACAATCGTCATGGGCTGATTGAGCGCGATGCTAAGCGTGTGGTGAGCGCCCGTCGGGAATGATGTCTGGTGCATGGCAAATCAAACCGTGAACCCGTAATTTCCCCAAAAACTTGTCCCAACCAACCGAAATCACTTTTACGCCCATGAAGGCTGAAACGCGTTCGGCACTTTTGGGGCGTGATGTTTCGGTGTCGCTCTTTATGGCTCGGGAGCTGTAAGCGTAAACCTCGTCACCTTTGTAGATGACGTTGTATAGGTGCCAAAGGTCGTCTGGCGAATCGGGTACCACTTTGACGAAGCCTTGTGGTAGGTTCTTTTCAATAATCTTCAAGCTGGTGCATCTCAGTTAGCATAGTTGAATATGTGATGAGGTAGAAATATACTGCGGAAAGCAACCAGCTTAATCGCTAGTTTCAAGATCAAAGCTTCGGTTTGGATAAATTTAAAAACCTTTGCACAAGTAGATTATTATGGATTTTTAGGTGTTTTTTATGGCGCAAACCCTTCAAGATTATATGTGTAAATACATGCAGCAACAAACTGAACCCCTTCAAGGGTGCCTTATTGCAGCGTTAAACAGTAAAGAGCAGAGACTTAGTTTTTTAGACCAGAGTTTAGGCACGACGGTTCCATCAGTTGACGTGAAACTCTGCGAATTGCTCAGTGACGCGGGTCTTTTCCGGGAAGAAATCAAACTTACCCGAGACGGACGCAACCGCTACAAACTGTTTTAAAAAATGGAAGGCTTCAGCGGCAAAATGCCTCAAAGCGCGCAAGTCACTTAACCCGCTCTATCAAATTTCGTTTTCTTTCAGTATTCTTTCAAATGATGACCTTCGACTAGGAATATCTTTAATGACTAACTCCAAACCCTTTTTAAATCGACACCCGAATATGCGTGTATCACTTTGTCCCTCATCCCAGCCATTTCTTTCCAAGGAATTTGAGAGTACCGTGTTTTTACTGGTGCTGGAATGTTTTTAGCCGCTTCCCCAATTATCTCCAAAGCTCTGATAACGGCGTATACCGTCTTTCTATCTTTCAAGAAGTCTTCATAATCCATGTCTTTTACAAATGTTAAAGCATCATCCATAGCCTTGATTATGTCGTCAACATAATCTAAAAACTCCTTGCTCATACGTTCACAACTTCTGCCAAAACATGCTTGCCTATCCGTGGCTTAAGGACATGTTTCTCAACCAAATCCACTTTTATCCCTAAAAGGTCACTCAAATAGTCTTCCAACCTAACGAAATCTAAAAGAGTCAAGTTTGAAGATTCCTCAAACTCCACCAACAAGTCAACGTCGCTTTGCCTTCGCTGTTTTCCTCTCACGTATGAACCGAAAACGCCTATTTCCTTTATGCCATATTTCTCAGATAGTTCTTGCTTGTGGCTGGATAAAGTGCGTTTTATGTCCTCGAGAGTTTTCATATTAATCACATCTTAATCTGCGGCTTAAAAGTTAAGGTTTATCCTTATTGAGCAAGAACTAAAGCATTTAAAAATAAAATAAAAAGATTTTTTGGGGAAGAAAAAACTTCCCAGATTTTGCTGTCCTAGTGAATCAGTTGTAGCAGGTTGAAGAACAGCGGAATGAAGACGATTGACAGAGTGCTGAGCAGTTTTATGAGTACGTGTAGGCTTGGTCCAGCTGTGTCTTTTAGTGGGTCGCCGACTGTGTCGCCGACTACTGCTGCTGCGTGTGCTGGGGAACCTTTGCCGCCGTATTTGCCTGATTCAATGAGCTTCTTTGCGTTGTCCCATGCTCCTCCGCCAGTATTCATGAATAGCGCCAGTGGAACTGCTGAGAGTGTTGCACCGATTACGAGTGCGCCGACTGCTTCTGGGCCTAACAGTATGCCGACTATGATTGGAACGACCACGATGATTAGTCCTGGAAGTACCATGCCTTTTAATGCAGATTTTGTGCTGATGTCTACTGCTTTGCCGTATTCGGGTTTGCCTGTTCCTTCCATGATGCCTGGGATTTCTCTGAATTGGCGTCTGACTTCAGCTACCATTTCTGCGGCTGCTTTTCCGACAGCGCTAATGGCTTGTGAGCTGAAGAAGAATGGCAGCATGGCACCGATGAAGCCTGCGATGAGTACAGCTGGGTTGGAGATGTCTACGACAAAGGGTATGCCAGTGCGTGCACTAACCTCTGATGAGTATGTTTGGAAGAGTAGTTGTGCTGCGAGCAGTGCTGAGCCGAGTGCGAAGCCTTTTGTTAGTGCCTTGGTTGTGTTTCCGACTGCGTCGAGGGCTTCCATTGTTTCTTCTGCGCCGCCTTCACCGGACATTTGGGCTATACCTGCTGCGTTATCTGCAATTGGTCCAAAGCCGTCTAATGCTAAGACCATGCCCATGACTGCGAGCATACCCATGGTGGCAAGTGTGGTTCCGTAAATTCCGCCTATGAAGGGCGTAATTTGTGATGCTAAGTGGGCGGGGTCGGCATTCCAAGAGATAGCAAATTGCGTTCCAAAGTAATACGATGTGATGAGCGCTATGACTAGTGAGACTATTGGCAGCATTGTTGTTTCAAGTCCTACTGCGAAGCCTGTGATGATGTTGGTTGCTGCGCCTGTTTCGCTGGCTTTAGCAATCCTTCCAACTGGTCCGCGGTCGCTTCCTGTGTAGTAGTCTGTGATATAGTCGATTGCTACGCTTGCTGCTAAGCCCGCGAGTAAGCAGAAGTACAGATACAAGTACGTCATGGAGACAGTCATGTTACCTAAGAGGGTAATATCGGCAACCAAGAACAGGATGCCTGAAACTATAGTTGTCACCATGAGACCTTTTCTCAGGGCTTTCATTGGATGCTTAGCTTCTGCCGCGGTAAGCTTCACAAAAGGCATGCCAACTAAAGTGGCAAAGATGCCTAAAGCTCGGGCGATAAGCGGGAAAATCAGGAATATGAGGTTCCCCGTGGCTATGCTAATTAAGCCACCGATAATCATACCACCGATGTTCTCCCCAGTTGCAGATTCAAATAAGTCTGCACCTCTTCCAGCAGAATCCCCAACGTTGTCTCCAACATTGTCAGCTATAACTGCTGGGTTACGTGGGTCATCTTCAGGAATACCTGCCTCAACTTTACCCACAAGGTCTGCGCCGACGTCTGCGGCTTTAGTGTAAATTCCGCCTCCAAGCTGAGCAAACAGAGCAATTAATGAGGCGCCAAAACCCATGCCGACGATTCCGCTTGCTGCGTCTCTTCCAAGTGTTGCCGCCTGCGTGACGTCAAGGGTGTTGAACATGGCGTTATATCCGCCGTAGAGCAAGAATAGAAAACTTACACCCAACAAAGATAAACCAACAACAGCCATACCCATCGTGGCACCGCCATAAAACGCAGTCTTCAGCGCTTTTTCCGCGCCAAAGTCTTTTGCTGCAGCCACCGTGCGAACGTTCGCTTTGGTTGCGTTGTCCATGGCGATATAACCAGCCGCCAAAGAGGCAACTGCCCCCACTAAGAAGGCTGCAGCCGTACCGAGACCGAAAGGTCCACTCGGCAAAGCTACCCACAGCAGCACAAACACAACTGCCGTGATTATGGCGATTGTTGTGTACTGCCTTTTCAGGAATGCGTATGCGCCTTCTCTGATGGCGTTTCCAACTTCGACTGTTTTGGGTCCGCCTGGACTCATTTTGCCTATTCTATACATGAGTAAAAGCGAAGCCAACACGGCAATTACGCCCGCTATTGGGGCAATCCAAAAGACAATGGGAGAATTAACCGATAATGATGCTAAAGCTTGTAGGGGTATGAACATGGTATCCAACCGATGCCCATATTCCTTATATATTTTTCTAAAAAATTTGAGCAATGTAAATGGAAAATCTGAATTTTACATAAATAAAAACAAAATTGCACCGCAAAGTTTTGGTTGCATTTTTAAGCAAGTCAAACCTATTTCAAATAAGTCTGACCTAAAGTGATTAGTGATGCCTTTAAGATTAATAGTCGTTAAAGTCGGCACCAGCGGGATAACAACCAGCGAGGGAAAGCTAGACCACGCAGAAATGGAAAAACTCGCCAGCCAAATAGCCGCTGCAACCAAACAAGGCGACAAAATAGTGCTTGTTACTTCAGGGGCGGTTGCCGCTGGCATAGAGGAACTTGGAATCCCGCCCAAACCTAAAGATGTGGCTTTTCAGCAAGCAGCCGCAGCTACTGGACAGAGCGTTTTGATGGCAAAGTATCGTGAACTCTTTAAGAAATTTGATTTGAAAGTTGCTCAAATTCTTCTAACGGCAGAGGACCTCTCTAACAGGGCATCGTATGTGCATACCTGTGACGTTTTAGGCTTGCTTTTGAAAATCAGGTGTGGTCCCGATAATAAATGAAAACGACGTGACTTCCGTGGACGAACTGATGCGGACGGAAGGCTACAAAGTAAACTTTAGCGACAACGACATCCTCTCTGTTCTTGTTGCTGGAGCAGTCTGCGCTGATTTAGTGATTATTCTCTCCGATGTTGAGGGCTTATACACCGCTGACCCCACGCAACCTGGGGCTGAATTGATAAAGTCCGTTGATGGAATCACTTCTGAACTGAAAAATTCTTTAAACGGCAAGAGCAAGCTTGGCAGAGGCGGAATCCAAAGCAAAATTAAAGCCGCGGAAATTGCAACCTCGTGCGGCATCCCTGTGGTTATTGCGAACAGCCGAAGAGAAAACGTGATACTTGACATTCTTGCTGGAAAAGATGTTGGCACATACTTTAAACCTCAAAGCCGCATGCCTGCTGTGAAACGTTGGATAGCTTACGGCGCTGCAGTGAAAGGCACCATTCACGTGAATGAGGGTGCAAAGAAAGCGATTTTGGAGGGCTCCAGCCTTTTGCCTGTAGGAGTAACCAAAGTTGTAGGCATCTTCAACGAAGGCGACGTAGTCAGCCTTGAAGACGAAAACCACGTTGAATTCGCCCGTGGCAACCCCAACTACAACAGCAGCCAGTTAAACCTAATTAAAGGCTTACAAGTAACAGAAGTACAACAAAAACTCGGTTCCGATAAACCCAAAGAAGTTATTGAGCATCGAAACATACACCTAATCGAGGAAGAAAAATGATAAAGCAAATATGCCAAAAAGCCAAAGCCGCCTCAGTCGAAATGGCAAAGCTCTCAGCAGACGCAAAGAACACGGCGCTGTGCAGAATGGCAAACGCTTTGGAAGCTAACTCGGAAAAGATTTTGGCTGCAAACAAGGCGGATGTGGAAGCCGCCAAAGCCAAAGGACTCAAAGCGGCGTTGCTGGACCGTTTGGCGTTGGACCAAAAGAAAGTTCAAACCATGGCTAAAGAACTCAGGGAAGTCTCAGCGCTGCCTGACCCCATTGGCACAATCCTTAGCAGCTGGACACGTCCCAACGGCTTGATAATCAGCCAAGTTCGGGTTCCCTTGGGCGTGGTCGGCGTAATTTACGAGTCTCGTCCTAACGTGACTTCGGATTCTGCAGGAATCTGCATCAAATCTGGAAACGCAGTTATTCTTCGCGGTGGTTCTGACGCATTAAACTCCAACGTTGCAATCGGTGAAGTGCTCAGGGATGCGTTGGCTGGGACGAATGTGCCTGTTGACGCAATTCAAGTGGTGAATTCTCCTGACCGCAAGGTTGCAGAGGAACTGATGGGCATGCGAGAGTACATTGATGTGCTTATTCCCCGCGGCGGCGCAGACCTAATCAAAACGGTGGTGGAGAAGTCGCGGATTCCAGTCATTGAAACGGGAACGGGCAACTGCCACATTTACGTTGAAGAAGACGCAGACCTAGAGAAAGCAACGCCCATAGTGATAAACGCTAAATGCCAGCGACCTGGAACATGCAATGCAGCCGAGAAGCTGCTTGTTCACAGCAAAATTGCCAAGCAGTACTTGCCAGTGGTGATTGCTGAGTTGCGCAAGAATGGCGTGGAAGTCCGAGGCGACGAAGAAACACGCAAAATTTGTCCCTGACGTGAAAGCCGCAACCGAACAGGACTGGGACACTGAATACTTAGACCTAATCATAGGCGTCAAAGTCGTCAAGGGCTTAGATGAAGCCATAGCCCACATCAACAAGTACGGCACCCAACACTCCGACAGCATCCTCACAGCAGACTTCGACAAAGCCATGCAGTTCATAAAAGAAGTCGATTCAGCAGCAGTCTACTGGAACGCTTCAACACGCTTCACCGACGGCAACCAATTCGGACTCGGCGCAGAAATCGGCATCAGCACCCAAAAACTCCATGCAAGAGGACCCATGAGCGTGCAGCATCTGACGACGACAAAATACGTTATTTTGGGCGATGGGCAAATCAGAAAATAATTGCCGTCCTTGGAATCCCCCCATTTCTTATTTTACAGCACTAATTTTCAACATATTAATGGCTGCAGAAAACGCCATTAGCGACCTACCCCTCTATCGTTTCTGCAATGAACCACTATTAGGCTCCAAATATGCCCGCTCCTTGTTTAATAAAAATAAAATTGAGGCAAATAACTTAGGGAACCCATTGTAAAGAAGAAATGGGGTAGGTTCCTTAGTGTATTGTGGGTATTATGGATGCTAGTTGGTGTGTTGCGGGTTGTAGTAGTTGCAAGACGAGGTCTGGGAACAAGCCTAAGATGAAGATTGCAGCGACCAGGATGAAGACTGGGATGAGTATGCGTTTGTTTTCTTTGATCGGCGGTTTCGTCTTTGGGTTTCTTTGCCGTACATGACGTTCATGAGGCGGAAGATGTATGCGGTTTGTAGGACGCTTGTTAAGACTCCGATGACTGCTAGCCAGCTTAGGTTTGCTTGTAGTGCTGCGGTGAAGACGAGGTATTTGCCTATGAATCCGCCCAGCGGTGGAACACCAGCGAACGATAAGCCAGCCATTACTAAGGCTAAGCTTGCCAAGGGCATTTTTTTGCCGAAGCCAGCGAAGTCGTCGAGGGTTTTGAAGCCGTGGCTGTTCATGATGCCGATTGCCATGAATGCGAGTGCTGTGGTTAAGCCGCCGATTAGGAAGAAGTACAGGTTACCTGCCAAACCCAGTGAGGTTACGCTTGTGATTGCGACTAGGTTGTAGCCGACGTCTGCGACGCAGATGTATGCGATTAAGCGTTTGATGTCGTTTTGGATTAGGGCAAATATGTTGCCAACTATCATGGTTAATGCTGCCAGGATGGCTAACATGAATGTCCAATCTAACACTTGGTTTGGACCAGTTGGAATTATGATGTAGAGCAGTATTCTGATGAGGATGTAGTAGCTGCCTTGGTCAACGAGTGCTGAGAGGAAAGCTGCTGATGGTGCTGGGGCTGCGGTGTATGCGTCTGGTAGCCAGAAGTGGAAGGGCACGATTGCGGCTTCAATTGCGTAGCCTGCTGCGATGAAAACGAAGGCTATGATAAGCAGGTTTTTGTCTGATGCAGCAATCACGTTTAAGGCGTTCTCTGACGGCGATGTAGTTTAGGCTGCCTGTTATGCCGTAAACGATTGAGAGCCCAAAGAGCACGAAGGCTGAGGCGATGATGACCATGACTAAGATACTTTAGGGTGGCGTTGAGGCTGAAAGCGTTTTTGCGGTACATCATCAGGAATGCTGCGGCTGCTGTTGCTGCTTCCCAGAAGATGAAGAATGTTAAGAGGTCGCCTGCGAGGACTGCGCCCAGTAATGCTGCTGTGAGTATGAGCATTATGGCGAAGTATCGGTCTGAGGGGCGCTCGTTTGAGTTAACAAAGAACACTGTGTAAACTATGACTACTGCGCTGATGGCGACGATGATTATTGCCATGTAAATTGAGATGGCATCTATGAGGAAGGAGCTTGTGATTGCCGTAGATGCGCTGCCATCTAATGGTTAAGTTTAGAGGCGGCGGATTAGCGGTGCTGTAATAGCTTAAGGCTAAGTTGGCTACGGTTACGCCTGCAATCAGCGAAGACAGCTAAGAACCAGCCCAGTGTTAAGGCGGTTTTGTGGCTGTCTTGTTTTCGTATTATTTTAAAGATTGGAATTGTCAGTAATGCTGCGATTACGAAAGTGAATATTGGTAATATTATGTCTAATATTTGTACCATGTGTTTACACCGTCTCCTACCAAATGTCACTGTTTGTATTAGATTCATGAAGAACGTTGGGTAAATTCCGATGAGTACAACCAGAACCACCAAGATTGCCAAGGAGACTTTCATGTAGTTTGGTACGTCAACGATTTTGTGTCCTGTCATTCTTTGACGTGTTCAGCTCGTCTGTTGCGTGCGCTTCTTCGGCGCCCTGCTTCATCTTTGGATGTTCCAAGGAACACTTTTGAAATGAATCTTAACGAGTAAGCCAGCGAGAACACTGTTGCAATGAGCATAAGTGCTGTGGGTATGATGTAGAAGCTACCGGTGCCGCCTGTGGCATTTATAATTTGGAATGCGCCGACGAAGATGAAGAATTCACTGATGAAGCATGCGAATGGTGGTGCTCCAGCGATGCTTAACGCTGCGATCGTTCCTGAAACGGTTGTGAACGGCATCTTGCTTGCTAAGCCGCCCATTTTGCGGATGTCTCGTTCTTCGGTTTGATGCATGACGCCTCCTGCGGTAAGGAAGAAGAGGCCTTTGCTTGCGGCGTGAGTAATGATGTGCAGTACTGTTCCGACGATTGCGATGGCTGAGGCAGATGCAAGGAGCACTGGGTTGCCGCTGGCTAAGGCTATTGGGAACAGTGAGAGCCCGAACATTATGTAGCCCATGTGGGCGATGCTTGAGTAGGCGATGACACGTTTAATGTCAGTTGCAACCAAGCGAGGAAGTGAGCCGAAGAACGCTGTGACTACTCCAATGATTGATAGTGCATGTAGGAAGTTTGTTCCGAAGGCGGCTCCGACGGCTGGGAAAACCATGCCGAAGGATAAACGTAAGATTGCGTAAGCTCCTGCGCTGATGATGACTCCGCTTAAGAGTGCGGACATTGGTGCGGGTGCTTCTGAGTGGGCGTCGGGTAGCCACATGTGGACTGGGAAAACTGCCATTTTAACGGCGAATCCAGCGGTTAGGGCGATTAGGATCCATTTGATGATGTCTGGAGCAGCCGTCATTAAGGCAGTTTGTGCTGCGAACATGTCTGTTGTGCCTGTTAAGTAGTAGATTGCTCCGATACCTAATAGCACAAAGACTGCGCCTGCATGGGTGAATATGAAGAGTTTAAACGCGGATTTGTAGCTGTTTCGGTAGCCCCATTCGCCGACTATGAAGTAGGCGGGGACAAGCATGAGTTCCCAGCAGAAGTAGAACAGTATCAGGTTGGAGGTTAAGAAGACGCCGATTAAGCCGACGGAGAGCATGCACAGGAGTGCGTAGTATGACTGGCAGGTTCTTTTTGCCTGCCATGTAGTTGACTGAGAATATGGCAGCTACGAAGATGAGCACTAAGCTGATGAGGGCAATTGAAGCGCTCATGCCATCGACGAAGAGCGAGAATTGAGTGTTGATTAATGTGGGAATCCAAGTGTAGGATTCAATGTAGCGGTGTGTTGGCGCTGTTGAGGATTGTTGGGATAGTTGACGAAACTAAGCGCTATGTTGATTAAGGCGATTAAGGCAACAAAGATTGCTGCTGCTTTTGGCGATTTCTTTCCTGCAAAGTAAACGAATGGGATGCTTATGGTTGGTATTGCAAATACTGATAGAAGAATTGGTAGCGTCATTTTTTTACACTCCTACGGTTAAGATTATTAACACAACGATTAGTATGAAACCAAGCACTGCTGCTGCAACATAGTTTCTAAACGATCGATGATGGTCCCTTCTTTAGAGTTGTTGCGTGTCCAGGTTCTGCGGCTTGACTGACTGATGCTGCCTGCGTTATCTGGGTACCGTGCAAACAGGGCATTTTCGACGCGTGTGAGACCTTCTGAGAAGCGGTTTATGCCTTTGGATACTGCGCCGTAGAAGTCGTCGAAGAAGTAAGCGTGCTTTAGCAGTGGTTGATAAGTGGGTTTTTGCCTGCTGCAACGTTTCGGATGCCTTGGAAGCCCTTGTAGTAGTGTAGTATGCGATTAGTCCAGTTGGGATGAGCAACGCATGAAGATTGGGATTTCAATGTTTGTGAAGGCGCCAAGTAAGCCTTCTGCAAGGTTTACATGCATGAAGCTTGCGACCAGTGGTTCAGATAAGCCCCAGATGATGCATAAGCCTGCAAGAATCAGCAGCTGGGATAAGCATGACTTTGGGTGCTTCATGAACATGTTGTTTCTGTAGGTGCTCAGATTCTTTGCCCATGAACACTAAGCTGAACATGCGGACACACATAGGCGAATGTTATTGCAGTTGTGGCGTAGAGCAAGATTATCTGGATGAGTGTTGCCTGTGTCGGTTACGCTGGTTATGATTAAGCCTTTGCTGAAGAACGCAGCGAAAGGTGGCAAACCGCTGGTGGTGATAATCATTATAGCCATTAAAGCAAATGAGATGGGCATGGCTTTTCGTAAGACCACCCATTAAGCGCATGTCTCGGGTGCCGAATGCGTGTATGATGCCTCCTGCGAGGAGGAATCCGAGACCTTCGAAGAATGCGTGGCTGACCATGTGGAATAAGCTTGCGAACCAACCGCACCGATGCTGCCGCCAGCAGTTGCTGCTGCGCCTAAACCAGCCATCATGAAGCCGATTTGGCTAACGGTTGAGTATGCGAGGACTCCTTTGATGTCGGTTGTGGTTAATGCCAGTGTTGCGCCGACGATGGCTGTTAAGACGCCTATCCAAGCGATTGTTGGGAACCAGAAGGGTTGCAAGTGCGATGATTAGTGCTGGTGCAACTGAGAAGATGAGGATGAATCTTGCGAGAAGGTAGATACCTGCTTTAACCATTGTGGCTGCGTGTAAGAGGGCGCTGACTGAGGTTGGGGCTTCCATTGCGCTGTATAGCCATGTGAACAATGGGAAGCTGAGCGGATTTTGCGATTGCGCCGCCTAAAACCAGGAACGCAACAATAACCAAGTAGACCTGTGTTCAAGGTTCCTGCCGCTGCTGCATCTTGAATGCCTGTTATTATTCCGTGGAAGCTAAAGGTGCCAAACATCAAGAACAGGATGCCGATGGCTGCAAGCAGAGCGATGTCGCCGATGCGGGTCATTATGAAAACTTTGACACCTGCATTGATAGATTCAGGTTTTTTGTACCAGAACGAAATCAAGGCGTATGAGCATAAGCCTACCATTTCCCAGAAGATGAACATCTGCAGCATGTTGTCGGAGATTACTAAGCCAATCATGGAGCCGATGAAGAGCAGGATGAGGTAGTAGTATCGTGTTAAGCCTTCTTCACCTTTCATGTAGCCGATGGAGTAAACAGCGATGATTAGTGCGAAGAAGGCAACAAGCAGGTGAATAAGTACGCTTAAGTGGGTCAATGTAGACGCCTGCGTTGATTGCCTGGAATCCAACGTAACTGAGTAACGCTGTGGCTGCGCCGTTGCCAGACCAGACGCCTGGAACCAGTGAAAGCGCCAAAACCGCGGTAACTGCGGCGATTGCAACGACGAAGTAGTTTCGGGCTTTTTCGCTGTATTTTCCGATTACTGGAACAAATAAGCTTGCGATGAGTGGAATTACCCAAACAAACCATGCTGAGAATTCTTCAAGTATCATTGTGCTTCAACCTCATTTTCGCCTTTTTCTTGCATCATCTGAATTATTTTGCCCATGTCGCTTGTTCCGTACTTTTTGGATACAATGACAAGCAACGCTAAGATTACTCCGCTAACTGCGGTGTCTGTTGAGAATGCTAAAATCAGGAATGCTTGACCTAAGCCTTGACCCGTTGCAAGCATCACGAAGTTCAACGTTGCTGCTGTTGCGATTAACTCTACTGAAATGAAGACTTTTAGGAGTTGACGGTTAGTTAGCAAGCCGTAGATGCCGATTGCTAACATTACCAAGGATAATATGACAAAGTCCATTATTTCCCACCCTTCCTCTTCTCATACAAGACAATAGCGATTCCAAGCGCCACAGTCAAAATAACAAGAGCCTGCAAAACAACATCTAAGCCCCGTAGATTCCATAAGGCATCACCGAAAGAAACGTCAGAAGATGTTCCAGTTGCGCCGGAAACTGAGAGGAAAATTGCAGGTAAAGATAAAACGACGCCTGCGCCAATTAAAGCGCCGGTGCGTTTTGGGGAAGCTTTCTTTGTTGGTTTATCGCCAAGCATTTCTCCTGATAGGAACAGGATGGCTAATGTGCCTATGCCGACGGCGAATTGGAAGATAGCGGCATATATTGCGCCGTTTAAGTACGTAAATTAGTGCTGTGAAAAGGAAAGTTCCTGCCAAGGCAGCAACTGAATAGACGACTTCATCGAGGAACAATGCCAATATGGCTGAAATGATTAAGCCTACTGCAGAGAATTTCAAAGATAAATGGAATCATTGCGGTTTTTCCTCCTTAGTGTTTGATTTTGGCTTCTGATTAATGCGCATTTATCAGTTGTAGCTAACTCGTAGAAGATCTGAGCTTTTAATTGCCTCTCTGGGGCAGCTTTCAACGCATTGGTGACAGAAAATGCATTTGTTAAAGTCGATTTGCGGGCGTTTTTTGCCTCTCAACTTCAACGATTTCAATTGCGTCTGCTGGGCAATCTCGTTCGCAGACTCTACAGTTGGAGCCCACGATTGATTTTACATCTAAAGTTGAAGTCCTTTGACCTGTTCCAATATCGATGACGTTGCAGGATTTAATTTCGTAGACTATCTTGACCTCGGAAGTCTTCGGGAAGTGTCGGTTTCACGAAGGGATACTTTGTTGTTGCTGGCTTAGTGAATATGTGGGATGCTGCTCGTTTGAATATTGGAGATATGCGTGATTTTTTCTTTTTTTCCGTCATCTTGTTTACACCACCAATGGGATAAACCCATGTTACCAATGCCACAGTCAGCATCAAGGAGAGTAATGCTGCGGGCAAGAGGATTCTCCAGTTGCCTGATAGGACTTGGTCGATGCGTAAACGAGCAAACACTGTTGTTATGTATTCGATATGAGTACGACTACTAAGCAGTTTGAGCACAAACCACAGAGTGTACCAGAACCATGATGCTCCAAAGAACACTGGTCCGTATGGTCCGCCAAGGAACAATTCAACCACTAACGCTGAGCCGAAAACAACTTGCACGTCGCGTGTTAAGTGAAGGAAAGCTAGTTTTGCGCCTGTGTACTCGGTTTCTAATCCGCCGACGAGCTCGCTTTCTGAGTGCGGCACGTCGAAGGGGTCTTTTTCAAGTTCAGCCTGCATAGTTATTACGAACAGGACAAATGCCCATGGCGCCAAGATGATGAATGGAAGTAATGTGGTTGCCTGGATTGTAGCTATTGTTGCGATTTGTAAGCTTCCAGCGATGAATGCTGGTGTTAACGCAATTAGGAAAAGTGGTATGTCATAGCCTAAGAATTGGGTTAAGACTCTTGCTGAGCCAATTGTGCCGTATGGGTTGCAGGATGCCCAACCAGCGAGGAACAACAAAAAGTTGGCGATTGTTGCAAACGCTAAAATAATGATTAAGTCGCCGTTGAAACCGCTTGTACGGAAAGAACGCTTGCGCCGTCAATGGGTATGAAACATAGAGCAAAAACCATGATTGTAAAAGCTACCAGAGGAGCAAACTTGAAAACAATTTTTTTAGCGTCTCTTGGTTCAATGTCTTCTTTTGTTAAAAGTTTTATGAAGTCTGCTAAGGGCTGAAGGATGCCTGCTGGTCCTGCAACCATGGGGCCAACGCGGTTTTGTATGCGGGCTTCGATTTTTCGTTCTACCCAGTCGCAGAACAAGGTTAAGAGTAGTATGAATGTGAAGCCTGGGAAGACGAGTATTCGGAAGATTAGGAAGTAAGTAAAGTCAATCATTGCTGGGTCACCGGTCTGTGCATGAGAAGCAGGGGTCTAAGCTAACAAAGTTGGCTGGAACGTCAGCTATGCTCTCACCTATGGCTGTTTTGAGGAATGATGGAATGTTAGCGAATGTTGGTGTGCGAACTTTTACGCGGTCAGGCATGTCTGTGCCGTTGCTTCTAACGTAGTAGAAGAGTTCGCCTCTTGGAGCTTCAACTCGGTTTACTGCTTCGCCTGCTGGTACAGATCTGGGCACGTCAACTCGGATTGGTCCTGTTGGCATGTGGTCAAGTGCATACTCGATGATGTTGATGCTTTCTTCAACTTCATCCATGCGAACATTCATTCTTGCCCAAGTGTCGCCTGTTGTGTAAACTATTTCTTTGAAGGGAATCTCGCCATAGGCTTCATAAGGTTCATCTTTGCGTACGTCGATGTCAACGCCTGAACCTCGAGCCACTGGACCAACCACGGAAAGCTTGAGGGCATCTTCTCGTTTGAGTACACCAACGTTTTTCATGCGCAGCTTTAGGGTTGGTTCATTTTCGTAGATTTGTCGGTAGAACGGCAGTTTGCCTCGGAGGTCTTTGAGGGTGGTTTTGATTTTGGGGATATCAGTGTCTTTTATGTCTCGTCTTACGCCGCCTACAGTCATAAGTGATGAATAAACGCGGTTGCCGCTGGTTAACTCGATTAAATCCATGATTGGTTCTCGGTCTCTCCAGAAATACTGGAAGACTGTTTCGTAACCGATTTCTAATCCTGCATGACCCAAAGTCAAGAGGTGACTGTGTAATCTGTTGAGTTCTAAAGCTATTACTCGGAGGTATTTGGCTCTTGGCGGAACATCAGTTTTCAGGATTTTTTCAACTGCTTCAACAAAGCCGCAAGCATGGCATGCGTTGCAGATGCCGCAGATTCGTTCAACCAAGTAAACATCTTGGAGGTAAGTGCGTGATTCAGTTGCTTTCTCTATGCCTCGGTGAACGTAGCCGATTCGGGGTTCAACTTTAGTTACGGTTTCTCCGTCGACTGTTACTGCGAATTTTTCTGGCTCCAACAGCGCTGGGTGCTGTGGACCGATGATGATTTTGACGAGTCTGTTCGTTTTCTGGAAGCTTGATTTGCTTCTGATGGTGGTGTTGGAACAAGTTTTACTTCGTTTGCGTTAACATCTTTTCGTAGTGGGTAAACGCCTTCTGGCCAGTTTTCTGAGAGGACAAAGTGCCCAGAGGTTGGGTTTCCCTCGAAGACTGACGCCTAAAAGGTCTGCTACTTCCAGTTCATGGAAGAGGGCGCCTGGATGAAGATCAATTATTGTTTGGATTTTTGGGTTTTCTTTTGGTACTTCAGCTTTGATTGTTACAAAAACATTGGATGTGTGCACATGATAGTAGACGCCTATGTTTGCGCCAAGGTCTAAACCTGTTATGGCTGTTATGCCTGTTTTCTCGTCAGCGTCAATCATGGCTTTTAAGACATCGCGGTGTAAACCGTTGTTGGCGATTATGGCTGCGGCGCCAAGTTGACCTATTTGAATTTGGACTTTATCGCCAAATTTGGATTCAATTAGACTAATAATATCTATGTTACTGTTTGACAATTGGTTTTACCTCCTCAACTACTTGCTGAGCCGCTTGTGCTGCTACAGCTTCTGGTTTAGCAACCTCAGGCTTTGCCGTTGCCTTGGACTTCAGCCTGTTTCTGGCTGTCTTTTTGGGTTTAGGCGGATTTAACGCGTTTAGAAGCTTTACTACGCCATCTAAGATTGCTTCTGGACGCGGTGGACATCCAGGAATGTAAGCGGTAACTGGAATTACTTTGTCTACGCCGCCGAGCACGTTGTAGTTTCCTTCGAAAACTCCGCCGCTGCATGCGCATGCGCCGATGGCGACGACGAATTTGGGTTGGGGCATTTGGTCGTAGACGCGTTTTAGTCGTTCTGCACATTGCTGGGTGACGCAGCCTGTTACTAGTAGGACGTCGGCGTGGCGTGGTGAGGGTTCAAGTTTTACGCCGAAGCGTTCAACATCGTATTTTGGTGTTAGTAAGGCGACGATTTCTATGTCGCAGCCGTTGCAGGCTCCTGAGTTAAAATGTAGAACCCAAGGCGATTTTACTCGTGCCCAAGTTTTTGTGTCAGTCATTAATCTTTTCCTCCTTCGACAAGAACTAAGCCTGCGGCAAGAATTATGCCGAGGTACAGGATTAACAGAAGAGGGTTTGTGGGTTGGACCTGCTAATGCGAAAGAAGCAAAAGCAAGCACTAAAACGGATGAATCAAAGATTACGAAGTAAATCAGGTACTTGTAGAGTGAAACGTTGATTTTTAAGCCGTGGAAGGTTACTTTTTCTCCGCAAGCGTATGCTGCTTGCTCGTTTTCGCTTATGGTGGTTTTAGGCGCTGATCGTTTGCCTAAAGTGTAGATTACAAATGTTGAAATGAAAATTAAAACGAATGCGATGATGGCTGCTTCAATGCTTCAACAATCATATTTTGTCTCTCCGTTCATGCTTTTATTCATTAAAGCTTCCTCAAGGGTAGAGCTAAATTTGCACTTGTTATAACCAAAAGCGTTGCTATGAACGTATTTAAGTTTATCTGCATGAAAAACTGTGCAAATAGATCAATATTTTGTGTAATTGGCAGATGGTTGTCTTTCACCGAGCAGACTTCATTCAACGAAGTCGCCTAGTATTACTCTCTCCACATGCTCTTATTTCTCCCATACTACCCCGAGCTAGTTCACATAAAAGTACTACACTTGCATTTAAATTTTAAGAACAAAAATATGCAAAATTTCATGCATTATTCAAAAGATACTACAAAGAAAATAGAAACAAGTGCTATTCTGTTTCTGCTGTCCCAGCCATCGTCTAAGTTTCATTTTTAAACTTTGATTTCCTCGGCTAAACCAGCTTCTGGATACGGGAACAGATGAGCTTTATCAAGCGGATAAGTTATCGTGACATCTTCACCAATCTTAACCCACTCCTCAGTCAATGAAGGCCTGTTAATTACAAAGCGGTCACCGTTATCAAGCCTAATTTCATAACGAACAACAATACCTTCAAAAGTGGTTTTTTCAACTTTCCCAAACAAACTATTCTCAGCGGCAATATGCCCTTTTTTCATTTCGCATGTTTCAGGTCTAATAGCTAAAACCACTCGTTCCCCTTGCTTGATATTCAATTCGTTTAAGGCTTTAACCTTTAAGCCCTCCCGCAACTCAATTTCTGACTGACCGTTTGCCTTAGTGATGTAGCCTTCTAAAAAGTTGGATTCACCGATAAAGTGGGCAACAAACAAGCTGTTTGGATGCATATAGAGTTCCTGCGACGTTCCAACCTGCACAATCTTGCCTTTCTTCATAACTGCAATTCGGTCTGAAATGGACATGGCTTCAGCTTGGTCATGGGTAACGTGGATTGCTGTTAATTTGAGGTCTTTTGCCATTCGGCGAATTTCATATCGAATTTCGTTGCGTACTTTAGCGTCAAGCTGCCCCAAGGGCTCATCCAAAAGCAGGGTTTTAGCGCCTGCAGCCAATGCTCGGGCAACAGCTATTCTCTGCATCATGCCGCCGCTAAGTTCACTTGGATAAGCGTTCAAGCGTTCGTTAAGTTTCACAAGTTCAAGAACTTCATGCCCAATCGTTTCTGCTTGTTTTGCATCGTAGTTTTTGACTTTTGGACCGTAGAGAACGTTGCTCCAAGCAGTCATGTGTGGAAACAACGCGAAGGTTTGGAAAACAAAGCCGATGTCTCGGTCTTCAGGCGGAACTTTGTCGACTCGTCGGTCGCCGATGTAGATTTCGCCGCTGTCAGGCTCAATTAGCCCAGCAATTAGCCGTAGCAGCGTGGTTTTGCCGCAGCCGCTTGGTCCCAGCAAGAGAGAAGTATTCTTGGTCATGTATAGTTAAGCTAACGTTGTCTAATGCGTAGAGTTTTCCGTATTTTTTTGTTACATTTACGACTCGGACATCAGGCATGGTTAGTTCTCTCCTTGTGAAGCGTTTTTGGAGTTTTTATTATTTGCCATTCTAAACCTTTCCTTTTCTAGTTAAAAGCCTCAAAACCAACAGGATAATGAAGCTGAACAGTATCAAAAAGCCGCAGGCTAAACCAACGGTTAACGCGTTGACTCCAGCGATTGGCGCTATGATGCCTCTGACGGAGTTAACCCAGTTAACAAGCAGCACAGGCGCTGTCTACAAGGTTTGAAGTTACAGCTAACGTTGCGCCTGTTTCACTTACGCTTCGGGTGAAAACGATGATTGCGCCTGAAAGAATCGAGTATTTTGTGATGGGCAACACGATTGTTTTGAAGACTGTGAAGGGTTTGGCACCCAAGGTTTTGGCTGCTTCTTCCATGTCAACGTTTATTCGCTCCATCGCCGCCGACATTGACCGGACGAAGTACGGGTAAGTAATTGCTAAATGCGCAAACACCAAGAGCAGAAATTCAGGGATGCCTGGGATGCCCTGCCAGAAAAACTTCAAAGAAACACCTAAAGCGATAGATGGCACAATTAATGGAATGTTGATTAGCGTGTCAAGAATTGTTGAAGGCAATTTGCCGAAGGTTTTACGTGCAATCAGAATAGCCATCGGTATGCCAGCGAGTATTCCCAGCACCGTAACAATGGCGGCTAAACTGTAAGACAAAATCAGGCTCTGCCAAAAGCTTGACCAAATACCCTGACCAGTAAAAGCCTGAGCAAGAGTGGTTCCTGTTGCGATTGCTTGAAACGCAGGCAAGCCACGAAAAGCGAAGGAATCAACACTATAACAATGAAAACAAACAAGGCTATGCTGTTTCGTGACCAAGCTGCTTTTTTGTAGCTGAGTTTCTTTTCAAAAACAGGTAAGCCTTTACCGAAAGGCAACGTTAACTTCTGACCTAAAACCCGAATTAAAGCGAAAATAACCAGTGAAACAACAATTAAGATTAGGCTGGCAAAAACTGTTCCGCCCTCGTAGGTTGCTTGGGAAATAGTGCCAGCTTTTAAGCCGTTACTTAAGTTTTGGATAAAAACTGGACCATTCTGGAAAACCAGACCTGCAACGATGAAGGTTGCACCTGTTTCAGAAAGAGACCGCGCAAAAGCAAGTGAGAACGCAGCAATCAAGGAGGGTTTTATGATTGGGAAAGTTACGGTTCTTGAAGCCGTTAATGGTGGAGCGCCAAGAGTTCGTGATGCACGTTCATACTCCATCTTGTAATCCAGCATTGCGCCAACAATTACTCGGACAACAACTGGGAACGAAAAAGTAAAATGCAAAAGCATAACCAAAAGCCAACCAGGAGAAATCAAGCGAGTAACCAAAAAGTGCAGATATTCCGCCGCTTGAACTCCAAAACAGCAAAAGAGAGTAACCCAAAGCGGCTGTTGGCACAACAAAGGGAATATCAGCAAAGTGTCAAGGACGCTTAGCCATCTTGATTTGCCACGGGTAATCAACCACGCCAAAGGCACTCCAGCGAGAAGGTCTAAGGCGGCAACAATTAAGCGCGATAATAAAGAGTTAGAGATTGCACCAAGCGCCGTATTCATTAAGGCTGGCTGGTTGAGGACATTTTGCATTGCCGGCAGCTTTTATGAGGATGCCAATTATGGGTGGAATAAGAATTATTGCGAAGAAAATGATGATTGCGGAGAGATAGAGGGTGTACTTTAAGGGTTTTTTAGAGGACAAGTTGTTTAGTGTGTTCCAGAGTTTGCTAAGCACGGTGCCGCTCCTTTTCCTTGAGAGTACGTTTTGCTTAGAGGGAACATAATTAATTCGTTCAAGTATATTAGCTGTTACATAAAACAGGCATTTTTCTCCATATTTCTACGCTAAAGTATATAGTTTAACGTTAAGACTATAAACTATAGAGTGCTTGAGCACACTCATTAAACAACAGAATTCTTTTATCAATCAGCAAACTAATTTTTAATGGTGAATTTTTTGGAAGAAAGCCATAGAATAATGAAAAAAAGTTTTGAAACTGAAATGTACGTTGACGGAAACAAGCTTCCGCTAAACAATTTTGTTCAGGAAACTATCGGTAACATAATGATGGGTTTCTCTAAAACCCTAAAAGGGCTTGACGCTGCGGCGCCTGATTTAATTGAAGTAAAAATTAAGCGGTTATCCAAGCCAGCTGATGTGGATGCACATATTTACCCCGTTAAGTAGAGTCAGCTTTTTAGCTGACTACTTTTCTGAACTGGTACAGTGTAGCGCTCATTGTTATAACGGCAACTAGCCCGATTACGCCCCAAGCAGGAAGTATCGTGCCCCAGTCGTAACCGTTAATCATCAGCGCTCGGCTGGCGTTAACGGCGTAGCTTACAGGGTTAAACATTGACACATCTTTCACCCATGTAGGCAGGAAACTAATCGGGAACAACGCTGGACTCAAGAACAGCAACGGGAAAGTGATAACTCCGCCTATCGCGAAAACCGTCTCAGAACTTCTCGTCTTCATGCCTAACGCTAAAGAAATTCCTGACCACGCAAGCCCAAAGAACGCAAGCGTGAAGAAGATAAGCAAAATTCCGACAACTCCAGTGGTGACATAGGCACCTAAAGCGTATGCTAACCCAAGAATTATAGCTGTCTGGATAACCACCCTAAAAGCGTCACTGCTTAACCTGCCCAGCAGAATCGCAGGACGACTCACTGGTGTCACAAGCATTTTCTGCAAAAACCCCGAGTCGATATCAGCCACTATCGAGTTTCCTGACTGCAGTGCACTTCCAAAAGCGTTTTGCATCAGAATTCCCGCAGCCGCAAACTCTAGATAACTTACTCCAGGCGGTAATATTCCTGGAAAATTGGAAAGCCTTCCTAGCAACTGTGTGAATAGTACGAGGAACAAAAGAGGTTGGAAAAGAGAAAAGAAAAGCAGGATAGGGGTTCGAACAAGTTTTCTCAGGTACCTTATGAATATGTAGCGAGTATCAGAAAGCAAAGTCATTTTTTTATCTCCTTCCCTCCAAACATTGCACTTGGAGCCTTGACGAGTTCTTCAGTTCGTATTCTTCTGCCAGTGTGCTTCATGAAAACGTCATCCAGAGAAGGCGAGGAAAACGTCACTGACGCAAGCCGAATGTCGCTGCTGTCTAATGCCCGCACAATATCAGCTATTAGCAGACCAGCGTTTTTGGCGTAAACTGTGAGGCATTCTTCTGAATCTATTATTTCGGTGACATCTGTCATGCTTTTGATGATTTCCTTTGCTTTAGCGCTGTCTTTTTTGCAGTTCTCAAGTGAGATTCTGATAGAGTCTGCGCCAATTTCACGTTTTAGCTCAATAGGAGAGCCGCTTGCAACTATTTTTCCAAAATCAATTATTGAAAGTCTTTTGCATAGCTTGTCGGCTTCTTCCAGATACTGGGTTGTTAAGAAAATGGTTATGCCTTCTTCTTTGTTTAGTTTTTCCAGATAACTCCAAATGGCTGCGCGTGATTGAGGATCTAAACCTGTTGTTGGTTCATCTAGAAACAGGAGTTTGGGTTTGTGGACTAAGGGCGGTGGCTAGGTCGAGGCGTTTTTTCATGCCGCCAGAATAGTTTCTGGCGCGTTTTTCGGCAGCTTCTTCAAGCCCCACAAGAACTCAGAAGTTCGTTAACTCGTTTTTTGATTTCATCTCGCTTTCATCTGGTGGAAATGACCTTGAAGCGTCTATATTTTCCCTGCCGGTTAAGTCGCCGTCAACGGTTGTTTCTTGGCTTTGAACCCCGATGATCTTGCGAATATCAGCTGCTTGCTTTGCAACGTCGTAACCTGCAACAGTAACTGTGCCAGATGTTTTTCTCAGAAGAGTCGTTAAAATCTTGATTGTGGTGCTTTTTCCTGCGCCGTTGGGACCTAAGAAACCGAAGAATTCGCCTTCCTTCACGCTAAAAGAGATGTCATCAACGGCTTTGGTGCCGTCAGAATAGACTTCAACAAGATCTTTGACGTTTATAATGTCTGACATAAGTTTTCTATAACTAGTCTTTGCATTTGATAAAATAACCCTATGTGACTGTACCCCTACAGCAACAGCAAGGAAGCTAAACTAATTGGCTCTATCCAAGTGCCTTTTAGTGGGTTTTCGACACGAAGACATAAGATTTTACCTATTAACGTCTGAAGGTAGAGGATTAGCTGAAGTTTATCTTTGACCACAGGTAGATTATCGATTTACTTAGTTCCTACTTGGAGAAAATTAAGCCGATATTGATATTTTGCTTACTTCTTTAAACCAGGGCATCTTTGGCTGGCCCTCTTTGAAGTACTTCAGAAAGTCGCCTTCTAATTTACTATTGCTAATATCATCGGCTTCATCTAGGAGGATTATTTCTAAGCTTAATTTTTTTGCCATAAGTAAACTTACTTAATTTAGGGAATATAGACTTTATTATAAAATTGGGCTATTTTAGTTTAGAAAACATTCAAGAAACCGCTTTAAAATGAAATTCTGCATAATTTATTAACACAAAATAACAAATTAGAAATTTTTTATGAAATGACAAGGTTCTTAATTTTGTCATGAATCACTTTAATCATGAAATTTTTTACCTCAGGCGAATACCTAACAACTTCCAAAGTCATGTTTCCTCGCTCAGTAAGCCGAAAAACCTTTTTTCGTCCGTCAAAAAACGAACTAACCAACCCATCCCTTTCCAATGAATACATTGTTGCATATACGGTTCCTGGGCTCATGAGGATACCATAGGACCTAAAGATATGACCGATAAGATCATAACCAGATAGAGCTTGTTTCTCAATTTGGTTTAGAACAACTACATCCAAAAAGCAATTTAATATACGTTCGTTGAATTTTCTAATTACCTTTACTTCTAACTCCTTCTGCCCATCCATTCTCCTCAAACTCCTAAAAGCGATAACTCTATGTTTGATTGCTTGCTTTAAATAACTTATTCGTATTTCGAATAGCTAAGTCATTCGTTAACAGAAATAACACTTGTAATGGCGATTTTTTTATCTATTTTGTGATAAACACCAGCCCCTCAATGGAGACAAAAGAGAATCACCGATATCTCTACAAGAAGCCAGTCAATTCAGCGGCAACAATAGGGCATATTGACTTAACCAAAAAGCAGATAAATAGCCCCAGAATCTGAAACAGCGGCGACACGACACCAAGGATTGAATAACGCCAAGACGAGAACCATAGTTTATTAGGAAGTATTTAGAATTGTTGCGTTAAGCTGCTACATGCGGTAATAGTACAGCTTGGTCAGTACATAGGCTTGCCAAGTCTAGGACCCGGGTTCAAATCCCGGTTACCGCACTGTAATTATTCCAGTTTATTCCAATTCAACCCTTTTTCAAGCATTATAAGCCCCCTGGAAATATGTTCAGCCCTCTAAGATCTACTTTTGGCGGTTCACCGAAATTCATTAGCAAATGGCTTTACGCTGACGAAAAGGAACTCAAAGCAGTAAACGATGGTTGGCAACTGGTAAGAGAAGAGGGAAATCATCGATATCTCTACATGAAGCAAGTTAGTTTAGCGGCAACAGTAGGGCATATTGACTTAACCAAAAAGCAGATAAATACCAGCTGAGTCTATCACAAAGTCGACTTGACTCAAGGCGAGAATATCGCCAAAGGTCGTAGTCCAATAAAATCGCATGGTGCGCGGTCGTAGTCTAGTTTGGTCTAGGACATCAGCCTGCCACGCTGACGACCCGGGTTCAAATCTCGGCGACCGCACCACAACCGCACCAAAATTTAGGTTCAAATCTGGTTCGATAGTATTTCTTAGTTAGAAATTGTGCTTTATTGAAAATTAGGAATAATGCCATAATGGATGCACGCCCTTTTTGGTTTGGGGTCGGGCAGCTTCAAACCTTGGCCAAAATTTGGGAAAATAGCCTTTTTTACAGTTAGTTTGAGCGAAGGGACTCAGACCTTTTCGGGGGTAAGTCCGGTCCGACTCAGCCCCTTCACCAACACCATTTTGTAGAGTTGCCATTTCCGATTATTGCTTTATTTCGATCGTATGGTTTGAACCCATTACGGTTCAAATCCCGCCCAGTCAATTTTCCATAAAGGCTTCACAGAAGCGTTTGTTGTTAATTATAGAGGTGTATAATACTGTACAAATCTTATAGCGTTTGTATTCCAGCAATCACGTGCACTTTTGTTGCCTGAGCTACTTCCCGCCTTATTTAAAGCACCGCCTTCAACCATTGGAAAAGAGTCATTACTTTTAGGCGAATATTTTAAATTACCAGGAACCACAATCATTACATGCCCGTGAGGGATAACGAACTCCGCTTTAGCTGCAATAACCAAAATACCCTTATTAGCAAGATCCTGTGCTTTCTCTTTGCTTACTTCTCTAAAGCCATTTGCAATATTGCCCAAATAATCCGCAAGACCATTCGCGTTTAATTCGGAGGGCAGGTGCACCCCCAACTTTTCTGCAGCAGCCTTAACAGATCCAGCGCAATCCTTACGAAACTTTTTGTAGCCATAATCTGCGGCTTCTTTGAGTAGCGCCTGTGGGCTAGGCGGCAGTTGGAGACCTTTTGGATGCTGCTTTTTTATTTTCGCTTCTACAAAGAGCGAAAATCCCATCGCTATGAGCCCTAATGTCAAAAGTAAATCAATGATTGGATCTTGGAAAGGTTTTGACCAAGTATTAGGCGCAGACGCACCACTGCTGACTTCAAATGAAGTTGTTGCAACTTCACCATACGTCAAACCCACCGCTTTAACAGGATATGTATTTGGAGAAACTGATGGAACTACGAATGAGCCCGTAAAAGTTCCGCTACCCATACTTACTGATGCCACGATTTTGCCGTTAAAATCGATTTCACCAATGTCATCATAATTAAAGCCAGAGGTAGCAAAATTCACAGTCGCGCCTGCGGAACCGCTAGTTGGATTCAAGGTTAAGGATGGGGTGGATGCTCTTGCAACTGGAGTCACCATTATTACTACAGTAAGTATACTCAGAACAAACAATGCAAGACTGGTAATGCTCAAAAATGTTTTAATTTTAAAATTCATGAAATGCCTTCAAATGACTAACTAGCATAGTTTTGCATATTGAATTTTTGTGGATATAAAATTATGGGGTCAGCGATACTGTTAAGTTACCTGACACAATTCCTCACTGAGACCATGATAGGTGAGAGATCGGAGTACTGGATAAAAGGTTTGATACTTCTTTTTTCTTCGGCAAGATACGCCCTCCAAGCGTAATCTCGGTTTTGTGAATTTAAGCTTTCGCAGAAGCAGACACGCCTTGCAGAGCTGCTTTATATGGTTTCAATTGGTTCTGGTAACTTGGACGGATGGTTTTTCTGTGTTAACTACCGTGGGATGGATTTTTTCCGTGTTAACTTTCTTGAGATATGTTGGGCTTCGCAGGACAGTTCTGAACGAAAAAATGTGTATGGGCGTTGCAGGCGCTGGATTTGTTAAGGCTGTATTGGTAGAAGACGCGATGTTTCCTAGCATAAAAAAACCATGCATAAACCTTTTATCTGGTTACCGCTGAATAAGAGTCAAGTGAAAGCAGAATGCCATTTTGTCCGACTTGTGGTAAAGAATATTCGCTTGAAGTATCCTACTGCAATAATTGTGGCAGTCAAGTCCCACCCAGTTCGGTAAATGCGCCATACGCTGTTCCACAATATCAACCTCAAAACCCTATGACACACGCAAAGCCCAAGGCAAAGCTCAACTTTACAGCCTACATTATAGGCGGAATTATTTCAGCCCTTGTAGCGCTCTTTTTTTTTCCACCCGTATTTGGGATGATTGCATTATTTTGTGGTGGTCATATGCTAGTTAAAAGTGATTATGGAGACCAAAAACTAATTGGTTTGTTTATAATAGTTCTCGGTGTAATATGCCTGATTTACGGCATCTTTTTAGAAGGGGGCCTCGGTTAGTTATGAATTTATCAAGTCCAAGTTTGAGCTTGGTAACCTTAGAATAGACACATTAGCCTTCGATCTTTCGTTATTATTGAGTACAAGATGACCAGAGCTTCAGCGTAATTGAACAAGGCTATGCCTACCTCGGTTTACTGCTTAACAACAAAGCAGAGTTATTCTCGAAAATAATGAATACAAGGGGTTGAGCCTCAAGCGTGACGATGTTGACTGGTACCAACCAAGTTATTTTTGTTTCTCCACAATGGCCCAAGTATCAGAAGCAAGCCATAAATTTCAGGGATTTGCCCATTGAGTTATGGAAGATTAGCAAGTATGCGAATGATAGGAAACCCCCTACAAAAATTCAGCTTAAAACCAAAAAGAGAAAGGAAAAACATCGCTGGAGACATTGCCAAGTTTTAGGGGAAAAATTATCTACTTAAGTTGGAGGCGGCGGTGGAGGTGGCATAGGTTGCAGACGTTCGGACTGGGGTCTTTTTCTGAGAAGCACCAGCGTAACAACAATTACCGCAACAACTATCGCAGCCACTGCAACCGCAAATATAGGTAGCGCGCCCGCTCCAGTCGTCGTTCCCTCTTCTTCCCACCACCTATCAATCTGGCTTGGATCAACAGAAACGGGGTCCGAGGTTCTCCCCCAAAGGTAATCGTTGAAGGTTCCGAACCCATTTGTATTTAGTGTGGACTTGAACCTGTTCAGGTATGCAACTCGGCGACGGCACCAAACCAACCACATACATTACATGATGGATTTTTCTGTTTTTCTGCGCCAAATTGCTTGGAGGTTGAGGTTGGTGTTGGTTTGGAAGTGATAGATGGCTAAACGCTACTTTAGGGCTATGCTAGTGCATGTTTGCATCGTGCTGCTCATTATTTCTTGTGGAGAAAAAACAAAACGGAACATGCATTCACATACACATCCAGTCGCCTCCAACATGGAGCTATGTACTGCGTGTGGAGAAAATCTCATAACCCACACCTAAACAGACGCTAAAAAGCAATGCAACAGCGAAATGCAGCTTGCCCCACAAGCAGACATGTGGCAGGATTAAAACCGCCACACCCACATAAAGAGAGAAAAAACAAACTTCAGCAAATCTAATATCCCCCAATCCATTTTCTCTAGAAAAATCTTGATCTACCGCACCAAACCTGCCCAGTCTTGAAGGAAATTTTATTAATGATGCATACCATTAAGTATTGAAAGCGAAATGCGTTTAAGAAAAAATGTCTGCATCAATGCTGACTACTTGTTTGACAAGCTCTTGAAAAAGTGACTTTTTAGGCTTTAGCATCAAAATCTAAGCGTAGAAGCCTGTGTTTGCATTTGGTGTCCTTACAGCCATATAATAGCAAGTGGGGGTTGTTGTAGTTGGTTGTTAGTGCTTGAGTTGTTGATTTGCAGTTTTCACAGCGTTCCGCTCGAACCTGATCGTTTGACACATATCCTTTCATAAGCAAAACGCTCCAAGACTTCTCCTTGATAGAATTGATCAATTTAAAAAAAGCCTTCTAGAAAAACATCCGTTTCCAGTATATGACCATTTTTCCTTATTCAAAAAGTATCAAATGAGTTTTAAATTTGTTTGTGATTGCAACGAAACAACAACTTTATAATGAGAAGCGCATGCAACCAGACACCGATTGCTGAATCAAAAATTAATTTCAACTGTTTTTTATAATTGAACCCAAACCAAAACCAACAAGGACACAGACCATAACGCCCCGAGCCATTTAATAAAATTGTTGTCGCTTGTATGACACATATAAATTATTATCGAGACCTAACGCATTTAATTCTTACCAACCCTCAAAACTGCAAACAAACAATAATTACCCTAAAAACCGACCGATCAGTTCCCTATATAATGGAGGGGCACTCAAAGAGGTAGGCTAAATATTGAGTGTTCTATGGTGAGGTTTTGTTTGAAGCTATTAATTTCCGATTCATAGGTTGCTTTCATAAGTCAGTTATATACCTTCAGCCATTCTGGTTGTCCATTAGAACTCTGGAGGAAGTGTGTGTATGAAGCAAATTGCCGATAAAGATAGGAAAGAATTAGAAGCCAAATTAGCGAATGTGTTTGATGAAGAAATCAACGGTTTGTCTACCGAATTGCGTGAAATACTGCTAGATGACATGGTTACGGCATTCGAAAATAGATTAAATGTGTTAAACAACGCTGCCAGAAAAACCGCCAATTAACCGCCAAGATGGACAAAAACACTGATTACTAATACATAAATGATTTATAATAAAACGGAGCATTTAACAAAAAAAGAGGAGTATAAAAGTGCGTCGATCAAAACTTGAAATGTATGTTGACATCCTTACAGTGCTTGCCCATCGAGGACCACTAAAGTTAACACACGTCATGTACAAAGCCAACGTTAACTGCAGTGTCCTTAAAGAGTACCTAGACTTCCTCATAAAGCAGGGCTTAGTTGAAGAACGCACCGTAGGGAAAGCACGCGTAGTTTTCGCTGTCACGCAACGCGGCATCACAGTTCTGAAATACTTCAAAGAACTAAAACAAGTCTTACCCATAGTAGAGGAAGCAAGAAACCAGACACCGATTCCCTACTAAACCCCCAATTTTAAACCCCCTCAAAACCCCAAATTAAACTTCAATCAACCATTTTTTATTTTTTAGTGTCCCAATAATGTTTTGTTATCAGTTTATTTATTTCAAATAAGTACCTCTAGTATCGCAAGACATAATAAATAGCACAGGCTTAAACTATCAAACTGTACACATGAAAAACAACTCGGGGATAACGAATGATTAGAAACGAATTGTCAAATAAAAAACCCGTAAACATTCTAGAAAAAATAGAAGAAAGCCTCGAGAAGCTTAACGACAAAATGGAAATCATGATTGAAATCCAAAAAAACAATAACAGTAATGGCAACAACCAAAAAGCCAACCTATCATTACCTGATGCATCCTTGGATGTTATGACTCTTTTATCCATGCCTGATCACTTGCGCAAAACAGCTATGACAATCTGCAGGTGTGGAAGAGCAACTGCTGAAGAAATCGCAGAGCAAACCACCCGGGCGAGAGCCGTGGAAAGTGCATACCTTAATCAACTGGTCCTTATGGGTTACTTAAAGAAGGAGCGGAAAGGTAGGAAAGCCTACTTTTTCATAGATCGGGAAACGCAGAGTTGAGATTATGAGCAAAATAATCGCTGTACACTCATACAAAGGTGGAACAGGAAAAACCTTGCTCTCAGTCAATTTAGCTGCTACATTCGCTAAGAATGGAAAGAAAGTTTGTGTCTTTGACCTTGACTTTCGAGCGCCAAGCTTATTTGCTATCCTCAAAACTCCAACCGCTGACTTCTGGCTTAACGATTACCTAAACAACACTTGCGAAATCAACAAGACCTTGGTGGATTTAAGCAGCCGTATCCCTGGAAACGGAAAATTTTACGCTTGCTTAGCAAACCCATCAACCGAAGCAATCCGTGACATGTCATCAAAAGACCGGAAATGGGAAATGCGCGCTTTAGGCCGACTACTTGCGCTCAGGGAAACGTTGCTCAAGGACCAGAAATTTGACTACATATTCTTTGACACAAGCCCAGGACTACAATACTCATCCATCAACGCTATTGTAGCTGCTGACTTTGTGGTTGTAGCAACAACCAGGCGACCGATCAGACGTGGACGGAACCAAACGCATGCTGGCAGAACTCTACAACTTATTCGAAAAGAAGACAGGTTTGGTACTAAACAAAGTGCTCGATACCTCAGCAACCGCAAAGAAAACTGAAATGCAAAACAAAATCAAAGCCGACTACCAAGTGCCAATGCTTGGAATGGTACCATGTTTCTGCGAAATTCTCAGAGCGGAAGGAAACCTGATTTTCGTTCAGGACAAACCTGACCATCCATTCACAAAAATACTAGCAGAGATGGCTAAAAAAATAGAAAACGACGAAGTAAACTAAAACCCCAAACCCTTTCTTCTGTATTCTCTCTTTATGTGAGTGTAGCAGTTTTAGAATTCCCACAAGACGGTTAAAGGAAAAAACTCCGTTTTGCCCCTGCAATGCTTTTCCACGCCTGTTTCGATGTGAGATACGCGTTTTTCTCCACACGCGCTACATGGTTCTATGTTGAAGCCGCCAACTTGTGTATGTGAAGGCATGTTGAACTTGTTTAAAGTCCCCCATCGTCTGGCAGCTAATAAAGGTGTTTCTAACAAAGACCTTAAGGGTAACCAACAACGATTGGCTATAGGAGTCCAGTATGTCTGACAGCGCAGCAATCCTCAAGAGGGTTTCAAAAGTTTTAGGCGTCCCACAAAAAGAACTTGTCAGAAAAGGCTTAGAGGGGCTACTTCAAACCCAATTAAGGACTTGCTCCGCAGAAATCAACGAAATAAAAACAAAATACAACGTTAAGAGCGCAACCGAACTGGAAAAAAAGATTGAAAAAGGCACCGTTGAGGAGCAATCAGCCTGGGAAGATTTGATACTTCTGGAAAACCTTCAAGAACGCATCAAGAACATTCGGAAAGAATTAACGGCGCTAAAACATGAGTAGCCAAAGCCTAGAAGAGTTACTCCAACGGATCGTTGAGGTTGTTACTGCAGAATTTTCCGATATAGCATTTGATGTTCACCTTAGATATACCCCTTCGGGCGCTATAGAGCAACTCCGAAATTTTGAGTTTGCGGGAACATTCCACGTGCCGTTCGTTTTTAGAGCTTCATTTTCTTTTGGGCTTCTTTAGGTATGGGATTTTCGATGATAAGAGATCGTTCTTTGCATAATCTTGCGATGTGGGCATCGTTGCTTATGATTACTGATATCTGATTTGTTTCTGCGGTCGCTATTAGACATGCATCAAAAGAGCGTGTCTTGTGCAATTTAGCAATTTCGAGGGCTTTTCGGGTTATATCGACTGTTAAGGGTAAAAACTTTATTTTAGCGCTTCTGGTCAATGCATCAAGCTTATATGACGCATCTTCCCTGTCCACACCATAATCTTCCACTAATGCATGGTAAACTTCCAACAGGTTTGCAGTGGCGATTGCTACGCTGATTTTTCCGTGAACCGCATTTTGCAGCAGTGGCCAACAGTATGGGTGAGCATCGTGCTTCTGAAAGAGCGCATAGGAAAGAATATCGGCGTCGAATATTCTCATCGTTTCCAAGCCTTCTCGCGCAGGAAAAGCTTGTCATGTGCTTCTATGTTGCCGGTTTTGCAGGGTTCCTTCAGAGAACGAATTGCTAAATCGTCTTCTTCAACCAGAGGAATCAACTCTATGCTGTCTTCACGTGCAACCAACTCTAATTTTCCGTCTTCGGAGAGACCATATTTCTCCCTGATTTCTTTTGGTATAACGATGCGTCCCTGCTTGTCAATTGCAACTTCCAATGGAATCACCATATACCATTACCACAGCAATACCTATAAGGCTTCGCGAATAAAAGACTGCAGAAGAAACAAGCTCAGTCCCGCCTCTGCATTGCTTTTCGACGCCTGTTAAGATGTGGGATAAGCGAATCTCACCACACACCCAACATAGCGCCATGTTGAAAACGCCAAGCTGTGAATGTGAAAATGTAAAGCTTGTCATTATTTTCACATCCTTACAGCCGTTGCCTTGACGTAATCTTGTAGGCGCCAAATGCTTTTATCTAAAGGGACTAAAGTAATGTAGCGTTATGGGCAAACATAAAACTAAAGAAACTCTTGAATTCATAGAAAACTGTAAGAAAAGGGCAGAATTGCTTGGTTTCAGAGTTCAAGAAGAGTTGGAAATACTAGATGGCGTATTTTGGATTGACTTAGTGTTTAGTCCTTATGATGATGGCCATGACACATTCATCACCTTAGAAATAGAGAGCAAAAATAATGAGCGTATCCAAAAGAATTTAGCAAAAATTTTTGATAGCAAAGTGACCGATGTAGAAAAGCCATTTTATCATTTTATTGTAGTCTATAGTGGAAAACTATCAAAAAGCAATAGATACCTCATTGATCAAAGGGATAAAAATAATATTAAAGTCTTTGAAAATCTAAAACAAAGTCCCCAGAATATCGAAACTGTTTTTGATGAGATAGAAAAACTCCAACCAAACATAATTTCATACATTAAGCGAAAGGGTGAGGCAAACTTAGGAGAGGCAGTAAAGGAAGCAATTCTAGGAATTGGGCAAGTCTCGCCAGTTATTATTATTGATAACAAACCAGTATACATTACACAAGCTACTCTGACTTCTGGTTCTCTAGATACAACAAATCCTGCAGTAATGTCAATTAGTCAGGTTTTTGATAGTAAAAAGTATAAACGTATTGCTTTAATCCCACTCCCTGAAGAAGTGTATACACTAGTAATTCCTGGTACTTCATTCGCAATAGATACCTATATGGAAAGGAAAACTGCTTCTAAGACTGTCTTGATAGAACTAAACCCCTGCAACTACCCAATTATAATTAACATGACACTAAATTCAGGCGGTATTGGAGGTTCTCTTGAAACTAAGATAGACCCTGTTGCATCAGATGTTGTCCAACTCAAAAAATATGAAGATTTGTTAAGGGGTCTTTATACAAAAGGCAAATTTGTAATCTATGACATAAGATCCAAGGTAATCTTTGGTGCAGAGGGTCTAGCGAGTAAAGAGTACAAGCAACATGATGAGTGGTACTCAAATATTTGTGATCTTGCATTTATTCAAGAAACCACTCACATCAGGATTTGTGCTCCAAAGGAATTACACCTCACAGTTGAGGATCAACATCATATTAAGATGTTGAAAGGAATACTCCTTACTGGTGAATTCAAAGGACCGTTTGCTGAAGCATCTATAACTGCAAAAAAGGGCACTATCTTGGAATTAATTGAAGATTTCAAAAAGGAAGGCACTTTAAAGCACTTTAAAATAATGTTTGGGGACCATGAAGAGCCTATCCTTGGTGCAAAAATTCCATTAGGCGAAACATCTTTTGAATTTGAGGATGTACAATTTAAAGAGCCACTTGATAAAATCGTTAAAGAGCTTGAAGACAAAAGCTCAGAGGCTGAAATAAAAATAAAGCTTGTTCCTAACGCATCTAATATTCTTAAGGGCAATTACCTAAAATGGGAGAAGAAATGACCATTCATTAACACACACCAACCAATCTCTCTGATCAATCATATATGAGGTGTATGTGACCATTCTAAGCCACGCCCTTGCATTTAATGGCCCGAGTTTGATTAACCAGTCTCTTTGGAGGATTAAGGTCGAAAAGTACCAGAACAGGTACTAAGACGTAAGACAAAAATAAATTATATCTTTATACTACAGGTATTGGCTAGTTTACAACACCAGGTCTATCCTTACTTTCACTCTGTCATTAGTTTTAAATGGGAATAACCCAGCTCTTTCAACTTCAGTTGGAACATAGATGAAGAATTTATCGTAAAGTTTTCTACTTGTTGAGGTTGGTTTGTTTAGGAATTTACCCTCGGGGAACTACTACTAAGAAGGGTTCGGGTCCCATGTCAGCCGTTGCATAAACTGCCAACGCTATACTCCAAAAGACGTCGTCATGGGTGCCCCAAGGATGGGAAAAGCCAACGTTGCCGTCCCTGCGCAAATCATAGCGCTCAACGTTGAGTTCGGTGCAGATGTCTCCGCGGTATGGGCGCTCCCAATTCAGAAGTGGATAGAAGAGTTGTTTGTTTAGCATTCTCTGTTTTAGCAGGCTTGCCATTTCGCTTTTGCGGGGGACACTAAAGTTGACGCCTTCTGCGTTTTTGATGCATGCGGCTTCCATGTCTGCGATGAAGCTTGGGCCTTCACGCGTAAAATCTACTCTGAGGCGCTCGAAGCCGTTCCAGCGGTCTTGCAGAGCCTTGATGTAGCCCAGAACTGTGGCGTAGACTGTGGGTTGGGGGAAAATTTTGAGGTGCCTAAGATAGAGGCGGTCGCTTTGGCGTTCAACTACTGATAGGACACTATAATCGCGGGTTTGGGCTAAGTCTAACCCTGCAAAGAAGTCGCCTCTTTTGGGGATGTCTGGGAAAAACTCGTGGAGTTCTTGTCCGCAGTTTTGCTGGGTTCCGATGCAGGAGGCGATTAGGTTTTGGGTTAGCCATACGTTGTCGTCTTCGTACCATTCGGCTTCCATTTCTCTTTTCCATCGTGAGGGGTCGTCGCCCATTTGGGTTTTGTTTTTCTCTATGATGTTGGGTTTGAGGGGTCCGTTTGGGCTTAGGGCTTTTTCTACGGTGACATGTGAGGTTTTGTAGTCGGCGAAGTCTTTGTGGTTGAAGATTTTGAAAAAGATGCTGTCGGTGTGCCATGGGGTGCTGCTGCAGACGAATTTGCCGTCGGTTGCTCCGAGCGTGTAGAGGATGGCGTCGTAGAGTTCTTGGTCGTTGGCTACGAAGTTGAATTCGTCGGCGTAGACTACGTGTAGGGTGGGTCCGCGGATGGTTTCTGGGTTGTTTGGGAAGGCTTCTATGCTGCTTCCGTTTGCGAAGTGGATTTCGGTGCGTTGCGGCTTAAACGCAATTCCCGTAGGAAGCTTTCTGGCAAAGTCGGCTATGTGTGCTATGATGCGTTTGGTTTGGCGCCATGATGGTCCTACGATGCCGATTGCAACATTGGGGTTTTTAACCGCGTATTTGAGCAGAAGCGCCGATATTGTTTGGGTTTTGCCGCTTTGTCTGCACCATCTGGCAGCGGTAAACTGGTTGTTCTCAAAAATTTCTGCAAACTCTTTTTGGTAGCTATAGGGCTTAAAACCCAGGGTTTGCTCGAAGAATTCGGCGGGGTTGTCGCTTAGCTGCTGGGTTTTCTGCTCCGCCGTTTGCCGAAGTTGGCTGCTGCTCTGCTGGACTTCATGCCACTGGGGCAGTATCTGGCTTGGGCGCAGGGTTTTGGCTTTTTTCTTTAAGTAATTGGGCATTTTGCTCCGCCATTTCTTTGAGTTTTGATTCGATTTCCCGGTAGTTGATGTAGTCGGTTAGCAGTTCCTTGTAGGTCTTGGAGATGGTGGCGATGGCTTGCAGGCGCTGCACTTCCACTCTGTCCAGTCCAGGCTTAACGGCGGCTCTTAGGGCGCCTGCCAGCATTCTTAGCGCTTCTTCGACGCTGGGCAACTCTCTTGGCAGCGAGATTGCTGTTTTCACGTAGCCTTTAGCTTTGAGCGGCAAGCCAAGACGCCTGCATTTTACGATTATGGCGCCTGCTGTTTTTTGGAGTTTAGCCGCGATTTCCTCGATTTCTGCGTTCTCTTCGACCAGCGTTTTCAGTTCGGATTCCTGTTGTGCGGTCCATTTTTTTCCTGCCATGGTTTTGTGGTCACCAATTTTGTTGTTACCTACCGCTGGGACTGCGGGTTTTTAAAGAATTTTCACAGAATAAAATGCATATTAGAAATATCGAATTGTATAATCCATTTTTTTTAAAACTGCTCAAAAGTTCCATGGCAGATGAACAGGGTGGCGTGTAGAAAGCTCGATTGTGCAAAAAACTTAAACTTCACTATATATGCTAGAAGTGCCAGTGACATATGATATGGATAGGTCAGCGATTATTCTGGCAGGCGATTCCTCAAAAAAGTTCGATTGTGATAAGGGTGTTTTGGAACTGAACGGTAAACCATTATTGAACCATGTAGTAGACGCCGTGCAGGAGCTTGTTGAGGAAATTATTGTGGTGACAAACTCTCAAGACCAAGCAGACGCGTATGCAAAGGTGGTTTCTTCTAAAGTCAGGTTTGTCGTAAATGTTTGCGAGTTTAAGGAGCCTTTGGCGGGTGCCTTAACGGGTTTTGAGGCGGCTCAAGGAGAGTACTCAGCGCTTTTGCCCTTTGATAGCCCATTTGTTTCCCAAGAGGTGTTGTCTTTGCTCTTTGACTGCTGCGTTGGTAAAGCAGCCACCATTCCAAGATACACCAACATGGATATTGAACCCTTACATGCCGTTTACAATACAAAACAAGCCTTGAATGCTGCGAAAGAGGCGCTGGAGGAAAACCAGCTTGACATTCAAGCGATGGTGGAGAAGCTGCGTGGCGTACGTTACATGTCTATGATGGTTATTGAGCAGTTAGACCCTGATTTGAAGACATTCTTCAGCGTAAACACACCTTTGGACCTAAAGAAAGCAGCGGTAATGGGTAAGCCTAGGAAAACATCAAAGACAAAACCAACCAACATTAAAAGACGGTAATGCTCAAGACCTCAGATTTCCCGTCCTTACATCTCTTTGGCCTCCCCCTATAGGTTTCAGCATAGAACCTCTATTAGGCTCCAAATATGCCATAGCAAATAATGAGCTACCGCCCAACCATCGATAACTTGTTGTAGTTCGCCTACAACCACATTATTTTTTATTATCCAAGTCCCATTCGGTATTAATCGCGCGTAGGATAAGATAATCCAAAGCGTCGGATGAATCAACGGTTAACATAACGCTAACGACAAAGTAGTTCCCTCTCTCTTCCAAAAACTTCGCGTTTGCGCCAAGTTAACCGGGGATTCACCAAAAAATTTTATGGAGATGTTAGTCGTATGGAGTTTTGTGCAGAATGCGGTTCGTGTCTTAAACCAATAAAAGTGAATTCTGGAAAACAAGTTATGCTTATGCTTGCATGTACTAAATGTGGACATAAAAAGCATGATTTAGATGTCGTCAGCAAAATTAAGGGTAAGGTTATTGAGCACAGCCCTAAACAGTTTGTTGCCATCATAGGAAAAGAAGAGCAAGAACTCACTACGATGCCGACAATACGGATTGAATGCCCAAAATGCGGAAACAACACGGCTAATGTTTGGCAGGTGCAAACACGAGGCTCAGATGAATCCTCGACCCAGTTTCTAAGATGCTTAAGATGCGGGTTTACATATAGAGAATACACTTAGGGTTAAGGGGTTTTTTTACAAACCTTTGGATCTGCAAGTGGTTTTTGCCTTTTAGAAATAGCATACATTGCATAGGCTGAAAGTGCAGTGAGAACTGCCAAAATTAACGCTGTGTAACCCAACCCTACCTTAACCGACAAAACCTCATACACCCCAACCAACCCGAACAGGACAAAGATTAGGGCTGAAAACCACTTTATTTTTCGTTGCGGAATCCGTTTGCACAACACAACGCCGATGACGATGCCGATGCCGTCAGCGACAAGCATTGCTAGCGTTGCGCCGACTAGGACGCTGACTGGATTTTGGTATTGCACAGCTAAACTCAAAGTTGCAAGCTGCGTCTTATCCCCAAACTCTGCAACAAAAAAGGCAATGCCAACGGTTGCGACTACCCCGAAGCGTGAAACCTTAACGGTTTCTTCCTGTGTTTTTTCTTCCCACACCGTCCATACTCCGAATCCGATGAAAGCGATTGACGCTGCCACCGAGATTGCGTCTATGGGGACAATTGTGGTTAAGAGTTGACCGATGACTATTACAATGGCAAAGTTGGCTATGGTTGCCAGGAAAATTGCGAAGAGCACTTTGTAGGGGTTGTATTTTGTGGCGAAGGTCATGGCTATAAACTGGGTTTTGTCACCCATCTCTGCCAAAACAACAAGGGATAAGGATGCAGCGAAGGCGGCGAAGCTTAATTCAAACATTTAGGGTTAGTTTTTCTTTCTTGTTTATTTTGCTTTCCACCGAACTGAGAAATTAGATGGGTGGCTTGGCAATTTTTTTGTCATTTAACGTTTTCATCCACAACTTAAACTCCTCTGATGGGTGGATGGTCACGGTAGAGCTGTTTTCGTTTGGATTCCAAGAACAGGTTTTCTTTGCCTGCGTACTCTGCAGCCGTCACAATGCTGTGCCCCGACACGGAAGCTTTTTGGAAAACCTTTTCCATCTTCGGTCGCCAAGATTCATCCCGCAAGCGCATGATGCTCCAAAATGACCAAAGGCACCGCTTCAACAATGCGCTCCAGATTCCTCAATCCCTGCTCTAACTGGGCTATTTCAACGCGGAAACCTCCAAGATATAGCGGCGGACCACCCAACATAATCACAGTGGGCTTCGCATCTAAAATCAACTGCATCGTATGAGTGGACATTGGTCCTTGAATGTCAGGCGCAAACATGAACCGCTCCCCCGCATGCTCCACAACCGCCATTATAACCCAACCCAACATCGAATCCTCAGAGCCATGAGCCACAGCCTCCGAAAACCGCAAGGTTGTCTTTCCGTAGGTGAATGTTTTGCCGTCTGCCGCTTCCAGCATTTTGGCGTGTTTGCCGCCTGTTTTCTGAAACATCCATGCACGTTGTCTTTGGCTGGCGTTGATGTTTTCTTTTGGGTTTTTTACTAGGACGGTTTTGTTTTGGTAGATTTGGCGTGCGGTTTCGCCGTCTTGGGTCCAGTTGACGACCCAGTCCTCGAAGGATGGGGTGTGGTGGTCGAAGTGGTAGTGGCTAATCGTTGTCACCTGGGCTTTGTCGGCGGCTTCGGCGATGGTTTTGCGCAGCTGCGCGATGGTTTGGAACTCGATGGGGTGCGGCGGCAAGCTGAAACGGTATGGAGCCAAGCGAGATTCCAGCATCCAAAAGCACCGCGACATCGGGTGTTTCAACTAGGGTGCACATGGAGCGGACGCCGAAGCTTTCCGCTGCCAATGGAGTAACCTTAATTTTGCTTAAGAGGACGTTAGGTTTTTCCAAGTAAATCCGTAATAGCTTAAAGGTTTGGGAAGTAAAATTGTTTATGCCAGCTTAGTTGCTGTGCCATGACAGCCACAAACAATTAAGTTCTCAAAGCTACCCAGCAATAGAGTGTAAAGGATGTTTTTTATGAGTCAACAACCCAGCGAAAACAAAAACTTGGAAGTTGCAACGCTTGCAGGCGGCTGTTTTTGGTGCACTGAAGCCGCGTTTAGCATCATTAAGGGCGTGGAGCGAATTGAGCCTGGCTACACAGGCGGCACGGTGCCTAACCCATCGTACGAGGAGGTTTCGACAGGCACAACTGGGCATGCGGAGGCTGCGCAGATTTTTTTTGACCCCAAAGTCATCAGTTACCGAGAGATTCTTGGAGATTTTCTTCACCATGCATGACCCCACATCGCTCAACCGCCAAGGAGCAGACGTCGGAACACAGTACCGCTCAGCCATCTTCTACCACAACCCAGAACAAAAAGACACAGCAGAGAAACTCATTGATGAACTAAACAAGGAAGAAATCTGGAACAAACCAATCGTCACCGCAGTGGAGCCCCTAAAAGTATTCTACAACGCTGAAACCTACCACAAAGACTACTACAAAAAACACCCCAAAGAACCCTACTGCCAAGCAGTCATTGCCCCAAAAATTGCCAAGTTGCAGCACATTTTATAGACAAAATCAAGGTGCCCCTATGACAGCGCAAACACCCGTAAGCAGCGCCGATGAGGTTTTGAGGCTGATTGAGAAGGCGTCGGAAAAGAATTTTCTGCCCATCATTGGACCCTACAAGGGCAAGATTCTTGCGGAGGAAGTGCGGAAAGCTAAGCCGCAAGCATGTTTTGGAGGTTGGCACATTAATTGGTTACTCAGCGATTCTGATGGGCAAGGAACTGGACGATAAAGCTGAGATAGTGACCATTGAAATTCACCGAGACGAGGCTGAATTGGCTGGAAAAAACATTGTCAGAGCAAACATTCCGCCCAAAATCAAAATCATCACAGGCGACGCCCTGCAGGTGATTCCCACTTTGAAGGGGCAGTTTGATTTTGCCTTCATTGACGCTGAGAAAAGCGAGTACTTCCAGTACCTCAAGTTAGCTGAGGGCAAGCTGCGGAAGGGCGCGGTTGTTTTTGCGGATAACGCGGGAGTCTTCGCTGACCAAATGAGCGATTACTTGGATTATGTTCGGAACTCAGGCAAATACCAGAGCCGCTACATCCAAGTGGGCGGCGACGGCGTAGAAATAAGCGTTAAACTTTAACCCAAAGTTTTAATGATTGACTGGGTGTGTCTTGTTTTGGGTGGGCGATGACGACTCTGGCCCCGAAGACGTAAGGATGATGAGGATCTTGAGTGCGTATCATGCATTTGAGTTTTAGGTGCATGCCTAAGAGCCCACCTACTCACAACATTTTTGTGGTAAGTTTTTATACCAAAACAACCTTACTGCTAACTGAGCAACAAGCGTTTGCTCGCGATTTTGGTGATTCTAACTTGGTTGTTTCTGAAACATTAAACCGTCTCTTTACGCCACTGCATTTTATGAAAAAAGCCATCCTTCCTGAAAAGCCGTCCTTGACGATTCCTTTTGGCAGACATAGTTATGGTCCTCAGCCTGAGCTTTTGGGTTTTATGCCTTGGCTGGCTAAGATAGCACGCGGCAGCAGAGTCGGTAATTTCTGCGCCCTAAGCTCGGGGATAAAGTTTTCTTTTTTGGGCAAGCATAATTACCGTTGGGTTTCCACGTATCCGTTTTACAATTTTTTTGATGCTTGGGAGTTTGAAGACAAGGTTTGGCATAAGGGTGTTCCAGACGAAACAGCTATCGAGGCTCAGCCGATTATCATTGAGAATGATGTTTGGGTAGCCTCAAACGTTCTCATTAAGGAGGGCATACGAGTGGGCAACGGAGCGGTGATTGCGATGGGTTCGTTAGTGACTAAGGATGTGCCGCCTTATGCATTGGTCGGTGGCAACCCAGCCAAGGTGATAAAGTTCAGGTTTACCAAGGAACAAATTGCCGCTTTGGAAACGATTGCTTGGTGGAACTGGACAGATAAAGAAATCAAGAAAGCAGTACCGTTGCTCTTATCTGAAGATGTAGAAGCACTTATTAGTTATGCAAAAAACCGCACCTAAATTGGATTATTTTTCTTCTGGCGGCTTCTCCCACAACTCTAGCTTCTGCTTCTTTAGTTCCGTGCGTTTCTTCTGCAAGTAATTGTAAACTGTATGGTGCTCGCAGCCATCGATTATCATTTGCACTGCGTTGCGTGCGGCATCTGCCTCTTCAAAGCTGCCGATAATCCCAACTGTGTGACCATAAACAACCACGTCAGCCTCCGTTAACTCTTCAATTAGCTTTCTGGTTTTGCCTTCGGTACCGATGATTCTGCCCTTTACGCGTTTAATATCTGATTCGGAACGCCCAAAAATCAAGCGCAAATCAATCATGTCGAAAATGTCGTCTTCGTTGCGGATAAGGCGGAAGGCGGTTTCAGGTGTGAATCCTCTGCCGATGGCTGTTACCACATCTTTGGCTCTTAGAAAGAAGGAGGGGTCGGGTGCATTTTCCGGAAGCGTTATGGAGACGCTGCCTTCTTTGTCGATGTCCAGTTTGACGTTTAGTTTTTCTTCTATGTGCTGTTTTACTTTGCCTTCGGGACCAATCAGTATGCCGACGCGTTCTTTGGGAATTTTAACAAAAGTATCTGGACCAACCATTATTTACCAACAACCATCTTGTATAATTCTTCAACTGGAATAACTTCAACGTTTAACCGACTAAAGAACCTATTCACGTTCGCCAAATCCCGTACGTAACATAAAGTCAGCTAAGGGATGCTGAATCGAAACAGACTGAGACACATCAAAAACCACGGGTCTTGCCCTTCCACATCATAATGTTGTATTCGCTTAAGTCGCCGTGGACAATCTTGGCTTTTTGATAGAGCCGCTTTAGGTAAGTGACTATTACTTTGTAGACTTTCTCAGGATTAACTGGCAGCCTGCTCTTTTAGTGAGGGTGCACTAACGCCATCTTTTCCAATAAACTCCATAACCACAACGTTACTTTTGACTGCGATAGGTTTTGGCACACGTACCTTTGCCGCGTAAGCTTCCCCTAAATTGCGAAACTCTTTTTGTGCCCAAACAGCAATCAATGACCTTGTATCATGTTTGACATCTTTGAAGCGTGGGTCGCCTTCAATATATTTGTGCATGCCCTTCTTGAACTCGGCAGAAGAAGTCAAGTAAATTTTCACGGCCAAATCGGTGCCTTCTTTGTTTGTGCCCCAGTAAACACGTGCTTCTTTGCCTGAGCTTACCACGCCATTGAGCTCGTAGAGGATGCCGCTGTTGAGTAGGTCAAAGACTTTCATGCGTGTGGTTTGGTCGAAAACTTCTTCGACGGTGGCACGGTCCTTAGACCTGTCGTTAATTAGCATTTTGTCTCTGCGTTCCACTCTTCTTTCGGTGTGGGCGATGCGTTCTTGAGCTTTTCCAGACATAATAGTCAAGCTTGTTAACGACTTTAGAGTATTAAAACCAGTCGAACAGTTTATACAAAATTTTAACCTTTCTCGGCAAATGATGCCCTTTCATGCGCCGCGACTTCGACTCTTAGCCTTCTTTCAAGGTTGCTCTGTCAGCTTCTGTTATGTCCCACGGTTATGACTACATTTCCTGTTTTTTGCCCTGTCTCGACATACCTGTGAGCCTCGGCAATTTGTTCCAACGGATAGCGTCTATCTATTACCGATCTTATCTTTCCCGCCTCAATAAGCTCTTTGAGGAAAATTAGATCTTCAGTCCTATATGACACTGTCCCGGCTATGACTTTCTTGCTGCTAATCATTGAAGTCCATAGCCCTCGAATTTGCTGTGACAGCCCAGGGTTACCCAAAAGATAGAACCCTTTTTTCTTCAGGGACCTTATGCAACCTGAGAACGAACTCTTACCTATCACGTCAAAAATAACATCATAGGTTTCTCCGCTTTTGGTAAAATCCACTTTGGAGTAATCGATGACTTTGTCTGCACCAATGGAGCGCAGGATGTCTAATTTCCTTGTGCTGTCCACGCCTGTTACTTCTGCCCCGAATGACTTGGCAATCTGTACCGCAACTGTACCTATACTTCCACCAGCACCATTAATCAAAACCTTCTGTCCGCTTTGGATATTTCCTTTTCTTAGAAAGTGCAATGCATGAAGCCCCCCAACAGGAACGGAGGCGGCTTCCTCATAGGTCATATTGGCAGGTTTTATTGCCATCAGTCCTTTTTCAGGCAGACAGTTGTACTCAGCATAGGCACCAAGGCGAAAACCGGTAGCTGCAAAAACTTGGTCACCCTTTCTAAATAGTCTTACGTCTCTGCCAGTTGCTTCAATTTCCCCGGCTAGCTCTTGCCCCAGTATTTTTTTTCTTGGTCCCCTAAAACCAAATCCTATTCGCGCGAGTAACCATAACCAAATGGGCATTTTGAATCTTCGAATTTCACAGTCCCCCGCCAATACTGTTGCCGCATGGACTCTTACCAGTACTTCATTATCCTTGGGAGTCGGTCTTTCTACTTCTCTTAGCTGAAGAACATCCGGAGACCCATATTTTGTGCATACAATCGCTTTCATTTCCAATAATAATCCCTCTTGAAGTAAATGATGTTTTGCGAGCGCTAACCTTCCTGTCTATACTCACGTTCATACAAACCAAACAGTCAGAACATATTAAACACAAGTCCGTGCGCGGATTAGCAAAAAAAAATAAAAAGGAGAAAAAAGCAGGCTATTTTTGGTTTAACCTACAATCCGCGTTATATCTTTGACTATTGTTTTTTCTACTTCACGAGTCCAAATCATTTCTGGTACGTCAACAGTTAGAAACAGCCAGGTTAAAAAAATTGTTTCGACCGCTGCTACTGCCAGGTTTTGGATCAACTTGCCTATGCCTACATGGATTGAGAAATCGTTAGGTTGCCCCGCTATCAAGATGGTGAACGCTCTATTCGCGTCGACGATGCCCCTTAAAAAACCGGCCTTCTGCGCTTGTATAATTATTCCCAGGGGCGCTGTGGTTGACTGTGTTTTGAAGCCTTCGGCAGATAGATATTGAACGATCTGTTGCGATAGCTGATTCAAGTCCTTGTTTTTTCCTTGAAAACGCATAACTTTTTCAGAGTAATGTTGAGGTTTCGCTTTCGTATCTTGCATTCTTGTGGTTCCTCTAGTTTGAAAGTAACTGGTTTCTCTTAATATCGGTATGTTGTTGTTGGTTGGCAGTCACAATGGCTGGTTTTCGGTCTAACGTCTGAGGTTCTCTTGCGGTTGGCTTTTGGACAGGTTGAAGTTTGAGACTTCTGTGCAGTCTGCAGAATTTCGGCATGATAAAATAGGTTGTTGAGGAGTTGCTGGGATTCCAACACAGTTTATTGTGTTGAAAGACTCCGTAAAGGGAATCACCCAGCACTATCCTCAAGATTCCTTATGCCTTCCTTGACAGACTGTAGAGCTTCCATCCGAATACGACAGGGAAGATTAAGAAGGCGAGAAGGGCGAAGGGGGCGTATGCGGCAGAATTGGTCGAAAGGAAAGTTATCCCTAAGATCTGAGCCACTCCGATCGCAACGCTCAACCCGCCGAAGACCTTGCCAAAAGTTGAGACCCTGATCATTGCCGCTCCGAGAACGATTAAACCTGTCGACAGGAGGAGTGTTGCTCCAACGTCAAACTGATTGAACATGCCCTGTGTCGCCTGCCACAAGAGGGTGAGTGTAGCCTTGTCCGTAGCGGTCGCCCCAGCAGCATGATAGAGGTTGGAGATCGGATCGAAAGCGACCTGCGTTGTGTCTTCAACAAAGGTCACTCCTAGACCTAGGGCGTATAGGACAGTCCCGAAGGCGGCGATTACGGGGCTCTTCCCGCGGAGAGCCTGATACAGGCCAAGGACGAGACCAACTAATGAGACGCTGACCAAAAAGTAGAAGGCATTTCCCACCGCAAGGCCCGTTCTGTGAGCGGGAAAATTATTGACCAAATCCGCGGCGTTGGTAGTTGTCGAATTCCCGAAATTAAGTAGTGTGACGATGGTGCAAATGAAGAATATGCCGGCCAGTATACCGGCAACACCGCCGAATCGCAGAAAGCTCTTCTCCTTGCTCATAGAATTTTCTCCTTCAGTTGACATTACATAAAATCTCCTTTAGTTTTTTTTATATGAAAAGTTGACATAGCATAAAAAGTTAACATTGCATAAAACACAACCAAAGTTTTTAAGCTACTTCAGGCTTATAAGTGTTTCTTAGAGCTGGCAATCACTGTTTACGGGTTAACGGTGATTTAGATGAAAGATTGATGAAAAGCTAAGTTATTCCTCGCTTTTGCCTTTCTGTTTCTGGTCCTCTTTTTCCTTGTCTTCCTCTATGATTTGTGGAGGCTTCTTGAGGTTTGCTTTAATTCTTTCTTCAAGCGTAGTTTCGTATAAGCGATTTTTCAAGTCATTAGCATGCTAAAAATCAGTAGAAAATGCAAAATAAAAACTGAAAATTAAAGGGTTAAGATGCCCTTGCGCCTAAGCGTATCCGCCTGCGAATGCGTATAACGCCACACCACGTCGCCGCGTTCTTTGGTTTGGAACTCCCAAGGTGCAACAATAACTATGTCGCCTTCACGAATCCAAACACGCCGTTTCATTTTTCCGCGGATTCGGCATAAACGTTCAGCGCCATCCTGACACTTAACCATTATACGGTCAAAGCCAAGCAGTTTCACTACTACACCTAAGACTTCGCCTTGTCCAGGATAGACTAATTCGCCGATTGAGCCTTCGCTTAAAACTTTTTTCTTTCCCAAACATTAAACCTCATTTCGACTTGAAAAAAATATGTTTAGCTTACTTAAAAGCGTGTTCATTGAACAATACAGCAAATACAAATCAATTCCACAAATAAAGCTAAACCCCCATTTTTCTAACAAAAAACAAACAAAACCCCACATACAAAGCGCTACAAACGTTGAGGCTATAAATAAGGGGGCTATAGTCTGCTCTGAGCACTAGAGTCGCAAGAGCCAGCTTGATTAGCCGCAACATGAATTTCAGGTAATGTAAGTTTAAATCTCTACCCTAAATAATAGTGAATATTGGAGCATCACTTATTGTCCTACGTCTTCAACATACCCTACCGAAACAACCCTAAACTCAAGGCAGTTATGGAAAAAGTAAAAGACGACAAAAAACTCAAAACTTACTGGAGATGCGCCAACGTTATGGCTATTGAACGCATGGGGTACACTGACCATGGACCAACCCACGTTAAAATCGTAGCCAACCTCTCCCTTAAACTCCTGCGGATTTTGGTGGAAAAAAAACTCATCACCCCAAGCATAGTAGAAAATTACGGCATGAAAAACGACGATGCCGAAGTCGTGGTGGTTTTAGGCTCTATCTTCCACGATTTAGGAATGATTGTGCAGCGAAGAGAACACGAAAAATACAGCGCATTCTTAGCGTTAGAGTTCCTTGACAAATGCTTAACCCCAACCTACAGCGAGGAAGAAAAAGCAATCATCACATCCGAAGTCCTCCATGCCATCGTAACCCACGAAGAACCCCCAACCAACGAACCAACAAACAAGATATTAACCAAAGAAGCAGGCATCGTTGGCATCGCAGACGCACTGGACATGGAAGCGGGAAGAGCACGAATTCCCTTTCAAGCCGGAAAAATCGACATACACGCCGTTTCAGCCTTATCCATAGAAAAGGTGGATATAGAAGTTGCAGAAAACGGAGTAAAACCTATCAACATAAAAATCAAAATGTCAAATTCCGCAGGAGTCTTCCAAATCGATGAGCTCCTCAAACCCAGAATCGTCAATTCAGGGCTTGAACAGTTCTTCCATGTTATCGCGGAAATTACAGGAGAAAAAGAAACTAAAATAATCGAAAAATTCGAAATCTAACCTTTAGAGGTCAACAAAAAAATTGATTGATGAATACGATGTTGTGGTTATTGGAGGCGGAATTGCAGGGTTATACACTGCGTTGACAGCTTCAGAAAATGCTAAGGTTGCCGTCATCAGCAAGGTGCATGTTACGCGTTCGCATTCGGTTGCGGCTCAGGGCGGTATTGCGGCAAGCCTTGGAAATGAGGAAGAAGACCATTGGGAATGGCACATGTTCGACACGGTTAAAGGCAGCGACTACCTCGCAGACCAAAATGCTGCCGAGATTTTAGCTAATGAAGCCCCAAACGCCATCTACAAACTCGAGCACATGGGTGTGCCATTTAGCCGAAACAAAGAGGGCAAAATTGAGCAACGCCGATTCGGAGGACACACCAAAAACTTTGGCAAAGCACCAATCAAACGCGCATGCTACGCCTCAGACAGAACTGGAAGAGCAATCATGGATACACTCTACGACCACTGCCTCCAAAAGGGCGTAACCATGCACAATGAAGTATTCATCCAACACCTCTTGTTCGCACTAAACAATTGTTGCGGAGCCGCAGGATACGACATAGCCACGGGAACCCCGCATGTTTTCCACGCCAAAGCAGTCGTTTTAGCCACAGGCGGATGCGGCAAAATCTACAAAACCACCAGCAACGGTTTTGCGTCAACAGGCGACGGTTTTGCATTAGCCCTTGACGCGCTTTTGCCGCTGGAAGATATGGAGTTTGTCCAGTTCCACCCAACAGGCATCTATGAGCTTGGCATCCTGTTAAGCGAAGCTGCAAGAGCCGAAGGCGGCATGCTACGAAACGGTTTAGGCGAACGCTTCATGGAACGTTACGCGCCAACCTTGAAGGATTTAGCGCCCAGAGACATTGTTTCACGGGCAATCCTAAAAGAAATAAGCGAAGGCAAAGGCGTAGACGGCAAAGATTATGTCCACTTAGATTTGCGCGGCATCGGCAACGAACGCTTAAACCAAAAACTCCCCGAAATCACCTCATTTGTTAAAACCTATTTAGGCATCGACCCCAGCGAAACGCCCATTCCCGTTGCGCCAACATGCCACTACATGATGGGCGGAATACCAACCGACGTTGACGGACACGTCTTAGCGGATAAGGCAGGCACCATTTTGCCTGGATTGTACGCTGCAGGGGAATGCGCCTGCGTGAGCGTTCATGGAGCAAACCGTTTAGGCTGCAACTCCCTAATTGACTTGGTCGTCTTTGGTCAAAGGACTGGACAGAGCATTCTAAAGGAGATTAAAGCAAGACTTTGCCAGCCGCTTCCCGTGCAAGCCGAAAGCATAGTCGTTGATAAAATCAACAGTTTACTCGAATCCAAAGGCACCGAACGCATCCCAGTTTTACGGGAAACCATGCAACGGTTGATGACCGAGCAATGCAGCGTTTTCAGAAACGGACAAACCCTCGAACAAGCGCTCGAACAGATTCGCCACCTTAAAAAGCGCTTCTTAAACGTAGGCTTAACTAACAAATCAAGAATTTTTAATTATGAATTGCAAGAAGCCCTAGAACTAAACAACATGCTCAGGATTGCAGAGGTTATTGTTTACTCAGCACTTCAACGCAAAGAGAGCCGTGGAGCACACTTCCGCAGCGACTACCCCGAGCGAAACGACGAGGAATGGCTCAAACACACTTTTGTTAATGAGACGCCAACTGGTTTAAAAGAAAGCTACAAACCTCTTGCAATCGGCAGGTTTGCGCCTGAAAAACGGAGGTACTAACAGTGAAGGTTACTTTGAAAGTTTACCGTTTTAACCCTGAAACCGACATGGAACCGCACTATGACGTCTTCAAAGTAGAAGCCGAGCCAAACGAGCGAATACTTGACTGCCTAAACAGAATTCGCTGGCAACAAGACAGCACTCTTTCTTTTCGCATGTCATGTGCCCATGGAATCTGCGGCTCCGACGGCTTAACAATCAACAACCAATCCGCACTAGCTTGCCAAAAACTCGTCAAAGACTACGATTACACCAAGGAGATACTGATTGAACCGCTAAAATACTTTGATGTTGTCAAGGATTTGATTGTTGATTTAAAACCTTTTTTTGAGAGAATCAAATCGATAAACCTGCAAATGCCGCCAAACGAAGCCAAAGATGACCCCGAAAATGAAAGAATCCAAACCATCGAAGAACGCAGCCGATTCGACGACGCATTAAAATGCATTCTGTGCGGTTGCTGCTACGGCGCTTGCCCAGTGATGATTGAGCAAGACCAAGAGTTCGTCGGTCCAGCCGCCATCTTGAGGGCGCAACGCTACATTTTTGATTCCAGAACAACCGACGCCAACGAACGCATGCAAGTTATGCAGAAGCCTCACGGCGTTTGGGGCTGCAAAAGCTACTATATGTGCACGGTTGTTTGTCCAAAGAACATTAAAGTCACCGAGGCAATACTTAGGACTAAAAAGAAAATAATCCAAGAACAACCCAAAGTGGAACAGCAGGAGAGAGGTTAAATGGAAACCCGAAAAGAAATTGACCCCTTAGGCGAGAGAGCAATCCCAAAGGACGCCTACTTTGGCATTCAAACGTTGAGGGCAACAGAGAATTTTCCCGTCAGCGGAATCAAAGCGCCAGTCCAATTCATCAACGCTTACGTTCTCATAAAAAAAGCAGCCGCAATAGCCAACAGTCAGGTAGGTTGGCTGGAACCAAAAGCCGCAAAAGCAATCATAGAGGCATGCGACGAAATCCTCGCAGGCAAACTCTTCGACCAATTTGTCGTTGACGTTTTTCAAGCGGGTGCAGGCACATCCTTTAACATGAACGTTAACGAGGTTTTAGCAAACAGGGCACTGGAAATTCTTGGCAAACAGAAAGGCGACTACAAAAGCGTAGGTCCAAACGACCATGTGAATATGGGGCAATCAACCAACGACACGTTCCCCACGGCGCTCCACGTTTCGGTTCTTATGGCGTTGCAGCCCTTGCTTGTGGCGCTCGATGAGTTGGCAGAGGCTTTTGAGGAGTTGGGCAAAAAGAACGCGCATGTTCTCAAGTCTGGCAGGACGCATTTGCAGGATGCGGTTCCAGTTACGGTTGGGCAAGAGTTTAGCGCTTATGGCTCAGCGATTGCCAACGCATGCGCAGAACTGAGGCGAAGGCAGGAAAACCTCTACGCAGTTGCTTTAGGCGGCACCGCCACAGGCACAGGAGCCAACACACATCCAGATTACAAGCGAATCGCCATCGCCGAATTGGCAAAACTGACAGGTTTCCCACTTAAACCAGCAAAAAACAATTTTGAGGCACTTCAAAGCCACAGACCAGCGCAAACGGTTTCCAGCGGGCTTAAAGAGTTGGCGTTGGAGCTTATCCGCATCGCGAACGACTTGCGGTTGCTTGCTTCTGGTCCCACGACGGGGCTTAATGAGATTACGCTTCCGCCTGTGCAGCCTGGCTCGTCGATTATGCCTGGGAAAGTGAATCCTGTTATGGCTGAATGCCTCGATATGGTGGCGTTCCAAGTGGTCGGCAACGATGCAGCAGTTTCCTTGGCTGTTCAGGCTGGGCAGTTGGAACTCAACGTTATGACACCTGCAATCGCATACAACATGCTCTTCTCCATCCAAATCCTCGCCAACTACATTCCCGTCTTCACAGAAAAATGTGTCAAAGGCATAACGGTTGACGAAAAACGCTGCGAACAATACTTGGAGAAAAACCCTTCATTAGCTACGTTGTTAGCGCCTAAAATCGGCTATTTGGAAGCCGCAAAAATCGCCAAGCAAGCGCAAGCAGAAAACCGCACAGTAAAAGAAGTCGCAATCGAAAAAGGCTTGCTAAAACCTGAGGAATTGGAGAAGATTTTCAGCCGCAAAAACCTGCTAAACGAGCAATAGGGTTTAGCTGCTCGGAACAGTCTATAGCCCCTTATTTAAAGGCAAATTGTTATCCTGCTGTGCCGTAACCGCTAACGTTCACAACCGCGTCTGTGGAGCTTGCGCTTGATTTTGCGTCAACCCAAATAGCCCAGATTATGCTCTGCGAAGGATACAGCTGCATCATTTCGTCATCCGTCAACCAGACTGAACTGCTATTGGTAAACGTTCGAATAACGGGGCTTGAGATGACGTTGTCTATGTATTCTATGCGGATTCTAACCGTTACGGTCTCGTTGTTGCTAAAGCTGCCGTCCACCTCAATTTTGGGTTTAAAAGAGAAAATCGTTAAGGGGCGAACTTGAATGCTCTCGTTTGAACCGTACTGGTTGTTTGTGCCGACTGAAACATTATCGCCCTCTATTTTGAAAAGGCTGCCCACGCCGGAGAGCCAGATTCCTTGTGGGTCGTGAATTTTCGCGGTCCAGTTGCCTAAGAAGCTGACGCCACTGTCAAGGGTTGGAGCTGGATTGCAGTTATCGCCAATGTCAATGCCAAACAAGTAAATAGGATCAGAAGTAAACGATTCAAACACCACCCCAAACAGCAGGGTCTGGTACATTGAACCGTCAACCAAAAGCCCAGTTTGGTTGGATCTGCCGTTTTCGCCAATCCAGAACCTGACATCTTGGATTTGACTATCTGATAGCTCAGCTAATTTTTCAACTTTGATGCCGACAGAGAAGTCGTTCAGGTTAAAGGAGCAACGTTCGATTATTGAGCTGGCATACGAACCTGTAGCGTTGATTGGTGAGGCTTGCGAAGCTGTAACATCTGCGAAATTAAAGACGGGTGTTCGGAAAGCTATGCCTTCGGTGGCGTTGATGAATTGGCAATCTTCTATTTTGTTGTATTCGCTCCAGGTGTTCGTGTTAGCAAACTCTATGCCTGTGGAGGTGTTCTCAAATATGATGTTGGAGATGTCTGTTCCAAACGAGTTCTCAACCCTAATCGTAGCGTTGATTATGGTTAAACCTGAAACGAGATTGTTCTGTGAGGTTGTGTAGTTGTCACCATAGATTATTATTTTATGTCCATTACCGATTATGGTAGCTTCATTGTTGCCGACGATTTTCGCGTTCACCTTATTTGAAACCAAAACGTCATCGGTTAAAATGTAGGTTCCTGGATTTAGGTAAACAGATTTTCCCGCAGTTAACGCCGAATTAATGGCTGACGAAGCGCTTGCGGGCTGTTCCGCGACATAGCCAGTTAACATGTTCTTTAACTTGTAATTATTGCCGTCCTGAGAGAGCACATAATCATAATTCACCGCGTTGGTACTCATGGAGGAGCGGGTGCCTTCAAAAATCAAGTAAGTGTTGAATGCTGACAGGACAAGCAAAACTGCAAGAAACAATACGATGACGCGTTTAGAAGCTATTTTTTTTAGGGCATCTTTCATTTTGAATGGCTCGAAGGTTTTGAGTTACCATGTAAGAAGCATTGTTAATTAAATTTATTGATAAACCACTTCCCCAATGAAATGCTGCACCTATTGGAGATGGAATTTAGGTCTTTTTTAGGCTTTTCTGGATTTTTTTAGACCATTCCAAGGCTAACCTGCACATGGCTGCCCTCACTGACTATACCCCCTTAAGTAGAGGCGAACCCCCAAACCCAAAACAGGTTAATCTGACGGTTTTCATTTTTAGTAGTGGAGTATCGTTCTTTTGGAAAACTAAACTGGAGGTCTCCGCCCTCGGATTTGGAACCATGCGCCTGCCTTTGCGCAAACTTCTCGTGAAGCCGCAGCTAGTTTGGAATACGATTGATTGTAGTTACATTTGGGTCCAACTAGCCCTTATATAACAATTTTATTATCCATTTCTTATAGAGGCTGTTTTGTTTTAAGAGCAACCGTTTTGCAGTAAATCAAGAATCAATTTAGAGAGCAATCGTAAAGTCGCATAACAGCTTTCTTGGCTAAACCCAATTTGCAGGGAGACAACGTAGTTTCAAGCCGCTACTGGGCAGTGGGGCTTTGGCTTTAAACAAATTGCAGCTTCCCTGAGGAGTAATTAGGTGAAATGATAGTTTTCGTTCATCAACCTGAGTACATGCCGTGGCTTGGGTTCTTCGATAAACTTGCCAGATGTGACACTTTTGTTATCTATGATGACGCCCAATATCAACACGGCGGATTCCATAACCGAAACCGAATCAGAACCATGCAGGGATGGGAATGGCTAACAGTGCCAATCACGCATGGTCACCCACAAACAATCAAGGTCGTAAAAATTTCAGGAAGACAATGGAAAAACAAGCAACTGAGCATAATTAGCCAAAATTACGAAAAAACACCTTACTTCAAAGAATACTTCCCCACAATTAAAGAAGCCATAAACTTTGACCATGAACTATTAATCAGGTTAAACCTGCATCTGATAAAGACAATCGCAGAGATTTTGGGCATCAAAGTTAACATGGTGCGTTCTTCAGAGTTTCCTTATCTTGGAAAAGAAAAAAACGAAAAACTCGTCGCCATGTGCAAACATATGGGAGCTGACACGTACCTTTCAGGCTCAGGCGGAAAAGCATACGTTAATGAAAACCTGTTTACGGAAGCAAAAATTAACATTCAATGGCACAACTATGACCATCCGACCTACAAACAAAGGTTTGAAGGTTTTCAACCTAACATGTCAATCATAGATTTACTTTTCAACATGGGTCCCAAAGCTAAGGAGACAATATTGAGGGGAGGCAACGTAAACACCACTGAAACTGCAGGTATCTTGGCGCTGCCCAAATCCTTAATCGTTGAACAAACTGAAAAATTGTAATTTTAGAACTTAACTATCTGGGCGTGAGGTACGCCTTCAATTTTAATTACCGCATCAGGATGAACGTATCCTTGGGCGATGGCTGTCTCCACGCAGTATTTGCCTACAAGGTTCACAATCGTTGAGTTACTAATCAAACCAACAGCCTCATCAACGCTGGCTTTTCGGCCATTATAGAACTCGTCCTTTATTTTGAAAACGATTTTGCCTTCCCGAAGCGTTCGTCCCAGCAAATCGCAGTCGCAAACTGCTAAGAGCACGTTTTGCCCCATCTTTTTTATGTTGAGGTAAACTTCCAAGTCAGCTCTCTCATAACTGTTTAATAGATGATTTTGCTCCGCAAGCGTTGCATACCAAAAAAGACAAGCGTTTTTCCTTGACAATTCGTGTGTCTGGACGTTTACATACTGGACAAATAACATAACCCTCTAAATACCGCTGCAGTAACCGCTCGAAGCTGTCCCCTCGGAATTTGCCTTGGAAAATAGCGCGTGAATCATGGAATGTGGCTGCAGTAGCCATTTCTCGAGTTAAGAACTTTATGACGTGCTGTGGGTCACGGTCTAAGGCGTCGGCTACGTCTTTAAAATTGGAAATTATTGTGCGCATACCAACAGTTGTAATGTACAATCGGGGTAGTTCTAAGCGTTCGCGTTTTTCGGAGACTTGGGGCATTTGAGCGCAGGCTCGCTTTAGCAGTTCGTCGTAGTTGAAGGTCATGTTTCCATCTCACCCAATCATGGTGAAAGCACATATTTAAAATTATAACATGAGAAAACAGGATTGCGATGGCTATTACATAGTTTCTAAAGTAAACCAATATAAATTCCGAAAGCAAACCTAAGTATCAACTTTCAACAGAACATTACAGAGGCTAACGCGTGTCAGAGAACCAAAAAACAAGCCAAGTAGGAAACATCAACCTGCAAATAGACAAAATAAAGAAACAAATTCAGGAAGCAAACACTCAAATCAAAAAGTACGTTGAAAAACGCAACCAGTTACATGAGCAAGCAAGGAAATCCCGTGAGGGAATCAACCAAATAAAAACTGAAAGGGACGCCTTGAATGATAAAGTAAAGTTGCTCAAAGAACAAAGAGACCTCGTCAGAGCTAAAGCCACACCAATCACGGAAAAAATAAATGCGATAGATGAAAAAATCGCTGAACTCAAAAAGAATGTGCCACGCGTGAGCCAGCGGGAATTGCAAGAGGAACTTGATGCGATTGAATGGAAAATTTCCACGACTTCAGTTGACTTGCAAGAGGAGAAAAGGCTCGTGGGAGAAGTGAAAGAGCTTGAAATTCAGCTTAAGAGTTACAAAAAAATCGATGCTAAGCACCAAAAAATAAAAGAGTTGCTTGCCCAACGGAAAACCATTGATGCCGAAGCTGACGTTTTCCATAAAGAATTAACTGATTTAGCCAAAAAGAGTCAAGAATTACACTCCACAATGGTGGAAAAATTAAATGTTGTGAAGAGGGATAGAGCTGAAGCTGATAGCCTCCATCAAGCGTTTGTTAAAGCCAAAGAGCAAAACAATCTCTGGTATGAACAAATTAGAGAATTGATTAGCCAATCAACAGGCATTAGAGCAACCGTCAGGGAACAAGACCAGAGCAGGAGAGCCGAGGAAGATGCTAAAAGAAGTGAAGAACAGGCTAAGAGAAAAGAGGAACAAGCTCAAAGAGCAGTGAAGGAACAGGCGATTAAAGAGAAAATTGGCGCTGAAGCCAAAGAAAAACTGCAACGCGGCGAGAAAGTGAACTGGGATGAGTTCCAACTGATGTTGGGCGATGATAAAGAGGATGATTCGGAAACGCAAGCTTAAAGTTAAGTGGCAATATTAAAGAGATAGAGATTCGCGATGGCTAAACGGGAAACGCAACAGCAAACGCAAAAGCGTATCCTAATTTTATGTGTGGATAGAGATGGCGATTTAGAAGTTAAGGCAGGCATAAAGACGCCGCTTCTGGGCAGAACCGCCAACCTCGACGGCGCCGTTGCTTTAGCCCTCAAAGACCCTGAAGAACCAGACGCCAACGCCATGTTTGAAGCAGTCAGGCTCTATGACCGATTACACGATGAGAAACAGCCTGAGGAAATCTTTGAAGTCGCAACTATTTCAGGTAACGAGCTTGGTAGCGTAAGCGCGGATAGAAAACTTGTTGCCGAATTAAACAGCCTGCTCGATTCTTTTAGCGCCAATGAAGTTATTTTGGTTACGGATGGCTATTCAGACGAAGCAGTTTTGCCGCTTATAGAATCAAGAGTGCCGGTTTCGTCAGTTAGACGCATAGTTATAAAGCACAGTGAATCAATCGAAGAAACGGCAGCTGTCTTCACAAAATACATTCGCTTACTGGTGGATAATCCAAGGTATGCACGTGTGGCTTTAGGTTTGCCAGGCATTTTGGTTTTCATTTTCGGTGTCCTTTGGGCTATAAACTTCATTTATCCAGGAGCCATCTACCTCTATGGCATCGCAATCGTCATTGTTGTGGGCGGTTTCCTGCTTCTCAAGGGTTTTGGCGTTGACAGGGCAACTAAAGACTTCTATAAGTGGGCAAGAGACTATGAGCCGCCGTCGCTTCCGATGCAGATTTCAAACTATACCGTCATCGCCGGAATACTGTGTATTGCAGTTAGCGTTTATCTTGGCATAGCAAACGTTAACATCAACGTGGCACCTTCCGCCAATTTAGCTGGCTGGCTTAGCCTAACTCCAAAGGTAGCGTATTACTTCATTACAGGAATTATTGACCTTTTAGTTGCAGGCATAATTATTGTTCTGTTGGGGAGAAGTGTACGACTATACGTTGAGAGGGATTCCAGGTTACTGCGAAACGTTGCTTTAATCGTTTCAGTAGCTTGGTCACGTTGGGTCCTTGTTGGAACAGCAAACGTAATAATTCATTATTATACCGATAACGCCGCCGTAGTCGGGTTAAATGACTCAATTTTCTCAGGTTTTCTCTTCACTATAATAGTTGGTATTCTAATCGGCGTTGCCTCAGTACTGCTGATTTACGTAGTTAACAGGTCAGCTAAAGATTTCTTCAAGAAAAGAGAAGAAAAACTAGAAGAACTCTAAATTTTTTCTTTTTGATTTAGAGGAAGCTTTAATTGAACCCATCAAGGCTTTAGCTATAGTGCACCCTAAAAATGAAGTGCAAAATCCTTCAGATATGAGAGGTTCATGTATTGCTTAAGAGAGTTCTTTCTGTCATCGGCGCCTACAAGATTTATGAGAGATGGCTATGGCTCCAAGTTAAAAACGGCATTAAACCCGAACACATAGCCATAATTCTTGACGGAAACAGGCGATGGGCAAACGAACAGGAAAGTAACCCTTGGCTAGTAGATAAGTGGGGGCACAAGCAAGGGGCGGACACTGTTGAACAGCTTTTAGACTGGTGCCAAATGTTCGGCGTCAAAATTGTCACGCTATACACGTTTTCTACAGAGAATTTCAGTCGGAACCCAGAAGAAATAGCAAAGATTATGCAGATTGCCGAGGAAAGATTCCGCAAATTATTGACCGATGAACGGGTACACAAAAATAAGGTTCATGTAAAAATCATAGGCAGAGTCAATCTTCTACCAGACAGCTTACAGAAGAGCATTGCAGATATTGAGAAAGCTACGGAGAATTATGATAATTACTTCTGGAATTTCGCTTTTGCCTACGGCGGCAGAGCTGAAATTGTGGATGCAGCAAAAACCATTGCAAAGAAAGTGAAGAGCGGCGAATTAAATGTGGAAGACGTGAATGAAAACACATTTGAGAAGTACCTGTACACTTCACACATGACCAAACAGGACCCTGACATGATTATCCGCACTTCTGGCGAGGAACGGCTAAGCGGGTTTCTACTTTGGCAAGCTGCCTACAGCGAGCTTTTGTTCTTGGATGTTTACTGGCCTGACTTCCGCTTGATAGACCTTTTAAGGGCAATCAGGGTGTTTCAGCATCGGAAACGCCGCTTCGGCACCTAACCTGCAGAACATTTTTCTAGTGTTAGATAATGGCATAACTCCCTATACTCATCATCTACCCGCGGACCTTGCTGGCAACTGCTTTTTTGTGTCTGCATCTTGGTTGGGTTGCAGGCTGGTTGTGGAGCAAACCGCAAGCGGCAGCGTTTTTTTGTGGGGTTTATGCTTGTTTTTGGGTGCTGACTAGAGATTACGTCGCGGTTTTTTAGGATGGCGTCTTCTCCGATTCTGCGTTTGTCTTTGGCGTTTACTGCATAGATTTTAGATGTTTGGTTTCTCATCCTGAGCCTTTGAGTGAATTAACCAAAGGGAACTATGCAGCAAGCGACTTAATGGATTCTTTCAGTTAAGCCGTCGAAACCGTGGTCGAAGCTCATTAATTGTTTTATTCGGTATTTCTCGATGAGTGCTAATGATGTGCAATCGGTGAAGCTTAGGTATTTGTCTTTTAAGGTTTGGAATTTTGCCCAGGCATCTAAAAAGGCGTCGCTGTCCACCGTTATTCTTGTGATTCTTGGTGATTCCATCAGGTATTTGCCCAATTCAACAGCTATGTTGTGCTGTTTTGTTCTTACCACAAGGATTGTTAGGGTTTCATCGATTATGTAGTCTGAAGTGTAGAGCTTGCCAAGTTTTCCAGTTAAAGCGTCTTTGAATAGTTCTTTGCTTCTTTTGTGGTGAGTGTCTTCTACATCGTACAGGGCAAGGAAGAGGCCTGTGTCGATGAAGACCGCCATCAAGTTTGGCTTCCGTAGAGGTATTGGTCGACGTTTGTGGATAAGTCTTTGATGCCTAGGTGTTTGGGGTTTTGCATCATTTTCCACAGGGGGTCTTCCTCAAGGGGCGGGAGTTCTTGGAAGTGCTCTGCGAATTCTTCTTCGTCTTCTAGGGCGTGGTCAATCATTACGCCGACGGCTTCTTGTATGGTTACTTTTTTGCCTTCGCGAAGCAGTAGTCTTGCTAGGAAGCGGTCAAGTTTCTGTTTTTTGGATTCGTCAATTTTTATGGTAAGTGTCATAGTAGAAAAGTGTATGATAACACTAAAATGTTTTGCGGTGATTTTAGCGTGGTGACTATGTGCGTTTTTGGGTGCTGACTATGCTGATTACGTCGCGGTCTTTTAGGATGGCGTCTTCTCCGATTCTGCGTTTGTCGCGGGCGTTTACTGCGTAGAGGAAGTTTTCTCCTAGTTCGGTGTGGATTATGTAGGCGAAGAGGTGGGCGGTGATGCCTTTGGGTACAAGGTATGCATCGGGCAAGACGCGTCCGTTGTGGTCGGACAGGTGCTCTAAATCTTCAACTGGGTAGACAGTTATCATGTCGAGGAGTTTGAAGTATGCTGTGTTTATGGCTTCCTGCACGCCCGTGGTGCCGTTGGGTTTGAGGATTTTCTCTTTTACCTGTTCAAGCGCTTTAATTTGACCAGCCGACAACTTCTCAGGATGCGTAATCGTGAAGTCTTTGTCGCCTGGCTTGTAATCAATCAACTGCTTCTCCGCAGCACGTCTCAGCACCAATTCTGCTTCTGCCGATACGGGAATAACGATGTAATCGAGTTTTTTCATTCGTTCAACGTTTGCTTGGGCAGTTGGCAAATCAATCTTGTTGGCAACAATGAGCATCGGTTTAGATATTCGTCGCAGGTTGTCTATGAAACGGTAAAAGTCCTCGTCTGTCCAGGAGGCTGGAGCCTCAATGTTCAGGTTTGCGCGTCTAGCAGCTTCGGTGATGAATTGGCGTTTTATGCTCAGCCCCGACAAGCGGTCTTCAAGATGATGCGCTATGCCTTTTTTGTCGTTTTCAGCGGTTCTGGAGATTTTTGACCAGTCTTTTTTGAGGATTGTTTGCATCCACATGTTGATTTCTTTTTCCAGAAACTGTATGTCTTCGATTGGGTCGTGTTCGCCTGGTTTGCAGCTTTTGCCTTCGCAGTCGGTTCCGCCTGAAGCGTCAACGACGTGGATGAGGGCGTCTGCTCGGCGGATTTCATCTAGGAACTGGTTGCCTAAGCCTTTGCCTTCCCATGCTCCCGGCACGATGCCAGCGATGTCAATGAGCTCTACGGGAACCATCCTGTCGCCGCTTAGACACAGCGAGTTTCGGGGGTTATCTTGGACTTTGAAGTCCTCGTGGACACATTTGGTTCGAACGTAACCGACGCCTCGGTTGGGTTTGATGGTGGTGAAGGGGTAATTGGCGATTTCAGCCGCGGCTAGGGTTGCGGCGCTAAAGAAGGTGGATTTTCCAGTGTTTGGTTTTCCAACGACTCCAAGTAAACGTGAATACGACTTTTGCATTGACAATTCAATTCACTTACCTATATTGTTGCAGTGCGTTGGGCTATATTATTTGCGCTTGCAATAAAGAAAAACGCTTTATCACGGTAGCTTCTACGGACCACCCCTCTTAGATTCCAAGCTGTTTTGGCTTGAAAAAAACCAATAGTGACCTACCCCCTATAGGTTTCTGCATAGATATCCTATTAGAATCCAAATATACGCCTAAACGATTCAGTGATAGAGTGGTTTCTATTTGGATATGGGCAGGTTGCTGGGCGCTATCTGTTTATTATGTCGTTAGCTTTCATAAAACATAAAAGAAAGCGGCACTCACATAAGCCAGTTATCAATTACTTGAGTATACTCCGCAAATAAAAAAGGGAACATGGATAAAGTGAATCGAAACCAAGCTACCCAAATGTTGGTATTCGTTACATGTTCAATGTTTATCATCGCTTACTCTGTGCCAGCAGGAACCTTTTTGGCTGCACAGCCCGAGGACAATTGGGTAGCTCATCCAATGTATATTTCCCAACTTGTAAGCCCTTTAGCTTTTTCAGGATACACTCCAAGCGACATAAGAACTGCCTATAACTTACCTTCTTCAGGAGGAAATGGAACCACAATTGCCATAATCGATGCCTATGACGCACCAACCATTACGAGTGATTTAGCGGTATTTTCAAGCCTATATAACTTGCCTGCACCAAACGCCAGTAACTTTGAAATCAAAAAAATGCAGTCAGTTATTAATGTAAATAGTAGTTGGACCCTGGAAACTTGTCTGGACGTTGAGTGGGCGCATGCTATAGCTCCTGATGCCAAAATATTGCTAGTAGAAGCTGTATCAGAATCCGATTATGACCTTCTTTCTGCGGTCGATTATGCAACAAATCAGACGGGCGTAGTTGCTGTTTCCATGAGTTGGGGCGGTCCTGAAGATGGCACCATTCACGACAGCCATTTTAATAAACCAGGTATAACTTTTTTCGCTTCGTCGGGTGACGATGGTGCAGGCGTAATGTGGCCGGCTGTCTCAGCAAACGTAGTTGCTGTGGGAGGAACTACACTTAATCAAAACTCTGATGGAACATTTTCTGAGACAGCATGGAATGGAAGTGGAGGTGGAGTAAGCAGCTTTGTGGCTATGCCTGCTTATCAAACAAGTTTTGGTCTTAATTATTCTAAACGTGCTGTACCCGATGTTAGTTATGATGCAGATTTAGCCACAGGTGTTAGAGTTTGCCGTAATAATAATTGGTATTTGGTTGGCGGCACATCAGCAGGTGCACCTCAGTGGGCAGCAATTTACGCCCTTGGCCTCTCAGCGACAAATACAAACCTTTATGGAAAAGCAAAATCAGCATACTCTTCTCACTTTCGAGACATTACTTCAGGCTCAAATGGCGGCTACAATGCAACCACTGGTTACGATTTAGTTACGGGATTAGGAAGCCCCTTGACAACTAATTTTGGTACTGAAGTCACTGTTTCACCGACTTCAGGTCCACCAAACGGGTCTATCACGCTCAATGGTGTAGGCTTCACCTCGGGTGGTTCAGTTAACATCTCCTACAGAAACCCCATCAACTCCTCTTGGGTTCCTTTAATCAACAACTTGCCATTAACTTCAAGTAATTTCTCTTACCCCCTTAACGCAACAGACCTGTTACAGAACAACACAGCAGGAGACAGTCAACCCCAATTTGACAAAATCTTTTTTAGTGTCATAGACAACGGCAACGGGCACTCATACAACACGACGGTTCCATATACGGAGTGGCGAAGGGGCTTAGCCCAAGTCGGGAATTTAACAGCGTCAGGATTGTACGGCAACAACACTGATTTATCAGCGAAACTTTTTGTCCAAAAGGGTGATTTGATGCCTGTTGTGGGCAATTGGTTTAGTCCTGGCAATGTGTCGCTGCTTTGGGATAACGTAACCAGTTTAGGGACATTTTCCACGGATAGCAATGGATTTTTCAGCGCTACCATGCAGGTGCCAATCACCACTGTAGGACCACATTTGCTAACCATAAACGATGGAGCCTCCAATTTCTGCGTAAACCTAACTAGTCTGCCATCAATAGCCAACAATTACACAAATGGGTGGCACACATCAAACTTCACTATCAACCTGACGCCTGACGATGCAGTGAATGAAACCTTCTACAGAATAAACGGCGGTCAAGTTTTCAACGTTACCGCTAACGGGCTACCCACTATATCAACTGAAGGCAGCAGCAATACGCTTGAGTATTGGAGTACATGGAATGTTTATGGAACAGGCACAACGGACCTCCCCCATGTGACCATCAATGGAATTGAACTGAATAAAACCCCGCCAGCAGGCACAATAACAACAAGCCCAACCACTAGCACAACTGCAATCACGCTGGCATTATCAGCCACTGATGCGATCTCAGGAGTTGCACAAATGCGTTTCTCAAACGACAACACCGTCTGGTCAAACTGGGAGCCTTACGCAACATCAAAAACTTGGACTCTACAAAGCGGCGACGGCCAAAAAACCGTTACCGTCCAATTCATGGATAATGCAGGTTTAACATCAACATACAGTTACACGTTAACTCTTCAAACGCCCCAGCCTTCACCAACCGCGACACCTACTCCTACGCCAAGCCCAACCCCCGCACCCACGCCGACTGCTTCGCCCTCACCAACCCCATCCATTGAACCCTTAGTCCCTGAAATCCCCGCGATAGCTGCGATTTTGATTGTGTTGACAGCATCTATTTTAGTTACTGCATTAACAAGAAGACGCAAATAAAGAAAAAAGTGAAAATCAAGAAAACGCAGATTGCCCAACTATGCTTCTAGGGCAGGCTCAACTGCTGTTTTGGTTTCTACGCTTCCATTCTCGGCGCAAGTTGTTTTTTTGCCCCTTAACCCTGAAAACACAGCTGCCAAGAAGCACAAGATTGCGGCAAATATGAAGGCTGTTGTCAGCGCGGTCATGAATGGCGTGGAAATGGCGTTGGGGAAGAACGTTTGACTTGTCAGAGTGTTTAGGGTGCTTTGGGGCAGCCCTGCGGCTATTGGTCCCATGCCTTTTAGCATTGTTTGTATGGGGTTGTAGCCTAGGAAAGCACCGAAGAGTGCCCCTGAAGCAGGCGTATGACTAAATGCCGATGCAACCTGGGGTGAAGCACCTGTGTTAGATACTGCTGTTGTAAGTGCACCTGGCAAAGTAGTGTTTAATGAAATGATGATTATGGCAAAAAAGATTGCTTGACTGATGGTTTGCCCGCAATTCTGCAAAGTTGAACGCATACCTGAAGCTGCACCTCTATGTTCTGGCGGACAAGAATTCATCACTGATGCCATGTTGGGTGACATGAAAATGCCGTTGCCAATGCCAAGGACTAGGAGTATTAGCGCAAAGGGTAAATATTCAAAGTTTGCAGGCAACAAAGTGAAAACTAGAAATCCTATGCCTGTTATTACCATGCCAGCGGTCGCGAGCACTCTTGCGCCATGTTTGTCAGATAACCAGCCGCTCAACGGGCCAGTGAGTGCTATGCCTATAGACATTGGAAGCATGAAAATGCCCGCCCAGAACGGTGTTGAGTCGTAGCTGTAACCGTGAAGGGGCAGCCATATGCCTTGCAAAAGCACCACAAGCATCACCATTACTCCGCCTCTTGAGATTGAACTAAGGAAAGTGGCGATGTTTGCAGTTGCGAACTCTCGGTTTTTGAAGAGGTCCAAGTTGAACAATGGCTGAGCTACGCGTTTTTCTATGAATGGAAACGCAAACAGCAAGGCGGCTCCTGAAAACAGCGATGCTACTACCCATGGGTTAGTCCAGCCCATTGGAGATGAACCGTATGGTGTTAATCCGTAGGTTATGCCTATCAAAATAAGCGTTAAGCCTCCGCCGAAGCTTATGTTGCCCCAATAATCCATCTTCTGCTTTTTCCTAACGATGTTTTGTTCCTTAAGTTTCCAATAGGACCAGACTGTGCCAATAATTCCAACGGGAACGCTCACCAAAAAGACCAAACGCCAATCATAAACCGCTAAGACTCCGCCTAAAACTAAGCCGATTAGTGAACCTGCAAGGAAAGCTAATTGGTTGATTCCTAAGGCTTTGCCGCGTTCGTTTGCTGGGAAGGCATCGGTTATGATTGCTCCGCTGTTAGAGAAGAGGAAGGCAGCGCCGACTCCTTGAACGATTCGGAAAGCTATTAGTTCTATGGCTCCAGCATCACCCGTGCTTGGAGTTAGAAACAGCAGGATTGAGCCGACAGTAAATATGGCAAATCCTAGGTTGTAGAGTTTTACTCGACCATAAATATCTGATAACCTGCCGAAAGTAACTAGCAGGGTGGCAGTTACGATGCTGTAACCAAACATGATCCAAAGCAAATACTGAAAAGATGTGAATGGGTCAATGTTTATACCTCTAAAAATCGAGGGCATGGCAATTAACACGATGGTCATGTCGATTGAAGCCATGAGCATGCCAATGGTTGTGTTGGAGAGTGCAACCCATTTGTACTGTACCATAAGTCAACATCAGACTGTTCTTTTTTGACGCAATGGGTCATGGGGGTTATAAAAAGTTTGCTTGGGAGCTAGTTGTTTCCCAACTTGTTTAAGCAGATTTTTCATCGTTGCATTTTTGTCTTTTTTGAGCGTTTTATCGGTAACGGTTCCATTTTTCTGAAGCAGAAGACGGATCAACTGTATTTTAGGATAACTGCTTTAGCTGGACATTTAGCCACGCAGTCGCCGCATCCATGGCAAATATTTGGTTCTACAACGGTTGGGTCTTCATCACTGATGTGGAAAATAGCTTTTATTGGACAAGCTCTAGCTGCAGAACATTTTTCGCAGCGAATGCACTTGTCGGGGTCAATAAAGGCTTTCGTCATGCCGCTTCCCTGCACATAATTGTGGGCTCTTATTTGTACCGATTTGTTGCTCGAACTATCACCGTGTACCCTGTAAGCGATAGAAGAGACACTAGCACAGCAAGCTTTAGTAGACTAAATCCGCCAAACATTGAGTTGGCAAGCGATACGCTCGGGATGACTGTTAGAATTATGTACATGGAAACTGCCATTCCCAAGGTTGACCCTTTGCCTATGCCAGGAATACGGTTACCTCCCAGCGACAGTTTAGATAACTTGGCGAAGCCTTTGGTGCAAGATTTACAGTAATAACACGAATTACACAACATCCTCCGTATTACAACTAAAACTGCGAACGCTGAAAACCCAAGGAAAAGCCATCCAAACAACGGGTTAAGCAACCAGAAGGCAGCGGTGCCTAATGCAATCCAAACAGTTATTATGAGGGTGCCGAAGGCAAGTAATGGTTTAGTGGCTACCATTTTTTCTTCGTTAGTAGTCAATGGTTTTCACCTGCTCCATTTACCTGTCTTTTCCCATGAAGGGTTTTAATTTTGCCTCAATGTCATGTTTTGGGCAAGCGCCGATTATAGTTTCAACTGGCTTGCCGCTTTTGAAAATTATAAGGGTAGGTATGCTTAAGATTCCGAAGCGACTTGGAATGGTCTGGTTTTCGTCAACGTTCATCTTTCCAAACGCCACTTTCCCTGCATATTCGACGGCAAGTTGCTCTATCATTGGTCCAACCATTCTGCAGGGACCACACCATGGAGCCCAGAAATCCACTACCAACAGGTTATGATTTGTGACCTCAAAGCGAAAGTTGCCATCTGTCAGGACAATGGGCTTGCCATTTGGCGTCCCAGCGGGTTTAACTTGTATTTGGGCTTGTTGGAGCATTTCAGCAATCTTTTTTCTTTGGATTTTTTCTATTTCCGGATCTTTTGATGACTTAATCATTGTTTTACCTCTTTTTTGGTGTTTAATCTAGCTATTAATATTTTGCATGATGGATTGCCGCAACATTCGTTTTCGGGTATTCCGTGTGGGCATTCAAGGTTTTGCATTTTATTTCCCTTGGTTATCATGATGAATTAATGTGTTTGAATGTTTAAATATGTTACGGTATTGTCAATACCACACAATACTTATATGCAGCAAACACAATTAACATAAACCATGGACAGCATACAACTATTAACCCGAAAAGACGTAACATGCTCAGACCTACTCAGCTGCCTCTACAACCTCAAGCCAATAGACCTCTCAGTATTTCTTGAAGTTGCAAAACTACAAGAAGCAACACTTGACCAAATCGCAAAAGCAGTCGAAAGAGAACGAACATCCACACACCGAATCCTCTCAAAACTCCTAAGCGCAGACCTCATCTACAAACAATCAAAAGGACTAAAAGGCGGCGGATACTACCACGTTTACCACGTAGTTGAACCCTCAAAAATCAAAGAACAAGCAAAACAGAAAGTAAAAGAAATCACAAACAGCCTCGAAGCCCTAATTGACCACTTCGAATCGGATTTCAGAAACAAAACTGCCGCATCAGCCAACAAAGACACCTAAGTTTCATTTTCCGATTTCTTTGACTGCAAGAGCTCTTGCAAAGTTTTATGGCATTTGCTGCATTCAAACATCGAAGTGCCGCAGGATGGACAGAACAATTCTTGCTTTACCATCCGCTCCAAAAGCGCAAGCAACTCAGCTTTATTCTGTACTTCACGTGGGGACTCTTGATGCCCAAGGGGTTCATCAACTTCTTTTTGTGGCTGCGGATTTTCATTGGACACGATTTCTTGGTAAACTTTAGAGATGCTGGTTTTTCCTTCCCGCAGCTTCTGCTTATCGTCTTCGCTTGCTTTTTCCATTATTTTCTTGCCGCGTTCAAAGGTTCGGGTTGAAACGCCTGCTTTTTTTGCTACCACTTCGGTTGCTTTTGCTTTAGGCTCTGGCTCGGCGTCGTCTGACGCTAACCCTAACTGCATATCTCGCCCGTTTTTGCCGCCTTTTGACTGCCGTTTCTTGGCAAGGGCTTTCTCTATCTCGAGTAGTGGCACGGCTAATTCTACAAGTTGGAAGTTGTTTAGGTGGCGGCGTCTTAGGTTTGCTTCTATGACGAATTTTTTTTCTAAGAGTTTGTCGTCGAATTTGCGGACTTCAAAGTCTGGTTCGAGTCCAAGTTCGGTGCAGGCTCGGAAACGGTGGTGCCCATCTAAAACCTCAAGGTCCTCGTTTACAATTATGGGGTAGTGTTGTCCTTCGGTTTGTATGGATGTTTTGAGTTCGGCGAATTCTTCTTCAGACATTCGTGGCAGCAATTTGTCGTATTCGGGGTTTAAGCGCAGACTCATGGGTACCGCCTTGTTCTTTGTTGGTTTTATTATTTAAGTTGAAGGGTTCCAAGCGCTTGGGGGGCATTTTTTTTAGTGCTCAGCCCTTGCAGTGTGGGCTTCATGTTGCAGTCACATACGCTTTTATTTTTTCTTTGGGTTAATATGGTATGCGTATGAAACCCGCGCTGCAACGTTTGGCGACCCAACAGTTAACTAAAATGCGGTTGGATCTCTCCTCTCTCTTCCCCGAATAATTTTTAATGCCGCATCAAGTTAACCAGGTTGCTTCGCCAAACCCTCCTTTTCGGCGAACTAAAGTCAGAGTATTAATAGTGTTTAACGGGAAAGAATTTTATTGTTGAGGAACATGTCCCTATAAAAAATTCTTACTTTAACTTTGCAGATTTAACAAAACAGTTTTGGTAGAGCGCCTAAAATGAGGATTGACGGATCAGTCGGCTTCAGTAAAGCCGCGAGGGAAAAAGACGATCTTTCCTTTTGGAAGGTTTGTTCGCGCTTCTTTTTAGCATTGACCCGCCAATCTTTTAGTAGGCAATATTTTCTGGGATTAACCAAGAACAGTTGTTTGAGCTTAAATGGATATGTGACTACACAACGTTATAACAAAGAGCCTGAGAATCAATGCGGTAGAGAAAGGGAGATGCCCTATCGCCATCTTGAAAAAGTAATAATTAAACTCCTGAAGCCGAAAACCGCAAGTATTATTAAACAGCAAGCTACTAAATTTTAAATCAGTAAGAATTAAAGTCTCATAATTGCGAGAAGAACTCGCATAGTGCGATTAACATAATCAAATAAAATATAACTTACAATAGGAAGTGCATACTTACGGGAACATCCCAAACATTTACGATAAAGTACGTTGTACACGCTAGATTTGAAATTGAAGGTGTAGTTGAAAAACCCGATGTTATTGGAGCAGTTTTCGGTCAAACAGAAGGCCTATTCGGTCCCGAACTTGACCTGCGAGAACTCCAAAAAACAGGGCGCATCGGCAGAATCGAAATCGACCTACATTCTAAAAACGATCGAACCACAGGTTCAATAACCATCCCAACCAGCCTAGACCGCGTTTCCACAGCACTTATTGCAGCAAGCGTGGAAAGCATCAACCGCGTCGGTCCATGCTCAGCCAAAGTAACCTTGGACAAAATAGAGGACATCCGCGAAGCACGCCGAAAAATAATCATCGACCGCGCCAAAGAAATCCTCCACAGATGGAACATCGAATCCATGCCCAGCGTAGATGAAGTTTACAAAGAAATCTCTGACACCATGAAAGTTGGCAAAGTAGAAAAGTACGGACCTGAAGACTTGCCCGCTGGACCAGGATTAGAAGCAGCTAAAGAAATCATCGTTGTTGAAGGTCGAGCGGACATCATTAATTTGATGCGGTGCGGAATCTTTAACACCGTTGCCCTTGAAGGCGCCAAGGTTCCTGATTCGATAAAGAAAATTACAAAAGAAAAACCAGCCACAGCATTGCTTGATGGCGACCGAGGCGGCGACTTAATCTTAAAAGAGCTCATGCAGGTAACAAACGTAAAGTTTGTTGGTCGTGCCCCAAGAGGCAAAGAAATTGAGGAATGCAACTGCAAAGAAATCGCCGAAGCCATAGAAAACAGGTTGCCAATAGCTGAAGCTGCAGGCGTCGGCGTCAGCAAACCCGCACCGGTCCCTAAGAAAGTGGTGGTTCCTGAACGCGTCAAAATTGAAGTCCCAGAAACCATAAGCCAAGCAGCAAAAGCCCTAGTTGGCACACTCGAAGCCGTCCTACTCAACGACAAACTTGAATTAATCGAGCGCCTACCCGTAAGCCAACTAGCCGAGAAACTATCTCAGGTAACAGGTGTTGAAACAGTAGTTTTCGACGGCATCATCACTCAGAGAATCGTTGATATTGCAGCCGACAAAAACATCAAACGAGTTGTTGCTTCACGCGTCTCCGAAGCCGTTAAACCAGCACTAAACGTTGAATTGATAACGTTCCAAAACGCTATCCCACCAGCCTAAACATAATCCATTAGGCTTCTAATTTCTTCTGTTTCTTTAGTTTCTTTTTTGAGCAGTTCTTCCTCAGTTACATCAAAAAACGCAAGTATCCTCGCCGCTGCAGGCAACACTTGATTGGTAACATAATAATCAACATCAACTTCCTCGTACTTGGCAAAAACGTAAGGTTTCACACGGTTATACAATCTGCCTTTCCCTTTTAAGATAACATAGCCAACTTTGTCGCCGCCAGTTAAACGCCAGCCTTTATCCTTAAGCATTTTTGCCGCTTCCACATGCGGAGCCCTAATGGCGTAATCCTCAGGCGGCTTTGTTAGGGTTTTCCAAATGATGAGGTCATGCAAAGGAACCTTTCGCTGCTTCAAGTCGCCTATGACTGCTCGCACGTAGTCGATTGCTTTCTTGGGAGACGACTCCTTTAAAATAATTTCGAGAACGTGCTCTTGCACTTTTTTAGCCACTTCAGCCCAATCACCACGGATAACCTCCAAACCCACAATGTCCAAGCTGCCATCCTGCCGTAGTCCTGCATAGCGTTTTTTGGCTTCGGTGAAGAAAATGCGTTTGTAAACCTCGCCAACTTCAACATCCAATTTTAATTCACGCTTGATTTCTTCTTCCAGCTGCAAAACTTTGGTTTCATCGTAGTTTAGGAACAGGCTGTCAGTGTCCCCATAAACCACTGCTATGCCAGCTTTTTCAGCCATCTGGGTAGACATTAAAATTATGTGTCTGCCCCATGCCGCGGCTGCTTCTGCGACGGGTTTAATGTACCATCTTGCGCCTACCCAGCCAGCGTAGCCGTAAGCAGCGTTTGTTATGATTTTGACGGCTTTTTGGCGTGCATCCAAAACGTGATATTCGACGGTTTTGGGGTTGAGGGTTTTCATCCTTTGGCGGATTGTGCCTCTTACGTTGATTAAGTATGTGAGTGCTTCTTTGTAGAATCCTGGGGGTGATTTGCGGAATTTGTGTTTTACTTCGGGTGCTTCGTTGACTCCACTTGCTGGCTCAGGCTCCCCGGGTGCGATGTAGGTGTCGGGGGACAGGTTGTAGGTTATCATGATGTTTGGGTACATTGACTTAAAATCCAAGACGGCAATGTTCTCATGCAAACCAGGCTTCGGCGAAAGCACCAGACCACCAGCATAAGGTCGGTAGGGCTGCTCAATGCGTTTGGGGATGAGTTCACCGATTCTCTGCCCCTGCTTGATTAAGAACCATTCAACACGGAAACCCACAGCCGCAGTCATCACATGGTCTAAAGGCAAACTTGTCAGGCTGGCAAGCTGCATCGCAAAATCCAAAAGCAGCATCGCGGTACCCTGTACTTTGCAGGCGCTATCCAACCCGAAGCGCTTTAATTCTTCGCGTTTTTGCTTGTCATCCCAGTAATCCGCAAACAAAACATCTTCAACGATGCTCTGCTTGTCTTTCATTACGCCTAAATGGTCCGCAAAATTCCAAAGCGTCTTAACCTTAACCTCGGGAAACACATCCATGAAATCCGCCAAGTCAATGTTCACGATGCCCGTGGTTGAAACGTGCCCGTAAACGCTGGTGTGCGGTTCCAAGCGGGCTCTGTCAAAGTCCAGTTTCAATTTTAATTTGTGGCTTCTGCCCCTCAGGTAAGTCCAGTCTACCGTGTTGGCGCCGTAGCTTGCGATGATGTCAGGGTCAAACTGGCAAACATACTTGGTGAAGTCTTCGATGACGGGTTTATCATTTTTGTCTTCATTTGCAATGAATTGTTTTTCTTCGCCGTTGCTGGCTGCGGTTGAAATAATTAGGACGGGATTTCGGTCGGGTTTGGGTGAGCCTTCGCGGCTGTAGCAAATCATGGAAAACCCCAGAACCCTCAGCGGCGGCACAGCGACATTATCCAGTTGCTTGGGCGGCGAGTTTGCAGCATAAACCTTGGCAACCCTAACGCCTTCAGTGTTCTCTTCTTCCGTCGCTTCTACCTCGTGCCATCCGCAGGGGACAAGGTTGTTGTCGATTAGGTAGCGCATGGAGGCGCGAATGTCGTCTTCGAGGCAGTCTTTTACCCCTTCGACGCTTCGAAGTTGCTTGGCAAGCTTTCCTGTTTCGGTTGCCACCTTACAGCAGACCTTTATTGCCATCACGGGCTTGCCAAAAAAGCAGCGCTGGACAACTTCCACATTCACAATTGAGGTGCCATAAGCAGTCATGATTGCCTCAGCAACCTTCGACACATCAAACCCATCCTTCACCACAACATAAAAGTAAGCAGTAAAGTTCCTGTCAACAACGAGCACCCGATTGCCAGCTGCATCAATTCCCCAAAGCCACAACTCAACTATGCCATTATCATTGTCGATCTTGGGATTAATGTCTAGGAGCCAAAAAGTTACTTTCACAGACAACCGCCACTAATTCATAGAACAAAAGCTCCTTTAAACCGTTTTCTTCAAGGGCAGTCGGATGTTTGCTGAACAACTGCGATTTACGAACATATTTGGAGCCTGATAGGAATATACTATGCAGAAACCTATTGAGGGTAGGTCGCTAACGACTGTTTTTTACGCATTAACATTTTGAATTTTGGTGCTTTATACAGGGACATTCAGGCAAGTAGTAGTAAGTCTCAAGTCACAATATTTATTAGTGGATAGGGTCATTTAAAGAGGAAGGGAACTACTAAAGATTAAAGGCATCAAACAGGGGAAAAATGGGGTTGCTAGAAGCTGAAGGTACCACTACAAGTACACGATTTAAAATAGAGGAACCAAAAAGGATAGATAAAAAGCAAATCAGCGTCGAAGAAGTCGTGGAATCCTTCAAAGTTGTTGGAGATGATATTGAGCAAATCAGCAAATTAATCTCAGAGGAAAAACTTATGGTGGCACAGTTCCTCGCATCGCTACTAAAACATATGCAGCCACTGACGTCTTCAATCGCAGTTTCCACATCCGTGCTTCCATTCGAATTAGGAGCGGTCACCCAAGCATACATAGACCCCACAGGACACCTGACATTGACGTTTAAAGATGGACACCAAGAAGTCAAGGACCTAAGCGAACCCCAAAACCGCGACCTCATGATGGCAGTAATTAGCGACTTTATACCTAAATTCAATAACTTAACCAGCCAAATCGCATTCGAAAAGCTTCAAAAGCCTTCACAGATTCAGGAGATCCCAGCGCCCAAGCTCCCAGCATCCGAACCGCTCCCGACCATCAACGTTGAAACACCTATTGGCTTAGCAGATTCAGCTCCCACGGAAGTGCCGGAAGAAGTGCCAGTTTTACCAGCGGGGGAAAATGCGAAAATTGCTGAGATTGAAGCGGATACTTTGGGGTATTTGGAGATGCTTGGTAATGAGGTGTTTGAGCACTCACCTATTAGCAGGTACTTTGACGATTGGATGGTGAACCTTCGGCAGGTTATTTTATCGTTTGAATCCAGCGACGTCATTGGCCCAGACGAAACCTTCACCAAGGAATACAATCAAATATTTGGCGATATCGAAGATGAACTTGCCAAAAGACTACTAAATGAGGCAGATATTGAAGTCTCGGCAAGGACACTAATAGAGAACAGATATCTACTGGGCAAGATTGACGCTGGATATGCCGCCCAAACCAAAGACCTTGTGGTTAGAGGAAAAAGCGCCATCGACTACTTAATCAGAAACGTGCAGAACTTAGAAAAGGAACTTGCCGAAGTAGAGCAAACAAAAACAAGTTATCGGCATCCCCTCAAGAAAATGGCTAAAGAACAAAAACAAGCCGAACTCACCCAGAAACTGAACGCTGCAAAGAAGAGGTTGGCGTTGGCAGTGGGGAATTCTTCGGTTGATCAGGGAAAAGTTGGGGATATTGACGCTGAATACGGAGCCCAAACCAAAGAACTTGAAGAAAAAAGAAAGACCGCTATCGACTTCTTAACCAAAAACGTGCATGATCTAGAAGAAGAACTTGCCAAAATAAACGCAATCCAAGCAAGTAACCTTCATCCTCTCAAGAAAATGGCCAAAGAACAAAGACAAATGGAAGTCACTGAGAAATTAAACGCTGCAAAAAAGAGGTTAGAGTTAGCGGAGCAGAATTCGGGGGCTGAACAGGAAAAACTCCATGCTGAATACGAGAAAAAGAAGCAAGCCACGATGGGGAAGATGCAGAGTTTAGAAAAGGATATTGCGAATAAAACGACCGACGGTTCCTTAGAGGCGAGAAAAGCGGCAACTAAGGCTCTGGCAAATGCGGTGAAGTCAATTGTCCAGAGAAAAACTGTGCCATCACAGTAGATGTGCATTTTTCAGAGTTCACTTGCGTAATAGTTAGTTTTAAGTTTGCGATTGCAAACCTATAATTGAGCAATTATGGGTTCTCAAGAAGTTGTCATCGAAGCCAAAGGCTTAACCAAAAAATTCGACGATTTCACAGCCGTCGACCACATAGACTTCAAAGTCTACAAAGGCGAATGCGTTGGATTCTTGGGACCAAACGGCGCAGGAAAAACCACCACCGTCCGCATGATGTACTGTTTCCTGCCCCCAACCGACGGCGAATTAAACGTTGTAGGTTTAAGCGTCCACACGCAGTGCCGAGAAATAAAGAGCATCGTTGGCGTGGCACCGCAAGAGGACAACTTAGACCCAGACTTCACAGTTATCAAAAACCTGACAGTTTACGCGCGTTACTTTGACATCCCAAAAGATGTAGCCCTAAAACGGGCGGATGAGCAACTGAAATTTTTCCAGCTGGAAGAAAAAAGGGAAGTTCCCATTATGGCGTTGTCAACGGGTATGAAGCGCCGATTGATTTTTGCACGAGCCTTGCTTAATCAGCCACAGATTCTACTCTTAGACGAACCCACCACAGGCTTGGATCCGCAGGCAAGGCACCTTGTGTGGGATGAAGTGCGCCACCTCAAAAAGAAACAGGTCACCATCATTTTAACGACGCATTACATGGATGAAGCCGAAGTCTTATGCGACAGAATCTTAATCGTTGACCGAGGCAAAATCATCGAAGAAGGCAGTCCAGCTGAGCTTGTGAAAAAGCACATTGGCGAAGACGTCTTGGAACTCGATTACGACGAGAAACTCTTGCCAACTCTAAAAGAGGCTTTCCCGGATGCACGCTTTGAAAAGTTGGGTGACCGCATGCAAATCTTCACCGACAAACCCCATGGCGTCTTTGAAGGCTTCCTAAAAGAACACCCACTGCAAAACGTCACCATACGCAAAGCCAACGTTGAAGACGTTTTCCTAAAACTCACAGGAAGAGGACTGCGGGAAGAATGAGTAATCCTAACATCCGCAAATCTCCAGCACGATTTACCATACCAAGACTAACTTATCGGGTTTGGAAAGTTTGGCACCGCAACTTTGACGTATTTTTAAAAACCATCAAAGTCAACTTTTTACCCTCACTCCTCGAGCCAATTTTGTACTTGTTAGCTTTCGGCTTTGGCTTAGGCGGTTTCATCCCAAGCATTCAAGGCCAATCATACATTGCGTTTATTGCACCTGCACTGGTGGCAATTTCAGTTATGAACGGCGCATTTTTTGAATGCACTTTTGCCTCGTTTGTACGCATGTACTTCCAAAAAACCTTTGACGCCATCGTCGCCACCCCTGTGAGTGTTGAAGAGGTCGTTGCAGGAGAACTTCTCTGGGGAGCAACCAGAGCAACAATCAACACGACCATCGTTTTGGCTGTGGTTGCGGCTTTCGGCTTAATTTCAAGCCCACTGTTTCTGCTGGTTATACCCATTGCCTTCTTTGGGGGACTTATGTTTGCTTCCATGGCAATGTGCTTCACCTCAGTTGCGCCCAACATCGACTTTTTTAATTTTCCTTCCTTTCTGTTTTTGACGCCGATGTTCTTTTTATGTGGCACTTTCTTTCCGTTGACTTCTCTGCCTTCGTTCGCGCAGGGTGCCGCCATGGCTGTTTTACCGCTAACTCATGTCGTAAATATTGTTAGAGGAGTTGTTTCGGGTCATCTTGAGTCAACCCTTGGGTTAAACCCTGCAGTGTTAGTGGCAATAAGTTTGGCGTGGATAATTGGAGTTACCGTATTCTTCTTTATTCTGAGCATTAACTTGATGAAGAAACGCTTAACAGGCTAAACCTTGAGGTCCCTGACTTCAGCAATTATTAGGTAAAAAGCAGCCAAACCCTTCCATCTGCCCCACGCCTTGGCGATTTCCCTTGCCTCAGCCGTCTTAATCGGTTTGCCACCGCAATAGTATCGTGAAATGACTCGTCTTATCCCAAAATCGTCAGCTGGCAAAGCATCCAACTTCTGCATACCCCGCAACATCGTAAACTCAGCAGTCCAAACCCCAATTCCCCGAATTTCATCCAGTTCAGCTATAATTCGCTCAGGATTTTTTTCCTTTTTCATCTGCTCTAAGTCCAATGCTCCAGCTGCAATCAATTTTGCCGCGTTCTGGATGTATTCAGCTTTGCGCATGCTCAACCCAACCTGTTGGATTTCGCTTATGCTGGCGTCTGCGATGTTTTGCGGTGTTGGATAGGCATAGTAGGTGTTGGCTTCTATGGTCAGGGTTTCGCCGAATTTCTTAGCTAACCTTTCCTCGATTGTATGTGCTATTTTGATGGAGATTTGCTGCTCCACAATCGAGTCAACCAGAGATTCAAAAACAGTTGGTGTAGTTGGGTTTTTTAGTCCGTACAGTTGCTGGGTTATCTGTTGCATTACTGGGTCGTTTTCCACATCCTTGTAAAAGGAGCAGAGGTTAAAGTCCAAATTGAAAATGAAGCGGATTGTTTCTTTTGCAATTTGCCTGTCTTTGGGCGTTAAGGGGTTGTTTGATTTTAGTTCAACGACGATTTTTGATTTTTGAATCATTCCATTGGAAGTTAATTTAACTAAAACAAGGTTCCCGTTGATTCTGAGCACTTGGTGGAACTCGCCGTTTGCGTAAGCGCGGATTTGCTTATCACCATTCCCAAAGATTTGAGCGGTCAAATCAAAATTAAATGGTGCCAACGCTTGAACGGTAAAGGTTTCAGTGAAACTCATCCTGTTTCTTCCTTAAGCATTGTTTTAACTGCTGTTTTGGGATATTAAAGATTTTTAACCTTAAAGCGCATTGTAAGCCAACAAGGAAGGCTCAAGACATGCGTTTAGTTATTCGAATTGGCGGTTCAGTGGTCGCTTCACCAGTCAACACCGAACTCATGAGCAAATATGCTGACATAATAAAAACCATAAAGCAGCAGGGACATGAGGTTGCTGTGGTTTTAGGTGGCGGTGCATTGGCACGCGAATTCATTGTGATTGCCAAAAATTTGGGTTTGGATATGACAGCGCAAGATGAGATTGCCATTTCTTGTTCACGCTTGTTTGCTCAGCTTTTTCTTAAAAAACTGGGTGAATCTGCATGCAGTAAGGTGGCTGTAACGGTTGATGAAGCAGCGCAATGTTTGGGTGAAGGCAAAATCGTTGTTATGGGTGGTTTGAAGCCTGGAACTCACCACTGACGCTGTTGCTGCTTTGGTTGCGGAACGAGTTAATGCTGATTTAATCGTTAAGGGCACTGACCAAGACGGCGTTTACGATAAAGACCCACGAAAACACCCTGACGCGGTTAAGCTTGATCGTTTGTCGCTTGAGGATTTAGCAAAAGTGTTCGAGCATAATGAGCATAAAGCGGGGATTCACCAGATTATTGACCCTGAAGCCATCAAGGTTTTGAAGCGTAAGCGGCTTAAGCTGGTTGTGGTGAATGGGTTTAAGCCTGAAAACGTTTTGGCGGCTATTGAGGGCGAGAACGTTGGCACAGTAATAAGTTGACTTCTTAGTTGTGATTTTTTTCTATAGCCCCCTTATTTATAGGCTGAGCGTTTGCATAGTTTTGGGTAGTTATTTTTTGTTTTCGTGCAGAGGAGGAGTTAATTCAACTAGAACTTGTTGGGGGAAATGGTTTTTTTCTATTCATTCGTATTAACGGTTTCTGGAGCTTAACATGTGGATTGTGGGAGATTTGGGAACAAATTTAAATATCACTGGTGATATCGTATGTGATAATCAATAACGATATCGATAGTGATATTGAATGAATGATGAAGAAAAAGAATTAAAAACATCAAATGCACAAGAAAAACACATGATGTTCCACAAACGCAACTGGCTACGACACAACGCCATGGTCCCAAAAGGATTCCTACGCTACCACGTACTCGAAGCACTCAGCCAAAAAGCAATGTCCGGCTCCGAACTCATGGACGAAATCCACAAACACACCGGCGGAAACTGGAAACCCAGCCCAGGCTCAATCTACCCACTGCTCGCATGGCTCCAAGACAACGCATACATAAAAGAACTATCCCACGAAAACGGACTCAAACGCTACGAGTTAACCCAAAACGGCAAAGACCTACTTGAAGAACAAACAAAAATCAGAGAAAAATTCACAGCAAGACGCAGGCTTTATGACACATCCCTTCTTTGACAGGTTCTTTAGCAATATACCAGAGGAAAAAACAAACCAAATTCGCGCATCCATGAAACGATTGTTTGTATCATCGATAAAGTTGGGTAAAACTTTGAGAGAAAACTATTCTGAAAAAGATTTAGACGAAGCACTAAAAGTTCTTGATGAAGCTTCAGCGAAAACTTGAAGAAATAAACAGTAAACTAAAAGGTGAAAAGCATGAGTGAAAATGAAGACGTAATAAAAGTTGAAGGATTAACCAAAGTTTTCAACCACAGCCTAGTAGCAGTTGACCACATAAACTTCAGCGTAAAACGCGGAGAAATCTTTGGTTTTCTGGGACCTAACGGCGCTGGAAAAACCACCACCATCAAAATGCTCATAACAATCGCAAGACCAACCGAAGGAAAAGCCACCATTCTAGGCGGCGACATCGCAAAACAAAGCATGGACGTGCGAGCTGCAATAGGCGTTGTTCCGCAAGAATACACTGCAGACGAAGACCTAACAGGCATCGAAAACATTCTCTTATGCGCCGACCTCTATGGCATTCCACGCGCAGTCTCAAAAAAACGAGCAGCAGACCTACTGAACCTAGTTGAGTTAACAGCATTCAAAGACAAACGAGTCCAAACCTTCTCAGGCGGCATGCGGCGCAGGCTGGAGTTGGCATGCGGCTTAATCAACCGTCCCAAAGTGCTCTTCTTAGACGAACCAACCTTGGGCTTAGATGTGCAAACTCGAGCGGCAACATGGAACTACGTTAAAATGCTCAAAAAAGAATTCGGCATGACCCTTTTCTTGACAACCCACTACCTTGAAGAAGCAGACGCCCTCTGCGACCGAATTGCAATAATTGACCACGGAAAAATCGTCGTAATCGGAACCCCCACTGATCTTAAAGACAGCTTAGGCGGCGACATCATAACCTTAAGCATTCAAAAAGACGAAGACATCACCGAGCTAATCAGCAAAATAGAGCACGTCAAAGAAGTCAAAAAAGAAAATGGTTCTTACATGATAAAAGCTGCCAACGGAGAATTAGCTGCACCATTAATCATAGAAGCACTCCGAAACAACAACCAGATAGTAACAAAGCTTTCCCTAACAAAACCAACCCTAAACGAAGTCTACCTGCAGTACACTGGAAAATCCATGCGTGACGCTGAAGAATCACGCGAAGGCGTAATGGCAGCAGAGAATGGCTATGGCGAGGTCACACAGATGAGCGAAGAAGTTCAGTATTCAAAGAGCAAACTCCACGGTCTCTGGGCGTTGACTAATCGGGAACTTAAAAAATGGTATCAGCAACCCGTTCGTTTTGGCCATGGGAATTCTTCAGCCGATTCTATGGTTAGCTTTGCTAGGAAAAGCAATGAACATAGGCAACATCGTGACGGGTATTCCAGGAGTAGATCCTAAAGTAGTTATGATGCATACGTTTGGAACACCAGATTACTTCTCGTTCATGGCCATGAGCATGGTAGCATTCACCGTAGTTTTCACAACAGCATTCGTCGGCATGTCGGTGGTTTGGGATAAACGCTTAGGCTTCATGAACAAAGTGCTAAGCACGCCAGTTTCAAGGTCAGCTATAATCCTCTCCAAAGTATTCGCTGCAAGCGTTCGAGCAATATTCCAAGCAGCCATCGTAGCAGTAGTAGCATTTGCCTTAGGACTCACCACAGGAAGCAACTTTAGCGTCTGGAGCCTCTTTGGAGTATTCGCCATAGTATTCCTCATCAGCGTAGGCTTGTCATCGTTCTTCACCGCCTTAACACTGCGAGCAACAAGAATGGAAATGCCACAAGCAATCTTCCAACTAATCACGCTACCCCTGATGTTTGCAAGCAGCGCATACTTCCCAATTGCTCAAATGCCAAGTTGGCTCCAAGCAATAGCAAGTGTAAACCCAATATCCTACACAATCGACGCAGTCAGAAGACTAATGGTATTCAGCGATGGCTTTGGACCCCTGCCACTTGACTTTGCATACGTTGGCATCTTCGCAGTTGTTGTCACCGCTATATGTGTGGTTCTCTCCTGGAGATACCTAAACAAATAAGGGCAAAGTAACCCTTTTTCTTTTTTTATGATTTAACTACCCTTTATATGATGGCACCATTTCCATTTAAATTAACTTAAGAAGAAGCGTATGAAAATGTCAAAAACAATTCCAGTCGTCGAAGCAACCAACGTCACAAAAACGTACATGCTGGGAAAAGTCCCAGTTGAAGCACTCCGAGGAGTAAACCTCAAAGTTGAAACTGGAGACTTCGTCTCCATCCTTGGACCCTCAGGAAGCGGCAAATCAACCATGCTAAACCTCATCGGAGCATTAGACAAACCCACATCAGGCACACTGCTAATCGACGGCGTAGACATCTCCAAACTCAACGATAACCAACTTGCAGAGTTAAGGCTCAAAATCGGTTTTGTCTTCCAATTTTTTAACTTAATCCCAAGATTAACAGCTAAAGATAACGTTGAATTATCCATGTCAATAGCCAACATGTGCAAAGCAGAGAGAAAAAAACGGGCAATAGAGCTTTTGGAAACAGTCGGCTTAAAAGACAGAATCAACCATAAACCCGCTGAACTCAGCGGTGGACAACAACAACGCGTCGCCATTGCACGTGCATTGGCAAACAACCCCAAATTCCTGTTGTTGGATGAACCGACTGGAAACGTCGATTCCAAAACAGCAAGCGAAGTGTTATCGTTAATCAAGAAACTCAACGTTGAAAACAACGTTAGCATCATCATGGTTACTCATGACCAGCATTTGGCGCGGGAAGCAAGAAGAACCGTGCAGATGTTTGATGGCGAAATAACATCTGAAGTGGTGAATGAACAATGAAAACGATAGATATTTTCGGTTACTCTTTTAGCGCAATTAAACTTCGCAAGCTCCGTGCAGCATTAACAACATTGGGCGTTGTCATAGGCATCGCTGCCATAGTGGCATTGCTCTCTATCACTCAGGGGTTGCAGGCAACCTTAACCGACCAGCTTAATCAGGGATTATCTGCTAACACCCTAATCGTAACTCCTGGCAACGGCGGAGTTTTAAGCACTGGCGCAGGAGGCGGCGCTGGTGCAGGTGCTGGCGGTGGAGGCTTCGGAGGTGGCGGAGGAGGATTAGGTGGAGGAGCCAGCGATAACTCAGGGTTCAAACTATACGTTAATTATACCAGCGAAATTGACGCGTTATCGCCAGAAATTGATAGCTCCATGGCTGTAATTAGCCGCGGAGGATACGTTCAAACTGATAATCTGAACAGGACAGTTACCATTTACGGCGTAGACTTTAACCAGTATTCCCAAATTTACACCACGACTTTTGTGGCGGCAAACGGAACCATACCAACTAACCCCTCTGAAAACGACGTAATCGTGGGCACACGCGTTAACCAGCCAGGGCAGAACGGAACAATTTTCTTTGGCGCAGGCGACAAAATCAACATAACATGGACCAACGCAACAGTCCTGCCCCCAGTCAATGAAACCTACACTGCCGACGTTTCAGGTGTACTTGGAAAAATCGGCGGCTTTGGGTTAGGTGGTCCATCGGACACTGGCGTTTATATTCCGCTTTCAAAGGCTGAGAGCTTTTTCGGCACCGACCAATGCGATTCAATTATAGTGACGTTGAAGAGTAGTGATAAAGCAACCATAAGTAACGTTACAGACACAATAACAAAATATTTCGGCAACCAAGTATCAGTTATCTCCCCAAGTGCAGTACAAGATTTGCTTACAGGCGTCTTTAGCACAATACAGTTGTTCCTCGGCGGCATCTCAGCTATCTCCTTGATTGTCGCGGGCGTTGGAATCATGAACATCATGATAGCATCCCTCATTGAGCGCACACGGGAGATTGGCATCCTTAAAGCGTTAGGCATGAAAAGCAGAACAATACTGACGATATTCCTCAGCGAATCTGTAATCATCGGTTTAATGGGTGCTGTCATCGGCATAATCATAGGTTGGGTCTTAGCCCTCATTACCGCACGTGTCATATCTTCATTCCAAGGCGGAGGGTTCACGATAGTGCCGCAACTTACTCCTGAGGTGCTAATAGGCGCTTTGGCATTTGGTATCGGGGTCAGCGTAATCTTCGCACTGTACCCAGCATGGCGCGCATCCAAATTGAATCCCGTAGAAGCTTTAAGATACGAATAACATAGGGTATCGAGAGGCTTCTGCGTGAAACGCTTGTACCCTGACCAGCCAGTCGTAGGCATCGGCGCAGTCATAATCAACCAAGGCAAAATAGCGCTGATAAAACGCGGCAACGAACCCAGCAAAGGCAAATGGACAATTCCCGGCGGACTGGTTGAGCTTGGCGAAAGCCTTGAGGCAGCAGTTATTCGGGAAACCAAAGAGGAAATTTGCCTTGACGTCGATAACCCACGCCTGATCGATGTGGTAGATAATGTTGATTTGGATGAGCAGGGCAAAGTAAAATACCACTACGTCATCATCGACTACCTTGTACACGTTAAAGGCGGCAACATCCAAGCCGCAAGCGACGCTGCAGAGCTGCGTTGGGTTCCTTTCGACGAAGTGGAAAGTTACAATTTGACTGCTTCTTTTCGGGTTTTCTTTAGGCAAAACAGGGAAAAATTAGAGAAAGCTAATTCTTATCGCTAAAGAACAGGCGTGTTTCTCCCAGCGTTTTGATGTCTAAGGCTCTTACTCGGGCAACTATGGGGAAGTCCCTGACTACTTTGCCTAAGGTTAAGCAGTGATGAGGTGGCAAATCACGGGCGATTGACGCGAACGGTCTCCGCATCCACGCGAGCCGCCCTTGAAACCACGTCCAGGTCGTGTTCGTTGGTGAAGTTGAAGAGGAAGATGTTGTCGGCTTGGCGGTAGATGGTTTCTTGGATGGTGTCAGGCTGGTTGGTTATGAATGTGGTGAATATGCCGTAGTGGCGCATGCGGGTGACGATGTCGTCCCAGTAGGTTTCGCGCAGGTACAGGTGGGCTTCTTCGGCGAAGAGGAAAACGGCTTTGAGTTTCCAGTTTGAGAGCGAATCGACGAGTTTGCCCAGGACGTATTCGACGACGATTTGGCGGTCGATGTTGCTGGTGTTTTTGAGGTTTATCACGATGGCGCCGCCTGCGTCCTTGGCTTTGAAGATGCTCTCATCAAGCAGCGTTGCTTCGCCTGGGCAATCCGTGAAGAAGCCCGAGTTAGCAAACGAGTGAAAACGAGAAGCCAACGCGTCACGCACATGCTGGTTGCAGTTTAAGTCGCGAATTGCCTCACCCAAATTCTGCATGTTCAGTTTTCCCTGTTCTTTGAGCATTTTCCACAGACGCCTAAACTCGCGCGCTGAGGTCCCAGGCAGATGCAGGGCGTTCACCAGAATGCCCATCACCGTGTTTAGGGGCAGCTGCTCAAGCGCCACCTTGAAGTTCTGCGAAGGCGCTAGGGTGTGGATTTTGTCGTAGTACATGTTTCGTTTGCCGTCGTTGGTCATGCCGAGGCTGCTGTATTCGCCGTTTAAGTCGAAGATGACGACGGTTGCTTTGTAGCCGACGAGGTTGACCATGAGGAGTTTGGAGAGGTGGGATTTGCCGCAGCCCTTCTTGCCCGTTATGATGTTTAAGGTGCCGTCGATGGATGAAGCGTCAATGGTTAAGAGTGAGGAGTCTTTGGTTCCGCCCAAAGTTATGGGTAGTTTGCCGTCGACTTTGGCGAGTTTCATGAGCATGGGTATGGAGAGTTTCTTGATGGTGGATTGCGAGCGGGAAGGCAACCAACTGCTGCTTGGACTCAGCATTTCGTTTTCCAGGGTTGCGCGGATTTTGCAGATTAGCAGGCTTGCGTCTTGGATGTAGGTGATGTGGGGTGCGATTTCCATGGGGTCGATGTCTTCGCCCTGCAAGCGGTTCGCCTCCGTCGGGCAGCGTACGCAAAAGCTCCTCCAAAACGCCTGGAACAGCGGCAAACTGCACGTCGATGACTTGGGCGATTAGGGCTTTGGCTGCGTCTGCATCTTCGACGAGGAGGTAGTCGCCTTTTTCAGCGTTCTCCGTTGGGAAACTGATGATTTGCAGGATGTTGCCTTCTTTTTTGTAGAGTTTCATGAGTAATTTTCTCCTTTGAAGCCGTAGGAGCCGAAGAGGAGTTTGTGCATGTCGGGTCGGTTGACGATTTGGATGCCGTGTTTGCGGGTGATGAAGTGTTTGATGGCTAAGACTTCGTTGGCGGTGAAGGTGCAGAGGATGTGGGATAGGCGCAGGGTTTCGGGGTAGCTCTGCGTGTAGAGGTCGTTGCCCAAGAGTTTTTGGATTGCATCCATCCGCTGCTCAACGGGCGTTTCCCTGTCAATGTCCAGTCTGAACGCAAGTTTGCCTTGTTGAGCCGTGCCACGTAAACGTCGCCCAGCAGCATCATAGGCGGCTTAGAATGCAACCCTGAGGTCTCAAGCAGGTAGGGTGGGTCACGGTTTGGAAGCTGCTCCGTTATCAGCAAACCGTTGGCTCTCAGAGTGGTAGCTTTTGAGAACGCCAAAACCGTGCTTTGGTTTCTTCTTGCGTAACCCAAGATTTCCCTGAGGCGTTGGGTTGGGGTTTCGGGGGTGCCAGCAGGTTAGGGAGCCGTCGAAGAGGAGGACGCCGTGGTTTACGGTTTTGGCAAGCATAGTTTGCAGCCAACGCTCCAGTAGGCTGGCGAGGCGTGTGGGCATTTGCATGATGTTTGGGGCGGCTTGGTGGCAGCTGCCGTAGGTGGTGCTGAAGTAGGCGTGCTCTAAGGTGTTGTAGAGTTGGTTTTTGTTTTCTTCTGTTATGTGGAATATGAATGGTCCAAGGCGCGTGTATTTGTAGGCGCCGTTTTGTTTCCAGGTTGTTGCTCCTCGAACGGCAACGATGATGCCTGTGCTGGTTTCGCCGATTTTTATGGTTGAGGTGTCGATGGCGGCGATTATTGTTTCTTGGTGGTTTGGTTTTAGGGTGATTGGGGTGGGTTTTAGTTGTATGTTGGGTGGGTATTGTTCGGTTGATGTTGAATTGTTGAATTTGCTGGTTTAGTTGGAGGGGTTGGTGTTGGACTTGTTTTAGGGTGTGGATGCTTTGTTCGAAGAAGCGTTGGGGGAGGATTGAGTCTATGGTGGGTTGTGGAAAGTTATATTTGTTAGTAATTGTATATTGTTCAATCACGTTGATTCACCAATATTCAATATCTTTATTGGTGAAATATTTAAATATTGTGCATGTGCATCTTGCACAATTCAATATACAATAGGTGAAGAGTTGACACAAAACCCGCAAAACCCACCCATCAAAGTAAAAATGAAAATCGGCGACATAGAATTCGAAATCGAAGCCCAACCAGACCAAATCCAAACCGCCGTAAACCAAATACTCGCCACAGTCACCGAACACTCAAAAAACCTCAACCTCACCCAAACAGCCGAACGCCAAGCATCCCTCCCACGCGCCGAAACCTGCCGAGGCGTAATCCAGAAACTCTGGGAAGAAAAATGGTTCAGCAGAGCCAAGAGGCTTAGACGACGTCCACACGGAGCTCGCACGCAAAGGCTTCCACTACGACCGAACCGCCGTAGCCCACGCACTAGTCGACTTGGTTAAAGACAACATACTAACGCGGATTGGGAAACCGCGACGGTACCAATATGCACAAAAACGCCCTCCAACTTAATCCCTGCGTTTTAAGTTCTAGCTTTTTAGCAGACACAAAAACTAAATAGCATTAACAGCGAGTACAGGTTATGGATAATGTGTCAGTTGTTCAAAAAGCAATGGAATATCAAACGAGCGAGATAGGCCTTGAGAACAAGGCAAACATAGATGAAGCATGGCGAAAATACAGAGAGTTCATTAAACTATATCCATTTAGATCAAATCCAGCGAGCATTGATGCACTGACTCCTGATATGGTCTTTAATCCAGGTAAAGATTATTTCTTAACTTGGATAGAGCATAAGCTAATAGCGTTAGGTCATATGGGAATTGGAAGTGCCCTATATGCAATCAATGCAAAAAAAGATATTTCAAAATTCAAAGAACTTTTGCATTTAGTAGTCAATGATTCACTTGATATATGGCAGAAGATAGACCCGTGGGATACCATAAAATTCTGGGGTGGAGATAGACAAGTAGCTAAAAAAATACTTTTTTGCTATTATCCCGAAAATATACTACCTATTTTGAGCCAAACTCATTTAATCAATTTTGCACAAACTTTTTCTTTGGATATACGAACCCAAGCTGAAATTGACTTTAATCAAGATTTTATGAAGCTTTCAGTTGGAAAACAATTTCAAATAATGAACAAACTGTTGATTGATTTCAAAAAAAGAACAGATGTCATTAAAAATTGGGATAACCCATTCTTTATGAGTTTCCTGTACCAGACTATTCCTCAATTCAAATCAAACCTTAATTATTCCACAAAGAGTTCCTCCCTAAGCCACCATGAAAAGTCAGTGCTATTGAACAAATTCAAAAACGACAATGTTTCTGAAAAAGAGATTTTGGAGGCATTTCAAAACAATTCTGCTAATTCAATAGTTTTAAAAGCACTAAATAAGGTGGGCATTAAGAATATACCCGATTACGAAAATGACGTTATAGCCCTTTTTTCAAAGCTGCACGTAGAGCTAGGTTTTCCCATGATTGTAGAAGTTCAAACTTTATTTCCAGACGTAATAGCAGAGGATCTAAATGGAAAAGAGACGAAAATAGAGCTTGAACTTCTGGCATCTAATTTTGACCATGATCCCAAAGGATGCGATTACATTGTCTGCTGGGAAAATGATTTAGACGAAGAAACACTAAAAAATCTGCCTAAAGTAATATCATTAAAATCTTATCTTCTTGAAAAATTAATATAGTTTAAAATTTTTCTTCAAACAACGAATCAAGATAGTATGTGTAAAATTTTAAATAAGTATAAAAGTTAAACAACATTATGCAAGCTATCGATTTGATTCGGTACAGTCATGTTGTGCGTGGGCTCTATTTTGACGTGTTGGTGAAATTGCCTTGGGCTGAAGTTATTGCCAACAGAGGTTTGAGCTTTGACAGCATGCGCAATGTACTTTTGCACATCACTTTGGTTGAGGACCGCTGGGTAAGCTACATTATTTCAGGCAGGTTTGGCGAGTGGCGCAATCCAGACTTCGACGCCTTCACCGATTTAGACTCGATAAAATGGTACATGCATCAGGTTAAGGCAAACACTGAAGCGTTCCTTGTTAAGCTCCCAGCGGAGGAATTAGCCCGTCAAATCGCGCTTCTATGGGGAGACAAACCCAACATGCAGATTACCGTTGAAAAAGGCTTAACGCATATGGTTCTTGAAGACATGATTCATTATGGCGAGCTTTCCGCAGCGCTGTGGCAGATGGGGCAGGAGGCGCCTTACATGGGATTTTGGAGATATGGCATTTCTGAGCCTGTCAGCGCAAGTTTTGAACCTAAATCGCTGAAATAATTAACAACTATGATTGTCAAGGTATGTTAGCGAAAAACTTTGTTTTGAACTGCTTGAGGAGATTTGCACAACCAATCTGCAGCCCAAAACAAGATGCTGATGGCAAAACTCGGCTTTTTGGGCAATCTGTTGGTAGATGATGAGTAGGGGGGAGTTCCCATTATCTTCTACTAATAAAAAAAGAAATCAGCAATGTCTTCGAAGTTGGATTAGCAAGGTTTATAGTGTGATTTATTCATAGTATTAATACCGAATTTTAAAAATTTAACCCAGGTGGAGGTGAAAATTTTTGCCGGATATTGTTGACACTGCCATGGCTTCAGGCATGTTTAACACTCTTGTAGAAGCAGTAAAAGCAGCAGGATTAGTTGACACATTGAAGAGTCCAGGTCCATTCACGGTTTTTGCGCCCACAGATGAAGCATTCGCTAAAATACCCAAAGCCGACCTTGACATGCTCCTCAAAGACCCCGTGAAGTTGAAAGAAGTCTTAACTTTCCATGTTGTTGAAGGAAAATTGATGGCTTCGGATTTGAATTCAGCATGAGTATTTGCAGGCGGTTTCAGGAGGAGAATTAAGAATAGATTCTTCACGTTGGCACCTGCACAGGCACATGAAGGTTAATGGAGCAAACATAATCAAACCAGACTTAGGGGTTGACAACGGAGTTTGCCACGCAATTGATAAAGTGTTAATGCCCAAGATGGCAGTTGTAGGACAACAAATGTAAAAGAACCTGTAATTTCAAACAGGAAATCCCTCACTTTTTTAAATTGGTTGAAGCTTAAGTAGACTCAATCTCTAAGAGGGGTAAGAACCGTTTGTTTTAGAGTAACTGTTGTATTTTTTTTGCCATCTCGTCAAGTTTGGTTCTTTCAACTTCTTTGAGGTCGTTAAAATGTGGCAGTTTTTGCCCTTCGAATCTTGGAACCACGTGTACGTGTAGGTGGAATATGTCTTGTCCTGCTGCTTTGCCGTTCTGCTGGATGATGCTGATGCCGTCAGCGTTTGTTGCTTTTTTTATTGCAAACGAAATCTGCTTTGAAACTCTGTGGACTTGGCTTAGCAGCGTTTCGGGGATGTCGAAGATGTCAACGTAATGTGCTTTCGGTATAACAAGTGTGTGTCCCATGTTTAACGGTCGTATGTCAAGGAAAACCATCACCGTTTCATCCTCGTAAATAATGCTTGATGGCGCTTGCTTACGAACGATTTTACAGAATATGCAGGATTCGTCAAACGTCAAATCAACTCACCTCTAAACTACTATGTACTTTTGGCTTTTAACAATCAGTTTATATTGCCTTTCCAACTCATATTCTTTCACGAAACCAGAGGTTAAAAAAATGACTGAACTTGAAGATAAAGTGCGCGTGGAAGTTGGCAAAGTGCAAGACCCAGAAACAGGACAAAGCTTCGAAGAAATGCAGATGATCCAAAGCGTAAAAGAAACCGAACCCGGCACAGTCACCGTCGAATTCGTTCCAACAAGCCCTTTCTGCCCCATCGCTTTCAAACTTTCAGCTGACATAAGGGATGCAGCAAAGTCGGTTCCAGGCGTGAAAAAAGCAGTTGTTTTCTGCCGTGGACACGCGATGGAGCAGCAAATCAACGAAATGACCAACAAGTAAGATTTTCTTTATTATCTCAACTTCTTTTCCTTTAATTCTTAAAAAAATTGTTTTTTTAGCTTTGCAGGTTACTTCATTCTCGAAAATGCCCAAGTACCAACAACAATCATGATGCCGTCGAAGAGAGCCACGACACCAAGGTCAACCCCTAAAGATTGAACTTGAAAAGGTGCCCATGCAGAACCTAAAGTGACATTTCTCAACGCATCCACGCCGTAAGTTAACGGGTTCCATGCGGCGACGTCTACTAACCAACTGGGGAGGCTGCCTCCTTTGAGGGGGAACAGCGCGCCGCTTAAGAAGAACAGGGGCAAATTCACGAACGTTTGGATGGCGCCGAAGCCTTCAAGGTTTCCCATGAAACTTGCAATTACTAATCCGATGCTGACTAAGCCAAACGTGATGAGCAACATGATGGGTAGGGCGTACAGGAAAGTAATGGGGTTAATGGGGATACCCAATGCTAAGCCTATGGCGAAAACTACAATCCCCTGGAGAAGGGCATCCGTGCTGTCGCCAACCATTTTGCCGAGAAAAATAGTAAAGCGCGAAACAGGAGAAACCAAGATTTCTTTCATGAAGCCGAATTCCTTATCCCAGATGACATTTATGCCCATGAACATAGCTGTAAAGAGCAGGGTCTGCCCAATTATGCCTGGCAAAATGACTTGTTGATAGTTTAGGTTTGCAGGCAACACAAACCGTGTAGCAAAGGCAGCGGCAAAAATGACAAGCCACAGCAGGGGTTGGATGAAGCTGGTTACAAGCCGTGTTCGGTCGCGGTAGAAACGCTTGATTTCCCGCAGCCAAAGAGTGTAGAATCCTCGGGCTTCACTCATCTAATTGCCCTCCTGCGAGCAGCAGATGCTCCATGCAGTTCTTTTGATGTGTCTTCGCGAATGTTTCTCCCAGTATAATGTAGGAAAACGTCTTCGAGGTTAGGTTCACGCAGACAGTATTGAGTCCACATAGATGTTATTTTGAGTGGCTAGCTCCATGATGCGGGGCATAACTGCTCTTCCGTTGCGAACCGTTATTTCCAATGCACCGTTAACAATCGTTGTCTGTGTAAACCCTAACCGTTTAGCCACGAGCCCCGATAGGGCATCGAGGTCGTTTGCTCCAACAACCACGACGTCTCCTTCAAGCGTATCCTTAAGATTGGAGGGCGTATCTAAAATCACCATTTTTCCATGGTCAATTATGCCTATGCGGTCTGATAGCCTATCGGCTTCGTCCATGTAATGGGTGGTTAAGACAACGGTGATGTTGTGTGCTTCTTTGAGTTCTTTTATGTATTTCCAGATGTGGTCGCGAGTTTGCGGATCCAGCCCCACCGTGGGTTCATCGAGGAACAAAACTTTGGGATAATGGATCAAGCCGCGTCCAAGCTCAAGCCTGCGCCGCATGCCGCCCGAATACGTACGCAGCAAATCATCCGCTCTATCCTCAAGTTCGACGAGTTTGAGGATGCGGTTTATGCGTTCTTTTTGCTCTGAGGCTGGAACTCCGTAGAGGTTAGCATGCATGAAGAGGTTTTCTCTTCCTGTTAGGCGGTCGTCGATGCTTGGGTCTTGGAAAACGATGCCTATGGATTTTCGGACTTTGTTCGCTTCATGAACGATGTCAAAACCGTTGACGGTTGCGGAGCCCGAGGTTGGTTTTAGGATTGTGCAGAGCATGGATATGGCGGTTGTTTTGCCTGCGCCGTTGGGTCCTAGGAGCCCAAAAATTTCCCCTGGCTCCACGGAGATGTCGAGTGTGTCGACTGCTTTGAGGGAACCGTAAGCTTTTGTTAGTTGCTTAGTTTCTATGGCGTGGACCATTTTTCCCGTTTTCTCTTTTTAGCAATGAAACTTTTGTTAGATTTAAGGATATTTGCTGTGGTTAAATAGAAACTAAGAATACCAACCATTTAGGAGCAAACCTGTTGAATCAGAGATTCCGTAACATTAAATTTCCACCTACACAATACCATTATGGAGATTTTAAATGCCAGAAATGAATTTTGAAGGAACCGCCACTTGGAAAGGCGCAACAGAATGCGAACTCTCAATTAAAGGCAAAAAACTCGTCACCGTCAGTCCACCACCATCGTTTGGAGGAAAAGAAGGCTACTGCGTACCAGAAGACATATTCGCCGCGGCTTTAGCTTCATGCATAAATACGCTGTTTCTTTTGATTGCGAAGAATAGCCAGTTAGGGCTTAAGAATTTGGAAACCGTTGCGAATGTTAAGATGAATGTGGAAGGTATGGAGAAACTGATTTTCACAAACGTGCACTTCAACATGAACGTCGGCTTAGAAAACGATAATGAACGCGAACGCAAAAAGGCTACTACGGTGTATGGGATGGCGCAGAAGATTTGTCCGATTCGGCAGTCTTGGGGCGAAGCGGTTCCAATAAGCTTTGAGTTAAACTTCAAGTAAGCTCTCACGCTTTTCCTTTTTTATTTTTTTGTTTATGTAGCCAACAATTATTGAACCTTGGAAATTACGCATTAGCCTTAAATACAGATGCTTTTCTATTTGGAGTCGGTGGCATCGATTAGCATGAGCAGTCCATACACAGTTGACCTTCGAAATGTAACCAAACGCTACAACGAAATAGTAGCTGTAAACAACATGAACCTAACCATAGAGAAAGGCGAAATCTTTGCTCTTTTGGGACCTAACGGTTCAGGAAAATCCACCACCCTCAAGATGCTACTGGGTTTGGTTCAACCTACCGCTGGAGAAATCAGCGTTTTAGGGGTAGATGTGCTAAAAGACCCTGTTGCAGTTAAGCAGCAGGTGGGTTACGTTCCCGAGTCGCCTAACATTTACGAGTTTTTAACTGGAATTGAATACCTCGATTTTATTGCGGACATTTACAGTGTGCCGACAGCTGAGAAGAAGCAGCGTATAACTGAGTACCTTAAAGCCCTTCAGCTTGAAGGACGAGAAGGCGACATGATTAACAGTTACTCAGACGGCATGAAGAAGAAAATTAGTTTAATATCAGCGTTTCTCCATAAACCTAAACTCCTAATTCTTGACGAGCCGCTCAACGCATTGGACCCGCGAAGTGCAAGGATAGTTAAGGATTTGCTGCATGAATTAAAATCGCAGGGCGTTACCACCATTTTGTCAACGCATGTTCTGGAGATTGCAGAGGCATTATGCGACCGCATCGCCATCATGTACCAAGGCAACATCTTAGCGTTAGGCACCATGAATGAACTTCGAAGCAGGGCAAGTATGCCAAACTCTGGTCTGGAAGACATTTTCCTCAGGTTAACTGGCACTGGGGATTTACGAGCTGTCGTTGAGGAACTCCTGCGATGAATTGGAAAAACGTCCTCTTCCTTTTGCGAGTGGAACGCAAATCTGGCCGATTAATCAGAGGAATAAAGTCCACAAGGTACAGGGAAAACAAGTTCATTGCTTACTGGCCCTATTGGGTAGCTCTAATCATCGGTGTTCTGGCAGGTTTTATTGCTAACATCGCTGTGGCTTCAATTTATTCAAGTTCAGCCATTCCCAACTTACCATCATTGCAAAGTGGATCATTAAGCGTTTTTGTAACGTTACCCACCATTGTCTTAGTTTTCAGCTTTGTATTCACCCTCCTCCAGCAAATCCAGGTTGCAGGCATCAAGGCAGCAGGTCAAGTAATGTATTGGCTACCCGTAACATGGCAAGAACAAACGATGGCTTCCATCTTATCCAACCTCCTAGGCTTACCTATTGCACTTGTTTTAGGCGTTGGGACGGGAATCATAGTTTTTGGAGCATTCAATGGTTTAATTCTACAGGCAATCCTGACTTCTTTGGCACTGCTTGCAACTGCTTTCATGGCAAGCACCACCACAGAAATCATAAGGTTGCTACAGATGCGCTTCATCGGCGCAGTTTACAAGTCAAGCGGCAGAGCAGCAATATGGGTGAGATTAATCGGAACCCTAATTTTCTTCGTAGTTTTCTACACCGTTTATTCCTACATAATTTACGGAACCGGCGCCCTAACATTTTTCACAACTATCCAACAAATTCAAAGCGTCGCTTGGTTTGTACCCTTCATTTGGCTTGCGCTAACGATAGGTAACATTTTTAGCGGATTGTATTTACAGGGCTTAATATTCACAGCGTCAGCAGCATTATTCATTGCTGCACTTTACTATCTAGCGGTAATATTGAACCAGCGATTCGGGCTTTACGAACCTCCAGCAATCACCCTTCAAAAAAGCGGCATTTACGCACCGAAAACAGGAATTTTAGGCAAACTTGGGTTCTCCACTGCCGAAGCAGCAATAATTCGAAAAGATTTTAGGGCGTTCACTAGGCGCCGCGAAATGGTGAGTATTTTTATCGTGCCGATAGTTATGATTATTATTCCTCTCACCCAATCGCTGGGTGTAAGTAACAGTGCTGCTGCTTCGGCTCAGAGTACTTTTGTTTTTTCAGCAATAATTTTTCTGCTGCCCGCAGGTTTTACTGCTACGCTACTAGGCGAAGTCATGATTGGTGAAGAAGGGCAGGCCGTATGGAGAATCTACGCATCGCCGATAACAGCAAAGAACCTAGTTAAAAGCAAAACATTCTTTTTGACGCTCTTTTCAACAATTATACTGTTCATAAGCGGAAGCATAGGCATAATATTTTACCATCCAACCTTGCAAGAAACAATCGCAGCTTTCCTTGAAGGGTTCTTTGTACTTTTAGCTGTAGGCATAGTTGCACTTACAATCGGCTTCAAAGGTCCCGACTTCTCACAAACCCGCAGAGCAAGAATGGTCCGCCAAGAATGGTCCTTGATAGGTTTAGTTGTCTGCGGCGTCGCAGGAATAGCTGTGTTGGCACCTTTGATAGTATCAGTTGGATTAGCACTTTTTACTGGTGGCGCAATTATTTCTTCTAACCTTGCTATCGGTGTTGTTATCAGTGCAGCAATTTCTTTGGGTATCAGCATAGTCTTCTACAGGATAAATATTGGCTTGGCAAAGGACTTCCTAAGAAAGGCTGAAGTCTAAAGTGCAACTCAGCCTTGACAATTTTTTACTTACCGAACAGTCAGATTTAAAAGCGAACAGCGAGACATCGTTAACTTGTTGATGGCTTATGGGTAATGAGGGAAAGGGAACCATATTTAGGCGAAAAGACGACCGGTACCTGCTTTACTTACCCGTCCGCGTGGTAGATGACAGCATGTTTCCACTCAAATGCGAAAGCTCCATGCCTGTTAAAGTTCATTTTAGCGCCAAAGATGGCAAGTTGATTGTGGAGAAATGGACCGAAAAGGAAACCTAAACCCTTCAACAATCATTTAACCAAAAATAACAATTGTTTCCCAATAATTGTTGCCATGGCACAGTCACAAATTCATTTAAACAATCCATAGCCTTTGGCTTGGCAAAGAGGACTGGCAAAATGTATGAAACCTACAAGTGCCCAATCTGCAAAGCAGAGTTTTCCACGCCCGAAGAGCTAAGGCAACACAGAATGGACCTCCATAAAGGACAGAGTCACGAACCAAAAATAGGCGCCTCCAGCTAAAACGAATCTTTCAACTTTTTTTGCTGCCCACTTAACAAGAGATTTTTTTGTCATAGGAACAGAAATTATTCAAAGTTTATCTAACAGAAAAAACATTGTTTTTCAGAGGATTTTAATGAAAGAACTAACCATCAAAAGCCCAGCATACCAACACAACAGCCCAATCCCAAAAAAATACAGTTGTGACGGCGAAGACACCAATCCACCCATAACAATCGACGGCGTACCCAAAGAAGCAAAAACGCTTGCGTTGGTTGTAGATGACCCTGACGCGCCAGGCGGAACATTTGACCACTGGGTCGTCTGGAACATTCCCCCATCCACAAACAAAATCGTTGAGCACACGGTTCCTGGAATGGAGGGATTGAATAGTGCAAGACAGCGGGGTTATATGGGTCCTTGTCCGCCTTCGGGCACGCATAGGTATTTCTTTAAGGTTTATGCCCTTGACATGGAGCTAAGTTTAGGGGCTAAGTCTACCAAGAGAGACCTTGAAAAGGCTATGCAGGGTCACATTGTTGCTAAAGGTGAATTGATAGGTCTCTATCACAGGTAAAGACCCATTAATTTGCCTATTTTTTTTGTTGTTAGCGGAACTATTCAAACGTTAAATACTCTTTAAGATGATTATTTTATGATTGGTTGAGCAGATTTGAACCGTAAACTCGCCGCCTTAACCGCCACCCTGCTTATCGCAGTTGTTGTCTTATCGCTATTTATAGCACTCAACTGGTTTAGCAATCAAACCGCAAGCAGGCAATTCTACGTCGGTGTTGAATATGCTTATGGCAATAACCAAACCGCTCAGGTCCAAGTGTCTCAAATTCAGGCTTTAGTAGACAAGGTTAAGGATTACACGAACCTGTTTGTGATGGGCTCAGTTGGCTTAACCTTTGACAGGACAGCGTTGAGCGAGGCTTGCGATTACATCTTTAACGCTAAACTAAACTTTATCGTTTTGTTTACGGGCTTAGACATGTACAGTTATAACATAACTCAGTGGATGGTGGATGCACAACTAAAATATGGCGAGAAGTTCCTGGGAATCTACAGGTACGATGAACCAGGCGGAAACCAACTAGATGATGGCACTTTCCAACTAATCAACAGCACATCAATCAGCAGCAGTGCAACCTACACCGACGTTGCAAAGAATTATGTTGGCAACCTGTCTTTTTTCCCTAATTATTACCTTAATTATTCACCTAAAATTTTCACGTCAGATTATGGGCTCTACTGGTTCGACTATCAATCAAACTACAGCACCATTTTCGCCGAGTTTGTGGGCAACCAAAGCAGACAACGCCACATTGCCCTCTGCAGAGGCGCCGCTGACGCGTTTGGCAAGGATTGGGGTGTTATCGTAACATGGAAGTACGAACAAGCGCCCTTCCTTGAATCTGGCGATGCCCTGTACGATGATTTGGCTTTAGCTTACAATGCTGGCGCCAAGTATGGGGTGGTTTTCAGTTACCCCAACATCACGGGTTATGGTACATTGACTGAGGAGCATTTTGAGGCGCTTCAAAGGTTCTGGAACACCCTGCACAGCAACCCCAACAGTTTCGGACAAAGCAAGCCGACAGTTGCTTACGTGGTGCCTGCGGATTACGGGTTTGGTTTTCGCAACACCAACGACACCATCTGGGGATTATTCCCATCTGACGCGATATCCCAAAAAATCTATGACGACACAGACACATTAATCGCCAGGTACGGTGCCCACTTTGACATTCTCTACGACGACCCTAACGTTACAACGCCCTCGTTGCTTATGTGTTACAGCCACGTTTTCTACTGGAACCAAACAATAACCTAACAGCCAGACATTCCAAAGCCAAAAGCAAGCCCAGCGACATATTTGGAGCCTATTAGAAACTCATTGCAGAACCTAAGAGGGGTAGTCAGTATTGGCTGTTTTTTAAACCATTAGCATGTTGAAAAACAGTTGCTAAATTAAAGAATCGATTTTCAAAAAAAATGGGAATTAGCTTTTTAGAGTGTCGGCAAACCCTCTTATAACATCCTTGATTGATTGAAGCAGCGGATGCTTAATCGTTTCAGACGAAAGGTTCTCTAGTCGTGCCACTCTAAAGTAAATCGGCGGGTGCGAATCCAAGCCAACCCATTCCTGCAGGCGGAAACTCGGCGTTCGCTCGAACAGGAGTCTGTGGAACCCAATTTTCTCTAGCGAACTTGCCATGACTTTTGGTTGCCCCATCATTATGGCTGACGTTAGGTCGGCTCGGGCTTCAAAGAATTTGGCTATGAAGAATATGAGGGTCATGACTGCGAAGAAGTAGACAAAGAACAACAAAGACGTGAATATGAATGGGAACAAAGCAAGCAGCACATAGAACCTGAAGAGGAACTCTGCACTTAGTAGCCCAAACAGGATTAGGGGGTCTCTGCCTTTGAGATGCCCAAATTCATGTCCCAAAACGCTTACGACTTCAGGCTCTTCCAGCTGAACAAGCAACCCAGTAGTTATCAAAACGATGCCTCTGCTGGGGCTGGGACCGGAAGCTGCAGCGTTAGGAACCATAGTGTTTGAAATCACGATTTTAGGTACTTTGTAACCGAAGCGGTCGGCAACTTTCTTCACCAATTCGTAGACGTTGATTTTTTTGGTTGATAAGCTGCCGAGTCTGCAAGATACATTGTATTTGGTGAAGATTTTTTCTGCTTCTTGGCAGTCGATTGCGCCGTGTTTAGCTATTATTTCCTCGTAGACTTCTTTCTTTAATGCTACCAGTTGCTCGGGCGGGATTTGTTTGTAGTCGTCAAGGGTGCCTAAAGAGCCAATTGGAGGCTGATATTCTAAGAAGTGTATGATGGGGTTGTCTTTGGTGATTGTCCAGTCGCCTGAGCGGGCAATTATCTTGTTTGAGTAGAAAACGAATACGAATTGTGAAGCAATCAAAATTATTGGGACAATCCAGAAGTAGGTTGGATAAAAAGTTAAAACAACAACGAACAGCGCCAATCCAAGCGCGATAAATACGAAGGTTAGCAGGACTTGGGTTTCCAAGAAAAGGCGGTTGAAGCTTTTTTCGTGAAGCATCACTTTTTCAGGCACGATTTCTTCGCCTTCTCGCCATGCAAAGTACCATGTTGCTTTGCGGGCTTTTTCCTCAAACAATTCCGTAGCGATTACCACATCTTGTCTTGCTTCGTTAACGGCTGCGTCTGGAACATCCATTTCTAAGGGTGTTATGGTTGCGTTTACGGTGTCTGTGCCTGTTAATTCAACTTTGAGGATTTGTTTTCCCTGTGCGTCGAGGATAGCGTATGAGATTTTGTTGTTTGTCTGGGTTGTTTCTTTGGATAAGCTTGAGAATCGCTGTTTTTGCGGAACAAGGTACTGCGTGTAAATGAAGTCAAATAGCTTCTCAAAGTACATTGATGGAACATAAGTGTCTATTGTGTAAGAAACAGGTGCAGATACCATTACGCCTCAAAACCTAAGTTATTTTCTAATTCATGTTGTTTTTTCTCGGTTATAACCTTATTGTTAACAGCTAACATTTCCAACAAAATTAGGATGAACACGGTAAATACTGAGTTATTTTATCCCTTATTATTTTTTTAAGGGTGCTTTGCGACGCCGACAAACGGGATAGCGTTTATTAATCTCGAAAAACATTGTTAGCAATGCCCAAAACCAAGGGCAAGAAGTCTTTGTTGAAATCAAACCAGTTCAGTTTGGTTTGTGTCGCAAAGAATTATGTCGGCTTATGGTAACCTCACAAGGTTTAAAAAAGTCGAAATTATAAATTAAGAGGGAATGTTAGAAGTGGCAACACCTAAAAAAACCATACTCGTTGTCGATGATGATAAATCGATACTTCGAACGTTCACACGTATTCTTCAGAAGAGCGGTTACGAGATTGAAACAGCAGAAACTGGCAAAGAAGCCATAGAAAAAGCTGAAAACCACCACTACGACCTAGCGCTGGTAGACATCAGGCTTCCAGACATGGATGGCACAGACTTACTTGCAAAACTCAAAAAACAACTCCAACATACGGTAAAAATTATGATTACGGGTTTTCCATCCCTTGAAACTGGAGTTAAAGCACTCGATGAAGGCGCAGATGCCTATCTGGTTAAGCCTGTGAAGCCGCAGGAACTGCTGGTTCTTTTGGAAGAGAAACTTAAAAACCGTGAAGAATCCGCTGAAGTTAGCCATTAACAGCTTTAATATCACAGGGATAGCGGATTATACCGTTCTGATTTAACTAAATTGTATATTTGGCATAAGGGCTTGGCTTTGCCATAACTAACTGCAGTATTCCCATCCAAACATTAAACCTCGAATTTACACCAGCCCTCTTCTTAATAAAAAACGGTTTATCCACAACCTTTAACATGGGCAAATCGTTAGGTCCGTCTCCTACCGCAAACGTCTCAACCACCCCAAACATTTGGCAATAGAGGTTTTTCAAAACGGTGATGGCTTTTCCTTTATCCGTGTTGCCAGTGAGATGGAAGTATCTGCCTCCCTCAGTGCAGCGTAACCCCTCGTGTTTTATGGCTTTGAGAATACATGATTTGTTTCCTTTTAGGATGCGGAAGGGTTCGTCATGCTCACGTTTCTGAGCAAATTTAGCCAGATTCAAGGGCAAGCCAGTGTCATAAGCTAATTCCTCAAGGCTCATATCGCCGAAACCCACGATTGTAGCAGCCGTTTTCTCCCTGATTTCAGCCAGCTTTTGCCTTAAGGTTCCATAAGATGCACCTAGCCTAATAACGTTATAGCATTTGGTTTTTGTGCAAACGTAACTAAAAGGAAAATAGCCCTTTGGAATGAATATGGCAGCACCGTTCTCAGCAATAAAAGGCTCGTTGATACCCACTGCTTTACGATAGAACTCTATTTCGTTTCGGGTTTTGCTGCTGCAGAAAACAATCGAGCCGCCTAAAGCTACCAGTTGATTGACTATTGGCTTTGTTTCACTATAATCATATCTTTCATTTAGGAATGTACCGTCCAAATCGGCGAATATGACGCTTTTAGTTTTCAATCGCAGCCTCCCTCAAACGTTCCCTAATGTCAGACATAGCTGCCTTGGTTCGCAGCCAATCGGGCATCTGAGTTTTCGCGGGATCCACCAGATACCGTTTTCCCGCTGCAAGAATTGTCTCGGACAGGGAGTCTACGCTGCATTCTTCTTGGTGGCGGTCATAGTCCAAGTTGTTGCATGTGGCGTCAGCGTGGTACTGGCGGATTTTGTCTTGAGCCATCTTGCGATACATCACTTGGAGGCTTTGCAGAAAAGGCTGGGACACCTCAATACCATCCGTCTCCGTCAATGTACGCAACAGAGTTACGAGGCTGTCCTCGGCAGTTTTTACTAGCCCGTTTCCTATAACTTCCTTGTGCTTGTGGTCATAGAAGCCCAAGTCAACCTCGCAGATCCGCTCGTAAGATGCATTTCTGTAGAGTTCAGATAACAAACCAACTTCAAAGCCCCAGTCACAAGGTATCCTCAGCCTCATAGCTAAATCACTGTAAATTGAAATCTCACCTGACAAAGGATAACTAAAGTTCTGCAAGTAGCTAACAAACCGTGACTTATGTTGCAGTTTCTCCTGTATAGCCTCTAAAAGGGGATTCATAAACAGCCGTGTTATTCGCCCGTATATTTTTCGTTTCTCAAGGTTAATTCTTGCGTAGTAACCTTTGGAGAAGAAAAAATCAAGCCGCGGCTCAACCACTGGATAGAGCATTTTAGTCGGCAGCATACGCGTGTAATTCAATATATCGGCGTCGTGGACAGCGAATGCGTGAAGTTCCAGCGAAGCGATGCCCATTGCAATCCACACATCCCTGCCCTTTCCACTTAAGGCGGTAACATCAAGCCCCTTGCTTTTCAGCTCCCCCAAAACAGACACAACCGTGGGTTTGTTGCACCAGATGATGTCATGGGGAACCTTGAAAGCGCCAAACACCCTGACCGCTTCATCATAGCTTTCTTGGTTCTTGACTGAGAGCGCAATAAACACTTTCTTGAGGTAATCGCACTCGTTTATTTCACTCACTATCCCATTCAGCACTTGGTTTTTTAGGTCAGACTCGATTATCGGTATAATTACGCCTGAAGGGTACTCCTGAGCCAAACATCTAAGGCGAGCCCTCATAGTGTCAAAGTCCATGCTAAAATCATGAATTTTAGCAAAGCCTCTCTGGTCAAAATCCACAGCAAGCAACCTTCCGCTTTAAAGGTAACCAATAAAACAGCATAAAAGATTTTTTGACAACCAAAATTCGCTAAAAAGCGAAGTTTAACGCTTTCATAGCGAGGGCAAGTTAACAAAACAAGCGATTCCAACGATACCCCATAGCTTCGCCATCAACTACGCGATTACCTAGCTTAGCGCTAAGTCTCTGTTAATGGTTGCTGAAAGCACCAATACGGACCTCCCCCTATAGGTTTCTGCAATGAGTTTCTAATAGGCTCCAAATATGTTGGGGCTCCAAACTAAACCTAGAAATAAAACAATTCAGAGACAGGACCAGCCCTACGCGAACTTATAAGTGAACAACATAAAGAGAGGGCAGAAAGTTTAGGTTTATTCTAAATAGATTGCTGGTTGATACGGCATAGCCATCACTGAACGAAATTTAGGGTCAAACCGCTTTTCATCGTTTTCACTATAAACGGAGACTTCTGCGTTGAAGCGTTCCCCCAAAAACCTAACCGCGCCAGCCAAGATTGCCTGCTCGTCTACGGCTTTGATTTGTTGCATGTTCACTTTCCGCTCGCCTGAAACTTTCGTTAAAGCCTTAATGACGCGTGGAACCAAGCCTGCGATATCCTTCATATGTGGTTTCAAGTCTTTATCAACAGCAAATTCCTTCATCAAGTCGCCAATTTTTGCTTCGCCAGCTAAGGTTTTCTCTAAAATTTTCAGGTAAACCTGCCACTTCCATGGAGCAGCCGTATAGTAGCATACGTGTTTTGGCGTTATCTTTGTGGCTTTTAGGATGTTTGAGGTGTCGGTCATTATGTCAGTTATTAGGTTTTCCTGCTCTTCGGCAGCCACATCAATTTTGCCAGCGTCAAAGGTTGGCCACTTGGCAACGCTGATGAAGCCTTCTTCGCCGGTTTGGCTCCAGAGCTCCTCGCAAACAAACGGCGCGAAAGGTGCAAGCATCTTAAGCCAAGTCTTCACCGCTTCACCCAGCGTTTTGGCGTCGGTGTTGCCTTTTCGTTGGATGTACCAGCGCAAATCATTCCAAGTCTCAAATAACGCCACTTGCAGGGCGGTTCGGGTCTTAAGCTCATCTAAGCTTTCTGTGACCTCTTTTATCCGACTCTGCAGCTTGCTTTGCAGCCACCGCTCCAGCATCGTGTCTTCTTCATTTTTGACTGAAGCAATTATGGCACTGGCAAACCCGATTAAGTTTTCAAACTTTCCTTGTAGGTCGCTTATGTTTTCTGCTCGCCAGTCAGGGTCATCCATGCCCTCAGCACCCAACAGCAAACCGCAACGTGTCGCGTCAGCACCGTATTTTTCGACTGCGCCCTTCATGGTTATGAAGTTGCCTTTGCTCTTGTGCATCCCTTGGCCTTCAACCATAAGCATGCCGTTTACGCCGATGGCTTTTGGCCAGTGTTCAGGTGGGAATAAGGCGGCGTGGTGGAAGATACAGAAGGACAAGTGATTTGGCACGAGCTCTTTAGCGGAATTTCGCAGGTCGAAGGGGTACCAGTACAAGAATTCCGAACGCATCGAGTCCAGCAAAACAGCATCAATTCCAACAGCTTTCCCAAGTTCCGCGGGGCTGCCTTTTCCATAGAAAATATAATCAAAAACCTCAGGCGTCAACGCTTCAGCCTTAACATTGTTCTGTTTTATGTGCTTATTTATGGTGTAGAACGCCATGTAAACGGTGGAGTCGCTTAATGTTTCAATTATCCAGCCTTTGCCCCAAGGCAGCGGTGTTCCAAAACCAGTGGTTCTTGCGCAAGCCCACTCGCGAAGCCAGTCAATGACTGTGTTGAACCATGGCTTGGCTGAATCAGGATAAATTGTCATTTGAGCGACGGCAGCATGAGCTTTTTCTTTCCATTTGGGGTCGGAGTAGTTTAGGAACCATTGGTCAGAGAGAATCTTTACTATACATTGAGTCATACAACGGCAAACCACTGGTTCAGATAAATCGTACATGCTGTCTGCGACTCCAAGTTTGCGAAAATCAGCAATTAAGATATCTTTTGCTTCTCGGATGGTTTTTCCCGCATAGGGTCCACAGTTTGATTTTAGAACCCCGCCGTGGAACTCTTTTTTGTACAATTCTTTGGTAGCTTGGTCTGCTTTAGGGTCGTTTTGGTCTTTTATGCCCATTTTCTCAACAATTTCGACCGCTGGAAAATCGCCAAAGCCATCCACCTTGATAATTGAGATGGGTTTAATCTGCTTAACGACTGCTGGATCCATACCGAACTGAGCAAGAACCTCTGGTTTTTCCTGCAAATCCCTGAGGGCTAACCAATCGTAGGGTGCATGTGCAGGAACACTGTAAACCACGCCAGTAGCGGTTTTGGGGTCAACAAACCATCCGGGCAATATGGGAAACTTGGCTTTTGTGACTGGGTTTTCAAAGGTTTTGCCGATGAGTTCTTTGCCTTGGAAGGTGCGTTTTACTTCGATTTTTCTTTCTTGTTCTTTTAGTTTTTCAGCGGCTTCTTGGCTGATTATCCAGTTTTCGCCGTTAACGGTGGCTTCTACATAGGTAGCGTCGGGGTTTATCCATAGGTTTGTTATGCCATAGATTGTTTCGGGACGGAAAGTTGCCGCTGGCAAATACGTTTTTTCGTCAAGCTTGTATTTTATGAGTGTGTATTCTTCTGGGGTGACGCCTTCGCCGCTTTGGCGGTCATGGTCTCCTGTGGGGCTTTTGTCTTTTGGACACCAAACCACTGGATGCGTGCCCCGCGTGACATAGCCTTTTTCTTGAAGGTTCTTGTATTGCCACTCAATGAACTTCTGAAAGTGGGCATTACCGTTGTGAATTCTCGGCGCCAATCCACTGAGAAACCGATGCTTTTTGCAGCTAAGCGACCTTCATTAGTGTAATACTGAGCCATGTAGAGCGGGTCAACGAATTTTTTGAGTTCCGCTTCTGGCACGCCGTCAACTTCACGCAGCACCTTGATGTAGGCTTCGTCGCCTCTGGCTACACGTTGACTGGCTCCAAGGAGCGGTTGACCTGTCCAATGCCAACCCCAAGGCCAAAGCACGTTAAAGCCCTGCATACGCTTAAACCGAGCATAAGCATCCACACGGGAAGCCGTGAAAGTGTGTCCCACATGCAGTGGACCATTCATGTATGGAAACGGAAAAGTAACCATTACCTTTTGTCGTTTCGGGTCAGGGTCAGCCTCAAAAACATGGGTGCTTTCCCATTTGGCTTGCCATTTCTGCTCGAATTGCTTGGTTTGGCTCATGAAACCTTGTGATTAAAGCCTTAGCTATTAAGAGTTTTGCTTTGAAAATCGCATGCGTAGTGTTGTTAAACATCAGCTAAGGGAGGTTGCTGGCTGTGCTAGCCTTAAATAGAACAGCAGTTTTGTATATTACGAAACGCGATATAGTATTGAATTGTACCTATCAGGAAGAGAGGGACAAAAATGAAAAAAGTTAAAGCATTAACTTGGGCAACAATGTCGGCAATAATCGTGCTGGTAACGTTAAGCGGCTCAGTTTATGGCATAACTGGAAACTACAAGCCCGATTCTACACCCTACGTTGGCATAGTTGTGCTTTTCAGCGATGCCGCAAGAACCAACCCTACAGGTTATTGTTCAGGCGTCTTGATTTCACCGACAGTCATGTTAACAGCAGGTCACGGCACGTTCGGAGCCGCTGCAGTAAGTGTCTGCTTTGATAAAGGACCAATCAGCTACTCAATTCAAAATGGAAAACTAGTTTACCCAAGCAACGAAGTCATCTATAACGGCACACCCATAACCTATCCTGAATACGCACTCAGCGTCATTTCAGGGGCAAACAAAGGCAACAACTTGTTCTCAAGCAGCGACATAGGCCTAATAATCCTGGACACACCCGTTAAAGAAGTGACAGAATTTCCATCACTGCCACCAGCAGGCTTCACGGAAACTTTGCCAGCGAAAACTAACCTGCAAGTAATCGGTTACGGCGCTCAATTCCAGCTAACACCCAAAAACGGTGGCGTTGTCAACTCATGGACGGGAACCATATCATGTAACTCTGCTCAAACACAACTCATACCTGGCAACTTTGCAGGCAGCGACAAATACCTAAAACTAACAGCCAACCCCAGCCAAGGTAAAGGTGGTGCTGCGTTCGGCGACTCAGGCGGTCCAGTAATCTACAACGCAAACAGTGGTAGTGGTAGCCAAGGCATGGTGCTTGCTGTTAACGCATACGTTTCAAACGCAAACTGTGCAGGTGTAACATACCACACCAGAATCGACTTACCCCAAGTACTTGATTGGATTAGGGGATATCTAGCGTAAGAATAGGACTAAAAAGTTTAAACAACAAAAAGGTGGTGAAAAAAAAATGAATAAAAAAATAATTCGAGCAAAACCGATGCGTGCAGGCTGGTACTAAAAAATCTAATGTATTTTTTTTAAAAATGCATTACTGAGTGAAAACAAAGCTCTGAAGTAACCCTTGTTTATTTCCAAGGTAGTTGTTTTTATTTTTTTTATTATTTTTGCTTAAGTAAAACTAAAACATGCAATGGATTTATTAGCATTTTATATACCTTAAAAAACAAATACGCCAAGCAATAACAAGGATGATATGATGTCAGCAAATTCAGCGTTAATAGGCATCAAAAGAGCGTTTAAACAAAAAGGCGGGGCAGCTATGAAAAATGCCCGAAAAAACATATTGCTAAACTTCAAAGACGACAGCTATTCTTCCCAAGCCTTAAGATATTTCTCCAAAGTAACGCTTCATAATGCCCTGCCCGTTTTCTCCGCTTTGATTTCTATGTCATGTGAAGCTGTTGGAGGCGATGCTGGAAAAACTGTTCCTTTTGGCGAAGCTATAGTTCTGATAAGTGCGGCTGCTGATTTACATGACGACGTGATTGATCAATCATTTGTAAAAGGTTCTAAGCAGACAGTTTTAGGGAAATTTAATGCAGGTACAGCAATATTGGCAGGGGACATTTTGTTAGTTCAAGGGTTTAGGCAATTAACTGAAGCAGCAGAAATAATTCCTAAAGCCCAAGGTCAGGAGATTATAAAGTTAGTGTCTGAGGCAGTTTTTGAAATCTGCACTGCAGAAGCTTTAGAGGTTCAACTTAGCCATAGATTTGATTTAAAGCCCAACGAATATCACGAGGTAGTCAGGCTCAAAGCAGTTGTCCCTGAACTTTCGATGAAAATTGGCGCTATTATAGGTAACGGCGATTCAAAAGATGTTAAAGCCCTTGGTCAATTTGGCAGGATATATGGAGTTAATTCGATAATATTTGAGGAATTCGCTGACCTGTTAAACATTGAAGAACTAAGAAGCAGATTAAAAAATGAGTGCCCTCCGCTACCTATCATCTACGCTCTTCAAAACAATAAAATTAAGACTTATCTTCTCTCTCTATTCAAGGCTGACTTATTAAATGAAACTATTCACGAAAAAATTGTCAAGACCGTTCTTGACTCCTGCGAACTGGAAGCCCTTCAAAAAATGTTAGTTTCAAATGCAACCGCTGGAATAAAACAAATACCAAAGGTGGTTAATGGAAAAATAAGAGAAGAACTACAAAATATGCTCTTAGTTCCCCTCAACTATTTAGAGACTTAATACCAGCCTGCTGATCGAATCAATTTAGTGTTTACTTTCATTATTTATTTCTCCTTTCTCCTGTATTATTGTTCTACGCGTAGTCTTTAAAACTTTTTCGGTATTTTAATTATCAAGAATATTGTTTATCAATTCTCAACGCTTAACTTTGACTCAATGGACAATAGATATGGCTATAGTGAATGTCTCAAAGAATGTCCTTAGGAAAAAATAGGACAAAACTCAAGCTAGCTACTGCAAATGTGATTTTAGTAGCAAACGCTTTTGTCTGGTACCTGTTAGCCTTTAACGGTCTAAGGACTTTGCTAAGTCAACAAAACGCCTCCACATCTGAGACACTTCTAATTATTGGGATCAATACAGGGGCAATTGCCGTCTCGGCTTTATTGGGGATCATTCATCGTTGATAAATTCAAGAAACGTAGACTTTTTCTTTACCTTTGGCTAGCCGGCGGCATCGCATTATCCGTCGTGCCACTTGGCTTAAACATCGCCAACATGACCGATATAGCAATAATTTCGCTAATTTTTGGCATGTATTTCGGATTTGGCATGCCCACTACAATGGGGTATCATTCGAGTTTTACCAATGTTGAAGGTCGAGCAAAAATTGGCGGTTTAACTTTCTTGATAATTGGCGCAACTTTCGCCATTACTGGTTTAATAACATTGGATTCCCTTTTTGAAATTTGTCTAATTCTTGCAGTCGTTCGAGTGGTGGGGTTGATAGTTTTCCATTTAATGCGTGCGAAAGAAACAAAAGAAGACCCCTATAAAGAAACAAGCAAAGTAAAATATACAAGCATCATAACAAACAAGTCCTTCATTCTTTATTTTATTCCATGGTTAATGTTTAGTCTAATAAATTTCATGGTCATTCCAATTCAACGCGCCATTTTTCCTATGGACAACAATTTCGCCCTTTTATCGGCATTGGAAAATATTGTCATAGCATTTGTTGCTGTGGTTAGTGGATTTATCGCAGATAGATGGGGACGTAAACGTTTAACAATAATTGGTTTCATTATGCTGGGTATAGGTTATGCCGTGTTAGGACTTTTCTCAAAGTTACTAATTAGGCAGCATAATTTATACTGTTGCAGATGGCATAGCTTGGGGAATTTTTTATGTACTGTTTCTTTTTACGTTATGGGGTGATCTTGCTCAAAATCGAAATAGCGATAAATTCTACTTTTTAGGCGCTTTACCCTATGTGTCGTCTTATTTTATGCAATTATTATTTACTCCATATCTATCTGGAATACTATGCCGCAACCATTTTCTCTTTTGCCAGCGTCTTCCTATTTCTCGCTGTTTTGCCTTTGATTTATGCTCCTGAAACCTTACCTGAGAAACTGATGAAAGATAGGGATCTTAAAAGTTACGTTGAGAAAGCAAAAAAGAAAGCGCAAAAAGAATCTGGCAAGGTTAATAAAAAGGATAAAACCGAGAACATATTAAGCACGATGAAAAAACCAGCAAGAGCTCCAGATGAGCAAAGAAATATGAAGATGCCAAGAAACTTGGCAGAAAAATACTATTAAGCCAGACATGACATTGATAGCTGTCATGTTCTTCCATGTGATACTCACAAGTGACTGCAACCTGCAATGCAAATACTGCTTTGGCGAGAGCCTTGACGATTTTGACGAAGAATTCGGCGACGACATAGAAGTCGACTATGATTTGCCCCGCAAACTAAACTATGATTTGGCTTTGCTGGATAGAGTTTTGCCGCAAAGACCCTGACTGCGTTTTAACCTTCTATGGTGGCGAACCCTTGCTTGCAGATGGATAAGCTGAGGCAAATCATGGATAAAGTAACGCCTAAGCATTTCATGATTCAAACAAACGGTTTGCTCCTTGACAAGTTGGAGCCAAAATACGTTAACCGTTTCCACACGATCCTTGTTTCGATTGATGGAGAAGAAGCCTTAACAGATTATTACCGTGGAAAAGGCACCTTCCGCAAAGTCATCGACAACCTAAAACTAATCAAGAAAAACGGGTTTGCAGGAGAATTAATTGCTCGAATGACCATAATGGAGCAAACCGACATAGAAAAACAAGTCAAATGGCTCCTGGACAACGATGAATTCTCGTTTACCTCGATTCATTGGCAACTAAACGCAGGTTTCTGGGGCAACGATTACCAAAGACGCAACTTTGAAGAATGGACAAAAACAAGCTACATTCCAGGTGTTGAGAGCGCTTGCGCAGTTTCTGGGTTGACCAGATGGAAGAGAAAGGCGTGGTGTTGAAGCTTTACCCGATTCTGGGCATTGCAAACTCGCTTTTGCATGAAGAAAAAAATTGCTCTGATGCGCTGTGGAGGCGGCTGGATAAACTATGCCATCCAAACCGACGGCTACATTATTCCTTGTCCAACCATGTGGGGCATGAAAGAATACTATTTAGGGCACATAAAAGATGCTAACCCGCTTAAGTTAAAGCAAGCTTTTTGTTAACGAAAAACCCTGCAGTCGAATGCACAATTCTTGGTGTTTGCGGCGGCAGATGCTTATACACAAACATAACTAAACGGTGGACTGATGAAGCTTACAGCAAAGTCTGCTACACAGTTGAGCAACTAATCGAAGCAGTGAAGAGTGAGATTCCAAGAATTCAGCAACTAATAAAGAACGGACAAATTAAGCTTGAAGACTTTGATTACCTCAAATATAATGGCGCCGAAATTATACCTTAAAGTTTCTTGTACACAACGTCTTTTTCTCTTGCCAGTTGCGTCAGTTTTAATCCGACGCTTTGTCCGCCTTCGGCCCTTTGGATTTCTTTGCGGTCAATCTGCATGGAATCGACGGTTTGTTCAAAATCAGTTATGGGTCCTTTTATGAGGATGCGGTCGCCGACTGATAGAGGTAGCGTTAATTCTACTATGGCAACGTTGATTTTTGAGAAGTAATGGGTTATGTGTCCGATTTCGATTATGGCTTCTTCCAAGCGCTTTGCCTCTTGCTTATCACTATAGTCCGATTGCAATAAAAGATTTGTGTTTTTGCATAAAAAATGATTGAATTTTCATTTTTTGAAACGAAATGGCGATTACTATGTACAAGTGATTATCAAGATTTAAAAATGGATGACCATTGAAAGAAAGCTTTTTACCATCCTGAAGTTGCATCGTCTCCTGTTTGCTCTAACGCTTTCTTTTCTTCGTCTCCAACATCTGGCGGAATATTCACTTGTTGTTTGCCTTCTTGGATTATTTCGCGTTTCTTTTTCTTCTGTTCAATCGTAAATTGGCCTTTCTTGTTTTCTTCTGAGAAAACATTCACCTCCAGAAAATTGGTTGTTTAGAAAAAAGGCATTGCACAAAAGGGTTTATTTTTTTAGTTTTACCTTCACTGACCATTCAAGCTTATCTGTTAAGTCTGCAGCATTTTCGTTTATGTTGTTGTTTTTTAGGTATTCGGAGAGTGTTTGTTCAACTTTGCTCCAGACATCTTCAGTGTCAAGTTCGTCAACAAGGGTTCGTCCAACGTTCTCGCAGATTTCCATTGCTTGCTTATCACTCACACTCATGGTTTCCATAATTTTTTCACCAAAGAGGAACTAGCTGAAAATTCGCGTATTAACATACGTGACTGTGCAATTGCAACAACAGACAAAATCTGGACGACACCTGGCGGTTTTGTTGGACTTAATTGTGATTTTTTTCTATAGCCCCCTTATATAAAGGGTGAATTACTGGTTGAACTCTTGTTTGGACTTTAATACCTCGCAGCCCAATTTCCTTAGTTACCAGTTGTTTATCTGCAAGATGCATGTTAAGGTGCGCTGCCAAATCCAGAACCTTTAAGTTTAATTAAAGTATTGAAAAACCCTCAAACCCCAAAGCAGCATCAACCAAAGTGGGGCCGTCGTCTAGCATGGTTCAGGATACATGCCTGGGGCGTATGCGATCCTGGGTTCAAATCCCAGCGGCCTCATTAATTATTCCGAACCCTTCAGGGTTTAAGACCATAGAGACTTAACCCTTTAGAGGTCCGAATCCTTTCGGATCGTTACAACCCGAAAAAAATAATACTTCCTCGAAGTGAACATTCTTGGAATCTTCATTCACAAATAAGCGAATTACTTGTGCGGTTTAACTGCCCTTTTTAGTCTAAAGCTTTTTTCCGAGTTTACTGTTTGCTAGTGTATAGATTATTCGTCTAATTCCCATTCTTTTAGAAATTTTTCCAGATAACCGCGGAGATACCTATCTCTTTCTTCCGCTATCCTTTTACCTGTCTCTGTGTTCATGCGGTCTTTAATTAGCAAGAGTTTTTCGTAAAAGTGGTTTATCGTTGGTGAATTCGATTCTCTGTAAGCTGCAAAGGTCTTATGACGTTTAGGTTGTATCTCAGGGTCATAAATGGGCTTTCCCTTGTGTCCTCCGTATGCGAATGCTCTGGCTATGCCTATTGCGCCAATGGCATCAAGTCTGTCTGCATCCTGCACGATCTTGCCTTCCTTACTCATCATTGTATCCTTGACGTCAGCGCCCTTAAATGAAACATTCCTTACAATAATACATACTTTCGCTATAATGTCTTTATCTGTCCCTGCCTTTACCAGCCAATTACGCGCATTAGTATCTTCTTTGTCTCCCGGTTGTCTTGCTTTCCAATCATCGACGTCATGAAGCAACGCTGCCAATTGAATGGTGAAGAAATCAAGATCAGGGTCTTTCTCTTCTTTTGCAATTTTTAATGCAGTTTTCCATACCCTGTATACATGCCACCAATCATGACCAGTACTATCCTGGTGCATTCTATCCTTTACATATTTTACAGTTGAAGATAGTATCTGCTGCTCTGTTTGCATAGTTTTATACCTTAAACGAACGTGCAATTATAAATTTTATGACAAAGCCACACCTTGCACTCTACTCCAACGATTCTTTGGGCAGCATATAAAAAAGCGCAGAAAATTAGATGTAACAATTTGGAACAAGGAGCAATTTTTCAATATTTTATTTCAATTGTTAAGTGAAAATTTGCTTTTTTATTTCTATAATTGAGCATTTTTAAGGTAATCAATTTTAAATAAGCAACTAAGTCAAGGGTAAAGTCCCCACCGTAGGACTTCAAAATTCTTTGGAGACTACTGTTTGTTTGAGCTCAGGGGGTTAAACTTTGGAAGAACCATCCATGAACAAATCTTTGCCTATGTTACCGCAGCCTAGGATCTGCTTTTCACTTCCTAGCCCAACAGCACAAAGATACTTTGCTTGGGCAGAGAAACTCTTTGAGTCACACCGTTGGGAAGAAGCGTTAGTGGCCTATAGTGAATGCTTAAGGCTGGATCCCTCAAACGAGAACGCAATGTACAAACGAGCATTAACTAAGGGACTTCTCAAAAATATAGAAAGCTCTCTTAACGATTTAAGCTCGGTTCTGCTACACCGCATTCTTAAAGAGGCTCACTTCTACAAACAAAACATTTTAGAAGCAAGAAGTCAAGAACCTAAAGAAACTGCAATTCTTCAAGCTATCCCAGAGAGCAACGAATTCTTTGAGGCCATATCAGACTTTCAAGACCTTGGTAAAACTCTTCAGAAAGCCTTTGACAATTTGATAACGACGGAAGAATACGCGCAACTTGAAAATGATCTTTCAGGAATCGACACCGCCATCACTTCAATGGTTTATTCAAACAAGACTCAGGAACCCACACTTGCGGAAAAAAATGAAAAGAACAATGCAATCAAGCTTTCTGATGTTCAGGGACTTGAAGAGGTAAAAGAAAAGTTGCGAAATAATGTGGTGCTTGCCATTAAGAGACCTGATTTGTTTGCCAAGTACAAGAAAAAGCGCGGTTCCGCAATTCTTCTTTATGGTCCACCAGGATGCGGAAAAACATTGCTGGTTAGGGCTTTGGCTGGCGAAACAGGCTCAAAACTTATCACTGCAAAACTTCATGAACTAATGGACTGTTGGGTTGGAGAAACCGAGAAAAACGTGCATAGGCTTTTTGCTGATGCCAGAGCAATAATAAAGAAAGAGCATACCCCAACTATTATTTTTCTTGATGAAGTTGATGCCATTGGAGTAAACAGGCGTTTGGTCAATCGCGAGAGCAACGGATCTCATCGGGATGCACTAAATCAACTACTTACGGAGATTGACGGCTTGGAGAAAAATCCTGAGGGTCTTTTCATTATTGCTGCTTCAAATAGGCCTTGGGGGATTGATCCAGCATTAAAGCGTAGCGGCAGAATAGGTGAGAGCATCTACATTCCTGCACCTTTATGCTTGGCAAGAAAGGAATTGTTCCAGTATTACGTTGGAAGTTGCTCAGCAGAGAATTTGGATTTTGATAGATTAGCTAAAGATACTGAGGGGTGTTCTTCGGCTGACATAGAAGCTATGGTTGAAGAGGCTAAGATGCAGCCAATCCTTCGAGAGAATCAAACAGGGATTGAAAGTTCACTGTGTATGAGTGATTTTAAGGCTGTACTGGCTGATCCTGTGCTTGGAAAAGGTACGTTAAAGGATTGGTATGTCTCGGCTGCGAAGGAGTTGTCTCATGAAACAATGGATTCTGAACGTTACAAACCTATGATAAATGACATAAAAAAGGCTGTTCAGAGGAATAATTCCGGCGTAGTTATTACTCCTTCTACATAATTTATGAAAGTTTGATGGTGCTAATAATGAAGATGAGAAATTTATGTTAACGTGCTTAGGGACAGACATTCTGATAGGAGCAACCAATTTTTCTTCATCTTTTATAAGCTTCCTTGCCGAATTGTTAATTTATAGTAAGGCGACGCATAGAATGCAATCTAAGAAGTGGAAAGTAACAAAACGAACACAAGTTTTCGATTCCAAGTTTGTAAAGGTCTATGAAGACCGCGTGATATTGCCAAACGGTAAAGTTATTGAGGATTATACGCTTATCAAGAAACTGGATGCGGTCATTGTTGTGGCTACTGATGTTTACAGTAAGCTTGTAACTGTTAAAGAATACAAGCATGGAATCGGCAATTTCCAAGTTGCCCTGCCTTCAGGATACAAGAACCCAAAAGAAGGACCTGTTGCTGCTGCAAGAAGGGAGTTGTTGGAGGAAACGGGGTTTGGCGAAGGAGTTTTCAGATCTGTCGGAGTTTTATACGATGACCCGGCCAAAGATTTGCGCAAAACCTATGTCGTGAGGGCGATAAACGTTCATCCGCTCAGAGAACAGAAGCTCGATGAAACTGAAACGATTAGTCAAGTTAAACTTTTGTCGATTAACAAGTTAAGGGAGCAGTTTGAGAGAAAACAGTGGCGCGCTGCAACCTCCATTTCGGCACTTGTTATTTCTGGATATTTATTTGAGAACATTCCGATAAACCGTGAAGAAGACCGTATTTTAGTTTCGACTTCTGGCTTGCTCTCAGCTAGAGAAGTCTATAAAACTGCAAAGTCGTGGATTGAGGAGAACGTGCCAACTGTCCCTATCGGTTATGTTAGACTAGGTTTGCCTGAGTTAGACAAATCTGTTGACCTGTGGCGTGTCCATCTCTTTATTAACGACCATACTACTGGAAAAGATGTAGATATTGGAAGAGTCAAAATAAATCATGAGAACAAAGTAGTTGAACACGATGATATTCAAAATATTCTTTATGCAGTTAACCGTTACCAACACATGAAATTCTAAAATCAATATAAAAACAAGGATTTCAGCAAAGAACCAAAGTATATAGTAAATACAATAGGTAGCTGTTTATTTTTGCAATCTAAACGAAATAGAGCGCTCTCTAACAGTTCCCGAGTCATTGCATATTCTAATTTGGTCCTTTTCGGGTTCTATTAAAGCATAATGTCGCTCCTGCTGGCTGCTGTCTATTCTGACCAATGTTGTAGACTTGATTTGTGAAACGGTATAAGCGTCAAGGAGATGAAGATGCCCGCTTAATGCGAGATCTGGCTGACTGACTTCCACAGCTTTTCGAGCTGCTTCTGTGCCCACAGTTCGGGTTATCCTGTCCCCATACTCAGGAAGCACCGGACTTTCATGAGTGCACAAGACATTGACTTCTCTAAGAGCTTCAGCAATTTGCACAAAAAAAAGAGAAGTCTTCCTTGGAACGCCTTCTTTTTCGGCGTGCTTTTCATTGATTATTCCGTTGACGAAACCAAATCGCAATCCGCATATTTGCCTAATCTCGCCATCTTCAGCCAACACCTTCACGCCGTTAGAATTTCTTAATGATTTTAGCAAATGGAAATTGTCATGATTCCCATAAACCGCGTGAATCTCAACTTGATTAATCAATTCTTCCCAATCTTCACGTTTCCATGCATAACCCCAATCGCCCAAACCCACCAAAACTTTTGGTTGTGTTTTGTCTACGATCTTATGCAGCCATTTGAGAGACACTGATTGGTCAACTCCCTTATGCAAACCCATTTCGAAGTGAAGATCGCTGATTATGAGAATACCGGCAGCCATGACTTGAAAGATTGAAGTTTTTCTAATATTAGTTTTTGCCCATTTGTTTCTTTTTCCAATAAAATATTACCAATTTTCTAGTACAGAACAATTATCAGACTACACCAAAAATTTAAAGAATCTGCATTGGGAAGAGATTAATGAATCCAGAATGAACAGTGAAAACATAGCCTCACAGGATGGGAAAGGAAATGACGAGGGGAAACTGGAGATCTGTCGAAAGCTTTCAAGTGGACGTAATGGCTGCCATTATAAATGTTGCAATAAGACTTACTCAGGTCTTAATGATATATTCCTGTATCCTGGAGAGTTCGAGAAATCTAGGCAAGCCAAAATACCACATAATTATTCTAAGGGGATTCGGTGACGGAGGTAATCTCGGTCGATGCAATAAAGATGCGTTCGACCAGTCCAAATGCTCTGACAAGAATAACTTAAAACCACTAGAATGTAAGAGTTATCCGTTTTTTCCTTTCATGTGCGGAAACAAGATAGGTCTGAGAGTAGACCCCCATTGTCCAATACCTAACGGACTGTTGAAAGATCATTACAAAAGGGTTTTAACCCTTTGGGAAAGGACAATAAATGTCGAGCCAGCTATCAAGGATTGGATTTCGTCAATCGATTTGGAAGGTTATGGCTATGAGGAGTTTAGGCTGACGCGAACGATTAGAATTTGTAAGAGGTCATCGGTCTAATGGTTGGTCTAAGACCTATAAAGCATCCGATAATATGCGAATTTGTCCGGAACAAAGAAAAACTACTAAACGACATGCTCACGGGATACTCGTCGCCACTACACATCATATTTCCGCAAATTTTTGTCGAGAACATCGACAAATTCAGGAACGTTCTATCCAGTCATGGCGTCGAAGAAAATATTTTCTTTTCTTGTAAGGCCAACAAAAGCAACGCACTTATTGAGGCGGCGTCCCATTCAAACATAGGATTGGAGGCCTCTAGCTATTATGAACTGCGGAACGCCTTGGGCATAGGTATTCAAGGCTCGAAAATTATAGTTGGTGGACCCGGAAAAGCCAAAAAGTACTTGCTGCTTGCAATTCGATGCGGCGCCACTATTTCCGTGGACAGCAATACGGAGCTTGCTAACATCATTGGATTGTGTAAGAAATCGCGGCTCAAGGCCAAAATTCTATTAAGAATCAGCAATGACCTCGATAAAAGCAGGTTCGGGATTGACATCCCGATCAGCAATGAGATATTGAGTATGGTCAGTAACAAAGATGTCTTAGACCTTACTGGCTTCTCGGGGCATTTTAATAACTACGATATCGCAGAAAGACCAAAATTAATAAAGAAGCTCATGGAACTTTGCAAGCGGCTCAAAAAGCTCGGCTACGTGAACTGCAACATAATCGACATAGGCGGGGGCTTCACCATAAGTTACACAACGGAGGACGAGTGGAAGAACTTTGACGCGAAAAAAGAAGACTTCTGGAACAACAAGACCTTCGGGCACTTTTACCCATATTATTCAAAATACAGCGGCAGTGACGGACTCAAATATAGTATAGAGCAGCTGGACGAAGGAAAGCATCTCTTTGAACTTCTAAAAGACGACGATTTCAAGTTATTTATCGAGCCAGGCCAAGCCCTTCTGGACCAAGTTGGGATAACTCTCATGCGGATAACCGACGTAAAAAAGAAAAAGCAGGGTACTCTGGTCGTAGTCGACGGAAACATAAACCACCTGTCGGAACAATGGTTTGACACGGATTTCCTCCTATCCCCAGAGCTTATCTCGTTTGGAAAAAATGAGGCACCATTCGAGGGATATATCGGGGGAAACACATGCATTGAAGAGGACATGGTTTCGTGGCATAAGATCAGGTTCGACAACACGCCCTCTGAAGGGGATGTACTTGTCTTCTACAACACAGCAGGATACATAATGGATTCGAATGAATCGGACTTTATGCGAATGCCGATCCCGAAAAAGGTATGTGCCATCAGAAGACAGGACTTATGGGTTACTTATAATGACGAGATATTCAACCAAGCGGATTTCTTGGAGGAATCGGTTTGATTGTGGATAGCATCTTAGAGCTCATAGGCAAGACACCTATGTTGAGACTGAGGCAAAGGAACAATGGTTGGGAGCTCTACCTGAAGCTAGAAAAGTTCAATCCTGGTCAGAGCATAAAAGATAGAGCTGTACTGAACATGGTGCTTGATGCGGAGGCGAGCGGGCGGCTAAAGCCCGGAGGGACAATTATCGAATCATCATCGGGAAACACTGCCATAGGCCTGGCAATCATCTCGGCGGTGCGGGGCTATAAATTTGTCGCGATTCTAGATCGGTATAGTCCGGTCGAGAAAATCAACATGATTCGCGCTTATGGCGCGCAAATTATCATTGTGGATTCCCCAAAAGGCACGCACAGTGGGGTAGCCTTGGCCGAAAGAGAAAAGTACGCAAGTGACCTTTCAAGGAAGACTCCGAACTCAATATACTTAGAGCAACATCACAACCCCTCAAATATGGCCGCATACCCTACGACACTCGCGAAAGAAATAATTGCTGATGTTCCCGATCTCGATTTACTTTTTGGAGCGATAGGAACGGCTGGATCTATCTGCGGCACCTCTAAAGGCCTGAAAGAAGCCGGCAATAGGTGCAAGGTCATTGCAGTCGAGCCCAAAGGCTCTATTTTCTTCTCATGCGAGGGCGGACCGTTTCTACAATCTGGCACAGGAAACCCACCGGGTGCAGAATTACCTAAAATCTTGGATCGTTCTCTAATTGATGAGGGACTTCAGGTAACCGATATTGAAGCGTTTAGTACCTGTCGAGTCATGGCACGCAAGTTTGGTTTGCTATTAGGGGGATCTTCAGGAGGAGTTCTGTACAAAGCAGACGATTATGTCCGAGCACTGAAAGGAAAGGGCAAAGCCGTTGTACTTACAGCTGATGGTGGTGAGAAATACATGAGCACAGTCTACAACGATGAATGGATGAAGGCAAACAATCTACTCAACCCCGAATTGGAAAGAAGGATCGCGGAACGCCTGAATTATTACTAATATGAACGCTAGATATTTCTCTTTGACGACCCTATCTCGATAAATCCCCAGTTTCTCTATGTTCTAAATAATTATGGAATAAGCAGCACATTTCCCATCAATTTATTTTATATACACGAAAAATGAAATCTTATCTGGGGCTGATTCAGATGGCACTCTTACCAGATGCGTTCAACATTGGAATTTTTGCAGGTAACATTGCTTTGGTGGCAGCCTTAGTCATTTTTGGGTTACAAATGAGGGATGACAGGAAGTCACGAGGTTATTCCGCATTTCTCCAAGCGGCCTTGCAAGATGTTGAACTTGAACGTACCATGATGCATGACAAAGATTTGCGAGAAATCTACGATCAGGATATTGACTATCTGACTCTTAAAGAACCTGCCAGAAAACGCCGACATTTCTATTATATGATGCTAATAGTGGGTGAAATCGTCTATCTATCGCACAAGAAAGGCTGGATGGATAAAGAGGAATGGGGTGGCTGGGACATTTACATGAAATATATGGTGAGCAGTGGCAGCGATTTCAAGGACACTTGGAAGGATAGCAAAAGTTTCTATTCTGAGGATTTTCGCGAGTACATTGATTCGCTTACGAACGGCAAAATGGAGGCACCAAAAGCCAAAGCCGAAGGCAAGAAAGTAATAATGGAATTTGAAACCGAAGCGGAGGCCAAAACATTTGCGACAACACTCAAAAGTCAAGAGAAGGAGTCTTGGTGGAAGAATCTCCGTCACCCTCTTGGTGCATTAAAGAAAGCATCTCGATGATGTTTTTTAAATTTTCAGGATAAGTCTTCGTGAGGGTCTTTGCATCCGCCTTGGTTATAGGCGGCTTGCTGGGCGCATCGCTTTGGATATTGTTAGACGGAATTTTTCCGAGTTTTGGCCCTGTTATAGCGGCTTTTATCATAGTGGGAATGATGGCGTTTTTTGGAGGTGTGGGTAAGGTGCCTGTTGCCGTCATACTAATGGTTAGTGAGATGACTGGAGGATTTACTTTGCTTGTTCCTTCAATGATTGCCACTACCATTGCATATGTAATCACAGGAAAGGTTACAATCTATAGAAGCCAGGTTTCATCAAGGGCTAAATCTCCGGCCCACAGAGGCGAATATTCCATTCCTCTCCTGCAGAAGCTCTTCGTCAAGGATGCAATGACAAAAAAGATCATCACAACTACCCCCAACTCAACGCTTTCGGAGGTAGCTGAGATCTTATCAGAGAATGGAATAAAAGGGATGCCCGTCTTGGATGACGGCAGACTTGTAGGCATGGTCACTCTTACAGATGTTCTGCAGCTTCATCCAGACCAGAGAGCTACGACCAAAGTGGGCTCCGTAATGACGAAAGAAATCATAACAACGAGTCCTGATGAGAGTCTTTATACCGCTTTTGATAAGATGACAAATAACCAGATTGGACACCTGCCAGTTGTTGAGTTAGGTAGTAGCTTGAAGCTCATAGGCATAATTACACGAGAAGACGTGTGGCGAGTCTACAATATAGAAATAAGGTCAAATTTAGAAGAGGTTAAACTTTCAGGAAGTATCGAATAAAATGTGGAAAAATGCCCAAGTGTGCAACCCATAAGGAAAGCAACGCGTAAATTTAGGTAGTTATTTAGTCAAAAAAGGAAGGGGTGAAAAGGACTATTTTTTGGTTTAACCTACGATTTGCGTTATTTCTTTGGCGATTCCTTGTTCTACGTGTTGAGTCCACAGCATTTCTGGCACGTCAACGGCGAGAAACAGCCAGGACAGCAAGATGGCTTCGACTGCTGCTACTGCCAGGTTCTGGATCCATTTGCCTACGCCTATGTGGATTGAGAAATCATTCGGCTGCCCAGTTATCAGGATGCTGAATGCCCTGTCCGCAGTTATTATGTCTCGTAAGATTCCAGCTTTTTTCGCTTGTATGACTATTCCTAAAGGTGCATTGGCTGACTGCGTCTTGTAGCCTTCAGTTGATAGTTGCTGAATGATCTGCTGTGATAATTGATTTAGGTCCTTGTTTTTTCCTTGAAAATGCAGTACTTTTTCAGATACCAAGTTAAAACCTCAACACTCATTTTGACAGCCACTGATTTAACAGTTTACCAGAATTCGACCAAACTCAGGAAACTCGGAAGGCAATAAGTAGTTCTTACTATTAAGGAAAGGAAAGAGACAAAAATTAGAAAGCTGTAGTGTGGAGCTAAAGAAGGCAACTTGATGAACCACACGGACGCTATTCTTGCCAATAAACCTGCAAAACGTAGAATCAGAAAACAAAGCCGCAAGTTTAGCTTCACATTCTATCAAGCGCTTTACGGCCCAATAGTTTTAATCAAAGCAATTTACCGCCAAGTTATCCTACTTTCAATAATGTTCATCGGAGGAGCAGCAATTTTCTCTCATTATGACCATCTTCCATTCATCAATGCTCTTCTCGCATCAGTCTCAACTATCACAACCATAGGTCTATTCGTTCCCAACGGCGGCAATTTCTTAACCATTAATCAAACGGAATCAGTACTCTTAATTATCCTAATAATAATATCCGTAGGAGCAGGTGCATCCATATTGCAAAGCAGTGTAAGTACTATAGTTAATGGTAACCTAGCCAAAGATGAAGCTGAGAAGCAAATGATAAAAAGGCTGAAAAAACACGCAATAGTCTTTGGATATAGCCATCTCGGCAGATATGTAACCGAGAAGCTAGAGGATTTGGGGTTTGATTACGTCATCATTACTAAAGACCCTGTCATCTATAATGAATTGCTCAAGAAAGATATTTTTGCTGTTCTCGAGTATGAAACTCAGCCAATAGTCGCGTTGAAGGCTGCAGGGATAGAGAGAGCATCTATGATTATTGTAGCTCATGAAAAAGATGCTGATAATATGCTGATAATTCTTAGTGCAAGAAAAATGCGTCCCGATATAAGAATAATAACCGTAGTCCATGACCAAAGCTTAACTGAAACCGCCAAGAATGCGGGCGCCGATATGGTTATACCTGCCTCTGTTACGGTTGGTCATTTGTTAGCACTTTCAGCAGTAACAAAGGATTTGGTGGGCGTGGTTTTCTCGGAGAAAATTGGAACAAAGGAAATCGCAGAATTCTCCATTTTCAAATCCTCCAAGCTTATTGGAAAAGGATTGCAGGAGGTCGCGAAATTCGCAGCCGTAATCGGTGTGGTTCGCGATGACAAGGTGGTAACAAACATTTTTGATTCAGCCTTTACCCTAAAAGAAAATGACGCGCTACTCGTTCTAGGTGACACTGAGAAACTTCAAACTTTAGAGAAAGAAGCGAAAGCGCTTTGACAATG
>CAWJXC010000002.1:0-404583 GCA_963846735.1 Candidatus Bathyarchaeota archaeon | reverse complement strand
TCCCCAGGCGCTTCAAATCGGCAACGGCGCGCAGCGAGCGTCCGATGAGCCGCTCAATTTCTTGCGTTCGTCCGCTTTGCTTTCCTTTGGCCGATTCGCGCGCGGTGCGGGTCAGGGTCAGCGTAGCGAGGCAGCATGCCGTCTCGCCGGAAATCCATCCCTTGCCCGAATTGCGCAAGAAGGGAGGCACCGTCTCCTCGACCGAAGCCGTGCAGATGACGCGCGTGTTGCCCATCTCAATCAGCGCCGATCCCTCTGCCGTCGAGATGAAGTCGGGAATGATGTTGACGGGACGAATCTGGTCGGGAGTGCGGTTATCGCTGCGGTAGATCATTAGAGGGAAATTCTAACAGCCGGCGGACGGCCGCCGGCTCTGGCGACAGATGGGGCAGCTCTCAGCCGTCAGCTCTCAGCTCTCAGCCAGCCTATTCGCCCTCGCGCAGCGCCTTTACTGCAAGCGCTCCGAGTCCGCCGGTTGCTCGCGATCGCTTTCTTTGCTCAGATCGTCTTCGCTCAGATCGTCGTACTCGCGTCCCTCGACCCTTGACCACGCCGAGGCACGATCGGACGGTTTGCCACCGACTCGCGATCAATCACTACCTGCGTCGGCAGTTCCGGTTCCAGCGAGGTTCGTTTCAGGTTCATGGACGCCGTCTGCAACGCATACAGCAACAGGGCTGCCGTCTTGTGATCGATATCCTGCAGGACCCAACGTGCATCGACTGGCCAGCGATACTTGTGCTGGAATTTGCATCCTCAAGCGTCGCCAGTGGTTTGCGCCACTCGTTGTTGTCTGGCAAGACGATTCCGACTTCCGGCCAAATGGTACCGAATGTGGTAGTAGCAATGCTTACTGTCGCGCAGGGCGAGGGAACCGCATTGCGTGCCGTTGACCTTAATGTGCTGGCATCGCTTAACAGTTTTCGGATATAAGGACATTTTGTAACTCCTGTATGAGGTATGAAATTGGGAGGGGGTGTATGGATATGCGGAGGTATTTACCAGTTACCCGGCGGGTTCAAGGAATACGAGACGCCCGACCTCAACCCCAACATGTCGTTCCTCGAGATGCTGGACGTGGTCAACGACGAGCTCGACCCGGCAAGGGCGAGGAGCCGATCGCCTTCGACCACGACTGCCGCGAGGGCATCTGCGGCACCTGCTCGCTGGTCATCAACGGCAAGCCCCACGGCCCGCACCGCGGCGTCGCGTCCTGCCAGACCTACATGCGCAGCTTTCAGCGACGGCGACGTCATCACCGTCGAGCCGTTCCGCGCGCGGCCCTTCCCGGTGATCAAGGACCTGATCGTCAACCGCAAGGCCTTCGACCGCATCATGCAGGCCGGGCGGCTTCATCACCGTGCGCACCGGCAGCGCGTGCGACGCGCAACGCCCTGCCGGTGCCGAAGGACGACGCCGACCTGGCGATGGACGCCGCGGCGTGCATCGGCTGCGGCGCCTGCGTGGCCGCCTGCAAGAACGCCAGCGCGATGCTGTTCGTCGCCGCCAAGGCGAAGCCGGTGAACTCTCGGCAGATGAACTAAAAGCCGGTTTAAAAAAAGGCGTTTCCTCGGGAAGCCTTATTCCTGTCATGTGCGGTTCGGCGGTTAAAGGCATTGGAATATCGATGCTGATGGACTTAATAGTCAATACCTTCGCCTCACCTGTCGATCGTGGAGCAAAAACAGGCAAAAAACCGGGAACAGAAGATATTGAAGAACGGCAGCCGTCCGAAGACGCTCCTTTCTCAGCGATTGTCTTCAAAACTATCGCCGATCCGTACGCCGGAAGGCTGACTTTATTCCGTGTTTATTCCGGCAAACTCAACCCCGATTCATCCGTTTATAATTCGACCAAAAAAATCACTGAAAAATTCGGTCATATCTTCTTTCTTGAAGGAAAAACTCAGAAACAGGCTGAAGGCCTTATCCCCGGAGATATTGCGGGTGTGGCCAAGCTCAAAGATACTGTGACAGGTGATACGCTTTGCTTTGAAAAAGCGCCGGTCATTTTTGACAAGGTGGAAATACCTCATCCTATCATGTCTTTTGCCATCGAACCGAAAACCCGCGGTGATGAAGACAAGATTGCATCTTCAATTCACCGCCTGACGGAAGAGGATCCCACTATTGTCTTTTCCCGCAATACTCAAACAAAAGAAATGATTCTTTCCGGTATGGGCCAGGTGCATATTGAAGTTAATATCGAAAAGATGAAAAGAAAATTCGGCGTGGAAGTCAATCTGAATACGCCGAAAGTTCCCTATCTGGAAACCATCAAAGGAAAAACCAACGTCCAGGGCAAATACAAGAAGCAATCCGGCGGACGCGGTCAGTTTGGTGATTGCTGGATAGATATCGAGCCGTTGCCGCGCGGCGGCGGTTTTGAGTTTAAGGATAAAATAGTCGGCGGCGTTATTCCCGGCCAATACCGTCCGGCTGTCGAAAAAGGCATTGTGGAAGCGGCAGCAAAAGGCGTGATCGCCGGTTACCCTGTGGTGGATTTCAGAATAAATCTTACGTTTGGATCTTACCACACGGTGGATTCGTCAGAAATGGCTTTTAAAATTGCCGGATCGATGGCCTTTCAAAAAGGCGTGATGGAATGTCAACCGATTCTGCTGGAACCGATTGTCAATATTGACATTGAAGTTCCCGACGAATACATGGGAGATGTGATCGGCGATCTCAACAGCCGTCGCGGACGGGTTCAGGGAATGGATACCAACGGCACCAATCAGGTTATTAAAGGACAGGTTCCTCTGGCGGAAATCCTCAAATACGCGCCTGATTTACGTTCGATGACGAGTGGTCGCGGCAACTTTACCTATACCGAATCTCATTATGAGGAAGTTCCCGCCTATATCGCTGAGAAAATTATCGCCGAATCGAAAAAAGAAGAAGAATAAAATGATCCTCGCCGCGATTATAACGGTAAGTGATAAAGGTTCTCAAGGAAAAAGACAAGACTTAAGCGGCCCCGCAATAGCAGAAATGCTTGCGGGCGCCGATATTGAAATAAAAAAATCTCTGGTTGTTCCCGATGAAATTGATCAGATTCAAAAAGCCATTATAAATTTCGCGGATATTGAAAAAGTTGATTTGATTTTAACTACCGGCGGCACCGGCGTCAGCCCGCGTGACGTAACACCTGATGCCACACTGAAAATCATTGACAAACAAATCCCCGGCACAAAATGCAGCACAACCCGCCAACACTGTTATGGATATTTGAACCAAGGCCGCACTCACCAATGCGACGATCAAAAGGATAAGGCGAGCCGGGATCCAAATAACGGTGAGCTGGTTCGAACTATAAATCAACAATACTATTCCAGCGACTAATTGAGTAAGCCCCTTTATATCGAACATTTCAGACATGTAGTAGAACATCATATTCAAGGGGCGGAAGTAATACTTCAGAAATGTGCCCTGCTGGACATGAAAACGGATCTGCCAGATATTGTCGAACAAGATTTGCATTGGCGAGATGGCGATCATATAGAATGCATAAATGAAGACCATCTCCATAAAAGTCCATCCGGCCAGATCCGTGATCGAATTGAACAATACCCAGAAGATCGGCAAGGGTAGCCAGACTGCTGAAGAACATTCCAATCGAACTGATTATGAAATCGGCGCGATATTGCATGCGCGCCTTGATATATTGGGTCTCTATCATCAAATAGATGCGGAGGTATTCGCCCAGACTGCGCAATTTATCCCCCACTCACACGCAAGACCTTAACTGCCTGATCGTAAACCAGCCGGGTCATGATAAACGTGACGATCACCCAGAAAAATTGCACTGCAAGCATTTGCAGGAACACAGTCCATATTTTGATCGGGCTTGGTAACCATCATCAGCGGAGTGTAGTAAATTGCCTGAAACGGCAAAACGAGCAATATCTTCTGGATCGCATCCGGAAAGAATTGCAAGGGATTTAAAGCACCCGAGAGTACCGTCAGGATCACCTCTTTCGTTATCGTTAAGCCCCAGATGGACTCATTGTAAAACGCCATAAGCCCCACCAAATAGTCAAAGTTGAAACTGATCAGGAAAGCCAGAATAAAGGCTAATAGGGAAAAATCAACCAACCCGGGCCCCGGTGTGACGTGAACTTTGAATACAAATGTCAATAACAGAACTGTGGGAACGGTGATGGCGGTCAGATTCATCAAGACCTGCTCCAAGGCTGGTAAACAGCGCATAGAGCTGATAATCCACGGGCTTGGTACAGGTATACGGCGATCATCCCTTCGCGGATCTCGTATGAGATTATCCAATCTGCATAAGTTTTCAGGAGAATAAAGACCGCGCTTCCCAGAGCTACGTATAAATAAGTCTGGTCGAAGGTCAGACCGTGGATAGTTTCTACATTGTGATAAATGCTACGCCAAAGATAATAACGTAACTCCCAAATAAACAATATTGCCCAGAATGGTAAACAGGAAACCGTAACGATAAATCATGCCGACCATATAAGAAGCACGTAATAAAGCCAGGTAAGATCGCAGCCGGCTCATCCCAACGCTCCGTCGTAGACTTTTTGAACAACGCTCTCCATCGAGATTTCCACGATGCGGACATCCAGAGATCGGGAAATTCGTCATGACAAAACTCAAGACATCCGAAAGGGGGGTACAAGCCTGATCGATCGTGAGATCCGTCCAAAATTCCTCCGTTTGACCAGTGGTGATGCCGTTTTTTTCGCCGAATTTTTGAGCCAGTTTCCGCCGAAGGTCATCGAGCGTGGATTCGGAGAAATTATCGATCTGCACTTTTAAAGTCCTATATCCAGCCAGTGCAAGACATGTACAGTAACATCGCTGTTTTCGCCGACAACGTTGCGGTGCGGAATCATCCTGACTGGATTTCTCAGTCGCCGCTGGGTCCAGCCAAGATGGGAAACGCCAACTTTAACATTTATTGGGATGTCGTGTGCGCTACTCAGCCTGAACACAGAGCTGAACAATTAGACTACATAGCAGAAGTCGATAGGCAGTCACCGGGCGTTTGGTTAAACAGCCAATACTTTGCCGACCACGGACACTGCACCTGCCCACGCTGCAAAGAGCTATGGCAAAAAAGCGGTCTGGGCTGGTTTGAATGGCGAAGAAAAGAAGTCACCGACTACATAGCCCAAATCCGAGAAGTCGTCAAAAAAGACCTCGTCCTATGCATCCAACCTGACCCCAGTAACCTCTTGCGAACGCTACGGCGTAGACTTTGACGACTTAGCCAAGTACGCTGACGCCTTCAACGTTGTCATGTTCAGCAAAAACTATGCTACGCCGTGGTATTGGGAAATGCTCGCACGCGGCTTCAAAAAGCTCCTCAAAAAACCATTCTACATTAGCTTGTACGTTTTCGGTCCAGGCGACAACCCCAAAGACGTACCAACCCCCGAGGAACTGCTGACTGTTACGGTTCGCTGTGCAAGAGCAGGAGCAGACGGATTCCTCTACCTAACCGACGGTGCCAGCCAAATGATGGATTTTCAGAAAGCAGCCGTCGAAAACACTCAACTAAGAGAGCGGCTTAAGAGTTACGGTGGGCAACCAGTGCAAGAAGTTCTGGATCGGGTTGCAAGCTGGGAAAAAATCGTTAAGTAAATAGGCTTTGTTAGAATCATAATCTTAATTGCCAGATAGGTTCTGGATAATTGGGGATGTTACATTGGATTTCATATCAGAGTTAGGTAAAGCCGCTATAGCGCTTTTCATCATCGTTGACCCGTTTGGTAACATTCCTATTTTCGTGGGCTTAACCGAAAAGATGGCAGATCACCCAGAGAAGAAAGTTTACAACACCGCCACATTGGTCGGCTTTATTTTGCTTCTTGTTTTTGCGTTCACTGGACAGGAGATTTTGAACATTTTTGGTTTATCAATTTACAGTTTTGAAGTTGCAGGTGGCATTCTTGCTGCTGATTATTGCAATTAGGATTTTGATTTCGGGAAGTATGCATGAAAACGTTGAATCCCCCGAAAGTATAGGTGCAGTTCCCATTGCTATTCCGCTACTGGTGGGTCCTGGCGCCATAACCACAACCATATTTAACCTTCAAGCCTACGGCACATTAGCAGCGATTCTGGCAGTTGTAATTGTGTTATCCTTAACATGGGTCATTCTTAGGTTCATAAACAGACATTTACAAGTTTTTAGGCAAAACAGGCTCATTGGTAATAGCAAGAGTTATGGCGCTACTCATTGCCGCTATTGCAATCCAATACATCTTGACTGGAGTAACTCATTTCGTAGTTTAAGTTGGCGCGGAACCTAAGCTAAAGAGCAAGCTATTTCCAGAAATGTCAAATCAAACAATAAATAAAACCTTATCCAAATGTAGTTTCCAACGTGAACAATATGCGGTCAGAATGTTACGGTTGCAAAAAATCCTTCTCCGGTAAAGGCTTGATTGTGACTCTAAACGGCAAGGAGCAAACCTACTGTGCCGAATGCCTATGGAAACTTCAGAAGGAGTATTCTCAAAAGAAAACCTGTGAAGAACTGCGGCTACTTCGATGACGAATCCTGCGAGAAACGTGGGAAAAAGTTGGTGCCTGTGAAAGCTGGGTTTAACACGTATTTTGTTGAAGCGGAAACCTGCAGAGACTACTCCACCGAACAAAAAGGTAAACCTGCCAAAAAGAAAGAAAGAAGTAACCGAGGAACAAAAAGAAGCAGATGCCCTCGTCAAAAAACTCTCCGAAAAAAAACAAACCTTAACGTACTACTGCTGTCACTGCGGAGCATCGCTGAAAATTGGCGCAAAAGCACCTGAAATCCAAGACACCTGCCCAAGATGCAAAGGCGACCTTGAAATCATCAATCTTGCCAAATTCATCAAACAACACCAATCGTAAATCTCAGCATTAACTAAAAATTCAAGTCAGCAGGTTACGTGAATTAACGCTATCATTTTTCTGTGTTCGTGGTTTATTTTTTCAGTTATTTCTTGCGTGGGTAGAACAACGGTTTCATATTTTTTAAGGATTGACAAGGCTTCTGGTGTAATGGGAAGCGCTGCCTGATGACCAGTTCCGATGTAAACCACTTCGGGTTTTTCTTGTGAAAGAAAATCCAGTTCGCGCTCTGAGAGGGGAGTATGTCCATAAATTGGTTTCAGGTCTTTGGATTTTTTCTTCTCCCTCTTGGTAACTGTCCCATCGGCGTGAATGATAATGTCCTTTTCATATTTGACTCCGTTTGCTTTTATCCAGCCAAATTTGGATTCCATTATCAAAACTCCATGTTCATGTTGGTTGCGCCATATTTTTTGTTATCGCCAGGGCATCGGTTGCCCTAAAATCAAGCGAAATCTGAGTTCTAAATTGAAAAGGTACTAGTGCTCTCAAAAAACTATAGCCCCTTATATATAGAAAGATTGCGTGGTTCCAGCCTGCAGGTGGGTTGATGACTTGTTTTTTCATCAATTCTACCAAATATATTTGCTAACTGTTGAAAATGCTTATTTGCCCAGTCTCAGTAAACCTTGTTAGTGGAAGTTTTGGCAAACAACAATCACGCGGCTAGCGGTGTTTCCGTTAGCAAGCCAGCCTTAGCAGTCTTGTTCTCAGTGGTTTTCCTCGATAACTTAGGCTTCGCCATCGTTGTGCCCTACCTGTATTTTTACGTGCTTGCCCTCGGCGGTTCTCCTTTCCTGTATGGAGTGCTTTTGGCGTCGTATGCGTTGATGTCTTTTGTTTTCACGCCTTTTCTGGCAAGGTTCAGCGACCGTTTTGGAAGAAGAAAGATTCTCCTGTTAGGGTTGGCCGTGTCTAGTTTAAGCTACTTCATTTTTGGGTCGGCACAGGTTATTTGGCTGCTGTTTTTAGGCAGGATGCTCTCTGGAACCACGGCTGCCACGGTCCCTGTTGCACAAGCCTACGTTGCAGACGTAACCACCCCAAACCAAAGATTAAGGTACTTGGGGCTCTTGGGTGCAGCGGCGGGCATTGCATTCATTTTGGGTCCAGCCATTGGTGGAACACTCAGCAGCCTATTCGGGTACGGCGTGCCTTCCTATTTGGCGTCTGCTTTGGCGTTTACAAACTTGGTTTTAGCATATTTTCTGCTGCCTGAACCAGCAAGCTTCAACATAAAGAAAACCGTGGTTTCTTTTGGTGCCCTACTGGATGTTCTTAGGAAACGGAAAATCGCTTTGCTATTGGCTATTTACTTTCTGTTTTTTGTATCATTCGTTTTTCTGCAGGCATCGCTTTCGCCTTGGTTGCAGACGGTTTTCGGGTTTGGCGCATTTCAGACAGGACTGGTTTTCTTTTTTGTCGGCGCAGTAAGCGTGTTTACGCAAGCTGTCCTGTTGCCCGTACTCAGCAAGAAGATTCAGCCGATTAACGCTTAGCCATGCTACGGCATTGTCTTTTTTGTTATTGGGCTTGTGGCTTTGTCGCTAGTTTCGAACCTTGCTGTTTTATTGGTTGTTGCGAGCTGTGTTTTCCTTCGGTTTTGGAATCCAACTAGTTACCTTTAACACGTTGATTTCGTTGAATACTCCTCAGGAATGCACAAGGCGGAGCCTTGGGGGTTGCTTGGGCAATTGCGGGTCTTGCGCAGACAGTTGCGCCTGTTTTAGCTGCAAGCGCTTTTTCTTTTGGCGTTTCAGCGGGTTTTGCTGGGTTGGCGTTTGTGGTTTCGGCGGTAATTTCTGTTGCGACTGTGCCTTTGGTTTTAAGTTTCAAAAAAATGTCAAATTAAAAGGCATATTGGACTAGGTGCGTATGCGAGGTTTAATCCCCACAAACACAGGTTCAGCATCAATTCTAATTCATTGGAAATTCCACGGTGAATCTGTGTGCCCTTTCCGATTTGGCTTTCAACGGTTACTTTGCCGTTTAATGCTTCAGTTAGCTTCTTGACTACAGCTAAGCCGAAGCCTTGACCTTTGGATTTGGTGGTGAACAACGGCTTGAAAAGCTTTTCTTTCACATCGTCAGATATGCCTTCGCCTGTGTCTGCAACAGTGATGAACACTTTCTTGTCTTTGCAGTGTCGCAGTTATGTCCAGTTTTCCTCCGTTAGGCATGGCTTGTATAGCGTTTGAGGTCAAGTTTGTAAGTATCCTTTTCAGGTACAGCGGGTCAGTGTTAATTTTCGGAAAGCCCGCTTCTAGTGAATAAGAAACAGTTATGGTCTCTGGAATATTCATCGACGACAAAACGTCTTGAACGGTTTTTTCAAGGTCTGTTTCCTGCAATTGGGGCTTGGGTATTTTTGCGTAGTCTTGGAGGTCTTGCACGATTTTGTTCACATAGATTAGCTGTTCCTCAATGTAGCCTATGCTTTCATTTAGATCTTCTTTAGCGTGGGTATCAGGCAAAGATGCAAGGTTGGTTCTTGCCAAGTAGAGTTCGCCAGTGATAGATTGGAGCGGATTGCGAATGTCATGCCCAACCATGCCTGCTGTCTCGCCGATGGCTGCCAGACGTTCAGAGTCCCGAAGTTTCTTGGTTCGTTCTTCAACCAGCGTCTCCAAATGTTCAGAGTGCGCTTTCAACTCTTTTTCATTTTCTTCCAGCATTTCCAGCATTTGGCTGTTGGCTAGGGCAACTGAGGCAATTTCTCCAAACGCCATCGCCATTTCAGCATCGCGTTTGGTGAATCCGCCTGCTTTATTAGCTAACCCGATTACCCCGACCGTTCTCTGTTCAATCATCAATGGCGCAAACAATACGTTCTTGAGTTGCACATGACCTTTAGGCATGAATTTTTTCCATTCGCTCTGGTTAAAATCATTTTCAACTGCCACTTTCCCAGAGTTGTATGCTTCGGCGCGGAGTCCGCGAATAGGCATCGGAAGCGAAGGATCAACCGTGCAGGGAAGCCCTCCTGAATCCAAAAACAAAACTTCGTTTTCTTTTCCGTTGTCGCTTAAGAGAGCAACGTAGCCAGCTGTTGCTCCAATCAGTTCTTTGCAGGCGTCAAATATTGCTCGCGCGGAATCCTGAAATTCTTTGTTTTGCAAGACTGCTCTTGATGCTTTCAAAAGGGCTGAAATCTCAGACTCACGCAGCTGTGATTCTTCAAGAGAGATAGATAGCGCTTCTTCAGCAATGTTCCTAGACAAAGCTAATGCCAAACGGTCAGCTATTCTCTCCCACATCAGAATCGTTTCAAGAGTAAACATGTCTTTTCGTTTGTCATTTAGTTGAAGTAGCCCCAGCCGAGTATCTCCAATACGCAACGGAATCAGAGCCAGTGACTCAAACCCTTCACTGTTGCAACGGTTGCGGGTGTTTCCTTGGCGGTCTGCTTGGGTTGTGTTTGCAATAAGTTGTGTGGTACTGTTTGTCCAGAAACTTCCCTTTTTAGTAAAGAACTCTTTGTTTGGGTCAAATCGTCCGCATATGATGTTTCCGCACATGCATTCGAGAACTGGTTCGCCTTTGGCGTCTCGGATTACATATCCAGCTTCGTCACTTGCACATAGTTTGTTCTCTATTTGGACATGTTCAGGCGGGAACCCTTTGGATTCATAATACGGATAATCGTCACCTTCTTTGAGCCTGATTCCTACTGCTTCACAGCCAGACTGTTTCTGGAAGAAAACCGTAGCCGCCTTTACCATATCACGAGTACCAGTAGTTGCGTTGGCTATTCTTAGGAATTCAACCATGATTTCTCGTTCAGTTTCAGTTTTCTTGCGATCTGTAATGTTTAGAGCTGTAAAACTTAATCCAGTTATCTCGTTCTGGGAGTTTCTTTTTGGTTCAAAGTAGAAATCAAAAACTCGTTCGCCACCAAGTCCCTTTCCCTTCAACTCTCGTTGTGCTGACGTGCCCTTGGTGATAACCTCATTCAGGCATGCTTGTACGCTGTCCATGTCTTCAAAATTCATACCATAGCCGAATTCTTTACCTATCAAATCCGCTGAGTTATAACCTGACTGAAGATTATACGCCCACGTGAATCGGAGGTCGCGGTCTAGGTTGCCTACGACTACAGGAGATTTCTTCAAGGCAAGAAGAAACCGTTCTTCACTCTCTCTAAGGCTAGCTTCCAATTTTTTGCGTTCAGTAATATCAATGCATGTACCTACCCATTCAAGGACACTTCCGTCTTTCTTAAACACTGGAACGCCGCGCACCTCGAAAAGACGATAAACACCGTCATGTCTGCGAACCCGATATTCGACTTCATACCTGCTTTTTGTCTTAATGGCTTGATTCCAAACTTGTTTTGTATGTTCAAGGTCGTCGGGGTGCACTGCGTTGGACCAGCCGCCAGCCCTTAACCTCTTCATAGGTCTGTCCAGTAAACTTCCTCCAAGAGGGTATATCTTCTACAACTTCTCCATCAGCGTTTGCGACCCAACCCAGCTCTCCTGAAACTTCAACAAAAGATCGGTATCGCTCCAAACTTGCACGCGCTGTCTCCATTACTTTCTTGCCCTCAGTAATATCTTTGAATAAGGACAACGTTGTCTCGACAACACCGTTGACGGAAAATTCGGGAACGATAACATATTGGTAAATTCTGGTTCCTTTTGGGCTTGGAAACTCAAATTCGCCTTTTTCTTCTTTCCCAGTTTGGATGACGTTCTGGAGAAGCTTTATTCCATGCTTCAGCCAGTTTCTTTGGCAAACCTATTTCTTCGCTTGTTTTGCCCACGAAGACCTTTGGAGATAGCCCATTTATTTTTTCAACAGCCGAATTGACGTACAAGTAACGCAGGTTTCTGTCAAACCTTGCAATGATATCTGGCGAGTTTTCTGCAAGAGTCCTGTACTTTTCCTTTTCAACCCGCACTACATCTTCATGTTTCTTCAATACATCGACATCTATGAAGGATAAAACCGCACCATCAATTCTGTTTTCCTCAGTAATGTATGGTCGAACACGCATTTCATAAGAATGCCCATTTTCGTCGGTTACTTCCTTGTTTACTGCGCCAAGCGTTGTGATTACTTCTGAGATGGTTTTTTCCAAATCAGGAACCGAAATGGCTAGATGCACATTAGATATTGGCAGCCCAGTGTCTGAAGGAACGAGATTTAGAATCTTTTGAGCGGAGGGCGTGAAAAGCCTAATCTTCAAGTTGCCATCCACCATCACCACGGCTGGATCAACGTTTCTAGTTAGGTTCGTTTGGTTGTCGTTTAGTCTGGCGAGAGCTTGATTGCGGTTCTTTAATTCGTCATTCAAAGTGGTTAATTCTTCATTGCTCGATTGAAGCTCTTCTTTAGCAGTCTCCAATTCCTCGTTTGTACTCTGCAACTCCTCGTTGCTTGACTGCACTTCTTCCATGGCGGCTCTAAGCTCTTCGTTGGTTGCCTCCTGCGTCTCAATAACCGTCTGCAAAGACTGCTTAGAAGATTCCAATTCGTCTTTAAGTTCTACGAATTTGACTATCCTTAACGTTCTCGCGCCCTTCAGGCGTAGCTGTAAGCTCCATTGATTTACGCAGATGCGCAGCCGCTGAACTCACATCCTCAAACAACACAAGGAAAAAAGGCTCTTCGTATTGTACTGAACGCAGGGGCATGACTTGAATATTAACTGTCTTCGGTTGCTCACCATATTGAAAGCGTATTGCCTCTTCTTTGACGGATTTGTTCTCTTTTTTTGCTCTGTAAACTGCTGTTTGGACTTCTGGTCGCAGCTCTTTGCGGATTATCTTTGCCACATTCAAACTTGCTTGCCCTGATTCGGGTGAAAGATAAGGCGTGATATTTCCGCGGAAAACAAGAATGTCTAGGTTACCGTTAACTAACAATGCAGCAGGAACATACTCCGTAATTAGTAGCCGGTCCACTTCCTCCCGTAGAAGAGAGAATGCATCCTTTTTCACAGGTTCCTTGAGAACTGTTTTTTCGTTATAGGGAACTGAGGCTTCAAAGCCAAAATTAACGCGGGGTTGGGCTTTCTTTTTTGTGTATATGAAACCTTTTTTGTTTACTTGTTCAAAAAGATTAGTGAATTTGCCGATGCTTTCTGATTCGCCTAAAATTAGAAAGCCGTTTGGCTTCAACGCATAATGCAGGATGGGAACTATTCTTTCTTGAAGTTGCGAGTCAAAATAGATGAGCATGTTTCGGCAGCTAACGAGGTCCAAATTGGAGAAAGGCGGGTCGGCAGTTAAGTCCTGTTTCGCAAATACGCACATGTCGCGGATGAACTTTGCAATTTGATAGCTGCCGTTGAAACTGGTGAAGAATCGTTTCAGGCGGCTTTCCGAGACATCAGCTTCTATGCTCTTGGGGTATATTCCTTGACGGGCTTTATCAACGTTCTTTTCGTTTACATCCGTCCCGAAAATCTGAACCTGCACATCCCCGGTGCCGGTTTCTTCGAGGAATTCTTGAAGTGCAATGGCGAAAGAGTAAGCTTCTTCGCCTGTGGAGCAGCCTGGAATCCAGATTCTTATAGGTTCTTTGGATGACCGGTTTTTCAAAAGTTCAGGAAACAGTTTTTCCTTCAAAATCACGAACGTGTCGGGTTCCCTAAAGAAGCTTGTTACGCCGATTAGCATGTCATCAAACAATGCTTGCAGTTCAGCAGGATGGGTTCCTAGGTATTCAGCATATTTCGCTATGTTGTCTATGTGGTTAATTACCATGCGGCGAGTAACTCGCCTATTGACGACTGTGTCTTTGTAGTGAGTGAAATCCACGGTGAATGAAGATTTTAATAATGTAAAGATTCTTCGTAAACCCGTTTCTTTCTGGGTTTTGGGTTCCTGAGTTTCTATTTCGGCGCGAACCAACTGAGGGTGCTTGGCAATTTTTGAAAGCTCCTTTGCAATCCTGTCTGGAGAGAGAACGAAATCGACGGCTTCGGCTGATATGGCACTTTGAGGCATACCCGCGTACTGGGCAGAGTCTGGAGTCTGCGCAAAAGTAATTCCCCCTTCAGCTTTAACAGCTTTGAGCCCTTCGGTTCCGTCAGTTCCAGTTCCTGAAAGAACAATCCCGATAGCCTGCGTTTTCCGTTCCATTGCAAGAGAACTTAAGAAAAGCATCGATGGGTCTTAGAGATTTACCCTTTGGGTTGAGCTTTAGAAAGCCATTTTCTAAAGTCATGGTTGACCCTGGCGGAATCACATAAACATAGATTGGGTTCAACGTGCATCCCATCCTCAACTTGGAGAACGAGCATTTTGGTGAATCTTGAAAGAATGTCTGTTAGCATGCTTTCTTGGCCTGTGGCAAGATGTTGAATTATAACAAAAGCCAAACCTGTATCAACGGGCAAGCACTCAAGCAACACCTTAAACGCTTCTAAGCCGCCTGCAGAAGCACCAATTCCAACAATCGGAAACTCTTGAGAAACTCCACTTTCAAAAGAGGCATGCTTGTTCGAACCGTTTTTATTATTTGTGCCCGTAAAGTCGCGTCCAAGAAAATGTTTATATTTCTTTAAATATGCAAACGGCACAATTAATAGGTTATTAATGTTGAGCTGAACAAACGTTCGCGACTGCTAACTAAAATCAAACTATTGCTTGAGTAAAAATGTTTTTTGTGATAATTTCTTAATTAAAACAACAAATATAATTTGGGGAATGGCGCGGGATGTGGGAATTGAACCCACGCGGCCTTTCGACCACAGACTTAGCAGGCCTGCCCCATACCAGGCTTGGGGAATCCCGCACACGCTAAAACTTATTTTGCGCCTGTTTTGCCTGCATTCTGTAGATTGTAAGTGCTCGGCTATAATTTGTTTTCTATAAACAGTTCAGCCAAGTTTCCATGCCAAGACGTAATGGCGGTTTTCGCTCCAACCGCTCCAACATCCTTTAAATGGTTGACCTTGTTAACATTTATCTTGCAGGTTTGCTGCAGTTATGTAATCGTGTTGGTGTTTGAATGGGGATTAAGCTTTCAAAGTCTGATATAGCGTTCATTAAACAGTTGCCAGTTTGCCGCCTTGCAACCTCAACAGAAGAGTGCGAACCCGTGGTGAGGCCTGTTTGGCCTGTTTTTGACGGCGCAAACATTTACATAGCGTCTGACCCTGACACTCCCAAGCTGGAGCATATAGAGGCAAACCCGCAAGTTTCACTGGTCTTTGATGACTATGACAAAAACAACTGGTCCACCATCAGAGGCATCCGTGTACAGGGCGAAGCAGAGCTTCTTTGGAATGGCAAAGAATACCGTTATGCACATGACCTGCTCAAAGAAAAGTACCCCGAATACCAAACAGCGGATGGCAGCTGGAAAGAAGGGGACGTACCGATAATCAAGATAACGCCGACTTCTTTCACGAAGTGGGCGTCAGGGAAATGGACAAAATAGATAGCCAAAAATAGTTTTCCTTCAACGCCACTATTTCATAGTTTGTGGTTTTTGGGCATATTTGGAGCCTAATAGAGGTTCTATGCAGAAACGATAGAGGGGAGGTCCGTATGCTGCTTTTAAGGTCAAAAACAGAAAGCGCTACCCAAGAAAGAATGAGTGTTTTTACAAGGCTCCTTAGCGGTTATTTTTCTCCTTTGATAATGCCAATTCGTCCAACCATGAACGGCAGCTTCAAAGCCGCGTGGATAAACGGGGCATTTCGGGTTTCAACAAACTCTACTTTTGTTATGCCCCAACTCTTTATGGTTGCAACTAAATCATCAGGATTACCGTACACCTGCTTGAGTAGGAAAAGGTCTTGGAAAGCAAACCGTCCACCCTTCTTAACCACACGAAGCGCCTCACGGATCACTTCCCGTTTGTCTTTGGCGTCGGCGACTTCATGGAAGCACAAGTTGCTCACTGCCGCATCGAAATATTGGTCGTCAAAGGGCAACTTTGAGGCGCTGGCTTTCTGGAAAACGATTCGGTCATTTATGCCTTCGGCTTTAGCGTTGTCTTCACATTTGGTTTTGGAATATTCCCACCGTTCTCCCCAGTAATCAATTCCAGTAACCTGCGCTGCAGGGAACTTTTGGGCAAGTTTGATGGTTAAGGCGCCGTTTCCGCAGCCTACATCGAGGGCTTTTCCTTCACCATTCCAATCCAGATTTGAGATTGCCATGTCCCAGATTTGGTTTTGTACGTTTCCTCCTTTAGGCGAAAACAAATAGCGTGCATAAACAAAATACGCAGCTACACCGAAGCATAGCAGGGAAGGAATTATCAGCATCCAAAACAGAAGTGCCGCCGCTAAAAGCACTAAACCAAGCACAGCGGGAAAATAGATGATTCGCCGTGAAACCCAATTGCCATAATCAGGCGTTGCTTTAACCGTTTTAGCCATTTCTTGCCACTTCCAAGCAGATTACATTCATAGCTAAGCTTTTAAACCTCAACAAGGCGACTAAGCCCCAAGTTTAAGCTTTAACAAATGAGGGGAAGGTCACCTCAGAAAGGTAATGACTTCTTTGATGTCTGCAACACATGTGTTAGGGAAGGATATTGTATAATCCGAAAAAGGACGTGTAATATATTCCCACCAGCATAAATATTACGCCCAAAATAACTGCCCAGAGTCCGCGGTTGCGGGTTGTGCCGCAATCCAATCTGTATGCGTATGCGCCAAGAATAGCGGCTGCTAAACCAAAAACTTCCGGAAGCACAATTAGGGCGAGAAAGGCGCAGAGTAATCCAACGTTAGCGTATAGTCGGGAATTGCGCGATTGAGTCTGGGGTCCTACTGGGTAAGTTGAAGTCTGTGAAGTTTGCCTGCTGTTTTTAGAAAACAAGATTCCACCACTAAACATTGAATTCCCTCTTTCTATAATAACCTTTTTAGCGCCACCTGAAAAACCATACAGCGCAACTAAAAGTTAGGTTTTTAATTTTTGTGTTAACGAAAAGCTTATCCCTAAACCGCTCCAAATAGCCTTTTGAGGGTATAAGGGGTGTCTCTTGAATCAGGCAGAAAATTAGGGTTGATTGCCAGTTTAATATATGTTATAGCCCCTGTAGTTTTGGTGGCAGTGCTTGTCTTTTCCATATTTGCCTCTTTTCAAGTGGGAATCGCAAGCATATTTCTGCCCGGTATAGCAGCGTTTTCTACAGGGTTACTTGTCTTCTTGATTGCCCTTGGATCAGTTAGTGTCGCAGGAGGTATCCTGTTCATCGTAGCAATGAATTACCTGTCACATTACTATGGTGAACCAGCCATTTTCTCGAATATCTCGACTGCCATAAAAATAACAGTTGCAACTCTTGCTGCGGTCCTGATTTCAGCCCTGATTAGACAATTTGCCGCTGTCTCCTTAGCGCTAATCGTGTTAGTCATTGTAGAAATATATGGTGCAGTATTAGTTATGCGCGCCTTCAAAAAGTTAGGTGAAAAATCAGGATTGGACAATTTTAAGACTGCAGGTGACCTATACTTAATCGGTGCAATAATACCCTTCGTATCATGGATAGGCTGGATTTTTGCCGCCATAGGCTTTCGCAAACTTAAACCGACCTCAGGGATAGCTCCAACAGTTTCCTACCCCACCCAACCGCAATCAAACACAATGCAAACCAGGCGTTGTCCCAATTGCGGGGCAGAAAACGGTGCAGACGCAAATTACTGCAGTTCCTGCGGCAAACCACTACAATAAACGACAAAGCTAACATACAGGCAGATTTTGCCTGAATTTGTTTAATAATAAATCTTATATGTCAGTGATTGCTCCTTTCAAGATCGAAAGTTGTGATTGTTTATGGCTGTCAAAATATCACCAGATTATATTGAGTTGCTAAACAAAGCAGTCGAACGCGAAATTCAAGTTTCTCTCCAATACATTCTTCAACATGCAAAGATGGAGAAACTCGTCCGCAGAACCATCCCTGAAAACATTCTTTTAGATAAAACCACGTATGATGCGGTTGGAAAGTTTCTAAGAGAAATCTCTATCCAAGAAATGAAGCATGCCGCCTCTATAATGGAGCGCATTTACTATCTTGGGGGGCAAGCTACAACTAAATCAGGCAAGGTCACAATTGGCGATAGCATAAGCGAATTTGCTAAACTCGGTGTAAAAGCCGAAGAAGAAGCTTTAACGCTCTACCGCCAAATCATCGAGACCGCTGGGAAAATGGGCGATTGGGAAACACGGGAAGTCTTCGAGAAAATCTACGGTGAAGAAGAAGGACACTTATTCAAATTCCAAGAATACACCAAGTTCCAAGACGAAAAAGAAACAGCAAGCAAGGTGCCGCTGCCTGAATGGCGAAAAATCTACACCGACGACTACTTTACCCTCTTAAACAAGGCGGTTTCTGCAGAAATCACAGGAATCATCCAGTACACCAACCAGCATGAAAAAGCCGCATTCCTCGAACTCCGAATGAAAAACACCCCACTTGAAACTATCACTGGAACCAACAAAGCCGACGTAGTCAGCAAGATACTCAAAGAAGTCTTCATGCAAGAAATGGATCACCTAGAAAAAATCAGCGAACGCATCTACCTCCTTGAAGGCGAAGCCACATACAAACCAGATCCAACCCCAGTCGTCGGCGACACAGCCCAAGACTTCCTACGCTTAGACCACGCACTCGAATCCAGCGCAATCACGCTCTACCGACAAATCATCGCTGAAGCACTCAAACGCGGCGACACAACCACAAGACGCATATTCGAAGACATCATCATCCAAGAAGAAGACCACTTCTGGACCTTCGACGACTTCGTAAGATAAAAAAAACAACCCCATCCCTTTTTGGGATAAAACTTTTATTTTTTTCCATCTGCTTTTCCCTGAACTACTGGATATGGAATTTAAGCCTATTTTTGTCGTTTTCTGGCGTTTTTACGCTTTTCTAGGCTAAACTATCGCTTGCATTATAGTTGCTAAAACAGTCTATATCCCTTATTTGGACGCGGACTAGTGCCCTCAGAGAACCAACAATTCTCGTCGTACATAAAATCCTTTGATTTTGAATATCGTGGAAAGCTGAACAATAGAGTTGTTTTCTACTTTAGGCATAAGGGTGAAATGTTGGAGTTGCTGAGCTTCTCAAGAAGAAACTTGTTTTAGTTTGAAGTTAAAGGCTTCGTTCAATGGCGAAGAGCTTGTGACGAATTCCAAAAGCTAAAACCAGAAATTTGGAAGAGTGCAAAGGAATTCTTGCCTGACCTCAAGACTGATTAAACACAAAAACTAAATGCAGAACTCAATTATTTGATACCATGAGTTTAGAAGAAACGTATAGGCTCGTTAAGGCTCATATTCCCAAAAACCAACAAATAGACTCGCTTAATGTAGTTAAACAAGTGGAGGAATATAGACAGTTTTGGAAACCATCACAAGTAAGGGTAATACTTCTTGCGGAGTCTCATGTTTACACTACAGATGAAGAGTTTGTTTCGGAATGCAGTAGGTTTGCACTGAGCAACTTTATTCAAAGTTACCCAACCCATTACGTGAGGTTTGTTTACTGTTTAGGTTACGGTGAACCTCAAATACTTAACAGAGAACTTGACAGCAACCGTGGTAGAACTTCTCAGTTCTGGAAAATTTTTAGCTCGTGTGTAGCCAAAAACGATGCAGATTTAGGTTTTCAAAAAATTCTTACAGGAAAAACCCAGATTCACCAAAGATTAAGAAATAAGGTAGCAATTCTCCAAGAAATGCGAAAAAGAGGCATATGGCTAATAGATGCAAGCATTGTTGGGATTTATGGCGCCGTAAAAGATGCAAAAGTCAAAGATTCAATAATTACAACATGTTGGGATTCATACATTAAAAAGGAAATAGGTGAATCAAAGCCAAAACATACCATAGTAATAGGAAAGGGCGTTGAGAAAATTCTGAAAAGGCGTTTAGAGTTGCTAAAAGTGTATTCTGGAACTAACTATACAGCATTGCCTCAACCTCAAGGTAACAGAGGCACGAGCGAAGAACAACTTGAGACTTATAGAGAATATCAGAGAATTTGCTCAAGATATTGTCAATAGGCAAGAAGTTGTTTGAGAATAAAATATCTTCAACATTATTATTGTTAAAAAAAGACAACGGTCCGAAACCTTAAATTCCTTTAGCGACACAGATTATTTTAGCAGAGGCAAAAGAGGATGAGCGAAGAAAAGCAGCCTCGTTGCATAAACTGCGGAAACTTTATCGACGACTGCAACTGCGTATGCCCATACTGCGGAGAAAACGCAAAATGCACCTGCTGTATAGGCAGCGATAAAGCAACTGGCGGCGGATAGTTCCGCAAACAAAAAAATTTTCAGTGTGAGACAAAATGGTAGTTGAAAGTATAAATTGGATGGCAGGCGGCCCCCAAGGAAGCGGTGTTGATTCAGCGTCCACCATATTTGGCAGAGCTTGCGGTTACGGCGGCTTGTACGTGTTTGGCAGACGTGAATACCACTCAAACATCAAAACCATGCACAGCTACTTCCATCAACGCGTCTCAAAACAGCCCACGTTAGCAAACATTAGCGACGTGAATTTGCTTGCGGCTTTTGATGCGGAAACCGTGGTGCGGCATGTTGGCGAAGTCGTGAGTGAAGGCGGCATAATTGTTGATTCACGCGACCTTGGCGTCAATGTCCTAAAAGATATAGCGACGTTTTCTGAAGATTACAAGAGTCAAATCCGAGAGTTCATGAAGGAGAATGGTGTTGGCGAAACCATCAACGACTTTTTGACATACGCCAAACAGAAAAACATCCAGGTTTTCCCGGTTCCATACATGGATTTGCTAAAGGAAATCGGCGAAAAACTTCACATAGAAAAAATAAGCATGCTCACCAAAATGATAAACGTCCTCGCAATCGGCGTGTCTTTTGCGCTGTTAAAGTACGACCGAAAACTTGTTGAAGATGCAATCAGAGCTACCTTCCATGAGAAAATCGCCGACATGAATGTGGTAGCCGTAGACACTGCTTATGATTACGCTGAACAGAACTTTAACGTGAACAACTTCAGGCACAAACTCGAAAAAATGGACATAAAAGAACCAAGGATTTTCCTGACTGGAAACCAAGCCGTTGCCATGGGCAAAGTTCTTGGCGGATGCAGAGTCCAAACATACTACCCCATTACGCCTGCAGCTGACGAGAGCGAATACTTGGAAGCCCACGAAATCCTAAAAACTCGGAAAGGCGAAGAAGCCATAATTGTGCTCCAAACTGAAGATGAGATTGCGGCTGTTAATTCTGCTTCAGGTGCCTGCTTAGCGGGTGCGCGGGCAGCAACGAGCACGTCGGGTCCAGGTTTTTCTTTGATGGCTGAAGGCTTAGGATGGGCAGGAAACAACGAAGTCCCCTTAGTAATAACTTACTACCAGCGCGGTGGACCCTCAACGGGGCAGCCGACAAGGCATAGCCAGCAGGATTTGCGGTTTGCCATGCATGCAGCTCATGGAGAATTTGCAAGAATAATCCTTGCGTCAGGAGACATTGAGGAGTGCTTTTTTGATGCGGCTGAAGTTTTCAATTTAGCTGAGAAATATCAGATGCCTGTTATTCATTTGCTTGATAAAGGCATGGCTAATTCGTCGCAGACTTACCCCGTTTTTGATTACGGGAAAACAAAGATTGACCGCGGAGAAATTGTCGGCGAAAAAGAGCTTGAAGGCAAAGAGTACAAGCGCTTCCGATTCACAGAAACAGGCGTTTCCCCCCGAGCTTTTCTGGGAACAAAAAATGCGGTTCAATGGTGTTCTGGCGATGAACACAACGAATCGGGCAACATTAACGAAGAACCTATCATTCGAAGGAAAATGATGGATAAACGCCTAAAAAAACTTGAATTGGTCGATAAGGATGTGCCGTTGGAGATGAAAGTTAATTTTTTTGGCGATGTGTATTCGGAGAACGTTGTGGTTAGTTGGGGTTCACCCAAAGGCGCCATAATCGAAGCGCTCAACCAACTCAAAGACGAAGGCTACAGCTTAGGCTATATTCAGGTGCGTATGATTCATCCGCTTCCCTCTGCCCACCTAAAACAACTATTAAGTGGCAAGAAACGAATAATCGACATCGAAGACAACGCGACCGCACAACTTGGCGGCATAATAACCGAGCACACAAGTATCAAACCTAATTTTTACATTCTCAAGTACACGGGGAGACCCATGATGACAACCGAAGTTTACCAGGCAATTAAAGCAGTTTTAACTGATAAAGCAGCTGAGAAGCAGGTGTTAATGCTTGGCGCATAAACCTTCAGAATACAAAACCGACGTCTACGTTGACTGGTGTCCAGGCTGCGGTGACTTCGGAATCTTAAGCGCGCTTCAGATGGCTCTGGCAGAACTAAACCTTGAACCCCACAACGTGGTTGTGGTTTCTGGCGTGGGTAACGCTGCTAAAACGCCCCACTTCGTTAAAGCCAACGGCGTCCACACACTTCACGGAAGACTTTTGCCTTTTGCTATGGGGATTAAGGTTGCAAACCCAAACCTCGAAGTTATCGGCATCGGCGGAGACGGCGACGGGCTCGGCATCGGCGCGGGGCATTTTGTTAATGCAGGACGAAGAAACATCGACATGACTTATCTGCTCTACAACAACGGAGTTTACGGCTTAACCAAAGGGCAAGCATCGCCAACGCTTCGATTGGGAATGCAGACAAAATCGCTTCCCAAACCAAACATCAACGAAGCAATTAACCCTGTTGCCCTCGCAATAACTTGCGGTTACACCTTCGTAGCTAGGTCCTACGCTTTTGACGTAATGCACCTCAAGAACACCATTAAACAGGGAATTGAGCACAAGGGTTTAGCGCTGGTTGAGTGCCTGCAGCCATGCCCAGTCTACAATGACATAAACACGAAGGATTGGTATGCTGGCGAAGACCGCAAAGACCCCGTCACAGGTAAACCGCAGTCAAGGCTATACAAGCTGGAAGAGGCAGGTTTTGACCCATTAGTGCATGATGCAAGTGAGGAGTTTAAGAAAAAAATCGCTGGCTTAGAAAAGGCTCAGGAGTGGGGTGACAAAATCCCAATAGGCGTCTTCTACAAAAACGAGTTTGAGCCAACCTTCCAAGAGCGCTTTGCCAAAAGAATACCCTTCTACCTGCAGAATCCCCCAGCAAAACAGCAACTTAAAGATGAGAACGGCGTATCCACATTGGACTTAAGCGAGTTTATGGATGACCTAAAAACAAGTTAGCGTTTCTTTGGTTGAAAGAAACGTAAGGAGCTTCTCCTTTCTCCTCAAACACATATCGTTAGTTCAGCTTATAAATCACTATTGCCGCAATCGACATATATCGCTCAAAGCGCTTTTTCTGCCTCGTTAACATAGCAAGCTTCAGTAAACCTTGGGGTACAAATGCAGTAGAATATTAAGTCGGTTTTGCCTGTGTTGGTTACTTTTTGGGCTGTTTCAGGTGGAATAATAACTACATCGCCCACGCCAACGTCGGTTGGTTCCATGCCTCCAACAGTTACCCTGCCTTGCCCATTTGTAATTAGGTATATTTCCTGTACACCCTTAAGGTGATGCGGCAAGGTTGTTACTCCCGGCTTTACTGTGGCACGGGCAATCGATATCTCGGTGGAGCTGCAGTTTTCAGCTATGTAGCAGTGTTCAGGGGTTAAATACTCGTTTAATGAGTTGGCTTTTACTATTTTTGGGTTCAAAGTTTCACCTTTTTCTGTGCTTGTTGATGTATTATAGAAGGTAACTATGGATGTATGCTTGTTTTTAATTATATTGTTTGCGCAAGCCTTAACCGAAGGATTATTTGCTTGAATTTGGGTTTTTTTGGCTAAAAAGGGTTGATTTGGATTTTTTTATGTTGTGTTTTTTGTTTATTTTTTATGGAGTTGGTTTTGGGTTTGTACCTTGGTTTGCATGGTTAATGTGAAAACAACTTATATATGCGCTAAATGTAGTGTGTAGATTAAGCTCACTAACACTATATTACAGCACGAGTATGTTAAACCTATGAGATGCCCATACTGCAACTCAGAAAATTCAAAAACCCTCGAAACACGCGATTCCCCAGAGAACACCACACGCAGACGCAAAGAATGCATCAACTGCAACAAACGTTACACCACCTACGAATACCTGGAAACAGTCGAGCTCATGGTAAGAAAAAAAGACGGCGAACTCCAACGCTTCGACGTCAACAAAATAATCCGCGGCTTACAAAAAGCATGCGAAAAAAGACCCGTAACCATGAGCCAAATCAACGAGTTAGCAGGGCAAGTACGCCAAGACCTTATGCTAAAAGGCACCGAGGAAATCGCATCCGAAGAAATCGGCGACCTAATCATGAAATACCTAAAAAACGTGGACCGCATCGCGTACATTCGGTTTGCTTCAGTTTACAAGCAGTTTGAAGAGCCTGAAGATTTCAGGCGGTTACTGTTGGAAGTGAAAAAATCATGAAGTTTGTCCTAAAACGTGATAGTAAATTAGAACCCTTCGATCAAGAACGAATTACAATTGCCATTTGGAAAGCTGCTAAAGCAGTGGGCGGAAGAGACAAGGAACAGGCAAAACGCATCAGCGACGAAGTCGTAGTTTTACTAGACAAGCTGTACGGTGACGATGGTGTTCCCACGGTTGAGGAAATCCAAGACCTGGTTGAAAAACGTTTAATTGAAAACGGTCATGCTTCAACGGCGAAAGCCTACATTCTCTACCGCAAGCAGCACACGGACATGCGCGAGTTAGCTTCGCTGCTTAGTTCTTCAGACATGGTGGACCAGTACCTTGAGGTTGAGGACTGGCGAGTTAAAGAAAACAGCAACATGAGCTATTCACTGCAGGGACTAAACAATTACCTCTCATCCACAGTCATCGCCAAATACTGGATTGCCCGCATTTACCCCTCAAAAATTGCGGAAGCACACTTCTCAGGAGACCTACACATTCACGATTTAGGCGTTCTTGGTCCGTACTGTGTGGGCTGGGACGTAAGCGACCTTTTACTTTCAGGCTTTGGCGGAGTTTCAGGTAAAATCGAGAGCAAACCAGCAAAACATTTCCGCACGGCACTTGGACAAGTCGTAAACTTCTTCTACACGTTGCAGGGTGAAGCGGCAGGCGCTCAGGCGTTTAGCAACTTTGACACATACCTTGCCCCATTCATACGCTACGACCACTTAAATCAGAAAGATGTGGAGCAGGCGTTGCAGGAATTCTTCTTCAACATGAACGTGCCAACCCGCGTGGGCTTCCAGACGCCATTCACCAACCTAACTTTGGACTTAACGGTTCCAGACTTCATGAAAAACGAAGCCGTACTCTACAACGGCAAGGTTACCCAAGACACGTATGGCGACATGACTAAAGAGATGGAAATGTTCAACTTAGCCTTCGCTGAAGGCATGCGCCAAGGCGACTCAAAAGGCAGAGTTTTCACTTTCCCAATTCCCACCTACAACATAACCAAGGACTTTGACTGGGAATCACCCGTATCTCAGGCAATCTTTGAAGTAACCGCCAAATACGGTGTGCCATACTTCTCGAATTTCGTTAACAGCGACATGAAGCCTGAAGATGTACGCAGCATGTGCTGCCGCCTACGCATAGACAACCGCGAACTCCGCAAACGTGGAGGCGGATTCTTCGGCGCCAACCCCTTAACAGGCAGCATCGGCGTGGTTACCTTGAACCTTCCAAGAATTGGCTACCTATCCAAAGACGAGGACGAGTTCTTTGAGCGCTTAGAGGCTTTGATGGAAACTGCCAAATCCAGCTTGGAAATTAAGCGTAAAGTGCTTGAAGCATTCACGGATAATGGTTTGTACCCATATTCACGGCGTTATTTGCGTCACGTTAAGGAAGGCTATGACAAGTTCTGGAAGAACCACTTCTCCACCATAGGCATAGTAGGCGTTAACGAAGCAATCATAAACTTGCTGGGACAAAACATCGCTTCGCGTGATGGACAAGCCTTCGCGATGAAAATGCTCACGTTCATGCGCGACCGACTAGCCGACTATCAAGAGGAAACAGGTTGCATATACAACCTTGAAGCCACCCCCGCTGAAGGCACCTCCTATCGGCTTGCCCGCATAGACAAAAAACGCTACAAAGACATCATATTCGCTAACCAAAAACAAATAGTCTCAGAGCATGCGGAACCATTCTACACCAACTCCTCGCAGCTACCCGTGGACTTTACAGGCGACCTCTTCGACGCGCTGGAGCACCAGGAATCTTTGCAGTCGCTCTACACTGGAGGCACAGTATTCCATATTTTCCTTGGCGAACGCTTACACTCCTGGAAATCAGCTGCGGAACTAATCAAGAAAGTCGCTTGGAACTCAAAGCTGCCCTACTTCACCTTGACCCCAACCTTTAGTGTTTGCCCAACCCACGGCTACACAAACGGCGAACACAAACTCTGCCCAGTCTGCGGAGCAACCTGCGAAGTCTACTCACGCGTTGTCGGCTACCTACGACCAGTTGACCAATGGAACGACGGAAAACAAGCAGAATTCTCCATACGCAAAACCTTCGACCGCTCAACCGTTTTGACATCGGCACCCTTAACAGTTTAAGGTGAAAAAACAAGCATGAAATTTAGCGGATTACAAAAAATCAGTCTCGTGGATTACCCCGATAAAATAGCCTCAGTGCTGTTTACGCCAGGCTGCAACCTCCGCTGCCCATTCTGCCACAACTGGCGCATCGCTGTTGACCCGCAACCGCCGTTTCTGCAGGAAGGCGTCGCATTGGAGATTTTGGAGAGCCGCAAAAAATACGTTGATGCCGTAGTGGTCACAGGGGGCGAGCCATGTATGCATAAGGAGCTGCCGAAATTCCTCTCTAAGCTCAAAGAACGCGGTTTCATGGTAAAGTTGGACACGAACGGTTTCTTTCCAGATATACTTGAAGAATGCTTAGGAAGCGTGGATTATGTGGCGATGGACGTTAAAACTTGCAAGGAAAAATACAAGTTGCTTGGCGCCAAAGACACAACAGGGCTGATGCGTACCATGGAAATCCTCAAAACCGGCAAAGTACCCTACGAATTTCGCACAACCGCTGTTCCAGAACTTGTCACGGCGCAGGATGCCACATGCATAGGCGAGATGGTGAAAGGCTCAAAAACCCATGCACTTCAACAATTCGTCCCGCAAGACACGCTGGATAAACGGTATCAGACGCTCAAGCCTTACGCGCCCGAAACAATCGATGAATTCGCAAAAATAATCCAGCCCTTCACCGAAAAAGTCGTACTTCGACTCTAACTTTTTCTTTTAGCTTTTTTTGTTACGTTTTGCGGAAACTGTATTAGCTTGCAATGGTTAGGTTTTAAGGGGTTTCAGGGTGAAAAAAACTTTACCGGCGTTCATACTAATCTTGCTTTTCTCTGCACTTTTTGTTGTGTCAACAGTTAATGGGATAACCGTTAGCAGCACCATCAATTCAGATACAACTTGGACTAAACCCGACAGCCCCTATACAATCACTGGCACAGTAACGGTGCAAAACGGGGCAACCCTAACTATAGAGCCGGGCGTAACCGTAAATATAGGTTCAGGCGCTGCCTTGCGGGTTGAAGGAACATTAATTGCAAAGGGCACCAACGCCGATAACATCCAGTTAAACGGCGGCGGAGACCTCATCTTAATGCCAAACAGCAACCAGCCCGCAGGCACAACCATCGAAAACGCCCAGTTAAACTACGTATTGTTAACCGTTTTTAACTCCGCCAAAATCAATAACAACACAATCTGCGGCAGGACCCAGCTTTACGGCGGCTCCCCCCAAATTACCTACAACACCATAGTCGGGTACATTGAAAGTAACGCAAGCTTGCTGTCTCCAGTGATTTCCTACAATAACATTGTTGGGCAAATCTTCATTGGAGGCGGCTCGCCGACCATTTCACAAAACTACATCAAGGGCATGTCGCATCCAGGAAACACGGCCAGTTCAGGAATTGTGCTTACGGCAACATACGGGCCTAACCGGCTTTTCAATGCTGTCATCACTGATAACACGATTGTTGACGTTTTAGACGGAATCTCCTCTCTTGCAGAAGGCGGAACAATAGCCAACAATTTGATTGTTAACTCTTCTAGGTTTGCGTTGTCGCTTGGAACAATGCCGGAAACTACGCTTTATGCTCGAGTTGAAAACAACACAATAGTCAACAGTGCCACCGCTTTCCACCTCTTCAACTATAACGGCGTGGAAGCCGATGCCAGCATGCCGCCCTCGCCAATAATTAAGCAGAACAACATAGTGAACAGCAGCGAATACAACATTTACTCATACTGCGGCAGGAACATAACAGCAGCCTACAACTGGTGGGGAACAACCGATACCTCAGCAATAGAACAGACAATACATGACTACACCTTCGACCCATATGCAGGCGAAGTAACCATCAGCCCAATCCTAACGGAACCTAACCTGTTCGCTTATCCCACCGCAGACAGAGCACTGCTGCCTAATCCCATCACCATTATGCCCATCGATACTAACTCAACAGCTTCGATACAAAGCACAAATTATTTCACAGTAGAATCTAACAGCACGGTTTCAGGGCTAGGTTTCAACGCAACCACACAAGAAATCCTCTTCACAGTCAACGGTACAACAGGCACATCAGGTTACGTTAAAGCAACAATCTCCGCAGTGCTTATGCCTAACATTCAAAAACTCAAGGTCTACCTTGATGGAACCCCTGTTGACTACACTGTGGCTTCAAGCGGGGATTCTTGGGTAATCACTTTTACCTATCACCACAGCATCCAACAAGTGAGAATCAACCAAGCGCTATACACAAACGCAACCACGGACAATGGATACTTGGTCTACATTGCCGTGGGCATTGCAGCAGCTCTGATTGGATTATTGGGCGTGGTGGTTTGGGCAGCCAGAAAAAAGCAATAACACGCTTGGAGCCTTTTTGCTTTATATAAGGGGAGGGGGGTCACGCAAGAGAGACCCAGCCTTTTTCAACATAGCAACTATTTGCCTTTAAGTGGGTATAGTTTTTTACCAGCACGTATTAACCCCTTGGTTTCGTATAGAAGCCCCTTGTTGTAGGCATGTTACAGTCACAACTTCTAAAGAGCGCCAATAAAACTCTCATATTTGAGGTAAAAAGCTTGAAAATTGCAATTATCGGGAAAGGCAATGTTGGAAGCGCACTCGGTAGTGGCTTAAGCAAGGCAGGTCACGAAACAAAGTTTGGTCACCGCGACCCAGCAGAGCCAGTTGCTGACGCTGCTAAATGGGGAGAAGTCATCATCCTCGCCGTGCCGCACGAGAATGCAAACGACGCAAGAGAAGAAGTAAGACCGTACGCTGACGGAAAAACCGTAATTGACGTAATGAACGCTATTGGACCAAATATGGATTTGGGAATCAGTTGCACGACTTCCTCGGCTGAAGAAACACAGAAAAAGCTTCCCAAAGCAAAAGTCGTAAAAGCCTTCAACACAGTGTTTGCCCCAAACCAGAGCACTGCAAAAGTTGGGAATGAACAGTTAACCGCCTTCATCGCAGGCGACGATTTGAACGCCAAACAAACTGTGGCGCAACTAACCCGTGACATCGGTTTTGACCCTGTTGATTGTGGACCCCTAAAATCGGCGCGCTACCTTGAAGCTATGGGTATTTTGATTATCAATTTAGCGTATAATTATGGTATGGGCAATAAGATGGGGTATAAACTGGTAAAAGCCTAAACGCAAATTTTGATTCGATGCTAAAAGGCGTTTATGAAAATTTTTCCAGCTTGAGTAGGCACTGGTGAAACGGCAGTGGGTTCCCAAGCGCCAGTCGTTAAGGCTTCCCAGCCAAACCAAACGCCTGTTGGCATCCAATAGTAGGCGCAAACGCCAATGCCCATGTCCTTTGCATTCTGCAGTATTGCACTCCAAAACGATAGTTCACTTTGCATTTTTTGAACTATGGACAGGTTGATTTCAATTTGCTGTGCTGCCCCATAGTAATCGTTGCTGTAAACAGAGGGATCAGCCATAACGCCCATCTCATTGAAGACTAACGGAACATCAATGCCGTTTGAGCGTGTTGCAGGTATCATGTTTGGCAGGTTGAGTTGTGCCTGTATGCTTGTGTAGTTTGTGGACCATTCTAAGTTGGGGTAAGGTGCATGTCTATAGGGATGCGTTGTGAAAGCAACGTTACTTGGAGCAGAGCCTACGGAATCTTTTAGTTGGTTATACATTTGTGGAACCCAATCAAGTTCAGTCACCCCTGGAACCAAACCTGCATGCCACTGCATAAAAATCAGGTTCATATTCCCCGTAGCACGAATTGTTTCGTACATTTCGACGGTGTAATCAAAGTACGCTACAGCCTCCGTGGAAACGGCGGTGTTTGTGCCATCATCAGGTTCGTTCCACATATCAAAGATAACGTTTGGATATTGCCCAAGCCTGTTTACAACGCTTGCCCACCACATACGCCATGCCTGCATCTCATCAGCATTGATTGTGTGCATGTAAGCTAAGCTTGCCGTGCCTAGGCTTCCAGGTATTCCATCCCAAACATCTCCGCTAACATAGTAATTGCGCACTTCATAAGGGCACAAATCAACATAAATACCATATTTGCCTGCTTCCTGAACAACAAGTTCAATGTAGTCTCTGTAACTCATCGTCTGGTTCGGTCCCACGCCATATTGTTGTGCAGGGTTGATTTTATCGTCCCACCACCAATCAACCGGTATTAGAATTCTAACCAAGTTAACTTTCCAAACATTACGGTAACAAGCGAAAGTTTGATCCATTTTTTGTGTCAAAGCTGCAGTGTCATTTTGCCATTTTTCTCCATAGTCAAAAACATTTTCTCCCTGTCCACCCCAAGTTCCAGACATTGAATCCAAATCTCCAGCTCTACCAATCCCCCTAAAATAAACTAAATTATTGCTTGAATCCAATATTGTGTGCCCCGAAGTATGCAATGGCGCTACGATTGAAGCCTGAACAGTAGATTTTGGGGGGTCGTTTCCAAAAATTGACAGACTAGGCATGAACAGGGCGATGGCTAAGATAGCTAAGCCTATTGCAGCCAGAAGAGAGGTTGTTTTCATTTATTGTGCCTTCAAAAGGTTAGTTTTGGAAACTGAACTGTGTGTTCAAGTTAGCGGCTTTGTCATTCTTCAATGAGGCTTCTAAGGTTATAATTCTTTTGGGCAATCTCTTAGAACGCGATAACATTTTACGTTTAGATAACGCTCGGTAGCATGTGATATAGGTCAGCGCCTTAAAAAAACGGAATTTATCAACATAAAAAACCAAGTTGCATACAATCTTGGGTTTTATAAACCATAAAGTTTAAGGGTAAATGTTTGTTTTAGGTTGCGAGTATTCTACCTTTGAGGTTTGTGGTTTGAGCACTAAAATGGAAACAATCGAAGAACGGAAAGCAGAAGTCCTAATCAAACTAAGAAAATACAAGCTCCTTGAAAAAGAAAAGTTTGAAGGCGCATACGCCTACATCATTGACATTCCACAGGACAAAGAGAAAGCAATCGTCTGGTGCATCCTAGGCGAAGCCACCGTCGGCATCGCAGCCATGAACACTCTCTACAAAATAATGAAGGAAAAAGACCTCGACCGAGCCATCGTAGTCACCGAAGGACGCTACACCCACGCAGTTAAACTCGGCGCAAAAAAGAAAAAAGTAGAATTACTGCCCAAATCGTTCCCAGTGTTCGACATTTTTGAGCACGCACTTGTTCCATTCCACGAAATCCTAAGCGAAAAAGAAAAGAATGCAACTTCTCGCACAATTCAAAGTCAAACCCTACCAGATGCCACAGATAAAATCAGGCGACCCAGCCGTTAAAGCCATAGGCGCCAAACCAGGCGACATACTGAAAATCACAAGAAAAAGCACAACTGCAGGCGAACACATAACCTACAGGTACGTAGTAGAATAAAAAAAATTATTTTGCAATCATGATTTCTGTTGATTTCACGATTGCAGTAACTTCATCGCCGACTTTTATATCTAAATCTTCAACTGCTTCTTTTGTGATAACTGCTGTAACGGTTACTGGCATTTTGATTTCAACCTTAACTTTCGCCGGTTATGACTCCTTTTTCAACAGCTACAACTTTTCCTTTAAACTGATTTCTTGCACTTAACTTCAAACCTTTCACCTCCAAACATCCTTGATCTAGATAAAACTTTATCCAAGTAACTCTCCACTTGCTTGTACTCATCAAGCAAACTTCTGCCTAAATCAGTCAATTTTGCGCCGCCTCCGCCTGATTTTCCGCCCTTGTAGGTTTCCACTATGGGTTCTTCCATTGCACTTTGGATTTCCTGTATGTAGTTCCAAACGTAACGGTACGACATCCCCAGAGTTTCTGCCGCTTTAGAAATCGAGTTTTCCTTGTCGATGGCTTCTAGGATTTCTGCGCCGCCTTTGCCGATTAGGGGTTTTCCTTTGTATTCAATCCAGGCTTTGCATGAGAGCGTATGTTTCTTGTTGCTGAGCATTCTAATTATGGTTATGTGGTGAAGTCCATATAAAGCTACTTAGCACGCTTTTTTTGTTAGTAGTTGTAAGTGAAACCTCCCTATACCACATCAACAACCAACAGATTGCGCCAAAGACTACGTTTTGCTGTCAGGTTGAGGAATGGGCTGCCTTCTGGTTGTGCAAGCCGCCACAAGCAACAGTGCCGCTGGGACTACTTCTGTGTGCCATGAAGCAACTTTAATGCTTGAACCAAAACACCCGTGTGAGGATTCTCCTTGTCTAAACTAATTATTCGCATTCGACCAATACGCTTGTCAAATATTATTCCTTCTTTTTGCAGAATCTGCAGTTCAGCATTAACCTGAGGATATTTACCGTTAACCTTCAATATCAATTGCATAATGTTTGTTGAGCCGTTCTCAGCCAAAACATTGATTATTCTTCGCCTGCAAGAAGAAGACAATATCGATTCTAAATCCACGACAAATCACCTTCATAGGAACTTACTTCTGTCATAGCTTTTAGCTAATAAATCATAACTCAGAAACTGCAGTTTTCAGCAGTAGAGAGGTGAGTGAAGGTGAATCCACGAGGAAAGTGTTTGGTCTTACTGCTTTTCCCATGAAATCGTTCACTTTCAGTTACCTCCCACTTACTATAACTGGGTTACCCACTTACCATAACCGTTCTACCTGCCTTAAAACTACAGCGAGCGAAATAGGGTATCCAGTGATAAAAAATGAATGAATCAAACAAAGAAAAAATTGAAAACGGCGAAGCAGTCGAAGCTTTGCCCAAAAACAGATACACTGTCTCAATGGCTTGGGAGGTGAACTGAGAAAATGACTATATCACTAGTTCAAGGTAACGCTCGGGGAACAGCAAGCAGCGGAAGCAACATAACAGTCACATTAGCGCAAACACCAACCCAAGGAAACACCCTTATCGCCGTAATCGGAACCAACCAAACAGGAGGATCTGAAAATGTTAGCAGCATAACACAAACATGAGTAACATGGAGCTTAGTTGTTCCTGACGATCAAGTTGTTGCCAACGAAATTTGGATGGGCGCAGTGGGTTCAGGCGCTTCTACCTCCGTTAGCATTGCTCTCGCACAATCGGTATATGCTGCTGTAGCGGATATTTGTGAGTGGAGCGGCCTAGGAAGTAACCCCGTGGACCAAACAGCAACAAATAACGGAACCGGCTCAACCCAAACTGATACGGGTACCACCGCGACAACAACCCAAGCCAACGAATTATTCATAGGAACAGTCGGAGTCTACGGCCAAGCACAATCCAACCCAACAAACTCATTCACAATGCTAGACGGCGCATACCTCAACGTAACTGGAGGCATCAGCGTAAGTTACCTATACAAAATTGTAAGCTCAACAGGCACAGCTAATTCAGGCACCACAATAGCCACAAGTAGCAACGCATGGCAAGGATGCATAGCCACATTCAAAGCATCATCAGCTGGAACGGCTTCTAAACTGGCTTACACTGCAGGCGCAAGCCAATCAGTAAATGCCGGCTCAGTTTCAAGTGTGGTCACCGTCCAAGTGCAAGACGTAAACAGTAATCCCGTCACGACCGGAGCCACTGTTAGTTTGTCTACTTCTTCTTCAGGCGGAAGCTTCTATTCTGACTCAGGCGGCAACACACAAATCACGTCTATAGTAATCTCTTCAGGACAAAGCTCAGGAAACTTCTACTACAAAGACACAACCGCTGGCACACCAACCTTAACCGTTTCCTCAACAGGACTGACATCTGCAACAACACAATTCACCATAAACGCAAGCGGAAGCCAGTATATTTCGTCTATTGCTTCAGGTGCACCGTTTACCGTTTCAAGCGGAGCTCTATCGTTGAATGTTTCATCGCCAATGCAAGTTTCAAACAGTTCACTCGCAACACCACAAGCTAATAACACAACAAATGGTTACCTCGCTTCGTCAGACTGGACCACCTTCAACAACAAATACGGTTCAGGTTCAAATGCGACATTCGCAGGATTAACAACCGCCGGGAACGCAACAATCGGAGGAGACACTACAGTCGATGGGAACCTAACTATTGACGGAATTTCCATTCTTAAAAATGATGTCGGCTGTTATGGCTTCTTCGGTAGCTCAAGTGACCTAACGAAAGGTACTGGTGGTGGAGCCATACTGATGGGACACGGCTTTACTTCACCAACAGATAATCCGCAATTTGATCTGACCGATACGGTAGGCAATGGATCAGGCGCTGCTGCAAACTTGACGGTGAACAGCAATGGCACAATAACCGCTATCAACGTTACCTCTCAGGGAAGCAATTACTATTTCGCAGATGCAGATATACAACAGCCCACAAATGGTTCAGGAGCTCGTCTTGCACCAGTAATTAACGGACCAATTCAAAGTATTAGCATAGTTAATGGTGGCAGTAAGTATTCTAGTTCTGACACTGTTACTATAATTGGCGGAAATGGAGGAGCCCATGCGACACTAACTGTGAACAGCAACGGTACTATAACTGCTGTCAATGTTACTAGTCAGGGAGATAATTACAGTTTAACACAAACAGGTGTTGATGTCACAAGTAGCACTGGTGCTGGGGCTCAGCTTTTAGCTGTTATCAACGGCAAAATCAAGAGTGTCAGCGTATATAGTGGCGGCGCAGGCTATTCTGCCTCTGATACTGTTAGCATAACTAATACTCCGCATAATACTCTTTACCTAAAGCAAACAGCGAACGCTCAAGGCGCTACATCACCCGCAAATTTAGATTTAGGAAATTTGACAGTCCACGGGAACCTTACTGTTGAGGGTCAATCAAATATAGGTGCAAATCTGCCATTGCAGATAATATCAGGCGTCCTTTCTATTCTGCAAGCTTCAGGTACACAAAATGGTTATTTATCATCTGATAACTGGAATACATTCAATGGAAAAATAAGCCCCTACACAAATCCAACTCTCTCAGGACTAACGGTAACAAACGGCGGCGCAATAGCACCAGTCAACGATAACCAATCGTTCATTGGTACATCAACTAACATGTGGCAGAATATGTTCACACGCAATCTAATCATAGGCAACAATACAGCACAGCAGTCAGTGTCTATGGGCATTGATAGTTCAGGCTTGATCTTAAACTTTAACACTACCAGCAGTACAGGCGGCATAGTGCCTGACTATGGAAATCAGGGCACTACTAAAACGATGGCTTTAGGGAGTTCAACCAATAGGTGGCATGATGTTTACTGCGCCAATCTTACAGCTTACAATTTAAGCAGCGGATCAGTTAGCCAGTCAATGGTATTGAACTCACCATTCAACTTTAACGGTCAAGCAATTAGCGGATTATCACTACCATGGAGCAGCATAACAGGCGCACCAGCATTCGTAACTTCAGGCTCAAGCCCAACGTTTACCCAACTTACGATTGGAACCGCAGGAATTGCAATCGGTAGCGGATCAATTTATTGGCAAACTTCAACTAGCCCCACCGTGCTTGAAAGCGATAATCCCTGGATTTTCGGCAATAGTGTACAAGTTGGTAACGGCTTGTCAGTTACAGGTCCTATTGGTGCTACAGGTAATATAACTGCCTCTGCTTTGATATCAAACGTTAACGGTATTGGTTACTACTCATACAATGGTGGCGGCGGTAACGGCAACAATGGTGGAATAGCTCTTGACGCATATGGCAACATAGCCTTCCAAGGCGGCAGCACAAGCAACAGCTGGAATATCTTTACCAACACCTGGAAAAAGCGTATTCCAGGTACCTAACCAAAGTTACGCAGACAACTACACCTACGCCAAAATAGTAGTTCAATGCAGTATTGACCCGTACAATGATGGCGCTCTTGGACTTGGAGCATCGGGAAATGCTTGGGGCGGGATATTCACTTATCACTTGTACCATTCAACAAGCAACAATAGCTATAGTACAGTATTCGACTCAATTGACGACTTAGCCGCAGTGAAAGGATACACAATTAAAACTCGCAAGAACGAAAAAGGTGGTGACATTCAAGAAATCGACATAAACTCAATGCCTTTCCTGACCGGCGAACCCGACGCTACCAACTTTTGGGATATGGGTAAAGTTCAGGGTTTCATATTTGGATGCCTTAAAGCTTCCGCATTAAAACACGATGAACATGAATCCCACCTCGCCGACTTACTCAAACGTATTGAAGCATTAGAAAATCAGAAGCCAAGTAAAAAATAGCAAACAGCCTACGTAAAAACAGAAATCACGTAAAAAGGAGGTGCTACTATTGACTCAAACTGCAACATCGACGGTTCCTGAAGCCTCCTCGGCTATGCAGCAGATTGGCATGTTGAACCTGCGTATTACCGATATGATGACACAACTCAACACTGTCCTGAAGATGATGGTGGATGAGAATGCAGCATTAAAGAAAGAAAACGCTGAACTAAAAGCTAAATAGAAGAAAACAGGCAAGTCTTAAGGAAACTTGCTCAGCCCTTTTTTATTTTTTGTTTCTAATAACAATTTTCCTTTGTAAACAGCTATTGATAATGCCGCTATCAAGAGGACGGTTGCAATTATTATAACAAATGAAAACTCTGGGACGATAGGCGTTGAGGTGGGAGAAGGCGACGCGTTAGATGTTGGCATGGGCGTTGAGGTTGAAGTTGGAGAGAGGTTAGGTGTTGGTATAGGCGCGTTTGGATTAGGTATTGCTAGAAAAGGAACGAAGTTTACTTTGCCTAAGTTAAAGTCACTGCTGAAATCATAAATTGAGTTGCTAATGGCTGATTGGTCAGTTGTTCCCCACCAATTATAAGTCGCATTCAAGTCACTTGTTGCCCCCCAGTAAACGTTGTATTGGGAGTTTGAGTAGTTTTCAAAATTGTTGAACAAAAGGGTTAATGTTAATTCACCTGAACTGCTACCAGCTAAAATTGCGTTTTGACAAAAACTAAAAGTGTTATTTTGGATTGTTGGGTTAGAATTTGCAGCTGTTATATTAAGATCTATACCGCCGCCTAATTGGATTACGTTTCTTTGAATTAATGGTGAGCCTCCGTACACTACAATAGCCGCTTGAAATTCTGAGAGAACATTGTCAGTTATTATGGCCCCATTGTTTCCGTTTAATAAAATTCCATTATCTGTTGTTTGAAGACGACCGTATATATCGCCATAACTAACAGCCCTGATAAAATTGCCTGAGAGAATAGGCGAACCGCCAGAAATATCGATTGGATTACTCATGTAGCTTATGTTGCTGTTTGAAATCATCGGTGACGAACTAGTAATACTTATGGGTGCAATCAAAACAGCGCCGCTAATGATGCTACCAGAACCAGTTGCTTCATTCCATCCATTGCTATATGGAGTAAAAATAATTTGAGCACCATTAAATCGAATTGGATTAGAGCTGTTTCCGACTGCGTATAACGTACCGTTTACTTCCAAGTCGTTAAAGTTTATAGTTGTGCCAGATTGAATGGTTAAAGTTACGCCATTCTCCACAAGAATATTTCCAAGATTATAAGGACTATTTGTCTGAGTCCAGGTAGTGTCTGAGCTAATTATTAAGTTGGTGGAAGCTTGCGCGCTTGCAAAATGCACACCGCTTACAGAAGCTAACCCGCAAAATATAAGGGCTATCAATAATATTGTAGAAGTAAGTTTTGGCAAAAACATCCCTAACTATACACAGGCATTGAAGGGATAAAAGTATTTTCTTTTTACCAGTTGATCCGTTTTTTTTAGGGGCGGGTGAAAACAATGGTTCAAGAAGGGCTTTCCTTAACGAAATCATTTACTTTTAGTTATCTCCCACTTACTGTAACTGGGTTACCCACTTACTATAACCGTTCTACTGGCTTTAAAACCAAAGACAGCGATAGCTTATCTATGCATTAAAAGATTAGAGAAAAAAAATTCAATGAAACAGAAAATGGGATTATTGGAAAGGGAGGGTGGATTGGGAATTGAAGTGGTTAAACGGTAGTGCAGTTGCAAGAAGGTTAGGTTTGGTTTTTAGGGGTAGGTTGAATATTATGCGAGCGTGTAAGTCTTCGTGTTCTCCTCAATCAGGTAAGTTTGAGGTTTTGTGTGACCAGATTTTGGATAGCATTATAGTTGGGGGCATAACAGGGGTTTCTGCGTATATTTATGCTGGGCAAGATGCAAGTTTTAAGGCGGCTGGTTTGTCGTTTCTGTTGACTTTTCTTATTAAGATGAAGGAGTACCGGAAAATTTCTTAACTGCAGTACCCAAAAAACCGTTCTCCAATACAGAACTAAAAATTAAGAGACAGAGCCACAAGAGTTTTTAGAAGTCTAGTTCGCCGTTGATGAATTTACGGGTTATTTCGCTTTTGGGTTTCTCAAAGAAATCCTCAGATTTAGCAACTTCAACAACTTCGCCATTGTGGATATGCACTATTTCATCAGCCATTCGTCTTGCTTGGTTAAGGTTATGGGTCGCCATCACAATTATCCGCTGGCTGCTCTTTTGGCTAATTATTGCCTTCTCGATAATGATTGCACTGTTGGGGTCCAAATTGGCCGTGGGCTCATCCAAAAGCAAAACATGCGAATCAAGAAGAAACGCTCGTGCTAAAGCGATTCTCTGCTGTTCTCCGCCTGAAGTTTTTTTTGCCTTTCGCTTTTCAAACCCCGCAAGCCTCACTGCTTGCAACGCTTCAGCGACTCTTCTTGGAATCTCGTCTTTTGGAACTTTCCTTATTCTTAGACCATACGCCAAGTTGTCATATACGTTTGTGCTAAACATTGCAGATTTCTGAAAAACCAATGACGAGACTTTGCGTAACGCTTTAGCATCGATGTTTTGATTGTTAAAGTAGTAGTTTTCCGCTGTCCGCGTTTTCTAACCCAGCCATGATTCGCATGAGTGTTGTTTTGCCTGCGCCGTTAACGCCTAAAAGAACAATTATTTTGCCGCCCTGCAGTTCCAGAGACACTGAATGCAGTGCGTTAACGGAGCGGTAGCTCTTTTTGATATCTACAAGCTGAAGATGGACACTCACGTTTTAGCCCCCGCCTAAACCTCTCCAAAATGACAGTTTACCCCATAACCCATCTTCTTGCCTTATGCGTTCTATTAGGCTGATGGTTAATGCTAAAGCAATTACTATTGCCATAAGTAATATAGCATATGCCATGGCGACGTCGAAGCTTCCGAAGTCTATTTCGGTTGCAATAGCAGTAGTTAAAACTCTTGTCTCCCCCAGCAAGCTTCCGCCCACGATTGTGGCAATGCCAAGTTCTCCGAAACCTCTGTTAAAAGAGGCGGTTATGGAAAGCACCATTGACCAAATTGTCTCACGGATAAGAGTTAGGTTCGTTCTTAAGCCTGATGCGCCAAGGGTTTTGGCTAAATCTCTTAGTTGAGCGTCTGCTGTGCCCAGAGCGTTTGCTGTGAAACTTACTATAATGGGAGTAACTAGAATGGCTTGGCCGACTGCTATACCATTAAGAGTGTACAGCAAGTGAAAAGACCCAAATTCGCCCTGTCTATTTAAAACCAAAAACAAAAGCAGTCCTAAGGCAACAGTGGGTATGCCTATTAACGCGTTAAAAATGCCTTTGATAACCCATTTTCCCCTAAAATTGTACAAGCCTAAAACTACAGCTATTGGAATACTCCATATGCATGACAACAGTGTTCCTAAGCCCGCAACGTAAATTGATCTGTAAACGGTTGCGTAAACTTCAGGGTTGCCGCTTGCGATTAATTTGATTGCTTGCTCAAAAGCATTTACGAAAATATCAGCCATGCATATCACAAAAAGAAATAAGGGAATTTTATTTTAGTTTTTCCGTATTTACTCTTTGTTTAATTTGCCGCCACTTTGATTGTATGTTGATGGCTGTGCAAGCATAGGTTGTGGGCTATCTGTGACGTAATAGTTTGCATAGCTTACTGAAGGACTAAGGTTCATGTTTGCTAATTGTACGTCGTACGTTGGCGAGTAGAGAGTGCCTGCGTTGTATCTGAATTGTGGGGGACATTCGGTTCCATTAGCATTGATGGCGGGAACTGCATTTATGAAGGCGTAGCTTTGAATCCAACCATATAACGTGCTGTTAGAGGTTGGGTTGTTTGCTAAAGGTACAAATGGATTGAACAATGTCATGTTATAGCTTGCTACACCGTAGTTTGATATTACTTGTTGGCCTGCATTGGAAACTAGCCAGTTGACGAAAGTCATTGAAGCGTTGAAATTGGTGTTTGCCAAGTTAGCGTTTTGTGGGTTGTCAATTATTGCGCTGTAAACGTTTAGGAGTGATTGTTGCGCTTGAATTTGAATTTGCGATTGGATGTCTCCTCGGTCATAGTAGGCGTAGTAGGTTCCTGTATCTGATAGTGTGTATCCGCCGATGCTTCCATAATAGTTGGCTGCTAGCAAGGTTGGTCCCATACCTGTGTTTGTAGATTTGAACCATGAGGAGTTTCCCGAAACAAGTTGATTGTAGTTGATGCCTGCAGCTGTCCATAGAGAAATTTCTTTGGTGTTTGTTCCAGAAGCATCATTTCTAGAGAACCACAGCACTTGCTTATTGGCGGGCTGAGCGGAATTGTTTTGTGCAGCGTTGTAGATTTCAATCATGGCTTTTGTTACGTTTGTTTCTCCGTTGATGTGTGCGGGGTCGCTTGCTGGTCCAACTATGACAAAGAAGTTGTAGGCTATGATTTTGCGGTCTACGCCATAACCGCCTGTTAAGAAGGGTAGTTCCTGTGATGGAGAATGGACCAGGAGCATATCTGCTGAGCCTGACTGTGCATCTGCTATGGCGATGCCAGTTCCCGCCGCGATGAAGTTAACTGTTATCCATGGGTATTGAGCTTGGAAAGAGTCTTTTATGTCGTCTTTTAGTACAGTTCCATTCGCCAAAATTTCTTTTTGATCTTCCAGTCCTGTTTGATAGAGGCTTGTGGTTGTTGCGACTGTTAATGTTGTTGGAGTGGGGGTTGGAGAGGGTGACGGGGATGGGGAAGGAGAGGCTGTGGGGCTTGCGGTTGGAGTTGGTGAAGTAGTCGGAGTAGGCGATGCGGTGGGGCTTGGAGTGGGTGTTATGGTTGGTGAAGGGGCTGGAGTAGGTGTTGGTTGAGTGTTCTGTCCATTGTTTTGCGTGTAAGTGTAAGCTGCATAAGCACCTATTCCTGATACAATTATAACTATTAGTAAAATTGCTGCTATTGATGTGGCTTTCATTTTTTTCACTGTTTTCCAGTGAGCCGTTATGCATATATAAGAATATCGACTAGGCAGCGCTTGAATCCATATACCAAAGAAAAAAGAGTTTTGAAAACGCCTTTAATTTGGCCCTTTTCTTTCTTGTGTTAACTCGATCAAAATAACCAGCGCCTCACCAAGTGGCATTCCCAACCGCTCAGCAAGCTCAACCGACGAAACATCCGCCTTCTGAGGCAGTATGCTGTCGCGTGTGTAAGCCTTATGAGTCGGATACATAACGGAAGCGTGAACAGCTTCAACAAGTAACTGCCAGAGTTTCTCTTTAGTGTAATCATCCAAGTTCATAGGGCATCAACCATTGATACGCTGATGAGGTTATTAGTCTACCGCAAACTAGGCATGAGAATCGATACAACAAACTTAATACCCCACCAACCACGCTTCAATTATTTAGAGGTTGACTCTTTTTGAAAGCTGCGGTTTACCGTGGACCCCACAACATCAAAATCGAAAACGTCCCAGAACCCCAAGTTAAAGGCAACAGGGTGCTTGTGAAGTTTAGGGCTGGAAGCATCTGCGGAACCGACATGCACTTCTATAGGGGCGATTGGAAATGGATGAAGCGCGGCAGAATCCTTGGGCATGACGCCTGGGGTGTAAGAAAGGATACTGGCGAACGCGTCGTAATGGTTCCCATCGTGAACTGTGGACACTGCTACTTCTGCCTTCGAGGGCTGCCGACTTACTGTGTCCGAGGCAAATTCTACGGCTTAACAAGGGATGGCTTTTTCGCAGAAACCAAAGCGATGCTTCCCCGCAGTCTCATCCCCCTCCCCTCCAATGTTAGCGACGAAGAAGCCGCTGTGGTTGAACCTGTGGCTTTGGCGCTTCGAGTGCTAAATTATTTGCAGCCAAATTTGGGGGATTGGGTTACGGTGGTTGGGCAGGGCGCCATAGGCTTGCTTATGACGCAGGTGGCGTTGATGAAGGGTTGCCGAGTCATAGCGGTGGATTTGGAGGATTACAGGCTGGAACTTTCCGAGAAGTACGGCGCGGATGCTGTTATTAACGCTAAAAAAGAAGATGTGCCCAAAACCGTCCGCAAACTAACCAAGATAGGCTCCGACATTGTGATTGAGGCTGCGGGAGCCACTCAGGCGGTGGAGCAGACGCCGTTTTTGGTGCGGAAAGCTGGCAAAGTGGCGTTGGTGGGTGAGTCTAAGGGTTACTTGAATTTGGAGGATGCAGATGAGGCTTCGTTTTTCACGATTTACATTTCGCCAGTTGAGTATCCAGCGGCGGTTGAGTTAATCGCTCGGAAACTGGTGGATGTGAAAGGGCTCATAACGCACAGGTTCAAGCTTGGATGAGTTTGAGAAGGCGCTGCAAACTGTGGATAATCCAGCGGAGAAGCCACTAAAAGTAATAATAACCCAGTAAGCACAAATGTCGCCCTAAGTTGGTTTATTTTAAAACGCGGTATTTTTTTCTGTTTAACACTATCAGATTTTTAGTCAGATTTTTCTTTTCCAAGTTTACTTTGCTAAGGAAGTCTACCAGAATAGGGTTTACATCTTCTAAGGTTGGCGGATGTATTCTTATTATGATTATGCCGACTTGCCCTCTTTTGGAAAAGTAGTAGATTGAACCAAAACCTACGTCATGAGTTATTATAACTCGGTTTTCTGTCTCTGCTAAAGCTACAATTTCATCGTCTTCATGACCCTTGAAAGTTGGTCTCGGCAACTGCTTTAATGTCGTACCCTAAATCTCTAAGCAGTTTTATTGTTTGAGGTGAAATGTTTTCATCGGCTAAAAATTTGGGTATTTAGGGCACCACGTATTCGAAAGCTTCTTCGTTCTTGACGATTTGAGCGGCATAGTTAACTGCAGCTTTAATGTCCTCTTCTGTTAGCGAAGGGTAGGCTTTGATTATGCGTTTGAAATCATAACCTGCTGACAACAATTCAAGTATCAAGTACACTGGAATTCGTGTGCCTTTAATTACGGGTTTTCCGCCTAGAATTTTAGGATTCACTTCAATGCGTTCGCCCAATTTTTATCCCACTATTTATTTTTCAAGAACAGAAAGCCCCGATTCAGGATTTCTATTTTATGTACCAATGAAAGGTTTCGAAGAAATAAACTTTTTTAGCTTAACCCAAAAGTGAGCACCAAAAGTTCGCAATGAAGACGCGCCATGCATTTTTAAACCACGGAGAGCGCAAACGAAGACTCTCCCTTTCAAGCGTCTACACCGTAAGGTATATTTCTGTTAGAGAAGTGTTAACCCCAAACCTACCAGAAGGAAAACGGAGCGAACAGTTTTGGCTATAGAAGCAGTAATATTTGATTTAGATGGAACTCTTGCCCATTTCAACTTGGACTACAAAGCTCTGCGCTCGGAAGTTAGAAGCTACTTGATGAGTATGCGGCGTTCCTGTGTCTGTTCTGGATGTTAACGAGAGCATTTTTGAAATGCTTAAAAAAGCCGAGATTTTCGTTAAAAATACCTCCAAATCATCTGAAGCGTTTGAGGAAGTTCGCACTCAAGCATTAATGATTGCTGAGAGATATGAGATGGAAGCCGCATCATCCACAAGCTTGCACACTGGGGCGGTTGAAACCCTCAAAGACTTGCAGAAAATGCACCTGAAAATAGGGTTATGCACCACAAGCAGCGAAAAAGCCGCAAACTACATTCTGCAACGCTTCAAAATCGACGGTTTCTTCAAAGTTGTTGTTCCACGGGACAAGGTGAAGTATGTTAAACCCCATACTGAACAGTTTGAGTTGGCATTCAAAACGTTAGGCGTCCACGCCAAAGCCACACTGATAGTTGGGGACAGCATAGTTGATATGCAGAGCGCTAAGGAACTAAAAGCCATCGCTGTCGGGTTGCCGACGGGTTTATCCACAAAAGAGCAGTTGATGAGCAATGGCGCAAACTACCTCATAACATCGCTAACGGATTTGCCAGTTCTAATAAAAGAAATAGAAAAAGATTAAGCGGCGGATACGACGCCGTCGTCTTTGCAGACGAGTTTTCTTTCCCTAACCAACCGCTTAAGCACTTCAGAAAACGCTGCTTTAGCTTCGTCGCCTGAATGGTTTATGCCGAACACTTTGGCGGTTTCAGCAATCAACGAATCATCACTTATGCCCAAAGCATACTGAGCAACTATTGTCATGGCTGATTCGACTTCTTCAGGAGCTATATAGTCGGGTTTGCGTTTGGATTCTGGAACGCCCTGCATTGGAACGCGGATTGGAGTTTCTTTTAGCCCAGTTGGCCAGAGGAAACTGCCTTTGATGACAACTTTTTGTTCCCTGATCAGGTTGTTTAGTGCTTCTTTGACGGCATGAGCGATTTTTGGTGTCACCTGCTTTATTCCCCATGCAGCAGCTAACCGTTCAACAGCATAGTCAAAGTGGACTGGTCCTTCGTTTTGTATGAGTTCGGCTAGGAGCTTGGTTTGGTTTTCTCGGTTTTCTGGGAAGTGAAACTCATTTTTCTGCTTTGAATCGTACGTGGATTTGGCTGTGGCAACTTTGATGTAGGGATTGTAGGTTGCTTTGAGCGGGTAGACTTTGTAGGGTACGCCGATTTTTTCGATGCCTGCGAACGTGTTTTTTTGCACGTCTGTTTTTGGCGCTGAGTTTTCTTTGATGTCGATGATGGGTTTTTGCGTGTCTTTTTCTATTTGCTGTTTGTTGAGCTTGTTCAAGTGCTTCTTTTAGCCGCCTGATTTCGGAGTCGCGTCTTGCAACCCACGCGGGTGACCAGATGCGGTGGATACGCCAGCCCAGCTGCCTTAGAACTTGCTCGCGTAGGCGGTCGCGGTCTCGTGCGCTGCTGCTGGATTTGTATGTGGCGCCGTCGCATTCTACGCCAAGCAGGAAGCATCCCGCGTTAACTGGGTCAACGACTCCGATGTCGATTTTGTAGCCGCTGCAGCCAACTTGAGGGACAATCTCGTAGCCAAGTTTTTTGATTTCTGCTGCGACATCTTCGTCAAGGGCTGAATCAAATTCGCCCGCGGTAGATTTACCCGTTTGCAATGTTTCAGGTCCATGCTCTGCATAATCGAGGTAGGTGCGCAATGTTTGGACGCCGAGGGCTTGGGTGTCTTTGTCAATGTCAGAAGCCCTAATCGAAGTTATCAACACGACTTTTTCTCTGGCACGGGTGACTGCAACGTTTAAGCGTCGCTCGCCGCCTGGCTTGTTTAGGGGACCAAAGTTCATTGCCATTTGTCCCTGCTGGTCGTAGCCGTAGCCGACGCTGAAGAATATCACGTCGCGTTCGTCTCCTTGCACGTTCTCGAGGTTCTTCACGAAGAAACCTTCCAAGCGGTCTTCTTTGAAGAAGGGTTCAAAGTCCGGTTGTTCTTTGAGTCGGCGGTCGATGGCTTCCTCAACCGCATCCATTTGGGCTATGCTGAAGGTTACGACGCCGAGGGTTTTCTTAGGGTAGTTTTTGAAGTGTTCAAAGACGAGGTCTGCGACTTTTTCGGCTTCTTTGAGGTTGTTTCTTGCGCCTCCGCGGTCGTAGATGCCGTCGGGTACGTGGACTAGTTTTACGCCTAAACTGTCGGTTTGGTTTTTCGCAGCTGGGAAAGTTATCATGGTGTCGTCGTAGAAGCGGTGGTTTGAGAACGCAATTAAGTCTTCGTGTTTGCTGCGGTAGTGCCACCTGAGCGTTTTTACTGGTAACCCGATGCCTAAGCACTCGTCTAGGATGCTGTCGAAGACTTCCACGTCGTCGTCGCTGAGTTCGTCCCAGTCTACGTTGTCGATGAGGTTTTTCTGGAAGAACGAGGTTGGGCGGCAACTGCTTGTTGTCTCCTGCAACCACGAGGGTTTTTCCTCGGTAAATTGCGCCGATGGCGTCTTCGGGGACAAGTTGTGAGGCTTCGTCGAAGAGTACTAGGTCAAATTTGTTGTCGGGGGGCAGGAACTGGCTGACCGAGATAGGACTCATTAGCAGGCAGGGTTTGAGTTTGACTAGCAGGTTGGGCATTTTTTGCATTAGGGTGCGAATGGGCATTAACCGCCTTTTCTTCGCTGCTTCTTTCAGTAGGATGTTGGCTTCTGAGTCGGCTGCTTGTATGAGGATGTCTTGGGGTTTTCTGCTGTTCGCCGCTTCAATAACCATACTGGAGGTGAGATGAATTAGGTCTTGGTCAAGTTTTCTAAAGTCCGCGATTAACTGCTCATGATTCTCCCTGCGGAACCTGCCCAACTTCTGGTCTTCGTTGTAGAGGTTGTTTATCCATTCCTGATAAACACTCTTGCGGAAAACGTCGCCTAAGTCGGCTGCTGAGAGCTTCTGTTCGGCTAAGCGGTTAAAGAACGGGTCTAAACCGCGCAAGGTAAAGCGGTTTTTGGCGTCTTTAAAGTCAATCCAAACCTGCACATCGTCAACGCGGTCTCGTAGCGCTTGGATGCGTTCGCTTATTACTTTGATTTCTAAGTCTTTGAGCCGTTGGTTTTGGTATTTCATTTCAGTTTCAAAGCGGCTTTCAAAAGCTGCTAGAACCTTCAGTGAAGCATCAGTTTGTTGAGTTAGTTCCATGTTTGATGGTGCAGCGGTGGGTCCTTTTGCGGCAATGTCTGCGAAGGCTTGTGGCACTGGAATGTCGCCGAATGCAGCTTGCACTTTTTTGCTCCATTCAAGCACAGCTGACGATGTCTTGCCAGTTGGTTTCTAGTTCTTGGAAGCGGCTGCCGAATTTGTCTTGGAGCTGGGTTTTTTCGCCAATGATTTGGGCTTCTTTCTTTCGGATGTCTTCAGCGTTTTTGAGGTCTTCTATGAGTTGCTTGTAGGTTTGGGGTTCCTGCTTGCACGTTGCCAATGTCTCTTTTGTGAGTGCGCTATAGTGGGTTTAGTTGTTTTTCTGTTTCGTTTGCCCATTCCTCAAGCAGCGGCAGAGTTGTTTGTGTGATTGGCTGCCTCTGATTTTGGCATGCTTGGAGGTATGAGTGATTCTACGTCTTTGGCTTGCTGCTCCCATTTATCGACTGATTCCTGCAGTTCCAAACCCAAATTCTTAATCATAGGTGATGGGCTTGATGAACTGGTGAGCAGTTTGAGAAGAGCCTCAGGAATTTGAGTTCCCCACGACAACTTTTTGATTTCGTCTGTTAACGCTATGGCTTTTTCTGCGCCTTGGAAGTCTGTTCGGGTTTTGCGGTAGAAGTGACCCATTAAGGTGCGGACGGTTTCTGCGGAAGCCTCAATCTTTGTTTGAAGCTTTTTGACTTTGCGGGCGTCGATTAGGTCCTGTTGGATTGTTTTGGGGACTTTACCGTCGTTTGTTAACCGTGCAATCGTTTTTTGGTCGTTGCGGTAGGTTGCATTGAAGATTTTCAAGCCACTCTGGTATTCGTCCACTGTACCTTTCAATGAGCCCGTCGAGGTCTAACTCGTAGATGCCGTCGCTGTAAGTCTCTTCCAAGCCGGCTTTTTATCAGGTTGTGTTCTTGGTAGAGCTGTTTGGCTTTGGAAACGGTTTCTTGGACTTGCTCGAGGTATTTGGCGTCAAACCATTGTGGCTCTGGCTTGTCGTCGGCAAAGCATAGCAGCGCCATTCGGGATAGCTGCTTTAGCTGTGTAACCGTCAAGTCGCCGCCGTCTAAACCGAGGAGTGGAGCAAGTGCTTGGGAGGTTTCACGCCATTTACGGGAAGCTAACTGTGTGCTTCTAAGGATAGGTTAAGAGTTTTTCTCGTTTTTGTAATAATTCGCCTTCTTCCACGTTGACTGCGGGAAGCATCTTGCCTAGCGCTGAAACTGCCTGCTGCATTTCCGCTGACCTGTTGAGAACCAGAGTGAACAGGGATGGCTGGTAGCGTTCCATGAGGTTGGCGCGGGTGTTCTTTATCCAGATGCTGGTTTCAAGGTAAGTTTTGGCTTCGTTTAGGAGTTTGTCAATGCCCGGGTTTGTTAACCAGTACGCTTCAGGCTTGGGGCTCTCAAAGAGGAGCTTGCTGACGTCAAGGAGCCATTGTATGCGGGCAAAGGTTTCAGGCGGAAACACGCCGAGTCTAGCCGAGAAGTCTTCAGTTTCCAGCTGCAAACCGCGCAGTGTTTCGTTTATGTTTTCAAGAGTTGTGAGGAGTTCGCTGCGGATTTCAAGGTTGTATTTGTCAGCGCGGTAGCCCAGCCATGGAAAATCTGGTTCCTCGATTACCTGCCAAACTTTGCTTAGCTGCGAAACCAGTTCTTCGAGTTCACGCATCTTCTGAGGAGTCAACGTTCCCAGCTCAGTTAAGCCGACGGGAACAAAGGGAACCCGCTCAAGGCTTGAAATTATGCTTAGAACTTCGTAGACGCTTCGCTGCAAGTAGGGACGTTTCTCATGCAACGCGGCAACGTAGCCGTTTAATGCTTCACGGTACTCCGTCATCCTCTCAAACTCATGCGCCGAGGGCAGTTTGCGTGGGATAAGGTTCTCGTCGAAGCTGCGTTTGAGTTCCGCTACGACCTGTTGCTTGTTGGCTTTGCTGCTGTGAAGTTCAAGGCAGAAATGCGCCAAACCCAACCTCGCTTAGCCGCTTGTAAACAACTTCGAGTGCAGCCATTTTGTCGCTGACAAAGAGCACGCTTTTGCCGTTGGCGATGCATTCTGCGATTATGTTTGCGATTGTCTGGCTTTTTCCTGTGCCTGGTGGACCCTTCATGACGAAGCTTTGTCCGCGCAGGGCGTATTCGATGGAGACGCGTTGGCTGCTGTCGGCGTCGAGGACTTGGTAGGTTTTTGCTGGCGCCTCAATTTTGTCAACGTCTTTCTCGTCGGGTAAGCCGTTTAGAATGAGGTTGTCTTCTTTGATGCCTGCGATTGCCTTGATGATGGGGTGCTGGGTAACTAGGGCAGCGTTGGATTCCAAATCCTTGTAAATAACCAGTTTCTGGAAGGAAAAAAGCCCCAAATCAACCGACGGCTCAGTTTTCCAACCCATTTCTGCAACGGCTTGGTTGACTAATTTGAAGTAGTCTGCTAATTTTTGTTCTTCCCACTCTTCAGGCAACGGAGGCAACTCGATTTTGTAGTCATTTTTCAATTTAGCCTGCAACGCGGGGTTTAGGACGGCTTCATCTTCAACGGGTGGCACCGCGATGTTGTAGGGTTGCCGTATGGTATCCCGTGTTAACTCTAAAGGCACAAGAATCAGGGGTGACTGGACGTTTTCTTTTGTTTCCGAATCCACCCAATTCAATGTCCCAAAAGCCGCATGCAAAATGCGAACACCACGTTCCATGTAATCCAGAAGCGAACGTCTTTGCAAGCTTTTGAGGTTTCGTTCAAGTTCCAGGCGACTTAAGCTACCGCTGACCAGTTGGTTTGCTGTGGGACGTTTGGGTTCTTCAGGGGTTGTGGCTGCTTTGACTTCAGGCTTTTGCCGTTTTAGGCTTCAGCTTTGGCTGTTTTAGCCTTACCTTTGCCTTTGGCTTTTGGTTTCTCAGGTTGTCTCTGGTTTTTTGGCTTCTTCTGGTGGAACAAAAAATTCTAAACGATTCTTCTTTAAGACAAGGGCGTCGAAGATTTTTTGTTGGTCAGGTTGGGTGATGGGGAGGTTTCCACGTTTTGACTTTGTGAAAATAGAGCAAATTGTTCTTTCTTGAAAGGTCAATTAATCTTGATTTCCAATCTTCAACACGTTTCATAGGCGAGGAGGGAGCAGTTTCAGTCATTAAAGGCACATCCACACGAGATACAAGTTAGCATTATTGTATGGATGGTTCTTTAATACTTACGGTTGTTTCGCGGAGGCTCAAACAATCAGTCAGTTAACTTTTTGGCGCATAAAAGAGTCAGTTGATTCTGCATGCTTCGCTCTATTGCATCCAAAACTACCTGCTTAACATTTTCTAAGCCTATTTTTCTTGTCTCAAGAATCTTCAGATTCATGCCTGACTTTTCCAGGTCTTCTTTGCATTTTTCTGCGTTATCACATGTATCCAAAATTACGGCGCCTTTAATGCCGCTGAACATATTCGCAAACGCTGCATCGTCAACGCCTTCTTTAAGCATTTGTTCTTTAGCATGATTGAAGAAGCCTATCATGCCTGGACCCATAAACATCAAGTTGTGTTCAGGGTCAGCTTCGAAGAATTTGCCTTTGCCGCCCAGTTGGCAGTCAACACAGTTCACAGCATCAACCTTAACTACACCATATTCTTGTGCGAGCTTTTTCATTTCGTTATCTTGCCCAAGGCACAAGTCACCGTAAACCAGCACCACTTTGCCTTTGAATCTTTTGAGGGTTTGTTCTAGAACTTTACGCAAATTGTTCTCTAGCGTCGCATAGTCGATGTGGAAGAATTTGCTCACAAAAACCAGTTCAGCATCAAGGCTGCCCTGTTTGACTAATTGCTTCAAGTTCTTCTCTTAAAACACTGCAGGAAACCAGACAAACTTTTGGTTTTTCACTCAAGTTTCTTCAACTTCTAAGTGAAACCTAAGTATTCAATTGCCAATAAAGCTTTGCTGTAACTTTAAAAAACCAGTTTTGCTGATTTAAAATATGTAAAATTTATATTAAGCAAGCAAGCACTAAGTTGATAGGTGAGGAATACCCGCGAAATGGTTGGAATGTATTCCCTCTCTTCCTGAAAATTGAGGTTTATTTTCCAATCGTTTCAAGGGGGAAACTCACCAATTCTCGGTTTTAAGTAAAGTAAGATAGAGTGTTTGGTTTGACCGTTTAAGGTTTGAAGCAGTATCTTTGCCATTGCGGCCACTGCTGCGATGTGCTGCATGTGCCAAAATCCAACGTTAACTCCATGCCGATTTTTAGGTGCTCTTGTGTAGTGCCCTGTATCATGCCGGGGATTTTTAAGCCGTTTTCCAAGCTGCACGATTCCCACGGCGTAGGGTGTTAAAGCTTGGAATTGTTGTGGAGCAATATGGATTACCGTGTAAGTAACGCAGTTTGCCTTTGCCTGAGACGCTGACCCATTCGAAGTCCTGTGAGAAACAGTTGTCACATAGGGGTCTTGGGGGCAAATGGATTTTTCCGCATTTTAAGCATTTTCCAGCCATCAACTTTTGCTGACCCAAAAACTTGTAGAACTGCTCAATCGTAAAAGGCTCTTGCGTGCTCATTATTGTGTCACTCCTGTAAATGTGAACTGCCGCTGTAGCGCCTGAACCGCCGATGTTGTGGGTTAAGCCGACTTTGGCGTCTTTTACTTGGCGTTTACCCGCTTGACCAGTAAGTTGCAGGTAAATTTCGTATGCTTGAGCGGTTCCTGTTGCGCCGACTGGGTGCCCTTTGGCTTTTAAGCCGCCGCTTGTGTTAACTGGAATTCGTCCGCCGAGCCGTGTTTCTCCGCTTTCGATTAGTTTTCCGCTTTCGCCTGGTTTGCAAAAGCCAAGGTCTTCGTACGCCATGAGTTCGGCGAAGGTGAAGCAGTCATGAACTTCAGCCAAGTCTATGTCTTCTGGGTTGAGCTGTGCCATTTCGTAGGCTGTTTTCGCCGCCAATTTTGTTGCGTTTAGCGAGGTGAGGCTTTTGCGTTCGTATAAGCCGATGGTGTCGCTGGCTTGTCCGCTGCCAACGATGTGGACGGGCTGGTCGGTGTATTTGCCTGCGAGTTCGGGTTTGGTTAAGATTATGCAGCTTGCACCGTCAGTTATCAGCGAGCAATCGTAGAGTTTGAGTGGCCAAGCAACATAACGCGACGCCATGACGGTTTCTAAGGTGATTTCTTTTTGCATGTGAGCTTTCGGGTTCATGCTTCCATGATAGTGATTTTTGACCGCCGCCAAAGCAATCTGCTGCTCCGTGGTGCCGTAAGCATGCATGTGCGCGGTCGCCATCAAAGCAAACAACCCTGGAAAAGTGATGCCGTGCCACTGCTCAAACGGGTAATCCGAAGCCATAGCCAAATACTCAGTTACCTCAGCTGTGGTGCGATGAGTCATTTTCTCAACGCCTCCGACCACAACAACATCCGCCAACCCAGACAAAACCGCGTAAATCCCAGACCGCAATGCAGCGCCTGAAGAAGCACACGCCGCCTCCGTCCGCGTCGCTGGGATACCTGTGAGTCCTGCCCAATCTGCAATAGCGCTGCCCGTGTGCCCTTGATGCTCGTAGGCTTCACCCATGTGCCCGATGAACATGGCTTTAATGTCACCTTTTGGGTTAAGTTTAGGGCAGCGGCTGAACGCTTCATAGGCGGCTTCGCTGAAGATTTCTCTTGCAAGTAAGCCGTCGCGTTTGCCGAATTTGGACATGCCAGCGCTGATTATGCTGACGAGCGGTTTCCCATTCAAACCCCATTTACCTCTCAATGCCTATACATTGATGCCAACCCAGAATAAAAACCACATCATAACTTTTTGCACTTGAAGGGGTTCTTTTTCCAAGTGGATTCTGTAACTTGTGATAGTTAAACCACAATCACATTTCCTTAAAAATTATCTTAATCCTATTATTAGTAGGAAATATTAAGATAGAAAAAAATTATCAGGCATTTGGGTGAGGTGATTTAAATATATAAAAAATATGTAGCCGTGGCTATCGTAGTAATCTTGGCTGTAGCTGTTCCCATAGCAATTGCAGCTTTAAACCAACAGCAAAACTTCACAATGAACGGTGCAGGGCACTATCCGAGTGCTGACCCAATAGTTACTCCTACTCCAACAGCAACTCCAAGTCCAACCCCAACCTCTAACGTGGCATTCTCCTTATCGTTTCAGAACGGAACCGCAGTTCCTGCAACTTTTTCGTTAGCTCCTGACTCACTTTTTTATCAAACAGGTAATGGAGCCCCGCCAATGGGGTATTCTCCTTTTCTTGAATTAAACATCACTAACACAGGAAGTTCCCCTATGAATGTAGCAATAGCTTTTTCAAATGCTAATTTTCCATCTGGGATGTCAAATAATTTCTGGAGCGACATGCAAGACACCTGGGGATTTAGGAACCCAAACGGTAACGAAAGAGCACTAGGCACCATAGGTGTGGGGCAATCCGAAATCGTGAATCTATTCGGTTATGTTAGCAGTAATCATGCGTGGGACGGTTCAGCGTTTAGTTACAGTTTAGATGTGTCTGTGACGGCAACTCAAGCCTAACCTTCTCTTTCTTTTTTGTGTTAATTGATGTATAAACGACATTTCACGTCAGATTGCGTAACATGATAAAAGCTTTTTTGCACCCATTGAAACGCTCCTCAACCAACTCTAAATAGTCCGATGAAATACGTATTTTTATAGCTAATTAGTTTTAGAAAAAAAGGAATAGGTGGCAGCCTACTTTCTTACTTTTTTGGTTTGTTTGGTTTGACCTTTTTGGTTGCTTGTCCTCCGCATCCACAACCGCATTCTGCACACATTCTTTCTTTCACCCCCTATAATCGTAAACTTAATATATATTTTGAAGTAATTAAACTATAAAGTTTAAAGTAATTAAGTAGCTACAATAGGCTTGTGTTACTATGCGGAAAGAAAGCAACGTATGCCATGGTGGAAATGAAGACATATGTCTCTGCCCTCTGGAAGGAATAGTGGCGGTTATCAGTAAGAAATGGGCTTTGCAAATAATTGCTGAAATAGGGAATCATGGAAAATTAAGATTTAACGAGATTTTGGCAAGGTTAGGGAAAATAAGCCCAAAGGCATTGACAGATAGACTGAAAGAACTTGAAACAGCGGGTTTAGTTAAAAGAGAAGCATTCGCAGAAATTCCCCCAAGAGTTGAGTACTCTCTTACTGAAGATGGCTTGGAACTTCGAAAGCTAATTATTCCAATCATGAAGTGGGCAAGTTCGAGATGAAATACAGAAATACCGCATTGAACCTCAGTCTCTAAGAGACGAAACACTTCAAGGGCATCCAAATGAACTCGGTACTGAAAGCTCAAGGGTTAACTAAGCAGTACGCCAACATTTTAGCCGTTGACCGTTTAGATTTAGAAGTGTTTGAAGGCGAAATTTTCGGTTTATTAGGTCCTAACGGAGCAGGAAAAACTACGACTATACGCATGTTAACTGGGCAGATAGCACCCACCTCAGGAACCGCCACCATAGCAAACCATGATATTATCCATGAGTCTACCAAAGCGAAGCAACAGATTGGCGTTGTTCCTGACACTTCAAACGTTTATGACGAAATGAGCGCATGGGACAACCTTATTTTTGCTGCCCAGCTTTACAGCGTACCAAAGATTGAGCGAGAAAAAAGAGCGAAAGAACTCTTAGAGCTCTTTGAGTTGTATGAACGCCGCAAAGACCGCATAGCCAGTTTCTCAAGAGGAATGAAGAGGCGCATAACAATAGCCGCAGCCTTAATTCATAAACCGAAACTGCTATTTCTCGATGAGCCGACTTCTGGTCTTGACGTTCAAAGCCTAAGGATGATTCGAACTCTCATAAAAGAACTGAACGGCGACGGCGTAACAATCTTCCTTACCACACATTACATCGAAGAGGCAGACCAACTCTGTCAACGCATCGCTATAATCAACAAAGGAAAAATAGTCACTGTAGACAACCCAGAAAAACTCAAGGCGTCTGTAGAAAAACGCCAAGCCATCGAAGTTTCATTCAGTATATCTAGCGATTTAAAAGATAAACTGAAAGGATTAAGCTGTGTGAACGATGTTTCAGTTTTTGGTGACAAATGTATGCTTGAAGTGGAGGATGCTTCCGAAGCGGTGCCCTCGCTTGTTGATTTTGCCAGACAAAACAATCTAAAGATTATATCGATTAACACGTTAAAACCAAGCTTAGAAGACGCTTTTGTTAAGCTCACGGGTTTAGGCTCAGAAGCCATGACAACAGAGAAAGAACCCGTTAAGAAAAAAGAAGAGTGAAAACTTGATTGACCCCTTGAAAGAAAACTTTTTGAAGGCATTTCACATAGCCCAAAAAGATGCCAAAATATATTTCTTTAAGGGACCAAACATAACTTTTGGGCTTCTTTTTCCAGCCATAATTTACCTGGCTTTTTCAGTTGGAAGAACCGCTGAGATTTCTTTAATCATACCTGGGCTTGTAGCGATGTCTTCACTTTTTGGTGCAGGAGCAATTGAATCTATAGCGTTGCCTTTAGAGAGAGCTAAGGGCACTTTCGACAGGTTACTTGCTGCACCTATTCCATTGAGCGTAATAGTATTTGGCAAGGCATTAGGCGGATTTTTCTTTGGTGTATTTCTTTCAATATGCTACATGTTGCTTGCCCTTTTGATTCCTGGAGCTACAATCGTGAACCCATTGCTTTTTGCGGTTGGAATCTTGTTGTCAGCTTTGGCGTTTTCAGCTTTGGGCGTGTGCCTATCAACTCCCTTTCGAGATGTCCCTCAAGCTATGCCTCCAGCAACTCTTATCCGCATAGCTATGGTGTTTCTAGGAGGTGTGTTCATTCCAATTGCTGCAATGCCAAGTTTTCTTCAGGTCATATCATATTTGCTTCCAATAACATATGCTGTTGATATGCTTAAGCAGGCAACAACTGGACAATTAATTAGTCAAGCTCTTGTCATTGATGTCTCAGCCTTGATATTATTTGCAGTAATCTTTTTTGCGTTATCCACAATAGTTCTTAAAAGGACCCTGAAATAGCAGTATCTAGGGAGAAGGTAGGTCGGCAGAACACAGGCAGCCTTTCCAAAACAGCATTAATATAGCTATATATAAGGGGGGCTATAGAAAAAAAAGCGCTAAAGACCTGCAACATAGATTCGCAAAGCCAAAACAGGCACAACCACGACTAACCCGAACAGGGCAGCAGTCACCGTCATCACCCGCAACGCCTTACCAATGTGCTCAAACGAAATCCCATGGTCATCGCCCAGCGTGTAGTAGCCTTGTTTTTCAAGTTGAATGTTTAATGCACCTGCCATGGCTGAGATGGTGTAGCCTGCGTTTGGGCTTGAGGTTTTGTGTTTGTCACGCTGCAAAATGCGATAGGATTCCCGCCAATCTTCGCCTACAATGAATGCTGCGGCAACCATCAGGTAAGCCGTCAACCTTGCTGGAATGTAGTTTGCTAGGGTGTCAAGGTTAGCTGAAAACCAACCGATGTTCTTGTTCTCCACGTTCTTGTAACCCACCATAGAATCCAAAGTGTTAACCACACGATACGCAAACGCTCCTGGAACACCAAACAGCGCAAAAAAGAAGAACGGTGCAGTTATCCCGTCAGTGGTGCTCTCCGCGATTGATTCTACTGCTGCAGAAATAATCTGGCGTTCATTGAGGGTGTTTGGGTCACGTCTCACAATGTAGGGCAACCATTTACGTGCGCCAGCCAAGTCTTTCTGCTTGAGTGCTGCTGCGATGGGTTTGGTGTATTGTCCCATGCCTCTGATGGCAAAAGTTGCTTTGAACAGGATTGCTCCCACGATGATGTAGAGGATTTCGCCGTATGGTAGCTGTCTGAGTAAATAAAGCAGTACAAACACGGGAAGCGCAACAACCAGCATGATTGTGACCGCCATCAAAACGCCGTTTGTTTTCTCAACCTTGGGATTTGCGTTTTTCGATTTGCGTTTAAGGAACGAGATTAATTTGCCTATGCCGATGGTAGGGTGAATCCTGTCAGGATACTCACCTAAGACCAAATCAATGAGGAATGCTAATGCGAAAATGAAGACGGAATCGATAAGCCATGAAAGGTCAAGCCAAAACATAGGTCACGACTCAAATCGTCTTTACTGTTCCCTTGAGGGCTGCAATCAACCGCTCATTCTCCACATGAGTTTTAACGGCAACCCGAACGTAAAACTCGTCAAGTCCCTTAAAGGAGGTGCAATCGCGAATCAGAATGCCCTGCTGCAGCATTTTATTTTTTAATTCGGTAGCGGTTAAGCCTGACTTGCGAATGTCGATGAAGAAAAAGTTTGCGTCAGGCGCAGAAAACTTAAACGACTTAAACTTGCCCAGTTCACCTGACAACCACGCTTTTTCTTTCTTGATAAGCTCACGCGTCACCAAAAGATGCTCCTTATCCTTCAACGCCGCAACCGCAGCCGCCTGCGCTAAACAATTAACATTCCAAGGAATCTTTGCACACAACAGTACGTTGATAATGTCTGCATTGGCAATTCCGTAACCAACCCGCAAACCCGTTAAACCAAAGATTTTCGTGAAAGACCGCAAAATAAACAAGTTAGGGTACTTTTTGATGTTGCCAATCATGGTTAGGGCTTTTTCGTCTTCGACAAACTCCAAGAAGTCTTCGTCGAGGAAAACAACGGTATCCTGCCTCATAGCAGTCTCGATAATGTCGGTCAGGGTCTTTTGTTGAATGAGCATGCTTGTGGGGTTGTTTGGGTTGCATAGGAAAACAATTTTGGCACCCGCCATCTCACGCTTAAACGCTTCCGCATCAATCGTAAAATTTTTGCCTAATTTGATAAATTTTGGTGTTTCCCCAGTTTTGCGAACCGCACTCTCGTATTCACCGAAGGTTGGCGCTGGCATAACTGCCTTGTCGCCTTTTTTGAGGAAAACTTCCGCAAACAAGTACATGAGTTCGGTGGAACCGTTCCCAACAACAACATTGCCTTTACTTATGCCAAAATGGCTCGCAATAACCTGCCGAAGCTCATTAGAGTTCGAATCAGGATAAGCCGCGATTTGGCTGAACGCTTTTTTTGCTGCGTCAAGTGCTTTTTTTGATGGACCCAATGGATTCACGCTTGAACTGAAATCTAAAATTTCCTGAGGCTTAAGCCCACTTTCCTCTGCAGCACCTAAAACCTCGGCGCCGTGAACGCAAGGTTTAAGGTTTTTAACGTTATCCCTGACTAAAGTCTCAATGGGCTTCATTGTTTTCTGTTCCTTCAGCCATGCTGCTAAATACTGAGGTTTCTTTTTAACGTAAATCATATAAATGTTTGGTTGGATGTTCCATCCAAAAGCTTTGTTAATAAAAGGGTTTTTGAGAAAGCAAAACGATGTTACTAGATGAAAGCTATGGCAAGGTAGATGCATATGAGCGTTAAAACGGATAAACACATGATTGAGGAACTAAAGGAAACCATCGAGAAAAAAGACCCCAAAGAACCTGTCGAGAAAACTTTAGCAATCTTTTGCGAGCGCACAGGAATATCAATGGACACCTGCCGAATTTACTATAAACAGTTAGAGAAAAAAGGCAAAATCAAAGAAAAATAACTTTAAGTTTCAAGCCCTCAATTACTAAACAGGGCTCACAATTGAATGAACTTGTCTTTGTAGGCTTAGGATTAAACGATGAGAAAGGCATCAGCGTTAAGGGTTTAGAGGAAACCAAAAGCGCAGACAGCGTTTTTATGGAAACCTACACCAGCCTCATGCCAGACTTCTCACTTCAGCGCTTTGAGGTTTTATGCGGCAAAAAAGTCCAAATCCTCTCCAGACGCGACCTTGAAGAAGAAAACGGAACCCAAATCCTAAAAGCCGCCAAAGTGGGCAAAACAGTGTTCCTTGTTCCCGGCGACCCCTTCATTGCAACAACCCACGTTACCCTGCGGATTGATGCTGAAAAGCAAGGGATAAAAACACGAATAATCCACGGCACATCCATCATGTCAGCAATCGTTAGCCTATCAGGCTTGCACAATTACAAGTTCGGGAAAACCGTCACCGTGCCCTTCCCTGAAAACTTTTCTGAAACACCCTACAACGTTATCGCCCAAAACAAGAAGCTTGGCTTGCACACCCTTTGCCTTCTAGATTTGAAAGCAACCGAAAGCCTCTTTTTGTCAATCAATCAAGCCATCGCAATGCTGCGTGAAGTTGAGGGAAAAAAGAAACTGGAGGTAATTACCCCCGACACGGTTGCGGTGGGAATCGCTAGGGCAGGTGGCAACAACCCCACCTTAAAAGCAGATTTCATCAAAGATTTAGCGAATTTTGATTTTGGCGAACCCCCTTTCAGCCTGATTTTTCCGGGGGATTTGCATTTTATGGAAGTTGATTCACTGATAGCTTTTGCAGGCGCACCAGCTGGGTTTAGGAGGCTTGCCAAATGAGCTTGGAAGTCCTAACATCAAAGTATATTGCTTATGCTGAAAGAGTTCTCAAGGAACTTAAGCGGAACCAAACACCCATCAACCTGACAGAGGAGTATGTGGCTACTGTTTTGGGTTGGGTCAATGATTATTTGGAGGATGCAAAGTATTATAAGGCTCAAGGCAACCTTGAAACCAGCTTAACCTCAGTAGCTTACTGTGAAGGGCTACTTGACGCACTAAGATTATTGGGCGCTGTGAACTTCGAATGGCCAACAAACCAAGCAAAAGAAAAGTTGTCTTAGCCTCAGGCGTCTTTGACCTGCTGCATCTGGGGCACGTGCGGTTTTTGGAAGATGCCAAAAGAGCAGGCGGACCAAACGCTAAACTCATAGTCATCATTGCCAGAGACAGCACGGTTGAGAAAATGAAGGGCAGAAAACCGATAATGTCTGAAGACCAACGGTGCGCACTGGTTGAATCGCTCAGAGTAGTTGACGAAGCAGTTCTCGGCTACGAAAACCTGCACATTGGCGAGGTTATTGAAAAAATCAAGCCAGACGTAATCGCGTTAGGCTATGACCAAGCAGACATGGAAAAAGAAGTCAAAACCTACGTGTCCAAACATAAATTGCCCGTTGAGGTTGTCCGGATTGGCAGGTTTGGGGAGAATGCTTTAGATAGTTCATCAAAGATTAAACAGAAAATAATCGACAAACTCTCCAAGTAACGGTTGCACGCTTATGGGTTGCGAGAAATATAAGCCAACATACATTCTAATCGCCGTAAATGTTGCTGTCTACATTTACACTGCTATCCTCAGCGGAAATGCCCTCCAGACAAGCATCAATGTGCAAGCGCAATGGGGACAATATAATCTTCTTGTATTCAACGGTTGGTATTACCAACTTTTCACTTCAATGTTTATCCACGCCTCAATATTCCACCTTGTGGGCAACATGCTATTCCTACTTATCTTTGGCTTACGTGGGGAAGAAATGTTTTCGCTGCCCGAGTTCCTTTCAATCTACCTTGTCGGCGGCTTATTCGGCAACGTTCTTTCTTTAGCGTTTGGTCCAAATTTCATCTCTGTGGGTGCGTCAGGCGCAATCTTCGCATTGTTCGGTGCATGCGTGATTTATGGTAGAAGTTCTGTGCGGCAATCGATTCTGGGAGCATTAGTTTACGCGTTCTTTCTGTTCTTTATCAGTTCAGGTGAGGGCGTGAACATTTTAGCGCATTTAGGCGGAATAGTTTTCGGTTTAATCCTTGGCTACTTACTTTCTACAAGACGAAAACCAAACCATCAGGAAAAAGCTAGGAACCCGTACTCTGCGATGCCGTTTTAGCTGCTTTGAGTGTAGACTTCAACTTTTACTTTATTGCCATCTTTAAGGCACAGCGCTTTTCTTAGGCAAACGGGTGCAATTATCTCCAAAACTGAAGCGTCATAGTGGCTGCGCAAAGCCGTTATCAACGCGCCCTTAACTTCGTTGCCGATGATTGCGGGGTAACATTTCACCAACCCAAACGTGCGGTCCTCGTTCTTGAAGCCTTTAACTTCAATCGCTGGATACGCATCGAGTTCCATGCGAGTCTTAATGTCATAGTCCGTTGACAATTTCAGGTTTAACGTGCCGGGGTACGGTTCAAAACCTAACTTTTCTACAATCTGCTTTTGGTAATGCTCTTTTGAGATGTAGTAGGCGCCTTCGCCTAAGCCTGTGAAAACGGTTCCTTCCAGAGTCACTGACGGGGGATAGGTTTTTTCCATCAAAACTTTTAGATTTGAGTACAATTTTTGGAGTTCGCGTGTCCCCTGCTCTTCGATTTTTATCAAGCTGCCGTCTGGAGTAATATTGCGCTGTATCCATCCCTTACGCTCAAGCTCAATTAAGTACCGTGATGCTGTCTGCTGGGAAATCCCCAGTTTCTTAGCTAAGAACTCCGTTGAGATTTTGGCAATTCGCCTGTACGCACCCATCTCCGCGAGTTTTAGGAGCATGTAGAGGTGCTGCCACTCCTGCTTTTCAGTCAACGCTTCGTCTCCAAGGATTAGAAAAGTAAGCGTTATGGCTATTTAAGCGGCTCGAACCGTTTGCCCATAAAGATGAGGTTTTAACATGCTATTGGCTGCTGAAAACGCCAATACAGACCTCTCTCTATCGTTTCTGCATAGATCTGCTATTAGGCTCCAAATATGCCCAAAAAAGAACACAGCGACTTGAAACCAAACCGCTAAATCTGGCGAACCCTTTACGGTATTGATTTTCGCTTACTGAATTTTGAGGCGATGTCTTCGCATGAATGTTTTTGATGAAATGGGCATTTACTGGGCAGAAATAGCGGATAAAAACCAAACGGAAAAGCAACTTCAATTCCTAAAAAACCACCTTAAACCCGAAGGTTACGTTTTGGATCTTGCCTGTGGAACGGGAAGACACTCGATTCCCTTAAGCAAAGAGGGGTATGGCATGGTGGGCTTGGATGTTTCAGCTAATCTGCTCAAGATAGCCAAACAGCGCGATGGGCAAATTGAACTTGTTAGGGGTGATATGCGGTTTTTGCCCTTCAAGCCTCAAGCGTTCGCGGCTGCAGTAAGCATGGATACGAGTTTTGGGTATCTGCCATCTGAGCAGGATGACAGGGTTAGCTTGGCTGAAGTGCGAAGGGTACTATGTTCAGCGAGGCGTTTTTGTTATCGACGTTTTTAACCGAGAAGAATTAGCCCAAAAATACGGAGAAAAAACCGATTCTTCCAAGTGGAAAGAATATCCCAGCTTTTTCCTGCAGCAAAAACGAACAATAAGCGACGATGGTGATTGGCTTTGTGATTTGTGGACCATTCGCGATAAGGCTAGTGGGCGGATGAGGGTTTTTGAGCATGCTGTGCGTTTGTATGGGCGCAGTGAACTGGAGGGTTTGTTGGAGAAGGCTGGTTTTGCGGTTGAGAGGGTTTATGGCGATTATGAAGGGGAAGATTTTAGCTCTAATTCGTCATAGGCTTATCTTGGTGGCTAATGCAAAATGAATTTTCTGATAGTATTGTTCTAAGGATGTATGCTTTGTGTTAGCGCATAAAAGTTATAAGCGCCCATAAAGAGACATTGAAGAATCAGACAGTGACAAAGCATGAACGCTTGGAAACTTCGTTTTTCTATGGTTGCAACATTAGCCGTAATCTTTGGTTTAACCACACTGGTATTCGCAGTTATCTTAACTTGGGCTGGAATAGGCTTTAAGCCTGATAACCATCGGAATCCTCGTGGTAGTCCTCAACGTTGCCCAATGGCTACTGTCACCCTACCTTGTAGGCTTAATCTACAAGGTTAAAGCATTCCCAGATAACGAAAACCCCAAACTGCACCAGATGGTCGCTGATTTAAGCAAAAAAAGCGGAATCTCCAACACCCAAACTCATGCTATCCCAAATCCCACTGCCAAACGCATTCGCATACGGTTCACCCCTAACAGGCAGCCGAGTCGCCGTAACTCAGGGACTGCTGAACGAATCTTGATGACGGCGAAGTTGAAGCAGTCTTGGGACATGAACTTGGCCACCTAAAACACCGTGACGTGCAAGTTATGATGGTTGTTTCTTTCTTGCCAGCACTATTCTACTACATTGGTTACTCGCTTATGCTGTCAGGCATCTTTGGAGGAGGCAGCAAAGACAGCAAGAGCGGAGGCGGCAACAACGCATTAATCGGCATTGCTTTCATGGCTTTCTCATGGGTACTAACCCTATTCACGCTTTACCTGAGCCGACTACGAGAATACTACGCTGACAGACACAGCGCATTGATAGTTGAAAACGGCGCAGAAAAACTCTCCACAGGCTTAGTCACAATAGTTGAAGAAAGCAAACGCATGGGCAAACCAAACAAAGATCAACAGAAAAACAACAGCGCCTACAAAGCCCTCTTCATCGCTGACCCTGACCGCGCAAACGCTGACTCAGCAGAACTACACGCAAACCGCGCCGCAAACAAACAAGACCTGCTAAGAGAAACACTCGCAAAGCAACCCACATCAGTCGACAAATTCGCCGAAATCTTCTCAACCCACCCAAACATAATCAAACGATTGCGGGCACTGCAGGAACTCAGCCAAAACCCAAGCACCTACTAAAACAACATATCCTCACTTCTATTGTTCAAAAAAGGGTTAGCTCTCTTTTCTTCCCCAATCATCGAAGTCTCGCCATGCCCAGGATAAACCAACAAGTAATCGGGCAAACCGTACAAGTTTTTGCAGAGAACGCCTCATGTCGCTCATTGAGCCTTCTGGAAAATCGGTTCTGCCGATTCCGCCAGCAAACAACGTGTCACCTGTGAAAACAAGTTTTTCTCCGACAAGGCATATGCTGCCAGGTGTGTGTCCAGGCGTATGCATGACTTTGAGGGTTTCACTGCCAAACTGGATTAAGCTGCCTTCCTCCAGCATAACGTTGGCTGGAGATTTGCCTTTTTCTAAGCCTTCGATGAAGTAGGCATCAAGCGAGTGAATGCAGATGGGAACATTATATTTTTCTTGGAAAATGTGCGTCGCCTTTAACGTGGTCTTCGTGCCCATGCGTGTTCACGATAAACTTGACTTTTAACTTGCCTTGCGTCTATGTAATCGAAGATTGGTTGGGCTTCCGAAGAAAAATCCAGTCCTGGGTCAATTATGATTGCCTCTTTTGTTTCGTGGCAACTGGCGACGTAACAGTTGGTTGATAACATGCCAACGGTGAAGGTTTCAATGAGCATACAAATCAACATGCAAATAACGTTGTAGACGAAATAAAGTGATTTGCCTTCAGCGTCTAAGCCTAATAGTGTTTCTGATAAAACGAAAAGTTCATGTTAAAAACCTTGAAAATGTTAAGCGTCAGAGCTCTTGTTGGAAACCAGTAAGCTTTATGGTGCTTCTGCATTTGCCGCAGCTGATAACTAATTCAGCAAGTTCGTCGTTGACGACTTTGGTGTCTAAGATTTGGTAGTTGTCTTCTGATTCGTCATCAGGCGAAATTGACATTCCGCATTTGGGACATTGGAACGAACCGTCACCTTCAACAATAGCCAAGTCTATCGTGTATGCCGAAGCTTTTTTGTCCAGCTTTTTCATCATCATATTCCTTCACTTCTTTTTTCTTTAAATTTTCATTGACCGTTTTTATTAATTAACGATTATGAATTTCTAGTCAGTATGCAGTGATCCATTTAAAAGTTTGACCCAAAAAAAAGGAAAAAATATTGATTTGTTCGCCATCTTTTGCTTAGGCTCCTGTTTCTTTTTCAAAGTTTTCAGGTGAAATGTAATCGCCATACTTCTCCTTAGCTTCAAGTAAGCGTTCTCGTTGCAGGTACAGTATGCCGAACATTTCCAGCGGTGTGTCAGTGACGTTTTCTTGGTAGAATCGTTGTACCCGCTCGATCTTTGCCAGGTTTTCTGGGACGCGTATGGTGAATTGTTTGATGTAGTCTTCTTTAGCGTAGTTTTTGCCCAGCACTTGCTTGAAGAGTTTACGCAGGTCCTCGTATTTTGGTATGTATCCTGTTGGTGTTTTTATTGCGTCAACTTCGTTGTGTACTCGTAGTTCCATCCATTTTATCCAAACATGCTTGTCCTGTGGGCTGTTGAGGTATTTGCCGTTGCCGACTTCCTTTGAGGAAATAGTTAACGCCGAAGACGATTGGTTGCTTTTTGAGTTTTCGTCCGAAATCCAAGTTGTTGTGAACGTTTTTGCCCATTGGGATTGAGATGAAGTCTTGGATGCTCATCATGTTAATTTCTGGAACGCCTTCTTTGCCGATGGTTGCGAAAGTGGTTTCTGTTTCAAGTGAGGCGCCGTAAGCGATTATGCCGTGTTCCCAGCTGAAGCTTTGCTGAACAGGCACGTAAGCTTTTGCGTCTCGTCCACCATACATGATGCCGCCTAGTTCGACGCCGTTGGGATTGTCAAGTTCAGGGTCAACGTTTTCCAGTGCTTTTAATGCTACTGCGTAACGTGCGTTTTTGTTTGCGGCTGGAATTTCGTTGCCGTTTTCGTCTTTTTTGCCTTCATACCATGTTCCAGTGTAGTTTAAGCCGTCTTTGGGCAGTTCTTGTCCCATGCCAAGCCAGTATGGTTTGCCATCTTTAACCAGAATGTTGGAGAAGATGATTTCTCCTGGAGTTGTTAGCACTTTGCAGATTAAAGCGTCGTCTTTTGGGTTTACGTCTTGTATGATGCCGAAGATGCCTGATTCAACGTTTACTGCGCGTGCAGCAGAGTCGATGTCGCGGATGTAAGCGATGTCGTCGCCAAGTATGGTTTCGCCTGGAAGCATGGCAGTTGAGGTTTTGCCGCATGCACTTGGGAAAGCGCCTGCAAAGTAGGTTTTGCGTCCGCCTGGACCAAACACGCCCATGAGCAGCATGTGTTCGGCTAGCCAACCTTCGCTGCTGGCTTTGCGGATTGCCAAGCGGAAGGCAAGTTTTTTGAAGCCCACAGAGTTGCCTGCGTACTGGGTGTTGACGCTGTAGATGGTGTTGTCCATGTGGTCGATGTAGATGCGTTTTTTACTGTAATCTACGCTGACCATGTCCTCGTTTAGTTTTCCTGCTGAATGGAGGACACGCAGGAAGTCGCTTTTTGGTCCTGCCTTCACGAATTGCTCGTAGCCAGGTCGGTAAAGCAGGTCTTCAGAGTGAGCAACATACCATGAGTCGGTGCATTGTAAACCAAGAATAGTGAAGACGGAGTCTGCGGGTCCCAGAGAGATGAAGCGGACAATCATGGTTTTGCCAATCATCGAATCCCGCAGCAAACCTCTAACTTCAGCTAAGCCTTCTTGGCGGTCCATCTGGTTGAGGGCTTTGCTTAGGGTGACGCCTTTTGGCACGAGGTATTTGGTGTTTTGGCGGTCTCGTCCTTGGTCTTGTTCACCGTCAAAGTGGACAGTGTGCCCTGGCATGGTTAGGATTGCTTGTTCTTCGCCTGTGGCAATTGCTTGTTTTCGGACATATGCGATGTCTTCGGCGGAGTCGCTGCAGATGAAGATTTTTTCGGGGTGGCAGAGGTCGCTTTCTTTAGCGATGAATTCGTGGACGTTGGGGTTGTCGATGGCGCTTAGTTTTTGGAAGTCTGCTGGGCTTAGTTTGGGTTGTAATGCTTCAAGGTATGGATTCATGGTGTTTCATCAATCTCTTAGAGTTCGTTTACTGTTCCAGGGACTCTTGGGAATGGTTGACATTCAGCGATGTGTTTGACGCCTGCAATCCAGCCGACTAAACGTTCCATGCCTATGCCTCCGCCAGCGGTGGGTTTGAGTCTGCCTTCTTTAGCCATTTTCAGCACCAAGGCATAGTTTTCTTTCTTAACTTGGTCGCGTTCAATCTTCTTTGAGGATTTTCGTGTATTCCCATTCGCGTTTGGCGCCTGAGAGGACTTCGCCGAACTGCGGCAGGAACAGGTCATAGTTGTCCCATTTGCCTGTCTTGAAGTCTTCAAAGTCGTAGAATTCTCGTGGAATGTTTGTTACCCAAACTGGTTCAGTTGATTTCTTTGGATATGCCTGCTTCCCAGTCTGCACCGTATTTGGCTTCAAGGTCAACGCGGTCGTAGACTTTGAAGGGTGCTCTTGGGAGCTTTTAAGGTGTCGCAGCGGCAGAGCGTGGTTAATTCGCTTTTCATGTCACGTTTTAAGTCCTTAACTAGAGTGCACGATGGCTTCTTCAACCAAGCGCATAAACGTCTTTTGAGGTGGCGTCTCGGGCTTCAAAGTCTAGCTGGGTGAATTCGTAGATGTGTTTGCCTGTTTTGGCGCGTTCAGCTTTTTCGATGCGTATGTTGGGTGAGAGAATGAAGAGTTTGGGGTAGGCGGTTGAGGCAGCGACGAGTTTGTGGATGATCATGCTGGCTGTGGTGCGGACGGGTTTGCCGTAGATGTCGACTTCGATTCGTTTCTCGATGGATGCGCCTGGGTCTGGCCAGAGTGGGTCGGTGCTTTGGCTGAAGGCGACGGGCAGGAGCCATTGGAAGCCTTTGTTTACGAAAGTGTTGAGTGAGGCTTTTTAGGGTGTAAGTCATAACTTTGCCTATGCAGGCTTTTCTTTCTATTTCGGTTGCCGTTAGTTGGTCTAACGGTTTGGGAATTTCGATTAGTTGGTCTTGTTTTGTCAATTTTGGTCACTTGTGAATTTGTTTTTGTGTACACTGTGCAAGGCAGGTAATAAATTTTTTATAATAAAACATGGATAATTTACAATTAATACAAGTTTTTATACTTGAAACCTGTAATATTTACATATGAGCGCTTAAACTAGACGAAAAAGACCTCGCCATCCTAACTCTCATCCAAGAAAACAGCAAACTCACAGCCAACCAAATAGCCAAAAAAATCAACGCCCCAATAACCACCGTCTTCGCCAAAACCAAACGCATGGAAGAAATGGGCATAATAAAACAGTACCGAGCCATCCTCTCCGCAGAAAAACTCAACCTCGGCACCGCCGCCTTCATCCTAGCCTCAGTTTCCTACAGCGCAAAAAACGAAGACGAAACACCAATTTCCCAAAGACAAGTGGCAGAAGAAATCGCCCGCTTCCCCGAAGTGCAAGAAGTCCACATAATCACAGGCGACTGGGATTTGCTTGTGAAGCTGCGTGCGGAGAATGTGGATGCGGTCGGCAAGTTTGTGGTTGATAAGTTGCGGCTGATTAAGGGTTTAGAGAAGACGTTGACGTGCATGGTTTTTGAAACCGTGAAGGAATCAACAAGTCTGCCGCAAACATTCAGGAAAAACCAGCTGAAACCTTAGGTCTAGGCTGAACTGGAATAGTACAGCAGCGGCAAAGCAAGCAGCACGGTGTTTTTTCCCTTAGAAGTCAAAGTGTACTCCACTCGCAGTGGCGGTCCAGCTGTGACGTTTCTGTGTTATGTAGCCGTGTTTCTGAAGCATCTTGAGTTTGTCGGAGAGTGTTCGTGAGTTGACGCCTAAGATTTTTTTGATTTCGCCAAAGCCGATGGTGTCTTTGAGCATGAGTGTGTAGAGGATTTCGAGGCTCCATTTCTGGAAGAGCAAGTTGAAGCTTTCTTGGAGGCTTTCAAGTTCGTCTTTGAGTTCGGTGGGGGTGATTTTTTGTTTTTCTATGATTTGCGTTGAAGGTTTCTTCGATGCCTTTGAGGACTTGGTTCATGCGGGCTTCCACGAGTTTGCGGAATTCAGCGCTTAAAGTTAATGGGGCACTCATCTGGGTTACACTCGGTGTGGTTTTGCTCACTTCATAATTTATTAAGCTTTACATATACAACAAGGTATACAAAGTAAAGTTAACTTGGAGGAACAAATCACTTGGAAAAATATGACGCTATAGTTGTTGGCGCAGGAACAGCAGGCTGCCTTGCAGCAAAAACCATCGCTGAAAAAGGCTTAAAAGTCTGCATAGTAGAAAAGAAAAAACGCGAAGAAATCGGAGAAAAAATCTGCGGCGACGCCCTAGGCGAACACCACCTAAAATTCTTAGGCTTAGAGAAACCCACAGGCGGCGAATTAGAAGCCAAAATCGACGGCATAAAAATCTACTCACCAGACGAAAACACCGTCTTCACCATCGCAGACAAAGACTTCGTCGGCTACCTACTCAACAGACGCCTATTCGGGCAATGGCTACTCAAAAAAGCCACCGACAAAGGCGCAGTTCTTCAGGATAACATGAATTTCCGCTCACCCATAATCGAGAAAGGCGCAGTTGTAGGCATAACTGCCAAAAACATGAAAACAGGCAAAGTCAGCTGAGTTGCGCAGCAAAGTTGTGGTTGACGCCAGCGGCTACTTTGGCATGGTACGCAAACAACTGCCAGCCGAGATGGGCATAGACCGCGACATAGCCAACGAAGACGTTGAAGCATGCTACCGCGAAATCCGCCAACTCAAACAAGAAACCGAAAACACCCGCTTCTGCGAAATCTACCTCAACCAAAAAGCATCACCAGGCGGTTACATATGGATTTTCCCCAAAGGCGGCGCACGCGTAAACGTCGGCATAGGCACCTGCATGCGCAAAAACTACCCTAACCCCAAACAGCAACTCTACGAAACAGCCTTTAAGAAACCAATCTTTGATGGCTCCTTGGTTTTAACTGGTGGCTCATGGTTTGACCCAGTCCGCAGACCATTAGACAACATGGTTTCAAACGGTGTCATGTTAGTCGGCGACGCAGCTTCGTTGGTTAACCCAATTCACGGCGGCGGCATCGGACCCTCAATGCTAAGCGGCTACTTTGCAGGACAACAAATCGTTGAAGCACTCGGCAAAGGCGAACCCACCAAAGAAGCACTCTGGGGCTACAACAAGAAATACATCGACACCTACGGCAAGAAACAAGGCACCCTTGACATCTTCAAAATGTTCCTCCTATCCTGCAGCGACGAAGACCTCAACTATGGCATGAACGAGAAACTCATGACCGAAGACGACGTACTTAAAGCAGGCATGGGCGACGACTTCCACCTAAACATCACCGAAACCGCCAAACGCGTCTTCAGAGGCATACGCACGAGTTGGCTTCCTCAACAGACTACGCTTAACCGTAACGATGATGAAGGGTCTACGCGCACACTACAACACCTACCCAGCTACACCAGCGAACTTTGAGCCATGGCGCCTGCAAACAGTAAAGCTGATTGAAGAAGCCAGAGAAAAACTCGTAGATTAGGCTCAAGCCTATCTTCTTTTATTTTTAATTCTTGTTTTTATTGCGCCGTTATTGAATCCCCCTAAGAATTCTATCATCAGCCTTAATGTTTCGGATGAGTATTTCATAGGTTTCGTATAAAGAGCCATTTCTAAGCCAGCTTTCTATTTCTTTAAGAGAATACTTTCTTTAATAAATTTGATTATCTTCTGCTCATCGTTCTCTTTCACTTGAGCAAAACGAAAAGGGGAAAAGAACTCGATTTCTATTCTGTAAAGGTTTAAATTCACATGGCGCACCCAGACGGTACGCTGATAAAGGAAGGCAAACAAAAACTCCTCTTAAACTTTTTTCGTTTTTTATTTTTGTCGTCGTCTCTTATTGGCTTTGAAAATCATTCGATATCAACCGTTTCCTCACCTGAACCAAAGAATGAAGTTGGATATTGATGCATATAGAAACAAAAAAAGAGTGATTTTACTAAAATTTTATAAGCAAGTATTTGCAAAAACTAAATTAATGCGTCGAGGAATAGTTTTGCATATAAACAAAAATTTTCAGAAATTTCTGGTTCTAATTGCAATACTTATCATAGCGGTGACCATGATTGTAGTTTATGGTCCCAATATTGTTTCAACTCAGCAATCCGTTGAGGTACAGGATAATCGGCAGATCGCTTATGATGCTACTGTATACGGATTCCCGCTGGTCATAATGGACTTTACCCGACAGGTTCTTACGGCAGTCCCTGCCCCCAATAGTAATGGAGCGCCAGTCAACCAATTTGGAAATAAAAGAATGTTTCCGAACGCGTCATTTACTAATGTGGTGAACCCTAATGCAGATACGCTTTATTCAGCAGCTTGGGTTGACACTGAAAAAGAACCTATAATCCTATCCTTGCCGGATACTCATGGCCGCTACTACTTGATGCCCATGTTTAATTACTGGACAGATTGTTTTGCCTCGCCTGGCTCGCGGACTACAGGCACAGGACCCGGTAATTATGCTATCACCGGCCCGAACTGGAATGGTACCTTGCCTGAAGGTATCATACGGATGAATTCTTCGACCCGGTGGGTCTGGATAGTCGGTCGCATAGCTTGTACTGGTCCTTCAGACTACGAAAACGTCTGGGAGCTTCAAGATCAACTTAAGCTGACGCCGCTTTCTGCCTGGGGCACGGATTATGTGCCACCGAATAATGTCCCGGTCGATCCCAATGTTAATACCAAGGTCTCTCCACTGAACCAGACGTTGGCTCTTGATGCAGCCAGCTACTTCAACTATGTCTGCCAGTTGATGGTTGATAATCCTCCCTATGCGGCGGATGCGCCATTACTGTCTGAAATAGCAAAGATAGGCATTAAGCCTGGAGCTAACTATACGTCGTATTTTGATGGGCTTGATAGTGATGTTAGGGCAGCGATTGAAACTGGTTATCAGGCTGCTCTGGCAGAAATTCCTAAAGCAAGCATGGGAAGCGTAAAAAATGGGTGGCAATTCACTTACAATATCGCTAATTTCACGACTGACTACACATTAAGAGCAACTGTCGCTTATCGGGGGCTGGGAGGTAATTTAATTGATGATGCTTTCTATGCCTCAGCCTTAAAAAGCGGCGATGGGGCCAATTTTTCCAGCGATAAACAATATGTCCTTCATTTCAATAAGGATGAGATACCGCCGGTAAACGGTTTCTGGTCGCTTTCTATGTATAATGACCAAATCCTGTTTGTCGACAATCCGATCAACAGATACAACGTGGGCTCATTAAGTGATCCGCCCCTAATAAAGAATCCCGACGGCTCAATTGACATCTATATTCAGCGCGATCCGCCTAAAGAGGATAAGATGCCCAATTGGCTGCCGGCGCCTGCAAGCGGCAGTTTTTCATTGACGTTGCGCCTTTACTGGCCACAGGAGACGGTGATAGACAAATCTTGGATACCTCCAGCTGTGCAACTGGTTAAATAGAGCAAGGGTACCTTTCCAGAGTTCAGAAATGGGGATATGGTTTGAAGCGGTTGCATGCCATGCTAGTGCCCGATTGCAGTGTGCTGTTCATTGCTATTCCTTTGATGGCTTGTGAATTCTAAAGCAGTCGATACATGCTTTCACATCCACATCCTGACCCCTTTAACATGGAGCCATGTAGGGCGTGTGGAGAAGAACACATATCCCACAACCAAACAGGCGCAGAAAAACATTGCAAACACAAAAAGCAACCGCCCCCAATTGCAGTCTTGTGGCAATTCTAAAACCGCCCCACCCACATAAAGAGAAAAAACCGTAAAAAAGCGAACTTTTGCCCTTTAAACAAGGGGAGGGTTGGCAGAGCAACAGAACGCGGCTTTTTGTAAATGCTTAAATTCACAGTGAACATGCATATTGTTGGTGAAAAAATGGTTTATTGCTCAAACTGCGGCGAAAAAATAGCAGACGACGCTTATTTCTGCCCAAAATGCGGCACCAAAACCCCCACAGGCAAATCTGCAAAAGCTGCTTACCCAGCGGACGAGTTGCGGGATGCTTTCTACCAAGTAGGAATTGAGCTTGAGCGAGCCTTCAACATTGCAGCCCATGAAACCCATCAAGCCATCCAGAAAGCAAGGGCGAACATGCAGCAAAAACCCGCCTCTGCGCAAGGTACGGTTGTTTGCCCCAGTTGCGGAACAAAGAATGTTTCTAGCTCGGTTTTCTGCAACAACTGCGGAACCAGAATAACACCTCCTGAAGAGTCCAAAGGAAGCAACTAAAAAGTTGAACACAAACAAAACGCTTATCGCTTATGTTACTAAGGGCGGAGCTACTGAGGAGGCAGCAAGAAAAATAGCCGACACTTTACGCTCCAAGTTCCAATTAGAAGTTGACTTGGTTGACCTCAAAGAACAGAATGTTCCTGATTTAGCGCAGTACCAGAATGTGATTATCGGCGGCGGTGTTAGGGGCGGCAGAGTTTACGGTAAAGCATTAAAGTTTCTTGAAAACGACCTCAGCGGCAAAAGAGTAGCTTTTTTTGTTTCCTCCTCCTGGGCTGGAACCCCTGGAAGCTATAAGAATGCAAAAACCAAATTTGTGGAAAACACGCTTGCTAAATATCCCAAGATTAATCCGGTAGGTACGGAAGCTTTCGGTGGACGTATAAGATATTTTAGAAAAACCATGGTGGATAACACAGATTTGGCTAAAGTTGAGGTTTGGGCAGAAGAACTTGGAAAAAAATTCACTCAATAAACCAAACACCACAAAAGCAAGTGCGCTGCTTTGCCCAACCTGCTGCGTTGAATACGTTGAAGTTGAGTTTGATTTTGAAGTTGACGGCGTTATCCTCCACAACGTAAAAGCACTCAGATGCCCTGTCTGCAAGGAAGAAGTGTTCACTCCTGAGCAGGTTGAAGATATTAGAAAACGAGTTAACGTTTAGTGTTTAGTTTTTTTAAATACAGCATTATGCCAAAACCGACAAAGACCAATAATACCGCAAAACGGCGACAAGTGGGTTGGGAAAGGTTCGGGACTTTTAATAGTAAAGAATATCTGCTCTGATTTTCCAATGTTTCCAGCCTGTCCCAAGCGTAAACTGTACTCCAGCAAATGAACAGGCAGCACAAGAGAACCCCTGCAATCGCCGCCAAAACATCGCTCCTCTACAATAAACGCTCATTAGCTAAACATTCTACGCTCTGCACCCGTTTAGAGTATAAATAAGGGGCTATAGTCAAAAAGAGCACTATATTGAACGCTTATAAGTTTGGTTCTGCACTGCAAAGTTGAGTGGATACCGATGAGTTTTGAGTGTAAGATTGTTTTGGAGCCGATTGGTTTTGTTAAAACTTCTGCTGTTGGGGATGAAGTTAAAGATAAAACAGCAATTTCAACTATTATTTTGAAGCCAGAACTTGTTGAAGCGTTAGATGGCATTTTGGGTTTTTCGCATTTGTTTGTGCTGTTCTATCTAAACCAAGTCACCCATGAGCAGCGAAGAACCTTGAAGGTTCATCCAAGAGGCAGAACCGATTTGCCCCTGACAGGCGTTTTTGCCGTCAGAACCATGCTTCGCCCCAACCCCATCGGATTAACACTGGTTGAACTGGTTAAAGTGGAAGGCAAAGTTTTGACTGTTAAGGGCTTGGATGCTTATGATGGAACGCCAGTTTTAGACCTAAAGCCCTATGACTTCTGGGATATGGCGGAAAACGTAAGGGTTCCTGACTGGTGGAAAAAGCTCAATGAGGAAAAACAAATTAGGCTAAAGTAATTCGCCAACACCATATTTGATGTCTATGGCTTTTAGGAGGGCTTTTCTAAGGTCTTCACCCTTCAACCCATCTGCCTTAAGGTTTCCAACAGCTTCAGCCAACTCTGAATCCTTCAAAACCTCACGCAGCCAATTCTCAAAATCCCCTCTATACAAGTGGAACTCTATTGAATCAGTGATGACCTGCTTGATTTGCCTGTAAAACTCCTCCAGCGACTGCGCAGAGAAGCCCAACGGCTTGTCAACGTCTATGTAAAAGTGAAAAACCATCTCACTGGGAACAGGCGTAAACATTTTGACGGCGTTTTTGCCTTTTGCCGTCAAGCCATATCCGTTGCCGACTTTCCGCAAAAAACCTTCCTTGGCAAGTTCTTGCACCTGCGCGATGGCTTCGTTTGGGCTTAGGTTTACGACTTGTGCAAACATTGTTAGGTCCATGCGGTTTGTAGCCTCGTTCATTGTCTTTAGGATTTTTATCTGTTCTTCCTTCAAATGTTGCGCCTCAGTACACTTTACTATTTAGTCTGCAGAAATTTAAATATGTTAATGCACTTGCAGGATTGGATGCACATTTATTTATCTTAAGAACCCAACATTAAATGGCGAATGTTCATGAACACTGACTACATCCTTGTTTTGGTAACGACTGCGAACAAGGCGGAAGCAGAAAAAATAGCCCAAGCACTTTTGAAGGAGAAACTGATTGCATGTGCAAACATCATCAACCCGGTAACATCATTTTTCCATTGGTCGGGTAAAGTCGATAAGTGTGAGGAGTGTTTGGTGGTTATGAAGTCGCGCATGGACTTGTTTTCTGAATTGGCTGAGTGTGTGAAGGGGTTGCATAGTTATGAGGTTCCGGAGATTTTGGCGCTTCCAATTGTTGAGGGTTCGAAGGATTATTTTGGTTGGATGGGTGAAGTTCTCAAGTGACAGTGTACATTTTTGTACAAGTAAGCCTTAAATAATACATTACCGTATGCTTCTGAACCATAAGGAAGCATGACAAATGGGGAATCGCCTTTGGCACACAAACAACCACAACCAAACCAGTTAATCCCCTAAAAATCAAAAAAATCACCCCAAAACACCAACCCCTCGAAATATTCTCAAAACTCCAAAACCACTACGAAAACGCGTATCTTTTAGAATCCATCGAAGGACCAGAAAAACTCGCCCAATACTCATTCATTGGCTTTGACCCCAAAACCACCATCCAAACAACAAACGGAAAAGCCCAAATAACCAACAACAAAACCCAACAAACAACCGCCCAAACAACAAGTGACCCACTCCAACAAATAGAAAAACTCCTCAAAAACGATGCCCTCACAAACAGCGAATTCCGTTTCATCGGCGGTGCCGTTGGTTACATCTCTTATGATTCTGTTCGTTACTGGGAAAAACTGCCAGAAAAATCCCCTGCCGACCAAGGTTTTCCTGATTTGGAGATGGGCATTTTCGATGACGGATTCATATTCAACCACTTAGAGAAGCAAGCGTTCTACTATTACCGCCAAGAGAACCGCCTTGGCGAAGTTGAAGAACTGCTTAAGCATCCATCCGATTCTGAACCTTTTTCGTTCACCCAGCCGAAAGTAAACATAAAAAAAGAGCAATTCGAAAAGTCGGTGAAGAAAGCTAAAGAGTATGTAACGGCAGGAGACATTTTCCAAGTTGTCCTCTCAAAACGCTACCAATTCCAACTAAAAGGCAGCCTAATACCCTTCTACCAGTCCCTGCGCACCATCAACCCCTCACCCTACATGTACTACCTCAAATTTGGCAAGCGGCAAATCGTTGGTTCCAGCCCAGAAATGCTCGTACGCATAGACAACCGCATGGTAGAAACATTCCCCATCGCAGGCACCAAACCCGTTGCAGAAAACCCACAGGAAAACAATCGATTGGAACAGGAATTGCTTGCAGACCCCAAAGAACGCGCCGAACACGTCATGCTCGTGGATTTAGCCCGCAATGACCTTGGCAGAATATCCAAGTACGGCAGCGTCAGTGTGCCTGAGTTCATGAAGGTCCATCAGTACAGCCACGTCCAACACATCGTTTCCCAAGTGGTTGGTGAACTCAAGGAGAACCTTCAAAGTTATGATGCTCTGCGAGCGGTTTTTCCAGCAGGCACCGTTTCTGGAGCGCCAAAAGTACGCGCCATGGAAATCATCGACGAACTTGAACCCTGCAAGCGTGGACCTTACGCTGGCGCAGTCGGGTACTTCTCATACAACGGCAATGCAGACTTCGCTATAACCATACGCACCCTCTTCGCAAACAAAAACCAAGCGTACCTTCAAGCTGGCGCAGGAATAGTCGCCGACTCAGACCCGGAACGCGAGTGGTTTGAAACCGACCACAAAGCGAAGGCGTTGATGAGGGCGCTGGAAATCGCGGGAGGCACAAAACCTTGAAGGTACTGGTAATTGACAATTATGATTCATTTGTTTACAACCTTGTCCAATACATAGGTGAGCTTGGGGCAGAAGTAATCGTTTACAGAAACGACCAAATCAGCCTCCAAGAGATAATCAAGCTAAAACCTGACCGCATAGTGATTTCGCCCGGTCCAGGCACACCTGAAGACGAAAAATACTTCGGCGTTTGCACGGCAATCCTCCGTAATCTAAGCCCAAAAACCCCAACCTTAGGCGTTTGCTTAGGTCACCAAGGAATAATCTACGCGTTCGGAGGAAAAATCATCCACGCTAAAAAGCTCATGCATGGCAAAACCTGCACCATAAAACACAACCAAAAAGCAATCTTCAAAGGCGTGCGCAACCCCTTTAACGCAACAAGGTACCATTCGCTGGCTGGCGAACGAGAATCCATTCCAGATTGCTTGGAAATTACCGCTGAATCCGTTGAGGATGGGGAAATCATGGGTATACGCCACAAAGAGTACCCGATTTACGGTGTCCAGTTTCATCCTGAATCTATTCTTTGCGAAGATGGCAAATTGATGATTAAGAACTTCTTGGAGGGCAAACGGTGATGATTCGGGAAGGCATCCAGAAACTCATTGAAGGGTCCAATCTAACTTTCGATGAATCTGGCGAAATCATGAGGGAAGTCATGTCGGGAAAAGCAACAAGTTCCCAAACCGCCGCTTTCCTAACTGCCCTGCGAATGAAAGGGGAAGCGGTTGAGGAACTTATCGCGTTCGCGTCTGTTATGAAGAGCAATTGTTGTCAAATTCATCCCCACGTAAATGGGCGCCTCGTGGACACTTGCGGAACAGGCGGAGACAAAATAAAAACCTTCAACGTGAGCACAGCAGCAGCCTTTGTCATTGCAGGCACTGGGATTGCCGTAGCTAAGCATGGAAACAGGAGTGTTACAAGCAAAAGTGGCAGCGCTGATGTTATGGAAAAACTGGGGCTAAATCTTAACGTTGAACCCCAAGCCATTCAAAGCATCATTGAAAAGGTTGGTGTGGGCTTCATGTTTGCTCCAGCTTTTCATCCAGCCATGAAATACGCTGCAGAAACCCGACGAGAAATCGGCATCCGCACAGTATTCAACATCCTAGGACCATTAACTAACCCCGCATGCGCCAACGCCCAGCTGCTCGGAGTTTACGACCCTAAATTGGTGGTTCCGATGGCTTATGCACTGGAGAAGTTGGGTTGCGTGGAAGCCATGGTTGTTCATGGGCTTGATGGCTTAGATGAGATTTCAACTGTTGGGAAAACGGTAATCGCTCACTTAAAAGAAGGTAAAGTGGCAGAGAAAGAAATGGGTCCGAGGGATTTTGGGGTAAAAAAAGCAAGACTAACAGATTTGCAATCGTCTACACCTGAAGAATGCGCGGAAATCCTCTTCAAAATCCTAAGGGGCAACAAAGTTGTTGATGCGAAGGCAGAGTTTGTGCTTGTTAACAGTGCCGCAGGAATCATTGTTGGCGGCAAAGCAGAAAACTTTGCAGAAGGAATGCTGCTCGCCCGAAAATCAATTGAGAGCGGAGCTGCCTACGCTAAACTCAAAGACTTGGTTAAAGCGTCGGGTGGAAGTCTGCAGAAGCTTGAGGAGTTGGAAGCAAGATATGAGTGATTATCTTGATTTACTGGCGCATGGCGCCCAGTTAACCATTGAAAGCGAATACTACGAGAAAGCCCTCCATGCTGGAAACGGTCAGGTTAGCTTAAAGAAGGCGATTTTAAACAGTAAAGTGAACCCAATAATAACTGAAATTAAATCTGCATCGCCATCCGCTGGTGTTATTAGGGCAAATGTTGAACCAGCCATGATTGCTAAGTCCATGAAAAAAGGCGGAGCAACAGCCCTCTCTGTCTTAACTGAGCCAAAACAGTTCAAGGGGTCCTTAGAAGCGTTGGCTCAGGCTCGAAAAGCAGTTAACCTTCCTATCTTAATGAAAGACATCATCCTAAGCCCTGTGCAAATCTTTGCGGCGTCAAAACTTGGAGCCAACGTCGTTTTGCTGATTCAAGCGCTTTTTGACCGTGGATACTGCGAAAAAAGTCTTAACGAAATGATTGCTGGTGCTCACGTGTTAGGTTTGGAGGTTTTGCTTGAAACTCACACCGAAACCGAGTTTAATCTAGCCATAAAAACAGAAGCTGACTTGATTGGGATAAATAATCGTAACCTTGCAACCTTAAAGATAGATCTAAACGTAACAAAACAAATTCTGTCGAAAAATAATCCAAACGGAAAGCTGGTCATAAGTGAAAGCGGAATCAAAACACCCTGCAGACCTCCGCTTCCTTCGCGATTGCGGTGCCAAGGCTTTCCTCATCGGTTCAAGCATAATGTTAACGGAAAACATTGAAGAAAAAGTTAAGGAGTTTGTGAAAGCATGAAACTAAGCAACTACCCAGTTGACGGAAAATATGGCAAATACGGCGGACGCTTTGTCCCCGAAGTTTTAATGGAAGCCATCAAGCGAACTCGAAGAGGCTTATGATAAAGCCAGAAAAGACCCCGAATTCCAGAAACAACTGGACTATTACCTCTCAGAGTTCGTTGGTAGACCAACCCCCCTCTATCTTGCCGAAAACTTGACGCGAAAACTCGGCGGAGCAAAAATCTACCTCAAACGCGAAGACCTAGCACACGGCGGCGCCCACAAAATAAACAACACCATCGGACAAGCGCTGCTTGCCAAGCGAATGGGGAAAACACGCATCATCGCTGAAACAGGTGCAGGGCAGCATGGTGTTGCTACGGCTATTGCGTGTGCTGCTTTAGGTTTGAAAGCGGAGGTTTACATGGGCACCGAAGACTGCGAACGTCAAAGACTCAACGTTTTCCGAATGAAACTCCTAAACGCGCAGGTGCATCCTGTGGAAACAGGCTCAAAAACCCTCAAGGACTCAATTAACGAGGCATTCCGCGACTGGGTAACCAACCTCGAAAACACCTACTACCTAATCGGCTCAGTTGTGGGTCCGCATCCTTACCCGATGATTGTGCGGGATTTCCAAAGCGTAATCGGCAACGAAATCAAAGCGCAGTTCAAGCAGAAAGAAGGCGGATTGCCTGATGCGCTGGTGGCTTGTGTGGGCGGCGGAAGCAACGCCATGGGAACTTTCTACCCGTTCGAAGACGATGCTTCAGTGAAACTTTATGGTGTTGAAGCTGCAGGCGAAGGCATAGAAACAGGCAAACACGCTGCATCGCTTGGCGCAGGAGCAGAAGGCGTTTTCCACGGCATGTTAACCTACGTTCTGCAAGACAGCAACGGGCAAATCCAGAACACGAGCAGCGTTTCAGCAGGCTTAGACTATCCAGGCGTTGGACCCGAACATTCTTTCCTAAAAATCTCCAAACGAGCCCAATACACTTCTGCAACTGACAAAGAAGCGGTGGACGCGTTTTTGACTTTGTCGAAGGATGAAGGGATTTTGCCCGCGTTGGAATCTTCGCATGCAGTGGCGTATGCAATGAAACTTGCGCCGAAGATGAAGAAGACCCAATCAATCGTTGTCACCCTGTCAGGACGAGGAGACAAAGACGTGGAAACAATAGCTGACTACATTGGGGCGAAAATATGAACAACATAACCAAAGCCTTCCAAAACGCAAAGGCACAGGGAAACGGCGCATTAATTGGCTACATTATGGCTGGAGACCCAAACCCCGAATTTACACCCAAAATTGCTGACGCCCTAATCAGGGGCGGCGTAGACATCCTTGAGTTGGGCTTGCCGTTTTCTGACCCCATTGCCGATGGACCAACAATTCAAGCGGCAAGCGTACGTGCGTTAGCTGCAGGAACCACGCCGATGAAGGTGCTGGAAATCGCCAAACAAATCAAACAGCAAACATGACGTGCCCATCGTGGTCATGACGTATTATAATCCCGTGTTCAGGATTGGGCTTGACAAGCTTTTGCGCGTTCGGCTAAGGACTGCATGGTTGACGGCTTCATCGTTCCCGACTTGCCCGTGGAAGAAGCAGCCGACTACAGAAAAGCTGCAAAAGCGCAGGGTTTAGACACGATTTTCCTTGCGGCGCCATCCACCTCAAACGAACGCTTAACCAAAATCGTCGATGCCTCATCAGGCTTCCTCTATCTGGTCTCCCATTTCGGAGTCACAGGCGCCAAAACAACCGTTGAAGACTCAACCGTCCAACTAATCAAACGCGTTCAACCGTTCACTGCTGGGAAAATTCCCTTAGCCGTCGGGTTTGGCATCTCTAAACCAGAACATGTCCAACGCGTCATTGCAGCAGGAGCTGATGCAGCCATAGTCGGCAGCGCATTCATCAACATTATCACTGAAAACCAAGGTAACGAGGATTTGATGCTTAAAGGGCTAAAAACGACAGCAAGTAGCTTGAAAGCGGCAACTGCTAAACAAAATACGCATCCACGCAAAAAATAAAATATGAATTGGCTAGGCGATGACCTATTTTCTATTCCGGAATCAAAATTCGGATTCTTAAAAAAATAAAAAGATGAAAAATCGGGGTTTAGTTTGGTTTTAGACAAATTATAGCCAGTTATAGCCGATTAAATTTTTGCAATAAAAAAGAAAGGGAGATATTGCTAGCGTTTCTACTTGAGTTACGGCGTGTATCTGTAGTTTGTTTGTCTGATTGCTCCGTTTTGCCAAGTGCCCTGCCAATTCACAATAACTTTTTCGGGCATGAACCAGTAAGCCTGCTGCTCATACGTTACCTTTACCGTGTACACTGGATTAAGGACTATGGGGTAGGTTATGGTTACTGTCCAGCCGTTGCTTAGGTACTTGTAGGTTGCTGTTCCCACTGTGCCTGTGGTGACTAGCCCGCCGGTCCAATAGAAGCACTGCATGTACTGTACCGTTTCTCGATGGTACGTTTTTATGTAGTTCATCACGTCGGATCGTACTTGTTCCTGGGTAGGAGTGGGTGTTGGGGTAGGCTTTGGCGTGCAAGTAGGAGTTGGTGTGCAAGTTGGCTTTGGTGTACAAGTTGGAGTTGGTCTTGGTGTGCACGTTGGAGTTGGCGTACAAGTTGGCTTTGGTGTGCACGTTGGTTTTGGGGTAGGTGTCGGTGCACAAGTCCCATAGTAGTTTGCATTGTCTGTGTCGCAGTAGACTTTATTGTTATATTTGCCAGAAGCTGTTGCAATGTCTGTATGTTGTCCTGTTTGGGCTTTGATTGGGCCTAAATAGTATGTGAAAGTTGCGTTCGGCGCCAAAGTTGAGGGTAATGCAAGGTTGACCAACTTGTATGTGCTGTCCTTTAGGGTGATGCATGTGAGAGTTACGTTGCCTGTGTTGGTTATTTCAAATTTAAAGTAGATATTTGAGCCGACAGTCACGTTTAGTCCGGGTGGTGTGTTTGCATCAACCCATGTGATGTTATCTGAGGAGATCCATTTGATGACGGTGATTGAAGGGCCGGGCGTTGATGCTGCGGTGTAGTTTGCGTTGTCTGTGTCGCTGTAGGTTGTATTGTTGTATTGACCCGTGGCTGTTGCAGTGTTTGTGTGTTGACCCACCTGCGCTTGAACTGGACCTAGGTAGTAGACAAAAGAAGCATTAGGTGCCAACGTTGGAGGAATCACCAAGCCGATTAAGGTGTAGGTGTTATCCGTCAGGGTGATGTTTGAGAGCGCAACGTTGCCAGTGTTGGTGGCAGTAAATCTGTAGTAGATGTTTGCGCCCACTGTGACGGAGATTCCCGGAGGCACATTTGCATCAACCCAGGTGCTATTATCTATGGAAATTTCTTTAACTACACTAATTGAAGGGATAGTCGTTGGAGTACCATTATAGTTTGCGTTATTAGTATTGGTGTAATTGGTATTGTCGAATTGAGCCGTTACCGTTGCGATGTTTGTGTGTTGTCCGAGTTCTGCTAAAATTGGGCCTAAGTAGTATGTGAAAGATTCGTTGGGAGCCAAAGTTGGAGGCACAATCAGACCAGTCAAAGTGTAGGTGTTGTCTGTTAGGGTTATGTTTTCGAGGTTTTCGTTGCCGATGTTAGTAACGACAAATTTATAGTAGACGTTTGAGCCGACAGTGACCAAGATTCCAGGCGGTAAATCTGCATCAACCCAGGAAATGTTATCCACGGAAATCTGTTTAACTACACTGATGGCGGGTCCAGAGAATGTCCAGTTTTTTGTCACTGGAGCCGAAGTGACTACTGCGCCTTGGCTGTTTTCGAAGCTTGCTTGAATAGTGTCGGTGCCTGGTATGTTGCCTAGATAGGTGAATGTTGCATGTCCGTTGCTGTCAGTTATGGCGGAGCCTGTTAGTCCTGCGTTGGGTCCTGAAACAACTGTAAAGTTGACGTTACGATTAGGGACTGGGTCGCCTGTGCCTGCTACAGTTGCGGTGACCGTATGGTTAGTGCCAACAGGGTTTGTAGCAGTTGCGGGGGTTAAAGTTATGCCTTCAAGATGTACCGTTTGACCGATGGTGTTAGTGTCTAATGTGACTGCTCCGTTGCGTGCTAATACTCTGCCATCTACTGTAGCGCCTGTAGTCAGTGTGATTGATGTCAAAGCCAGAATGGTTCCCACAAAAGAAGAGCTAGTGCCAATGGTTGCTGAACTGCCGACTTGCCAAAAGACATTGCATGAGTGGGTACCGTTGGTAAGGAGTACAACGCTACTGGATGCGGTGGTGAGTGTGCTTTGCATTTGGAAAATGAAAACGGCATTGGGGTCGCCTTGGCCGTCAAGAGTGACTGTTCCGGTTATGCCAAATGTGCCATCAGCAGAGTTGTAGACTCCCGGAATTTGGGTTGTTCCGCCGAGTTCTGTTGGTATGGTAGTGACCGGTGTTCGTCCCGCAGCGTCGTTATAAGCAGTTACCAAGTCGGTTTTGGCTTGTTGTGTAACAGCGTCGTCCACATGGTTAGTTCCAATGATAGTTACGCTGCCAAATCCAGTCTCTGAGGGCGTCGGATAAGTGCCAACGTCTCCATTAATTGTGGTTGGTCCAGTGTTGGTGATTCCAGAGCCTGCCAAAACCGAGAAATTGGCAGCGGTTCCCAGAAGCACCGTTGGTGGGCTCGCAGCTAAGGCACCTTGCAATGCGATTGCTGAGGAAAACAGCAGTAGGCCTACAAGCAAGACAGTCATTAATCCGTTGCTTTTGATGATTTTTCTTCTAAAAGAATTGCTGATTTTATGCGTATTCAAAAATTTTTTTCTCATATTGTATCAACTTTTAAAAAAGTGATCATATTAACGGGATGTTAGAAGCGCATAAAAGCGTTTGTTGTAACCAAATGTACATACAAGCAATACAAGGTACAAAAGTAACCAAAAGGCAGACAAAATGAAACCGCAACATCATCCTAAAAAAACACAAACAAACACTGGGAAAGTTTTATAGTATGATTAAACTTTGCTATGTGCGGCGGTGGATCTTAGGCGGTGGGTTAGGGGTCCATTGTACCGTAAATCCCCTATATGACGGGCTAACATCTGCGGATGAGGCGTCAAAGGCCGCTTGAACTTCCATTTCCGAACCAGTGACTATCCGTCCTTTGGGGCTGGCGGTCGATGGGCGGCTTCCGTAGGGAAGTTACTTCATTGTTTAGCAGGCGAACCTGGCTAGGCTCGGGAGAGAGCAACCTAAGTTTGGACGTTATGCGCTCAAGGGGGTGCGGGTAAGAGTGTAGGGTTTGGTAGCTTCAGGCGGAGTCTGGGCGTCAAACCGCAGTGGTCCACCGCTACTTCAACTTTTCATCTGTGAACTGTTGGTTAATTCGCGAACACGAATTAAATATCCGGTGAAATCACTGCTTTTGATGTATTCAAAACGAGCATTAGTTATATGGTTGGTTTACTGCTTGAGGATTTGTCCACAATCAGCCTGCAACTCAACCTGCAAGCTAACACTAAAACAGACGCCGCTGCCAAGCCTGTTGGAAGAAGATGAGTAAGGGAGGTCCCGCCATTATCTACTAATAGAAAAAACAATCCATGCCCGACTGTATTGTGCTGTTCATTGGTTCTTTTGATGACATGTGAATTCTTAGGCAAACGCAACATGCTTCCACCTCCACACTGTTGCGGTTTCAACATGGAGCCATGTATGGCGTGTGAAGGAAAATGCTTATCTCACATCGAAACAGACGTATAAAACCGTTGCAAAAGCGTAATGCAACCCGTTCCTCAAGCAGATATGTGGCAGGATTAAAACAGAAAAACCCACATAAAGAGAAAAAAGCAAAACTGATTTCAACCCGTAAATGAGGGAGGATAGGTGGCTAAGAGAGCACATTACATGTTGAAAATCAGTTGTGTTAGTTTATGGGCAGCTGGATGGTGAAGGTTGTTCCTTTTCCTTTTTGGCTGCTGAAAGTGATTTCTCCATCTTGAGCCTCAACCAGCCGCTTAACTACAGCTAAACCGAAGCCTTGACCTTTGGATTTGGTTGTAAATAGTGGGGTGAAGAGTTTGCTTTTGACTTCTTCTGGGATGCCTTCGCCGGTATCTTCAATGTTGAGGTATGCATGGTTGCCTTGGCGTTTGGCATTTATTTTTAGGTTTCCCCCGTTCGGCATGGCTTGCACAGCATTTTGGATTAAGTTGATGACAACGCGTTTTAGCATTGAAAAGTCAGCTGTAAGTTGCGGGAAGCCTTCTTCTAATGAAATGGCTACTTGAAGGTTGCTTGGGATGGCAACGATAAGTAACGCTTCCTCAATGATTTTTGCGATATCTACTTTTTCTCTGTTAGGCCTTAAGGGTTTAGTGTAATCTTGCAAGTCAGCAACTATCTTGTCGATATAATACAGGTTTTCCTCGATGCTTGCTATGCCTTCCTGCAGGTTCCTTTTTGCGTCCCCACTCTCCAACGACGCAACTTCATCTTTTGCCAAGTAAAGTTCTCCAGCGATAGCTTGCAGTGGATTGCGAATGTCATGTCCAACCATACCCGCAGTTTGTCCTATGGTTACTAAGCGTTCGGCTTGGTGGAGCTGTTTTGCTCTTTCATTGGCAAGCTCCTCCATTTGATTAGCGTATTCTTCTAGTAAACAGGCGTTTTCTTCCAGTTTAGTTTGTATTCTTATCCGTTCAGTCACATCGACGTTTGATTCCAGAATTTCCTGAATCTGTCCCTGCTCGTCAGGTTTACCCAGCCACCAACTTTGAACAACTACCACGCGGTTATCCTTTGTATAATGGGTAAGTTCACCTGACCAATGCCCTGTTTGCTTAAGCGTAAGAATAATATCTGTGAGGGGTTCTGACGATTTAGTTCTAAACAGTGAACTGGTTTGCTGACCTATCGCTTCCTCTTTTGTCCAACCATACAGTTTTTCTGCACCTTTACTCCAGAAAGTGATAGTGCCATTAAGTTCCTTTACGATTATAGCGTCAGGACTCAGGTCGATTAGTTCGGCTTGTTTGCGAAGTATCTCGGTTGCTTGTTCTCTTTCTTTGCGAAGCCTCAACAGCTCAATCCCGTAAGCGTAGTCGTTTGTTAGTTCTGTTAGGAGTTTGATTTCTTCTTCGGCGAAGGGGTTTTCTTCTTGGCTATAGATGTTTAGGGCACCAAAGGTTTTTCCTCCAAATGAGACTAGAGGCAAGACAAGTGATGCAGTGTATTTTCTTTTTGCTGCTTGTTCACGCCAGGGCTCAAAGTTAGGATCCAGATTCAAGTTTCTGCAGACGTATGGTTTTCCTGTTTGAATAACGGTTCCTGTGGGTCCGCGTCCGCGCGGTTTGTCTGCCCAGGTTATGTTCAATTGGTCAATGTAGTCTTTGTCGAAGCCTGCGTAAGCGACTGGGCGCACGGTTTTGTTTTTGTCATGTTCCGCTATGCCCACCCAAACCAGAGCGTAGCCGCAATCGTGGATAATTATGTTGCATATTTCTTGGGTTAATGTGACTTCATCTGTTGCATGCATGAGAGCTTGGTTGCTGTTGCTGATGGCTCTTAGGTGACGGTTAAGTTTGTTTAACGCTTCTTCTGCTTTTTTGCGTTCAGTAATATTCCTTGCTACGTGCACTGACCCAATCATGACTCCCTTTTCGTCTCTAAGAGGAGTGGTGGTCACCAGGAAGTCTCCTCCGAGGCGGGGTTCATGCACTTCAGCGGTGTGTTCTTTTCCGTCTTTCACGGTTTGTTGCGTGTGGACAAAAGTCAGGCGGATTGTCTAAACCATGAACACACTGATAGCAGATTAATCCAACAGCTTTTTCTGGAGTTACTCCAAGCTGGTGTGCCATGGCTCGGTTAGCCCGCACAATTCTAAAGTTATTATCCAAGACTGCTATGAAATCTGGAACACTGTCAAAAGTGCGTTCCCAATCATTCTTTGCCCGCCAAAGCTCCTGCTCAGCCTTCTTTTGTTCGGTAATATCATGAACCATGCCCACAGAGCGAATAATCTTACCCGATTCATCTCGGATATGCTCGCATTTTTCGTAAACAACCCGTATTTCACCAGTATGCTTTCTCACAACCCGATGCTCAATCTCGTAGGAGTCTCTTCCCTCACGCAACGAACCCGAATACGCCTCATCCACAGCTGCCCTATCATCGGGATGTACAGCATTAAGGAAGGCTTCGTAGGTGGCGCCGAATTCCTGCGGCTTTAAACCAAAGATGCGGTAAACTTCATCAGACCATGTAAGCCTGTTATTTGTCAGGTCCAGTTCCCAGCTGCCCAGATGCGCGATTTCTTGGCTTCGGTTGAGGCGCTTCTCGTTTTCCTCCAGTGCCTCTTGTGCCTGCTTGCGTTTTGTTATGTCTTCGAATATTGCGGCAAAATAACCCTTTTGTGGACAGTAGACGGAAATAGATAACCACAAGCTTAAGGGCTTGAAAAACACTTCAAACTTCTCTTCTTGACAGGATAAAGCAACTCTTCCATAGATTTCGAACAACTCAGGATTGGCTTCTTTAATTCCCGGAATAGCTTCAGTTACCTTTCTTTCCGATAACAAGATCCCTTTTCAGCCCCGTTATTCTTTCGAAGGCATCATTAATTTCTAAGTAAACAAAGTCAATCGGCTTGTTTTCTTGGTCAAAAATCATCTTGCAGAAAGCAAACCCATCCATCATGTTGGAAAACAAAGAGTGATAGCGTTCTTCGCTTGCTCTAAGTTTTTCTTCTGCGTTCATATGATTAGGATTAAATGTAGCGTGTGAAGATGGGCTACTGGAAAATTCATCCATTAATAGAACTCCCTTAAAACTAGCATAGCGCCTAAGGAATCATATAAAACTTGTCAAAAAACCAAACAAAACAGCTCGAGAACTAATCTCTTTCAAAAGGCGCTATAAAAAAAGCCTATGCATTGGCTTGTTTTCTCCAAAAAAGATACACCTTGCTTTGGGCGCAAAAACTTAACCGTTTAAGCGCAACAGCCAATTCCTCAGTGTTTAACTTTTCTATTTTTTCAGTGAACTCTTCATGTTTAGGATAGATGTTTTTCAGGTTGGCAATTCTTCGGCGAAAGCTTCCATCACGCAGTGAAAGTTCCACCAGAACATCAACAATCGGTGCAATGCCAGTATCCTTAGTTTTCTGTTCATTGTAGCTTGTTCCAGCCATCAACGCCAAGTCAAAACCCAACACCTCAAACTGCCCCAACGCATTACCCAAGTGGACACTTGGTTTGCTCTCCGCAACTTTCTGCATTCCGGCTTTCTCAAAGAACGGGTTGTATTTTGCCATCACTGCAACGGTTTCGACGCAGGGTGTTCCTGCTTGGCAAAGGGTTTCTGCGATGAGTTTTGCTCCTAAGCCGATGCTGCGGTACTTGGGGTGGATGACAACGCGGCTGATTATGCTCATTTCGCTTTGGAGCTGATGAATGTTGCCCTTCCATACTTTGCTTTTTCCAAAAGTGACTGGAGCTGCATAGCTGTAGACGATTACTCCGCAAAGCTCGCTTTTGCGTTTTAGGGTGAAGATTTTTCTTGGTGCGGGAAGGCGGCTTGCGCGGTAATGAAATTGGCTTAGGGTTTTGTAGTCGACTTTTGTGCCCTGCTGAATGGTCATTTGCTTGGTGAGCGATGCAGTTTTGGGCTTTGGCTTTGGGGTGGTATTGTACCGTGACTTCTTTGCCGTAGCGCTTGTGAATGTGTACGTTTGGAGCAAAATCCCTCTGCAAATCCTTGTGGGTGGTGGCGGCGATAACCGCTTTGCCCTGTTTGCGGGCTTGTTTTTGGAGGTTGAAGGCGAGGATTTTTGCGGTGTCTCGGTCGAGTGTGCTTGTGAATTCGTCAAGTATCCAAAATGGTTTTTGTGATTGGGCGAGGAGTGCGGTTTGGTAGCGGTGTTTTTGTCCGTCACTGAGCTGCTGGTAGGGTCGCAGGAAAAGGAATGCGTCGTTTAAGCCGACTTGGCTGAGGGCTTCGATGGCGTCTGTGGTGTTTGTTCCGACGGTTTCGATGATAGGTTGGTTTGGGTCGATGGCTAAGTCTTTGGTGTCTTGGGCTTCGCTGCCTAAATCTGCCTTTAGGGCTTTTAAAAGTGCGCTTTTGCCGCTTCCGCTGTCACCCGTGATGAGAACGATGTCGGTTGGCTTAATGTGGATGTTTATGTTGTCATAGAGAGTGAATTGGCGTGTTTGGTCGGTTCCGAGTCCGAATGCTTCCGCGACTTCTTTTGTGCGCTGCGTTAGGGTGGTTGGGGCGGTTTCGTAGCTGATGTTTATGGTGAAAGTGCCTGTTTGGCGGTTGTAGGTGCGTTTGAGATGCTGAATATGGAAGTGTTCGGGTCTGCGATGGGTCATTTAGTGTTGCCTCGACTGTTTTTATTTAGATGTTGTTGATGAAAATCCCCTATACTCATCATCAACCAACGGATTAAGCTGCAGTTTGCTTTCTGGGTTCGGAGCTGCCGCAAAGCTGCTTTTTGGTTGTGGACGCCCCCACAAGCAGTCAACACCAAATAGAAACTCCCTGACGTCACAGTTCACCCTTCCCGCTTAACTCTTCTGAGAAATCAGTATGCCTGTGATTGTGCCTGCGAGTCCTGTGATGGCGGCGAAGACTTCACTGTTCCAACTGTGCATTATGGCTAAATTGGCAATCTCAATCGCCGACAGGCAAAACGTGAATGCTATGGCGAATTTTGTGCCTAAAACCAGCCGCTCATCAGGCTCCGCCGTTTGGGCATTTTCCTGCAGGGCAGTTTTGTCGGTGATTCGCCGCGTTAACGCCTTTTTAACAAAGTCGGTCAATGGTTGCGCACCCTCTGTTGGCATCTGGAGCGGTTAAAAGTCGTTTTACCGTCCTTTGTCTTCTCATTTATGGTAAAGCTGTGCAGGAGTGCCTGTGCTTCTTCACCTGAAACGTAGCTTTTCTCGATTACGGTGGCGCCGCTTACCCAAGCTAGCGGTGTGGCTATGTAGTCGATGTCGTAGAGGCCGTCGCTGTAGCGGAAAGCGTTCTGAGCCAAAATCACATGCTCCCGCCGCTTCCCCAAAACGCCTATGAAGACGCCCCAGCTCTTCACGGGCACATCAATGCCTGCTAAACCGTTGCTTAAGCTCTTGCCAATGCTGGCATCACACCATTCAACGCAGACTAAGTCGCCTGCAACTAAACTTTTAACCTGACTGATTACTTCCTTCATCCCTTCTTTCCTCGAAAAAGCACTGGGCTAGTCGTGAATATAAATACTCACGAAATTGACCAATTTACCAATTCAAAAATTTACAAACTAACGTTTTTTAAAGTATTTTAAGTCTGTGTTTTAGTGACAATTAATCTTTCTTTTACAAGATTAATGATTAATAATATAAGCTACTTGTTAACAAACAATGCCTAACTCAAATTCAGTGGTGTTCAGATGAAATTCAACTCTGATTATATTCTTGTCCATTGCCCTGACGGACCAAGGTATATTCTTAAAAAACCAGAAAAAGCCTTCGCAATAGAAGCACCTGAGTGGAATATACGTCTAAAACCAATCCTCAAATTTCTCGGTAAGGCGGAAGCAGATTCAGATACTGAAATAAAAAAAGAAATAAAATCTTTAGTAACCGATTTGACAGAAGAATATGCCGCAATACAGGCTCATTATAAGGCTGCGTATGTTGGGTGGTGTACCAACCCATGCAACAAAGAAGCTGAAAAAAATTTTCAGAAAGCGCTTGAGGATATTCGTGAAAAAGACTTCTCTCTACGAGAGATTGAAGTTAAGACAGAGAAGTTGTCTAAACAACTAGAAATACGGTCTAAGATAATCGAGCATTTACCTGAACCGCGAACAATGTATAGGCGGATACCAAGCGAACAAACAGGACAACAAAGAATTAGCGCAGGAAAGTCACCATTACGAATGAGAAGAGCTACTGCGCTAAGAGAAAGGCAAATACCCATCCTTATAGAAAGTTATATCCCTATTGAGGCTAGTTTAAAAGAACTTGAAGAAGCAGTCTCCAGGCTAAAGATTAATATTAATAAGTAAAGAACCATCGGCGCTCTTGGGTTTGGAAATTGGTGGTACAAAAAAGTTCAACTAAGATATGGGAATAAAAATTTTGATATTCCTAAAATGAGAATTGACACTTATTTTTGGCGCCGTCATAGTATTGCGTTGGCTAGTTCATCTGTGCTTTGTCTTTGGTTCAAGCGAGATGACAATTTTTGCTTTTTTGTTTTTCTGTTCTTTTAGTGTTTTTCAGTCCCGAGTCTTTTTCAAAATAAAACTCAAAAGTCCACCTTTCTCTTGGGTGCTCGTTGTAGAGGAGTTTCTGAAGATGTGTATTTTAGCCGTTCTACCATGACTTTGAGAATGTCGCAATTAACTTCTCGGTAATTTGATTCTCCAAACTTCTTGTCAATGCTTGTTATTTTTAAGTTGAACTGACCGTCAAACAATCGAAACTTCTCAACCAATTTAGATGCTTGTGGGTGCACAAATATTATTTTCTTTTCGGGTGTTGCATTTTGAGTGAATATTGAGTGAATTATCGGGTCATTAAATGAGTAACCAATCACTATCCAGATGTTCTTTTTAGCAAGTTCATTGTTGAGTTGCTTAAACATGGTGACGTAAGGTTCAAGATAAAGTTCTTTTTGTTGGATTGGATATACCATCAATTCCCCAAGATGTTCTCTTCCAATTAAAGAAGTGCCTATTGTTTGCTCTTCCACGACTTCTTTTTCATCATCTATAAACCAACTTATAGACCCATGAAGTTTGAATAGTCGAGTATCGTCCTCGTTAGAGAATCTTTTAGTGTTCATAATCATTTGGTTTGTTGTATCGTTCGAGGAGAAACCAGTATTGAGACGTAACTTAGCAACTTTACGAAAGTAGTATTCAAGGCATGTGTCGTAATTGGTTGTGAATATTACCCATCTTTTACTGGCAAAGAAACTGTCTCTAACTTGGTCATCGCTACCAAACGAATCAGATTCAAGAAAAAGTCTGTTGAATAAGTCTTTATAAACTTCAGATATCTTTGCATGTGTTGGCTCAGGTATTAAGCAATTTTTTCTGACAAATTGCTTAAAATTGAGTAGTAATCCCAGGCTTGGTTCTATATCTTTCTGAAGTTGCTTTGTTACTTCATCAACATATTTGCCAAAAAGATATAATGTATAGGGGTCTTTTATTGGTTGATTTGAGCTTACGTGCGATAGAGTGCTAATCACAGTAAAAACGTCTTCAAGGTCTACATCTCTTTCCAGTTGTTGCGTCAACGCTTCTTTAATTTTCTTATAAAGTTGTACCTGCTTTGGTAAATGCTCCTCAGCTGAATCTATGTATTCTTCGAAATTGTTAACAAACTTCTTCATTGTTGGGATTCCGAAAGCGGCGGAAGCACCAGCTCCTATAAAGAGCATACATCTTCTTTTGAATAATTACCCATTAATCATGACCCCTTTTTCTTTCCACGATATACATTAAGATGCATAAAAAATATCGCTCTCAAGTAACATCTATGCGCCGCTTTCTGCTTTTGCATTCGCCTTTTTCTTGTTCTTTTATAATTTTTTGGATTGGGGCTTTTAGTTGTGGGATGTTGGTTTTGGCTGCTTTGTAGATGGTTTCGGTGTCGATTCCGAAGTAGCCGTGGATGAGTTTGTCTCTCATTCCAGCCATTTCTTTCCATGGCAGTTCCTTATGTTTAGCTCTTAGAGAAGGGGGAATGTTCTTGGCTGCTTCCCCGATTACTTCTATGCTGCGTACGACTGCATTGAGAGTTTTTCTGTCACTAATAAATTCGTCATATTTCAAATCGTCAATGAAGGTTTCAACTTCATCTATAGAATTAAGGATGTCTTTGAGGTAGTCAGTTGCATCTCGTTTTTTCATACGATGATGACTTCCTCAAGGATGCGTTTGCCTATGTGAGGTTTGAGGGCTTTTTTGGATACCAAATCTACTTTAACACCTAATTTTTTGGAGAGGAAGAATTCTAAATCCATAAATTCAAACAGCCCAATGGGCTCCTCAAACTCCACCAACACATCCACATCACTCTTGGAAGTCTGTTCGCCATGAACATAGGAACCGAAGACCCCTATTGTTTTCACTTTAAACTGCTCTCTAAGTTGTGGTTTTAGAGCTTCTATGGTTGTGGTTATATCTTTTATGGTCTTCATGGCTAATACTACGACTAATACAGGGTTTCTTTCTTTTCTATTTTGCGCAATAAAATTACCTGGCATCGTCTATGCCTCTTTTGTAGAGTGCTTTGTCGATGGTTCAGGCGGGAGGTTTTTGGTTAAATTATCTTTGAGAAGTCGTCATAAACGTTTTTTCTATGCCCGATAAATATTACTATAACTTGTTTTTGGTCTTGGTGTATTTCGTAGATGGCTCGGTAGTCGCCTGTTCTTATTTTCCAAAATTGGGCTGGATTGAGTTGTTCGCCTGCTTTGTAGGGATCTAATGTGAGTTCTCGGAGTGCTTGTTTAATGCGCTGTTGGTTTTTGTTGTCTATTTTTTGCAGTGCCTTCGCCGCTTTAGGGCGCAAAAGCACATTATACAAGTTAGAGGTCCTCAAGTGGGATGAGTTCTTCGGGGTGTTCTTTGGCTTCTTGGCTTTCTTTTTGCAGCATTTGGAAGAACTCGCGGGTTTTTTCTCTTTCTTCAAAGAGGCTGATTATGGTTTTTATGGCGTCGCTTCGGCTTTTGAATTTGCCTTCTGCTACCCAACAGTCGATTTGTTCTAAGGTTTTTTCGGGAAGTCTGAGTTGAACCTGAGCCATTATAGGTCACTGTAAACAGTACTGTTTACAAAGGCACTTAAACTTTACCCAAAAATCAGCTTGATTTCATCAATGCTTTTTTGTGGAATACTTTGCCGATGGTTCAGGCGTGGGCGTCTAAATTGTAATTGTGGTTTCTATGGCGGCTATTTTGCCTTTTTTGTCGTAGTGGATTATTGTTTTTCCGTCGCTTGTGGGCTCGCCTTCAGTGACGTCGGCGTTTTTGAATCGGATATAGAGGTCGCCTTGGTCTTCGTCGTAGTCTATGGTTATCACTTTCCGCGGCAACTTTATGCCGTAGGTGGCTTCAAGTTGCTCCAGTACCTTTCGGACGTTGATGTCTGGAAGCGATTTGTTTTTCATCGCTTAATTCTCCAAAACATTAGGTTGATTCGTCGATGCTTTTCTTGTAGAGCGCCTTGTCGATGACTCTGACGTCTAGGTTGTGTTTGGCTGCGGTTTTGCGCATGGCTTCGATGAGGCGAAGGTAGTTTTGTGGAGTATACAACCCCGCTGAGGCATTTCCCAGCAATGGTTTCCAGACGCGTAAATCAAAGATGCCGTATCGTTTGGGGTCGAAGAATGCGAGGATTACGCTGGCAAGCACCGGGCTTATGCCTTCCAGAGTGGCTAAGCAGTTGAGGCGGTACATGTCGTCGCCTGGAGGTAAACATAGGATTTGGCCGGTGACGCGGGCGACTTTTTCAGGGTCATTGCGTGCAATTAACTCTAAGCCGCGGGTCAGCTTTTCTGGGTCATCTTTAAATTTCCACTCAATAATCGAGCCTAAATCTTGGCAGGTTAAAACTTTGTTTTTGCGGAATTTTGCGCCGAGTTCCCGCTCCCGCGACGCTTGCCAACCAAACGCTTTGTCGTATTTGCGGCTCCAAGTTAGGAAATCGGCTTTGTCCACACAATCACTCTGCAAAACGTAATTGAGGGTTGCTTGCATTTCTGCCTTGCCCTTAAAATAACTAAAACAATAAAGAAAATGGCGGATTAGTTTTGGTCTACTAGGTGTGCTGTTCCATCTGGACAGTAAACTTTCTCATCTTTGCTAACGCGCCTGTATCTTTCACTGCACATATGCAAAAGGGTGCAGCCGTCGCAATCTCTACTCAACACTTTTTTTTCGCCTCCTTGGGGACTCACACGTTGCACATTTTTCTCTTATAAGGCTATGTAATATGCCTGTATATACGCACACTAACGTTTTCGGGTGTGGGCTGTGCAGGTTTTGTAGGCGATGCAGTCGTGGGAGCAGGGGATGGCTGTTTTGGTTTGGCAATCCAAGATTATCGTGCTGTACATGCTTATTTCTCCTTGCTGATTGCTCTTAGCGTGGGCCGAACGCGGGAATGGGGACTCCCCGTGAATGTGAAGGGCAAGGCAAACAAGCCTACAGCAGCCAATCCTTGAATTGCTAAATCCAACATACCATATCCACCATCTTTGTTTTGCTCTGATAGCTGAGTATGCGGCTTGGGATTTAAAGAGATTTGAGAAATGTTCATACTAATTAAGAAAACCTCTGCAAATGTTTACATAAGCATCGTATAGCTCATTATGCGATTAGTTATTAACGTGAAACTTGAACAAGTAGAAGCAAAGAAAAGCCCAGATGGAACCCTTAAATCACAAAACAACAATACCTAAACAGATAACCTTGAACTGCACCCAAACAAAAAAATTCCACTTCCAAGAAATCAACAAAATAATCCATTTCCCACCCCAACAAAACCACACCAAATACCGCAACTACAACATACAAGTCAAAACCACAAAAACCATCAACCAACCCACCCCACCCACCAGCCTTGGAGACTTCTTAGACACCCCCGAAATAGAAAACAATTACCCCCACACCGTGGGCTACTTCAAAGAATCAACAGTCCAGGACGGCAGCTTTAAGCCTGAATACTTGGAATTGCGCAAAATCTGCACCGTCGAAGACTTCTGGATGTTTCTTAACGCCCAAAACATTTAGGTCGTTGCTGCCAAAGTACAACCACACAATCTTATTTTTCGGTTTAACTTGAAAATTTTATGGAGAAAGAGTTATGCAAGCACAAGTAGGCAGCGACCTATCATTTAACAAACGTTTAGCTAAAGAATGCTTAGATATGATTTTTAATCAGCACAACCCCGCCCAAGCCGTAGCAAAGTACATTGGCGCAAGCTACCGCCAACATAACCCCAACGCACCCGACGGACCCCAGGGCATAATCGCCTACGCAACAGGATACCTAAAAGCCAACCCGCAGCTGCGTCTGGATTTTAAACGCATAGTCGCCGAAGGTGACCTGGTAGTGGTGCACAGTTTCCTAAAACCCAATTCCTCGGATTTGGGCAGGGCTGTGGTGGATATTTTCCGAGTTGAAGACGGCAAACTCGTGGAGCATTGGGATGTGATGCAACCCGTTTCCCTGCAAGCAGAAAACAAAAACGGCATGTTCTAAACGTGGTCTTCCACGCGAACAATGGGTTTACCCATAATATCCCGCAGTGTATCCGCTACTGCGAAGGGTGAGCGCACAAGCCTCAGTTTGGTTTCCCGTTCGCCTTGGGAATTAACGGTTATCTCGCCGTAACCAAAGATTCTGCCCCCCACTGACTGGTAAACCAGTAGATCGCCAAACCCTGACGGCGTAACCACAAACGAATGCAACCGAATGATGCCCCGCCTGATTTCTAAGCCATCCTGCCGCAACACGTAGGTGTTTGAAACCCGAAAAACTAAAAGTTCCACAAGACTAAGCAGCCAAATCACGCCAAACGCCAAAAACGTCCACGCCCAAACTGGCAAACCAACCAAACCATCGGAGACTACGCCAGAGAAGCTTTCAAGCCAAATAATGAGAATTGCAACCACAATTACGGTGACGGTTCGGATTACGGCGGCTGGAACAATCCAGGGCTTACCCACCCAAACAACGTCGCCCCGAGAAGCACGCTTACCTGGAGAAGTCAACTAAAACACGACCACTAGAAACAGTGGCAAATCGGTATTTAAGCCTTCAAGCCAAAGCCTCAAACACTTCCAGCGTGCGGTCTTTTTCCGCCTGTCTCTTCACTGCCTCTAAATTTATTTTCGTAAATTTTAAAATCCCTCTAATGTCTGTCTTATCCTTCGCTGACCGTTCAGGCGGCAAGGTTGCTTTAATCATTCTGAGCTTTGCAGCAATCAAGCCTTCGGGTGATTGGAAAAAAGTGTTTAAGCCTGCAATCTTGCCTGCTCTTTTATCTAGTTTTTCGCTTGAAAAAATAATGTCTATGCAGTATGGTGATGCTGTGTCTTTGAATGTAGCGATTTTATTGCCTGAAGTGAGGGCAGAGTCAATTTTGCGTTCATCAACCGCTAAGCCAGCCAAATGCAATGCAGTTATAAGTTTAGTTTTTAAGTCAGCTTCACTGGCAACTGCAACGATTACGTCAATGTCGCTTGTTGTTCTTGGCGTGCCATAAAAACTCGTCGCCAAAGCGCCTGTAAAAGCGTAATCCAAGTTTGCCCCTTCAAACGCTCCAACAACCTTCTTGGCAAAAGCATAGTAGGCTTCCAACGATGACTTCTCCTTTTAGCGGTTTTGTTTAGCCCACTCGAGCCTTTCCCGTAGCTTCTCCAAAAGCTCTGCATCGATGATGCCGGGAAACTGCTGCCTAATCCCATCTGCACAAACACGCATGCTACCATCAGTCATGTCTATTGCGATTTGCACTTTTTGTTCAGGTTTTAAGTGGCCTAGTCGTTCCGAGTCATCTTCCATTTCAAGTGACCAGCGTTAATGCATTTAGGCTAAGAAGTTAAAATAAATTTACATGACAGGTCTATGTGGGAATAAGCTTTCTATGGACCTTAGCAGTTGGTAACCGAACAGTATGGCTACAAAGTAGGTGGGCCACAAAATCACAGGCCAGTTGCCAGGCGTGTAGTTCCAAAGCCCCGTGGATACAGCGAAAAACTCCATAAGCGCCAGGGAAATCATGCCGCCGAATGCCAAGAACACCTGCTGTTTAATTTCATGCTTTGCTTGCCACTTGCGTCGGGCAACAAGCAGAACAGCCCATGCCGCGAGGAACGCAAATAGAAGCACATACCAATCTGAATTGAAATTAAAAATAACATTCATGTTTTATACCAAAATTTAGTGTTTTACTGCTTTTCCGTTTCGTTGGGGTTTGTGTGCTGACCAGCATTTTCGGCAGTATACTGGTTTCTCAGCTTTAGGTTGAAAGGGCACTGCACATTCGGTTCCGCAGTCACTGCACACTGCGTTGAAGGTTGGTTGCGAGTGAAACTTTTTGAACATCTGATAGTTTTTTAGGCGGGGCCACCCAGTTTTGGCGTAACGCAGCATTTCAGGGTTGTCTTTTAGCCAGCGCATCATGTGGAAAAAGCTCTTGCCCCTTTTCTCTTCCCGCTCTGCCAGCGGTTCATAGCCTAAGTTGCGGATTTCGTCAAGGTAAGCGATTTCTACAAGTCTTTGGGCTTCGCCGACGACTCTTATGCGTTTAACGCGGTCTTCGCCGTAGACTTTTTGGAGTTCTTCGGCGGCAACGTCAAAGATGCATCCTTGGCAGATGTGGATGGCTTCGTCGGGTTTAAGTTTGAAGCGGGATACAAGTTTTGAGACGACGCGTGAGGATTCCTGTAAGTATTCTTTTTCGCGGAAGATGTCTTGGTAGAATCTAACGTCGATTAAATCGTATTTGAATTCGCCTGTTTCTTCATGGTAGGCGCCGACTACAACGCCGTAAAGCAAATCGCCGCTGCCAGCGTCGTCAACGATGAGCGTCAATTAGGTTTTTTCCCTCTTCTCTTCTTCATCCAATACTTCATACATGTATAAAAACTGTGCTTACTTGAACTCCATAAAAAACGTGTTAAAACTAGATTTTTAGTCGCTTAAGCAAGACCCTACCCTTGTATTCGTGGTGGTATTCAAACGCATGACATAGGTAATCCATAGTTGGCATGTGGAAAGAGAAGTTAAACCTGTAATTGATATTTGACGAAAAAAGTCGTCAAGAAAAAATCCGCATTTTTAGCAAAAATGAAAAAGAAATTTAGGGTTTTGTATGTTCAACCAGAGTTTTCTCTGTGTACATGGTTGAGGTTCTGTTTATTCCAGGCGAATTTATGGTCGTTAGCTGTGTTAGGTCAGCTTTGATTAAACGGCAGGTTCCCTGTTCTATGTATGAGGTACCGTTTAGTTGTAGAGTCATGCCATCGGGGATTGATATGATGGATGTGCCGTCGGAGTGTAGGTTTAGAGTGTTGCTTGTTACTTCGATGCGCATGGTTTTGTATGTGCCAGCTGGAACCGTCACGTCTTGCAGTCCCGCAAATGTCAACGTGACTTCACCGGTTAATCCAAGGCTGGTACTGCCTGTGTTAACTGGGATTTTCCAGACATCCCCAACCTTAACCGTTTGCTGAGCTAAATAGGCTGAAATTGTCGGGTTGCTGCTGGTGTTGTAAAAGATAAGTGGTCCGCCTGGCGCCATGAAATTATCGTAATAGCTTGCCTTGCTAATGTTTAATGTGAGCGGCGGCAGGTGTCCCAGCAAATTTGGTGAGGTAGTTATCGTTTCATTTATCGTATAGTTCTCGCTGTTGGAGCCTATGACGTCTATGGTTACTGTTGAATTGTAGCTTTGACTATTTGTCACGCCAGGCAAGGAAAGGGATGTGTTGACTATTTGATTTGTTACAATATTTGTCGAGTCATAAACCATGTGTTCCCCAACTGCATAGTTAAGGCTAAGCGGTACTGTTGCTGAATCTGGGGGAACCAATAAAGCTGCAGCTATAACCACAATTATAATAATGCTTATCAATAAGACGTACAATTTTTTGCGAGACTTTAGGGCACTATTCTCTTGCTTAAACATCAGATATCTCCAGCAGGTTATTTGAAGGGCTAAGAATTTAAGGTCTTTGACAAAAATTTTAGTCAAAGCACTTTTGAGAATATCACGCTTGCGTGGGAAGGTCTATTGATTTAAGCTTTGGCTTTCGATGCCTTATTAAAACCGCACCACCCAGCACAGAGACAAACAAGGGTAAAATCGCTAACATGGGAAACTCTGGAACGGAAGGAGTTGAGGTTGGTTCTGGACTAGGTGAAAGTGTGGGATTTAGTGATGCGTTTGAAGCTGTAGAGTTTGAATTATAATTTACGGTTAGTGTTTGTGTGTTGCTCCAATCGCTTGATTCACCAGTAAAACTGTAGTAATTCCCTAATGACTGTGTTCCCTCAGATGCATAAGAAATGTTCCCTATCTGTGCTTGTAACTGAAAATCTAACTGTCCACCAACAGGAAGTGCAGGTTGGCCATAAGGCACAAAATCGGTTAAAGCGAACACAAAAGTCGTATAGTCAGAACCTGATTGAGAGAAATATGGCAAAGAACGGTCAAACATCCCTCCCCATGCACTGCCTGTTACTCCATCAGGGTTAAAAGGCAGGTAAGTCCATTGGTCTTCATAATGTCCTTTGTATCTGAAATTGTAGTATATACCAATGTACTTGCCGTTTGAATCTGTATAAGGTGTAAAGGGTTGATTTTTTATTGTAAATACTACCGTCTCGTTGTAGAATGTACTACCATGGCTGGTGGTCACATTTTGTCCTGTGTATGGATTAGTTGAAGTGGTTGGCGCTATGTTTGATATATAATCAAAGTACTGCAGGGTGAATTGTGGAACAGACGGCTTAGGTATTGACTGAGCAAAAGTTGGTTTAACCATTATTAGGCTTGAGGCTGCTAACAGAACTAAAAACAGTAAACAGAAACCTTTGCTTAGAAGTCTCATACTTAACCAAGTGAAGGGTTTGCGATAAAAAGCTTCCAGTAAACGTTTCTTGATTGATTCAAGTCAAGGTTTCTGGACTAAAAATTGGTGGAAAAGGAGAGGGGGTATTTGGCTTAGCTTATATTTTTAGGCGTTTTAGTAGGGCTTTTACTTGGGCGTCGTTGGTTAGGTAGTCTGTGAGGATGGCGTTTGTGAGTTCGTAGATTTTGAGGTCGTTTAACACGGCGAGTTTGCGCAGTTCTCTATGCAAATCAGGTTGAACCTCAACTACGACGCGTCTGCTCATGGGTTTGCCTCAGTGTTTAGCGGTTTTGATGCGGCTTAAGCGGTCAGTTTGGCTGCGCAGGGCATAAACATAGTCGGCAAGCAAAGGCTTCTCCCTTCCCAATTCGAGCGTGACCTCAAGCTCTTGGGTTTTGCCGTCCACTTTGTACTCGGCGCTTAGGATTCTGAAGTCGGCGTTTATGCCTTCGTTGGGTAGGGTGATGTGTATTTTGTCTCCTGCAAGTATGGGTGAAGTGACGTAGTCTATGACGGTGCTTTGAACGCTCAGGGTTTCAGCTGGGTCTTTGAGGTTGGAGAGTAATGCTTTTGCGTGGGATTCACATTCCAAGTCGCTGCAAAATTCCTCGTTAACCTCCACAAGTTCCCGCAGTCCGATGTTGTTTTGGCTGGTTTGGTCGTCTTGGACGCTGCTGTATTGGTTTCCGCCGAAGAATAAGCCGTCAACCCAAAAGTTTCCTGTGCCCACGCTGTTAAACCAGCAGGTAACCTGCACCCTTTTTATCTGGTTCCAGTTGAACTGGGTTGGGATTTGCCATGAATCTGTGTTTGTGGTGCCGACTGGGATTTGGGTTTGGAACCATTTTTCTGTGCCGACCGTGATTTCGTGTGTGGCGGCGTTGTTGTTTGTGTCGAAAAGTGTTAGGGTAATGTTGCCGTTGAAGCTGGCGTCTTGGCTTAGCCACAGGTTCAATGTTGGGTAGAGGTCGGTGTCTACTTCTTTGCCGCTGTCCAATGTTAGTTGGCAGCTGGCGTAGTAGAGGTTTTGAGAGGACGTTTTTATGCTGGCAGAGCCCTTGACTTTGGATGTTGCGTCAAGGCTGATTGTACCTGAGGTAGCAATCCATGTACCGTTAGCCGGTGTTAGGCTCTCGGTCCACTGGTCTTTGTCTGCTGGGATACTTTTGTCGGTGGTTCCGTAAACGGATATTCTGTTTCGGATTCTGAGGATGTCTTTGGAGTATTCGCTGCCCTCGATTCGCTCGCTAAGGCTTACCTGGCTGGTTTTGCTGTTTTTGGGAAAAAACTCAAACTTGCCGTCGGGGGCAATTCGGAAATCGTAGCCTATGACGCCTGCTTTGTCGGCGCTGCTGGCTATTTCTTGGAGGATATCCATGACTGGGGTGACGCTGTATTCTAGGCGTGTGTAGGTTGTGTCGGTTGATTCGACCAATTCGACGCCGCCACGCACATGGCTTAATCCTACATAGTAATCCATTAGGTCTTTGATGATTTCTTCGCCTTTCTTGTTCTCGTAGGTTTTGGTGACGACTCGGCGGAAGAGGCGTTCTCCCCAGCATCGCCCACTCACAGTCAAATAACTCTCCAGCGGCGACGATTGGTACTTGATGCTTTCCACTCTGCATGTTAAAAGTAGGGGGCAGTTGGCGGCTCTGCCAACGCTTATACTGCCATCCAAACCCACAACTATGGGGTAGGTGCCGTTGGGGCTGTATTTGCCGTTCCAATTCTGCAGCACCGCCTCAAAGCTGCTGACTTCTTTGGTGCAGCCGAAATGCACGTTTAACTCGATTACGTCGCCCTGTGGAGGCGTAACTGAGCCAAAGACAATGGCTACTGCTGGAGTGGCAACGCTCAAAGTTACTCGACTCCACGACGGTATAGCTCGTCTTCGCCTGCACGGGTGATGCTTCGGCTCCGCGTTGACGTATCAGCGGCAGAAGCGTTGAAACTTTGAACGCTCGCAGTCGCTGAGTTCATGCTGTTCGCAAAGCCGTACATGGCAGCGGCAGCAGCAACAATCACCGCTATTCCCACACCCGTTAACGCCAAAAACGTTGCGAAGCTAATGTTTAGGCTGTTTTGGACCACAGTGGCAAATGCAGTTGCGGCAGAATAAACCTTCTGAGCCACAGCAACGCCAGCGCTTGTACGCATGAACATGCCCATCACGGAAACCACCATCATAGCGCTCGTGAAAACCCTTGTTTGCGAATCATTGAGCAAGCCGAATTGGTTGGCGATGTATCCGACGGCTGTTCCAGCCGCGCCGATGCCAGCGATTGCAGCGCCCAAACTCCTAACTTTGGTAGCTAAGCTTTCTGCGTCGGTTTGGATTCTGTTAAATTCTGTGCTTGCATGGTTCACGGCTCGGATGGTGACGGCTATTTCGCGGAAGCTCACAGTTGCGCCTCCCCTTTAGCCAAATCTAATGCTTCCAACAGAACCTGCTCGAGGCTTGGCAAGTATGCTTCTACTGCTGGCGTCAAGTAGGGTTTTGCCCGTGCGTAACGTGTGCCAAACTCGACCGCGGTAGCATACGCGGCTTCGGCGCCAACCTCAATCTGCCACCCCTGACTTCTAGGAAAAATAGTGCTCTGCAAATAACCCGTTCGAACAGGCACCAAACGCTCCGCATCAGCCTTGACACTTTCAGCCCACTCATTCAATTGTTCCTGGATGCGGTTTTGCATCGCGCTATCAAAACGACCCAACGCCTGCGAGAATTCCTCTGCGCCTGACAAGTCAACGTTAATGGAAACGCTCATGTTTTTTTGCCTCTTTCTCCGCTTTTTGTCTTTCTTCCTCGGTTTGCCGGTCTATCTCGTTGAGGATGACGGTGTACTGGTGGATGATTCGGGCAGATTGCTTGGCAAGCTCTGTTGGGGTCCAGCCGAATTCTTTGCAGAGTCGGAAGTCGGTGATGGCTGGGTGGGGTTTTTGGCGGCGGATGGCTCGGATAAAAAAGCCGTTTCCTCCCGTGTTAGGGCGCATAAACCGTTCACTACTTGGGAAAATAGTTCGCCCAGCGGTATGGGAACGCCGTTTTCTTCGCCAAGCAGCTTATCAAGCGAAAGCGGATTGCCCTGCGGCTGCTCTTTTAGTGACGCCCAAATCGATTCGGCTTGGATGGCTATGAAGTCGCTGCTTTGCACTTGGCCTGAGATGGGGTGGTATTTGGTGTGTTTTTGGATTATGCGGCTGCGTTTTGCCCAGATTAACTCTTGGAAGACGTATTTGCCTGCGTATTCAGCACCGTATTCGTTGCCTATGTTTAGGGTTTGTTTACGCATGTCTGTCACCTTAGCTGATGGTTACTGTTTTGGCAACAAACGTTGCTTTGAGGCTGACAAGTTCCTCTATTTGTGTGGGTGACGCGGCGTTTTCCCATTTGCAGTCGCTGAAGACCGCTTTGTTTGCGCCGCCTAAACCGAACTCCAAATCGAACTCCGAATCGTTGATGATGTCGTCAAATTCCTCTTTGCTTTCAAACTCAAAAACCACTTCACCTGTCAAGTCTTGTTGGCGATTGGGCAAGTACTTGAGCAAGTTGCCGTTTGTGCTGCGGATGACTGGGACTTGTTTCAGGTTGTTATCTACCGTGAATTTCCAGTCGGTTACGCGTTCCAGTGTTGCGGTGTCTTTTTTGATGTAGCTCTCGTAGAAGGGCACAGCTCCTGCATAGTCAGAGTAGCTGGCGCCCGACAGTTTAGCCGTTGAGGCATTCAGGTCTTGACTCAAGATTTCCACGGTTGCTTTCACCACGTCCTCGATGCTGCATTCCACCGTCGCACTTTGGAACTTGCAGCCACTGTAGAGTAGCGAGATTATGTCGGTTGCAGCGGCGAAAGCTCCTTTGTAGTAGAGCACTTGAACGCTTAGCGATTTGGCTAATTCGACTTTGGCGTACTGCAGAAAATTTATGGGTGCATCGCTTGGCAGGGGAAACGCCATTTTTAAGCTCGGCGCCCTCATCCCTTTTTTGATGGCTTGCAGGTCAACGGAGCCTACTCCGCGGAGTTTGATGTTGTTGGGGTTAATTTGGGGCTCTACGCTCTGGGCTGGAACACCCAGCATCACAGGGTTCTGGGGGGTTTGCCCGTAGGTTGATTCTTCGATGTAGTAGATTTTGTTTTCATGGGATCCATATGTTTGTACCATTTTGTTTTACTCTCCAATGTTCTCGATGAACCATGATTTGAGGACCAATTCGGTGCGGTAAATGAAGGGCTTAACGTCGACGCGGTCGAGGTTGCGGTAGCTTGCCAAGTCGCAGTAGGTGATTCCGTTAACCGCGACCACGCACGACACACAATCGCAATTGAGCACTGCAGGTGTGACTCCGTCGCTGGGGTTTGTTGTTCTGGCGAGAAACCACAAGTACCCTTCATCATCAACGTAATCTGGCAAGTTAGCCAGCAACGTCAACGTTAACGCCTCATCAGCCACGCCAGCCTGGTTGTTTTGATTGTTCTGCCAAGCGCTTTGGGTGCGGTTCCAGACCTTAACGGCGACGCCATTGCCGTCTGGTGCTGTGCCGTAACCTTCAAAACCCAAAACTACCTGTTTAACTGCGCTTCTGCGGCTTTCGACTTTGAACCCGAACAGCAAAACCGCATATTTGCCGCTCGCACTACTGCTTACTTGGCAACGGCTGTCGTCACTGTACCATAACTTCTGGTAATCACTGCCGGACAATTCCACCCAATCGACGCTGGGCGCGGCTTCACTGTCGCCGCTAAACGCCCTACAACCTTGCCCGCTGGGACCTGCGCCTACAAAATCGTAGACTGTCTCGTTTGGTCTGCTGCGATTCTGCCGAATTACTCGGTTTACCTCTTCCACAATTTTGCTGCGCATGCCTTTGCCGTTCTCGCTAACGTTAGGCATGTCGGTTGCCCAAACATTAACTCTAACAGTCGACAGTCTGCGTCGGATTTTGCCCGTTAACTCCACTTTTTGGTCGACGCATTCGGCTAAGCCCACAGTTACCTGTCCATCACCGCTCTTGAAAGCATCAGAATTTTGCCATTCGCCCGACACAGTCACCAAGGCCAAAGCACCACTGTCTTTGACTACGCGCATTTTGGTCCTAAGCAGCCTCGCCACTGTGACGGATGGGTCTTCTGTTTCGCCCATTAGCTCTGCATCCTCCTGCATGTGGCTTTGCGGAAAGCAACCTGGTCCTTGAAGGTGAAGTCCTGAAAGCTGGTTACTTCGTAGTCGATGCCGTTTCGGATTATCTTGTCGTGTCGGCGGATGGGCGCAAAAACGTGCAGCACCATGTAATCGTTGACTATGTACCCTGGCTCGAGAAGGAGTTCTTCGGCTTTGCTGGGCAAAACGATGGCTTTGAGGGGTATGTCTTCGCCGTAGGTTGGGGTTTGGCCTGTTTGGGTTATTTGGTTTAGGGTTAGGTTTTCGCCTTTGCTGTTTAGAACTTGGGTAAATCTGGTAAGTGGTGGCTCGTAGCCTAAAAGTAGTTGCCCCACCCAGCAGACCGTTGCCATCGCCTGCTTGTCCTCGACGGGAGCGTAGTTTGCGTGTTTGGGACCCCAAAACATGAACTCATCCGCGTGCGCAGTGATGGTTTTTGCGCTAAAATCGTAGGCTGGCTTGTCGTGGTTTTGGCGGATTTTGGCTAAAATTCCCGCGGCGACCGCGTCGTAGTAGTCGCATGCGAGGGCTTTGGTTTTGACGTTTAGGTATCCTGCCCAGCAAACCCCGGGGTTGTAGGCTGGGTATTGTGGGGAGGCTCCGATGGCGTTGATGGCTTGGTAGGTTTTCTGGACTGTGCCGCTGTAGCCTTCGTAATCGTAGAGCCCAAGCAATGTGTAAGCTATCGAGTCATCATAAATCGTGTCGTCGCCAAGACCAACCCTATGCCAAATGCCGTCGCCAGTGGGCAAGGGGTCAAAAAATAGGTTCAAGCCCTCGATTCCTAGTCGATAAAAATTTACAGCGTCCTGAATCATCGTTTCGTACTTGGCTTTGTTGGCTGGGTCAGATTCACAAAGCATCCTAAGCGCAATCAAGTTGTAGAGGGATTCAACGTCCATTTGCTGTTGCCATACGTCAGCGGCATCCACAGCTCTTGCGAAGCCGCCAAAGTAGCGGTCGTGAATTCCCAGCACGCTGGGGTTTTGTTGCATGTTGAAGAGGAACGTTCCCACAGCCAGTTTGGCGCTGTTGAGGTACTCCACGTTGGATGTTAACTCGTAGGCTTTCAATAAGGCGGGCACTGTGCGGCCAACATCCACGCTGTAGCAAGATGAGCTGTTCTCGACGCTGACAAATCCGCCATACGCCTGCTTGTTGCTGTCTGTGACTTGCTGCGTAAGTATCCAATCGGCAAGCTCCACAATTTTAGCCTCAATTTCGTCACTTCGGTCGTCGAACTGGGCGTCGAAGTAGGCTTCGTATAGGAAATCCACGGCGAAACCCGCGGCAAATGCGGCTTTGCCCCATGTCACGTCTGGCCCAGATTCTGGAGTGACATAGAGGTATGGAGCGTTATCCATTACAAACTGGTAGTAGGCTTCGGGAACGGGCATTGTTTAAGCGCTCCTGACAACGGGGTGTTTTAGGGCATTTAGGATGCGTTCTAGTTCCTGCTGAAGCACAACTAGCGGCGGAGCATTGTTTGCTAAGTTGACGTTTTGGTCGCCGACGCTGTAGCTTAAGCCGACCGCTGGTCCACCTGTCAAATAGCAGATGGCGTAGACGCTGGAGAGAATGGTGATGAATTCTTTCTCTGCTTCCGAACAATCGTCTGGGTCAATTTGCTTGTTTAGTTCAAGCGCTAATGTGGTTGCGGCGCGGTTAATCATTTTTTGGATTTTTTGGTCTGGAATGTCTGAGCTGTTAATATTGATTGTGTCTCGCACATCATTTAATGATACATTTGCCAAACTGAGTCATCCTCAAGTCACAAACAGGTGAATGCGTCCAATTTAAAGAATTTTGGCGATAAGAAGATAGAAAAAAAGAGCTATTTTATAATAAAGCGTTTTTTGGATACATTTTTGTGAAAGGATTATATTAAAATGATTATTGAAAAAACATTTGGTGAACTTAATCCCCAATGTTAGGATCTACGCAAAAAATTACCAATTATTCCTCTAACACTCATTATCGAAGACAAAAAGGCAACAGCCTAAACGTGCCCCGTCAACTGCACAGCAACATTACCTAAAATAAGGAAAAGCCGCGTCCGCCGATCACCAGTGCCCACTTCAGCAGCTTCCACCACAAAAACATCCTCAGCAACCATTAACGCCTTATTAACTGTCAAGCCATCAGCCAAACAAACCGAATCCAACACACTCCGCACCCTCAAAGGAACCGAAACCCAATCCAACAGCACAAACGAGTCAGCAACATCAAGGCACTTCAACGCCAAAAACACATCAGCTAACCCGACCGCATCACCCACAAGCACCCCCTTCAACGCTGCCACGACATCAAAGGCGCCTACAGAATCAGAAAGCAAAAGCCCCTTGCATCCCAAAAGAGCATCTGCCACTCCAACCGAATCAGAAACACCCAATAGCCTATCCCGCAAAACCATGTCTGCAGCTGAAAATGAGTCAAAAGCCACAATCAAACGCTCCAGGCCACCCCAAACGTCATGACTGGGCTGAGCAGTTGCGGCATATTTACGGACCAAAACCTTGCCAGCATCCAACGTCACATCAGGGTAATTAGCGTATAAGTTAGCCCTTTGGGTATCAGTGATTGCTACGTTAAAGAGTAAAACATTTGCGATAATACCATTAGCGCCATAATAATTCGTACCCAATAAACCAATAGCTAACGCATTTGTTCCGCTTCTTGGTGCGGTGACAACAGTTGTTGAACCAACAGAATTATTAACGTAAGCTTTGAGTGCGTTTCCATCGTAAGTGTAAACTACATGGTTTAACCCCGAAGGATTAGCGATTGATTTAAGGGAATTTTTGAAAACTAAATCTGCTTGCTGATATGCACCTACAAGTTGGGTTCCATCATCAACAACATACATGTCGTTATTGCCTTGTTTATTTATGCCACAAAGCATAGAATGCCCTTTATAAGCGACATTACTACCGCCCAACCTTTTGAACCATGCTACAGCCGTCCAAACGGAAAAATCTGGCGACGTTAAACACGCAATATGGTCCCCATAACCGTTGAATTGCCTTGCATTTTTGCCAGCAAAGAAGGGTGAAGCCACCACAGTGGTGCCTGTTGCGGAGCCATTGTTGCCGTTACCGCTATAATCTGCAGCTGGAACCCCAACATCGGCAATTAAACGGTCAAATCGTATGCCGTTTTGAGCAGGATAAATATCCCATACGGAAACATACTTCACTGTTGACCAACTGGGGCTCCCCACCGTAGCAAATGCGGTGAATGGAATATCCATCCATTTCCACCCTGAAAAATTATCCACTAACGAAGCAGTAAATTTATTTGAAACATCGATTGCCCTAATTTCTACATGAAAAGTAGTTCCTGAATTAGTGCCATACATCCATAGACGCAATTTGTTCTTTGCAGACCAATTTTGGTTAGTGGGGTAAGTATGGTAAAACCAACAAGTTGCGTAGGAACCTGCTCCTGCTGTTATTTTATAGGAATCTGTTCCAGATTTTTTCTCAACCAAATCATCTGAAACTGTAAACCCATAACTTCCTGCCGCCCCAAAACCTAAAGTCCAAAAAGCTGTTTGGTTATCGTCTGCAATTACGGTTGGCGAGACCTCACTGTCAGCTTCTTCCAGAGGAGCAGCATAAGCAACGTTAGGAATAACATCTACGAAAGTGTTTGCTTGGTTACTTGTTGTTGCTGCATCATTTTTTCCATAATAAACATAAATCGTTTGGGCGGTTGATTCGAGGTTGCCTGCAATTTCAACCCAAAAAACCGCATCTGCCCCATCGGTTTTGCTCTGCATCCAATAATCTAAAAGATTGTTACTATCATCGGTGAATCTTATGTCTCCAAAGTCGGTTCGGCAAAGGCTATTACAATAAACATCCTCACCAGAATCAGTGCCTGCGCCGTAATGCACTTTGACCCTGACCTGGTAACCTGTACCTGCACCGGTAGCAGGATTAATTACGTGACTTTTACGGTAAAACCAGCCAGACAGCCAAAGCATAACATCACAACCAAAAAGAGAGAAAATGATTTTTAACTAAACGTTATCTGCAAACTTAACGTCCAGGTTTCACCAGAAACTTTAGTGCCTTTGTCCGCGACTTTACGGTTCAAGTTCTTGCCCGTATCATTGCTTGCATTGACAACGGTGTATTCTTGCCAGTTATAATTCGCCTCTGTACTCCCAAACGTAGCCCGCCATTCAACCGTCTGATTAGTCCGCTGCGGCCAAGTTGCATCCATCGCCTTAAACGTCTTGTTCGTTGCCGCCTGAAGTCCAGTCTGCGTCGCATCTGCCGCCGTGTTTGAATCGCCCACGCCAAGTCTTGCATTAGCATTATCCCATTTCGTCGGTGAACCCAACCCGCAGATTAAGTCGATAAGCTCGCCTAAACCCTCATTTAAAGCAAGGTTTGCGTTGATTTCTTCGCTGCACACAAACGCCTCTCTGAAACGGTTTAAGGCTGCTTCAGTAGGCATTCCGTCCTGTAGTGCCCTTGTAATTACATCTGTCGGGTCTTGGAATTTGTCGATTCGCCACTTAGCTATCCAACTGATTTTATCATTTGTTTTTTCCATATTTTTTCCTCCATTTTTATTTTCGGTTTCTCGCTAGCTGCACAAGTCAGCTATGTTCGAGCCGCCTCACGTAATGTGCCATCAACATTCCACGTGAATGAAACTGTGAAGAGCAAGTTTGCGCCGTCATAAGCCCTAAGAGACGCCAGTGTGCCGTCCACGTTCCAGCCAAAACCCAGCTTGGTCAGTTTGTGTCCGGGCGGTGGACAAGTTAAATCCATCAGGGCACTGTGAATGGCTTTGTAGGCTTCCTCATAGCGTCCATAGGGCACTTCAGTCATCAACTGCCACCCTTCCCCACAGGCGCGGTGTCCCAGAGTTGCCACCCAAATTTAGCAGCGTTCTTGCGGAACTCTTCCTGACGAATCAAGCCTTGCTCAGCAGCTTTTAGCAAATCGGCAACGTTGGCTTCGGTGGTTTTGTAGGGGCTCCAGTTGAGGCGTGCCTGCGCTTTCGCTGGATCCAGCCCAGCCTGCAACAGGACAGCGTCGAAGAGTTCCCGTTCCACCTGCCGTTTAATGTAGCGTTGCACGGGTTGTATGAGCATGTTTTGCAGTTCCAATGCCGCATTTGCTGAAGCTTCCGTGAAGCCTGGCGTGCTGAATAAACGGGGCAGAGGAGTTTCGCAGCCAAGGTAGAATTGGTTGATTATATGGTCAACGTAGTACTCGAAGCGTGCATTTGGGTCGATGGTTACGGGTTTTATGTCGCCTTTGCCGTTGTAGAAGAGCCATGCGCCTTCTTCGCCGCGGTTTTTGATGGCTTGCTGGAACTTTTGGATAGTGTCATCGTCCGCCCGCTCAAGTAGGGCTAAAACGTCGGGTCCAGCGTACTTCTCAAAAATCTTGGGCATGATTCGTTCAATTCGGGCTTTCATGGATGCGTACGCTGGGCGCTTATCGGATTGAAAAGTTAGTGAATGCAACAAAACCTGTAACACACCTGTGCCATAACCTGAATAGTCAAGGCAGTTGATGCGCCAATGAACAAGGGCTTCTGCGGCGAGGTTTTCTCCACCAAAGGTTTGGCGGAGTTTGTAGCTTTCGATTTTGTATGGGATTTTTAGGGTTTTTTCATCAAGATAGCTCTGTTGGATGCGTTCAACCGCGTCCACTGGCAACCTGTGTAGTGCCTTGATGTTTTGGGGTGTTAGTTTTAGCCAGAAATCGTTTCCACAGGCAATAAGCATCCTAGCCATATCGCACAGCAACGCATCCAGGTTGACGTTTTCGTTGAAGTCGTCAACTATGCTTTTAGCTTGAGCAGCCTTAGTGTAATCCTCGTTAACGGTTGTGTAGAAGCCTGAGCCAACCGCGGAAGCAGCCAGCAAATCCACGCTTGCCTTGCAGGTGGGGTCGCGTTCATAGAGCTTTATAACCTCAGCTAAAGAAATGCATGGCGTTTCATACACCAATGCGCTTTGCGGCAAGGCGTATCCGCTTTTTGTTTTAACGGAGAACGCTTCGATTAATCGGCGAAGATTTGTGCTCATTGGATGGCCTCCAAAAGTTTAGAGCCCTTTTCAGTAATCTTGTAGTTTGCTAGGTGTTTTTGCTCGCTTTTTTGCACGTACCCGCTTTGAACCAGGTAGCGGAATATGCCCTCGAAAGTGGCATGTGTCCCAGTTTTCTTTACTGTTTGCTGTTCAAGTTGGGTTCGGGAAAGCGGCTGCCGACTAAGCTCTTTTAGGACTGTTTTTGCTAAGTTCATTCTTTCAGTTAAACGTCTCATTTGTAAACGACCTCTTTCGGTTTTTTTGAGTTAAAAAAATTGGGGAATGGATGAGTAGTCATGGTTTCGCCTTTAGGTTAGGGTGGTGGCTATGTTGGTCATTTTGGTGATTGCGTTGCTGCGGAGGACTCCGATGCCAAAGCGTGTTGTTGCGCGGACTCCGTATTTGCCGTTTTTGATGTCTTCCCAATCTTCCACGGTTACGTCTCGGCGCAGAAGCATCACGGAAGCGACACGGGTGTCTAGGGCGTAGGCGGTGCCGTTGGGTACTAGGGTGCTGGCTTGAACTCGCATGCCTAAAACGCTTGTGACGGTTGCTTGGTCTAGGTTGGTTTGTCCTGAGGGCAGGTATTGGGCGTGAATGAATTTGTCGTCGTTTAGTAGCTGGTGGAGTTGGGTTTCGTTTACGGCTAGGACGGTTGGTTTCCAGTTTTCATCTCTGAGAGCATTGTGCAAGTTGACGACACCTGACCAGTTCAGGGCTGCTCCTTGATGGTTTATGGGTGCTTCTCCTGCTAAGTCACCGTTGGCAACTGTTCCGTAGAGGTCAATTATGCGGTTCGTTTCTTCCTCGCCAAGTGCTCTGCCAACTTTGTCAATCATGCTGTTCAAGACGTTCCAGGTTGCATCTTCAAGAAACTCGCGTGTCCATTCTTCCGAAGATTCTGCCAGGATGTTTGTGTAGACGTCGGCTATGCTGTTTTTTTGTCCGCTCAAGCGTGTTACTGCGCCTTCTGCGTATCTGTATGCGACTGCTTTCTCGTCGAGGGGGAAGCGCTCCATGGGTTCGGTTGTCGGCATTACGGTGATTATGTCTCTTCCAATCATTTCGGGGTAGGCAGCTTGCACAAGAGTGTCATGTAAGCGTTCTATGGCAGAGGTTGCATCGCTAAATAAGCCCTCGCGAATGCCCACTTCACAGTAACGCTTCAGGAACGGGTGAGTGTTCATTTTGTGCTTCTGGGTTTCGACGTGTTCTTTGAATTCACTGTTCTGCATTAAGGATTCAAAAAGTCTGGGTTTCATGCTTATTCACCTAGAGTTCGATGAAGAGTAAGTCATCTGCAGCGTTTGTGGTTTCCAATGCGGTGCCGAGCTTGCGGTTATAATAGACGGTGTAGGTGCCTGAGCCAGCTTCATTTACAGCTTGATCGGTCAGCTCTAAAACGCGTTTTGAACTGTCTGATCCGTAAACGGCTTTGCCTCGACTTATGGCTCCGCCAGCTTCCACTTTGACTCTTCCACGCATTAAAACGGGGCATTGAGAGGCAATAGAAGCGGTTTTAACGGCTATGCCTATGCAGTTTTGAGCGTTAATTGCGGGGGAAACCTTGTGGTCTGAGCTTAAGTAAACTGGGTCACCCTTGGTCACTGCGGCTTCTGCTTCAAAAGATTCGATTAAAGCGTTTGGGTCATCTGTTTCGCCAATAGCCATCCAACTTTTTCCTGTTAAATCAGTCATAATTTGTCATTCTCCATATTCTTCGTTTTCGCCAAGTTCATCCTCAGTTACTTACGGTCAACTGTGTGACTATCCTGCAAGCTGCGAAGCTTCAACAAAACCCTGTTTAGCTCCTGACACATGCGTTGGGGTCCAAGGCTCCAACTGCGCATAACCAGATGGCTGGGCAGTACTTCCTCAATCAACTTTACAGCTTGGCTAACGGGAATGGTGGGTTCGATGGGTTTTTTGATTAAACTTTCCGAAACAAGGTTGCTGCTTTGGGGGTTTGTGCTTGAAACTGGGGTCATGTAACTGGGATGGAGCTGGAGCCAATCGCGGATTTTGTTTTGGTCCCACATTTTCTCTTTGGAGAAGTAAATGGCTTGGGTGCGCTGGGTTTCTGGTTGGTCTTTGGGTTTTCCCATTATGGCTAAAACGCCGTTTTCTCGGTCCAGCCAAACGGTGCTGAAGTGTTCAGGCATAAACGCGGCGGTATCCTGGTAGAATCCCAGCGTGTACTCACCAGTTAAAATGGGCTCGAACTCTTGCTCTTTAACTTGAAGTTTTTCTAGGATTTGGATGTTGGTTTCTGCTATGCCTGGAACCGCAACTAAACTCATCTCGGCATTGTAGAGTCCATGGGGAACTTTTCCGTTAACTAAGTCGACCGTTTGGTAGTCTGCTCCCACACTCACATGCTGAATTAAGCCCTTGCGGATTTTAGCGGCAGTATCCTCATCGTAGATTTCTGCCACATAGAGAAGGTTTTGTCCATCCCACTCAGTATTAGTTACCTTGCCCACGGCGTCTTGTGCGGTAACATGCTCTAAGTAAACTGGAGCATCAACAAGTTTTCCCGCAAAAGACTGCAGCTCTTCAGGCGTGTAGATGTTGAAATTGCGGCTCATCCCCGTAGTCATGGCTAAACCCCGAATCCTAAGCGGTTTATCCATGATTTTCTCAGCAATTACGAACGGCAAAACCGCACAAACATGCTCTTTTGATGTAGTTCCTTTTTCCTCATTTTTTGTGATTGTTTTTCCCGACATTTTTCTTATACCTCACACGACTAATACCCAGCTAATATACAACCAAAGTGAAAAGTCGAATTGTACAACCTGTTGGACCGTGCGAGGGGTAACCTGAGACCATCCTGATGGGTCGTTTAGGGGGAAAGTGAATGGTTAGGAAATGTGTAGTTAAAGTCGTGTTAAGCAAAGAGCAAAGGGAAATACTGTGTGAATTGTCTACGAGATTGGGAACCAGTGAGAGTGAAGCTATGCGGATGGCTTTGATGGATTACGTGAAAGAGGTAAGTTTGATGAAGGAAACTCTCCATCGAAGCAAAAACCCGTTTAAAGAAGGTGAATGCAAACCTAACTAGCCGTTGCAAGAACGCTTTGTATGATGGAAACGTTTAAGTCAACCTTCCACCTTTATCAACACGAAAAATAAGGAAACTTTTTCCGTATTTTCCACATCGTATGGAGTAATTTAATGTCTCAAAGAACAAATGTAACCGAAATTAAATGCAGTGACTGCGGCAAAGCCGCCACTGTTCCTTTCAAGCCAACAGCAGGCAAACCAGTTTATTGCAGAGAATGTTTAGCAAAACACACTTCACCTAAAAGTCAAGAACGTAAGAGTAGTGCTGATTCTGGAAGCCAAGCTTGGTCCAGACGAAGAACTGACTGGAAATAGTTAAAACAAAAAATAACTTTTTTAAAATTTTTATCTGACGGCTGCTGTTGCCAACTGCTGCTTAATGCTTTCAGCGGAGCTTGGCAGCACGTTAAGAACGCCGTTTTTCCCAAGCCGCAGTTGCCTCTCGCCCCTAAAAACGCATACCTGTGCATTCTTTAACTCAATGTTGTCTCCAACTGCGATTGAGCCTATTTGTCCTTCCCAGAGGCAGAGTTTGGTTTTTCCAGTGTCATCTCCAACCAAAGCATTAACCACCATGACTGTGTTACCGAACTGGGTGTGAACTTGGGCTGGTTTAGGAATCTCTAAAACTTCCGCTTTCAAATTAACCCGTTTCATGCCTGCTCTTAAATCATGGATTGAAGTGTAGATTGATTCAGTATTTTGCTTGGCGATTTTTTTGCGGATTTTATCTGTGCTCATCCAACTCTCAAAAGGATTATCTTTCCTTAAGAGGAATTCTTCGCCAACACGGAACTGGGCAACAACGCTGCTTTCTTTTGTTATTAGGAAAATTGTTTCGCCTTTTACTTTGCCGCGGTATTCAACTGTAAGGTTACCGCAAACTGCTTTCTCGTTGGCTCTTGCTGAGATTAAAGCTTGAAAAACTTCGTTAGGATAAATGTTATATTTTACCGAAAGAAGCGCAAGATGCTCGCCTAATGTTGATTTTTTCTGTCTCAAATTACCCCTCTCAAATTATCGTCTATGTACGAGAAAAAGCTACCTGCAAGGTGCCATTCCTTTTTCTCAAGTATCGAATATTTACCTAATAATGCAATGTTACCTATATTAGGTTGACGATGAAAAACACTGAATCCCTTAATTTTTGGCTTTAACCCGTTTTTAGGGCACAATTGGTCGCTTTTAAAATAAGAAAACACCTCTAAAAGAGTTGTTGAAGCGGTTTTGATGGTTAATCATGCCTGCTAAAGCACTCAATTTATAAGCATCGACGATAAGTAAGATGATACTGTGCGAAAGAGACTTTTGCACAGCCAAAGTAGTAGGAGTTGAAATAGCGAATGTATAATAACAAAGAGATGCACAAGGCAACTTGCGCTGACTGCGGAAAAGAATGTGAAGTTCCTTTCAAGCCAGACGGTACAAGGCCAGTTTACTGCCGAGAGTGCTACTCAAAACGTAGACCACCACGAAGATACTAAGCAATTAGCTAAGCATCTTTAGAATCTTTAACAATTTTCTTTTTTATTTTTATTATTTTTAAAAAACGTGAGCTTCCCCAATCCGGGATGCTGTAAAGGCCATAATTTACTGAGAAAAAATTAACTATTTTAATAAACAAAATTTAATGAACGAGCAAAAAACTCGTTTTTATTTGGATATTCTTAGGATTTTTGTTCTGAGCCTGTTCTTTTCTTGTTATCGGTGTAATCTTTCTTTCCGGACTTCTTTCTTAGGGTGCAATTTAGCCTGACTGATGACTTGCATCTGCGGCAATTTTTAACTAAACCTGCTCTCAACATACACAAAGCTATTTACCTCTCTGTTTATTTTTTGAAAAGAATCCGTTATTCAATTAGATTATCCAAGAGGATAAAAGAGACTCTTCACCCATGAGTGTAGCTGCATACATATAAAGGAATGGATGAAAAAAGCCTTTTTTGAAAAAAAGGATAAAATCCAAGCCTATTCTTAAATAATACGCCCCTAAAAAAATCAAAATCCAAAAATATCTTAAAACCATGGAAAAAAAGTCAACAGAGTAAGCTATCCTAATATACTCGCTGCATTGCTTAATGTTGTAAGGTTAGGATTCTTTAGAGGAAGAGTTAGACCGCTTATACGCTTTTTCTCATAAATTATTCTGATTATTAATTGGCGCAAGCCAAATGGGTGTAAAAAATGGGTAAACGAAAAATTACAAACGAGGGCAGCCTCGACAGCATGGTCTTACCTTCCTCAAACGACGTGTTGGGCATGGCTGTTAAGAATCTTGGGGCAGAAAGAATCATGGTTAAATGCCAAGATGGCAAAGAACGGTTATGCAGGATACGCGGCAAACTGAAAAGGCGCGTTTGGATTCGCGAAGGCGACATCGTTTTAGTGTCACCGTGGGATTTCCAAGCAGATACTCGAGGGGACATTTTCTGGCGTTACCGCAAAAACCAATCCGATTGGCTTCGAAGCCACAATTATCTCAAAATGGAATAGGAGGACCAGCGCTATTATTCTAAAATGTACCGAATGCGGAAATACCTTCAAACGAGAAGGCCTTAAAGATGGCGAGATAGTTGCTTGTCCAATTTGCGAAGCAGACTACCAAGTAACCGTTAAAGATGGAAAAACCGAAATAATCGAATATGTCTATGAAGGCCCAGACATAGGCGAACTATAAAATTAGTTTTTTAAATAAAAAATTAATTATTTTTAAAATAAAATTTTTAGCTTGTTAGTTCAACAATTGAACCAATTGCTTGGCCAGGAACTCCGCGTACAAACCTTACTCTAACCATGCCGTTCTTGCCGTGTGGACCCCTAACTTTTCCAACAAGCTTGGTTGTTCCACTCTTCCACGTTACCTTTTGCCCAACTAGTTTGCTTGCCTGGCCTGCAGAAGTAACATTTTCAAATTCAATTAAGCACTCATTTGACGTTTGTTCCCTAATTCCAGTGCGGTAATTAGTTATTCTTCCATGAACCTTTTGAGCCAATGTATTCACCGTTTAAGCTTCCCATTCTAAGGTGTGCTTGCTTTTAAAGCTGTGCTATTCAGCCTTAGGCTTCACCATGTTTTTTGTACAGTTGATATGTTAATGGTTAAAACTTTTATTGCCTCTTACTAATTATAAACCCAAGAAGGTACCTAAATGAAACAGTTCCTCATAACACCCCAAGCGGGTAAACGGTTAATAGCCAAAACCATCGCGAATCACCCAGCCATAATTAAAGCCTTAAAAAAAGGGACACTTGTAATTGTCGCGGGAACAACCAACGGTTATGTAGCCGAAGAAATCCTAAAAACCCACAAAATAGCAAACGATTTCTCAAGAAAACACTTCTTCCGTGGCATAACCATGCCTCCAACTAAAACGGTAACCGCTGAAGGAAGACTCTCTGACGAGAGCAAGTTCCCCGGCGATGTCGTAATAACTAACGGTATCTGGCAAAAAGGCAAAACAATCGCTGACGTAATTGACAGCCTCAAGGAAGGCGACGTTATCTTGAAAGGGGCAAACGCCTTGGATTTAACGCGTAGGCAAGCAGCTATTTTGATTGGTCACCCCAAAGCCGGAACCATAGGTTTAGCTTTGCCCGCCATTGTGGGACGCAGAGTGAGACTTATAATACCCGTAGGGATAGAAAAACGTGTAAACGGCGATTTAACCACCCTAGCCGAGAAGCTAAATGCGCCCGGTGCAGGTGGATACCGATTGCTGCCTGTCCCAGGAGAAGTGTTTACTGAACTGGAGGCGTTGACGGCTTTAACAGGTGCTAATGTGGAGTTAATCGCGGCTGGCGGCGTTTGCGGTGCAGAAGGCTCATGTTGGATTGCGGTCTTTGGCAATGAAGAACAAGAGGCGTTTGCTGAGCAAATTATTGCTTCTTTGGCTGATGAACCACCGTTTACTGCGGATTTTCTTTAGCTTTTTTAGAGGTTTATTCTTGGCCGTGGTGCATCATCATGCCGCTCATGCCTTTCCTTCTTTCGCCCATGTTCTTTCTCCAAATGTCTGCTCCCTGTGCCGCTAAATCCATCATCATGTCAATGTCTTGCCTAATTAGCGCCATTACGGGCTGGTTTAACTCCATTTCAAAAGTAAATTTTACTTTACCACTCTTGTCTGTTGCTTCCATAAATCCACCTCCTATTAACCAAAAACTAGTCAACTAAGCTATTTTATTGGTTAACGATTGCCTTCTTAAACGTGAGTGGCTGTACCGATACAACCACAATAGCGTGAAAAACAAATCAAGCCTTAGTTGCCGCGGCTATTGGAATAAGTGTCTAAGCGCCGCTCCAGAACTTGGCTAACGCCGCAAGCGCTTTTTCAAACAGGTAGTCCTCGGGTATAACGTCAACTTTTATGTCCATTTCCCTTAAGGCTTCAGCAGTCGTGGGTCCAATGGCAACGGTCGTCACTTTCTCCTTAACTATTTTGCGGAGCGTTTCCATGGGCGCTTTTTCGGTGAGCATTTTGAAAATATTTTTGGCGCTTAAGCCGCTGCCGAAAACAATCGCCTCAATCTTCCCACCGGTCAAGTCCGCATAGAACTTTTCTTTTAATTTCTCGTCCACTGGCAAGCCTGACTCATAAACGTAGATTTCCTCCACGTCAGCGCCCATTTCCCTGAGCTTATCGGTCAAGGTTGGGGTGGCGTTGCTGGTTCTGGGAATTCGGATTTTTTTGCCCGATAGCTCTTTGCCTATGAAAGATTCGATTAAGCCTTCGGAGCTGTATTTTGTTGGTACCATATCCACTCGTATGTTGCGTTCTTTTAGGGCTTCGGCAGTGCGTGGACCAACCGCAATAACAAACGCATTTGTCAAACCCTTCTGCAAATGGCTGGTTAGTTTTAGCGTTTCAGCCGCCTCAAAGAGGTACTTGACGCCATTGGTGCTCATCAAAATAACATAATCCACTTGTCCTTTCCCAAGCTCCGCGATGAATTTTTTGACAGGTGCAGGGTTGCTTAAGCCCTTGATTTCTATGGCTGGAATGTAGTAGGGAACGCCTCCCATGTCGCTGATTTGTTTGCCTGCTTCTTCGGCTTGACCCGCTGGGCGCGTTAAAGCGATGGTTTTGCCTTTTAGGCTAGGGGTTTTTTGAACCATGCCAGTTTCCTGCCTAAGTTGGCGACTTCGCCGATGACTATGACTGATGGGGGCTTGATTTGTTTGGCTTCGGCTTGTTTCACGATTGTGCCTAATGTGGCAATTAGGGTGCGTTGTTGGGGGTAGGTACCTGATTCAACCATTGCGACAGGTTTGTCTGCACTGACTCCGCCTTCGAGCAGTTTGCTGACTATGCCATCAAGGGATTCTACGCCCATGAGAATGACCATGGTGTCTACGGCGTTGGCGATTTTTACCCAATCAATCACTTTTTCAGCGTCGCCAGCACGGTGACCCGTAATGATAGCAACAGAAGCTGCATAATCTCGGTGAGTTAATGGTATGCCAGCGTACATTGGAGCGGCAACAGAGGAACTTACTCCGGGGACAACTTCAAACTCTATGCCATTTTCCACCAGAGCTTCGGCTTCTTCGCCGCCTCTGCCAAAAATGAAGGGGTCGCCGCCTTTGAGGCGCACAATTTTGCCTCCCTCTTTTGCTTTCTTAATTATTAACCCGGTGATTTGGTCCTGTGGCACTTCATGGTTACCAGTGCGTTTGCCAACAAAAATCTTCTCAGCTTTCTTGGGTGCCATATTGAGGATTTCTTCTCCGACGCCCAATCTATCATAAATTACAACATCTGCTTCCTTGAGCAGCTCAACAGCCTTAACCGTAAGCAATTTGGGGTCGCCAGGTCCAGCCCCGACAAGGTACACTTTACCATACGCCATACTTTTCTCGCCACTCCTTCTCGAAGTCTTTGGCACCCTGCTTGATTAGGTCTTCGCCCACCCTGCTGCCGAGTTCTTCGGCTTGGGCTAAGGTTCCTTTTGCGGAGGCGCTGATTTTCTTTTGTTCTGTGAGTGAGAAGATGCAGCCGAAGAGCGAGAGGTTGTTACCGTTTGCTTGCCCCACCGCCCCTATGGGTACGCGGCAGCCGCCTTCCAATTTGAGCACTAAGCTGCGTTCAGCGGTGATTTCTGCCCTTGTAGCTTTGTCTTCGATTGACTTCAAAATATCTATCACTTTGGTGTTGCCTTCTTTTGCAACAATTGCAATTGCTCCCTGTCCCGCAGCTGGAGGAAATTGGTCAAGTGCCAAACGTTCTGTGATTTCGCTGGTTATATCCATGCGTTCCAGCCCCGCCTCTGCGATAACGATGCCTGCTAATTCGCCTTTTCGGACTTTGCCGATTCTTGTGTCAACATTGCCTCTGATTGGTTCCACATCGAGGTCTGGGCGGATAAATTTGATTTCTGCTAGCCTTCGCAGGCTGCCTGTTCCTACAACTGCACCTTTCGGCAATGCGTTAAGGTGGACTTTGCCTTTGGAAATGAACACGTCGCATTGCGAATCCCTCTTCGGAATCGCCGCCAAAACCGTTCCCGATTGCTGCTCAACAATAGGCACATCTTTGAGGCTGTGCACTGCAAAGTCTACTTCTCCGCTAACGACCTGCATGTCGATTTCCTTCTCAAAAATGCCCTTACAATCAATGGCGAACAATGGTTTGCCGTGTTCTTTGTCGCCTATGGTCTTGATGACTTTCAGCTTAAACTCGACTTCAGGACATTTCTGTTTGATTTGATTTAGTGTGCGGTTTGTTTGGGCTAGCGCAAGTTTGCTACCCCTTGTGCCAACGGTTAAAATCATGCTGGTTTCCTCGTTTTTGATGCTGCCGCGAGGGCTTTGTCAAAAGCATTAATCGTAAACTTCAAATCGTCCTCGGAATGCGCTGTTGAAACAAAGCAGGTTTCGAATTGAGATGGAGGAATAAACACGCCCTGCCGAAGCAGTTCTTGGAAGTACGCTGTAAACATTTTCGGGTCCGAGTTTTTGGCGCAGGCGTAATCGGTGACTTTCGTGTTAGTGAAAAAGATTTGGTAGAGGGAGGCGATGCTGTAGACTTGCGCAGGCAACTTGTGGGTTGCGGATAGGTCGGTTAGGGCTTTTTTGAGTTCCCCGCAGTTCTTTTCCAGCTTGGGGTAGATTTGGTTCTTCTTCTGATTCAGAATACTGAGGATTGTGTAGCCTGCAGTCGCTGAAACTGGGTTGCCGCTGAACGTTCCCGCTTGGTACACTTTACCGACTGGCGAAATGTTTTGCATGATCTCTTTCTTGCCGCCAAACGCCGCCAACGGGAAGCCACCGCCCAAAACCTTTCCAAGCGTCGCCATGTCGGGTTTCACGTTGAAGTATTCCTGTGCGCCGCCCAGTGCCAAGCGGAAGCCTGTGATGATTTCGTCAAAAATCAAAACCGTTCCGTTGTCACTAGTAACTTTTCGCAAATAAGTGAGATAGTCTTTTTTGGGCAGAATCAACCCAACGTTTGCCAAGACTGGCTCAACGATTACGGCTGCGATTTCGCTGCCTTGGCTTTTGAATGTGGTTTCTAATGCTTCCACATCATTGTATGGTAAAACAATGGTGTTTCGAGTCGTCTCCTCTGGAACCCCAAGCGAGTTCGGTGCGCCAAAAGTTGCAGCTCCTGAACCAGCTTTAACTAAAACGTTATCGTGGGAGCCATGGAAGCAACCGTCAAACTTTATGATTTTCTTCCGCCCCGTATAGCCTCTTGCAACGCGGATGGCATGCATTGTAGCTTCGGTACCTGAGTTAACGAGGCGTAGCATTCCCATGCAAGGGGAAGCTTTCTGAATTAGTTCCGCAAACTCGACTTCACGCTCAGTCGGGGCACCGTAGAGCGTGCCTTTTGCAAGCTGATTTTTTACTGCGTTGAGGATTTCTGGATAAGCATGCCCCAAAAGCAACGCACCATACGCCATACAATAATCAACGTAGGCTTTGCCATCGGCATCATACATTTTTGAACCTTGGGCACACTCCACAAAGAATGGGTATGGTTCGAAGGCTCGGACGGGGCTGTTTACGCCGCCAGGCAAGATTTTTTTGGCTCTCTCAAAAAGCGCCTTTGATTTGTTTTCTTTCAAGGTTGGTTCAACCATACTTTTGCGTCTTTGGCATGGTAGGTTATGATGAGGTCGGCACCTGCACGTTTGATGCCTGTTAAGATTTCGAGAGTTACGGTTTTTTCGTCTATCCAGCCGTTTTGGGCTGCGGCTTTAACCATGCTGTATTCGCCGCTGACGTTGTAGGCGACGATGGGCACGTTAAAGTTAGCCTTCGCAAGAGCAATGATATCCAAAAAAGCCAACGCAGGCTTGACCATAATCATGTCCGCACCCTCAGCGATGTCTAATTCAATCTCTCGCAGAGCTTCTTGTTGGCTTCCCTGACTCATCTGGTAGCTGCGGCGGTTCCCAAACTTGGGCGTAGACTCAGCCGCTTCCCTAAAGGGACCATAAAAACCTGAAGCGTACTTTGCTGAGTAAGCCATAATTGGAACACTCTCAAAACCCGCATCATCCAACGCTTCGCGGATTGCACCCACTTGACCGTCCATCATGGCGGAAGGCGCCACAATATCCACGCCTGCCTCTGCTTGGCTGACCGCGACTTTTCCGAGTAAATCAAGGGTTTGGTCGTTTTGAACTTCGCCATCTTTGATTAAACCGCAGTGACCGTGGCTCATGTATTCACAGAGGCACACATCGCCGACGACAACAAGTTCTTCTCCGAATGCTTTCTTGAGTTCACGGATTGCTTTTTGGACAATGCCGTCTTTGGCAAACGCGCTGGTGCCTGCTTCGTCTTTTTTAGCTGGAATCCCAAAGAGGAGCACGGATTTGACGCCTTGTGCTAGTGCTTGTTTTCCCTCTTCAACGACTTGTGAGAGTGGTAATCTGCTGTAGCCAGGCATGGATTCGATGGCTACGGGTTTTTTGATGCCTTCTTCAACAAAGATGGGGTAAATTAGGTTACTTGGCTGTAAACACACTTGGTTTAGCATTTCCCGCAGTGCTGCGGTTCTGCGAAGACGTCTCATGCGTACGGTTGGAAAACTCATTCTTTGATTTCTCCTTTTTCAATGAATTTTATGGCTAATACTTGCGCCATGTCAAAGTTACCTTCAACTAAAGCCTCTTTGATATCTTCGTTATTAAGTATCTCGTATAACAGTTTACGCCTAACATTGGAGTCAGAGACTCGCTCTTTGAGCATACGTCGTAGTTCATCTTGCAAATCTATTTCAAGTAGGTCCTGAACTGTAATCATCTCCTCAATCCGTTTCCTAAGCACCCGTGCCATGGCTGGGCTTTTTCCGCCTGTGGAAACTGCGATTTTCACGTCACCTACCTTCGCTACTGCAGGCAAAATAAAATCGCTAAGCGCAGGATTATCAACAGCGTAAACCATACATCCAAATGCTTTTGCTGCTTTAACCAACTCAAGGTTAAGTTTGCTGTCGTTTGTTGCCGCTAATAGTATGTTAGGTTTAGGATTGAGGCTGTTAACGAATGATTCGGCATCCTTGATTTCTGTTTTTAGCAAAGCAACCTTTTTCTCGTCACCGAGCTTTTCAATGCCACTTGAGAACTCTCTGCTAATCACCCAGATTTTCGCGCCACAATCAACAAAGCTCTGGGTTTTGCGGTAAGCCTCCGAGCCTCCGCCGACTACGATAACGGTTTTTCCGTCAAGTTTGAGGTCTATGAGCAACTTTTCTTTGTGCCACCTTCAGAAGCGTTAAGGCTGTAGTTGATTAATAGTTTTTTGAAGTTTTCCATAAACGCCACATAATCCACCTGAGTTAGCGTTGGTGAAGTAGCAACTTTAGTCAACAAATCCAAATCAATGTATTTTTCTGCTGTGTCGATGGCTTGAGCGCCAAAATCTTCGTAGCGGATTTCGATTTCAGGAATCATGCCTCTGCCTTCCAAATCCAAACGCGGAACCATTCCCAGCAGTTCAACGCCTGCATTCTGGAACGCCTGCTTCATTGTTTGTTTTATTTCGTCGGTTATGTAGCTTACTCGGAGTTTGTTTAGGATGACGCCTGTGGTTTTTACGCCTAGTTGCTTTAAGATGTTAACGTAATTTAACGTGTTGATTAGGGCGCCTTCGATGCCTTCTTTGTCGCAGCCCACAACAAGAACTGTGGATGCGCCCAGTGCGGCGGCGACTTCAGCGGTGGACATTGGGCGTTTGTAGTTATCGTTTAGTAAGCCTGTGAATGCGCTCATGGCGCCTTCAACGAGTAGAAAATTGTATTTTTTAGCTGCTCCCGTTACTGCTTGTTCTAGGGGTGTCCAGCCGCTTTCCCCAATCTTAATCGAAGAAAAATCCTTAATCGGCTCCTTGATAAGGTACAGTGACGACACAGAATCGCGAATGTCCCCGCCGACCTTAATGACACCAACCCTGTAGCCCCGCTTCTTTAAGGCACCCGCGATGCCTGTTACGATGAAGGTTTTTCCTGAACCACTCCCAGTCGCCGTCACCATCAACAGGCGCGTCTCTTTCTGGTTGGCAACACCTTGTCGGATGTTGGTTGAGATTCCGATTTCGCCCTTGATTTGCTCTAAAAGTTTAGCGTTTGCTTGCCGTATGGCTGCAAGTTCAACTGAATTTATGCCGAGTGATTTGGTGATGCTTTCAATGATGGTTGGGTTCTGGTCTAAGAGTCCATGGATGAATACGCCGACCACGTTGCCCTGCTTGTTGGATACTCCTGAAATCAAATCTTGTGGGTCCTTTTTGTAGTTAACCCGTTTGGCGTGCGTGATTATGATGGGTTTGGCGTCTTTGTGGAGTACGATTTTGCCGTAGGTGTGGCAGTGGAAACCCGAAACTTCTTTGCCGACTTCTTGGGTGATGAAGCTTTTGTCAACCACGGAGGCTGTTACGCGGTCGGTGCATACCAGCGGCTTGAATTGGGCATCCAGCAAACCCAAGCCTTCACGGGTAATAGGGATTGTTGAGAGCCTCCCAACGTCAGTTTCTTTTGCAAGAACCTGAAAACCCGAACAGACGCCAAGCACAAACTTTCCCGATTCCGCCATCTTTATTATTTCGCGGGTAACTTTTTCGTTGACGCTTTGGGATTCAACAAGACTGCCGCCTGGAATAATTAACATGTCTAAAACTTCTGAGGCTGGCTTGCCGTCTACTTGTGCGTCGGCGCAGACTAGGTCGGTTGGGAGGTTTCCGAAGTCTTCAAAGCATGGAAGAGCCCCGGGAAGGTAAACTAAACCTATTCTGTGACGTAAAATCATCTCAAATGCCCCGACGGCTATTTACGAGTAAACCTTATATTTAAGCCGCATGGTTTATCCATCCATGCATTCCTCGGCGAAGGTAGACCACGTTATCAATGTTAGAATAACGCATAAAACAGCCCGAGTGCCCCTGATGGAATCTGTCTCGTTTAAGGATAAGGCGCAGGGGCTTGCCGAGATACAATCCTTGCAGGATGTGGAGGAATGCTTGATTTTACAAACCTGTAACCGCATAGAAATCTTTCTGGTAACTGGAGAAACAGTGCACGCGGCAGGTTTAACGAAGGAATATTTGGCGAAAAGAGCAGGGGCAAATTTTGAGGAAGCCCACCGAGCCATAGAAATCGACTTAGACGATTATGCGGTTAATCATTTGTTGAGGATTACTTCTGGTTTGGAATCGATGGTTATCGGCGAGGACCAAGTTTTAAACCAAGTTTGGGACGCCTTCCTCGAAGCGGAGAACGCCAAAACGGTCGGGCCAATCCTAAAGCACCTGTTTAATCGTGCAATGACCGTTGGCAGACGCGTTAGAAACGAGACAGGCATTAACAAGGGCGCAGTTTCCATCGGTTCAGCCGCCGTTGAATTGGCTGTAAAATTGCTGGGCAACTTGGAGGACAAAAAAATCCTCGTCATGGGCGCTGGCGAAATCGGAACTCTTGTCGCGAAAGCCTTAGCAAGACGTTGCCTTAGCCCAATCTTCATTGCAAACCGAACCTACGACCGCGCCGTAACGTTGGCTGAAGCCCTCTCGGGGAAAGCTGTAAAGTTTAACCAGTTTGAAGAAGTCCTAGTCGACGCTGACGTCGTTATTTGCTCCACTGCTGCACCACACTTTCTGCTTACCAAAGAGATAGTTTCCAGATTAATGGCTCAAAGAACAAACAAAAATGACCTTGTTATAATCGACATATCTAATCCGCGCAACGTCGAGAAAACGGTGCAGGAAGTCGCTGGAACAAAACTCTACAATATCGACGATTTACAGATGATTGCGGATAATAACAAGCTGGAACGCGAAAAAAACATTGAGAAGGCAGTGCAGATACTGGATCAGGAGCTTGTTGTTCTTGACCAAGATATGAAGAGTCTCTCGATGCGGTTAATCATCTCTTCCTTGCTTGCTCATGCTGAGGAAGTTAGGCAAAAAGAACTTTTAACTGCTTTCAACATGCTGGGTAACTTGGATGAGCGTCAAAAGAAGATTTTGGATGATTTAACTTCTATTTTGCTCAAGCAAACGTTTATTCCTATTGTTGAGAATTTACGTTCAGCCGCAAAGAATGGTGACGAGAAACTCATCGAAACCGCGGTTAAGCTGTTTGAGAAAACGGAGAAAAAATAACTTGGCAAAACCAGCAGTTCTGGATAAGGTAGGTTTAATTCTGATTGGGCATGGAAGCAAACTGCCCCATAACCAAGAAAACCTTGAAAGAATAGCTCAGATAATGCGGGAACGCTCCAGTTTTAAGATTGTTGAAATATCTTTTATGATGCGAAACAAGCCCACGATTCCTGAGGCTATAGACGCCATCGCTGCGAAAGGCGTTAAACGTATCGTTTTGGTCCCTGCTTTTTTGGCACCTGGAGTTCACACTACACAGGAAATCCCTGAAATGATAGGTGTAAAAGATCAGGAGTCGCAACTTTCTGCACGGGGCATTCAATTGATTTACGGTGAACCCATCGGGGCAGACGAATGCATCGCAGTAATTTTGGAAGAGAAGGCGCTCCAAGCGTTGGGAGAACCTTGGGAACATCACCATGCCCCATTCAAAGGTACACCAACGAATTTGCCTGCGGCTTCAAATGAGATTTACGATAAAAGCATGACGCTTATTCGCCCAGAAATCAAAGATGTCTTGGCAAAAGCACCCAAAAACCACGTAGCCATTATTGAACGGGTCGTGCATACAACCGCTGACCCCGAATTCGCCAAGTTACTAGTCATCAGCGACAAAGCCGTTGACGCTGGAGTAGCTGCCATTAAAGCAGGCGCAAAAATAGTCACAGATGTAAAAATGATTAAAGCAGGCATCAACGAAACGCGAGTACGAAGATTCGGCGCAAAAACCCTCACCTACATCGACGATGCACGAGCGACAAAAATGGCTACTGAACTATCAATTACACGTTCCACTGCAGCCATGCGACTAGCGATTGAAGATGGAGCAGACGGCGCCATATTCTTAATCGGCAACGCTCCCACCGCAGCCTTCGAGCTGGCAGAGCAAATCAAGAGGGGCAAGGTTAAGCCTGCTTTGATTGTGGCAGTGCCCGTCGGCTACGTTGGCGCAGCGGAATCTAAAGAAGAAATCGCCAAACTCCCAGTACCATACATAATCACTAGGGGACGAAAAGGCAGCAGCACCATTGCAGTAGCCATCTTCAACGCCATGCTTGCAATGGCTGAAGCCAAAACCTAAAGGAGAAGGCGATTTGGGTGGCGCGGTTTTTGAAGTATGGCATAACAACGGGGGCGACGGCGGCAGCAGCAGCTAAAGCAGCAGTAATTGCTGCACTTAAAGATCCAGTTGACCGCGTAGTTATCCCAACCCCTATTGGTCTTCGCTTTGAATTACCAATAAAATCCAGCAAAAAACTTGCAGAAGACTCGGCGGAGGCTGTTGCGGTTAAGGATGCTGGGGAAGACATTGACGTTACCGACAAAATGGAAATCACCGCCACTGTGAAAATAACCGACGATGGAAAAATCACCATTAAAAGTGGTGTAGGCGTCGGCAGAGTCACCAAACCCGGCTTGCAAGTTCCCATCGGTGAAGGCGCAATTAATCCAGTGCCCAAAAGCATGATAACTGAAGCCGTCAAAGAAGTTCTCCCCGCAGGCAAAGGTGTTGAAGTAATAATCAGTGCGCCTGAAGGAGCCGAAATCGCTAAAAAAACCATGAACGCAAAGCTAGGCATAGTTGGGGGTGTATCCATTTTGGGTACAACAGGCGTTGTAAAGCCATTATCCCTTGAGGCGTGCAGGCGTTCGTTGGTTCCCCAAATCGACGTTGCCCAAGCACGTGGCTATAAACGGGTTCTCTTTGTGCCCGGAAACATTGGCGAGCGAATCGCAAAGCAACAATTCAATGTCCCAGAGGATGCGATTGTTCAAACTGGCGACTTTGTCGGTTACATGCTGGATAAAGCCATGGAAAAAGGCGTCAAAGAAATCATTGTTCTGGGTCACTCTGGGAAACTGGTGAAGCTGGCGGCTAACATTTTCAACACTCATCATAAGGTTGGGGATGCACGCAACGAAGTTATCGCTTCTTATGCTGGTGCTGTCGGGGCAAATACCTCGACTATCAATGAGTTGTTGGCGGCTAACACTTCTGATGAAGCCTCAGAAATTCTGCGGCAAACCAACTTGTTGGAGGCGACTTATAATCGGATTGCCACGCGGGTTCACCAGCGGGTAAGCGACCGAGTGGAAAACAAGATTAAGATAAGCGTGGTAATTGTTGCGATGGATGGCAAAGTTCTTGGCATGGATGAGAATGCTAGGTGCAATAAGCCTTGGCTAAAATTAACATAGTCGGCGTCGGACCAGGTTCTCCAGATTACGTTACGCCAGCCGCCAGAAAAGCCGTGCGGCAAGCAAATGTCGTTATTGGGGCGCAAAGAAGCCTAAACCTTTTCACAGCCGACATTAAGGGGGAATCTGTTGTTTTGACTGCTAAAAATCTAAATGAAGCCCTCAAGCATGCAGCCGAATCAGCTAAAAACGGCAAGAATGTTGCTTTGCTCTCAACTGGAGACCCGGGCTTCTCGGGACTACTGCACACCGTTTTAGAAAGCGGTTTAGTCAAAGCTGAGGAAATCCATGTTGTTCCAGGCATCAGTTCCATTCAGGCTTGCGCGGCACACCTAAACATCAGTTGGGACAACGCACATCTGTTTACTTTCCACGAAGGCAAGATTTCTGAGCGTCAAAAGCAGGAATTGGTTTTAGCGGTTAAGAATGGCGGTAATATTCTGCTCTTGCCTGACTCCCGCGCCTTCGCACCTAAAGACATCGCAGCTTTCCTAATCAAATCAGGATTAGATAAGAAAACACCCGTCTACGTCTGCGAGAACATAACATTAGAAAACGAAAAAGTTACCGCGAGTACTTTAGAGAAAGTTTCTGGGCAGACTTTTGGTTCTCTATGCGTAATGGTTATCAAGCAAACCACTAACTAAACAGTTAAGTTGAATTCGAATGGCTAAAGAATGGATTTACAAGACGCCAGGGATACCTGACGAGGCATTTAACCAAAGTGATGAGGTTCCTGGTCCAACCAAAGAGGAAATCAGAGTTGTAACAATATCTAAAGCGCGTCTGCGTGAAGGCGACATCGTCATCGACGTTGGCTGCGGCACGGGAGGTTTGACAGTTGAGGCTGCGTTGCAAGTGGCTCCAAAAGGCAAAGTTTACGCAATCGACGAGGACCCAGCAGCCATCAAGTTAACAACCAGTAACGTGGAAAAATTCGGCGTTAAAGGCAACGTCTCCATCGCCGGCGGCAAAGCGCCCCAAGCACTGCTAACTCTTCCAAACGCTGACGCCATCTTTGTTGGTGGAGGCGGCGTGTCCCTTAGAGCAATACTTCAAATCGCCAACAGTAAACTAAAATCGAATGGCAGAATCGTCGTAAACGCTATACTTTTAGAAACAGCAACCAGCAGCGATCGAAGAACTCAAAGCGCTGGGCTTCAAAGACATCGACATCGCACATATTTCGGTGGCGAAGGGAAAACAAATAAACAGCGGCACCATGATGATGGCAAGAAATCCAATAACAATAGTTTCAGCAACAAAACCTTAGGTGAAAACTTATTTGGCTGGCACATTCATAGGCATCGGCGTAGGTCCAGGCGACCCAGAACTCATCACGATAAAAGCCGTAAAAGCCCTCAAAGCAGCGGACGTTATCTGTGTCCCCAAATCTCACGCGCAAAAACCCAGCATGGCACTGGGCATGGTTAAACAAATCTTGGATGAACGAGAGAAACCTGCAGAGATTCTTGAACTTGTTTTCCCCATGACCAAAGACGACCTCAACAACCGAAAACTGTGGGTGGAAAACGCTGCCATAGTTGCTGCAAAAGCGAAGAAAGGTAACGTTGCCTTCATCACTTTGGGCGACCCCATGCTCTACAGCACTTTCCTCTACCTCTACGAATGCGTCAAAGAAACCTACCCAGAAATCGAACTTGAAATCATACCTGGCGTAACCTCAGTAACTGCCGCCGCCGCAAGCGCCAAGTTGCCTTTGGCGGAGAAAGAGGAAGTGGTTACCATTATCCCCTCAGACCTTAACCCAGCCCACATCGAAGATGCCGCTAAACATGCAGATAACTTGGTGTTCATGAAATGCGCGTTCCACATTAAAGAGTTCCTTCCAATTCTTTTGAGGTCAGGCTTCACGGAAAACTCAACCATCGCCTTAGTCAAACGATGCACTTTGCCAGAAGAAAAAGTTCTCGTGGGCAAACTCGGCGACGTAGCTGGCTGGGACATAACCGAAGACTACTTCTCAGTTGCAATCGTTAAGAAAAGCCAAGTTCCCATTCACTGGAAACAAAACGGAAACGGTGGCAAAAAATGAAAAAAGTTGTCTTCATAGGCGCAGGTCCAGGCGACCCTGAACTAATCACACTAAAAGGCAAAAAATGGCTCGAACAAGCCGACGTCGTCATCTATGCAGGCAGCCTGCTAAACCCAGAGTACCTCAAGTACTGCAAAAAAGGCGTTGAACTCCATGACAGCGCCAAAATGAGCCTGCCCGAAGTCCAAAAAGTCATGGCGGAAGGCGTGAAGGCTGGAAAACTTGTAGCACGAGTCCACGACGGCGACCCAAGTTTCTATGGTGCCATTCAGGAACAGATGACTTTCCTGGACAAGGAAGGCATTGAATATTTCCGTATTCCAGGAGTAAGCTGCCTCCAAGGCGGCGCAGCTGCACTTAACCGCGAATTAACGCTACCAAACATTTCCCAGACAGTTATAATTACTCGTCCTGAAGGCAGAACGCCTGTGCCAGAAGCCGAAAGCATACGCAGACTGGCGGCGCATCAAGCTACTATGGTTATCTTTCTTGGCGCACCACACATCGCCCGTGTCGTAGAAGAACTCCAAAAGGGCGGCTACCCAAAAGACACACCGGCCCAAGTTGTCTATAAGGCAACATGGCCTGAGCAAAAAATCGTCAAAGGCACACTCCAAGACATAGTCGCAAAAGTCAAAGCTGCAGGCATAACTGAAACGGCGCTGATTTTCGTGGGAAAAGTCCTTGACCCCCAAGCGTACGATTTATCTAAGCTCTATGACCCCAAGTTCACCACGGGGTTCCGTAAAGGCGAAGAATAGATGTATGCTAAGGGCATAGCTGTTGTTGCAATAACAAGGCATGGCGTAGAAACTGCGCTGAAAATAAAAGCAGCCCTAGATATTGCTGGCTTAAATTCAACGGTTTATGCCCCAAAAAAATACAGTCAAAACGGAGTTATCCCCTTAGACAAAAAATTCTCTGATTTCATCAAGGATATCTACAGCACGGTCGATGGTTTGGTAGCTGTTATGGCAACGGGCATAGTTATTCGTTCAGTTGCGCCGCTTCTGGAAAATAAATTAACTGACCCAGCAGTCGTAGGCGTTGACGCTACCGGAAAATTTGTCATAAGCCTTTTGTCGGGGCATTATGGGGGCGCAAACGAGTTAACACGGACGATTGCCCTGGGAATCGGTGCAACACCCGTAATTACAACAGCCTCAGACGTAACGGGCAAACATAAGCGTGGATGAACTCGCAAAAACCCTGCATTTAACCATCCAAAACCCTGAGAGCCTTGTCGCCGTTAACTCTGCCCTCGTAAACGGAGACCGCTTAGTTCTTGTTTTGGTTGGCGATACTAAAATTCCTCTGAATGCAGTTAGTTGTTATGAAATAAAAAAGGCTGAAAACAGTGCTCAAGCCTTAGAAATCCTCAACCAATACGATGCAGGCATAATAATCACCCAGGAACCCCTCTCTATTGCCAGCTTCGTTAAGCCATTCACTATCCTGAAAACCAAATACTTGGTAGTGGGGTTGGGCGCAAGAAAAGACTCAACCGCAGACAGCATAATCGAAGCGGTAGACACTGCTCTGGAGCGGGTTCATGTGCCCTTAGCTCGTGTTGACCGATTTGCCACCGTCGACATTAAACGCAGCTCAAAACCCATGGTTGAAGCCGTGGAGCGGTTGGGTGCTCAGCTTGAGTTTTTAAGTGTCGATGCACTTCGTTCATTAAATCACAGTGATCTTTCGCCTGACTCGGCGATGGTTCAAGAAAAAATCGGTGTTGGAGGAGTATGCGAACGAGCAGCACTAATAGTAGCGGGAAAAAACTCAAAACTACTACTGAAAAAAACCAAGCTAAACGGGGTAACAGTGGCAATAGCCGAGGGCGAATAAGCGTAGTCGGTATTGGACCGGGCAGCCTTGAGCATTTAACGCCTAAAGCTAGAAGCGAAATAGAAGCCGCTGATGTAGTTGTTGGTTATGGCACTTACATTAAACTAATCCAATCTATCGTCAAAAAGGGTGCTGAAGTTGTTTCTGGCACCATGGGTAAAGAGGTGGAACGAGCAAAAATCGCAGTAGACAAGGCTTCTGAGGGCAAACGAGTTGTTATGGTTAGCAGCGGCGACCCAGGCGTTTATGGCATGGCAGGCATAGTCCTTGAAGTTGCCGCACAAGAAAAAACCGCGGTGCCCGTGGAGATTGTTCCAGGAGTCACGGCAGCCACAGCCGCAGCCTCAAAACTTGGAGCACCCTTAGTCAGTGATTTCGCAGTCATTAGCCTAAGTGACCTGTTGACTCCTTGGGAAAAAATCGAGCGCCGACTTGAAGCCGCAGCATCAGCGGACTTCGCAATCGTCCTCTATAACCCACAAAGCCAAGGACGCATCGAGCCTCTGGCTAAAGCGTACGAGATAATGTTGAAATACATAAAGCCCCAAACACCCGTAGGCATTGTTCGGCAGGCTGGTCGTGAAGGGGAGGGCGTCACAATTACGACGCTAAGGGAAATGCTTAACGCTGAAATCGACATGGTCACCACAATAATCGTTGGCAACTCAGCCACCAAGGTGGTTAACGGCAAGATGGTTACTGCAAGAGGCTACGACCTAAAAGAGTAACTAACTTTCTTTGTTTATTCTTTTTTGTTTTCCATGAGTTCGAGGATTTGCCTTCTGGCTTCTCCGATTGTAAGCGGGTATTGTTTGTCGCCTCGAAGGCTGTCTTCTTTGTTTAGGATTTCAAAGAGGTGCGTTATACGTGGAAGGCGAAGGTCTACGCTGCGTATGAGGTCAGCTTTACCAAAGACTTCTTGGGGGGGTCCCTGCATTAAGATTTGTCCCTTGTTTAGGATGCAGATTTCGTCGGCGAAAAGCGGCACCAAATCAACATCATGCGTCGCTATAATCAAAGTTAAGCCCAACTCTTTGTTGAGTTGCATAAGCAGCTTTAGAACTTTGCTTGCTGTTTTCGGGTCAAGATTCGACATAGGCTCGTCTAATATTATGATTTCAGGCTTCATCGCAAGCACCCCCGCTATGGAGGCACGCCGTTTTTGCCCCCCGCTAAGATTCGAAGGAGACTTATTTTCAAGCCCCTTTAGTTCAGTGACTTCTATAGCCCAATTTACCCGTTGCTCAATTTCCGCTTTGGATAGTTTAAGGTTGGTGGGTCCGAAAGCAACGTCAAGGGCAACTGTCCTTGCAAAAAGTTGGTCGTCTGGGTCCTGAAATACCAAACCGACTTTCTGGTGGATTTCATCCAAGTTCTTTTTAGTTACTTCCTTTCCTAATACGTTGACTTTTCCGCTTGTCGGCATCAGCAAACCGTTGAAGTGATGCAACAGGGTCGATTTGCCAGCGCCATTGGGTCCGAGGATGGCGATGCTTTTTCCTTTTTCTAAGCTAAAGTTGATGTTTTCGATGGCTTTGGTGCCGTCAGGGTAGATGTGAGAAAGGTTGAATGTTTCGATTGCTTTCACTTTTTGATTCTCCATTTAAAGCACGAATATGTCAATTATTACTATACTAATGCTGGCTGAAACAAATATTGCGCCGATTATCCAGTCTCGTCGGGGCGTTTGTTTGTGTTGATAAGTAAAGAGATTTTGCTGTCCCGTGTATCCTCTACATGCCATGGCATCGCCCACTTTCAATGCTCGATCAAATGACCTCACAACAAGTGAGCCCGCGATGGTGCCGTAGTTCTGTAGTTTTTTAAGGTAATTTACGGAGCGACTGTGTCCGCATCGGGATGCCTGCGCTTTGTACATTCTTGCGCTTTCTTCGGAGATGAGTGAGATATAGCGGAACATTAGCATCATAGTATCTAAGATTGCTGAGGGCACTTTGAACCAAGCTAGAGAATCCATGAGGGCTGTTATGGGTGTTACAAGGATGAGCAGGTTGAGTATGGCGACTGAGGCGAGGCAGCGCGTGAAGATAAGGATGGCAAAGGCTACACCTTGTTGGTAGATAGGTATCCCTAGTGTGGGGACGGTTGCGATTACTGTTGATCCGTAAGTGAAGGGTTGAATAATTGAGACAAAGATGATGATGTAGCTTGGGTACAAGAGCCTTTTCAGATAGACTTTGAGTGAAGATTTGGATATTGCAGCTAGACCTAAGCAACTGGCGAAAACTATCAGCGCTATCTCCCAGTGGCTTAAAGCAACAGTGCAGAAAACCGCCACAAATACAACTATAATTTTGACTCTGCCATCTAGTTTGTGGAGGAAAGAATTTCCTTCAACATGCTCTTCGAAGTTTACATGCATCAAGGCTTCATTTTTCGCTCCTTGTCAATTCGTTTAAGCGCTAATTTGCGTCCAATGATTAAGAAAACAAAGAAGCAGACTGTTGTCAGTATTCCAGATAATGGGTCTCCTACTAGCCAGTCAAGCATCAGTTTTCCCTCCTTGAAGGCGAATCATTATTTTTACTGAATATTGTAGGAAAACAGTAACCGACGATAAGTCCGCCCGCTACTCCGGCTAGGCTAAAACCCACGTATTCGCCCATTTGACCAAATGCGTCAGCAGTGAATGCAAAGCCAAACCAAGATGATGTATGCGCTTTAGCCGAGCTGTTTACTTTGGCGTCGGTTCCTTCCATGCCTGTTTTGAAGACAGCTGCGCCAAGGTAGGTGCTAACAGTCATAACGGTTACGATTATGACCATGGTTAATAATGCATATTTTGTAAATTTATCCATTATTTCATCCACCATTTCAATACTTCAGGTCTATGGTCTGCTATATACTGGACAGCGGCTGCAGTGAATGCGAATTCAAGTATCGCTAGCGGTATTTGAGTGGGAAGGAAACCGAGTGTGTATACTCCCCAGTAAGTTATTATGTTTGAAGGATGTACGGAAAGTGCTATTTCCAAGGCAGCCACTACGTAGGTTACTAAGTCTCCGACTAAGCCGCCTAAGCCTGCTGAAAGCCATATTGAAGCGCCTGCTTTTTTCATGGCTCGGAATGTGAAGTATCCTGTAAAAGTTCCCATGATGCCCATCGACATCAGATTTGCGCCAAGAGTGGTTAACCCGCCATGTCCCAAGAACACTTGGAAGAACAATGCTATTCCCGATATTACGACTGTTGCGAATGGTCCAACGATTATTGCTGCTAACGGTGTGCCTGTGGGGTGTGAACATGACCCTGTTACGGGTACTGGTATGTGCCAGACGGATATGACAAATACTGCCGCACCCATTAAAGCAATCATCGACATGTATACCGGATTTGCCTTGCGTCTGCGTGAAATTTGTATGGCACCGATGACTACGAAAACTGCTGCTAATGCGTACCAAACGATGCACCATTGCCATGTGAGTATTCCGTCTGCGATGTGCATTTCTTCCCCTCTGGTGAATGGATAATCCAACTGAATACTTATTAACTTTTGTTTAACTTAAGTTAACCTCAGGTTGAATGAATGAACAAGCGTCCACAAACCATCCTCCTTCGCGATAAAGGCGAATTCACCAAATTCCAAATCCTCCTCGAAGTCATGCGTAACCAACCCCACATCAAACAAAAAGACATCAGCGACAAACTAGGCATAACCATCCAAGCTATATCCAAATACTTCAAAAAACTCACAAAAGAAGGACTTCTGGAAGCTGGTTCAGAACGCGCAGACTACCGCCTAACCCCCAAAGCCGTAACTAAACTACGCGAAGACATCCGCTCCTTAGAGAGCTACGTTACCGAAATAAAACACGACCTAAAAATCGAACACGCTTGGCCAGCCATAGCCGCCCAACCCATCAAGGCAGGGCAAGAAATTGGCTTAGTCATGAAAGAAGGCGTTATGTACACTGTACCCCCAGACAGCCTCCTCACGCAAGCTAAAGGCATAGCACTTGTGGACGCTAAACCAGGAGAAGACCTAGGCTTAAAAGACCTTCACGGCAAAGTCCAAGTTAAACAAGGAAAAATCCTCATAGTCAAGCTTCCCAGCATACGCAAAGGCGGCTCAAGAGCAGCAGACATAGCAAAAATCAAAGCTTTCTACAATGAGTTCAAACCTGACCGCATCGGCGTCATGGGCGCAGTCGGAAGAGCAGTCCTAAACAAACTGGACCTTAAAGCCGACATAGAGTTCGGAATTAGCCGTTCCGCAGCCATCGCCGCTTCAAGAGGCTTAAACGTTTTCGTACTCGTAGTAGGCAGAATGGTTAACCGCATGATACAAGAAATTGACAACATAAACATGAGGACCAGCACAGAAATAATATACGAAGTAAAAGATGCACAAATTAGTTGAAGTTGAAAACCGTCGATGCATACTCAAATTGGTTGCATACGGTGCTAGTTTTGTGTATTTAGTTATTGAAAATCTACGATAACATTTTTTTAAAAAAAAGAAAAGAAAGATTTTACTTTTTAGCTTTTCTAGTGATTGCAAATGTTCCAAATGCAACGCTGACTAACGCTATAGCTAAGATGGTTACCATTGCGGATGAAAACTCATCTACTGCTGGTGTTGGTGTCGGCAGTGATACGGTGCTGCTGGTTGGGACGAACATTGCTTGTATACCACAACTATTTGCAGTAACGTTTAAGGCAACTGTGTCTGAAGTGTAAGTGTTAGCTCCGTTTGCAGAGACTGCTATCCAATATAGGAATTGGAAGCCAGAACCAGGGATCGCTTGGAAGTTATTTGTTGTGCCGACAGTATAATTGGTGTAGGTTGCTGCGACTGGATTGGTTGATCCGCCAACTGAGGATAAGATATCGATAGTGGCTGATCCGCTGGATGTTGAAGATTCTGTAGCGTTGCTGGTTGGGATGAACATTGCCTGAATAGCGCTATTAGCTACGTCTGGGGTGTATACCAATGGATTAGCGGTCGAAGTGTTAGCTCCTGATGCACTGACAACCTCCCAACACAAGAATTGAAAACCTGTGCCGGCTGTCGCGTTTAAGGTAACAGCTGTGCCGTCTTCAAAATTGTAGCTGGTTCCTCCGGTTAGAGTTGCCCCCATTGTTGAGATTGATCCGCCTAATGAAGTGTAAACGTATACAGAGTCCTGTGTTGCTGCTTTTACGCTAGGATTAGTGGCTACTATTAAGAGCGCTGACGTTAGTAAAATCAAAGTAAAAACTTTAAGGTTCTTTTTTGTTTTATTCATTTAATCACCGATTTTTTGTCTTTCCAATAAACGACTTAGCCATATATAGTTTTACCAGAATTGCAAATGTAAGGAATGTTCGGAAATCAAAAATTACATTAGTTTATTGACGAATGCACTTTCGCTTTGCTGCCCAAGTTAAACCAAAAAAAGAGAATATGTTGGTTGGTAGCCAACAATTTGCGGTTTGTTTTAACTTACTGCGAAGGATGAAGCAGGTATGGTTGGGTTCACACTGATGTTGAAGAGTAGGATTGCTTCGCCTGCTGCATCTTGGTATGAATATGTGGCGTCGCTTCCGTTCCAGTGAGCGAGATTATCCACGTAGTCTGTCCATTGGTTTCCGAATCCTGGCGCTGCGACAGTTCCCCAATCAGTGGCAAACGTAGATGTTTTCCATGTGGCTCCACTATCAGTGCTCATCCATGATTTTTGCTGACCTGCGTTTAATATATACGCGTAGGTAGCGAAGTCAACACGGAGAGTCAAGTTACCTGAGTGTATGTCTTGGCCTTGCCATTTGTATTCAGTTGTTTGTCCTTGGTTTGTAACATTAGCGCTAAATGTCACATTAGCCGCGTCTGCAACGCTTACTGTCGGGGTAGGAGTTGGAGTTGGATTTGTTGTTCCGCCGTTTCCGTTATTGCTAAGTACGTATGCCGCTGCGCCTGCAATTATAATGACTACAACTAAAACCGCAACAATTGCATAGATTGTTTTCTTGTTCATTTGTATCACCGAATTTTTCTGGCTCTGTGTTTAACTGAAAGTTAATATAAGCTTTTCCAAGCGCTGAAATGCTTGCTTAAAATTCGACAAATTTACAGTTTTCCAAAGACCCTTAATATATCGAAAGCAATGGGTCTCTCAAAAAAAGAGAAACTGTCCAGTCTTTCAAGTCAAAAAATGTTAATGAAATAAAGAAGTTAAATGCCCAGAGAACACAGATGATTCCTCACAAACAATTTGCCCAAACGCCCTCTTCACAATGAACGCTAAAAAGGTTGAATTCCTGACTGTGTACTTGTTGAGGCTATAAATAAGGGGGCTATAGTCTGCTTTGAGCACAATAGTTTCAACTTATCTTAGTTGAGTTAACGTTTGATTTTGGCTATGACCTTTGTTTTTGTGCGTCGATAGGTTTTTATGTTCCGCTTAAATCTCTAAGGTGTCGCCAACATATAATATATGGCAAACAATGGATTGATGGACCAAAATGGTTAGAAAAGCACGAATACGCCTCACAAGTACAGATTACAGTAAATTAGAAGAGGTATGTGGAGAACTCAAAAGTATCGCTTCAAAAACAGGCGTGAAAATGAACGGTCCAGTACCTTTACCCACCAAACGGCTCAAAGTACCAGTTCTAAAAGGCCCATCAGGCGAAGGCACAGCAACATGGGACCGATGGGAAATGCGCATTCACAAACGATTAATCGACATTGACTCTGAAGAACGCGTTATGCGTAGAATCATGCGTATCCGTGTACCTGAAGAAGTCCACGTCACAATCGAACTTATCTAAATTTTAATTATTTTTTAGCATTTTTTGTATTTCAATTTGTTTTCAGCAAATTCCCTAAAACTCGCTTCTGCAACTCAAATGGCGATTGCACTCATACCGACGGCTGGAATGGGTGGAGCATTCAACTGCACTGTAAACCATTATTTGCTCTTTGAGCGGGGACAATAACCTACTCACAAAAATTTTTAGAAAATAAGGAAAGTAAGTAGTGCCAAGAGCGCAGCCGGAATGAAGGCGGCTACCCAGAGTTTCTTGTTTATACTGAAAATTTTGAAGCCGTCTAAAATGCCGAAGGGAAGCAGGTTAAAAACTGCCATGAAAGCGTTGAGGTAAGCGGCAAAAAGCAACATCGAACCCCATGCAAACGTTACAGGTAAAGTAAACGCTAATCCTAGAAATAGACAAGAATAGATTAGATTAGTTATTGGTCCTGCAAGAGAAATCTTTACGAGGTCATCTTTTTTTTGCAGTGAACCGCCAATCATCATGGCGCCCGGAGCAATCATTCTGAAAGGCAAAAATACGGAAGCAAAAGTCAACAGCGCCCCCCAAGTTGTTAAACGGAATTCAGCCCACAGCCCCTTTCTTTGAGCAATAATCTTATGCCCAATTTCATGAGTCAAAAACGACGCCACCATAATAACCGCGAAGACAGCCATCATACTCCAAGTCCAAGTAAAATTGAACCCAGCGAAATCTGGAAGTAATGTTGCATACAACCCGATGGAGAAGCCAATGCCGATGACAAGCGCCGCCGCGATGGCTATGTGTTTGAGTTCTTTTGGGCTAGTGGAAATATGGTTTTTGCGTTTGTAGGGGTCTTGTCCGTAAACGTAACTGTAATTGTAAGAGCCATAACCTTGAGTCTGCATGACTTGCTCCTGTCTTTGTGTACGAGCAGAGTCGATTTTTGGGCATGCATGGTTCTCGGGTAAACGGTGGGCACTGCAGAATTGTCCACCGCAATGGGGGCAACGGAATGGTAGAAGTGTTTCTTGATTGCACGCTTGGCATTTCATGATAGTTTGGCGCCTTTCACATTAAAACTCTGCATGGTGGTTTATATTTTTCCCCTCAAAAGAAGAAAATACCACATGTTTACAATAATCTTATATAATTCCGTATACATTCAGGACTTATTGTATACGAGGAGAAAATATGACAACTGAGGTCTTATCTGTAAGGGTCAAGAAAAGCCTCAAAGATGAAGCTGAAAAGTTAGGGGTTGACTTAAAAATGGCGGTAGAGCAGCTTCTTGAGGACCTTGTGGCTGAGAAGAAAACCAAAGCCCAACAAACAGCCAAAGAACTCCGCAGCCTGATGGACGTTAAACCTGAAGAGTGGGTAAATGATGTCAGAGCGACAAGGCAAGAAATGTAAGTACCTAATTGACACTTCAGCACTTTACCCCATATTGGTTTCTGGCGTTGCCGTTCAACGCTGAGGAATGCGCAGTGAGTTCCTTGACGGAATATGAAATTGGGAACGTCCTCTGGAGGGAAAACCAGCAGAAAAAACTCAAAGACCCAGCAAGAATAGCAACGATTTTTTCTGAAGCAATTCGCCCTCTAAGAAAAATGGAGATTGATTCGATTGCCAACGTTTTGGCAGTTGCGATTGAGCGGCATCTTACTTTCTATGATGCCTCATACGCGTACTTGGCTGAAAAGGAAAACCTCAGATTAGTCACACAAGACACTGACTTGTTGAAGAAGTGCAAGGTCGCAATTCCAATAAAGGAAATGCTGTAGGTCAAGGACGCCATTTTTCTGCTTTAAGCTGAAAGACATAAACGCTTTAAACAACAAAACCATACATCAACAAACAAAGGGAAAACATGGGAGTCTTGCCAGTTTGAAGCCGTTTAGCTTTGTCCACGCTGCAGATTTGCATTTGGGCTATTCGCAGTATGGTTTAGAGGCAAGAAGGCAAGACTTCGACGACGCATTCAAAGAACTTGTGGACAGAACAATCGAGTTAAAACCTGACTTCATGATTATTGCAGGCGACCTTTTCCATCAAGCAAGACCATCCAACGTCACCTTAGAGAACACGATTCGCAGCTTTAAGCGGCTAAAAGACGCAGGCATCCCAGTCTTAACGGTTGATGGCTCACACGATTCCGCGCCAAACACCATAACAAGCACAATCCTCTATCCACTCGACAGCGCAGGATTAATCATTCATCTGCCAAGGCATCAGGGCGCATGCTGGAGCAAAACGGATTGCTGCTACGTTTACGGCATACCTACCTACCATAACAGGCACAAAACCCAAGAAGCCCTGCCAAAATTCATGGCAGAAAACCCTCCAACGCCAAAAGCTGGAATCGCCAACATCTTTGTTTTCCATGGCGCACTGGATTTGCCAAGCGTTAAGCCACCATACATTGAAGCTGAAATTTTGCCTGATGAGTTGCCAGGCGGTTTTTGTTATTATGCTGCGGGTCACGTGCATGAACGGTATGTTGGCAAGTTTAAGGATGGTATTTTAGTTTACAGTGGCTGCACGGAAACGGTTGGTTATGACGAAGCCAAAGTATCCTAAAGGCTTCTTCCATGTCAAAGTTAACGAGAAAGGGCAAGTTCAACCAGAACTAATCGAGTTAACTTCTCCGCGCAGATTCGTCATTTGCGAACACGACTTCTCCGGCATGCCTTCAGCCAAAATAACCGAGTTAGCAGTTCAAATGGTGAAAGACGCTGATTCAGAAGGCGCAGTTATCATTCCCGTCCTTAAAGGAACCTTGCCAACGGAAGCAAGCCGCACGAAATCGACATAGCAAAAATCCGATGTGCAGGCGAAAAAGCCTTGCTTGTTCACCCTGTCGTTTTGCTTAAGGAAACCGCGGTTTCAGATGAAATTGTGCGTTCCATATTTGAAAGCGGATTTAAGGATCTGAAAACCAAAGCTTTTGAGTATTTTCTGCAGATTTTCTCGGAACGTTATGGTAATGAAGAAGCAGAAAAAATCGCAAAAGGCGCACTTAGCCTAATTGAGCCTTTAACCCGAAAACAGGATGACAAAGTCAAGCAAACCATCGAGGAGCTGGCAAAATGAAAATCGAAATAGTGCAGCTGGAAAACATCCGCAGCCACGTCAAATCCACCGTGCCCTTCACGCATGGATTTAACTGTCTTGTCGGCGGTTTAGGCTGCGGCAAATCCAGCGTTATGTACGCGGTTGATTTTGCGTTGTTCGGCGACTCGATTGGCAGAAGCTTTGAGTATTTGCTGCGTGAAGGCGCTGACTGGGGCAAGGTTACGGTGCAGTTTACACATAACGGAAGCACCTACAAGCTTACAAGAGGATTGAAGAGCAAAGGCAAAAGCATCAACCAAGACTTTGAAGAACTCAAACTCTATGAAGATGAGACGCTTGTTGCCAGCATGAAAACCGAAGCCATCGCAGAACAGTTTAAGGCAATTACGGGTTTGGATAAGGACCTTTACCGTGAAATCGTCTGGTTTAGGCAAGAACACCTCAAAGAACTGCTCGATGCTGCACCGCGTGATAGGCAAACGACGTTTGGATGAGCTTTTTGGTTTATCGGACTACGAGGTTGCATGGAGCAACATTGCCCAGTACCAACGAGATTATGACACTGAAAAGAGAGTTTACGAAAAAGACCCAGATGTTAACGGCTTAGAAAAACTAAGCAACGAATACAACAGGGCAGGCGAAGAGTTTACGCTTTTAGAGATGGATTTGGAGAATTCAACGCAGAAATTGGCGGTTGCCAAGAGAGCTTTGGATGAGGCAAATTCAAAACTAAAGCAGTTGGAAGAGAAAAAACTCGCCGTGGAAGAACTTAAACGCAAAGAAGCAAGATTAAACGCTAACTCACTAACATGACAAGCACTTTGGCTTCGCTTAACCAGCGCATTGAAGGCAAAAAAACCATAGTGGACAATCTGCAGCAACGCCAAAACTCACTGGATTCCCAAATGAAAATATGTTTAGGCAAGCTTGAGCAAGCAGGATTACCAGCCAATCAATCCATGGAGCAGTTGGGTTCTTGTTTAGCAGGGTTTGACGACAAAATCAGCAGCTTGAAGGCGGAACAGGAAGCCACTTCACGAAGCATGCAAACAGACCAGAAAAGAGCAGGGTCATTTGGCTGAGGAAAGTAAGTGTCCGCTTTGCATTCAACCCTTAACTGGCGAGTACAAAACGGGTTTGTTGCAAAGGATACAGCAAGAGAACTTTGAACGGGAAAAAACGATTAACCAACTAAGAGTTGAAGTCGCAAACCTGCAAAAAACCAAGGCTGTTGCTTCGGAAGCGTATTCTAGCTTGCAAACTTGCGTTACTCGGAATGCAGATTTGAAAGGCAAGAATTAGTGAAGAAGAAAACAACCTAACTAACCTCTCAAGCGAGTTTGATGAGAAACAGAAACTTGATGCTGATTTACATGTCGCAGCTGGAGATCGTTCAGTTTGAAATCGGAAAATTCAACCTCTCAGACGTTGAAGCAGCTCGAGTGCAAAGGGAGCAAGCGTTTAAGCAATATTACGTTGTAGAATCAGATTTGCGCACTAAAGAGAACCGCAAAAAAGACCTTGCCAAACGCTTAGACGACACCAAAGAACGCATCAACCTTGCGCAGGAAAAGCTGGAGCGCATGGAGAAAATCCGCAAAACCGTTGAAGTCCTGGGCGCAATCCGGGATGCGTACCGCAGCATTCAACCTAAACTTAGAAGCGAGTTTGTGAAGGTTTTGCGTAATTTTGTTCAGCAAGTGCTTGACGGCTTAGTGGGCGGAGAAACACCGATGCTTAATGTGGTTATTGATGAGACCTACACGCCTTACGTGAAGAGCGAAACAGGCGTGGACCGCGAAGTCAGTAACCTTTCAGGTGGAGAACGCACGCTTTTGGCGTTTGCTTACCGTTTAGGGTTGGGGCAGCTGATTATGCAGTCAAGAACTGGTCACGGCTTGGGCATGTTGATGCTTGATGAACCCACCGAGAACTTGGGAAGCGAAGACGGCAGCATAGAGCGGTTAGCTGAAGCCATCAGCCGATTCAAAGCGATTGAACAAATCATCGCAGTTACACACAGTGAAGCATTCGCCGCCAAAGCTGACCATGTGATTACTCTTGAGAAAGAAGCTGGAGTTAGCAAAATCTCAATTGAACGGTAAAGACTCGGGCGCTCTTTTTTTCTATAGCCCCCTTATATAAAGGGCAAATAGTTGCAGGTTTGAAAAAGGCTGTTGCTCTCAGTGACCTACCCCCTCTATTTTTAGCAACATAAAGAAAGGCTGGGCTTGCTTTTGTATAGCAAGGGTGCATTGATGGGAAAGTGGTTATGGGGGGATAACGCCCATTCTTGAAAGTTCTTCTTTGAGGCTATCTCTAATGTTCTTTAGTGTTTGCCGTTTCTGAACATAGTCGTCGCCGTCAATCTTGCTTGATCGGAAATCGCTGTCTAACTGTTCCAGTTGCACGTTTATCTCATTAATTCTGGCTCTCAGCTGGTCAACGTAGGAGACCGCTTTCTCGTGTTCTATCACTTCGGAGGGTGCAAGCGACGTTTTTATCAAGCCATCTTCGATGCGAAGAATCCTGTTCGACGCTCTGGCAACGCTTGGGTCATGCGTAACCATAATTATTGTTTTGCCAAGGTCACGGTTCACTTTGACAAGGTACTCCACTATTATTCTTGCGTTTGCAGTATCCAACTCGCCTGTTGGTTCATCAGCCAAAAGGACAGGCGCATCATTTGCTAAAGCAGCCGCTATGGCGATTCTTTGCTGTTCTCCGCCGCTTAACTCTTCAGGTTTATGATGGGCACGCTCTTGCAAACCTACCGTACTCAATAAGTTCTTGTACGCGCTGCTTGCTCTTTCCCCGTGCAACGCCTGAAGCAACCATGGAGAACTCGATGTTTTCTTGTGCTGTTAACGTGGGGATTAGGTTGAGGTTTTGGAAGATGTGACCGACCATTTTTCTTCTGTAATCAACCAGTTGCCTAACCGATAGGTCTGTTACGGTTTTTTCGCCGACTTGCACGGTGCCTGCTGTGGCTTTGTCTAAGCCGCCGATGATGTTTAGCAGGGTGGATTTGCCGCTTCCGCTTGGGCCAATGATGGAAACCAGTTCGCCTGATGTTATGTCTAAATTTAAGCCGCGGAGGGCTTGTACTTCGATTTTGCCTGTATGGTGCACTTTAACTAAGTCTCTGATTTTTACGTTTAGTCCGCTCATCTTGCTCTAACCATCCTTTCAAGTTTTGTTACATATTGACTTGTCATTACCAAGATTGCTCCGATTGTGGAAGCGTAAATCAGAGCGATGTAGATGCCTATGGTGGCTAAGGCGTTAGGTGGATAAATTAGGCGTTGCATCACCAATTGTGCGGTGTAGAAGGAAGTGTTGGCTGAGGTTATGGTGCCATAGACGATTATTACGCCCACGACTACGCCTAAGATTACGGAGAAAGTTATGATTGCCATGCTCTCGGTGAGGAACATCCAGACTAGTTGCCGATAGGATAAGCCTCTAACACTCATCAAGGTGGCTTCTCGGCTTCGTTCTTTTAAGCTGACGATAGCTATTAGGGCTGTTCCCACTGAGGCGGAGAGGACTGCGAAGATGAGTCCTAAGCCTTGAATGTCGAGGGTTTGTAGGTTGCTGTATGTGGCAATATTGTTGTTTGAGGTTGATTGTTGCCATTCCTGATCAAAGGAGTCAACGCTGACTATTTCCGTGGGGTCTACGTTTCGTATTTGATTTGCAACTTGGGTTCCGTTGACGCCTGGGTCAAGTTTGAGCAGGTAAGTTGTGGTGAAGGATTCTACGTTGTAGATGCCGCTGTATTCGCTCATGTTGAAGAGGTTTGCTGGCACATAGGAGTAGTAGAGTGGGTTAACGTACTTGTGAGCTTCCTCCGCCGTTGAATACGGGTTGGGGTAAACTGTTGTCGTTAGGTTCAGGACCGAAGAACCCGATTATTCTTAGTTTACGGGGGCACGAGTTGAAATCGATGCCTACTTCATCGTAGAGTTTAAGATTTAATTGTTTAGCGACGCTTCGGTCAAGTATGATTGTGTTGTTGCTGTCTTTCAAATCCGTCATCATTTGGTTAACGCTTGCTCCGCTAAACCATCCTGGCTCATAATAGGCCGATGCAGCCCAAGTATCTGGGTCAATGGTTCTTATCTGCATTGACTATAACTATCGCTAAGCTGAGCATTCATTGTACGTTGTATAGTTGCGTTGCTAATGCCAGTGACGTTCCCCAATATGTCGTTTAAGATGGCTTGGGCTCTTGAAGCGTTAACTACGCTAACGGTGACGTCTGCGCCAACTTGTTGATGGACACTTCTAACGAGTGTAATCTTGCTGGCTTGCAATTTGACCAGTGACTTGGACACTGAAAGCTATGATAAAAGCAATCAGGAAAGCTATGGCTGCTAAGCGGGCAGGGTTTCTTCGCACGTTTTTAGCTGCTAACGCACCTAAATCACCCATAACTGACGAAATTTTAGAGGCGACTCTCTGGAATTTATCAGAGTCACGGATTACGATTTTGGTGAGTCCCCAGAAGAAAAGGAAAGGACCAATATAGGTCATTATTACATCAAAAAATGTAAGGGGCCCTGCAACGATAGATAAGAAAAAGTTTCCGCCGGAATAACTCCATTGATTAACTATCTGTTGTATGTTTAATCCTAAAGCGAATACAACTATTTTGTAGCTTCCGAGAATAAGCGCGATCCATGATAATATTCTCCAACGTGATTTATTTTCTATAGGCATGTAATCTCTGAGTGCATCAACCGCTGGCATTCTGGAAGCTTTCCGCGAGGACCAAAACACTGAAGTAAGTGCTAAAACGACGCCAAAGATGATTGTGACCACTGCGATTGTGGGGCTGAACATTTGGGAGGCAAAGAGGTTGTTTAGGTTTACTGTGCCGATGTAATATTGGTTTAGGATTAAGCCGCCGACTACGCCGAGTGCTCCGCCGATTAAGCCGATCACTAAGGCTTCAGTTAGAAACATTCGCTGTATTTGTCCGCTTGAAAGTCCTTTGGTTGAGAGGAGGCCGATTTCCCGTCGGCGAATGTTGAAGGATACATCGGAAACTGTTGAGCCAAGATACCAAGCGACGAAGAAAACTGGAATTGAAACAATGATGAAATTTGTCAACATGACTTGGAAGCTGTTTTGATAATTAACTAATGAGTTAACAAGCATATTGTTAACGTAGCCATTGGTTAAGTAGTTGGCCATAACCTGATTTTGTATCGTGTCTGAGATTTGGTTTACGTTTGTAATTGAGGTGCCAATATTCCAAGGGCTAATAAGATTTTGGCGGTCAACATTCACTGAAAAAGTAATACTGGCGGTGCTGCTGTCCAGAGTGCTGTTCCAGAGTTTTTGCAGCGTATTGTTCCAATCGACAATCATCATGTCGCTTCTATAACCGCTGGAGTGAGCCGCCATAGATTAGAGGAGGGGCAATACCTGGAGCCGCTGTAATAAAGTATGCCACCGTTATTGTTTGTAAGAAGAGAGTAGCCAGTATCGGTTAACTCTGCAAAACCTGCCACAGTGAAGTTAACGTAAATGGTTGATGTGTTGTAGTATTTTGGGGTTGGAAACTGAATCATCGTTGTGATGTTGTCGCCGATTTGCACTTTCTGTGCAAGAGAGCTGCCAGCGACGATGTAAGTTTAGTTTTCTGGGATGCCGCCAAAGGGTTTATTTTCCCATTCATCATAAATTCGTGAAGTGCTGGGGAAACTAGCCATCTGGGTGTAGTCAGGAAGTTGTATAGTTATCGCTGGATACGCTAATGGGCATTGAGAACTTGCAACAATATCGACGTTTTTGACGCCTTCAATATTAGTTATGTTGTTGTAGGCTAAGGCAAGGTTTGACTGGTTTAGGTCTGCGGTGAATCTGATGTCGGTTACTACGTTGCTGATTTGTTTGTCCAGAGATTGTTCAGCGGATAAGTTGGCTTTTACACCTATGGCTGCGCAGAAAGTTGCCGCTAAGGTTATGCCGATTAAGAGTGCTGTGAAGAGTTTCCAGTTGCGGAAGACATGTTTGATGGGGTACATTAACGGCATTAGACATCACTCCTTGTTTGTTAGCGATTTGCTTTTAAATCTACTTGTTAGAACACCAAATTTACTATCCATATACTTGCATCCATAGACAGTCGCTAGAAAGAATTAAATCCAAGTTTACTCTACTATAGCCCATGAAACCGTTTTCTGGGCTACCTAAAAGAGGAAAACATGAGCCTCTTCACCGACTACTACGAGTTAACGATGTGTGCAAGCTACTTTGACAACAAAAACTTTGAGCCTGCCACCTTTGACCTCTTCATTCGGCGGCTGCCAGAAAACCGCAGCTACTTCCTCTTCGCAGGCCTAGAAGAAGCACTGCAGTACCTGCAAAACATCAAAGTTCACTGAGGAACATCTTGCTTACCTAAAAAAGCAGGGTTTCAACGAGGACTTCCTCGACTACCTGCGCGGTTTCAAGTTTACGGGTGAAGTCTGGGCTGTTCCAGAGGGCACAGTAGCTTTTCCCAATGAACCCTTAATCCGCGTAACCGCACCCATCATCGAGGCGCAACTCGTCGAAACTTTTCTTGCTAAACACGATTAACCTGCAAACCATGATTGCCACCAAAGCCTCCCGCGTAGTCCAAGCAGCCAAAGGGCAAATCAGTCATTGAATTCGGTTTGCGACGGGAACCTGGCATTGACGCAGGCATGAAAGTGGCACGCTCAAGCTACATCGCAGGCTGCCAAGGCACAAGCAACGTCCTAGCAGGCATGGCTTACGGCATCCCAGTCTTCGGCACCATGGCACACTCCTTCATCATGTCTTACCCCAAAGAAATCGATGCCTTCCGCGCGTTCGCCAAAACCTTCCCAAACAAATCCACCCTCCTCATAGACACCTACGATGACATTGCAGGTGCAGAAAAAGCAGTCATAGTCGCCAAAGAACTGGAAGCAAAGGGCTATCCGGCTTGGCGGCGTCCGATTGGACAGCGGCGACTTGGCGGAAACCAGCAAGAAAGTCCGAAAAATCCTCGATGACAATGGCTTGGGGTATGTTAAGATTTTTGTCAGCGGCGACTTTGATGAATACAAAATCACCGAACTGCTTAATGACGGGCGCACCGATTGACTCGTTTGGGGTGGGCACCAAAATGGGCACATCCGCCGACCGACCCTACCTTGATGGTATCTACAAACTCTGTGAAACCCATGACGGCTGATGGCAGTTTCTCGCCGATTATGAAGCTTAGCAAAGACAAAATTACGCTTGCCTGGACGAAAGCAGGTTTACCGCTTCAAGAATGAGCGATGGCAGTTTCAGAAGAGACGTTATTGCTTTGGCGGATGAGCCTGTGGAGGGTGAACCGTTGCTTGTTAAAGTTATGGAGAAAGGCAAATTAACCTATGAGCTTGCCGTCGCTTGAGGAAATCCGCAGCTGCCGCTTCAGAGAACCTCTCAAAGCTACCCGAAGAATACAAGGCATTAACTAATGCTCCAGCGTACCCTGTTGAGTTAAGCCAAAAACTGCAAGACCTAACTGAAACCTCAAAGCTGCAGTTAACTGAAATGAAATGAAATGAACCATAACAACTGTTTAACGTTAACTTTTTTGCGTGTTCGCTTTTTGTATTCGCCGCAGTAGCTGTTTCCGCCATGCCGACATTGAGGCGAAATTTTATCGCATTCTTTTATGTATTCACACTTGTAAAAGAACCCGTCAACTCTCTCTTGAAGACTACTTAACATTCCCTTTTTCCTCCCCATCTTAACCGTCTATACCGTATTTTATTCTGTCACTATATTAGTTAATCGCATATTCTCGTGCGGATATGGCAAACCCTTAATAGTCGTTTTGGAAAACCTTTAATGCTAATCCAAAGAGGGAAGAACACATTATGCAAAATCGCCCAGCTATAGTTGCTGTTGGCAGAACCAAGTTTGGAGAGCACTACGGCAAAGAACCAGAAAAACTAATCGAGGAAGCTTGGCTTGCCGCTTCAAACGAATGCAACATCGAACGCAAAGATCTAGAAGCCTGTTACATGTCTGATTGTTTTCTTCCCAATCACCAACAAGTTGGGTCTTGAAGAAGGCTTCCTCTCAGAATTAACCGAACTTCATGTACCCATGGAAGTCACCCGCGTCTTTTAGCGCCGCCTTGATGACTGCTTGCCACGCAATTCAAGCAGGCGTCTACAACACGGTGCTGGTGGGCGGCATAGAGAAAATGACGGATCGCTGGGACAAAATCCGCGACGACCTCATGCTCCTCGACGACCCCTGGAGCTACTATGCAGGCGGAACCCCTGAATCCAACCATGAACTCATGCTGCGTGCCTACATCAAAAAACACGGCATATAGTGGGCGAAAACCTAGAAAAACTCAACATGGCTCTCGCACAGGTTTCTGTTAAAAACCATGCGAACGCAACCAAAAACAAGTATGCCCAATTCCAAAGAAAAATCACCATCGACCAAGTTCTAAGCGCACGAAAAACAGCGCATAAACCCTTGGGACTCTACGATTTTGCCCCAATCTCCGATGGCGCATCAGCCCTAATTCTCACAAGCGAAGCAGTTGCCAAGAAAATGACTAACCACCCAGTTTACGTTTTAGGCTGCGGTTCAGCAACCGACTACCTAAACTACCCCGCACGAGAAGACCTATCCCATTTTGTTGCTGCTGAACTTGCCATGAAAAATGCGTCCCAAATGGCCAAAGTTGCGCCGTCAGATTTGCAGGTTATCGAAGTTTACGACCAATCCACCGTGATGGAGATGGTTTCGCTTGAAGACCTCGGCTTCTGCCAGCCTGGAACCGCTTGGAAAAGCATTCATGAAAGCTACCAAAACAGCCAAAACTGCTACGAAATAGACGGCAAACAACTCTACGTTAACACGGATGGCGGCTTAAAAGCAGACGGCAACCCGTTGGGCGCAACTGGTGGAGCACAGATTTTTGAGATTTACCGCCAACTCCGCGGTGAAGCAGGAGAAAGACAAGTTAACACGTGCTAATGGTTCACCCAAGAATGGCGGTGTGCTGGAGTTTGAGGGTTTTGGAACTAAAGCATACGTAACCATTTTAGGAGAGAAGAAAACAATGAGCAGTGAACCGATAGAGCGTCGTGTTTCTTATTTAGGCGACCGCTTAAAGGCAAGCCGATGCCAGATGCTGCGGCAAAGAATACTTTGAAGTCCGCGATTACTGCAGTAACTGTGGCAGAAAAAGCTACGGCAAAATGGACAGCATCGACCTATTCTACGACAAAGGCAAACTTGAACTCTGCACCTTCATCAACGAACCCACAAACAAGTTCACTAAACTCTCAAGTTTCGTTTACGGCATCGTTTCTTTCCATGACGGCAAAATCCGTGTTCCCGCAAGACTAACAGACCAGTTGATATGTGACGGCGAAGACGTTGATCTATCAAGCCTTGAAGGCAGAGAAGTAATTCCACGGTTCCGAAGACGCTACTCAGTCGGCAAAAGCGATGTTGTTCCAACGATTTCTTTAGCTTTCACCTTAGCCGACGAATACTATCCACATCAAGAATACAAAGTAATTCAACCAACCAAAGAATACGAGTTGCCCGGCATCGTGGGCTACGGCGCTTACACTTCACGTTTCCGCATAAAAGAAGAAGGCTTGGAACGTGCTGTTCCCTTCATCGACGAAGACTCCGTGACAGCAGCGGTTGAAGCTGGAAAACTTGCGCTTATCCATTCAGGCCTTGACAGTGCATGGGTTGGAAAAGTCTACGTTGGCTCCGAATCAAACCCCTACGCAGTTAAACCAATCGCATCAAAAGTAGCTCAGGTTCTCAAGCTCGGCGAAGAAGACGGCGACGTCCAAGGCGTTGACGCCGTGGACACAGAGTTTGCCTGCAAAGCTGGCTCAAGCATGTTCAAAGACGCATGCGCCTTGTCAGTTATCCACGTTCAGGCATAAAATACGCTATGGTTATCGGCGCAGACAACTCTCAAGCAGCACCCCGAGGCTGCCCCGGCGGCGAACTAGACACTTACGTCGGCTACGGCGGCGCAGCATTCATCTTTGGCAAACAAGACGTCATCGCCGAAGTTGAAGGCTGGTACTGCTGCACTTCAGATACCCCTGATTTTTGGCGCCGAGACGGCGAACCATACCCAATGCATGGCGGAAGATTCACAGGCGACCCAGCATACCTCAAACACGTGCGAAAAGCAGCCACCAAACTCATGGAACGCTGCAACCTAAAAGCAGCTGACCTGAACTATTTTGTGCCCCATCAGCCAAACCCAACGTTCCCAGTCCGAATCGCCAAAGAACTCGGCTTTAAAGAAGAACAGTATTTGCCTGCCATTCAAATGACAAAGTTCGGCAACACCTACTCAGGAGCCTCACTGGTCGGTTTAGCTGCAATGCTTGACATTGCAAAGCCCGATGAACGCATTTTGGTTGCAAGCTACGGTTCAGGCGCAGGAAGCGACGCATACCTGCTGAGAACCACAAGCCAACTGCTCGATAAACGCAAACGCCAAAAAATCAACGTTAAATTCCAAGCAGAAAACCCATTCATAGAATACGTAGATTACACGACCTATCGACGACTAAAACAGGAATGTAGCTCGGACTGCCACACACTACGCAAGCATCTAGGTATCTGCAAGCGTTGAGGGTATATATAAGGGGGCTATAGAAAAAAGCACCAGTCAAAGCGACAGTTTTTGGGAACAATTTAAACATGCGGATTATGCAGCTTATCGTTGGCTTGGTTGGGAATGTGAATAACACTTAATAAATGCCGCGTAATCTTCACATTGCGAAGGGAGCGAAAAAATTGATTATTACGACATCCTAAAGGTCATTTATGCGCCGCAAAAAGTATTCAAGAGAATTGTTGCAAACCCAAAATATCTTGGCGCATTAATTGTTTTAATTCTTTTCATAGGCGCTACAAATAGGCTATGAATATTCACAGTTTTCTAAAACTTACACTGAGCAAACCTCACCTACCATTGACCAGTTGGCCACGTTCACCAATGCAACAGCGTGGAGAAGCAGCTCCAAATGTTGCGTTAACCAACAATTTTGACGACTACTTCAACTACAGTGTTTACGTAGCGGGTTTTGGGCTTCACGCCAACGGATCCAAACGCTTACTATAGCCTCTTTGGAAACAGCAGCCTGCAAATTGTGCTGCTAACAACACAAACAGCGTTACGGCAGCTTTAAGCTAACACCTCCAACGTTGACTGCAGCCCAAACGGCTTCCAAAACCTCTCCATGACCATAAAACTAGTGCAACCCCAAGCAGCACCCCAAAACGCCACTTTAACGCTGTATTCACTTGGTGACACAGACCTCTACCAATACGACTTAACGCCTCTACTATCAGACACCTCCATGATCGGTCAATGGAACAACCTAACCATTCCACTTGGTCCAAACGCAACAGGCTGGACACAAAGCGGCAACCCAACATGGAGCAACATCACCTCTTTAGATTTGAACTTTCACTTATCCCTCAAACTCGAACATAACCATACATGTCGGCGCCTTATTCTTCCGTGGTGAATACCTAACACCCATCCAATACAACAGCACCGGAATCTTGCTCCAGTTCCTGCAACTGTTCTCGCTGCAGTTCATCTTCACCTGGTTCATCTTCACAGGAATAATCTACCTATTCTGCAGAGTGCTGAAAAATTCAGTGCTTTGGAAACCGCTCTTTATAGCATTAGGCTTTGCAATGTTCATTATGGTTATTCGAGCATTAGTTAACCTAGCCGCAACATTTACCCTGCCAACAGTCTATTACCCATTCGACCTATCGCTAGGTGTACGCTTTGACCCATACGCAGCATTATACTACCCAACAGAAGCACTAAAAACACTATCTGCCATATCACAAGCAATCTTCAACAACATCGACGCAGCAACCTGCCCTTCAGAACAATAGTTTCAGGAATGTTCATTGTGTCCTACGTGTGGCTAGGTGCAGTAGGTGCCATGGTCATTGGAGCACTCAAACCCGAGTTCTCAATGGTCAAACGCATTGCCCTATCCGCAGCCAGCTTAGCCATAGTGATTCTGCTCTTGATCTTCTTGGTCGGAGCAGTTTAAGCAACGCCAAAAGGCGTTTGCCAACCAATTTTTTTCCCTAGTCTTTTTTAGTTAGCAAGATTTATATGATTGCAGGTCACCTTTGCAATTGAAAACCGACTGTTAGTGAACAGTTTAGAAGAAGTGGATTGAATGGTTGCAATTAAAGATTTACAAGATGGCATGAAACGGGTTAGCGTTGAAGCCAAAGTTGTCGACAAAGGCGACCCGCGAGAAGTTAAATCACGATTCAAAGATGAAACTTACCGAATAGTTGACGCTGTAGTTGCAGACGAATCAGGCAGCGTAAAACTGACGCTTTGGAACGAGCAGATTGACCAAATCAACGTTGGCGACAACATAAAAATCGAAAATGGCTACGTTACGAGTTTTAAGAGTGAAATCCAACTTAACGTTGGCAAATTCGGAAAATTAACTGTCGAATAAACCATCCAGTTAACGCCTCTTTTTCCTTAGGCTGCTTATTGGCGAACAGCTTATTTCTCTACTTTTAACATTGGCGTATGTATTTTTGGAAGAAAGCAGCCACAAAAGGTTTCAAAAAACTGTTTCACCATTGTTTCAGCCAACTATCAAATCTCCCCAAGCTCAATAGATACAAAAGGAAAAAACAAGGTAATTAAAAATGAAAAATTGGAAAATAATAACAGGTGCTCTAGTGGCATTACTGTTAGTTACCTTTGCAGTTAACACTGTTCTTGCATCTCCCGAGAACTCAACATTAACAATCGACAAAAGTGCGGCATCCTCATTCTATGTTGGGGTAACCTTCGGAGGAAACACAACTGCGGATGCAAAGTTGCTCATAGACAAAGTGAAATCATACACTAATCTCCTTGTTATCCAGTCTGGGCCTGTCAGCAAGAACGAGACTGCGCTGACCGAAATAAGCGAATACGCGATGGACGCTGGATTGAACATCATAGTATATTTTGGCTATCTTGATCCCCAGAACCCTTGGCAGCTGTCATGGTTGAACATGGCTAAGCAGCGGTGGGGGGACAAATTGCTCGGCGTTTATCTCGATGACGAACCAAGCGGAATCCCACTTGATTACAACTGGACAGGATACTTTACCACACAAAAGTTAGAGAATTCGACTGTGTATCAAACCCATGCTTTCGCCATTGACGGTCTTCTGAATGGGACTTACCCTAATAACTATGACCAAGCCGCAGAGCTATCTCAGAGCGCAATTCAGCGAAACCTTTCGCCGTTGAAGAACAGTTCGCTCACGATTTTCACTTCTGATTATGTTCTTTACTGGTTCGACTACAAAGGCGGATACGATGTTATGCTTACGCAGCTTGGGTGGAACGAAAGCATCACTCAAAACATAGATCTGATAAGAGGTGCCGCTCGAATGCAGAACAAGGACTGGGGTGCGATTATAACGTGGAAGTACGACCAACCGCCTTACCTCGATAGTGGAGAAGCAGTCTACAACCAAATGCTAACGGCTTACGAAGCAGGAGCAAAATACGTGATAATCTTTAATTATCCCTCGCTGCCGGGTAATCCCTACGGTGCACTGCAGGATGAGCACTTTGAGGCTCTACAAAAATTCTGGAACACCATCAATACACCTAAGACGCAAAGCTTACCAGACTTTAGCCAAGCTCAAGCGGCATTGGTCTTGCCTGCTAACTACGGCTTTGGTTTGAGACGCCCTGATGACAGGATATGGGGGTACTGGGGGCCAGATGAGAACTCTGCTCAAATCTGGAATATTACGCAAAGTCTCATTTCAGTGTACGGTTTGCGCCTAGACATAGTTTACGAAGACTCAGCGTTTCCAGTTGCAGGCAAATATCCGCTGGTTTACTACTGGAACCAAACACTCGGACCCAATGACCCAGCCGTCGACCTTCAAAATTCCCTTGTAAACATGTCTTCAGGATGCCACGTCATGCAGTGAACTCCTGTATGAACTGGACACTTGTCAACGGCTACACTTGACAAGTCTGGTATCACACCTGGCACGGAACCTTCGAGCAGCAAACAGAACTACCCTGATTCTTTTTTATTTTTTTAAAAATTTCCCTAAAATCATTTTTGTCTTTTTCTCCTTCCACGGCAAGGCACCTTAATTGTTTGCGTTCATATTTGGAGCCTAATAGGCAATCATTGCAGAAAACGAGGAAGGGTAGGGTTGCACGGACCTATTTGGATCCTATTAGGATATCTATGCAGAAACCTATAGGGGGTGGTCGGTCTTGGAGTTTCCAGCAGTTATTAGTACGTTAGATAGTAGTCACTATCCTGTGGCAAGAAAAATAGCGCCAGGTTCAATGGGAAATTGTTTTATTTCAGAGCTGAATAGTTTAAAGTTATGATTTTAAAGCGAGAGGTCGCCTTTTTTGCCGTTATCCTTGTTTTTGCTTTAGCTGTTTCGTTTGTTGCCTTCAACAGGAGCTATAATGGCCCCTTCGACTTAGCCATACGCTTACTAGCCCTCAACGGCTTTATTGCCTTAAGCGTTGCCGCTATGATGACGCCTTTCCTCAAAGAAGTCACGCTTTTCTTCAAAAAATCCTTCATAAAAGTGCACCATTACTTTGCCGCCGCTGGACTACTGCTCATAACCTTGCATCCAGTTGCCATAGTAATTCAAGCCTTAAACCCAATGCTTCTGTTGCCGAACGTTGGGTCATTCTATCTTTTCCTGTTTTATGGGGGCAGCGTAGCACTCATCAGTATTTATGTGGCTTTTGGTTTTGTACTTTTGAGGAAAAAATTTACATCTCATTGGCGCCCTTTTCATGCACTCATGTACGTGGCATTGTTCTTTGGAGTAGTCCATGCTAACCTTGCAGGGCTGGATTTCCGAAACGGCTATCTGATGGTTATTTATGACGGATTATTTGCGGGTGTAGCGGGTGCGTTTGTTTTGAAACGTTGGCAGTTCTACCGAATAAGGGTACGCAGGAAAAAGCCTTTGGTTACTGACCAACACAAGAACTAATTTTAACATATTCAGCAGCAATAAAAACAGGCTGAAAAAACAATCTTTTTAGACAATACTTATTAATTTAAATCTTAATTGAGAATATTTCTCGTCGTTTGTGGGGAAGTAACGTGCAATTCGAACTTATCGCACCATTCCAAATCTCGCCAGGGCAGCAAGTCGCGGTAGAGCAGTTAGTGAAAAACTTCTCCACAAAACCCAAACAAACCCTCCTCGGCATCACTGGTAGCGGCAAAACGTTTGTCATGGCAAACATAATCAACAAACTCCAAAAACCAACCCTCATCATCGCCCACAACAAAACGTTGGCGGCACAGCTCTACGGTGAATTAAAAGAGCTCTTTCCCCACAACCGCGTGGAATACTTCATCAGCTTTTACGATTACTACCAGCCAGAATCGTATTTGCCCGCTCAAGACATGTACATAGAAAAAGACTCCGACGTGAACGAAGAAATAGAAAAGATGCGCATGCACGCCGTATCGAGCATCGTGAGCCGAAACGACACCATAATAGTCGCCAGCATAAGCTGCATCTACAGCCTTGGAAACCCCGAGGACTTCAGAACCATGGCTGCCGAATTGGAAGTTGGAAAGCAAACGTCTCGGCAACAGCTAATCCATGAGCTAGTGGATATGCAGTATGAACGAAATGATATGGTGCTTGAACCAGGCAGGTTCCGCGTCCGAGGCGAAGTGTTGGATGTTGTGCCCTCGTATGAGAATGACATTTTACGGGTTGAACTTGAAGGAAACACAATAAAGAAAATAAAAGAAGTAAACCTGCTAAGCGGTGACGTGAAAGTTGCACTTGACAAGTTTACGCTTTATCCTGCACGACAATACGTGGTGCCAGAAGAAAAGCACGCGTTGGCGCTTGAGCACATTAAGCAAGAGTTAGAACAACAATTGCCAAATCTTCCGCCTCTTGAAGCTCACCGACTTAAACAACGAACAAACTATGACCTCGAAATGATTAAGGAAGTTGGCTTTTGTGGTGGAATGGAAAACTACAGCCGCCACTTCGACGGACGCAAACCCGGAATGCCCCCGTTCACTTTGATGGATTACTTCCCAAAAGACTACCTGCTGATTATCGATGAGAGCCACCAGACCATTCCTCAATCAAGAGCTATGTATAATGGGGACTACTCAAGAAAAAAGAACCTCGTCGACTTCGGATTCAGGCTCCCAAGTGCTCTCGATAACCGACCGCTCAAGTTTGAAGAGTTCGAGCGGAAAATGGGCAAAGTCCTCTTCGTCTCCGCCACCCCAGCCGAATACGAACTTGAAAAGAGCGGTCCACCAGTCGAATTAATCACCCGACCCACCGGGCTTTTGGACCCAGAAGTTGAGCTTCACCCCATAGATGGACAAATGCAACATTTGATGACGGAAGCAAAGAAAACCATAGCGCGGGGCGACCGAGTATTAGTTACAACATTGACAAAGCGGATGGCTGAGGACCTTGCCGACTACCTTGCTAAGGAAGGCTTCCGCGTCAGGTACATGCACTCAGAAATCCAAAGTCTAGACCGCATAGAGCTGATTAGGCAACTGCGAATCGGCGAATTCGACATTCTCGTTGGAATTAACCTGCTCAGGGAAGGCTTAGATATTCCCGAAGTTTCAACCATATTCATCTTGGACGCTGATAAGGAAGGTTTCCTGCGTGACGAGCGAAGCCTAATCCAAACCATTGGGCGAGCCTCAAGAAACGTCAACGGAAAAGTCTATCTCTACGCCGACGTAGAAACGCAGTCGATTAAACGCGCCATAGAAATTACCTATTACCGCCGCAGCTTCCAGAAACGCTACAACCAGCAGCACGGCATAACCCCCACAACCATCATCAAGGGCGTTTCTCAGAAAGAAGGCGTAATCAGGGGTACCAAGCACCTGCCGAAATCCGACATGAGACGCCAGATTATCGAGTTGGATGCGCAGATGCGGGAGGCAGCGGAGAAGCTGGACTTTGAACGCGCCATTGAACTGCGGGATGCGATTGCTGATCTCAATAAAGCGCTTGCTCGGAAGGTTGAAAGTGAAGCGTTGAACCCAGAGATTTAGGGGTTTGATGCAAAAAGGTTCTAATCTTTCAAGGTAAAACTGGTTAAAGTCTCAGAAGCGGAGAAGAAAACAGGGTTAAAGAGTAATGCGTGACAACATTTCCATTAAGGGTGCACGGGAGCACAACCTAAAAAACATTGATTTAGAGTTGCCCCGAAACAAGTTCATAGTTATAACTGGGCTCTCAGGCTCAGGAAAATCTACTCTGGCGTTTGACACGATTTACGCGGAAGGGCAACGAAGGTATGTTGAAAGCCTAAGTGCTTATGCACGGCAGTTTTTGGGTTTGATGGATAAGCCCGATGTGGATTCCATTGAAGGCTTGTCTCCCGCCATCTCGATTGAGCAGAAGAGCACTAGCAAGAACCCGCGCTCAACCGTGGGCACAGTTACCGAAATCTACGATTACCTCAGGCTCCTTTTCGCACGCATAGGAACGCATCATTGCCCCAAATGCGGCAGCTCAATCCACCCACAAAGCCCAGAAAACATAACCAGCCTGATAATGGCTGACAAAAACAAAACCCTCATCTTCCTAGCCCCAATCATCCGCGGCATGAAAGGCACCCACGAACAGATTTTTGACGACCTCAAAAAAGAAGGCTACACCAAAATCCGTGTAGACCAGAAAATCTACGAATCCGACCACATAAAAGAAGAAGTAAAGCTTGTGCGCTACGAGAAACACTGGATTGAAGCTGTAATAGACACAGCCACAGTTTCTGATGAGGAACGTTCTCGAATCGCTGAAGCCGTTGAAGGGGCACTTAAAACGGGCAAGGGCACCATGATTGTTATCGACGCGGGTAACTCGGATGCCAGCAAGAAAAAAGAGCTGGAACGCTTCGAAGACGAAACCATGTACAGCACCTTCGGAGCCTGCCCAAACCACCCAGAAATCGTCTTTGAAAGCCTTGAGCCCCGCATGTTCAGCTTTAACTCGCCGTTTGGCGCTTGCCCAACCTGCCACGGCTTAGGTGAAATCACTGAGGTTACAGCGGACAAAGTGATTCCTGACAAAAACCTAACAATCATGGATGGCGCGTTGGCGGTTTACAAGGGCACCATGGAGCTTAGTTGGCGGGCACAGCAAATCGCGACTGTGGGCAAAAAGTACGGCTTTGACGTCTTCACACCAATTAAGGACTTTACGGAACAGCAACTTCAGGTGTTGCTCTACGGCGACAAGGAGCCAATCAACGGCAACTGGTCAAACGGCGCCAGCATGTGGATGCGGGATGGCTGGGAAGGCATAATTCCCCAAACCATGCGGCTCTACCGCCAAACCGAAAGCGCCTGGCGAAAAGAAGACATCGAAAAATACATGACCTCAAGACCCTGCGCCACATGCAAAGGCAAAAAACTTCAACCCGTGGTGTTAGCGGTACAAATCCTTGACAAAAGCATAATTGACGTGACTGACTTTTCGATAGAAGAATCTGTTGACTTCTTCCGTGACCTGCCAGCTAAATTAAACGAAAAAGAGCTGTTGATAGCTAAGCAGGTGCTAAAAGAAATCAACGAGCGGCTGGGCTTTCTTAAGAACGTTGGTTTAGGCTACCTTTCGCTTTCTACGGGCGGCAAAAACTCTTTCGGGTGGAGAAGCCCAAAGAATCCGACTCGCTACTCAGATTGGCAGCAACCTCATGGGCGTCCTCTACATCCTCGACGAACCCAGCATCGGCTTGCACCAACGAGACAACGCCAAACTCATCAGCACTCTGCAACGCCTCCGCGACTTAGGCAACACCCTGATTGTGGTGGAACATGACGAGGAGACGATGCGGCATGCCGACTACATCGTTGACATGGGACCTGGCGCAGGCGTCCACGGCGGGCACATCGTTGCAGAAGGTACCCCAGAAGAAATAATGAATAACCCCCGAAGCCTCACAGGCAAGTATCTTTCAGGCGAACTAAAAATTGAAGTTCCCACCCAGAGGCGCCAACCCGTCGGCTACATCACGGTAAGGGGCGCAGAGGAAAACAACCTTAAATGCCTCAGTTTGCAGTTGCCACTAGGTGTTTTATGTGGAGTCACAGGCGTTTCAGGTTCAGGCAAGAGCACTTTGATGAATTTGACGGTTGTTCCCGCCCTGCGAAAAATATTCGGTGAACAAGTTGATAAAGTTGGGAAGCACAAAGCGCTGGATGTTCCACAGGTTGTGCGCAACGTTATTAACATCGACCAAGACCCCATCGGGCGAACCCCAAGAAGCAACCCAGCAACCTACACCAAGCTCTTTGATGAGATACGACGGATTTTTGCTTCCACCAAAGAAGCCAAAGCACGCGGCTACAAAGAAGGCAGATTCAGCTTTAACGTGAAGGGCGGCAGATGCGAAACCTGCCAAGGCGACGGCGTACTCCGAATCGAAATGAACTTCCTTCCCGACGTCTACGTGCAATGCAGCGACTGCAAAGGCAAACGCTACAACAAAGAAACGTTGGGCGTGCTCTACAAGGGCAAGAACATCGCTGAAGTGTTGGATATGACGGTGGAGGAAGCGGCAAAGTTCTTTGAGAACACACCTCGGGTTTCACGCAAACTTGAGACGTTGCTGGATGTGGGGTTGGGGTACATTAAGATGGGACAAAGCTCAACCACGCTGTCGGGCGGCGAGAGCCAACGCATCAAAATCACCCGTGAACTCAGCAAACACAAATCCGGGCACGTTGTCTATATGCTTGACGAACCCACCACGGGATTGCACTTTGATGATACGAAACGTCTCATTAAAGTCCTCAATCGATTGGTAGACAACGGCAACACCGTCTACATCATCGAACACAACCTAGACGTCATAAAAAGTTGTGACTACCTCATTGACTTGGGACCTGAAGGCGGAGCCGCAGGCGGCGAAGTGCTGGCACAGGGAACACCTGAAGAAGTGGCGAAGGTTGAAAGTTCTGCAACGGGCATGTTTTTGGAAAAAATACTTAACCGCAAGCCAGAAGAACATGTTTTGGCAGTGAAACAGCCTGCATGATCCCACTCAGTTGCCCCTCAGACTTCAAGAACAGCCCTAACCCACATTAAGCGATATTTTTAGGCGTAGATTTCTTTTTGTATGAAACTGGGCACGGTTGACATACAGCTTTGCGGTTAATTGCCTAAAAAATAGTGATATCTTAAAATCTTACTGGTCTGCTTGAGGAATCATCCACAACCAGCCATCAATCCATCGCAAACGCAGAAATTAAGAAGCAATCGGTGTCAAAGTCCGCTGGAAGATGATGAGTAAGGGGGCTGCTGTCTTCTTCTAATACTAGAAAAAACGCCAGCAGGTTTTGCTGTAGCTATGGGAAATGCTTAATGCATCCAACGTTCAGTCAAATACACAGCGCAAGAGCCCATGATTCAAATTTCAGGTCCCTCTGACTTCAAAAGCAGTGACATACCTACCAACCCAGGCGTCTACCTGTACCGTGACGAAGCAGGCGAAATTCTCTATGTTGGCAAAGCCAAAAGCCTCCGCTCAAGGGTAAAAAGCTACTTTTCAACCACTGACCAACCCATCAAGACCAGGCAGCTAGTTTCCCACATTCGCACCATCGATTGGATTGTGGTTAACAACGAGGTTGAGGCGTTGCTTTTGGAGAATAAGCTGGTTAAGCAGCATACGCCCAAATACAACGTTAACCTCAAGGACGCTAAAACCTTCGCTTACATCTCGCTTACAAGGGAAGATTTTCCCAGAATACTTACGAGCCGCAAAGTTTCACGGAAACTGGAGTCTTTTGGACCGTACACCGACGGCTTCACACGGCAAGACCTGCAACGGTTGGTGGTGAGGGTGTTTAAACTGCGCACCTGCAAGACCATGCCTAAACGTGCATGCCTAAACTTTCACATTCACCTCTGCACTGCACCCTGCATCGGAAAGGTCACCGCTGAACAATACGCTGAGCAGGTTAAGACAGGCACGCGCCTTCCTAAACGGGAACTACCAACAAACCATCGAACAACTCAAAACCCAAATGCAAACCGCCTCCCAAGCACAACAATACGAAACCGCTCTTGAACAACGCAACCAAATCCAATCCATAAGGCTCCTAACCGAGCACCAAATTGTGGATAACGAGCGGCGCTTTGACCAAGACGTGTTGGTGTTTAGGCAGGTGGGTGAGAAGATGCTGGCAGTTCAGATGGGTGTGCGAAAAGGCGTTTTGCTTGGCAAAAAAGAGTTCAGCGTTGACCTTCAACCCCAAATCGAGCAGGAGTTTTTGAAGGCTTTCTACACTACCAACCAGATACCACGCGAAATATTGCTCAATAAGCCCTGTTGGCAGGGAACCGAAGAGAAAAAAGCCTTAGAAGAGTTCCTTTCGGCAAAAAGGGCGCGCCCGTTTCGTTGACGATTCCAAGGCGAGCGGACAAGTTGGGGCTTGTGAAGTTGGCTGAGAAAAACCTGGAATCCACCTTAGACGTCGATAGTGCATTGGTTGATTTGCAAAACAACCTCAACCTCCCCGTTCTGCCGCATCAAATTGAATGCTTTGACATATCCAACTTGGGAACCGAACACGTGGTTTCAGGCATGGTCAGCTTCAAAGACGCAAAACCCGACAAGAAAAACTACCGAAAATTCAAAATCAAAACCTTCACGGGACAGGATGATTTTGCCTCAGTCAACGAGGTCGTAGCGAGAAGGTACAAGCGTTTGATAGAAGAGAAAACTCCGCTGCCCGACTTAGTGGTGATTGATGGTGGACCTGGACAGGTCAGCGCCGCCAAATCAGCCCTGCAAACGCTCGGATTGCAACTTCCACTCATGGGTTTAGCTAAGGAGCACGAAGAAATCTACTTGCCAGACGAAGCCGCGCCGAGAAACTTTGATAAAAACAGCCGAATGATGCTTCTGCTTAGAAAAATCCGTGACGCAGCACACGACTTTTCGCTGGGTTACAACCGCAAACGACGACAGATGAAAGTTCGAGAGGAATTTAAACAAAGCAAGACTAAATAGACTTGAGCGCTTCCTCAAGTTGATTGAAACTTTTTATAATCATGTCTGAGTGGAACACTATCCATGGGCTTAGGCACTTCATTGCCGATACCACAATAATTTTTTTGCCTTTGCGTTTGGCATAGAACATTTCCATGCAGGCTCCCGCCGAGAGAATGGGCAAGTAAACAACCATGATATCGCACTTGTCAGCATCGTCGAGGTCTCTTTGGACAAAGTCGAATGTTGGCACCTTGTCCCACCAGCACTCTTCGGTTCCATTGTAGATGACTCTTTCCCTCTTCCACGGATCAATCACCTCAAACCCCAATTTAGCGCAGACGTCGGTGATTATTTTTCGGTAATCCTGCTGTTTTTCCATGCCAAGGATGGGTCCTGAGATGAACACTTGCTTCTTCATGCCGTTAACCGTGAAATCAACAACCATTAAGACTAATATTCTTTATTCGAAGATGCGAGCATCTGCAGTAATAAATACTTTAACTCACAATACAAGTGAACTGGGAACTTGGGTGTAAATCAGCTAACGAGTCGGCTGGGGTTTTGGTCTGCAGCCATTATTGTTTTGCTTGTTGCCCTTATTGATGCAGGGATGATTTTATCAGCTTTAGCCAAAAAATTCAGAGCGACTCGATGAAAAACTGAGCTTCGCGGTTTCAATGCGGTAAGGTTTAACCGTTATACCTGCGTTTCTATCATTACCATAAATTAACAATTGGTAGTTGGAAAATGTCCCGAAGTAATTCAATGCTTGAAAAAGCAAATGCTTTCGATAAAAATGGGTTAATGAAGCGTGAGATAGATAATGCGCTTGTGTTGCTCAAGGAGTTTAGGGTAAAATTTCCTTTCGCCGAAAACCCCCAGTCAATAGATTGGCTGGAACCAGATAAAATCCTCAAAACTAATCCAGATGAAATTGGCGAATTTTTCCACTACTTAGTTTATTCCCTAAACCCACTTGGATCACCTTACAATTCAAAGCTCCAATGTTTACCAAAACATTAGAACTCAAATCGCGGATTTCAAGACCTTGCTACGTGTTGCGGTTGATAAAAAGAAGTCTTTGGCTGAAAAAGTGGATGCTCCATGGGAAAAAATAAGCGGTTTAGGACAAGATAAGCAAATTGCCAAAAAAATCATATTCTGCTTTAACTATGAAAGCGGAACGGTACTTCCCATCTTTAGTACTCCACATTTGAGGCATTTCGTTAACCGCGTTGTTGATGCGCCAAATGGTCAAACAAAATATTATTCGCTCGGGCAAGAATATGCGCACTATACTTCTGAACTGCTAAAAGCCAAAGATAGCCTGCCCATAACTCGGGCTTGGGAAATCACCTATTTCGCACGGTTCCTATACAACAGTTATCCGCCGCCAGACAGCGAAAAACCCACAACCAACCCTTCAGGAGAAGGAAAAACCATAAACGTAGTAACCAACGAACAGTTGGAACTAAGAGCATTCGTAAAACTACTCGGCGAACTGCAAACAAAAGGAAAAATCACGGGGCAACAATTCCGGGAGAACCGCGAATTGTGGATGCAACAACAACCCAATGACCGAGACGTAACGGTCTGGCGACTAAAGCAACTTCTAAATACAGAAACCAAAACAAACCCTGACCAGCCAAGAAGTCAACCGTTACAAAAACCGCGTAAAATGTAGAAAGGACTGCTACTCACCGATACTTTAAGGAAACATTGGCGGGTCCGACGGGAATTGAACCCGCGACCCTCGGATTAAGAGTCCGATGCTCTAGCCTGACTGAGCTACGGACCCGCACGGTTTCGCTTTTGAAAAAGGTTTCACTGTGTAATATAGAGCTTGCGGTTAGCCTTTGACACTTAGATTTGGACAGCTATCTTTTTGGTTCTGCCCAATTTCTGCAGAGGCGGAGATTTGCAAAAATGGGCTATGCTAGTGTCCGATTGCATTGTGCTCTATGTTGCTGTTCAATGATTCTTGTAGAGAAAAAAGCAAACTATGCATGCTTCCACATCCACACCGTTGCGGTTTCAACATAGAGCCATGGGCGGCGTGTGGAGAAAAACGGGTATGCCACATCCAACAGACGCTGAAAATGGTTGCAACTGCAAAAACCAACGCAGCCCTCAAGCAGAGTTGTGGCACCCCTAAAACGTCCACACCCACATAAAGAATGAAACAGAGCTTGCGGTTTTGTTGTTGCAGCTTGATGCAGTGAAGACTAATAACAAAGCAGCCCTCTAGTTTTATGGCGACGTTTTAATGGATAATTCTTTGGGTGAAGTTTTTGTTCTTAAAACAACCGACAGAGCAACAGGTGTCCCTGCGCTGCTCAGCAAGTTTGACTTAGCGGATTATTCTGGAAAGCAAGTGGCGCTTAAAGCTAATTTTAACAGTGCGGACCCGTTTCCAGCCTCAACCCACCTAGACACGCTACGAGCCATCGTGGAAACACTCAAAGGCGCAGGCACCAGCGGGATAACGATGGCTGAACGCAGCGGCATGGGCAACACTGAAGAGGTGCTCGAGCAAATGGGCGTCTTAGCACTATCAAAGGAACTGGGCTTTAACGCGGTTGTTTTAGATAACGTCGGCAAAGACGGCTGGGTTAAGTTTGAACGGGACCAAACCCATTGGCTAAGAGGCTTCTACATGGCAAAGGTTTTCCATGACGCCGACAAAATCGTGCAAACCTGCTGCCTCAAAACCCACCGTTTCGGCGGACACTTTACGCTGTCTCTGAAGAATTCCGTGGGTTTGGTTGCGAAAAAGGTTCCAGGCGGCATGTACGATTTCATGTGGGAACTGCATGGTTCGCCTTTCCAGCGGCAAATGATTGCTGAAATAAACAGCCACTACAACCTCGACTTGGTGGTGATGGATGGGATTAAAGCGTTCGTTACGGGTGGACCAGAAAAAGGCACTGTGGTTGAGCCTAATCTTTTGTTTGCAAGCAAAGACCGAGTGGCAATCGATGCGGTTGGTGTTGCTATCTTAAAAATGTACGGTGTCAAAGGCAAAGTGGGGCAAGCGGATGTTTTTGAGCAAGACCAACTAAAAAGGGCAGCAGAACTGGGTTTTGGAGTTAAGTCACCAGATGAGATACTGTTAACCCCACTGAATGATGAGAGCCAAGCGGATGTAGAGCGGATAGAGCAGGTTTTGAAAGCGCAGGTTGCTATGCATTAAAAAGACCTGTGCACATTCACTTCCACTCACCCCTCCACTGCTAAGAGAATCTCTTTATTCGCTTGTTTTAAATATCCCTTACCATACATCATCCTAAAAGTGTGAAGATAATGTCTGAAGCCACCGACGTTGAACCGCAGGAAAAACAAGAAGAATCCATCTTAGAAACAAACAGGAAAAAATATGAGTTCATAGAAGACCTGCCAGGAGTTGGACCAGCAACCGCTCAAAAACTCCGAGAACTCGGCTACCACACCGTAGAATCCTTAGCTATGGCAACCAGCCGTGAACTCGAACCCGTCGGAGTAAGCGAGAAAAAAGCCTTCCAAATCATTGAAGCTGCACGTTCATCCATCGGCATCTCATTTATCCGAGCAGACGAACTCTTCAAAATGCGCCAAAGCGTCCTGCGGATAACTACAGGCAGCAAAGCCTTAGACAAAATCGTCGACGGCGGCTTAGAAACCCAAACCATAACTGAGTTTTACGGTGAATACGGCAGCGGCAAAAGCCAAATGTGCCACCAACTATGCATCAACGTTCAGTTGCCTCCAGAAAAAGGCGGACTCAACGGCGCAGCATTGTACGTTGATACTGAGAACACTTTCAGGCTTGAACGCATAGTGCAGATGGCAAAGGGTGCAGGTTTAGACCCTGCAGAAGCCGTTAAAAAAATTATTTACGCTGAAGCCTACACTTCAGACCACCAAATGTTCCTGCTTGAAAACGCTGATGAAATAATCAAGGCAAACAACATCAAACTAATCATAGTAGACTCATTAACCGCCCATTTCCGAAGCGAATACATCGGAAGAGAAATGCTTGCGTCAAGACAGCAAAAACTCAACAAACACATGCACAAACTCATCGCCTTAGCCCGAGCATTCAACGCCGTAGCAGTCGTAACCAACCAAGTTATGGCTAAACCCGACCAATTCTTCGGCGACGCCATCCACCCCATCGGCGGAAACATCGTTGGCCACACAAGCGACACACGCATCTACCTGCAGACGCGCATCGCATGGACCAATACGCATCGCAAGGCTAGTTTCAAGTCCATATTTGCCTGAAGGAGAGGAAATCCTTAAAGTAACCGAGAACGGAATAGAGGATGTCTCTGACGAAGAGAAAGCAGAGAAAGCAACCAAACCTCGTGGACGCTAAAGTATGCCGATTTCACAAGCCTTAGTCACCCGGTACTTCCAACTCATAGTCAGCAGGCAATTCACTGAAGCTGAACGAGAGTTGGAACGAGTCAAACAAAAAATGCAGAAAACCGAATGGAACAGAGGATACTTCCGAGCACTATACGGCATGTATCTTTCACGCAAAAACAGCGCCACAGACGACTACGCATTCTTTTCAAAACTAGATTTAACCGACAAAGTAAACCTTGCATGCTTACCGAAAAGAGTTCCTTGAGCACATGGGCAACGGTTTGCATGGAGATTTTGACCGCGGATACTTTTCGGCTTGGGCAGACTGCATGCGTATTCTAACACGTATGGATGTTCCAAGTCCGCAGAATGGTAACGGGAAAAGATGCTGGTGAAGAAGAAAAAATTGAAACGCTCAGAAGCGATAAGAGTCAAGCGACTATAGCGAATTTTCTTAAAAAATCCGAAGAATAAAGAAGAATAAAATTTTTTTATGCGTGTCCGAGTGCTACAAGGAATGCTGTGTAGAATAGGACAAAGAATGATAGCCAAGCAAAGAAGTACATGCCTATGGCGGTGCTGAGGATTTTTGATTGTTTCTCTATTTTGGTTTTGTAGAATCCTCTTAGGATGTAGTAGGTTACGAAGTAGATGAGTAAAGCTACTGTTATGCTGTTTACAAGGGTGGTTACGTCAATGGCGCTGCCGAATAAAGCAGCTATAGCCGCAGTTATTGCCCCTGCAACAATGCCTAAGGCAACTCTTAACCAGTAAAGTTGAACTACAGGTGTCATGTGAATCTAATCCTTGGCTGAGTATATTTTGTTCTTACTTAAAAAAGATGCCTAAGTATTAATCGTTTCTGCTCTCTGAACTCTGTTCCCCTGCATTTTACGGGTTTTAGTGAAAACGGTTATTTTATAGTCAGCAACTATAGAGTGCATTACAATAGCGGTGCATGGATTGCGTAAAAAAGAGTTCTCAAGCTTTGACATTGCCGCAGCAATCAAAGAACTAAAATCAATATTAGCTGATTCCCGAGTGAACAACATCTACCAACTTAACGAGAAAACCATAATCTTCAAACTCCACAAAACCGACACGCCAGCCAATACGACTGGTGATGGAAGCAGGCAGAAGATTACACTCCACCAGCTACGCTGAAGAAAACCCTGCTGAACCACCAGCATTCTGCATGGCTCTTAGAAAGTACCTGCGTAATGCATGGGTGGCTGGCATTGACCAGTATGAGTTTGAAAGAATCGTAACAGTTAGCTTTCGAACCAAAACTGGCTTGTTAAAGCTTGTTGTAGAGCTCTTCGGCGAAGGCAACATCATACTAACAAACGAGAAAGACGTAATTATTCACGCGTTAGCCTTCAAAAAAATGCGTGACCGCGACATCCTGCACAACGTGGTTCTTCAGCTTCCGCCATCAAGCAGCAAAAACCCCTTCAAAGTAACCCAAAGTGAACTGGAGGAAGCTTTGAAAAACGCTGGCGAAGCTGAGGTTGTTAGGGCAACGGCGCGTTTCTTGGGTAGTTGGGGGAGTTTACGCTGAAGAAATCCTGTTGCGAGCCAACGTGGATAAAACCAAGCCTTGCAAAGCACTAACAAGCGATGAGGTTAAAGGGATTTTTGAAGCTCTACAAACTCTTGCTGGCAGCGGTTTCAGGAGGCAACTTGGAGGCTTGCATAGTTTTGGGTGAGGATGGCGATTTCGTGGATGTTGTACCCATCAAACTAAAGCGCTATGAAGGCTTCAAAACCCAAAGTTATGGCAGTTTTAATGAGGCGTTAGACGAGTTTTATCTGCGGGTTATTACTGCTGAGAGGGCATTTGCCAGCGTTGAAGTTGACAAGTTAAAAAAGGAAGCAGAACGGCTAAGGCGCGTTGTTGCTGAACAGGAAAAATCCATCAACGAAGATGTAGCTAAATCGGAACGTGACAAACTAATCGGCGATACCATCTACGCTCACTTCAACGAACTCCAAACCTTCCAAGAACAGCTTCTAAAAGCCAACCAGCAAGGAAAAGACTGGAACACCGTAATCGCCGAAGCTTTATGGCTGCCAAGAAAACAGGCAAAACCCCTGAAGCCTACGTTGAATCGTTTGACGGCAAAAACCTTGCGTTGAACCTTTGCATGGATAATTTTCATTTTAGCTTTAACTTACGAGATTCGCTCTTCGACAACGCTAACGAGTACTATGAGACATGGAAAACGGGCAAAACAGAAATCTGCATGGCGCTCTATCGGCGCTTGAGGATTCAAAGAGAAAACTCGCTCAAAATCGAGCGTGAACTGCGTGAAGCGGAAGAACTCAAAAGCCTCAAGCCAGCGGAAATGATGGAAGCCCTCTCTAAACGCAAAGTGGAGATGGAAAATAAGGAGTGGTATGAAAAGTTCCGTTGGTTCACTTCTTCGGATGGTTTTTTGGTGGTTGCTGGCAAAGACACGGTCAGCAATGAAGTGCTCATTAAAAAGTACACCACGCAGGAGGATGTGGTTTTTCACGCTGAAATCACTGGTGCACCCTTTGTCGTGATAAAAGCGGAAGGCAAACCGATAAGTGAGCAGGCGCTTCGTGAAGCTGGCGAGTTTGCAGCTTCTTTTTCTAGGGCTTGGCGCGAAAATGCGGGTTCCGTTGATGTTTACTGGGTTAAAGCTTGACCAGTTAAGCAAGAGTGGACCTTCAGGTGAATCGGTTCCTCATGGCGCCTTCTTTGTTGTGGGCAAACGTAATTGGATGCGCAACGTACCGCTAAAGGTTGCCGTGGGCATAATTGTGGGGGAAGAAACAAGCTTTGTTGGGGGTCCAGTGGATGCGGTTAAAGCCAAAACCAAAGCTTACCTTGTCATTCTTCCAGGTGATTTAGCTGGCAAAGAGTTGCTAAAGCAGATTCTCAGGTCCTTGATGTTAAAGTTGCCCAAAGAACAACGGGAAAGAGCAGGTAAAACCTCGATTGAGCAGGTCCGCGAGTTTGTGCCCTACACGAAAGGTACGATAAATCTGAAAGCAACCTGATACTATGTTGTAGACTCTAGCGCTTGTGAAAAACTATAGCCCTTATTTAAAGGACGAAATCCCAAACCCATTTTACTGTGGACGCTGGAAGAGCTCTGTTGAGTACACTCTGTAATTTTCTATTTTCGGCGAGCTTTCAAGTGAATCTGCGACTTTTTTGATAGCTCTGGCAAAAACATCCTTTTCTGATTTCTTTAGGGCGTCTTCATCTTGCCACAGCGTTAAGACTGTTGCATATTCGGGGTCTTCATGAGAAAGCAGTGACATGTAACCGCGAAAACCCTCCACGTCCTGTGCTAAAGTGTTTAGAATACGATCAAGTTCCAAAAAAGCTTCTTCCCGTTTTCCCTTTTTAAAATGCCACATAGACATCCTAGCTAAAACCAAGTAAAATCACCTAACATAATTTGTAGTTCCTTTCATTTATAGCTTAACGTTGATATTTTTGGGTGTTTAGTGGTTAGGTGATTGCTGATTGTTTGCAATAATTTTTTATTTTCGGTTTGGAAGCTTCCATGAAGGACCAGCCGCTCAAATATTGCATATTGGACCATACTCGGCAGAAGGACCAAACATAGCAAAAATACACGCTTTCATCCAAAGCAGCGGACACACTTTGAGCGGTAAGCACCATGAAATTTACCTCAACAACCCAGACAAAACAGCGCCAGAAAAATTGAAAACCGTCATAAGGCAACCCATGAAATAACATAGAACAACAAAATGCATATGTTGAAACCACGCGACATCTAAAAGCAGACCTTCCCTCCCTTACGTAACGGTAGATCAAAAAATCCAGCGTTCTGCTTGAGGTTTGCTCCACAACTCGCCTGCAATCCAACGCAAACGCAGAAACCATAAAGCAACCCCCCTCAAAGCCCCTAAGAAGATGATAAGTAAGGGAGGGCTCGCCATCATCTAATACTAGAAAAACAGAAATTTGATCTACCGATAAAGCAGAAAACTTGCAGGTACAGTCCTCAGTGCGATTGAACATCGTTTTGCCAGTTCAGCGATTTGCTGTCTGAATTTTTCGCGCATTTTTGTAAAACGCATCGCTGCTGACGGATGGATAACTTGGATGTATTCTATGCCATCTATTCGCGGGGTTTCTTTTGCAGATGCGCCCAAAAGAACGATTATTTTTGGTTTAATAATTTTGATCTGCGTGATTAGGTAGGGTAGGCATGCTCTTACTTCGTCGTCGTAGGGTTTGCGGTTTTTGGGGGAAACATGCTTAACAATGTTTGTTATGAAGACGTCTTCGCGTTTTATGCCGTATTCTGCGAGGGTTTTTGTCAGGTATTTTCCTGCTCTGCCAACAAACGGCCTGCCCAACTCGTCCTCGTCCGCGCCTGGGTTCTGCCCTACAAACATGACTTTGGCGTTTAGGGGGCCTTCGCCTGGCACGCCATGTTTTGCGCCCTGCCAGAGCCTGCATTTTTTGCAGCCGTAAATTTGCATGTTTAATTCTTCCATCGACATATGCATCGCCTGTTGTTGGGTATTACCAGTCACACAACCTTAAAAAATCCCTCTAACTACATTTTTAATCAAGTTCTTGTTTACCATTAAACAGGAACAAATTCCGTATTTTGTGGTTAAATTTTCTGAAGGATGATAACTTGAGTGAAGAAGAATCCGTTTCTGAATCGCTTATAGGAAGCGCTATTCGGGTTCTTTTGAGAGTGGCGTTTGTTTTTGAACCTTTAGCGCCAACAGCCATCACGGTGTTGATGAATCAGCAATTACACCGCTTCAAAGAAGCAGGAGCAATAGGCAACTACAAAACCCACACCAAACGCCTCGGCAAATACCACTACCGAATCGAAATTAATTTAGATTTAACTGGGATGCAGGCGGTTCATCTTCTTGGTAACTTGTTTCCTAAACAGTTAAGCAGGTTTAGGAGGTGGTTCCATGACTGAAATGGGTGAAAAGAAAGGCAAATTGAAAGTAACCGTAGAACTTGAAGTCAACGAAGAATTGATGGATGTTGTTAAAGACGCAATGTCTAAGGCTTCAACAAAGATTCCTGAGATGATGAGGCGAGGCGGAGAAAACAAACAATAAACTCTCCAAGCCACATATCCTCGTTTATTTTTCCCTTAATTTTTGAAAAACCTTCTTCTAATATTAATGCAACCATCTAAACGAAAGCGCGGACACCTATGCTTTGCTCGCTTTATCCAGTATTTGCGCTATCAAGTCGTCGCGTATACGTTCAGCTTCTGCTTCAGCCTCTTTAGGGTCCTTAACTTTTTGTTTGTGCTTCGCAGTGTGGGCTTCAATAGCTTCGCTCATAAGCTTAACATTGGGAACTAACAAAATCTTTGCCCCACAGCAACATTTGATTATGGGCAACCTCTTCTTGCTAATTTTTTTCTTCTGAGATACACGAACAGGCAACTGCTTCAACCTCATCCACTCGCGTTCCACAAATTATGCATCGTCCGTATAAAGGTTTATTTCCGAATCACACTATTTTCTGCCCGAAGTGTTATCAGAAATGAGTGTTTAAAGTTAACATGAAAATGGTTTCATTGGTTTTTGGAGGTCAGATTGGCTGCAAGCTGCTCTTAACAGTTATTGTTTGTTTAAAGAAAGATTTTATACCAAAACAAACACTTCTCTATTAAGGATAAACATGAAGTTTTTAATTATACAAAAAATTAAACGCGAGGTTCCCATAGAAAAATGGGCAAAACTGCTTCCTCTGCAATTCAAATATTTTGAAGGCTTGGAAAAGGAGAAGACACTTGAAGTTTACTACCACCTCATTGGGCAACAGGGCAGCATGCTCATAGTCAACGTTGACTCAGACGAAAAACTCTCCAAAATCATCGGACAAGACCCCATGTTCTTTGATTCCGAACGCGAAATCTACCCCCTAACCACTCGCCAAACACATGAAAAGCAAATTCGAGAACTGCTCCAGCCAGAGCCAGCCGGTTTTTAATCTATGGGTTGCCATGGCGGTTTTAGCCTCGACGAAGCAACAAGACGTTCATGGTACAATCCAGAAGACATCTTGAAGGACCTTCGCGCGGGTATGACGTTTGCCGATATAGGCTGCGGCGACGGCTTCTTTACCATTTTAGCGGCTAAAAAAGTTGGCGAAAGAGGAAAAGTCTACGCTGTGGACATTGACGCTTCCGCTGTTGAAAGGCTCAAACAAAAAGCCAAATCTGAAGGCTTAAAGAACATTACTGCAAAAGTAGGCGCAGCTGAGGACACGGTTTTCTGCAGGGAATGCGCTGATTTGGTTTTCTACAGCATGGACCTGCACGATTTCAACGACCCCGCAAAGGTGCTGCAAAACGCCAAACAAATGATGAAACCCAATGGGCGACTAATCGATTTGGACTGGAAAAAAATTGAAATGCCTTTTGGTCCACCTGTTGCCATAAGGTTCAGCGAGGAAAAAGCCTCAGATTTGATGCGGTCTGCGGGGTTCACCGTTGTAAATATCAGGGATGCTGGACGGTACCATTATGTTCTTACTGCAAAACCATGATTAGGCTACTCTGCGTTTGCGTAAAGTTCAAGCAAATCGTGCTTAAAGCGGTCAGGCTGGTCTTTGTAGGCGGAGTGGCTTGCGCCGTCGTAGATGATGAGTTTAGCTTTGGGCAGTTTGTCGGCTAGGGTACGCATGTCTTCGCTTGCAACAACGTTGTCTTCGGAACCCCAAATTATGGTAGTTGGAAACTTGAACTTGCTATATGACTGCACAAGGTCTTGTTCAAGTGCTCTTGCAGGCGCAACCAAAAGTAAGCCCTTCACTGGAAACCGAGCAGCAAACCTTAGCGCCATGTTTCCGCCTATGCTTGCGCCGACAACAACAGGCTCAGCGGAACCAAACACAGTTTGGACTGCCTCATTCACAACTGCAAGGTTTTGTTCAGGGGAACGGGTTTTGGGTTGGCATTGGCTCCTTAAACCGTAGGGCATGTCTAAAGCTAGGAAAGGCACGTGTTTTTCCATCAGCAGTTCAGTTATGCCTATGCGCTGCCAAATGTCGGCAGTGTAGGATAAGCCATGCAGAAAAACGATGGGAACACCAGGCGCACTGTAGTAGATGGCTTGGCATTTGTGGCTTGCAACCGTTAACGTTTTCTCCAACCCAATCTCCACGCTTTGCTATGCACACAGCAGCTTATAACAATAATCGGGTTTGCGAAATGCATAATAGCCCTAAAAAGCCACTAGTTTATGGTGAATTTTTTGACGGTTAAAGTTGGCGATAAAGCGCCTGATTTTACGTTGCCATCGCAAATGGGCGACAATGTGACACTTTCCGAGTTCTTCGGCAAAAAGAACGTAGTCCTATATTTCTACCCTAAAGACGAATCGCCAGGCTGCACAAAAGAAGCCTGCACGTTCAGAGATAACTATGAACAACTGGCAAACTTGGGTGCGGAGGTGCTTGGGGTCAGCGGGCAGAGCGTGGAATCCCACAAATCCTTCGCCAGCCACTACGGGTTACCATTTATTCTTCTCAGCGACAAAGACAGCAAAGTCAGGGAACTGTATGGTGTTCCCTCAACCATGGGTATAATTCCTGGACGAGTCACATACATCATCGACAAAAAAGGCACAGTCAGACACATTTTCAATTCTCAAACCCAAGCGCAGCGGCACGTGGAAGAAGCCAAAAACACACTAATGGAAATAGAGAAAGAAGAAAAAGGCACCGCTTAAACGGAGAAGCAATCATTGCTTAACCTATACAACACGCTAACACAGAAAATCGAGCCGTTCACACCCCAAGAAGACATGCAGGTTAAAATGTACACTTGCGGTCCCTCAACCTACCAGCAAGCACACATCGGAAACTACCGCACCTTCCTCTTCGAAGACATACTCCAACGCTACCTGGAATATTCTGGATATAACGTTAAGCGGCTAATGACGTTGACGGACGTGGAAGACAAGGCTATAGCGCAGGCAAAAAAGGAAAACCTTAGCGTGGAAGAGTTAACACAAAAAAACGAAGCCGTTTTCTTCAAAGATTTTGAGCTTTTAAAAATCAAAAAGCCCGATTACCCAATTCGAGCTTCAACGGCGGTGGATCAAGCGGTAAACTTGATTTCTAAATTAATCGAAAATGGTTACGCTTACAATTACACTTACGAAGACGAAAAGAGCGTTTACTTTGACCCCTTAAAATTCAAGGGTTTCGGCAAGCTTGCGCATTTGGATATGAGTAAGTGGCCCAAAAAGAAGCGCCGCTTCCACAAAGACACCTACCCTGGAACGCCGTGGAATTTGGGGGATTTTGTGCTTTGGCATGGCTGCAAACAAGACGACGTCTGTTACCAAACGCCAATTGGCAGGGGCAGACCAGCTTGGAATATTCAAGATGCAGCAATCGTAACCAAGCACCTCGGCTTCACCGTTGATGTTGCCTGCGGCGGAATAGACAACGTGGTCAGGCACCACGATTACACGCTTGCGGTTGCGGAAGCAGTTTCAGGTAAACAGTTCGCAAGGTACTGGTTGCATGGCGGTCACCTGTTTGTGGATGGCAAAAAAATGTCCAAGAGCACGGGGAACGTGTATTACCCAAGCGACCTTTTGGCTAAAGGCTTTAGCGGCGGGCATTTGAGGTTCTTTCTCATCTATGGACCTTACAGGCAAAAACTAAATTTCACGTTTGAAAAGTTAGCTCAGACCAGCCGAAAGCTGGATTCTTTCAAAAGTATGGTTGCAGAATTGCAGAAGACAAAACCAACAAGCCAAACCGAAAACCAAGAGGCACCCACAAGTAAAATTGCGGCTGATTTTGAAGAGTAACATGAACAATGATTTGAACGTAAAATCTGCCTTCGATAGCCTCTATGAAACAATCAGTGAATCCCTTGAAATGCGCCAGTCGTTAAGCGAGAAAGACCTAAAAAACACGGTGAATAATCTATGCAAGATTGATAGCGTGCTACAGTGCATCTTTTGAGGGCGCTAAACTAATTCACCCACAAGTTTCACTTTTGCAAACGTTTCCTCTCGGTGCGGCGCCATCTCAAGCTCTTCAGTTAAGTCTTTGCCAGCATCATGCATACCCATGTGGTCTCCTTCCATCCAGAAACTGCTCTCTGAAACATCGTAGACGTTGCCTTGATATGCTATGTAGGCTGGTTTACCGTTTTTTCCGTTATTTTCCTTTAATTCTTGCTGAGTTATCTTTTTTTGTTGTGCCAAAAAATTCGCCTTCTTTCTACTGTTGAAAAGTTTGAAGATAGCTTTAAACGTTTTTCAGGGGCTTGCTAATCGGACTAGTTTCTTAGGTTTGGGACAACGGTGGATTGGTATTGTGCGTTTATATTGATGCTGCCAAGGTTTGTTTTGTTGTTGATTTCGATGTTGCTTTGGGCTGGGTAATTATCGGATTGTATTGGGGATTGGTTGCCTGAAAAGTTCTGTTGAGTCACATGAATGTTTCCAAGGTTGGTTTGGGAAGTGATTTTGGCTCCAACGTCGCCGTCGATTTGCAAGCCCACGTTTACTGAGCCCAATTCCGTGACAGCGTTTACCTGAAGGTTACCTTGAAGCGACTGGGTTTGTGTTATGTCCATGTTTACGGAGCCCGCGTTTGAATGTAGATCGACGGTGTTGTTTCCTTCAATGATAATTTGACTTGTCCGAAAGTCCACGGTTCCAGCTTGAGTTCTAAGAGTTACGTTTCCTGCAACTGTCGCGTTTTGCAGGTTCGCTTGCACGGCACCCGCTGACGTTTGTAGGTTGAGGGACTCAAAAGTTGCAGGTTTATCGGCGGTGAGGCTGACTTGGCCCGCTTGTGATGTTACGTTTAGGTTTAGAGTCAAAGCTGGGTTAACGTAGATGTTGCAGACTACATTGTATCTGGAAAAAGCGGTTGACTCTTCAAGCTTTGCTGTAACGGTTTGGACGCCGTTTACGGTACCGTTGTAGAATGTGACTTGCACGGGGGACTCAGTGTTGCCGCCGAATATGCCTTTTGAAGCTGAACCCTCAATCGAAATTACAAAATTATTGTTATCTATGTTTTGGGTGAAAACGTTTACTTTCGCTGCAGTAGAGTCAAAGTTAAGGTTTAACTTGTCAACGTTTACAGTTTTGTCTTGGATTGTTTGCCCAATATTCACATTTGAGAACGGCGCAGCAAGCAGTGCCGCAACAACGACACCCACAACTAAAAGGGCAACTAACACAATGGCTGCTATGATTACGGGGTCATTTTTAATGGGCTTCATCGGAGTTGATGGGGCTGGAGACGAATAAGTGGTGACTGGTGTTCCACATTTTTGGCAGAAATGCGCGTTCTCATCCAGTTTAGTTCCGCATCTTCGGCAATAAGGCACAGTGAAACCTCAAGTTATGGCTATTGCGCCCTGGAAATTTAAGGCTTACCAAAACAATTCTGATTTTTTTTAAGCCTATACGCAGATAGTGACCTACCCCTCTATAGTTTCAACATAGAACCTCTAATAGGATCCAAATATGTCCGTGTTGCTTCAGTCAACAAACCTTGACTGGGCTTAGTCAAGAGATTTTTACGAGAAGTTATTTATTGCAAATCTCTTCTTAGAGATAAGCATATGTAGTTGGGGTAAGACTTTCGTTTTTGTAATTGTTCTAGTATTCCTAACATCTTTGGTCATGTTACCGAATGAAAACGTGAAAGCCCAAACCAAAACTACTTTACCTGTCGTTCAAACCTCAAACCCTCTTATAACCTTCAACATGACGATGGATAGCCCAAAGAAAAATATCACTTACACAAACACCCTGCTTTTATCTTTTGAAATACAAATCAACTCTAACCTTTCTCTCCCACAAGTCTCTGGGGGGTTATGGGTCTTCTACAGGATAGATAACAACTCAGACGTGGGTTTGTCAGCTGACCAAAGCTATTATGAATTTGTCGATGTTTCTAACCTAACAAACGGAATACATCAACTAACCATATCAGCTCAAATGGATTACATTTACAACAATACCATAGTTCATAATATTCAAGAACTTCCTTCAACTTATTTTTCTGTACGCAACCTTCCTCCAAGCATCCATATCCTAAGTCCTCAAAACAAAATTTACAACACCGATAACATTTCGATGATATATTTACTTAATGACCCATCAACATTTGACGTATCGTCATACCGTGATAACTATATCAATTTGCAAGAATATAGTCTTGACAACAAAGCAAACCAAACAATAGTAGGAAATGGCACTTTAACTGGTTTGTCAGATGGTCGACACAGCCTTATATTCTATGCAAAAGCGGGTGTTTTTTGGAGTCACGATAGTGTCATCTTTTTTGTAGATACTTCACCTGTCACTCAAAAAATTGAATTAATAACGATTGCTATAATTACTATAATTTCAATTGTAGCGGTCATTTCTACATTTCTCTATAAAAGGCATCGAAAAACCCATTAGCACCCTACCCCTACAGGTTTCTGCAATGATATTCTAATAGCATCCAAATATGCGGCCTTTTTTAAGCAAACTACATTCTAAACTTGGATTTTGGGGTATAGGAATTTTAATAAGGTTGGCACCAAACGATTTGTTGATGATACATTTGCCTGAAAAAGTTTTAGTTACATCCGCTTGGCCATACATCAACGTCACACCCCACCTTGGCAACCTAGTCGGCTCGGTGCTTTCCGCCGACGTTACAGCCCGCTACTACAGGCTGAAAGGCAGCGACGTTTTGATGGTGAGCGGTTCCGACACGCATGGCACACCCATTGAAGTGGAAGCCATAAAACAGGGCATTACACCTAAAGAGTTAACGGACCGCAACCACGCCCGCGTGGCTGAACTCTTCCGCAGATGGGACGCCTCCTTTGACAATTACACCAGCACAGAGAGCCCAATCCACAAGGAATTTGTCCAAAAAACCCTCCTGGAAATCCAAAAAAACGGTTACATCTTCGCTCAAGACACCCAGATGCTCTACTGTGAACACGACCAGCGGTTTCTTGCCCGACCGTTTCGTGGAAGGCAAATGCCCCTACTGCGGCTGCGAGAAAGCCCGCGGCGACCAATGTGACATCTGCGGCAAACTCTTGGAGCCAACGTTGCTGGTGGACCCGTACTGCGTCATCTGCAAAAACAAGCCCACAGTAAAAACCACCCGCCACTGGTACATCGACCTCTCAAAACTCTCCGAACCCCTAACCCAGTACCTAAAAGAAAACCAGCAGTTGCCAGCCAACGTCAAAAACTTTAGCTTAAACTGGATAAAAGAAGGCTTAAAACCCCGAGCCGTCACCCGAGACGTTGAATGGGGCATCCCAGCGCCGTTTGAGGGAGCAGAAGGCAAAACCATCTACGTTTGGGTTGACGCCGTCTTAGGCTACGTTTCCGCAACCATTGAGCAGTGCCAGCGGATTGGGCAACCTGAGAAGTGGCGTGAGTTCTGGTTCGACAAGCAAGCTAAAACCCTCTATTTTGTGGGCAAAGACAACATTCCCTTCCACACCATAATTTTGCCAGCGTTGCTGTTGGCTTCAGGTCAAGGCTACAACCTGCCATGGAACGTTTCCGCCACCGAATTCCTCCAGTTCAAAGGCCAAAAAGCCTCCAAAAGCCAGCGGGTCGGCATCTGGATAGACGAAGCCTTAGAGATGTTCCCCGTCGATTACTGGCGCTTCTTCCTCATAGCCACACGACCCGAAAGCAAAGACACCAACTTCACATGGACCGCGTTCATCGAAAAAATCAACGCTGACCTAAACGACACGTTCGGCAACTTCATCCACCGAACCCTATCGCTTCATCAATCAGCAAGTTTGACGGACAAATCCCAGCGCCAACCAAACTCGACAAAGACGACGAAGCCGTACTGCAGGCAATAAAAGAGAAAGTGGAGCAAGCTGCCAAGGAAATTGAAGATTCATGGCTGCAATCCGCCGCAAACACGCTAATCGGCATAAGCCGCATAGGCAACCAGTACCTGAACACGAAGGAGCCGTGGAACCTGATGAAAACAGACAAGGAGAAAGCAGGAACCATCTTCTACGTGGCAGCACAGGTGGTTAAGGCAATCGCCGTGGTTTCGGAGCCCTTCATGCCGCAGACCGCGGAGCAGCTTTGGCAAACACTCAACCTTCCAGGAAGCGTCGGCAAGAGCAACTGGAGCGACGCATTAAAACCCATAGAAGCAGGACACAAAATCGCTAAGCCAACACCGCTATTCCACAAAATCGACGCTGACGAAGCAAAACTTGAGGAAATGCTGGCGCAGATAAGAGCAAAGGCAGCTCCAAAATAGAGGCTAACTAATGCAGATAAAAGCTGACCTCCATGTTCACACCACCTACTCGAAAGATTCACTGATAACCCCCAAAGACCTCGTTTATTATGCAAAGAAGCGCGGGTTGAACGCCGTCGCCGTCACCGACCACAACCAACTTGGAAGGCGCCTACAAAATCGCCAAAGAAACCGACTTCCTAATCATCCCAGGCATGGAAGTCTCCAGCAGCGACGGGCATATTGTTGCTCTTAATGTCCATGAACTCATTCCCCGAGGTTTTAGCGCTGCCGAAACTGTGGAGCGGATTCATAAGGCAGGCGGAGTCGCAATCGCATGTCACCCCTATGTTTAATTCAAAGGATGCCTAAAGGATAAGGTCTGCGCAACCTTTGACGCCATCGAAGTCATAAACGCAAGAGCGTTCCCTTTCAAAAGACAGCGTAAAAAAAGCTGAGGAAACTGCTGAGCGCCTTAAGCTTTCACGGGTTGCTGGAACAGACGCTCATTATGGTCCCCAAATCGGTTATGGGTACACGGTTATCGAAGCGGCTGAGCCCAGCGTTGAAGCCATAGCTAAAGCCATAGTGGAGGGGCATTGCCAGCCTTTTGGTCAACCTGTGCCGTTTACCTTGAATCTTATGCAGGAACTCCACAGGATAAAGCGGATGATAAAAAAACCCAGCTAAACCTATAGAAAACAACGCTAAGAACAGCTTTCAGCCCACAAGGGTCAATCTTTTGAGGAGTTAAGCCTAAAAGCCAACAAATCCAAACCAATCTTCTTAGCATCCCTAACAGGATTCACTTTTGAGGCACCCTTATTTCGTTCAGCCCATTGAACTGCCACTTCCACCACTGGGAAACCAAGTTTTTTGCATCGCACAATCATCTCGGTGTCAAAGAAGTAACCGTCTGACTTGGAAACGTTCAACACGGCTTCTGCAACTTCACGGCTCATTGTTTTGAAGCCACATTGGTGGTCGTGGACGCCGTCAAGAAAAAGCAGCCTAACCGCCAAATTGTAGGTTAAACTAAACAATGTTCTGGAAACTCGGCGCTGAACCCGTGAACCTGCGACGTGTCGAGAGCCGATTGCCATGCCACCGTTCTCTTTAACTACTCGCAGAAGCTGGGGCAAGCATTCAAGGTTAGTTGCTAAGTCCACGTCCATGAAAGTTATGATTTTGCCTTTTGAGGAGCTGACTGCGTTTTTGATGGCTTTGCCCTTTCCCAAGCGCGTGGATGAATGCAGTAGAACAAGGTTTGGGTTACGTTTAGCCATTTTTGCCACGATAGCGTCTGTGCCGTCGGTGCTTCCGTCTTCAGACACGATTATTTCGTAGGATTTGGAAAAGGACCGAACTGCTGCTTCAACTTCGAGCACGCATTTTTCAATTTGCGATGCTTCGTTGTATGCTGGCAGCAGGATTGAAATTTCCTTGTTAGGCTCGGCGCTCTTCAAGTGGTATTCGACCTTATCCAAACTCAAAAAACAAATGTGTCTAAACCATAAATTACTTGTGTATTTCTCCGAAAAATCTAAAGGTACATTCTGTGAGCTATTGCAAACTCTTTTTAGATGCTGCCCACTAATTCTTTTTCTAAAAAAGGGGTCGCTAAACATTACCCAAACAACCAGCATCAGCGAACAGTCTACGAATGGTACAATAGGGTTCGCAAAAAAGCACAAGTATCACTTTGGTGCTGCTGGCGTTCTTAATTGTCTTTGCGACTGCTGCTTCGTATAATCTTGGTTACATGTCGGTGCAGTGGGATGAAATGCCCCACCTCAACGGCGGTTCAATGCTTATTGCGTGGGCAAACTTGGGATTACATGACAACTTACGGCTATTACCCGCCAATCTTTGACCTCGTGACAACGGGGTATCTTCCTGTTATTTGGGGTAAACCAGGTTGCGGGGCGGCTGGTGGCGGTGACGTTTTCGTTGCTGGCAATTTGGCTTCTGTTCGAGTTCACCAAACGAACATACGGCTCTAAAAACGCGTTAATCGCAAGCATCCTTCTGGGTACGATGCCGGGGTTCTTTTGGCTCTCCAGAGTAACCATGCTAGAAACCATGCTCATCTTCTTCTTCACCTTGGTCATGTTTACTTTCTACTCGTGGATAACCAAGGATACGTACAAGACGCTCATCTTCAGCGGCTTAGCCTTAGGCATAGGCATCCTTGCAAAGTACCAGATTGTTGTCGCCGCCATAGCAATGTTCTTGAGCATCCTGTTTCTCAGCTAGAAAACGATTGAAAATTAGCCTAGCAAAGTTCCTGCTGATTTTTGTGGTTGTGGTTTTGGTTGTGGTGCCATGGTTTGTGATGATTTACCACTACGACGGCGTCACAAAGTTTCAAACCCTCCAGTACGTTATGACTGAAGGCGGCCAAGACCGACCCGCTTACAGCAACCGATTCCAACCCATCCCCGTGTTCTATCTGGTGGAGATGACTTGGCCCTTCAACGACATCCCCGTCCATCCAATCTCGCTACCCATTATGGTTTTAGGCTTGTGCGGGTTAGGATTGTTTGCTTATCGAAGAAAAAAACAGGACATCTTTTTCCTTACATGGTTTGTGGTGGTTTACGTTTTCTTCACGATTATTCCCAATAGGCAATGGCGGTATGTGACGCCGCTTTTCCCGATTTTAGCCATCTCCGCCGCATGCTTCATAATGTTCCTCTACGGCAGAGTCCGCTCGTGGAAACCCCCACAGGTGGGCATTAAAGCTGAACGTGCAAAGAAGCTGGCAGCGGTATTTTTCATTTTCATAATAGCCTCTGCGGTTGCTTACGCCAGTTATGACACCTATCAGATGACTGCCCGAGACCAAATCCACATTCCAATCCAAGAAGCAACAAACTATTTGGCGACGCATTTGGATCAAAACCAGTCCGCCGTGCTGGTTTGCAGCTTCAACCTTCTTAGTCAAGATATGTTCCGCTTCTACTTGCCGTCTAAACATGTCCAGCGACCAGATTTGGCAGTACCCCGCCTTAGCTGTCGATTCTTTTACTCCCAACTTTAACATAACAGAATTCGTGAATCTCTGCCAAGAACGAAACGTCAAATACATTATACTTTTTGATTACGGAATCCACACCCAATTCTTCAACACAACATTGGATTATACGCAAGTGGAAAATATGATTTACCAAACGGGCCGCTTCGGTGACCCTCAAGACCAGCCTTTCTGGGGCGATTTCTATGGCAACATGGGCTACAGAATTTTCCTAGTCCGCTTCCTAGGATAACGCTTACTGTGTTTCCAAAAATTCAAAACCAGTTGCCTTATTCTTTACCCTTTTAGCGGAACCGCCCGCCAACTCCAAAATGACCACTTCGCCAATCTGCCAAACATCCACTCCCGCCCGAACACAACCCGTGACTGCGTTGTCGTTTCTTCCAAAACTCGCATGCATATGCAGCTTGGGTTTGCCTTCTTGATCGGTGAAAATTGTTCCTACACCACAGCCTTCATGGACACCTTTCAAAAGCGTGACCATCGGTTCTGGAGGCATTGCGTTGCCGTCTTTTGGTCCCACGACGACTTTGCTTTTGTCTTGTGCGCCGCCAAGGAAAAAGCAGAGGGCGCTTTTGATTTGTTTTTGGGAGGCGAATTTTTCTATGACTTCGTGGAGGGTTTCGTTGTGGTGGAGTCTTAGGATGAAGATTCTTCCGAGGTTTGCTTCAGTATAGTCCAAGTTTGTTGCCTCTTTTTGCGTTAAAACGAAGAGGCTCGAGTATAAAAGATTTCAACATATTAATAGCTGCAAAAACTGCCATTAGCGACCTACCCCTCTATAGTTTCTGCATAGAACCTCTATTAGGCTCCAAATATGTCCCTTAAAACCGCCAAAAAGATTCGAAAGCTAGTTGACTTCAAAATGTGGTGCAGGGCGGAGTTGAACCCTTCGACTTTTCAGCGAAGAAAAATATTGGTTATGGGTTATGAAGGTTAAATAATAGCGTGAAAAAAATAGGGGAAGCTGCAAAAAATTGGTTTACTATCGACGGGAAATCAGCTATCTATTAAGTGGGCTGTGCCGTCTGGGCAGTAAACTTTTTCTCCAACGGAGACCCTCTTAAAACGTTGCTTGCATTCAACCAGCATTCTTGAGCATCCGTCGCAATTACGTGATAACATTATTATTCGCCTCTTTAACCTATATCGGAATATATGCGATATGCGATACTCCGCGAAATAAACTTTTCTAATTGAAAGTTCCCAGTTGCATCAGTTGGACGTGTGTACGTATTTTTTTGTTACACAAAACAACTCTTATTGTATTTCCCACTATGTTTAATTGGGCTTCTCCGTGAATCTGTCTTCTTGTCCTAAGAGGACCTCCGACGCATCTGAGACCTGCAGGGCGGGTGCAGGATGAACTGTGAGATTCAGCAAGGACAAGCCCCTCTTCTCCCAATAAAAGCGTTTTGAGAAACACGAATTCTAGAAAAAAACCATAATTAATTAAATAATTAGTGCAGCAAAAATCCCTCAAGAAAAGGCTCTGAGTGCACGTCAGAGTGCAGGGGGTGGGATTTGAACCCACGAACTCAGCAGGATGTATTAAATTCCAAATGAACCAACTTTGTCCATTATCTGCTAAGACTATAATTATTTAGCCTTCTTAGTTGATTAAAAGGGAAAGCTTAAGAATTTCCAAGCTCATATGCAGACATATGCTCAAATATAGAGTGATAATAGAAAAGGACGAAGACGGTGTCCTTGTTGCTAAGGTTCCTGACCTGCCCGGTTGCGCTACTGAAGCAAAAACAAGGCAGGAACTGATGAAAAATGTCAAGGAAGCAATACAAGCATACCTTGAAGCATTAAAGGAACATGGCGAACCAGTCCCTATAGAAACGGTGCAAGTCAGTGTCTAAATTAACGTCTGTCGATTATGACAGGGTTATAAAAGCTCTCGTAAACATCGGCTACGCCGTTAACAATCAAAAAGGCAGCCACATAGTCATGCGGCTTGCTGATAAACAAAAATACTTCTCTTTATTCGGCTGTAGGAAAAACGAGACAATGGTGGTTGTCCCTGCGCATAAACCGCTTGGAAAAGGAATGCTGCGCACCATTATCAGGGAAGTCGACCTCTCAGTCGATGAATTCAATAAGCTTCTTTGAAAAATTTCGTGCAAAACTAATGCATAAGCATACAGTTTTGGTGCAGGGGGTGGGATTTGAACCCACGAACCTCTGAAGGATAGGCTCCTGAAGCCTACGCCTTTGACCATGCTCGGCGACCCCTGCCCATGCGACTCAATGTGTTATCATCCAAAATAACTCTTACTGATAAATACGTTACCGCTGATTTTTTCGGGGATTAAAAGTGTTTTGTTGTTGACTTGTTAATTGGTTTTAGTCTAAATTTTGAAGTCAGCAGAGTTTTGAGTTGGTCGTTTATTAAAATTCCAAAAACAAAGAACCATACCAATGCTAAGCCCACGTAAAACACTGGTATTGGAGCTAATCCGGGTATGCCGACAATTGAAATCAGCGAGGAGACAACTATATCCACAAAAATTGCCGTTAAGAGCGGTTTGCTGGGTTTTGACTTCCAAAAGTTGCCTCTTTCACGTACCACAAATATTGTAAATAACCCTCCGAACAGTAACATGTCAAAGACAAACGTGTTCAACTGAGCTGTGCTGGCAAATTGCAAGTATGACCGCGCTAAATAGAGAAGCCCGAGGGATTCTGCGACGATGAAAACACCCAGCATGATGGATGATTTAAAGAGGTGTGTAATGTTCCATGTTTCAGGTTTCTCTGAAGGTCTCACGTTGTCGGTGGCAAGCGAAATGGTGACAAAGTCAACCAAGAACAAAAGCAAAACAACCTGAAAAGCATCCACAATAAATATTCCAGTTAAAAGAAAGGCTAAGATTACAAACAACACTATTTGGAACGTTTTAACAACCTTGTTGATAATCCAAGTTACGATTCTTTGGTAAATCATTCGTCCAGTAGTAACTAAATCTAAAATGTTGACAAGCCCCGGTTCGGTGAGAACTACGCTTGCAGCACTCTTTGCGATGTCGGTTGCGTTGCTTACGGCTATTCCGACTTCTGCCTGTTTTAGGGCTGGTGCATCGTTTATGCCGTCTCCGGTCATTCCAGCTACATGATTATTAGCCTGCAGGGCTCTAACTATCTGGTATTTTCCTTCAGGGTAGATTTCGGCAAACCCGTCACTTTTCTCAACGATTTCAGAGGCGACTATCGCATCTTTGTTTGCGTTTTCTTTTATTTCCGGCGTACGCGTTATATTGTCACCCAAGTGTATTTCATGGGCTATTTGTTTGGCAATAGGCAATGAGTCCCCAGTTAGCATTTTAACGGATACGCCTAAGGCTCGAAGTTTTTCTATCATTTTTGCGGAGTCTGGTCTTGGTTTGTCATAGAGCGCCACTAACCCTGCAAGATTCATCTTTGGCTCGTCAATGCTTATTGCAACCGCGATTATTCGGTATCCTTTGTTGGCGAAGGCTTCCATTTTTGCCGTAAGGTCAGTGAGTTCTTTTCCTTCAATTCCGCATAATGGCGCTATAACCGAGACCGCGCCTTTAGTAACTCTTAATTTCTCACCCTGCTGTTCTACGAGTGCCTCTGTTCTGCGAGTAGCTGGGTCAAAGGGGATGAATTTCTTTTGAGTGTAACCATCTATGGGTATGTTTCTTTCTTTGACTGCATCTAAGAATGCCATGTCAATGGGGTCTTGGTTTGCCCTTTGTGACGCTAAAGCTCCAAACAGAACGGCGTCGTCTTTTTTGTAGTTGTTGAATTCCAGTGTGTCCGCTACTGTTAGCTTGTTTAAGGTGAGTGTGCCTGTTTTGTCAACGCATAAAACATCCATGAGTGCAGCGTCTTCGGAGGCGCTCAGGCGGGTAACTAGGACTCCTTTCTTTGCGAGTTCCAGTGAGCCTAAAGCCATCGTAATCGTAAACATGGTTGGCAGCGCAACGGGTATTGCTGATATGAGCAAAATTAATGCCAGCGACAACATATCCAGAAGATTGACACCGCGTATCCATGAGACTGCGAAAGCTATGGCTAGTAAGGAGACCACTAAGATTAGAAGCCACTTCATTAATCCTGTGATGACTGCTTCCATATGCAGTTTGGGTTTGGCTAGCTGGACAAGCTGGGTTGTTTTCCCATAATAGGTATGTATTCCAGTGCTTGTTACTACGCCTGTAGCTTCCCCTTTTCGTATAATTGAGCCTGAGTAAATCATTTCGCCTGCATTCTTTTCAAGGGGCATCGATTCTCCAGTGATAGCTGATTGGTCTACTGTAACCTCTGCCTCTATTATTTTGAGGTCAGCGGAAACAAAATCGCCCGACCTTACTCTGACAATGTCGCCTGGAACCATGTCGACGGCTGTTATTGTGGTCCATATTTTGTCTCTTAGGACTCTTGTTTGAAGTTGCAGTTTTTGTTTAAGTGCTTTGATGGCTCGTGTTGCTTGCTGTTCTTGAGCAAACCCTAAAATGACGTTTACAAGCAGTAGGGCGGTTATAATGTATAGGTCTAAATATTTGCCTAAAACAAACGAGAGCACTATTGCTATTTCAAGCATCCAAGCTGTTAAGCCCCAGAAACGTTTCAAAAACGAAACCGCTGGATTTTGCCGTTTTTCAGCGACTTCGTTGCGGCCATACTGGTTTATTCTTCGTTTAGCTTCAAGGTCTGTTAAACCTGTAACTGGATTAGTCTGCAATTGCTTCAGAGTTTCGTCGACGGGTAGCGCAGCAAAGTTTTCTGTGCTTCTTTCTTCTTCCATTAAGACCATTCATGAAAGAAGGGGACTATAAATAATGTGCTCTAAATTATTTTCTTTTTTGATTGGAATCTGTTTGAGGCTGTTTTTCAAGGGAGAAAACGCTGCCATATCACTATAGCAATATTCATATATAACTATAAACTAACTTGGTTTCAACCAGGCGAGTAAACTATGGGTTTAAACTGGAGACAATGGAGTAAAAGCGACATTATCTACGGAATTATTATCCCTGTAATCGTAGTTTTAGCAATTGTGGGTTTCTCTAAACTTAGTTCGCTGGCACGGTCTAGCCCCGGCAGCGGTGGCATAGTAACCGGAATAACGATGGAGCTATTGGAACTCACAGTAATCGTCGCTGTTCCTCTCCTGCTTGGGCTACTCTGGAACCAATGGGCAGGCGGCGCTTCAGGTTTCCTCATGGGTACCCTGTACGCAATTTATTGGTCTAACAGCTTCCATGGGATGGCAGGTTCTGGCACAGTCCTACTGGCATACATACTTAGCCCAATGCTGATTGGTTACATGGCTGGAGCTTTAAACAAACGTTCACAAGACTTCCGTAGGATGGTCATCGCTGGAGTAATTGCTACCGCCATCGGTGGAGTGTTGCAGTTCGGGATTTTCCAGCTTTCACCCGCAAACGTAGTGACAGGATTTATTGGTATTCTACTTAGTGTGCTGCCACGTATTGCCTGTGGAATAATAATTCCAGTGATAGCAAAAGTGTTCTTCTGGTATGGAATGAGCATAAACAACAAAACAAACCTCTAAATTTTCTGTTACCATTCTTTAATAGGGGCTAATCATGGATAATCCCGTTTGTGACAAAAAAAGCTGCATAAATTGGAAAGAAGAACATTGCACCCTAAAGAACCCGGAGAAAAACGATAATTCTTGCCTTGACTTCGAAGACGCAATGGATTATTTACGGTTGAAGGCTGACGCAGTCAAAGGGACACTTGGATAAGGTTATGTGCCTGTTTGTTGGGCTATGAGCGCTTGTACTCTTCTTTCAATGTCATCTCTAATTTCCCGTACTTTTTCGATTGGTTTGCCTTTGGGGTCTTCAAGTTTCCATTCGATTGTTGGTTTGAAGAATGGTCCCGGGCAGACTCCTTGGTCGTTGCAGCCCATGGTAACAATCAAATCTTGGTTCTGCGCCATCTTTGCTGTTATCAGTTTTGGCTTGTTGGTTGAAAGGTCTAAGCCTTTTTCCTTCATAACCTCAACTACCACAGGGTTCACCCTTTCAGCGGGTTTATTGCCAGCGCTAGAAGCGAGTACCTTGTCAGTCCCATATTTTTTGGCGAAAGCCTCTGCCATCTGACTTCTACCAGCGTTTTCGACACAGACAAACAAAATCTTTTTCATGTATATCAGCCTCTTTCTATTCTAATGCGGCTTTTTGGAGTTTTTGAATTCTTTTTTGGGTTTCCTTTTCGGAAGGATGTGTTATTGCGCCAGCTGGACAGATATCTTCGCAACCCCTGCATAAGACTATGCACGCGTTTAGGTTTTTTACCACAGTTTTCTTTTTTCCATCTTTCTCTTCGAATCCGAATGATTGGGCATGGCAAAAATCTACGCATTTTCCACAGGTTGTGCATTTTTCATAGTTTATGATGGGGTGCCAAACTATTTTGTTTCTGGGGATTCCCTCATAGGTTTCTTCAGACATTCAAATCACCTTAGTTATGTTGTCCAAAACGAGTAAACTTCCAAGTTTTCAAACTGCCCTTTCAGGTAAGCTTTGACCTCGGTCTTCGTCGAGGTTTTGGATTCCGTTTTTGTCTTTGTGGAGTGGGATTTTTGTTTCTCTTAGTGCTTCGCCTTTTGGGAAGTCGTAGAAGATGTAGTAGCGTTTGTCGTGTAGCATTATTATTTTTAGGGTTGTGAGTTCTTTGTTTTTTGAGAATCCGTTTTGTTCAAGGATGAATACGATTGATTTGGGTTTCTTTTCAGTGACTGTGTGTTTGAATTCTTCCCAGCTTCTGATGTGCAGGTTGCTTTCAGTCACATTTGTCACTTGGTGGTTTGTTTGGACATTGTTAAAGAACAAACTATTAATGTAAATATTTAAATATTGTTATATACACATTTTGGAACCATGACCCAACCAACAGCCCAACAGACAAGATTCAAAGCTCAAGTTTTCCACGCCCTCTCAGCATCCGACAGGCTAGAAATCCTCGAGTTTTTGCGCGATGGAGAAAAATGCGTCTGCGAAATAGTTCCCCACCTTAGTCTCATTCAGCCAGTTGTTTCAAGGCACCTGAAAATCTTGCGGGATGCAGGGATTATTAGGTGCCGAAAGGATGGCACTAAAAGAATGTATTCCATCGTCGACCCACGAGTCCATGGCGCTGTTGACGCATTAACCCCCGAACTCGTCAGCGTTCTCCAAAAAGAAGTCATAGAACAGATGGGTTGCAGCTCGGAGTAATTAGGCAACAAAGTGATTATGGATGACTTGTGAAAACGAAGCTAAACCTTTAGGCTGGATAAGCAAACTCCTCGCCCTCTGGATAGCCATATGCATAGTTATCGGGCTAGCACTGGGCAAATACTTCCCAGCTTTCAGCAGCACCTTACAAGTAGGTATCCCAATCGGCTTGTTCTTCATGATTTACCCCGCCATGACCAAAATCGAAGTCACCGAACTGAAAAAGGCGGTAAGAAGCCCCAAACAAACCTCCATAATTGTCTTCTTCAACTATGCCATAAACCCGTTTCTCCTGTTTGCTTTAGGTTACATTTTTTTTGAGGTAATTTTCCCATCCCTTGGGCTCGTAGACCTTGTAACCGCAAGGTACCTGTGGACAGGTTTGATACTTCTCGGCGTTGCCCCCTGCATCGCCATGGTGCTGGTGTGGACTGACTTGTGCAAGGGTAATGGTCCGCTTGGGATAGTGCTCATGGCATGGAACTCCATAATCCAAATAATCACCACTCCCCTGTTCATCGCTCTGCTTATCGGCACCTACGTTTCAATCGACATTACCGCCATTGCAGAGAGCATACTTTTGTACTTGGGGCTGCCCCTGCTTTTCGGAGCTATAACCCGAAGAGAAATCATCAAACGCAAATCCCAACAATGGTTCAACAAAAAACTAATACCTTACTTTGACTCGCTGCAACTTTTGGCGTTGCTCTTCACAATGGTCGTCATGTTTGCTCTGCGCGGCGGCGTTATCCTTGATAATCCCTCGCTCGTGTGGCTGATGGCAATTCCAGTCGTGCTTTTCTTCTTCCTGCTCTTTAACTTGGTCTATTTTACCACTCGGCGCCTTGGATACAACTATGAAGACTCAGCTACAATGGCGTTTCATAGTACAGGAAGAAACTTTGAGTTGGCAATTGCGATTGCGTTGACTGCGTTTGCTTCGATGCCGATGGTGGCGGTGTCAACGGTGGTTGGTCCACTCATCGAGATACCAGTTATGCTGACGCTGGTTTCATTGGCATTGCGGCGGAGAAAACGTGCAACAAGCGATTCTGGAAAAACTCAAAAGAGATGACTTGTCGGGATATGAGTACGTCTTTTGTTTCAAATGGTGCGATTTTGTCTTGTTTTGTACCATAGATGTCGCAAAATTTATAATAGGCTAATGCTAATCTGTTTGTGTAGGTCAGGGAGCAAGCTTTAGATGCAATGCATTGAGGCACAGATGCGTGCTGATTGAAACAGCGAAAAATTGGTACGCGACCAAGACTTTGCCTCTTTGGGCTGAACATGCATTGTGTTGGAGCATCTAAGCTGTGAAGCGGCAGGTTCCAAACGGCGCAAAGAATCTGCAGCATTAAAAGCAGCGCTTAGGTGGGCCGTTTCAACAATAAGGCTCAGACTTGACCTACAATAAATTAAGTGGAAGAAAAAATAAAGCGGAAAAACCGTAAAACTCCACTTTTTTATATTTTTTTCTTACTGGGCTAATTTGCGTTCTTAGATAACGCAGGCAGAACAATCTAAAACAAGCCATAAGCACTTCGACTATATATAAGGGGGCTATAGTTTTTCCTTTGCGCTAGAGTTGGTTTGTCACTTCTAAAGGTCTGCTGCATGGGTAAAGGTTTAAGTGCAACGTTTTGGTTTTATGTGCCAAAGGTGTAAAATATGCCAACTCACGGTTCACTATCAAAAGCTGGAAAAGTCCGCACTCAAACGCCAAAAATCCAAGCACGCGAAAGAACTGCTCCAAGCCCCAAAAACTCGAACCAGACGCAACTATGAGAAGCGTGTGATTCTGCAGCGGAAAGCTGGGCAAAACTGGATGTCCTAAAGACAAACATTTTTTTCAAGCTGAATTCTTCGTTTTAACTAGTGTAGTTTATTTATCCGTAAACTAAACCTTATTTTGGTACTTTCCACTTGAACACCCAAGCTGCCCTAAGAGAAATAATCACCACCCTACTTTCCATGCCCTCACCTACACATGAGGATGTCAACCGCCTAAAAATCAAAATAGCAGCAAAGTACCACCTAGAAGCTGTCCCAGCAAACGCGGATTTAATCAGCGTTTTAACGCCTCTGGAAGCAAAAAAACTCTTACCCATTATTAGAAGAAAAAATACCCGCACCATCAGCGGCGTAACAGTCATCGCCACCATGACTAAACCTTATCCATGCCCACAACCTGAACCCTGCGCTTACTGCCCAGGAGGACCAACCCAAGGTTCGCCGCAAAGCTACACGGGATATGAACCAGCTGCCCTGCGTGGAACCCAAAACAGCTTCGACCCGTATGAGCAAGTGCAAAGCCGCATCCGCCAACTCACAGCTATTGGGCACAAAGTGGATAAAGTCGAATTAATCATCATGGGCGGAACCTTCCCTGCAACACCCATGGAGTACCAGACATGGTTTATCCAACGCTGCCTAGACGCCCTAACAGGCAAAAACCTCCACAAGCTTGGAAGAGGCAAAGGCAAACGCTGAAGTCAGCAAAACCCGCAACGTCGGCATAACCGTTGAAACCCGTCCTGACTGGGCAAAACAACCCCACATCGATGCAATGCTTGACATGGGTGTAACACGCATTGAGCTTGGCGTGCAGAATCCTGACGACGAAATCTACCGTTTAGTTGGCAGAACCCACACCGTCGCAGATGTGGTTGAAGCAACGCGCATAGCCAAGGACGCTGGACTAAAAATTGTTTATCACATGATGCCTGGAATGCCAGGATCCAACCCAGAAAAAGACCTTGCAGCCTTCAAACGGATTTTCACGGATTCGGCGTTCAAACCTGACATGATAAAAATTTACCCCTGCCTAGCCATCGCAGGCACCAAAGCCTACGAATGGTACCAAAACGGCACCTACCAACCCTACACCACCGAGGAAGCCACCTCTTTGATTGCTGAAATCAAAAAAACAATTCCCCCATGGATTCGCGTCATGCGTGTGCAACGGGACATTCCAGCAAGACTCATCTTGGCAGGCGTAAAAAGGAGTGATGTGCGGGAGCTTGCGCAGAAAAGACTCAAAGAGCAAGGTGGCCAATGCCAGTGTATTCGCTGCCGAGAAGTTGGGCATCGCTTGGCAGTTGACCACGTGAAGCCTGATTTGGAAAAAGTCAAAATCCTAACCCAACGCTATGAAGCATCAGAAGGCACAGAACTTTTTATTTCAGCCGAAGACCCAGAAAACAACGTTCTACTGGGCTACTTGCGCATGCGTATTCCCTCTGCAAAGGCTCATAGACCAGAAATCACCGCCGTGCCATCCGCGATTGTGCGGGAACTCCACGTTTACGGTCAACTTGTCCCCGTTGGAAAACACTCTGAGGAAGCATGGCAGCACAAGGGCTATGGACAAATCCTCTTAAAAGAAGCCGAACGCATAGCTGGCGATGGAGTTGGGGTTGAAAAAGCTTTTAGTTATCAGTGCGTTAGGAACAAGAAGGTATTACATGCGTTTCGGTTATGAGCGCGATGGAGTTTACGTTTCCAAAAAACTGGAGAAATGTGCATGAGTCAAATTGAAAATTCAGGTTACAAGGGCGAAGCGTTGCGCCTGCTAAAACAAGCCGATTGCGACATCGGCGACATCATCAGAGTTACGAGTAAAGGGAAGGTTTACGAGGGCATCCTGATTCCGCGTGCTGAGCTGGGCGAAGGCACAATTGTCATCGTTAAAATGAAGAGCGGCTACAACGTCGGCATCAAAGTAACAAAAGATGTAAAAGTGGAAAAAATCGGCAAAGGAACCAAACCAACATTCGCTTCTCCACCTATTCCCAAACAAAACCCCGCCCTGCCCCATGTCGTCATCATGAGCACAGGCGGAACAATCGCAAGCCGAGTAGACTACCGCACAGGAGCCGTGCGCTCAGCGATTTCAGCCAGCGACCTCTACGGCGTGGTTCCAGAACTCGCTGATGTTGCTCGGGTTGACACAGAAATCGTTTTCAGCCTCTACAGCGAAAACATTACCCAAAAACATTGGACAGAACTTGCCCAAACCGTAGCCAAACGCATTGAACAAGGCGTAGATGGCATAGTAATCGCGCACGGCACGGACACGATGGCTTACACATCAGCCGCGTTAAGTTTCGCACTTCAGAATTTGCCTGTTCCAGTCATTCTTGTTGGTGCACAGCGTTCTTCTGACCGACCAAGCAGTGACGCAGCAACGAACCTGATTGGCGCAGTGAAAGCTGCTGGAGAAGCACCGTTCGCGGAAGTTGGTTTAGCCATGCATGAAACCGTCTCCGACACCGCCATTGTGGTTCATAGGGGCACAAAGGTCCGCAAGTGCCACACAAGCCGCAGAGACACCTTCAAATCCATCAACGGTTTCCCCATCGCAAAAGTCAAAGACCTACAAGTAACCATGCAAACTGACCAGTACCAACGCCGCGACACCAAGAAAAAACTGGTCCTCAAACCAAACTTTAGCGAAAAAGTCGCATTAGTCAAATTCTATCCTGGACTTGACCCAGCCATAATCGACTTTTACGTTGACAAGGGCATAAAAGGCATTTTGCTGGAAGGTTCAGGCTTAGGTCACGTCAGCAAGTTCTGCTTTGACGCCATCAAAAACGCTGTCGGCAAGGGCGTGGTGGTTGCGTTGGCTTCCCAGTGCATTTGGGGACGCGTAAACATGAACGTCTACGACACAGGACGCGACCTGCTTATCGTTTGGCGTTGTCCCGCTCGATGACATGTTCCCTGAAACGGCACTCGTTAAGCTCATGTGGGTTCTCGGGCAAACCAGCAATCCGCAAGAAGCCATCAAACTCCTGAAAACAAACATTGCAGGCGAATTCTCTCCGCGAACGCTTCCGCAAGAAAAAATCGTTGAAGGAGCACAATAAAATGACTATTGACTTACGCTAAAGTGGGCTTAAAAGTCGGCTTAGAAATCCACCAACAACTCAACGTCAACAGCAAACTGTTCTGCAGTTGCCCACCTGAACTCTTCAAAGAAGAACCCGAAATCACCTTCCTACGCAGACTAAGACCAACCCAGAGCGAACTGGGACAGGTTGACCCAGCAGCTTATTTTGAGTTCCAGAAAGGCGTAAAAATTCTCTACGAAGCCAACCACAAAAGCTCATGTCTTGTCGAGATGGATGAGGAACCACCACACCCCATAAACTTGGACGCTGTCGAAGTGGTTTTGACTGCTTCTTTAATGATGAACATGCAACCTGTTGACGAAGTCCACGTGATGCGTAAAACCGTCATAGACGGCTCAAACACCACTGGCTTCCAGCGCACCTGCATTATCGCGTTGGATGGTTGGATTAAGGTTGGAGAAAAAATCATTCCTATGCAAGCAGCAAGCCTAGAAGAAGACGCCGCACGCAAAACAGGAACACAAGACGAAGGCAAAACCATCCGCTACCGCATCGACCGCTTAGGAATCCCACTAATCGAAGTCGCAACCGCACCAGTCATTTATTCGCCCATGGAAGCGCAGGAAGTCGCGTTTGCCATCGGCAGGATTCTGCGTGACACGGGCAAGGTTATGCGTGGTTTAGGTACCATTCGCCAAGACCTCAACGTGTCACTGCCCAACGGCGCACTAATTGAGATTAAAGGTGTTCAGGAACTTGAGTTAATTTCCACTGTTGTGGAGTATGAGGTTCAACGCCAACTTGGCTTAATCAACATTAAAGAAGAACTTGCCAAGCGAGGCATAAAGGCTGAATCGCTCAAAGCCGGATTTCGTTGATGTCGCAAGCGTTTTCAAGGACACCAAATGCAAGGTTATTCGTAAAGCGTTCGATAAGAACCAGAAAGTCCTGGCTGTCAAACTTGCAGGGTTCGCGGGGTTGCTTGGGCGTGAATTGATGCCTAATTTCCGCTTGGGCACTGAACTTTCTGACCGTGCGAAGTTTTGGGGCAGAGTTGGCGGAATATTCCATACTGACGAGATGCCCAACTACGGAATCACCGCTGAAGAAGTCGAGGCCTTGCGCAAAGCAGTTGGCGCTGGCGAGGGTGACGCTGTGGTTTTTGTGGCTGACACGGCAGAGAACGTTTTGGATGCGCTAAAAGCAGTCGTTGAACGTGCACAGGAAGCCTGTACTGGCGTTCCAGCTGAAACACGAACCGCCAAAGACGATGGAACAACAAGGTATATGCGTCCACGTCCTGGTGCAGCAAGAATGTACCCCGAAACCGACATTCCCCCTCAAATGATAACTGACGAGTTAGTGCAAAAGGTCCAGTCTAACTTGCCTGAGCCCGCAGAAAAGAAGCAGTTACGCCTGATTAAGCAGTATGGCTTAAACGAAAAGTTGGCAAAGCAACTGGTTGACTCGGAATATAACATTCTGTTCGAAGAAACTGTGAAAGCGAGCGGTGTTGCAGCGTCCACTGTAGCCGCGTTCTTAACTGAAACCTTAAAAGCGCTAAAACGCGAAGCTATCGAAGTTGACAACGTCGCCGACGACCAAATCAAGGGTATCTTCCAAGCTGTCGGTTCAGGAGAACTCGCCAAAGAAGCCATAGCAGACGTTTTCAGTTGGCTATCAAAGAATGAAGGCAAAAGCTTGCAAGATGCAGTGAATGCTTTAGGGTTAAAGATGTTTACTGAAGCGGATTTGGCACCAATCATTGACCGAATTATTGCCGCAAACAAGGCGCAAATCGAAAAATTGGGCAAGAACGCTTACGGCATGCTTATGGGTGCCGCAATGAAAGAAGTCCGCGGAAAAGCTAATCCCGAACTTGTAGGCAAACTTTTGAGGGAACGCCTAAAATAGCCTTTTTCATGTTAAAAGAAGCTATTAGCCACAAATCCTAAATGGCTTCATAGACTATAGCATGTAAACGAAGGCTTAGCTTAATGAAACGTATTGAAGCACGCATAAAAACCGGTTTCGGCGAAGTCGTCATTGAAGGCGAAAATCCACAAGACATTATGAATATGCTTGAAAGTATTCCAGAGAACTTTGTTGAGAAACTATCTGATTTTGTTTCTAACCGCTTAACGCCCTCAGGAGCACAACTCAAAGGCATCATCGAACCCACAACTGAAGGACCAATCATCGTTACACGCGAAAACCTCACCCACTATGAAGCAGTCGGCTTGGTGCTGTACGCTTCCGAAGAGCGAAAAAACACGGCGGCACTGGTTCAGAAGCTTTTGGAATCCAGCGGAATAAAAAGCATGGTGCCCGCAAGGCTCAATGAGATGACTAAGCGCGGTCAAGTCTTCAAGCCTGACCCCAACAAACCCGAGTTTAAACTTACGATTCAGGGTGAAAAATGGGTAGAAGAGGACGTTCTCTCCAAACTCAGAGGCAAAATGAGTTGAGTGCCAAACCCGAAAAAATCCAAGTACAAATAAAGTACAAGGGTGTTGAGCAGCAGTTTTCCGCGGAACCTCAAGAAGCATGGCTTCTGCTAAACCAATTCTTCAAAGATATGATTCCTTCCTTTGAAATCGCCCAAAAACTCTCGCTAAACATTGACATTGCGCAACTTGCTAAAGACCTAAATGGGATAGTTGCTTTTTCAGGTGACGGCGCAAATTTGCTGGTGCCCAAAAACAAGCTAACGGATAATGAAGCGTTGCTGGTTTGGCTTGTTGCTTATTATCTTGGGCATGAACTGGGCTTAGTTGGCGGCGATTCGCTCTCGAAAGAGGAGTTGCAGACAAAGCTTGGGAAAAGCGGTAAGATAACCAGCACGCGGTTGGGTGAATTAGTTAAGGATGAATTAGTGGCTAAAACGGCTGAGGATGATTTTAAGATAACATCTTTCGGGATTATCCAAGTGCAGAAGGATGTTATCCCAAGAATAAGGGCTAAAATGACTGTTTAACCTTTTAAAAAACAACCGTGCAAAAAGCATATTACTTACTTACGCTAGTTTTATAGCAGGGATTTTATTGGATAATACAATTCTAATGACGATAATTCTTTTTGTTCTTGGCAACTTCACCTTTGACCTTGCAGCGCTGATTGTCCTAATCATAATTGGCTTGATAATCATAGTCCTCATCAAACTGTTCTTAGTGCTGATTCCCGCGATTCTCGTCGCCGTCGTAGTGTGGTTCTTAACGGGCGGCAATCTGTTTTGGACGGGTATTGCCTTCTTAGTTGTTGCAGCGTTGTCGATACTGGCTAAGCTGTAGTTTCATGGGTTCTAAACCCTAAACCCTTTTTTCAAGATAACCATACCTTTAGCTTTGCTAATTCAAAAAACCAGTGGAATCCAAAACAATCTCAGCAATAAAAGAAGCCCATGCTCGAAATCTCCATGGATTCAATTTCCATATCCCGCTCCATGACTCTTCTGGTTTCAGAGTAAATTCCGAAGCAAAACAGGAGTGGTTCTTGATTTTGGTTTAGGTTTGCTCTGCGCTCGGGTCGGCTTATCCAATCTTGGAGTCAGGATAAGCGTTGATTTCGGTGTCTTCTTTGTATAGTTACTGTAGCGGCTGCTGTAGCAATCAAAATAACTATAACTAATGGCATCGCTGCCTGCGGCATTTCTGGCGTCGAAATTGTTTCCTGATTGTTTAGGGTGAACATTATATTGTGTGAGCTGTGGTGATAGCTGAAGTATAGCACCCAAGAATCCTCCGCTGATGAGACTGTAAAGTTAGCTGCCTCTCCATCGATGGATGCTTGAATTTTTGAGGGGTCATCGACGAGGCTTTTGGAAATGTATATTTGAGCGTATCCTGCTGTTCCGTTTTCGCCGCTAACAAAGAAACTCAGTTCGTCGCTTCCAGAGTTGAAGGCCAAATCTGTTACAGTGGAGTTCGAGTCAACTGATAGAACACTTTTTGCATTTTCTGAAGGTTGAAGTACTATCGCATTTACGGTTGCGAATACCGGCATGTGGGTTGAGTCTCCTACGTATGTGGCATTAATGACATAGTTGCCGCCGACTGTAGGAGACCATTCTGCTGAAAAAGTGCCGTCTGGGCTTGTGTTTGTTGTGGTTAGTTGTTGCCATGCGGTGTCATTGCTGCCCATATAAGAAATTATTAGTGGTACAGATGCTATGCCGACATAATTAGCTGTCAAGTTGCCTGTTATTTCCATTTTAGAGGTTGCATCAACGGTGCAGCCGACGGATAGACGAGATACCAGTTGACGTGAATTAGAATCTGGAGGAGATAACGAAGAAGCACCTTCTCCAGAGGCATAAATGCAAGCTACCATATCAGGTGTATAAAATGTCGATTGAAATGTTGTAATCAAAGAAGTTGGAAAAGTCATACCGCCTACAGCGCTACTAACCAATATGTTCCCAGTTACAGGATACTCATGGCCTATGCCTATGTATTGGGTGGCGTTGTGAACTGCCATCAGCCAGTATGTTCCAGAACTCAACTGAACTGTTTGGGCAAAACTTTGTGTGTTCCAAACGTTTTGACTCCCCCCCACAGCGCCAACAAATACGCCTTCTTCAGTTTGGCTTACAAGAGTGCCTACTGATCCGTTGTTATCCGTATAGATTGCAAACCGATAACTATAGACATCACTGGGACTGCTTGGGTTAAAGCCCCCACTCATTAAACAGGATATTGAGGTAATGCTTGCAGTACTGTTTAGAGTGAACCGTGAACCCGTGGAATCATATTTTGTGCCGCTGCCACCATCCCCTGTTGTGTCATAGGGGTAGCCAAGAATGGGTGTGCCCTCTGCGCTGCTGACTTGGATGGCGCCGAATGCTATCGGTATAGCAATAAGGGTGACTAAGAGCGCTGTAAGAGGTAAATAGTTATTCAAGTGTGTGTTCCTCAAATACTGTCTGGGGGCGGTGTTAGTTATACAGTTTACTGTGATGGCAAAACGTAAAACCTGAACAAAGAGCAATCGCTGAGGCAATGTGTTGGTTGTTATCACGTTTAGGGCATCCAAAATGATAGGCGTTTTTTGCGCATGGAGGTTGTTTTAGGGAAAAAATGTTTCTTCTATTTGATAATTTGAAAATGCAGGTTGTAGTTGTCCCACAACCAAAACAGCCGCCGCAAACAACCCCAACAACAAAACACAACGCAAACCCCAAACGCACGGAAGTAGTTGTGCTAAGCAAACAAACCACAACAACAAGTAAGTTCAAGAAAAGCAAGGTTTCACGCTTATTTTTCTCAAATAAACCCTTTTTTGCGTCCATGCATCATTTTTTGTTTATTTAACAATAGAGCTCTTTCATAAGGCTTTTATATTTGGTAGGGGGTTCTTGCATATTAACAGGAATGGACAGGGACCCTAAATTGACGATGATGGAACCAAGTAAAAAACCGTTGAACGTACTCATTAAACAATTGCATGGCAACATTGAAGTTGTTCTGAAAAACGGCTATGAATACAAGGGAAAAATGATAAAGTGCGATGGGCACATGAACATTCTCTTGGAAGGCGCCACAGAATTCAAAGAAGACCAATTAATGACTAACTATGGCAATGTGTTGCTTCGCGGAAACAACATTCTCTACATAGTTATGGACGCCAACAAGCACTAAACCGGCAAGCTTCTGGCTTCTCCAGTAACGTAATCGCAGGCTTCTTTTACAGCCAACTCTACGTTAAATTTGCGGCTGAAAAAAATCAGCACATTTTTAATATCACGCTCAAGCAGTTCCGCCGCGTTTGCATGATCTGTTTTTACTGCTTGCGGCCAATCAATAATGAGTATGTGACCATCAGGCTTTAGAATGATGTTGTATTCGCTAAGGTCCGCATGAATAACGTGGGCTTTCAAGTAGGCTTTCCTGACGTTTCGCAGAATTTCTTTTAGAACCTTTTCGGGTTTGCCGATGTCTTTGTATTTGTATAGTTGTGCGCCTTCAATCATACCCATTGCGATGACATGGCGGTTGTGGCTTATGGGTTCAGGCACAGAAACGCCGTTTTCGTAAACCAGTTTCATGGCTTCGAATTCTTTCTCTGCCGCTACGTGCGATTGGAAAAGCCATGAGGAATGTTCTCTGATGTAGCCTCTTTTGCGTCTTGTTTGCCTAAAACTTATTCTTCCCAACCTATGAAATTTGACGGCTATGCGTTTGCCCGTTGAGCTTAATGCGTCGTAGACATCAGCTTCTTTTCCAACGCCCAAGACTTTGCCCAAAGGATTCGATTACTCCTGCTTTAACAAGGGTGTTTATGGCTAGGCAGTCGTATCCTGCGTAGTTTAGGGTGTGTCCATTGTAGGTTTCTTTTGTTCGGTAGGTTAAGCCCAGCTTGTTTAGTTTGCCCAAAGTGAAGTCTATGCGGTCCATGGGAAGTTTGGCGTATTTTTGGATTTGCTCTATTGGGACGAATTCGTGTTTGCTCATGCCTGCTTCGATTATGTTGAGGATTCGGAAGTCTTCACTTTCCAATTCTTTGAATACTTGGACTGCTACTTCAGCGCTTGACATACAATCGTTTAATAGGTTGTTTTTAACTATTAAAACTAGGTTTTATTGGGATTAATAGAGTTTTTTGAGTGGGACTTATATGGGAGAAAGTAGTTTTTAATGGGCTATATGCCAAAACCGTTCACTCAATAAGATATCATTAATTAGTAAACGAATGGTTTTGCAATATGGCAGTAGATCAAGGAAACGTTTCAAAGGTACTTTCAGTCCTTTCGCATCCACTGCGAAGGGAAATATTACTAGACCTTAGCAATAACGGCGAGTCATCTTTCACAGACTTGCTAAATTTGCTAAAGGTTGATACTGGAAAGCTTAGCTTTCACCTTCGCTCACTATCACCTTTCATAGAGCAAACTCCAAGCGGCAAATACAAACTCAGCAGAGCTGGCGAAAGCGCAGTCCGCGTTATTCATGATGTTGAAGGTTGGGCAGAAGTTGCTGATGTACAGGGAAAAGCAAGTCAACTTCCGCTTGCTTCTTTTAAAAACAGGGCTTTTGCATTCCTTATTGATTTTGCGTTGATTTTAGCAATTACGATGGCAATTACTTTCATTCCAGAAGTCGTTATCGTCTTTCTATCGCAGATTTCTTAAGCAGGGAGCTTAGCCACGTTGCTTTTCATCACTATAGGTCTTCTTTGGCTTTACTCCACTTTGCTTGAGGGATTTAACGGTCAAAGCATAGGCAAACGCATCATAGGTTTAAAAGTCGTCAGAACAGATGGAAAGAAAATGTCCTATGACCATGCAGCAGTAAGAAACTTTGGCAAAGTCTTGCCCCTGTTGCCGTTCGACTTGCTTTATCGGGTGGCGAATAAAAAACAACGCGTTCATGAGGTACTTTGACAAGTTCGCAGGCACAACCGTCATCGACTTGCGTTCCCATATTCCTTAACTTTTCTTTTTTTGAGTAAAATCTTATTTGTTCCTTATGCATAGCTTGTACGGGAGAAGCTGTATGAGTGACAAGGAGCTTAGGGTTTCCAAAATCAAAGACGGCACAGTCATTGACCACATCCGCGGCGGATACGCTTTAGATGTCGTGAAAATTTTAGGGATAACTGGCAAAGAAAAACGAGTCATGACAATCGCCATTAATGTTCCCAGCAAACGTTTTGGAGTTAAAGACATCGTGAAGATTGAGGGAAAAGCACTTAAGCTCACAGGAAGTTAACAGGATTGCTCTTGTTGCTCCACATGCATCAATAAACATCATTCATGATTATGCGGTTGTGGAAAAGTTGGAGGTAAAGTTGCCTAAAGCCATTGAAGGCATAGTTAAATGTGCAAACCCCTGCTGCATAAGCAACAGCGACGAACCTGTAATCTCCAAATTCCACGTTAAAAACGAAGAACCGTTACTGTTAAAGTGCCACTACTGCGGAGTCACCTTAGAGCAAGCAGATGTTCTGGGACAACTCTAAGGCAGCCTTTCCTGAGCCAACAAAAACAACTCTTCAAAATCTTTCTTAGTCATCGTTTTGCCCTTGCTTATTGCTGGGCACTCAAGCGTAAAATTGAAAACATGAGTGGTCTTTGTCTTGGTCAAATTTTAATTCAAAGGGGTAAAACCTGCAAATTAAGGGTCTTAACGTGTAGATGGTGCATTGGTTGTCTTTCAAAAAGAAGCATTTGCCTTCACTGGTCTTTTTCATTTCATAACAGTAAGGGTGTTTTATCGGTGATTTGTTTTGTGAAATCTTGTTTTGGCAAGCATGTTTCCGCTGATATCGTGTTTGCTTCTGACTCCAAAAGCAGAATGTGCCTTGTTTTTTGTTTTGTGTCGCCGCAGCATAAGCCGCATTTGCTGCATTCGAAAAGCACGTTGTTTGGGTAGGTGAAGTCCACTTTGTTTCAACAGCATATAGTTTGTAGTTTGTACCATAAAAACTTTATGTTATGGTTTTTGTTTTCTTCAGGCTGTTTGTTGCGGTGTCCTTCGCCATACTGGAAGGGTCTGCCAAGGTTTTTCTCAAGTTTTTTCTTGAACACTTCATCCATGTTCATGTTGGGGCATGCTAAGCGGCTGGCATCTAAAATGTAGAAGATGACGTCGATGAGTTCCTCAGCGATTTTTTCTTCAGGCAACCCTTTTTTCCAAGCATCACTGGCTTCGCCGAGTTCGATGAAGGCAAAAAGCAGCTTTTTTGGGATGTCTTCAGGTTTGTTGTAGAAACCTTTCGCTATGACTAAGGCTTCGATTTCCTTTTTCATCTCTTCAAGCTGCAATTGATGTTTCCTCTTGCGCAAAAACTATGTTTCCGCTGTATAAAAGCAGTTAATTTGGCGTAACTTTTTTGCTTTTCCACTATCTTTTAAGTTAGCTCCATGAGTTTTGGCATAAGTTCGCATCCACGCTCTATGATGCCAAGGCTGCCTTTTGCGCATTCTTTCTCACAGAACTTGATTGCTTTGCCATTGCCAATAATTTTGTCGCCTGAAATCAGCACTGGAACGGGTGTGTCACTGTGCACTTTCAGAGCAGCAAGGCGTCGCGTGGTCAGTGGTTACGCAGATAAGGTTGTCTTTAAGCGAAATCTGCTTTAGTAGTGGTCCGAAGAAGTATTTGTCGATGGCTGAGATAATCTGCGTTTTTAAGGTGCAGTTGCCGTCGTGTCCTGGTTCGTCGGGTCCTTTGAGGTGAATGTAGAAGCAATCATGCTTTGGCAAGGCTTCGAGTAGTGCTTTTACTCTGACTTCGCAGTCTTTCTGAAGGTTTCCTGAAGGCGGCGGAAGCAAGAGACGAATCCATACCTGCCAAGCTGTGCGATGCCGCGTTCTGCATGCATATCTGCTAAACAGGCAAAGTTAACATGGTAGTGCTCGTTTATGTTGAAGAATTTTGGAAGCAAATGTCCTGCGTCGCGTGTTAAAACAACGTTTGCTTTAAGCTTGCCTTCAGCGGCGCGTTTTACGTTTATGGGGTGATTTTCCCAGAGATTATGGGATTTGTCGATGAACTCGTTTACTAAGTGCAGCGGAGACTTTGGCTGCTTCCGTTTTGTCGGTGGGTTCGCAGGTTTGCAGCACCATTTCAACTTCAGCCTTTGCCACGCCGATGCCGTTAACTATTGTGTAGGCTGGGTCGCTGTTGGTTATGTTGCTTGAAAGAGGTTTAGCTTTACTTTTAATGAGCAATACTGCCCTGTGTCCCAAGTGTGTTGCGGAACTCAAAGGTTGCAGGGTAAGATTCAAGTTTAACTTCCTTGTTAACTGCTTTGCTTAATTCAGTTGCTTCTTCAGTGCTTAAGCTCCGTGCCACTCGACGGTCAATGATGTTTTTTCCTTCGCCCAACGTGGCAAAGTTGCATCGTAACGCTAAATCTCCATCCTTCATCTTCAAGCCTGCACCAGCCGCTTCAATGACGCCTCTGCCCGTGCTGTACTTGAAGGGGTCATAACCTAAAAGCGAAATAACCGCAACGTCGCTCTCAGGCGCCACACCCTTCTTTACCGAGTACATTAAGCCAGTTTTCCCTGTTTTGGCAAGTGCATCCAGGTTGGGGGTTTCTGCTGCTTCAAGAGGGGTTTTGTTGCCTAAGGATTTGATTGGTAAATCTCCCATGCCGTCTATTGCAACGTAGATTAGTTTCAAACTGTTTGCCTCGTCTATGTTAGAGCTAACTCGGTTAGCTTTATTATTTTTTGCATTAAAATACCTATTCGTAGGTTACATAGAGTCTGCTTTTTTCTTAGGAGCCAATTTAACTGAAAGGACCGATTCAGGAATGTAGAGTTGTAATTATGATTGTGCCATCATAAATCTCAATAAGCGTAAAAAGAACAGTTTTTGGAGAATAATTTGCAACAGGACATGATGAGAAAACAACATGAAGCTACTTAATCGTGATTTTTTGTCCGTTTTAGTTTTCTGGAAAACAAATTGCAAATTTTCTTGCGCATGCAACTCTTTTTCAAACTTAAACTATACCTGCACAAGAAGAGGCGGAAACTACTGCGGTCTATATAGAACGCTTAAGGATAAACCGCAAGATAAAATTGGAGCCCACCCAGAAAAACAAAAGGATGAAGCGGCAGTTTTCCTTCCTAACCCGTCTCTCTATGAACCTGAGAAAGCTGAAGTAGAGCGCACAAGCTAATTTTTGCCGAAATGAATCTTCCTAAACTTCAGAGACAATACCGCTTCAGCGAATCGGAATATCTCTTTAATTCCTAATTTTGACTCGCCCTCTCTGCGTTCGTTAAAGGTTATGGGTACTTCTTTAACCTCAAAGCCAAGCTTTGACGCTAAATACAACACTTCAATTTGGAAGGCGTAACCGTTTAATTTGGAATGTGCAATTATTTTCTCGAATGCATCCTTGGAGTACACTCTAAAGCCGGAGGTAACATCCTTGGGTTTTAATCCAAGAACTAATCTTGCAAATCTGTTGGCTCCCCAACTTACAAGTTTTCTTTGCCAACTCCAGCCGACGGAGCTCCCTCCGTTGATGTATCGGCTGCCTATAACAATATCTGCAGGGTTTAGACCTTGAAGTAACTTTGTTATTTCCTCTGGATTATGGCTCATATCAGCATCCATTTCAACGATAAACCCATAAGATGAGGCGCTAAATCCTTCCCTGTACGCTGAACCTAAACCCATCTTCCCAGACCTAACTATAAGCTTGGTATTACCATAGTCTTTGATGAGCCTTCTCACTTCATCCGCGGTACCATCGGAGCTGTTATCATCAACCACCACAACCTCAAAGGTGTAGCCTGAAAGGTTCTTGTTGATTGACTCGATTAAGACAGCTATGTTGTTTTTTTCCATGTAAGTAGGAACTAAAACGCTGACTGTCGGCAAACTTTTAGCGAACGGTTTCAGGCTCAACATACGTTTTTCCTTCTCTTAACGATGACAACAAGTGCAAGGTTGCTAGATGTATTTAAAACCTATTTTACGGCAAGAATAATAATCAAAAAATTAATTGCGAAGCAGGGGTCAAAGTGTTTTGCAAGGGTTAGGTCTGGATGGTTGTACCGTAAGTTTTTTAGGCGTTACTGTGTGCATATGGCTCTAAAGGGTGCAATCGCTAGGTGGTCTCAGTTAATGTTCATATGGGATTTTCTGTTTCGTTCTGTAACGGGCAGTTAGTTGGTTTAGGCGTTTGGTTTTTGTGTTCAGAGGAGGTTACTGTTCATGGGTAAGTCTGGGACAGTTTTGGTTACTGGTGGAGCGGGGTTTATTGGTAGTCATTTAGTTGACCGCTTAGTGAGCGAGAGGTATGCTGTTAGAGTTGTTGATAATTTATCATCTGGAAAGCTTGAAAATATTAAGGGTCATTTGAGCAAGGGCACTGTCGATTTTGTTGAGGGCGATATTCGCGACTCTGCACTCATGAGAAAGTGTGTTGACGGAGTTGATTTTGTTGTTCATTTGGCTGCTTTAACAAGCGTTACTTTTTCGGTTGAAAAACCAGATTTAACCTTTGACGTTAACGTTTCAGGCAGCTTAAATTTAATGCACGCATGCATCGAGTCGGGCGTTGAAAGGTTTGTGTTTGCTTCAACTTGTGCTGTTTTTGGCGACCCCGAGTTCTTGCCTGTTAACGAAAAAGCCCAGGTTAAACCTATCTCGCCTTACGCAGAATCTAAACTTGCAGTTGAGCGTTGTAGCCGGGGTTTTAATAATCGGGGCGTTTTAGGGGCTGTTGTGCTGCGGTTTTTTAATGTGTTTGGTCTTCGTCAAGGTCTAAGCGAGTACAGCGGCGTAATTACGCGATTTGCTGACCGATGTAGGCGCCAATTGCCACTGGTTGTTTATGGGGATGGTTTGCAGACAAGGGATTTTGTTAGCGTTTTTGATGTGGTCGAAGGGATTTTGGCTGCTATGAAGTGCCAGGGGATAGAAGGTGAAGTGTTTAACATTGGTTCAGGCAGGGCTACTTCGATTAATGAACTTGCAAAAGCGGTTTTAGATTTGGCAGGTGCTACTTTAGAAATCCATCATGAGAAGCCGCGTGCAGGCGATATTGAGCATAGTTACGCGGATATTTCTAAGGCAAAGCGTATGTTGGGGTTTGAGCCGAAAGTTAATTTGCGGGAAGGGTTGAAGGCTCTCATTTAGACTGCCTTGGAGTTGTTGACAATCGAGGTTTTGTCTCCTGCATCCCGTTGGCGTTGCAGCCAAGGGCTGATTTGGTTAGTTTGTATTGCGCTCGGTTTGTGCCTCATCTTTTCGTTGTTCTATGTAGCAGGTTACTTTGACGTTTCTTTTTTCGTTTTGTCCAACAAAAACATGGTTCAAGAAAATTTTGGTAGCTCCATAGTTTCGTCAACTTGGGATTTTGCCTTGTGGTGTGGAGCAATCTTTACGGTTATAGCAGGGTTATTTTATGGTTTAATTACCCGTATGGTTGGCGGTTTTTACCGTTTTTTGGTAAGCATGGTGCTGTGCGGTTTTGTTGGTTGGGTTGGCTTGGTTGTTTTTGGGCTGATTAATTTTGTATCTTTAGCTTTGGTAAGCTTGCTTGTCATAATACTAAGCACTTATTTCTCCTTTGGGTTTTTTGGCGTTTCACGATTTAGTTTGCTAAAACGCATATTGGTTGGTTCTTTTCTGGCTGCTTTACTGGTTGAAACGGTTGGTCTGGTTTTTTTTAACCTGCCATACGTACTCAATCTTCCAGCAGCATCTTCAACTATTGCCATTCATTGGCGACTGGTTGAGTTAAGTTTAACAAATTTAGCTTATCCACTGCTACCCTATGCATATTTATTTTTGATTATTGTGGGTGTTTTAGCTTTCTTGGTTAAACTATCTCCTAACGTTAGTTTATCTGAGAAGTGGGCAGATAACTCAGTTGTTAATTTCGCCCGTCGGTTCCACAAATCAGTTGAGTCTTGTAAGGAGCAAGGGTTTGAGCCTTTGAGTGCACGTTTTCCCCTTGGCTTGGCACTGTTGATATCATTTATCGTTTCTTTTTTGTTTGTGGCTTTTACTGTTTTGCCATGGATTAACCCGACTAACCGCCTTGTAAGTGTTGATGCTCCAAGCTATTACCAGTGGCTTGCTCACATGCGGAGTCTCGACGTGAATTCTGCTTTAACATTTGCCGTGGCTAATGACCGTGCAGTTTTTTTGGTTTTGTCATATCTTCTATCGTTTATTGTTTCCCCAGTGAATGTTATGCAGTTTATTCCCGCTTTGCTGGTGCCTTTGTTTTGCGTTGCTTCCTTGTATGTTGTGAAGCTTGTTTGTGGTTTTCGTGAGGCTTGGGTTTATACCGTGTTGATAGCGCCCCTTTCCATTACCGCGTTAGGGTTGATTTATTCAGGTTATTTTGCAAACATGTTAGCGGTGATTTTTGTCTATATTTACTTCATTCTGTTACTGAAAGTATTCCATTCAGGTTCCATCGGGGGCATGCTTGCCTTGTTGGGCGTATCACTGCTGGTTTTATTTTCCCATTCTTGGACTTGGTATATCTTTGTGCTTTCGCTGGGAGCATTTCTGTTTTTAGAGTGGCGGATGGCTGCTAAGGAACCTAATTTACGTCAAGGTCTGAAGTGGAAGGTACTGGTTGTTGGCGTGACTGTAATCGTGGGTTTGATTTGCGATTTAGCACGCAATCTGTTGACTTCAACTTCTGCATCGACGTCTGTTTTTGAGACAGCGCAATCGAGTTTAGGGCTTCCCAACAGCAGCTTCATTCTGAGTGGTTTGAAATTAACTACTAATTTTTACTTAGGCGGAGTTTTTTCTAATGGCGTTATTCCTGTTCTTTGTATCGTGGGTTTTTTGTTCATGTTAACTTTTAAGTCTGAGATGTCCCGTCTTCTTGTTTCTTGGTTTTTGGTGGGGTGTGTGGCAGTTCTGTTTGCTTCTGGAGAGTTTGTTTTTAACCGATTTCTTTTTTTGATGCCTTCACTTGTGTTTTCTAGTTTGGGGCTAAGTTTTTTGGTGCGCGTAGGCGTTTACGGTTCAAAAGGCACACGGACTAAAAAGATAGGTTTTGAATTGTTGATTGTTGCCTTAGTGTTCTTGTTGCTTTTGAATTTTGGTTTGAGGTATGTTTCTAATCTGAATATTATTTGACTGCTTTACGGGTGTTTTCTGATTATTGTAAGCATATTTCGATAATCGATATATTACTTTTTTGTAAGCAATCCTTTTATATGAAATAAAACAAGCAAGAGAGCATTAAGAAGGATGAGAGAAGAATGAATAAGAAATATGTGCTAGTTAGCATAGTTACAATTTTGACGGTAGTTTTTATATCGCTTTCACCGCTTGGCGTTTTAGGTCAATATCAGACTCAGCAGACCGCTGACGTCACTGTTTCCTCGACCGGCATAGCTCATGTCGATCAAAGCTTAACTGCTGGTAACGTTGCAATTGACATAGTTGGAACACCTGGTGCAACTGGGTCTGTTTCTACTGCAACTTACACTGCGAATCCACAGCCTGACGCGTCTATCCCTAATAATGTTGTCTTGAGTCACTTCGTGGTTGTCACTTTCAACATGAGTTCAAGTGATTTCAAAAACGCCACCATAACAATAACTTACACTGATGCGGATGTTGCAGGTATGAGTTCGCCTTATGTACTTTACAAGTATAATCCTGACACCAACAGCTTCATTGCATTAGAAGGCGTTGTTGACACTGCTGCCAAAACCATAACTGTTACTCTAACGAGCACCACAGATCCATTGTTTGCCATAGGCGGCACCACTGTTGCACCTACCGCTACCCCAACTGCTACACCTGACCAACCGGCTACTGTTTCGCTTGTAACTTATGTTTGGATCGCTGTCGCTATTGAATGCGTTACAATGATTGCCCTTGTGGTTGGCATCGTCCGCCAAGAACGTTCGATTCGATCCAAAATGCCCAAGTAAAAAGCATCGAAAGATGCATTATCTTTTGTTTTCTTTTTTTGTTTTTTAAGTCATTAAGTAAGTGAAACATTTAACATTAGAGTTAGCGCATAGTTGTTGTCTTGATACAATCACAAATGGATTTATTCATGTTTTCTTTTTATTATTTTGAGATAAACTCTTTTTTAAGACATTATGAAACTTTGAGTCCCCGGTCAAGAGATGCGCTTTTTAGCCGTTAGTGCTTGCTTAGGGGTTTGTTGTTTACTATGAATTAAGTTCAGCTTTTCATAAGTCTTAAGTATTGAATCTAATATCTCAATATGCGATGTGGAAAAATGGCGACCGACCCAACATTAAACAGAGTACGCATAATCTTTCACAGTATAGGCCTAAGTTGTTTAGGCGGAGCTATATGCCTCCAAATCCTCGTATTCTTAACCATCCTTCAACGTGGCTATTTCAAAGCAATAGAGGCAAATTCCACCATTCTCTACGGCGAAATAGCCCTAACAGGCTTCTCAGCAGCATACTTCATTTATGTTTATCAACGTGAAATCAGGACCTACCTCAAATCGCTCCTTACCCCGTAGAAAGAGCTACTTTAGGTAATCTAAACATAGAACGGAAAGATTATCAAACTGATTTAGAGTAGTGCGCTTTCTTTTGCTTGTTATGCAACCGTAAATCTATTTAGTTTGCATATTCCAAAATAGTAATATTATTTTTTTTAAAGCAAGCCTTTTATGCCTCATAACAGGTTATCGTTCAACTGTTAAGGAGAGAGGAGGAGAGTTGACGCTATCAAGTTTGCATTCCATAAAGGTAAGGGATAAGTCCAATAGTAAAAACCCTGAAGCCGGCAATACCTCTAAAGCTAAATCTAACAATTCTGTTTCTCCTGGAAAACTCGCTGAATTCAAAAAAGTTGCGCTGCGGCGAGGCACATGGTTTAGAGCCCTTAGCCAAATTGAACGCGGCGTTATAGACCTCACCGTTAAATACGTAGATAACATCAGAAGCGAAAAACTGGCCAACGTAGTGACGGCCATAATAGCAAAGCTGCAGTTAGCAATGGAGAGCACGGCTGATCGGTTGGTGAGGACTATTGGTTTACCTTTAGCCCGAAAAAATAGTAACATAGCAGTTAGTTGGGGCAACTCTTCAGCTTCAAAGTGGGCTGAGGATTTGGCCTTTGCTAAGTATTTAGCTTTAAGCTTTGGGAAAAGTTAGAAATTTATTTGGAGGAAAATGTTTGGTTTTAACTAACGCATCCAATTCCAGCTTCAGAAATACCCCCGAAACTGGATTGCAGACTCCCTTAATTGTCGTGGGCATCCCAGCATTCAATGAAGAAAAAACAATCGCAAGTGTAGTCTTGGGAGCACAAAAAAACGCCCATATAGTAATTGTCTGCGATGACGGTTCAGCTGATTTGACTGGAGAAATTGCACTTCGACTTGGAGCAGTGGTTGTTCGTCATGAGCGAAATCTCGGTTACGGCGCTGCCTTGCACAGCTTGTTTAAGCGAGCAAAGGAATTGAATGCTGATGTCTTGGTGACTTTGGATTCTGATGGACAGCATGCACCTGCAGAGATTCCAACTTTAGTGAAGCCCATTGTAGATGGTCGTGCCGAGGTAGTTTTAGGCAGCAGATTTAAAGACAAAAACGGCACCGCCGACATGCCTGCCTACAGACAATTAGGCGTAAAAGTCATCACAAAGTTAAGCAATGGCTCAGGCAAAAACGGCGTAAGCGACGCTCAAAGCGGCTTTAGAGCCTACAGCAAACTTGCCATCGAACAACTCGGGTCATTCTCCGAGAACGGCATGAGTGCCAGCATAGAACTTCTACGAGCAATCAACAAAAGCGGCTTAAACGTCTGCGAAGTTCCTATTTCCTGCAAATACGGTGACAGTGTAGGCGTGGAAACCTCAACTGAGCATCCGGTCAGGCATGGAGTAGGTCTTATAATGTCTCTTGTCCGACTTGTCGTTGAAGATAAACCAGTAACGTTTTTGGGAATACCTGGCATAATATCTTTGGCAGTAGGCGTTCTGTTTGGAGTTTGGATGATGGACCTGTACGCTAGGTCGGGAAGTATAGTTACTAATGTTGCTTTGGCATCCATAGGCTTCTTGCTACTAGGATGCTTCATGGTATCAACAGCCATAACACTGTACGCCATAACACGATTGACGAAAAAATTGTCCTGACTTGAATAAATCAACAAATAGGTATGTTTTCGAACTTTGGTCGCTTAATTCATGAGAGTTGGCTTTTTTCTTCTCCACCCTTTTTGGGATTCAATGGCTTCAAGCGTTAGAACACTAGAATTAGCTAAATCTCTAAAGAAACTTGGCGTTGAACCAATAGTTTTCTCTCCTTACGAGGCCACTCGGAAACTAGACGGCATAAGCATAGTAAAAGTACCTACCTTATTTTCCAACTTTAAAGTTGAAGACACTTTTTATTCTCTTTCACGGCAAGCTTATTATAACGCGCCTTTACAGAAACTCGTTATTAAATTGAGTAAACGCCTTTACAGTGGACAAATTCAATTATCTACAAATTTAGCAAAATTTTTCGAACAATTTGACCTTGATATTTTGCAAGCTGAACAAGACAATGCTGCTTTAACTCTTCTTCCAGTACATTCTAAACTAAAGGTGCCAATAGTGTTGGATTTGCATGGAGTTTGGCCTGAAGAACTACTTGCTGCAAACTCCATTAAAGAGGATAGTAGCGACTGGGAGAATTTACAAGACCTAATGAGACGCGTAATCAATGATGTTGATCTTACAGTTTGTCTCTCGGATGCTATGAAAGATTACGTTCTCACCAATTATTACGCAAATCCGAATAAAGTCACAGTTATCCCTCCTGGCGGTCGGGTTTCACTTGACAAGTACTATGAAAGACCTGAACCGTGGAAGGTTGTGCATGCTGGAATTATCTCTTATAGAAAGCATGTTGACCTATTTGTAAAAAGTATCCCCTACGTTACGCGTGAGAAATCTGGCGTTAATTTTTATATTACTAAAAAAGGAGATCTTTTAACCCGTATTCAAAATCTTGCACGAGACTTGCAAGTTAACCCAACGTTCTTTTGGTTTTCAGGTTTCGACGAGACTTTGAAATTTTTGTCATCATGCCATTTAGGCGTTCTGCCAAGCACAAATGATACTTCAGCAAGAATTAGTATGCCATCAAAACTTTTTGATTACTTGTCTATGGGGTTGCCAGTCGTAGCTAATGACGTGGGCGGTTGGACAAATATCATTAAAGAAAACAGCCTGGGAAAAGTAACTCCTGATTCACCACGTGCTTTCGCATCAGGCGTCCTTGAGTTGCTAAACGACCCAGATGAAATGGCTAATTGCGGACGCAGGGGCATGGACTTGATTAAAAACAAGTATAACTGGGATATTTCTGCTAGTTCATTACTGCAACAATATGAGAAGTTACTTTGATATTAGGTTCCTTCATAACTTATAGCATTCAACTAACAGCATCAATGCATGAATCGTTTTAAAAGTAAAATCGCATGTTAGCAACTAATTTTCTAGTATTTTGGGGACTATGATTATTCGTATAGGCATTCTTGGTGGCGGCTTGTCCGGTTTAACTTTGGGGTACCTCTTAAATCAACAAGCTGCAAACTTCGAAATTTTGGAAAAAGAAAAAGAATGTGGTGGTTTAATGCGGACATTGCAAGAAGATGGTTTTACCTTTGACTACGGTGGTTCTCACATAATGTTCTCCAAAGACCAGCAAGCATTAGATTTCATGCTAAACATTCTAGAAAACAATAAAGTGTTAAACAGAAGAAATTCTAAAGTATTATACAAAGGGTGCTACGTGAAGTATCCTTTCGAAAATGATCTAGCAAGTTTGCCCAAAGAAGAGAATTTCGAATGTCTGTATGGTTTCGTTCAAAATCTGCTAAACAAAGAGCAAGGAAAAGTGAAAAAACCTACAAATCTAAAAGAATGGTGTTACTACACTTTTGGCAAAGGAATAGCTGAAAAATATCTTATTCCTTATAATGAAAAGATATGGAAATATCCTTCAGAAAAAACCAGTCTGAAGTGGGTTGAACGCATACCAAACCCGCCGGTTGAAGATATCATAAAATCGTCTATCGGTATTGAAACTGAAGGGTATCTTCACCAACTTAATTTTTATTACCCCAAAATTGGTGGAATACAATCAATAATTAATAATATCAAGGAAAACATTGGGTCACATTTAACCCCTGATTTTGAAGTTAAAAAGGTAGCCAACCAATCAGGTCAGTGGGTTGTGTCAAACGGGCGAGATGAGAGAACTTACGACAAACTGGTTTCCACAATGCCGGTTCAGCATCTATTTAAGGCAATGGATACTCCAGCCGATGTAGAAAAAGCAGTTAAAGGCCTTAAATACAACTCACTTATCAGTGTCATGCTTGGTTTAAAATCCCCAAAAATCAATGACCTGACTTGGTTGTATATTCCCGAAAAAAACTCCTTATCTCATAGGGTTAGTTTTCCCTCAAATTATAGCTCATTTGTTGCTCCTAAAGATAGATCATCCGTATTAGCGGAAATTACCTGTACCCTTGAAAGTGATGTTTGGCGTATGAAAGATGAAGATATATTGGTTAGGGTTATGGATGATTTGCATGATCTTAAGGTTATCGATAGACAATCTGTATGTTTTGCCAAGGTCAAGCGGTTTCAGTATGCGTATGTAATAAATGACCTTACTTATGACAAAAACATGCGCATAATTAGAAACTATGCAAACAAAATGGGGATACGTTTACTAGGACGATTTGGAGAGTTCGAATATCTGAATATGGATGCTTGCATAAGGCACTGCATAGATTACGCGAACAATTGTTTGTAATATCAAGTACACAAATGATGTAACTGGTTGTTAAAGCTTGGGAAAAATTTTAAAAATAGCTTGTATTGACCCTCGAGAGTGGTATAGTCCTTGCCTTTTAAAGGCATTGAACAGTTTGTGTTCAAATTATAAAACATATATCTATCTCCATAATCGCAATAAGGATCGATCAAAGGAGCGAAATTCAAGAGCTCAAAGCTCTGAATTTACTGTCTCATACGTTTGGTCTACCTACACTTATCCATTTGATATTTTTAAGAAAGCTATTTCGGATAAAGTCGATGTAGTTCATATTCAATGGGAACTCAACACCTTCGGTAGTTTCTATGCAAGCTTGTTGTTACCTTTGCTATTATTGTTCCTTCGAATTTCTAAAATAAAATGTATAGTAACTATACACTCGATCATACCTCGCTATTCGTTTGGTTTAAAATTGCCTGGATTTACTTTTCCTAAAGCCTCGAAAATTTTTGTAGAATCAGTATTTATTTTACTTTATAGGTTTGTGCTAATGCTATCAAACGCTGTTATCGTTCATGGTGACTCAATGAAGCGGTTATTGGTCCTTGATTATAAGTCTAAACCATCCCAAATCTTTGTAATACCATATGGTATTCCCTCCATTGGTTCCTCTTCAAAACTCACTAATCAGTTTGGTGAATGTTTACTTGACAAACCAGAAGTAATACTGGCTTTTGGCACTATTAGTCCACGAAAAGGTTTAGATACTTTAATTAAAGCATTTCAGACGCTCTCTATAGACCATCCATCTTGGACATTAGTTATTGCTGGCGACGTTCCATCTTATTATAACTCTTATTATTGTCGATTGAAAGAACTTGCTTCTACCTTAATCAAGGAAAAACGGGTGCTTTTTCTAGGAAAGTTTACCCCCGCCGATATAAACGGATTAGTGGCAGCATCAAGAGTTATTGTCTTTCCGTATGTTTACAATTTCGGGGCTAGCAGCACTTTAACATTTGCTCTGCAGCATCGAAAAGTGGTTGTAATCTCAGCATTAAATTTTGCCAAAGATCTGCTCACCGATGGAGAGAATGCGATTATTATTCAACCGAAAAGTCCTGATTTATTAGCTAAAGCGATTGAACGTGCAATGAGCGATGATAATTTGAAAAGTAAGATCCAAAAAGGTATTGATACTTTGCTTGAGAAGAGTTCTTGGGATTTCGTAGCAAATGAGAACTTGAAAGTCTACCGATCGTTAATATAAAATGCCCAATATTAATTTGCAAACAGAAATATTGTCAGGTAAGCGATTATGCGTTGTAGTCTTACCGCGCATAAGCGATTATGCCTATCTTAGGTGTTTATACAGAGAAGTACTCGATTCATGCAAGAAGACTCAAATAAGTATAGATCTTTATTCCCTGTCTGCAGATTCAATTTCGGCAAAGAATCAATTCTTCTATCCATTTGAGATTCTGAATCTTCTTTTTAAGAAAACCTGTACTGGCAATAAGGTGGTTTTGCACATCCACTGGATTGAATTCTTATATCGCTGGGGAAACCATAAATATTTAACTCCCTTCTTGGTCCCTTTCACAGTTGCTTTTTTTCGAGTATTCAAGAGTCTCTCGAGAAATAAATTGACAATAACCCTTCATAATATCCTTCCACATAAAGTCTTCTGGCCTCGTATTGAGTATAGTTTTTTTAGAATCATGTTAAGAGAATTATCTGACTGTATATTTGTTCATAGTGAAATAGATAAAAAAATAATCGTGGAATTCTATGGTGTCGATTCGGAAAAGGTTCAAGTGATACAGCATGGTCTTTTCAAGAAACCGAAATCACAGGATTCTCTTCAAAAAAATTCAGCTCGTAATAGACTCGGAATATCGCAAACTGATGTTGTGTTCTCTTTCATAGGTTCAATTTCAGAATACAAGGGTGTCAGTGTTCTTTTAAGCGCAATAAAAGCGCTGTTCTCCAGCCAGAGTAATGCAAACATAAAATTTATAGTGGCTGGAAAAGCTAACCAAACATATTTACGTTATTTACTGAGGAATTACTCGGATGTTTTAAACGATAAGCGAGTGCTTTTTATTAACAGACATTTAACTGACAGTGAGTTAGATGCTGTGCTTAATGCAGCAGATTTTGGTATTTGCCCTTATGTAAATGCAACTACCCCCGCTACGCTTCTGGATTTTGTATGCTATAATTTGCCAATAATTACTACCAATGACCGCAAAGTATTGGATACGATGAAAGATTACCCTCTTATCATCGCAAAGAAAGGCGACCCTCTTTCGCTTGAGAACGCAATTAATTTAGCATATGCGACATTTTCAGAACAACAGACTAAAACTCAGCAATTTCAGAATCTTTCTGAATTTATCAACGCTTGGCATATTTCAGCTGATCGGACACTTAACTCATATTCAAAGCTTGTCGAGCTACAACCATGAAATTCACTGTCTATCATGTCTTCACTGGTTCAAAAGACGCTTTGGCCAAAAACACTGGAGGTGTCGAGACCTTTCTAAATAATATGCTTAAAAACAATCGCCTATCCGCTATCCACTCGACAGTAATTGGACGACAATGTCAATTCATCCCTCAAATAATAAGTGATGTCAAACCTGATGAGTCTAACCACACATCGCAACCAAGAATGTCTTTCCCATTTTTCACCTATTTGCTCTCAAATCTAATCTTGGGCATTAGCATATCTTTACTATTGTCTGTTAGGTGTATAGGCCAAAAAAAACGGGGAAACCGATGTGTCATTCATGTTCACGACCCCATAATAGGAGCTTCTCTCTTCATGTTTTCACCCAAATTTCTGACTAACGCAACCTATGTAGCTCAATTTCATAGCGAATATAGTAATAGATTGAAAATTATGCTACCTAGAACCTTGCTCTCTCAATTAACTCTTCATTTATATTCTCGTCTCGAAAAAATTTGCTTAAAACGAGTTGACTCAGCTATTGCAGTAAACAAGAATATCCGTAAGTACGTTATTAGCATGGGCTGTCCCAGCGGAAAAGTCCGAAAGATACCAGTTTTCATTAATACGTCGGTTAAGCCTCCCTTTGGCGACTTATCTGAAAATAAGCGCTCTCTTGGAGTGGCTGAGGACCAGTTCGTAGTTACATATATTGGTCGGCTTTCCAAAGAGAAAAATTTGGAGGTTTTGTTGTCTTCTTTTCTGGCCTTAGATTCCTCGCTCCAAAAGAATTTGACTTTATTGATTGTTGGTGCAGGTTATCAATTGAATAATTTAAAATCAATGATTCCCAAAATTTCAAATAACGTTCTATTTCTGGGTCATCGCTTCGATGTAGATTTTATTTTGGATGTTTCAGATATTTTTATTCTCCCATCGTTAACTGAAGGTTTTCCGTTTAGTCTATTGGAAGCGATGTCTCACGGCAAAACTATTATTCCTAGTAACATTCCTCCTATCGCTGAAATTGTAAAAAACAAGCGTGAAGCTATTTTGTTTGACCCGCGAAGCCCTGAACAATTGAGCAATGCAATAATAAGACTCTATGCTGACCCTCAGTTGAGAATAACTCTCGGGGGAAACGCAAAAGAGCTTGTAAAGAAGTACGATGTTAAAGTAATTTTTTCCTTTATGTTAGATTGCTATGAAAATTCAAACTAACTTAACGTTTGGTATCAATAATCTTTTACATGCGCTTGGTTTAATAGTGTATATGTTACTTAACACAGAAGAATTTCTTGAATGAACGCAGGTATCTCAGTAGTAATTCCTACTAGAGACAGACTTCATGACTTGTGCGATCTATTAGAGACCTTACTTTATCAAAGTCAAATGCCCTTAGAGATAATAATAGTAGACGATTCTCCGAAGTACTCTCCTAGAGAAGTCGCTGATTCTTTTGTTCCAAAGTTCCAGTCTCTCGGTTGCAAATTGAGGTACATTATTGGAAATTGCGATGGTCTTACAGCTTCAAGGAACATAGGTGTAACACTTTTTGAAGGAGATTCAATCTTTTTCCTTGATGATGACACCCTGTTGGATCGTAATGTCCTCAATGTTATCACGGCTTTCTTTAAAGATAACCCGAGAGCACTTGGAATACAACCCCTAATAGTACCTAATTCACAGAAAGTTAATCAAGTGCGGGAAAAACCTCGAGATGCTGTTAACAAAGCATTTATGTTGAACTATCAGCGGAAAAATACTCAGAAAGTACGTAGATCAGGAGCAAGCATTTTTCCAAGCAGCTTAACCAAAGTGATTAAGGTAAAAAGGTTCTCCGGTTGTTGTTGTTACAAACGGCAAGTATTTCACAAATTTATTTTTGATACAAATTTGAAGCGATGGGGCTTCATGGAAGACTTGGATTTTTCGTATAGAGTATACAAAAAATATCCCCAATCTCTTTACATAACTCCTCATGCCAAAATCATTCATAAAACATCTAAAAAAGCAAGACTGCCAAATGAAACAAGTGTTCATATGGTCACTACTTACTGGTTTTATGTGTTTTTTAAAGACGTTTTTGACAGTTCTATACAAAATCTATTAGCTTTCTTATGGGGGTTATGCGGTTATCTTATAGTAGCTGTGGGAGGACTCATTGTCAATAGAAAGCCAAAACAAGAATGGTGGAGTTTAATCTACCTGTTGAAATCATACGTTACAGCATTCAAAAACCTGAGAAGCATATTAATGAAGCAGTTAGACTTTTTCAACAAACAGCTCAAGTAAAGGTAAGTTTGATGCAACGTGAAGTCCTTGTTAGTTGTGTTATTTCATGCCTGATTATATCACTGGTTGGCTCAATAATATTTCTTTTTTCGCGTCCCCCTGAATCGTATGCGTTATTCTTTTTCTTTTTTATTCTGGCTGCTCTATTAGCTATTATTTTCTCAGGGAGAAAATTCAATCTTAAAATTCGCCTAAATGTCAATGGTACTATACTATGGGCTTTTCTTGCCATAGCAAGTATAGTACTCGTGATTCTGCAATTAGCAAATATTTACGTTGAAGCAATCAACGCTGTTTTATATTTAATAGTATTTGTTCTTGCGCTCGGGTTATCTCTTCTTGGTTTATTTAAATTCAAACCTGCTTTTTCACGCATTGAGTTTTTGGGGTTGGCTGCCCCGCTGAGCTTGGCATTTCTTGCATTATTTGGCGTTGTTGCGTTAATTCTGCCTTCAAACATACGAGGGCAAATAATGTCAATAGCCGTTATGGCTGTATGTATCTCAGCCTTTATGCTAAAAAGGAAAGAGAAAAACGCTGAACCTCAGTGTCACGAGTTAACATTGAACAATAATATGCTGATACTGTTTGCAACGCTTGCCTTGTTTGTATTCATTTTCTTGGAACTTTACCCTCAAATTAGTAATGTCATAAGTTATGATATCTCTAGAAATTTCCTGCAAGCGTTAGCCTTTACAAAAGATACATTGGGCAGTTTCTACGAACCAACGACTGCTTATCCTTTATTCGCAATTTATCAATCATCAATAATTTACATAGTTAAACCATCAATCGCAACTTTTCAAATAATATCAATAACTCTCAATATCTTTGTTATATTGTCATTTTACGCTATGGCCACCCAATACCTACGGCAGTATGGCAATGAGACCCCTGCAATAGCAACATTACTTTGGAGTACATTCGCAGGTTTAGGCTGGCTCACTTTTTTCACAAATAAAATCTCAAATGTAAATAGCCCAATACTCTCGCTAATCAGTCAAGCAGACATACTTTCTTACGGCGACATAACTTGGAGAAGAAACTTTTTCTACTTGTCAATGGAAGCATCTTTAACTTTAATTTTCGCGGTACTCTATTTCTTAAAAAGAAACGACTTGTCTAAACCACGACAGCTGCTATTAATGACGCTTTTACTAACGCCAATTCCATTAATGCACCAATACGCAACATATCTCCTGTTATTCACTCTTCTTTGCTTTGCAATAGTCTGCGCAAACGAATTAAAACAGCAATTGAAATCTACAGGGTATTCATTAATCATCGCTTCGTTTATTCTGTTTCCAATAAATTGGCTTTTAAACGCAAAAGGATTAGAAGTTTCCGTTAGTGCTATTACTTTTCTCGAATTTTTCGTCCTTGGCATATTTCTGATTGCAATTACTTCTGTCAAAAAAAATCCTATACCTTTACGTTTCTTGTCCTCTAAGCTTAAATTTGAATATGCTGTATTAATAATAACCGCAGCGTTTCTCCTTTCTTTCGCTTGCATATACTTGTGGTTTAGTGGCAATTTATCATTTAATTTCAACGCATTAGACCTTTTTGGCTATGTTCCTGTATTTCTATTCCCTGTTAAACTTGGGTTAATCGGAATTTTAGCAATAGCAGCCATCTATCTCCTCCTTGTAAATTCGAAATATCGCTCAAGAACTACAGTTGCCATACTGGCTTCTGCATTGTTACTAATAATTTTCTCAATTTTAATAGAACTGTTTCAAATGCAATATGTCTCAGAATTCACTTTTAATCCAAGCTCCACATTTTCCGAAATCATTCGACAAACCCTTCTCAGCTTCCGTGCAGAAAGAATGTTCGAAATCTTCAAAATTCCCTTAGCTCTCATCGCCGCCATAGCTTTAGGTCACCTGCTCACAAATAAACTCAAACAAAAAAATTCATCAATAACAAGATGGTTCATAATCAGCGGAATAGTCTCACTTATCCTTATTTCGGGAATTTCATCGACGATATTGGGTTTCACGTATTACAATGATACAGTTCAAACAAGTCAGTTAAGCTCATCAGAACTAAACATAATCAACACCATGCAAAACAACATCTACGCCTCAAATAGCAACGCAATTATAATCAGCCCGCAAACTTCATCAGTCCTACTTAGATTTCACAGGGGCTACTGCAATAGTTACCGAAGCAACCGCTGCATGGGCCTCAAAAAGCCCAGAACTTCCGCTTTTCGTTACCAGATACAGCGAAACAACACCAACTTATATCTACCTTAGCAAAACTCTCGATTATTCTGCACTTGATAACTATGCAGGAAACTATCTTGCGCACTTAACTAATGTTTCACAGACATATCTCGAAAACCAAGATGTACAAGTTAAAGAAATCAACTAACACATCAATCCCCGTTTCCTACAGCAATACCGCAATAGCAATTCCATACGACACATCAACAATGTCAGTCATCAATCCGCATTCCACAGAAGAAACTAAACAATACACTGTTGCAGACCTTTTATTCGAAGAAGGTTCAGAATCCCAGAATACCTACCAAGGTGCGCTCAATTACACCAATGTCCAAATTAACGACGTAGCCACCTTCAATGGCTTAAACAGCTACATAAGAATCAACGGAACCCAAACAAGCTTCAACAACCTTCTTGTAGACTTCACCTTCCAACCATTAAATCTAACCAAAAATCAAGTAATAGTAGCTAAACTTGACTGGGGCACTCCAATCGCAAAAAAGCTGGGAAATAGCTCAATACGGCAAAAGCATAGTATTCAAAATATCTCCTGATGGCAGCAATGAAATCTCCATTTCAACAGGTGACATATTGCAGCTCAATACCGAATACGATCGTAAAATGCGAATACGACGGTGCATCAATGCAAATATTCGTAAACAACAACCTAATCGCCACAAAATCATATCAAAAGCGGAATATTCGCAAGCAACACCGACATAACCATTGGCGCTGAACTGTATAATAATAAGCCAACAAGCTACGCAAAAATGCTGCTAAAAAACATCAGAAATCCTAAACAATATCCCTCAAGTTAACGGACCCGATCTTCCCAGTGTACGATCTTCTTTCATCAATGGGACTCAACTATACAACAATCCTTATCAGGCGATAGCACTCATAGGCTCGTATGAAACGCTCATACTTCCATACGATGACGTAACAACCCAACAAATGCTAACCCAACTTGAAGACTCAACGCAAAAAAACAATACGCGTAATGTAGTAATAATAAACGCAAACGGATATGGTCCCCTGCTGAACCTTTTCGGAAATGAAACATCTGAAACATTCAACGCCAACAAAATTTTTGTCAGACAAAACTCCACAATGCAACCTACTGTTGAAGTGCCAAAAATAAATCTTAATAACAATACGACAACAGAAGCTCAATACATTAACAATAATTCGTCATCGCCATTAGTCATGACAGTTACCAAAATCAACTAACACTGATTTACATCAACATATACCCTCTGCTATCACAAAACCAATTCCTCAACCCAACTCCACTTCAAGTACTTAACAAAAACTTTAAGCAACTACATTGGACTTTACAATGATACAACAATTTCTCCATGGTTTACCGAACCAAGTTTACTGTTCACTAGCCTACATGCCAACGGAACAATTAGCATAAGTTCGAACTCTATAGCTTCAATCACGCTTCCAGAAAACCAAACACTAAACACAAATAGTTTCAACACAATTCTTATCAACAGTACAGAAGTAACAATTCAAAACGGATACGGATTTTACACAATCCTAACTGCATCCAATCCATCCATAACTCTACAAGGCAGATCAAACAACATCCTTCCACATAAAAGGCAACGTATCATTCCTCTTGAGACAACCCGAGATAATCATAAACGGAAAAATTCAATTCGAAAACTTCTACATGCTACACCCACCAACTATATACACAGACGGTCGAACAACCACGCTAAGCGGCAAAATAACACTCAACATTTATGCATCCGACGAATATACTATCGCCTTACCATACAAACTTCAATCATCAATAACCGTCAAGTACGAAACGCCACTAATGGAATTTAACGAGACCGCCTCACTCATATCGATAATTCCATTTGTAATTCTGATTATCGTATTAGTTATTCCACTGATAATAGTCTGGCGACCTAAAATCATTTACCCAGATAGTACTTAGTTTTTTGGATAGCTAGCAGAAGAGTTCAAGTCTATGACTGTTGTCTTTCTTCAAATGTCCTTATGTTCGCGTAAAATCTTTACAGGCATACTCATCGTTTTGTTACTACTGATTGCTGTCGGGGCTGTGTCAGCGGGAGGCAACTATTCAGCGTCATATCAATGGGACCTCCAGAATTCTACTTACCTAAATTTTAATCAGACTATGAGCTTTTCTGAAATACCCCATCAAGGAGTGTCTAATGATAGCAGTTTAGTCGGTTATTGGAACATGAATGAAGGCTCAGGTACCTTAGTGCAAGACTTGAGCGGCAAAGGTAACAACGGAACAGTCAATGGAGCAATATGGATTGCTGGAAAATATGGAAACGCGCTCAGTTTCGATGGAACCAAACCTGATTATGTGAAAGTAAATAATTCAATAAGTCTTCAAGTGACAGGTGACTTAACGCTATCTTGCTGGGTTTACTTTAACACATTAGCAACTAAACAAGCTTTGATATTCAAAAGTTGGGGTGGTGAATACGAGTTAAGTATGTATGGCGCCAATGGAAAATTAGAATTTGACCATGCAGCAACAAGTGTTTACTCTCCCAGTTCTTCTGTTCAGAGCAAGGTTTGGCTGCACATTATTGCTGTACGAAACATAACTGCAATGAATGTTACATTTTATATAAACGGCCTTCAAGTTGGCACCCCTCAGGCTTTTACAAAATTACCTACGACGAGTTCAAACGCTCTTTATTTAGGGCAAGAAAACGGGTATAATTCACTCAATGGAACTATCGATGATGTTCGCATATACAATAGAGCATTAAACGCAAGTGAAATTACCACATTATATGCTATGGGTCCGAACCCTGATCCTGCATCCTTTGCCAATTACTACAACTTTGTCAATCCTGTCAGTAACAATACAATGCTAATTCATGCTGATGCTCCTCTCTCAAATAATGGTAATTCTACCCTTGTTACATGTACAAACTTTTTTTCTGGAAAAATGTTAACACTTCAAGCTAACAGCAGCGCAAAAGTAACTATTTGGACTAACCTTGGACCACCAGTATTTAGTACTGGTGTTTGGAATGACCAAAACTACACTACAACTCTAATACTTGATGCCTCTTCTACTGGAGAACTAAACTGGAACCCAAATATGCCACCTTACTCCTCGACTTTTTCTATGACTTCCATAATGGTTACTATTGACACAACCGTTTCAACTTTATGGACTGATAACCGAAGCTTAACTGGTGGCGGTTTCATTTTTAGTACTAACAATACCGGACAATGGCTTAATTCTTCCTGGGTTTCTTTTAATTTAAATCCTGATTGGGGCAACGCTACTTTAGCGTTGAACAGCACTGTTGGAGCTACTGTAAGCTTCCGAGAGTACGCTAATAATTCCCTGAACTTATGGGGCGACTCAGGAATTTACTCAATCAAAACAACTAGTCTGCCTGTTAGCACACCTACACCTACCACAACACCAACGGCGGCTCCCTTAACAACCCCAACCTTAAGTCCAACTCCAGTACCAACCGAAAAACCAATATTTATTCCACATCTATCGCCGTCATTGAGCCCGACTCCAAATCCAACGGCATCTAAATTAACTCAAATAAAACTGTCATTAACAGAAATAACTTTGATAGCTGTTATGGTCATCGGTATTTTGGTTGCTGTGTTTGCTTTAGCTTTTAGAAAAGGGCGTCTGACTATTGAAGCATCAGAAGATGAAAACCTTGAAGAATCCTCACATGACTCTACAACATAATTTCTTCCTCTTAAAAGTCCAGATGAGCTCTAAAATACATTTTTTCTTAGGATTTGCTTGGATAATAAAATTTGTTAACGACTAAAACAATTAATTTGCAACATAGACCTTTAAATTTAAGAAGCGAGAGATAAATTCTTTAACAAACAAAAGCTTGTTAACATGTATGAAAACCCTTCTAAAGTAGTCGTACTTCGATAATGTGAACGAAAACCGAGTGCTAAGAGTCATTAATCTATAAATTGATATTTAGAACGAAGTGATTTAAGTGGAACGCGCAAAAGAAAAAACCAGAATCAAAAAGCGCCTAAGTCTGGGTTCTCTAAGTGCTATAGTGTTAAGTCTTGGTTTAGTCGTTTTAGGTCAAGGAATCGTTTATGGAGTGGTATCCCTATTTCTAACAGCTTCAAACACAAAACTTAGTCTTTTAGATCTAGTTTCATTAATACAAAACCTGCCTTATTATGGTTTAGTTCCACAAATAATTGGGGTTGTATTATTAACTTACCTTTTGGTACGTAGTCGTTTTCAAATAGACACGCCGCATCTTAAAAAACAGGTTATCAAGCCTTCAATCTTCATGGGTATATTTATTATACTTGTTAGCTCTATTTTTTTGTCTGCACCAATAGTTCGTTCTGAAGCAATAGCTACATCAACCTATTATTTGCAAACTCCCCTGCCAATAGCTTCGACGTATGTTGGACAATACGATAATAATAGTTACTTTATCATAAGTGGCGACAATTGGAAGACTTTTGAGCAGTCACCAAATGTTACACAAATTGAGCAAGACGCATTAGCGAGTGTATCATCGGGAAATATTTGGTCAGAAGATATTGCTTTCAACTATAACCTTACTATTCCGCTAAATGTCACATGGACTGAGAACCTTAATGGACTCACAAGGGTATTTTGCGATGCGGCTAATAATCAAGGGAGCCCATATACAATAAGTATAGATAAAGTAAACTCTGGCTATTATTTAGCTCAAGATTCAGCTAATCGATATGTAAATAATTGGTCCTCAACCAACGCAAGTTGCACTATTCAAAGGGCAATAAACGCTTTGCCATCTACTGGCGGAAGAATCTTTTTTAAAAATGGCGTTTACAATATCACAAATCAGTTAAGTACATTGTCAACTCAGAAAAGTGTAGTTCTCGAAGGTGAAAGTACAGGTTGGTTTGGGCTAGGTCAAGGTGTGCAATTAGAAGCGACTGCTCCAATGAACGGTTCTACTTATCTAATTTTTGGTAACGCGCAATCCACCAATATACTGAGTCTTGGATTAGACGGTAACTCGTTATCCGAAGGAGCACACTTGACGAATTGGGATGACTCGATAAAAAATAGTGCCGTTTCTCATTGTACCATTGGCTTGGTTGTGGGTTCTAACACCTGGATTAGCGATAATTGGATAGAATATAACACCATTTATGGGATTTATGTAAGTTACGCGAGTGACGGATATATCTGGATAGAGAACAATATATTCTATAATCCCCCACCATGTTCTTACGGTATATATATCCAACAATCCGGCACCGAAACAAACCGTGGTCAAATATGGCTACAAAATAACCGCTTCTTTAATGAACCAACTGCCATAGATAGTTATGGAAACGTTACAAGTATTTACTCTAACGGAAATTCATTTACAAACCAAACTTCCGAGGCTTTTAAAATAGAAGGTGTTGTCCGCAACTTCAAAAGCGTAGGTGACACTTTAGAAGGCGGGTCAATTACAAAACATTTTCTTTATGTGACCTCTACAGGAATTATTAACTCGGGTGTAGTTGACGATGCAAGTATACGCAATATAACATCCACTCCATTTATGAATCAGGGAACCGCGGCAATAAACTTTGGTATCATCGAAGGGTTTGTCACATCCAACGGCGGCTCAACAACAAACACCACGGCAACCACATGTATCATTAATCACGGACTTGCAGGAACACCAAACGCTGCCATAACAGCATCCTTCAATGACACAGGAATAACAGGGTACACAATTACGAGTGTGACGAGCACTCAACTAATATTCACAATACAAGGAACTCCGACAGGTAACTATACGTGCTATTGGCATGCTGAATATCACCCGTGACTTTTCTCCTTAAATTGTGATTGTGACTAAAACCAATGTGCCAATATTTTAACCTGATTATCGACCGCTTGGAAGCATCACTTGAGAGATAAATATGATAAAAAAAATCCTCGCTTTTGCAATCGTAATTCTGTTTGGAACGTTATCTGCATCTATTGTTTTAGCTCAATCATGGCAAATTGGCCCAAACTGGCAGATTGGCTCCGATTGGAGCATTAATGGATCTTCAACACCTTACCCTTCTCCTACCTCTTCAAATAACCCTGCTCCAGAACCTACGACAACGCCTAAGGTCAATGGGAACGACAATAATACTGGCTATCCCACCTCCCTCTTATCACCAACTCCAACTATAACTTCTATAGCCCAAACTTCGCCTCAACCCACTTCTCAAACCAACACAACAATGATAGTCATCGTATTTTTTGCCTTTGTCGTTGCTATTGCTTTAACATTGGTCTTAATCGTACAAAGGCGCAACCTCGATTTTGAAAAATCAAATCCGCGCTCGGAAGCTTCTAAGGCTGCTCGATGCACTCAGGATGTGATTTCCTCATACTGTATGGGTTAAATTTTATTGTTTTCTTTATTGTGTGTCGTTTTCTATTTCAGTGGTTGTAGGTTCATAGAGAGAGGGCTTAGGGAGAAACTGCGGGGAAGCTTCCTTATCCTTAGATTTTGGGTTTGCTGAGGCTCCGGCAGGTTCTTTTAGGAGAAAGATGCAATTGCAAATTTCAGAGAAGGAAGCAATTGAACTCGGTTGGCGAAAACGAGTAAGACGAGAATAGCTGTTTTAGACCCTAAGCGAATATAACACGATGTTGCCTGAACACTTAATGAAGCGCAAGATGAAAAACAAAAAAAGCAATTCTGCTTCTCATAAAGAAAAAGCAATAAACTATCTATAGGATTCGCTTAAAAAAGAACTAAATTATTTCTCAATGAAATTCGTTTTCTTATTCCTTTTTTTGTTAATGCATACAGGGATTTTCCATTGAGACCTTCCGTGCAAATCATTTCCTCAAACCAAAGGTTATCCAATAAAGCGTCAACAATGTCTGGGGTAAATTCGACCCCAGTTTGTTTTTTTATAGTATTGATGATAGTTTCTTTACTCACGCATTTGTTTTGAGAGAGTGTATTTAGAACGATTAATTCTAGAAGACTCAAGGTAATGTCATTTTCTATTATACCCCTTGCTTGTGATTCATTCGTCCTACTTTTTTGAGCTTTACATTGAATCAATTTTATCGGTTACCTCCTCAATTTTCCTCACAAAAGGATGTTCAGGCCTCTGCACAGCAAGCAACCCCATCCTATGAGCTTGAAGAACTTCGCAATAACACGGAACTTGCAAAATTACTTGATGCTTCGAAATTGATTCAACGAACTCGGCGCCGACGAATCCCCCATTTTTACCCTCTGGGGAATATTTGTTTAAAATAATAAACGTTTTTTTATCGAGATTTTCATAAATATCCTTTAGCATTTCCTTGGTTCCCCGTAAATCAACCATGTCGGCACTTGTAACAATAAAGCACAAATCTGAAACCGCTAGGGCGTTAACCGAAGAATATTGCACACCAGGACTAGTATCAAAGATGCAGTAATCAATGCCGGTATTTTGAAAGAACGATATTAGTGAAAAGACTTTCTTAATAGCGGTTACTTCCCAAGCTCTACTTTTATCCATAGTGTTTTGAATAGCTTGAATGCTAGGATTCGCTAAACCCACTTGCAACTTTCCCTTAAGAGTCTTGTAAGCACCAGAGACATCTATCAAAACTTCTTTTTCATTACATCGACCGTTAAGGTAATCATTTAACCAAAACTCAACTGGGGAAATAATCGCCTCAGAAAAAACAGTAACCAAGCTAGGCGCCCTAAAATCAAAGTCCAATAATGCGACGTTGAAACCTTTACTTGCCAAAATACCCGCTAAGTTAGACGCTATTACAGTTTTACCTGTACCACCACGAGATGAATGCACTGATATAGATTTTGTCCTCATTTCATCTTTTCCTCCACCTTGGGCTCAATAAAGAAATAAGTGACACGACCTTCCCGTTTCTTCTGGACATATCTCATTCTGCAAAGTTCATTAGCCAAAGCACTCTCATGTGCTCTTAAGCGGCCAGTTATCGTGGAAATGTCTGAGGCAGTACCCTTTTTTAACTTATACAATGCCATGACAGTTTGCCTATGCGATGCGGGTAAGGACAAAAGTGTCATAACGTCAATCTCTGGAGAGTTTGATTCGATACCGTGAGAGGCGTTGGCTTGCAACAACTTGTCAATTTTTGAATTAAGTGCCTTAAGTTGTTTCAGTATCTCTGCAACCAATTCTTGGGTTGATTGCCTCCCTGACATGTTCTCCCCTCCTCTCCTTCCCGAGCTATATTTGTGTAGTGTTGTATGTGCAATACTACAGTTTATAAAATTTTGGCAGACAAAGTGTAGCTTAATGGCATCGCCAATGTTAAAAGTAATTTACACCCCATTGGAATCTATGACAGTACAAAGTGCACAACAGGCATGTCTTCAAATTCTTGAAAAATATGGCGGCGCAGTTGCGGATGAAGCAAGGACAATTCTACTTGAAGACCCTAAACTCAAAGAATTAAAAGAACAATTACAATTTATGAAAGACAATTGGAGAGACCTCACACCAGCTCTGATGAGTCTATCATGCGAGGCAGTGGAAGGACACCCCCAAGAAACGCACGATGCCGCGCTAGCAATCTCTCTAATCAACTACAGCTTTACAATTTGGGATGATTTAATAGATAACGCAAAAAATAAGGCATTTAAACCTACAACCTTTGGGAAATTCGGTCAAGCACAAACAATAATCATCGGCGGGTTATCAGCGGCAAAAGCATTCACTATCCTTAATGAAGCAAATTACAGTGACAATATTAGAAAAAGTATCATGCAGTCCGTTTGGAATTTATGGTGTAAAATAGCGGTTGTTGAAACACTTACACTAAATCTCAGAGAACAGGGAACAATAACAAGCAAGCAAAAATTTGAAAAAATCAAATCAGAGGTAATTGACTTAGGGCTGGTCCTAAAGGTTGGCGCTATAATTGGAAACGGTTCATCAAAAGAAAGAAATCACTTGGAAAAGTACGGTAAATATCTTGGAATAATACTTGCGTTAAAGCAAGATTTCGAGGTTTCAGTTAATTTAACGCTAGAATTGCCGGAAAAAATTAGAAACAATCGGTTACCTTATTCAATCCTGTGGGCGATGGAACAAAATGCTTCCTTAAAGCTCGAACTGGTTTCTTTACGTCAGAAGGAAGTTATTGATTCAGATTCCGTAAAAAGGCTTGTTCAACATTTACTGGACACAGAAATAATCGCTCACACCAAAGAAAACATCAATCATTATGAGAAAAAGGCTAAGAGTGAATTAAGCTACATGCCGACCAATAACGCCAGTCTTCTACTAGAAGCATTAGTTGAATTGCAGCTTAAAATTTTCATCGAACACCTATCATAGCTAATCTACATGAATTCAGGATACTTTTGTTGTGGCGAACTCATAGACAATAGCACTGATACGACTGTTCCGTGATGCTCAGAGGGTATTTTGGCGCTTTTGCATATCTTTAGCAATGCATCTTTATCTTTTTTCTCAACAGCTTCTTCAACTCTTTTATTGAATTTAGGCGCTGTTAACGACTGCAGATAGGCAGACAATTCAGCTATTTTATTCTTAATCATGTTTTCACTCGAAACCTATTATGTTTGCAATTTTTTTTAAGCTTTTCTAAAGCTTTTAAAGTAAAATGTATTATGTCATATGTCAAAGGAAAGGAGAAAGATAATGGAGCTTGTGCAAGCAGGTATAACCATTAATAAAAGGGACTTCGCAAGCAGTCTTTTTCTGTTTTTTTATTTGCTTGCTTTTTACGGCGTTATCACCATATTAATTCCTAATTTATTTTTCCCTTCTGACATTCGATTATCCATAAAAATCGCCCTGAATCTCACCATTTGCATCTCTATCTTACTTGGTAGCATAATTTCCAAAAGAATTAACAAGGCGGCATTTGTTTATTGCGCGCCGCTCATTCTGATACTACTGTCTTTCTTACTTTTTGCTGCAAATGGATTTTTCCAAGTGATGCTTGTTTTAATAATGGCTGCAATATTTGGCAGTGGAATATTGCTTTCATTCCAATTCTTTAAAGATGTTACAACAGCGATTGAACGTGGTCGCATTGCCGGGATTATGGCATTCTTGATTTTGCCAACTGTCTTTTTCCTAGAATTAATCCCTCTAAATAGTTTGAATTACCTGTATTTTCCGATTTTGACTGTCACATTAAATTTAGGATCCTTCTTTGCTGGAATGAAAATGTTGCAAAGAAGGAAGCAAATAGTTGAGAAAAGTAAACGTGATAGGGTTGAAAAGTACTTTGAAAAAAGAGTCGTTGTTTTATATTCAATCCCTTGGATTTTGTTTTCAATTGTAAATGTCACAATAGCACAAGCCATCTCAAGCAATGTTATAACAAACTTGCCCGCTTCACAGCACATATCCTTGATTGGTTTGCAAACTATAGGTGTTTGTCTCGGCGCTGTTTTAGCAGGATTCCTGACTGATTTTTACGGGCGAAGAATAACTTTAATCGTTAGCCTCACGCTATATGGAATTAGCGCAGTTGCTCAGGGCATTTTTTATTTTGACGCACTATCAATTGGATACTTCATAAATGGAACAAGTTGGGGATTACTATTTGTACTATATTTCTTTGTAATCTTTGGGGACTTATCAAATAACTCGAATACGTTAAAAATGTACGCCATAGGGTTGTTCACATATTTTTTTGCAACGACAATCGGGCAAATTTACCAAGTGTATTTGCCGGATATAACGATATCCTCATTATTAACGTGCTTGATTATTTTTCTGTCCATAATACCCGTCTTCATAGCGCCAGAATTAATGTCGTCAGAATTTATTTATAATCTTAAAATCAAGCGGCATATGAAATCAATTAAAAAATATGCAAAAAATTAAGGGAAACAGTTGCTCGCAGACCTAGGAAATGCTATCGCTTCTCTAATGTCTGGAAGCTTACATATCCACTGAAGCATGCGTTCTACTCCAATTGCAAATCCAGAGCAAGATCCGGAACGAGATTGAGTTAACTCCATAAACCAATTTTGTCCAGCACTGTTTACTCCGGCTTGCCTTAAGCGCTGGAGCATTACCTCTTTTTTAGTTACCATTTGTAAGCTACTTGCAAGTTCACCATAACCTTCAGGAGCAATCAAATCAGCATACAAGGCAAGCGCAGGCTGTTCAGGGTCAGTCTTGGAAAAAAATGTCTCTGAACTTAGAGGATACTTCCAAATAAAAAAGGGTTTTTCAAACTTAAGACTAAGGTGCCTTTCTACTCCCAGCTTATCTCTTGCCCCCAACAAATCTTACAACCATCGCTCTGCAAGGTTTCAACTGCCTCATCATAAGTCAATCGACTAAAAGGCGCCTGCATACTAGCCAAATCTTTACCCGAACGATTAAAGTATTCTAACGTTTCCTCAACTTCTAACAAGTAATGGCAAAGGTAAGCGACAAGTTGTTCCTGAATGCTCATTATTTCTGTCAAGTCACAACGTTCGACAACTTCCAATCGCCAGTACTCAACCAGATGCCTACTGCTTGGTTGCTCTATTCGAAAGGCAGGCATGATAGTATAAACCCTTTCCAAACCGTCCGCAAAAGCCCTTCCGTAAGGCAAGAAGCCTTTTGCCAAAAACAGGGATTTATCTAAATTATTGATAATAAGTGCATTTGGCGCTTCGTCTAAAGCAGGAACTAATATTGGAGGTTGAACCTCAACATAATTATTATTATCAAACCAATCCCTTGCTTTTTTGAGTAAATGAGCCCTGACCTTCAGCATTGCGATTGTTTGCTTAGTTAACAATTTTAAGCTCCCACACTTTACCGTAGGTGAAAACCAATAAAAACTTTAGTCATTAACCCTTCCAATTATTATCCATTTTTAGGATAATCCAATAACTGGATAAATCCTAATAGACAATTCGCTGCCCTAATGCCACCAAAAGCTTCACACAAAGAAAAAAATGTTATCTTTAAAAAAAAATTAGGCGCGCGTTTTTTTTTAAAGTTTTAGAGTGTTGTTTTTATATTTGTCATTTTTGCTACTGCGTTGCTTCTTAAGATGCCTAAGCCGAATCTTGTGGTTGCTTTCAAGCCGTACTTGTCAGCCATGGGGTCGCTCCAGTCTTCCACTGTTACGTCTCTGCGTAGGAGCATTATGCCGGCGATATCTTTGTCGATGGCATAGGCAGTTCCCTTAGGTACTAGCGTGCTAGATTCCACTTTCATGCCACGATTTGTCTAATCAAGCCCTGCTCCAGATCAGGGTTTTTTGTCTTTTGCCTTGCGCTTTGTCGGTTGCGGTTTTGTTGGTTCGTCCCAGTATTTGTCAAATTCTTCTGGTGACATGATGTTTAGGCTTTGCAAGCTGCTGGCTGAAAGCATCCAGTGCGCAGGGATTGTTTAGGTGTGCACGGTAAATTTCCATCAGCAAATCAACAGCCATAGACGTCGAAATGGGCTTTTTAGCCATCAACGACAATTCCTCAGAAACCTTAACTAAATCCTCGTAAACCCGCAAAGGCAAATCAACAGTTTTAACCATACCAATCACTCATCAAGCTCTTTGCTATTTGCTGGGCATCCTTTTTAATTTTCGCCAACTCTTCCAGCTGTCGGTTTGCCTCTGATGTCGCCGAGCCTGCCCAAAGTGCTCAAGTCAACTCTGCCGTGAAACTCACTGAGGAACATACCATTCGCCAAGTATGTTGAAGCCGAAATGCTCAAAGTACTGCCTCATCGTTTTTCCCGCGGGCGTTGCCTCATCAATTCCCGTGTGTGGACCAGAATAGGTGCAGAAAACCAATGCGTTTTTCCCCGCAACTTTGGGTGCGCACGGCTTAATTTTTCCTTGACTACGGTACAAGTTAAGTTTAGCCTTCAGCAAATCACCCATTGGTTTTGCTGGTTGCCACTCAATCGAGGGGGAACCCACACAAACCAAATCGTAACCGTAAAAGTCAACTTCAGCGGCTTCTTGGGGCTTCTTTAAATCAACCTGCAAACCGCCCGCTTCTAAGCCCTCTTTAATGGCGTAGGCAACTTTTTCCGTATTCCCAGTGCTTGACCAATAGATTATTAGCGCTGATTTCAAACTCATCACTGCCACATAGTTACTTCGCTGAATTATAAAACGGTTTTTTCTTAAATCTTAAGCATAGGCTTTACTTTTTGTCGGGTTTCTAAAAGAACACCTTCTAATCCGATACGCTATTCTGGTTCTGTTACTTCTTCGGCTGCATACCCCTTACTTTGTACATTCTCAAAAGGACATACAAACGAATATGCTTCAGTGGACCATCACTTTATGTTAGCAAAGAGAAGCACAACCCGCTCAGAACTGGCTAACCCTCACATTTACTCAAGGGGTTTGCATTTCCCCTTTCTCCTAATCCCGGGTCAAGTGGTTCTGTAGCTTCTCTTCAAACCTTTCTATGTTATTGTTGTCTTAACTGGTTTTATTTGAAAATCAAGATATTTAAGGTATAAATAGCCAACCAGTTATAGTTTAAGCAAGTTTAAGGTGACTTTTTTGAGAATAGGCTTCTTCGTCTATGAATATCCACCTCAACTCGTCGGCGGCTTAGGAACATACGCCGAATACATCACTCAACAATACGTTGACATTGGACATGACGTTTCAGTTTTCACACTAAACAACAACGGATTAAAAACAAGAGAAATAATGAAAGGCGTAGAAGTTCACAGGCCACAAATAGCTGACGCAAGCAACATCTGGCCCTTCTTCGTGGTTGATGACCTCAAAAAATGGGGCACCAACATTAAACTCTTCAACGACATCTTCATCTACAACATCCTGAGCGCAACCAAATTCATCAACGGCTTAATAAAAAAAGAAAACTACAATTTTGACATCGTCTGCTGCCACGATTGGTTGAGCAGCATTGCAGGCTTAGTAATCAAGAATGAAACCAAAATCCCAGTTGTCTTTCACACACATAGCACTGAATGGGGCAGAAGCGGTGGACAAGGCTCCGAAGTAGTTTCCCACCTTGAAAATGCCATGGCTCAAAACTCAGACAAAATAATAACTGTGAGCTATGCCATGCAAGATGACCTTGTAAAACACGGTTGGCAACCTTCCAAAATCAGCGTCGTTTGGAACGGTGTGGACCCTGAACGTTATGACCCAGTTAATGTTCAAAAGCAAGACATAGTTGCAATCAGAAAAAAATACGGCATTCCATCTGATTGGAACATGCTCCTTTTCGTCGGAAGACTTGCATGGGTGAAAGGTGTACGCAACCTGCTGCAAGCTATGCCGTTGGTTCTGAAAGAATATCCCAATACTAATGCTGGTTATCTTGGGCAAAGGTGAAGAACAAGGCGACATCGTGGAAACAGCTGAAAGATTAAACATTAAAAACAACATTGTTTACCGCTTCGACTTCGTGTCTGAAAAAGAAAGAATCCTCCACTACGCAGCCGCAGACGTGTGTATTTTTCCATCAATCTATGAACCCTTTGGCATCGTAAGTTTGGAGGCGATGTCGATGGAGAAACCCGTCGTTGTTGGTGCCCGCGGCGTGGTGGGCTTCAAAGAGCAAGTGGTGAATGGTGGTACAGACCAAAACGGTGTGCACATTAACGGTGAAGACCCAGCTGACATAGCGTGGGGCATAAAAGAAACGCTGAAAAACCCTGAAAAAGCCAAGAACTGGGGCGAAAACGGCAGGCGAAGGGTGCTGGAGTATTTTACTTGGCGAAAAGTTGCTGAGGAAACCATCAAAATCTACGAGTCGCTGCTGTAAATTCCATAAAACCAAAAAGAAAAATTAAATGTTAGAGCTTAAATTGAAAGCATTTCCGCAACTTTCAATAACCGCAAATCCAACGGCTTTTTGCTTGTAGCTGACTTCTCAAGCTCAAGACTTGTAACTGTTCCCTTCTGTAATCCAACAGTCTTGTTGCCTTTTCCTTCACAGATCAATTCCACAGCTCTCTCAGCAAACAAACTAGCCAGCAACCTGCTTCGTGCTGTTGGGCTTCCACCGCGTTGTGCATAGCCAAGTATGGATAGTCTAACTTCGGATTCTGTTTGCCGCTGCATTTCCTGCGCGAGTTTGCTTGAGTCACCAAACCCCTCTGCCGTAACGATTATTCCTGCTCTTTTGCCTTTTCTGGCGTTATCATCCATGATATTTACTATATCCGCTAAATCCATGGGGTTCTCTGGAATTAAAATAACTTCCGCGCCAACACACATGCCTACTTCTAGCGCTAAGAACCCTCTTTTGCGACCCATAACTTCCACTATGAATATTCGTTCATGGGAAATTGCTGTGTCCCTGATTTTGTCGATGGTGCCTACTGCGGTGTTAACTGCGGTGTCAAAACCGATTGTTTCATCTGTGCCGTAAACGTCGTTGTCGATGGTGGCTGGAATCCCAACCATTAAGGCATCACTTTTCTTGCTCAATGCTAAGGCTCCGCGGAAGGAACCGTCGCCGCCGATAACTACTAGAGCGTCAACATTGTTTGTTCGCAGAGTTTCTGCGCCTGTTTCAACGCCGCCAGCTTGCTCAAACGCTGGGCACCTTAAAGTGTGAAGCATGGTTCCGCCTAGCTGGATTATGCCGCCGACGCTGCGTGGAGTCAGCTTTTTGAAAGTGTTAGTTAATAATCCATCCCAGCCGCGTTCAAAGCCAATTACTTGAAAACCCATCGAGTGCCCAACCCGCGTTACCGCGCGGATGGCTGCGTTCATGCCTGGTGCGTCTCCGCCAGAAGTAACAATGCCGATAGTCTTTGCCATTTAACTGCGCCTCTTGCAGTAAGAATCACTATAGCTAAAAGATTAAAATGTTTAGTATGGCTAGAAGTGGCGGAAAATGCCAAAACACATAAATTCTTTTCCTTTGTCTTTATGGTCTTTGTCGGGAGGTAGCTCAGCCTGGCAGAGCTCTCGAGCTGGCTAACATGCTTAGCTGGTGGAGAAGCTGTAGAGGTCTACCCATGGTGGGCTTCATTCTAGCCTGCACAGGCCACAGATACCGAGCCGTCGCAGGTTCAAATCCTGCTCTCCCGACCAACTTTTATAACTTCTGCTGGGTCAAAAAATAGATTATTGGGTATTTTCGATGAATCGTGTTTCTTTGAAGTCTTTTAGGTGTTTATCGCTTGTCAGTATTTCCGCCTTAAATTCCCGCGCTGTTGCAAGGATTAACGCATCAGCCATTCCCAAGTTTTTGGACAAGCTTATTTCCGCTGCCTCTAACGCTATCTGAGAGGTTAATTCAACCATTTTGGTGCGTGATATTTGGGCGTAGGCTTCTAGCGCGCTCTGTTCTCCTTGGATGCTTCGGATTCGTTTATACACTTCGTATACAACGATTGTTGGGGTTACATAGTCTTTGTCGTTTGCCTCTTCTATGGATTTGGCATATTTCTCTGCTAGTGGTCCATCAAGAAAGTATTCTAGCCATCCGTATGAATCGATTAAAATCAAAAGCGTTCCTCTTCCTCACGGATGTTTTGGGTGTCTCCGCCTTTGACGAAACCCCGCATTTGCTTTATGGGTTTTTGGGGAACTAAATGGATTACTCCAGCGGTCTCTATCATTACTATCTCTTCACCTGCTTTCAAGCCCATTTTTTGTCTGATTTCCGTTGGGATTACAATCTGAAACTTTGAAGACAATTTTACTTTAGCCATATCTATCCTTAAAAGTAAGATAAAATAAGGTACGATATAAGACTTATCCAACGAAACGCTTTCCGCATCCAATAGGTCCACATGACGATGTTTTGGAGCATTGCGTTTGCGGTTTATGCGACGGCAGACATGGGACCAGAACCCTTCCTAGCAGTAGTTCCCCGAGGGTAAATTCAAAATACACCTCAACTTCTTCTACTAAACACATTCAGAGAAAATTTGTCTCGCTTAAGGAAGCTAAGCGAAGCTAAACTTGAAGCCTATCTCAAAGAAAGCTGAACAGACCATAATCGACGCCACAGACGAGTCTTCCATAGCAAAAAGAGCCGCCCTCAGATGCATACTGAAAGAAAAAAAGCGAAAGGATGAACTCACGCGCTCTCTGAGTCATTAAGAGTGATTCAATCTTAGATTGACTAAAGAAAGGGACAGTATTCATTCTCCCTTTGAGCTAACGTTATTGCCTTTCTGGCATTAGGTGGCAGCGTGAGAGCATTATTTCAGAATGCCCGACTACCTATATGTTCTCAACCCAATAATGAAGAGGTTCCCATACAATGAAGGGGTCTATTTCCTTAATAAATTGGCTAACAAAGATATCCCAAGTGTAAATTACCAGTTCTTCCTTAGCTCGAGTCATTGCAACATAGAAAAGTCGCCTCTCCTCTTGCCTTTGGTCTTGTTTAGGGTAGTTCTCTCGAGCGGGTTCAAAAATTGAAATATCTTCGATTTCACATGGGAACCCATATCGGTCTCTGATTGCATTCAAAACAAATACAACTTTCGCCTGTTGACCTTTACTGCTATGCGCTGACATAAAACGAATTTGATTCTTTTTTAATCGCTCTTTTTTCTCTGGAAAAGAGATTCCCTTGTTAGCGGCTTTCTGTTTAAATAATTGCACAACCATGGCATTCGAGACAAATCTGCTCAGAACAAGAATATCATTTGGCGAAACTCCATCTTCTATAAATTTGTAGATTTTGTTGACGCAATCTTGAGCTATATTCTCGAAATATTTTGCTTCATATTTCTTGTCCTTATGGTCTGATGAGACAACTAGAATCTTTTTTCCTATTCCCTTGTTGGAATGAGTAATTTTTTGAACTTGATTATTTCTATTGTTCGCGATAAGAACAGCGCCAGCGTCCACTATTACGCTTTGGCTTCTATAGTTTGTTTGAATTTTTGAAATTTCAGGGTTCGGGAAATAATTAGCAAAATTTAAGAAAAAATTTACATTTGACCCTGCGAAACCCATTATACTCTGCCAATCGTCACCTACACAAAAGAGTTTACATTTTGGATTTCGAGCTAAAATCAATTCTATTAGTCTGTTTCTTTGAGCGCTTATATCTTGGTATTCATCAATCAATATGTGATCATATACATCGTAATACAAAGAGCTGTTTTGAAGCAAAGCGTCAATCGACTTATTAATCATGTCTTCAAAGTCAATCTTCTCCGGGTTGCTGATGAGTTGTTCATACTTTTCATAGACTTCCAAAGAGATGCTTGAGAACGTTTCCTGCTTTGGAGTCCATCGTCCGTTTTTCAATTTTTCGCTTATTCTTTCAGGGGTTAATCCATAAACCTTTGCGTTTTTGATGAAATTCATGATATCTTTTGGGGTTGGGTCTTTATAAGGCGCCCAAGCAACATCAACAATTTCCGCATATGTCATGGGAAGTAGCTCAAACTCTTGATTGTTTCTTTCTTTTAATTTCGCTAATATTCGTTCTTTAACCAAATTGAGGAATTCCTCTCGTTTCATTTCGCTGTGTTCCCAAGAGAAGGTTTCCACAAACAATTTTTTCTCCTTTTTAAAAAGTTCTCTTTCGTGGTTCATTTTTAATTTGTACTGTTCAGATGTCACTTTGAAGTTGTCAGGTACTTTGTCTTCTTTGTTTATCCCCCAATGTTCTATGTATAGGTCAAAATCAGTTAAACGAAAATCAGGTTGGTACTCACAGAAATCTGGCTCGTATTCAATCTTAATTCTTTTGCCGTTGATTTTACTGGTCAGGAAGAAATCCATTATTTCTTTCTCGGCTCGACTATTTACAAGAGTATTGTTTATTGAAACATACTTGGCGGCTTCTCTTTGATTCAAAATTGCTTCTTTATCAAGAGTCTCCGCTTGGCTGGAATTAAAAAATCTCATATACTCTAAGAATTTTTGGTAAAAAACTTTTTCCTGAAGTTTCTGTTTGTATATTTTTCTAATTTCCGAGAATTTATGATTGTCATCGAGTATTTCATTATGAAAGAATTTCCTGTTTTTATACTTCTCAACTATCCCCTTGCCCAAGGTATGAAAAGTCTTAACATTGACCCCTGTTATTCCAAAATTCTCCTCGAGTCTTTTCTCAATTTCTTCTCTGGCTTTATCTTGGAAAGCAATTGCCAAGATACGGTTAGGTTTAATGCCTTCAGATTTCTGCTTGATTAAATACGCAATTCTTGTAGCAAGGACTTCAGTTTTTCCTGAGCCAGCCGCAGCGACAACAAGATTGTATTTGTCGTCTGTTATTATAGCTTTTTTTTGTTCTTCATCAAGAGAAAATTTTTTGTTGACGAAAAGGTATGCGTACTCCTTCTTCCTTCTTTCAACCAACTTGTCATTATATGCAGTTACGAATTCGCGATTAGCCCGCAAGTCTTTTCTTGCTGTTGCCAAAATGTTGTCATGTACAATGCTTAGATTCTCAAAAGCTGAAAGATTGTTTGCGTGCATTCTTAAATTTTCAAGAAACTGCTTCTTCTCAGAAAATTCGAGATATTTGTCTTCAATTACTACCTTGGAAATTTCTTTGCATATACGTTCTTTCTCTTGAAGGATTATTTTTTCTGAAACGTTGCATAGGAGTGTTCGGTATTTTTCTTCGTAATCAGAGATTCCGCTATCTCTTATTATAGACAGGTCTTTTCCAATCATGAGAATTTTTTGAATTATATTGCTTAGGTCTACTTGATTCAAAAGCGCTGCATTGTCATGAATTTCTTTGAGCTCTGAATCAATGACTTCAATATCTGTAAATCGCTGAAAAAGCCAGTTTTCAACAAATTGCCTTCTTTTGTTTATCTCAGAGATTCTTAACTCTACTGTTCTACCAATCAAAAAGCCCATGAATAGAAATTTTAGGCGATTTCTAAGTCTTTGAGTTTTTAGTAATTTTCCGAGTTCTTCATTACAACACTTTATCTCGGCTACCGCTGACTCGACATTATCCATATCCTCATTTTTCTGTGCTCAACTAATAAAATACTTTGCATTTAGGAGCTGACGGGCAGACTTTAAAATTAAATATGCAATATGGAATCAATCATGGCTCAAAAAGAAACTTTGCCCAGCGTCATCTTCTTGGATTTAGCCAAGATACAATTCGGCCCAATCCCTCACAAGAAGAAAGGCTACCTTTAGATAAAGGGCTGTTCTGTTTTGCCTCCTTCACCCAATTGTTGGGAGCTGGTTTGTCCCGAAAATTATTATATGGCGCGCGTTTAATTTCTATTGAAGGCATTTTATGGTACGTGACATTAAACTTTTGGTCTATCCGGTTGGGGATGTTGAGAAAGCTAAGGCGTTTTTTGGAAAGTTTCTGGATGTGGAGCCGTATGTTGCAAGCGGCTATTATGTGGGTTTTAGGGTTGGTGAATTGGAGGTTGGCTTTAGATCCTAACTCTGTGGTGGGGCCTATTGCTTATACTGATGTTGAGGATATTGCGCGTAGCCTTCAAGCAATGACCCAAGTCGGTGCTGAGATTGTTCAAGACGTTAGAGAGGTTGGCGGGGGGTTTGTTGATTGCGCAGGTTAGAGACGCTGACGGTAATGTTGTTGGGCTAAGACAACAATCAAAGTAGCCATTAACTACAAACAGTTTTCTCTAAGGGACGCAGGATAAGTATGAAGAAGCAGGGTAGTTCGCAGGATGTGGAGTCTTCGTCTCAGCTGATAGATGCGAGGATAAGGGAGCTTAATGATTGGCGCGGAAAGACGCTGTCGCAGATTCGCGCTCTAATCAAGCAAGCCGACCCTAAAGTCGTCGAGGAAGTAAAGTGGATAAAGCCGACTAATCCGCTGGGCGTCGCGGTTTGGTCTCACGACGGGTTGATCTGCACTGGCGAGGTCTACAAGAATGCCGTAAAGATGACATTTCCCAAGGGCGCCTCGTTGGATGACCCTTCAGGTCTCTTTAATTCTTGTCTCGAGGGTAGCTCGAGGCGTGCCATCGACTTCCACGAAGGCGACAAGGTTAACGAGGAGGCTCTGAAAACTCTTATTCGCGCCGTCGTAGCCCTGAACACATCCTCAACCTCCTGAGGGATTCTGCCTCGGCTACTTCACGAACTTTCACCAGAACAACAATCTTTTAGACTATACGCATGACTTGCAAACGACTGTTTAACGACGTGAAAACAAAAACAATCTCAACATGCCTTCACATGCACATTTTGGCGCTTTCAACATGGAGCTATACAGGGTGTGTGGAGAGATTCGCTTATCCCACAATTTAACGGGCGTAGAGAAGCAATGCAGGGGCAAAATGCAACTTTTTTCTTAAGCGGTCTTGTGGCAGACTATAAACCGCCCTGCCCACATAAAGAGCTGCCGACAAAATAATTCTTTTTTTATAGGATTTGTTTCTTATAAAACTAAAAATAAAAATTGTTTAAAGGAAAAAGGGATGGAGTTATGCTGTTTGAACTAGCGTTTCGGTGCAGTATACTCCTTGGGTTGTGGTGATAACCATACGCAACGGTGACGCCAAGTCGTAGATCATGACTCGGTTGGGTATGACCATGTAGAACGCTAAGGACCAGCCTGATTGGATAGTTAAGCCTTCGGTTGCAGCCGTAAAGTCATAAGATTGATCGCCAATGGGTATTGTAGTGTTGCCGGAGCGGTCTATATTGGTGATTAGTGGTAGGTCTCCTGGCATTGTTCCGTTGATCTTGGTGTAAATTACGTAGTTGGAGGTGCCGTTCCATTCGCATTGTAAACCTTTAACGTTGATGTTGTTTAGGACGATGTCTGTTGCTCCAGTATTACAGATGGCTATGGCAGCTATGCTTGTTGTGCTGTTCGAATACCAGACGTGGCTTGTTGTGATATACATTTTCTCTTTTTGAACTTGGCTGGTGGTAACGTTTATGGCGAAAAGCACCACAGTGGTTGAAAGTATAACTGCTGCCACTAGAATGATGAGGTTGCCGACTGGAGCTCCCAGAGCACTTTTGCTTTTCAGCAGTCTTCTTAAGCTAAAGGTTTTCATGTCATGTCCGCCTCATTTTCTTCTATCAGACTGGGGTCGGCTATGATTGCTCGGAGTTTTGTGTTATCGTCTCTGGATACCCTTAGATACGTTAGGGATTTGGCTTGGTAGATGATTTTGGAGCCGTTGCGGTTGTTAACGTACTTTAGAAGGTTGAGATACTGCTTTTCTGTCCCTTTTAACACTAATGCTATGTAGAAATATGGTTCTGCAGAGTTTGATTTAGGGTCTGTTTTAACCTGTTTTTTTTTCATTCTTTCAATTCCCTCATTCGATTCTTTGCGTTTTTCAACGTAAAGTATTGTATAGTAAGTATTACTATATAATAAAGATTACTGATTCAGATACAAAATATAGAAAAAAGCCCATCTAAAACATGTCTTATTTATGCATAAACACTATTTCACCCGGAGCAAACCAGATTTCCCGATAAAAACTAAACACCCTCCAACCAAAAAACCGCCACAAACCCAAAAAACCCATTCGCCAAAAACCCTCCTTACTAAAAGTTGCCAATGAAGCCTCGTTTCTTCTCTGCACTGAAGCAAAAACCGCTTCTGCCCCCTCATGCTTCAAGGTTTCCATGCCAGCCTTAACCAACATGGAAGCAATGCCTTTTCGGCGATGCTCTGGGTGGACTGCAAGCCAAAGAATGCAGCCGTACTTGCCGTTTTCCAATGTGGAACTCTATCAACTTAGCAAACCCAACAACTGCACCCTGTTCCTTCGCTGACAAGGATTTTTCCTTCTTCAGAGTCTAAGCTGTGGTTGGCGAAGAAGCGGAAGAACCTTGGAAAAGACAAGTCAATTATCTCTTTTAGTTTTGCGTGGTCGTTTGGTGTGGCTTGCCTTATCGATGGTTCGGTGTTCATTTTGGTGCTTCCTTTCGGTTACTGAATAGTGAGAATGGTTAAGAATTTAACGTAGTGAAAATTAGGCTAAAGTGGCGGCGTTCGGAGGCGGTAGCGTTGTTTCGTGGGGTTTTTTGCGTGAAAAGATTAGGCTTGTGGATTTTACGATTTGGGGTACGCCTGCGAGGTCTTCAAAGATTAGTAAGCCGCGAGCAAGCAGCGCGAATACGCCTGCAATTGGAGCCGCAACTCCGAGGAGGCCAAGGATTCCGACTATTCCGAATTCCTGCACACCTATGCCTGCTGGAGTAATAGGTATGAAAGCGAGGGCAGTTACCAGTGGGTGGATCAAGAAGAAGGCTAGCCACCATGTCCACGTTAATTGTGAGATTCCTAATGCGTAGCCTAAAAACCACCATTCAAAACCTTTTAAGATCCAGCATGAGACGGTTAGACCAACTATTTCTGGGATTGCTTTGCTTGTGCTGCCTGAGCTTTCTTTGTATTCTTCAAGTTTTCCCATTATGCCGCCTGTGAATCTTTTGAGGTATCGTGAATTTGCGATTTTGTCAAATATTGAGATGGCTCTTTTGGACCATGTGAAAGCGGCAAGGAGAGCTGCGCCAACCGTCATCAAGCTTATGCCCAAAATAGCGATTAGCAGACCTGCATTCACTCCAGCTATTTGGACATGCTTGAAAACATCATCCCATGTGCTTGGCGGGACGGTTGTGACCAGCAAGATTACTGCGCCGATTCCGCCTGCGACTTTAATTAGAAACTCAAATGTTTGGATGCCAAGAACACTTGAGAGACCTTTTGATGCTGGCACATCTTGATCCCTTAAGTAAACTGGCGTGAGAATATAGCCTGAGCGTCCTGGTGTGACGTCGCTGGTTAGCATGCCTGCATATTGAGCAAGCAATGTTTTGCCAAATGATGTTTTTACGCCGTTTTTACTAAGAACTCGTCTTAACCGAACTGCGAAAAGAACGTTTATGCCAAAGTACATCAGAAAAGCAAGAAGCAGAAACTCAATTTTGATTGTGAGAATTGTGGTGTAGATATAGTCAACACCTCTTAGAATTGTCATTTCTCCAGGTTTGAAGGTCTGACGGAACAGTTGTTCCAATATAATAAAGTAGCCCAGCTAAAATCGCTACCATGAAGACTACTTCAAGGGTTATCTGAAGATATTTGCGTGAACGAGGCGCTTTCTTGCTTTGAAGAGGGCATATCTGAGGATGTCAAGGTAGCATCAAGCATGTGTTTTGACGGTTAAATCTCTTGTGGAAAAAGTACCAAGTAGTTATAATGCAATGTTTGGCAGCAAGATTTGTTTTATGGTCTTACGCATTCAGCTTTTGGCCTGTATGGGCGCTTGGTTGTTCTTTTACGCTTGTGGTATTCGCATTCGTTGATTCGGGTAAGCATCCATCCTTTATCCTGGTATACGCATCCGCAGGGCAACTTTACTTCTTTTGGCGCCTCAGTTGTGTCAACGGTTTTTTTGTTCTCCACCATTGTTCGCCATCAAAGTTTCTTAATGGTGCAATTAACGTATTAACTTAACCGTATTGCAGATTTTAGAAGAATAATAAAAAATAAAAAAGGAAAAATTTTGGCAATTGTTTTTTACATGTTTGCTGCGACTGTTGAGATGTCAGCGATGTCTACTCGGTAGTTGTTGTTGAAGTCCATGCTTGTGTCGTAGCTGCCCCAGCCTGGCATGGCACCGTAGCATTGGGCTACTGCTTTCACGTCTGATTGTGGTGACGACGTTGCTTGTTGAGTCATCAGTCATTTTGTATGGGTTAGTACCATGTTCTTGTTACTGAACGAAACACTGAACCTGTCAATGGATCTATGCCTGTTAATGTTGAGGGTGAATTGTGTTGCCGGTGATTGTTAGTTCTCCGTAGACTTTTTGCGTGGAGCATGTCTTGGTTTCGGTGAACTTTAGTTATTGTGCCGTTTTCGTTGGTTATGATTGTTACGGTGGATTTTACGGTTGCTACATTCCATGTGCCGTTGAGGAAGTAGGTGCCTGAGACTTGCACTTGACCGTGGAAACTGAAGCGTTAGTTAATCTTGCAGCATAGAAGATGTAGGTAAAGTTCTCTTTTGCTCTGAACGCCTTGGATTGGTCGTGAAAGTGTTGGTTGTCCAAATAGCGGTGGCTGATGTTAACTGCTGATGTGTCCGCGGTTTGAAGTACTGCTGCTCTGGCTTGTGTTTGAAGTTGTCCTCTGACGGGAGTTGTGCCCCACTGGTTTATGACGCCGTTGATTCGTACCCAGCTTGCTGAAACTAACTCTGTTTGACAATGTTTGCGATGCCTGTTGGCATTGCCAGCGGCGGAATCGACTGCTACAGCAAGACTGCTTACTAAGAGAATCGCCGATAACTGCAAAGATTAATGCTTTATTTTTGTTCATTTTTTGTCACTTCATTTTTCTTAAGAAAGCCATTGTTGGAAAGTAAATAAAAGCGTTTCTGAGCTCTTTTCAGCATAATAAGCATGTTTAACGGTTCATTTTAGTTCACAACAGTTCATTCGTGTCTAAATTAACTTAAACGACTGCAATACATGGTTCTTTACCGTTAAATTACCTGTCTCACGAGTTATTCTTGTTCTGACGCTAATCTCCTTGGTGACATTTAGCAGAAATAATTGCGGGGCAAGCGAAAAGAGTTAAAAATATCCTAATTTTAAATATGGTTGAAAGCATTCCCTTAGATGAGAACCACATGAGAACCCACCGCCTAACAGTTTGCTTTACCATCTGTTTTCTACTGCTTCTGCTCCTGCCGCTCCATGCAGCGCAAGGCCAAAACTACTTTGAATACAATGTGCAGATAAGAAACGATGGCTCTGCTGTTTGGACTATAACTCAGTTTTCAAGCGTTAACGCAACAGTAGAAACATTGGGATGGTTTCCAAGAGAAAATCTTTAACCTCGTTGATTCCGCAGCAAACACTAACGCACCGCGCAATGACCATTGATGAAAACTCACTTCAAATAAACACCACAATATCTTCAGAATCAAAAACCACCGAGTACTCATTTCTGTGGCAAAACTTCAGCATCGTTCAAGGCAGCGAAATCTCGTTTTGGGGATGTGTTTCAAGTTAACAATTTCTTTAGCCAACTCTACGGCGATGCAGCACTGCAGTTAACTTACCCATCGAATTTCACCGTTAAATCAGTGACTCCAGCACCCTACGAAAGGCAAGATTCGCGGACTACAGTTTGAAGTGGTCTAGAACCCAAGACTTAGTTAATCAATAAAGCAAGCATAGTTTTAACGAGTAATCAACTCAAACTGGAAATAACAGATAGCGGCAATTGGCAACAGTACGCCATCGTAATTGCAGCTTCAGCGGTTGTGGTCACCTTGTCTTTGCTGGGTTTCTACATGTTTAAGCGGCGAAAAAACAACGGTCACAACCACCCCGTGCAGACTCCCCCCTGATGGAAGCTGAAGAAGACAAAGTAATAAAACTCCTCAAATCGTCTGGAGGCAGCATGCGCCAATCAGAAATCACCGAGCAATGCAGGTTTTCGAAGGCTAAAACAAGTCAACTTTTAGCTGCTTTAGAGAATAGGGGTATTATAACAAGGTATAAGAATGGGAGAGATAAAATAGTGACCCTTAAAGAACGGGTAAAAGGTGAATAATTATGAAAAACCCGACCAAGTCACATCCAAAATTATTATTGCGATTTTAGTTTGCACTTTAGTTATCATTATGCTTTGTCTACGCCGTTTCAGCACAGAGTACAGTGGTGAAGGCAGAAGCATCCACAAGCCAACCCCATGTAGGCGACACTTTAACGGTTAACATAAAAATCTCCAATGTCCAAAACCTCTTTGGCGTAGACGTAACCCTCAACTGGAACCCCTCAGTTCTCAAATTGGTCAGTGCAACTCCGCAATTAGGCGTAGAATCTCATTCAGGACGGAGTTCTCCATGAATCATCAAGTTACCCCATTGACGTTGTGGATAATATGCTTCCCAATCAGACTGGGGAATACCACCTTTTGGCTACATCAACGGGTTCAAGCACACCATCGTTTAGCGGAAGCGGAACAATAGCCACAGTAACCTTTAGCGTCACAAGCACAGGAGCTACAGGATTAGCCTTAGAAGACGTTGAACTTTCGGATGATTGCATCGGAGGAACCGTGAATTTAGTTACTCCCTACAACATCAGTTGATTCAGTAAATCCCGTAATTCCAGAGTTCACCAACTCACAACAGTCAACAAGTACTCCTTCTGCAAGCCCACAGCCCAACAGCATCCCTAGAATCCAAACAATCTAAACATACTAATACCAACATCAGACGCAACTTCAGCTCACTGAAATTGACACCAGGTTAATACTTGCCAATAATGTGAGGTATCGCTATCTGCATCTTTGATTGTGCTAAAGAGAAAAACTATCAAATAATCACTTACGGATAGTAAAAGTGAGTTTTATTCACCCATAAACATAAGAGGGCTAGTTTTCTCCGAGCACTAGGTTTTGGGTGTTATTGTTATTTGGTAGAGGTTTGGCCAGTCTTTGCCCGTGACGAAGAGTCTGTTGGTTTGTGAGTCGTATGCGATGCCGTTTAGAACGTCGTCTGTGTTGTTTGATTGGTAGATTCCAGTTAAGTCTATCCAGCCTTTCACCGTTCCCGTTTGAGGGTTGATGATGGCGATTTTTTGTTGCAGCCAAATGTTAGCGTAAACGTCTCCGTTAACGTATTCCAACTCGTTAATGTTTGTTACAGGCGTGTTTCCATCGTGAACGCTTACCTGCCCAACCTTCTGGAATGTGACTGGGTCAAGGAAATATCAGGTTTGAGGTGCCATCGCTCATGATTAAGTTGGCTGCCATTATAGGTTAAGCCCCAACCCTCAGTTGAATAACTAAAATTACCCAGCAAACCAAACGTTTCTTTATCGTAGATAAAACCGATGTTGTTTTGCCAAGTCAACTGGATAAGCGAATCATTAACAACCGTTAAGCCTTCGCCAAAATACTGGCTTGGCAAAATAACCTCCTGCTGCACAGTTCCGTTTTCAAGGTTGACTTGGCGCAAAGAAGAAGTGCCATACCCGCCTGTGCTCTCATACAAAACGCCGTTATTGAAGACTAAGCCTTCAGTGAATGCGGTTGTGTCATGGGGATATGTTTTGACAATATTGTAGGTGTAGAGTGTGGGTGAACGCAGAATTAGTGGGCGTTTGCCCAGATTTAGACTGGATAAGCCAAACCCCGCTCCAGCAACAAGAAGCGCTACAATAACCAAAACAACGACGGCTAATGCGCACTTTTTTCATAAAAAACCATAAACACAATCTCATTAATATGCACAACGCATAAACACATGAAAATCTGGCAAAGCGAAACACTTAAGTGCAGAGAAAATCTAAGATGTGTCTCAGACTACAAAATAGGTGAAATCAATTGGCTGTTGAAGGTTTTTTCGAAAACAAAAAGGAACCCGTAGAAGCAAAAGTCGGAGACTTAACCCCACAATCAAAAGCGGTTAACGTTACGGCCAAAGTAGTATCCAAAACAGAAATTAGAGAAATTCCAATGGGCAGAGACGGATCTGCACACAAAGTCAGCGATGCACTCATCGGCGACGAAACAGGCGTAGTATACCTAACCCTATGGGATGACAACATTGAGAAAGTCAACGAAGCAGACACAGTACGCATTGAAAACGGCTATGTTACACTCTTCAAAGGCAACATACGCCTAAACATCGGCAAATACGGCAAACTCGAACCAGCAAAAGAGCCACTCGCAGTAGAAGTTAACACAGAAAACAACGTTTCAAGCAAAACATACGAGCAAGAACGCAGACCATTTAGAAGCGGCGGCAGAGGCGGCGGACGAGGATTCGGCGGCGGTGGCGGAGGATACGGCGGAAGAGACAGACGTGGCGGCGGCGGATACGGCGGTGGCGGTTAGCGGCGGTGGTTACGGCGGCGGTCGAGATGAGATAGACGCGGTGGCGGCAGCGGCGGTAGCGGCGGCGGTTACAGACCAAGATACTAAGCTTCCAATGTGTTGAGTTTAGAAATTTTTCCTTTTTTTGATTTTTTATCTCTTTAATTATCCATCAAGCAAATAGTCCAAATGCTCAGGTTTTTTCGGTGAAGCTAAAGCTCCCATCCTTCGGATAATACACAACGCCCGTGCAAACCTCCACCTCTGGGAACTGTTTATACTTGCCCTTATAATCCCAAATCTTGTCGTCAAGGTCTTTCTCGAATTCAGCCCACTCCGACTCAGACCTGTCCTCTTTTAGCTTTAACTCAGCCAGCAACGCCTCTTTCGAATGTGTGCCAACCATCTTACGGCGCAACGCCCCACCAGCCATCTTACGATAACTAAAACCCTCAAAGAGGTAAAGGTCATCAGCAAAACCCATGCCCCTAAGCGCCTCCGCGACCACACTTGGAAGCACATCCCATTCAGGATAGGACAGAAACTCGTAGGGCTCAGGCTTGTCGTTTTTGCTTTTGGGCTTGGGAGTTCTCCATACCCAGGGCGTATGATCAGGAAACTCGGAAGCCGCAGCTTCTTCAGACTCTGGTTCGGCAGATGATTTTATCATGCCCTCCTGAGGCTCAAAAACATCGCCAGACCGAAGCAGAAAACGCAGCGCACCCTGATCAGGGATTTTAGCTGATTCAACCATGCCCTCACCGTTTGTTTTCTGCTCTTTCTGAATCCATTTCAGCGTTTCTTTTGACCGTCTCAGAGATTGATTTTTCTGACATTAATCAGCCACCTTCCCTACTTCACACTACGACGAATCTTTTGTGAACAAGATTATCTAAAGCTTCCTTTGTCGGAGTCAAGTCAGTTTGAAAGCAGTTTTTACCATAGGTGCCATGGATAATTTGACCGTTAAACCGTGGATTAATGTACCGATTTCGTCGGTTCGGCGCGGAAAATTTCAATTCTAAAACAAACCAACAAAGCCAAACTAAACCCCAAAAGCCAAAAAAACCCTACCCACTCCCACACCAAAAAGACAAATTTCGACAGGCTCCAAAACGTGCCTATTTGGAATATGGGTTAACATCCTATCCCATCAATGAAAAGAAGGTTTCAGGTTAGCGTTTAGCGCTTGAAGTTTCTCATTTGGTCTTCAGTATATCCAAGAATATGCATAGTATCTTTAATTTGGTGTTTAGCTCTTGAAACTTTATCTTTATCCGAGATGTCAGGGTCTTCCAATATTTCTAAGCCATATCTTAAAGCTTGAAGAACTGTTTTGTAACTTGGATGCATATCTTCTACTTTACCGCTCATAATGGTTCCTGAGCGCATATTCTTTCAATTTAGCTTTAAGCTTTTGCATTAACCTGAATTGTTTGGACTTAATCCATTACCATAGTATTCAATCTGAATGCTATTACTGTCAACTGTTACTCCATAGGCATCCTTAATCTCAGCATAAAAGGACATATTTTTTCCCTCAAACCCGGAAAGGCTTGCTGTATATGCACTCATGGTATATTGATTAGTTCCGTAATTGCTAGCTGTTTGGTATCCTATTAAATTAAGCGAAGAACCAAAATTATTTTGAGGCGTTGAATAGATACTTACTGTACAAGGAAATTGTAAATTCTCTTCAGAATTCTTTGATAGCGTTATTTGAAAATGAGTATCCTGATTATGGACAGGAATATCAACCGTTGGAGTGCTAGTAGTTAGTGTTAGAGTAAATGGTGAAAGTGGAGTTGCGGAAGGTGAAGTTACTTTTTGGTCAGAAACAGCAGATTGGCTATAATACGGCACTATGTAAGCAAGAATTACGATTGCACATATAACTCCACATATGACAGCGATAACCACTAGACTACGTCGGTTTATTGGCGATTCCCCTTATTCCCTTATCTTGTGCAATCTTGTTTTAAGTTTTTGCATCGCTTGTTTCTAATTATTTACAGAGAACTGATATGAGGTTCTTCTCTGAGAACGTTTCTCCGTTGGCTTCTTTATCCATCATATAGAGGGTTTTTAGATTGATTTCTTCATTATCACTTTTTATCTTGATTAGTACTTTAAGCAGAGGTTTTTCTCTATCATCAAAAGTCTTTATGTTCAATGCATTTATGAAACGCTTGTTTGCTCTAGCAACATCAAATTCTTGATTCATAAAAGAAAAAAAGGCTATTAACGCTCCAATTGATGCTAACGTTATAGTGATTGAGATAGTGAAATCTGATATTTTATAGCCAGCAATGACAACTACAACCACGAAAAAGCCAATAACCAATACAGAGCTTGACCTGAAACCGTCTAAAGGCTTAAAGATTTTTGATTCGTTATCCTGAATCCAATTAATTAGCTCAAGAACCCTATCTTGAGGTTGTTTTGGTTTTATCAGGTCTTTTTGAAGTTCCGTTTTGGTCATTTTTACCGCTAAGGCTATTGCTATTCTTAGTAGTTTTAAGGTTTGTCATCGCTTGCTTTTTACAATAATCTTTTAAATTAATAGCATCACTTTACTGCCATGACCCTATTCGGTATTAAACTACAAGTAGTTGAATGCCGTCTATTGGATAACTTAAAAAAAAACAAAAGCTGTTTTTCCAGAAGAAATTATTCAAATAGAAACAGGTTTAGAATTAATGCGTAACTTAACAAATGTTACTCAGGAAGCGGTAAAAGAGTACCAAAAAAAGCCCAATCTATATACAAATCACAATCTTTTTTCACGAAACAGGCAGTTATTGCTTAACGCATACACAAGTCTGCTTTTTTCAAGTTATGGCACGGAATTTGTTATTGTAAGGACCGTATTAGAAAATAATAATTTAATGAGATTATTTAATAAAAACTCTAATTATGCGTTTGAATGGTTACCTCAAAGCCTACAAAACCGCTTTTCGCAAGAAACTAAAGCTGAGTTTGGAAAGACAGGTAAATTCGAGCGGAGATTTGGAGCTGGATTTGTTAGAAATGGCGTATATGATGGAAGAGGTAAAGAAAAAGTCAAGGATGATATCGATAGATTTTACTCAGATTTATGCAATTATACGCATCCTAATTTCAGTGGGTGGAAAGAACTTGTTTTCAGAACTCCCGATTCAGTCGAAATGATTTCAAACATGCCTCGATTTCGAGATGATACTGCTGAATTGGGTGTTGGAGTCGTTTTATTTTCCATACAAACTACCTTTAAAGCAATTGTTGAAACCTTTAAGGGTTATTGGCACGGGGAAGATTTAGCCGCTCAGCTTTGGGATTGGCAAGAGAAAAATCTAATTATGTTGCCCAAGTACATTCCAGCAGAAAAGTCTTAACACTTTCATTAACGCCTCTAGTGTTCTGAAAGGTCGTTTCGAACCTGAGTTTTATATTGATTTAGACCCCAAGAGCGGGGTATGGTTGACCTTACACGACCTTGCGATGCTTGCGATAAACCCATCGGCGGCGGCTTTCGTCATTGCCCAAAATGCAGTATTTGGTTATGTGATTTGTGTGTGCATTTTTTAATTAAAAATGACCGTGACCCATACAAATGCCCTATGTGCGGAGGAAGGTTCAGCTCTTAGTATCGACTAAACCCAGATGTTAAAACTTAACTAAATTTTATATCCTGCTATCTCAGATCGCTTAAGCTTGGTTTTAGACCGTTTGGCTGGTTGTATTTGGCTTGTTTTGTATGGTTTTTTGATTGCTAAAATTTGTTTATAGGGGGTTGGGTGTGGTTGGTTTTTTGTTTGGTGAGATATGGTTGGGGTTGCTGTATGGGCTATGATAGTGCCCGATTGCATTGTGCTGTCGTTGCTGCTTATTGATTTCTAGCAGTGAATCAAAAGTTTGTTTGTTCTGCTTGCGAAAAAAGCTCCACAACCAGCCAGCAGCCCAACACAGACGCAGACCCAAAAAATCAGCTGCCTCCTAAAGCCTTTAGGTAGAAGATGAGTAGGGGAGGCTTTATCATCATCTAATACTAGAAAAACAAATTTATGGAGTGTGAGTGTTCGGAAGCGCAGCTAAAAAACGCTTTTAATTTTTTTTGTTTCAAGCGGTGAAGCAAGCGGCTGTGCAGCCATAATTTGCGGTTTGTTGGTTGGAAATCCTTAAAACCCCGGGCACGTAGGGGTGGATAGGAGAATACTGTTTTGGTTTCCGCGGAAAAAAACAAACCCACCGTTGAAGAGTTGCTTGCGAAAGCCAAAAAACCTGCGCAGCTCTCTCCTCCGATGCATAGGTTCTACGAGGGAAAAATGCAGGTTATCCCCAAATGCGCCGTACGCAGCGTAGACGACTTTGCCATTTGGTACACTCCAGGCGTAGCTGCGCCATGCAGAGAAATCCAAGCTGACCCCGACAAATCATTTGAGTTAACTAACCGCTGGAACTACGTTGCCATAGTTACTGATGGGACGCGTGTTTTGGGTCTAGGCGATATTGGTCCTGAAGCTGCGTTGCCAGTTATGGAGGGCAAAGCGCTTTTGTTCAAGTACCTTGGCGGGGTTGACGCGTTTCCAATTTGCCTGCGAACCAAAGACCCTGATGAAATTGTTCGGATTTGTAAGGCATTGGAGCCGTCGTTTGGCGGCATTAACCTTGAAGACATTGAGAAGCCCAAGTGTTTTCATGTTCTTGAGAAGGCTCGGGAGCAGATGCAGGTGCCTGTTTGGCATGATGACCAGCAGGGAACCGCAACCGTAATTTTGGCAGGGTTGATTAATGCGTTTAAAATTGTTGGCAAAAAACCTAAAGAAAGCCTAATCACGCTGGTTGGTTCAGGTGCCGCCAACATTCGTACGGCTTATGTGCTTATGAAGTGGGGTGTTAAACCAGGCAACATAATCCTTGCTGACAGCAAAGGCGTAATCTACAAGGGCAGAGCAGACATCAACCAAGCAGAAGACCCCTGGAAATACGATGTTACCCAGAAAACCAACGGTGAAGGCAGAACAGGCGACATAACAGAAGCCTTCAAAGGCGTTGATGCAGTGGTTGCCGCTTCAAAGCCAGGTCCAAACACCATAAAGAAAGAATGGATAAAAACCATGGCGAACGACGCAATAATTTTTGCGTGTGCTAACCCGATTCCTGAGATTTGGCCATGGGATGCTGAAGAAGCAGGTGCACGAATTGTTGCAACTGGCAGAAGTGACTTCCCAAACCAAGTCAACAACAGCCTTGGGTTTCCCAGGCATTTTCCGCGGAGTCTTAGACGTCAAAGCGAAAACCATCACTGATGACATGTGCATTGCGGCAGCGCAGGAACTGGCAAATTTTGCTGAGGAGCGAGGAATGAGTGAAAAAGACATCTTGCCACGGATGGATGAATGGGAAGTTTTTCCCAGAGAAGCCGTTGCATGTGCGTTAAAATCCATTGAGCAGGGTGTTGCACGTGTTAAGCCCAGTAGGCAAGAATTGTATGAGCGTGCGTCAGCCATAATTAGGAATGCTAGGGAATCGACTGAGTTGTTGATGAAGCATGGTTTGATTAAGCAGCCGCCAAGCGAGGCAGAACTGCTAAAGTAATTCCTTTTTTTGAAAATGCACGTTTAAAATGTATTAAGATGATTCGCTAAAGAGCTTACAAAAATAAAGAGAAGATTAGAGCGGCGTTATTTTCACTATATTTCTTTTCTCGAGCCTTCGCAGCGCATCGAGGCATTCGTCTTTTTTCTCGCCGGTAATGTTTAGGTTGAGCATTATGTCCTTAACAGAAACGCCTGGTTTGCCAAAGTTTTCGTGACGCTTGTAGAGGTGCTTGACGATGGATTTTTCAAGTTTTCCGCATCGCCATGTAGTGTTGCGAATTAAAACAACGATGGTTTGGACAAGGGTCTGCTCGTTTGATTTTCTTCCACGGGTTTCTCCCATCTCTCCCCACCAACCTTTTTTACCGCATCATTTCATTTAAACGTTTGTTCCATACCATAGGAAGGGCTTTGTTTTGAGGCGATAGCTTTTTTACAGGGTTTTTTTGAGGTATAAGCCGTGTTTTTTGCCGTAGTATTTTTCTAGTTTGCCCATTGTTTGGTAGCCGAGTGTTTGGTAGAGTTTTATGGCTGGGTGGTTGTCTTCTCGGACTTCTAAGTCGACATTCGGTTATGCCTTTTTGTTTTAGGAGGGTTTCTATTTCTTCGAGTAGTTTTGTAGCGATTCTTTGGTGCCGATAAGTTTGGTGCTACGTTGATTGTTATTATGTGTCCAAACTCGGTGTTTTCTTCAACTTCCACTTGGGCAATTATAAATCCTGCAATGTCGCTGTCTAGCTTTAGCGACAAGTGCGATGGTGTTGTAGTCGGTTAGTAAGTAGGCTATTTGGCGTTTGGTGAAGGCTTCTTGGTCAAAGCATTGCTCTTCGATTTCGTAGAGTTTGTCGAGGAGTTTTATTGTTGCGGTTTCGATTTTTACTTCCATTTTGCTGGTCTTAATATTAATTAGGGTTGAGGGGGGATTTTAGTTTTTTCTGTATCTGCCGCTGGAGATATTGCGGGTTTTAATTCGAGGTATTGTTGGGCTGCAAAACCGATGAAGAAACGGAACCACAAGGTTATGATTCTTACAAGTATTGTGGCTGTGGCGGCTAAAGGTCCGTATATGCCCATTGAAATGTAGAGGGTAGTCATTACGGCTTCTGGAAGCCCAACTTCAAAAGGTACACCTATTGGAATTGCTTTAACGGCTAAGAATATCGCTGAAGTGACGATGATTATGCTCCATGAAACGGGGTGACCAAGCGATTGGAACACAAGGTATGGTATGCTTAAGCTGAAAAACCATGAAATAATCAAGTAGAACAATGAGCCAGCTATAGCTTTTGGGTTGTGACGGAACTCTTTCATTGAATCATGGAAGTGTTCGGTAACTTCAACGGCTTGTCCCGTTAGTTTGGTCAGGTTTACTCTTCCGAATGTAATTTTGTGGACAAAGTGGGTTACAAAATCGATAACTTTTAGGGTCCATTGCTGCTTGAAAGACAAAACAAACATTAAACCAATTATTCCCACGATTGCTGCGCCGACTAAGATAATTGCGTTGAAAACTAATGGGTTAACATTTCCACCGCGAGTAAGCAATATTATTCCTGCAACTAGGGCAACAACGTTTAGTACCATGCCTAAAAGTCTGTGGGTGAAGAGTGAAGCTACTACTTTTCCGAAGGGACCGCATTTGTCTCTTGTGCACAGGTAGGTTCGGGTTACTTCTCCGCTTATGGATTGCGCTGGAACGATGGTGTCAACGTATATGCCATACCAAACGTAGAGGTAAGCCCTAACAACAGTCATTTTGATTTTTAGGTAATTGGTTAGCACTCGCCATGAAATCGTGAAGAAAAAGACTTCCAGCAAACCAAACACTATGGCAACTGCGTAAATCAAAGGATCAACGGTTTGCGCTGTAGCAAGAATGCCTAAAATAGTCCACTTTGAAAACGTAAATGTAGATGAAAAACCCCACTAAACCCAACAGCGGAAAAACCACTGTCTTCCAAGTTAGCTTTGGCTTAGTAGGAGGTTCCAACCGATTTTTGCACCAACTAAAACGGAGAGGTAAAAACCAGCTGATTATATACTTTACCCAAATCTCCGCCAACGAAGCTTGCCAACAAGCCCGTTCTTTTGCTCTCGGGAAAAACTATAGCCCCCTATTTATAGTCTCAACAAACGCAGAGTCGATAACATGAGCTAAACAAAGTTCATTGCGAAAAACAATGCCTCGTGGGTTGCTTGCGGGGTAATTTTTCTTTTTTCTAATCGTTTGTGTGGGGTGCCTGTTTGTTTTGGCACTGTATGAAAGACCTCTTGCTCTTTGCGACCTCCCTTCCCTTATACAGACTCAAACCTGCAGACCACAAAATGTGAAGGTAATGAGTACTCATGAGGAAGAAGCGACGGGAAACCTCGGGAATCATCAAGAATATAATTTGTCCAGATATATTTGAACAAAATATAAATATTCCATTTCTGTGCTAGACTCACTCAAGTGAGTTGGAAAAAAATGGTTTTTGAAAAAGTCGCTGAAACCCAAGAAATAGCTGCCGGGCAAATGAAAGCAGTAAAATTTGGCGCCGAAGAAGTTTTAGTTGCAAACGTAAACGGCACATACTACGCTATAGGAAACGTCTGCACACATGAAAAGGGAAACCTTTCAATGGGAACCTTGCAGGGAAACATTGTTACTTGCCCCAAGCACAAGGCACAATTCGACGTGACCACAGGCAAGGTAGTTGTTGGTCCAAAAGTGCTCTTCATGCACCCTAAAATCAAAGATGAACCCACATACACAGTTAAAGTTGAGGGAACAGGCATTCTGCTTGAACACAAATAGCACTCAGGATAGCTCCCTAAGATTTGCCCTATTTTTGTGCTTAAAAAACAACCAATAGCAACCTACCCCCTATAGGTTTCTGCAGAGTTTCTAATAGGCACCAAATAGGTTCGTGAAAAGCCCTACCCCTCTATCGTTTCAACATAGAACCTCCTATTAGGATGCAAATATGCCGCCGATATTCGTTGAGTTGCCAGCGAAACCAGCGTAAGCGTTGGCTCCAAGCATAAAACCCAAACTACTTACAATAACCTCATAATCTGGTTTTAATCCAAAGCCATTGTATAAAAAATCAACCCTGAAACCCTAAACAGGGGTCCTTCATTTTGCTCTTTGAGTTTTTTTTTCCAACGGTTTACAAGGGCTATTACGAAAAGAACTACGATTACAGGAATAGCTATCAAGAAGCCAATTAAAAATGGTGCTGAAGAAGTTTGCGTAGGCTCGGTGGTTGTGGCGTACAGGAGGTTGGATGGACCCAAACCTCCGCTAGAGCATATGTGTGGGTTGCCGTTTGAGTCTATTGCAATGGGACCTGGCGAAAGAGAACCATTCACAGTTTGAATATCCCAAGTTTTGCCCGTCCATCTTGCATACATTTCCGAGCCTGGGATGTTGGAAAAGTCAATATGTGGGTAATTCTGTTTATCCAAAGCAAGATAACTTTCGCCAGACACAGCATTGACATTAACAGGTTGCATGCTCCATCCTGAACCGTTCCAACTGGCATATGTCAGCCCTTCTTCTGTTGCACAGCTAAAGTGCGGATACCCATTTGAGTCCAAAACCATATTTCTAAAGTCAATATTTTGCCCTACCGTTTGTATGGTCCACCCTGAGGCGTTATTAAATGCTGCATACTTGAGCTCTTCGGAACTGTTGGTCGGCGTCACTGTTAGAGTTTCATACATAATGTGAGGATGGTTCTGGGCGTCCAATTTTAAAGAGGGCAAGTAGGTCATGCCGCCGGCGTCTACAATTTGGGTGCTCCAAGAAGAGCCCGTCCAAATAGTGTACTTTAAGAAAAAGGCGCTTGTTGTGTTGCCATTGGTAAAATACGCTATATGCGGGTTGCCGGCTGAATCTAATGCAAGAGAACTTTCTAGTCCTTCTTCATCGACGGTTTGTCTGCTCCAGTCATAACCTGTCCAGCTAGCGTACACTAAACCTTCGGAAGTACTCTGCGTTTTGTATAATATGTGCGCATTATCGTTTGAGTCTAACACAAAATCGAGAAAGGCTGCATCTTGAGCGACGGTTTGATAAATCCAAATTGAGCCATTCCAGCTTGCATAAATCACATAGTCTCTGCCATTACGGGAATTGTAATCGCTCCGATTTCCTGCTACCCATTCAGTGTAGGCGATATGTGGGTTGTTGTTGGAGTCCACCACAATACTGCTGAGGCCAAGGGCGCTGTTACTTATGGTTTGTATGGTCCATGCTGGGGCAGCGTGAGTTGGCACCAAGAAAGAAGCTGCTATAAGCATAGAAAGTACAAGCAGGCTCGAGAATGCATAAACTCGCATTTTCTGTTTCCCTCGTCAAACCACTAAACGACTTATGACTTGACAATATATATAAGATTAAGCAATTTTCTGAGATTCTTCAGTTATGCTTGTTCTACTATAGGTTTCTTGGTCGTAGAACTCTTTGTTTCATTATGGTAATGTTTTAATTGTTAGTGGCTTCTAACCAATAAACAGGTCTTCAAAATTGAGTACTGAAGCTAAATGTTCCAAACCAGCATGCGACAAGTTCACTGCAATTAACGAGTTAGCTAAACGCAGAGGGTTCTTTTGGCCGTCTTTTGAGATTTATGGTGGGAGCGGCGGCTTTGTCACTTACGGTCCACTCGGCACACGCCTTAAGCAGAATGTTGAGGCTAAGCTGAGGGAGCTTTTTGTTAAGAAAATCGGGATTTACGAGATGGAGTCCTCGGTGATTGCACCGGGCAAAGTGTTTGAGGCTTCTGGTCACGTTGACCATTTTAAGGAGCCGATGGTGGAGTGCCAAAACTGCCACCAACGCTTCCGTGCTGACCATTTGCTTGAGGAAAAAGGCATCAGCTCCGCTGAAGCAGAGAAAATGACGCTTGAAGAGATAGCGCAAGAAATTGAGCGACATGGCGTCGTTTGTCCTGACTGCAGAGGAAAATTCGGCGAACCCCAACGTTACTTAACCATGTTCCAAACAACCATTGGACCTTACTCAGGCGCGGTTGGTTACGGCAGACCCGAAGCTGCACAGAACATCTTCGTGGAGTTCAACAGGCTCTTTACTGCTGCAAGGGAACGCCTTCCGTTCGGTTGCATCCAGATTGGGCACGCACTGCGCAACGAGATTTCGCCACGCCAAGGCTTAATTCGCCTAAGAGAATTCACGATTGCTGATTTGGAGTTTTTCTTTGACCCTGAAGAACCCTGTTGCCATTTGCTTGGGGAAGTGGAAAACGAAGTTTTGCCCATTCTGCTCTGCGAAACCAGACTGAAAGAATGCGAAGACACAACCGACCTAACCGTCCGCCAAGCACTCGACCAAAAAATCATCCGCTCCGAATGGCAAGCCTTCTTCATGGCAATGGCTAAAACGACTCCTCACTGAACTGGGCGTACCCGCAAACAAACAGCGTTTCATCGAAAAACTCACATGGGAAAAAGCCCACTACAGCAGCCAAAGCTTCGACCAAGAAGTGCTTGTTGACCGTTGGGGCTGGGTAGAAGTTTCAGGGCACGCTTACCGCACCGACTACGATTTGTCCTGCCACATGAAAGCCAGTGGCGTTGACATGACTGTTTACAAGGAATACGCTACCCCAGTTGAGAAAGAAGAGTTGACGGTGAAGCCGATTATGGCTAAGCTTGGTCCAGTGTACAAGGGTGACGCGGGAAAAGTTGCAGCAGAATTAGCGAAAGTTCCAGCTCAAGAAGTTGCAGACGCTATGCAAAAACAAGGCAGCTACATGGCAGGCAACTACCAAGTTTTCCCTGAACAAGTGGATATCAGCCGACAAAAAACCATCGTCCGCGGCACACGCTTCATTCCACACGTGGTGGAACCCAGTTTCGGTTCGGACAGGCTCTTCTACGTGGCATTAGAGTATGCGTATGGCATAAAAGATGACCGCGTCGTCCTGAGTTTCCCAAGAAGCATTGCGCCAATTCAAGTTGGCATTTACCCTTTGATGGGCAAAGACGGCTTAGACACTAAAGCCAAAGAAGTCCAAAAGCTGCTGACAGGCGAGGGCTTCATGACTGAATACGACGAAACAGGCTCCATTGGCAGAAGATACGCAAGAGCCGACGAAGCAGGCATACAACTCGGAATAACCATAGACTACGACACCCTAAGCGACTGCACAGTAACTATTCGTGACCGAGACTCTTGGCAGCAAATTCGCATTGCAATCAAGGATTTGCCTGAGCAATTGCATAAATACTTTGAAGGAAAACTTAACTTTGAACAATTGGGAAGCATTATCAAAGGTTAAGTAGCTATCTTTTTTAATGTTCACACGATAGTAAACTGATTAATTTAGGGATTGTTATAGACGGGGGAAAAAGTTTGGTACTTCCAGCAGAAACAGAAGAGCGCGTGAAGCGTCGAGCGTTAAATGCTTGTCAAGATAACTTACGTAAGGTTGTAGATGTTTCAAGAAAAATCCCTCAACTGGTCGGAGTATTTTGCAAGCGGCGACAAAGAAAACGCACGCAAACTCTTTAGCGAAATCAAAACAGGCGAAGAAGAAGTAATCAAGGCACGACGCATGGTTTCCCAAGAACTAGCTGAAATAGGCGCCATTCTGATTGCCCGCGAAGACTTCCTGCGGTTCACCAACTTATCAAGCGAAATAGCTGACTTCTCAGAAGGCATCGCAAACTACCTTGTCGAAATCATGGAGCACAACTGGGTTATCTCACCCGACATAAAAAAAGACCTCCTAAAACTCTCCCTAGCCGTTTTAGACTCCGTGCTTAAACTCCGCGAAACCATGATGGTTCTAAACTATGGCTCACAAAAAACCCTTGAACGCGCCAAAGACGTAGAAATCGCCGAACGCATAGTAGACGACCAATACCGCGCCTTAACCATAAAAGTTCTCAGCGGCAAACTCGAAGTCCCCGTTCTGCTGCTCCTAAGAGACGTTCTGCAACTTTTGGAAAACTCCGCTGACAAAGCCGAAGACGCCGCAGACGTAGCACGCATGATCTCATTCATAATGTAGAGAAGCAAAGCAGATGGCAAAAACAAAGGTTGAACTCATCGAAAACTTCCTAGTCGTTTGGAACCCCACTGAAGGCTCCCAACTCTACAAAACCGCCTACTACGGCAAACCCGTCGGCATTCCGAAACCAAAAATCCCCGAGTTCGATGTGCCACTTATTTTGGATTTGATGGAGGGACTCTACCTTGCCGAAATTGAAAAAATCGAAATTTATGAAAACCCAAACGAAACCGCGGTCAGCCTAAAGAAACTGCGGCAAAAAGCCAAGCAACTATACGATGGGTTTGAAGAAAAATACGCTGTTTACCATGACCTAAGAGACAGCGGCTTAATCGTTACTCCTGGCATAAAATTCGGGTGCGACTTTGCCGTCTACAAGTATGGTCCAGGAGTGGAACATGCGCCATACATGGTTACTGTGAAGAAAGCGGGCTCAGACATATCCGCCACAGAAATCGTGAAAAACGGGCGATTGGCAACGACTGTGCGCAAACGATTCATCATCGCCGTGCCCGATTTGGCTTCGAAAGAGATTAAGTACTTAATTTTTAAGTGGTTCAAAGCTTAACTTCGTTTTATTCCCAGATTCTTTTAACCCAATCTATTCTGTCAAAGTCTTTATCGTTTGAGTATACTTCGATGATTCCGTGTTCCTTCATGACGACTAAGTTCAATGCATCCACGAAGTCTATTTGTTTGGCATACTTATCTTTGAGTGCAGGTAGAAACTTTTCCCACTCTATGGAAAGTTTACTGAGTGATAAAAACGAGTTTACCGCTGAGAGAAAGCTTCCGACCTCTTTTTCTCGGTTATTGTATTCTAACCAATCTACCGCTTCATAAATCACTGCTAGGCTTGTGGCTGCTTCTTCGCCATTTTCAATTCTTTGAAGGATTTTCTTGGAGATTTCAAAATCTTTCTTTGGGGATTTCATGAAGGTATAAATGAAAACGTTAGTGTCAACAAACCTCACTACTTAGCCCTCAATAGTTTCTTTTCCACTCTTGCAGCTGCTGCTTTTTTCAATTCTTGCTTTATCGGCTCCTTAATAACTACACCTTCAGCCAAACCAGTGAGCAGTTCAGTTGGATTAGGAACGGTGTTTGGGGGCAAAATGACTACTCTGTTGTTTATTATTTCTAATGTAACGCAGTCTCCCTCGTTAATTCCTAGTTTTTGCCTTATGCTCGCTGGAATGGTTATTTTTCCTTTTTGGAGCACCTTAACTTGTTCACCCAATTCGATAACCCATGTATACAATGGGTTGGGTTACCTAATAAGATTACCTTTGGTGATAGAAGAAGATGTCTATCTCAATTGGCTATTATTGTTTGGTTTTGGAATTCGCCTCGAATGTGCTGGTGCGGATAAACCTTTGAGGCGGTAAGCGAGCAGCCTTCTTCCAGCGTAACGTCGTCAGCTATCACGGACACAGCGGTGATTTTCGTGGGTTTATGGCAACTTGAGTTCACAACCACATGCCTGCCAATTATGCTATCATAGATTTCAGCGTTATCACCGATAATTGCCCTATCCATAATTGCTGAGTTGGCGACAACAGCGTTTTTGCCAATGCGCGTAAAGTTATCGATGCATGAATTAACTATTCTTGCGCCATCCTCAATCTGGCAGTGCCTACCAATCAACACCGCGCCTTCGATTTCGATTTTTTTCTGCTTGATTTTTTGGATGATTTCTTGGCGACGCTTTTCTGAATCGTTGCTTTCTCCCTGCACCCAAACAAGACCTTCTCCGCTTAATCTGCCGCCAAAATCAGTCAAAGTCGAAAAGCCGCCGTTGAGCAGGTTCTTCATAGCCTCCAAGTAACTTTTAGGCGTGCCCACATCAAACCAACTGCCCTTCAACGTGTAACCATAAACTGGACGCCCACTAGCAATCACATAAGGGATAAAATCGTAACCGAAGTCTAAACGGTTCTTTTCCTTGATGATTTGCTGGACCCCTTTTTCTTTGAAAATCTTTTTCACTTCAGGTGACAACACGTACAAACCTGTGTTCGCAAGGTTGCTTGGCGCATCTTTCGGTAAGGGTTTTTCAACGAAGCATTGGATGCGACCGTTTTTGTCGATGTCAGCTATGCCTAAGCCTTCAACATCATCAACTTCCCGCAGCACGATGGTTAAGCAGGCGCCTTTTTCTTTGTGGAAGTCAATTAGGTTTTTGACTTTTATGTCAAAGATGTTGTCACCTTGCACAGCGAAAACGGGGTTGCTTAGCTCGTAGTAGTCCATGTTTATTCTTGCAGAGTCAGCGCTGCCTAAATCGGGAACGTTAGGCTGGTATTTTATGTGAATTCGGGGTTTGATGTTGTATCTTGCGGAGAATCCGTATCCTGACTCAAAATAATCGTAGAGGTCTCGGTAGTTGGTGTAGCCTTTGACGCCGAAAATAAAGTTGCGTATCCCTTGACTTGCCAGGGACAAGAGCGAAAACTCCACCAGCGGCCTGTTTAGTAAGCGTAGGCAGGCTTTGCTGGTCTCCGCTGTTAAGGGTAAAAGGCGTGTGGCTTTGCCGCCTACTGGTATGATTACTCGAATTTTTTCTGGAGCATAGTTGTCTCCGACGAGGGGTGCATAGTTATCGCCCAAACGCTTCACCATAACCTGTTGCTTGTGATAAATTGTGGGTTAATCCTTTTAATGTTTCTCATAGCTTATTGTCTATGCGTTTGAGGGATTTTTTTTAAGTGTGAGAGCGCTTAATTGGCATATTTTTTCCTAAAAGTAGGTTTATAGTAAAAATTTTGTTCATTTGGTCCTCAAGAATAACTTTATTAGTAAATTATAGCTTACTAACATTAGGATAGTTTTATCCAGATTCTTTCGCAATTTGGAGAAATTACCCTTATTTTAAAGGAGATTTTAGAAAAATGAAAATTGTAAAAAACCAAACTATTGCCATCGCAACTGCAATACTCTTAACCGTTTCAATGGCTCTTGCAATAATACCTTATAACTTTGCTAGCGCCCATACCCCTGCGTGGCAAATTCCAACCTTCGCATACATCCACGTTGCACCAAACCCAATCGGCATAGGTCAGACAGCAACCGTTTATATGTTTCTTGATAAGGTTTTTGACCCTACTTCAGCGTTAACAAACGACTGGAGATTCCGTAATTACATGCTTACCATCACAAAGCCTGACAATACATCCTCTACACAGACTTTTGCATATATCTCAGACCCAACGTCGTCACAATACATCAGATATACCCCTGACCAACTAGGCACATACACTTTCAACTTTACTTTCCCCGGACAGGACTACAACGCATATAGCCACAACCCAGCTTCAGATTTAGTCAACGATACTTACCTCCATAGCTCTGCACAAACCACCCTCACTGTTCAACAAGACCAAATACCCTCACCAATAACAAGCTATCCACTTCCAACTGAGTATTGGACACGCCCCATCTACGGTGAAAACACTGACTGGTGGACTATCTCTTCAAACTGGCTGGGCACAGGCTCACCCGTTAATTCAGCAACAGGTTCTGGCACCATCAGTGGCTTCGCAATTTCAGCTTCTGCAGGCTCATTAATCCAAAGATATCCAGGTGATGCCATAGGACCACAAACACCTCACATAATGTGGACCCAGCCGCTTCAATCTGGAGGAGTCGTTGGAGGAAACGATTTCCCAACTCAGGGCAACACATACTTTGAAGGGTCTGCATACAATCAAAGATACACCAACCCGATAATCATGGATGGAAAACTCTACTACACTGTACCACTATCGTTCACAGGCACTGAAGGAGCATTTGGACCCTCCGTTTATGGACCAGTCAACTGCGTTGACCTCCGCACAGGCGCACTTATATGGTCTAAGAACATACCCGCGCCATCATTCGGCTACATCTACGACGTTGAAGACCCCAACCAACATGGAGTTTATCCACCAATTCTATTCACCGCCAACTTTGCGCAAGCTTTTGACGGAGACACTGGAACACCCCTATTCAACGTAACTAACGTTCCTTTCGGTTCTGCAGCGATGGGTCCACAAGGCGAACAACTTAGATACGTCATAAGCAATAACGGCACAGCATTAAACCCCAATTGGCAATTGGCTGAATGGAATTCCTCTAAACTATGGGATTACTCAGGGCTATCACCAGCAATCTCAACCACAACGAACGGAGGAACAGGTAACCGTTATGATTGGAACGCTTCGATGTCTTGGTTTACAGGCGCTACTCCACCAACAGTGCTTGCAGCTTTCTATAACAATATGATGATTTGCATAAACGGCTCTTATCCAATACTAAGCACTACATCATTATTCGGTATAACAAGCATCAGTTCACCCTACACGTATTTCGCCATTAACCTAAACGCGTCTAAAGGTGTATTGGGTTCAATGCTTTGGTCAAACACAGTCACTCCCCCAACAGGCAACTACACCATAACATTCGGCGGAGCTGACCCAACAGCCGGAGTTTTCGTTGAATCATACAAAGAGACAGCCCAATGGACAGGATACAGTATGACTACAGGAGCTAAACTTTGGGGTCCAGGTATATCTCAAACGGCAATTAACGCCTTTGACTACTACGGCAACCCAATTGTTCCCTTCATTACTGGTCAAGTTGCTTACGGCAAACTCTACAGCAGCGGCTACGGCGGAATACTCTACTGCTACGATTTAACATCGGGTAATCTACTGTGGACCTATGGTAACGGTGGAGCTGGAAACAGCACTAACGCAGGCCTTTCCGTGCCATACGGTGATTATCCAACATTCATAAACGCTGTCGGCAACGGAATAATATACTTAGTAACAACTGAACACACTGTTGAAACACCTATCTACAAAGGTGCACTAGCACGAGCCATCAACGCTACCGATGGAACAGAAATATGGACTCTGTCAGATTACACAGGCGAGTTCGCAGCAATGAGTTATGCAATCGCTGACGGCTTTGCAACGTTCTTCAATGGATATGACAACCAGATCTACAGCGTAGGCAGAGGACCAAGCTCAACTATGGTGCAGGCACCACTGACTGCTGCAACTGTAGGCGTCAACGTAGTCATACAGGGCACAGTGATGGATATTTCCGCAGGTACAAAGCAGAACCAGCAGGCAGCTGACTTCCCCAACGGTGTTCCATGCGCTTCCGATGTTAGCATGGGCGATTGGATGGGTTATGTCTATCAGCAAAAACCATTGCCAACCAACTTCACAGGAGTCCCAGTATCAATAGATGCTGTGGATCCAAACGGCAACTTAGTCCACATCGGCACTGCAACAACAAATGCAAATGGTCTATACCACTACACTTGGACACCTCCAAACGTTCCAGGTGACTACGCAGTCACTGCAACATTCGCTGGCACCAACGGCTACTGGCCATCAAGCGCGACAACTGCTATGAACGTTGTAGGAGAACATCCCACCCCCACTCCAGCACCTTCAGCACCAGCATCGAATACTGACACATACGTCGCGGGTTCAGCAATTGCCATCATAATCGTCGTAATCATAGTTGGCGCATTGATAATTCTGATGCAGAGAAGAAGACCAAAAATCTAAAAACGCACAAGGGAAAAACCAAAAGTTCCCCTTTTTCTTTTTTTTATTTTTAATTGCTTTCCAAACGTTTCACCAATTCGTGCCTGCTTTCTTGATTGGTTATTTTTTAAGGGTTGGCGCATTCATCTTTTATTAAAAAATATGAGTTTTACTGGGTGCGGGTGGAATTTTTATAACTAACCTCAACCAACATAGGTATCCTAACGGTTAGAGCAGCATGAACAAACTTGGCGGCTTCATAAGGTTAATGCGACCAGTAAACTGCACAATGATGGGTTTCGCCGTACTTGTAGGCGCAGTTCTCGCGGCTGCCCCGCAGTTTTCAACCGTCAACTGGCTAAACATCCTGTTCGGTTTCCTGACTGGATTCACCTTCTGCGCTGCTGCGATGGTCATCAACGACTATTATGACCGCAAGATTGATGCGATTAATGAGCCGAATCGACCCATTCCCAGTGGTCTAGTAAAAACGCGTGAAGCTTTGGCGTTTATGGCGGTGTTGATAGTCGTAGGTTTCGTTTTTGCTATTCTGGTGACTCCGCTTTCTTTTGGCATACTTTGCTTTGGCGTAGCAGCGGTTTCTCTGGCTATAACTGCAACCTATATTACTGTTGGTAAGCGAAGTGGGTTGCCTGGAAACTTTTTGGTCAGCGCGTGCGTCGCTATCCCATTCATCTACGGCAGCATAACCGCGATAGGAACCGTAGGATTGAATGTGCTGTTGTTTGCTTCCATGGCTTTCCTCTCAAACACGGGCAGGGAAATCACAAAGGGCATTGTAGACGTTAAAGGCGACAGCGCTGAAGGAGTAAAGACACTAGCAGTTCGGTTTGGAGAAAAAAACGCAGCGATTACAGCTGTGGCGTTTTTCATTTTTGCAGTAGCTTTAACCCCTGTCACCTGGGTTTTGGGGCTTGTGGGAATCTGGTTTATTCCTTTTGTTTTGGTCACTGATGTGGGATTGGTGGTTTGTTCAGCGCTTCTGCTGTTGAACCATTCACGAGAAAAGGCAAGGCATATCAAGAAAGTGGTGTTATACCTGTTCTTAGTAGGGCTCCTCGCGTATATCTTCGGGGTTATCAAATAAACAACGGCACTTAAGCACGCATGGGGGTACCACATTTCTTGCAAAATGACGCCTGCACCTTATTCTTAGCTCCGCAAGAACCGCAAGTTAACCCTGCAGGACTATCAGTTTCATCTTTGATTTTCATGCCACAGTTGTCACAGAACACTGCGTCAGCATCATTTTTTGAACCGCAATTTCCACAGGAGAAAGCATCAGATTCTCCTCGCAGAGGCTTCAACTCTAAATTGCCGAAAATTGATGTTTTACCTTTCAGCTTTTCGATAGTTGGCAATAAATCAGCAAGTTCCCTAAACTGTTCTTGGTTTGGCGAAAATTTTGAAACACATTCCTCGCTTAAGATAACAAATTTCGGTTTTTTCCCTGAAACTAACTTGACCTCTTCTATTTCTTCGTAAGCGTAAAAGCAGCTTTTTTTGCTAAGTTTTAGTTTTTCCTCAAGAGGTAAACTGTTGATTTTTTCTTCTAATGTCTGATTGTTTTTTCTTTGCTCAGCTGTATTTATCGGTACTTCGGGTGCAACCCCAAAGAGGAAAGAACGGCTCTGTGAAGCTCCATAATCGACACGTTTACTTTGTCCCATACAAACGATTGCAATGCGTTTGTCAGTAAAATAGACGTCATATCGCGTGGGTATGTCGAGCGGTAATGGGATATCCTTGATGACTCCAAGTTGGCGTTCAGAATCTGGCATGGCTTAAGCCCCAATACAGATTGTACCTGCTTGATTCTTAAGCTTTATGCGGTTGGGAAGGATACCTGCACACCTATTCTATAGACCTTGTGACGCCTGCGGGGGTTGGTGTACTGGTTGTAACCCGCCTTTGGGCTTAGTAATTTTTTACTCTCTTCACTCATTTTAATCCCTGATTCTTTATTGTTACTGTCTAGTTATAAGCTTTTAGAGAAATTACTTAATTTGAGACAAATGATAAAATTATAAGGAACCCGTAAAAACACTTTCTAAGTAGCTAATATCTCATAATCCAATAGACAGAAAATTTTTAAGCTGAGTCGAACATAAAAGGTAATGTGCAATGGAAAGAGCCAAGTCGGCAACTAGAAAATAAAAATGTTTGGACTTAGTATTTTTGGTCCTGGGTTTGGCATATTTCTTGCTTCCTTATCTGAAATTTTTCAAATGGGTAATACGCACTACTATACTCCTTTACTAATTGGAAGCTTATTTCTAATGGGTCTGGGTATATCGATTATAGTCTTAGGTTTTCGTGCAAAAAAGCAAAGCACAATAGTCGGTCCAAGATAAACCAAGAAGTTCAATACTTCTTACTGTAAAACTTTCTTGACTTATTTTATTTAAGTTGGTTGATTTAATGTGTTTTCTCTAAATTTGAATTCTAACTGTTCAAGACAGAGTCCTTGCTTGCGAGGAGGGTGCCCTTTAGGGGATGTACTCGCTTAGCAAGGCGTCTTACTTTGATACGAAAAGTCCTCTGTGTTCCCTAAGATAGGGAAAGAGGATTTAGGGGGGGGGTCAAGGTGTGATAACACACTATAACCTATTCCTTAGAGGCGGTGGGTGAATTGCCTAAATTGGGTCTTTATGCCTGCTTGTGGCAGTCTCCTCAACCAACCAGCAACCTTAAACTTATGCTGACACAAAAAAGCACGCCACCGCCAAGCCCCCAAGAAGAAGATGAGTAGGGCGGGTGATGCCATTATCTACTACTAGAAAAAATATCACTTAGCATCCGCTTAACATAGAATTGGGCTGGTGTATTGGCCGTAACCCGCCTTCTGCTTCTTGTGGCATCTTGCACAACCAGAAAGCAACTTAAACCTGACCCAGACAACAAAACGCAAAAAGCCAGGCGTCCTGTTGGTTGTTGTTGTGGTATAGGGAGCTTTTCTACACAACTACTAAGAAAAAAACAAATAAATTTACTTGGCAACAGGCGATATAACGCTATCTTGGTTTCTACGTATATACCTGCATGTTAGCAAGAATTAAGTACTCCATGGCGCTGAATCAGTGTTCAAGAGGATACTAACATGTCTGAACGTTTTGCTAAAAAATGGGAACAAAAAAGAGATGAAGGAGACTCCTTCGGTAAAGCCATACGCGAGACAATCCAGCCGCCTCCAGCACTAAAACCTCAATTGGACAATGCCTGCAGAAAACTAGACCTCCAAATCAGCAAACTAGACCAAGCAAACGAACGCTTTACACAAAAAGACAAAGCGCTATTCGCCAAAATAGTTGATGCATACACTAAACATGATACTGCACATGCAAACATTTACTCTACCGAGCTAGCTGAAATCCGCAAAATGTCAAAGCTAATCATGAATGCAAGGCTTGCACTAGACCAAGTGGCTCTGAGAATACGCACTGTATCTGAACTAGGCGACGTCGTTGCCGCATTAGGACCATGTGTTGGCGTTCTACGCAGCGTCAGCTGTGGATTAGGCGGTGTTTTACCTGAAGCAGAAGGCGAACTAGGCGACATCGGCAACATGCTAAGCGGCTTAATGTTTGAAGCAGGCTCAAGCAGTGGAATGTCACTAAACTTTGACTCCGTAAACGAAGACGCGTCAAAAATCCTATGCGAAGCAGCAACTGTTGCAGAGCAAAGAGTCAGCGCAAACTTCCCCGACCTGCCACCTGGCATGTCAACGGGCGCAGCAAACAAATCAAGAACCTAAAAGGCAAATTAGCCCTTCTTCTCTTTATCTCTCTTTTTATTTTTTGTTTTTAACTCGGTTAATAAAGTTGTAGCGGAACCTTTTGTTCAGCAAAGACACTTTTAAGTTGGGCTTTAAGAAAGTTAAAGCAAACGCTGTTAAGACCGCAATTGAGCCTGAACCCATAAGAACCCATTGAAGCATGCTCAGGTTAAATTGTGAGAAGCTAGCTGCAGACGTAAACAGGCTTTGAGTCTGGCTTGAGCCGCTGTAATCGGGGTAGATTTCCGTTCCATTTTGCCAGCCACTGTCTAGTTGGAGACTGTAGTACATGGTTCCTTGCCAAAAGTTGCTTGCTGAGGACGAGCCAAAGTAAGCGGAATGGATAGGGAAAGTTTTGTAAATAGACCAGCTTAACCCATTGTTTGTGCTTACCCAGATTCCAGCAACCCACTGCGTCGGATGTTCACCGCCCGTGAAACTTGCATAAATGTATCCGTTGAGGCTGTTTGTTCGAATCCAATAACCATAACTCTGCGCTCCTGTGTCGAGAACAAGATTAAAGTTTACGTCGTCAGTGGTTCGGTATATTTGTCCGTTATCTAAATCGGTTGCTAAAAGCCTCGCTACTGGAATAAGAGTGCCGTTTGCGGCTGTAGTGTCAATGGCTTCGATTGCGAGCATTTGGGGTGAAGAAAGTATTTTTGTCCAACTGCTGTTGCCGTTGCCGTCGGTGGTTGAACGAATCACGTATGCAGTCCAAGACGGGCTAACTCTAACATCTCCGATGGTCGCATAAACATAGTTGTTGCTTTTATCAACCGTGACACAGTGCACATGTCTAGCGCCTGAATCATAATACACCGTAACCCAACTAGCGCCGTCGTCAGTGCTTTTGCAAATACTTGCGTTGCCAACGAAACCTGTTGTGTAAATGCCTGCAAACAAGTTTCCGTTAGAATCTTCCGCCATTGACGAAATAGTGCAATTTAGAGGTAAAGACAGAACCATTGACCAGGTTTGTCCGCCATCTGTACTTCTCCATAATCCCAAGTTACCAGTTATTGCGCCTGTGTCAGGGGCAACAAAGATGTAATTTAAACTGTTGACATAGATACAACTTACTCCTGTAGAAATTGTAGCGTTAAAGGTTATTAGGGGTTGCCAGGTTATGCCTTGGTTGAGGCTTTCGTAGAGAGAGCTGTTTATGCCTGCATATAAAGTGCCGTCGTTGCCGATCCAACTTGCGTGTATGGGCTGGGTGATGTTTGCTTCTTTATACACGGGTGTTGAGGTCGGTGGAGGGGTTGGTGTAGGTGAAACCGTTGGAGTTGGGGTAGGCGTTGGGGAAACTGTAGGGCTTGGTGTTGGAGAAGGAGTTGGCGTGGGCGTTGGGGTTGGGTTTGTCTTAAAGTAAGCTTGCAATACGTAGTTTTGGTCCATTGTTAACCATTCTGGATTTAACATGCTTGGTCCATAATCAAAACCTTGAGGGCTAAATAATTCCCAGTGGTCAAAGCTTGAACCTGCTTTGGGAGTTGCTGTCAAATTGGCGATAGTGTTGGGCGCATAGTAATTTACACCGACAGGTGGATTAGTGGTTCCGTTGCCATAAACTGTGACGGTTAAAGTGTTGCCGCTAGGTGGAGGAGTCGCTGTTGGAGAAGGAGTGGGTGACGGCGTAGGTGTTGGAGAGGGCGTTGGTGTGGCGGTTGGTTTTGGAGTGGGGCTTGGTGTTGGTGTGGGCGAAGCTGTTGGAGTTGGTGACGGAGTTGGAGAAGGGGTTGGACTAGGCGTGGAGGTTGGAGTAGGTGTGGGCGTTGGAGTCGGAGTGGGGGTTGCTGTTGGAGTCGGCGTTGGAGAAGGTGAGGGCGTTGGAGTTGGTGTAGGAGTTGGGTTTGGCGACGGGTCTGGTCCTATGTACGCATTTGATATTACAACTGAGTCAAAATACGCGTTCAACGTGTTACTGCCTGCTTCGTCATCAACGCCTAAAGAGAAATACCTCACTGAACTTCCAAGTGCAGTATTTGATAATCCGGTCTCAGTTGCTGATTCAACACCGTTAACATAAAGATGCGTTTCCCCTGAACCGCTACCAAGTACCAACTTAACTTCCACACAATACCACGTGTTTAAACTAATAGACCCAGAAAAGGCGCTTTTCCAACCGCTATTATAATAATTTAGCCGCCATTGAAGGGTGCCATTGTTGTTAACTATGTCAACCCTTGTGCCAACGGCACTAGGTAACCAACCGTTAGTGGAAAAACCGAAAATTTCAAGAACACTTTTATTTTGAGGTTTAGCACTTAACTGCACATAAACCCTAGCGTCGATAGTGCTGTAACTACTTCCTAAGTCCTTGTATTCGCAAACACCGCTCTCTCGCGCCCCATCAGCTACTGCAACCTTCATAGCGTATGAGCCGTTAGAGGTAATTGCGGTTTGTACACTTGAAGAAACGCCTGAATTCACAGACTTTGCACCAGTCCACGCGTTAAAGTTTCCATTTTCGAAGCCATCGCTGAAAATAGTGGTGGACTGCCCGTTGACGTAAGTTTGGATATTAAAAAGGGGCAGGCTTGATAAAAGAAGAATGGAGATGGTTAGGATTAGGAAGATTTTCTTCTTTTGAAATTTGCATAAAGTTGAACCTACAGGTTTACGAGACAAAGGGTTATCCTCACAAAAAAGAATTTAACTACTGAGAGATTAAACGTTTATTTCTTAATAGGTCTTATGGCAACCAAGCGATTTACGGAAAAAATTAAGCTTAGGTTGAAATTTCTGTTGTTCTGCGATTTTGACATTAATCACGCTTGAGTTTTTAGTAAGAGTTATATCGACACTAAGAGAGTTAGGATTTGATGACGAACACGCATCTTTGTCCTTCATGCTACGTGGAAATGGAACCTAAATGTAACAGTAAAAAAGAAGTAATTTATCATCAGTGCCCAAAGTGTGGCGCTCGCATTTTATTTACCCATTCAGGACATTAATCGTTACGTCTATTCTATTGATTGGACTAAACAGGAGTCTGTGCTATGCTGAAATGCCAGCAGTAACTAAGCCCAACGAAACGGCCACTCTGAACGTTGAAAGAGCTCTGTTGAGAATACATGGTAATTTTTAACTTGTGGAGGGCTGTCAATTGAATCTTGGACTCTTTTGAGGGCTTGGGTAAATACTTCTTTTTCAGACCTTTCTAAGGCTTCTTTATCTATCCATAGCGTTAGGATTGTTACTGAGTTTGGGTCGTCATCAGCGAGCAGTGAAATGGCGCCGCGATAACCCTCGGTTTGATGTGCTAAAGTGTTAAGAACAAGGTCAAGCTCTGAAAAACCTTTTTCACTTTTACCCTCTTTAAAATGCCACACAGACATTCTGGCTAAAACCAAAACAAGTCACCTAAAATAATTTGTGGTTTCTTTCTTATATAGCTTAACACTTTGATTTGTTGGCGACATTTATTTTGGCAGAGAAAGCAACCTTGAATGGAAAAGTCGCTAAGTCCATTAAGTTATGAAATAGTCTGTTCTAATAATTGGACTTATATTTGCCCTGCAATCTCATATGTCCTTGAGGGGTTTACTGGTTGAATGGAACCAACGAAACAGAGCTTGAGTACGCACTACGCGGCAAAGCATGGAAAGTCTACTGGTTCCTCCTAAAAACCGGCAGCCCCGTAGGAGTCCGCGAGGTTCAGCGTGCCCTGCATTTTAGCAGCCCCAGCATCGCTTTTCACCATCTTGAACAGTTGCGGGAGTTGGGCTTGGTTGAAAAGCAAGAAGTCGGCGGCCACTATGTGCTGGTTGGTCAAGTAAAAATCGGCGTGCTCCGCCACTACGTGAAACTTGGGAAATTGCTGTTTCCACGTTTCTTCTTCTACGCTCTGTTCTCAACGGTGTTTTACGTGGCTTACCTGCTGATTATGGTTCACAGTTTTACCCGAGATAACTTGTTCATTATTTCGTTTGGCGCCATCGTCTGCACGATATTTTGGTATGAAGCCTATCGTGTATGGGGCATGAGGCCATTCTAAATGTTAGAACAACCTGTTCGCGTGCTTAGCATAAAATAAAAATGTTACTGTAACGTGTAGCATGGAGAAAAAATGTATGGTTCAGAAAGAAGTTAAGAAAAAAACAAAAATTTACGGAACAGTCGCAGTGCTCTCCGCAATTGTGCTAGTTACAATGGTTTACGCTTTCGGTTCATCTCCAATAATTTTTCCGCCCTCACAAACTCCTTCAGTGTCGGGACATGAAGACTTTCTCGTCAATAGATGAACTCAAAACTTACCTCACCGCCAATTCTCACGGAGGTTCAATGTATACTGGTGGACCTTTGGACTCAAAATTTTTCGGTTCTACTCCTCCAATTCCTGCACCTACAGTGACTTCTCAAGGCAGCTTTGGTTTAGGGTCAGCCAACAGCCCCAACCTAATGTATACTTATTCTACAACTAACATTCAAGTCGCAGGCGTTGACGAAGCGGACACAGTAAAAACAGATGGCCAATACATCTACACCGTGTCGACTACACAAAACAGCGGCTACTACTATTACGGCTTCAATTCCCAAGCAAGCAACGCGGTCTACATTGTAAATGCTGACCCGCAGGACGCAAAAATTGTCGCTAAAATTTCCCTTGATAACAACACAGAGCCAGCAGGATTATATCTTAGCCCAGATGGAAACAAACTTGTTGTTTTAGCAAGTAAATATCAAATGTACCCTTACAGCGGTGATAACTCCGTTAACCTCATGCTCGCCCCTTACCAAAGCAACGTTTACACTTACATAAACGTCTATGACATCTCAAATAAGGCATCGCCCGTTTTGACCCGGAACTTTACGGTTAGTGGAAGCTACTTTAACTCCCGAATGATAGGCAACTACGTTTATGCTGTCGTCAGTCAACCTGCCATGGTCTACAACAACGTTGTTACGCTTCCAACCGTTTATGAGGGGCAGAAAGAAAATGATTTGGCGGCATCATCGGTTTATTATGCGGACATGAATCAATCCAGCTATTGCACTTTTACCAGTTTCTATGGCATCGATGTCTCAGATGATGCTCAGCAACCCACGAACATGACGGTTGTGATGGGTGGGGCAAGCACGATGTATGTTTCCCCAACCAACATCTACGTAACCTATCCAACATGGAACAATGAAGGCGACTTCACATCCATATACCGCAGTAAGCATAAACGGTTTACAGTTGAGCGTTGAAGCGCAAGGCGGCGTTCCAGGCAACACCATAAACCAATATGCAATGGACGAATACAATGGCAACTTGAGAATTGCAACCAACCTGTGGCAAAACACTGGTGGAAGCGTCGTCTTTGGTGGAGGGCAGAGTTCACAAATCAACAACGTCTATGTGCTCAACCAAAACCTGTCCATTGTCGGTAAACTGGAAGGTCTAGCGCAGGGCGAGAACCTTCATTCTGTCCGCTTCATGGGCGACAAATGCTACCTAGTAACCTTCATCAGAACCGACCCCTTATTCGTCATTGACCTTAGCCAACCCACAAACCCCAAGGTGCTCGGCGAACTCAAAATCCCCGGTTACAGCGATTTCCTGCAGCCCTATGACGAGACACATCTGATTGGAATCGGCAAAGACGCTGTTGATGCTACGGGGCAAAATTTTGCGTGGTATCAAGGCTTGAAGTTGTCCCTGTTTGATGTGAGCGACGTAAACAATCCCGTGCAACTAGCAAATTATACCATTGGCGATAGAGGAACCGATTCACCAGCGTTAACAGACCCCAAAGCGTTACTGTTCGATAAAAGCAAGAATCTACTGGTGATTCCTGTCGACTTGGCAATAGTTGATAATTCAACGTTGCAGCAGTATGGTCAATCCCCAGCTTCAGCGTACGGCACAATGGTGTGGCAGGGCGCATACGTCTTCAGCCTCACCGAAAACGGCGGCTTCACACTAAAAGGCACCATAACACACCTCAATTCAGCATTACTAAACAGCCAAGGACAACTAACCAACAGTAATGACTACTACAACAGCCAAAACCAATGGATAACACGGTCCCTCTACATCGGCAACACACTCTACACAATATCCAACGCAGAAGTGAAACTCAACAGCCTAACCGACATGACGCAGATAGCAACAATCAACCTCAAATAAAAACTCCTTTTTTATTTTTTAAAATAAGAAAACTTCGTTTTCGTGACTACCCTCATCATTTAAGGCAACATAGAGAAGCGACCTCTTGCTCTCAAGCAGGCTTCCTCCCTTGTGTAAAGGCTAAATTTAGGGTTCAAGCAGAAAGGGAATTTACTGTCTTGTTAGTTCTTGAGGCTTGGTAAGTTATGCAGGCGATTTTTTGACCTTGTGTCGTTTTTGCCATTGCTTTATTCTTAATCTACCTTGATATTATATTTCTTAATTATTGCATTGAGGATATTGGTGCGCGACTGGATAAGCTTCTTTACTTGCTCGTTAGTTTTTTCTGCCGCTTCAATTACTGAAAGTGCGCCTTCACCAACAGTCCGTGTTGTTGAAACCACATTTTCGGCATGAGACTCGATTTCCTTAGCTGATTTCTCAACAATTGCCGCATCGTTGCCTACGCTGTCTGCTAGTTTTGCAACTTCTTCAGCACTTGCCGCCACACTCTTGGTTGAGTTTTCAACGCTTTCAGCAACTGAAGAAACATCTTTTGCAATGCTGGCCATTTGTTGTGCGGCTGCTGTTTGTTCTTCTATGGCTGAGGAGGCTTCTTCGGATGCGGATGAGCTTTCTTCTGCGATGCTTGCTACTTCCTCAATATTTTTTGTTACTGACACTATTTCTTGAAGACCCTTTTCAACACCGTTTGTAAGGTTGTTTACTTTTCCAGTCATGTTTTCCATTATGCTAGCGATTCCTTCAGATTCTTTTATTGCCCCTAAAACTACTAAGGCTCCTTCTTGGGCACCTACTTGTGACTGACTGGAAATGTTACTGGTTTGGTTGCCTGCCTCTTTGATGTTTTTTACCAGGTTTATAGCTGACCCTGCCGCCACTTTTGATTGTCCCGCTAGCCCTTTAACTGCATCGGCAACTACGGCAAAACCTCTTCCTGCTTCTCCAGCGCGTGCGGCTTCAATTGCAGCGTTTAATGCTAGCATGTTGGTTTGACCTGCAATGTCTGATACTGAATTAGCCATCTGTCCAACTTGATCAATTGAGTTTACCATTGAGGTTACTGCATCAGAGACTTTGGTTATGTTGGTTTTAATGCTTTCGATTGCTTGTAGGCCTTTTTGGCTTTTTTCGTTTGCTTCTTTTGATTTCTTTAGTGCTTCTTCTGTCACGGTTGTAGCATCCCTTGCAATTATGCCTGCTTCATCCATGACTTTTTTGAGCGTTTCGGTGCTTCTTGCGGCGCTTTGGGTGAGATCTGCGAGTTTTTGTGCGCCTGTTGAGACTTGTTGTGAAGCGGTACTGACTTGTTGCATGCCTATTGCCATTTGGCTTGAGACGTTTGCGGCTTGTTTGCCCATTTCAAGAACTTGAGTTGTTCCTTTTATTGCGTTGTCCGCTTGGTCGTAAACCTTGCCTGCCACTTCCCCTAAAGCTTTGGCACTGTAGTTAACTTTTGCGATTGTCTGTGTTGTCTCCAAAGCGAGTTTAGCTACTTCTTCTGCTGATTTCTTAACCATTCTACTTAACTCTGCCATCTTCTTGCCATTTTGGATAGTTTCATCATTGCTTACAATAGTCTCTTTGTCGCCACGTATGGCGTTCTGTAAAATTTTAATCTGCGTCTTTACAAGCCCATCGTTCATTTCACGAAGTTTCTTTATTTCTTTTTCTAATTCAACAATTTGGTTACTGTATTCGTTTATCTTTTTGTCTAGAGGCCTCATTAGCAGTCATATTATTTAGCTTCCAATCGTTTAGGACTTATTTTTTGCTTGTTTTGTTTATAATAAATTTATGAAGCGTGAATTCATTTCGCGTCCAACTAAATAATATTAGTTGAAGGTTACCGAAAGCTCTAAATGCACTCACTTGGGTATTTTTCCAGAAATGGGCCGGTAGATCAGCTCGGTATGATCGCCGCGTTCGCAACGCGGAAGCCGCGGGTTCAAATCCCGCCCGGTCCACTATCCTCAGGGTTCAAACCGCAACAAGGCTCTTTTAATGCTGTTTTCACTTTATCCAGATCTGTATCTCAACAGAGCGGCAAAGCCTCCCAAAGCTGTGAGCTTTGCTTTTTCTTCCGACTCTGTTGATATGACCTCAACTCTTGCGTCGGTTTGTGAAGCCAAATCCTCTAAGACAGCTATTATGTCCTTCTCCTCCACCGCGTATTCAACCGCATTGCACTTCTCGCATGGCTGCGATATCATTTCCTGTACAGTTTGAACCTTCGTCTTGCAAGCTAAAATCTTCACCCTTGAAAATCCGCATCTTTTGCATGCTACAACAACTTCAACCATGCCTGTACTATCAGTCACTAATGTAACTTCCACTTCACCCTTCTTAAGCGCATTCAACACTGAATCTAATCCATAAGTAGCCAACCCGTCTTGCTTGCCCATATATTCCAAAAGACGCTGCACAATCCTCTTTTCCTCTGGCGCACACATATTTTTCAGTGCCTCAGACGATTTGTCAAGTACCTCTCTGACGCCTTCTCTGCTGGCGGATTGCGTATCAACTATGCTCAGAAGCGCATTCTTTAGCTCATAATGAAGGTAATCACCCGCTAAGAAATCCTCTTTGGTTGTGCCTGGTCCTCCAACTATCAACACTGTAACTTTATGGTTCTCAAGAAATGCCTTTGCTGCATGCTCGGCAACCCTGTGGAAATAGTGTGTGAGTTCCGTGTCGCGTTCTCTTTCGTACCTTCTTTGGCTCGACCCACCCTTTCCAGACTTTCCATGAATCCCAGAAGTGATATTTTCGATTAATTCGAAGCGTTCACCATTAAGTATTCCATAGCTTGCTTCCTTTGAATCCATGGCGACAATTCCCACAACTCTTTGGTTTCTCAGCATTTCCCTTAGCGGCTCTAAATGGAAATGGTTGTCAACCTCGTAAAGATAGGCTGTAATCGGCTCTGGCGGAATGAGTTCTTCGACGTTCAAAACTTCGCTTTCCGAATCATTCGCGACAAAAGTTCCAGCAAATATCACGAGTCCATTATCTGGAATTTCCTTCCGCAGTTTTAAATGCTGGATTACATTCTTGAGGGCATCTTGGATGCAAGCCCTAACGCTCTTAGAGTTTATGACGGCAGAATCAGACTCCTGCTTGAGGAATGCAACTGCTTCATCGATTGACTTCTCTCGAGGTATGTAGAGCGAGATGAACTCCATTCCTCTTCCCTCTTTTTCTGACAGCCACGCTATGAGCTGCCTTAGTTTGTGCTGTTTCACTGAATTAGTGGTTGCCATCTGGCATCCGTGAAAATGTTCAGTAACCAAATTTGGCGCCTCAACATGCAAGTACGGCAGAGACTATTTATTAGTTTTTCAGAATTAGATATCCGCTCTAACAATTTTTAAGAAGTTGATCTATCAAACTTAAGCAAATTCTTTGCTTTATCAGGTTAATTTTTTCTGTTTTTCAGCGTGACTGTTAATAGTGACCTTTCTTAACTTACCTAAAGTGGGAAAATGAAAAAAATCAAAATACTAACATTTACCATGTTAACAGCACTGCTAATAATGCCCTTGATGGCCCTTTCAGCATTTGCCACCACAGTTCCAACCTTCACCGTTTCTTCATTATCACCATTTCAAATTGTGCTACCTACAGGAACAACATTTAATGGCTCAATCTCAACTACCGGCACTGTTCGCTTTTGGGTAAGCGCTCCCGACGGAGCCCAAATCGTTAATTTAGGCTTAGTCGATAAAGCTGCCACGTTTAGTTTTGTCGCGCAGCAAGATGGAAATTATACCCTGAATTTCGAGAATGATTTGCCTAGCTCTAACCCGGTCCAAGTGACTTTCTCTTATGTGACAAACCCCGACTTATCCGGCGGCAACAATTCAACGGGAACACCTCTTACCTACCAAATAATACTTGTAATTATCACCATTTTAGGAAGCATCCTGATATTCTTTTTAGTGCGTAAAAAAAACAAAAATCGGACTCGGTTATAGTACGGTCATTAATGCAACGTTTCAATGTTGCTTTCTGTTATTATGGCTTGGTTGACTATTGTTTCTTCGTTGATGGCTTTTTCCATTAGACTTCGGACTGCTTGGTTTATGTTGCCGTTAAAATAGGGCTTAACAACTTTTAGCGCGAATTCTTTGAGCATTCCAGCCGAGAAGTTGTGCAGGGTCAGGGACACAAGTAAGTCTTCTTTGGTTATGGTTTCTGTTTGGGTCACGTTTGTTCACGGAACCACCGGTATGTTGGATAATGTTTAAAAGGCGGGTGTCCGCCCGACATTGCCGAGTGGGGAGAGGTCAGTGAAACTGTTCATCAGTAGCCGCTTTATCGTTACTACTCGATAATTCCGTTTGAGACGCTGCCGCTTTCTGTGTGGTGCGTTTTTTTAGTTGGGGCGTTTGGGAAAACAAGTTTTTTGTCCCCATGTATTGAACCGCCAGAAAACCCACAAACAGGGGGAACCAGAAACCTGCGCTCCGCACTAAGAGGGCTGTTATTCCGCTGACTCCAGGGTTTAATCCGTAGAGCAAGAAAATAGTTGCTAAAATAATGTCCAGTGAGCCCACGGAAAAGCTTGCTGCTGCATCTTGAACCGCAACTGCTATGAAGTAAATTACAACGTAGAATTCTATAGTTGAAGGAATTCCCAGCGCATAAAAGATCAGAACATATACCGATAACCCAAGTAAGTATGAAATAAAATGGAAAATTATGGGTTTTATTAGCAATCTTGGGTTTTGGCGGAATTTTTTAAACCCCTTGTAATAGTTTGTTAATGATTCTTGGGTTTGTGCTTCTTTCTCTGGGTGATAGCTTTTGGGTCTTAGGGTCTTTAGGATTTTTTGGTAAAGGTTCGTGATGTTTTTGGCTGCTTGTTCAACAAATGCTAGGTAAAGTAGAACTGCAAAGTAGATTGTTACTCCGATTAAAAAAACAATGAAGATGTTAGATATGATTGGTGGAACGTCTGGTTTTAGAAATATTAGTATGGCTCCGCTGTATAATCCGAGGGCTACTATAGTATAGGCAGCTATGCGGTTAGTTATAGCTGAAGCCGCAAGGACACCATAGTCTTCCTTTGTTTGTTTTTGCACCAAGTATAGTCTGGTTAGTTCCCCGCATATTGTTGCGCAGGGAATAACTAAATCGCTAAAGTAACCAACCCAATAGTAGAGGTATGCTCTTTTGTATGAGATTTTGATTGAAAGGCTTCTTAGTATGCTGTTCCAGGCGGCTGACCAAAAAAACACCGAGGCTAAAACGGCAACAAGTGATAGAGAGTAATAAAATGCGTATTGAGACGAGTTAATGTTGCTTAAAACCTTCAGTATCTGGGGTATGCCGATGAAGAAGTACAGGTATATAATGAAGGCTACTAAGCCTACAACCATGAAGAGAGCAGATTTTCTTATCGACAGATAATTCATTACAGACAAACTGGTTCACGCTAACTAAAACCAAGTTATTGCTAGTGTTACAACCAACTTTAAGGTTATATTCTTTTTTCTACCGCTTGCTTACAGAGTTAGAGCCCAAACGCTGCAGGTTTTGTTAGCTACAAACAACTTTTTATCATACTCTGATTATTTGGCATGTGCGATTAGGCTTAATCTTTTGAGAGATAGGAAACGGATGAAAACTGAGTTTTTTCTGGGCTGCTCAGGTTTTTACTACGACCATTGGAAAGACCTTTTTTACCCTGAAAAGCTCAGCAAAGCAAAATGGCTCCCATACTACGCCGAGCACTTTAACACGGTTGAAGTTAACAACACCTTCTACCGTTTTCCAAGCCAAAAAATGCTTGAGGGCTGGTATGAGAAAACCCCTGAAAACTTCAGGTTCACCCTCAAAGCAAACAGGGCAATAACACATACCCGCAAATTCCACAACACAGAACAACTCACCGCCAACTTCTACAAACTAGCTAAACTTTTAGGGGAAAAACTGCTCTGCATCCTCTTCCAACTGCCACCGTTTATCCACAAAGACATAGCGTTGCTCGAAAAAATCTCAAGCCAAATGGATTTTGGTTTTACGAATGTTTTGGAGTTTCGGCACTTGAGTTGGTGGGACACTGAAGTTTACGATTTTATAACAAAGAAGGGGTTGGTTTTCTGCTCTGTTTCGGCTTCGGAGCTTCCTGAAACGCTTGTGAAGACTGGGGAGACGGTTTATGTTCGGTTTCATGGCAAGGACGGTTGGTACCAAGGGTTTTACCCTGACGAAGAGCTTAAAGGATGGGCGGAAAACATTAAAAAGCAAAATGCAAAGCAAGTGTTTTGCTACTTCAACAATGACGTTAACGCTAATGCAGTCAAGAACTGTTTAACTCTCAAAAAACTTCTGGAAAAAGACACATAGCACAGAATTCTCGTGTGAAAAAAAACTATAGCCCCCTTGCTAAAAACCCATGGGCCAATTCGGCGACTTGTTGAGGTCCTGCTTTTTTAGGTGGATGGCTGCAACGGTGGCGTTAACGTTCTTTTCCTCAACCACCAAAATAATCTGCGAAGTGTGGGGCGCAAAGATGCCGCGTTTAATGTTTATGCCTGATATGGCGCTGATGGCTAAGGATGCTACGCCTGGAGAATCCTTCATTTTGTCGCCAATTAAGGTGACAACGCCTAAACCGTAATCTATCCTCATGTTCTCGTCAAAGCCCTTGAGTTTCTCCTCGTTCTTCTTTAGGAAATCCGAATCCAAGAAGAGGAAGTCCCGAATGCGCTCGCCAGTTTCCATGGTTTCCGCGCCCAAATCCATAAAGTCATTTCTCCGCTCCCAAATCCGCAGGGAATCCTCCAACGAGTGGCTTTTCTCATCATTCATCGATAGGATTGCGCAGCCAGACTTGCCTGTTAAGCACTTCACAACTTCGCCACCTGTTGTTTGAGCCTCAATTACCGAGTAATTCTGAGGCTCATCGATGGGAACCACCATCAACGGCTGACCAAAACGCCTTGCCATAGCAATTGCAGGGCTCTGCACAATTTTCATACCCATCATCGAAGCCTTATGCGCCTCATTGTAAGTTAACTCTTTCACATGTTCCGTTTTCTGTCCCCGCACAACTTTGGGGTCGGCGCTTTGCACTGGCACATCTTTGTAGAGGAGCGTTTTAGTTGAGTAAACATCTTTCAAAAGACAAGAAGCGAAAACAGCGGTTAAATCTGAGCCGCCTCGTCCCAAGATGGTTTCAAGTCCATCAGCTGTGACGCCGAAGAAGCCTGCCAAAGAAACCACTTTGCCGTCTTCGAGGGGTTCGATTAATGTGTGCAGCCTTTTTTTGCTTGACTCATAGTTGGGTAGGGCATCTTCAAAGTTGTCGTCAGTAACGATTGGCCAGTCTTCCATGGAGAGACCGCACGAATCTAAGCCGTTGCTCTTCAAGACGTAATCCATCAGCATGGACATGGCGAGTTCGCCGCCTAACGTGAGGGTTCGCGCTTTGATGTTGCCACTAAAACGCTTGTTAACAGCGTCAAGGGTAGTCTGGGTTAACGCCTTGTAATTAGCCAGCTCATCCTGGGCTTGTTTTAACCATTTGCCTTTAACGTAGAGCTTTGCTAAATTTTCGTAGACTTCAAAAACAGGCTCCAGCGGAAGCGCACAGGCTTGCGCATGGGATTCACCTATCCGTATGAGCGCGTCAGTGCAGCCCATAGGAGCAGAAAACACGACGACTGGTCCACAGCCGTCTTTATCCCTAATTTCTTTTATTCGCTTTACTATTTTGGGGATTCCTTTGCCTTCCACATCAAGGAGGCTGCCGCCGAATTTTGCTACTGAAACAGTCTTGAAAGCGCATTCCACCTATAGAAAAGCAAAGTAAATCATGCTTTAATAAAATTTTCTAGTCCTTAGCTGACAGATGGAATAAGCGCTGTTTTAGATGTAATTGTCCTCAGGATTTTCATTCAACTCGTCGGTCTGCTGCCTTTTTTTAATTGCCAACGTCGCCAGAACTGTTACACCAATTATTGAAGCTGCTGCTATTCCTGCGGGGTACGCTTCGTTTTGGGAAATCGTGTTGGGGTTGAAGGGGGCTGTTGGATTTGGGGTTTCTGTTGTTGCAATTTTCGGTGTAGGTGTTGGTTTTGGAGAGGGACTGGCGGTTGGAGAAGTGGACGTGGTTCTTGTTGGTTGTGGGGTAGGATTGGTTGTTTGTGTTGTTGTTGCTTGAGCCTGTGTTGGTTGAGTGGTTGGCGCCGTTGTGGGTTCTGGAGTTGGGGATGGGGTGGGTGAGGGAGTTGGAGAAGTGGTGGGAGTTGAAGTTGGCTCTGGGGTTGGTGTATCGGTTGGTTTGGGTGTTGGTGTTGGTGAAGGGGTTGGAGATGGTGTGGGCGTTGGGGTAGGCGTTGGTGAAAGAGAACTAACTGAGATATTATGGTTGGCTTGTATATTGGTGAAAGTGTAGTTTCCAGCGATTGAAACAGGGTTACCATCCACAAAAACACTCACGACAGAATAACCAGAATTCGCAGAATACATGTAGGTTTGTGAGCTACCGTAAGAAACTTTCACAGCACCAGACGGATTAATTGTTGAGTGTCCATCGCTTGAGGACGTGATTGTAAAATTGGTAATGCTTGCTTTTATGGCTACAGTGTGATTGGTTTGAACATTAGTAAAAGGGTAATTACCTGTTATTGATACTGGACTGCCGTCTACTAACACGCTTGTTATGACATAACCTACATTAGCCGAATAGGTGTAGTTCAGTGAGCTTCCATAATTAACCGCGGTTGAACCTGATGGGCTGATAACGGAATTTGAATCCGCAGAAGCGTTAATGTAAAAAGTTTGTATTAATGTTGAAACCGAAATAGTGTGATTAGTTTGTATATTAGAAAACGTGTAAGGGGATGATATGTTGGCGGATGAACCGTCCACAAGCACGCTTGTTATGGCGTAACCAGTATTTGCTGTGAAAGTGAAAGACTGAGAGCTTCCATTGCTAACGGAAACATTACCGCTGGGGTTAATAGTTGAGTGCGTATCTGCCGATGCTGTTATCACGTAGGTGTTTGCAGCACTTACTACCTGGGTTTCCGCTACGGATAGCGTGAGGATTGTTAAAAGTAGGATTACTGCAAAAGAAGCTTTGAAAATAAGCGTTTTCTCAACCATTTTTTTTCCATTCTATAAAAGCTGTTCTGCTCTACAGCAAAATTAGCGGAAACTTGGCAATTTGATATGAATAGCCTTTTTGTTTTTAACTTAAGATTTAACTGAATATATAGAATTGTGACTCAAAGAAGAGCCAACATGAGGGCTTATAAAAAGAAAAAGCAAATAAATGCCGAGACGCTTCCAACTAGACAAGAAGGTTTTATCAAGTTATGTACGACGGATACATATTTTTCTGTAACAAAACATCGCAGCAGCAATGTTTAAGCAATAAACGTTACACCTGCGCAGATGAAAAAACAAAGCCCACGGAGGAGCAAATTAAGACGGGCTCAATAATTTTCCTCTATAACATTGACGACAAAAGTTTGCTTGGTCCATTCACAGCCTTACCGGAAGGCGACGAATTGGACGCGGGCGCATGGGCTATGGATGTTGATACGCACATACCCTCCGAGGACCTCAAGGTCACCTGGGAGGACCTGCATATAATGCAAAACGCGCCCGAAAAACTCCCGTTCCTAAAGAACCCAAAAACCTGCAAATTGACATCTTTGGAAACGCAAAATGCTTTAGACCTGTTAAAACAGGGCGAGCTATATCTTTACGCTAAAGACCAGAAAACTAGTGCTTAGAGAATTTTCTTGCTTCTAACGCCACGATTTTGTGGCAGTTAAGGCATCGTGTAAGGGTGAATTCGAAGCCGTTTAGTATGTCAAAGCGCTTTTGCGTGTATGACTGCTGTTTTTGATGGTTACAATCAGGTTGGCTCGGGTTAAATAGAATGTCTTCTTCCATTCGCCTTCTCCTCACTTAACAGTAAAAAGAGAGTTGCTTAAAAAAATTTGCAGAAAAAAAGGGGTAGTTTGCACTAAGTCCATGGCATCAGAATTCATTGAAAATTGAATCTACAGTTTCTTGGCGACTTCGCTAAAAGGCACAACTTCCCTCACTTGAACTGCCATCTGACCGAAAAATTTTGGAACCGCATCAGGGCTATTAGCCTCTACAGCGAAAAAGCCTTTATGTTCAACTTGCGTGTCTTTGGGGCAACTCATGTAGGCAGCATCAATTTTTATTCCGGCTTTCTTAACGTTATCATCTGAAAAAAGCTGTTTCAACATAGTTTTACCCTGCTCACTGTTGAGGGGACATTGCGCTGCAGGATGTGTATGTGTAGCTACATATAACAAACAAAATCACCTCCTATTGAATTTTAAAAAAAAGAAAGTTATTGATTGATTATGGTGCTTTGATTTCTACTTCAACTTTTACAGGGACTGATTCCTTGTAAACAAACAGCACCGGGCAGCCTGCTTCAGTTCGTCTCCAAGCCGCTTCCACCAACCCTTTTCGCGCCTTCGAAGCAATGTTAACTTTCATGGTAACTCCACTTAACGTAGGCGAATTAGGGGTTTTTTCCGCTTCCACCGCAATCTCGATATTACCAGGTTCAATCTTGCTGTTCTTGCAGACATCAGCGTAGATTATGACTCCGCAGCCAGCCAGCGCCATCAAAGCCAACTCCAGAGGAGTTGGGCCAGCATTCGTTCCTCCTGCAGCTTCAGATAAATCGCAGACAACGCTGTGTCCCCGACCATTATCGGTTACTAAACGGACATTTTCAAGAAGTTTCGCATTTGCTTTTAATTTAGCCATTTTGTCACCAAATTAACATGGTAGATTGCTAATTTAAGGTTGACTTTAGTTTCGCAGGACTGTTTTGGTCGGGCATTGGAACACCAGTATTTTAATTGCAAGCTACTAACAATTACAGCTCTAAGGTGTGAAATAGTGGTTGCCGCATTAACATACAAGCCAATCGGTGTCGTGCATTCGACATTTAAGGAACCTAAAAACGTTCCCATACAAGCAACAGCATCAAAAGGTACTGCAGGAACCCTTGAAATTTACTCTGAATACGCTGAGGGATTAAAAGACCTTGAAGGTTTTTCGCATATTATGGTGCTCTACCACTTTCACCTTGTCAAAGGTTGTCCTTTGATGGTTAAGCCATTTCTAGACGACAACCTCCACGGAGTATTTGCCACCCGCTCACCTGCTAGGCCTAATCCTATCGGAATATCCATAGTGCAACTAACCCGAATCGAAAACAATACATTGCATATCCAAGACATAGACATTATAGATGGCTCTCCACTAATAGACATCAAACCCTATGTCCCAGATTTTGATTGCAGAAAAACAGCGAAAATAGGGTGGTTTAGCGGCAAAATCAGCAAACTTGCAACAACCAGAGACGACGGCAGATTCTGCAGATAGCAATTACCTCAAAAAGAGAGTAAAATCGGGCTATACTTGGTGCTTTATTCCTAGTGGTGGTGTTCGTGGGCATGTTCACAGCCGCCCACTAACTCGTTGAGTTTGCCCTCTTTGAAGTTCCCTATTACTTCTTTGACTGTGGTGCCTTGGGCTTTTAGTACCGTGACTCCTGCGTTTTGGAAGCTTTGTAATCCGCCGGGTCCCATACCGCAGGCTATGATGTAGTCTGGTTTTTGTGTCAGGAGGGTGTCGTGTGGGTGACCTGTTCCGCCCATGTGTTCGTTTGTGTTTGCTTCGGTTTTAACGTTGATGATGTCTTTATTTTGGTTTAGTTCTACGATGGCGTAGTTGGGTGCTCTGCCGAAGTGCTGCGCAACAATTGAATCTTGGCCTGTTTGGTCTTCGACTGGTATGATAACTTTTGTCAAAATTTCTTTCTCCTTACTTTTTATGTTAATTGCCTACTTCTGTTTAAGTAGTAAACAATATTAATAGTTTATGTTTAGAAAGTAAACATTAGAGTGGTAAAGCATGGATGACATTGACCGAAAAATAATAGCCCAACTCCAAGCAGACGGCAGAACAACCCTAGAAGAACTATCCAAACTAACAGGCTACACCAGCATGGGCACCAAAAAACGACTCGAAAACCTCATAAAAAAAGGCACCATAAAAGTTTCAGCCCTCATCAACCCAAACGCCCTCGGACTCCACCCCGCCATAGTCATGTTGGAAATGGAGAGCGCTGAAGCCATGCAAAACCTCCTCAACCGCTTCGAAGAATGCCCCCGAGTAGTTCAAATCTTCAAAACCATCGGCGGCTACAACCTAATCGCCCTAGTCATCGCGGAAACCAAAGAAACCCTAGAAAGCATATCCACCGAAAAATGCTCACTGCGATGCAGCAAAGGCATCCGCCGCTCAGAATTCTACCCCATAAGCGAAACATACTTTTCGCCTTTCCTTCAAATAAGAGAAAACCTTGCCCACAAAGACAAAAAACTCGCCCCCTGCAACGTTGACTGCACCCCCTGTAACCGTTATGAAACAAAGAAATGTGTTGGTTGCCCAACTACAAGCAACTACAAGGGCTCACTCTAACAGACGGGTGGTTAAATGGCGAAAACTTTGATGCCTCATCTTGGGCTTAAAGAGGTTGACAAAGTAGACGTAATCAGCCTCGTAGATAACTCCATAGATTTTCTCTCAACCGTTAGTCACAAGAAAGTTCAATCATTTTCGCAATGGACCAAACCGAAGCATAAACAAGGACAGCGCTCCCAGTTGCCGATTGCCGAGCATGGCTTCTCAATGCTGGTTAAGGTTTTTAACGAGGGAAAATCAGAGAGTTTTCTCTTTGACACAGGAGGCAGCTCAAAGGTAATTATTGATAATTCAAAGATGATGGGGTTAGACCTTAGCGAAGTTGAGTTTGTTGCTTTATCCCATGGACACTACGACCACTTCGGCGGGTTACAATCCGTTGTTGAAGCAGTGGGAAAAACGGATTTGCCACTTATCGCTCACGGGGACATGTTTAAGTCGCGTGGAACCGCTTCGCAGGATGGAACAATTCGCAAGTACCCAGAATTCCCAACCCAAACACAACTAAAACCTGCTCAAGTTATCTTCACCAAACAGCCTTTCCTAACTGCCAACGGACACGTCTGCATAACAGGCGAGATACCCCGAGAGACAAGCTTTGAGAAGGGCTTAATGCAACACCAAGCCTTCGTTAACGGTTCTTGGCAGCCTGACCCGTTGATTGTTGATGACCGCGCCATCGTAATAAACGTTAAAGGAAAAGGCTTAGTTATTCTCTCTGGATGTGCCCATGCAGGCATAATCAACACCATAAACTATGCAAAGCAAATCAGCGGCGTAGAAACTGTTTATGCGGTTATGGGTGGTTTTCATTTGGCGGGAAAAAGCTTTGAAGCAAAAATTGAAGCGACCGTCGCGGAATTAATTAAGATTAACCCAGTGTTGATTGTGCCTTCGCACTGTACAGGCTGGCGAGCCATGGTTGCCATCAATCAAGAGCTACCAGACGCTTTCGTTTGGAATAGTGTGGGAAACTTGTATCAACTCTGACTTTAGGTGAAAAAAATTTGACAGTTAAACGTGAAATGTTAAATAGAATATGCCCTTTGGATAACACCTTAAGAGTTACGGAAGGTTGGATGGCTTGAAAGGTAAAGGTCCAGTATTTATCGTGCCCTGGCGATGCACCTACGCCTGCGACAGCAAATGTGTCCACTGCGTTTCAGCTGGAAAAAAAGCTGTTCCAGACGAAATAAACACCGAAGACGCTAAAAAAATTGTTGACCAAGTCAGCGATTTCGGCGCTAGCTTCTTTGGAATCACTGGTGGGCAACCGTTTCTGCGCAAAGACCTCTTTGAAGTGCTGGATTACGCCACAAAACAGGGTTTGAACACTAGCATCATAACTGACGGGCGCCTCCTCGACGAGGAAGCCTTCAAAAAAATAGTCAAAAACCAAACTAAAATCTCTGTGAGCATCGACGGCGCAGAGAAAACCAACGATGCCATCCGCGGCAAAGGCGCTTACGCCGCTGCCGTCTCAGCGATAGAGCGGTTTTCTGGAGAGAAATTGCTGAATTGCCTTGTTTACACCTTTGCCAATGCAGGCGAAGTCACCAACGTGAATGAAGCCGACATGGTGCATGTGCTTGGATTTAGCCAAAAAATACGATGCCCGCTGGGTAGTCTTCCACGGCATGATTCCATACAGCAACGATAAAGCCAGCCTCAAAGCCGACCCCACCCCTGCCCAGTACGAGTGGGTATGCAACAAACTCTACGACCTAACCCCAGAATACAATGGCAAACCATGCATCAACGTTTACATTCCCTTCTACGCCCGAGTCGCCAAACAACGCGGCATGCCCGACTTCGACAACTGGTTCAACAACTTCTTCTTGGGCAGATGCTTCTTTGGCAAATTCATGAGCGTCGCAGAAAACGGTGACGTCATCCCATGCAGCTACAACGACACCTACAGAGTCGGAAACGTCAAAAACAAATCGCTTGAGCAAATCTGGGATAGACATGCAGAGCAGCGAGTTCTTCAACAAAGTCAAAGACAAAAACAACATCAAGGGCAAATGCGGCGTCTGCGAATACAAGGAACTCTGCGGCGGATGCAGGTCTGCGGCGCTGTTCTATACAGGTGACATTTTGGGTTCTGATCCAAGATGCGCCTACATTCCAGCTGCTCTTAGAAAAAAGTAATCTCCCAATAGTCCTCAGTTCTGGCCGAGATATTGCTTAAGAGATCGGTACTTCTTAGTTTACTGGACGATTCTGTTTGAGTATGGCTGCAACGGTTGCAGCGGTTCTGCGCCTACGTCTAATAACCACCGCGATAGCTACAAGAGCGATTAATATCAGCTATGACAATGACAATGGCTATCCAAGGCGTCGTGGCTGGACTTAGCACCTGCATCGAAGGGTATTTGTATGGTGAAGGCGTGTTCGCTCTGAGTATACACGCAGGAGATGACCCATACGTCGTCTTGGGATTCGCTGGTAAACGCAATCGGTTTTCCATCTATGTTTACTCCCAGCGTATGGATGTCGCTTACAAGAGTTTTCGGAATACAAACGTAAGCATATCCTGTTGTGCTTGAGGTCCCATTCGTGTTGAAGCTGAGTATTTGAGTTGTCGAGTTATAGTCAAAGCCAGATATGGTTGAGTTTGACACTACAGAGAAAACGTTGCCTGCTGAATCGGGCGTTAGCGCTAGGTTTACGGTAGCGTTCATCCAATGTAGTGTCGAGTTTCCGTCCCATTTAGCGTTAAGCAAGTAGTTGCCCGTTGCGTTGGGGATCCAAAGTGCTCCAAAGCCCCCATCAGCTCCGAGTTTGTACCAACGTGAAGTTTTCCCATCTGTTTCCAGAGTCAGCACTGTAGGAGAGATATATGGATGCACCGGGGATGGCGGTTTTGTTGTAAGTCAGGGTGCCTGTTACTGTAACTTTGAGGTTGCTTGCGGCGGCGGTGCTTTTGCAGTTTATCGTTATTGTGGGTTTAGCTGTAGGTTCTGGTCTAGGCGTTGGGATTGGAGTAACGGTTGGTTCAGGTGTAGGCGAGGGTGTCGGTGTTGGGGTTGGGAAAGGGAAATGGAAATCATTGGCCAGTGGAGTGTAAGCAATGTCCCCATTATGTGTCAAGGGAAGTGTGGAGGAACCTGCAAGAGAACCACAACTTGATATTATGAGGACTATTGCAAGTAAACCTAACAGTTTATTATTTGTCATGGAAACACCCACTACCGCTTGTTTTCTTCTGATACCCAAGCGCTGATATTAAGAGGTGTGAATTTAAGGGTTTTTGAATTTGAGCGGATTAAAACCTCATATGCTTTTGCTGAATAATTTACCACTTTCCACCAATGTTCTCGACGCTCGTTGGGAAAGGGTGAAAAGAAAAAGCTAAAACCACTGCAACAATCACGAGCGAAGAAATTATTAGAAGCAAGAATCGCTTTCTAATCAAGAATCATCCGTTTAACACTATTTTGTTTTTTATTACTTTTGGTCTCTGTAGCTGTTGACATAATTCTTGATTAGCCGTGATTTAAAATAGGTTTTATGGTACGTTCCTTACTAGTACATTTGCTTACAAATACTGTTAAAAGCAAAGTGATTAAACATACATTGGGGCCTAAAAGTTGGTACTACGAAAGTCACTATTAGCAATAGTTCTGTCGCTTGTAATCGCCTTCTCGTTAATAGCGCTAATTCAAATTGAGAAAAATAGTTCCCTAAGCATCAATCCAACTTATCCCTTAGCTTCTAATCTGCCCTCAAATGGCGGGGTTAGGTTATGGACATTTCCAGCGCTTTCTAGCCAGCCCGTTTTTGAAGATGTAGTTAAAGTTGCCCAGCCTTCGTTAATTAGCAATTCAACGAGAGCAGAGGTCTACGATTTCATCGTTGCCAATCCTGGCATTCAATTTAGAGGCATATGCACTGGTTTAGGCATCGCTATAGGAACGGCGGAGTTCCACTTAGGCGTCCTCAAGAAGGCGGGTTTAATATCGTTTGTTCGAGACGGCAAATACAAACGATTTTTTGCCACCAAGAAGTTTTCAGTGAAGGAAATGAACCTGATTTCGCTGCTAAGGCACGAAACAACAAGAGAAATTCTTAAGGCAATTGCAACTGGGAAAATGGTTTCTCACGGTAAATTGGCTTCTGACCTCTCCATTACTTCTCAAGGATTAACGTGGCAGATGAATCGGCTAAGAGAACAAGGAATCGTTCAAGGAAACTGTACTGCAACCAAAGTTACCTATTCTTTAAACGAAGTTTACGTTCAAGCCTTACCTGAACTTCTTTGCATAATAGAATCGTAACCCGACCAAACAAAACATAAATCATAAATTGCTTTCCATCTTGGTTATTCAAGAGTTTGGCATAGGAACTTGTGGCAGCTTGCACAACCAGAAAGCAACTTGAACCTCACTTAGAACACAAAACACAACACTCTTGTCAACCTGTTGGTTGATGTTGTATATAGGGCGTTTTCAGCCACAACTACTATAAAAAAATGGTTATCGGGAGCGGCGTGCACCCAAAAAAATTCGGAAGAGAGAGGGGGGTAAAGGGAATCTTGTCTGGATGCACGTCACATAGTCATGGGCTTCTCATGTGCTGTCGGAAGAGTAGCCCGAGGGTTTTTCTGGAGCGGTTGTAGTTTTGCTGGGCTTTGGTTTTTGGGAAAGACAGCTTTTGTGAGCCTTTGCTTGTTATGAAGACTGAGCCGCCGTTTTTTAGGTGTTCTTTAACTTGGCAAAAATCCACTTGTTTTGCTTCTTGAACCTCAACATCTTCACTATTATCGTTGTCAAGGAGCAGTACTTGAAAAACTGATGGCTTTGTTCTTTTCTTTAGCTGAGCTGTCACGAATGTTTCTTCCTTTCAGTGTTTGAGAGTAACAGTATATTTCTTCAAAAAATGTTTAAAGCTATGTGACTGCTACAACGCTACCACAAGATTATATTACTGCAAAATAAAACGGAGAATTTGGGGGTCATTTAGGGTTTTAACGATTAAGTCTGGCTTTTCTACTTCGAGTTCTTGTTTGGTGTAGACGCCTGTGGTGACTGCGATGCAGCCCATGTTTGCGGATTTGGCGGCTTTGACGCCGAAAAGTGAATCCTCAAAAACCACACATGCCTGCGGCTTAGCTTTTAGTTGTTCGGCAGTTTTTAGAAAAATTTCCGGGTCAGGCTTTGAATGGGAAACTGCCTCAACGGTTAAAACCGTGTCAAAACAATCCGCTATACCGTTAATTTGAAGCAGATGCATAACGACGGCGCGACTATTCATCGACGCCAAACCCACCTTTACCTTGCCCCGAAGCGCCTCCAAAAGCTCCCGTGCACCCTCAAACAACACCACCTCACTGGCTAACTGAATTTGCACTTTACTCTTCCGCTCAACAAGCTGTTTCACGACTTTTTCGTCCACCCGCCTATTTGCGGCGCGGAGAATTTCGCGGAAGGTCTCGGATGCACCAATACCAATTCTGCGTTCAATATATTGGGTGGGGACTTCGAGATTAATTTCTTTGAGTGCTTTTTGGAATGAAATCACAATTGCCTTTCGGGTGTCGGCGAGTGTGCCGTCCCAGTCAAAGATTACTGCGTCAAACATTGTGTTTCGCTATGTGAGGTTTAGTTTTTCTCGGATGGCTTGGCTTTTTTTGGTGGCTTCTTCGATGGCGCGTATCATGGCGGGTCGGATTTGGCTTTGTTCGATTTGGTAGATGGCTTCGATGGTTGTTCCGCCAGGCGTGGTGGTCATGTCTTTTATTTTTGCTGGGTCTTCGTGGAGGTCGATTACGAGTTTACCCGTTCCCATTACGGTTTGCGCCGCGCTCTTTAGTGCGATTTCTCTTGGCAACCCAACCTTCAACCCCGCATACGTCAACGCTTCAATGATAATCGACATGTAACCTGGTCCACTGCCGCTCACCGCGGTTATGGCATCCATGTACTTCTCATCCATTTCGTCGCAGACGCCCATCATGTTCAAGAGGGTTTTGGTTTTCTCCTTGTCTTCGGCTGTTACATTTGGTTCGCAACAGTAAGCCGTGTAAGAAGCCTGCACCAAAGCTCCCAAATTAGGCATAATCCGCACAATCCGAGCTTCAGGTGCGTTCTTTCGCAAAAAAGCAAGAGGCACTGTAGCCGCAACGGAAATGAGGAGTTTCCCTTTGATTTCTTTGCTGATTTCCTTGAGAACCTTTTCCACATCACCGGGCTTAACAATTATGAAAACAATGTCTGCGTCAGCGGCGGCTTTACGGTTGTCTGAGGTAACTTTTACGCCTATTTTTTCTAGGTCTTTGAGTTTTTCAGGAGCTATATCAACTGCGGTTATTTTGCCACCGTAGTTGCCTTTGATTAGGCTTTTGATTATGGCGCTTCCCATCATGCCAGCGCCGATTACTGTGATCTTGTCATTCATAACTGTTCACTTACCCTTTTAGAAACGCTGGTTTTGCTCTTTAAACTTTTGTTGCCGAAAAAGCCGTTGCTATTTGGTTGCCACAATTTCTCTGAGCAGTTTATGCATAATTAGCGCTGGAGCGTCTGTTTTTATGCCTCTTGTGTTAAAGTGGGTTGGTACCGCTTGGAAACCGCTATCTTTGAGTGCTGTTAGGAATGCTTGGACGCTGGGCGCGGGCAATTTGAGTTTTCCGCTTAACTTATCAATCACGTAGTAAGTGGCAGGTGCAGTGGCTTCATTTTTGGTTAGGGTTAGGATTTTTGTTATTTTGGCGCTGTTTTTGAACGCGGTATTCTGTTTTTCCTTGATTATTTGCTCGATGAATCCTTGATCGGATATGTTGCCAGTCCATAAGGGTCCAGCATGCTCCATTTTTGAGCCGCACTCGGGACACACGTCGCTTTTTCCAAAAATTTTGTTCGCCGTTTCTCGATGCAAACAGTTGAAGCAGTGAAGGATATAACCTGTGTTTTTGAGGCTCTCATCTGCCTTTTGGCACCCGTAGGCGATTTGGGCGTAGACTCGGATGTAGTGGTCGCTGCTGTGGCTAAACAGGATTCGGATTCCAATGTCATGTTTCGCTGCCAAAGACGCCATGCAACCAGCCAAAAGCCGAACCGCCAACTCATGGCAATACTCCGTCCGCAGCGGTTTGCCGCCGTACTTTCGCACGCAAGCCTTCGCATGAACCCCACACAAGGGTGCCAAATCAGTGGCGGTAGCAGCCAGCAACCCATTGTTTTTTAGCGCTCTAAACGCAGAATCCAAAAAAGGCACAGGAGTCCCAAATGGGTCTATGTCTACTATGTCAAATCGCTTTTTTGGTGAAGCGTTGGAGCTTAAAACGCAGTTTGCTTCCTTGTGTTTGAGTGTTATTTTGTCTTCTAATTTGTTTAGTTTAATGTTATAACTCGCCAATTCAATGGCGTGAGTATTGATATCACTTAACAATACACTCTTTACGCCTTCAACTTCCGCTGCAAAACGGATTCCCCTGATGCCCTGGCTTGTAAAGGGTTCGCAGATGCTGATTTCATGGTTAACCATGTGCTGGTAAGCTTTGAACGCTAAAACGGTTAAGTCGCGGTTGAATTCCATGACGGGGTTGTAGAAGACAGGAGCTTTAGATGGCGCATAATCGGATGGCACAACGCCGTAGGCTTCAAGTTTGGGCACTAAGACTTGGATTTTGCCTTCCCGGATGGTTTCGCTTGGAAAATCTGGGATGTAGCCTTCGTTTTCTGCCATTGGGTCTGCTCCAGAGGTGTTGGTATGAAAAGAATTTAATCGGCATATTAGACTTATGGTATGGTTAGTGAAAAAGATGAAGATGACGATGACAAGAGTTATGATTTTAACGGGCGCTCCAGGAGTAGGAAAAACCACAGTTCTTGCTAAGACTGTTGATGCCCTAAAAGCGAAAGGCTTCAGTGTCGGCGGCATGATTAGCCGTGAAGTGCGCAAAGATAATGTCCGAGTGGGCTTTGAAATTGTGGATTTAACCAGCGGCAAACGTGGGTGGCTAGCTCATGTGAACGGGCAAGGTCCACAGGTTGGCAAGTACCACGTTAACCTAGACGACCTCGACAAAATCGGCACCGCAGCCATCACACAAGCCCTCGAAAAATGCAGCGCCATCGCCATAGACGAAATTGGACCAATGGAACTTTACTCACAGAAATTCAAGCAAGTCGTAGCGCAAGCGTTGGAGAGCAAAAAGCTAGTGCTAGCGGTCGTACACGGTAAAGCCAAAGACCCGCTTGTAACACAGATAAAGCGAAGAGTCGACGCAGAAATTTTCAATGTAACATTCTCTAACAGAGAAAAACTGCCGGAGAAGTTAACCATGAGAGCCCTAAACTAGATTTAATGTTTAGCTCTTTTGCCTAAGCCCTGAATTTGCGTACGCATATTTGGAGCCTAATATCCAACCATTGCAGTGCACTTATAGAGGGGAGGCATCCGCGAGCCTATTTGGAGCCTAATAGAGGTTCTATGCAGAAACCTATAGGGGGTAGGTCGGTATTGGCGTTTTCAGCAGTCATTAGCATGTTGATTTTTTGTAGTTTCGTCAGAGGGTTTACCAGTTCCAGGGAAAAATGCTCGGGTAATAGAGTAGAAGTACAATGAGAACAAACCCAACTATCAAAGTGCCTGTAATTATAGCTTTTTTTGCATCGTTTGATAATCTTGCTTTTGGAGCTTTTTTGGGGCGCTGATTTGCCTCAAGAAGCGGTGTGTTCTGGGACATGGCTTTTCCACAGTACACGCAAAATAACGTGCTATCCTCATTTTGTCTGCCGCAAAAAGGACAAAACATTGGTTGTCTCCAATATTTTATTAGCAAGCGAGTGCAATAAAGTTTCCCCATCAATTCTTTTTATGTCTCTAAAAGGGGCTTTAGACAAAAAGAGCACCCGCGTTCCATGCTTTCTTGCATTTCAAGTTGGCGTTTATACTTTTATATAGTCTTTTAACGTATTTTGCGTTACGGTAATGAATTTGACTGCCCAAACCGAAGCCGACCAAAACCAAAGCTTACCGAACAAATTATTCTCCGCTTGAACTGGAAAAGGAAATGCGTGAATTCTGGACAAAAAACAACATCCGCAACAAGCTGGAGCTCTTAGAGAAAACCGCTAAAGGCAACCTGGGCTACGTGGAAGGTCCGCCAACACTCAACGGCATCCCACACATCGGTCATGCACGTGGACGAATCATGAAGGATATTCGTTACCGATGGAAAACCATGGAAGGCTACTACATGCCGTTTTGGGCAGGATGGGACTGCCAAGGCTTGCCCGTGGAGCTTGGAAGTTGAAAAGCTTCTGGGCGTGCGAAACAAGCGGGAATCCATCGAGAAATTCGGCATGGAACGCTTCATTGAAGAATGCAAGAAAGCCATTATGCGTTACCACCAAATGTGGCTTGAAGCAGACAGCCGATTGGGCATTGCAATTAACCAAGATAAAGCTTACTGGACCTACAAAGACAGTACATTGAACGTGAATGGAAATACCTTAAACGCTGCATGGGAACAAAACCTGCTCGAAGAAGGACACTACGTTGTCGCTTACTGCCCAGGATGCCAAACCAGCCTTAGCAGCGCCGAAGTCGGCTACGAAGGCAGCTACAAAGAAGTCGAAGACCCATCCCTATACTTCAAATTCAAGGTTGCAGGCACAGAAAACGAGTTCTTCCTAGTTTGGACCACCATGCCCTTCACCATCATAACCGACACCATGCTTGCCGTGCAGCCAAAAGCCGAATACGTGAAAGTCCAAGTTGGCGAAGAAACCTGGATTATGGTGCGGCAACGTGTTGAACCAGTCATGGCAGAACTCGAAATCACAAATTACCAAATCACCGAATCCATGACGGGCAAAAGCTTGGAAGGAACAGCCTACGAATACCCACTCAAAGACATAATTCCCAAACAGGCAGAACTCGAAACCAAACATCCCTTAGTGCACAAAGTCATCGGCGAAGACTTCGTTGACGTAAACACCGCCACGGGTGTGGTGCATCTTTCGCCTGGCAACGGCGAAGACGATTTTTGGGCAGCAAACCGCAGAGGAGTCCCCATTTTTGTTCCATTCGACGACGAAGTCAAATTCACAAACGACGCAGGCATTTTCACAGGCGTGTTTGCTCGTGACGCAGACATGTTGGTGGTTGAGGAACTGCGCAACCGCAACGCATTTCGTGAAAGTCAAAAAAATCAAACATGAATACCCAACCTGCTGGCGCAGCCACCACAAACTGGTTTGGCTGGCACGAAAAGAATACTTTTTGCGAACCGACAAAATAAACAGCAAAGTGCTTGAAGCCGCAGAAAAAATCGAGTATTTCTTTGATGAACCCAAAAACCGTTTCTTAGGCTTCCTAAAAGAGGGCAAACCATGGTGCATCAGCCGCGAACGCATCTGGGGCACACCCTTGCCAATGTGGACATGCGAAAAATGCGACAACAAACGCTTAATCGCAAGCAAAAAAGAACTCATTGAAAGCGCTCAAGAAGCGATTCCAGAAAACTTTGAGTTGCACAAGCCATGGGTTGACCGAATCACCCTCAAATGCGAAAAATGCGGCGGAACTCATGCGGCGGGAAGACTTTGTTTTGGACACTTGGCACAACAGCGGCGCTTCACCCTACGCACGCTTCACCGATGAAGAGTTTGAGAAGTTTGTTCCAACAGCTTTCTTAACTGAAGGCATCGACCAAACACGCGGTTGGGCAAACTCGCTGCTCTTGGAATACGTTATTTTAACTGGAAAACCCGTTGCACCCTACAAGGCGTTTCTGTTTCAGGGGTTAACGCAGGATGCGAAGGGCAGAAAAATGAGCAAAAGCCTCGGCAACGTCGTTGAAACCAACAAGCTCCTCGAAAAGAACAGCGCAGACCTGTGCCGTTTCTACATGATGCGTAAATGTTCACCCGTCGACTTCATGAGCTTTGACATGCAAGAACTAACCCGAAGACCCTACCAAGTCCTCTCAACACTCTACCACCTAAGCAGATTCTTCCTGCAAAACGCCACGTTTGACGAGTTTAACCCTAAAAAGTACACGTTAGAATGGGCTTTTAAGGCAGGTAAACTTCAAGCGGCTGACCTGTGGCTCCTGTCTAAGCTGCAGGAGAAAATTGAGGAATACACCCAGAAGCTTGAACGATGCGAATTCAACACTGCAGTCGCTGTTTTGGATGATTTCGTGATTGAAACGCTAAGCAGGCTTTATGTGCCCATGATTCGCAAGGAACTCTGGACGGATGAGCCTGAAACGTTTGAGCGACGCCAAACCATCTACGCACTACTGCATCACACCTTAAAGACGGTAACGTTGCTGTTCAACCCAATCACACCATACCTAAGCGAAGCACTCTACCAGAAAGTCTACAGACAACTTGAGCCAGACATGCCTGAATCAGTCAATTTTGCAGCGTGGCCAACTCCAAACGAGAAAATGCGCAACAAACCCTTGGAAGAAGAATTTGACATTCTGCTAAAAGTTGTTTCAATATCGTTATGCTGCACGGCAACAGGGAAAACTAAAACGCCGATGGCCACTGAGCAAAACAATCGTGGTTGCACCAGAAAAAACCCTGCAAGCCCTAAAGAGCCTTGAAGCGTTGTTCTTGGAACAAACCAACGTTAAAGCCGCTGAATACGCAGTGTCGGTTCCTGAGTACGTTGGAGGCGAAAACTGGGTTTCCAGCCAAGAAGACGACATAACCGTGTTCCTCAGCGGGCAACGCGACGATAAATTGCTGGGCGAAGGCATAATGCGGGATTTAGCAAGACGTGTGCAGGCGTTGCGTAAAGAGATGGGGTTTGTGCCGACAGAAACGTTGGAGTCTGTTCACATTGCCGAGTTGGATGCGGAGAGCATGGGGCTTTTGGAGCCGTATTTGGCGGAGATGGCTGGGTTGGTTAGAGCCAGAAAAGTCTACTTGCATAGCAGCTGCAGCGAAGTTGAAGCAGAATTGGCACGAGTCAGAACTGGACGGCAAAAAAATACACATAAACATCCACTAGGCGAAAACATGGCGCAAGAAACCAACAACAACCAACACTACAAATGCCCACACTGCGCATGCATCTTTCTAACCCAAGCAGACCTGCAAAAACACATGAGCGTCTTCGGCACAAACAAAGAACAACACGAATACAACTACAAAAAAACCCATGGCAGACTAGAACACGGATACGGCGAAGAATAGCTGCAATTTTTTTCTATAGCCCCCTTATATAAAGGCAGAAAAATGCAAGATAGGATATGTTTGGGTGCTGAGCATTTGCTGGGTCGAACCGTTTTTGCAAGGTCAAATGCATAGAAATTGCAGGAAAGGGCTGACAGTCGCTGATGAAGTATCTGCTGGAAGGCGCGGGTAGCCCGATTAGCCGAATGCCACAGACAACAGAAGGCGCGTTACAACCAACGCCACGCCCAACATTTAAGCCTAAATCCCCTTCATATCTTTGGGAACACTGGTGACTTTAATCTGCAAACCCTGAGTGGTTTGGTTTAAAGGCATGATGTTGCAGTTCAAAACATTGCCTGCTAACTTATATCTGAAACCACGCCTAACAATAAGCCGAGAAGTGTACCGCATGGATAAGTTTCGGTTAGCCGTCTTCAACACCCAGCCACCCCACCTGTACTTTGGGGGCGTTGAGCGGCGCATAATGGAAACCACCAAGCGACTACAAACCCAAGCCGACATAACCGTTTACAGCGGCACCAAAGCAGGCTTCAAAGAACCCGCCACCATCAATGGCGTAAATTTTGTTCCATGCTATTCAACAGACAGGCTTTTTCCGTTGGATAACTGGTTTTTCAACCGAAGCCTAACCAAAAAAGCCAGCGCCATCAACGCCGACGTTTACGAAGCTCATGCAGTAAGCGGCTATGGATTCCCCAAAGCGCTTAAGAAACAAGGCATCAAAAAGCCATTCATACACACAATTCATGGTGTCCTCGCCGACGAGTATGAACAAGCAAAGAAAAACGGTTACCCATCATTCAGGGGCAGGATTGCAAACTATTTTATGCACAGGCTTGCCAAGTTGGAAGAGGAAACAGCACAAAACGCAACATTAATTGTTACTATAAGCAATTATTCGCTTGAAAAAATCCAAAAACACTACGGCATTGACAAGAGCAAGGTTCGGATTGTTCCAAACGGCGTTGACATAGAAAAATTCAAGCCCATAGAAAACCTAGACAGCAGTGAGGCGGCAGTTTGGGTTAGGCAATGAGCCTTGTGTGCTTTTTGTGGGCAGTTTAATTCCTCGGAAGGGGCTGCCTTTTCTGGTTGAAGCAGCAAAAAAAATAGTTAAAGAACAAGCTGACACCAAGTTTCTGATTGTTGGTGAAGGACCACTAAAAAACCAGTTGACTGTTTCTCTTGAATCCGCTAATCTTTCAGGCAACTTTAAGTTTTTGGGCAACCTCAAAGATGACGCCCTTTCAGCCATTTACAATTGCGCTGACGTGTTTGTTTTGCCGTCTATTCAGGAAGGGCAAGGAATCGTGTTGCTTGAAGCGCAAGCGTCAGGTAAACCAGTTGTTGCTTTTGATGTGGGCGGAGTCAACGAAGCCGTCCGTAATGGAGAAACGGGTTTGCTGGTTAAGCGGGGAAGCAGTGATGAATTGGCGGATGCTTTGCTGAAACTTTTAGGCGACAGAGCTTTGAGAGAAAAGATGGGTGTTAATGGTCGCAGGTTTGTCACTGAAAACTTTACTTGGGACATATGCGCTCAAAAAATGCTTAAAGTTTATCGTGAAGCGTTAGCGGATTGAGACGTTGACTGATTTTGCCAATCGCCTAAAATCGTCTCTCGCCCATCCACTCAGTCCTCAAATAACAGACAGATTCTTTCCTCGCTTAAACCCAGCCGTCTTGCCTCTTGAACCGCATAACGGTAAGCTTCAATCTCTGTGGGTCTATCAACGTAATCGTAGCGTGGGTCGAAGAGTTCTTTGCCCTCCATAAACTGTTTAACATGGCACAACTCATGGATTAAATCCAGGTAAATGTCGGTTTTGTTGCCGGTGTTCAGGTAGCCTTTGCTTATCACAAGGTGCCCGTCTGAGCCGTCCACGTACATGTAGCCCATGATCCAGCTAATCTCCACTTTGAGGTGACTTAGAACTTCATCGGTTTTTTCACCAAAAATACCTTTCACCGCCTCAACTTTCTCGAAATCCTTGAAGTACTCTGTGAAAATTACCTTTTGGTTTCCAACCCCAAGTATGTTAAAAGGAAGTTTTCTAAACAAACGCAAGATTCTAAACATCGCATACTCTATTGCCGTCAAATCGCAAGTCTGCTCCTACTTGAAAGCTGAAAGGTACTCAAGCCTCATTCCTCGATGCGCCAAATCCGGAAGGTCTTCTACGCTGCCGATGCTGGCGTCGATGTTGCGGTGGATTGGGTGGCTCCATATGCCTTCGGGTGCAAGGTTAAACTGCAAGGGAACATCCACTTTGATATTGTATTTTTCGCTTAAATTCTTAATTAATCTTCCTTCTCGGCAGGCTATGCGGCCGGAACGATAACTCTGCAGCAGCTGTGGAGCTGCAAATGCGCCGACGCCATGCCAAACCGTCGCGTCCTCAGGGGAACCAATCGAGTACAGGAAGAACTGGGGTGAAGAAGGCGTTTCAGCAAAACTGTAATCAGCAAGTTTTTCGCCAGGTACTGTGAAGCTGTCATCGCATACTGCGACGGCTATGTCTTCGGGGTCCATGGCGTTGGGGTAGAGTGGGGTGGTTTTGTATTTGATGGTGGCATCAAGTAGTTTGCCGTTTTCAAAGTGCAGTTTGCCTCGGGCTGCACGTTTGGAGCCAAAACCTTTCTTGGAATGCGGCACCGTCAAAAGGGTTGTGCGGTTTTTCATGCTGCGGCCCATGCAGGTGTACGCCTCCTCGATAGACGCGTAATCTCGGTTGCTCTCTCGGATTATGTAATGTAGCAAGCCGTCTTTGTTCTCCGTCTGCAGGGTTGAAAGCGGCATACGCAACGTGTAAAGTGAGAGATCCATGCCGAAGAACGCTGACAGCTCCTTTAACTGAGTATATTTGATTGAATCCACCAAATCAAGGTATGAGCCATTGCTGGCTTGCAGGCTTTCTGTGATGAGTTCCGCTTCTTTTTGGGAGATTAATGTGCCATCGTATTTTTTGAGGTATGCTTCATCGATTTTGAGCTGGTCAGTTTTGACGTTGGCTGCTGGAAAAGCGCTCTGCCCGCTGTCCACGATTGATTGTTTGAGCGGATTCATGGAGTAGCGGTCTGCTTCCACATCATCTGTGTTTAGGAGGAAGGGCACGATGTAGCCTTGCGTGGGTTTCTTAAGCAACTCTGCAAGCGCAACTACGTCGCCATCGTCTGGCTGATGTAAACCGTGCTCGTAGAAGTAGTTGGCGCAGGTTTCAAGCAGCCGAGTCCCGATGATTCCTTGAACTTCCTCAACCGTCAACTGCGGATTAGTATATTCAACCGAGCCACGCAGGTAAAACCGTTCATCGGAGAAGGGAACAGAAACTTTTTTGCCGTTAACATAACGGAACAACGTAACCTTACGGTTGCTATTCTGGCCCTTCGAAGCAGCGGCGCCTTCAACCAGAACCTTCACTGTTGAAAAAGAAGTCTTCAAAAAATCCTCAAGCAAAAGTCTACAATAATCTTCCATAAATTATCCTCTTTCTAAAGATTCAGCCAAGTATATACAATTTTTTGCGGCAACTTCACCTAAAAACATTCTAACAACAGAAAAATCCTCCTTAAACCCAAACCTCAAAAATTCGTTCATGAGCGGCGACTGCTTTTTTGGGAAGCACTGCGTAAACGCTTTTGCCAGCTAATTTTGCAAGAACCGCTTTAACAAGCAAAACGGCAGTGTTAAAGTTGCCTTGTCGGCATATTAATGGTCCAACCCAAGCCATTGTCTCGTAAACCGTAGCGGCCACATACCCCACAACCTCGTCACCGTCAGAAATGTAATAACTTAAATTGCCTTTTTCCAGAATGATGGATTCAAGCAGTTTTTTTCTGTCTCCGCCAAAACATTCCCTATCAAACTTGGTTACTGCTTGGATGTTGTGCTTTCCTATTTGGGGTAATTTTTCTTTAGTTGGGGTTTTCTGGATTTGTGCATGTAAAACAGCGAAATCCTCATTCTGCTTTGAAACCTTGGTTGCTGTAGAATTTTATCAGATTTGGGTAAGCATATAACCCAATCGTTTCCACGCCTTTGCCATGTAAATAGTCAACTGCATGCTTTACAAGCAAGCTTCCCGCGCCCCTTTTGCGGTATTCCTCTTTAACAATAAGGTTGCCAAACCAGCCCACTTTGCCATAACTGATGCTTGTAGCAATGCCCACAGGTTTTGAGTCGTCAAAAAGCACCAAACAGCCTTCTGGTTCAAGCTTGAGTCATGAATTCGAAATCTTCTGTTGCCATGTTCCAATCCATAGTGTTTGCTAATTCAGTTGCAAAAGAGAAGTCTTCAGGGCGCATCGGCTTTACTTGGAACATAGATGATAAATTGTAGAGCGGTCTAGCAATTAAGTTTGTTTACTCATCGATTGATTACTATTTGTGACAAAATGATAAACAACAAAACCTTTATTTTTCTAGTTAACTCAATAACAATGAATGCTTTTCTGCTGGTATAATTACTGTTTTTGAATGGTTTAATGATAGGTGAACAAATTATTTGGTGGTAAGAATAAGAAAAATTAGGAGACGCGTTATTTTTCTGTTAGTGGTCTGGATAATATTGCTACTGGCAACGTTATCTTTTTTGTCTGCCCTTGTAACCATATTCAACAACAGCCCTGACAGCCGAACCATAGTAAGCTTAAGTTGGGCTGGATACATTATTTCGCAAAGTTCTAACACAAAGCTTGAAGTCACCACTATTGAAGCTTCATGGACAGTACCGCAAGTTAATGCTTCCGCGGCTGACGGTTACTCTTCTGCGTGGATTGGACTCGGCGGTCAAACCGATAAAACCTTAATACAGGTTGGAACAGAACAAGATTTACTAGGCGGACAAGAAACCTATACTGCGTGGTATGAAATACTGCCTAACTTTTCAGTAACTATACCGAGCCTAACTCTCTCTCCAGGAGATTCAATCGCTGCATCGATAACTCTGATTGAATCAGGCTCCAATACATGGAATATACAATTAAGCGACATCACAAACGGACAAGTCTTCAACAAAAACGTCGTTTACAACTCCACACGATCTTCGGGCGAATGGATCATTGAGAGACCGAGCATAAATAACCAAATTAGCACACTGTGTGATTTTGGAAACGTTCCCTTCAGTAACTGCCAGATAAACGTGAACAATGTTCTTGGGTCAATTGGCAATTTTACATATTCTAAAATACAGATGACAAACCAGCAGGCTGCACAATTAGCTTCTACTTCAACACTCAGTGCAGACGGTTCAAGCTTTACAGTTAATTATGTAGCGGGTAGCTAAAAAAATAGGCTATTTTCCAGTGGAAAGAGCCGCTGAAAGAGCTTCAGAACTTTTCTGTATTTCTTTGGTGATGCCTGAGAGTAATTTTATGCGGTTTTCTAGCTTGCGTTTTTGCATGTTGGTTAAACTCTTAAATTTGGGCACAACATCTTCCACAACTGCCATCATGAGTTCTCGGTTTTTGTCTTCACTTAAGTCTTTGAGTTCTACATGGTTGTCTTCAAACTGTAGTACTAAGTGTCCTGTTGGGTCAACATGCGCTTGAACTACGTCGCCAACATGAGTTGGCAGTGCTAGTTGATTTACAGCTATGGATGGCGCCAGGGGCTGCATGAGTTTAAGGAGGGAGGTAGAAGAATTGTGTTACTAAGATTTTTTCTTCTGAGCTAAGTTCGCTTATTTGTCCAATGTCGTCTGCGGTGCTTTTAAAGGATTCAACAAGTTCTTGGATTGTTACTTGTTTTTTCTTTTCCGGTTGCTTTGGTTCTTGTGAGATAGAGAGTTCTACAGGCGCTTGTTTTATTGCTGCCTCTTGAGTCATGTTGATCAAATGGTGATAAGTGTTCGCAAAGCAGAAAAGTGCTTGTATGTCTCAAGCATTCATGTACAGGGAGAATTTACCGCCATACTTTGTTGGCTGGCATGCAAGAGCCTTATTTTTTGGTTAAGCGTTTTAGAAGAAAAGCGCTTTCCAAGAAGATAAAAGAGAAAGAAAAATTAGCTGCTCGCATTCTTTTCAAGGAAACTGTTGAGTAGTTTTGTCCGTTGTTCTATGAGTGTTTGAAGGTCATTCTTAATTTTCTCAGTTGCTTCAGCCAATGCCGTTGCTTCTGTCACTACAGTGTTTGAATTCTTGCCTACATTTTCCGCTTCAGACAATATTTCCTTAGCTGAATTCTCAACTTTCGCTGCATCGTCAACTACGCCCCAAGCGAGCTTTGCCATTTCTTTAGCTTCGCCAACAACACTCTCAGTAACTTGCGCGACTTGCTCTGCAGTCCCAGAGACGTCTTTAGCTATCGCCGCCATTTCTTCTGAAGCGGCTGTTTGTTCTTCAATTGCTGAAGATGCTTCCTCTGCTGCAGATGAGCTTTCTTCCGCGATGCTGGCTACTTCTTCAATTGCTTTAGAAACTGTAGTTAATGCATCAAGTCCTCGGTCAACACCACTTGCCAGACTGTTAACTTTGCCTGTCATATCGCCCATTATCTTCGCAATTCCTTCAGATTCTTTTATGGCACCTGAAACTACATTTGCGCCTTCAGCTGCGCCTACTTGGGATTGCTGGGTGATGTTGCTTGTTTGAATTCCTGCTTCTTTAATGCCCTTCACCAGGTCAATTGCTGATCCAGCCGCTACCTTTGATTGTCCAGCTAAGCCTTTCACGGCGTCAGCGACTACTGCGAAGCCTCTTCCTGCTTCACCAGCCCTAGCTGCCTCAATTGCTGCGTTTAATGCCAGCATGTTTGTTTGTCCAGCTATGTCTGATACAGAATTAGCCATTTGTCCCACTTGGTCAACGGAATTAACCATTGATGTAACAGCTTCAGAAACTCGTGTAATATTATTTTTAATATTCTCTATCGCTACAAGTCCTTTCTGGCCTTTATCGTTAGCTTCCTTTGACTTCTTTAATGCATCCTCCGTAACAGCTGAGGCTTCCCTAGCTATCGTTCCTGCCTCATCCATCACTTTCTTCATTGCGTCAGTACTTCTCGCGGCATTTTGTGATAAATCAGCTAGCTTTTGTGAAGCAACGGATACTTGCTGAGAAGCACTGCTGACTTGCTGCATGCCGATTGCCATTTGATTAGAAACGTTAGCCGCTTGTTTACCCATTTCAACAACTTTTGAAGTTGATTTTGTGGCGTCGCCTGCGTCTGCAGCTACCTTGTTTGCAACTTCTTGAACGCTCTTTGCATTAGCGCTCACTTTGCCGACTATTTCAGTTGTCCCCATTGCCAATTCGGCAACTTTTCGAGCTGAAGTTTCCGCCTGATATGCGAGGTCTGCGGCTATTGCGGCCTTTTGAATTGGTTCGTCTATTTGCGCATAAATTTTTTCAACGCTCGTTATTTCATCTTTGAGCATTTGGATAATTTGTGTTTGGAGCTCATTTTTCTCTTCTGTTAAATGTTTGTTTTCTTTCTCGAATGATTCTAATTGTTTTTCTGTTTCTAACTTACCTTTTTCTTTTGGTTCTTGGGTCACGATGATACTTCCGTTAGAGTAAAGTGTATCATGTGTTTGCAGTTCGCTTATAAGTAAATTATGAAGAATTCATATAGATGCAGAATATATTTTGCCAAAAATCAGTTTGTAGTATACTCTTCATTCTCAACGGAAAAAATAGAGTTGTTAGGTGAAATTATTCATAATACTGTTTCTGAATTCGTTATCGGAGTCTAAATCTGAAAATAATAACCTTAATTATATTATTCAACGGAATCAGGGTAGGTGCACCAGTAGGAGTGTTAAGTGCTTTCCCCCGCACTTACACTTCGACTCTCCTTTTAGAATTATTGCCAGCTGGTTGGTCTTTCGTGAACAAACACTGAATTCTATTTCCATCGCTAAGGATCTCAATAGCTTAGCTTAAGCTATTAACCCGAAAAAGAGACCCTCGACTCGTATTTTGCGGCTGCTGCTAAAACTAATAAAAATTAGTTACAGGCTTTCATTATCTCGTTGGGAATTAACTCCAAGGGGGCAACAATGTCAACGCACCCCGTTTGTTGAGCAGATTTAGGCATCCCAAACACAACGCTAGTTTTTTCATCTTGAGCAATCGTAACTCCGCCTTTGTTTTTAATGGCCTTAATTCCTTTGGCACCATCAGATCCCATGCCAGTCAAAACTACTCCAATATTTTTAGATCCATATACCTCAGCCATAGACATCATCATAACATCCGCTGCAGGTCGCACATAGTTAACTGGAGGATCGATATTCAGGCTAATTCGTCTCTCTTTAGTTACAAACATATGAAAACCTCCAGGAGCAATTAAGGCAAGCCCTTCTTGAATTCTGTCGCCTTCTTCCGCTTCTTTCACATGAATTTTGCATGTGTTATTGAGTCCGTCAGCGAAGAGTTTTGTTATACCTTTGGGCATATGTTGCACAATTAGGATAGGTGGTGTATCCATTGGAAATGCCCTAAGAATCCGAGAAATCGCAGGTGGGCCACCTGTTGAAGCAGCTATTGATATTATTTTTTCACTGCTTTTAACTGAAGCATACAAGTTTGCTTGAATTTTCGGTTTGATGGGCACTATATTGGCGAGGGCAGCTGTTTTAATTTTTGAAAGCAACTCAGCCTTAACAACATTCATGTTAAGCGATATTGATCCCGATGGTTTAGGCACATAATCAACCGCTCCATACTCCAATGCTTTCAATGTAATTTGGGCTTCTCTTTGGGTTAAAGCGCTAATCATTACAACTGGCACTGGATTGGTTTCCATTATTTTTTGAACTGCAGTTAATCCATCCATTTTGGGCATTTCTATATCCATTGTTACAACATCTGGATGTAGAGTTGCGATTTTTGTAAGGGCTTCTTCACCGTTTCTTGCTGTTCCTATAACTGAAATCTGTTGATCAGATTGTAGATATATCCTGAAGAACCTTCTGCATAAACAAAGAATCGTCAACAACAAGTAACTTAATTTGTCTTCATAGACATCTCAGCAGCGCATCTAAACATAAACCAGAAAGTGAAGCTCTAAGGTTTAACTTGACTTTCCGTTTGAATTTGGAACCCTCGCGAATCCTCTTTGATGTTTAAGGCATCTTGTGATACCAATTTTGTAAAGTCAAGAACAATAATGAGGTCCTTTTCGTGCTTTGCAATACCGAGAACTGCTTCAGATTTGTCAACAAGCAAACTATTAGGTTTGCTTCTATGTCCTTTTTGGAAAGGGTTAGGACATCCATAACTGAATCAACCATTATGCCGACTGGATGTTTATCTTGAACGATAATCATGATATTGGTCTTATCATCTTTTTTGTCACCTATTCCAAAACATTTACGAAGATCTATTACAGGTATTACTTCGCCTCGAAGGTTTGTAACTCCCCTAACATAATCAGGTGCATAAGGGACAGGAGTTACGCCTTCAAAATTTTTTACTTCACGGACTTGGCTGACATTGACGCCATATAAGACATTGTCAAGAGTGAATGTTAGCATCTGCATTTCTTCTCGTGAATTTAACTGATTGTTAGTTACCATTTACTATTCACCCAAGTCGGTATTGTTATCGATAGAAGAGTTATAAGTTAGTTATGAAAAATTACTAAATATTCAAAATTCTTATTCTTAATGCTAAAGTGCTTGTTAAAAAAGATTAAACTATGTAGCTTGCACGTCCAGCACTGTGGACTTGGTTTTTTAGCCAGTCCTCGCTCATTAGGCACCATTTTGAGGTGGTTCCTTCTATTTGCAAAACCATGATTAAGTCTAGCTTATCCAATTTTGCGTATTCCATCAGTATGTCATAGGTGCCTTGGTTTATTTCAATGTCTAAATCCTCGTGGGTGTTATCTGAGGCTCGTTTGGCATGGAAAATTGCTTTGAGTTTATCTGCACCTTCTTGCACTTTAACGTTGACACTGTTAACGTAGTAAATCCTGTCATTATAACTCAAGATAACGTTTCGAGCGTTGTCAGATTTGACTTCGTCATGTTCCACTTCTCCAGCCTCCAGATATAACGAAGTTGAAAGCAAGCAATAAAGCTAAGCTTCCGATACCGGAATATTTCAAAATAGGAGCATATGGGGATAGGCTTACAAAAAGAAAGGCTGAATAAGAAAACAGGACCAAGAGTTTATGTTTACGCAGTTCTTGAACGCTTTACGAATTGACCCACATCCAAAACCAAAACTACTTGACCATCGCCAAGAATTGTTGCTCCACTTATACCCTTAATGCCAGATAAAGCACCGTTTAATGATTTTCACTAGTATGTCCTGCTGACGTAATACCGAATCAACCACCAGACCCATCTTTGTGTTTTCATCGCCCAAGTATATTATAAGAATCTCAAACTCATCCGCATGTGAATCGGTAAGCTGTAGAAGCTGATGTAGATGAATCATGGGGATAACGTGGTCTCGGACAATGATAGCGTTAGTTTTTCCCAGTGCCTTAACATCGGTTCTTTTGACTCTAACAATTTCTGATACCTGGCTTGTGGGGATGGCAAAAGTTTCATTGTCAGCCTTAACCAGTATTGCTTGAATGATTGCCAGTGTGATTGGAAGCTTAATGGTAGTTTTTGTTCCCTTACCAATTAGGCTATCAATATGAACGGTACCGCCCAATGCGGAAATTTTTGTCTTGACAACATCCATTCCAACACCTCTGCCGCTTGTCTCAGTAACTTCTTTTGCAGTTGAAAAACCAGGCAAGAAAATCATGTTGATTAATTGTTCTTTGCTCATTTTTTCCAATTCAGCTTGGCTTGCAAATCCTTTTCTGATAGCAGATTCTTTTATTTTTTCAGGGTCTATTCCTGCGCCATCGTCTCGAATTTCAATCAAAACTTGATTGCCGTTTCTTTGAGCTGAAAGTGTGATTTTTCCGGTTTCATCCTTGGTTGATTTAGCTCTCTCGTCAGGGGTTTCTATGCCATGGTCAATGCTGTTTCTTAATAGATGGATTAAAGGCTCTCCAATTTCATCTAGTACGGTTCGGTCAACTTCGATTTCTTTTCCTTCCATGAGAAGGTCAATTTTCTTTCCCTTCTTTAGTGACAAGTCCCTTACTAATCGTGGAAACCTGTCAAAGACCTGGCTAACTGGAACCATGCGAACTTGCATTACAAGGTCTTGCAGGTCAGCCGTCAATCGGTCAATGTTTTCAGTGACACGTTTCAAACTATCGCCATGGTTATCAGCGGTTACCTGAAGCAGGGCTATTTTGTTTATGACTAGTTCGCCAACCAAATTCATCAGTTTATCCAATTGATCAAACTTTACTCGAACAGTCTGGTTGGACTGTGTATCTACGACCACTTTGGTGACACTTTTGTTTTCAATTGTTACAGTGTAGTTATTCTCAAGCAAAGAAACAGGTGCCTCTTTGACGGGAGCCACGGAAACTGCATCGTTGAAGGGAATAACACTTACCTGCTCAACCTCTAGGACTTGTTTGGCACAGTTTTCAATGGTTTTTTCATCAAACTTGCTGGTTACCAAAACCATGAAGCCTTGACTAAGCTTATCTTCATCGAGTTCTGCGCTGGCAGGAATCGACTTCACGACTTTTGCAACTTCTATAATTTTATCCAAAATCATGCCTGCACGGATACTCTTAAAACCGCAGTCCTTAGCAAATTGTAAATCGACTGTGAAGCATTGTTCGCCCTTTTCTTCAGCCTGTTTAACTATTTCTTTCTCGGTTTGATTAATTTCAAAACTCCTTTTTTTGGTAACTAATGGTTTAGCTTCTTTCTCTTTTTTAGGCTCAACACTGGAAAGCTGAGACTTTAACGAATGGAGTTTGCTCTTAAATTGATTAAAGTCAATTTCGCCTTCAACGTTGTTCTGTATGTTTCCCAGTCGCTGCGACAAAGCATCGACGCATTCCAAAAGCAAGCTGATAAGATTGCTCGAGGGGTGGCTGCCCTTACGCATGTCGTCGAACACATCTTCCATGGCGTGAGTAAGCTCTTGGAAGTCTTTGAAACCCATCATGCCTGATGAGCCTTTTAGTGTGTGAGCTGACCTGAAAAGCATGTTAACAACCTCTTGGTTTTCAGGTTCTTTCTCCAAAATTAACATTGACTTGGTGAGCGTTTCTATATGCTCTTTTGCCTCTTCAATGAATAATTGTCTATATTGGTCGTTGTCAAACGACAATGTTTTCACCTTTAACTGACTAGCCTAGTGATTAGGTCTGAAGTAACATCTGCAACAAAATTGGTAATTTAATAGAGTGCGTCTTTCCCTAAGACACTCAAAAAATAGAAAAAGATTTGCCTATAAATGACTAATTTACTTTCGGTTGTTTTTGATAAACCCTGATTTGATTGTCTACTGGCATAAACTTTTTAGAAGGTTCGCCAGTTAAAATTTCAGATTTTCCAGTGATAAAGTACCCGTCATCTTTTAATGAATTGTAAAAGTTCATGTGTATTTGCTGTTGACTCTCCTTTGAAAAGTAAATCATCACGTTCCTACAGAGAATAAGGTCGAGGTTTTGGTGAACAGGAGTCTTCATCAAATCGAACTGTTCAAAACGAATAATTCGCTTAACAAAATCGTTCACCTTGTAACACTCTGCTTGCTTTGTAAAAAACTGGTCGATTAAAGATTGGTTCACAGTGCTCAGCTGCCTTTGCTGGTACTCACCCAGAGATGCCTTAGATAACGCGTCCTTATCAATATCTGAGGCATAAATAGTAACTGTATGATTGTCGAGTGCTTTTCCAAGCACTTTATGAGCTAAAATTGCCAAAGAGTAAGGTTCTTCTCCACTAGCACACCCAGCGCTCCAAATTTTTACATTATTTTTTGATTGAAAGAGTTTTGGGAGCAGTATCTTTTCAAGATGCACGTAAACATCGGTGTCTCTAAAGAAAGTAGTATAATTGATTGTTAAATCATTGAGCAAATTTTCGAACTCTCCTGGATTTTTTTTCACATAGACAAGGTACTTGCCATAAGTGTTAGCGCCAGTTGCCCTCAATCGGATTTCAAAGCGTCTCCTTATATATTCGTCTCGGTAACCAGAACAGTTTACGCCTTCAGATTCTTGTAACAGTTGTTTGATTTTTCGGAAAGCTGTATTTTCCAAGAAATCTTGAAGAGATGCTGCCTTAGTCTGTTCCAACAAAATTTTCTCGCCCTCAAACCCCATAATTTTTTACTTAACTATTATACCTCAAGTAGCTCTTTTGATTTTTTAACAAGCATATCTTTGAGTTCTTCATTTGGAAATATCATCAGTATTGAATTTGCATCTTCACCGTTACGCTTAAACCGGGTTTCGAAAATCATAGCGTTCTCTGAAGACATTGATTGTTTTATTAGAAAGTTATCAAGAATGGCATCAAAAGTATCCACCACGGTTTCAGGTGTTGTGGGGAGAAGTCCCACTCCAATAAAGTCAGAAATTGAAGTTAAGAAAGACCCGATCAATATGTTTGCGAGTTCTTGTAAAGCGGATTTTTCCATAGCAGGGTCAAGTTCTTCAATCGAGGAGGCCATTGTCATCATTGCTGCAATTTTCTTTGCTTCGCTTAATTCGAACGTTAACAAAATGTCGCAGCCATATTTTTCTTTAAGTTGAAGATAGATTGCAGTTGTTGGTGTGTCATGTAAGTTGTAAAACTGGGGAATCAAATGAGGTTCCATCATGTGAATTTTAGGTACATCGATTGATATTGGCTGCTGAAGAACATCCGATAACGATGTTGCTGCATGACCTGCACCTATACTTCCAAGCTCCAAGAAGAATGCCTAAATCAATTTGTTGATTATCTAAAGGCTTGAGAGCTTCTATGCTATCTTTGTGTATGGTATAGTTTTTGTCGATTTGTTTGTTCATAGTTTTTCTGATCTCTCCATTATGAAGTCGAACGATTGTAATGCCAGAGGCAACGTTGAATGTTATTCTTCTGCCATGGGAACCGCCTACATCTTCGCCTATAAGCCGTATCTTATGCTCAATCAACGCGGTCTCTTACGGCTATGCACGTTTTTAGCGCCTATATCCAAGCGAGTTGGCGCATGTATTTGCGAACATATTAGCGCCACCTGCGATTTTCGCTGAAAGACGAGTTTCCGTTCTGTTAATTTCCCGTAGTGCTTTTGCAAGGGCTGGAACGGCGGTGTCGGCATACTTTGATGGAAGAGGTTCTTGTGGTCCAATTGCAGAGTGTGGAAGCATAATGTGAGCTAACCCCCCACATCTATGTATTGGAGTCATACATGCATATTGCTACGCATGATCCAACACTTGTCAATAGCTCAACAGGTTTGCTTTCCACTTTCATTGCTGCCATGTCCACTCGAACCTCTTCCACTTGCGGATCTGTGTTAGCATCTATTGTTACGTATGGCTCTAACTTTTGGTAGGCAAGTATCCATTTAGGTATGTTTAACCATGCTGTTTTGAATTCATCGCCTACTGGAAGTGAGAGCAATAAGTTTGCCTCAGCAGTATTTTGTGAGTACTTCGAGTACTTTTTGTGGTTGGAAGGGTTTTACGACGAAGTCCTTTGCGCCCGATTTGATTGCTTCAGCTATCAGCGCTTGCTGCCCCATCGAACTGCACATTACTACTTTTGCGGATGGGTTGGCTGCGACGATTTGTTTTAGTGCTTCTATGCCATCTTTTGCTTTTGGTCCAGGAGGCATGATTATGTCCATGAGTACAAGGTCGGGTTGTGACCTGTTGGAACTGAGTTATTGCGTCGTCACCGTTTGCTGCTTCAGCGATTACTTCGTGACCTGCTTGCAGGACTATCTTTTTGAGTACTGCTCGCATGAATGAAGCGTCATCAACTATCATTATTGTTCCCATTTTCGGTTTGCCTCTTGTTGTCGTAAGACTTACGATAACAATATAAAAGGGTTATGTAGATATGTTATGTAGCAACATGCAATATTTTGGAGTAATAAAAACACAAAAAATCAGGATAAAACAACAAATCCAAGACAGTTTTTTACGTTCGGTTATTTTGTTGTTTTCTTACGTTATTTGCGGGTTGGATTTGTTTTTATCTTGGGTGTTGTTGGAGGAAGCATCGAATTATGTATATGGAGTAGTAATCAATAATACTTATTTATCTAGTTCCTGCACTTTATCGCCTTAGAGGAGGCGCCAATTTGAGTTATGGTCATCAAGGACTAAAAGAAAAAGCGCAAGCAAGCAGAATTCAAGAGGTATCCTCGCTAAAACAAGACAAATTCAAAGTAACCGTATCCCTAGACAAAGAACGCCCCATGTCCAAATCGCCCTTATACGAAAAATACAACATCCAAAGCTACGACCTCCACCCAAACTTCAGCTTCGCACATCTAGACGACATGATTCCGAAGGGTACACCCGAATACCTTGACCATGGATTAAACTATGTGGAACGCATCGTACGTGCACTGTACTACTTCAAGCAATGCAGCCTAATTGGTCCTTCAGGAACAGGCAAAACCCACATCGTCTACCTTGTCGCTGAATTGACTGGCTTGCCGATTTGGGAAGTCAACTGCGGTTTGATCACCAGCAGCTTTGACCTAATTGGACGATTCATCGGTTTAGGCAAAGAAAACTGGGTGGACGGCTTGCTGACTCAGTGGCTAAGGAAAGGCGGCATAATGTACCTTGACGAAGCCAACATGATGAAACAGGACGTTGCCACCAGACTCAACCCAGTCTTGGACACAAGAGGTCACCTGGTGCTAAACGAGAAAGACAGCGAAGTAATCGAACGCCACAAATACGGTTACATGATCATCAGCATGAACCCTGCCACCGCCGAGTTCTCAGGCACAAAACCCCTAAACGCTGCCATGAGACGTCGAATGGCCGTCTGGATCAACTTTGATTTCCTAAGCGTCGGCGAAACCATATCTCCGCACGAAGTAGATATGCTGCAAAAAAGAACCAAAGATTGACCAAGATACAGCCTACCAAATCATTCAAGCAGGCGCCGAACTTGCGAAGACAATACAAAGCAGGCGATTTGCCTTATGGTCCATCTTTGGGTGACTTGATTAACTGGGCTACTTTGGTTAAAGATGGAAACACGCCGATGGGTGCCGCTGAAGAAACAATTATTGGGTTAACCAGCGACAACGTTGAAGTTCAAGCTGATGTGAGGCAGAATTCTTGAGGCGGTTTTCAACAAATCGCAGTAACTGGAGCTAATTGCTTTTGGGGTTTATTGATTATGCTTGGGCGGCTTCTCTGCAGAAAGATAACACCAAAGTAAAAATTCTCCAAGATGCCGCCTTAACTCAGCCGATTTTGCAGAGTGACAATTTTGGCTTCACCATTAAGCTTCCGACAGTTCACATGCTGGCAGACGGCAACATTTCTTTTCTTGGTCACAAATTTCCCGGAAACAATGCAGGAAAATCTAAGATTGGCAGGTTATTTAGAGCATCAGTTATGCACCTAACAACTCACACTTTGGCGCCCTTCTCCAAAGAAAAAATTGTTCCTAACGAGAAAGATTCTATCGTGGAGGCATACGCCAAATCACTAATCAACGACACTTACATCAACGCCTACATTCAAGCATGGTACCCTGACAGGTTTTTTGACCTTGCTTACGCCAACGCGTTGGCTTACCAAAAAATAAAGTCTTCAGAACAGAATCTTTACTTCTTCAACAAAGCTTATGGCTGCACTACTAACAAAACTCAACGTGGGCTTAATCAAAAATTCTCCAGGTGTAGAAGAAGAGAAAACTGTTGATTTGTTGTTTAATGATTTGATGGCTCTTAAGGAAACGTTCATGGCTGTCAATAGCTGGCGAACCAGATTAAAGTGGATGAATTATTCGATGAAAAAGTAAAGTTCATCAAGAGTTTGCTTGAGCCGTTTGGTCCTTTTTTGGAGGCGCCATCACTTCGGCATACTGAGAGCACTGGGCGATGTAGCATTTACAGTGAAGTCGAAGCGTCAGATAGATGATTTTGAAGGCTTATTTGTGCAGTCACTAATGGCTTTAGGTGGCAATGTACCTACTGTAGACAACATTGATCAATGTTGGAGACCAGAACAAGAATCCGAGGCTCTGCAAGCGTTTAATTCTGACCTTTACCAAAAACAAAGAGAAGAGAAAATAATCTCAAAAATAACGCCATATCTTGGCTGGACAAGGTTTAAGTCGGTTTCTTTTCCAGAGGAAGATTACACTCAATATCTTAGAGCCAGAAACTTGGTGCAGGGAGCGAGCCGGCGGCTTTTGGATATTTTGCGGTCAGCGTTTAATTATCTTGATGAAGACCCACGGCAAGAGATGGGTCAACTGGATTTATCTGCTGTTATTCAATCGTTGGCAAGTAACAAGCCAGCAACAGACGTGTTTGTCCTCGATGAATATCTTAAGCCGAGTTTTGCTTGGTCAATAATCTTTGATGTAAGCAGCAGCATGCAGGTGAAAGGCGAGTATGGTCGAGCGTTGGCGATAGCGGTGGCTGAGGCAGCAAAAGAGTTAATGACTGACCCAACCTCCTGGACGTTTTTTGCGTTTAGCGACAAACTCTACATACTAAAAGACAGCACCGAGTCCTATTCGAAACGGGTTAGAGCAAGAATCGGCGGCTTAAAATTTGACGGGCTCACCTTCATTCCAGATGCCGTAACGATTGCGGGAAAAATGCTTGGCTAAACGGTTTGAGGAACAGCGGTGTTTAATTGTTATTTCTGACGGTTGGCCTTATGGTTACCCGAACATGCCCATAGCGCTAAAGGAATGCGTGGATGATTTGATAAGGAAAAGCGTTTTAGTCATTGGCATCGGGGTGGACACGGATCGAATGGGCAACTTTTTCCATCTACACACCTCAGTTTACACGCAAAAAGACCTTATCAACAAATTCGGCTCAGTCTACGCTAACGCTTCCGCCAAAGCGCTTGAAACATAACCATAAAATAGAGATTGCATAGGATAATCACAGGTTTTCGGCAGGTACATTGTGCCTCTTTTCGTTTATGGACCTTATTTATGGAAGGGGGGTTGAATGCTCTCATATTTCGGGAGATTTGATATTATGAGAAATATTTTTAAGCTTGCGCTCCCTTAGTTTTATAGGTAATACGCCTGAGGAGGAGTCGGGCTATTAAGTTCTTTTTGTTTTCAACAGATTTAGCTTTAGCTTTTAAGGCTGAACAAGCTGGCGTTGATGGAATTATCGTAGATTGGGAGTCAAGAGGCAAACAGACAAGACAAAAAAATCATCCGCTTGAAACAAATTTTGATACGCCTCAAGATGTTTATAATATTTCTAAAGAAGTAAAAATTCCAGTAATAGTTAGGGTTAATTCGCTTGGGATACATACAGCCTCTGAGATAACTTGTGCATTAGATAATGGTGCAAAAATCATAATGCTGCCAATGGCGCAGAGTAAACAAGAAGTCAAAACATTTTTAAAATTGGTTGAAGGTAGGGCAAAAACCATTATTCAAATCGAAACCCCATCTTTAGCTAGTGACGTTAATAACTTAAGAACTTTAGATTGGGACTACGCATATATTGGTTTGAATGACTTAATGGTGGCAACTGGCCAAAGTTCAATATGGCAAGCAATTTTTGATGGAACAGCCGAATCGATATGTAGTCAATTACAAGGAAGAGCCTTTGGTTTTGGCGGATCAACTATTCTTGGAGGCGGAGAGCCTATAATTAATGCTTTAATTCTGCATGAATTAATTCGATTAGGCGGAACAATCAGCGTCATGAGACGTACATTTAAAAAAGAGTTACTTGACAGAGACTTAAATTTAGAAATGAGCGCTCTTCGTGAATTCGTAAAGTGTAGCGAGGCAAGGGGTCCACAAGCAATACAGAATGACCACGAGCACTTACTTCGAATTTTAAAAGGCCATTTACACTCTTCAGTCCAAAACGTGCTAGAAAAGATTGTGGTTTGACAATGAAGTTTGGGATAATAACGCCTGTTTATGATAAATGCCTAGAGTCAACTCAGCTCTTATATGAAGACCTTAAACAGCAAACACATGAGGATTGGAATTGGGTTCTTTGTAGTAACGGGTTTTCCAAAGTTTTTTCGGATTTCGTTGAAAGCAAAAATGAGGTCGATAAAAATAAGCGGCTTACTTACCTAAGCACAAATTATGTTGAATTAGAAAACAACTGTTTTAGCATCATAGCTAATATTGGAAAAAGAAGAAAGCTATGTATAAAGAAAAGCGATTGCGACTACCTTTTCATGTTTGATGCGGATGCAAAAATTCTTGATAAAAAAATGTTTGAGACGATAAATCAAGAACTTATTCGAAAGCCTAAGAAGTTATGTCTTTACTATATTAAACATAAATTTGGTAACATGCCTTTCTTTCCAATAAATGAGGGGAAGATTGATTTACTGAATTTTTGTATTCGAACTGATTTAGCTAAAAAGATTGGTTATCCGATGACCGTTGACTTTTTCAGACCAGCTAATGATTTCAATTTTTTCGTTAAATGCTATAAAACCTGCAAAGGTGATGCCAGTGTTCTCAATAATGTTTTTTGTGAATACAATGGTAATAATCGTTACAAGAACGCTCGAAAATTAATAGTGCAAATGCAGAATAAAAAATTCTCAACAACAAAACAATATTTAATTTATAGTCTAAAACACTATCCGTTGGGGCTCTTTAAAACGATAAAAGATTATCCTTTTGCACTTAATATTCTTCCATATGAAGCAGTTTTTACAAGAGACGTATTTTTCAAAAGCTCAACAAGAAGAAATTAAGAAATAGGTATCATGAAGCAAGTATGAACGAAACTCTAGTGCTTTTTTTTGTCTATAGCCCCCTTATTTATAGCCTCAACACTTGCAGACCCTGAAATGCTATTGCAGCATGCGTTCATTGTAGATAGGCGACGTTTTGACCGCGCTTGTGGGAAATTATTTTGCTTCTCTTATCGTTTGCAGGAGCGCCAGTTTGCTATCAAAAAAAATTACTCTGCCTCTCTTGGCGACCTCCCCCTCTATTTTATATAGAAAAAGATTGTTTTCCAAATTGAGGCATCAGAGAGGTTAATTCCTTAACACATCCTCATCGAAGCACTGACCGCTAAAGTTTAAAGCCAAGCCAACATTAATGTAAGAACCCACCAAAAAACAGTGCAAAAACAGGCTGTTGAAGGGGCCGTCGGCTAGTTTGGTCCAGGCTTGTAGCCTCGGGCGCTATAGACCCCGGTTCAAATCCGGGCGGCCCCACCAAAATTGCCTGTAATCTTTTAGTGAGTCAACGCACTTGTTATGAACAGAGCAGTCAAATAACTAGTTTATTTTAGAATATTGTCCAAAAGAAAAGGAGCAAAATAAATATAGTCTGTCGATGTATCCTTAAATAAGCGCTAATGGGTTTTTATAGCTGTTTTAAGCCTTAACCAAAAAATTCTTTGTTAACCTGTTAAAAAACCCTATCGCAGGAAAAACGATATGACTATTCTTGAACCCTTAAGCAAAAAACCGGGCGAAAACAAAACTTGTGCTTCGGTTTACACTTCTCAAATTGCGACTGTTTGGGATAACTTCGTATCAACTTCAAAAAACGCCACTTTCCTCTTCCATAGAAACTATATGGATTACCACAGTGACCGATTTGTAGACCATTCTCTACTGTTCCATCGGGATAATCAATTAGTAGCTTTAATGCCTGCCAACATAAGTGGCGACGTTTTATATAGTCATGCTGGATTAACATATGGAGGCATTTTGTCAGGCTACGATATGGGTGCACCCTTAATGCTTGGCGTTTTTGAGGAACTTAAAAATCATTGCCAAAGTCAAGGAATTAAAAAAATAGTTTACAAGTGTATTCCTTCAATGTATCATAGTGCTTCTTCAGAAGAAGACCTTTACGCTCTATTCCGTAATGAGGCTAGACTGATTGGGAGAAACCTGTCTTCCTGCATTTATTTGCCGGAAAAAAGAAGATTCAAAATGAAAAGGCGGGAATCGGTTACAAAAGCGAGAAATCATAATGTGACAATAAAGCAAAGCTTTGACTTTGAAGGATTTATGGAGATGGTTGAGCAGGTTGTTGCTGGACGGCATGGATCGAAACCTGCTCATACAGGAGCTGAAATGGCTCTTCTTGCAAGCAGATTTCCAAATAACATCAAGTTATTCGGAGCTTACAAGGATGATAAAATGTTGGCTGGTTGCCTAATTTACGAAAGCAGAAATGTTGCACATGGGCAATATGCTGCAAACTTAGATGAAGGAAGAGGTTTAGGCGCACAGGACATAATTATTGATTACTTGGTAAATTCCTATTATGAGAACTTTAAGTATTTTGACTTTGGAATTTCAACCCTTAATCTTGGGCAATTTCTAAATGAAGGTTTGGTCAATCACAAGGAAAGTTTCGGCGCGAGCTCAATCGTCTATGACTTTTACGAACTGGCAATAAAATAGTTAAAACAAGGGTTAATTAAGCAAGAAAGACAACGTTTAATAGATTACTAGCTTTAATATTATTTTAGGAGTTTTAGGAGACATTTTTTTGCCCAGTTTTTCAATTCCTGCTGATTTTCAAACATCAACCATCGAGCAAATTAGTAAAAGAAACGAGAAATGGGACATACCCATAAAAGACGTCTATGGTTCCTTGAATCCATCTATTTTTGGTTCAGGTAGAACTAGCTCTGTTTTACACCAAATAAAATTTGACTCTCTTAAAAAATACGTTGATGCTTGCACTAAAAACGATGTTTTATTTAATTACGCTCTCAATTTCAACTGCGCATCAAATATGGAGTTTACCGACAAAGGGAAAAAAGAGATCGCGAAGTTTTTACAGAAGCTTGGTTCAATAGGCGTTGATAGGTTTACTGCTGTTCTTCCATCTATGATGTTGCTTCTCAAAGAAGCTGTGCCAGATGCTAAAGTCAGCGTTTCCGTTATTTCAAATGTTGATTCTTTTTCAAGGCTGAAAGCTTTTTTTTCTTCTAAAAATATTGATCGCATAATGCTCCCAGAAAGTATGAACCGCAAAATTGGAAAATTAGAAAAATTAACAAGGCAAGGTAAGGAGCTTGGTGTTGAATTTGGAACGATTGTTAATGGGCTCTGTTTAATTGACTGTCCTTTTAGAGAGTTTCACTACTCCTTTAACTCGCATGCTGTAGGAGGAAAAGACTACAAGCCAGCTGACTACTATGTCTCCAGATGCACTTTATTTAAACTTGAGAATCCAGCTGAAGTTTTAAAAATGGGTTGGATTAGACCTGAGGACCTTAAGCGCTATGTAGATTCAGGCGTTAGCGTCTTTAAGATTGCTGGTAGAGAAATGCCTAAGCCTGATTTTCTAAGGGTTGTAGATATCTACAATCAGGGAAGCTATGACGGAAATCTGTGGGAACTCTTTAGGTGTTTTTCTGTGCCTCCCAGTTCCGAACCATTGAATTACAGTAAAATGTTTGATATACAAAATAAGGAGTTAGGGCAATTTACACAAAGGTTTTTTGAAACAAAATCTTTCTGTTCAACAAAAGATTGTGAAACCTGCAACTATTGCAACGCCAATTCCCATTTGGTTCATGTAAACGATTTTGATAGGTGGAAGCAGGCATTGGATAAAGAGTTGTCATTATTCACAAATAGGTAACAATCCGTATGAGACAAAACAAAGCAAAGTCTGCTTCTGCAGTTAACTGGCATTTTCCTTCTCGAGAATTACATTTTTGTAATCAATGCTTCTTTTGCATTAAACCCTTGAAGAGTTATGGTTGCTAGTTTTCCCAGACAGATAAGCTGGATGGTTTAAGCACATTTGTGGAAATGAAATAGCACTCACTATCCAACAGCAAACTTAGGTTATGTTGACTTACGAAATCTTTAATGTAAACAAGGTCATTGCTGTTGACCGCGTTTTGCTCAAAAGTTAAAACAATTCCGTCTTTTAAGGTGTCAAGCATCTTTACGTCTAAACTGCAGCTTGTCCCAATTTCCCTTTTAAACACCATAGCCTCAAATATCTTCATTTTCCTTGCCCCTATCCAAATTTAGCTGCTCACTACGCCAAAAATATCTGGACAGGTGAATGCAAACTTGGGTACAATGTATACTATCAACTCGAGCACTCTTAAGGCTTCGCGTATTAAGGGACGAAAATGTCCTCTTACTCTTTTACAGTGTTATGCCTAAGCCTTCCGCTACGCGTTGACCGTATTCTGGGTCAGCTTTGTAGAATATTTGTGCTTGCCGAAGCTGGATTTCCTTGTTTGCGTTGCATAGGTGGGTTACTATGTTGCCGATAAGATGTTCGCGGTCCATGTCAGTCATGACTTTGCGGTAAAGGTCCCCTGGCTGAGCAAAGTCGCTGTTGGGATGCGTGTACGGTTGGCGTAACGCTTTGCCTGAAACTTCAAACGCTGGTTCCGCCACTTTCACGTCGGGTTCGGGTCCGCCAAAACTATTAGGATAATAGTTTGGTGCGTCACCGTCGTTTCCGTCAAAACGCATGTATCCGTCACGTTGATAGTTTTTGGCTTTAACGCCTTTAGGTTGGTTAACAGGCAACAACAGATAGTTCGGTCCCAAACGGTACCTGTGCGCGTCATGGTAAGCAAAAAGGCGCCCTTGAAGCATCTTGTCAGGTGAAGCTCCGATGCCTGGAACCAAGTTTGCTGGGGAAAATGCTGCCTGTTCCACTTCAGCAAAATAGTTGGATGGATTGCGATTCAGTACCATCTTGCCAATGTCCATAGGTGGGTAATCTCCATGGGGCCAGACTTTGGTAACGTCAAATATGTCAAAGCGGTAGTTTTCAGCGTCTTTCGCAGGCATTATTTGCATTTGCAGCGTCCATGAAGGGAACTCGCCATTTTTGATTGCATTGTGAAGGTCACGGGTGGCGTGGTCGGGGTCAGTTCCTTTGATGTGCTCAGCTTCTTCTCTTGTTAGGTTCTGTGCGCCTTGGTCAGTTTTGAAGTGATATTTTACCCAGAAGATTTCTCCGTCTTGATTGTACCATTTGTAGGTGTGGCTTCCATAACCATTCATGTGACGAAAAGACCGCGGAGTTCCTCTATCGGAGAACAAAATTGTTACCTGATGAAGCGATTCTGGAGTCAGAGACAAAAAGTCCCAAAACATGTTTGCGTCTTTGAGATTGGTTCCGGGATTACGTTTCTGGGTGTGGATGAAGTCTGGAAACTTGAGGGGGTCACGAATGAAGAATACGGGCGTGTTGTTTCCGACAAGGTCATAGTTGCCTTCTTCTGTGTAGAATTTTATTGCGAATCCTCTTGGGTCGCGTTCGGCGTCTGCTGATCCTTTTTCTCCGCCCACAGTGGAGAATCGTGCGAAAACTTCTGTGCGCTTGCCAACTTCCGAGAGGAACTTGGCTTTTGTGTACTTGGTTACGTCTTTAGTTACTTCAAAATAGCCCCCTGCGCCAGCGCCTTTGGCATGCACAATCCGTTCAGGTATGCGTTCACGGTTGAAATGTGCCAGTTTTTCGATTAAATGTACATCCTGAAGTATGACGGGTCCATTGTTGCTGACTGTAAGCGAATTTTGGTCGTCAGAAACTGCGGCACCTTGGTTTGTGGTAAAAGTTTCTTTCACAAAATATTTCCTGCTTTGTACTCAAAGCATACTTCTATTACAGGAACAAGGTTGTTTAAATTATTGCCTATGACGCTATGAGGGTTCGCTGAAGTAAATGTTGAGCAGGTTTAGAAAATTCCAATCAATTTTACAACTACAACCGCTATTGATATTGCGGCAACCAAGAAAATGATTTTTCCTTTAGATTTAGCCAAGCCGCCTGATTCGCCTTCGCCTTGCTGGAACTCGTATTCTTTAATTTCTTTAGTCTTAGAATTAATCTGAACTTTAGCACTTAACTTCTGGAACATCATTTCAACAACATATAGTTCCCCGTCTAAAGAGACTTTCATGGGCAGCCAGCTTCCTTTGTAACCTAGTCGTTTTAGGAAGTCCGCTGTCAAAGCCGTTGCGTTTTCGGCGTCGAACCGTGAAATCTCTGGTGAAACCTCTGTTGGAGCTGTCGACATGAATCTTCCCTCAGAATTAGGAGGTTCACCATTTTAGGATTTATGAAGCCAAAAACCATATTTACAATCAACGCATGCTGCGAACCCAAAAACTGTTTTAATCAGAAAATTGGGAAGAGAAAAAAAGAAGTTATGGAGGTGGTTGATTGGGTAGTTGGGGTTGGGTTTGATTGAATAAGCTGTCAGTTTGGTTTAGGATGCTGCTTTCAATGTTTTTTATTCTGCCAAGCTGCGGAATGTTCTGTGTGTTTAGGGTCACTTGAATTATGTTTACCGCATAGTCGACAACTACACAGGCAAGAATCACCGTTGATGTAATCAAAAGCAAAGTGGCAACTGATGTCTCCATTAAGCCCTTCTCCTTTCTCCAACAGGTAATAAGCTGAAAACTGTTTAAGAGCGTATTTCCAGTTATCGACCTATTCCCAATCAGTAATATGTCCTAAAAAAGAGCTAAGGCAAGACGGCTAATTTTAAGCGGTCGGCTCCTTTTTCTCTTCAGGTGCGGCTGCAGGCTGTTGGGGCGAAGCAGGAGGCGGTGTAGCAGTTGGGATTGGGGTTGGAGTCGGAGATACAGCTGGGGCTTGGGTTGGAGTTTCAGATGGGGCTGGGTTTGAGGCTGGTGCAGAAGATGGTGTTTGAGTTGAGGCAGGCGGTGTGGCGGGTGGCGTTGTTTCGGTTTTTTCCGGTGGCGGCGTCTTAGTTGGTGTAGGAACGTTTGATAGAATCTGTATCTTTTCCGCCATTGGATGCAGTAGGTCTGGCGGCGGGTATGGCGTGTTTAGGTTGGATGATAGCATGTATATCGAGTTGAAAACATGTTGGTAAATTGTGAAGAGTATTTGGGGAATTTTTGTTTTAGGGTTAACTTCAAGTTTTTTCTTGATGTCGTCAGGTTTACCGGACATAGTGACGGTGCCTGAGGTTGAGTATTTGACAACGTTTGGCTTAGTGGAAATCGCCAAGTTAAAGGTGAGTGTAACTTGGTTACTCTCTTTTTTTTGTTCTTCGATTTTTGCGTTAATGTCAAAAAACAATTCTTCTGTTGGGGAAGTATTGGCCCGTTCGTTCAGCCTGTAAACTACTAAGATTGATGGAAACGATGACTCCTGAGACAGAATACTGCGGGTTTACGGCTGATTCCTCTCTATTTCATTTCTGTTATTTTCATATTTAACTTTTGTATGGGGCTACCCTCATTAAACCACCATTGAAGCTGGTTGTTTACGGTTTTAGGGGTTGTCAGAGCTGCTGTAGTATGCTGGCACAGAAAGCTCTGCCATAAACTTGAACGCTTCATCTCCTTTAGCGGTAGCTTTTTGTTTTAGCACTATTTTCTTTGGAACATCCTCTTCGATGTAAACTATGTAGTTGACTGTTGCCCCTAAACCAAGGCGTGCAAGCTGCTGCACTGTTCCCTTAAACTTCTCAAGTTCCTGCATTTTGATGTTTATTTTTTCGATAGCTTCAAACAAAATCTCTGTTTGACCTTGCTCAGTAAATGAGATTGCTATGTCGCCTGATTGAACCCAGCATGACGCTTCTTCTTTTCCTTTAGCGCCTTTGCCGCCTTTCTTTGCTTTATCTGGGTTCTGTAGGTTTCTTTGATTGTGCTCGAAGGGTTTTCTGCATGGCTGCTGATTTTTGGTACCATTCCTCATTTTTATGGCCGGTCTCGCAGTCTCTCAGTACCGTACCCAACCATTGGCTGTAATCTTCAAACAATGCTTTGTACTGGCTTGTTTGGTTTATCAGATACTCGGTTAAATCTTTTAGTGACGTGAATGTGTGTATTTCTGTGCCCAATTTCTTCACTTCATTAGCAATTAAGACTTAAGTTTAGTTATGGGTACAATTAGTCTGTTTTTGGGATAATAGGGTTTGTCTATTGCAGAAATTACATACTGTTTTCACATAGCGCTGAAAGATTCCCCTGTTTGTGCAACATGGTTTGTTGTTATCGACTTTTAGATTTCTCATAAGCGTTTGAAATGGCTTCACTGGTCAAAACACCAACCACCTTAGTTGGCGTTTCCTTATCAACAACGGGAACAAGGTCGATTTTTTCCCTATTCATGATTTTGTTTGCCTCAAGAATTGATTCATCCTGATAGACTGATATGTTCTTTAGCGGCATCTGCTCAACCCTACGAGTGCTACGCTCCTCCTGTTTAATCTTCATTAATTCATCCCATGTAATAACGCCTTGGAAAACGCCGTCTTTTTCCACTAAAACGTCGTGGTATCGGTTTTTGAACATAACTTCTAAGGCTTCAGTGATGCTTTGTTGGGGGTTTACTGAGCCGACTTCTGACTGCATAACATCTTTAACTCGTACGCTTGCTAAAGTTGTGGAGATTATGGTTTGTTCTGCTTCTTCGCTGGCGCCTATGTAAACAAAAATTCCCACTAGAATAAGTAAGAAGTAACTGGGAAAAAGAAAGCCTACGATAACCATGGCAATGCCGAATATTCTGCCAAGATAAACAGCGTATCTGGTGGCGTCAGAATACTTCATGCGTTCAGCCAGCAGTGCCCTAAAGACTCTGCCGCCGTCCATGGGGAAAGCTGGAATCAAGTTGAAGGCGCCAAGCAAAATGTTTAGGGTGGCAAGGTCAAAGATGAAGTTTCCCGTGATGGTTGTGAAGGAGGCAATGGCGAATAGTTGCGGTGAAATTATCAAGCCTACTGCGAGAAGAGCAAACCCCAAAACCAAGCTTGTGAGGGGGCCAGCAATTGCCATCCGCCACTCCTGAGACGGGTTATCTGGGATTTCCTCGATTTCGGAAACGCCACCTATTGGGTAGAGAATAATTTTTCGAACTTTAATTCCGTAGTGTCTTGCCACGACTGAATGGGCAAGTTCATGGAAAACCACAAAAACGAACAATAGAAGCACAATGAAGAACGTGTAAAACTGTTGTGTAGGCACCGATAGGACGAAAACTGCTGCAATTAAAAGGATAAATGTGATGTGCAACTCAATGGGGATTCCCCATGCGGAGCCTATTTTAAAAGAATATCTCATAGCTAAAAGATGGATGCGGTTGGCTTTTTAAAGTTTCGACAGACTAAACGGTTGTGGATTTCCAAAATATTATATATCAATCTGTCGTATGAACGCTGAATAGGCAGGAACTTGCTTGATGAAGCAAGAAACCAAAACAAAAATTAAAGGAAAAATGGAGAGAGGGATATGAATAAGAAAGTTTTAGGTTTAGTCGTCGTTGTCATCGTGGTATGTGCTTCAGTGGCTGCTTATCTTGCTGCGTCCACTCTGGCTCCAACTCAGCAACCCACAAGCGCGCTGGATTTTACTGTCAGCGGAACAAGTGATTGCCTAAGATTCCTCAACAGTTCCGTGCCGACAGTTTACGTGCCATTTACGACTGCTGCAAACAGAATTGGCAATTAACCATAAACTGCACCAAAATGCCCGGTGGCGCCAACGGCTGGACAGACGTCTACATTTACAAGGGCTACTGGAATGGCGGAAGCAACTATACGTGCGTTTCAAGCGACCTTTACCCGATTCTAAGCAACATACAGAGCGTTGACAGTCAAATTCGCATAGGCACGTCCCTTCACAGAAACCTACGGCGGCTCAACCCAACAAAGCTACACAGTGTTCTTTGTGGTTCCACCAGGCGGACAACAAGCAACCTTCCACGTAACACTCAAACAAGTGCAATAGTGAATAGTCTCTTTATTTTTTTATTTACAAATTAGTAGGATAAAGTAAATTTGCAATATGGTTATATAATTGCATAAAGCTAAGCTATTGAGGGATGCTTTTGTCTGAACTTGTTTGGAAAAAACCTGTCTTATGCATTTTTAAAGAGCGAGATGTTAACCCTGAAATTGACCCATTTGTTGTTGTTAAAGCAAAAAAACTTACCCTTACCAAAGGCGCAGACTCCAAATATTCTGGCAGCATACGAAGATTTCTTTACCCTTATGGGTGACGCTGACTACCTCTCAACCAAAGAAGGCGTGGCAGACCATTATGTGATGTGCTGGTTTGACGATACTGAGCCGGATATGACTAAGGATTTGAGGCGTCTAAGAGGCGTCACCTTTAATGGCAAAGTTACTTGTGTTCTCAATGAAAACGGCAAGAGAACGTATAATGCCTCTTTCAAGGCTGATACACGCCAAACTAAAGTAACCTCTCTTATTTTTTGGTTAACTGTTTAAGACTTAATGGAGTAACCGTTGCTTTATCATGCAATAAACCGTTGCAACATGTTGAGTTAATGGTGAATTTTACAGTTTTTTTGAACTTACTCTTAAATATAACTGAATAAATTTCTATTGGGTAAGGTCGTAGACCATGGTAGAGCAAAAGTTACGTGCAACTCTAATTACTGGTAGGACAATCGATCAAGGCGTTGGCAAAGAGATGGGGAAAGGCTCAAAAGAATACTTTGACAGCTCCTCCGTCTGTTTTATTGATCAAGCTGACATGATAAAACTCGGCATAAAAAGCAGAACAAACGTTCAAGGTCACTTCAAAGTATGGTTCAGTCATCGTTAAAGCATTAAAAAACCCCTATGGCTCCAATCCTGGAATAGTTTTCATACCCTGCGGTTTATGGGCAAATGCCATCTGCGGCGACGAAACCTTCGGCATGGGCATGCCACTGTTCAAGGGTTTTCCAGTTGAAGTTGAAGCTGCCCCAAATGAAGTCGTCTTAACCTTAGATGAGCTCTTAAAAGAAGAGTATGGAAGGTAAATCAAAATGACCAGAAATAAAATCAGTTGTTTGTCCAATATGCGGTTGCTTATGCGACGACTTAGAAGTAACAGTGGAAAATAACGAAATTGTAAAAATGAAGAATGGCTGCTCCGTCTGTGAAGCCAAAATGGTTCACGGCTACAAGAGCGAAGAACGAATTCTAAAGCCCCTGATACGAAAAGACGGCAAATTAGTCCCTGTATCGATGGATGAAGCAGTACACAAAGCAGCCCAAATCCTCACAGACGCAAAATATCCGTTGCTGTTCGGCTGGAGCAGCTCAACCAGCGAAGCACAACGCATCGGTGTTGAATTAGCTGAAGAATTAGGTTCAGCATTAGATAACTGCTGCAGCGTTTGCCATGGACCATCAGTTATGGCTACACAAGAAATCGGTATCCCCTCATGCACTCTTGGGCAAATCCGACATCGTGCAGACCTAATCATTTACTGGGCATGCAACCCATGGACTTCACACCCAGACACCTTGAAAGATACACCAGCTTTCACTGAAGGTCGCTTTGAGAAAAGCGAATGGAAAAGCTACATGGAAAAAATGAAAGGTGACGCAAGCATGAAAAAAGTGGAAGCTGCTTCAAAGCGAATATTAGCTAGCTACTAACCCTACATTTCCGTCCACAAGTATGCACTGTTAATGCGCCACCACAGACAATGCAGAAAGATGGGCGCAAACTGATTGTTGTTGACGTAAGAAAAACCATGACTGCTGAAGCAGCAGACTACTTCATTCAAGTTCAACCAAACAAGGACTATGAAATAATTGAAGCACTGCAGATGTTTAGTGGCTGACCAAGAACTGGACGTTGACAAAGTCGGCGGTGTTCCAGTTGAATACCTAAAAGAAGTAGCTGATGCAATGGTGAACTGCGAATTCGGCGTCATCTTCTTCGGTTTAGGCTTAACTCAAAGCGCTGGCAGATTCCGAAACATCGAAATAGCAATCGCATTAACACGGGACCTTAACAGAAAAACCAAATTCGTAATCTCGCCCATGCGAGGACACTTCAACGTTACAGGCGCAAACGTGGTTTTCGCTTGGCAAACAGGCTACCCATATGCACTTGACTTCTCACAAGGTTACCCACAATACAACCCAGGAGAATTCACAACCATCGACCTGCTCAGACGCGGCGACAACGACGCAACACTAGTTATTTCAGCAGATCCAGGCGCGCACTTTCCCAAGGCAGCAGTTCAAAACATGATGAAGCACCCATTAATCACCATTAACCCAGACATGAACGCTATCTCAAGGCTTGGCGACGTGGTGTTTCCAACACAGTGGTGCGGCATAGAATACGAAGGCACAGCTTACCGCATGGACCACGTGCCAATAATGCTGCGCAAAGTTGTTGAGCCACCACCAGGAATCCTAAACGACGAGGAACTGCTTAAAGAGAATACTTGACGAAGTCCGAGCAATTAAAGCAAAAAATCCAGATACCGAAACCAAGGCCGAAGTTAAAGCGCGGAACAAACTGGCACCTAAGATCGAAATTAAACAAAGAAAGAAAGTAAAAAAGCGGAGGTTGCTTAAATGACTGAATTACTCATAAAAAACGGCTTCGTCTTTGACCCCATAAACAAGATTAACGGCGAAAAAATGGATATAGCCATCAAAGACGGCAAAATCGTTGAGAAAGTCAGCAGCAAAGCTCAAGTAATTGACGCTTCAGGCTTAACTGTTATGCCTGGCGGAGTTGACATTCACACTCACGTTGCCGGCGGAGAAGTTAACACTGGCAGAATAATTCGTCCAGAAGACCACGTTAAAGATGTGGAACGCAAAACAGCCATGACACGCTGCGGCACAGGCTACTCGATTCCATCCACTTTCACCACAGGTTACCGTTATTCACGTATGGGTTACACAACAGTCATGAACCCCTCCATGGCGCCGCTGGAAGCAAAACACACTCATGAAGAATTAAACGACATACCACTAGTTGACAAAGCCACTTACCCGCTGCTGGGCGACTGGTGGTTTGTACTGGAAAACCTTGCCAAAGGCAACATCGAAGAATGCGCAAAACACGTCGCTTGGATGCTGGACATAACCAAAGGCTACGCCATAAAAATCGTTAACCCAGGCGGCTTAGAATCTTGGGGTTTCGGACACAACGTCCACAGCATCGACGACCAAGTGCCAAACTTCTGCATTACCCCACGAGAAATCATGAGTGGGCTTAGCAAAAGTTAACAAAATGCTCAACCTGCCTCACTCAATTCACCTTCACACTAACAATCTGGGATTACCAGGCAACTACACAACAACACTGGACACCATGAAGGCGCTTGAAGAGCTTATCATACAGACGGCAAACCAGTTGCACACATAACCCACTTGCAATTCAGCAGTTTCGGCAGGCGACAGCTGGGGCACACTTCAAATCAGCAGCAGAAGAAATCTCCAACTACATCAACGCTCACAACCACATGACCTTTGACATGGGACAAATCATATTCACAGACACCACAACCATGACTGCTGACGGACCCTTCGAGTTCTCACTCTACGAGTTAGGCGGTCACAACAAATGGGTTAACAGCGACATTGAAACTGAAACAAGCGGCGGAATCATACCTTTCCACTACAAGAAAAACAGCGCCGTAAACGCGACTACAATGGTCAATCGGCTTAGAATTAGCTTTACTCATTAAGGACCCGTGGAAAATCTTCATGACAACAGATCACCCCAACGCTGGACCATTCTTCGCTTACCCAAGAATTCTCGCTTGGCTATACAGCAAGAAAGCACGTGAAGGCAACACTTAAATCATTGCCACAAGAAAGCCCAGAAAAAGAGCCTGCTCCCCTCAATTGACCGCGAATTGATCCTCTACGAATTAGCCATTATGACTCGTGCAGGACAAGCCAAAGCCTTAGGGCTCAAAAACAAAGGTCAACTTGGCGTTGGCGCAGACGCAGACGTTGCAATATACAACATTAACCCTGAAACAACTCGACATAGCCCAGAAAGTTCAAGACTGCACGCAAAGCCTTCAAGCATGCAGCTTACACAATTAAAGACGGCAAAGTCGTCGTTAAAGACGGCGAAGTAGTAGGCAACAGCTAGCGGCAGAACCATGTGGCTTGATGTACAAACAAAAGACCCCTGCGTAATTGACGAAGAAATGAAACGCAAATTCAAACAGTACTGGACAATTGAATACGACAATTACCCAGTGTTCGACCATTACCTGAAGGTTCCAGAAAAATTAACCATAAAGGCAAGTGTCTAAAATGATAACCCTAATTCCCAAAAGAAAATTTGAGGTTCCAGTTCAAGCAGCATGCATCAGCCCAGACGTATTCAAGGGCAAAGACACCGCTGAAATAGCAAACCTGCCCGTCACCGAAGGAAACCGCAACCTAAAACTCGGCGACCTCTTCGAAATCGAAGAAGACAACGCTCGAAACCCCAAACATCACCATAAACGGCGACGCAGGCAAAGTCAAACGCATCGGCACAGGCATGAAAACCGGCGAAATCGTCATCAACGGCGACGTCGGCATGCACACAGGCGAAAAAATGGCAGGCGGCAAAATCACAGTAAACGGCAACATAGGCGGATGGTCAGGCAACGACATGAAAGGTGGCTTAATCGAAGTCCACGGAGACGCAGGCGACTACTTAGCTTCACCATACCGAGGCAGCAGCACAGGCATGAAAGGCGGCGTGATAACTGTTGACGGCAAAGTCGGAAGCGACGTCGGATGCTACCTGCATGGCGGTGTACTCAAAATCAAAGGCGGCGCAGGCAGATTCCTTGGCTACCACATGAGCGACGGCGCAATCCTGGTTGACAAGGAAGTTGACGTTCGCCCTGGCGCATGCATGACTGGCGGCAAAATCGTCATCACAGGCACAGTGGAAGAAGTAATGCCAACCTTCACCATCGACAGCGTTAAACCCAAAGTCAAAATCGACGACACACCAATCGTAGCAGGACCATTCTACGTGTTCCTCGGCGACTTAGCAGAGCACGGCACAGGCAAAATCTTCGTTTCACAAAGCCAACAACCCGCAAATGAAATTCTACGAAAAATACCTATAATTTCTCTTTTTGCTTATTTTTGAAAGCTCTTTAAAACTTTTCTTTTATCCAAATAGCTTATGAGAATCACTATTAGGAATGCAAGTAAGATTATGGTTCCGATGGTCGAGATAATAGCGAGGTATAAATCGATGTATATTTTTAAAAATATGTACCTGTAAAAATTGCTTGCTGCACCAAAAATAAAAAACGCTTCTAAAGCTAAAAGTCCTATGACAGCTAAGTGGTCTTTAGTTTTTTGGTTTAGGTGGTGTTATTTTTCTTTGCTCCTCTGAACTTGATCTTTCGAGTTGAGTTCATATGCTAAGTCCAAGGACGAGGCATATATGTAAAGCTGGAGTTTTAAATTTTGTCTTATAAGTGAAAACTTGATCGAAATTATTTTTGATTTTAGCACCGTTCTAGGTAGCCGAATGCCTTATCAACAGCGCTGAGTTCAAAAACAACACTATAGAGGACAAAGTTATGCGTCAAGTTGACATGACAAGGCTTGACTTATCGACGGGAAAAGCAGAAAAAACAGTTGATTGCGTCGCTGAAGAGGTTCCGCTCCAAATCACCCTAAACTCCACCTACTCCTTTGTCATTTGGTGTTCTCCTTCACAGTTCAAGGAACTTGCGGTTGGCTACTTGTTGGCTGAGAACATTTTGAGATCAGTCGATGAAATTGAAGCGTTAAGCTCCAACGATGAAGAGCATAAATGCCAGATTAAGCTGAAGGCAAGCGTGGATTTGGATGAGCGAATGAAAAACTCGCGCCGAAGCACCCGCATAATCCCCCTAATCAAAGCCAGCACCTCAGCCTACCAGCATGACGAAAAAATCCCCGACGTAAAATCCAAACTCACAATTAAAGCCCAAACTATCCTTGACGCCATCAACCAAATGAACAGCCTTGCCAAAGGCTTCAAAGAAACCGGCGGACTCCACGACTCAGGCATCTTCAAAGCAGACGGCACAATAGTTGCTTTCTCCGAAGACGTGGGCAGGCACAACACTGTTGACAAAGTCATAGGTGCCGCATCGCTGAGCAAAGTGGATTTCAGCCAATGCTTCATGATTATAACTGGGCGTGTTCCCGGCGACATGATTTACAAGGCTGCAAAAGTCGGTTTGCCCATCGTTGCTTCCGTGGCGGCAGTTCTCAATTCAGGCATTTCGTCGGCTGAAAAAGCCAACATTGCCTTGGTCGGGTTTGTGCGTGGCAAACGCATGAACATTTACACTTGCCCAGAAAGGATAATTCTGTAGGTGCCCGCTATGAATAGACCTGACATTAAGACGATTGCCCAAACGCGCCAACCCAATGGATGCGCAAAAACAACTCCTCGACGCCGTGCGCTCAAACGTCAATGCCAAGCGAAATGGTGCCGTTGCAGGATGCTTTAGGCAGAGTCTTAGCGCAAGACGCCTTTTCAAACGTTAACATTCCTGATTACGATAAAACCTTCATCGACGGCTACGCAATCAACACAGCCGACACCAAAGGCGCCTCAACCGCCAAACCCGCCGTCTTCAAAATTGTGGGTAAACTGTTTCCAGCCGACTACCCAACCACCATCGAAGTTGCGCATGGCGAAGCAGTTTACGTTGCCTGCGGAGCACCCATCCCCAAAGGCGCAGCTGCAACAGTAAAAGTTGAAGAAACCCGCTTAAACGACGACAAAATCGAAGTAATCAGAGAAATCCAGTCGGGCGAAGGCATAATACCGCTTGGAGACGACATGAAAAAAGGCGATTTGCTTCTCAAGAAAGGGCAGGTTCTAAGACCTCAAGACATTGGGTTACTTGCTTCGATTGGGCTTGCCGAAGTTGAAGTGATTAAGAAGCCGAAAATCGCCATACTTTCAGGCGGAGACGAACTAATCAAGCAATGCAACAAAAACCCCGAAAAAATCGCCAACAACTACGCCCTTGTCGTTGCTGGTTTAGCTTCCGAACTTGGCGCCGAAGCGGAAATGGTTGGGATAATGCCTGATGCCTTGGAAAAAGTGACAGCGAAAATCGCTGAAGCTTTGGCAGATTCGGATATTGTTGTTACGATTGGCGGGTCATCGGTTGGGGTGAAAGATTTTGTTCCAGACGCCGTAAACGCGCTTGGCAAACCTGGCGTGGTTGTGCAGGGTGTTTCGTTGCGACCAGGCGCAATTTCAGGCTTCGGCATAGTAGATGGCAAACCCGTGGTTATGTTGCCAGGGCACATTGGTTCATGCATTGCTGGGTTCTACCTTTTTGTTGCACCCTTAATCAGCCACTACATCGGCTTAGAAGGCGATGGTATGCTTCCAAAGTTGAGCGCTGAGTTAGCTGAAGATTTGGAGACTGGTCCACAATTCCGTTTCCAACTAACCCACCTAAAACGGGTTAGACGGCAAACTCTTGGCTGAACAGGTTGAAGGCGGCTCAAGCGCATTAACAACCATCGTCAAATCAAACGGGTACACAATCGTGCCGCCCCACACAACGCTGGCAAAAGGCAGCAAAGTTGAAGTTTACTTGTTTGGCAAACTGGAACTGTCCCAAATCGGCGCTTAAGCTACTTTACGCGGGTACCTGTGTGCATGACTTTGTTTTCCCATAGCCCACGATTCGCACCAAGCCTTATCCGCCAACGCTCGCTCAGCCAAGCAGCAGGCAACGGTTGTTTTCGTAGAATTTTGGCTTCGAGACGGTAGTTGTTTGCTGCCCTCAGGTAGGCTTCTTTGCCCTCAAAATCCAATTCGGCAGCTGATTCGGATTCCGATTGTTTGTGTGACAGAGTTAACAAAGCTTCCCCCAGGTTTTCCTCAGCTAAAGCAGCCCAAAAAAATGAATCACAAACCTCAAAGTTGCTCGCGCAAAAAGCAAATATTTTCTGTGCATCCAAAAGCTTGCCTTCTTGGAGCATTTTGGCGCCTTCCCTGAGAAGCCGCAAATCAGAAATCGACAACACGCCCAAGTTTAGTTGTACGTTTTCTGTGACTGGTCCATGGGAGCGGCGGGTTTGCAGCCGATTTAGGTCTTCTTTGGAGTTTATGTTGATGAAGCTTTTGAGTTCAGGGTCGAGGGTTTTTATGTGGTTTACTGGGGAAACAAGCAGGGTTTTGCTGGCGCCTCTGGGGATGTCGTCTGAGCGTGGACGCTTCAAGCATGCACAATGTTTCGGTGATTTCCAAGGCGCTTGTGGCGTTCCAGCACCATCATGAGGGTTTCAAGCCTGCCGTTTGGCCACATTGGAACAGCCACCTCAAACCCCTCCGCCTGACTGAAACATGTACTCAGCCACTTTGGGTTGCAGAAAAGGCATGTCACAGGGCAAAGTAAGACAATAATCCGCTTGAACAGCTTTTAGCCCCGACATGATTGCCACGTTAGGACCGCTGATGTGGCTGATTTTCTCGTCAACAACAATCTTGACGTTTGTTAAGGCATACTTTTTTAGGATTTGCAGCGTATTTTGCTTTTCGTTCCTCATCGTTCACGCATACAGCAACTTCATCCACAACGCCTTGAACGTTTTCGACTGCATGAATTAAAAGAGGTTTTCCATCGAGTTCTGCGAGGGCTTTGTCCTGCCAGTTTTCGTCTATCGTTTGGAACCTGCGGGCTTTTCCTCCTGCCAAAATGAGTGCAGCCCGTTTAACCATAGCTGTTTCCTCAGTTAGCCGTTTTTGTGTTGCTTTTTCTAATTGTTTTTTGACCAGTTCAACCAGTTTTTGTCCTTCTTCAGGAACTTTGATTACTGGAATGTTCTTGATAGGTTGGGGTTTCTAGTAGTTTTGGCAACTATGCCTGCAACCGCTAAAATTGGCTCCACAGTTCCTTCCAAAGTTTCCTTTAAGCCCTCTTGGTCTTTTGCAGTAATAATCTTGGGTACATCCTCTCTTTTAGCGATTAAGCTGTGGAAGCCTTCGATGAAGACAATGTCCAGTTTCTCATTTTCCAATAAGCGCGGTCATCTGGTCTAAATCGTTGAGCGCCATCTCAGTTTTTTTGATGATGGCTACTTCTTCGGGTGAAATGGCAACGATGACTTTGGCGCCTGCTTTGGCGTACCGCCAAGTGTTGGTGCCTTCCTTATCCATCGTGAAACCTTTATGGTGCACATGCTTTATTGAGCCAATTTGGTAGCCTTCAGCCGAAAGCTGAGAAATCAAGTATTCTAAGGTAACTGTTTTTCCTGAACCGCTCCTGCCAACAGCGGCGATAACTAAAACCATACAGTTGCACACTCCAGTTTGGATTCAAACGCTTTCGCTTTTATAAATTATCCTTGTGTTTTTTGCATTGACTCATATATCGCTAAAGAGAAAGGTCATTCATTATTCAGCAAACACGTTTAAAGAGTCAGCAGCTGAAATACACGTATACTTTGTCGCCTATGTTAAGACCTAAATTTTTAATGATGCTTAAAGGAAGCCTTGCTTTCAACAGAAAACCCACATCCAACGTGACTTGTGCGGTTGACCGCATCTGAACCATTTCCGTTATGGTGCCCTCAATGGAATTGCCTACGTCACAGTTTGGCGCTGGGTCGGCCGATTTTGAAAGGGTTATGTTTTCGGGTTTAATTGTGGCAATAACATTTTTTCCCACTAAGTTGGGCGCTGAAGATGCCAACAATAATTACGCCGTTTGCTTCAATTTCCAAGAGTCCACCACTGGTTTTAACTGCTTTGCCCTTGAACGCGTTAACTCCCAGAAACTTTGCAACATAACTCTGAAGTGGGCTTATCAAAAAGTTCTGCGCCCCAACCAATCTGTTCTATGCGTCCGTTGCCCATAACAGCTATTCTGTCTGACATAATGAATGCTTCAGACAAATTATGCGTAACATAAACGACTGTGATTTTGAGTTTCTGCAAATAGTTCTTGAGCTCCAGCCTAAACGACTCCCTCAACTGCGGGTCAACAGCAGAGACGGGTTCATCTAAAAGCAGCACCTGCGGCTCCGTAGCCAGCGACCTTGCCAGTGCAGTGCGCTGTTTTTGTCCGCCGCTGAGTTGATTCGGATAAAACCTTGCGTATTCACGAAGTCCTACAAAGTCAAGCAGGTTCTCAGTTCTTTTTTTAACTTCCTTGCTTGGGCAAATGCATTGCCTTTAAGCCGTAGGCTACGTTGTCTTGGACGCGCATGTGGGGAAAAAGCGATATGGTTTGGAAGACGTAGCCGACTTTGCGTTCGGAGGGTTTAAGGTAAACTTTTTTGGAGCCTGCTTTTCCGTTAACTAAGACATCATTAATGTAAATGTTGCCTTCGTCTGGTTTAGTTAAGCCTGAAAGTATGTTTAGCAGGGTTGTTTTTCCGCATCCGTTTGGTCCAAGCAACGTTAAGATTTCGTTGGTTTTCACTTCAAGGTTTAGGTTTTCGATTACTTTTTTTTCGCCAAATGATTTGGTGACTGCTTCGAGTTTTATCATTTTTTGTTTCCGAACCTTTTCTGTTCAAGCAGTTTGATGATGATAAGAATGGAGAATGAGATGACGATTAAGATGATGGATAACATGACACCTGCTAAGGGATCTGAATACAGCAACGTGTAAATTGCCAACGGCATCGTCTGCGTTATTCCTGGCAAGTTTCCTGCAAACATCAGTGTTGCGCCGAACTCGCCCATGGCGCGTGCCCAAGTCATCATAGTTCCAGAAGTTATGGCGCGTATTGAAAGGGGCATAGAAACTGTGAAGAATACCCTGAGGCGTGAACCCGTCAAGATTTTTGCGCTATTAAAGATGTCTTGGTCCATGTTTTCAAACCCGGTTTTTGCGGATCTCAAAAGGAACGGCGATGCAACGAAAGTTTCAGCGATAATAACTGCTATGGTGTAGCCGGGTATAGTTAATCCAAAACTGTTCAATATGGGACCTAAGAGTCCTTTTGGCGCAAAAGCATAAAGCAAAGCTACACCTGCAACAGCAGGCGGCAGCACAATGGGCAAATCGATTATGGTGTCGATGATTGCTTTGCCTGGGAAATTTTCTTGTTGCCATAAAATAAGCGGTTGGAACAGCTAAGACGAAGGCAATTAGGGTGGCAATTGCAGAGGTAAATAAGCTGAGTTTTATTGCGTCTATGATTTGTGAATTTTGCAGTTGAGCATTAACTTGGCTGGGTTCGATTCTTAAAAAAACCGCTGCGATGGGTAAGGCAATAAAAAGAAAGTACGTCACTACGATGAGACCCAGAATCACGATTATAATTTTGTTTGAAAGCGAATTAGCGAAGGTGCGTTTCATTGTTATACCGGTTGATTATTTAAAAAAGGGTGGGGAAGTGCTTAATATGCACTTTTACGAGTTAAAACCGAATTGCGTCAGTAGTGTTTGTCCTTGGGTTGATAGACCAGTAATCCATGAATTTCTGTGCTAATGCTGATTGGGTGGTTTGTCGCTACGACTGCTATGCCGTAAGTGCCTCTGGTGTTTACTGCTGTTGGTATTGGCATGAACTGGACTTGGGCGCTTGTCATGTTGCCCCAAACTGCGTCAGAGACAAACACGATGCCTGCGTCAGCTGTGCCTACGTTAAGCGAAACTTTTCCAACCACGTTGTTCGACGGTGAGTTGATAGTTAACAACGTTTTGATGTATCGGTGGCGTTGTAGTTTACGTAGGAGCCGTTAGCTGACGTATGCTGGGTTGCTTACGTTGCCCCATGTTTGAATCAATTTTCCAGCAGGTTGTGTTTGTGTATGAGCCTGAAGGTATTGATGGGTCTGCTAACACTAATTTTACTCCGGGTTTAGCTAAGTCTGCGAGTGGATGTTATGTCTTTGGGGTTGCCTTGTGCTATTATTACTTCGAGGCTGTTTGTGGTGAAATTCACGTAATTGTTGTTGTATAGGAGTCCTGAGGTGTTTAGTTGTTTGGTCCATTTGGTGTCTGCGGACATGAAGACGTCGCATGGTGAGCCTGAAGTGATTTGTGTGTAGAGTGTGCTTGATGAGTCAGAGTTGACTATTAAGTGGCAGTTGTTTGCTTGTTCGAATGCTTGTGTCATGTTGGCTACGATGTTGGTTAGGCTTGAGGCTATGAATACTCGAAGGTCTGCAGGTGTGTGGTGTGGGTGAAGTGTTTGAGGAAAATGTTCCGTTGTATATTATGTAGCCTGCGGCTGAAGCAAATATTATTATTGCCACTAGTGATATGGCGATGAATTTGTTTATCATTTAAACCATTTCAGATGTTATCAGTCAGTAATATCGAAATGTATAAACGTTTCCCAAACAAAAACCTCCAAACAAACAAGAAAAAAACAAAAATATGCCCCAATCAGACATGGACAACTAAAAAAATTGCGCCCTAAACTAACACATTCAGCTCAAGGCATCTTTTTCAAAATACAATCCAGCTCTGCTTGAGCATTCCTGTACCGCTTAACTAAATCTCTTACCAAAATCCGTAACCTGCGAAGAACCGCCGCCTTTGGCGCCGCCGCGAACCCGCGTAACCAACGGTTCACCCAATCGCTCCTCAGCCAATGTTAGCCTGTGCAAAGCATACCGATAAGACATCTCTAAATGATTGGCAGCTTCCAAGATGGAATGGTGTTTGTCGATTTCTTCGAGGAGTTCGGCTAAACCATTGCCGAAGACTGCTTCGCCCTTTTCGTTAACCATCCAAAGTTTAATTGCGTAGCCTAAGGAACACAAATTTGAAGACCTCTGTATTCCATTTAGGGTTTGGTGCTTTATATAAGCGGAGGGGAGGTCACTCAAGAGAGGGCTATCCCAAGTATAGTGGTTATGCCTCGATTACTTTTGCGTTTTTGAGCACGTTAACGTTTCCGTCGCCTTCTTGTTACATAGCCAACTTCGAAATGCCTAACTTTCCGCTTATCCAGCTCGCTCAGCAAAGTCATCCGCGTCTTCTTTGGCGACGGCAATGAGCATTCCGCCTGCAGTTTCCTTCGCTTCACCCTCAACAACGGGTAACCAAAAATTTCCGCCAACACTGGCGTTCCGCGAATCACCGCCAACTGGTCAATGACGATGTCAACTTTGCCCAGAACCGCCATGTTCGCCGCGTGACCTTTCAAGCCCGAAGCCAGTCACATCCGTGGCTGCGTGCACGGGAACTTTCTGCATGGCTTCAGCGACGGGTTTGTTGGAAGTAATCATTCCTTCAATGGCTTCATTAACGGCAGCCTCAACCAAATCCTCGGGCACATCTTGAAGCAGTTCTTTGCCTTCCTCTTCCTTTCGTAAGCGGTAAGCCGCCATCGCAGGCGCAATCCCAAGCGGCTTAGTCAAAAACAAGCTGTCACCCACCTGTGCCCCCCGAGTGTAAACGATTTTATCTATTTCACTAACACCAGTTGCAGCGCCGCCAATAATTGGCCATGGATTGCGAATCGTGTGTCCACCAACCACTGGCGCATCCATCTCACGGCAGAAATCCCCAAACCCCTTCAGCATACCCACCGCCAATTCGTCTGGCATGTTTTCGGGAAACGCCATAATCGACAAAACACTAACGATGTTTGTGACGGCTAAAGCGTAGATGTCGCTTGTTACGTTGCTGCCTGCGATTCTGCCTTGGATTTCGGGTTCATCAACCATGGGCGTGAAAAAATCAAGCGTATTTAGGACGGCAAGGTTGTCGGTGATTTTTACGACGCTGGAGTTTTCCCATGGACCAGCCAACACATCCTCACCGAAACTCTCTGTTAAACCTGCTTTGTCGAGCAATTCGCCTAACTGGTACTGTGGAAGCTTGCAACTGCAGCCGTGAACTGGAACAGCTTTTGTTAATCTGTAAGTCAAGTTTCATTTGCCTCCAACTCTGCTTTCTCAACATTACTTCAAGATGCACTGAGGATTTATAGGTATAAAAATATTCAAACCCAAAAATGGGAAAAAAAGGTTTATTTTCTTTTTTCTTGGATGATTTCAAGGAACGCTTCAACTCTGGTTTTTATCTGCTCCGAATCGCCCATTGCGTAGTCAGTTTCAATCTTGAGCATCGGCAAACCTTCAGCCTTCAATGCACGGTCAACTTTGACTGCTTCAACGTTGTAGTCGTGGCAGTTCTGCAGGGTGTAGTAGATTACGCCTTCCGCATTGAATTGCTTAGCAAGCTCAGCTACGCTTTTTACTCGTGCATCGTTGGGGGTGAAGCATGCGCAGGGAATCTTGCTGTATTTTTCAACTATAGCCCAAAGCAAATCGTTGAGGCTATCGCCTTTTGGCTCAACCAAGTTAGTAAAGTACCGTGTGCCTACGCAGCTTTCCTCAACAACCACTGAAGCGCCAGCCGCTTGGGCGATGCTGTGGACTTTCCAGTTGGGAATTGCCATGGGGCAACCTGAAATCATAAGCCTTGGTGCATCCTTGGCTGTGACGCCTTCGCCTTTGCGCACACGTTCGTCAAGTTCATCGCAGAGTTCGTTGACTTTGGCGGTGAAGCGTTTTACGTCGTCGTTGAAGCTGATTTGGTAAATGAGTAAGGCGTCTAATCCGCTGATTGGGGATGGATTGTTTGCACGTAAGTCGGATAGGCGTTTGAGTGCTTTGCGTTTGTTGTTTATGAGTTCAATGGATTCTTTTAGTTTTTCAGCAGTTATCTTGTTGCCTGTAAGCTTCTCCAAGTTCGGCTTTGAAGGCTTCAAGTTCTTTGAACCAGAATTCTTTGCCTTGTCGCTGTGTCAGGTTTGTGGGGAACCTCCAAAACATAAGTTGGAATGAGCTCGTTTAGAAGTTCGTAAACTTTCTTTTTGCCATCACAGGTTGTTTCTCCAACCACCAGGTCGCTTGACTGGAAGTATGGGCAAGTTCGGTTTAGTTTGAAGCCGTAGAACGATTTGATCAATGGGCAAAGGTTTCTTGGCAAAACTGCTTCTGCGTCAGGAACGGAAAAGTCTGCGCCGCCGCATAACCCAACCATCGTTGCGTCTGCTGCGTATGCGAGTTCTTCTGGTGCGTAGATGCAGAATGCGCCGATGACTTTTTTGCCTTTGCTTCTGAGGTCGTTGAGTTCTTTGATTCTTAAGCCGTGGATTTCGGAGACGACAAAGTCAAAGTAATCCATTTTTTTAGGTCGGTTTTTTTGTGATAAGTACACTGCTGTGTAGTATTGGCCTAGGATGTTTAGGAGTTGGTTGTGTTTTTCGATGTCCATTCCTAGGTTTTTCCACATTTCAACATATTTTTCTGCCATAGCAATCACGTGCCAATGAGTAAAGGGTAGTGAAAATCAGCTTATTAAAATTTTTGATAAAGATTATTAGAAATATTGATTGAGTTAGTGCTTCCTAATCAAAACCTTAAACTCAGCGCCAGACTTCGATGCTTCAACCACTTCATGCCCATTATTCTTAACCCAACGCTGAACATTATCAAACTCCAACTCACCCTCACCAACAACCTCCAACAACTGCCCCGACAGCCATGCTCTCAAGCTTACGCTTAGTAAACGCCACGGGCATGGGGCACATTTTGCCCTTAACATCCAACTTTTCAATTTCCAAAAAACGTCACTAGAACACTATTACTTTGTCACTATTAACTGTCCACTCAACAAGTTCATGAACAGTCGCAATTTTTACCCCATCAATCAGGTCCGCTTGGGTTAAGCCTCGTGCTTCAACGCAGACGACGCAGGCTTTTACTTCGATGCCGCCTTTGATTAGGTCTTCCAAGGTTTTGGCCGTAGTTGGTTAAGCCTTGAGCGGGTTTTTGACCTTTCTTTGCGAGGTAGACGCCGTTTTCGAAAAGCCAGATTCTTACTTTGTGTCCTTCTATGTCGCAGGTCCAGGCGAATCTTAGAGCTGAGAGTGCGCGTTCTTTTGCGTATGGGGCTTCATTTATTATTATTGTGAATGTTACCAACTGTCTCAACCTCAATTTTCTTGATAGTGATTATTAAAAAAACTAATATAAGCGTTTTCCAAAACAAAAAGCAAATATCATATAACAAACATTCTAAAAAGCATACAACAGGGGCACAAAAACGCATGGAAACCATAAGGTTCGATTACCTCAACACCTTCCTCACAGTAGCCAGAACACACAGCTTCTCAGTGGCAGCCAAAGAACTCAAAACAAGCCAAGGCACAGTAAGCCACCACATAGCCGCATTAGAAGAATACTTTGACGCTGAACTCTTCAAACGCACAGCCAACGGCGTAGAAGTCACCGATGCAGGAGCAACCCTCAAAGAAACCGCAGAAAAAATCCTTCAACAAGCCCAAGATGCAAAAGCAAAAATCTCCACAGCCAAACACAAACTTTCAGGAACAATAAGAATCGCCGCAAGCACCATACCTGGAGAACACATAATCCCCAGCTTAATTGCCGAATTCCAAAAAAAATATCCAGACGTAAAATTCAAGATAAAAGCCCAAGACAGCCTAACCAGCTTAAATAGTCTGCAAGCCAACGATGCTGATTTTGCGGCAGTAGGCACCATGCAAGGGTTTGAAGAAAAATTCGATTTCCTCCAAATCGGCGAAGAACAATTGGTTCTTATTGTACCCTGTAACCATGAGTTAGCCAAGCATAAAACCGTCAAGCTAAATGCAATCCTCACGTACCCATTCATTAACCGTGAAGAAACCTCTGGCACAAGAAAAGAAATTGAACGTTTATTGGAAAAAAACAATATCCGTTCACAGCAGCTGAAGGTTGCGTTGGAGCTTGGAAGCACCGAATCAGTAATAACAGCTGTTTCAGAAGGCAGAGGAATAAGCATAATCTCCTCAATCGCCGCTAAAAAAGCCCAAGCAGCAGGACTGGTAAAAATAGTTAAACATTGAAGAAGCAAAAAACCCAAGAAAACTCTACATGGTAAGACCAAAAAAGCGCTCTCTTAAAACCTTCTGAGGCTTTCTGGGAATTCTGCAAAGAATACAAGTTCAAAAACCAAGCCATCGCATGCCCAACAGATTAAAATTCATCAGTCGTCTTCTAAGCTTTACCCAGATTTTTCCCGCCTTCAACCTTCCACTCATACATCTTTAACTTGAACAAGGGTTCATCCTCATACTCGCCTGTTTCCAAGTTAAATCGCCAATCATGGCAGGGACAAACAATCACTAAACCATCGAGGCTTCCGCCAGAGAAACCGCAACCCTGATGTGGACAACGATTATCGATGACGAAAATCTTGCCCTTTTGTTTAATGAACAAAACTGGTGTACCTTCCACAGAGACAAGTTTCATTTTGCCTTCCACAAGTTCTTTTTCCTCTAAGACAGACACAAACCCGTCTGAATTCTCCATCTTTCTCGCTCCTAAATCCTCAATTAACAATAAAGACCCAAACATTTAGAACTTACCGTCCAGATTTGCCTCTGTCAGTAGTCAAAATATTTTGTTTGTGTAGAGTTTGTGGGGGGCTTGTTGTGTGTGGTTTTTTTTGCTGGGGACCTGATTGTATTGTGTTGTTTGTTGCTGCTCATAGGTTCTTGTGGAGAAGAATGACAGGCGATACATGCTTTCACATCCACATCCTTGCGGTTTCAACATGGCGCCATGAATTGGGTGTGGAAAAAAATGCATGTTCCACATCGAGACAGGCGCTGAAGAACGTTGCAAACGCCAAAAACAACCGCCTTCTATTGCTGTCTTGTGGGGATTCTAAAACCGCCACACCCACATAAAGAGAAAAAATCTTAATTTAAAATGCCTGTCCCTGCCTGCAAACGTCTTCCCAAAAACAAAAATTTTGAACTACTTATATAAGGGGTTTAGAAAAAATCAGGACGGAAAAAGCAGCCTGACTTATTTTTCTCGGAACTTCAAAAACCAAACTGCGCCGCCAACCGCGCAAGCCACAACTAACCCGATGATAATGTATAGTGAATATTTCACGTAGATTGGCGGTTCATTTACCGTCACCGTCAATTGTCCGCTGTCGCATCTCCAGGAAGTTTGGGTTTCCGTCGATGCTGCGTTAACAGCCCAAACGCCCGCAGAATCCGGTTTGAAACTCGCCGTAAAAGTACCATCCCCGTTTACTATGCAATTTACCGTTTCAGTTGAGAAACTGCTTAAAAATTGGACTTCTACCATTGAATCATTATCGTTGGGCGTTAAAATTCCTGTGATGGTGACGTTTTCGCCAAGTCGTATTGTATCCTTTGTTGCAGTGATGTTTAGGGTTGGTTGCTTTTTCACCGTGTAGTCGCCTGTTGCTGAAATGTTGTTCTCTAACTCGTCAGTCGCATTTACTTGGTACTGCACAAACGAACCTTCACTTTGACCGGGAATTGTGGCATTGCAGGTTTGGTTGCTGATGTCCATGTTAATGCTGGTGGCACTGACCCAATTGTCGGTGGTGTATGAAAGTGAAGCGTTTTCCAAATTAGCGTTATTGGACACGTAGGATATTTCAGCTGGGTTGTTGGGGTAAACTCTTGATGGGGTAGCAAGCGGTGCCAGAGAAGCATTCCCAAACTGGCTTTTGAGCATTAACTCTATATTCCCTGATCCTTTCTCACCAATGAGCACCACATGGTAGAGGTTTGTTCCCGTGTTAGGCGAGGTGTAATTTAAAAACATTGATTGCCCCATATACTCGCAGCTCGCATACGCCACGCCTCTATAACCATTGCTTACAAAATTGTAGCCGCCCACGGAACCGCTTAAGTTACCATATAAACTGGGTTCCCAAGGCAGCGGGAACGAGTTTAAACTTGGAGAATTAGCGTCATTCATTAAGTAAAGCCTAGCTTCATACATATCTAGGGTTTGTGGAACTTTTATGTACAATTCAACCGTTGACGCGTTGGTAACGAACTCGTAGGCCCAGGATGTGTAGAAATTTGAATTATTGCCATTTGCACCCTCAACATAACTTGTATACCATTGATCTGGTTCAAGATTTTCAATAATCATAAACGTAGCTTGCTGAGCACCTTCGCTGTCGAAAGGATTATTGTTTATAACAAATGAGTAGTTGCCTGTTAGCGTCGGCGTAAAAAGTGCATCATTAACTGTTGTACCTAAATGTTCTGGAAGCCCTGCTGCTTCAGTGTGTGTGCTCTCCAAATTTCCTTGTGGGTCAAAAACATAGATATCATAGTCTGTTTTTGCCTGAGATGAAATGTTAATGTATGCTCCATAAATGTAAATGTGGTAGTTATGGTTTGCTTGAAGGGGGCAGATGATTGTCCAGTTTTGGCCGATTTGTATTTGAGAATTGTTTATCATTACTGGGAAGATTGGTTTTTCAATGTAAGTATAGTTTCCTTGGGGCGAGTTTATGGCTGTGTGTACGTAACTGGTGTATTCTGAAGTGGTGGTTAATTGCAAGCCAGAGACTTTTGCCATGAATAAGGGGCTGATAATTAACACTATGATTATAATCAGCGATAGTGCTCTTGTTGGAGGGTTGGTTTTTAGTTGCATAGATTGCTCAGCTTGCAAGTGTTAATACACAATTGCTTTACTGAACAATAATGGTTATGAAAGCTGAATCTGTATTTTCAAGATGTAAATTAAAATTTGTAGTATTGTTTTTTGTAGCTAGTGCGAAAACTTTGTTGTTTGAGGTTTTGTTGTGACGGTGCTTTTGGGTTTTGCCCCTTTGATCCCTCACGGTTGACAATTTGAGTGTATTTTGAGGGTTTATTGTTGATTCAGATTGTTGAGTTGGCTTTGTCTTATGTAGTTGTAAATAGTATAGTGTGTATTAAATCTCGCTACAGAAGACATTTATAAGGAAAACACCAATCCTACTTTCAAGATGAAATCACATGACGAACAAAACTCAAACTAAAAAAGACCCATTACAAATGGGAGGTGAAAAAACACATGAACTATAACTCCTTCCATAGACTCCTCAAAAACAAGTACGCACTAAGCACCGTCGTAACAACACTCATCATCCTAGTCATCTCAGTGCTATTGGCAAGTGTAGTCACCTACTTCGCCATTAACGTCGTCAGCACAAGAGTCCAAGAAGAAAGCTTAACACTAATGAAGCAACACATCTGGCTTAACTCAACTGCAACTCCTGGTTCTATGGCTTATTCTGCAGCTTCACTAATGGTAATCAACACTGGCGGTAGAGACGTCGTTATCCAGAAACTAGCGGTCAGAGGTCAAAGCGTCGCATGGGACTCAAACAGTTCTGACAATAAGCAGTTAGTGCTCTATACTACAACCAACAACCCCGTCGCCGAGGACATGCCGTATGTACCCAATTTCAACTCCTCAACAACTGGTGGCAATAGTGTCAGCTTTGGTCAAACAACTTACGATTTCACAGTCGCCACAACATCTCTTACATTAAAGTCAGGCACCACGATGCTAATGTACATAATAAACCCTGACAGCATCACCATCAACGACGTAGGTCTGACAGTAAGCGTAACGCTATACACCGCTCAAGCCATGTACTACGTAGAGACTAATGTTCAAACCACAGAAGGTTAAAATAAAAAAAATTCCCCTTTCATTTCTTTTTTATTTTGCATCGATTCTATCAATTAATGTGTATTATTTTTCTACGCACAAGGTTACATATTCAAATTTTGCGTTGGTCTTTTTAGTGAATAAAAATGAGAAACATATTGAAAAATCGTTTGGCTTTAAGTACAGTCGTTACTACGCTGATTATTCTAGTGGTTTCAGTGCTGCTCGCTGGTGTCGTCACTTACTTTGCTATCAACGTTACTAGTACTCGTGTTCAGCAGGAAAGCTTGTCATTGATGAAATCGCACATTTGGTATGCACAAAACGGGACTGGCTATACATCTGAAGCTGCTGTGTTGGTGATTAATACTGGTGGTCGGGATGTTGTTTTGCAGAAGGTTACTGTGAGAGGGCAAACTGTTCCATGGACTAGTATATTCTCCAATGTTACTGGCGCTTCCATCGCTGATGACTTAGCATTCCAAACAACGCTGGCTGATAAAGGAACCGTATCCATCGGAAGTTCAGGTAACTTCACTGTCTCACAAGCGTCAACTGATGTTACATTGCCGTCTGGTAAGTCTATGCTCATTTACATTGCCAATCCCGACAGTGTTACTGTTAACGACATTGGTTTAACTGTTGGAATAACAGTTTTCACGTCGCAAGCAATGTACTATCAAGAAGCCAACGTCCAATCTAGTTAGTTACGTAAAATTCAATACCCCCCACTATCTTTCTTTTTTATTTTAAGAGTTCATAACGTGAGTAAGGTAATGTTATGCACGGATAAGCTATTTATTACCTCGAGACCAACATTGAAGCCATAGACAGTTAATAATAAAGTGCCTTTTTTCTTTGCATTTAGCATTGATTCTATCTAGTAATGTGAATTAGTAATGTGTATTATTTTTCTACGCACAAGGTTACATATTCAAATTTTGCGTTGGTCTTTTTAGTGAATAAAAATGAGAAACATATTGAAAAATCGTTTGGCTTTAAGTACAGTCGTTACTACGCTGATTATTCTAGTGGTTTCAGTGCTGCTCGCTGGTGTCGTCACTTACTTTGCTATCAACGTTACTAGTACTCGTGTTCAGCAGGAAAGCTTGTCATTGATGAAATCGCACATTTGGTATGCACAAAACGGGACTGGCTATGCATCTGAAGCTGCTGTGTTGGTGATTAATACTGGTGGTCGGGATGTTGTTTTGCAGAAGGTTACTGTGAGAGGGCAAACTGTTCCATGGACTAGTATATTCTCCAATGTTACTGGCGCTTCCATCGCTGATGACTTAGCATTCCAAACAACGCTGGCTGATAAAGGAACCGTATCCATCGGAAGTTCAGGTAACTTCACTGTCTCACAAGCGTCAACTGATGTTACATTGCCGTCTGGTAAGTCTATGCTCATTTACATTGCCAATCCCGACAGTGTTACTGTTAACGACATTGGTTTAACTGTTGGAATAACAGTTTTCACGTCGCAAGCAATGTACTATCAAGAAGCCAACGTCCAATCTAGTTAGTTACGTAAAATTCAATACCCCCCACTATCTTTCTTTTTTATTCTTAATACGGATTAATTTTGGTTAAGTTCGCTTTTGCTGTTTATTATTTGAAGCAATATGTAAATTGTTTTACGCACACATGTCTTAATCCCTTCTCCGGGCTTCTATAGTGAATGCATACGTACGAGAGGATGTCATTGGTAGTTGTCTTGATTAAACAATCAATTCGCAGGTTCATTCATTCTAAAGTGGCCATAGCCTTACCAGTTACATTCTTGATACTGTTCGTGTCCACGCTGGGCATTATCTCCTTTACCTATTACTTTGCAGTTGAGAGAGTTAATTCACAAGGCCAAACTCTTAAAGTCTCCACCGCCAAAGAAAACATGCTCTCTCTTGACGATGCCATTGTTTCAACTCTATGGCAACCCGGTTCCTCAAACACCTACGACTTAACTGACTCAGGCGGATCAACCAATATACAACCAATCAACAATGTGCTAACCATCAGCATCAACGATAATTCAGGCATAAATGAAACCATATTTAATGCGTCGGTTGGCGAAATCATCTATGAATTGCCCTATTCAAGTTCATCTCAAATAGGGTTGTACCTTAAGGGTGATGACCGAGCAATAACGAATCAAAGCGGCTCATCAATAACCCAACTTTGTATAGAAAATGGCGCCGAGCACCCAGAGATCCAGTTGCGGTATAGGCCAAGTGTGACATATGCGGCTACTGGATTGGAAAACGGTAAAGCAGTAAACAATATTCGCGTATATGTAGTGGACATGAACTCTTCAGCTTCAATTGCATCTCAAGGCGAGCTTCCCCTCCAAATTTCATGCACTAGCACTCAATTAAATACTCAAACATATGATGTCTCCACGCCTGAAAACTTGGCGATAACTGCAGTTTTAAACGGTGCAAGCGGTAGCGTTTCAATCCCAATTTCAAGCACACCAGAAGGTGCAATCATACACGTAGAAACCGTCGTTTCCAACGTTTCAATCCAGAGGTGGATTAGATAGGATGCCTACGATAATTCCAGGTTATGTGTATTCGCTTTTTGCAGCCCTCTTGGTTGGCTCAATTATAGTCTACAGTTGTAGCCTTTCAACCTTAAACATAAAAAATCAAGCTATCAACCAGCAGTTAAAGAACATTGATGAATACGTGGCAACACAAAGCCTAACGCTGCTATCCCATACCACTGAAGATAATCAAAACACAACTCAATTTCTCGACATTCCTTCACAAATCGGTAATCAAAGATTCTGGATAACTTTAGCAAACGACTCGTCGGGTGCATGGGTTGAATCAGGCTTTGGAACAACCGTTACCCCCAGTGAATCCTACATTACCCTGCCTGCCCAAGTTGTAGCGTCAGGCACCTTTATCAGCGGTTCAGGAAGAGCCATGCTGCAATGTCACTTTGAGAATCAAATTGCAACTTTAACATTAACCAGTGAGTGATAACATATGAATTTAGGGAAAAAGAAACAAGAAGAAATTCCAAAAAAACAAGAAACCCCTGATGAGGAATTGACAGCATATTTAGGCATTCATGGTTACCAGGTTCCTGAAGGTTTCACGCAAATTGAAAGTTATCCTCTTAATCCTCCTTTCTCTTACGCTTGGATTTTTCAAGATGATTCTGAAGGCAGCTTCTTCTACGTTGTCGATGACCTGCCCATGTCAAAAGAGGAAAGAGAGGCCTATAAACGCTTAAAAAACATTTTAGAGTATGAGCTTAAAGCTCCAAGATTAGATGAAACGCTAGTTGATTCTTTCCGCAGACAGCTCCCCGTTATACTAGACAACCACCAAGCAGCTCTTGAAGTAAACAACCAAGTCGGTTTAAGGAAAATCGTCTATTACCTTGAAAAAGACTTAATCGGATACGGAAAAATCGATGGTCTCATAAGTGACCCGTTCATCGAAGACATTAGTTGTTTAGGCATAAACAAACCCGTTTACATCTACCATAGAAAATATGCTAGCACACGCACTAACATTATTTTTACTGATGAGGAAGAACTCGACGATTTCATAACCAGAGTGGTGCACAGGCAGGGCAAACACGTAAGCATTGCGCATCCCATAGTAGACTTAACCCTTCCTGGTAAACACAGGCTTGCAGTATCTTTCGGAAAAGAAACAACCCCTGCAGGAACAAGCTTTACTATAAGAAAATTCAAAGAAGACCCTCTAACAATCGTAGACCTGATAGTGAACGAAACAATCGATGAGTCAATCGCCGCGTACCTTTGGATGCTGATGGAAAACAAAATGTCTGTTATGGTCGTGGGACCAACAGGCGCAGGCAAAACTACCGCGTTAAACGCTATTGCATGTTTGGTGCGACCGGATTTTAAGATGATTTCTGTGGAGGAAGTTCAAGAAATTAACTTGCCGCAGGAAAACTGGGTGTCAACTATTGCCCGAACGGGATTTGGAGGAGACAGCGATGGCGAAGTTACACTCTACGACTTAATCAAGTCAGCTGTCCGGCATAGACCCTCGTTGATTCTTGTAGGCGAAGTCAGAGGCGAAGAAGCATACGTTCTATTTCAAGCCTTAGCCACAGGACACGGTGGATTGTGCACAATGCACGCCGACGACGTGGAAACAGTAATAAAAAGACTAACACAGCCCCCCATGAACATCCCACAAAACATCCTGTCTCTAATGAACTGCGTAATCGTAGTCAAACAGGTCAAAACTGCCAGCATCAACCTGCTAGAAAGAAAAACATCCATGCGAAAGTTTGTGAAAGTCGCTGAAATCGATAACAATGGAGTTCCTCGTGAAGTTTTCACCTGGAACCTGACATCTGATACATTCCAAAAAAACCTAGAGAAAAGCTACTTGTTTTCTAAAATCGCCCAAAACCTTGACGTTCCATTGAGCGTGGTTCAGCAAGAGTTTGAACGCAGAAAACAAATTTTGCTGACCATGGTTGAGCAAAACCTGCGTGATTTTAGGAGTGTTCACAAGGCCTTAAACAGTTCACTTAACCTTGCGAATTTGGCGGCGAATGAAGCGTTAAAGGTGCAGTAAATAGATGAAAGCTCCTGGCGGTTTTCTTGGTAAAATCTTCGGTTTACTAAATAAGGCAGCAAGTGAAGAGCGTGAGAAAACTGAGCAGGAACTGCCCTTTGCAGTGATGATTTTTACGCTTATGGCTGCCAGTGGAATTTCGCCTTATGATAGCTGGAAAAAAATGCGTAAGCTAACTTTCCTTCCAACCTTTAAGAAAGAAGCAGACGAAGTCGTGCGCCAAGTTGAGGTCCTAGGCAAAGACCCATTAACCGTAATGTACCAGCGCTCAGAAGTAACTAACTCCAAAATGTATAGGAATTTTCTTGGCGGCTTTGTTTCCTCAGTTAGAAGTGGCGGAAAATTGGCTGATTACATGAAAAGCCAGTTGAAATCAATCTTTGAAATACGATTCATCAACCTGAACCGTTCAATCGAAAGGATTGCTGCACTTGTTGAAGCCTACTCAGTTATGCTTATAGTTGTATTGTGTACATACATTCTCTTTGTTGTCTTCTCGTCGTCAAGCGTTATGGATTTGCTATCAAGCACTTCAGTTTCCATTTCGCCTGTCATGTCGTATTTGATAGCTTTTATCATTATGCCTGTTATGTCGGGAATTTTTATTTTAATGGCGCATAACATGCAAAAAAGTGCTTTCCCCGACCTCAAAGACCTATACAAGAAAGCGTTAATCTTGATAATTCCAGTGTTTGCTGTAATAGGGATTTTCGGAATGCTTGGTTCAACGCTGGACTCGAACATTCCTATTGGATTACCGGAAATCACAACTATAGGATTAGTTGCAGCTTCATTACCGCTTGCCTACCAATACTACCGTATTTCAAAAATAAACTATAACGCTGAAGAATCAATCCCCAGCTTCATCCGAGACATAACAGAATCACAAAAAACCGGGCTTTCACCAGAAAAAAGCATAGTGCAAGCAACCAAACGCAAAGATTACGGGCCCTTCTCAAAATTCTTAGATTTAATCCGTAGCCAAATCGAATGGGGCATACCTTTAAGAAAAACTTTTGAAAACCTGCGCAAGGAAATCCGAAGCTGGTTTGTTATTGTTAACTTTGCCATGATGGTGGAAACTCTTGAAATCGGCGGTAACTCAATCGAATCATTGGAAATTCTCTCGGAATACAGCGAGAAAGAACGCGAAATGCAGGTGAATCGTAGGGCGCTTCTGAAGCCATACATTATTCTTGCTTTTATGTGGAGTGCCTTAATTGCCGTTACTACCACAATCGTTGCTTTAACCACAACTATGATGACAGGTGTCGTAAGCACAGATCTCTCGTCGGTGGCGGTGATTGCTATGCAGAGCCAGCTAAAAGTGTTCTCTGTAGGCATAATCATTCAATGCTGGATCTCAGGATTTTTCATTGGAAAAATCAGCGAAGGCAACTTTGCCGCTGGATTCAAACATTCAGCGCTGCTGGCAGCAACAGCATACTTATCACTGGTTCTCTCTCAAATCTTGCTCTCAGGCATTTTCTCAATTAACGGACTAAAACCGATATCTTAAGGAGGAACAACGCTTACCATCAAGCTCTTTTGACACGTTTTTTGCCTGCACAATCCTTGTAGCTGCGGCACTGATAGGCACAGCATTTTTGGGTTCAACGATGCAAGCAAGAATTGACAGTACTCAGGACATCAACAAGAATAGCTACCTAAAAGCCATAGCCGACCACATCATAACAAACCCTGGAACACCCACAGACTGGGGAACAAGCAGTACTGTCCCTGCAGATTTTGGTTTAGCAACAAGCGACTCCACAAACTCCTATGAAGTAGATATTGATAAAATTTCCCGATTAAGTAGCCTTAGCAATTCCTCGTTATCCTATGCTGACATGGCAAACGCCGCTAAACTAAACAATATAGCCTTGGGGATTACGGTTTCTCAAATAATGTCCCTAAACATTGAACCATCAAGCAACTTCACAGCGGGCAGCGAAACCTCTTTTTCCTTCACGGTTTCAACAAGCATCGATTCAAAACCCACAAGCGCAAGCCTACACTGCTACCTTGTCGCTGACAACTACCTAAATAACATAACCAGCAACATAGCCGACGCTGGAGTAGGCAACCTCACCGTCCAAATCCCAAGCGCAGCCACCGACAACGCCCTGCTTATTGTGTTCGCAAGAGCATCCATCGACGACCGAATAACCTCATACGCAATCTACAACTTTGCCAATTCAAATCAGGAATCAACTCCGAGCAGCACAAATTTGGCTTTAAGTCCGCTTGATTACACTTTGAACTTCAATTGTAGCTCGCCTGATTTAACATTGCAAAACGGCTATGTTTTCTCCTACTCGTACCAGCAAACCATCCCATCCATTGAGGGCTCGCAATGCCAGATTCCCAAGTTAGTCGACACAAGCCCGTTGGTTTTGGTTATCGGTGGTTTCAACGGCACCGATTTTTTCCAGGAATGGACAGCGTATCCGCAAGTTCCATTGAAGGCAGGCTCAAACTTTGACAATTCAGCGCAGAACATTTTCAGTTATATAGTAACAGTTAACGGTGTGCTGTACAGGCTTGATTTAAGTTTAGGAGACTTGCCCCATTGAGATTGCTTAACGACAAGAAGGGGCAGGTGCGTGTTATAGAAGCCTTCTTTGCTTCAGTGCTGCTATTGTCTTGCCTAACACTTATTCCTGCACAAACCACCCCGAAAAGCCCAACAGATAATCTTGCTTGGAAAGCCGAGAACGTTCTGTTAAGTTTGGACAGCAACGGGCACCTGGCAAGCTTAGTTGATAACCATGATTGGACGGCGCTTGGCGACAGTGTTGAATCCGCTCTGCCGCTTACAACATGGTTTAACTTAACCGTCTATGACAAAGACCTAAACATCCTAAACGTGTTTCCCATTTGCAACGGTGGCGCTGTCAACGACAAAATCGTTTCATTTGACTATGTTTGCGTGAGCCAGAGTAGCACGTTTGCGGTTTATGTTTTGCAGTTGCAGTTGGCGGTGGTAAATTAAGCATGGGGAAACGCAGCTTCAAACGTGACAGTTCGGGTCAAGTGCTCATAGTTTCTGCTTTGCTGGTAGCCTTGCTCTTGCTATCCACTGCCCTATATGTTATCGAGGTTGAGAAGGAAGTGCCGACGGTTGCGGCAGAAAGCGATGTTTTCTCAGGATATAATCAATCTGTAAGGAGCACTTTGATTAGCGCTTTAGCAAACGCAACCGACGGAGGCAACCCAAACATTTTGGCGTCTGACCTAAACGAATTGCAAACCGCAATCCTTTCCCAATCATACCAAGCCATGCTCACAATGGATTACAACACCTTAAACTCAAGCAGTTACCAAAACGGACTCTGGGTTTCCTGGGGCGCCAACGGTCAAGGCGTCTCAAGCGCTTACGCTACCTTTGAGTTTGCATCTTCCAGCCCCACAGCCACATCTAACTTGGAATACGCAGTAAACGTAACCTCAGCAGTTAACTTGAGCGGAAACTACCAGCAACTCAATGATACCCTAAAACAAGTTAACCTAACAGTTAACATCTTCAATGAAGGCAAACCAGCGTTAGCGCAAAACTTCACCTTTTCCTATCAGAATGCAACTGATTGGGTGCAGGTGGATTTGCCAAACATCACTGATTTTGGCAATGGAACATACGTCGTGTCGTTTAATGCTGAAACGTCTCAACTAAACGACCCCCTGGTAGTTTCAACGTTGTGTCAGGATCAACGGGGTATATTTGTAGGGGCAAATGTAACATGCAACAGCACATGATAACAAGTTGTATAGTACAAAATAAGAGGAGCAAACCAGCAAAATGAATCAAACCAAAACGGTAAAGATTCTGGTTGCCCTACTAACTGTTATTCTTATCATATCTATTAACGTGAGTGCCGCCCAAACAACAATCCCCTTACAGGTTGACAAAGACACTCTGACAAACGTTCCACCAGCAAACGTCATCTGGGAAAAAACCTACGGCGGCGAAGCAGACGACCGCGCATTTTACGCACTGCCCACGGACGGCGGTTACTTGGTGGTTGGTTCGACTAGGTCTATTGTCGCAAACACCACTGTTGGCTGGGCTTTAAAACTCAACGGAGATGGCGATGCAGTTTGGAACAGAACTTTCCTTGAAGGTTACGGAACTGAACTGCGGTACGCTGTGAATTTAACGGATGGCTACTTGCTTGTAGGCAACGAGTTTTTTGCGTCAGGGGATGTTAACGGTTACGTTGCCAAAGTAGACAATCAAGGTGCCCTGCAATGGAAGACTATCCTGGGTGGAGGCACAATCGATAAGCTCTTCTCAGGAATTGCAACTCCCGATGGCTTTGTAGTTTTGGGGTTAACTTCCTCAAACAGTAACGGGAAATCTGCTGCTTGGGTGGTAAAACTTGACGCAAGCGGCAATGTAATTTGGAATAAAACTTACGGACAATCCACTGACAGCGCTGCAAGGTCAGGGGTTTTAGCGCAAGACGGCGATTATGTGGTGGCAGGCTACACGGATTCTAAAGGGGATGGAAACTATGATTTCTATCTTCTTGAACTCAGCACCAGTGGTAATGTAGTTTGGAACCAAACTTATGGCGGAACAGGAAGCCAAAAAGCATACTCAATAACACAAGCAAGCGACGGCTATGTCGTGGTGGGCGACATCCAATCCCCCAACAGCGCAACTCACGCTTGGGTAACAAAGGTTAATCTCGCTGGAAATTTGGTGTGGAACAAAGCAGTAGGCGGGAAAGATGCTGATTCCCCAGCTTACGTTACAACTTCAAAGGATGGCGGATACTTAGTGGCTGGATTTACCTTCTCCTTTGGTGCTGGAAACAGAGATTTTTGGCTGTTCAAAATCAATGATGCTGGGCAAGTTTTATGGAGTTGCACTCAAGGCGACCCAGGTTTCCAGGAAGCTTACAGCGTAATTGAGGCAGGCAACAACTCTTATGTTATGGTAGGTTGGACCGACCCTCCTGGACAACCTGCCCTCATCGGAAAGGCAACCTATGACTTCTACATCGTAAAACTCAGCCCTGCTCAGGATAGTGCTGGGCTTTCAAGTTTCCAGTTTATCGCTTACGCGGTAGCAATCTTTGCTGTTTTAATGGTAACTTTGCTTTTGCTCTTCAAGCTACATACAAAAGGGAAAAAGATAACTAAAACTTAACAAAAGAAGGGTTTTGCCTTTAGGCTTCGGTCAGTTTAGAGAATAACATCTGCAAGGTATTAACAAGTGCGCCATAGTTGGTCCAGATGGCTGCTGTTCTAGGCTTCTTTTTAACGTCGTCTTCGTTGTCACTGTCTTTTTCATGAAATGCAATCATCACTTCTTTGTTATCAGAGATCATGAAGCAGGGCAAGTTTTGTTCGTCAACGATTCTGTGGGATCCACTTAGCCATTGCATTTGCCCCATGAAATAAGCGCTTTTCAATGAGTTATCGGTAACTAAAGTAACGGTTACTTTATCAGCTTGGCTTTTTAGTTTGTCAGAGAAATCGTTGTAGTAAAGTTCGGATAAGTAGTCTGCTGAAGCGAACACTTGGAATTTTTCTTGGGTTTTTTCAAGCAGTTCATTGGCTTTCATGAGTACTTGTTGTTCGCCCTCGAGCATTTGGAAGAGCTCTTTTTTGACGTTTTCAACTTTCGGCTGAGGCATGGATTGCCAAAGTTCGACTACGCTTGCTTTTTCTTGTTCTAAGAGTTTAATCTTTATTTTTTGTGCGTCAACAAGTAAATCTATGGCTTTATCTAATCCGACGGCTGTGAATTTCAGTGGTTTCTCAAAGATGGAGAAAACTATCCCTTTCTTTTCTAAATCGCGTAGGATTCGGTAGGTTTCGGTGCGATGAAGCGAGATTGATTCAGCTATTTCTCCAGCTTTCTTTTCGCCTGATCTGGCAAGGTGCATGTAGACTCTGATCTCGTTTTTGAGTAGTCCAAACCTTGCGAGTGTTTCTTCTATTGTTGTTAGTTGTTTGTTGTAGCTTTGGTCTTTTTTAACAAGCTTCCATGCGTCGGTTTGCTTGTTGTAGACTTTCATTAGTGCATCGTTTTCCATTGCAAGTGCCATTTTGGGGGTTCATCCTTTCCTATATTTTGGGTCTTGCTACCCAATTCAGACGGTTTATATATAATATAATTACGACTTGGCAATCTGGATTCAGAATTCACATTCTACTGCAAGCTGCTGAACGGCTCAAAGACCGCGTTTTTTCCATGAGCGTTATGGATTGCGCCGTCTGTTAAGGAAGACTTGTTCATATTTGGAGCCTAATAGCCAATGTATGCAGAAACGATAGAGGGGGTAGGTCGCCAAGAGAGCAGAGTGATTCTTTTTCATTTATCAAACTGGCGCTCCTGCAAATAACTATAGAACACAAGGGAATTCTTTATGAACGCTGCAAAAACATCGCATCTCTGTCATGAATGCCCATTAAACAAGCATTTTAGCCTCTGCAAGTGTTGAGGCTATAAATAAGGGGGTATAGTCAAAAAGAGCACTATTGTTTCGTTCATACGAGTCGACTAACTACACTTGCTTATTCAGTTCTTGGCCAACAACACGCCCATGATACAACCTTGCAGCTATGCACAGAACCGCAGCCACCACCGCAAACCAGAAAGGCAACTGAAAACTTCCCGAAACTGAAGCGTTGATGTTGGCTCCCATCGTTAAATTTGATGGCAAATTAAGGGTTGTTGAACCAACTATGGGCACATTGATGTCAAGCAACCCTGCAATCGAGGTTATAATCAACAATCCTGAAACAAAAGTTATCAATGAAAACAATGGTTTTTTGTAGGAAAAGCCTAGCAGTTGTTTAGAGTAAGATTTTGCGGGATTAAGCGAGTAGAACAGCATTACTAAACCGCTGGCGGTGAAGGTGAGTACGCTTACCAGGTTTAACGCAGAAATCAGCGGCAACGTAAACTGGGCACCGAACAAGCCAAAGTTTGTGTTAACAGGTGAAGCGTTAACTTTCATGAGGTTATCACCCACCGTTAGCTGCCACCAAGGAATAAACAGCGAAATCACCAGTACCACAAGCGTGAGGATTCCAGCTGCAAACCCAAACCAGTTAACATTGCGAGCCAATCATGTTCACCTGGGCAACGGAACCCAACCTGCATCAGGCAACTCATCCATGTGCACTTGGACACCTGCAACATTAATGTTCAAGTTTTCAAAAGCAACATTGATGTCGTCATCTTCTGGACCTGAATGATAAGCCTTAAAGTGGTCTAGGGCTTCTTGAGTCCAGCAGCCAGAAGCGTTCATGACAACTGATTCTCCCGAACCAATGGTGATGGGTTGGTTAATCGATACGTTTCCAAGAAAAACCCCGTGTTGCTTGCAGACTACTTCAGCTGAAATACTCTCCACCGAAATTGTATTCTGTAAGGGATTTGTGAAATTAAAGGAAAAAGTGAAAGTTTTCGTCACTGGGTCATAGGTCGGTTGACCTGCAGGCATTGGCGGTTTAAACTGTGATGCCGTATAGTTGCCGCTTGTTAAACCCTGGATTTGAGGAGGAACCACCAGCCCAACCAAGTTATCCCTATAAACATATACGACGCCAACAACTGGAACAACAACAATAACTATTGAAAGAATAGTTAACGCCAGCTGTACCTTATCCATAAAGCTGTATGCTAATGAATGTGCTTTTAATTTTTTGCTATATCAAAAAGGAAAGTTAAGGCTGAGCCTCTTCACATTTCTTATCCTTGTGTGGCGTGCTCAAAACATCCTTCACACGGTTAGTTATTACTGGACCCAGACCATGCACAGCCTTCTCCCAATCTTCCACATTAATCAAAGCGTTCAAGGGCGTTTGATACGAATCCAGTATGGCAGTTGCTTTTTCCCGTCCAATGCTGGGTAAACTGGCGATAAAGTACACTTGAGCGTCAGATAAGGTGTCGCATTTTTTGAAGGCATGCACCACGGCACTTCGTTTTTCAACGATTTGCTCTTGCCTAGCCGCGGTGTAGAGGAAATCAACGGTTTCCTTTTGTGATGCAGTATTGATTATGGCGATGCCGTTTTTGGCGAGGTTAAACATGGCACCCCAAATAGAAGCTGGCGAAATGCTGCTGTACTTGTAGATTATAGGAAGGTAGCCTTCGAGCACAATGAGTGATTTTGGGTAAACGTCTTTGAGCCTAAAGAGCTGCTCGAAAAGGTAGCGTCTGGTGAGGGTGTAGACGAAGTCGTTGACGGTTTTGCGTTCCACGGCACATTGGTCAGAGAGGATGTAGTCGCCTTTTTCAAGCATTTCAGTTTTTATGTTGACGCCTTTCTCGACTAAGCCTGTAACGATTTTTTTGGCGCTGCTTGCTTCTCGACTATCCACGATTATGGTTGGTTCTTCGCCAGGTTTCTTTTTCTCATTTATGAAGGGAACCAACGTTTCAGTACCAGACATAGGGTCAACTCTGCATACGTAACCAGAACTAGGGGTTTATTTTACTTCCGCTTCCCTAAAGCGGTAACCTAAAACAATTGGAAAAGGGAATCCAGACCTAAAAATAAAAAAATGTAAAAAGAAGCCTACTTTGCCTCAATCATTACTCATATCTTATTAGGAATAGGGGTTGTTTTGCTTCTTTTCGCCTAACTTCCAAAGGCACATCTTTCAAACATACCCGCTCTAACCTGACAACTCTACCATTAACAAAATCCTTTTTTATCAAACAGGTAGCCCCATCTTGGTAACCCATACATCCTCACCTTAAGTTAAGCCAACCCCCAACATTGGATATATACAGTTGTGACTGTCACCACACAACAACAAGACATGGCAACCACGCATTATTTTCATAAAAGTTGAATAATTTTTGAACAATCAATCCAGTTTACACTGAAGTTCAATTCATCTGAATTTGCTTAAAACTATTTTAGATTATAATAAACAAAAAATAAAGAGAAGGGGTTTATGGTCCCTTTTTGGTGATTTCTTTAACTGCGCCTGCTGCAACTGTGGTGCCCATGTCTCGTATTGCGAATCTGCCGAGTTCTGGGAAGTCAGTGAAGGTTTCGATAGCGATTGGGTGAAGTGGTTCCATGCGTACCCAGGCTGCGTCTCCTGTTTTGAGGTAGCTTGGGTGCTCTTCGGATACTTGGCCTGTGCGTGGGTCGATTTTCTTTATGAGTTCGGTGAATTTGACTGCGATTTGTCCTGTGTGGTAGTGGAGGACTGGGGTGTATCCTGCTGCGATTGCGGTTGGGTGGTAGATAACGATGATTTGTCCGATGAATTCTTTTGCTACAGTTGGTGGATTGTCAACTGGGCCTGCAACGTCTCCGCGGTGGACATCAGTTTTTGCGATGCCGCGAACGTTCATGCCGATGTTGTCGCCTGGCTCTGCAAATGGGATTTGTGTGTGGTGCATTTCGATGGATTTGACTTCAGCGGTTTTGTTTGATGGCATGAAAACGAGGTTTTGGCCTGGTTTGAGGGTGCCTGTTTCTACTCTGCCTACTGGAACTGTGCCGATGCCTGTGATGCTGTAAATGTCTTGGATTGGAACGCGTAGGGGTTTGTTTGTTGGTTTTGCGGGTATCTCTAAGAGGTCGAATGCTTCCATTAAGGCTGGACCAGTGTACCATGGCATTTTGTCGCCTTTTTTAAGTAGGTTTTCGCCTGTCCATCCTGAGACGGGTACAAAGTTGATTTTCTCGATTTTGAAGCCAACCATTCGGAGCATTCTTGAAACTTCGTTCTTTATCTCGTCATACCTTTCTTTGCCCCAATTAACAGATATGTCATCCATTTTGTTAATTGCAACAATCACTTGACGAATACCTAAAGTGAATGCTAAGAATGCGTGCTCTCTTGTTTGGCCGCCTGCACCGATGCCTGCTTCAAACTCGCCTTTTTTGGCTGAAGCGAAAAGTACAGCAGCATCTGCTTGGCTTGCGCCTGTAATCATGTTTTTGACGAAGTCGCGGTGTCCTGGTGCATCGATGACTGTGTAGTTGAATTTCTTGGTTTGGAATTGTAGGAATCGAAGGTCAATTGTGACTCCTCTTTCTCGTTCTTCTTTGAGGTTGTCAAGGACCCAAGCGAACTTGAATGTGCCTTTGCCCATTTTTTCGGCTTCTTCTTCGTAGGCTTTGATTGTCCGCTCGTCAATTGCACCTGCTAAGTAGAGTAGGTGTCCTGTGGTTGTTGACTTTCCGGCGTCAACGTGCCCCATGATTATAAGGTTTAAGTGGGGTTTATCGCTTTTGCTCATTTTTTCATCCTCTATTAATCTTACCTAATTTTGTGAATTCGTTAACACATCAGTCCTCCGATTATTTTAAGATTACGATGTTCCCTCCCATTGAAGCATGGCTGAAAAACCCAGAAATCCTTGGAAAACCCAAACACAAAAGTCAAAAATCAAGTTTAAGGTCAATTTTTACAGGCGATATAATAACTTCTACGGTGTGTACTGCTACTCATGAGTGCCAAGGGTAGAATGGTTCAGGGAATATCCGTAGTGACCACCACTTGGAATGAAAAAGAAAACATTGAGGAATTAATCCGCAGAGTCAAATCAACACTTCAAGGCACACCACATGAAATAATTGTTGTTGACGACAGCTCATCGGATGGAACCCTCGATGTTGCCAAGCGCTTCGCAGATGTGGCGGTTGGAAAAGTCCGAGAAGGACAAACTAAGGGATTACTGTTTGGGGCAAAACTAGCAAAGTTTCCTGTGATAGTAACAATAGATTCTGACTTAGAGAATACTCCCGAATACATACCCGCTCTTGTTGAGAAATTAGGGGCTTTTGATTTAGTTGTCGCGTCGCGAAAAGTTGTTCCCAGATTTTCGGAGCGGTGGGCTTCTAAAACGTTGGGTAAAATATTTGGGGTTTCAGATTTTTTCTCGAATTTTAGGGCTTATAAAAAACAAGCAATTGCTGACAATCTGAGGGGTGGAGAAACTTTTGGCGGCGAATTATTGGTTATTGCTAAGAAAAACGGCTTTAAGATTGGCGAGATAACATATGAGCCTCCACCTAGACGCAGCAAACCCAGAATTGGCGGTGCAATTAGGGCTAATTTGAGGATAATCTTTGCAACATGGAAGTGTCTTTTTATCTATTTGTTCTAGTTGGTCCTGCTTATGCCTTCAAATTATTCGATAATAATAGGCGTTTGCATAACTACTGGATTTTGCAGGTTGCCCTTGAGCAGGGATTTAGCGCCTATCCACTCAACCAGCGGGTAACCAACAAGTATCTGGCACCAAAAAGTCAACAGCCGAGTCAACGTGGTTGCAGCTCCAGCCACAGCAATTGGAACGCCGTATATGGAGAAGAGGCTGGTCATGGTGACTTCTACTGCCCCGACTGGAAAGCCCGCTGTGAGAGTTTCAACGGTTGTAACAATACAGTAAACGGTAGCCAAATCAATAAGTGAGATGCCTGTAAAATTAAGCGAGTAAAAAATCATGAGGTAAACAACCAGGTTAAGCATCCAAGCGGCAACCGCAAAAATAGCTGGTTTAATTAGGTATCTTGGGTGAGCTTTAAAAGTTTTAAAAACTTTACTAAAAGAAGACAGGGCATGATGGATTTTCTCCCTTAAACCTTCTAGCCGCACTGGATTTTTGATTAGGCGCCGTGCAATCCACATTGAAACGTTAACTATTTTCTCAACCGCGCCTTCCCTAAAAGCCACGACAAAAATAACTGCGATAAATCCAGCGGTTCCAGCGACTACTAGAATAACAGGTGTAATTAGGTAAAATGGCAATTGACGAGTAAGTAAAAGCGATATAAAACCAACCATTAATCCGCCTGAATAAACAAAAGTGCTGATTATACGTGAACTAATCACTGTTGCAGCGGCTATTCCTGCATCGTTTTTCGTTTCTTTTTGGGCTAAAGCTATCCGCGCTACTTCTCCGCCGATGGTGGCGCTGGGAATGATTAACTCGATAAAGTTTCCAATCCAATTATAGAGAACAATTTTTCTCAGCCGAACCTTCACTGATAAGGAATTTAACAAACTATGCCATATCAAAGAATCAAAAACCACAGCCAGAAAAAGCGCAGCGACCGCTAATGAGAAAAACAGTGAATATTGATAAATGTTAAGTTTACTCAGGAGAGTAAAAAGCCCATTGAACCCGACAAAAAACCACAAGTATAGTATAAACGCTACTAAACCAAGAGCCATAAACGCAAATGATTTACGTCCAACTAAATCCGTCTAATTATACACCTCTTTATTTTCAAGCACTAATACCTCGAAAAAGCAGCGCCAACCGCCCACAAGTTAACTGTTCACTTTGAAGATTCAGTGCCCTAAAAGTTACGGCTGCCCTATTCTACCATACCTTTATCCATACAATTTTCGTTCAACATACATATTAATCAAGTGGCGAGGAAAAACGATTTACTCCAAGCCACCCATGCATAAAATAATCCAGGGCAAGAGCGATTAGAACAAAAGTTTGCCGTTTGCGTTCAACCAAAAAATATAACTTAGTCAGTTCACATTATTTTATATGGGTTTTTGTTTTGTCTCAATGCGACACCGCTATTCTTAAGAATCTCATGCTTTTTCTGAAAACGAAATCGTTAACTTCTGAGAATCTGTTCAAGCGAGAAACCAGAGAGGTTGATGACATGTTTATGGACTTGTTGGGTGTATTTCAACGGTACTACGACCATGCCCAAGACAGTGATAAGCAAACGCTCAGAAGCATGCTGGACCTGATAATTCTTCTTTCAGAACAGGTTCATTCGTCACATAGGCAAGCGGAAAGCACCATTGATGACTTCAAAATTTACATAACAGCGCTTGAAGGCTCCTACAAGAGTGTTGACGGCGATTTTGATAAAACGATTGCTCAACCTGCAGAAAAAGAAGCCCACGAGAAGGATGAAGAGGAAGATGAAAGAGCCAAAGCTATTGAAGAGTATAGCAAACGGGCTAGACCCAAATTCTACGAGTAAACCGCTTATTTCCGCTCAATCAGCTCAATGAGGGTTCCATCGGGGTCCTCGATAAAAGCAAGTGTTGTGTTGGCGTTTAGCTTGAATGGCTCATCGGTGATGGTTACTTTTTCCTTGCGCATAGCCTCAAGGGTTTTGTCAATATCGGCAACTTCAAAGCCTAAATGGTCAAACAACCGCTCTTCATACTCAGGCTGAACAATATGCTTTTGGCTACGGTAAAAAGTTAATTCGAGTATGCCGCCTTTGCGCTCTGCGTCCTGCAGGAACGCGATTTCAGCGTTGGTCTGCTTGATTTCCAGGCGGCTTTGAAGTTTTAAGCCTAAGAATTTGGAGTAGAAATCGATGGATCGCTCCATGTTGCTTGTACGAATGCTTGTGTGGACAAACACGTTTTTTCACCTACACGTTTCCTACTGTTACAAGCACGTGGCTTGTTATAATCTTAGCCTATCGTTTTCTGGCTTGTTCATCCAACGTTTTGTTGACCAGTTCATCTGCCCTTTGGATTTGGGGATTGCTTCTTGGAACATTAGCAAAACTGATTTTTTTAAAGCAAGTCTTCAACTGTTGCACTTTACGCCAGAGCTGCCATAATTCATCGTTTTTTACGGCATATTCTCCGTTGAGCTGTTTTACGACTAATTCACTATCCAGATGGCAAACGATTTCCTGCGTTTTTTGGTCTGAGGCATACTTTAGTGCCATTAGCAATGCTTCGTATTCGGCTTGGTTATTTGTGTGGACTCCGATGAACCGTGAATCAGCCTTTACGGTTTTGCCTTCGTCGTCTAAGGCTATGAAGGCTATGGCTGCTGGTCCAGGGTTACCTCTTGCGCCCCCATCGGAGTAAATTAGCAGTCGCTGGCTCATCGGTTTTCACTTCTAGCCTGTTTAGCTGTGGCTGTTTATTTAAACACTTAACATAGAGGCTCCGCCCGTAATAATTTACCTCTCACACTGGGAGCCTTCGGCAACACATCCGCAAAACTAACTCTTGATGGAAAAGGACACAACAATAAAAATATGGACGCATGAAAGGCGAAATCCGCGACCGAGAAAAGACCATGAGGGGATTAAAGAAAAAACGCACCGTTATTCTGCAAGGATACCAACTTTACCACAACTACATACGCCCACATGAAGCACTACACGGCAAAACTCCCTCAGAAGCTTGTGGAATAACAATCGAAGGCAAGAACAAGTGGGTAACACTAATACAAAACGCAAGTAAGAAGCTTAGTTAAGCATATGGTAGCTTCTCTTCAATTCTTTCTATGAGTTTAATGAGCAAGTCTTTTTTCATATCTCGTCCATTTTGCCATCTTAGCCCATAATAATCAACAAATGCGCAATCTAACCTTGTCTCATGCCTAACAAAAGTGTATTCAACTGCAACGCCTTTTTCCACTATCCCTTCTTCGAAAACTGCTTCATCAAAAACTTTCGCTTTCTCGTATTCATTGCCTAAAAACTGTAGGGCTTTTTCTGTTTTTCCTTGATGCGACTTAAAAGCTTCTTCATATGTGATAGTCAATGGGTCACTGTTATCCTTAGCAAACTTTTCTCTAAAAATCAATATTTTGCCTAGCTCTTCCAATGCATACTGAGCACTGATATAGGCATGACTTAGGGTACTATTATCAACAAGGAGCCTAGCATCTTTCAAGAATTGAGTAATGTTGGTTTTGCATAACTCAATGCCCTCTGGCATTCCAGTTCTTTTAATGATTCTGTCCCTTTTATTGAAGGATTTGCTCAAACGAACACCTGTTTCTTATTCTAGTTTTTTTAATATAAAGTTTAGTTCAAACTAGCGATAACCGATTTTTTACATGGCGAAGATTTTACCGACAACTTGACAGAACCCTTGGCGCCTATATAAGGGGGCTATAGAAAAAAATCACAGGTAGGTTCAGCGAATTTGGAAGCTTTTGGTGGTGCTTGTGGCAACGTTCACAACCAGCCTGCAACCCAAACCCGACGCTGAAGCTGAAATGCGGCATGTTGCTTTGTCTGTTGGTTGTTGTTGTGGTATAGGGAAGTTTCTCTTACAACTTCTAATGAAAAAAAGCGATGCAAGTGCTGTTTTGGTTGGTTGTTATTGCTGTGGTACAGTCACATGCGTTTAAGTGCTAAGAAGCGACTAATCAATTTAAAACGGAGAAGGAAACGTGGTAACCAGCACTTTGGGCAGCCCCAAATTGAATTCACATGCGCTTCAGTTTGCTCTTTTAAAGCATGAGGGCGAATGGAACGGCATTAAAGGCTCAAGAAGAGGCAAACTTGACATTATAGCTGAAATTCTGCTCTTTTGCGAGCAACAAAAAACAAAAACCAGCATAATGTACAACACCAACCTGAACTATGCCCAACTTAAAAGCCAAATGGATACCTTAACTTCTCAGGGTTTGCTCTTAAAGAACCTGAACAAGTACCTTACAACCGAAAAAGGCTACCGCTTCCTAGAATTATTTGCACAACTAAACGATCTGTTAGACGAGTTTACACCTTAACAGTTAAGCAGCATAGAAAAGACCTGTCCCTCTAAGCTTTGATGATTAATAGAAAAGAAATTACGTTAATTTACATGTCAATGGCTAAAATTCAGTGCAAAACTTGAATGTCACACCACATGTATCACAGGTGAAAAGCGCTACGCAGAAAACAGAGTTCTCTAATTTTTTATCTGGTTTAGCCAACTCTTTTCCGCATTTTGGACAATTAACCCTGTGGCACGAAATCACGAAATCAACTTAATTGTAAAAGTAACTAATACTATATGAAAACTTGTTGTCACAAACAAGAACAACAAACGCTTACTACCGCTTCCCTTCAATAATTCTCTCGCCACAAACAGAGTAGTTTACCAAACGGCATCTTTTAACGCTGATTTTTGAAACGTTTGTTTCTGCAGGTTATTTTTTGGTTTCAGAAGAACCGTTGAAAGCAAATCTTCTTGAAGATACCTGTTGGCAGCTTCCAATATGTCTTCACTTGAAATAGCCTTCACTTTACCAATGTACTCTACCAGCGATTGTTCACTCTTAAACTGAATTTCCAAATAAGCAAGAATTTCTGGGCAATCCATTGGATTATCCATTCCTCTAAGAATATCCGCCACAATCAGGTTTTTGTTTCGTTCAAGTTCATCGATTGGCACCTTTTCCTTTCTGAGGTTGGATAATTCTTTAAGAATTAAAGAATTTGTTTTAACTAAATTTTTGTCTTTCACTGCGCAGTTTATGCTGAAATAACCAAAATCTACACCTTTGTTATGGTCCGAGTTAACGTCATAGGTAAAACCGTTTTTTTCACGCAGTTCTACAAATAATCGTGAACTAGTGCTTCCACTAAGTAATGTACTTATCAAATCTAACACAGGCGCATCTTGGTGGCTTGAACAAACCGTTCTTGCACCAAGGCTTAGGTACGTTTGAGCTATTCCAGGCTTTTTCTCAACAACCAGCGGAATAGGTTTAGCTGCTTCAATTGGAACAGGTTTTCTTGAAATCGTTTCCCTGAAAGTTCGGTTCCCAAAGTTTTTAAGAACCCTTTCAGAAGTTTTTTCGGAGAAATTACCCGTTAAAATCAAAATCATGTTTTGGGGAATATAATTTGTTTTGTGTGATGTCACTTAATTGGTCTAAAGTTAAGTGTTTAACGGTTTTCGGGAAACCTCCAACTGGGCGCTTCACAGGATGCTCTTTAAACAAACTCTTCAGAAGTAATTCTTCAATTCTTTCCGTTGGGTCATCTGAGGCTTCCGCTAGTTCATTGAGAATTATTTTGCGTTCTTGCTTGAATTTTTCTTCTTCAAAATCCATGTTAAAAAGTAATTCCGAAATGACAAAAGAAGCTTCAGTTAATTCCTCTGGTAAGATATCCATCGTGCTCATCATGTGCTCGTGGTCGGTGTAAAAATCTAAAATTCCACCAGAATTCTCAATGCTTCGGGATAGTTGTATTCGTTTTGTTGAACCTCCTGCAAGCATGTGCTCAAGGAAATGGGCAACTCCAGCGATTTCTTCGGGTTCTTGATTTGACCCATACTCAACAGCGATGGATAGCTGCGTAGTGTTTGCGGATTGCCGCGGGAACAGTAGCACTCTTAAACCGTTTGGAAGGATGTTCCTGCGCCAAAACATGGCAGTAGTCATATCCAAAATCAAACAGGCGCTTCTAAAAAACATTAACAAATTTAGGCAGAATGTCATGTTAACTTTTGAATTACCTTTGGCAAGGCTTTCCAAATTGTTTTACTTTTGTCACTCTTTTTTGTGCTCGCTTTCTAAATGGAAGTGATGAAGGAATCTGTGTACAATTGGAGCGGCAAAAATTCCGATTGCCACCAACTCAATTAATCCGCAGTATAGCGCGTATATTCCAGCGAACACTTTTCCGGCATCTGTAGTGCAAAGCGCCGACGGGTCCCATTCCACCCATCAACATCGCAGCGTTGAGAAACGAGTCAACCCATGAGTAACCTTCAAGCATGCGGTAACCAATCATGCCAATAACCAACGAAACAAGAATCAAGCTGAGCGATATGAGTGCGTACTTGGCTAAGCGCTTGAGGAATAGGCTTCTTGGCAGAAGTTTTTCATGGTGATGCTCAAACATTCCAGTCCACCTCTTGCTTAATCGATACTCTTAGTTTGCATGTGCCTTTATACTTTTCACCAACAAAAACACATCAAAAATCACGCTTAGCAAACAAACATTTTAATCCCCAATCAGCATTTCAAGGTGCGATTGGCATGGCCAGAGTAAAATGTAAAAAATGCAACAACGTCTTCGAACAGGGGCTTGGAGGAGCAGCCTTAGCGCCGCATATTGGTCCACTTCATTACGTGAAATGCCCAGCCTGCGGAAAAAGAAGCTGGCTTAACGTTTACTCCTCAGTGAAAGACCCTATTACGTGGCCTCCAGAAGAAGCAAAACAGCAAGAACATGCTGCACAGCCCGAGCTAAGTGGAGAAGAATTGGAAAAAAAGCGTATAGAAGACTCTAAATACGAAAAAGCCTAATCGTTAAAGCGCTTGAAAGTGCATGGGCATGATTGACACTCCAAAACTTAACCCGAAAATTCGGCAACCTAACAGCCGTAGACAACGTCACCTTACACGTTGAAGAAGGCGAAGTTTTCGGTTTTCTGGGACCCAACGGCGCAGGAAAAACCACAACCGTGCGCATGCTCTGCTGTTTAATCGGCAAAACCAGCGGCGAAGCCAAAATAGGCGACTACACCATAGACAACGAAGACGATTGCCTTAAAATCCGAAAAATGGTTGGTTTCCTGCCAGAAAACGTTGGGTTATACGACAGCCTAAGCGCTTATCGGAACCTTGATTTTTACGGGCAACTCTACGAGGTCCCAGAGCAACAAGCGCAGAGAAAACATCGAGCGCCTTCTAACGCTGCTGGGCATTTGGGAACGCCGAGAAGACGCAGTAGGCACATTCAGCAAAGGCACCAAACAGAAAATTGCCATTGCACGAGCCCTAATTCATGACCCGCAAGTCCTGTTTTTAGATGAGCCAACAGCAAACCTTGACCCTGAAGCCTCAAAGACCGTGCGGGACTTCATTTTGGAACTCAAAAAAGAGAAACGAACAATTTTTCTTAACACTCATAATTTGGATGAGGCAGAACGGCTCTGCGACCGCATTGCCATCCTAAAAACCAAGCTTGTCGCGGTTGATTCGCCTAAAAACTTGGAGCGCAGCCTCTACAATCGGAAAACCATTGTACATTTGGACACCGTTACGAGCGCAATTACGACTGCTTTGGAAAGATTGAGCGCTGTGAAGAATGTGCGTGTCAGCGACAACAAGTTAATCCTTGACATAGATAATCCTGAAAAAGACAACCCTGAAGTTGTCCGAACAATCGTACAAGCAGGCGGCAACATCCAATATGTAACGGAGTTGCGTTCAACGCTTGAGGATGTTTATTTGAAACTTATTCGGGAGGCTTCTGCTCAATGAGGCTTTGGAAATCGTGGATTGTAACAAAAAAAGACCTCAGCGTCTTTAAGAAAAACAGGTATATTCTCTACTCGCTAGTTGCTCTGCCTTTGATCCTCGGTGTGGTTCTGCCCATTATTTTTGTATTTTCCCTAGAAGCTGAGGCTGCACAACTTACTCGAACTCAACTTATAGCCGCAGCCCAAACAATAACAAACTTGGGTTCAACATATTTTGTTATCATACCTACGGCTCTCGCGTCAATAATCGGTTCTTACAGTTTTGTAGGTGAAAAAATTGAACGCAGCCTCGAACCACTGTTGGCAACCCCTACAACAGACGGCGAACTGCTCTTGGGCAAAAGCTTAGCTGCATTTATTCCCTGCATGGGTGTAACCTACATAGGCATAGCAATATTTACAGCCCTTATAGATGGCTGGTCCTACACTACATTAGGCACTTTCCTAATTCCAAACACTTATTGGGCAATTATAATTGGCATTTTGGCACCGTTGGTATGCGTTTTAAGCGTTGAAGCTAACGTAATAATATCATCCAGAGTTAATGACATAAGGGCAGCACAGCAACTAGGCAGCCTTGTTGTCGTTCCAATAGTTTTGCTGGTGGTTTTCGCCTCAACAGGCAGCACTATAATATCAAAGGAGCTACTTGCTTTAATCACGTCAGCAGTAATAGCAGTCTTAACCATCGCTCTATTTTACCTAAGCAAAATTACGTTCCAGCGAGAAGAAATCCTGACCAAGTGGAAATAACTGTCTAACAAATTTCCCAAATTTTTAGGGTTTAAGGGCACAGTTTTTTTTAGAAACCCCTTTAAGAGCGGTATATTTCTATTGTAAAGAAATATTGGGCTGAGAGCGCTCATGGCGACCTCTAAATTCCAAAACAAAAATAAAAACTCAGGCAAAAACCCAGCCGTCCCCATGTCGCCATCTTTAAGCTCTGAGGATACGCTAAGCCTTCCAATCGACGAGTTGTTGGGTCGTTTGAATGCTTCACGGCAGGGTCTCAGTACTGAGGAAGCGGAAAAACGGCTTGAAATTTTTGGCCCAAACGAGTTTGCACGCAAGAAAAAGCGTGCGGCAATTTTCAATTTTCTTTCACGCTTCAAAAGCCCACTGGTTATAATACTCATAATCGCGGGTGGAGTTTCTGCAGCTCTTACGATCGTATCGCTAGTGTAATCGTAATATACACAATGGTTTTCCTAAGCGTGTCTTTAGCATACTATCAGGAAAACAACGCTTCAAAAGCAGCCGAATTATTAAGAGAAAAAGTCGCCACATTAGCAACAGTCCTAAGAGACAACATTAAACAAGAAATTAAACTTCCACTGATTGTTCCAGGCGACATAATCAATCTTTCAGCAGGCGACGTAACACCTGCGGATGCACGAATTATCGAGGCGAAAGACCTTTTCGTCAACCAATCTGCATTAACTGGCGAATCATTTCCAGTCGAGAAAACTCCTGCTCCTGTAAAAGCTAAGGACGCATCGATAACTGAGTGGAACAACTATCTATTCATGGGCACCTCGATAGTCAGTGGAACAGCTGCGGCTGTGGTTGTACGGACTGGAGGCTTGACCGAATATGGAAAAATCGCGGCAAAGCTAGTCGAAAAAGCGCCTGAGACGGAATTTGAGAGAGGAACCAAACAGTTCGGTTTTCTAATAATGCAAGTTACCTTTTTGCTAGTTATTTTTGTTTTCATGATAAACGCCCTTCTTCACCCTGACGCAAACGGCGTATTGGAAGCTCTGCTTTTTGCGGTTGCGCTTGCCGTAGGTTTGACGCCTGAGCTTTTGCCAATGATTATCACCATAAATCTTTCCAAAGGCGCTCAGAGGATGTCTAAGAAAGGCGTAATCGTTAAGCGTTTATCGTCAATTGAAACCTTTGGCAGCATGAACGTTCTATGCACTGACAAGACTGGAACACTCACAGAGAACCAAATCAAACTCTTACTACACATAGACATGGACGGAAAAGAAGACGAAAAAGTACTTCTCTATTCATTCCTAAATAGTCGCCTCCAAACAGGACTCAAAAGCCCACTCGATGAAGCTATCCTCAAGCACCAAGAGATTGATATAACAAATTTCCAAAAAATCGACGAGGTACCCTTCGATTTTGTCCGAAGACGCGTCTCAGTAGTAGTTGAAAAAGAAAGACAAAGATTCTTCATAGCTAAAGGGTGCACCAGAAGAAATTCTCAAAGTATGTTCCTACTATGAACTTGAAGGCTTAATTTCAGACATTACCGAGGCAGATCCGCAAAAAGATTGAGCAGAAATACTTCGACTTAAGCGCTGAAGGCTTACGCGTATTAGGTGTTGCGAGCAAAAAACTAAGAGAAGAAAAAGCCGTTTACTCCATAAACGACGAAAGAGACATGACATTTTTAGGATTTGTGGCGTTCCTTGACCCCCCTAAAGAAACAGCCAAACAGTCCCTTCAAATGCTCAGTAAAGCAAATGTGGAACTGAAAATTCTCACTGGTGATAACGAACTCGTAACAAGAAAAGTCTGCAGTGAATTAGGCTTTGAAGTTAAAGGCGTAGTTTTAGGAAATGAGATTGCGCTGATGACTAATGAAGCACTATCAGCCGTCGTTGAAGACGCAAACGTATTTGCAAGAGTAACACCTGCTCAAAAAGACAGAATAATCAGCGTCTTGAAGACTAACGGGCATGTTGTCGGCTTTATGGGTGATGGCATCAACGATGCGCCCTCTATAAAGACTTCAGACGTAGGCATATCTGTTAGCAACGCGGTCGATGTTGCAAGAGAATCCGCTGATATTATTTTGCTAAAGAATGATTTGACCGTTTTAGGTGAAGGCGTGTTGGAAGGCAGGAAAACCTTCGGCAACACGATGAAGTATATCATGATGGGTGTAAGTTCAAACTTCGGCAACATGTTCAGCGCGGCAGGCGGTTCGGTGTTCTTACCGTTTTTGCCAATGTTGCCCATCCAGATCCTTCTAAACAATCTTCTCTACGATACCTCTCAAACGGTCATGACCACTGATAATGTAGATGCAGAGTACATTGAAAGACCAAAGAGATGGGATATTTCTTTCATAAGACGGTTCATGATAATTATAGGTCCAGTCAGCTCTCTGTTTGATTATGTGACCTTCTTTACGATGCTGTTTATTTTCAACGCTTGGACAAACGCAGCTTTGTTCCAAACCGCTTGGTTTATTGAGTCGCTTTGCTCACAAACGCTCGTCGTCCTCATAATAAGAACTAGAAAGGTGCCCTTCTACAAGAGCAAACCAAGCAAATATCTCGTAATAATGCTCTTAACAGTCATCAGCTTTGCCATAATAGTGCCGTATACGCCAGTAGGTGCATTCTTTGGGTTTGTGCCGCCTCCACCTGCGTTTTACTTAGCTTTAGCGGGAATTCTAGGCGCTTATGCACTGCTTGGCTGAAACCGTCAAAAGATGGTTCTACAAGCGCAATGCCAATCGTTTAGAGCAGATTCGGGTGCCAAAAGTTAAAACAGTTTACTCAGATCGAAGCGTTCGATTCATGCAAGACACGATTGCAGTGATAAGTCTTCTCCCTGACGATGAATTCACAATCGAATCACTAACTGACGACTTAAACAATGCAATTAATTACCCAATAAACCCAAACCAGTTGGCTCGAAACCTCCAATACCTGCGGCGCTCAGGATTAATCAGCGTTGACTGGAACAAGAGAACCATAAAACGGGAAAAAACACTAAACGATTACGTTAAAAAAGACATCATCAGCGGTCCAATATGGGCAACCATAGGTGAAGACTGGCGCAAAATAAACGCTGTAATCCTAAACAAACGGGGAAAAGTTAACCCTGAATACCAGCAATTACTGACATAACAATAGAACTCTGCATTGCAATACATGGGACTGAACGCTTATCAGGAGCTAGGCAAAAGAACGCCCACAAAAAATTCGATAAAAAAGAGGCTTATGGGTTAGCCGTAAGTTCTTTCAGTTGCTTTTTGGTTAACCCAAGTCCTGGCGTGGCATCGAGTCTTTTTTCAACTTCTCCTTTCTTGAAAAGCAGCACCGTCGGGTAGTAGTCTATTTCGTATTTTTCGCATAAATCAGGCTTGTCATCTATCACGACGCTTATGCACTCCTTCGGATTTTCTTTTGCGTAGTCTTCAAAAATTGGTAGGAACCGTTGAGAGTACGGACACCATGAGGCATAGAATAGAACGAAGGCTTTTTCCTTAGATTTCAATAAATCGTCAATGTTGCTTTCTCCCTTTTGGGATTTTTGAATTTTTTTCTTGCTCATTTTATTTTACCTCCCTGTCTTCTTCGGGGTAGTGGCTGCTATCACAAAACGGCTTGTTAGTTGATTTTCCGCATCGGCAAAGAGTCACGCGATTTCTAACCTCATAGATTTTTCCATCAGTCGAATAAACAGGGATTCCACCGCGAATCCAAAGAGGTCCATCAACACCAATGGCTGGGTCTTGGATTAAACCGATTGCTTTGTCAAGGGCTGGCTCAATCGTTTTGCCGCTCGCCTTATCGACGACCACTAGTCGTCCTGACGGGCAATCGCAAGAGTTTTCTATGGCGTTTTTCTTTGCCCACGGTTCATCTGACATCGGAATTACCTGCCAGATGTCACCTCCTCGGTGGCAAAAACGTGCCGAAGCGCAAAGAATCTCGGCATCTTTAAGCTTTAACGTGGGACCATCAATTTCTTTAGCCATTTTTTCATAAGGCTCATTATCGCTGGTTTCTGTGCCGTCAAAGTTAACTTGCACGTGGGTGCCATCACAGAACGGCTTGTTCTTGGATTGTCCACATCGACACAAAGAATAGGTTTCTGGAGTCTGCAGCTTTTCTCCAATCAACCATTTAGCAGGTATGCCCTGATTGTCGCATTTTATTGTCATCTTAATTAAAGGAGTGTTTCCATAAACAAGGTATGGTCCATTTTTTAAAACTCGTACTTTGGAATTATCGTTTGCTTTTGAGGTTTCTTTGTTTTCCAAATGGTTCATCTCTCTTAAACAATTGAGCGTTAAAATTATTCTTTGACAGATTACTACTTCAACAGAACCGTTTTGGGTTAGTTAAATTTTTTGATTTTTCCTTTAAGACCCAAAGCGGGCAAGCTTGTTGCTAGTTGTTGCAACCACAAATCAATATTAAACTTAATATCCTTTATTTAATTAATGCAAGCGCTTTTGGCGGAGTGAGTTTTTGATTAAATTTTCTTTTCAAACCATTTGGCGATTAGTAAAAATCATAGTTCTAATCCAAGTTTTCAACGCAGTCATGGGCTATTTTATGTGGTTGACCTATGGATATTTTTTGCAGAGCTGGACAATCATTGCATTATCCTTATTCTGCACAACTTTATTGTTGGCAATCAAAAAAGCCCAAGAACGAAGCAACGGCAGTTTCTAAAGGAAAAAAGCTCTGCATTGTTAATTATGCGACGTTAAGAGTCTCATACTGCAAAACCATTTCTTCTATCAGCGGTGCGCCTGAATGGCTGTCGAGTTTACCTAAACGCCAACTGCTCGGCCAAGCTTGGGTTAAGTTGAACCTTAACTTATCATTGCCCTTCCTATTCATCACGACGATGGAAACATTTTTCTTGGCTTCGTCACCGTCAATGACTTGTTTTATCCAGTTCCACAAATCCTTGTTATCTGCGTTACCCGTCACGTGATTTCTAAGCACTAAGGGTCCATAATGGATTAAGCCTGCTGTGGTCTTGGCTGCTGGTCCAATGTCTGTTCCTTCTCTGGCATCTTGAACTTCAATGCTGACGCCCACTCCCTCAACCTCTCTGAACCCTGCTTGCCCTATCCCGTCAATTTCTATGCGAAACCTGTGTCTAGTACATATGTTTAGTAAATTTGGAACTGCAGGCATATTCTACCCATCCAATTTAATGGTTGCATGAATGCTTGTTCGGTAATAAAACTATCTGTTTTCGTAAAACAAAGATACATTATGCAACAACCTTTTCGTGATTTATTGCTCCTAGCGTGACACAGCCACACATGTTAATAGGGCAGTTAAGGAATCGGTGATATAGAGGTATATTTTTGTCAGAAGATAAAAAGAAAATAAACTATTACTATGCTGGAAAAGAGAAAAAAGCTGGCGAAATCAAAAAACGCGTCGAAGACATGACTCCCTACTCCTCCAATGAAATTCAACGCGATTTTGACAGAATGATGGAGCGATTCCAGCGAGAATTCGAGGATTTCTGGGAAACGCCGTCAAAGTGGAGCCACGAAATGCGCTGGAAGCACGGTTTTCCAATGATGCCCTTTGGAGAATCAATGATGCCGTCCTTGGATTTGGAAGACCGAGGGAAAGATTTTCGTTTAGCGGTGGATTTGCCTGGTTTTAGCAAGGAAGATGTGGAAATCGAAGTTAGCGACGTTTCCGTATCAATTCACGCAAAGAAGATGCAGGCAGAGGAAGAGAAGAAGAAAAATTATGTTCGCCAAGAAAGAAAAGCGCAAGCTTTCTACAGAAGAATTCCGCTGCCTGAAAGGGTACAGTCAGATAACGCTAAAGCAAGCCTAAACAACGGCATACTAGAGATAATATTGCCCAAAAAGGAACCTAAAGAAACCAAAAAACTAACAGTAACTTAAGAAAGGTTTTTCTTCTTTTCTTTCTCAAAATTTTAGGCTGATTATGTTAATCCAAGCTGCTTCATCATTCCAACCGCATCGTAGAACAGGCGTTCCTCTGTAATTTCACTGTTTTTCCAAGCGGCAACGGTGCAGAATTCAAGCTTAGCGGTTTTGTGGGTGGGCTGAATGACTTTTCCATCAGGCGTCTTCAGGTCCTATCATGGTTGCTGTCCAATCAGCGACGGAACAAGTGTAATTGCCATCGCTGAAAAGGGCGTTTCTTGAATGTCTCCCAATTCTGGCTGTTCCAAGCGTCATCTAAAGTGGTCATTAATTTCATGTTTTCTTTAGTGCTCAAAAAATCACCAATATATTTTGAGGTTGTCTCGGGTAATAAGGTTATGTTGGCGGCGTCATGCCTTTTCTTTCATTCTACTACAGAAGTGAAGGACCAAACAAGAAAATGATGTCATGTTTCGGAAAAATCTTATTAATATAAGAGTGTTATAAACAAGGCGGATAAACATGGATCCTCAATGTGAAATAATCGGCAAATATGTTCTGCCAATCTTTAGGTCGATGCTTGCTAAAGAACTCGTACAAAAATACCATCTTTCACAAACAGAAGCAGCTAAAAAACTTGGCACAACCCAAGCCGCCGTCAGTCAATACCTTAGTTCAAAACGTGCCTACAAGGGCATAGAACACGTTGAGCAATACCTGCCCAAAATTCAGATTATGGCGGCTGAAACTGCCCAGAAACTAGTGAATAAAGAAATTGCGGCCAAAGATGTTACTTTTGATTTTTGTAACCTTTGCGTTACCTTTTGTACAAAAGATTCTGTGAAATCTGGAGTTTTAAACCCTGAATATTACATTTGACCATAGAGAAAAAAGTAAGAAAAATCATCAATACGTTTAAAGCATTCGCAGCAAGTCTGCCTTCGTAATGATGCCTATCACAACGCCCTTTTTTGACACCAAAACAGCCGAGTAAGTCTGCAAAAGACTAGTGATCAACGACAACGGTGCATCCTCATTTATCTGGGGAAAAGCTTCCTCCATGATGTCTTCTGTTGGCAATTTGGAGATTTGCTCTAAATCTTTTCCTGCAAAGGATTTGGCGCAAAATCGCTTTTTCTGAAATGCTTCCTACAGATTGTTTTCCTTCAAAAACCGGAATCTGCGAGTAACCATGGTCCTTCATCATTTTTACGACTTTGGAGATTGGCTCGATCTTTTTGGACTGCTAACGACTTCGTTGTGGAGGATTTTTTCTGCTTGAACTTTGGTTTTGAATTCTAAGCGTTCGAGCACGTCGAAGATTGTTTTTACTTTGGTGTAGGATGAGTCGATGGTTCCTGCTTCGAGTTTGGCGATTAGGGATTGGCTTACGCCTGCGGCTTTGGCGAGTTCTGACTGTTTTAGGCCTAGTTGTCTTCGGCGTTTGGCGATGTCTTCGAGTGTGGGGAACATGTTTTAGTAGTTGGTTTGGTGGGCTAATATTCTTTTTGGAATATTTTTTGCAAGAACCCATATAACGCCGTTATTCATATTTTGTTTCAATCCAAAAACAAGAGGCAACCAAAAAAATGACAACCAAAAAAATAGACACAATCGCCCTCCACGCAGGGCAAGAAACTCCTGATCCAACAACAGGATCAAGAGCAGTCCCAATATACCAAACAAGCTCATACGTATTCAAAAGCACAGAGCACGCAGCAAACCTGTTTGCTCTAAAAGAACTAGGAAACATTTACACAAGAATGAATGAATCCAACAAACGATGTTTTCGAAAAAAGAGTCGCCGCCATCGAAGGCGGAACAGGCGCATTAGCAGTTGCATCAGGACAAGCAGCAATATCTCTTAGCGCTATTGACAATAACTCAAGTCGGCGACGAAATAGTTGCAGCAAACAACCTCTACGGAGGAACCTACAGCCTACTCCACTACACCTTCCCAAAGCTTGGCAGAAAAGCAATATTTGTTGACTCACAAAAACCAAGCGAATTCAAAAAAGCCATAACATCAAAAACCCGTGCAATCTACGCTGAAACCATCGGCAACCCCAAACTGGACGTGCCAGACTTTGAAGCTATCGCAAAAATAGCCCATGAAGCAGGAATCCCTTTGGTTGTCGATAACACTGTTGGCGTAGGCTTAGTTAAACCAATCGATTACGGAGCAGACATCATTGTCACTTCAGCAACCAAATACATCGGAGGACACGGCACCAGCATCGGCGGAATAATCGTTGACAGCGGCAAATTCAAATGGAACAACGGCAAATTCCCAGAATTCACCGAACCCGACCCAAGCTACCACGGAATAAAATACTGGGATGCCTTCGGAAACTTCCCAGGCTTAGGAAACGTCGCCTTCATCTTCAAAGCTCGTGTTCAACTCCTACGAGATTTAGGACCAGCGTTAAGCCCATTCAACTCCTTCCTATTCCTCCAAGGCTTAGAAGATTTGCCGCTAAGACAACGCAAACACTCAGAAAACGCCCTAAAAGTAGCCGCATTCCTAAAAAATCATCCCTTAGTCAGCTGGGTAAACTATCCAGGATTAACTGATAACCCAAACCACAAAATAGCCGCAAAATACCTCAAAAAACACTACGGTGGATTAGTTGGTTTTGGCATAAAAGGCGGCTTAGAATCGGGCAAAAAATTCATCGAATCCGTAAAGCTGTTCTCGCACCTGGCAAACATTGGAGACGCAAAAAGCCTGGTAATTCACCCAGCATCAACCACACATCAGCAACTCACCGCTGAAGAACAAGCGCAACAGGAGTAACACCTGACTTCATACGGCTCTCAATAGGCTTAGAAGACCCCGAAGACATCATCGAAGACTTAGACCAAGCGCTAAAAGTATCAGCAAAACCATAAATACAACAACTTTTTTCTTTTTTTATGGAGGAAAACAAGCTAATAACAAACGAAAAAACCAACCAAACGCAATACTACACTTTCGCATATCCCCCAGACGAGTTAACGTTGGAATCAGGCGAAAAACTAGGTCCAATAACGCTTGCCTACGAAACATACGGCAAACTTAACGCAGAAAAATCAAACGCAATTCTGGTTCTTCATGCGCTTACCGGTGACGCTCATGTTGCTGGACCAGACGGTTGGTGGGACACCCTTATCGGTACAAGGCAAAGGCATCGATACAGACAAGTACTTTGTAATATGCAGCAACGTTATCGGCGGCTGCAAGGGCTCCACTGGTCCATCCTCAATTAACCCAAAAACTGGAAAACCCTACGGTCTTAGTTTCCCTTTAATCAGCATCGGCGATATGGTTGAAGCGCAAAAACGTCTCATTGACCATTTAGGCATTGAGAAGCTTTTAGCTGTCGTCGGCGGCTCAATGGGCGGCATGCAAGTCTTGCAATGGATGGTTTCCTACCCAGAAAGGATACGTTCTGCAATTCCCATAGCAACCACGCTTAAGCATACGCCGCAGCAAATAGCCTTCAACGAAGTCGGTCGGCAAGCAGTAATGTCTGACCCTGACTGGAGAAACGGCGACTACTACGATTCAGCGCCTCCCTCAAAAGGCTTAGCTGTGGCAAGAATGATTGGGCACATAACCTACATGAGTGACACGTCAATGACTGAGAAGTTTGGCAGAAAAACCAAAGCTGACAAGGAACCCTTCAAGTTTGGCGCAGACTTCGAAGTTGAAGGCTACCTGCGCTACAGGGGAGATAACTTTGTTAAACGCTTCGACGCCAACAGCTACCTCTACATCACCAAAGCCATCGACAACTTTAACCTACTAAACGGTCACGCCTTAGGCAGCGTCTTTAGGGGTTTAAAGGCAAAGGTGCTGGTGTTAGCTTTCAAATCTGACTGGCTCTACCCAGCCTACCAAAGCCAAGAAATCGTAAAAGCATGCAAACTAGCAGGCGTAGAGGCAAGCTACTGCGAAATAAACAGCACCTACGGACATGACTCTTTCCTTCTGGAAACAGAGCAGGAAACACAACTTATCGGGGACTTCTTGAACGCTGTAGCGAACGGAAATGGGAACGGTAACCACACATGACAAAGCAAACCCATGTAATAGAGCACAAGGTCATTTCAGGCTGGATTAGTAGCGGAGCATCGGTTCTGGATTTGGGCTGCGGCGACGGCGAACTCCTATCTTTGTTGATTAGGAATAAGCAGGTGCATGCGCAAGGCATCGAACTCAGCGAGCAAGCCATCCACAATTGTGTCGCGGCAGGCTTAAGCGTGTTCCAACAAGACATCGACACAGGCTTAACTGATTACGGTGACAAAAGCGTGGACTATGTGATTTTGAACCAGACGTTTCAACAGGTCAAGAAACCCGATTTTGCCATAAAAGAAGCGTTGCGTGTGGGCAAAAAAGTCATCGTTGGCTTCCCAAACTTCTGCTATATCACCGACCGTTTCCAGATTTTCTTCCGCGGAAAAGTACCCGTTACCGCCTCACTGCCCTACGAATGGTATGATACGCCTAACCTGCACTTCCTAAGTATCGCGGATTTCAAAGATTACTGCAAAAAAAGCTGCATAACTGTCGAAGATGCAGTGTTTATTTCGAAGAATCGAACAGTCCGGTTTTTGCCTAACCTGTTTGGTGAAGTCGGGCTTTTCCTGCTTTCAAAATAAGGGGACCTCAACTATTTAGCTGCTCAAAACTTTTGTTTAGTCGGGCACGTTTGTTTTTAACATGCTAATGGCTTCTGAAAACGCCAATACGACCTACCCCTCTATCGTTTGTGCATGCTATTTCTATTAGGCTCCAAATATGTGGTTTAGTTAATGTCAGTCCTTTGTTTTCAAAATAGTTATATATGTTACTATAGTATAATAAATTGTCACAATGGTGTTATTTATGGTTGGGTGTTTAGCAAAAACCCGTAAAGTCGGAGGCTCAATAGTTGTTACCCTACCGAGTGAACTGGTAAAAACGCAAAAAATCAAAGAAAACCAATACGTAGAAATAGTGGTCAAGAAATGCCGAAAATCAGGTTTTGGCGCCTTCAAAAAAATGACCTCCTTCACAGCTGAGGACGAGCTGAAAACGTATGAATAAGTACGTGATAGATGCCTACGCTTGGATTGAATACTTGATTGGAAGCGAAATAGGCGCCAAGGTTAACGCAATTTTAGAACAGGAAAACGTGGAGGTCTACACATGCGCTGTTACGGTTGCTGAAGTTATAAGCAAAGTTGCACGGGAAAAACAGGATATCGAAAAAGCATATGACCTGCTTCTGAGCAATTCCCAAATTGTAAACGCTGACGAAGAGCTCTCCAAAAACACAGGTGCGCTCCATGCGGAAATGAGGAAAACCGAAAAAAACTTCGGGCTTGCTGACGCTTATGTGTTGGCTACTGCTAGGAAATTGAAATCCAAAGTGTTAACTGGAGACCCACACTTCAAGGACCTAAGAGAAGCGGTCATGCTCATATAACCAAGCACCCAACCAAGATTTTATAAGAGCGTCCGTTGTGATTGCATTTCTATGTGTCGTTTTGTCGCTTTCCTGAGGGGAATCAACGTTGGCGGACACATCGTTGTTAAGGAGAAACTTAAAGACGCCTTTACTTCATTGGGTTTCCAAAACGTTTCCACTTACAAGCAAAGCGGCAACGTAATCTTCGAAACTGATACGGCGAACTTTCAAGAAATTAAGGGTAAAATCGAAGACAAACTCCACAGCCTCTTAGGCTACGAGGTCGCCGTTTTTGTGCGCACAATTCCCCAACTCAAAAGCATAATCGACCATGACCCCTTCAAAAACCAAGACAAAGAAGGCGCAAGTTTTCTGGTGACCTTTCTTACAAATGCGCCAGCCAATTTCCCGTTGCAGTTGCCTCTAACGATTCCAAAGTCTACAGCGCAAGTAATTTCAGCGAAGGGCACGGAAGTTTTCAGTGTAACACATGGCGGCGGAGAGGGTGCGTTGCCTAACCCTTTTTTGGAGTCAAAGCTAAAGATGAAGGCGACCACTCGAAACATGAATATAATCAGGGAAATCGTTGAAAAGTATATTTGATTTTTGTGCTTTCACAAAGTTTGGCAGTGGGTTAGGTTTTGTTTCTGGTCAGAACCGTTCATGTTATATGAGTATCGCTGATATAAGTCAACGGCTTGCTCGCTATGCTGAGGAGATTTAGTTAAATATGAAGAAATTTTCGATTTTTTCGTTGATGGGAATAGTTGCGGCAGTAATCTATGTAGTGTTTACTTTAGTTGCCATTCTCTACTTTCCCAAACCATACAGTCCGCTGAATAATTGGCTAAGCGACTTTGGAAACCCAACCCAGAACCCATCAGGAGCCATCTACTACAACACGGGCGGCATTCTGACAAGCGCCGTTTTAGTTTTGTTCTTCGCGGGAATGTACAAATGGAACACAGGCGACAGGAAAATGAAAACTTTCCTTTTGGTATCGCAAATATCAGGGATAGTTTTCGCTCTCGCTTTCATGATGTCCGCCATATTTCCACTTGGCGTTAACGACTCCGTTCACTCATTCTTCTCCATAATGCTCTTTGTGTTTATTGGGTTCTTTGAAGTGTTTTCTGCAAGTGCCATCCGAAGAAACCCCCTTCAAAAGCGGTTAGCATATTTTGGTTTTACTGCGGCTATGGTAAACTTCGCATTCGGCATCAGTTTTAACTTTATGAACCTGTTCATCGGAGAATGGATAATAATAGCAGTTTTCATCGCATACACAATTACCCTCGCGTTAACACAGAAAACTCACCAAACGGAAGACTCAAACACAAAAACGCAACCAAATTAGAGAAAATGGCAATCTACGGCGGATTTTCGTACGCTCTCTTTTTTATCCAATCATGAGCAAAAATTTCCGCTTCACCGCTTTCTATGCCTTCCACAATCTTCTGCGCCGCATAATCGGCGGTGTCTGGCGGAAAGGGACCGCGGGGTTCTAGCTCGCTCTCAGGCACTGGGACGTCTCGAATAGTGTTTCTTTCAAAATTGGTAAGTGTAATGTAGGGGTACACCACGCTCACGGTTATGTTATCGTTTTTTAGTTCTTCTCTGGCAGTTAAACTTAGAGTTGCTAGTGCACGTTTTATTGAAGCGTAGGGCGCATTGTTGGACAAGGTCATAAGCGCAACTGCAGAGCTTACGTTAATAATTGTGCCTCCGCCCTGTTTTCGCATTATCGGGATGACTTGTTGCATGGCAACGAGTGGTCCAACCAAGTCCAGGTCAAAGAGGTAATGGAACGTGTCAATGTCGACTTTCTCCGCTAAGGCATCATATCCAACCCCCGCATTGTTAACCAGCAAATCGATTTTGTCAAAACGGTCAGCAACCTCGGTGACCATCCTTTTGATTTCAAAAACCTTAGACATGTCAGCTGGAACCATGATGGAGTTGGGAATCTCACTTGAAAGTTTTTCTAATTTTTCTTTTGAACGTGAAACAAGCGCTACTTTGGCACCCATTTTAGAAAGCAGTTGGGCGGTTGACAGCCCTATCCCTGAAGATGCTCCTGTAACAATTGCAGTCTTATCTTGTATTTTCATTAAAACTCCTCAATTTACTAATCGATTTAATCAGAAAACAGATATTTCCAATATACTAGCAGACGCACGGATATAAAAAATTTTCTTCTCAGGTGCCGGACCCTCGCAGTCAAACCCATTTTTGCTCAGCGGATAATGGCATGTTCTTATAGCTCCATATCACCCATTTGTTGCATCGGTGTCAGCGTTTGCCAAGACTAATTGAATCTTTGAAAGTGAAGACTTACACTCTTAGAAACCGTATTGTTCTGCCGCCTATGCAGACTGGAAGAGCAAGTTTTGAAGGCGCCGTAACCAACAGGCTGATTAACTTTTATGTTCGACGCTCATCTGCGTTAGGTTTGCCGATTGTTGAACACTCCTATGTTTCGCCGACTGGCAAGATAGGTCCCAAACAACTAGCAATTCACGATGACTCGTCGATTAGTGGTTTTGAAAAGCTTGCAAACGCTTTACATGAGGTGGGTGCTCCCGCGGTTGTCCAGATATCTCACGCAGGTGCGGTTACAAACAAAAGAGTCATCGGCACCGAGCCTGCGGGTCCTTCGCCAAGGGAAAAATCACGAATGCTGGGAGCGAGCGAAATTTACGGTATCGCGGATGAGTTTGCTTTGGCTGCGGAGCGTGCGGTTAAGGCTGGGTTTGACGGGGTTGAGTTGCATGGAGCGCACGGGTACTTGCTAAACCAGTTCTATTCGCCATTGTTTAATAGGCGTGAGGATGAGTTTGGCGGTTCTTTGGAGAAGCGCATGCGTTTTCCCCTGTTGGTCGTTGACAAGGTGCACAAACGTCTCGGCGGCAGGCTTTTGCTCTATAGGTTAGGTTCGGATGATTTAGCTCCCAGTGGAACACATATAGAGGATTCAGTTGAGTTTGCTAAGAGGCTTGAGGCGTCAGGTGTAGACATAATTGACGTATCGGGTGGCATGTGCGGCAGCGAACCACGGCAGCTACGGCAAGTAAAAGGCTACTTTGTTGCGCAGGCAAGTGAGATTAAGAAAGCAGTCAGCGTTCCAGTTATCGGCGTGGGCGGAATCACCGAGGCAGAATACGCGGATAAACTGGTGAGGGAGGGAAAAGTTGACTTGGTAGCCGTGGGCAGGGCGTTTTGGAGTGATTCGCAGTGGGCAGAAAAAGCCATTGAAACGCTGAAAATTAGCAAACCTCACGTCAATTCTTAATCGCATAACAAAACCCTTATGCTATAGAACATATTATTAATTTGAAACGAGGATGATGCACTTTTAGTCCCAAAAAAAGAGCTCCAAGAAACGCCAAAAACAGAGGCAGAGGCATTGCCTACCCAATGGAAATCGGAGAAGAATACGAAGTGGACGTAATCGATATGAGTCCAAACGGCGAAGGCGTCGCTAAAATCAAAGGCTTCCCAATCTTCATCAAAAACGCAAAAGCCAACGAGCACGTAAAAATAAGAATAACAAACCTGATAAGCGGCTGTGCAGACGCCGAAGTCGTTCCTTAAAGAACACAGAAATTTCCCTTGGCGGTACAGGCTACCTTAAGTGTGCCCTATAGTTGGCGAAAAAACGTTTTTTTCATTTTTCTTTAATCTATCTTGATTTTGTCAGGTTGTCGTGGGCTCAAGCAACATAACATTACAATTCACGCTGACTTAGGAGAATTTATCCAGCGTATTTTTTGCCGCATTAACATGGCTTTTTCTTCTATATCTTACTCATACCTGACTCTTGTTTTCCAAAAAAAGCTTCCGAAGAAAGACCGCCCTTAATCAGTTGCTTAAGTTCAGTGAACTGAACCAGAGAATAACCAACTAAAACTTGAACCCAGAAAGTCAAAAGCCTCGATAAGGTTGTCGCCGCTCCAGCAATCACCAAGGGCACGTTTAGTGCCGAATAGAGGTTAATCATGGTTATCTCAACCGCACCGACTGGGAACCCCGAGGTGATAGTTTCAACCGTGGATGAAATGAAGTAAACTACCGCCAAATCAGGTAGAGTTATGCTTCTAAAATTCAGCGCATAAAACACCATCAAGAAAATCAACAAGTTAAATATGTACCCTATTGCGGCGAAAATTGTGGGTTTAATGAGAAGTTTAGGGTGTTCTTTGTATGCCTTGAAGGCTTCTGTGAATGAAAATATGGATGTTTGAAGCTTCTCTTTTCTCTTATCCAGTTTAGCTTGATTTTTAGTAATTACTTTTAGCAATATCATAATTGCGTTAACTAGCTTTTCATCAGCGCCTTCCTTGAGGGCAATGTAGAAGAATACCCCTACGAATGCCACCGTTCCAAAAGAAATAAGCAGAAGTGTTCCAAGCAAGTAGAGTGGCAGCTGGCGTGCTAAGACTAAGAAAATTGTCCCAACCAACAATCCCACTGTATAAATGACTGTGCTTATTATCCGCGAAGTAATAACGGGGGCGGCAGATGTTCCAACGTTGCTTTTTGTCTCTTTCTGAATTAGATAAATCCTTGTTACTTCCCCGCAAACCGTTTCGCAAGGAACTACCATTTCCACAAAGTTTCCAATCCAGTTGTAGAGAACCATTTTTGTTAGTTTTATTTTCACTTTTAGTCCTTGGAGAAGGTAATAAAAGATTAGTGAATCGAAAAAAACCATAAGAACAAGCGATAGGATTGCAAGGGAGTAGTATAGTGAGTATTGGGCAAGATTTAGGGAGGTTAAGAGAGCAATTAGTGAATCAAATTTTATGAAAAATTGTAGATATGCAATGAAGGTTATTGTTCCGAGTATCATAAAAAGTGAAGATTTGTGTTTGCTTACAAATCCGAGTAATTTCATTTTTGTTATTTTCTCTATTTCTCCGTATGCGTTAAAAAGGATTTGTTGCCAGAGGATTTCCCTTGTTCTTAAATGGTACTCTCTTGGTATGGGTTTATACAAGTGATAAAGCCTGTAATATTTACGCGTTACGAACTTTTCATTTCATCGTAATCAAGTGAGGCTTTAGCTGATTGCGGTGAGATTCGCCCACAAGTTATGTCACCTACGAATTCCCCCATCTAAGGTCGCCTCTTTAAAAATCCGTCCTCACCAAGAGATGTAATTAGGTTTTAATTTAAAACGTAGCCAGACCCCAAAGAAAAAAGAGACATTTCTCGGATTACCAAGATGCAGTTATTTAAGTTCCAATCCGAGTTACTTGGTTTTAACATTAGTCACGAAGTGAACTGAGAACATGTGTCCTTGGAAGAAAATCGGAACCAATATCATTGTGGAGTCGATTTTTGCGCCGTCTTTCTTTATCCAAGTTAGCTCAATTGTTGAAGCCGCCCTTTTCTTCATGGCATTCCAGTAAGCCGAAGCCAGAGTTTCCCGACTTTTCTCCTCCACATAGACTTCCAGAAAGCCTTGCTTTTCAGCCCATTCCTGCGGTGACTTGAAACCTAACATCGACGCAAGTTTATTGTTGCATGCTTTGTGGTTGTCGTCTAGGTAGATGAATATGGGTTGCTCTGAATCATCCAGAACAGGCCTTAATTGCTCGTATAGACCCTTAACAAGTTCCTCATGATGTGCCTCAGATGTTTGCATTTTTGTTGACATAAAATCTGCCCTCCTTTAAGCTGGCTGTTTTTTTAATCTATTTAAAACGGTCAAGCCTAAGACCTCTTATCTCTCACAGTCGTCTCAGCCGATATAAATTATTGTTACTGCCAGATTGCAGTCACAACTTTTTGCCCTTGAGATTTTGCAAAAAAGCATCTGGAATTCGGTTTTGCTTGCAAAAATAAGGTTGTGGTGAGGCCGCTGGGTCTCAGACCCAAACGGGTTCAGAACCTTTGATTCAAGTGACTGCAAAATCTGTTTTTACAGGTTTTTTATTCAAGCTAAAGAAGATATGTGCAGGATAGGATTTATCCGAATAGGTTTAGAAGATGGTGAAGGTGTCGATCAAAGGGGTATTTCAATAGATAACAAAATTTAAATGTAATTATATATTATTAGGTTAAATCAGGTGGTCGCTTATGGGTCTAGATTGGAAAAAATGGACAAAAAATGATATTATCTTTGGAGTTATCCTTCCCGTAATTGCAGTTTTCGTAATTGTATTAATTTCAAAACTTCAGTCAATAGTCGGTGGGGGACCGGAATCGTTTTTGGACTAACGATGGAGATACTGGAACTTGTCGTCATAGTTGGTGTTCCTTTAGCTCTTGGTTTGCTTTGGAATCAATGGGCAGGCGGAGCCTCAGGCTTCTTAATGGGCACATTCTACGCACTATACTGGGCAAACAGTTTTCACGGAATAGCAGGTTCAGGCACAGTCTTGATTGCATACATACTTAGCCCAATGTTAATCGGCTACATGGCTGGGGCATTAAACAAACGGTCAGACAACTTTAAAAGACTACTAATTTCTGGTTTAGTCTCTTGCACAATTGGCGGCATAGTAATGTTTACTATATTCCAAATGTCGCCTGCAAACGTCGTAACAGGAGTAATTGGATTTGCATTGACAGTTTTGGCACGAATGCTTGCCGCGGTGTTAACAGCTATTGTAGTCAAAGTTTTCTTCTGGTACGGCATGGGCGCTCGCAAACACCCAAATATTTCTTAACCTCTTTTATTTTTAGTGACCATTTTGAGCCAAATTTCTTGTGACAAAAAAACTTGCATAAACTACAAAGACGGACATTGTTCCCTTACTAACCCAGAAAAGGTAGGTAATGAGTGTCTCGATTTTGAGGATGCAATGGATGCTCTAAGATTAAGGGCAGATGCAATAAAAGGGACTTTAGGCTAAACACAAAAATGTTCAGCCACCGTCTACAATTATTTTTTTACTGGAGAAGCGGTAATTCCGCATTTGGCTATTGACTTCTTGATGTCATCTGTTGTGACAAGTGATGAGTCAAAAGAGATTTTTAGCCAGTTTGAGATTGGGTTGATGCTGTATGTTTTTACCCCTTTTAGTGCCTTTAATCGTTTTTCTACGATTTTAGCTTCGCAGGAGCATCCAGCCTTTATAGTTTGAAGGTTACTTCTTCATCTTTGCTTTTGTTTTCCATGCTTTTTGCCCTCCTTCTATTTCAATTGCTTTTGAAATACTTGGCTTAGCTTAAATATTTTTTGCTTGGTTTTGGTGGCAAACTATTTATAGTCGCCAAGAAAGGTATTTCAATTGAATTTGAAATAGCTTTATCGAGTGTTGATGAATTAAATTGGAAACTGCAAAAATTCGCATCGAGGGAATGGAAAACCAAGTAGAAATCCAGTTGATTGAACAAAAAATAAACGCGTTACCGGGAATAAGTGGCTTAAATATTGACGCTTCCACGCACCAGCTTGATTTTTCATACGATCCATCAATAGTCAACATCCAAGATGTCATTCGCTCCATCTCAGAGACAGGCATGAAAGCCTCAGTAATCCGTTCCAAAAGTAAGTTCAGTTCTTGGTGGAGAGAAAAACAGCAACTTGCTCTTGTCGCATGTGGCGTAACCACGCTTGCAACCTTCCTTTTAGGGCTAACGATAGTTCCACAAAATTATACTTTCATAGGATACATCATCGCAGTTCTTGTTGGCGTATATTATCCTGCCAAAAAAGCACTAATCGCATTGAGGAATCTAACCGCAACCATTCACCTTCTCATGCTAATAGGTTCCATTGGCGCGTTAGTGCTTGGCATGTGGGCTGAAGCTGCCATTTTGATATTCGTTTATTCTTTAGGGGATGTGCTTGAATCCTATGCCGTTGACAAGGCAAGAGGCGCCATACGATCACTAATGAACTTGGCTCCAAAGCAAGCGCTGGTTCGTAAAGACGGTCAAGAAATTATGCTTTCCGTTGACAAGATAAACGTTGGAGACTCGGTAATTGTGAAAGCTGGCGAAAGAATTCCAGTTGATGGAACCGTTCAGACTGGCTCTTCGTTCGTAGATCAATCCGCAGTCACAGGAGAATCATTCCCTGTAACCAAAAACATTGGAGACATGGTTTTTGCTGGAACAATTAATCAGAAAAGCTTTATCGAAGTAAGAGTGGACAAACCAGCAAGCGAAACAATGCTATCAAAAATAATTTATTCAGTCGAAGAAGCACAAGCAAAGAAAATATCTTTTCAGCGCTTTTCTGATAAGTTCTCCAATGCCTACACGCCTGCTATGTTTGTGCTCGGAATAGCTGTTGCAGTTTTTCCACCCTTGCTATTTGGCGCAGAATGGATGCCTTTCATTCTTAGAGGGTTAGTTGTTTTCGTTGTTTCTTGCTCTTGCGGCTTGGCATTATCCGTTCCTGTAGCGGTTGTTGCAGCTATGGCAAATGCAGCTAGAAAAGGTGTAGTGTTTAAGGGCGGCGCGTATTTTGAAGCTGCCAAAAAAGTTAAGGTAATAGCATTCGACAAGACAGGCACTCTTACGATTGGCCGACCCGAAGTCACCGACGTTATTAGCTTTGATAAGCATTCTAACGCTGAGTTGTTAACGCTTGCATCAAGTATTGAATGTCGATCAGGTCACCCTTTGGCGAACGCGATTGTTAGAAAAGCAAAAGAAAGTAACATCTCAATTGAAGCCAATCTTGAGGAATTCGCAGATGTTACCGGAAAGGGCGTAAAAGCAAAAATTAATGGACAACAATGCTTTGCAGGGAGCCCACGCTTTCTGCAAGAAAACGAAATCTCTATCCGGGAACACCAAGCCCAAATTGAAGACTTAGAGAATCAAGGAAAAACTACAATACTTATTGGGCAAAACGGTAAGTTATTGGGCATTTTAGCGATTGCAGATGCATTAAGACCGGGTGCCAAAGAAACTCTGAGCATCATTCGAGAGCAGGGAACCAGAACAGTGATGCTAACGGGCGATAATGACAGATGCGCAAAAGCTATTGCGGCACAGGCAGGAGTGGACGAATACTATGCTCAACTACTCCCAGAAGACAAAGTTAGGGTTATCAAAGAGCTCAAAGAAAAGTATGGGTCAGTAGCTATGGTTGGCGATGGTGTAAACGATGCACCAGCGATGGCTGTGTCCAATATTGGCGTCGCTATGGGTGCTGCAGGAACAGATGTGGCTATTGAGGCAGGCGATATCAGTTTTAATGTCTGACGACCTCTCAAAAATAAACTACGTTCGAGAACTAAGCGGAAAAACTGTTAATAACATTAAACAAAACATTGCCGTATCGTTGATAAACATCGCTTTCATGGTTACAGCTGCCCTACTTGGTTACTTAGGGCTGGTTTCAGGCTTACTGCTCAACGAAATAAGCGCCACTAGTAGTCATTGGAAACGCACTCAGATTGCTGACTACCAAAAACAGGTTTGACGTGGCATACAAAAAAACTTAAACTTAAAGCGAACGCCCTTTTTCTGTAATCTTGTATATTTTCCAGTTTTTCTTTTTATAGGAAGTAATTAACCCGGCTTCCTCCAAAACCATAAGATGGTAAGACAGGCGCGAATCAGAAATTTTTACCAAAACCTTGATAACGCAAGGACATAAATCGCATTGTCTAATTGCCTTTAGAATCGTTAACCTTGTTTTGTCAGACAGAATCCGATGCAGCTTAAATTCTCTGTCAACTTCATCAGGTTTTATAACATTTAGAATTCGGTCCCAATCCGCCTATTTCAGCGATTGCCTCAGTGACTTCCTGCGGTAGAGCGTTATCCTTTATTTTTACTGAATCAGGGCAATCGCATTTGGATACCATTTTCAGTCTCTAACCAAAAATTATGACTGGACACTAATAAAAGGATTAGTCAAACACTGCTCTAAAGACTCCGTAAACTTATACTTTTACGGTATGGGAGTTATCCGAAAAAGTGATATGCTATCATCTCCAATCAATATATCAAGGCGAATAAATGAGCGGTTGTCGTCCATGCTGCGGGCTTTTTAAATCAATTGTCACTATAGATTCGGAAACGACAGATTGTTCTTCCAAAAAACCTGAGGAAGCGGATACTGGCTTCAAACCAAATAGCAGAATTACCATAGTATCTTTTGAAAAAGAAGGCGGAGATATGCTGTATCATAGTGATAAAGGCAGAAAGCCTCAATGAAGCCGTAACAAAAGTCTTAAGCCCGAAGCTTTAGCGGAAAATAAAGAATTCGAAACACTCAAACAACAAAATCAAGCAAACTATTTTTTAGCCTCACAGTCATAACAAACATTGATTTTTCGGTTTGTCCAGTAGTGTTTACCGCATACTTCGCAAGTGGTTTTCCAAATCATATCTTTGCCTTCTCCCTTCGCCTGCCCGTATGAAGTATTGCTTGATGGAAAAACTATTGCCTTCTTGTGACAAAGAGGTGCACAGGCTGAACAATGAACTGTAGGGCAACTGCCCCCACACTTAACTGGATAGAGCCACTATAGCCTTTCCATCTTTAAATTCGAAAACTCCATTAGGGCAAAATTCGACACAGCGTGGTTTTCCAGTTTTGGCGCAGCCATCGCATTTATCAGAAACAATCATTGGAAACCAAGGACCATCTTAAATCAGCCAAGAGTATTCACCTCTGAATGGCTAACCTTGGCAGTAGTCTTGAATTTGTGTATCAAATACACCTTAATTGGGTCATTTATTAGGAAAGTCGTTAGTAACGTGTAGCCGAGGATTGAAAGCACAGGCATATAGCCAAGCGGTGCAAGCTCTAAGACGCCTAAGATAGAGATGGCAATCACAAACAGGATTTCAGCTAAAACCGTAATGCTCAAAAACCTACTTGGCCTTGAGTTCCAGAAGTGATTTCGCTCACGAACAATCATAAGCGTAAATACTCCAGCAAGGTTCAGATACGCAAAGCCAAAAGTGTAGATTTCCTCCACATTTCCAATCAGTCCAAAGTACGATAGGGCGGGCACAGCAAAGATTGCCGCTTTCAATAATCATCAGTACCTCACCTAGTGACCCGCTGACTCCGAATTAGTCGACGCATGTCGAATGTGTCAGGCTTTAGAGAAGCGCGCACGTTATCCGTTGATATAGACATCGAGACGAAGTCACCAAGGAAAAGCAGTCAGCACCGTACCCGTTATCGATAGCCATTAAAGAATGCGTCAAAAATAGCATCACGACGATAAGCCAGCGATATGCAGCTTTCTGGCAACCATCATCAGCGCCCAACTGTAGATTCTCTGGTAAATCGTCCGCGACGTCTTAATCATACCTATTATCCGCCAAGCCCTCGACAGTGAGCACGGCACTCGCGGAATCCTTGGCGATATCTGTGCCGCATTCTTCACCGCGATGCCAACCTCAGCCTGCGCCAAAGCTGGCGCGTCGTTTACGCCATCGCCAGTCATACCAACCACGTGCCCTATGCGCTGTAAAGTTTTGACTATGGTGAATTTGTCTTAACAGGGTAGATTTGGGCGATGCCATGTGTGTCTTCGATTGTTGAGTCAAGAGGTTGTGGCTTGGATTCGTCTTCCTGTATCTTTGACATGGTTGTAACGTTTTTCCTAGTCCTATTTGTTGAGCGATGTTTTTGGCAATCGGAAGCGAATCGCCAGTAAGCATCTTTACTTCCACGCCTAATTCACGAATTTGATCAAGTATTTCGCGAGAGTCTTCTCTGATTCTGTCAGCTATTCCTGCAAGACCGACAACTACTAGTTTGCTTCTTTGGGTACCCTTGGCAACAGCGATTACTCTTAATCCTTTTGCAGAAAGTTCCTCAGCAAGCTTGAGCATAGTCTTTGCTTGTTCTTCCAGAACGTTGCATGCAGCGCATATTGTGTCAAAAGAGGCCTTTCCCCACGAAGAATTTTTCATTCGCTTTATTTATTGTTGCTTCAGTCATTCTTGTTTTAGGGTCGAATGGAACAAATTCTGTTTGTGTGTAGGCTTCTAAGGTTAAGTGGGCTTGTGTTGAAGCAGCTAAGAATGCTATGTCGATTGGGTCTTGGTTGGCTTCTTTTGACGCGAGTGCCCCGTATAGCATAACGTCGCCTTCGCTAAATCCGTTGAGCGGCAGTTCCTCTTCTACGAAGAGTTTGTTCATGGTGATTGTGCCTGTTTTATCAGCGCAAAGTACGTCCATAGTGGCGGCGTCTTCGGTTGCGCTGAGCCTTGAGACAAGGACACCTTGTTTTGCAAGCACAGCTGCGCCAAGCGCCATGTTTACGGTGAACATCGTGGGCATCGCAACCGGCACCGAAGCTATGAGCAACACACCTGCAAGGGGTAGTAAGACAGTAAGTTCAAAACCTGTCAATACCGCGTATACAAAGACGATTAGAAGAGATGCGAGACTATTACGGCGAGTTGACGTGCAACTTTAACTGTGACTTCTTCCATGTGGAGTTTTCGGTTTTGCGAGTTCAAGCAGTGAGATGGTTCTTCCAAAATAGGTTTTCGCGCCAATAGCATCAACTATGCCTGCGGGCCTCTCCGCGCTTGACGGCTGATCCCGAATAGGCTATTTCCGCAGGTAGCTTATCTGGATTTTTGCAGATTCGCCAGTGAGCACCGATTAATAAACCTAGGGAACCATCAACAATCTTTATGTCAGCTGGCAGAGAGTAGCCGATTCGTAACCTCACGAGGTCCTGGAACAAGCTCTCTGGCTGGTACGGTTGACCAT
>CAWJXC010000001.1:0-360951 GCA_963846735.1 Candidatus Bathyarchaeota archaeon | reverse complement strand
CTGCTCGCCCGCGCGGCGGGAGGGGTGGTAACCGAGACAGGAGCACCCCCGTGGTGTTGGAGCGACACCCCCATGGGAGTGGGGCAGCCTCCGGTACCCGCCCACGCGGCCGTGGACGCCCTGGGCGAGACCCGTGGGCCAGGCTCCGTCTTCGAGACGCATGGTCTCCAGCCACTCGTACGCCTTCTCCGCTCTCGGGTCCTCGGCGCATCCGCACATCGCCAGGCCGCGGAGGGGGATGCAGTGTGGAGCGGGATTGCGTCGTAGCCGCCGCGCGAGCCCGACGCGCGCGGCGGGGCCAGGAGCCGTCCTTCCGTTGCCTGGAGAAGAGCTCGGCGGAAAGGCGCTCCACGGCCGGATAGGCCTTTCCTCGAAGCCAGGTAGCCGAGGCGCGCCAGGGCGACCCCGGCCGCGACGGCGGATGGCGCCCCAGGAGCCCCGGCGCCCAGAACTGCGAGAACGGCCGCGGGATCCTCTCCCGCGCAAGGACTCGAGCTCGCGCACCTCGGGGTCGCGCCGCGACCTTCCAGGAGCTCCGTGAGCACGAGAGCGCGGAGGCACGGCGAGGTGTCCGCCAGGAGCAGTGCCGATGTCAGGGGGCGATCCGTCACGAGGCCACCCCTTCCGCGAGCGTCCGCCGCAGGTAGGGTGCGGTGGGCGTCTGCAGGGCCACAACCTCCTCGAAGTCCTGCGCTATCACGTGCCCCCCTGCAGGCCCGGCCCCGGGACCGAGCTCGATGAGCCGATCGCACGCCCGAGGAGGAGCGGGTGGTGCTCGACCACCAGAGCGCTGTGCCCGCCTCCACCAGAGCGTGCAACACGCCCGCCAGGCGCGCGACGTCGTCCTGGTGCTGCCCCACGGTCGGCTCGTCGAGGATGAAGAGCGTGGGCGCGCCGGCCCGACGCGCGAGCTCGGAGGCGATCCGCAGCCGCTGCACCTCCCCCCCGGACAGCGACTCGGCAGGCTGACTCAGCACGAGGTACCCGAGCCCCACGTCGCAAGCGGCATCGAGGGGCGCCCGGAGCCTGTCGTCGTCGCCCCACAGCTCCCGAACGGCATCCAGGGACATGCCGAGTAGCTCGGGAAACGTGCGGCCGCGTGCCTCGATCTCCCGGGCCTCCGGCGACATGCCCGGTACCGTCGCACGCATCGCAGGTGACTCTGACCGAGGGGAGGAACCCCATGTCGAGCTCCCGGTGCCCGCCGCCCCGGCAGGCGGGGCAGCCGCGCCGCAGAACCTGGCCTCGATGCCCGACCCCGCCGCCGAAGCGGACTCCGCGTACGCCTCGGCGAGCGCTGCGTCGAGCGCGAGGAAGCGCCACGGGCTCCCCACGCCGCGCGCGACCTGGTCGAGCACCCGGACCCGCTCCGGCGCGCCTTCGATCCCGCCGTGTCGCCCAGGCTCGAGCGGCTCGCGAGCCACCGACGTCGTGATGGTGACCGGCGCCAGGGCCCGGGCAAGGATGTCGATGCACAGCGTGCTCTTCCCCGAGCCGGAAACGCCGCACACGCCTGCGAGAAGCCGAGGGGGATCCTCACGTCCGCGCCGTCCAGGTTGTTCTCATGCGGCCCCCGGATGACCAGCCAGTCCCGCGCCCGTCGCCGGGGCCGCGCCGCCCCGGCCGTGGCCGTGCCGCGAGCACGGAGCCACCGCGCCGTCGGTCCCCTCCCGGCGGCGATCTCCCCCGGAGTCCCCTGCGCCACCACGCGCCCTCCGAGCCGACCGGCCCCGGGCCCCATCTCTATGATGAGGTCCGCCCTCCTCACGAGCTCAAGGTCGTGCTCGACCACGACGACCGTGTTGCCGTCGTCACGAAGCTCCTCCAGGGCCCCGGCGAGCGCCCCCACCTCCCGAGGGTGGAGCCCGCGCGTCGGCTCGTCGAGGAGCGCCGCGTCAGAGACGTGAGCCCGCTCCCGAGCATGCCGGCCAGGCGCACGCGCGCTGCGCTTCTCCGCGGACAGCGTGGACGCGATGCGCCCGAGGTCGAGGTGCCCGAGCCCCACCTCGCGCAGGAACTCCAGGCGCCGATGCACGGTCAGCGCGCTCGCGCGCGCGCGTTCGGCTCCGCCTCGTCGCCTCGCCCGACCGAGCGCAGCGCCTCGCGGAGCTCTCCCAGCGCCATCCGCCGTAGCTCGTCGATCCGGTTTCCGGCGAGACGGACGGCCGCGTACTCGGGGCGCAATCGCGAGCCACGACACTCCGGGCACACGGCCGCCGTGGTGTACGTTTCCGCCCCCACGTCCCAGTCGCCCACGAAACCGTAGAATTACCCGGTACGTCACGGTGCTCGTCCTCACGCGTCCGCTCTTGCCGCGGAAGGTCACGTTCAGCGGCTCCGGGTCCCCGAAGAGGAAGGCCTGCCGTGCGGCTTCGGTCATCCGGCTCCATGGCGTGGCGCGGATCGAAGCCGTGCCGCTCCGCGAGGGCCCGAACCGGATCGTATCCGCCGTTTCCCGGCCTGCACAGGTACCCCTGCGGGAAGAAGCCGGGCGAGTACATGGCTCCGTCACAGAGCGGTTTCTCCGGCCGGATGATGAGCTTCTCCGGCGCCGGCACCTGCAGGGAGCCGACGCCGTGGCACTTCGCGCATGCCGCGCGGTCGCTCGAAAACGAGAAGTGCTCGGTGCGCAGGGCAGGGAGCTCGACCGACTCGCTGGACACCTCCACGGCCCGCCCTCGCCGGGGCGGCTCATGGCGACATCGCACGACGGGCACCAGCGGATGCCGCCATGGCAGGCGAAGAGCACGGCGAGATGCCGCGAGATCTCCGTGGCCCACCCGACGTCCGCCCGAAGACCGAAGCTCCAGCGCCGGCTCGACACCGCCACGGTCACGCCCAGCCCGCGCACCGCGTCGACCTCGGCCTCGGGTCCCTCGCGCGTCCCTGACGCTCGTAGAGCGAGAGCGACTCGAGGTAGCGCCGACGGGCCTCGGCTTCCAGTACGTCCCGGACCAAACTCGACTTGCCCGAGCCGGAAACGCCGGTTACCGCCGTGAGCTTGCCCTTGGGTATCGTCACGCTCACCCCGGCGAGGTTGTTGGCGCGAGCACCCTGGATCCTGATGACCCGGCTTCGCGCGCGGCGTGATCCGCGGATCTTCGGCGGCCGAGGATGATGGGCCTCGGCCCTCAGGGCTTGCGCCGTTGCGGACTCCGGGCAGGACAGGAGCGCGTCGAGCGTCCCCTGCGCCACAACGCGCCCGCCGCGCGGGCCGGCCTCCGGGCCGAGGTCGATGCACCAATCCGCGGCGCGTATCACGTCGGTGTTGTGCTCCGCCGCCACGACCGTGGCCCCGGCGCGCACGATGCCGACAAGCACGGCGAGGAAGCCGCGGATGTCCCGCGGGTGAAGCCCCGTGGAGGGCTCGTCCAGGACGAGGAGCTCGCCGCTGAGCCGCGCGCGCCCGAGGTACCTGGTAAGCTTGACGCGCTGCGCCTCGCCGCCGGAAAGCGAGGGCGACGGCTGCCCGAGGGGGAGGTAGCCGAGCCCGATGTCGAGGAGGGCCCTCGCTATGGAGCTGAAGCGCGACGCCACGGCGGTCTGTGCCAGCAGGAGCGCCACGTCCGCGACCGGGCGCGTATAGAGATCCGCGATGGACAACTCCTCGTTCCCGAGCCGCACCGTCGCCTCCACTGCTTCCCGACGGAAGCGACGCCCCCCGCACTCCTCGCATCGCACCCACGTCGACGGCAGGTACCGCATGCGGACCTCGATGGCCCCCATGCCCTCGCAGGCAGGGCACGCCCCCTCCGGACGGTTGAAGGAGAACCGCGAGGGGCTCTGTCCCGTGGCCGCCGCGAAGAACCTCCGGATGAGCTCGCCGAGGCCGGTGTAGGTCGCCGGGTTGGAGCGTGGGTTGCGTCCGATGGGACTCTGGTCAACCACGGCGACCCGGAGCCGAGGCGCGTCGAACCGCGCGCAGCCCACCGGTGCGCCCCGTCGCACGGAGGGTACGAGCACCTCCTCGACCAGGGTGCTCTTCCCGGAGCCGGAGACGCCGCTCAGAACCGTGAGCCTGCCCAGGGGAAGGTCGACGTCGATTCCCGCGAGGTTCCGCGCCGCGGCGCCGCGGACCCGGATCCAGCCTTCCGGCGGTCCTCGGGAGGCCGACTCCGGCGGGGGGGGGTCGCGCCCGGAGAAGGCGCGCCCCGTGTGGGAGTCCTGGCACACGAGCCCGCCGACCGAACCGGCGTACACGAGCCTGCCCCGCCGCTCCCCGCCTCCGGGCCGATCTCCACGGCGCGGTCCGCCAGAAAGGCCGCGCCCCTGTCGTGCTCCACGAAGACCACCGGCCCACCAAGCGCCCGGAAGCAGGCAACCAGGGACGCCACATCCCTCGGGTGCTGACCGATGGTGGGCTCGTCCAGGATATGCACCAGGTCCTCGAGGCGTGACGAAAGGGCAACGGCGAGCCGGAGCCGCTGCTGCTCCCCGCGCGAGAGTGTCGGCACCGGTCGGTCGAGCCCCACGTACCCGAGCCCCACGGAACAGAGCGCGTCGAGGCGGCGGCGCACCTCCGCGAACAGCCGGTCTCCGCCCAGGGCGGGGCGCCGGTCGACCAGGATCATCTGAAGCTCCTCGACGCTCGCCGCGAGAAGGCCACGGATGCTCCGTTCCGCCCAGCGGACCGAGGCGCTCTCGGCGCACTCCGCGCACCCGCGGCCGCCGCAGTACCGGCAGAGGACATGGAAGTGCACCGGATCGAGTCGATGGAACGGCCGACCGCATTCGGGACACACAGGCGACCGCGACAGCACGGTCCGGCCGGCCCGTGTCGCCACCACCAGGCCACCGCCACCCAGGGCGATGGCCCGATCCAGCAGGTCGCGCCCCTTCCGTCTGAGCGTGGAGGCATTCGCACCGGCCGCGAGCGTTCCCAGGATGAGGTCGACGTCATGGGGCTTCCCGGCTGCCAGGGCGCGGCGTGACCGAGGGGTCTGCCGTCCACGACCACGGCTCCGCGGCCGAGCTCCGCCGCGAGGAGCCCGAGCAGGCTCCTGTGGCTTCCCACCGCGCGGCGGCACAGGGGCACGCTGACGCGCACCTGCCCCTCCGCCGCGCGGGCAACGATGGTCTCGACGATCTGCTCTGCGGAGCGGACCGCCAGGAGAGCGCCGCATTCCGGACAGGAACGCTCGCCGAAGCGGGCATACAGGAGCCTCAGGAAAGGGTGGAGCCCCGAGGCTGTCGCCACCAGCGACGCCGGGTTGCGGTTCAGCAGATTCTGCCCGACCGCCACGGTCGGCCCGCTCCCCGTCACCGATCGCACGCGAACCGGCTCCAGACGCATCCCCTCCCCGGGGCGGCCGAAGACGTCCACGAACCTCCGCTCCACCTCGCGATGCAGGGTGTCGAAGACCAGAGAGCTCTTCCCGGAGCCAGAGACGCCAGTCACGACGGTCAGTCCGTCGGGGAAGTCCACGTCGACGTCGCGAAGGTTGTTCTCCGCCGCACCTCGACACGGATGTCCATGGCCTCTACGTCCACTCCTCGCCGTCTTCCTCGAAGGCCTCGAGATCCGGCACGTACCGGTAGAGCGCGGGCTCGACCTCGGCGAGGAAGCGGGACGGAAGGGTCAGCCACACCCCCAGCTCGCGAAGGAGGCCGGCAGGGTGAGATACAGGGCGTTCTTGGCGCGGGTGCACGCGACGTAGAAGAGACGCCGCTCCTCTTCGAGCTCCTCGAGGTCGCCCACGGAGCGGTCCGAGGGGAAGAGGCCGTCCAGGAGGTGGGGGACGAAGACCACGCTCCACTCCAGTCCCTTGGCGGAGTGGATCGTCGACCAGGACCAGGCTCCCCTCTTCCGTCTCGTCCACACGCGGCGACGTCTCGTCCTGGAACTCCGTGGACGGGGGATCCAGGGCGAAGTCGGATATGAAACGCTCCAGGCTCCGGTACCGCGCGGCCAGGGTCTCGAGCACGTCGATGTCCAGGACGCGCTTGTCCCAGTCGTCGTAGCTCTCCTTCATGATCTCGAGGTAGTAGGCCTTGATCAGCCCGATGACCTCCGTGGGGCTGAGCTCCTCCGCGGAGATCGCGGTGAGAACGGTCTGGAGTACTGCCAGGGCGGGCGCCGTCTTCTTCGTTCCCAGGCCGGAGAGGTCGATGCCGTCCCGCTCCCGGACGGCGGCGATGATCCGCGAGCTCGCCACGGGTCCGATGCCTTGCACGAGCTTGAGGATGCGGTTCCACGCAACGGCGTCCACCGGGTTCACCACCAGGCGAGCGAGGGCCACGACGTCCTTGACGTGACGCCGCTCGGAGAAGCGGATCCCGCCGTACACCACGTAGGGGATCTGGCGGCGCAGGAGCTCGGCCTGGATGTCACAGTTGGAGTGCAAGTGATTCTACAAGCCTATTTACTTAACGATTTTTTCCCAGCTTGCAACCACATCAAGAACTTCTTGCACAGGTTGCCCACCATAACTCTTAAGCCGCTCTCTCAATCTGAGTTTTTCGACGGCTGCCTTCTGAAAATCCAGCATTTGGCTGGCACCATCAGTTAAGTAGAGGAATCCGTCTGCACCTGCTCGTGCACAGCGAACCGTAACAGTCAGCAACTCCGCGGTGGTTGGTACATCCTTGGGGTTGTCGCCTGGACCAAAAACGTACAAGCTAATGTAGAACGGTTTTTTCGAGCAGCTTCTTGAAGCTCGCGTGCCAGCATTTCCCAGTACCACGGCGTAGCATAGTTTTTGCTGAACATGACAACGTTGAAGGCGTCAGCGTACTTGGCTAAGTCGTCAAAGTCTACGCCGTAACGCTCGCAAGAGGTTACTGGGTCAGGCTGGATGCATAGGACGAGTTCTTTTTTGACGTCTTCTCGGATTTGGGCAATGTAATCAGTGACTTCTTTTCTGCGCCATTCAAGCCAGCCCAGACCGCTCTTTTGCCATAGCTCTTTGCAGCGTGGGCAGGTGCAGTGTCCATGGTCAGCAAAGTATTGGCTGTTTAACCAAACCCCCGGCGACTGCCTATCAACTTCTGCTATGTACTCTAATTGCTCAGCTCTATGTTCAGGCTGAGTAGCGCACACGACATCCCAGTAAATGTTAAAGTTGGCATTTCCCATCTTGGCTGGACCCAGCGGCGACTGAGAAATCCAGTCGGGATGATTGCGCACCGCAACATTGTCGGCGAAGACAGCGATGTTACTGTACATGTCTTGCACTGGCTGGAGCCTTATGCCTGTTTCGGGTTTTAGACGGAAAACGTGGAAGTCGAAACCTTGGGGTTTTTGAGGTTGAAACGTGAATGTGCCAAACTTCATAATCTCGTGCGCCTTTTACGCAAAGAAGCGGTTGTGAATGTTATAAGTTTTTTGTGCTAAGAGGCTTTATGGGGGTTTGGCGTTTTGAACCTGTTTTGAAAGCCGCAAAGCAAATATTTCTTAAACAAGTGAATAGGTTGTTCTGATTTTTATGTCCAGTTGGGTAGTTTTAAATAGTCGCATGCAATAAGTGTGCAGCTTAGGTAATAATAGTCCTTACAGACGTTAAACTGCAAAGACAGGAAACCGATGATAACCGCCAATACTTACGAAGAGGTCGCTGTGAGAAAAAAACTGAACGAAAAATCGGAAATCGACAAAGTCGATCTCCAAATTCTAAGTATCCTACAGGAAAATTGCCATTTAAGTTTCCGAAAAATAGCTGACAAAATGCACATATCCGGCGTAATGGCGGCGTCAAGAATCAAAAACCTCGAGGACAAAGGCATCCTAAAAGGCTACACAGCGATTCTTGATCCTGTAAAGTTAGGCTTTGATTTAACAGCAGTAATTTTTATTCAAACTGAGGGAGGGTACCTTAAGGATTTAGAGAATGAACTCTCGCAAATAGCTAATGTTATCGCTCTTTATGAAATCACGGGCGATTTTGACATTGTGGCTGTTGTTAAGCTTAAGGATAGGGACAGTTTGAATACTTTGATTAAGAATTTGCTTGTGACGCCTCACATAAAGAAAACGATGACTAACATTACTCTTAATGTTGTGAAAGAGGATTTTAAAATTAAACTTTAATTTTCCCCGAGAGTTTTAACAGCCCGTTTAAACACTTTTCTCCCCTCAACTTCCTAAATTGTACAATTTAAACAAAGGTTTAATGTATCTGGGAATTTATTTAAATCTTTTCAGCATTACATAAAATTTATATACAAAGGTATAGTTAATCCCAATAATATCGGACAAAAGATTAAACACGGAGGAAAATAAACAACATGAAAGCATACATCCTTTTAAGCACCAAACCCGGCACCTCACTAGAAGTAGTCCAAAGAATAAAAGAAAAAGTCAAAGAAGCAATAGTTGCAGACGCCATCTTCGGCAGGTACGACGCAATCATAATCCTAGAAGCGCCAGCGCTTGAGAACATAAACCAAGTAGTCTACAAAATCATCGAAAAAGACCCAAACGTCATCCGCACAGAAACTTCCATCGTTCTCTCGCCAATGAAGTAAATTAAAAGCAGAAAAACTGCACGCTTACCCATTTTTTCATTTAATTTTAAGAAGATTATCGGTACTATGTCTGATCTGATTTAATCAAATAAGGAAAATAAACCTGAGTTCACAAAATTAACTAATCAATAATTAAGCTTTAGTTGTTGTTGGAGGTTTGTTTTCTTCTTCGCATTTTGGCCCTTTGTGTGCTTTCAGGACAATTGAGCTGACAGTGCTTTTTATTCCTTTAATCTTCATAATTCTGTTTTTGAGGATGTCTCGGAACTCCTCTATGTCTGCCGCTGAGACTAAAGTGACTATGTCAAACTCTCCTGTTACCTCGTATAGTTCTTCGAGGTTTTCAAGTTTGCCAAGGGCTTCAAGGACATTATCCATTTCGGGTGATTCTACAAAGATATCTACGAATGCTAGTAGTTTAGACATATGGGTCGTCTTGCCTACTTGAACATGTGTTAGGCATATTTATACTTTTTCCAGCCATTCAAACAGTATTTCCAATTTTTATGCGACAGCTGTACCATAAAATTAGTCTGCGCTGAAAATACGTTGGAATTTCAGTCAATTTGTCTGACATGCCATTCTTTGCCAGCTCAGGCGATTTCGGCACCTAATCTCTACGGTACTACCCCGAGAAATTGCTGTAGATTGACGGATACTCTTTTATGAGTTCAAGGTTAATTCGCAGAACGTTCACATAGGGGCTTCCGAAAATCCACAACGTGCCCTCCTGATTTTGATCCACCATATTTGTCAGCGCCGCCGAGGAAATGCCTGTAGCGTTGCTTATTTGAGGTATCTGAGAGTAAGCATCTTGAAGCGTGATGTCTGGGTCCACACCTGATGCCGAGTCATTTCTTGGATGGAAAAAGATGGGCAATGTGAAGTTTTGGGCTATGAGGTTTGACCCAACATCTTTTCCATTTAGCTGGAGGATTTCACCGTTTCCCTGATAGGGAAAGAAAACTTGAGCAATACCAGTAACCAACAGCGGGAAGAACAATCCGCATATTAAAAGCGAAACCACTGCGAGCCCAATTATTGGTTTGAAATTCATTTTTTCTTTGTTTTCAGTCATGGTTAATCCATCCTAAATGTGAAACACTCCTACAAGCAGTAGGTCTATGAGTTTAATTCCGATGAATGGCACAATGACTCCGCCAACACCATAGATAAGTGTGTTTTTTAGGAAAAGCGTCATCGTGCTGGTAGGCTTGAATGCTATGCCTCGCATGGCAAGAGGAATCAAGAGCGGTATAATTATGGCGTTGAAGATGAGGGCTGAGAGAACTGCGCTCTTCAAGCCAAGTTGCAGCACGTTTAGGGCTTGCAGTTGCGGTATTGCCGCGCTGAACAGAACGGGCATGATTGCGAAGTACTTGGCTATGTCGTTGGCGATGCTAAAAGCGGTAACGGCGCCGCGGGTCATGAGCAGTTGTTTGCCAAGCATGACGACATCAATTATTTTTGCGGGGTTCGATTCCAAGTCAACCATGTTTGCTGCTTCCTTAGCAGCCTCTGTGCCAGAGTTCATAGCTAAGCCTACATCTGCCGCGGAAAGTGCGGGGGCATCGTTGGTTCCATCGCCTATCATTGCGACGATTCTGCTTTCAGCCTGCTCTTTCTTGGCAATGCTAAATTTGTCCTCGGGTTTGGCCTGCGCTACGTATTCTTCGATTCCAACTTCAGATGCAATGTTTTTTGCTGTTAACGGCTGGTCTCCAGTAATCATAACTGGACGTATACCCATCGCTTTCAGAGCCTGAATTTTCTCTTTAATGCCTTCTTTAAGGACATCTTTGAGTCTGATTATCCCGATGGCTTTTCCGTTTCTGGCAATGGCAATGGGTGTTTCTCCAGCTGCAGAAATTCCTTCAACTATGAGGTCATAGTTTTGGGGAACGGAAGTGACCATTTTTTTGATTGATTCAGGAGCGCCTTTCGTTATGTTAATTTCTGGTTCAAGCATTGAAGCCATGGTTTCGTCGGAAACGGTTGAGGATTTTCTTCTGATTCTGAGGCGATCATGTCCGGATTTGTCGCCTTTTGGAAGCCTTAAACCAACATTGGTTATCTTGACTCCGCTTGTGCGTGTGCTAGCTGAGAATGGGGTTGCTTCGGAGAGTGCTAGAGAGTTTAATTCTTTTGGAACGAAGCCTTTCTCATGTGCAAGTGTAAGTATGCTGCGTCCTTCAGGGGTGTCATCGTGCCATGAAGAGAGAAACGCGGCTTCTCCAACATCCTCTTCTGAGTACCCTTCAAACGGAACAAACTCTATTGCCTGTCTGTTACCAACTGTGATTGTGCCCGTCTTGTCAAGGAGAACAACGTCTGCGTCACCTGCAGTTTCTATGGCTTTGCCTGACTTTGCAATTATTTTGTGTTTGTACAATCTGGACATTCCTGAAAGCCCAATTGCAGGCAACAAAGCACCTATGGTTGTTGGGAGAAGGCAAACGTAAAGTGCAATCAGCACAGAGAGGTCAGCTCCGAGGCCAAGTGTAACTGACATGCCAAGGAGTGCGAGTATGATTATTGTGAATATGGCTGTTAAACCTATCAGAACAGTGGTTATTGCCACTTCGTTGGGAGTCTTTGGTCTCTTAGAAGATTCAACCATCTTTATCATTTGGTCAATGAATGTTTCTCCAGGGTTCGTTGTAACCTTCGCTGTTAAAGTGTCGCTAACAACTCGTGAACCTCCAATAATCGAGTCCCCAGGCGCCTTTCTCACTGGAGCTGATTCGCCTGTGACAAGCGACTCATCAACCATGGCAATTCCCTCAAGCACATCTGCATCTAGGGAACGATGTCGCCTTTTTCGATAAGGATGAGATCATCTTTTCGCAGTTCAGTTGACTTTAAAACAACTATCTTTCTAGTCCATTCTTCTGTCACAATCTTTTTGCTGGATACTTCGGTTTCCAGTTTTCTAAGGCTGCCTGCGGTGCTTTTTGCCTGTTGCTCAGCAAGAGCGTCGGAGAGTGTGCTGAACCAAACTGTAATGAGAAGAATTGCGGCGACTTCAACGTAGAAGATTTGTAGGCTGGGACTGGCTACTGGCACAAAAGCTTGTGGAATGATCGCCATTGCTGCTACAATGAAGAATGTGATTTCAACGATCAGCATCACTGGATTTTTAACCAGCGATTTGGGGCTTAAACGCACTATCTGAATCAACTAGCACTTTTCTGGAGAAAGCTGACCTCATTCCTCCAGGGGCTGATTCGTTACTTTTTGTGAGTTCTAAAGTTTTCTCATTATCAGAAGCCATTCACTAACCCCCTGAAGAATGATGAAATTGGTCCCAGCGCCAAGAACGGGAAGAACGTCAATACTACAAGTATGATTATGCTGGCAACTAGAACTATTGTGAATATTGGGCTGTCAGTTTTGAGACCTGTGGTGCCGCCTCGTTTTCGCCCAATCATGGAGCCAGACAGTGCAAGCAAGATCGCGAGTGGAGCATAACGTCCAATGAAGATAACGATGGCGGTGGCTATGTTAAAGAACGGGGTGTTTCCTGAGGCTCCCAGAAAATCGGAACCGTTGTTGGCTGCGGATGATGTGAATTCATAGAGAATTTGCGTGTAACCAACAGAGTTCCCACCAACCCCAATGGTTGCCGCTGCTCCCGAAGCATACGCGATTACTGTTGGTATCAGAATGATAATGGGGTGGATTAGGAAAGTCATCATGACAAGTTTTACGTCTCGTCCAGTGATTTTGATTCCTAAGTATTCAGGAGTTCTTCCAGACATTAACCCGACGATAAAGACGGTAATTATTATGTACATTACCATGTACATCAAGCCCACCCCTTTTCCGCCTGGAATTGACTGGATAAACATTCCCAAGAAGCCCGAGGTTATCGTCAAAGGATGCATGCCTGAGAGCGCAGAGTTAACGGATCCAGTTGTGGCAACAGTCGTAGTTACAGTCCAGAAATTGGACATGAAGCCACCGATCCTTGTTTCTATGCCTGCAGCGACAAGGGGAATGTTTGGGGCAAAGGCTATGGCAAGGTTAATTCCGAAAAGAATGTAGGCGCCCCACAATAAAGGTCGAGCTTCCCGCTTTTTGCCCAGCAATTCTCCGAATACGAAGATGAGTGCTGTGGGAAGTAGAAGCATCAAGGATATCATGAATATGTTCGAGTAAGGAGATGGATTCATGAATGGGTGAGCAGCGTTTGCTCCGTAGAATCCTCCGCCGTTCGTGCCCAACTGCATTATTGAATCCAGCGAAGCAACCGGACCAATGAGGATGGATTGAGTTGCCCCTTGAACTGTCGTAACTGTTGTTGATGCGTTAAGTGTCTGCGGAACACCCATAACGACGAAAACTACCGATGCTATGAGGCACATCGGCAGCAGTATTCTGGTTATAGTTCTGACGAAGTCTACGTGAAAGTTTCCTAAGTTTTTGGAGCCCACAATGAACCCTCGCACAAACGCTATACCCATGCACAGTCCAGTTGCGGCGGAAGTCCATTGGAGAAATTGGATAGCTGTCATCTGGCTGAAAATGGAGAGGGTTGCTTCGCCGTTGTAGTGTTGAAGGTTTGTGTTTGTGGCAAATGAGATTACAGTGTTTAAGGATAAGTCCCAACTTAAACCGTGGAAGCCTAAGGGGTTAAGCGGTAAGTTGCCCTGAAAAACGAGGATAAGGAATGCGATAACCATCTGTGCAACGTTAAGCAGCAACCCAACAAGGAAGTACTGTTTCCAACCCATCGAATGCGCTGGATCTATGCTGCATATTTTGTAAATAAAATTCTCAACAGGATTAAGGACCTTGTCTAAGCGGCTTGGTGTCCGACTATAAACTCGGGCGATGTACGGTGCAATCAGCTTCGCTATTAGTATGGTAATTCCAAGTATGAGGATGACTGATATGGCCTGGATTGCATCGATCATCTATTCTGTGACTCCAAAAGAACGCACTCTGATTCACTATGGCTCCTTTCGCTCCTTCCTACTTTAAGCGGAAACGTTCACTTTTTTCATTAGGCATTTGGGTCCTTTGTGAGGCTCCAAAATTATTGTGGTTATTGTGCTTTTTATGCCTTTAATCTTCATGATTTTCTTCTGCAGAACATCCCTGAACTCTTCAAGACAAGAGGCAGAAACTAAAGAAACTATGTCATATTCTCCTGCAACTTCATAGACTTCTTCGATGTTTTTGAGTTCTGAGAGGGCCTGCAATACCTTCTCTTTTTGGGATTGCTCCACGAATATGTTAACAGATGCCAATAGTCGACTCATCAATTTTACATTCCTTTCTCTAAAGGGTTCTAGCTCGTCCAGAACTCTTCATAGATTTGCATTTTTCTCCCTTAACTTTTATTCTCATATCGCCTTCCTCATATAAACCTATTTGTGATTTGTACATAATTTTGAAGAAAAGCTGAACTAATTTACATAATTATGTATAAAAATTGGAAACATGAACGCACTATTTAATTGAAGCCAAGAAAATCTGTCTAAATACAGGTCCCGACAAATCCAGCTCCCGCCCATGCAGCGAACAAAATTGAAGCGTCACTCAAAATCAAGTTTGTGCCACTAAGAGGTTAAAAAACCACGAACAGGGAAGAAAAACCCCAAAGAAGAACCAAAATAATAAAAAAACAAATTAGGAAATATTCAAAAAAACGGATCTACTTTTTGTCGCTTTTTTCCGTAGAATGCTCATGAACATCTTTAACTGATCGACCTGAAGGGTCAGCTGTTTTGGCGAATTCTTTGCTCCACCTAAACGCAGTCGGTGTGGAACAGGCAATTGTGGGACCAACCGGAACAGTTAACGCTGCAGAGGGACTTGTGAAGTAACCGTCGAAGATCTCACGGTAATAGTATTCTTCTTTTGACGAGGGCGTTTGTGTGGGAAACCGGGTTTTGGCGTTTTTCATCATTTCGTCGGTAACTGCACTTTCCGCGTGTTTTTTGAGGTAATTTATCCATCCGTACCCTACACCGTCAGAGAACTGCTCTTTTTGGCGCCAAAGAATCTCATCAGGGATGTATCCTTCAAATGCTTTTCGCAAAACGTACTTCTCGATTTTGTCGCCTGAACACATCTTTTCGCTTGGGTCAAAACCCATTGCGAAATCCAAAAACTCTTTGTCCAAAAATGGTACCCGCGTTTCAACACCCCAGGCGGCAGTGGCTTTGTTTGCGCGTAGACAGTCGTATTTGCTGAGCATGAAGAGTTTTCTCACGGTTTCTTCATAGAATTCCTTATCGTTGGGTGCTTTGTGGAAGTAGAGGTAGCCGCCGAAAACTTCGTCTGCGCCTTCGCCGGACAGGACCATTTTGATGCCCATGGATTTTATTTTTCTAGCCATCAAATACATGGGCGTGGCAGCGCGTATTGTTGTGACGTCAAATGTTTCTAAATGGTAGATGACGTCTCTGATTGCATCAAAAGCTTCCTGGATAGTAAATATTATTTCGTGATGTACCGTCCCAATGTAATCTGCGACTTTTCGTGCGTATTTTAAATCAGGCGAATCCTCCAATCCCACAGCAAACGAATGCAACCTTGGCCACCACGCCTCCTCTTGATCGCCAGATTCCACGCGTTTTTTGCGGTACTTTGAAGCAATAGCAGCTATCAATGAAGAATCCAATCCGCCTGAGATAAGAACACCATAGGGAACATCCGACATCATCTGTCCCTTCACCGACTTTTCTAGCTCCCGTCGAAGAGCAGGCAGAGATAACGCTTTTTTCGGCATATTTTCTGCCCACTCGGGTTTATACCAACGAACAAAATCTTTACTTTTTCCAGTGCCCAACAGGTAATGCCCCGGTGGAAACTCTTGGATGTCGGTACAGTAATCGTTGAGGGCTTTCATTTCACTAGCAACATAAAATGTTCCTTTTTCATCCCAACCAACATAGAGTGGAATGATTCCAATGTGGTCACGTCCAATGAAGTAGCGACCATTTTTCTTGTCATATAAGATGAAGGCGAACATGCCGTTTAACATGTTCACAAAGTCAGGACCGTACTCATCGTAGAGATACAGAATTATTTCACAGTCAGATTTTGTCTGCCACAAATGCTCTTTTTTTAGTTTGTCGCGGAGAAGCATGTGGTTGTAAATTTCGCCGTTTACAGCAAGAACGTTTCCGTTGAGTTTGTCTATGAGCGGTTGAGCGCCATGTTCAACGTCGACAATGGACAATCGTTCGTGGGCTAAAATTGCCTGGTCATCGCTGTAAATTCCGCTCCAGTCTGGGCCTCTGTGCCTTATTTTGGTAGCCATTTTTAGCGCTTTACCTCTTGTTTGAGCTACCGGTTCAATTATGTTAAAAATTCCAACTATTCCACACATAATTCCGTCACCTAAGATGACGCATTGTGCACTTTAAGCTGATGGCCCAAAAAAGAATCAGATTGGGTAAGTTCCGCATACCTTAACGAATCCCCATTCTGTTTTTAAGTAGCTTTTGCAGTGCAACGTCTGTTTTCTCCTCTCGAATTGTCTAGCCCTAGACTTTCAATTATTTAAGCGTATTTGTGAATTGTGCATATTTTGGTGAAAATTATGTGCTAATATCTATAAATAAATGTAAAAATTGAAAACCTGGCTAACACGGCATGTTAAGCTCAGGAAGCATGTCAAAAAACGAAGATCTAAACAACAAAAATCACATCTAAAAACCTAAAATAGATCAAAAAACAACCTTTTGATTTTCCTAAGTTTGATAAAATCTTAAAAAGTTTCTTTATGAGCACTTCATTAATTATGCAATAAAAAAACCAAAACATAAACATCCGTCCAGCTTTATCTTCACGTATTGAAAATCATTCTTGTTTTTAATAAAAGTTATGAACAAATCATAACTATGTTTATATTTACTCGTGAATAATTGGATAATTGTACAATAAAAATAAAGGTGAATGAAAAAATGATTGCAATAATGGATGCACTCTCAATGGCGGTAATATTAGGCTCAGCATTAGTAATGGCAATCCAACTACGTTCGGAACTTAAGAAGAAATTTTAATTCCAGCGATAACCAACTCAAAAACCTGCGGCCTGCTGAATTGAGCGGAAACTTTCCAAAGTTTCTGATTTTTTTCTTTTTTCCTTTAAATTTTTTTTCTAAAAACAATAATGTGTTTTTGACGCGCCCACATTTTTATCTACGGTTGCCTCCATAACTATTTCTTCCTTTGAAGAAAACTTGGAATGTTTATTCACAACTGATTGCAGATTTTAAAAGTCAATGTAGACTAAAGGTTGAAAATAATCCTTATTGAAGTGAATCCTACAAAACTTTCAGCTATATTATAAAAATAAAAAAAGAAAAGAGAGCCCATCTGGCTCGACGGAATTCTTTTAGATCGCGTTGATACTGTGTTTTTTGTTCTTGTCTTCAGCTGTTTCTTTGCCTGGGAACGGAAAGATTCCTGAGGATTTGCTTCTTGAGTTGACGTAGTAGTATGCGAAGCCTACCACCATCCATACGGCAGTGATTACTATTGCACTGAAAGCTGCCAATTGTGTGTCGCCTCCGCCGATAACTCCTAGCCATACGACAGCGATCATCATTACTATGTTTGCGAAGAAACCAGCGATTGGAACAATGTATTTGGTTAGGATTGAGCGGCGTTCTCTTGATAGAGCGAGGACTGCTACGATGCATGTGACTCCGTAGAGCAGGAATGTTCCAAAGTTTGACAGCAATATGACAGTGGTTAAGTTTCTGAGTGACAGTACTCCGAATGCGCCGATTATTGCTGAGACTGCTGTGAGTACCCATGTGCCAACTGCGGGTGTGCCGTATCGTGGGTTTAATTTGCCCAAAGGCTGGGGAACTTCTGTATCGCGGCTAATTGCGTAGGTTACTCGTACACCGGTGTTGAGGCATGCGAGGGTTGTTCCTAATACGGCGGCTACTACGGCTGCGGCAACTATTAGCATTATCGCGAAGCCGCCACCACCGAACAATGCGTCGGTTGAAATTCGAACTATATCTCCTAATGGTCCAGCTGAAACTGCGGCCATTCCGAAGGTGTATTTGTCGTTTATCCAGGCTTGTATTGCGAAAAAACCGAGTAGGTATGCGAAGGCTCCTTGGATGACCAGTGAAAGTATGATTGCGCGTGGGACATCTTTGGGGTTTTTTGCTTCAGAGGTTAATGCGGTGATGGATTCGAATCCTACAAGTACTAGTATGGCAAGGCTTGCTTGGAAGAGAACGTGGCTCATGTTGGTGGGTAGGACTACGCTAGCGGGGTTTGCATAGTAGAATGTTACGTGTTGAGGGTTTATGAATCTGTAAGAAAGCGCCAAAACGGATACGCCGACTAGCATTACTAGTTGCACTATGTTTATGATTAGGTTCGTGTTGGTTGAGCCTTGAATTCCTCTGTATGCTATTAAGCCTACGATAAGTGAGAAAAGCACTACTATGGCAATTTGCTCTAGCGGGGAGATTGCGAATCCGACGGTCTGCAGAATGTATGTCATGAAAAAGCCCATGAATGCTACCATTACTCCCGGGTAAACCCAGTAGTAGAGGTGTGAAAGCCAGCCTACTAGGAACTTTGCGCTGCGTGCTTTGCGGTTGCTGGCGCCTCTGTCGAGTAAGGCGCGTTGAGCAAAATAGTATGAACTGCCTGTGCCAGCGTCAGGATAACGTCGTGCCAGCCATGCGTATGATGCTGCTGTCAAGAATGACAATATTAATGCAATTAAGAGACCGAACCATATGTCTGGAGCAGTTGAGGCCCCAGATGGGTCTACTTGTGCGGCTTGGGCTTGATAGTTTAACCATAGAAAAGCTCCTGGCGCGATCAAAGCCATGGCGTTGATTGTTAACCCTGTAAGGCTTAGAGTTTTCTTCATTTGGGGTGGGCTTTGGGTTTGTTCGCTACTCACTTTTTTTCGCCTCTATGATTCTTTTTTGATAGGTGATGTGGTGTCCTTTTTTGCCTTTGTCTGTGAATTCGGTTATGTATTTAGCAGAATAGTTCAACGGTGGTACAACTACTTTTTCCAACATGTTCACCAAATTTAATTTTATGTATCTAAATGTTCAGTTAAATATAAATATAGTTAATACTTGTTCATAATTGTTATGAAAAACTAAAAATATTTCCTATGAGAACAGAAAATTCTGGATGGGTTTAAGAAAGATTCAATTATGAAAAATAAGGTTTTTTCAGAATAATGTTGCCCAAAGAAGTCGTTATTTTTCCCCACTAAAACTGTCAGATGAAACTTTAGATTTTTTTTAAATGCTATGTTCTAAATGGCTCTGGACATACTTCAGACATCACTGGTTTTCGGTAAGAGGATTTGACATGAACAGAGCGCTCTTTTGGTTAAGTGGATGTTTGCTTATTAAAACAAGCTTTTTTTGGATGGATTTTGATTTTTCTTTTAGTTCGCTAGATAGTAATGGACAAAAACACGAATTAAGTGCAGATTATAAGACAACAATTCATTAAACTTTCAATTTACATGGCAAGCGGATAGTTTTATATACATCAACGAGATATTTGCACAGTCATTAAACAAATAACTAAACATATGTTAAATGGTGTAATAAAATGAGTGCAACTACTTTGACTTCAAACTCTGGAGACGTAGCCTGGGTTTTAGCAGCAACTGCCCTAGTAATGTTAATGACGCCTGCATTAGGCTTCTTTTACGGCGGCTTAGTGCGAAAGAAAAACCTAGTTTCCACAATCGCTCAATGCTTTATCATATTTGCCGTAATAAGTCTAACATGGGCGTTTTGGGGTTACAGCCTCGTGTTTGGCCCCAGCATCCACGGCGTAATAGGCAACCTGTCCCTCGCAGGGTTAGCTAACGTGGGCATACACGACATCAACCCCGCCATAGCAGCAACTATACCCACATTACTTGTCTTTGCGTTTCAGCTAAAGTTCGCTGCAATCACGCCAGCGCTAATTATTGGCGCGTGTGCTGAACGAGTTCGTTTCCGCTCACTTTTAATATTCATCGTTCTCTGGTCAACGCTTATCTACGTACCAATCGCTCACTGGGTTTGGAACCCGGATGGTTGGCTCAAAGGCGTAGGCTCCATTGACTTCGCAGGCGGACTTGTCGTCCACATATCCGCAGGAGTCTCAGCCCTTGCGGCAGCACTAGTCATTGGCAGAAGAAAAGGCTGCGGCGTTTCCTGGAAAGACCACATGCAAGCAATGGACCAAAAAGCCGTTGCACCGCAATACAAACCCACAAACATTCCCTATGTCCTGTTAGGGGCAGCACTCCTATGGTTCGGCTGGTTTGGATTCAACGCAGGCAGCGCACTAGCAGCAAACGACATAGCAGTCTCAGCTCTCGTAGTAACAAACTTAGCCGCAGCAGCAGCCGCAGTAAGTTTCATGCTTATGGACTGGCTCATCAAAGGCAAACCCTCTGCAGTCGGTATGGCAGTCGGCGCAGTCGTGGGTCTAGTCGTCATTACGCCTGCAGCAGGCTTTGTTGGGCCCATGGCAGCAATAATCATGGGTTTCGTAGGCGGCATAATCTCTAACCTTGTTGCGAACTGGAGAGCAGGTAGATCACGAATCGACGACACATTAGATGTCTTTGCGTGTCACGGTGTCGGCGGTATATGGGGTGCTATAGGCACTGGCATATTCGCGTCTATCGGCGCAACTGGTCTGATATACGGAAACGTCCACCAATTCCTCGCGCAGCTGTTAGCTGTCGGTGTAGTGGTGCCGTTCTCGTTTGTCGGCTCCTGGCTGTTGCTTAAGGCGGTCAACCTGTTCTCGCCTCTAAGGGTGAGTCCTGAAGCGGAAGATGCAGGCTTAGACCTCAGTGAGCACGGTGAAGAAGCCTACCAATTGGATTAGAGCGTTCAATGCTCGATTTTTTCCCTTTTTTGTTTTCTTGACAATTTTGCTGTTTTTCATTTTAGACAAGACACCTTTTTAACGCCATTTTTTTGGACAATTTTACGATTATCAGCCTTCATGCGAAAAATTGTTGCATGACTATATCGCTTGCACGCTGTAGGTTGAACATTTATCGATTTTTAACCTTTTATTCAATGCGAATGTATAGTTTAAATATTGGTTCTGACAAAAATGGGGAATAACTAAGCACAAACAGGGGAAGAGATGTCTTACAATCCAGCGGACGTTGCATGGGTTCTAACGTCAACAGCTCTAGTTATGCTGATGACTCCAGCCTTAGCCTTCTTCTACGGCGGCTTAGTGCGAAGAAAGAACCTTGTGTCAACGCTGGTCCAATGCATCGCCATCTTTGCCGTAGTTAGCCTTGTATGGTTCTTTTGGGGCTACAGCCTTGTTTTCGGTCCCAGCATCGGCGGCGTCATCGGCAACCTGTCGCTTGCAGGCTTAAACGGCATAACCATAAACAACGTTAACTCAGCTTACGCATCAGGCATCCCAGAAATCCTGTTTTTCGCATTCCAACTAAAATTCGCCGCAATCACACCAGCCCTAATCATAGGTGCCTGTGCCGAACGAATCCGCTTCAAATCCCTACTAATCTTCGTTGTTTTGTGGTCAACCCTGATTTATTCACCCATTGCCCACTGGCTATGGAACGTTAACGGCTGGTTACATGTTTTGGGCGCATGGGATTTTGCAGGCGGCATAGTTGTGCATGTTGCAGCTGGTTTGTCGGCGTTGGCGGCGGCATCTGATTGTGGGCAGAAGAAAGGGTTGTGTTTACTGGAAAGACCAAATGAAAGCTTTAGACCGCAAAGATTCCAGCTGCTCCAGCAATGGGAACTGAGTTTAAACCAACAAACATTCCCTACGTGATTTTAGGCGCAGGACTCTTGTGGTTTGGCTGGTTTGGTTTCAACGGTGGCAGTGCACTTGCAGCCGACAGCATTGCTGTTTCCGCGGTGGTTGCAACTAACTTGGCGGCGGCAGCAGCGGCGGTGAGCTGGATGATTCTGGATTGGGTAATCAAAGGTAAGCCTTCAGCAATCGGCATCTCCGTGGGCGCAGTGTGCGGTATGGCAGCGGTTACGGCGGCTGCAGGCTACGTTAATTTCACGGCAGCAGTCATCATTGGCTTAGCAGCTGGCATAATTTCGAATTTGGTAGCTAACTGGCGTGCTGGTAGGTCAAAAATCGACGATACACTTGGACGTTTTCGCTTGCCACGGAATCGGCGGAATCATCGGTGCAGTAGCGGTCGGCTTGTTTGCAACTGCCGCAGTAAACCCCGCTGTGCAGGGCTTGTTCTATGGTAACCCCGCTCAACTTGGCATCCAAGTGTTTGCGGTTGTGGTTGTAGCAGCGTTTTCGTTCTTTGGCTCCTACTTGCTTTTGAGGCTGGTAGACGTGTTTTCGCCGTTGCGTGTGAGTCCAAAAGAGGAAGATGAGGGCTTGGATTTGAGCCAACACGGCGAAGAAGCATACAACCTTGAATAGTGCTCTTTTTATTCTATCCTTTCATTAACTTTTTTTGGACTGTTGGAAATGGAATTTAGGTCTTTTTTGTTGTTTCCTGCTGCATTTTACAATATTTTAGGCTATGCCATTGCTTACACTCTAGCGGCTTTACTTGTCTATAGCCTCCTTATTTAAAAGCAAAATAGTTGCAGGTTAGAAGAAGGCATATTGTTCTCACGTGACCCCTCATTATATAAAAAGTCAATTTCTAAGTCACTTTTAGCTTAGTCCAGAAACCTTGACTAAATATGCACCGAGTTAGTTCAGAAACCTGAACAAAAAAGATTTTATTTTAAAGACAAAGGAATCATGCGAGAGAAACATGGTTAAAACTGGTTTGTTGGCAAGCGGTTGTTTGCAAAGATATATGAATGCAAAGGTTGTATGCGCATGCATGGGTGTGGGTTGGGTATTAAACAGCGAACAGTTCTCTGTTTATCTATTGCAGCCCTCGTCGCCGTTTATTTTCTAAGCGTCCAAGTTGCGCCAGCCAACTCCTGTTATGGTCCATGCATAACCTCAGACATCGACAAAACTCAAGTTAACCTAAACCAAACCGTCACGGTAACGGGACAAGTGTGTCCTCCAGCAGAAAACAAGACCGATTAGGAGTAGCGTTCACCCGACCCGACTACACCTATATAGAACAGTACGTGCTAACTGACCCAATAACGGGCAATTTCACAGTCACTCAAAAGCTTGACATGGCAGGGTACTGGAACATTTTCGCCATCGACGGTCACATCTGCGACCGATTATTCGCGCAAGTAACAGACCCAGCAAACCCCAATGCGCCTCCGCCAAGCCCAAGTGTTCCATTAAACTACAAACCAAACTATACCGTTATCGGCGTCAGCCGCAGTTTTATTAAGCGTTGGCACGGTTGTGCTGTTTTTTGGGACACGAAATAAAACCCGAAAAATCAGTTCACTGCGCCTGTTTGTCCAAATAGGCTTAATATTCGTCATATTCTTCGGCATCTTCATCGACCATTATGGCTTTCCTGTGCCTGCAGCGCAGATTGACCCACATGAAGTGGACATTTCAACCAACGTGCTTGGCGTAGGTATGCCTGATGGGTTTCCAGCGCCCTTCTTTGGCTGTTATTACCCGTGCGGAAGAATGGCAACTTGTGCGTTGTGGCAGATTCAAGCATACATTTACCCGTTCTTTAACTGCAGGCGGCGGCTGGGGCGTACACTATGACTCCACAGGGCTTGGCAAGGTTAGCTATAGTTTTCGGCATAATCATTTTGGCCGCCGTTATTCTGGGACGGGTGTTGTGCGGTTGGGTCTGCCCATTTGGCTTGTACGTGGATTTGATGACGCGTCTGCGGAAAGCGTTGAAGATTAAGCGACGGAACTTTTCGGACAGGTTTAACGAGCGTTTCCACCAGTTAAGCTACCTCATCTTGGCGCTGCTCATAATTGTTAGCGTGGTTTTTGCTTCGCAAGCCATCAGCGGCACGCAGTTGGTGGCGGGAACCCAAAAAGGCGGATTCGTCTACACTTACTTTTCAACGCCATTCTGCCAAGTTTGCCCCATGAAGCCCTTCTGCGTCTTGGCAGAGACAGGCGTCGGTTTAATGAAGCCCCAATGGATAACCCAGAACACTACGGGGCAATTCTGGCAGTTAGGCAACTACATAACCTCAACCAACCTAATCATACTCGGCGTTGTTACGGTTGCAGCGTTCTTTTTCCGCCGTTCATGGTGCAGAATCTGCCCGCTTGGCGCGTTGATTGCATTGTTTAACCGTTTTCCACCCTTCAAATGGGTCAGCGGCGTGCGCCTAAACAAAGTGGAGGAAAAATGCACTAAATGCGGCATCTGCAAACGGGTTTGCCCCACCCAAGTTAAAGAAGTCTATGAGAAGAAAAGCGGCGACGTCGCCTCTTCCCAGTGCATCTACTGCTTGCGCTGCGTGGAAATGTGTCCCAGTGAGGATTGTTTGCAGTTCAAGTTTGCGGGAAAAACCGTTTGCAGGTCAAGGAATTGGTTAAATAAATCTGACAGTGTTAAGGGAGAATAAGATGAGGGCACTAATGTCGGGGAAAGTGCTGGTTTTTGCTGCCGTTTTCTTAGTGCTCGTTTTAATGCCTGCTCTTGTTAGACCCGCAAGTTCCCAAGCGCCCCTGCAAACTATTATTATTCAGCCAGACGGCACCGTTTCTCCTTCGTCAGCGCCGATTCATGCAAAGCGGAAACATCTACACCTTCACCGGCAACATCTATGCAGCTATAAAAATTCAGAGAAGCAACATAGTGCTTGATGGTGCAGGTTATACGCTTTCGGGGTCATACAATGGAACGGCAATCGGATGTTTGGGTTATCGGTCAAGGACCCGACCAGCTTCCCAACGGTACCATGGCGCAGTACATCATAGGCATTGACTTATCCAGTAACAATGTTGAGGGCGTCACAATTGAGAACCTAAACGTCAAAAACTTCAGCATAGGCATGTACATTTGGACCAAAAACAACACCGTAACTGGCAATGCCGTGTCAGACAACATTGTCGGCATCCTGCTTTCAGGTTCAAACAAAACAGTAACCAAAAACTACATCGCCGATAACCAACGCGGACTATTCTTCGGCTTCAACAACAAAGGCGACACCATCCCACACGACATAGATAATCAACCACAACGACTTTGAAAACAACATCGTGCAACTTAACGGATGCGAATGCAAAGACCTCAACACGACTGAGCCGCCACACAGCTGGGATAACGGGAGGGAAGGCAACTTCTGGAGCGACTACAACGGCACCGACAGCAACCATGACGGCATAGGCGACACACCATACACCATTGACATTTTAAACCAGGACCGCTATCCCCTTGATGGTAAGCCCCGTTAAACCGCCCGTTCCAGCAAGTCAAATTCCAGTCGCACCCGTAATTTTCGTTGTAGCCTTTGTAATAATCGGTGTTGCTGCTTTTGCTGTTTTGAGGAAAGTTAGGAAAAAGGCATAAGTTAGGTTGCGCTACCTTTTATCTCGAATTCAATTTACAGGTAAATGGTGACTTACATGAAAGTTGTTGCAATTAACGGAAGCGCAAGAAAAGACGGAAACACCGCCATCCTAATCCGCAGAGTTTTCAAAGTTCTTGAAAGTGAAGGCATAGAAACCGAGCTCATCCAGCTTGCAGGCGAACAAATCCACGGCTGCACAGCATGCGGAACCTGCCGAAAAATCCAAAACAAACAATGCAAAATCGTAAACGACAACGTCAACCTCTACATCGAGAAGATGGCTGCGGCAGACGGCATAATCCTCGGTTCCCCCACATACTTTTCCATGATGACTTCCGAAATGAAAGCGCTCATCGACCGCGCAGGATTCGTTGGCAGGGCAAACGGAGACTTGTTCAAGCGAAAAGTCGGCGCTGCTGTCGTGGCAGTGCGTAGGGCAGGAGGCATCCCAACCTTTGATGCGATAAACCACTTCTTCCTCATCAGCCAAATGATAGTTCCAGGCTCATCCTACTGGAACGTCGGAATCGGCTTGAACCCAGGCGACGTAGAAAAAGATGAGGAAGGGATGAAAACCATGGAGGATTTGGGCAAGAACATGGTATGGTTGCTCAAAAAATTAAATCCTAAAAATTAAAAAGCAAGTACAGATATTTGGGAGTCCGTCGTTATATTGGTTGTTTGGGTGTCGTAAAAAATGAGTACTCTTGAGGAATTGAAAGCTAAACTGGAAGCTATTAAGCCGATACTAAAAGAGCACTATAAAGTGGAAACCATTGGCATATTTGGTTCTTACTCGCGTGGAGAGCAAACCAAAAAAAGCGACTTAGATATTCTGGTTACGTTCTCGGAACCCATCGGAGTTTACGGGTTTATTGAGGTGCAAGATTTTATAAAGAAAAAGTTAGGTGTAAAAGTAGATTTGGTACAGAGAGGTGCCCTTCTACCGATTATTAAAGACCAGGTTCTTCGAGAGACAATACAGGTATGACCAAAAATTTTAAAGTTTATGTCAGCCAAATTCTTGAAGCTATCCGTGAAATAGAAGAATTCACTAAAGATTTGAGTTACGACGAATTTTTGAAAAATAAAATGGCCATAAAAGCTGTTTCCATGAATCTGCTTCTGATAGGTGAAAATGTCCGATTCATACCGCTGGAAATAAAAAAGAAGTACCGTCAGATTCCTTGGAATAGAATGAAGTCAGCGCGTAATTTTATCGCCCATGAATATCCCAAGATAGAATTTAAAGAAGTTTGGGACACAGCAAATTTTGAGTTACCGCCAATAAAGGTGTTACTTCAAAAGATATTAGACGAAGAATAGTTCAATTAGGGTCAGAATAGAACAAAAAAGAAAAAGAAGCGCCCACAAAAGGGCGAAGGAAGCAATTTATTTCATTATGGCTTTGAGGTCTTCGTCTGGTGTTTTGATTGGCATTATGTTGAATTTGTCAACCAGCACTTTGAGTATGTTTGGTGTTATGAAGGCGGGTAGGCTTGGTCCGAGTGCGGATGTCTTTTATGCCAAGGTACAGCAGTGACAGCAAGATGGCAACGGCTTTCTGTTCATACCATGAGAGCACCAGTGAGAGTGGCAAATCGTTGACTCCTACGTGGAATGCGTCTGCTAATGCTTGAGCGATTTTTACTGCGGAGTAAGCGTCGTTGCATTGTCCAATGTCGAGTAGTCGTGGGATGTCGTCGATTGTGCCGAGTTCTTTGTCGAAGAAGCGGAATTTGCCGCATGCCAAGCGTTAGGATGATTGTGTTGCTTGGGTGCTTTTTCAACGAATTCGGTGTAGTAGCTGCGTCCGGGTTTTGCGCCGTCGCATCCGCCGACGAAGATGAAGCGTTTAATGTGTCCATTCTTGACGGATTCGATGACTTTGCCTGCTACGCTTAGCACTGCGTTTCTGCCGAAGCCGACTAAGACGGTTTTGCCTTCAACGTCTTCTGGGAAACCTGGCAGTTGATAGGGCTTTCTGTATTACTGGTGAGAAGTCTTTGCCTTCTATGTGTGGTACGCCTGGGAAGCCGACGGGTCCAGTGGTGAAAATGTTGCCTTTGTAGCTTTCGATTGGGCGTTGGATGCAGTTGGTAGTCATCAGGATTGCGCCTGGGAAAGCTGCGAATTCTTTCTGCTGGTTTTGCCATGCGGTTCCGTAGTGTCCGTAGAAGTTGGGGTACTTCTTGAGTTCTGGGTAGCCGTGGGTGGGGAGCATTTCGCCGTGAGTGTAAACGGTGATGCCTTTGCCTTGGGTTTGCTTTAATATGTGTTCTAAGTCGATGAGGTCGTGTCCTGAAACCAGGATGGCTTTGCCTTTTTTGTGTCCGAGGGGCACTTTGGTTGGGACTGGGTGACCGTAGGTTTCAGTGTTTCCAGCATCGAGCAGCTCCATGGCTCGGATGTTGATTTCGCCGCATTTGAAAACTAAACCCACAAACTCGTTTGCGCCAAGCGACTTGTCGAGTGGAGCCACTAATCCTTCATGGATGAAATCGAAGACTTTGCTGGTCTTTTTTGCCGAAAAGATAAGCGTGGTATGCGTAGGCAGCGACTCCTTTTAAGCCGTAGGTTAGTAGCCACTGAAGTGAATGCAGGTCTGGGTCCATTGTGGGGTCAGAGTTTATCCCATGCTGTTTGCCCTGTGCAACTAAGCCTTCAGTTGTCTTTTCTAACGGTAAATAGGCGGCTTTGACGTTGTAACTGCTTATGCAATTTGTCATGTAGCTCAGCGGTTTTTCTTATGTAAGCAACGATTGCTTCTGGATCAAAATTCACGTTGGTTAACGTAGCAAACAGTGCTTCAGCGGTGAAGACGCTTGATTTTCTCATCTTTCAAGCCAGCTTTTTCTGCTTGGATTACGAGTTGGCTAAGTTCCCGCAGCTTGTAAACTAGGAGGTCTTGAAGGTTTGCGACTTCAGAGGTTTTGCCGCAAACACCTGCGACTGTGCAGCCTTGCCCTTTGGCTGTTTGTTCACATTGGTAACAGAACATTTGATTTTGACTCATAATTTATCACTAAATATACTATGTCGTTTTTGTAAATAGCTGTTGTCCCGAACATGTAAGGGATTTTCCCACTGTAACAAATCTTTTTTGCGGGCTGTTTGTCTCCCACGTAACCAAACACTTAACCTCATAGCTGAGCGTTGCTTTTAGCTTGGCTAAGTTCTCTCGGCGCGGGATTTTATGCCCGTGTCTCACCTGTTCCATAATTGGGTAGAACTCGCTCGTCATGGGTGCAAGATTTGTGTTTCTTGCGTTCCTCTGTTGAGTCCGTCGTTATGGGTGCTCATTTTGGTGAGGCGAATAAATAAGATTGGGGGTGTGGTTAAATGTTGCTGTGTATTTGTTTCTTTTTTTAAAAAATATGGGCAGGAGGCATGGTGGGTTAAATTATACGATTGGGCAAGGGTATAATGTTTCTATGCCTCCCGCTCATTGGTATAACAATGTTATTTTTATTATAATAATCTTGTCCCTTACAGTTACGGGGTCTTATCACCCTGAATGCACCTAAATAAAACCAAACTTCCTGCTAGAATGGCAATTTGAAAAAGGTTGAAACCAAATTCCGCGTTGATGGGGCCGGGGCCGAGATTTGAACTCGGGCGAAAGGCTCCACAGGCCTCTATGCTACCAAGCTACACCACCCCGGCCGCGCTGATTGCTTTGTTTTTTGCTTGGCTCGATACTGATGTTTGATTTGTCCTTATTTTTGTTTTCGGAACGCTTTAGCAGTAAGGTTTGCTGTTTTATAATACAAACAGTACAGCCTCAAAGTCTTTAAACTCTTTATGCATAATTAACGGCTGATGATGAGATAGTGGACAAGACCGACGTAATACTATGTCAGCTTCTGCTTGCAAACTCCAGGCTCTCTTACCGTGAACTGGCAGAAAAACTTGACCTATCAGTCACCGCCGTACATAACCGCATCCAATCGTTAATTGACACAGGAATAATAAGGAAGTTTACGGCGGGTCTGAGCATTTTCGCCCAAAATGCCATCCACGTGTTCATCTTCGGCAACTCCAAAACTAACTCAATTTCTAATTTAAAGCTGAAAATGGAGAAGCAGGGGTCGATTTACTGGTTGGCGGTGGGCGGCGGAAACGTCCTGTATGTAGGTGCGTACTTGAGAAACATAAGCGAATTGGAGCTGCTGGTTCGCTTCGTTAAAGAAACAGCTGAAATGCCTGAACCAACCGTTGGTTTAACGGGTTCACCTGTACCAGCTCTTCTAAAAAATGCCAAAATTGACGTTGATAATAAATTGTGTGAGCTTGATTACAAAATCATTCGTTCCCTGAAAGATGATTCTCGTAAGCCCACTTCGGCGGTAGCGGAAGAATTAGGCGTCTCAACTAAGACGGTTCGACGCAGACTCACACGAATGATAAACAAATACTTGATTCAGTTTTCCATCGAATGGTACCCTGATGCTTCAAACGACATAATGAGCATTTTCCACGTTAACTTAAAAGACGACGCCAACCCAAACACACCTAACATAATCCTGCAAAAACACTATCCTAATACTCTCTTTTACTGGAGCTTCAGCAACATACCTGGCTCTTACGTTTTTATGGTTTGGACCCCGACTGCTAAAGAGTTAAAGGATATTCGGGAAAGCATGGAACAGGAACCCGCGTTAAAGTCTGTGGCTCCAAACATCATCTATACAGGTTACATATTCAAAAACTGGCGAGACGAAATCCCCTAACATATTTTCTCGATTGCAGGCGTAGCGTTAGAGGTATAACCATCCTTTAAATAAAATAAGTCGTATGACAGGTACAGTACAAACTAAGAAGTGTGCTTACTTGAATCATAAACATGATGTGAAAAAAACCCATCTGTCATTTATTGAATTCGACGATGTCATGTTTACAAAATTAGCAAAAGATGTCAAATACTTTGGTGAAGGCAACTCTAAAGGTAGGGTGTTAGAGTTTGATTTTGAATATTGCCTTAATTGCGGCTTAAGATTGCTCGATGGTAAGCCAATTATGACCCGCGATATTTTTGAGGCTGAGTTCGAAAGATTAGTCATCCAAGCAAAAAATAACAATTATGTAAGCTCTGAGCAAACAACTCTACAGCATACCGATTTTGAAACATTTGAACGATTAATTAAGCGTGCTTTAGAATTTGGCAAACTAAGAGAAAGCAAATCTTAAACGCCAATTGAGGGCTGCATATTTGGAGCCTAATAGAAACTCTATGCAGAAACCTATAGGGGGTAGGTCGTTATTGGCTGAAAACAAGCGCATTAGCATGTTGAAATCCCATAAAAAATCGGTATGTCCATTTCTTTAACCGCTCATAGTGAAAAAAGCTCTTTTTTTGCCTTTAAAGGTCGTATTCTTTAAGCAACACATAAACATGAAACTAAATTCTCAAACACAACTTATGCTTTAGGGATTAAAATGAATGAATCGGCAATAACAATAGAAAATTTAACTAAAAAATTTGAGGACAAATTGGCAGTAGAGGACCTCAACATGCAAGTTGCCAAGGGAGAACTCTTTGGGCTTTTGGGACCAAACGGTGCGGGCAAAACAACCACCATAAACATTCTCTGCGGACTCATTAAACCGACAAGCGGCACAGCCAAAATCTACGGCTACGACGTCCAGAAGGAAACGCAAAAAGTCAAGGAGCTAATCGGCGTGTGCATCCAAGAAACAGCTATCTACCCTTACCTAACAGGCATGGAAAACCTTGCGCTCTTTGGAAACCTGTATGCCATGAACAAAAAAACAATCAAAGAAAGAAGCAACATGCTACTGACTAAAATGGGGCTTAAAGAAGACGCAAAAAGAATAACTGCAAAATACAGCGGCGGAATGAAACGCCGACTAAGCTTAGCGCTGGCATTAATTCATGACCCGCAAATTGCCTTCTTAGACGAGCCAACAGTTGCTATGGACCCGCAGTCGCGCCACGCAGTGTGGGACTTTATAAAAGAACAAAAAACAAGGGGCAAAACCATCATCCTAACCACCCACTACATGGAAGAGGCAGAGGAACTCTGCGACCGCGTCGGCATAATCGACCATGGAAAACTCATCGCATTGGGCACACCTAAAGAACTCATCGCCAAAAACAACGTCAAAAACCTCGAGGATGTCTTCATTGAGCTAACGGGCAGAAACATGAGGGAGGAACTCTAAATGAACATTCAAAGAGTTTTAGCGTTAACTAAAAAAGAAATGAAGAAAACCATTCGCGAACCAGCAGTATTGTTCATGATTTTCTTGTTTCCCATAGTTTTCGTGTTTGCTTTCGGCGCTTCCTTTGGCGGATTTGGCGGCAGCCAAACTGCAACCTACCAAGTTGGCGTAGTCAACCTTGACCTGGGAGGTAGTCAGCAGTGGTCGCAGGTGTTCACTAATGACTTATCAAACATGTCAATTCTCAAAGTCACCGTTTACACCGATAACCAAACTGCCCAATCAGATTTGAGTCAGGGAAAAATTCAAGCAGTCGTCTTGATTCCAAGCAGCTTCAGTGACAGCATAACATCTTACAACGCTGCTCCAAGCCAGCCTAGTCAATGGGTCAACGCAACCGTTCCACTGTACTTGGATAAGGGCTCTCTTGTTGCAACCCAAGCTATCCCACCGATTTTCCAACAGTTACTTGGAGACATGCTTAATCAAAACCAGCAGGCACCTCAAAGCCCAATACAGCTGCAAACCGCTTCACTGGTGGAAGTTAACCAGGGTTCAGCGCTTGACTTCATTGCCCCTGGCATGTTTACGTTTGCGTCGATATTCCTCATCATGATGGTTGCGCAATCTTTCGTCCAGGACAGAGAAAACGGCATGATGAAACGCATCCGCATCTCGCCTACAACATCCACTGAGTTCATGACAAGCCAGGTAATCTCGTATATGGGCATCGCGCTTATCCAAGCAGCTTTGGTCTTTGCAATGACTTATGCCATGGGATTCAAACCAGTCGTCGGCATACCCACTTACGCGTTCGCGTTCATACTGGTTCTGGTGTTCTCAGTATCCAATGTGGGCTTCGGCTTAATCACCGCGTCCATCGCAAAATCTTCAGGTGCAGCCACAGGCTTGAGTTTCCTGTTCGTGTTGCCCCAACTGTTTCTTGGCACATTCGTCGGTGCATCGCTTTCTGGTGGTGCGCAAGTTGCAGGAAAATTCATACCAAGCTACTATGTCACTGACGCTTTGACTTCGCTGTTCATCCGAGGAGCCGCAATTGCAAGCCCAACTATACTCGTGGATTTAGCTGTAGTGTCAGTTTCATGCATAGCCATTTTGGCGGTTGGCATAGTGCTGTACGCGAAGTACTACAAAATCTAAGCAGCTCCAACCTTTTTCTTTTTTTGTTTACTGCAATTATCTTTAACAGCACGTTGTTTCAATTAAAGTATGAGGCTAATTGATTTGGTTGATACTTGGCGAGAACCCTACCACGTTGTAATTGAAATTGAAAATAAGCAATGCAAAATGGTTGGGAAACTGGCGTCACTGGGGTTTAAACACCTCAAAGTCGTTGACGTGCGCAGTTCAAGCAGCGGCTCCGTTCGGCACTTAATGGATGTTGGCGAAGACCAAGCGCATAAAGTTCCCAAAGAACTCGCGGCTAAAGGGCATGTGGAGGGCAAATCGTCTGTGTGGCTGGAAAGCGAAGGCTGCGAAGTCTGCAACACCATACTGGCACATGACGCTTTTTTGGTATCAGGCAAAAGCATGCAAGACAACATCATAACCTACAGTTTCATGGTGCCAACCTTTGAAGCCTACAGGGGCATAATAACTGATTTAGAGAAAGGCGGTCACAAGGTTAACGTGCGCAAGATTGGCAAGTTTGAGCAGCAAATAGGTGTTTTAACTGAGAATCAGGAGCGAATTTTTTGGCTTGCCTTAAAGAGCGGCTTTTTTGATTACCCGCGGCAAATTGGTATGGCGGAATTGGCAGCTAAATTAGGAATCAGTGCAGCGACGCTCTCTGAGATTTTGCGCAGGGGAACGCGGAGGTTGCTTGAGCATTATTTTAAGAAAGAACTCTAATTTATTGGCTGCAAAATCGCCAATAATGACCTACCCCTCTATCGTTTCTGCATTCTATTTCTAATAGGCTCCAAATAGGTTCGTGACACACCTACTGAAGCAAACTTGACCAAATATTTTTTAATTGAAAAATATTTAAGAAAGTAAGACATAACAATTGTAATACGAGGACTAAAGTTGGAAAGCGAAGTTGTAGTAACAAAGAAAGGGCAGACCACTATTCCCGTTCGCCTTCGCAAAAAATACAAAATAGAAGAAGGCACAAGGCTCCAAGTAGTTGACACAAAAGAAGGCATACTGTTTAAGCCTAAAAAATCAATCTGGGATATGATAGGCTCAGGGTCAGAATTTGCTACAGTCGAAGAAATGAACAAGCTACTTGATAAGCTCAGGCATGAAGATGAATAAAGCAGTTTATGATTCCAGATTCTTTGTTGAATTTTTTTATTCAAAAGACAACGAACTTCGTAACCGAATAAGAGAGGAAAAACAACACAAGGAGAAATACATTTCATCGGTAGTGATTCATGAGCTATACCATATCTCCCTTGCTCGTGAGGGACGAGAAACTGCCAAGTTAAGAGCCACTATAATGAAGGAAGACTTCAAAGTCATTCCAGTTGACGACCAAATAGCCCAAGTCTCTGCTGAACTTAGACACAAATATAACCTGTCAATGGGAGACAGCATGGTTGCTGCCACAGCTTTCACATTAAAGGCAGTCTGTGTCTCAGACGACCCACATTTTCAACAGATTAAAGAAATCAAAACGAGTTGGATATAGGAGCATGTCTCAAAATAAAAATACATTAAAGTTACTTTAGCGCCTAATCCTAAAAACGATAAATGGGATAAATTGATTTTTATTCTTTATGACCATGATTACAAAATCAAAGAAGCGTATGAATTTTCTCTCAAAACCTTTAGAAAAGAATCCAAAAAGGGGAAAGACTTTCACCAAAAAGATGAGAAAAGGCGTTAAGATAGCTTAGTAAATTGCAATAATTCTTAAATTACTAATCATTATTTAGCTATCAAGAAACAGAGCTGAAACTGATTTGGATTTAGAAAGAAAGATTGAGCTTATCTGCAGACCGCCAACCGAAGAAGTTGTGACCCCCGAGGATTTACGCCAGCTTCTAGAAACAGAAGAGCACCCCATCGCCTACAACGGCTGGGAGCCCTCTGGTCTGGCGCATTTGGGAACAGGCGTTATCTGCGCTTACAAAATGAAAGACTTCGCTGAAGCAGGCATACATTTCAAGGCATTCTTAGCTACGTGGCATGCATGGTTAAACAACAAACTCGGCGGCGACCGCGAGCTTATCCGCAAAGCCGCAGACCTTTTCCGCCATTCATGGCTTGCCCTCGGAGTGCCAGGAGACAAAGTCGAATTCATCTACTCAGACGAACTCTACAAAGACATTGATTACTGGGCAAAAACCGTCATAATCGCCAAAAACCTCACCTTAGCCCGCACCACACGAACCCTGGAAATTGCAGGCAGAAAAGAAGGCGAAGCCCACTACGTCTCAGACTACCTCTACACACCCATGCAGGTTGCGGATATTTTCCAAATGAAAGTCAAGATTTGCCAGTTAGGCATGGACCAGCGAAAAGCAAACATGGTTGGCAGAGAAATCGGCGAAAAAATCGGCTGCTGGAAACCCGTCTGCGTGCACCATCATTTGCTGCAGGGCTTAGCGAAACCTGGGATTTGGCCGATTCCCGAGGGACAGGAAAGAGAAGCAGTTGCCTCAGCCAAAATGTCCAAAAGCAAGCCGGACACCTGCATCTTCATCTATGACACGCCTGAGGAAATCAAGCAAAAGATGAGTAAAGCGTTCTGTCCCGAGCGAACCGTAAAGTTCAATCCCATAATGGATATCTGCAAGTACATTGTTTTCCGGGAAAAACTAGTTTTTACAATTGAGCGTCCAGCGAAATTTGGCGGAAACGTTGTTTTCCAGAGTTTCCAAGAGCTTGAATTAGCATATTCTGAGGGTAAACTGCATCCGATGGACCTCAAAAACGGTGTTGCAACCGAACTTGGAGAAATCCTTGAGCCAGTCCGCCGATACTTTGAAAATAACAAAGAAGCCAAAGACTGCTTGGAGACCGTGCGCAAGGCAAAGATTACAAGGTAAAAGCTTGTCGACGCATCTTAAAGAGAAAGTTGAGAAAATCGAGCATGCCCTAGCTAAACTAGTGGAAGAATCGGCAAAAGGCAAGCCCATCGTTGTCGAAGGCAAAAAAGATGCGCAAGCTCTCCAAGATTTAGGCGTTAACGGCGCAATCTTGACGGTGAAAACTGGCGGCAAATCCTTCCTTGAAGCAACCCAAGAAATAGAAGCGCTTGGTGCCTGCGAGGTTATTCTTTTGTTGGATTTTGATAGAAGAGGGCAGGAAGGCACCAAACGGTTGCAGGAGAGTTTGGAACGTGGGAAAATTAAGGTGAACGTGCGGTTTTGGCGTGAATTGCATGGTTTGGTTGGCCGAGAAATCCAATGTATTGAAAGCCTTGTTTCATACTTGGGTACCATCAACGAAAAAGTAGGCAGACCAGAAATAATTAACTTCAAACGCCGATTTAGTTTTGGGAAATTGTTTTTATAAAACGCCAGTTCCGTATAACAGACGTGAATTAAATGGACATCAAAGGAAAAGTCGCCATCGTAACAGGCGCATCTATGGGCATCGGGCTAGTTACCGCAAAACTTCTTTCGCAAAAAGGCGCCAAACTGGTTTTGGTTGCCCGCTCAAAAGATAAACTTGACAAACTTGCAAAAGAGCTTCCCGACACCATCGCCATCGCGGCTGACGTCTCAAAGGTTGACGACGTTAAAAGGATGGTTAAGCTAGCATACGAACATTTTGGACAAGTAGACATTTTAGTTAACAATGCAGGTGTAGGTTATGACGCGCCAGTTATGAAGATTGACCCTAAGGTCTTCCAATATATCTTCGACTTAGATGTGATGGGGCAACTCGTCGCAATGCAGGAGGTGGCTCCTCTTATGCGCAAACAAGGCGGAGGCGCCATCGTAAACGTGAGTTCAGGACTTGCGTTGATGCATATGGAAGGTATGGGTGGTTATGCAGCGTTGAAGGCGGCACTTGCGCATCTGAGCTTAACGGCAAGAGAGGAACTCAAAGGCGACAACATATCTGTCAGTGTACTTTACCCTTACATAACGTCAACTGACTTTGACAAAAACACCCTCAAAAGCTCGCAGCCGAGGAATTGGGAGGAAGACTCCGAAGGAGCAGAGGAAGCATGGGCAAAAGCTGACCCGCCAGAACATGTCGCCAAACAGGTTGTTGAAGCCATTGAAAAGGGGACTGCTGAAATAGTAGCGCATGATTGGATGAAGAGGGCATCAACCTCTTAAAATATTTTTAAACAGATTTTGATGGCTTGAGCATAAGTTCCTAGTTCCTAACCATACTTTCTGGATTTCTGTTTTTAGGTATGTTTAAAACATGCTTTCAGCTTTTATTATTTTGAAGGTTAATTTTTGGAGAAGGTTAAACGTTCTCAGAAACTAATTGCTGTTTCTCTTATTGCTATGCTTTTGGTGCTGGTTTTCTTGGCAATTTATTTCAGTCAAAACCAGTTCCAGCAGCCCAAGATTCTTTACCCTGGCGAAGTCAGAAATTACCAAGGCGAAAACCTGTCTTCGATTAGCGACGTTTTGGAAAACGCTATCAAAGGAACCCAATACATCAATGCTTCAACGTACCGACTGGAAATAACAGGTTTAGTTAATAAGACAGTTGATTTCACGTATGACCAAATAATTAACAATTTTCAAAAATACCAAAAAGTAGTTACAATCTATTGCGTGGAAGGCTGGTCAGCTAAAATTCTCTGGGAAGGCTTCTTAGTGGATGATTTGCTCAAAGAAGCTGGAGTCAACTCCAGCGCGGTGGGAGCAATCTTTTACGCTTCGGACGGCTACTCAACTGAGCTTCCGCTCAATTACATAACAAACAACAACATCATAATAGCCTACAAAATGAACGGGTTAACAATTCCGCCTGAACGCGGCTTTCCCTTTCAGCTTATTGCAGAAAGCCAATATGGCTACAAATGGATAAAATGGATAACAAAAATTGAGTTAACTGACAACCCGAATTATCTGGGTTACTGGGAAAGCAGAGGCTACCCCAACAACGCAACCCTCAGATAAGCTAACCCAAATATTTCTTTCTGATTTTGCTGGTGCATAGGTAAACTATAATCAACGCGCTGTACGCTATTTCAGTGAACCCTGCAAACTTCGGTATCCCAGGGATGCTGGGCAAATCCAGAAGCGTCAAAGAATCCGCAGCAATAACAAACAACGAAACCGCAACAGTGCCAACCCAACCTGATTTCTTGCCCTGCCAAATGAATACGGCGAAAACCACCGTCAATGCGCCGAATATAATCGTGTAAACGTCATAAGCTACTGTGGCTTGTATGAACGACAGGTTTTCGAACGCAAGAAGCAGCAACCCAAAGAAAACATGAATGGCGCCGATAAATATCTGTGCTGCAGTTAGCGCAACGATGCCTAAGCTTCTGCCTTTGTAGGTGGGGATTTGTTTTTTACTCATGCAATCGCCGGCGCATAGATTAATTTGACCGAAGCACACAAATAACTTTCCCTACTAATACATAGAGGAGGACTTGTTTTGGTAACTAAAATGGAGAGAGGAGCCCTATCGACAACGCTTTTAGCGCTTTTTGCCTTGTTTACTGTGCAGTTTTTTGTTGGAATGGCTCAAAACCTGTTAGTTACCATTCCAATGACCACTTTTCCGCAAAACAACGGTGCGTTTCTTAATGCCCTTTCTTACGTGATAACCGGAGGCAACTTGCTTTTGACAAGCCACTTCATCATAGACATCGGTATAATTGTCGTTGGAGCAGTAAATTTGGCGCTTGTCATCCATAAAAGCAACGTTTACAAAGTTCTCTCAATCGCCGGTTTCATTTCAGTTTTGTCAGCTTTTGTTAATGGTGTACGATTTGTTGCTTCAAACTTTGACATTGACGGAATTTCTTTTGGAATGGCTGCCGGGTTCATGTTAGCATTTATCCTGTATTTTGTGATGGCTATGTTGATGTACCGTGACATTGCAGTTCAAGCAGCCAAGACTTAATCAAGTTTTTTTAATGTAAGCCTTCGCTATCCGATGTAAATTTTGGCTAACCTGATTTTGTCACTGTTTCTTTTTTTCCATTTGCTTAGCTAACAGTTCAATGAATTGCCCAATGCGGTCTCTTGTTCTGCCAAAATCAATAATCGAAGTTATGGTGGTTACGGGGGTTTCAGCGTTTATAGCCATGCGGGTGGTATTCTCATCCACCGATGTGACCTCGATGTATGAGGAGTTGAGCTATAAGCCATGAAACCACCTTTTGTTTTCACTTTAACCTTGTGGGTTGCGTCGTCTTTCTCCTCGATTGTCCACTCTAAAAGCTTGATAACTTCAGGGATGGCTGCCCAAAGCTTTTCCAGCGGATAATCTACTTCGAGGTTTTCTTTCTCGTCACGTAGGTAAGCCATGTTTCTTCACGAATGTTTGGTTTCGGTTATACTTAACTCTTCATCCGCCCTCTAGCAAGGTTAAGCTTTTTTATGCCTCAATCCCCACGCTACAAGTGAGAGCGCCAATGCAACAAAGATTACTGTGATGGCTTCTTGAGCAATCAATACTATGGTTGGGTCTGTATTTTGTTTAACTGCTATCCCCGCAAGTGCCCAAATGATAACTAAGCTGTAGGCGAAGTCTCTTCGAGTAACAATAACTACCAAGGTAACGATTAAGGCAATGCCCATGGCTATTATAGCCCATGTCTCAGTGCTCAAACCAAAACCGCTCCACCCAACCGACACCAAAGCAGCCGCTACATTAGCGATTGAGGCTACCGTTATCCAGCCTAAGTAAACGCTGAAGGGCAAATGAACAGTCAACTTCTCAGTCCGTGGGGCGCTTGATTTGCCAATGCCTAAGCGAAGATAAATCGCAGTCAAAGTTGCCAAGAGCGCAAACATCAAAACGACTGACATGGTGATGTAGTTGTATTGCCACAGGAAAAGCCAAGTAACGTTGAAAACGCTGCTTAAGATGAAGAGAGCGCTGATTTGCTTTTGGAAGAGCTTGTTTTTTTGTTTTGGCAGGGCTTGATAAATTATGAATACTGCGAGTAAAGTGTAGATTATTCCCCAAATGGCAAAAACGTAGCCTGCAGGCGTAAATGGGTTTGAGTATAAGTCTGAGACTTGCGCGGTTGTTCTGCCATTAAGCACTGTGGTGCTTGCTAAACCATTGATTGCAAGGGTTACTATGAAAGCGGCGATGTTTCCAAAACGAAGGAAATTAGTGCTAGTTTTTGACAAACCTACACCAAACTAGATTAACTGATTGAATAAAATAAAGATTAAGTTTTTTTGAATTTGAAAAACAGAAAAAAGAAAAAACGCGTTTTCTAATAAAGCGTTACTTTGGTGTCGCTGTGTTTATTTGAGTGATTCTTTTAGCGCTGAAAAGTAAGACATAGAACTTGTTCCATTTGGGGTTCAGCCATGGATAGGATTGCTTGGACGGCTGCTTTCTTGGGTGCCGTTGACAACGTCGCTAACGCGTAGTCTAAGCTGGTGAAGAGGGGATCCCATGGAATGTTCACCCGTTTGCCCTTCAAATTGTAGAGGGCAAGAACGAAGGCGCTGGCTCGGCTTAAGCTGTCTTTGAAGGATTGAATGCTTGTGCCAATGACTGCAACATCATACTCTTTTCCCGAAACAAAACCCTTGATAACCTTGTAATTTTGTTCTAAATTTTGAATTTCAGCAAGAAGGTCTTGCTTAATTTTTGTTTCTGCGTCGTTTTGCATGTTGCATCGCTTTCATGTATGTCTAAATCAAGTACATAAGACTTTTTTCTTTTATTTTAAAGGAATAAGTTACAGAAGTCACATTTTTTGCTCGAACTATTTATAGTTTAATGAGCAACTATTTTATGTCTACTTACCCATACAAGTCCTGATAGCGCAATTGCGAACCCCAAATACTGAAAGCCCATCATAAGACTATTTGCGCTGATTGGAGCATCGTTAAAAAGAGAATAACCCATGTTAACGTTCGGTTCTACTCTGAAAAGCAAATAGTTCCATGTAGAAAAAAGGTGCACATAACTCATGTTATAGAGTATCGTTGCCGCTACCAGAATGAGCCCAACTGAAGCGATAAGAGAGAAGGTTATTTTGCTTAGTTTTTTCTTTGTTTTGGTTAAATTAAAAAGTGAAATGCTTTTGCTTATCAATGACGCTGCCAAGAGACTAAAGAAAGGCAAGGCTTGATAATCGTATTTAATTGCGTTAAGATAAGGAGATTTAAGGTCTAAGCCTGCCCCCAAAAAAGTGTTAACGCTAATGACACATATTATGACGGCCAAACAAGTTAAGTCAAAAACCAAAAACTTTTGAAATAAACGCCTCTGCATCAAACAAACGATTAACGATAAGATTGCAGCATCAATAAAAAACCAGCCTAAACCATAACTTATGAGGAAATTGCCGACAAAAAAGTATGATGGCACAACGCCAGTGGGTTCATGGGTTGAAAAATCAGTGTGGAAAAAAATAGAGCTCAGCCCTAACCCTGTAATTGTTTGGTACCACAAAAAAGAAATCAACAGTACAGGCAAGGAAAATGTAGCCAACCAGCTTACTGTGCGCTTTAGGTTTTTTGGTCCCTGATAGATAAAGAAAGCTAATAATGGGATAAGGGCAAAGACGGCGTATAATTTTGTGTTAAAAGCTGCGGCAAAAATGATTCCTGACGCAATAAAAAGCTTGAATGAACCTTTTTGAATTGCTATTATTCCAATAAATAGAGAAAATAGGCTAAAGAATAGGCACTGCGCATCAATTAGGAATGTTCTGGAAAGTATGAGGTGCCATGGGCTAAAAGCAAAGAGCAAAGCAGCGAAAAAACCTGTAGTCTTGTTGTACACAGCTTTACCAATCCCATATACTAAGGCGACGCATCCGAGCCCAAACAAAGTAACTAAGAATGTCCCATTGTTAATTGATGAACCGAAAGCGTTGAAGAAAACTGCTTGAATGTAGAAGCCTAACGGCGGCTGGTCCATTAAGTTAAAACCGTTCGCGTAAGGTAAGCCATATTTCATTACCCCTGAGACAGCGTCGTATTCCCATGCTGTATCCCCATTGTGGTAAGGTCCTATTGAAAGAGCAACTAGCATGAACCCGATTAAAATGCTTAACAGGGGATAATTTTCGCTGAAAAATTTTTTTAGGCTAACTTTCTCAAACGTGTGCCTGCCCCATAAATGTGTTTGTAAAATTCGGGTAATTGGTGCCTTGGTCATTTTCAAATATCGCTTACTTTCCTGCAATCAGTCCTCTAATTGTTTGGAGAAATATGTTTTTTCCAATTTCCCCTGATTAAAAATCAGATTCTTCTTCCAAATTCCAATTCAACCGATTATTCTTTTCACGTAAGGTATCTTCTTTAGAGGAACAATGATGGCAAGGCAAATAAGCAGGGTAACGGCGGTTATCAGTGGAATTTCTATAATTGGGTTCATGGTTGTTACGCTTATTTTAAAGCCCAAGTACCCCTTCTGAAGTGTTTCAAGAACTATTACATGGAACAGATAAATCGGCAAAGTGTTCTGGCTGATGACTTTGAGTACTCGGTTGCCGCGGGGAAATTTGGTTTCAACGGTTTGGTTAGGGACAGATGCTAAGATGAGGAACAATGTGACTGAAGCAATTATAACGCTAAAACTGGATGCATCAAGGAAGAATTGACTATACTGCTCACCTAAAGTAGCCGACCAAAAAGTAGGTGCCGATTATCGTCCAAACCGAACTTAATATCAGACCTAAGTAAAGAATTGATGAACGAAACCGCAACTTAGCCACGTAAGCACCTAAAATAAAGTAACCAATAATCCCAGTCAAGACAAAAACGTTATCTCTAAACCACACCGTCTGCGGGCTAATGCTTGCGTACAGAGTGAGCAGAGGAAACTATGCCTGTGCCTACAAACCAAACGAGCAGAAAATACCGTATGATTCTCCAGTCTGCATGAGCCACAACTACTCGTACAAGAGGTGTGATAAGGTATAAGCCAACCAAAAGGTACACATACCAAAAATGAACGTAAGGTCCCGCAAGTACACCCTGCAAGACAGAGGTTAGTGTTAGTGCTTGTCCCTTAACTGAAAAATCCCATGCAAAAAATATTGCGCCCCAAAACAGGACAGGTATCCCTATTCGATTCCAACGTTTCTTAAAGAAAACCCGAAGTGGCTCATCTGCTTTGCTTGGTTGAAGCAAAAGAGCGCCGGTTAACATGACAAATAATGGTACAGCTGTCCGAGCTATCGAATCGTAGATGTCTGATGTCCACCAGAGCTGTACCCCTTGAGGTGACATAAGGTTGAGGTTTGGGTTAGGCTCGATTGCTGCATGAAGCAAAATAACCAGAATTATGGCTACCGTGCGGATAAGGTCAACGGGAAGAGTGATGCCCTCGTTCTTTGGGTACAATTTAGGTTCCTTAAACATCTATTCTCTACTGTATGATTTGCTATTAACAATTTGCATATTGCACTAAAAACTTTGTAAGCTTACAATGGGGCAGTTTACTTGTAATAAATCAGCCGGAGTATCCATCGCTGAAATAAGAGTTATCTGGGGAACCATCGGGCAAAGTTATTGCATCATACACATTGGAAGCAATGAGCGCTGCACCTTCAGGGTTTGGGTGAACACCATCCATAAAATAGTCTGAGTGGTTTCCAAAAGCGCTGTACATGTCAACTGTTGGCAAATCCATATGGTTTGCTACATCATCAATCTGTGGAAGCACCGTGTTGGCAAGATACGTGTTGTTATAGCTTGAGTTATTGCTGAAAATTGGCGGTGATTTAACAACCAGGATTTGCTGATTACCTTCAAGCGCTTGGAAAGAGGTAACTAGCTGTGAATAATCCGTTTCAAAACTATCTTCGCTATGTGCGATTTCTGGGTTAGCATCATTAGTTCCCAGCATTATCACCACTATATCTGGGTCGAATTCCTCAGCTTTTTGGAACTCGGTCTGGTTCATGTACGGCAGGGTGGAATTTAACGACACAGTGGACCCGCTAACGCCAAAATTACCCACAGTATAGTTAGAGCCAAGGAGCATCTGAAGTTTAAAGGGGTATCCGCTTCCTTTGGTGATGCTGTCGCCGACGCAGGCAACACGAATGGGGGTGGGCACAGTATTTGTTATTATGCTGCAGTATGCTGCTAAGCCTGATAAAGCCATCATAACAGCAAGCCCGATTGCTAACAGTTTCATGTCTCTATTCATGCCGTTTGTTTCGACCCCTTAATGTTTGAGCCTTATGCTAGCGGATGTAATGTTTTAACAAAAGATAATTTCAATAAATATAAAATTTTAGGTAATACCTGTTTGATTCTCTATATGCTCTCCTGCAAAATAAGAAAATCAAGCACTGTTCATATTTATCATAGTTACCACTTTTTTAAACAACCTGTTGATTACTAAAAGCGGCAATAATGACCTACCCCTCTATAGTTTCTGCATAGAACCTCTAATAGGCTCCAAATATGCTAGAAATGATTCAAGGGGCACTATGAAAAAATGTCGCTTGAAGGGTTAGCTTTGTGTTTATATTCTGTTTAGGTAGAGTGTTTGTTTGGCGTCTTCTTTTCTTTTCTGCGAAGGCACGTTTTTACTGCCGCCATCCGCTAATGTAACCGTGGTTTCAACAGCTACGTGGCAGTTTGAGCGGTGCCTTACATAATTTTTATGCGACATATTTTTCAACCTCTTAAAGAGCCAACTGTAATATTACATTACGCTTATAAACGTTATCCCGCTATTTAAAATCCCTTGCGAATAAGCAATTAATATTGAAAATAATAAGCGTTTATACCCGCCAAAGTGGTTAATTCTAAACAGTTACCCTTGCTTGTTAGCGGTTGAAACGGTCATTTTTCCACACATCTGCGCTGTCACTGTACCCACGCCGCTCCCAAAACCCCAACTCCTTACCCCGAGTAAACCGCAAACCCACCACCCACAACGCATTCTTATACGCATACTTGCTCGGCACGATAAGGCGCACGGGAAAACCCAGCCCTTCTTCCAGCGCCTCACTGTTAAGTTTGTAGGCTAAGAGCACGTCGTCGCCTGCAAGTTCCTCTCTGAAAAGCGATGTGGTGTAGTTGTCGGCGCACTCAAACGTTATCGCTCTCGCCACACCCTTGGGCTTGACAAGTTTTTCGATGTCGCGGATACGGACGCCTTCCCACTTGCAATCCAAAACGCTCCAGCCCTCCACACAATGAAAATCGCTGACGGAGACGGTCTGGGGCAACTTCATGAAGTCGTTCCAACCCAGCTTCACGGGGTTGTCTACTTCGCCGTCGACGGTTAAGGTGTAGGTTTCCAGTTTCAGTTGGGGGTTGGTTGAGGTTATGCCTGGATGGTCGATGCCCCAACGTAGGATACGGTCAGTCGCGGTTTGGTCGGGCGGCAGCTTTCCTTGCTGTTTAGAAGCCATAGCAAAACCCAAGATTATGTGTTATAGATGGGGTAATAAAGTTTCTGAGCACCAGTTTCATTTAATCCAGTGATTAAAAAATAATTGCACCAGCTCACGTATTTTGTAATTTGCAATTTATTCAATAGTAATGGCTAAATTTTGAATCATTTAACTGTATTTTAAGGCTGTATTTAAAGTATTTTTTCTGTCTTCATAAACGATATACAATGGTTTGCACGTTTAGTGAAATAATAAATTATTCAGGAAAGAAAAAATATGCAAATCAAACGTAAAATGCTAGCATCATATCTATTGATAGTGGTGCTTTTTGCCGCCATAGGCACAGTTATAACCTTAAACACCATGAAAATGAGCGATCTACAAAAAAACGCAATCAAACAAGTTGAAATCGGAAACTACGCAGCCGTTTACCAAAAAGGAGTCGACCTCAAAAAAGCGGGCTTTCTGGAAGGCAGCCTAGGAGACGTGAATAACCAGGCACAGGATGAACAAACCGCACAAGCAATGATAGATGCAACTCAGACTTACTTGTTTAACAATCTACAACAAGGCTCTGCACTATACACGAAATTCAACACATGCTATGACATTATGAATAACACCATTGACCCAACAAACGCCGAAGTAAAAACCATTATGCAAAATAACATAACAGAGCGTTACAATGAATTGCCTACTCATTACCTTCAAATTCGAGACGCTTATGCTCAAATTAGTGGTAACCTGACAGACTTCCAAGTCGGTACATTAGAGCAAGTTGAAGCCGCAACCAAAACATCGCAAGACTATGCAAACTTTAGTGTGCTGCTATCCGCAATAGGCGTTACAGTAATCGCAGTAGTTTCAATCATCATGGCACTAATAATAGGTAAACGCATAACTGACCCACTCAAGAAGCTAACAAACATCGCTGGCAAAGTAAGCATGGGCGAGCTTGAACACGAAATTAACATAAACACTAAAGACGAAATCAGCGACTTAGGCGAAGCCTTCCAACGAATGATAAATGCCTTCAAAATGACCAGCGCCATGAATGAAGAGGAGAAATCCTAAATGTCAACTGTTGAGCAGCAATGCCTTGCTGTGCTTACTAAACAAATGGGACCAGCGGCTAAAGGCTTTCTTGAGAGGCAATGCAAATTCCACCTAAAAAAAGAGCCCTCAGCCCTTCAAAAAAGCGATTTAGACGAGCTTGCAAATTGGTGTCAAATTGGAACCCAACTTGTCTTAGGCGCTCCTGTTGGTGAAAAAGTAAAAGCAGGCATATTAGCACTCAAGTAAAGCAGCAAAACATGCAATCCTCCCCTTTTCCTATTTTTAACAGCTAATAATTAACCTAAGAACTAAAAATTATCCCGAAAAAAAGCTTGTAAGCTGTCTCTGTCGGGGTTCTTCTTTGCTGAAACCTGAAATCTTCACGCCGACCCTTCGCACTTCAAGCGTGGATTCCGCCAAGAACTTCTCAAAGAGCGTCCTAACGTTTCTTTTGATTGTTTCCTTTTCTTTTGCGTGCTGCTCAAATGTGACTGATCGGCTTTTGCTGCTCAAATCCGTCATAACAACATATATCGCAACTTGCCTAAAACTCAGGTTTTTCTCCGCAACCTCCTTGAAAACGTCCTCGGTTAATTCGTCGGTTTTCTGCAGAATAAACGCTAAATCGCGTGTGTCTTGTTTTAGGGTGCCGATGCGGCTGATGGATTCTGCTTCGCCCTGCTCTTGGACGGGTTCGTTGTCTACGGCGTTTGCTGCGTTGTGGAAGTAGATACCGAGTGTTTTGCCGAAGATAGCAATTAGCCTTTGCACATCGTATTTTGCTAGGTCGCCGATTGTTTGGATGCCCAGCTCCGCCATTTTCACCGAAGTTTTCTTGCCAACACCCAAAAGCCTGTCAACAGCCAATGGTTCGAGAAAGCTCTGGGCGTCTTCGGGTTTGACTATAGTTAAGCCGTCGGGTTTTTTGCTGTCACAAGCTATTTTTGCGATTAATTTGTTTGGTCCAACACCCACTGAGAAAGATATGCCAACTTGTCTTTTGGCGTCTGCTTTTATTTTTTGAGCGTAATCCCTTGCCTTCTCAAAACTGCCCTCAACCTGCTCAGTCACATCCAAGTAAGCTTCGTCAACGCTGACTTGTTCAAGGCTGGTAGCGTAGGTGCGAAAAATCTGCATGATACGGTCGCTGATTTGGTCGTAGTATTCGTGGTCAACTTTAAAGAAAACCGCTTCAGTGCCTTCCAGCTTGCGTTTAGCCAAGAACAGGGGCATACCTGATTTAACACCGTACTTGCGGGCGACGTAGTTACTTGTGCTTACGGCTCCACTCTCCTCGGTGCGCCCCGAATAGACACCAACCACAATGGGTTTGTCTTTGATTGCTGGGTTGCGGAGCTCCTCACACTGGGCAAAGAAATAATCGAAATCCGCCAGCATCACCACACGGTTCTGCATGCTTTAGCCTCCCTTCACCTTAGGCATAAGCCATGAGCCGTCGCAAGGTGCAGTGTTGAGTTGAGCTAAGCCTTCTCGGCAAACGCCAAACTTCATCCCATGAGCTTCAGCCAAATCACGTATACTCTTAAGGATTTTACATCTCAGTTCTTTTGGAAGAAGGGCGCTGCCGCCGATTTTTTCGCCCTGCACAAAATACAGCGGTTTAAGTTTCTCTGCCACTTGGGGCATCGCTGCCGTGATGCGCATCCAGTTGTCTGCTTTTGCTTTGTAGGTTGAGCAGGTTATGTGTTTGACGCCGATGCTTGCGAGGGTTGCGATGAGCTTTTGCGGCTGGTCATTTACAAGGGGAATAATGGGGTCGATTCGGACTGAGACAGGGATGCCTGCTTTGATTAGGTCCTGTGCTACTCTAAGCCGCTGGGAGGGCGAAGGCGCAAACGGCTCGAGGATTCTGGCAAGGTTGTCATCGTCGGTAGTTATGGTTAACGCAACCGTCGCGGGAACCTTACAGAGCAGGTCGTCGTCTCGGGCGACAAGGTTGCTTTTGGTTATGATTTGGATTTTGCAGTTGCTTTCCACGAGGATTTCGAGGCAGCGCCGTGTTAAGCCCTCTGTTGCTTCGATGCGGGGGTAGGGGTCGGATGAGTTGGATATTGAAATGGTTTCGCCGTTAAGTTTAGCAGCTTCACGCTTGAGCATTGCGAGGGCATCTTTTTTGGGTCTGCAGTCCTTGAAGTTGGGAATGTAGCTAGATGCATAGCAGTAGGTGCATTGGTGGTCACAGCCCGTGTAAGGGTTAAACGTGAGTTTGGGTGGGCATGTGCAGAGGCCTGAACGCCAAGGGTCAAAGCTTGAGATTAGCGGCACAAGACATTCCTGTTCCAATATTATCGTTGAGCCAGACAAAAAGCATTCGCCAAAGAAGCCATCTTGAGCAATATATAATTGACATAGATTTTGCAAGAACCCCTAAGAGAGGTAGGTCGGTATTGACGTTTTTTCTAGTCATTAACATGTTGAAAATAAGTATATATGAACAAGTTTTTCTTAGACGCTATGCCTAAACATTTCAAGCACGGTGAAAACCAATAACGCATAATGAAAAACCCAAAACCGTTTACTGGCTAGACAACACGCTCTACCTAAACATAACTAACCAATGCTCAAACAGCTGCTACTTCTGCCTCAAACGCTTCAAACGCGGCGTCGGCGGCTTCAACCTCAAACTCACAGCGGAACCCACTGTGGCAGAAATCACGGCTGAGCTTTCCGAGGTTTTGCATATGCGCAGTTGGGATGGTTTGGTTTTCTGCGGCTTTGGCGAGCCAACAGAGCGGCTGGATGTTTTGTTGGAGGTTGCGCGGTGGGTGAGGCAGCATTATGGGAGACCGCTGCAAATCCGTTTGGATACGAACGGGCATGGTTATGTGCTGAATTCTGGCAGGGATGTGGCGGCTGAGTTGAAAGCGGCTGGCGTTGACAAAGTCAGCGTTAGTTTGAATGCTGGTGACAGGGAAACTTACATGGAGATTTGCAAGCCCACCTTCCCAGACGCCTACGAAGCAGTGCTTGATTTCATCTGCAAAGCTAAGTTGGTGCTCGAAGTTGAAGTTACGGCTGTGCGGCTGCCTGAAGTTGATTTGGCGAAGGTGCAGGCGGTTGCTGACGGTTTAGGTGTAGTGTTTAAGGTTCGGGAGTACATTCCCTGCTTCTACTGACAGCTGCCACAAGAAATAGAGTTTTAGTGCCTACTTTACATCGCAAAACACTAAGGTCAGCGAAAACGTTTTAAACCAAACGCGCCCAAGCCACTTGCTTGGAGATAAAATCATGAGGAAAACATCGCTCTTTGAGTTCGACGTTCCCAGCTACAGAAAACGCTCAGTCGGGCTCGCAGCAAACAATAAACAAGCAAGATAAAGACGTACTTGAGGCGCACCAAACCTAAGTATCGCTTAACTAGCCGTTTTCCTCAAACCCAAAGCTGAAAGAACCACTTTTCTCTTAATGTAAAGCAACAATGCAACCAAAACTATGCCAATCAAAACAGGCATTACCCAAGATTGAAAAGTCCCAACCTGATTAACATCTGAGAAAACCACAACCAAATCACCCAGCAACGGCTTGTCATATTCGGAGTGCATCTGGATGGCAACAACGCTGGTGGAGCCTTCTTTGGTAGTTGTGTAGTTTATGGGGTTCCATTTGGCGTCGGTTTCTGTGGTGTAGGCTTGCAGGTTAGTGGTGTTTGTTTCCATGCGCACCGTAAAGTAAGCGGTGGAGTTGTTGCTTTCTGGGGACAGATAGGGGCTGATGTTTAGGTCGTAGAGAAATAGGTAACTCCCATTCACCACCGCAAGCGGATGCTCATAATGGATTTTTAGTACAAAAAAGCCTGAAACATTACCAAGGACACTGTAAATCATCCACCAGTCGCCGATGGCGGTGTGATGCAAAGCGTCAGGATATGATTGTGTATAGTTGCTCCAGTTGAGTTCTCGGTCGCCTAACGTTACGTGAATGTTGGTAGTTCCAGGCGGCATGGGGTAAACCATCGGCAAATCACCGCTAAAAGCGCAGTCCGATTGGTTTAGGAGGTAAATGGGGTAGTTTCCGTCGATTTTTGCCCAAAGGGTGCCATTGACGCGGGTGATGGTGTAGTTGACGTGTTCGATGGGCATGGATAATGCTGGAATTGACCCGTCAGGATTAGCGGATGCATAAGGAACAAGTTGGAAACCAGCCGCCATTGAAGCAAGAAGAGCCAAGATGAGCATTACTGCAAATGCTATTTTCTGCATAATTGCCAAACCATACTCTGTTTTTGTTGCCTTTTATTTTTTTGCACAATCCAAGCAAAGCCACGCTCATGCCCACGCATCGAGTCTAAAACCAATTTTCACCATAATTTTTGTAATTTCATTTTTTATTCTTATTAGGCAAGGCGCCTTATTTTTCTCTTGACAGTTCTGGGATTGACAAATGGGCACTTGTAAAGAAAAAACCGAAAAAGAAACAACCGTGACAGGTGAAGAGACACAACAAGCGAGTGTTGGTTGGGTTTGCCGTTTGGCTGGGCGATAACCATCCTTGTCAGCGGCTTGCTGGACTTGTTTGCTAAGGGGTTGCTGCTTGGCTTCACCATTCCAATCCTAAACGTTCCCGCAACCTTATCCATGATTCTCTACTACGTTGCAATCCTCACAGCGGCAATCTACATCGGCGTCGTCGGCTTAAAGGAACTGGTTATTGAGAGACGCTTCAGCGTAGAGTTTTTGATGGCGGTTGCAGGTTTAGGCGCACTTTTCCTGGACTACCGTTTTGAAGCAGCCACGGTGCTGTTTCTCTACTGTTTAGCGGAATACTTTGAAGGCTACATCCAAGACAGAGCAAAAAGAACCGTTGAGAAAATATCCAAAGGTTATTCCTGAAAAAGCCCGCGTCCTAAGCGAAGGAACGGAGAAAAGCGTCAGACGTCAACGAAGTGGAAGCCGGACACGGTTATCCTTGTTAAGCCTGGCGAGAGAATCCCCTTAGACGGCAACGTAATTGACGGGTTCTCGCATGTTGACCAAGCTTTGGTTACGGGTGAATCGGTGCCTGTCCCCAAGAAAGTGAACGACTGCGTCTTCGCCGGCACCCTAAACACCACTGGCGTCCTAAAAATTACTGTCACCAAGAAAGCCACCGAAACCCTGGTTTCACGCATCGTTCAGCTTGTTGTTGAATCCCAGAAAAGAAAAGCAACCATAGAGCGGTTAGTCGACAGGTTTGCGAAAGATTTATGTGCCCATCGTGATTGCGCTTGCCGTTTTCACCGCTGGAGCCTTGCCGTATCTGGTCGGCGGAGGTTTCCGAACATGGTTTTACCGCTCACTCATCCTGCTTGTGGTCTCTTGCCCCAGCGCATTTATCATTTCTGTTCCTGCAACCATCTTCATAGCCATAACAATCGCCGCCAAACGAGGCGTGATAATCAAGGGCGGAATCTTCATCGAAAAGCTTGCACGAGTAAAATCGGTGGTTTTTGACAAGACGGGAACGTTGACGCTTGGGCGGCAAGCAGTCCACGAAATTAGACGACCAGATACTTCTAAAAGCTGAAGATGAAGCACTAACTTACGCTGCCGCTTTGGACCAGTTTTCTAACCATCCCATCGCACAGGCTATCGTTCGCAAAGCTATAGAGCGAGGCATTGACCTCAGCAAAGTCAAAGTGACTGATGTGTTGGAGGTTCCAGGCAAAGGCATAGTAGGCATAGTGAACGATAAACACGTAGCAATCGGTAACTTGGAGTTAATGCGTGAATTGGGCTGCGATTGTACGGAAGCCTTTGAGATTATTGCAGGTGACACCCATACTGCGGTTTGTATTTCTGTTGGGCAAGACGGGTTTGGCTGCGGTTTGCGTGGTTGACGAAGTTAGAGAAGATGCCCTGAAAGCTATCCATTCGTTGAAGCAGTCGAACATTAAAGACCGCTATGTTAACGGGCGATAGAGCGGAGATTGCCAACGAAACGGCACATTCATTAGGTATTGACGATGTGCACTGCGGAGCTGTTCCCCGAAGACAAGCTGCAATGCATTGAGGACATGAAGGGCAAAGATGGTTTGGTGGCGATGGTTGGCGACGGTGTTAACGATGCTCCTGCGCTTGCCGCTTCAGACGTCGGAATCGCCATGGGCGCACGCGGAGTTGACGTTGCCTTGGAATCCGCGGATGTGGTGTTGGTAAAGGATGAGCTTGCACAAATTCCATACCTACTTAAACTAAGTGACAAGACAATGACGATTGCTAGGCAAAACATTGCCGCTTCACTGGTTGTTAAGTTGATTTTGGGCGCACTGGGCTTGATGGGGTTAACGCCGCTGTGGTTTACTGTGGCTTCAGGCGACGACGGAGTAACATTGCTGCTACTGCTAAACACGCTGCGCCTTGAAAGAATAAAGTAGCTTGTTTGCGGAGCTGACCGAGGACTTTCTTGTTATTTTATGAAATAATTATTAAGGGCTAAAAGTAGTCAGATGAGTTATGCCTAAGACTTATCCAAAGGCGCAGTCTAAAAAATCCAAGCCAAAGAAGACCCAGCCCAAGATTCAGCCAAAACCAGCAAGCCTAGCAACGCGAAAATCCTACTGGATAACGCTCACGGCAACTATACTTGTTTTTATTTTTGTTTATGGATATTCAATGAAAATTTCTCTAGAAAAAGAAGCATTGCTGTTGGGCAGCATTCTCTCCATCATAGGCTTTGCATTCTATATCGGGTTTAAACCTTCCACAAATTACAACAAGAGAGCCATATTCATTTTTGTTGGGGCCTCCATCGTTGGCTTTAGCATTTGGGCTGTAATGGTGCTTTCCTTAAACCTAACAGGGACTCTAATTCAAATAGCAAACTCGATAGGGGACAGCTTCTTTGCCATAACAAGCCTGATGATTTGCCTGATTGTAGGAGCATTCATAGGCGACTTGATAGGAAAGAACAGAGAACGCCTGAGTGTTGCTTGTTAATAGCAAATTGAGGAAATAACTAGCTTGCCTTTAAATTTGTGAAAAGGACGCTTTGGCACAGAAACTTTAAGAGCACAGTCTCTCAGCATGTTCTAAAAGACAAAGCAAGGACAGACCTGCATTGAAATTTGGAATAATGACGCGAAACATGGAAGCATGGAGCAGCACCCAAGTCCGCGAAGCACTAACCAAACGGGGCATCCCATACGAATGCTTCACTTTTCCACGACTTGTCGCACGGTTAGCTTACAAACCTTACTTCAAAGTCAACGGCACAAGCATCCTCGACGACTTAGACGCGCTTATCATTCGCCCAATCGGGCGCGGTTCGCTTGAGGAACTGGTTTTCCGCATGGACATGCTCTACAAGCTGGAGCGCCAAGGCTTCTACATGGTGAATCCGCCCACAGCCATCGAACACTGCGTCGACAAATACGACATCCTCGCCATTCTCGAAGACGTTGGCGTTCCTGTACCACGCACATTAGCCACGGAAAGCGTAAACGAAGCCCTAAAAGCCTTCAACGAACTAGGCGGCGACATCGTCGTCAAACCAATCTTTGGCTCACGAGGGCAAGGCGCCACACGCGTAAACGACATAGACATCGCCGACACCGTCTTCAAAGCCATAACCTTCCACCACGGCGTCATCTACATGCAAGAATTCGTCGCCCACGGACACTCAGACATACGCGCCTTCGTCATCGGACGACCAAGTCGTCGCATCCATGCGCCGAGTAGCCACAGGATGGAAAACCAACTACAGCCAAGGAGCCAAACCAGCACCAGCAACAATCAGCAAAGAATTCGAAGAATTAGCCATAAAATCCGCCAAAGCAGTAGGCTGCAAAGTCGCTGGCGTAGACATCCTTGAAGGACCAGAAGGACCACGCATCGTTGACGTGAACAGCCAGCCAGGCTGGAAAGGCTTGCAGGTGGTGGCGAAAGTTAACATCGCCGAAGAAATAGTGAACTTTGTGTTATCAGAATTGAAGAAGTAAGCTTTCAACGGCTGCTTCTATCATATTTATTTAGGATTTCTTTGAATGCTTTTGCTGCTTGTTTGGGGTCTTTGGACTTAAGAATAGCCGATGTTACCGCAACTCCGTCAACGCCTGCTTCAAGAATCAGGTGAGCGTTTTCAAGGTTAATTCCGCCTGCAGCAAAAATCGAAAGGTTCGTAACCGACCTTGCATTTTTTACCGTTTCAAGAGAAACAACTGGACATGCCGCGGCTTCGCAGATGTGAAAAATTGAACAGAACGAGACATAATTTGCTCCTGCATGCTCTGCCCACATGAGTTTATCCATATCAATGTTTACCGTGTAACCCACTATAGAATCGTTACCCAGAACCTTTCTTGCCTCACTTGGAGCAATATCAAAAGTGTCAAAGTGTACTCCGTCAGCACCAACCTCTTTAGCCAAAACCAAATCATTGTTTACAAGAAAAGGCGTTTCATGCTTCTTTGCTAAACCTGCTAACAGCACTTGCCAAAACGTGCATATCAGCGGTTTCTTTTCCAGCAGAAAACTGCAATACATCAACGCCTCCATCAAGCGCCTTCTCAGTAGCAAATAGCAATTCCTCAGCCGGAAGTATGGGAGAAACAACAAGATACAAACCTTTCAGCTTATTCATTTCCAACCCTCTCTAAACGCTTTCCAATATGCTTCCCAATAAGGGTCTGCCGCTGGTTTTTGTAGGGACGTTCGTTGTCCTTCAGTTTTTACCCATATACCTTGTTTAACATCTGTAATTTTTCCGATAATTGCGCTTTGGTATTCCTTTCAAACCTAACGCTTGCTGAACAGCTGAAGCTTTTTCAGGTTTAACTGTTAAGATTAGAGTGCCTTCACTCAAAGTCGAGTAAGGCGACAACTTGAACAATTCGCATATTTGTTTGGCTTCTGGGGTAACAATTACTTCTGAGAGGTCAACCTCTAAACCAACATTCGATGCTTGGGATAGTTCGTACAAGGCGCCAAGGAGTCCGCCCTCGGTAACATCATGCATAGCCGTAACTCCATTATCTCTCAGACCAACAGAAGCAGCCGTCAGGGCATCATCGACTACGCTAAACTTTTGAAGATACTGCTTAGCGCTTTCCGAAAAGTGCAGTCCCGTAAGTCTTTTCGACTGTTTCCGGGAAGACTCGTGAAAGTATCGCTGTTGTGGCGATGGCAACGCCCTTTGTCATCATTATCACATCGCCTGGTTTACTCATACTGCTTGCTATGTACTCATTTTCGGGAGCCACAGCCATCATGACTCCTCCGCCTACAACCGTGTAATCGGAGCCAACGTACCGACCTGTGTGACCGCCGATTATGGCTACGCCAAGCTTTTCGCATTCAACACTAATGCAACTCCAGTATTTTTCGAATTCGTCGTTCTTCATTTGAGGCGGCAAATTAAGGTTCACCATCAAAAACTGAGGCGGAAAACCACACGTGACTAAATCAGAAGCCAACAAATGCACAGAAATGTAAGCCGAATCCTCAAATCCTAAAGCAGGAATAACCGACAGCGGGTCGGCAGTTGTAACTAAAACCTGATTGCATCCTAAACGAACTATAGCGTTGTCACGTCCATGACCTGGACCAACCAGCACCTCAGCTCTTTTGGCGCCCAGTTTCGGGTAAACCATTTTTTCGATTAGGTCTATTGGGAATTTGCCGATTTCACTCATTAAGTATCCCTCAATTCTATTGCGATTCCTAGGAAAGCACCGAATGGAAAACGCGAAGACTCCAAGTCGCCGAAAACTCTGGGAAAAACGGTTGTGCTCCAAAATGGGATAGCGTACTTTCCCTGAAGGGTTTTGTTCAATGTTTTCTTTATGTTGGATATGGAATAAAAATGTGCCTCTTTGTAGAACGAATTCTTGTTTGTTATTGCCTGAAGCCGTTTTCTTATTGTCTCTGGGCTATTTTTGTTCATTAGTCCCACAATTACCCCTTTTTTAGCCACCCTAGATGCCTCCAAAAATGTAGTGGTAGCGTCTGGCATGTACTCTAAGCTAGTTAGGTAGATTACAAGGTCTATGGATTTGTCCTTGAACGGTAAGTGGCTGCCTTCACTTTGCAGCAGGCGACCGGGTGATCCACATTTTCTTTGCTTCCTTAAGCATAGGACTTGATGTATCAACGCCATAGGATTCGATTCCAGTGGAGTCAATCCATCTTGTGAAGTGCCCTGTTCCACATCCTACCTCAAGAAGGTTTTTTACGTCTTTAAACTGTCCTAGAAGCTTTGTCAAGAGACGTTTCTCAAGCAGGTCTGCCCTTTTGTATTTGGTTTCATAGTACGCTTCGTATTCTTTGGCTGTTTGTTCATGCTGATACAGTGAATCGTTCTTCATACCGCTCATCTATGATAGATACTTGGTATCTAAAAATCTTCTAACCGCTATGAGAACCGCGAAGGTTATGGGTACAAATATTAAATCCACGAATGTGCCGAAGTCGAAGACTGCGAACCCTATTCCGAACAAGAGCGAAGTCTATTGCGAAGAATATCAGCGTCTCAAAGACAACGCCAAGGACCATGCCCGCGGTTTCACTTTTTTTCCTTAAAACGCCAGCGGCTAAAGCCATCGGTGACCTAGGCAACAACTAGACCTATCAGGTATATGTATGTAAATCCTGGAGGAACCAGTATTGTTCCTACGCTTGTTCCTGCCAAGTATCCGATAGCACACCCGATTGCTGTTGACGTTACTCCTGCAGTTGGACCTAGAAGGATGCTTACTGCGAATATGATTATGGGTGCCAAATTAATGGTTGAAAGTGGAGGCGGCAATGGTATGGCAATAATTGTTGTTACAGCAATTAATGCCGCCATGACACCTGTTAATGCTACTTTTTTTGATGGAGAATAATTTTCAGTTTTTTTACTAGTTATATTTAGGTTCAATTGTTTTTCCCTCCGCCAGTATTACCTGGTTCAGGTTCCTAAGGGTCGACAGCAAACAGCCGTCCTCTCAGCCAGGTCACTTTCCCAGCTCCCCAAGAACTAAAGGGATAATGCCCAAAAGCTGTATTTTAGCTTTATGCGAATAGCAGCCTTCCAGAGAAAAGCAGAAGATGCCTAAATTACTTTTTTTAGGAAACGGTAAAAGTTCATTTACATGTAACACCTATTGGATTGTTAATGCCAGAAAGAATGAACATGCCCAGAAAAACAGAGAAATCATCCATCGAGAACATCACTAACAAAATACAAAAAGCAACTGGCAAAGAGCCAATTGATGAAATTGTAGCAGAGGCGGTTGAGTGGGCAAGAAAGCCAAAGTAGTCTTCGACGCCACAAATTCAAGAAATCAATATAGTTACGCCCAAAGAATTTTCGATAACGTCAATAGGCAATAGTTGCTTTTTCCAGAAGCTTTGATTTTTTGTGTGCTTAGCATAGGGTAATGTTTTTAGGTGATTTTCTTGTTTTCCCTAAGCCATCACACTACCGAGGAACAAAAAGCATGCAGCCTATGCCTAAAGAATACAATTTTGCTGAGATAGAGCGGAAATGGCAGAGTAAATGGGAAGAAATGGGCATCTACCATTATGACTGGAACGACAAGCAGCGGGTTCCATACAGCATTGACACTCCGCCGCCTTACCCATCAGGTGAACTGCACATGGGCAACGTCCTTAACTGGACATACTTTGACATGGTTGCCCGCTACAAGCGCATGCAAGGCTTCAACGTGCTGTTCCCGCAGGGCTGGGACTGCCATGGCTTAGGCATAGAAATTCAAGTTGAAAAAGCAAGAAACATCCGCAAACGCGATGTCCCCCCCGACCAGTTCCGCGCATGGTGCATTGAGCTGGTAGAAAAATACATCGCCATGATGAAGGAAGGCATACTCAAGATGGGTGCAAGCATCGATTGGACAACCGAATACAAAACGATGGACCCCGACTATTGGCGCAGAACCCAACTTAGCTTCGTTCTACTCCACAAAAAAGGCTACATGTATCAGGGCACGCACCCAGTAAACTGGTGTCCCAGAGACGAAACCGCCATCGCCGACGCAGAAGTCGACCACATAAAACGGGAAGGCATCCTGCACTACATACGCTTCCAACTTGAAGGCAGCAGCGAATACCTGCTCATTGCTACGTCGCGTCCTGAATTTATTCCAGCATGCGTTGCCGTCGAAGTTAACCCAAAAGATGAACGTTACAGCAAGTACATTGGCAGAAAAATCGCCGTGCCCTTGATGAACCGCGAGGTAACCATCATTGGCGAAGAATCTGTGGACCCTTGCTTTGGAACGGGCGTTGTCCAGATTTGCACTTACGGCGACAAAGAAGACGTGAAAACCGTCATAAAACACAAGCTCCCAGTAATTCGGCTCCTAACTGAAAATGGGCAAATAAGCGAGGCAGGCTGCAAATACGCTGGCTTGTACGTTAATCAAGCGCGTGCAGCCATCGTTGCCGACTTAACAGCCGCGGGTCTGCTTGAAAAAACCGAGAAGATTCAGCAGGAAGTCGGCGTCTGCGACCGCTGCAAAGCCCAAGTCGAAATCTTGGAACGTAAACAATGGTTTATGAAAACCCTTCCATTGTCTGAGGCAGTGGAAAAGAACGCTAACGAAATCCCATGGTACCCCGATTACATGAAAAACCGCCTAATCGACTGGACACGCGCCTTGGATTGGGACTGGGTTGTTAGCCGCCAAAGATTGTTTGCAACGCCAATTCCAGTCTGGTACTGCAAAAGCTGCGGCGAAGTCATCGTTGCCCAAGAAAACTGGGTACCAATTGACCCCCGAATGGAAAAACCCCGAACTGACAAATGCTCAAAATGCGGCGGAACCGAATTCACAGGTGAAACCGATGTGTTGGATACATGGATGGATTCCTCAATCACCTGCGCCGTCCACGCGGGCTGGCCTGACCGAGCTGACTGGAAAAACCTGTTCCCAGCAAGCATTCACCCCTCAGGCACCGACATCATCCGAACCTGGGCATACTACCTCATGGTGCGCCACTTAGCCTTATTCGATGAACGCCCCTTCAACAGTGTCCTCATAAACGGCATGGTACTGGGCGCTGACGGCAGAAAAATGAGCAAATCCCTCAAAAACTATGCTGCGGCACCTGAAGTGTTAAACAAAAGTGGCGCGGACGCAACGCGGCAGTGGGCTGCTGGAGGCGGAGCAACAGGCTCAGACATCCCCTTCCGCGCCCAAGACGTCGAATACGGACGGCGCTTTTTGGTTAAACTTTGGAATGTTTCAGGGTTCGCAAGCAACCTCCTGTCAGATTACAACCCCCAAGAGAACGCCGACGTAGAGCTTCAATTGCTGGATAAATGGATACTTTGCAAAACCGAAAATCTAACCAAAAAAGTAACCGAAGCCTTTGAGAAGTGCCAGTTCAACATCGCGGTTGAGGATATTCGCAACTTTACGTGGCATGTTTTCTGCGATTTCTATGTTGAAGCAGTCAAAGATAGGCTCTATCAGTCAGAGGTTCAAACTAAAGCAAAAAGGAGAGCAGCACAACAGACTCTCTACAACGTTCTATACCGAATATTGCAGTTGATGGCGCCGATAACTCCTCATTTGACCGAGGAAATCTATCAACATATGTATGCTGAAAACAAAACTTTTAAAAGCATACAAATTTCACCCTGGCCAAAGCTGCATGAACACGTTATAGACCAAAAAATCGAAGCGGAAGGGGACAAAGTGATGGCTTTCATTGAAGACATACGCAGAAAGAAAGCAGAACAAAAGTTGCCGCTAAATATTCCTGTTATGTCTCTTGAAATTTACACCGGTAGCCAAGCAAACGCCGACCTAATCAACCAAAGCAAAAACGACATCGCGGGCACTCTCAAAGTTGTAGGCGACTTCAAAGTAATTCCCCAAGCGGGCGTAGGACAAGAAGTACCGCAGTTCCCAGGAGTAATTCCCATCGCTGTCTTTGGAGCGGTAACCAAAAAATGAAACGTGTAGGGTTAATTGGCTGCGGCGCCATCGGCACAGTTCTCGCGGAGGCAATTGAGCGAAAACTCGTGGTCTGCGATGAACTGGTGGTTTTCGATGTTGACGTTGCCAAAGCTCAGAAGCTTAAGGCTGCGCTTGATTTTCCTGTTAAGATAGCGGGAAGCGTCGATGAATTGCTTGCCTCCAAGCCGAAGGTGGTTGTGGAAGCGGCAGGTCAGCAGGCAGTACGGGAATACTACGGTAAACTTTTGGCGGCAAATGTCGACTTCATCGTCATGAGCACAGGCGCACTTTTAGATTTAAACACAAATACCCCTAAACTTCATTTTCCCTCAGGCGCCATCGGAGGACTAGATGCACTCTCACCCGCCGCTTTAGCAGGAATCGACGAGATTACACTCACCTCACGCAAAAACCCCAAAGCCCTCGGAAAAACCAACACCCAAGAAGAAACCGTCTATGTGGGCTACGCGGAGGAAGCGGCAAGACAGTTCCCGCGGGAAATGAACGTTGCAGCAACATTAGCCTTAACCGTTAAACCAGCCAAAGTAAAAGTGAAAGTAGTATCCGACCCAAACGTCGTACGCAACACCCACCAAATCCACGTCAAATGGCGCTACGGCGAAATGAACCTACAATTCGCCAACGACCCCCACCCAGACAACCCCCACACCAGCGCACTCGCTGCATGGTCAGCCATAAACCTGCTAAAATCACAACTAGAAAAATAGCAACACCAACAGCTTAGGCATTTAGGGAAGCAGTTGAATAAAGCAATACCCCATTAAAATCACATTCATTTCCAGGGGCAAGCACAAAAATGAGGATTCATAGCATTTGAACGGCTGAATTTGTTGTTTTTTGTTTGGTGGGATTGTTTATAGGGGTGGTTGGGGGTTTGGGTTTTTAGGGCGGAGATTTCCGAGTGGGCTATGCTAGTGCCCGACTGCATTGTGCTGCCGTTGCTTTCTGCTGCTTTCTTGTGCTTGTAGAAGTCGCCTCAACCAGCCAGCAACCCCCGAAACAGCCAAAACCCAAAACACAACCTGCAGCCATCTCCACTGGAAGATGATGAGTAAGGGGGTCTCTGCCATCATCTAACAGAGAAAAATAAAATTGCTGAGCCGAACAAGGACAAAATCGTTTAAACAGAACAAAAAAGAAAAGAATGGAGAATACAGTTTATTTTATTCAGTTGTGTTTTCGTCGCTTTCTTCTGCTTGGGGGGTTTGGTTGCTGTTGTCCGCTTCCGCTGTCACTACTTCCGAATGCGCCTGCGGAGGCGCTTCTGAAGGGTGGGCTGGAATGTGGGCCTCCTCCACCATGGAAATAGGTTCAATTGCTGGCTCTTCTAGGACTTTTTCAAGGGTTGTTTCAATTGGAGCTTGCTCGGTTACTTCGAAGGCTTGGAGCGGGGCTTCAACTGCTGGTTGTTCTTGGGCTGCTTCTGCAACTGGTTCGGTTGGGGCGACTGTTTCTGCTGGAGCTTCAACTGTAATTGCTGGGGCTTCCTCGACAGCGATGGTTGGTTGCTCGATTGGGGCTGCTTCGGTTATGATTGGAGCTTCAACTACTATTTCTTGGACTGCCGGTTCAGCGATTACTGCTTCAGGTGCTGCTTCTGTTATTATTTCAACTGTTTCTGGTTCAGCGGCAATTACTGGGGCTTCTTCCACGGGGGCTGCTTCAAGGATTGGAGTTTCAACTGCTGGAGCCTCAACAATTGGGGCTTCCTCAACTGGGGCAGTTTCAACTGGCGCAACCTCGATTGGAGCGGCTTCTTCAACTATGACTGCAGGGGCTTCTTCGACTATTGCTGGAGCTTCTTCAACTGGTGTTTCAATTGCTGGAGCGGCTTCAACTACTGGAACTTCGACGACTGGTATGGTTTCGATTGGAGCTTGTGCAACTTCTACTGGAGTCTCTATGGGAGCGCTTTCAACGGGGGCGGCTTCGATTGTTGGGGTTTCGACTGGAGCCGTTTCAACTGGAGCTTCAACGACAGCAACTTCTATTGGCGCGGTCTCCACAGCAGCGCATTCAACTGGGGTTGGGGCTGCTTCAGCTACTGGAACTTCAATTATGGCAGGCTCAGATGATGCTGGTTCAACTGGACAAGTTTCAATAATTACTGGTTCAGCTGGAGCTGCTTCAACGGGGGCCTCGAAAGGGACAACCACTTCTATTGGAGCGGCTTGTGCAACCGCTTCAACGGTTGGAGCAACTGGCTCTGGAGCTGCTGGGGCTTGAATTGCTGGTTCTACGGGAAATAATTGGTTTGTTGCTTGCTTTATTACGTCTAGTTCATTTCGAGTCGTTTGAAGAGTGGTTCCGAGGAGATTTATTTCTCGTGCGTAACTGTCCTCATCTATTTCTCCAACAACATGTTGAATTTCATAGTTAGCGAGAAGCATTTCTAATGTTTTGAGTTGGCCTTCTAGTTCTTGGGTTTTTGCGTTCATCTTTTCGGCAAGGTCTTTGCGTTGTTTTTCGATTTCAGCAATTGCTGAGCTGATGTCACCAGTGAATGAGTCACGTGTGGCTTGTGAGATTTTGCCTGTTTCAAAAAGGTTGTCTAAGGCTTTCTTCTTTTTGTTGGCTATTTCGTATTCTTCATTTAATCGTTTAAATGTATATTTCCATGAAATCACGTTTAGGGCACCGTAGCTTCCTATGGTAAAATAAGAATTAACGTTTGTTAACATGCGCATATATCGCTAACTATTAAAAACGTGTGGGAAGGCAGAAAATTGGTAATTTTAAAGTAAAAACGCTTTGCCTTTGTATGGGTTTATGTATATAAATAGTGAAATTTTTCTTAAAAATTAATGGAATTTGATGACACTTCTATGTAAACTATCACGTGTGGGCTAGCATATTATGTAGCCATATATGAGAGTGTGCCTGCAATGATTTAACGGTTTTTTCGCGTGGCTATAATAGCTGGCGCGTTCAGCGAGGTTTATTTTGTTTATACTTTTCTGATTCTGTTATAACTTGTTATTCTAAATCCGAATAAGTCTTATATATCTAAACAAGAATAAACAATAATGAGCGTGCAAAAACATGGTGGCATTAACAATCACAGTAAACGGAGAAAAATCCGAAGCAAGAATAATCAAAAAAATGCATGAACGCGTAATCAAAAGCTTCATGGACACAATCATAATGGCTGAACTACAAAACGGACCCATAAGCGGATACGACGTGATATCCTTCATACACAACAAATTCGGCTTCCTCGCCAGTTCAGGCACAGTTTACTCACTACTCTATTCGCTTGAGCGAAACGGTTTAGTGGAAGGAATCTGGATTGAGCGAAAAAGAGTCTACAAACTCACCGAAAAAGGCGCAAAAACCATCGCAACCATCCTCAACTCGCATGATAAAATCAAAGGCTTCATGGCAACAATCCTCAAAGCCCAAACAACCCATTAGCAATTTCTTTTTATCACTAACCAATAGAAATACTAAAAAACCCCCTCGTGTTTTTCTATCAGCCGCAACGAATCTTTGCGGGTCCGTAGCTCAGTCAGGCTAGAGCATCGGACTTTTAATCCGAGGGTCGCGGGTTCAACTCCCGTCGGACCCGCCAAAATTCGCTGGTCCTTTAAATTCTAAGCCGGGATTATTTTTAGGTCTTCAATTTTCTTGAAGTGTTCAATGTTGCGTGTAGCGAGGCTGAATTCTCTAGTTAAGGCGATTGCTCCAATAAGGGTATCCCGAAGCCCGATTGGGTGACCTCTTGTTTCTAGTTCAGCGTATATGTGACCGGCTTTTTGAGCTGACCTTGGCGTCAGCGATAAAATTATCATTCTGCTTAACAGTTTTTTGGTTGCTTGTAGGTTTTTTTCAGGGTATCTCGATTTGTGTGCCCCGTAATAAAGCTCGAAAGAGTTAACTACGGTTGTGGCTAGGAGTATTTTTTTCTCTTCCAGTCTGGCAACGAAGTCTACGGCGTCCTTGCTATTTCTTAGAAGGTCAATCAGTATGTCGGTATCAATTATTGTTTTTGAGGCTTCCATTCTTCCCACGCCTGACTTATAGAAGCTTTAATTTCTTTAACTTCTTTATCGGTTACGTTCCATGAACCAGCTAAATCCGAGATTTTTGCCCCTTTTTTCCGTCGTTTTATCAGATGTTTCATGGCTTCTTCTATCGATACAGGTCTTTTCAGTTTAACTTGCAACTCACCAGCTATCGAACTTAATTCAGCGTACGTTTCTTTGCTAACCTTAATTGCTTTAAGTTCAGTCATGGTTTCATCATGGTGGTAAAAGTAGCATAAGCCTACCTATTAACCTAACGCCAATGGAAACACTTTTTTCATTATTTCCGCAAGGTAGAAAAAGAGCATCCGCCGACTTACAATTATGTCAAAACCTAATCCAGCGCGCGAAAACGTAAAGCCGCGTCGCCTCTGGCTTGATGAGTTAAGCACCAAAGAAGCTGCCCAAGCCGCAAAAGATGGAGTTGTGGTGATTTTTCCTGTTGGAAGCGTCGAGGAACACGGCGACCATTTGCCCCTGTGCACTGACAGCGTTCAACCAGAATACATCGCGCTGGAAGTGGCGAAGAAAACAGGCTGTCTAGTCGCGCCTCCGTTTAGGTATGGCATATGCAATGCCACGCGCAACTTTCCAGGAACAATAACCATACAGTTCGATACACTCTACAAGATAGCGTATGACGTATTATCTGAGTTAGTCCGCAATGGTTTCAAACTGATTATCGTTCTCAGCGGTCATGCTGGGAACTCGCATATGGTTGCCCTTCGGCTTGCAGCACAGGAAGTTGTCATAAAAAACGATGAGGCAGCGGTACAAGAGAAAACTCGGATTATGGTTTTGTCTGACTTTGTCTTCGCAGAAGAATTAACCCCCAAATATGCTGACGTAAACGATGGACATGCAGGCACCCTTGAAACTTCGCGTATGATGGCAATCAAACCTGAACTGGTTAAAGCAAAAGGTGAAGCCAGTGTTTGGCAGATGCCTCGCTTTGAGGTTGTTGCGCATCCTGAACTTTATTTTCCAAGCGGAGTCCACGGCGACCCTACAACCGCATCCGCGGAGAAGGGGCAAAAAATAAACGAGTACATCATTGAACAAGTGGAGAAGCTAGTTAAAGAGATTAAACAATAACTTGAAAATGTTTTAAATATCATTTTTTAAGTGCTGGAAGTGTTATTGAGCATTTTCGTTTTTTCTGTCGGGATGCTTCCAACCCAGAAGACTGCAAGCGGCACCATCCACAGAAGGAACCTTAAAGGAATATCTTGAATCCTCAGTGTCCAGAACTGTGGCAGCATCGTAAAGAGGAAAAGACCTGCGGATAGTAACATGAAATTTCTGACTTTCTTATAAGGTTTCATGAGTTCTGGAGCAATAAGCTGCTTTTCCTCTCTTGCCAGTTCGTTGGTGAATACTGCCAGTATAACAACGAGGGCAGCCATGTCTAACGAGTAGAAGAAAGAAGCGTACTGCACGATTTCAGTTTCCGCCGAGTGTCCGAATAAGCTGACAAGGTTAAACAGGTATGGTTCAAGTGAAACGGCGAACAGCATGAACACGTTGAGGGTTCTCGTGGTCCTGTTTTCCATCGGCAATACAGACATGATTTCGGTGTAGCGTAGCCAGACAAAGATGAGGATAACGAAGCTAAACGTAAACGCTATGATATCGCTTGCCATACCGCTCAACTGTGTAGGCGGCCTGCTCAATAGTGAATAAGCGCTTAAGGATAATGCGAGACCAAAAATCAAATCGGACAAGCTTTCGATGCGTGGCCGCGGATTACTGTGACCGTTATTTATCAATCTGTATGCTCCTTTTCTGTTCGCGGTTTTTTTGTGTGCCAAACACGGCTGATTGCGTCTTCAACGGCCATAACATGAATGTTTACAATTCCCTTTTATTAGGCGTCCGCATAGTTTCCTGCTTGCCCGAATCAATCATTTTTTCTATCGCCATCTCTACTGCCTTAATCTTTTCGAATTGCCCATTTATTTTCAGTTCCAACTCATACTTCTTTTGTAAGTTCCTGCTCAGTTTATTCTCAAGCGTTGCTCTTTTTTCTTCAAGCGAAGTTTTGGCAGCTGAAAACGTGTAATCATTTGGCTCAATTAATTTCTGCTGCATTCTTCTTCAACTCCAATTCTTAAACTAATGCGGCAGATTATAAAGGAATTTTCCAAAATTATACCCAAGTCTTGCTCTATTTCTTCGTTTAAACACACCAACCGATTCATTGCCAGTTTAATTGCTGAAAATTGCCGTTTAAAAAGAAAAAAGGCATTTCATAGTCTAGACAGCTTTAATGAGCGCTTTTGCCCATTTCCCCGCTGAATCCAATTCCGCCGCATCGGGTGACCGCGCTTAACAAACCCTAAGCCGCCTCCAAAGCAACTGAAACGATTGTCTATCAGTCGTTGTCCTTTCGTGTTCACCAACTGGGTTAAAGACCTTTTTTGTTATTACTGGGATAAAGGAAAAAGAGTCTAGGCATATTAAAAACGGTATAACTTGTTTTTCGATATTTTCGTAAATAATTTTCAAAAAAAAGTGAAAGGGGAATAAACCAAATGTTGTGAAAAAAGCGTTAAGTACGTGATTACTTCTTTGGTTTTTCAGGGGCTTTTGCTGGAGCTTTGGGGGCGGCGCTTTTTGCTGGTGCCTTGACAGGCTTCATAGGTTCCTCGCAACAAATTAGTTCGCATGTTTCGTCACATTCGCAGGGATTTTCAACCAAAACAACAAGACCGCATTCTTCACACTTATACTGTTCACCTTTCTTCTAGCCAAAAAAATCACCTTCTAAAAAATCTCTAGATACTAATAGTAATCTGAAAAATATAAAAATTTCTAGTTAACACCTAATTTTTTCTCTTTACAGCCAGCATAGCCTCGAAAAAACAGAAAAAGTTAAAGCCTTCCCAAAAGATAACTATTTGATGATTTTATGCAGTTTTTTACGGTAACAGACCAATCAAGCGTTAAGCATAAGGTTCTCGTCGTACCCTTAAGCCAAACAGAAATGACACAGTTAGTAGGGCAATGTGAGAAATGTATGCCCTCAATCTCTATTTCGTCTATAGTTCAAATTGGACATCCATACTTAGTTGTTGATTTTAGCGGCGGCACATGGAAAACAGCCATAGCTCTTGACAAGGAATCTGAGGATGGACACAAAATTGGGGATGAACTGGAGATTGGAGATGTTTTAAACGTTATTTTAACGTCTGATGCCCAAGCCTTAAGGGTTTCAAAAGAACGGGTCTACATGAACGTGCCTTTGGAGAGTGTTTTAGCGTTCAGCATCCTATACACCGCGGATATTGCAGAGAACTATGCGTTGTTCAAGATGATTAAGCAGCCAAAAGCCGAATAAAAAAGCCCAGCTAACTCCATTTCAACCAAAGAAAACCCTTATCAAACTCTACCGTGCAACCCAACTTTTCGCTCTCATAATTTAACACGCGGGTTAGCCAACGCGTATCGTCTTTTGAAGCGTTGTTTACTTTAAAATGCTTAATTTGAGTAGGCACCATTTGTAGAGAATAGAGCGTTCCTATCTTTGGGTCAACGGTGGCAAAATACATCAAACCCAAATCGCCTCTGTAAGATTCATAGGTGCCTATTCCTTCATAATCGTTCAAGAAGTCGCCACATCCATAGAGAATAAGCTTATTTTTGTAAACCTCCATGCCTTTCGGATGATGAGAAGAGTGCCCATGAATTAAGTCCACGCCGGCTTCATCGATAAGCCTATGAGCAAACAATCGCTGTTGTGAAGGCACTTCATAACCCCAATTGAACCCCCAATGAATCGACACAATAACTACATCGTTTTGCCGTTTGACATCTTTCACTGCCCGTTTTATACGATGAACTTGGTCGCTTGCAAGGCTTCCTAAAAAGTTTACTCCTGGCTTGCTTTCTGAGGCAGCCCAGCTGGGGATTACTCCACTTGATTCTGACCCAAACGAGAAAAGGATAATTCTGCCCTTGCCCTTTACCTCCAACACTGCAGGTATTTCTGCCTCTTCACTGTTTTTGCCTGCCCCTGACGTTTTTATACCCGTCATTTTCAGCGTATCTAGTGTTTCTTTTAAGCCGCTGTAGCCCCAGTCTAAAATGTGATTGTTTGCCAGAGCGCAACAGTCTATTTTTGCGGCGGTAAGACAGGGTGTGTTCTTTGGGTTCATTCGGTAATTGATTTGTTTGTCTTTCCAATAATCTTCGCTTTGGGTGATGCTTGTTTCTAAATTGATAATTCGTAAATCTGGAGCTAACCTTTTAAGATGCATGAGGGCATCGCCCCAAATGTAATCAAAGTTTACATGTTTTGGGATTACCCCGTTCTTTTCTTCGGCGAATTCCACGTAGTCTCTTGCGTCTTTAACATATGACTCATAGATTGCGGGGTTGCTTGGGTATGGCAGAATCTGGTCGATGCCTCTGCCAGTCATCACGTCGCCGCATAAAAACAGGTTAATCAAAAAAGTCACTATAAAATTGGTTTTTTGCGGATAGCCCCCTACCAATTAGGGACACTTTAATGTAGGTAGCGCAGAAACCAATCCGTCGAAAACTTGGCAACTTCTTCAAGCTTGCCCGGTTCCTCAAAGAGGTGCGTTGCACCTGGAACTATGACAAGTTTCTTTTCATTTGTCATTTGGTCCATGGCAAGGCGGTTAAGTTCAATCACTTCGGTATCTAAACCGCCCACTAACAGCAGAGTTGGCGCCACTACGTTTGGCAGGTATTCTCCTGCAAGGTCAGGGCGTCCTCCACGCGAAACCACCGCTACAATGTCATTTGGGAGTTTTGCAGCCGCAATCAAAGCCGCAGCCGCACCCGTGCTTGCCCCGAAATATCCGAAGGCTAAACTCTTGGTTAGAAGGTCATTTCTTAGCCACTCGGTTGCCCCAATGAGGCGCTCAGCCAGTAAGGCGATGTTAAACCTGTATTCTGCAGTTACTACGTCTTCTTCTTCCTCTTCTTGGGTAAGAAGGTCAAAGAGTAGCGTTCCGATTGTTGCTTTGTTGAATTCTTTTGCGACGTACTGGTTTCTTGGGCTAAACCTGCTGCTGCCGCTTCCATGAGCAAACAACACCACTCCTTTAGCGCCAGGCGGCAAAGTTAAGGTGCCTTCTACTGTTACGTTGCCAACTGGAATTTTCATCTCTGTTTGGTAGTGAATCATACAACGACCATCCCTGCAGGCTTTCGCCCAAAGTTCTGCTTACTTTCCTTGAGCAGTTTTATTACTTCTTCATCCTCCGTTTGGGAAAAATCACTGAAGAATTGCCCTATAGCTTGGAAATATTCAGGCGTATAGAGGCACACGACGCGGTCAGCCATTTCGTTTAGTTCTTCAATGGTTGAGGGTGGACCAACAGGAACTGCAACAGTTACGCTGGCGGCGCCTCTGTTTTTCACTGAAGCCAACGCTGCTTTCATGGTTGAGCCTGTAGCTATGCCATCATCCACAACAATAACATCAAGTCCCTTCAGGTTTGGGTAGGACGTGTCTTGTCTGTACACTTTTAGTCTGCGTTCAATTTCCCGTTTTTGGCGTTCAGTCTCTTGTTTAATGTATTCTCGGCTAACGCCCAGGTAAGTAATTAAGTTCTCGTCGAGAATTGTGGTTCCATCCTCAGCTACAGCGCCAATAGCCAACTCAGGATTATCGGGTGCACCAATTTTCCGGGGAATAATCACATCCAACGGCAAGTTGAGCGCTCTAGCAATCACGTAACCCACAACTACTCCGCCTCTGGGAATCGCCAAAACAATCCCATGTTTACCAGAAAAACCTTTCAAGGCGGAAGCTAAACGCTTGCCAGCATCAATTCGGTCAACAAAAAAAGCCATTTGTATTCCTCAAAAATTCCTGTTAAATAATAAGTGAATTTAGATATAAAAAGTGGTTGCCAATACCTACACTCGCAAATTTTTTTTCCAGCAATTTTTGAATTTCCAGAACAGGCGCCATAGCAAATGTTCAGGAGGGGACAGTCTCCCGAGAGACTTGAGGTAACCTATGTTCTTTTTGTCAACTCAAAGTTTTCTTTGTCGAAAGTGAATTCGCCAAACCTTGCGTATAGTAGAGTCTTAGGTATTCCGCTGCGAACACAGGTTGGAACGGCAAATCTTTGGGCGTTAACCGCTCTTTTGCTTTGAGTTGTTCTTCGATGGCTGCTTCTGCCAAGGGATAGTTGAGCAGGAACTCTTTGCGTTCACTGTAAACTGCCAAGGTCTGCACGGCTTCGTCCACGTATGAGAGGTACTGGGGCAGGTTTTCCATTATCTGGTTAATCTTGTAGTTTGATGGGTTTGCAAGAATTTCAGTGACTTTCTTTAGACGTTCGCGTAGGGTTGAGTTTTTCTCCCACAGATAATCTTTAGTTGGCAGTAAACGGTCAATTGCTTCTTCATCACTGACTAATCCAGTATACAGCATGGATAGGACATCGTTTGAGATGCTTAGGAAACCTTGAACATCATCCTTCAACGCAATAACATCTAAAATGTCCAACTCTTCTTTCTCAGCTCTCATCTCAGCGTTAGCCTTCATTGCCTCAGCTTTCTTTGCGTAACCGAGCACTTTGGGGGTGTTTTCGCCGAAAACAGGCGGCAAAACCTCACTTTGGCTACTTAGGCCTGCTATCGGCGTCAAAGAGAGTTCTGAAGGTACTTCATGGACGCCTGGATTTCAGAGCCGTACTGGCGCTTCCAATTATTAAGCGAATTGTACAGTGCCTCGATGGCTATCCATGGTGCTTCTTTCTTCTCCAGTTTTTCTTGGGCGAATTCTACTGCTCGGCTTTTCTCGGGAAGAGAAGGATCATACAGTGGCTTGATGATGTCGTAGATTGGCTCAGCAATCGCAATAACCTCTTTGGCCAGGGCTCTTCCTGCATCTAAGATCTGTTTGATTGCTTCAATTCTTTGTTCCAGCGGCATCTCTTTTTGATAATCAGCTTTCACGGTGGTTTTGATGTTTAAGCCGGCGTCTTTGAGTTTTCCAGCCCAATTTGAGAATTCGCACAATGCAAAAATCTGGTATTCTGAGAGGATAGCGTTCAGTTCGTGCCTCCAAAGCTTCATTGTCTTTGCCGAGTTTGTCTAATTCGTCGAATTTCTGATCTAACTCTTCCTGCTCATACGAATGCTTTGAAGCATTTCTTAATGTGTCTTGAAGAGCGTCTTTGATAATGAGCATTTTTCCTTCAGGCGCACTCACAATTACAGGAATGTTTTCTTTGACATTGCCCAGTTGACCCTCAAAAACCAACACCTTGTTTAGGAGTGCTTGAGCTTTATTGGTAATCTCCTGGTTTGTAGCCCGCTTCTTTGGCGTGTAATCCATGAAAGCAACAGGCAACGTAAAGAGGAGTGTCGCAAAAATACCCAACACCATCGTGGTAGCGCTAACGTCAGCGGTGAAAGCCAAGGGCACTTGAAGAGCACTCAACAGAATAAAGAACAAAGCAGCCGCAATGGTGGCGGTAAAACATGGAAAAAGCTTGTCGCCATTACCAATAAGACCTTCTTTAACCAGGATTCTTGTAAAGAAAATAAGAGTTAAAGCAAGCCCAACTACGATTACTACAAACATCAGTATGCCTGGAATAGAGTCAAGGTACTGTGATAACGCATCCTTGATTGTGCGTCCAGTCCAATCGGGAATCCAAGTGGTTTGACCAGCGATGTCATAGACAACTTTTGATATATCGTACAGCCGAAACTGGCTCATCGACAAATTAAGGTCCTTAGACAATTGAGCTCAACGAAACCAAAAGCGGTGGACTCGACCCAGCTGCAAGCCACCAATCGGACCTAACAATCGGTTCAACAACATACTTGAAGTATTGCATAATCTGCAGGGGCACCGAAAGCAAAACATAGTAAACGATTGACAAAACTACATATCTTTTTGAAGAAAACCGCTGAAGCCAAAATCAACGGAATAGCCAAAAAATAAGTGGGACCAAAGAAAAGCGCCGTAACTGCCAATATCCCAAAATCAATGGCAAGAGCACTCTTGTAGCGGTTAGAAGTTAGAGGCAAAACCACAAACAACGCCATCCAAACAACAATGAATGCCACACGAACCGGTGTATCGCCGAGGAAGGAAATAAAGTATAATTGAGCCAAATGGTACATCAAGCCTAAACCCAATAACAGCACCACCGATTGGCATACCTAAACGTGGAATCTTAAAGGTGACAAATGCCACCAAAATAGCAAGCAGAATTGGCAATGGTTGAGGGAAAATCGGCAGAAAAGACATCCCAAGCGCCATAGCAACTGCAGTGAACAGGAAAGTAACCATTTTAAGCGTTGAAGATTCAAGATTGCGTTCCTGCTCTTCTTTTTCTTTTCTTTTCTGCTTTTCGTGTTTTATACCAAGAGTTTACGCCAGAAATTTTAAAGGAGGGCTTCTTCACGCAATCTACCTAAAACCTTATTTTAGGTAAACTCCTCTTAAAGCTTATGTAGGTACCTCGGATGAAGGATGGCAAAGGCACTTTTAATGTACTTGCAAGCATAGAAAAACATATTGAAGCACTAAAACCGCTTGTTGCCAAAACAAGCATTAGTCTGCATCGGCGAATACCCCATAAAAACAATCCTAAAAGAACCAAGCATCAGCAAAGAAGCTACGTTGCCAATTTTGATTGAAAAATCAAGCGATGAAATCTACAAGTGGCTCCCAAAAGATTACAATGCACATTTTGTTTTAGGCTTTGAAGACGCACACATCGATACTCACTTCTGGTACAATGTACTGCCAACCATTTCGAAGGATAATTCAGTTATTGATAGTTTAGAGAAAAAATCCGCTGAAAAACTCCATAGCGCCATAATCTTTTCGTCAATTTGGGATGGAATCGGCAGCGCTGCCCTACCAACATTGATAAGTAAATTCAAAGCCGCAAACATGGATTCCCTCTCCATAGCGGTTTTGCCCTCGAAAATACAGCCCACAGACGCCCACTTCAACGCTTACGCCGCATTGAAAATATGCTCGGTAACCGATGGCGCAACAGTTCTGCTTATGGATAGAGACCAAATAGAAAGCTATGAAGGTGTTGACCGAAAAGGTGAATTAATCAAGGGAAACATGGTTGTCAACTACCTTTTGAACCTGTTTTTAGCTAAAGATTCGCTTGTCGAGGAAATCTCAGAGTTATCCAGGACTTTTAACACTAAATTGTTCGCACCTATTGTAGTTACGGGTGCAAGCTACAAGATTTACGGTTCCATAGAGAACATGTTAAACGCTGCGTTGCTAAAACCGTTTTTAACGTTTGATTTGTCAAGCTACCTCTTTGTTGTATGTTGTTTTGCGTATGCCTTTGAGCCTAAAAGATAAGCTTCCCAGAGGAAAAATTGAGTTAGCGATAACAAACTGGTTTAAGGAAAAAACAAGCCTCCAATCAATCTACATAACTGAACCCATCTACACCGAAGACATGACTGACCGAATAGATGCAGTGCTGTTTGTAGGTGGCTTTGACACCAGCAAGATGTTTTCTGATTTGGAACAGAAGGTTAAGCCGCTGAAGAATCAAGCAGTCGAGAAGGGTTTCATGACTGAAGATGGAAGCTTTATAATTAAAATTGAAGCCCCAGTTTTGGAAACACCACAAATTGTTGAGGAGTTACAAAAAGAAAAAGCAGTTGACAGTGCAAGCGCAGCTGAAACAGTGACCACAGAACCACCCAAAATTGCGGAAGAACCAAAGGTCAACGAAGACCAAACCGCTGAAAGCCCAACCGATGCCACAGAGAGCGCCGCCGAAACGAAAACTGCCAAGATGCCGCCAGCAGTTAACTATGAAAAAGGGGAAGAGCAAAACTCTGTGGAAAAACCAAGACGTGGGCGTCGAACAAAAAAAGCAGAGGCACCCCTCGCAATTGATGAAGAAAAAGCTCAAGCGCCACAAGCCCCAACTAAGCCAAAACGTGCGCGCGTGACCAAAAAGCGCTAAAGAAAGCTGATTAATACAAAAAGATAGGTTGTCAGTAGGAGAAAAAACTCCTGCTGTTTGTGTTACTTTTTATTATTGTTATTGTTGTTGCCGTTGTTGTGGTTTAGTTCTTTGATGATGTTGCTTGCGTGTACTCCGTGTTCCAGTAGGAATGAGCGTGATAGGTATCTTTCGAAATCGCTGGATTTGCTGTAGAGTAGTTGCATTTCGTCGTAGGATTCCATGTCTTCAGGTTTGCCTCGTCCGCCGACCACCATGACTCTGGTTGTCCAAGCATCTCTTGACTCGATGACTCGTACAGTGATTGTTCTTGAGACTTCGCTGGTTACGTATCCTGCTAGTGCAGTGTAGACTTCTTGTGAGAGGTCCTCTGACCACATCTTTGGCGGAGTTGAGATGGTTACCCAGATGTAGTCGGTCTTGTAGGTTGGTTTGAATCCCATGACGCTTGGTGTCTTGAAAGCGCGGATAACGCTTTTCATGTAGTCTTTGAAGTGGTCCATGTCAAGGATTTGCTTGAAGATTACTTCGGTTGTAAGCGTGTCTTCTTGTTCAGTGAGGATTTTGAATATTATTTTTAGTTGTTCACGTTCAGTTAAGTCTGCTGATTTCTCGAAGTAAGGTTTCTGGGAACCTATGTCAGCAATCTTTGCGTTGTATTCAGTGTGTAAATCAACGATCTTGTTGAGTCGCTTGCGGTATTCAGACACTAATTCGAATCGTTTTGCCAATTTTTCGTACAGTTTGATTGTGCTGTCAACTTTGTCGAGGTTTTCAATTGCAAAAGCCTCTTCCTGCTCCACACGCTTGAGTTCTCGGTCTACATCCAACAGTTGTTCTCTAGCATACCGTTTGCCGCTAAGGAACTTTCGGACTTGCCGCTCCATTTTGGTTTTGTCGAATTCTTTGCGTTTCTTAATCTCTTGAACTCTCATGACTTCGTTGTCAAAGTTACCTCGTTTCTGCATACGCTGGGTTAAGATTTCGTTGACGTACGTTAGATGTTCGTCGATCATTCTGGCTTCGTCGGCTGGTGTCCTTAGCATAAGTTGAATGATTAGGTAGATGGTTCCGAGTTCGGTTTGGATGTCCTTTAAGTCTTCAAGTTCAGCTTTGCATTCGGGTAGAACTTCGTAGTATCGCATTAATGCGTCTGTTAAGTATCGGGTTTCGTCGTAGAATTTGAGTATGCTCAATGATCTTTCTGCAAGTTCAGCTATGTTGACTAGGTCTTCTAGGACTTTCTTTTGTCTTAGGGTGAAGATTTGTGAGCTTGGAATGAGTTGGTTTAAACGTTCAATAATTACTGCTTTTCGTTGAGAGAATTCTAAGTGGGTCTTTGTTAGGTTCGTTAGTAAGACTTCTAGGTTGTCTAGTTTTCTGTTGCCGTCTTTGCGCAGAGTCAAGTTTATGATGGATTCTTCGATGGGACCTATCTTGCCCATGAGCTTTATTGTGGATAGGAACTTCATTATGTCGTCTAGCCAGTTTTTAACCTGTATCTCAGTTCCTTTAACGTGCAAGATTGTGTCGTCTTCAAGTCGTGGGTTGCTGTTTATGGTGGTTTTTAGTTTTTCTTCAAACTGTTCTTCATTGAAGGTGCCTGTTTTTATAAGGTAGTTCTTGAAGAGTTCTCGGGTGATTTCGCTGTCCACTTTAATGACATTGTTAATTTCTTCTAGGATGTCAAGTTTTTCTTTCCTTGATTCCTGCAGCAGTTGCATTCCTTCAAAGTTCAACTTGTAAGCCATAATGTAGTCTTCAACTGGATACGTAACTTTGGTCATGCCCAAGGTGTGCGCTGAATTGTTGGTAAGTCCCACTTCGGTGCCTATGCCGCCTAAAAGGTCTGCTAAGTCAAAGTCCATCAAAACGTAAAGCAGATCTACGACCATTTGGTCCATTTCTTGTCTGGCGCTAACAATGTTGCCGACCTTTGAGAATGCTGGTAACAATGGCAAATAGATTAGCGCGTTGAGTGGGTTTCGGTAGATTTCGCCGTATGTTTTTGTGACATACTCGTTGTAATCTTTGTTGAGTAACAGTGAAAGCTCGTTCATGGCTACGAACGCTGAGCATCCTTTTGCTGGAGGGTCATCTCCGCCGCAGGGAGTAATAACGAAAGCTATGATTGGCACACCGGAACCTAAGACTTTTCGCAGGTGCCTAGCAAAGTCAAAGAAGACACCGCTTCCAGTGCCACCGCCAAGTCCATAAACCAAAGCTACTGTCGGGGTGACTATCGATGAAAGCGCTTGTTCTTTGAACGAGTTAATGCAATTACGGATGATGCCGAGTTGGTAGTAGTTTAATGCGTAGATTGCTTTTGCCAGAGCTCTTCTTCTGCCAGCGCCGCCAGCCATTGGCGGAATAGCCATTGTGGTTTGCAGCCAAGGGACAAAGTTTTCAAGTTTTGAACCTTCACCTACCAAGTATTCGCCATATTTTTGGTTGATAAAGTCGAACATGGCTTCGGCAGTTGGGAACTTTACAGATTGAGCAATTAAGCGCATTCGTTCGCGCGGGATGCCAGCTTTTATCATTGATCTGACTGTATTTGCTCATTGGTTTCTTGTAGGCTTCGGATTTCTGGGTCAGCTATGTCGATGGCTAAAAGAGAAAGACGTGTTAGGTCGTTCTCCATTAGCTCTTTGGTTTTTTTGTTCGATATGAAAGCTTCAACGATGTTGGTGCCTGCTGACCCTAACCCGATCAACTGTACGCTGTTTTGGTAGATTCGCGTAGCCTATCACATCCCAACTAATCTTTTCAATCTGTCTTTCACTGACTCTAAATTTGAGGACATTGCACGGTCGATTTTGGATGCTCTCAGCGTTAAGCCTTCTAAGTCTTTGATTTGGTCTTCAACGACGAGTTGGAAGTAGCTAACTTTTCCACGTACTCTCAGGAACAGGACCACGAATATAACTGCTACAACTGCTAACACAGCGATTACTGGTATAAAGAGCGTTTCCGTCGCTGAAGATACTGGTGCATTGGAAGCGTTGAGACTGTTTAAGAGAGCAGTTGCATCGCTGACGTCACCTGCGTTAGCTATGCTTCTGGATGCGTTGAGAACATTTGTGAAAATATCGATATATCCTTGAGCAACTCCGCTTGATATGAGTCCTTTCAGCTTTGTCTCTTGCTGAGAATAAAGAACGTTAAAGTTGGCTAAACCTGCGCTGGTAGCTTGAACCGTTATTTGGTCAAGAGCAGCACCGCCAGCACCACTTGATACGCTAACAACGTTAACGGTTTGTGCGACGTTTGAGGCACTGTTTGGAATCTTACCATAGAGAACCATGTCAAACGTTCCCACGGTCCATTTGAATGTTGTAGATTGTGCTGCAGGATTGTATGTGGTGCCCATGTCATATGTGTCTGTTAGAAGTTCCCAGTACCCAGCTAGGGTACGCTGATGATTTTGTTAAGCTTGTTGAAAGTCTCAGTGTGTCTGCGCCTGGGGCGATAACGTTGACGGTGAATGTTACTTTAATGTCGGTTCCGGGTAATACTGGCGCTAAAGTGTTAGTTGTGTTTGTAGTAGGATCGTATTGAACCAAAAGTTGCCCTGTTGAATCTTCAATTTTGTATGTGGTTATCCATTGTCCTTCACCAACAGCCTTGACTGGCGGCGAAAAAGAGATAATCATCATGGTTGTTAATATTAACAGGAAACTTAAAGCTAGAATTTTGTTTTTCAATTTGAACCCTCCCGAATTTTTTCGTGTTTAATACATATAACATTTGTGCTATTCCGCTTCATAGAGAAAAATAAGCATGAAATTTAACTATTTAACCGCTTAATTGAGTCTGTTGTCTCTTAACAATCCCGCTTCGCAAAGTTTGTTAAGTCCACTTTGCAAAGCAAGCGCTAAACTTGACAAACAACATGAATCCACTTTTCATAAAGCTTTAAAACCAGAACCATCGATACAGAGGCTTAAAAATTCAGGAAGAGAGAAAAAAAATGAATACAAACAACCTAAGAAATACACTGCACGCCTATAAACATCAAGAAACTCGCAAAGCCTACTAGCAATTTGTCTCAGCGCAATCTTTATTCTGAGCATGCTATCAGTGTTTTCAGCAACATCAGTTCAAGCTGCAACAACCACATCTGCACTTCACACATCAGGCAGCTACATACTTGACGCCAACGGAAACACCGTCTACCTACGCGGCATGGGAATCGCCGGCATGGCACCCGACCTAATCCTCTGGGGCAACAGCGGAAGCGACAACTGGGGAGACCAATGGAACACAACCCAACCACCGTGATGGATCAAACATTCGCGGCGCTACAATCCCAATGGCACGTAAACATGATACGAGTCTTCATCTACCCAAGCTGGTACTACCGCAACAACATCATTCCAGCACAAGAAGACCCAAACTACGCATCCCAAACAACACCAATTAACATCAAAACATACCTACAAACCCTATGCCAAGAAGCAGACAAATACGGAATCTACGTCGACATAGTCCCATACATGCTAACACCGTCCACAAGCTCCTTTGGACAAGACCCCTACGCCACCCCAGACTTTGGATGGCAAGGACTCCCCATGATGGGATGGGACACAGCCGGCAATAACTTCCTATCTGCAGCAGGATACGCAAACAACGAACAAGGCTTCTGGCACTGGTTCTGGACCGACATGGCAAACAACCTAAAAAATTACCCCAACGCAATCTTTGAAGCATGGAACGAACCCGGATGGAACGGCGGCGACACCGAACCCATACCCGCAGGATACATGACCTACCTACAAACAATGTACACCGCCATAAGAGCCACAGGCGCAACCAACCTAATCTTCATCCAATGGAGAATGGGCTGGAACCCCAACGGATACGGCGGAACCCTAGGATGGGTATCAGACGTAAACAACGCCCTACACCCCACAAACGTAGCCTACACAACCCACTTCTACTACTACGCACCCACCGACCTAAGCTCATATTGGGCAAAAGACTACGCAACACTAAAAACCCAAATCCAAGGCGCAGTCACAAGCATGGGCGTAAGTGCACCCTTAGTAATCAACGAAGAAGGCTCATGCACATCAAGCTCACCTAACGTGCAAAACGACTACACCTGGTGGCAAAACCTAATCCTGGCACAACGTGACCTAGGCGTCGGCGCAGGAGCATACTACTGGATAAGCGACCAAGGCCTAGGCAGGAGTATACTCGGGAGAATCAATGTTAACCAGCGGCTACACACCAAACACCATGGGAACATCCTACATCAACGCATACAATGGAGTCACTCCAACTCCAACCGCAACGCCCACACCTACACCATCACCAACAGCAACGCCAACCCCAAGCCCGACTCCAACACCAACTCCTAAACCGACAGCAACTCCAACACCTACACCGTCACCCACACCTAAACCAACTCCAACTGCAACTCCAACACCGACCCCAACGCCAACAGCAACACCAACTCCAACCCCAAGTCCAACTCCTTCACCAACCCCGCAACCCACAGCAAGTCCAACTCCAAAACCTACACCAACAGCTTCGCCAACACCTGTTCCTACACCGACCCCGACTCCATCTCCAACAGCAACACCAACCCCAACTCCAGCACCCACACCTGCGCCCGCACCAACGGTAAACCCAGCTAACCCAACTCCAACACCCACCGCAAAACCCACACCAACCCCAACACCAGCGCCAACAGCAACTCCTAGTCCAACAAACGCGCCAGCACCAACACAGTCACCAACAAGCGGCAACAGGAATGCATGGTACTCGTTCAGTTGGTCACGCTTTAACGGCTGGTTCTTCTATTTCCGCTAAAGCTTCAATCTTCCTTTTCTTTTTTGTTTAATTTCAATTTTTTGTAGTTATAGTTGAGGGCAAAGGTTAAACGATTTCTTACAGTAATACAATTGTGACACATTGGTGGAATATTGGAAATCATAAACGTACGCTTACCCGACAAACTTACCCAAGACATAGACAAACTAGCCAAAAAATACAGTCTCACCCGCTCAGAAGTCATGCGCCAAGCATTAACCATCTATCTGCATCTCACAGAAAACGTCGGCACCATGCTAAGACCCATCGTGTTCCAAGTTAAACCTGCCCAAATATCCTACACTCGAAGAGGCGACGTCTCCATCCTAAAAATCCCCACAGGACACGCCATCGTAGCAGGCTCAACTTCAAGTGGAGCGGTGGGTCCTAAAGAAATGGATAAAGTCAAAGTGGATGGTCGTGTGCTGGGAAAGTTTTTGGCAAGAGTTGCCTTAATGGATGTTACCGCAACGGGTGCGTTTCCCGTTCTCTTGTCTGTTACCTTGGGCGTGGAGAAGGAACCCACAGGCAACGCGATAATTGAGGGAATTCGGCGTGAAGCCAGAAGCATAGGTCTTGACCCAAACCAAGTGCTATTAGAGAACACGGAGGATAATTTTGAAACCGTGCAGACTGGCGCTGGATTAACCGTGGTTGGCTTTGCAAATGAAGATGAGTTGAGGCTTGGAAAAACATGTCCCGGCGACTTGATTGTTGCGATTGGCAAGCCCAAGGTTGGTGATGAAGTGATTGCTGCGGAAGCACGAGGCGAAATTGCAGACCTCAAAAACGTGACCCAACTGTCCCAGCGAAAATACGTTCATGATATTGCCCCTGTTGGAGGGTTCGGAATTGCCAGTGAAGCAAGAATGATGGCGTACGGTGTTGGCAGGCAACTAAAACTCTGTGAAGTAAAAGGGTTGGATATGAATAAGTCTGCAGGTCCAGCCACGGTTGTTCTTGTCACCATTGACCGAGAGCATCTTGAAGATTTAAAAGCGCTAATTCCTAAACCCATCAACGTGATAGGAGAAATCCTCTAAGCAACTTTTGTTTTCTAGTATTAGATAATGGCAACACTCCCTATACTCATCATCTACCAGCAGGCATGGCAAAGAGCTGCCTTTTTGTGTCAACGTCTGAGATGCATTGCAAACTGGTTGAGGCTTAATCCACAAGCAGAACGGCATCCGTTGAAAAAAACCATTTGTAAATTCGCCAGACTCTTTCATGTGGGTGAAGGCGTTTTGTAGCTGCCACAAGACTGCAACAGAGACAAACTGCAATTTGTTGCTGCAACGTTTTTTAGAGTCTGTTTCGGTATGGTATAAACGTTTTTTTTTCGCACGCTATACATGGTTGCATGTTGAAGAGCCCACGGTGTGGATGTGGAAGCATGTAGAGCTTACTTTATTTTTCTACAAGAATTATTGAACAGCAATGACAGCGCAATGCAAGCGGGCACTAGCATAGCCCACTCGGAAACATCCGCCCCAAAAAACCCAAACCCCCAACCAAACCACCCCTAATAAACAATCCCACCAAACAAAAAACAAACAAAAAACAACAAATTCAGTCGTTCAAATGCTATGAATCCTCATTTTTGTGCTTGCCCCTGGAAATGAATGTGATTTTAATGGGGTATTGCTTTATTCAACTGCTTCCCTAAATGCCTAAGCTGTTGGTGTTGCTATTTTTCTAGTTGTGATTTTAGCAGGTTTATGGCTGACCATGCAGCGAGTGCGCTGGTGTGGGGGTTGTCTGGGTGTGGCTAATTCTGCAAGCTTTCACAAATATAGAAAATTATAATCTGCTGTGTAGTAGGTGTCCGTTGCGGTCGATTTCTCCGCTGCGAATCCGCGTAGTGGAAATGGGCGTGTTGTTTTCTGCTGGAACCATGCTTACTGCGATTATTTCGAGCGGGGAAAGCCCTGCTTTTTGGCGTTTTTCATTAATTTTTTCTGCCGTTTTCTGGGTTTCTTTGCTTACAATTAAAGCTTCCAAGCCTTTACCTGAGATGGTCAAACCAAACGGGTCGTTTAACGGCACTATTTCCGCCCTTCCAGCCCAACCTAATTCTTTCAAATAAGCTGCGAGTTCTTTGCATCTTTCATTGTACGACGCAGTTTCATGGGGTTTACCCATTTTTGAAACAAACGCATCAGAAGATAAGCCGATAACAACATAATCGCCGACTTCAAAGGCTTTGTCAAGCAAAGTTTTGTGCCCTCTATGGAGCTCGTCGAAGGTTCCGCCAACCGCAACTTTCTTGAATTTTTTCATTTTACCAGCCTAGCGCCCTGAAAATCGATCTTGCTAACAATCACTTGTTGTGGGGGCAAGGTTTGCTTAAAAGCTTCTGCTACAGAGTCAGCGTTCTCTTCATGTACCACGGCGTGCACTGCCTCGCCAATCATGTTTTGGGCTGCACCAACTGCCCCAGCTTTCTTTGCGGACTTTACTAGTTGACGGGTGTTTTCAGTTGCAAAACCCGCTTTTTGCGAGAAATCCCAGCAGCAATCAAGAAAATTCTCCAAGCTCGGCTCTGAGAGGATGGCTTCCAAGGTTTTTTGGCCGTAGCGGTTAATCTCCTGTTTTTTCTCAGGTGATGATAACACGGTTTTTTTGGGGATTTGTGATTTGAAAAAGCCTGCTACAATCATGTAGTCGGGTGTTATTGGGTATGCGGTCGATTTGGCAGATGCCTGGTGCGCCTGGTTCAACGACGAGTACGCAGCCACCGCTAAACGTTAAAGAACTAACGGTGCCCAAGCCAGTTTGGCACTGGATCTCTGCAACGTGCGCTATTTTGCCAATCTGATTATACGTCAACGGCAACCCTAAAGCTTCTTTGAGCGCTAAACCTGTGGTTAATGCTCCGCCTGCACTAGTGCCAAACCCCGTGCCAATGGGAACTTCAATCTGGTGTTCAACGGTAACATCGTATTTTGTGTTGGTTTTAGCAAGAAGCGTTTCTACCACATTGCTTTGTTGTTTTTGCTTCCTTGAGCGGGTTTGGAATTGATGAAAACGTTAATGCTGTTTTTTTCTGCTTGTTCAGCAGTCACTGTTGTTGTGACGCCTTTTTCAAGCCCAAAGCCTCCACCTATAGCCCCAACTTTCTCCAAATCAGTAATCGGTTTGCCATCTTGAGTGTCATGGATTTGGAAGAAGCTGGAGATGGCTGCTGGCGCGAAGGCTTTAGCTTTTTTCAATGTTTGTCACTTGGTTTTCCTTGCGTCTTAAGCTTGGGAAGGCCCTGTAGCATGCTTTAATTATTGGTGGTCCCACCAGCAAGATGAAGGGGATTTCGGTGGCGAATGTCCAAATGAAAATTGGAAGAATTGTTGAAGCAGCGTAGGGTGCTCCGAAGAAGGAGAGGAAAAAAGGACTAACTGCCCATACGGTGACGGAAAGCAAGGCTGCTCCTGCTGCTTGCCCAATTACGGCTGCTATAGCGTAACTTCTCCACTCTTTCCAACGGATGGCAACTACAGCGATAACGACTAGACTCAATATGATTGTTAACATGAAAGTTAGGACGAACGCTTCGGGTGACAAACCAACAAAGGCTGCGAAGTCTGGCAAAAAGATTATCGTGGGCACTAACAATCCAACAGCCGCTATTGTTACGCCTGCAAGGGCTTGTTTTAGGTTTATGTTCCTTTTTGCTATATAACCGATTAGGAAAAATAGTATAAAGTTTGGAGGTACACCCGCTGCAAGACTTAAAGCAGCGTTTCCATGGACAAACATGTCTCTTATGAAAATGCCAATTGCTCCACCAATACCACCTACCCAAGGTCCATACAACACGGCGAAAACGGCGGGTATAACAACTGCCGGCAAAAATCCTACACTAAAAAAAGTGACACCTGCTGTTAAGCGTCCAACTACAGCATAAAGCGCTGCACATATACCGATGACAACTATATCTTGTGTTTTCAATCGTTATCCCTTAAGTTAAACTGAAAAGAGCCATTTGGGCTCCAATTAAGCCTTCCGTATATAACGTTTAAACATGATTAAACGGAAAACTCAAAAAACACTGTTAAACAACGATTATGCATTAGACTGACAGAAAATTGAAGAAAAATTGTTGATTATTTCTTATGCCGTTTGATTCTCTCTTGCCGCTGAGTCTTCTTGCGCCAATCTTTCTTCCGCTGGGTCTGCATGGAGAATCTTTCTTGGCGGGGAACATCTAGTTTTCTGTAGCGGGATACGTTTCCGTAGAAGGTTTCAACGTTTATTTTACCGTCTTTTAAATCTTGGATGTTCTGGTTCAGTTCCTCTTTAGCTTCAGAATCACTTACTTTGCCGAAGGCGTCCTCGTAAACGAGGTATGCGGCATGGAACTGAAAATTCATGGGGTCGTCGATTAAAAGTTTCTCTATTTGGGGTTGGTTGTTTTGTTCGTTTGGTTGTTCAGTCATGTTTATTCCGCTTGTGAATAGGCAATGATTGTTTTTCACCCTTTTATAGGTGTGCCTAATTTGTGGCAAAAGAACCCTTGCTTGCTCTGGTGCTCGGAGCAGACTATAGCCCCTTATTTATAGCTTCAACGTTTGCAGAGGTTAAAATGTTGTTTCATGCTCAATCACTGTAAACTGGCAACCTCTTGACTGAGTTTGCGGAGAAAAACGTGTGCTTTCTCGCCAGTTGCAGGGAGCCTTGCTATCTCTTCAGCGTTCTATTCTATGGATCTGATTGCTAATTGGTTCCTGATTTTTTGGGCGTCCTGCTCCAACGCTTCGGCAGCCCGTTCCCGGGTGAGGTCCCGATAAGCGTTAACATGGAACTGATTGTGCGGCTTCATAGGAATAACATGCACATGCAAGTGAAAAACTACTTGTCCAGCCGCTTCCCCGTTGTTCTGCACAATCCTTATGCCCTCAGCGCCCGTTGCATCCCTAACTGCATGCGCAACCCGCTTAACTATCCTAAAGAGGTAAGCAGCTTCTTCCTCAGGAATCTCGTAGATGTTTTCATAGTGCTTTTTGGGAACCACAAGCGTATGCCCCTCATTTACGGGGCGATTACTCAAAAAAGCAACCACCTGCTCATCCTCATAGACGATGTTTGCAGGCGCTTCTTTGCGGATTATCTGGCAGAATACGCATTTCAGACATGGCGGTCATACCTTTCAGCGGTTTGTTGGTAGGATATAGCTTTAATAGAATTTCGCCAGTCAATAATACTTTATGGACACTTTAGTTGACGATATCGGCAGTTTCCCGTTGCCAGCAGGAATTAAAAGAGAAAACTACAGCAGAGCGTATGAACTTGCAAGAGAAGCAATAATCAACGGCAAAGACCCCGCCCAAGACGAATTTATCACAAAAAAACTTTTGTTCCGTAGTCGTTGATTCGTTTAGGAAAAAAATTGCCTCGGGCTTAGATGTAATTAATTTTCCCCAGCATTACAGTGGAATCAAACAAGTCGGCGACGCTGTTCATGCAGCTATGGAGAAGGGCTCCTTTGTTGTCGACCAAGAAAGGGCATTTCTCCCAGAAATTTATGTCCTAAATCAAGAAGCTAAACGGTCTGAGCGAAGAGTTTGGCAAAAAAATTCAGTTGCGTGTTTCAATTTTTGGTCCAATCGAGCAGTATTTGGCTGAGGTTGGAACAACGGCTTTCCCCGATGTGCTAGACGGGTTTGCCCAAACAATAAATCGCTTCGCAAAAAACTCGATCCTAAACAACAAGTACATTGAAACTAAGGTAATATCCATTGATGAACCCAGCCTTGGCCACACCAATCTCTCAGCCACACCAGAGTTGAGTTCGTGAAACGCTGGAGAAAGCCTATGACTTTCAAGGACCAATAAAACAGATTCACCTGCATTTCGCTTCAGGAATACACGACTTACTAACCGTAAAAGGCCTTGATGTGTTGTCGTTTGAGTATGCTGCTTCCCCAAAAAACATCGAAGCAGTCCCAAAAAGCATGCTGGAAAAAGCCGACAAACAAATCCGCGTCGGCGTTGCCAGAACAGACATTGACGCAATTTGGGCTGAACTCTACGAGAAAGGCATCACCAAACCATCCAACGAACAAATAGTTGAATCCGTAGACACAATAAGCAAAAAGGTACCATTTAGCCAAAGAAAAGTATGGCGAACGGATGACGTTTACGGGTCCTGACTGCGGACTTGGCGGCTGGCCCAAGCCAAGAAGCAGCTGCAACTATCTGCTGAGCGAATACGGTGAAAGCAGTAAAATCCGTTAAATTTTAAGCTGATAGCTTGCTACAAAAAAAGGAAAAAAGAAAAAATTTTCTTATTCAGGTGGTGCTTGTTCGGCTGGTGCAGGCGGCAGGATTTCTTGTCTTGGCATTGGTTTCTTCTTTGCCTGAGCCTGTTGCGCCTGAGTTAAGTCTTTGAAGCCGTAGGTTCCAACTGGAGGCCAACCTGCTTCAGGCATAGATGCTGGGATAAGCATTATGGTGTTTGTTTGTGATTGCTGACCTAACTCGTAGAGTATGTTCATCCACCTAAGTCTTAGACCCTCTGGGCTTGATTCGTACGCTTTTGCTGCTTCAATCATTTTTGTTGATGCTTCGAACTCAGCTGTGGCTAAGGTTACTCTTGCTATGCGTTCCCGTTCAGCCTGGGCTTGGCGGCTCATAGCGTCTTGTAGGTTGGCGGGGATGATGACATCTCGGACTTCAACGGCTGTGACTTTTATTCCCCATGACTCCGTTTTTTCGTCGATGATTTCTCGCAGGCGTGCTCCGACTTTTTCGCGTTCAGCAAGTAACTCGTTGAGGCTGACTTTACCGATGACTTCCCGAAGAGTTGTTTGCGATGCCAGTTGGGTAGCTTGATAATAATTTTCAACTGCCAATACTGCCTTCTCCAAATCCACGGGTTTCATGTACAGGACTGAATCAACGTTTACGGGAACGTTGTCTTTAGTTAAAGTCGACTCCGTGCGGAATTGTATGGTGTCTAGTCTTGTGGAGATTTTTAGGGGTGCCCGGTCGATCAATGGAACAAGATAGATTATTCCAGGACCCTTCAAACCAACGTAGCGTCCAAGCCTTAAAACAGGCATTCGCTCCCATTCTCTGAGCACACGGATACCGCTTAACAGGAAAAGTGCAACAACAATAGCTATAAAACCTATAATAGGAGTTAAAACATCAACCAATCTTCATACCCTCAACTAGTGGTATTCTATGCTTGGAGAATTAAGCTTTTTGCTCGGCTGGTTTCACCACAAGAAACATGCCATCCATACCGACAACTTCTATGGCTTGACCGTTGGCTATTTCGCCGTCTTTGGCGGTGGCTTCCCAGAACTCGCCCATACACGCGGACTTCGCCGTTAGGTTTAAGGTCAGTTGTTGCTATGCCTTTGGCGCCGATTAAGGCTTCTTTGCCTGTTTTTACCCGTCTAAACTGAGCTTTAACCCCCACATAGAATATGACCGCTACAATCAAAGCAACAATGATGAGGGTTACTCCAAGAGTTACTTCAACCGAAATGGCTAATCCATAATAGGTTGTTCCTGAAATTGCTGCGAAAAACAGAAACGCCGCTATGGTTACTAAAATGCCTATGACGAAAGCTAATCCAGCGTGCATGCAAATCCCTTAAACTAGTGATAGGCTGAATCTGCTTATAAGGTATTTCAGATAAAAGAAGCGACGAAAAGTAATCCACTAAATTTAAGTATTACTTTGATCTGTAGGTAATACCGTGAAAGAAAATGGTTGAAGTCGTCGTCAGCGTTACCAAAAAAGGTCAGGCAACCATACCTAAAAAACTAAGAGAAAAATACGGCATCAAAGACAAGGCACTGCTCGTAGAAGAAGACGGAAAAGGAATACTGCTTAAACCTCTACCTTCACCATATGAAGAATTTGGCTCTCTAAAACATCTATGCTTCCAGGAAAAACTGCAAGAGAAGTAGTGGAAGAGGGTCAGAAAAGAAGATTACGAAAGAGAAAAGAGGTTGCTCAAAATTGCTGGACTGCTCTGACGTTTGACACTGAACCAATCGTGGCTTTCTTTTTTGGTGAGCCTGGAGCTAAACCGGTTATCGATCTTTTGCAGAAAATTCAAAATAACGACATTGATAGGCTACATCAACATCTTCAATTTAACCGAAGTCTACTATGCAATCGCACGCCGAGATCCAAAAGTAGCTGAGATAAACTAAAGATTGCTACGCATTTACGGATTGAAGGTTGTTCCTGTAATGGATAATGGTTTATGGCGTGAAGCTGCCCTTATTAAAAAACAAATATTTGTTATCGCTGGGAGACTCCTTTGCAGTTGCAACCGCTCAAGCCTTTAAATCAAAACTTGTGGTTGGAAGCGACAAAGAACTTAAAAACTTGGATATTCCACTTATAAGAATACGATAATAAAAAAGAAAAAAGGTAATTTTGTTTAGTTCCAGCGTTCGTCTACGAATAATCGGAGCGATGGGTCTTCTCGTGGGACGATGCTGAGTTGCGGCATCGGGGAGGGTCGTCTGCGCAGTGGCGGCGGCTGCATTGGCGATGGCGGCTCAAGCTCTAAGGGTATTTTGTTTATCAGTCTTCTTCGCCTCCATGAACGGTTGGGACAATGGTTGTTTCGATTAGGTTTTCTCTGCGGATGATGGTTAGCGTGGTTTCTTTGTCGATGACGTCTTCGCTAAGCAGTCTTGGCAGGTCGTAGAAGTCGGTGACGGGTTTGCCGTTGAATTTGACGAGTACGTCGCCCATGGCTAAGCCTGCTTTGCGTGCTGGGGAACCTGCTTCAACACTGAAAGATCATAACGCCTGTTTCCTGCTCTAAGCCTGCTGCCTCAGCGATTTCCTCTGGGATGGCAACGGTGTTGGCGATTATGCCAAGGTAGCCTCTTTGCGCGACTTTTCCAGTCATTAAGCGGTCGGTGATGGCTTTGACTTTGTTTATGGGGATGGCGATGCCTCTTTGCCAAACGTAAGCGGCGTTTATGCCGATTAGTTTGCCTTCCACGTCGACGAGTGGTCCACCGCTAAAGCCGGGGTTTAGTTGGGCGTCGGTGGCGATGATGTTCTCCATCTGTGATGCGCCTCGCCAGCCTCGGATAGTGCTGTTTACGCTGGTTACCATGCCAGAGGTTGCGGTTGGTTGCTGGCGGTTAAATGGGTTAGCAAGAGCCAAAACGTATTGTCCAACGTTTAGTTTCTCGGAATCACCCATCTCTATAGGTGTAAATTCCCCCTTCTCTGCCTTTAGTAAAGCTACGTCGCTGTATGGGTCGGTTCCCACGATTTTTGCGTTGAAGGTTTTTTCTCCTTGACCAATTTTGACTGTGCTGCATCCTGAGAGTACGTGGTTGCAGGTGACTATGTAGCCGTCTTTGGTTAAGACGACGCCTGTGCCATGGGACATCTGTGCTTTTACGCTGACAACAGATTCTGCAGTTTTCTTGATTAGTTGACTTGTTGCTTCTGAGAGCGATTTTAAGACTTCTAACGGGTTAGTTAGTTGACTCATTTGGTTTTTCTCCAAAAGAGTATATAGTCAAAATGGTATTTGTTGACTAAGGAATGCTCAAAGTCAGTCACAAAAGTTAAGCTGGCATCATAGAGCCGCCGTAGTAAGCTACGTTTCGGGCAATGGCATGTCGGGTAGTTTGCGAGCTTATGCAAAGCTTACCGATAAGCGACATTAACTGGTAAGAAGCCTTCAACGCCAAGTTCACGTTGTTGCTGGTTAAGAATTTGGCTTCGATGTTTAGGGCTGTTCCCTGGATGTTTGCAGCTATTTGGATTGCTCCGTCCTCCGTTATCCACTTCAAGGTTACGCCTTGCTGGTTTTCGGATATGCCGAGCCATCGGAGCATGCCAAACCATTTGCCTTTAAGGTTTAGGATAAGTTGTTGAGTCATTAGGTCTGAGGGCAGGAAAGTTTGGATAAGCGGTGTCGTCGGGGTTTCGTTGCGTGTTGGGCGAAGCTTGAGTTCAGTTATTTTTGGGGTTACTCGGTAGCCTTCAGGTTCTTTTTTCACGATGCCTTCTTCTTCAAGCCGAGCAAGGATGCGTGAGAGCGTTTCTGAGTGCAGTCCTGTTCTACGTTTTAACCCGTCGAATGTGAAGGTGGCTAAGTCTTCGGTTTCTATTAGCGCCAACACGTCAGCATCGCGTTCGCTAAGGCTGTAGTCGGCTGGGAGGCTTTGCCAATTAACATTCAGAACAGGTATCATTAATCTAATGGATTGTTGAAATGGTGCTTTTGAACGTTACTCTGCGGTTTGGTTCAAAGGGATGCTTTATCCTGAGAATTCTTTCGTTGACCAGTGGAATGGGTAAGCGTATGCGATAGTTGTTTGCTGTCGGCAGCTTGTTTTATACGCTTTGTTTATACAATTTGTTGATACAGTCATGTTTTTTTAATAATCTTAAGTTTTTTGGTTTGTGTGGTAGCGATTGGTGGCTGTAGCACAGCTTCGTGGTTTGTATTTTGGGTTGTTTTTTGGTTTTTGGTCAGTTTGGGTTTGTTGTTTGCTTGTGGAGGGGCTTGTTGTGGTTCACTTCTATGGTGAAGTCATTGTTGGTTGTGAGTTTGGATTTGTGAGTAATGTTAGAAATCGAATGATGGAATTATTGTTTTAAGTTTGAGCGGATTGTTTTCTGGTAGAGGTAAATGAAGTACGCTGCCGTAAATGCGGTCAAGGCTATTTCAAGCGACAGGATGAGAGAGTTTGTTTCAACTGCCCTAAAGTATCCTTGTTCGAGAATGTTTGAGAACACAAGAATTTGCAGAAAAATTGCGCTGCCTAGACAACTTAAGCCTACGCTATGGATAAGCAAGCTTATTCTATGGTTGAATCGGGCATCTATGGTCATTGTTTTACCCCAACAATGATACAGTCTATTAATACTTAATACTTATGAAACCGCAAACAAAATCTCAAATAATTACTCCTATTCTAAAAACGAAAGCCCTTCAGACAAAGATTTACACCCCCGCCCATTTGATTAGTATGTTTTGTAACGAAAATTTTAAAATGCTGAAAAACGAATTGCTCAGCGAATCCAACGTTCAACAAAATGGGCAAGCATTTTGGGGATGCATATGGGGTGAATCTTCCGTGATTTGTTAAACGCTGATTCGCCGAGCTTTTTCTATGGCTTTGCTGTCTCGGCAAACTATACAAAGTTCCTTTGCATTCTTAAGAGTTTCACAAATAATCTATAGATTGATAACTAAGATATATATGATAAATAGAGTTTTAACAGAAAAATTTCCAAGTAGTGGACAAAGCTAATAGAAATAGTGGTTTTATGAGATGGCGATTTAGCCGAATTTACCATTTATGTAATTTGCAGTCAACTCACTTCTCGGCTTCTCAAACAAAACCTTTGTATCATTGTATTCAATAAGCTCGCCCACGTACATGAAAGCGGTAAAATCCGAAACCCGCAACGCTTGCTGCAAATTATGGGTAACAACAATCACAGTATATTTCTCTTTAAGAACCCCAATGAGCGTTTCAATCTTTGATGTTGCCGCCGGATCTAAAGCGCTGCACGGTTCATCCATGAGAATAAGTTCAGGCTCAGCCGCCAAGGCACGTGCAATGCAAAGCCTCTGCTGCTGTCCCCCAGAAAGACAAAACGCGCTTTCATGCAAACGATCCTTAACTTCATCCCACAACGCCGCACCCCTAAGACTTTTCTCAACAATTTCCTTGAGCCCTTCACCTTTCGCAGTGTTATGGATACGAGGACCAAAAGCGACATTTTCAAATATCGATTTTGGGAAAGGATTAGGCTTTTGAAAAACCATACCTATCCTTCGCCTCAAATCGTAAACATTGCCGTCACCGTAGATGTTTTGTCCATCAAACATTATCTCCCCCGATGTTCGGCAACCGTTGATGAGATCATTCATCCGATTAATTGACCGCAAAAGTGTCGATTTACCGCATCCCGAGGGGCCCATAATGGCGGTCACGGCGTTTTCCTTAACTTGGAAATCGACGTCCTTCAGTACATGATTGCCCTTGAACCATAAATTAAATTTTTTAGTTTCCACTTTCCCCAAATTTTCCCCTCCTGCATTAAGTTAAATTTTGATCTTTTCTATTGATTGACTTGTTTGTGACTGAGCATTGTCTAAGGACAAAACTAATTGTGGAAGTCTGCTCATTATATTGGTTTCCACAATAGCCATTATAGACTATAATTTCATATATAATCTGTTTAGATAAGCAATTTATTATATAATTTACTTGTAGGGCACATAGCTATCAGCTTCATAGGCGGGATTGGTTAAGAGTTGTGGCAGGCAAAACTGGACGAAGAAACAAGAAAAGTACAGTTTACTGGCGGTTCAACCTACATAATATCTTTACCTAAGAAGTGGATTTCTCAAAATCAAATAGGCAAAGGAAGCTTCGTTAAACTTCGCGAAGAAGAGGGCGGAGTATTAACGATTGTCCCACCAGGTTCTACAGTTCAAAATAAGTTAGATGAAGCAGTACTTCTAGTGCATCCTAATGACGATACTGGAACAATTACAAGAAAAATTGTTTCTGCCTATTTAGCGGGCTATAATTCGATCCACATTAAAGCAGATAAGCAAACATTGTCTAACAGGCAAAGGCATGAGATGAAGAATTTTGTACGCCACATGCTTGTTGGAACGGAAATCGTAAGTGACACTTCAACGCAGTTAGTTTTGCAAGTTCTTTTAAGCTATCAAGAGTTGACAATTCAAAGCGCTTTGAGAAGAATGAGTATAATCACAAAATCGATGCATAATGACGCTATACTTTGCCTTGGAGCAAACGATAAGGGGCTGGCAACAGAGGTAATATCAACCGATGATGAGGTTGATAGATTCAATCTGTATGTAACTAGGCTGTTAAAGACTGCGTTGTACAATCCTCGAATAATTAAGGAAAATGGACTTTCAAATGCAGACAACTGTTTAGGATATCGCTTGGTCACTAAATATGTAGAACGGACGGCTGATCACGCAGTCAATATAGCTGAGAATGTATTGGTCGTCAAGAGCAGTTTAGATTGCAATATCGTTCAAAAAATTGAAAAGATGAGCACAGTTGCCATCGGAATGTTTGGAAACTCTATGGAGGCACTGTTTAGACAAGATTACAACGGCGCTGAACATGTATTACAAAGCATCAATGAAGTCACCAATTTGGAAAAAGACGCTGTGTCGTCGGCTCAGCTATACATTGAAGATGATCCTGTTTTGCGTTTGATTATTGAAAGCATAAGAAGAACTGCGGAGTACGCGTGCGACATTGCGGAAATTGTACTTAACTTGACTGTTAATTCGATATTGGTGTAATGATATGTCAGAGGTTCTGAGAAAATATTTTCTAAGGTTCAAAAATTTGGCTAATCAGGTTTTGATTACCGACCTCATCACTAAATCAGTTATTACTTTTGGCGTCGTTTTGATTGTTGGAGGAGTTTACTTAATGATAATCAATCCAGGCGGATCAACGCAGATTTCTCAAGCTTCTCAATCAACTGTATCTGTCATTAATTGGGTGCCTGGAATTCCATTTTATATTGGTGAACTAACCAACGCTGGCGCTTCAACGATCGGGCTGGCTTCCTGGATTATAGGGATTGATCTATTACTTGTTGGATTAGGACTATGGATAAGGCATCGACTGGCTCGGTTAGCTGCCATTTCAATGTTCGGATTATCAGCTTTCTTTCAGTTTGTCCAATTTTTATATTTTGGATTTTTAGGTTCTCCAGTATCAATTTTAGAACTCTTCGTTGACTGCATAATTGCTTATTTCCTTTTTTCTCAATTTGATTCTCGGAAGATAGTAAAGGAACCCTTGAAAATCCAATAGTTTAAGTCAAGTACCATAGGTTCTTTACCAACTAATAGTTTCTCATAAGACCACGGGGGGCCCATGTTCATGCGAAAAATATCGTGTACTTTCTCGTTTAATGTCCAAATATAGAGAAGGCAAAGGAGTCAACCATATTTTGAAAGTTTTGGATGATGACTTTACCTAAACTCAAACCCATATAAGCAGTGTCTAAATCAGACGTAAAATTAACGTTGCTTACTAGTTGTTTAATTGTGGAAGCCAAAGTTGGATGACTGGAATCAGTTGAATGTTAAGCTCGGTGAAGCATGTAGGCTAAAAATAAATAAAAGTATCAGCCCTACACCCAATTTTCTCGTTTTGATTTTCCATTTTCTCTTTCAGAAGTCTATTGTGAAGAAGTTGGTGAAGGGGCTGGTGCATAGGTTGCGACAAGGGTTGAGTTGTAGTCATTTAGGAAGATCACTATATCTTGGAAATCAATTTTCCCATCGTGATTTAGATCGCATGAAGGATTAACTGTACCGTTTTGATAGTACTGAATGTAGCCATCAACGAAATAGACAACGTCATTGAATCCAACTAAACCGTTATGGTAGAAATCGACTTGCGAAAACTGACCTAAGGGTTGTATACTATTGACCGTTAGCTGAGCTATTCCAGATACGCCGTTAGCGACAGCGGTTACGGTCCAATTGCCCGAATTTGATGCAGTGCAGACGTTTCCCGCCCAGGAACCACCAGCATCAGAACTAATAAGCCAACTTACAGCTTTCGTAACATCCCATGTGTTACCTTTAGAATCAGAGGCAGTCGCAATGTAGGATTGATTAGAACCAGCAAGAATTGAAGCAGAATCTGGACTCACTGTAATACTAGAGATTGAACCGTGATTCACAGACAAGGATGCTTTGGCAGTTAATCCGTTGAATACTCCAGTAACTACCCAGTTTCCAGCGTTAATGGCAGTATAGATGTTGCCTGACCATGAACCGCTCGCTCCAGAATCAATTGTCCAAGCTGTTGAAGCTGTGACATCTTGAATGTTACCATAGATGTCAAATTCAGTTGCAGTAAATGTTTGAGTTGATCCTGCCTGAATTGTTTGAGTCTTAGGTGTTATTACGATGGAAATTGCTGAGCCTAAATTAACTATTAGTGGAACTGTTGCGGAGAGATTGGCTAATGTTGCAGTAACGTTCCATGTGCCTATTTTGGCAGGGGTGTAAACGTTGGTTGTCCAAGAACCACCAGCTCCAGAACTTATGCTATAATTGGCCGCATTTGTTACATCCCATGTGTTACCATAGTCGTCGATTGCTGTAGTAGTGTATGCTTCGCTTGAGCCAGCTGCAATGTTAGAATTGTAAGGGTTAAGTTGGATACTGGTTGCGGAAGCATGGTTGACCGTTAGAAAGACTGATTTTGACAAGTTGCCAAATGTGCCCGTTACATTCCATATACCTGATAGTTCTGAAGTAAAAACATTCCCGGATAAAGAGCCTCCAGCACCAGAATCAATTGTCCAAACTGTTAAGGCTGTAACGTCCCATGTGTTACCGTATACGTCGGAAGCGGTGGCTGTGAAAGTTTCCGATGAGCCTGCAATGTTAGTTGCGGATGTTGGTCCTACGGTTATACTGGCTGCGGGTGCATGATTTATCGTCAAGGAAGCTGTGCTGGACATACCTGAATAAATACCTGTAACGGTCCAGTTTCCAGCGGTATAAGATGAGTAAATGTTTCCAGTCCAAGATCCTTGAGCTGCTTTATCTATACTCCAGTTTGTGGAGTTAGTTACGTCCCAGCTGTTGTCGTTTGAGTCAGAGGCTATTGCAGTGAAGGTTTGTGTTGAACAAGCCATAAGTGAAGCTAATGGTGGATTTACTTTAATGCTGAGGGCAGCCCCGTGGTTAACGGTTAAAGAGGCTCCACCTGAAAGCCCTGAGTAAATAGCCGTTATTGTCCATGTGCCAGCTGTAACGGATGTGTAAGAGTTACCGCTCCATGAACCGCCAGCACCAGAATCAATTACCCAAAATGTCGAGCCTGTAGCATCCCAGATGTTATTGTAAGCATCAGACGCGGTAGTTGTAAAGGTTTCGCTTGATCCTGTGGTTATGCTTGCAATTTTGGGAAAGACAGTAAGGGTAATTGCTGAGGAGTGATTTACGGTTAAGTATGCATAATCAGAGAGACCAGAATATGTTCCTCTTGTAATCCAGCTTCCCGCAGATGCTGAGGTATAAAGATTGTTAGTCCAAGAACCACCAGCTCCAGCACTAACACTCCAAGCAGTTAAGTTACTAACATCCCATATGTTGCCATACCCATCGGATGCAGTAGCAGTATAAGCTTGACTGGTATCAGCGGTAATTGAAGCAGAATTTGGACCCACTGAAATGCTAACAGGTGATGCATGAGTAACGGTTAAGGAAACAACATTAAACAAACTCATGGACGCAGTGGTTACTGTCCAAGTTCCAGCATTGACAGAGGTGTAGACGTTAGCAGATAAATAACCACCTGCTTGAGAGTCTACAAGGTAATTTGATGATCCGGTGGCATCCCAACTGTTTCCAGAGGAGTCAAAAGCTGAAGTAGTGAATGCTTGGTCTGTACCGGCAGTAATACTTGATGTTGTTGGATTCGTAACAATTTGAACTGCTGTTCCATGCGTAACAATTAAAGAGGCGGTATCGTATAAGTTGCCTAAGCTACCAGTCACTGTCCAAGTGCCAGTTTTGGCGGCGGAGTAGGTGTTGCCCGACCAGGAACCAAGTGCCGCAGAGTCAATTTTCCAGGTTGCTGCTGAAGTAATGTCCCATTGGTTTGCAAATTGATCTGTGGCGGTTGCTGAGTAAGATTGGCTAGACCCAGAAGTGACATTTGCATTTTTTGGAGATATTGTAATACTGATAGCTAAGGCGGGTGTAACAGTTAAGGAAGCTGAATCAGAAAGGCCTGATAAAACTCCAGTGATTTTCCAAGTACCCATCTTGGCACAAGTGTAAATGTTCCCTGACCAAGAGCCGCCAGCACCTGCAGTGTTGCTCCAGCTTGTTAACGTGGTCACATCCCAAGAGTTACCGTAATAGTCTGTGACTGCGGCCGTGTAGGCTTGAGTGGAACCTGCAGTAATCGTTGCTGTTTTTGGAGCAATTTGAATTTTGGTGGGAGATGCAGGGTTCACTTTTATGGCATTAGTGGTTAAGGAGATTGATCCGTCGGTTACTGTTATTGTTTGGGAGCCAGCGGATGCTAGATTAAAACCTGAGAATGTATGAACTCCTTTGTCTCCCTTGCTACCAGTTGTGAAGGTGTATTTGCTCTGAGAAGTGTAGGGCACAGTTGCCTTAGGATCGGTTGAGGTGAAATAGACTTTGCCATTATACCCGGTTGCGACTTTACCGTTAGAGTTGTAAACAGTAACTGTTATGCCGCTAAAACTTTGACCTGCAGTAGTTGAAGATGGATAACCGGTTATGGTAAAATATTTTGAGGCTACGGCGTTAACAAAAAGTGTTTGAGAGTTTGATATTGTGTATAATTCGGCGGCGCTTACACTTGAAATCAGTATTATGATTGTCAGCAAGGTAACCGATAGAGCGTTACCTCTGACTAGCCTTCTCATGTTTAAGTTTCTCCTTTCTTTCATTTGGAGTCGTAAGCTATTTACCGCTTCTCCAAATAGACTTAATAGAACTATAAGGTAATTCATTTAAAACTGGATACATTGTTAGATTAAACAAAAAATATGTTTCTTGTATCTTAAGTCAGAATTTGGAAGTTAGCAATAGTTTCCGGGGCTAACGCAGTGCCGTTTGCGGTTAGCAGGCATATGTAGGCTGTTGCTTGGCCGGTAAATGCCGATTGTGGAATAGTCAAACTGAGGTCGATAACTGTGAAGTTTTGCATTTGTATGGTATTTGTGTAGGTAAAGGAGCCTATTGGAACGTTAGCTTGGTCGAATATTGTTATGTCCAGTTCTGAACATGGCGTTGCGAAGAGGCCGTTATCTATGGTAAGCTCGATGGGGATAGTTTGTAATCTTTGAACGCTCGCCGGCATTTGGATGTTCTCTATATTGCTTAAATAGTTAAAGTTAAAACGGGTTGCATTAGTAAGGATGTTTTGAGAAACATTCGCGGAAGCCGTTATTGTCCACGTGCCAAAAGCGATAATAGTTGAATTTGGATTTGGCGCGGGCAACCGATATTCAACATTGGCAATTCCGCTTTGATTTGTCACTCCATTTCCAACTGATATTGTAGTTCCGTTTGAGTTTTGCAGTGAAAACAACACAGACTGATTAGAAACCGTGACATTTTGATACGTTACTAATCCGTATATTCTCAGCAGGTCTTGAGGGCCATAAGTGCCGCCACTGCTGGCGCCAATTCCTCCTTTATCTGTGAAGACTTGGATGGTTCCGTTCTGTGATGATGAATTACTGCTTGGTGAGGGGCTTGGAGTAGGTGTTGGGGGAGGAGAGGTTGAGCTAACGATAACAGTTGCGTTATTGCATGTCGCGCTAACACGGTTGCTAACAATGTAATAATCGGCGGATGTTGGCAACGTGTAAGCTCCAGCAATAGTTATTTGGCTGGTTCCATAATTTGTTATGTTAAAAGTTAAGGTTGCTAACACGCCGGAAGAATCAGTTGATGTATCGTCAACGCTAATAGCTTCAGCTAAACCGCCCAGAATAGCTCCATTAGTGTTGTCCCATAAGATATTTGAGAGGCCTGCCATGGATGTTGTGTCGCTGCCAGTGTTATCGCTGAGGAATGGACCTTTAACAGCTTTAATTAGCTGGAGCACAGAAGCATTCCAATTTATAGTCGGCAGATCCCAGCCCCAAAGACTGGGTGCATTATCGATTCTTATGTCGATCTTTACTGTTGTGTTTATCGGGCTTGGAGGGGGACCTAATGTAATGGATGAAGTGCTTGTAGAGCCAGAGCTCACAGCGCTAATAACAGGGGCTGAACTGCTTGCTTGACTGGATCCTAAAATTGTAAGCGGTATAGACAAGAGAACGATTATTGCTAACGCCAGGATTAACCGCTTTTTTGGTTTCATCTTTGAATCTCCATTTTTGAATGATTATGTTTTTAGTTAAAGTTATGTCAGGATTTGGATGTTGGAAGTTTTTTCCGGATAGAGTGGTACTCCGCCGGCTGAGGGAATGTTTGTCATTAAATCGACATAGATTGTTGCTGTCCCTACATAAGACCATGAAGGAATAACGAGTTTAACTGGAACAATGATGGGCCCTCCGGTAGGTGAGGTGACGTTAACTTCATAACAAGCTATTGGAACTTCTTGTTGGTCGCATATGGTAACTGATAATGTTGAAGTTGAATTTGCTAAGCTTTGAATTGTCACATTCAAGTTCAAAGTGTTGGACCTGCTCACGTTTGCAGGCATCTGAATCGAGGAGATACTGAAACTAGAACTGTTAGTGAAAATAATGTTGTTTTGGTAAGTAAAATTCAATGAATCAGTTACCACGACAGACCTTAACGTTACTGAGGCGACTATAGACCAGAGACCGAGTAATTGCGGGTTGAAGCTAGGATCTGGTAATCTAAATTCCATATAGGCATAGCCAGTGTCATTTGTTTGTGGAACCCGGAAAATGGTTGCGTTTCCACCTGGAGCAAAAACGCCGAATGCGACAAGGTCGCCCGCGGGCACTGGTGCACCTCCATAAGTGACTAAGGCGTACACTTTAACTAAGTCTGTTGAATTGTAAATGCCAGCATTTACGTTTTGCCCGATGCCTCCTTTGTCGGTGAAAACGTCAATGTTCGCGAACAGGTTAGATTGAATTTGTATGATAGCACTTGTTGATGAGGTCGCATTGTAATTTAATGATGGAGAAGAATTGAGGTCAGGAGCAGTCACAATCAATGTTATTTTAAGATTTGTCACATTGAGTGCTTTGAAAGTAACTGTTGGACCCGTGTAGATTCCAAGAATTGAAGAATCAGGATATTGAACTACCCAAGTATAGTTCGTAATAGGGCAAACAACTATGTCGTAACCATTTGTTGAAGAAGTTGCATCAAGCATAACTGTAGCACCGACAGCGAATACCGTCCCGTCTTGCGGGGTAAACGTTGCTACTGGTCCTTGAGGAATACCTAGAGTTGGGGGAGGTGATGCGGTTGGGGAAGGATTATTTGAAAGAACATTAACCGTCGCATTATTGCACACAACGTTGACCCCGGCAGTGTCACTGCTCATAGCACGAAGGTTACCTCCCGCGATTGTTACTGCACCGTTGCCGTATCCTGTCACATTAAATGTCAATGTCGCAACGACTCCTGAAGAATCAGTAGATGTATCTGCTGCTCCTATAGCTTCAGCTAAACCACCCATAATAGTTCCTCCAGTGAGGTCCCATAAGCTCTTTGAGCTGCCAACAAAACTTGCAGGGTCGCCGCCCGTGTTGTCAGCTAAGAAGGAACCTTCAGTAACTTTTGTTAAATTTAGAACAGCCGGATTCCAGCTAACTGTGCTTATTGTCCAACCCCAAAAACCAACAGAAACACCATCAATCCTAACATCGATCTTGATAGTTGAAGACAAAGGATCAGGACTAGGACCTACTGAAATATTTGATGTAGTTGTGCTTCCAGATTGCACTGCACTAAAATAAGCATCTGAAATACTAGCGCTGGGAGTCATTGTTAAAGCCGACGTTGCTTCATAAGCAAAAGTGGCGCCTGTCGCAGTCGACGGTATTTGGGGGTTTGATTCTGTTGAGCTTGGTGCAGGCCCGAGTAATTGAACGTTAACTAGATTTATTTGAGTTGTTCCGTAACCCACTATTTGGAATGTGAAGAAGACGAGATTTCCGGAGCCTGAAGCACTATTTTGGGAAGTTAAAACATCGTTTATGTTAGAAATTGTTCCACCGTTATTATCTATGGGCGCAGCCGTGAGTGATGTTTGTCCAGCAGAAGTGAGGAACGAACCCTCAGTGAAATTCACCATTTGCAAAACTGAAGGATCCCATGATAAACTCAGGCTCCAGCCCCAAAGATTGTTCACATTAGAAATATTAGCAATTACACTAAAAGTTTTACCTAACCCGATTGATTGCCCAGAGATTGATGGGGGATTTAGGCTAACACTTGCTGCAACTGCATAGGTTGCGCTTGAGATTAAAAGCATCGATAAAAGAATACTTGTCACAACTGCTATGCTAACAATAACCTTAATTTTTGCTTTAATTTAAGTATCCTCCATTAATGCTTGGAAATTTTTTGTTTAGATTAGGCTCTAGCTGACCTTCTCTGCCCTTTACCTAAAATTCGTGCGAGTCACTATTCAATCTTTATTAAATAAATTATTTAGTTGTTATAGTTTTTCTTAGTTATACATAGTTTAGATAGTTAGTTAAAGCTAAATTGCCTGTTCTGAAAAAATTAACGTATAATACGACTAAAAAGAATCGACATTTGAAAAAAATCGTAAGGGTCGGCAATTTTGAGGTCATTTGGTAGTCAGCTGTACAGCTAGACAAAAAATTTTAAAACCATAAGAGCGAATAAAAAAAGCAAAAATTTTTAAGGGCAGGTTGCTTAAGATGCTATTTTAACGATTTCTACGTTGCCATTTACAATCGTGCTGTTAAGCGCTATGTGAAGCCCTTGTTCATAACTTACTTGGTCTTTTACATACGGAGTGTATAGGTCTGCTTTGGATATGTTGATTGGCGAGGCTCCGGCGGAAAGCACGGTAAACTTTAAGGTTGCAAGAGCGCCGCTACCGCTAACAGTGGTATTTTCGGCAAATGCGTCAGCTACACTAGGAAGGTCGCCTTGCCTGACTACAGGTACGCTGGCTGTTGATAAAAAGAAGGTTTGTCCACCAGACATTAAGAAAGGACCTTCTGTAACTTGTGTAAGGTTCAAAACATCAGAGTTGAAAGTTAAATCGGCTAAGTCCCAACCCCAAAGACTTTGGGCGTTGCTTACGGTAACGTTTACTTCTATTGTTTGCCCGATGTTTGCGGTTTGTAACTGCAGCGAGGCTGGCTCTATGCTAATTGTTGCATTAGGCAACGAGGCTAAAGGTGCAGACGGCGTTGGCGTGGGAGTTGAAGATGGATTTGTAGAAGTGGATGAGCCGAAATGCACATAGGCAAATATGGCAACAATTATGATGATGATAATTGATATGGCTGCGACAATTTTCTTGTTCCCCATTGGTCTTCCCTTCGCTTTCGTATGAATATTTAAACAACGTTATTTAGCGTATTGAAAATATACTATGATATACTATATAGATTAGAGAAAGTCTACAAATTTAAAGCCTTTTCAATGTACTTTAATTTTCGGTGCTTGGTCTTAAAACTGTATAGCTTAGTTTTTGATTGAACGCCGCGACTCATTAGCATTAACTGGGCTTTGAGCCATACACAGCAATTCAAAAAGTGGAAAGTGATTTAGCGATTTTTTTTCTTTTTAGATATGCAAGGCTTGTAAGAATTGGAATAATGAACGTTGGTATAATTATCCATGATGGAAATTCAGGGATTGCAGGTTGTGGTGTCGTTGTTGGGGTTGCGGTTGGTTGATGAGTAGGAGATTGAGAAGAGGTTGGGGTTGGTGTGGGGTTAGATGACGTGGTCGGGGTACTTGTTGGAGTTGGACTTGCCGTTGGTGTTAGAGTGGGGGTGGGTGTTGGAGTTGGGCTGGGAGTGGGAGAAGGAGTCGGTGTTGGTGTGGGATTATTTGAAAGAACATTAATTGTAGCGTTGTTGCAAACAACGTTGACCCCTGCAGTGTCGCTGGAGTTTAATCGTAAGTTACCTCCTGCGATGCCTATCGTACAGTTACCTGAGCCTGTCACGAGAAAAGTCAAAGTCGCCAATACGCCTGAAGCATCAATAGATGTATCTGAACCTACAATACCCTCAGATAGACCGCCAGTAAGAATGCCATTCCAGTTATATTGGTATAAGGCGGAGTTGGAATTGCCTATAAAAAGGGTGGGGTCGCCGCCAGTATTATCGCTAAGAAAAGGTCCCTTCTGAACTTTAGTGATGTTCATAACTGTGGGATCCCACGTTACTGTCGCAACGGACCATCCCCAAAAACCAACAGAAACGTTATCAATTCTAACATCGACGGTTACAGTTGTCCCAATTGGATTAGGATTTCCGCCCAACGTTACATTTGAAGTACTAGTAGTACCTGACTGAACAACGCTGATAGCTGTAGCGGAAAAATCAGCAGCACCAGCCATTGGCGAAACCACCGAAGGCACACTTAAAGAACCAGGCGATTGACTCGATTGGTTAGATATAGCGGCTACTTCGATTCCATTCACAGCTGAAAAAGATAGCAAAATAATTGATAGTAAGACAATGAAACTTATGGCTGCACAATAAATTGTTTTTTTATTTGTTTTCAATTCGCGTTAACCTCTTTGGTTATTTTAGAGCTGTGAAAGCTTATTGTAAATCTGGTTAAACTTTGTGAGCTTATGGCGTCTCTTAGCTTCACTGTGTATGGAGAAACGCATGGAGACTTATTCTACCTTGAGTTTGTAGTCTATTTATTAATATATAGCATAAGAAAACGTGTCCATTACTGATTAACATGTTGAAAAGACGTCTGTTTGACCTTCAAGTAGAAGAATTTTAGTATTTAAGTGAAAAGTAGGGGTTGAGTAAGTGCGACAAATCTGCTCTGTTATTTTTGGGGTGTCATTCGGTATCATAAAAAAACAACCTAAGGTTATGGATTATCCTGTATTCGTTTCTTTCGTCAATATAGAGAAGAAGTAGATAACTTATAATAGCAACACTTTCCATAGAAAAACGCCATGACAAACATTAAAGTGCTTGCGGCTTTCCTAATACCTGTTCTAGTTCTTAGCGTATGTTACACTGAAATAGTATTAAATGGTAACGTCGTCATGGCTATCAATGACTCATCCCTAAATAGCAGCCCGCTTGATTCGAACCTTGCAACCTCTAACATCACGCAATTTTGGAACTTCACAGCAATAGGAGAGTCCCCAAAAGCTCCACCTGTAGTATCTGATGGTTATCTGTACATGGATGTTGCGGGGGATAATGCGTATGCATATTGTCTCAACGCTAGTACTGGAAGTCAAGCATGGAATTTTAGTATTGGAAAAACTTCGGGTGTAACCTTTAGCCCAATTCTAGCTGACGGGTATGTTTATGTTGGCGCTTCCATTGTTACAGGAGACAGCTCAAACTATTTTTCAGGCACCTTTCCTAGTTCACAAGTGGTTGGAATAGTTTATTGTCTTAACGTTACAACAGGCGTTCAAACATGGAATTACAGTACACCTTCTAACTCTTTTGTGATCCTCTCGCCTGCAGTGGGTAACGAAGAAATCTACGTTGTTTCGGGAAATCCCGCACCTGCTAACATTTGTGCTCTTGATGCTCGTTCAGGCGCAATAATTTGGAACAGCACGCTTGCTGGATCGACGGAGCCTGTAGATTCATCGGCACCTGTTGTCGATGGTAACGCAATTTACGTTGGATTAGGCAATTTTGTTTTTGCCCTCGACGCATCAAGTGGAAGACAATTGTGGAATTATACTGCTGGAGTTAGAGTGGGCTCGGTGGAAGTTTCTGGTAAGGATGTTTACGTTGGGTCAGGAAGCCCACTATGTGCTATTGACACTGCGACAGGGTATAAACTATGGAGTGCAAAGACTGATGGAATTGTTTCAGCATCTGCACCCACGGTGTCAGGAGGTCTGGTCTTTGTAAGCTCCAGCGATGACATTTACTGTTTTAATGCTTCAACAGGCAACCAATTGTGGAATTATACGACTGGTGGACAAACTTCTCCGCCTGTTGCAGTTGATGGATATGTTTATTTTGGGTCAGATGATAAGAACGTTTATTGCCTTAACGCATCTTCAAGCACTATTTTGTGGAAGTATGCAATAAATGAGCCACAAATAACTTGGGGATCTATTATCAATGGGCCGACATTAGACTATTCTCTCGCCGTTGCTAACGGAGTTGTGTACACCAGCCTCAGCATGATATTTAGTAACTCAAGTGGAGAAAACGTTCCGGTAGGAACTATGATCGCCATAGGATCAGCAAATAACTCAGCAATCAAGCTTACGTCGCCATCGCCTTCACACATGGCACTTAGCAATCAAAGTTGGGAGTTGATTGGTTTTCTTACCGTTCTTGCAAGCGCATTGGTGATATTAGTGTTGCTCTTTGTTTTCAGAACACGGAAGAAAGCTGTAAAGGGTCAAATATTGAAATGAATAACTGGTTTTGCTTTTAACTTGAATTTCCTGAAAAGAACACGTGAATTTTTTCAGGTAGTCCTAAATTATTCGAAGAGTGAAGTCGGTGAGATTTATTTTTTCTGACAGGATGGCTAATGTTGAAACGATTAATTGTTTAAATGTGGACAGAATTGATATTGAGATGCTATTGTCCGATGTATATGTATAGTTGGGCTGATTTCCAAATAGATTTTAATCCAATATATGCACTTTTGAATTACTATTGAGCTATAACTAACAATGACTAACGATCGGGTCTGTTATCTTAGAGATTAAAGTCTTTAAACGAAGAACGATGTTCTCGATAGGTTACACTCGAGGACGAAATACTGAGGGAGATTGACTTTTTTGCCGATCCATTATTAGAGCATAAGCGGCACATTGAGTCTTGATTGACAATGCATGATATTGGGAAAGCAAAGATTTTGATTTTATGCGGAAAAAGAAAAAAGGGAAGCGTTCTGTTTTCTACGTACGTTTTCTGAGCCAGAAAAATGATCCAGCAAAGACAAATATTGTGATTACAACAAGAATTCCTAGTATTGTTGGGGGCAAATTGAAGGATCCGTTAGTTTGTGTTCCACCGTTTTGAGTTGACGTGGAGGTAGGGTCAGTGGTGGTGGAAGTGTTTGGGGTTGGAGTTGAGTTCTGGTCAGGCGTGGGGGTAACTGTGGGGGTTGGTGCCGCTAGGCTGCCAATTACGTGCACTAATTTCGTGCAATTACTGCTTCCAAGCGAATCTGTCACAGTTAATGTAACAGTGTAATTTCCTGGATTGTTAAAGGTGTAATTTGTTATCATGCCTGTGAGGTTTTGTGGAATGCCATCAACAAACGTCCAAGCATACGCTGTGTTGTTTCCGCTTGAGACCGATTGAGACGCATTAAAGACTGCTTGAGTACCTGCTGGCACTGTTAGGTCTGTTCCTGCGTTAGCTGTTGGAGGCCCAGGAATTATAAGTGAGACTGAGGTTGTGGATGAGATGGAAACTAGAGTTATTGATGGGTTGGTTCCTGTAGTATCGTGACCTTCTGTTGGGACTTTAACAGGTCCTAAAAGGTTCTCGACGGTGAGAGTTATAGGTGTTGATTGAGTCTGGCTTACTACTTGGAATGTCAAAGTTGCAAGAACACCGCTTCCACTTACCGAGTCCTGCATTACTCCATCAGTGGATGACATACCAGAACAAGACAATTGAATACCCTGATAAGTATTCGAATTACGATATGGATCAGTAAAGTTAAAAACGCCTGTGGGGAGGAACGCAGTTAACATTTGGCCGGATAAAAAGTTTCCTTCTTTTTTGCCCTGTAAACTTACAAATCTACTATCCCAAGTGACATTGACGCTCCATCCCCAAAGGTTTTGGATGTTAGCTACTGAAATGTTCAATGTAAAAACTTGGTTTAATTGGGTCGCAGTAATTGTTGATGGGTCTAAAGAAACTGTGGGTTGTTGCTGAGCGTGAACCGTGCTCAGGGGCAACAACGTTGAAATTACGACTGCGAAAAGAAGTGCAGTGCACATTATTATTTTCTTCAAGTATGCTTAGGCGCTCCAGTATTGTATGTAGTCGTTGAGGAATAGGAAGAAGTCATTGGCATCTACTTTGCCATCATGGTTGAGGTCACATGCCGTATTATAGCTTTGCCCTTGATAGTATGAGATGTAAGCGTTCAGGAATATGAAGAAGTCGCTTGAGTCTACTTTGCCGTCGCCATTAAAGTCACCGAACCATCCTGGAACATTGAATGTTGTCGAAGCTGTGCCTAGAAGACCAGAATATATTGCTGAGGCATAAACCGGGTAGTTGCCCAGTTGAGTATTTTTCGGAAGCGTGAAAGTCATGCTGTAGGCTCCGGCGTTACCACTGCTGGTGGGCGCTGACCCAAAAGCTGGTGCGCCACCTGAAATGGTGAATTGGAAGGCTTGTTCTTGAGCAAGTGGAACTCCTCCGTTTTGTGGCCAATCTGTGTATACATCTGCATAGCCGTATGCTGTTCCAGTGTGAGCGCTCGTGGGTATTGGAATGCTTAACGTTTCAGGTTGAGATGCTTGCGCTCCCAGTGAAATCGATGCTGTCGCTAACCCTAAAGGCACTCCGTTGCCATCGTAAATACTGATTGCAACTAAGGTGCTGCGTAATTGATTACCGTTGTTGGTAACTACTGCGGTAAAGTAGCCGTTGGCGCCATTCAGGAAAGTTCCCACATGGATGGTGCCTGATGCGTCTGAAGAGTAAGCAGACGAAATTTGTTCTGGCTGATTAAATCCTTGTGTTGTCCCTGTTTGGATTGTTCTTAAGATCATGGATGCTCCTCCAGTCGGGTAGGGTATCTGTATTCCAACTAAACCGTCGTCTGGTGAAAAACCGTTAGATACAAGCGTTCCACTGATGGTGATGTGATCATATAGATTATAAACAGTTTTATCTGAAGTTACTGAGAGATTTGTTGCTGTTTGAGCATGTACTAAAGCCATGCTTGAGAGTACTAATAGAAAAAGAAAAGAAATGGAGATTATTTTTGTTTTCATAGCTATTACCTACTTTCCGCTGTATATGTATAGCGATGCTGCTTGTTCTGGTGAGAAGCCTAGTCCGTTCTGAGCTGGGTTTCCGTTGAAGATGTTGACGTAGACTGTTGCTGGGCCGACGAATGCGTATGTTGGGATGTTCAAGCTGATTGTGTATGTGTTTGTGTTGCTGCCGGTTGATCCTGTTATTGCTGGTGCTGCAGTTTCTGCGAGGATGCTGGTTGCTACTGGTACTGAGTTGTTGTCATAGACTGATGCTGTTAGGTAGAATGGTTGTGACATCCAGTTAGTGCTGTTGACAGTTGCTGTGATTGTTACAACGTTAAGGCCTGCATAGTTTCGGAAGAACACTGGGCCGACGCCGTTGCTGTCATAGATTCCGTTGGTTATTTGTATTTGTTGTAGGTTTAGTATGTAGCCGTAGTAGAAGTTGCATGTATCATTTAGAGTAACCTGTGATACGTCGACTGCTCCGGTAATTGTCACTACGCCGAAGTATTGTGTTGGGTTGCTGTCTTGCCATGGGAATCTGTAAGATACTGTTGCATATCCAGTTGCATTGGTTAGTGCTGTGCGATAGTCAATGTAGACACCGTTGACATATACGTTGAATGTTACTTGTTTACCGACGACTGGTGCACCGTTGTAGGTTACGAAGCCTGTTAGGTTAACTAATTGTTGTGGACCGTATGCAGTTGCGTTTGCGTTAATTCCTTGACCGCCGTTCTGTGTCCAAATGTCTAATTGTCCGTTGGTAAAGTTGTTCCAGCCTGCTGGTAGTGGTGGGAGTACTGCTATGCTGAATGTTGTTGTTCCCATGCCGCTGTATGTTGGTGCTGGTGTCATTGTTGGTGATGGTGCGGTAACGGTTAAGGTTGCAACTATTGTTCCTGGGTTCATGCCTACTTGTGCTGCTGATAGAGCTACTGTTGGTGTGTTTGCAGTCACTGTTGTTCCGTCTACTAGAGTTATGCTCCAGCTGTATGCGGTGATTGGGCAGTTCTGGTATGGTGGTACCATGTTTGTGCCTGCAACTGATTGTGAACCGTCAACGGTTAAAGCGTAGTTTGTCAATGTCTGGTTGCTGCCTGCGCCGAATGGACTGCCAGAAGTAGTTATGACTGCTTGTGGGTTGATTGCGGTTGCTGGGGTCCAAGAGTATGTTGCACTGTTTAAGGTAACTGGTGTTATTGCTTGGTGTGGAACGTTCTGGTTCAACAGAGTTGATGGTGCACCTGCTGTGATGTTGAGGTTGCTGTTGCCATAGCTCAGTATTTGGAAGGTCAATGTACATAAAACACCTGATGAGGCACTTGCGTTCATGTATGAAAGGTATGCGTCTGCGATTCCTGCATCAACTTTTCCAAGGTAGTTGTCAATGAAGCCTGGTGCGAAGAGTGTTGCGCCGCTTTGACTTAGATATGAGCCTTCAGTTACGCTTGTGCAGCTGAGTACTGATGGGTTCCATGTGACGCCTGCGCTCCATCCCCAAACATTAGTTGCGCCGTTGATGTACATGTCAACTTTGAATGTTCCGCCGATTGGGTTGCTCAGTGATGGGTATTGGATGTTTGCGTTTTGGGTTCCGTTTTGGTATAGGCTGATGGTTGTTGCTGGTTGGATGACTGCGACTGATGCGCTGTTACATGCTGCGCTAACACCTGTGTTGTCGCTGCTTGATGCTCTGAGGTTGCCTCCGTTGATGGTTACTGCGCTGTTGCCGTAGCCTACCACGGTGAACGTCATTGTGGCGACTACACCTGCTGAGTCAGTTGAAACGTCCGCTGCTTGAATGGCTTCAGCCATACCGCCTTGGAGTAATCCGTTTACATTGTCAAATAATGGTTTTTGGTTGCCTGTGAAGCCTGTTACGTCGCTGCCTGTGTTGTCTGCTAGGAATGGACCTTCTTTAACTGATGCCAACTGAATAACTGCTGGGTTCCAAGTTATAGTGGGTATAGACCAGCCCCAAATGTTTGCTGCGTTACTGATGTAGATGTCAAACTTTACAGTTGTGCCGATCGGATTAGGACTTGAAGGTAAATTAACACTATTTATCATAGTGGTACCTCCAGTACCCGATACCACTGCACTAAAAGTGCCTGTGGTAGCGCCTGCGGCTCTAACTGTGCTTAATCCAAATAGCATTGGCGCTATCATGAAAAAAACTAACGCGAATGCTATTAGAGCCTTTTTGTTTTTTAGGTTGAGTTTCATTGTTTTTTTTCTCCTTTCCTGTTACTGTTATTCATTTTTTTTTAAAAAAAAAGGAAAATTGTTTTTTGGTTTACTGGTGGGTTGGTGCGTATGTTGTGTAGTAATACACGTATGCGCTCATGAAGCCAAGGAAGCTGTTACCGTCGATTTTGCCTTGTGCGTTGATGTCTGCGTATGGGTTGTAGATGTGGCTGCTGTAGTATGCGATGTATGCGTCCATGAAGTAGAAGAAGTCGTTTGAGTCAACAACTAGTCTTGGGACAACTTGGGTTTGGCCTGCTGCTGGTGTGTATGGTGCAAGGTTTGAGTCAAGAACGTGTCCTCCTGCCATAGCTGCGCGTGGAATAACCATGTAGTCGTTTGCTGCAACGAAGTTAGGGTTGCTGCCTTGTACGTTTGCGTCAAGTTTCATGTAAGCAATCCAAACGCCTTCTACTAGGTTAGGGCCTGTGCTTGGAATGGTGTTTGGTGTCATTTCCCAGAGCCATCTGTATGCTGTGTATGTGCCTGAGATTACGTTAGCTTGTGTTGGATCATAGTAGGCTGCTGCATGGCCTGATGGTGGGCTTGGATTGTAAATGCTTATGCCGATCATGTTGCCTAGTTTGAGCAAGTATCCTAATGAGATGAAGCCGACTGTGCCGGAGTTAACTTGAAGTGCGTTGTAGATGTCTTGGTTAGCTTGGCAGTAGATGTATGGTGCCATAAATTGTGAGCCGGTGATTGCGCCTGTTCCGTCAACTATTTCTGCTCCGTTGCTACCAGTGATGCCCTGCTGTGTTTTGCCAAAGAAGTTGTTAAAGCAGTCATAAGTTCCAGAGGTTGGGTCTCTTACTGCGCGTTTAATTGGGTCATTCATGTGAGCAATCTGAGTAGATGTCATGTTGCTTGTGCTGCCGTAGTAGTCAAGCATGAATTGTCCCCATGTTGTGTACTGTGGGCTGTTGCCTGCTGCGTCAGTGGACATGAATAGTTTTGCTGCTTGCAAGTTGGTTAATTGAGTTGGTGCCCATGTCATGTCGGGGCTGTAGACTATTGCGAGGCTGTCGACACCGACTGCCCAGATGTGAGCGGTTGATGCACTGTTAACTCCTGGAGTAGCAAGGTTTTGTATCCATTCAGCGCCGGATGGGGGTCTTGACATTTCGCCTATGTCAGCAGTTGGGTTGCCAGATGCGGGTATAACTGTTTTGAAAGCAGTTCCACTTCCTAAGCCTGCGATGTTAATTGGTGTAGATGCTGTTAATTGTGAAGCGCCCCAGCTTGGGTTTGCCGCAACTAAACCATTCCAGTATCCTGGAAATGTTTGAGCTGCTTGAACAGCAATTGGATAAACTGTACTTGAACCAGCGATAGACAAAGAGTTGCTAGCGATCAAAGCATTAGCGGGAAAAAGTGCTACAGAAGAAGCCATCATTGCTAGTATTATCATTGAAACTAATATTTTTTGGTTTTTATTCAATTTATATTTCTCCTTTCATTATGTATGAACGATTAGTCGTTCAAACGTTAATCCACGGTCAACCAATAACTAGCTTATCGATGTAGTTTATGCTAGAAAATTTAGTCTATAGTTCCACCAATAGAAGCAATAGTTAACCAATAATTTCTTGAGTAATAACTTGCCGAGCAAGCGATTCTAATTATTACTATTGATAATAAATAGAAAAGCATTATCTTCGCGGCTTCCGCCTTTTTATACGGTTCGGAAGGGGGCTTTTCGCCTTTTCATAGAGTTCAGAGGGAGAAACAGGGGAAATAAATGAATACTAAACTGCTTAAAGAAAACTTTATCAAAGTAATTCTGTTTCTCTGCGCAGCTGCCTCAATAATAATTGTGTTTTTCATGGTTGGATACATGATATGGGGATCTGGACCATGGGTGACCAACTGGCTGTTTCACGGGTTCTGGACCGGACAAGGAAGCACCATAATAGGACCTTACATGGTAAATACACTGTACGTCGCGTCAGGTGGGACACTATTAGGCGTGGTTCTGGGCGTCCCATGTGCAATATATCTGGCTGAATTTGCAGACGTTAAACTAAGAAACATAGTCAAACCAGCCATAGAAGTATTGAACGGATTTCCATCAATTGTAATCGGCCTCTTGGTCTTTGTTCTCTTTTGTGTAGCCATTTTAGGCAGATACACAAATACAGCTGCCGCATTCGCAGCCAGCAACAATCAACTCGGGGTTCAATGCATCCTAGCAGGATGGATTGTCCTTGGAATAATGTCTTTGCCGTTAATAGTCAGTGTCTCGGAGGATTCCATAAGAGCGGTTCCTAACGAGCTAAAAGAGGCATCCTTAGGGTTAGGCGCCACAAGGTGGCAAACAGCAACTAAAGTTTTAGTACCAAGCGCTATTTCAGGCATTTCCGCCTCAATTTTATTGGCACTACTCAACGCCATGGGAGAAACCATGGCAGTACTCGTGGTCATCGGTAACTTGACACCTCCACCAGTCACTACCAACCCTTTAGCCAATACCAGCGTACTAACCGCCATGATAGTTCGCGGCGCAACAGGAGGAGATGCAGAATGGGGAACGGGAGCTTTTCAGGTTCTTTTCGGGGCAGGAGTCATACTTTTCGTGTTAACAATTATCACTAATCTTTCTATAAGACTGATCAGGAGGAAACTGAACAAATTTGATGCTAAATAAAATCAAGAATATACCATCAAGACTGATCAGAACTATTCAAAATCTCAAGGAAAAGGAAAAAGAAAACTTGCTGACTGGCGGGCTCCTTTTTGCGACAGCCTTAATTGCATTGCTGCCAAGCTTAAGTTTTCTTGTCAATGCTTATGCTGTTGATGGCTTTACAGTTCAGACTTCTGATTTGTTGATTGCAGATACGGTAATCGGATTGCTTATGATGCTGCCAAGTTTTGCCTTATTCTCTATAGGGTACGTGTTGTTGGAATCTCATTCAATGGGGTGGAAATTATCGCTTGCAGCATGTGTGGCAACGATTTCTTTAGCCGCGCTAAATTACGTAAGCTTAGAATTGGCACTCTCAATCGGAGTGATTTGCGCTATAGCAACAATTATGGAAATCCGAAATAGAAGAACCTCAGAAACTAAACATAAAGATCATCCTTTAATAATAGAAAATCTGGCAAAGATTGGAATGATAATTTGTATAGCAGTCTGTATAAGTGTAATTGTGTTTTTGTTTGTGTACTCAGGTATTCGAGGATCATTCTATCTTAACTGGGATTTTATCACTAACCTAAAATGGAACATGGTTACAGCTGGCACATTAGCAAACACAGCACAACCAGGTTCAATAGGAGGAATAGGAATAATGGGCTATGTAATTGGATCATTACTCCTAGCTTTCTTCTGTGAAATCATCGCAATCCCAATAGGCTTGGGTGCGGCGATCTTTCTTTCGGAGTATGCAAAACAAAACATAATAACCGAAGTCATACGTTTTTTCATTGAAACGCTAGCAGGAATCCCCTCTATAGTTATTGGATTAATAGCGTACGGCCTCTTCGTACAGGGAGGGTTTAGCATGGGATTTACATTTACAGCTGGCGTTTTAGGATTGGCGCTTATGATTCTCCCATGGAATATCCGTGTAGCAGAAGAAGCCATGAGGTCTGTTCCAGCTTCTTATAGAGAGGCTTCTTTTGCTCTTGGAGCAACAAAATGGGACACTGTGAGAAAGGTTGTGCTCTATGCAGCATCCCCCGGAATCATTACAGGAATACTCTTAGGAGGTGGGGCAGCACTCGGAGAATCAGCAGTGATATACCTCGCTTCAGGAGGCACGCCCACCGGTCCATCTGCTTTGCCACCGTTAGGTAGCCTCTTCGCACAAAACCAACAATTCCCAGCACTGCCAGTCCTAATCTACCGAATCCCATACGACTTTTCAGGTGTAACAAAAGCTGTACCAGGATACGTATTCAACGTGTATAGTATGGCTTTTGCATCAGCTTTTATTCTTATAGTTGTGTACCTTGCAGTCTGCTTCACAGCGTTGTTTGTGAGAAATCGCTTAACTAAAAAGATCACTGGAAAATAAAAAAAGGGAAAAACTATGACACATCAAAAAACCAGAAGGACCAACAAACAACTAGTTAACACTATGCTAATCCTACTAGTTTCCCTAGCCATAATTCCAACAATCCAAGTAATCCAAGCCGCCCAAACCACCACATCAAACAACCAATGGGCACTAAGTTTCCAAATTCAAAACGCGCAAAATACAACAAGCAGCACCTTTACTCCGTTTGATCAAATTCAACTATCAGCCCAAGTGACCTATGGAAACGCGACCCAACCAAACATTTTAGTAACTTTCAAAGTTCTTAGCCCATCGAATTCTCCCAACGCAATAAACATTACAAGGATAGCAGCAACAGACGCTAACGGCGATGCGGAATGCTCATTCCAACTTCCAGTACAAGGCCAAGACCAAAATTCATTGATTGGAACTTGGCAAGCCTCGGCGACTATACAAACAACCAACGGCACCGTACAAAACAGCCTTCAAAAGGATTTAACATTTACCACACAATGGAATCTAGAAATAGCGTCAATCGGCATTCAAAACTCGCAAGGGCAAAACCAATCCATCTTTTACCCAGGAAACACGCTCGCAGTTCAACTAGCAATCAACAACCAAGGACCAAGTCAACCCGCAAACATCACCATCAGCATGCAGGATTTAACCGGCAAAATAATCAACCAAACACAAATTCAAAACAGCCAAATAGACGCATCCACCGCAAACCCAACACAAGTTCAAGGCAACCTCCAAATACCCAGTGATGCAAGCGTAGGTGAAGCAACAATTACGGCAGCCATATTCTCCGGTAACTACCAAAATGTGGACATTCCAGCAGCTCAAAACAAAACCGCCTACTTCACAATAGCCACTAACACCGCACCAACAGTAACTCCTACTCCAACCTCGCCTCCTCTAATTGAAAACTCGATAAGCCTCTTCTCTTGGGTCCTTGTTGCAACAGGATTCTTTACATTCACAATACTCTTTATGTTCCTCAAACGTAAACCAATGCCAAAGATTGGCTCACAAATGCCCAATATACCTTCACCGACACCCAGCCAAACCATATGCGCCCCAGTTCAACCAGCAGCACCAACAGCCAAAATAGCTCCAGAAAAAATAATAAACGCCACAATGGCTACGCAGCTACCTAGCATATATGAAACTCTGCAGATATCTTCACCTCAATCAATTTCAGCCCAAGAACAAAAACAATCAATTGTCAACTACCTAACCAAAATCTCAAGTATAAACGAAAGAGTCCAAGCTTTGGAAGCCGAACTCAAAATTGAAAAAGAACAGCTAACCAAAGAGATAACAGGTCTCAACAAAACACTTGAGGAACAAGAAAGAGCAGTCAAAAACTACTTTGACTCAATAAGACAAGAAATAGCAAAAATAACACCTAACCTAAACGACAAGCAAGAGCCGCCCAGCACGCAAAAAAATGTAAGTCAAGAACAAAAGAAAAAGGATGAACAAAGCTAGCATAAATTACCCCATCTTTTCTAAAGTTCAACCAACTTAAACAAGAAAGATTTCTCCCTTCTTTTTTATTTTAAAACTTTTTAGGCTTGCGATAAATTGCAGAAGAAAGCTAACAAATCAATTTCTAAAAATCGATCATCGTTATTTCTAAGTTATTGTAATTTTTTGGGGAAGAGTTTGCATTCCAAGTGCTTGCCCCACAATGTAGTATGTTCCTGGTTGAGCCAGGAAAACCGGACTCAAACCACCTGAAGAGAACTTTATGTTTATGTTGCAATCTTGTTCCCACTGCATGTTTTGCGAGTAGCTTCCGCCTGGAGGCAAAGACATAACTTGGATCCATTGAGGAGACATCAACATGTTGAGTGAATTGCGGTATAGTATGGCTGTGTCGTTGTAGACTATGAAGTCAAACAGGCCATACCTGTTGGCGAAGGATATTGTTCTGTTGCTGACGTTGTTTATGCTTAAGGTGAAGTTTACTGGTTCACTCAGGGGGTAAGTTGTTTTTGGAATTGTCATGGTTAATGTTAGGCCTTTGTTTATGAAGGGTGTTGGACCAGTCCAGTATGATATGTATGCATCGACGAAGCTGAAGAAGTCATTTGCGTTTATGACGTCGTCGTGGTCAAAGTCCGCGGCTGGATTGTATTCGTGCAGGCTGTTGTAATTGACGTAGGCGTTGATGAAGGCAAAAAAGTCGTTGGAATCTACTTGTGAGTGTCCAGTTAAATCTCCAAGACAAGTCACCAATACCGTGCTATTTGAACTCGTGGAGTTATTGTAAATGCTTGGAGTTTGATCTGAAACAGCCCAGGCGCTAGCGCTTAAGGACCAGTTGCCCAACGCAAAACCTGTGGTGTCCCATAGGAAAGAAGCGTTTGTGGAGCTCTGTCCAGGTAAGGTTATTTCTTGGGTGTTGAGGGCTATGTCGTTGGCGTAAAATGTAAGGTTAAATGTGTTTGTTGCAGCGCCTGTGTTTTGAACGGTCGCAGTTACGTTTGTCTGGAAACCTTCCTCAACGAAGCTCTGTGCCGTTGTAACGTTGCCAACTGCTATATTAGATACAGCACTGACAGATTGGCCGTCAGCTTTAACAAGGAAAGCTGCCGGAGACACTAAAAACATTGCAACTACAAAAATAGTTAATATTATGCTGGAAGCCACTTTTCTATTCACTTTTACTCCTTTCCTGAGTATCAGAGAGTAAGAAAAGATATATGAAATCTATCGATATAGAAAACGTTTAAACAAATAGTTAGTTAACACTCTATTTAGACACAATACGCTTCTATGGCTCAAATAAAAGAAAAATCACTGGCACAGAAAAAAATTAGCCGCCATTTGTGGAAAGCGATTGCCCATATGCAACGTAGTCGCCTAAGAAGAGGAAAAAGTCGTTTGTGTCAATCTTGCTGTCATGGTTCAAATCGCAAGCAGGATCCAAAGTGCTGTTCAACTGGTTAAAGTGAATGTATGCGTCAACAAAATAGAAGAAATCATTAGCATCAACTTTGTTCACATGGTAAAAGTCAACAGCTGTCCATTGAGGTGTTATCACAGAAACAGTAGTGGTAAAAGTGCTATTAGATATGGGAATTGAGGGGTTGGTTCCAGATGTCTCATCACCGCGTACAGCGTTTTTGACGGGTCCCAAAAGGTTCTCTATAGAAAGAGTTACAGGGGTTGATTGAGTTTGGTTTACAATTTGGAACGTTATAGTTGCAAGAACACCACTCCCGCTTGCCGAATCTTGGACTATCCCATCAGTGGATGACGAAACAGCATCAAATAGCTCAACAAACTGATAAGTAGAGTTCCTATAGCTGCCTCTCGCAAAGGAAAAAAATGTGGACTGAACCTGACTTGTAAGAAAATCGCCCTCGTGTACGCTGATTAACTTTAGATATGCTGAATCCCAGCTTACATTTACAGCCCATCCCCAAAGTGACTGGACATTTGAGATCAGAAGATTTAAGGTGAATGTTTGGTTAAGCTGAGCCAAAGCCACCGATGGCGTATTAAAAGAAATTTTTGGTAGTAAGATAGGATCGAGCACTGATAACTTCGCCGTGGTCACAAAACCCAAGTAAGTCCCTGTCACTGTCCAGTTACCAACATTGGCGGAGGTGTAAACGTTTCCTGACCAAAAACCCCCAGCATCACCACTTATACTCCAATTTACTTCTGAAGTAACGTCCCAATCCCTACCTGAGGGATCACGCCCAAATGCCTTGAAAGTTTCGCTACCACCAGGAAGCATACTATAAGAAATAGGTTCTATTGAAAGCCCAATTGGGTTAACCACTTGAAGTGGAACGGTTGCCTGAAAACCCGAGTAAGTTGCTGTCACCGTCCAGTCACCAATATTGGCGGAGGTGTAAACGTTTCCTGACCAAGAGCCGCCAGCATCAGCGCTTATTGTCCAATTTACGTCTGAAGAAACAAACCAAGAATTGCCAAATGAATCATGAGCAAATACCCAAAAGGCTGTGGTTTGATTGCCAAGCATTACGGAGTTATCTGAAGTTATCGATATTGATGTTGGATCACCGTACTGAACTGGGGGAGGATATGTAGAGCTGACAACGGTTAAGGAAGTTGAGCTGTTTGAATCTAGATAGGTTCCTGTTACCATGAAGTTGCCTGGATAATAAGCGAGGAATACGTTGTTGTACATATAGCCAGAATCATTCGGACTTATGCTCCAATTTGTTTGGTTAGTAACATCCCAAGAGGTGCCATTTGAATCGATAACAGTAGCGTTAAACGAGACATTCGAGTAAGGAGTGATCGTTGTGTTTGATGTTGGGGAAATTAGAAAGGTAAAATTGCCATTAGGAGTTAACGCTAAATTGGTACTTGAGCTGCTTGGCAAATTGTTTGGGTCTCCATTGTAGCTTGCCGTGATCGTTACTTCATTCATGTTTTGATCGGTATAGATTACTGTTGAATTCCCGGAGGATAGATATGTTTGCGTCGAGCTAAAAGTCCCTGTATTGCTGCTTGAACTCCAAGTAACATTGCCTGTAAGATTAGAGCCGGAAACAGTAGCGGTACATGCAACAGAGGAACCGACGTTGCTGGGGTTTGGCAAGCACACAACTGAAGTACTTGTCGGATACCTACCCTGGTCACTTATGGCATAAACATTGCCATCAGCCGAGCCTATGTAAACGACGCCTTCGACTACACATGGCGACGAATAGACGTAAGCATGACTGCTTGAATGATAGGACCAGACAGTGCTTCCTGTAGAATCATTTACAGCATAAACGGCACCATCGGTCGAACCTACAAAGACAACGCCGTCAGCAACAGTAGGAGATGAAAACGCTGCGCCTACAGGGCTGGTCCACAATTGATTACCGGTATAAGCATCCAAGGCAAAAAGTGCATGGTCATTGTTGGATAATCCGTCAATGTAGACTACGCCTGAAGAGATGGCAGGAGACCCCATTATTTGCTCGTTTGTTTGGTAATTCCAGACTTTGTTTCCTGTTAAAGAATTCAAAGCATAGACAGTACCATTAATTGACGCTATGTAAACAACATTATTCACAACAGCTGGAGATGAAACCACGGCTTCTGTCTGAACACTCCAAATCTGTGCACCATTTGCAGCGTTCAAGGCAAAAACGGAGCCTCGGGAAGCATTACCGGACATAGACCCCGCATAAACTACTCCATTGACAACAGCTTGAGAGGACACAACAGCCCCAATATGATCTTGCCAAACAAGTCTACCGTCTGAAGCGTTCAAAGCGTTAAGATAACCGTCATAATTTATGGTTGTGTAATTATCATTGTATGTGTAAGAATAGGAACCGATGTATATGATGCCATCTGAAACTGTTGGCGATGAATAATCTACCCTTTGACCTGTTATCGAGTAAGTCCATATTTCAACACCCGTGGTTTGATTTAGTGCAAAAATATTACCGCCATCTGAACCAACGTAAAGAACCCCGTTAGCAATTGCTGGAGAAGATAAAGTATTGAAGCAGCCTATTTGGGACCTCCAAAGCTGGCTACCATAAGTAGCGTCTAAAGCATACAAATTACCATCACCCGAGCTAACATAAACGACACCTTCGGATACACTGGGGGAAGAAAACACTGCGCCGCCTGTCTGCTGTGTCCACAAGGTTTTGTTTGTTGAGGGGGATGTCGAAGCAGAATAACCTGAGTGGCCAAGGTCGCCTCGGAACATGGGCCAAGAGTTTGTGTCGCTGCTCTGGTTATCTGCGTTAGCGACTTTTATTGTTCCAATTAATGCTGAGGTCAGCATGCTCGTTAACAGAATAATTAGGAGTATGGTTGATACTGTTTTCTTGTTCAATGATTTTTCCCCAAGGATAGTAGCAAGTTATTGAAAGGTAGTATATGATTTATTTCAACATAGAAAATGTTGAGGCAATAGTTTTTGCCTAAACTATGTAGACGCTTGCCTGCTTACTTAATAGCTTGAGAACTCTAAATTAACGGTTTGTTGGCAGCGGAAAAGACATCCAATCTATAAATAGATAAAGCCCGTCCTAACAAAAAAGGACTAAATTATCGAAAATCGATCATTTTCTATATAGTTACTAAAGAATACTAAGGCATTTCTTAATTGGGTCAGAGCCAAAGATATTGATGGGAGAGCGTGAAGAAATGGAATATGTTGAGCAGACCATAATGTTCACTTGCCCTGATTGCAAAGGAAGTTTTGAGTTTGACCATGTGGGTGAACACCAATTGGTTTCTTGCCCTATCTGCGGAATCAACTTTATAACCGTCCGAAAGGGGCAAACGATTTTGCTTGAAAACTTTGCGTTGGAAGAGTCTGGAAGCAAAACTGAAAATCCGTTGTTGAGGTGAAAAAAGTTGAAGGTTAAATGTGCTAGTTGCGAAAAGAAATTCGATGTTTCTCCTGAAAACTTTTCAAACCATGAAATAGTTTTCTGCCCCTTCTGTGGACTCGACCATGAGGTAATTAAGAAAACAAGCCATGTCATCGTCGAATCCGCACAATTTGCGTAAAACAAATTCTAAGTCTCCTTTATTTTAGATTTTAAGGAAATGATAGTGAAGCTTTTTAACTAAAAAGCCCTTTCTTATTTTATGGAAGAAATAGAAGTAAAGATTCTAGAAGTAAACAGGACAACACTTGAGAAAACCCTCACAAGTTTGGGTGCCCAAAAAGTTTTCGATGGCGACATCGAGACGTTGTTTTTAGACTCTAAAGATGGGGCGATAGTTAAAAAGAAAGATGTTTTGCGCTTGAGGAAGGAGCAAGATAAGACCGAGTTAACATACAAAAAAGTCCACGTGACCCAAACAGCCAAAACTGCAGAAGAATATACGGTGGAATTATCAAGCCTGGAAACGATGAAAACAATCTTGGAAAACTTGGATTTTAAGGAAATTGATAGCACGCAGAAACATAGGGTAAGCTATATTCTTGATGGCGCACGCTTTGACTTTGACTGCTACGCGGATGACTACGGGTACATCCCGGAGTTTTTGGAAATAGAGGCAAAAAGTATTGATTTGATCTATAAGTATGCTGAGCTTTTGGGTTTTAAAGCAAAAGATTGCTTGCCATGGTCTACCGACCAGTTGATCAGCCACTATTCCCAAAAAAGATAAAGGCGAAGTTAAAAATTATGTTTAAGGTGCAGACTTGGCTGGTTTACGTGGAGCAGGAGGTGCCTTAACAGTTTTAGGGGCTGGTTGAGGTTTTTGAGAAGCCTTCTTTGTCGCATTCCAGGACGGGTATTCGCCATGTTCTTTCTTGAAGGTTTCCAGAAGCTGTTGCTGTGCTACCTTCGGATCGTCGCTTATCATCCAGCTAATAGCGACTTTTTCAAGATATCCGTCATTAAGCAGCATTGAGTTAATTTTTCGGGTTGTTTTGCCGCCATATCCAGCTAGATATCCGCCAAAGACTCTTTTTGATGGCTTCTTTGATTTGCCAATGTACAAGATGTCAGATGCTGGTTTTCCAGTGAGCGAACTGTCTGCTAAAATCAAAACGCTGCTTTTTTCTTGGGGCAGAGTTGTAAAGGAAAGTGCTTTTAAGGGAACGAATTCGGCAAAGCCGTTTTCTTTAAGAGTCAGAGAATTCATATTCTTTTAGTAATAGAGTGCGGGATTTAACCCTTCCTATATACACTATTGGCAGCTATATATTTTATTTTCGGAGCCCTTAATGATAACCTCCTTTCAATGGAAGGCAGGTGTAGGTCAAATGAACAAAAAAGTTCCACTTTTCAAATACGAAACATTTGCAACTCGCCGACCAAAATGTGCCGAAAACTCTGATTCACCAAGGAAGCGCGAACGCTGACCCCACATATTACTATTATGCCAAAAAATTTTTTAGAATGCTTCCTTTATAATATGCAAGCGTTACTATTTCTATCCTGAAATAGCCAAGCCACAATGAAAATGAAAGGAAAACGAAAGGTAGAGACTTTTGTTAGCTTCAAATAATCTTGATTCTGATACAAACAATGCCCAAACACAGAAAAAACTACTAGATAACCCAAGCTATTTTCTTAATAGGGAACTTAGCTGGATAAGGTTCAACGCACGCGTCCTTGAAGAAGCACGTGACCTATGGCATCCCTTGCTGGAGAGGGTTAAATTCATTGCCATCTGCGGAAGCAACCTTGACGAGTTCTTTATGACACGTGTCGCTCGGCTAATAAAAAAGGTCAAATCAGGGTCAGACGAAAAATCTATGGATGGAATGAGCTTCATCGAGCAAATCGAAGCCACTCGCAAGGAAATAATCCCCTTAATTGAAAATCACTCAAAGTGCTTAAGAAACGAGCTTATTCCTGCTTTAGCAAAAGAAGAAATCTATGTTAGAAACTTTAATGATTTATCAGAAAAAAATAAGGAAAACTTGCGAGAGTTCCTAAAGACAGTCATTGCTCCATCGATTAGAGTTCCTAAAGTCGGTTTTGAAAGTGTAACAATTGAGAACCTGCACATTACCCTCTACATCTCAGGTTTTCAAAATCACCCAAATTTTTCCATCTTGCTTGATGTTCCCACAGAAAAATTTGAGCGACTGATAAGCATCCCAAAAAAAGGTCCAGTTGCTGAAGCAAATAAAGAAAGCAAAGAACACCAATTTGTATTTCTAGAAGATTTAATTGCAAATAATTTAGAAATAATTTTTCCAACGGAAAAAAACCTGACAGCCTATCCCTTTAGGTTGACGCGTAATGGAGAAATAGAAATCCTGATGGATGAATCAGCAGACTTCATCAGATCAGTTCAAAGGGGACTTTCGAGCCGGAAAGTCGGGTTTCCGACTAGACTTGAATTTGACAAGAAAATGCCAAAGCAAATAAGACAAAATATAGCCAAAAAATTAGACTTGCCAGATTATTTAACTTACGAGTTTGAGGGACCGCTGGGGCTTGTTGACCTTTGGCAACTGCTTAAAATAAATCGCGCGGACCTCAAAGACAAAAGCTTTTTCCCATGCATTTCGCCTTTAATGATCTCAGAAAACAACATTTTCGAGACTATCGCTAAACAGGACTTCGTCCTCTACCACCCTTACGACGGCTTCGATGTAATAATTGACCTTTTGAGAGAAGCATGTATAGATAGTGATGTTTCGGAAATCTGCATAACAATGTATCGAATGGATCATAAATCACCGATTGTTGACGCATTGATTGAAGCTGCCCGGAATGGCAAAAAAGTCACCGCCATAGTTGAGTTAAAAGCCAAATTTGATGAAGAAAACAACATCCTTTTGGTCACGAAACTTCGAAGTGGCGGCGTAAACACCGTTTACAACTTCCCGAATTTCAAGGTACATGCAAAACTATGCCTAATAACTAGGAAAGAAAAAAACGGTGTTGTCAGGTACTCTCACATTGGCTCGGGTAATTATAATGCGGTGACAGCGAAAATTTACGGCGACATAGGCTATCTTACGGCAAACCCGGAAGTAGGGTTGGAACTTGAAGACTTATTTGAGGCAATAATAAAGGGGCTTCAAGAAAAAGAAACCAAGCATTTGCTTGTAGCTCCGAAAACTTTGAGGCGCGAAATTCTTAGGCGAATAGATAGGGAAATAAGCTTTCACCAGAAAACAGGACGGGGCTATTTAGCTTTTAAACTCAACAACCTAGAAGAAAAAGAAATCATTCAAGCCCTATACAAAGCGTCAATGGCTGGAGTTAAGATTGACCTTAATGTTCGAGGTTTATGTTGTTTAAGACCGGGCATTAAAGGAGTAAGCGACAATATTTCAGTAATATCCATAGTGGGACGTTTTCTTGAACATGCCCGAATCTACTACTTCCGTGATGACACAGAAGATGAAGTGCTCATAGGCAGCTCAGATATGATGTTTAGAAACCTCAACGAAAGAATCGAAGTCCTCTTATCAGTGCCCGACCCCTACCTGCGACAAACCATCCTTGAAGATATTCTTAAAATCCATCTTCGAGACAATGTCAAAGCCAGACGATTACTTCCCGACGGGACATATGAAAGGGTTACAGTTAAAGAAGGCGAAAAAGTCATCAATTCTCAAGCTTGGCTGATTGAAAACAGAGGCATTTGGAATGAACGCAACCATTAAGGCTCAAACATGCCCAAGCGACAGGAGTTACTGCAAATTTGGCTCTGAAGCGCTCCTAAAACTTCTTCCAGTTTTCGAAGACCAAATGAATGGGGTAATTAAAAACGATGACATCGAATATGTCCATAAAACCCGTGTTACCTCTCGCAGACTCAGAGCCACCATGCCTCTTTTCAAAGCTTGCTTCCCCAGAAAAGAATATAAGAAATGGTATTTTGAAATTAAAAAAGTCACTCGTCTACTAGCTGATGCAAGAGACCTTGATGTACAAATAGTCTTTGTAGCGCAGTATATGAAAAAACTGGAATCTACCGCAGAAAAAGCAGGTGTGGATATACTGCTTAAGGATCATAAAGACCGCAGAAAAAGTATTCAACCATCCGTTGTTGGCGGATTAGAGAAGCTAAAGGCAACCGATGTTTTAGAGGACATCCGCAATTGCTGTGAACAAACCATAACGGAACAACCAAAAGAGACCTTTAACCCAAAAATGGTGCTTGAAAAAGCCCGCTGGCAAATGTCCTTTAGGCTAGACGATTTCTTGGCTATGGAAACCTACGTTCCCTTGGAAAATGAGATTCTAAAGCACCATGAAATGAGAATATATGCCAAGAAGCTCCGCTATACCATGGAGTCTTTTGCATCATTATACAAAAACAAACTCGCCATGGAAATAGAAACAATCAAAGCTTTCCAAGATGTTCTGGGCGAAATGCATGACTGCGATGTCTGGACGGATTATATACCTAAATTCATGCAAGAAAAAAATGCCAAAAACAAATCCAAACGAAAGAAAAAGGCGGATACAACAAAAGTTGAACAGGCACTCTTGAATTTCCTGAGCTATGTAAAAGAAAACAGGAAAGAACATTACAAAGAATTTGTTCGGTTTTGGGATGAAAACAAAACTAAGGGCTTTTTTGTTCAACTAAGAAAAACAATAAATGCTGAATTTACCGACAGGGATAAGGAAAAAACAAAACGAGCTCTAACAAATCCCGATGTTAAAATCGCTGTTTTATCAGATGTTCATGCGAATCTGCCTGCCTTAGAAAGAGTAATTCAAGATGCTCAAGAAAGAGGAGTTGACGTTTTTCTTAATGCAGGCGACTCGATAGGTTTTGGTCCTTACCCAAACGAAGTCATTGAGTTGTTATGCGAGAAAAATGTGCTGAGCATTTTGGGAAACTATGATCTTGAGGTTATCGAGGGCAAAACCAAGAGTAAAGGCGAAAAAAACTTTGCTTTTAAATTTGCCCGAAAAGAGTTAGCCAGGTCATGTGAATATTACCTTTATTCTTTGCCTCGTGAACTTAGGCTTGAAGTGGCAGGCAAAAAACTGCTTGTAACACATGGGAGCCCAGAGTCGATTGAAGAGCACATTTACCATGACACGCCTGTTGAGCGGCTGAAAATCCTTGCCGACGCTGCGAAAGCTGACTTGATAATTGTTGGGCATTCTCACGAACAATTTTGGAAACAGGTAAACGGAGCCAGCTTTATCAACCCTGGAAGCGTAGGAAGACCGGGCGATGGAAACCCCAAGGCGGCTTACGCAATTTTAAGTTTTAATCCCTTCAAAGTTGAGTTGGTTCGATTGGATTACGATGTTGAGGCTGCCGCCAACGCTCTCAGAAAGAAAGCTTTGCCTGAAAGCTTCGCTCAGATGCTACTTCGCGGCGTGTCTTTGGATACTATTGTCCAAGAGGATCAAGCCAAAGATGACTTGATGGTTCAAAACTGCAAAGAAGCGGTGCAAGTTTCTCAGAGAATTTCAAAAAGATATTGGCCTGATACTGATCATTACACGCAGGTTACTCAACTTGCTTTAGGGCTGTTTGATGAATTAGTCAAGCTACACAAGTTGGGCACGCGTGAACGATGCTTGCTTGAATGCGCCGCAATTCTGCATGATATAGGCTTGTCAAAATCCAGAGGCGGCCACCACAAAAAATCAGCCCAACTCATCCTTAACGATGCCCAATTGCCCTTTACCTCGCAGGAAAGACGGATAATAGCAAGTATCGCTAGGTATCACCGCAGGGGTCTGCCCAAACAAAGCCACTACAATCTGGCATCATTGGACCGGGCAACTCTCCATAAAGTAAAGATTCTGGCAAGCCTCCTCCGCATAGCAGATAGCTTAGATTACACTCATCAGTCAATAGTTGAAGTTACAAAAATCAAGGTGGGCACCAAAAGAATTACTGTTGAATGCATTTCCAAAACGAAACCCACGCTCGAAGAGCAGGCTTTTAATAAGAAGAAGGATTTGTTTGAAAAGGTCTTCGCTAAGAAAGTGGTGCTGATATGGAAGCGACTGTCAAAACCGCTGGGCATGTAGTTGGGTTTGTGGACATTGGAACAAACGCGGTCCGTCTTTTAGTAGTGAGGATAAACCCTAACTTTTCATACACCATTATCAGCCAAGAAAAAGAGGTTGTTAGGCTGGGCGAAGATGAGTTTGAAGATAATATCCTAAAACCCCAAGCAATGGAACGCGCCATCTTCGTCTGCGGAAAATTTGCTAGTCTCGCCAAAACCTATGGTGCCTCTGAAATAATAGCCGTTGGAACCTCGGCAATTAGGGAAGCCCAAAACCAATGCGAGTTTCTGGAGAAACTACATAACGAAACAGGTCTGAACGTGAATGTTATTTCGGGACAGGAAGAAGCACGGCTTATTTGGTTAGGTGTGTCCAGCGGGATAGATATTGGCGACCAAAAAGCCATTTTCATTGATTTAGGAGGCGGCAGTACCGAAATTGCAATCGGAAACCAACATGAATGCTTCTATGTGAACAGTCTCAGGTTAGGGGCAATCCGGCTGACATCAAAGTTTATCGGTGAAGGCTGGACGGGACCCATAAAAACTGACACGTACAAAAAGATAAGGCACTACGCTTGCAGTAAGATAAAGGCGGTTAAACCGAGAGTTTTAGAGTATGGCGCCAGATTGGCGTGGGGCTCGTCGGGGACAATGATAAACTTGGCAGAGGTTTCAAGCAAACTGTTCAAGAAAAACAACGCTAACGACGAGTTGGTGTTGTCTAGGAAAAACCTCAAAAAGTTGGCAACGGTTCTTTGTTGGCTACCTCTTGCAGAAAGGAAAAAAGTACCTGCCATAAACCCAGAACGCGCTGACATCATAATAGCGGGAGCAGCAATAATCGAGGCAATCATGGAACAATTCGGTATAGAGGAAATTTGTATTAGTCACAGAGAACTGCGCGATGGATTGCTTGTTGAGTACCTGTCGAATTTTGAGGGCTTTCGAGAGTTACAAAAGACACCTACGAGAAACAGGAGCATCCTGCATTTAGGCAGGTCGTGCAACTTTGATGAGAAACATTCAGAAACCGTGGCTAATTTAGCGTTGATGCTTTTTGACAGCGCAAAACAAATTGGACTTCACAACCTCGGCGAGACAGAGAAAGAACTCTTGAAATATGCGGCGACCTTGCATGACGTTGGAGATTTTCTTTCATTTACCGATCACCAACTTCACTCACACTACATCATCTGTAACGCTGAACTCCTTGGTTTTGACAAAAAAGAAATTCAAATAATAGCTAACATTGCACGTTTCCACAGGAAAAAATTGCCTTCTAAAAAAGTATTGAAGAATACAGGACTGGACGAAAAAACCAACCATGCCATCGCAGTTCTTTCTACCTTTCTAAGATTCGCAGAAAAGCTCGATCGAAGCCACTGCTCCCTAGTTAAGAAGGCGGAATTCATTAAAAGCAACAAAGAACAGATACTGCTCTCGTTTGATTCTGACTCAGACTGCAGCTTAGAAGAATGGAGCATAATTCAGAATAAGCAAGCCTTCTATGAAGCGTTCGGAAAAGAGCTAGACGCTCATTGCACAGATCATTGCACAGAAACGCATAGCACGTAATCAGGGCACTCTTAAGGTGCTTATTCTTTTTCCAGTTCAACCTTCGCTTTTTCCAAAGCCTCACATTGATCTTTGCTCAAAACAGGATATTTTAAATCCAGCTTCTTAATTTGCGACAGCAGAATTTCGGAAATTGATGCATGGGTAACCCATTTCTTGTCTGCAGGTACAACATACCATGGTGCCCATTCTGTGCTTGTTTTGTTAAGCATTTCTTGGTATGCTTCCATATAATTCGCCCATTTTGAGCGTTCTGAAAGGTCGGTGAGCGAAAATTTCCATTCTTTATCTGGGTTTTCGAGGCGTTTGAGGAGTCGCTGCTTTTGCCTTTTCTTTGAGACGTTGAGGAAGAATTTCAGCACGATGGTACCGTTCCGAACCAGATGGCGTTCAAACATGTTTATGTCCTCATACCGTTGATTCCAGAACAGTTTGCCTTCCTCTTGGGGAGGCAGCTTATTCTCTTCCAAGACCTCTGGTCGAACCTTAACTATTAACACGTCCTCGTAGTATGAACGGTTAAAAATTCCTATGCGCCCCCTCTCTGGAAGAGCTTTTTCGTATCGCCATAGGAAATCGTGGTTTAGTTCTTCTTCCGTTGGAGTTTTGAAGCCTGTGACTTGGCAGCCCTGAGGGTTAATTCCTGACATTACATGTCTTATTGTGCCATCTTTACCTGCTGCATCCATCCCTTGAAGAATAATCAACATTGAATATGTGTCGCTTGCCCAAAAGAGGTCCTGCATCTCAACCAGTTGTCTCCTGTTTGCTTCAAGAACAGTTAATGCCTGCTGTTTAACGCCTTTTTTGCCCTCTTTTTCTTCCTGTTTCTTAGCCCATTTTGGAACCCAACATGAATCGTAAGCCTTCAACATAATCTCTTTGCCAGGCGGCACTTTGAAATCTTCTGCATCCATTGACATGCCAAAACATCTCATTGAGAGTTAGGTTACAGTGCTTAATATTAGCTATGGCATCGCAGGCTTGGTATTCAGTTAGGTATGTTTAGTTTTTAGTGGTTTTAATTTTTGTTTTTTGAAGCAACATAAATTGAAAAATGAATTGACTTGATTTATCAATTACACTTATTAATAGAAAAGCTAAAAAACTAACTGAGAGATATTAAACTTACACAGCGAATTTTCAGTTCGTGTGTTTAGTCTAATTGTTGAGTATTCCTTTAACTTTGGGAGAGGATGGTTTCAAACATGATTGACTCAGGTATATTTACGCAAAAAGGAGATGAAATATCAAGTGCTAACTCTATTGATAGCCCCACGACTGGTGAGCAGTCGCTGTCAAATCAGAATCGCTATCATGATTTATTTTTGCATATGAACGATGGGTTTGCATACTGCAAAGTGGAGCTAGATGATTATGGAAACCCAATTGACTACGTTTTTCATGATTCAAACAAAGCCTACGGACAGCTCATCGGAATACATGACCAGCCAATTATTGGAAGAAAAGCCACCGAGCTACTTCCAAACCAAAAAGACGAGACATTTAATTGGATAAAAACCTGCGGAAAAGTCGCCATGACAGGAAAAAGTGTAAACTTTGAAAAACGTTGCCCAACTTTAGACAAATGGTTCTCCGTTAACGCTTACAGCCCAGAAAAAGGCTACTTCGCCATGATAATCAAAGACATCACCGGACGCAAAAAAACCGAGCAAGCGCTCAGGCAAAGCGAAAAACAATACAAAAAGCTCACCAGCAGCATAACAGACCCCTTCTTCGCAGTGGATTCAAGCTTAAAAATTAACTATTGGAATAAGGCAAGCGAAAAATATACTGGAATCAACTCTGAAAGCGTCTTGGGAAAGCATTTCTTTGAAGTCTTTGGCAAAGATAAAGCCACAAGGAAGGCAGCAAGGATTTATCTTGGTGTGATGAGGACAAATAAAGCTAGAACAGTGATTGATAGACTTCCCAAATGCATTGACGAGGCTATTTTTGAGATTCAGGTTTATCCCACGGGCAATGGCATATCAGTATTCGCTAAAGACATTACTGAACGCAAGAAACTTCAAGGCTCAATGGAAGAGTATACTAAACGTCTTGAAGAAATAGTTAAAATCCGCACAGAGAAACTGAAAAGTGTTGAACGTTTAGCCGCCATAGGCGAAACAGCAGGAATGATAGGCCACGACATCCGCAACCCCTTGCAATCCATCATAGGCGAATTGTACTTGGCAAAAGACGAATTAAACGTGCTGCCTGATGGAGAAGCCAAAGAAAACTTGATGGCAAGCCTCAACTCTATTGAAGAGCAAACAGTTTACATAAACAAAATCGTCACTGACCTGCAGGACTACGCTAAACCGTTAACCCCTGCATTCCAAGAAATCGACCTCGAAGAAAACCTTCAAGCCGTAATCTCAGCACTCGACATTCCAGATCACACTGAACTCTCTTACTCTGTTGAGAAACCATTTCCGATGCTTAGAACCGACGCGTCCTTCATGAAGAGGATATTAACAAATTTGGCACTCAACGGCGTACAAGCCATGCAGGAGAGCGGCGGCCAATTAACAATAAACGCGTTCCCAAGAGAAAAAACAATCTTAATAGCCGTCGCGGATACGGGACCGGGAATTCCTGATGGAGTTAAAGAAAAAATCTTCAAGCCCCTCTTCACCACTAAAGCTAAGGGTCAAGGATTCGGCTTAGCAGTTGTGAAGAAACTGGTGGAGGCGTTGGGTGGAAACATTAGTTTTGAAACTAAACTTGGCAAGGGCACAACATTCATAATTGAACTGCCGTTGAGCAAAGCTGTTTAGCCTAGGGTTACTTTTTCACCCGTCACTATGTACACGATAGATTCACAAACATAGACAGCGTGGTCAGCAATACGCTCAAGATACCGCGTCATCAAAGCACTGGACAAAACGCATTTACTGTTAGCTTGTTCCGCATTGATTAGTTTGTCAAGATAATCGAAGTACATTTTGTCAACTTGGCGTTCAGTCTCTGAAATCGTTTTTGCCAGAACAATATCTTGTTTTTTCAGCGAGTTAACGCTTATTTTAACCATTGAGAGGACTTTTTCGCTCATTTCGTCAATGTAGTCCCGTGTCCAAGCTTCACATTCTTTTAATCCGTGCAATTGGTCGTTTATGAACGATATGTCAAGGGCGTATCTGCCGTATCTTGCGAAGTCATTGCCTATTTTCATATAGGATTTTATGGTTCTAAGGTCGGTAGCGACGGGTTGGAAACGGGCAATTAACTGGAAGGTTTCATCTTCAACCTTATCAGCCATCGAAAGGAGAATGTCTGACATTTCCCGTACCTGCTCTTGCACGCTTTTCCCTTCAAGATAGCCATGTATTGATAGGGCAAGGGTTTCGTAGGTTAACTCGCCCATCCTAACAATTAGGACTGATTGTTCTTCTAATCCGCGATCGATTATTCTGCTCATACTCTCTCTCCTAGCCGAATTCTCCAGTTATGTATTTCTCTGTTAACGGGTTTTTTGGATGCTCAAAAATATCGTTAGTGGTTCCAAATTCTATAAGCTGACCTAAGTACATAAAAGCTGTGAAATCTGAAACACGTGCAGCTTGCTGCAAATTATGGGTTACAATTACAACAGTGAAGTCCTTCTTTAGAGCAGCAATCGATTCTTCAATCTTGGCTGTCGCAAGAGGGTCTAGAGCTGAGCAAGGTTCATCCATGAGAATAACTTCTGGTTCCACCGCGAGAGCGCGTGCTATGCAAAGTCTCTGCTGTTGCCCACCAGACAAAGCTGTCCCTTGTTTTTTTAAGTCGTTTTTGACTTCATCCCATAAGAAAGCCATCCGTAGGCTCTTTTCCGCCAACTCGTGTAGTTTTTCCTTATTTCTTACCCCGTTGAGTTTCAAGCCAGCAACGGCATTGTCGAAAATGGACATTGTGGGAAAAGGGTTTGGCTTCTGAAAAACCATACCAATTCTTCTGCGAATAGCAACGGGGTCCACTTTTGGAGAGTAAATGTTCACTCCATCCAAGATAACCTCGCCTTCGACTTTTGCACCAGGAGTCAACTCATGAATCCTGTTCAAACACCTAATAAGTGTACTTTTTCCGCACCCAGATGGCCCCATAATTGCGGTCACGCGGTTTTCAGGGAATTTTATGTTGACGCCTTTTAGCGCTTGTACTTTGCCGTATCTAGCTTTCAAGTCTTTGGTTTCTAGCTTGGCGGTGGATAAATCTCGGGTTTGGTAACTCAATTTAATCGGTCCTCCGTAAGTTCGTATTATAAGTTATCTTTTGGGTATTTGTCACTATTCTACTCCATCCTTGCTTCAGTTAAGTTTCTTCCTATAATAAGCTTAACAAACAAGTTGAGACCAAGCATTATTAGAATTAGAACCAGCGCGGCTCCCCAAGCTTGGGTAATCCAACTCTGGTATGGAGAGGTACCGTAATTATAAATTAAAACCGTCAATGATCCAGTTGGCTGCGTAAACAGATCAGAGATATAGTAACTGCTGGTTGCTGCCGTAAATAGTAACGGAGCCGTTTCTCCTGTTGCACGGGCAACAGCCAACACTATACCAGTTAAAAGCCCATTTTTTCCTGTCCCTATAACTATTTTGAATATTGTTTTCCATCTTGGGACCCCAAGAGCCATTGAAGCTTCTCTTAATGTATTAGGGACCAGTTTAAGGGATTCATCTGTTGTTCTTGCGATGATCGGAAGCATAATGAAGCTTAAAGCGACACCGCCGGCAAAAGCAGAAAAATGATGAGTATTCAATACAATTACAATGAAGACAAAGAGGCCTATCACCATCGTAGGGAAACCTGTTAAAACATCGTTCATAAAACCTGAAACTTGCGATAGCCTAGATGAAGACCATTCCGAGAAAAAAATGCCTGCGCCTACGCCTATGGGCACAGCGATAAGCATCGCGATGCCAACCATAATAAATGTTCCCTCAATTGTATTAGCTATTCCTCCACCCGAAAAGGTTGGCCCTGTGGGTAAATGAGTTAAGAAGCCGGGACTAAGAGCAGGCGCTCCCCGCAATATAACATCCCCTAATATGAGAATTAGAGGCACGACCGCGAAACCCACAGCAACAATTATCAGAATTGTCATTAGCTTATCGATGAGTTTTCTCGTGAACGGAATATCATTTGGCAAATTAGATGTTGAAGTGATTGTCTTATCTTTCCGCCTAAACCTTAACCTGCGTACCACGAGTCGTCCTCCAAAGCAGTAGCCGAGCAAACACATTAATTATCAACGCTACAAAAAACAGGATTAATGCAATCTCGATAATTGCTGATCGAAAAAGCCCCTGTGCCTCACCAAGCTGGTTCGCAATCAGTGAAGCTAAAGAATAGCCACCTGAAAACAGGTTCGCTGTAATATTTGGGGTGTTTCCGATTACCATGGTGACCGCCATTGTTTCGCCAACAGCACGTCCTAAGCCAAGAACAAAAGCAGCAAATATTCCCGACCTAGCGAAGGGCAACACACTTTTCTGTGTAACTTCCCAATCTGTAGCGCCAAGCGAATACATGGCTTCCCGCTGACTGTTTGGGACCGCGTTTAGCACATCCCTTGAAACCGCGGACATAGTCGGAATTATCATTATTGCCAATATAACTCCCGCGGTGAAAAAACTCGTTTGCAGAGGTGTTCCTCCGAATAGAGGAATGAAACCTAGAGAGTTGTGTAAGGGTATTTCTATGTATTTTTGTAAGAAGGGAGCCAGAATTACTAATGCCCAAAGACCATAGATAACACTTGGAACTGCTGCCAGAAGATCAACCAACGTTCCCAGCGCGTAACCGACAGTTCGATGACCTTTCAGCCTCTCGGAAATAAAGATAGCAACGCCTAGACTAATCGGCAATCCGATAACAATAGCAATTCCCGAAGTCAACAAAGTTCCATAAATAAAAGGCAAAGAACCGAATAATTCATGATCCGGATCCCATTTTGACCCTCCTAAAAAACCTAGTCCAAACCTAGTTATTGTGTCGGCTGATCCCATAAAAAGTTCTACAGCCAGGGCAACGAGAAGACCAATAATAAAGAGCGCTGCTGCTGCAAGAACGATTTTTACTATCGTGTCTCCTCTTACCAGTTTGATTAGCCTTCACCATTATTATTTTTAATCTTAACAAAAAAAATAAAGGGGTTAAATGCTTTTAAGTTTAGCTTAGCAGGGTTATTTGATTTCCGTTGTAGGTTATCAACTTAATTGTTGCGGTGTTGAGAGTGACGATGTTTTGTGGGAGTGGAGCATATCCTGTGTTTGCGCTGTATGCTTGGCCTTGGTTATTGACCCATGTCAGGAAACTAACGAGTGCAGCGCCTGTGTTGTAGTTTGACTGCGATTCATACACTAGAGCGTAAGTTAGGGTGACGATGGGGTAGATACCTGGTGTTTTGTCGTTGAAGGTGGAGTCGATGATTGAAACGCTTGCCCAAGATTGGTCTCCTGCGGGTAGACTTGTGGCGCCTGCGGTCAGTGTTGCTTGGATGTTTGATACGTTTGCGAGGACGTAGTTGCCGTTAGCGTTTTGTACTGTTCCATAGGAGATTGCACTTGGATTCTGGAGTTCATATGCAATTTCAAGTGGGCCGAGAGACCCATCGGTTGAAGCAATGCCTTGTGCTACACCAGCATTTCCAGGCTTGCCTACACCTACTGGCCAAGCTGGAGACTTACTCTTTCCAGGACCATTAGGTGCAGCCCAGGCTGTGCTGGCTTGCGACAGATAATCGGTGAAGGCAAACATTGTTCCGCTTCCATCAGATCGGTGGATTACGGTTATTGACGTACCTGGGAGTTGAGCTGCTACATCTGAGCTTTGAAGAGCTTGGATGGATGCGTCGTTCCATTTTGTTACAGTGCCTAAGAAGATGTTTGCAAGTACTGTGCCTGTAAAGTTTAGACCGTTTTGGCACAGTGATCCATTAGCGAGTTTGAGGTTGTAGGCTGGTACGACTGCACTGGCGGATATTGGTATGGTTAAAGCAACTGAGCCACTTGGGAGGTTAGCTATATCTGATGCTTGCATAGGCGCATCTGTTTCGCCGAAATTGTTGACTCCGCTTTGGAATTGACTGATTCCTGTACCGCTTCCGACTGGATTATAGTTGACTTGGACCTTTGACTGGTATTGGTTGTAGGCTACTTGCCAGTTTGCCATCAGAGGGGCCACAAGTGTGCCTCCTGAGCCCAGAAGAGTTGTTGAGGGGGCTATTGTTGGTACTGGAGTTGGCGCGGGGGTTGCAGTTGGTACTGGTGAAGGTGTGGGGGTTGCTCCGACTGGAGTTGCTGTTGGTTTTGAAGTAGCTGTTGGTGCTGGAGTTGACGTAGCAGTCGGTGAGACGGTTGGGGTAGGCGATGGAGAATTGTTAGAAGGATTTGATAGTGACGTATATGCGAATACACTTCCGATGATAATCGCGATTACAACGATTGCTAAAACTATTATGTATGTGCTTTTCATTTTTTTTACCTTGAGAAAAACTAAATAGTGTTTTGTTATATGAGTGTGTTCTCCATAAACATCATAGACTATATATACTATAGATATAGTATGTAGTTTCGTCATCGCATTATAGAAATTAAGGCAAGTAAGTAACTACAGAATAAACCTAACGATAAAATGAAACAAGTACCAAATGCTAGCCAACAAATAACCTTCTTTTTGTCAGAATTCGGCATTACAATCGATTGACAGGGAGGTTAAAGCAAGTAATTTGTTGAAAAGAAAGAGAACATTCGACTTAAACATTAAAGTTTTTTAATAGACCCTGAATCAAGTCGTGCTAGTGTTTATTCAACTATCACAATCAGAAGCATGCTCAGTTTGCAGTGAAAAAATATTTAGTTTTCATAGCACTACCTTCAATTTTGATTTACCTAAAATAGTCAAATTTTTTATATAGCCAATAACCATATAAAATATATTCTATATAGAGATGACTAATATATTGACACATAATAGAAAGAGTTACTTGGCGTCAAGCGTGACCAAAGAAACAGAAAAATTAAGCGAAGAACAGCGAAAACTCCAAGTAACAGGCGGCTCAACATTCATCCTTTCCTTGCCCAAAGATTGGGCTACCAGAAACGAACTCAAACGCGGAAGCTCAATGATTGTCCGCGAAGAAGAAGACGGCTCACTATCCATAGCACCATCGAGTTTTCCCAAAAAAGAAAAACAAGACGAAGCCTTCATCAAAGCATCCTTAACCGACAACCCAGACGCCATAATGCGAACAGCCATATCCGCCTACTTAAGTGGCTACAACGTTCTGCACATTAAAGCACAGGGGCAAAAAGTGCTCTCCTCAAAACTTCGAAACCACCTCAAAAGCTTTGCCAGACACTACCTGGTAGGAACAGAAATCGTCATCGACACCCCAACCGACCTAACCCTACAAGTTTTACTTAACTATCCTGAACTAACAGTTCAAAACGCTTTAAGCAGAATGTCAATAATCGCCTCATCAATGCATAAAGAAGCCATCGCAGCATTAAAAAAACTCGATTACCAAAGCGCTAAAGCTGTTATTGAAACCGACCGTGAAGTAAACCGCTTCAGTCTGTATATCGTGAGACTTTTGAAGTTGGCAGTTTCAAACCAGAGAATTGTCAAAGAAATCGGTTTAACTAGCCAAAAAGACTGCTTAGGATACAGACTCATAGCAAAAGCAGTAGAGAGAACAGCTGACCACGCAACTAAAATCGCCGAAAACACGCTGCTACTAAAAGACCCTGTAAACGAAGAGCTTTTAGAAAAGATAAGCCAACTGAGCAGTTTGGCTATTTCAATGTTTGAGAGTTCTATGGAAGCGTTGTTTAAGCACGATTTTAACTTGGCTGAAAGCGTCGTTGAAAAGCTTAGCCAAGTGCATAAGGTTGAGAAAGAAACTGTTTTGTACTCGCACAATGCAAAGATTGAAGAAATCGTTAACTTGAGATTGCTAATTGAAAGCGTTAGGCGAACTGCGGAGTATGCCACTGACATTTCTGAAGTTGTGTTGAATCTGAATGTTGAATCTGTTTTAATTTAGTCTTTTTTTAATTTTCTTCCCAAATGAACTCGTTTTTTGGCGGTCAACTCTCTAACGTGTTATTTGCGTTCAAAAACGCCAGTCATGGCGCTCAATACATACTGTAGTGCCGGCGAGTTAAACAAAATAAAATGAAAAAAGACCTTTTCCCGTTTAGGGATTCGAGCAGTTTTAGGCTGTTGAATCATTGGAAGGCTTGTAGAAAGCAAATTACTTCTGGACTTTGATTTACGCTGGAACTGTCAATCAGGTGAGCTGTACCGTCGGGGCAGTAGACCTTGTCACCTTTTAGGGCTTTTTGGTAGCGTGTGCGGCATTCCTTAAGTTTTGAGCAGCCATCACAATCTCTTGATAGCATTCTTCTTTTCACCTCTCCACATGTTCAAGGTACAATGCAATCACAGCCGCCTATAGAGATGCCCTTCATAATCTATATAGAAAAAATAGAGCGGGCAAAAAAAACCGCTAAAATGTATGGGAAACCTTTAAGAAACCAAGGAAAACACTCAACACCCAGACAGCAATGAACCAGAAAGATTGAAAGCAAAAGGCATTTTCTTGGACTTAGACGGCACCATAGTAGACTCCACAGAAGCCTACCTAGAAGCCGCCAGAATCGCATTCCAAGCCGTTGGAGAAAAAATGCCCCCGAAACCAAAGTCGCCCTTGAAATTCCCAAAAGAATTGAGCAGCGTCTTTCAATCAACGACCTCACCCAAGGAGACACAAAAAAGTTTCTAAGCGTATACTTGAATGCATACTATTCAGTAACGGAAGCAAAAACAAAGCTTTTGCCCAATGTTTCTGCCACGCTTGAGGCTCTTGCAGGAAGGGCTAAACTTGCATTAATAACCATGCGCCATGTCCCAAACCAAGTCATCCTCAAAGAATTGGACTGCTTTGGCATATCAAAATACTTTACCCATGTTGTAACGGCGTTGGACACATCTAAGCCTAAGCCTTCCCCTGAAGCCTTAATCCGATGCGTAGAAGCCTTAGACCTTGAAATGTGCGACTGCATCATTGCGGGAGACTCAGTTAATGACGTGCGGGCGGGAAAAGCAGCGGGCGCAAGAACGGTTGCGGTGCTCTCAGGGCTGTTTCGATGTGAAGAACTTGCCAGGGAATGCCCCGATTTGATACTTCCTGATGTTACTTCGCTTCCAGACTTCATTGAGTAAACGGTTTTTGGGTATATCAGAACTCGACATATTGCTAGAATCCGCCTAAGGCAGTTATATGCGCGAAATTAAATAAGGTTTAATTAAAACCTCAATCTTAAGTCACTATGGAGAAGGAGAAGGCTTCGGAGCGGGAATCATAATGAACTTTGTGGAGATTATGTTAGGGGAGAAATTGAAAGATGCGGATCCAGCGCTTGATATTATGGGCTCGGACCGCAAAGTTTTGCAAGTTGCTTGTCAAGACTTCACTAATTACCTTAAATTTCATTGGAACCTGATTGGAAAAGAAGCAAACCAATGCGAACTAGTGGAGAGACTGGAGAAGCTGTTCAAGGAAGACTGCTGCCGAATTGGATGCGTTTCTAACTGTTTGGACAGGCATTTGGTTTAAGAAATGGAAGGAACGCGTTAAACTGCTCATCGGCAACCAGAACGCTAACAAATGGAACAAAATGTCCAAAACACTTGCCAACGCTGAACCTCTATGGCGGAAAATCGAGCACAAGCAAGAACTCCAAGAAGTCGTAGTTGCCACACTCATAAAGAACGGCGAAATCTGCGGCACTGAAATCTTAGCCGAGAACCTTTTAAAGATGGAGCTTGGAGAAAAAGACCTCCAAAACGTAGGCGACAAAGAAAGAGTCTTCACTACGTTGAACAATGCGTTGCGGAAAGCTCGAGAAATGGCGCAAAGCAAAGGTCCATTAATCTTTGTTAAAATCGACAAAGGCTACTATAACGCGTTAAACGAGTAAGCGCCTAAATTTTTTCTTATTAATTTTTTTAAGGTTAGGCTGATTTTTAGCCCTATCGTCTTTTTAAAATAATAGATTAGAATAAGAGTTAAAATTAAGAAAAGTTGAACTGGACGGTTAGCAGACTCTTTGTCTTTGCAGAGTCTTAGTTCGCCAATTGTACCGTCTGATGGTTGCTTGTTCGCCGAAACCGCAAGCCGCACAACGTTTATGTCGTACGTGGTATGCGCGTCTTCCGCAGCGCCTGCACATAATGTGGACAGTTTTGCCCTGGCGCTTGCCCATTGATGGAGTGCCTTTTCCCATTTAACTCACCTGGGTGGGGGTGAAATAAGGACTACGTTGTCTCCGCGAACGATTATTAGTCCCAGTTTCTTTTGGTTTTCAACGACTGTTGTGTCTTCTGTTTCTTCTAGAACTAGGTTTAAGTGTTGGTCGAAACCCTTCAGTCTGCCTCTGAGGCTTTTTCCGCCTTTTAGGCGTACAAGTACGATTTTGCTGAGGTTTTGTTCAAGGATTTCGGTTGTCATTTCGCTCATATTGGAATCCTCATGTATCTTTATCTCTTCTATACTTTATCTCTCTCCATTTAAACCTATCTCAAGGACTACACAAAACAACCAGTCAATAGATTACTTAAATGAAGTCGAAAGGGGCATATGTAATAATTAAAATTTGACATTATTTTTGAAATTCAGACCATAATCGTCTTTCTTCAACCTAAGCAGCAAAGACAAAACGCGTATTGTTTTCCCTAACTGGATAGGCTAGACTACAACAAATTCATTATCGCTGATTCACAAATTTTTTATTTGGATTCAATTCAATAATTCTCAAAAGAGGTTAACTGTAAATGGCAACTACCGCTGAAACTCCTAGTGAAGCTAACGAATATGAGAAATTTAGAAAACCCATACAAGACATCATTAATTTGACTAATACAATTGATGAAAGGTACCGTGAAAAGTGCTTTGAAGTCTTATTGAACTACTATTTATCCAACAGCACAGAGATGAAAATTAACTCTTCAATGCAAGAAAACAAAAATAACGCACCTAAAACCCAAGACTACCCCCTTGACCTCAAAACTTTCCTAGAACAAAACACGATATCCCAAGAAGTAGTGAATAAGTTATTTTTAAGAGAAAAAGGCGAAGTGCGACCGATCTATAAGATTACCGAAAAAAGGAAAGCAAGTGCACAAATTCAGATAGCTTTGCTAACTGCATTTGAAAACGCTTTGGTAACTCCCAACGGTGCCTTTGAGTTTTCAATCAAGACTGTTAGACAGAGATGTATAAACTACAATGTTTATGATGGCAATGATTTTATGTTTAACTTTAGAAACAGGGCAGGTTTATTCAACAGTCTATACAATGAGAATGAGGTTGTTAAATTGTCTCCGGTAGGTAAGACAGAACTAGCGAATTTAATGACTGTTATTTCAAAACAATGAGCAAAGATGCAACAGGTAGTGTCATGCGATTAGGTGAAGAACCCTATTCTGGACTGGCGAGTTTGTATGCTTGAGCTTATAAGCGCGGATGGCACTAACTTTTGAAAAGAGAAATGTGGGCAGCATACAATGGCGTCGATAATTGAGTTCATAATTCTTTTTCTCACTGCTTTCGGGTTTAACTTAATCCCGTTTGCTGGACCCTCAAACTTGCTTATTGCCTCAACAGCCGCCATCGGCATGGTAGGCGCTGACACAACAACACTGCTAATAATCGGTTTTCTTGTTGCTTTCGCTGCAGCCCTAGCAAAAGGCATCCATTACATGATTACTTTCTTTGTTAGCGGTCGTCTTAGTGAGAAGAGGCGGGCACGTCTTGATGCTGACGGCGCGAAGGTTAAGCGTTGGGCGTTTCTTCTGCTCTTTCTTGCCGCTGCCACCCCCATTCCCGATGAACCCGTGGTTTATCCGCTTGGACTCATGAAGTACAGTCCGGCAAAGTTTTTCACCTCATATTTCCTTGGTAAACTTTCAATTACTGTTGCGGGTGCGTTCTTGGGTGGTTTTACTGAAAGTTACTTCTCTGGGTGGTTGAGCCCGGAAGTTATGGTGATTATCTCAATCGTGCTAACCGTCGTCATCACCATCGTGCTCTTGAAGGTGGATTTGGGCAAACTTGCAGAGAGGTTACTCAAGAGAAAAAGCCCAGAAAACCTAAATAAACCCAATCAAGAAACCAATAGAGAAGGTTAAGCATGCCCACTAAACAACGCAGATACCCCCTGAAAGCAAAAGAGGCAAAGCAAATCGTAGAGGAAGCCTCAAAAAAACTACGGCTTAACATGGAAGCCTTGTTTGGTTCTAAAGCAAACGTTGAAGTCGTCGAGTCAGACGTTGGAGAAATTTACCTCATAGACGGAAAACCTGTCTTGTACAAGGCAGGCGACACGGTTCTGCCCACGCTGCTCTTTTCCGAGTTCGCTGCGAAAGCGCCAAAAATCGTGGTTGACATGGGCGCCATCCCGTATGTTTGCAAGGGCGCAACCGTTATGGCTCCAGGCATTGTGCGTATCGAAGGTGAATTTGGCAAAGGCGAACTCGTTTTGGTCGTAGACATGAAACATGGCAAAGCTTTGGCGCTTGGCGAAAGCCTCCTTGACTCAGAAACCGCCAAAAACACCAAAAAAGGACCCGTAGTCAAAACGCTGCATTACGTTAGCGACAAAATCTGGGACTACATAAAAACAATAACTGAATAATTTCTTAGAGCTCGAAAAGTTTCCAAAGTGACTTTTTGATTTTTTCTGGTGGTTCGCCTGCTTTTTGGGCTATTTCTTGTAGAGTTAATTCCCTGTGTTGTGTTTTGAGTATTTGCAGGGTTATTCTGTCTGTTTTGTTAAGTTTCTGCATGTATTTTCGCTTCCATGCTGCTTCCGCCCCTTTGAGATAGGGCGCGTTTCGTTACCAATAACGACGTTATACTTTTAAACTTTACTAAAAACCACAACACCAACCATTTCGCCAACAAAACCTAAGAGGGAGATTGGCATTAGCTGTTTTTCAAGCCATTAGCATGTTGAAAGGTAGAGTATATTTAACTCTAATCAGCCTCGGTGGACCAATCACTATCAAGGTGCGAACAGCGAGGTCCCGTTTCCATGGCAAGTTAAGCGTGGCTCACACCCTGTCAGCGTTGATCCGCCAAGGCTACTGAACCAGTGGTGAAGGTAGCTGCCTTATCGGCAAACTATAGAAGGCGCACCGCGAAGTTAAGAGTTGCACCAATAAAATATTTAGAATATAGGCGCAAAATCAGTTTATCCGCGATTATTTTTCTATATCCCTTATGCCAATTTCAGCGTCTTACCTGTTTTTTTCTATAGTAGATGATGACAGAAACCCCCTATACACATCATCAACCTATGGGCTGAGGGAATTGCTGCTTTTTGTGTTATAAAATAGATTCAAACTGAAGGCTGGTTGTGCAATAAGACACAAGCAGATTTCCTCCCATCCGCTAAACACTTCCCAAACCCAACCAAAGCACATGTAGCCAACCCAACCAGCAACAAACCACACCAACCCCAAACAAGAGCGGCTACCTAACAGGATTCAACACATGGGGCAAAATTATATGGACACAACAAGCCTTCGAAAAAGAACCCGCAAAAGTACCTGATGATCCGTAGTCTTTGAGTTACAGCCATTTTTTAACACTAAACGCTTAAGTGCTTTTCACCCTAACGTAAGCTAATGGCTTACTATCCCTATTGGTGATTCCAATGATTTGGGAAGATATTAAAAACGATTGGTTGCTAGATGTCGAAGTTGATTATTCACCTGAAGAGGTGGTCAAGGCATTCAATGAAGTTCAATCGACTCTTAGTTTAGATTTGAGCCTTGCGACTCACGTTGGTCGGGGTTTAGTGTTTGTTATCCCGATAATTGAGCTTGGAAAACTTTTACCAGTTTTGAAAGAAATTTCTAACTGCTCGATTCTTTTACAGAAAATAAGGGATAATAATCCTTTTCAATTTCCTCAAACAAATAAACATGGAAATTTTGTACCAGGAAAAACCGATTCTGCAGCAGAATATTCCCATGCCTTGCAAGTGGCACAGCTTGCGGTGCATTACAAGAATCATTTATTTGAAGTTGAAATTGAGCCCCAGTTAGCAGTTAATAAAAGAATAAGGTCTCCTGATCTTAGGGTTAGAATCAATTCCAAGTGGGTATACGTTGAAGTCGTGTCTCCTGATTATTCGAAACAAGTTCGAGAGGCATATCAAACCTTACAAAGAATAAACCAAATGATAATTGGATTAAGGAACGATATTTTAGTTGAAGTATATTTGTTTAGAGACCCAAGCGAAGAGGAAATCGTTCAGATTATTGAAAAATGCAAGACGCTTACTATGGATCCTGTTAAAGAAGAGTTTACTTTTGATGGACTATCCAAGATATTTGTAAGTTTAAAGAACGAAGAACAACTCCCAAATTTTCCCCCCGCCGTACAAGAACAGAGACCAATTCTAGTTTCGATCGGTTTTCATCAAGCAAATGAAAATGGTACGGTGCATTTCAGTAGAGTTATAACTAAAATGCCAATTACTGATGAAAGGGCTCAATTGATTTTGAACGATAAAAGTCGGCAACTCTCTAGAACAGACCCTGGTTTGATTGTTATAGACGTTTCGAGCATACCCGGGGGCTTCAAACGATGGCCTTACCTAATTTCAGCAAGATTACAACCTAAACTAAATCGCAGAATAAATGCCGTATTAATCGTACAAAACGAAATATCGGTTAAAAAAATGATAACTAAAAAGATGCTTATTAGGCATCCAAACCCAATACATCAATTGCCTGAACAGTTTTTTGAAATTACTTCCGCTATCAGCTAAAAACTTAGAGGAGCTATTAGACACCGATTTCTGAATAGATTATCACTCACTGCAAAGTCTAAAAAAGGCAAAAATGTAACAAAAAAGACCTAAATTCCATTTTCTATTGAATGGCGAATAATCTGAAGAGTTAAAAAGAGAAAAGTTGTTGTTTGCAACCCGTTGGTTCGGAGCTATATTGCTAATGTTATTGGGCTTTGACGTATCATTTGTGGCCTGCTCTAATGTTCTCCTTGCTCCTCCAATCAAGCACTTCTATGCGCTTTTTACTTAGGAGGTGATCCGGCCGCAGGTTCCCCTACGGCCACCTTGTTACGACTTTTCCCTCCTTACGAAACTTAGATTCGACGCCGCCACGAAAGACGGCGCCTCACCCAAGAGTCGCTCGGATGGAACGACGGGCGGTGTGTGCAAGGAGCAGGGACGTATTCACCGCGCGCTAATGACACGCGATTACTAGGGATTCCATGTTCACGAGGGCGGGTTGCAGCCCTCGATCCCAACTACGGCAGGCTTTCGAGATTGCCTTCCCCTTTCGAGGTCGGAACCCATTGTACCTGCCATTGCAGCTCGCGTGTGGCCCGGGAGATTCGGGGCATACTGACCTGCCGTGGCCCGCTCCTTCCTCCACTTTATCAGTGGCGGTCTCCTCAGTGTGCCCAGCTCAAGGCTAGTTGCAACAGAGGACGCGGGTCTCGATCGTTGCCTGACTTAACAGGACACCTCACGGCACGAACTGGCGACGGCCATGCACCTCCTCTCAGCTCGTCTGGCAAGACCTTTAATCTGGCCTTCATACTGCTGTCGCTCCCGGTGAGATTTCCGGCGTTGACTCCAATTAAACCGCAAGCTTCACCCCTTGTGGTGCTCCCCCGCCAATTCCTTTAAGTTTCAATCTTGCGATCGTACTCCCCAGGCGGCAGGCTTAACAGCTTCCCTGCGGCACTAGAACGGCACGTGGCCGTCCAAACACCTAGCCTGCATCGTTTACAGCTGGGACTACCCGGGTATCTAATCCGGTTCGCTCCCCCAGCTTTCATCCCTCACCGTCGGGCGCGTTCTAGCAGACAGCCTTCGCCACTGGTGGTCTTCCCGGGATTATAGGATTTCACCCCTACCCCGGAAATACCGTCTGCCTCTCTCGTCCCCTAGCCAAGCAGTATCCCCCGCAATCCAACGATTAATTCGGTGGATTTAACAAGGGACTAACTTAGCCAGCTACGGATGCTTTAGGCCCAATAAACATCCACACCACTCGGAGAGCTGGTATTACCGCGGCGGCTGACACCAGACTTGCCCTCTCCTTATTCCCCCAGCGTTCTAGACTGGGTAAAAGCCTTCCTCAGCGGATGGCACTCGGGATAGCCCTGTCACACTTTCGTGTATTGCAAAGTTTTCGCGACTGCTGCGCCCCGTAGGGCCTGGGCCCTTGTCTCAGTGCCCATCTCCGGGCTCCCGCTCTCACGGCCCGCACCGGTAAAAGGCTTGGTGAGCCATTACCTCACCAACAACCTGATCGGTCGCGGCCTCATCCTTGGGCGATGCCAAAGAGCATAACTCTAAGCATCTTTTTGGCAAAGACTCATTCCAGAGTTCTTCACCTATCGAGAATTAGCCCCAGTTTCCCGGGGGTGTTCCGGTCCCAAGGGCAGATTAGCCACGTGTTACTGAGCTGTGCGCTGCGCTCTCCGTGTTGGCTGGAAGCGCTCAACTAGCATGTCTTAGTCCTATCCCGATAGCAGTGGGGTCCGGCAGGATCAACCGGAGTTGTGACACTCCGTATTAATTTCTGCGGATCTTACTATCTTGTTTTTTGTGTGGTACGTTCTGCACTTTTCGCATATCTATGCCTAACTGGATTTGGAGGGAGAAACATTCTCCACAAATTATACGTCAAAGCCCAATTCAGACCTAACTGAGCAATTAGTCAGGTCCACATTTCCTATTTTTTGTCCCCGCAATTGGAGGCCAACTCCGTCATTCCTGCAAGGCGTAATTCGCCGTTTCGGTAGGGGTTGAGCCGCCGCCATGTGAAAATTGCGGGGCTAGCAATTATAGCTGAATTCTAACAGAAGCCTAGTCAACTGATATAAACGTTTCTTTTCCATCCACACAAAGATTGTTGCATCCGCTTGAATGTAATGCACTGAGATTGTGAGGTATTGGATATGGAATTTAGGTCTTTTTTGTTGTTTTTTATTGCTTTTAGGTGTTTTTTGGTTCAAAAGTTAAAAAAATTAGGATGCCTCTGTACTGTCGATTAGGTGGGTTACCAGCGTTTATTTACTGCTTTCATGAGCCTGCGAACAATGCCTATCATACTCTGCCCGCGTTTTGAAAACCTTGTTATCCGCGTCGCAGAGAAATTTGCCATCAGAAGTCATCTTCGGCGCCATGTTCGAATGCGTGCTCCGAGACAAAAACATTCACTTCCACAACACACCAAGAAAACAAAAAAGAAAAACCTTGGCAACTTTTAAGACTATGTGACTGTAACAAACCAACAACCTTAATTTTTAAAGTTCCTCCTTCGCAGAAAAATTTTTTTGTCAAACCTGTTGCTCTCACAGAGACCGTCCTCTTTATAGTTAAGTACAGATTTTCAACATGTTATTGGCTTGAAAAAACGCCAATACGACCTACCCCTCTATAGTTTCTGCATAGAACCTCTAATAGGATCCAAATATGTTCGTGACACCCTACCCCTTCTCAGGAGTGTCAACAACCAAAACATCCTGCACTCTTTATATCACATTGAAAAAGGCATCATTTCTTGTCTCTTAGGGAGGACATGGTTAAGGGTGTGGACATTTTTAGGAGCGGAAATTCAAGGATAAATTTTGTCCCTCGTCCAACCTCACTTTCAACGCTTACCCTGCCGTGTAATGCTTCAGTTAGCTTTTTAACCACGGGTAAACCGAACCCTTGACCTTTAGCTTTAGTTGTAAATAAAGGCTTGAAAAGTTTATCCTTAGTTTCCTCAGCAATACCAACGCCAGTATCTTGGACACTTATGAGTACCTCATCACCCTTATGGACCGCAGTTAAGGTTAGTTTCCCGCCTTCAGGCATGGCTTGAATGGCGTTTGAACACAGGTTTGTCAGTATTCGCTTCATAGCTGAGTAGTCAGTCATTAGTTTTTCAAAATAGGGCTCAATAGAATAAACGACTTGGACATTTTCAGGAACTTTTAAGTTCTTGAAAACATCATCAACAATTTTATTAAAATCTACTTCTTCGATTGAGGGCATTACGGGTTTTGCGAAGTCTTGAAGGTCCGTAACAATCTTGTTAATGTAAAATACGTTATCTTCAATGGATTGAATACAATCTCTAAGACACTTCTTAGCGTCACTTTCAGGCAAATCATCTATTTCTTTTTTTGACAGAAACAGTTCGCCAATCATAGCTTGCAACGGGTTGCGAATGTCATGCCCAACCATACCAGCAGTCGCGCCAATAGCAGCTAAACGTTCTTGATCTTGCAACTGCTTTTCCAAATTCCTTCGCTCGGTGATATCATTGAACAGGATGCCTACTTTTCGGATTTTTTCTTCGCCAACTGGAAAAGCAAAAACATCGTAGTAGCGATTCAACGCTTTTGCCTCATTCGTGAATCGAACCGATTGACCTGTCAAAGCAACTTTACCGTAGATTTCAAACCAATATGCCTCATGATTTGGAACAAGCGTACGCATCAGTTTTCCTTGGGCATCATGCAGTCCTGTCTGACGTTCAAACGCCGCGTTGACTTCCAAAAAACGATAATCCGAAGGCTTACCATCAGCGTCAAAAATCATTTCAATGATGCCAAAACCTTCATCAATTGAATCAAACAACTTGTGATATTTCTCTTCACTTGTCTTAAGCGAAAGCGTACCCTTTTCCACTGTTTCCTCTAATTTTTTGCGTTCAATAGCATAGATTAAAGCTCGAACCAATGCGGAGCCGTCAGTTTTCCCTTTTATGAGGTAATCTTGTGCCCCTCTTCGAACTGCTTCCAAAGCTAATGTGTCATCTTTTGACGCGGTTAATATCAAAATTGGTACTTTCTTGGCCATAGCATGTATCTTTTCAAAAGTGTTGAGGCCTTGGCTGTCGGGCAATCCAAGGTCTAGCAGAACTGCATCTATGTTTCCTTGCGCTAAACGGTCTATTCCTTTTGAAAGCCTGTCCGCCCGCTCTAAATCGCTAACAGAAAGCTTTTCCTCTGTTAACATCTCTTTTATGAGTCGGGCGTCGCCAGCATTGTCTTCAATTAACAGGATTTTTATTGATTTGTTACTCCTTTGGTGGCAGTTTAACTATTGTAAACCAGAATTCTTCCAGAGCATGCATGATATCGACGAATCGGTTTAGGTCAACTGGTTTGGTAATGTATGCGTTTGCATGCAGATTGTATGTTTTGATGATGTCTTCGTCAGCCTTTGAAGTTGTCAAGACAACAACAGGAATGTGTTTGAGTTTTGGGTCTTTTTTGATTTCAGCCAATACTTCACGTCCATCCTTTCTTGGCAAGTTCAAGTCAAGCAAAACCAGGTCTGGTACAGGTACATTTGCAAAAGAACCTTCACGATGCATAAATTGCATAGCTTCAACACCATCCCTTGCAACGTAAATCTCGTTGAGAACTTTAGCGTCCTTGAGGGCTTCCTTGGTTAAACGGACGTCTCCAGGATTGTCTTCCACCAGTAAAATGTCTACAGGTCGGGTTTCTATTTTTTTGTCTATGCTTCTCTTCATCTTTCGTTAAATCACTCCTTTTTTCTTTTACTTAATGTAAAGTAAATAGTTGAACCTTTGCCTTCTTGTGACTCAATCCAGATACGTCCTCCATGGCGTTCCACGATTTTCTTGCATACCGCAAGACCGATTCCTGAGCCAGGATACTCTTCACGGGTGTGCAGGCGCTGGAAAATTTTGAAGAGGCGGTCATAGTATTCTGGAGCTATGCCTATGCCATTATCTTTTACTGAAAATAGGTATTGGGTTTCTTGGGTTTGCGTTGAAACGTGAATTTTTGGGGGTTTTTTGCCGCGGAATTTTATGGCGTTTCCAATCAAGTTTTGGAAGAGTTGAACAATTTGTCCTCCGTCGGCCATAACTGTTGGGAGTTTATCGTGCGTCACTACTGCGCCACTTTCAGCAATTGATGCCTGCAGGTTCATAAGCGCAATATCAAGCGTCGATTCAAGGTTTGTTGGCTCAAAGGGCTTGCCTAATCTGCCTACCCGCGAGTATGTTAGGAGGTCGTCAATTAATCCTCTCATACGATTGGCACCGTCCACGGCGTAGCCTATGAACTCGTCAGCATCTGCGTCTAGTTTTCCTTTGTATCTTCGCTCTATCAGTTGCACGTAACTTGCCACCATACGCAAAGGCTCCTGCAAGTCATGTGAAGCTACATAAGCAAACTGCTCTAGTTCAGAATTGGATTGCTTTAATTTTTCCAGGGTTTGCCTAAGTTCATCCTCAATTGCCTTACGTTGAGTAATATCTCGATTGCTAGAGCGACGACCTAGCCATTTGCCATTTTCATCAAAGACGGGCTGGCAAGCATGAGAAATCCATCGCGTCTCTCCAGCACGAGTGACAATTCGAAAATCAATCTCGTGACGGTCATCTTGATTTATTAAATCAAAATGAGAGCCAACAAGTGCTTTGTCTTCTTGATGAATCATTTTTGCAAACAGTTTAGGATCTTTAATAAAATCCTCCGGGCTGTAGCCGGTAAACTTCACACAGGATGGAGAAACATAAATCATTTCACCATTTTGCGCTATCCAATATTCGAAGTCATATGCGAAGTCTGCAACAGTTCTGAACTTTAACTCGCTTTGACGCAATGCCTCTTCGGCTTTTTTGCGTTCCGTGGTGTCTCTTGCCGCCGCAAAAACACCTTGTATCTCACCCTCCGGATTCCGATAAATTGATGCATTGTACAAAACGTCGGTTATTATTCCGGATTTGTTCCTAATTTGCAGCGGGTAATCCTTAACTAAACCTTCTGTGAAAACTTTTCTGTATCCTGCTCTCGCTTCTTCTGGCTGAGTGAAATAACTTGAAAAATCGCTGCCGATGAGTTCTTCACGCGAGCACCCCGTGACTTCTTCAGTGGCTTTGTTAACATCGGTAATTTTCCCTTCTTTGCTAATAGTCACCAGAGGGTCCAAACTTGCTTCAAGTAAACTTCTTGAGTACAGAGAAGCAGCCAACAATTTTTGTTCAGCCTCTTTACGGTTAGCGGTCATCTGGTTGAATGCGTAGGAAAGCTCACTTACCTCGTCTTGGCGCTTTGTTGCTATAACGTAATCAAGGTTTCCTGAACTCACAGTGTTGATTCCATTTTGAAGTTCTGTTACAGATTTTAAGGTCCTTCGGAAAACCATGTAAATAGTTGCTAACAAGGCGCCGAATGTGCCTACAAGCGAGACTATGAGATAGGTGTTTGTGTCATTTGCTTGGTGAGCTTCGGTATCAAATGAAATTGATAATTGAGAGGCGTCAAGGTTAAGTGCCTGACTTTGGATTGTCATGTTACCCCATTTATTTTGAAAGGAAGGGTCAATCCTAACGCTTACATTTCGAGAAACATGTTGCAGGTAAGATAACTACTTCTCCAAAAGTCGCGTTGAGCCCTTGCAGGTCTCGGCTAATGTTGTCTGCAAGCTGTTGTTGTTGGTCATTATTGAGTTTTATATTTGACAAATCACTAGAGAGGGTAGAAAAGTTGGCTTGCCATTGAACAAGGGAAGTATCTTGTTGGTAGAGGAAGTAATCGATAGAAATACTGCTTAAGTTACCTGCACCTCGTTCGATGTTGTTAGCGATATTTTCTTGGGCTTTAAGATGAGTCACTTGCTGCGCACTCGTTGCAACTGAAGCAGCGATAATAACCAATATTATACTGAAAACGACGATGCAGATTATAAATTGAGTTTTAATTTTCATCTTAATTGCCCCAAGGAGCTACGTTCACCGATTAGACCTTAACTGAATTTAACCCTTCAAGATAAAAAAGTATCGAAAATCAGGAACCAACCAAAACGCAACAAGACCGACAACTTAACCAGAAATGGCTTATCTGCTGTCGTCGTAATCATGCAACCGTAACTCCTTAATACCCCTTCCTTATTAACCAATCATGGGCTTTTTAGTATGATAAAACAATCACGGTTATCTTGCATGCTTGATACTAAAAGGAAGCAAAATTGTGGAGGTGGATAAATTTGGAAAAGCTAAGTTGTTGGTTATGCAAGACCGAATTTGCCTCACCATTAGAACTTTTGCTACATACTATAGAGGAACATAAACAAGCAAAGAATTCTGATGCTGCTAACTAAATTGAAAGGAAAATTAACTTACGTTCGTGTACAAAGTTAACTACAAATTAACATTTACATTATGTCCACAATAATTTACCGCTTTGTTGCTTCTTCTCTCTCACATGGTTTGGAAGGCACTTGTGGTTGCTTGGTAATACACACATATCCTTTTATTTTTTATCAGGCTTGTAAATGATAATATTACAATACAGGTGATTAATTTTCAAAAGTACGCTGTAACGGTTTATTGCCCAAACTGCGGAAAGAAGCTCGAGACCCCGGATAAGAAAATAGAAAACGCTTACTTCTGCTTAGCCGCTTACACGTGCACTGAATGTGGCAACCATTTCAAGGCATCCAGCTAAATTTTTTTAGGTTCATAAACTATCACTTCGCCGTTCTCTTCTTTCACTTCTAAGTTATATTTTTTGGCGATTGTTGTTATTTGTTGATTGGTTAGCGGATCTGTTGGCATGGTTATACGTATTTGATAGTTTTGTGCGGTTGGGTCATTTTTTTCTGATAACTTTAAGTTAAAGGCGTTATATCCCACGGTTGCAGATAAATTCACAATTTCCTTATAGATATTTACTGCTTCGTCTCTATTCAAAAGAAAACCCTAATTTAAAAATGGTTTGGCAGACAATTAAAGCTTTTTATGTGTACAGTAATATGCCAAATCTTTTCAATAACTTAGCGGTTGTTGCTTCAATTTGTGACAACATTGTTTTATATCATTTAGAAACGTAACAAGTTGACAAGAAGAAATTAACTAAGAGCCCAATGTTGGGCGGGTCTGGCAGCTAACATAGAAAAAGGCGTCTGCTGCTCTTTTTGCGCCTCATCAATGTTAGCCCATGGCTAAATCCGCTTAATCACCACTTTTCCCCTTCAAAAATTTATGCAATCTGCTCAAAACCCTTTTTCTATTCAGGGCATTGTTTTTGGAAAAAGGTTATATAACTTAAAACCTCTGGGCAAACAGGGGCACATATGCTTCGGGAACAAGCGATAGCTTTACTAAAGGAGCTCATCGAAAACAACTTGATTACAACAACGTGGGTATCCATCGATGAAAGGAATCCAGGCAGCTTTGGACTAAAATTCAGAGGCAACTACGACCCCTGTTTACTGGAGTCTTTTCTTCAAGAACATAACTTAACTTTAGAAGAGAATAAGGAAAAAGAATGGGCAATCATGTACTAAACAAGAAAACCCTCGAGTCGCCAAGCATAAGAATTGCAAAGTTAAGTCAAAACAAGCAGTATTCTAAAAATTGTTGTTGTGCAGGTACAGTCACATCATTATTTATTGTTCAAAAGCCCTATATGATAAACAAGGAAAAGGTTAGCTTAAATACAAGCGAAGTGTTTCCCCCTCTCTCTTCCTGAATTCGCTTGCGTTTAAGTTAACCTTTCTCTTCTCTCAAACCCTCATTAATTTTATTGGTTTTATCAAATAAAAACGTAGTGACAATGGCTTTTCCGCTTGATTCACTGCTGTTTTGGCGGTAACTTGCTGAAAATTGATTATAGTTAGGGTATTCCATTCATGAAATTTGTTAAGAACTCTAAGTTCTGCGTTTGAGTAATCCTATTTTATTATTTCTGCTTCAGCTGTTGTGCCGCCAACCCGATTAATCTTTATTTTCACATGGTCGTTAAGCTTGGCATGGGCAACATGTATTACTAAACCTTGAACTCTAGCTATGCCTTCCCCTTTTGGGCTCAATTCCACAATATCCACTTCTAATTCTTCGCCCAACTCGACTGGACACCGTTTAAAACCCTTGCCATGACCCTGTCTTCCCTCATAAGTACCGCCTTGTCTTTTTGAATAACTCATAATAACATCCTTCTTTTCTAAAAAATAGCTATGTCATAAGAATCAAGTTCTTACGCTTAAACATTTTCAACAAAAATTTAGATACTAACTCGGAATGCCCAATGCATGTACGCTCTAATATCTCTTGAAAGCACCAAAGAAGGCTCCACATAACAATGGAGGCTACATTTTTGGCAGTTTTCTATTTTTTTCCAGTCGAAATCAGAAACAGCACCCTTAATGCCCCCCTCAAAAACAGAAACGCTGCTCGCATAATCGTTGTGAACATAGCAAGGCAAAACTACGTTCCCGTGAGGGTCAATGTTTATCATCGTCCAAGGTTTGCATTGCCATTTTTTCTCTTTAGCCATCACTTTCAAGTAACCGATTGAATTGACAATGGGGTAGCCTTCCCGCTTCATTTCCATAAGCCTATGAGCTATTTTCGGTATTTTGCCATCAGCCGGTGAAGACGCATTGGCATTGCAGTACTCGTGAGCTACAGCTACAGATATTTTTGTGCCCAACTCCTTTGCTAACCGTACCATGCTTTCTATTTCATCAATGTTCTCAGCCATTACAGTAGTGTTGATGGTTACGGCAACTTTTTCTTTAGCCGCACCTATGCCGCGCACAGCTTTTCTAAAGCTTCCGCCAACTCCTCGAATAGCATCATGAGTTTTCTCTAAGCCATCTAACGAAACATAAACCACACCGTTAATGTATGGAGCTATCTCGTCTATTCTGGATTCGAGCAGGGTACCGTTAGTTATGAGACTGGTATGCAAGGGCAGAGACCTCGAAAAAGCAAGAATCTCAACCAAATCATTCCTAAGTAATGGTTCCCCACCTTCAAACGCCACTCCGACTGCACCTGAACGGTAAATTTGTTTCAGAACCGCTTTCTCCTGCGCTAAACTCGAATCGGAGCTGGGTCTTCTCCAAAAGGGACACATCTTGCAGCGGAGATTACAATTATAAGTCAACTTGTGTCCGCAAAAAAAAGGAACCCGTGCACCCAACAGGTTTAAGATTAAACCACGGTAGACCCTCATTCCCAGCCAAAGCGGTTCTATGTATTGACGAATGGTTTTTTCTCGCGAATAGAATTAGAAACCCGCTTCAGCCTCCAAAGTCCATCGAACATAAATCTAAAGTTCAAAATACAAAAACAGGTACTTTTCCTTTTTGTTTCTTGAGGCGTAGCGGGCGGTTTCTTTGAGGGTATTTGGAGTAAAGGCCGTCTTATCCTCTGTTTGGGGCAAGTTTGAATTGCCGTCTTTGTTTTTTTCCGCGGGATTCTCGGGGTCCTGCTTCTGTTTCCTTGAGTTTTGCAGGGTCTTTTTTGTTTTCACTGGTATATCGTTTCATTTGTTTTTTTACGTGTGGCGTGGTTTCTTGCTCATTAGTCTTCACATTCTCTTTCTCATTCATGCTATTTTCACCTCGGCTTGCAGGTTTTTTAAGAGAAAATAGTTTACTGAATAAAGCAGTGCTAAGGCTTCAGGTCTCTGTCTTCACTGTAGTCTCTATCCTCATGGGCTTCCTCTTCAGCTTCATCTTCGTTTTCTTCTTCAGACTCGCTTGCTTCTTCGCCCTCAACCTTTGCCCTATCTTCAGCTTGACCTTTCGGCGGATAAGCCTTATCCAACCAAACCTCAAACTGCACCTTGTATTCAGAGCTGGAAAAAGCCCATTCACACAATCCACTAATAACCTTACCAACGTCGATGTCGTGTTCGTCAGCTAAACCTTTCAAAAATTCTTCCCATTTTGCAGGTAAAGATACAGAAAAACTTCCCATAAATAGAATCTCCAATATCTTGTTACTGCTAAGGTATATTTAAGCTTCAAAAGACACTTGAAAACGAAGAACCCAGAAATGTTTTATCTTTGCTCTTTTAGCAATTGCAGGCGTTTAGCGACTTCTTTAGAAAGTTTTTCTAAACCTGCGGCTAAATCTTCACGATCAACTTCATCTAAGGGATACCATTTTCCTTCCTTATCGATGAACACAATTTCGAGTTTTTTACTAGCCATTAATTTCCACCTTATTAATCAAAGTTCGCGAATTGCTTAAACTTTTCTTGCCATTGCTGTCAACCAGAGAAGCGTAACTTGTTTGGTTGACCATTCTAAAAGGGACCTTCCAGCTAGATTGCCCATAATTACATCATCCAAGGGTGTTCGAGGCTAACTGGCTCCCTGCGCCTATTACCGAGGCATTCTTAATAACATAGTTATTGGGTTTGAGGAGGGGCGACTTCATTCTTTATTGGTTTTTGTCGATCCATGTTTTTACTGCTTCTTGGACGGCTCGGGATAAGTCGCCTTTTTTGCCTCCGAATTTTTCTACGGTTTTTAATCTGAGCTGTTTTTCTATCTCGTCTGAGATGTCAACGTTGATGCGGCCCAAGTTCAGTCACTTTTTTTGTTTTGTTATATGTTTTTGAATAAGCGAATTGTCAAGTTCCAGATTCTAATTGATTCACTTATTCACACAACATATATGTGCATTGGCACTTATAAGTATATGTATTTAAGTGCATAAATACTTAGGTGCATAAGCTCAATTGCAGGGTTTTCCCAATTCAACATACCATTAGCAGAATTGTTTTATAACATACCCACGTTTACATGAGATTGAGGCTTTCAGATTGCCAACCTTCAAATGCACAGTATGCAGTCGCAAAGTGCGAAGCGAGTTTGAAGTTTCCTGCACTGGCGATGTTAAACGCAACGTGGAGAAGGTGCCTTGGTGCTGCGGCAAACCCATGAACGAAGCCCTCGAGGATTAACCGATGAGCAATCCGATGGCAAAGCTCAGCAGGGGCGCGATAACCCAGCCTGCCACAACTTTTAGAAATGGTTTTGCCGATACAAACTTAGACTTGTAGGATACACCCGTTCCGAAAACAGCTGCCGAAGTCGTCTGTGTGATGGATAATGGGATGTTGAAGACTGTGGCTATTTCCATCAGAACTGTTGAAGTTACAAGTGTTACTGCCGCGTTTGCGTAACGCATTAGAAAGAATTCTTGCGAGATTCTACGTATTGGTCCTTCACTGAGGAAAAATGATCCGACAAAAATCGCTACGATAGCAGTAAAAACTGAAATTGTGTCAAACCCACCTGTTGCAACTATCATTCCCAGCGTGTTTGCTCCAGTAACGTAAGCTGAAGAGAAAGATAACACGATAAGCAACACCTTGTATTCTTGTAGGCGATGCCAAAAGTTTGCTGGCCAACTCCTGTTTAAGAAGCGAATCAGGTAAAATGCTAAAGCAAACGCTATTAACGGGACAAGAACCCAGGTTAAAACTACTTCGCCTACAAACAATCCATTTGCAGGTGAATGTCCAGCAATTGATAAGCCTGCGAGAAGACCCACAAGCGACATACTCAGCGACATAGGCACTCGAATCTTGTATGCTATTACAAAGACAATGATTGCCACCAGCAAAGCTTCAGCCCTCAGAACTGAGGTGGCGTTAGGTAGCAAGGTAGCTACGGAACCATTCATGATAGAACCTTGAACTAAAAGCCCAGCGGAAAAGCCCACTGCACCCAAAAGCACCCCAAACCGCTTGGTAACAATTCTTGAGCCCACAGCAGGACCAACGCAAGCGGATAAATTGTTGCCTGCAACCAGCATCACCGCCAGAAAAACCAAAACCACAAGGACAACGGAGAGCAACAGCATCAGGGTCACTTAAGAATAGATGTTACTATGGAAACGATTACGTCTGAGAGGTCTTCGCAGTTGTCTAAAATGTCGTCGCATTTGTGGAGCATTTCGCTGTAATGGTAGAACTGCAGAAAATGCAACTTAGATGCAACATGGTAGAGCTTGTCAAAACCAGCGTCTTTGATGTCGTCGCCTTGCTCTTCTAAAGATTCAATTTCCGTGCGTAACTGCAGAATTTGAGGAACACTACCTGTGGATAGCATCTGCTGCAGTTTAAGGAGCGACTGGTCAGCAAGGGCAAGCATGTCCTCATAAACCTTAGACCATTCTGATTCCTGCACCGCAAAATCCTTGGCGTCTACTTTAGCCATGCGTGAGAGTTCCCTGCTCAAATAGAATATAACATCCACTAGATTGTCGGCTAAGTGAACGCATTCTATCAGGTCATCGATTATGTTGGGGCTGACAGCTCCAGCGGTGATTTCTTCGTTTAGCTTAAACGCGATTTCATCTGACTTCTTCTCTAAAGTTCTGACTGCATGCATGTTTTCTATTAACATTTGTTCGTTGGAACTGTTTTGGAACATGACTTTCAGAATGGTGTTAGCTTGGACAGCTATGGATATAATTTGGGATAATTCACTGAAAATGTTTCTTTCTCCAAGCACCAAAATGCCTTTGAAGTTCTTCATAGCAAAATTCCCCAAGTCATAGGTAAGTGATTGATTTCTGGGTCAATATTAACTTTGATACGGATTCCTCATCGGGTTCCTGGGTCAAGGCAGTGGAGCAATACCGCATCAATGAAAAGTTTGATAAAGCCATTTCAATAAACCCAAGGGGAACACTAGTGCTCTCGGAAACTATAGCCCCTTATTTATAGTCTCAACAAGTGTAGAGGCTGAAATGGTGCGGTAGTGTGTGTTTGTTTTGGAAGAGTAGTTTGTTGGCATGGGTTGTTGAGGATTATTTGTGTTGCTTTATCGTTTACTGCAGGGCCGCTGTGGAGTTTTGCTTGGAAACGCTATCTCTTAGAAGTGACCTCTTTTTTGTGGCTTGTGGGTGTGCTGTTACAGTCACTTAATTTTAAGTGCGTTAAAAACTAAGCAAGTATGCGCATACTCGCGTGTTACGCTATTTAATGTTTTAGAGGGTTTGTTATGGAAAAGATTATTTCTCAAAAGTACAAGCGCACCACTGGCAAGGATGTTTGGCGGGAAAACTTGCGTTTAGCCATCTTCGCCGCCGACAAAGTCCGAAGCACCCTTGGACCCAAAGGCGCATACAAATTAATCGCTTACAACCGAGGTCCCGAACAAGTCGTAAAAGTCACCAAAGACGCAATCGCTATTTTGGATGAGTTAACGATTCAGTATCCTCCAGCCGTCATTGTTTCTGAAGCGGCAAAACTGCAACGGGAAGAGACAGGTGATGGGGTAACAGGGTTTGTTATCTTCCTGTCCGCACTCCTCAAAAAAGCGGATGAACTATTAACCATGGGAATCCATGCAAACACCATCAGCCACGGCTACCATTTGGCAACAGAAAAGGCACTTGAAATCCTTGAACGCCAAGCGGCAACTGTAAACAACCAAAACAATGACATCTTAGACATCGTTGACTGCCAAAGAAACCTCCTAACGCCACACATTCGCTCGATGATTAGGCAAGCCTATCCGCTTGCGTTCTCGGATGGCAGATTCGAAAAAGAAAACATCAGGTTTTTGAAGAAAAACGGCGGCAGCCTCCAAGATTCAAAACTAATCAAAGGGGTTGTGATAAAAAAAGAAAAAGCGCATCCAAACATGCCTGACCACATCAGAAACTTGCGGATTGCAATTACGAGTGAGAGGTTGGGAAGTAACCGTTTGCAAATTAAGATGAAAAGCGAAGGACCTGCACACATCCAATTAGATATCAAAACGCCACAGCAAATCCAAGAATACAGGGAAACCGAAAACAGGTTAAAGGTTCAACCCATAGAAAAATTGACTGGGCTAAACGTCAACGTTCTGCTGTGTGAGCAGCCCTTGGATGAAACGCAAAAAGAAAAATTATTCGCGCAGGGCATTTTTGCGCTTGAAAGCGTTGACAAGAAAGATACCCTTGCGGTTTCCAAGGCGACGGGCGCCAAAATCGTTGGAAACGTCAACGAACTCTTAGAAGAAGACATCGGTTTCGCGGAAGAACTCTCTACTGGCAAAATAGAGCTTGAAAAAACAGTTACCATCGAAGGCTGCAAGGGCGCAACTTTCATGCTTAGAGGAAACACTCCACAAACCATTGATGAACTTGAAACCGCAGTCAAAAACAGTTTTGTCTTGCTCAAGTTGGCGGGGGACGATGGCAGGGTTTTGCCTGGAGCTGGCGCAATGGAAGCGCAGATTGCCCAAGAACTGAAAAGTTACGCTAGAGAGTTTGCCAGCCGAGAACAAGTAATAATCGACGCTTACGCTGGCGCGTTGATGGATGTTCCAAGGTGCCTTGCGGAAAACTATGGGTTAAATCCTACGGATACCGTGCTTGAGTTAAGAAAGCGTCATGCCGACGGCTTCTGCAATTACGGGATTGATGAGCAGGGTTGCAACGAGATGGTATGCACTGAACTATTCAAAGTTAAACGTTTAGCAATCAGACGTGCCTATGAGGTTTCAACACTCATGCTGCGAATCGATGAACTACTTATTTCCAAAGAAATACCCAAATTCCACAAACAATAGAAGCCCAGAAAGCGTTTTTTTAAATTTTACTTAATTCGATTTGCTTAAATCTACATGAATTTACTGGACAGGGCAGCAATCACGGAACTTAACTCGGCATTGTGTAGTAAACGACTGCCCCCAACGCAATGCTTATTATCCAAAGGGCAGCTGTGATTTTCATCCATTTTTTAGTTGGTTGCGGCAAATCATTGAATAGATACATTACTGTCAAAGTTACTGGGGGAACACCAATCGCGGAATGGATTAACTGTAAAATTGAGAAGGACGAAGAAGCGCTGTTGCTAGGGGTGATATAGTAAATGATTAAGGATGGAAACATGACGAAAAATATTGATACCAAGGTTAGAATAATTGCTCCACTCATTACCCAGCGGTGAAGTTGAAGAAACTCTTTGCTTTTAAGTCTAGCATAACCTAGTCCAATGATTGCTAACCCCAAAGCAACGAACATTAATGATATAGATTCTTGTACTAGAAAAGAGTTCATGTAATTAAAAGTCGAGCCCATGCTCATGCTCATGATTATCAACCTAGAGCTGCATACACAGGCGTTCATATGCTTCTTTGTTGGTGCGCCCACACAACCACAAATTAAGGTGACATTTACTAAATTGTGAATAGACTCCTCACTTTTCCGCAACGATTAACGCAATTAAATCGGGGATAAAACATCAAATAACAACTAAAAACCTGTAACTTCCTCGCAGAAGCAGTCTAATTTTCGCTAGGCACAATCAGGCTTGCGCATGTTTGTGGTTGTACGCTTAATGACACATAACTTTAAACGGCAGTACTTCCTAGCTCTTTTAGTAATAAATTTCATTTTTTGAAGGTGAATAATAAATGTCGAAAGGTAAAAGCAGAACAGGTTTGTATGTCGCAATAGCCATAATCGTTATAGTAATCGTTGTAGTCGGCGTCGTTGTTGCATTGATGTACCAACCACCAGCCAAAGGTACCCCACTAACACTATACGCTGGAGAAGTCAGCAGCTCAGCCTATGGTTTTGGTAACACTGCCAGCAGCATAACTTCGAATCCGGGTCCAACCATAACGCTTAAAGTAGGAACAACATACACGATGACAGTGAATAACGTGGGAACAATGCCTCACGCATGGGAAATAACCAGCCAGAAAGCAACCGGTTCAGTGCTCTTTGGAGCCCAAATTGACCCAACAAGCTACATAGCACCAGGATCATCAGGATCAGTTACTTTCACGCCCAACCAAGCTGGAAACTTTTATTATGTTTGCACAGTGCCAGGTCACATTGCGCTTGGAATGTGGGGCAACGTAGTAGTAACTTCTTAGTCCCCCTAAAACTGTTGCAAAACAACTCCATTTTTCTTAGTTTCAAAAATCAATAGTATGTAAAAGTCATTTTGAAAACAGGTTAAGTTTATGTCACAACCAATGCCTCCTTCAACGGTAGATTGGAACAATCTGTTCAATTTAGCTGCTTACATAGCAGTAGCGGCAGTGGTGGTTGTGATGGGCGCAATGGTTTTCTTTGCGATAAAATACCGCGAGAAAAAAGGGCAACCGAAATTCATTCCACAAGTAGGCTTGTCTAAAAGCCGAGCCAGAGAAGCCGTGGTTTTTGCAGCAATCTCAATTATAATCCTGTCCGGTTTAACTATAGCATCATACAGACTCACGCCCAATGAGCGGTTTCCGCCGCCAGTCTCCCAAAGTTTAGTTATAGATGTCAGGGCTTACCAGTGGTATTTTAATTTCACTTACCCAAACGGAGTATACACCGTTGGACAATGTTTTGTTCCTGCTGATAAAAGCATAATTTTTAACGTCACAAGCAACGATGTGATGCATAATTTTGGGCTAATGGATTTCAGGGAAAAAGTCGATGCCATACCTGGCAGATACAACGTTATTGGCGTAACCACTCCGCCGTTAAATGGAAACAGCCAACTAAACTACACTATCCGTTGTTATGAACTCTGCGGCGTCGGGCACACATACATGGTTGCGCCACTTACAGTTATGGATCCAACCGTTTTTAACCAGTGGCTCAGCAACCAGACAGCTACAAACGCAACAGTGCCGGGAGGCTAAAAGTTTGTACCGCGGATTCTCCATTAAAGAATGGTTAACCACCACTAACCACAAACGGATAGGCATACTCTACATTGTAACCGCAGTGTTTTTCCTAATCATCGCAGGCTCACTTGGCGAACTTATAAGGACACAGCTTGCTACGCCAAACGGAACATTCCTTGACCCCTTCACGTATGATGAAGTCGTCACTTTGCATGGACTCTTAATGATACTGTGGGTTCTTGCGCCTCTTGGTCTTGGAATTGCAAACTATATTGTGCCGCTTCAGATAGGCGCTAAGGACTTGGCGTTTCCACGTTTAAACGCTACAAGCTACTGGATGTATCTTTTCAGCGGTGTACTCCTTGTCGGCACAGTGTTTCTGCCGGGTGGAGGAGCAAACACAGGCTGGACCCTCTATGCACCTCTAAACACCATACAATTCACTCCTCAACCAGGAGCAACACTTGCCATATTGGGACTGGCGTTTTTAGCCATATCAGTTACCATGGCGTCAATCAATTTTATCACAACCATCGTGAGAAAACGAGCTAAAGGCGTAACATGGACACGCCTTCCAATCTTCACTTGGTCCATACTGATTACTATGGCGCTGGCGCTCTTTGCGTTTCCGCCCCTAGCAGCAGGAGTAGCGCTTCTAACAACTGACAGAGTTCTGGGCACGGTCTTTTTTAGTTCCACGCAGGGAGGCAGCATTTTGTGGGACGAGCTTTTCTGGTTTTTCGGACACCCAGAAGTCTACATAGTGGTGTTTCCCGCCATAGGCATAATCGCCGAAGTTTTTGTGACCTTTGCAAAGAAACAACTGTTCGCGAGAAAAATTTTCATAATAGAGTTTGCCGCGGTGACCTTTCTTAGCGTGGGCGTTTGGATGCATCACATGTTCACAACAGGCGTAAACTACGATGTACTGCAGGCATTCTCCATTACGACGATGGCTATTTCCATACCTTTTGAAGGGTTAGTTATTGGCTTAGTGCTAACGCTCTATAAAGGCAACATAAAGTTGACAACTCCGATGCTGTTTTGTTTAGCTGCAATATTCACAGTCACTTTGGGCGGCGTCACTGGCGTCTTGCAGGCTTTTCCAGTTTTAGACTTCGCTTTCCGAGGGACATACTGGGTGGTAGGTCACTTCCACTACGTCATGGCAGGAACCACACTGTTCGCGCTTATAGCAGGTCTCTACTATTGGTGGCCGAAAATAACTAAAAGAAAATACAATGAAAAATTCGGCAAGATTACCTTTGCAATTTCCTTTATCGGATTCAACGTCCTCTATTTGCCATACTTCTTCCTTCTGGATATGCCCCGAAGAACATCCACCTATTCAGTACTTTCTGGATGGGCATCTTTGAATTTGGATGCAACCATCGGCGCTTTTGTTTTCGGACCAGCCATCCTGCTAACCATCCTAAACCTCATTTTAAGTTACCGAAAAAATGAGCCCAGCGAACCGAACCCCTGGGGCGCAAAAGAGATGGAGTGGACAGGAAACTACAGCGGATCAGAATCCACTTCCCAACCTATGAAGGCATCAGGCACGGTTACTGAATCGCTAGACAAACCTGAGAACCAAAAGTTACCCGAGAAGGCGGATGCACCATGAAAGACCAAGAAAAAAATACTGAAGAAAACAAATCTACCTATACACCGCTGATAATTGCGGCGGGAGTCGCTGTGTCTCTGCTGGGACTTGTAATTTATATTCCGCTTTTTATAGCTGGGCTAATTATCGTTGGGGTGGCGCTGTTCAAAATATTTAAAGACGGCGCCGAAGAAAAGTTCGCTGACAACAAAGAAACCCCGGAAGAAAAGTTTCCGCTTGAATCGGTAAGTAAGGAGAAACTTGGACTTTGGATTTTTCTTGCATCAGAAATCTTGATTTTCGGCTCGCTCATCATCGCTTATGTGTACGTTCGAGTAAACAGCGGTTCATGGCCCGTTGCTACGCAAACACATAACGTGCTACTTGGAATGACCAACACAATTATTTTACTCACAAGTAGCTTAGCGATGGTTCTGTCGCTTTATTTTATTAGGGCAGGAAATGTGAAAGGATTAAAAATTGGTTTAGGAAGCACGTTTGCGCTGGGCTTTGCGTTTCTCGCCATTAAACTTGGAGTTGAATGGCCCGGTCTTATCCGCAGCGGTTTCACCATAAACAGCGGCTTGCCAGCCTCAAGCTACTACGTGTTAACTGGTCTTCATGCGATGCATGTTGCTGTGGGTTTAGTGGCGGTTGGATACCTCATGTTTAGAGCATTTAATGGAGGATTCACCAGCACAAAGCATGTTGCAGTTGAGAACATCGGCTTGTACTGGCATTTTGTCGACATCGTTTGGATGTTCCTCTTTCCGCTCTTCTACTTAATTTAGGTGAAAAAATATGCCTGGAATAAAACTCTACGTTGGAATCTGGCTTGGACTTGTAATAGCAACCGTAATGGAAGTTGTAGTTCGATCACTGCCAGGAGCAGTATCACTGATTGTTCTTGTTATTAGTCTAATTGCCTCGGTAAAAGCCATAGCCATAGCGCTGTACTATCAACACCTGCGTTACGAAGGAATCAGACTCGCCGCCCTGCCCTTAGCTGCTGTTGTAGGCGTTGTTTTTCTGGGGGTTTCTGCGGCGTTGACGATTGCCATGGGGATGTGAACGCGACGCGTAAATCATATTTATCGCTTGTTGCGGTCGTGGGTCTTGCAGCAGTTTTCTATTTTGCATCAATGTCAGTGTTAGTGTTTAAAATCCAGCCGCCGTTAATGGCAAGTACGAACGTTTCAGACAAGACTCCGACAGTGAATATCTTGCTCTACGAGGGGGAGATATCCAGCAATCGTTATGGCTTTGGCTACTCGCCAAACACCTTAACTTCGCCTGGACCCACACTTAGATTCAAAACATCCGATGTCGTAAACATAACCGTTGTCAACGTTGGAAAGATTCCTCACGCTTTTGCCATAACTACCGCGCCCAGAACAGGAGCCACTACGTCTCTTCAATGCTGAAATCGGCTCAGTTAGCAATCCGCTTCAGCCAGGCCAAAGCGGTTCAGTGATTTTTACACCCAACAACGCTGGCTCGTCATTTTTCTACATCTGCCCAATTTCAGGACGTGCTGAAGCTGGAATGTACGGCGCTGTTGTAATCAGCACAGTTTCAGGAAATGGAACTGGAATGTGAATGTAAGCCTTGCTGCAAAATAAAAATGGGTGAGCGTCATGAAGCAAAAAATAAACAAATACCTCGAGTTGACAAAACCCAAGGTTACTCTCTTAAACTTGCTCGTTGGAGTAACATGCTTCATCCTCGCCGCCTACCCGACCATTAACTGGCTCAAACTTGCAGCTTTCTCCATCGTAGGCTATTTGGCTGCTGGCGGCTGCGGCGTCCTCAACAGCGTCTACGACCGAGACGTCGACAAATTAATGGCACGCACCTCAAAAAGAGCAATCCCATCAGGCTACATAACCACAGCCAGCGCACTAACATTTGGCACAGTAATGATTGCCGTAAGCTTTGTCTTCTCATACGTTTTCTTTAATCCATTAACTTTCTTAATGCTTGCTTTAGGACTTGTCTTCTACTTGTTTGTTTACACGGTTTGGCTCAAACGCATTAGCCCCTGGAACGTAGTAATAGGTGGCTTTGCAGGGTGTTTCGCGGGTTTTGCAGGTTGGGCAGCAGCCGCGGGCACGTTGAGTTTAACAGCGTTACTTGTTGGAGCGCTGGATTTTCTGTGGACACCGGGGCACCTTTGGGGACTTGCGATTAAAAAAATGAAAGAATACAAATCTGCAGGAATTCCCATGTTGCCAGTTAAAATTGGATTAAATAAGGCAGCGCAGGTTGTTTTCGTTTTAAATGCGGTAACTGTTGCTTTTTCGCTTCTATTTCCACTGTTTGGTTTAACAGGTCCAATTTACTTAGTATTCGCCACGTTAGCTGGGGGAGCGTTTCTTTTTCAAAACCGCGGCTTACTGTTTTCAGCTTCAGAAGCCAACGGATTCAAAGCGTTCATTGCTTCGATGCCCTATCTTACGTTTTTAATGTTAGGGTTAATTTTGGATAAAATCATTTAAGCTAAAACCGTTATTTTTTCGTAAGCGGTTTTTTGATGATTGCACCTATTTTCTCTGCCCTATCCACCCAACCCAGACTTTGGTAAAATTCATATTGGATAGGCAAGAGGCGTCACAGCGGTTTTCTTGCCAGTAACATAAACGTATTCGGGGTCAAAATCAAAAACATCTCCCCAATCCCAACTGCCAACTTTGAATTGTAAGTCCCCTTGAACTTTAACTGTTACACCGTTTAGGTTGAACTCAAAATAGTAGCTTCTATTGTAAACGGGGAAATTTTCTTTTCCAATCACCGCGTCCCTTGGAAGACGTTGCGTTTGAACACTGACCGCCTGAGGCTTAAATTCTTGAACGGCTTGAAAGATTTGTTCTGCCCCATCCTTAGAGGTAACAATTTCTATGCAGTCAGGGTCAACTTTGACAAGTCTTAGGCGTTCTGCCAAATCGCCGCTTACAATCCACTTGATTTTTTTAGCATCAAGTTTTTCATGCAAAGTTAACAGTGCGTCAACGTATTTTTGGGGAATAATTGTTAGGAAATGGCTAAGTTGGTCTAAGAAGTCCTGGTTTGTATTGCTCATGTTAACAGCTCAATAAGAAAAGAATGGAAAGAAAATTATTTTAGACTAACGGACCTGGACTTGCCAAGTACTTCTTTATACCGTCAGCCGCAAGATAAGACATGGCTCCTGCAACATGGGTTCCTGCAGTCATGTTGTCTCCGAAGGTATCGCAGATTTCTCCTGCAGCAAACACGTTTTCCGCTGGTCCAGCATTGCATCCACTTGTTAAACACTGATGTTGCCTGGTTTGCGCCTGTTCTTGCTCCGCCTCTCATGTGATGTCCCCACCAATCTACATGTTGCGAAAGTTCGGCAACGGTGGTTTTCTTGAATTGTTGAAGGATCACCCATCTTTCCAAGAATGTCAGTGATTAAGGTTGTTTTGTTTATCAGGTAGTTTGAAACGCGGTAGGTGTTGGCATCCCAGTCTAAGGTGACTCTGGTAGAGGGGTCTCCGTAGATGTCAGTGTAAGTGTGGGTCTAAATCAGCATAGTTTTCTAGAAGCGGCAAATTTGGTCCAGTTCCTGAAAGGGTAGCTGTTATTTTTGTAGGTATTTTTTCGTCTTTAAGACCTGCTTTCCAGGTGCTGCCGAAGTTGGTTCTGCTGGGCAAGTGTGTGGTGAATGTGTTTGGTCCGCTTCCTATGTAGGTGCCGAATCCTAAGTTGACGCCGCCCATGAAAGTCAAGTCGTCTGAGTGGCTGAATTGCGGGTTAACTTCGTTGAGGTCCATTATGTTGTATCCGCCGCCTGCTGCGTTTCCGCTGACGTAAGCGTTTGCTCCGACGTTTAGTTGAACGCTTGCACTTGAAGTTGCGGGATAGTAGCCGTCAGTTAAGCCTCTTCCAAGAGAACCAGTGTGCGCTACAGGGTCATATGGTACGCCCATTCCTGATAGAAGCATTAGCTCGTATGAGGTTATAGCCCCATAACCCGTTGAACACAACTTTTGCTGGTTGAACATGCACCTTGCCTGTAGAATCGTAGTATCTAACGCCAGTTGCTTTTCCTGAGCTGTCAGTGTCAATGCGGAATACGTATGAGTCAAGGCGCATGTCAAACTTGCCTGTTGCTATAGCAGCAGGAATTGTTGTAACGTGTGAGCTGGTTTTGGCGCCGACTTCGCATGGATAGTTGCAGAGACCGCCGCACCAGCCACAGTAGACACAGCCGTTTCGTCCTATACCGTACTGATTTATGTATCCACCACTTATCAAGCCGCTTACAGTCGAAAAAGGAGTGTATCCGAGGCTTTGCACGGCATTTTTGAAAATGGTTGCATACGGTGTGGGTGGATGAGGAGGCATGGGGAAACGCGCGTTGGGGATAAATGGGTCTTGACCCGTCTGTTGGTCTCCTACTACACCGATTGCTTTTTCCCATGAGTTATAGTAGGGCACCATGTCGTCATAGGTAACTGGCCAATCTTCAATGTCTGGTGTGCCACCTTTCACGTTGCTCAATATTGTGCTGTATCCAGCGTCTCCATACTTTGCCTTCGTCATTGTGACGGGTTGATAGGACCAAGGAGAAAACCTGCCTAAGCCGCCGCCATAGTGGACGCCGACGCCGCCTACTCCATGACCCAACGCATGATATTGTATGTTTTTAGTGTATCGTCTCACTGGCAAGGCAAATTGATTCAGGTTATTTCGGATGGTGAAGGTTGAAATGTAGAGTGGATGGTCAAACTTTCTCTCTACAGCGATTGCCCATTCGTCGTCTTTTTGGTCTTGCCGCCAATCCGTAGTGTATTGCCAGAATGGTCCTTTCTCTATTCCGACAACGTTGTATCCTGCTGTGGTAAGTTCTGCAGCTATTGGACCGCCCATGTGTCCTAATCCGCAAACAACAACGTCAGTCTGAGGGTGGGTAATTGGACTTGACATTTTAGATGCCTCCGCCTTCTTTCTGAAGTTGACCAAGACTCTTCGGAGGCAACCTGGTAGGTGTACTTGCAACCATCAACTTCACCGCACCTAAACCTATGTCGTCTCCCCAGTAATTGGCATTAAAAGCTAGCAGTTTCCAACCCACCATCCCTTGGTTTCCGCCATAGATGGGGTCAGCCCAGAATCCAGCCACGACCATGTCATGGATTTCGTTGAAGAATTCTGCAGCGTTTGGACCTTGAAAAGCAGATTGCAACGCAGTGTTGGTGGCGCTGTTGTCGAACATTTCTTGAAGCACCGTTATTTGGGTAGCTGAAGAAAGAGTTTCAAACTTTCCGCCTTTTGCTGCAGTGCAGTAAGCTTCAAGGGCAACTAATCCTCGGCGCCAGAATTCCCGTGGATTAAAAGCATACTGGTAGGCGGTGCCAGCTTGCAATCTAGGCGTTATGGTTCCGCCTGAATAAGTTATTGGCACTTTTGTTGTGCTGGGATAAACAGCACCCATAACAGTAAGTGAGCCAGATTGAGGTGTAACAAACGGTCCTTGAAGAAAATAGTTTCCTCCTTTACCATAGTTCCCCGCTAGCATGTGGTCAATGAAGTAGACGACGCCTGCCTCTTTCGCGCCAGGACCCGTGCTGTCGGTTGGAATTATTGCTTCAGCTAAAGCTTCCACTATCACTTGTTCGGTGGGGTTTAAAGTTAGGAAGCCTTGGCTCTGAGTTATCTGGGTTTGTAGTTGCTTAATTTGGGTGTTATCGTTATTTATGGAATTTTCCAAAATGGGAATTTCGATTGCGCTGGCAACTCCAAAACCAATTGCGCCTGCGGCTCCAATTTTAATAAATTCTCGCCTAGATATTGGCAAAAAAAGCACCATTAATATCATAATTTAAAAAGGGCTTTTAAGGCTATGTTGTTGCCTAGCACTTGTAACAGCGGCTAAGAGCTAAAAAACCTCATGCCGCCTAACAACCAACTTAACGGTTAGCTACGAATGCAGAGACAGCGAAAAGCAAAGAAATTAGCGCTCATTTAAATTAATCAAGCCTGTGGGGCTGTTTCGTCTTTTCCTTGAGAACTTTGGGTTTTTTCGACTATGACAACGAGTCCTCTTAGAGTTTTAACGGAGACCTGCTCGCCTTTTTGGATATTGCCTGAAGTTGATTCAGCTCGCCAGATTTCTCCTTGAACCCGAACTTCACCTCTTGGAGTAAGGTCAGTGACCGCAATTCCTATTTTGCCTATCATAGCTTCAGAACCCGTGAGCTTTCTACGCCGCCTCAGAGGTCCAACTATCCATCGAATATACAAACCTACGAGGACACCGAAAACGACAAAGACACCAAGCTCGATTTCTACAAGCCCCGTTATAGGTGAAGGCGAGTACTGCAGACCAAAAGACAGATAATATATGCCGAATGCACCCAGCACCACGCCTGCAATAAGCGCAAAGCCATGCCCAAGCTTCAACTCCACAATAATCAACGATGCCGCAAGCACCAAAATGACAAGCCCCAGCACCGACGCATCAATCACTTCAGCACCAATTAACCCTGCAACGATGGCTATTACACCTACAACAGTTAACACAATTGTTGGATGATAAATATCAAGCACGATGGCTATAATGCCAACTATAATGAGGATACCGTCAAGGATGCTGTTGCTCAATGCGCTGATTATTTGCTCATAGATGTTCTCGCCCAGCTTTTCCTGAGGATTATTCGACAACCCCAACTGGATAAGCGCCGCGGAAAATGAATCCACAGTTCCATCAGCTACATGAACCGCAACGGCATCATTTGCTGAGAAAGCTTGGTCAGCTTGAACCATATTGTAAACAGCAGTGGTGTTTCGTCCCCATCTCTCAGCTAGGCTCGTCATGTAGTCAAGCATGGCAGCTTGTGTGTGATTTTGCTCCAGCGCAGATCCCCCAACCACAATTGGCGTGCTGGGACCAATTTCACTGCCCGGCGCCATCAATATTTTGTTAGTCGCCATCGCAATGTAGCTGCCCGCTGATGCACCTAAACCGTTAGGCACAATGAACGTGTACGTTGGGATGCCAGATTGATTCGCAGTGGTAATTGAACCCACAATCGAAACCATATCACTCAGCAAGCCGCCGGGGGTATTCATCTCGATAACGATGGCTGCTGCATGCTGACTCTGCGCCAAACTTACGACACGGGACATAAACTGAGCAGAACCCGGATCTACTGGAACACTAAAATCTACAACCAGAACAGTTCCGCCTGTCGTTCCCGACTGAATAGGCAAAACATTAGATGAGGCAGAAGCAAACACAAACCCACTTACTACAATCAAAAATAATGTAACGCAGACTAAACTCAGTAAACCTCGGACGCGAAAAAGGTTTCCTATTAAGGGTGACAAATTTCGTCTATATGTGGCTAGTCTGCAGTTACCTATAAGGGTTAGCATAAAAATGATTTTCCGCCCTGGTTTATAGCACCAGTTTTTAACATGCCAATGACAGCGGAAAATGCCAATATGGACCTCCCCTCTCAGGGTTTTAGACCTCTCCCTATCGTTTCTGCAATGAACCTCTATTAGGCTCCGAGGGGTGTGCAGTATTCTGTTTTTTGGCGGTTTTTTGCTTTTTTTCTGTTACTTCTAAAATGCTTGCCAGAAAAGTTAAACAGCAAAAAGAACACAAAAACGAATTGTGCACACCTCTCGGCTCCTAATAGGTTGGTGCCGCCTACCCCTCGATAGGTGCAGTGCAAGGGTTGGATATTAGGCTCCAAATATGCTTTGGCAATCTCGGATTTAGAAAACTGTGGGTCTAAAACGATTAGAGATGAGCCAGCGGGGAACGGTAATTTTACAGTTTTAGCCAAAGCAAGATGCCCATAATTAAACCGTAAATCGCCAGTGCCTCAGCCAACGCTACAATCAAGAAAGCCCTAAAGAAGGTTTCAGGCTTCTCCGCCAACGCGCTTACAGCGGCGCTACCAACCGCAGAAATTGCAAGTCCAGCACCGAACGCTGATAAACCAACAGTTGCTGCAGCCGCAATTGCTATACCGATTCTGTCATAGGGTCCAGCGGTCGTAGTAGTTTGCGCTTGAACAGTTGAAACTGTGAAGGCTGCTGCTAATGCCAACAATGGGCAAAAGTACTAGTGGAAGCAGCAAGAAAAGGATAAGGATTCGTGGTTTCAAAGCCGTATCTCCATTTAAACAAACGCATGCTGGGTATTAACTTTTTTCTTACTCCTTTGAGTCGTCTTTGTCGACTTCAGAATCTAAGGTTTCGCCTATCTGCTCCGCTTCCTCTTTTACCCTCGCTATCTTTTCTTTAATTTTTTTTATTTCCTCTTGAGCCTTGCTCTCAATTATTTCATTATATTCGTTGTAGTCTTCGTTCTAGTTTGGGCTTGTTCGGCATATCTTCACGTCGCATTTATTTTACTACCAGAACAGGGCAAGACGCATACTCAATCACACGTTCCGCCACACTGCCAATAAGAATTCTCTCTGCACCCCGTCGTCCATAAGTACCCATCACAATCAAATCCATACCTAAACCCTTCGCTAAATGTACCACTTGTTCAAACGGTCGTCCCTTCGCAAGCAAAGAAGCAGCCTTAACACCTTGCTTTTCCGCTAACCCAAGAACGTAATTAATGTTCTTCTCACCATCTTGCTTTAGCTCCCGTTCAACATCCTCGCGTTCCCCAACCTTCGCTATCTGGTCTAAAACTATTGTGTCAATTACATAAACAATCATAACTTCTGCACCTAGCAGTTTAGCGGCACTTATTCCAAGCTCTGCAGCACGAATGCTGTAGTCTGAACCGTCTGTTGGAATCAATATTTTTTTGATATTTTCAAATTTCAAGCTCATTTTTCCCATGCTCCTTAATCATGTGTTTAGTACGTTTGGTCCTGACAAATTCCTCGCGCTCTTTCTCTTCCAAAACCTGATCAATTCGCTTCACGGTGTTACGGTACAGGGGAATTAAGACATGATTGAGCGCGTTTACCCGCCGCTGGGTTCTTTTCACGTCATTAGCAATCTGGAAAACGGTGCCTTCAGCCCTTGCTAATTCAGCGATGAAGTCCAGCACCCCGTAGAACTGTTTAAAGGCTTTATCTAGTTCCGCGCTTGTGTTAGCAAAACCATAATCTGGCTTAACCTCTGTTTCGCTTCGGAATTCAACAATTGGAACGGTTACGCCCATGATGCTGTGGTAATCTAACAAGAAATCGGCTTCATAACTTGAGCCTAAAGCCACGTTCGCCACTGTCTCTGAGCCCTTAGCCATATCCGCTTCTTTCAGGCTCCGATAAGCCCCTGTAAGAGCTTCAGACAGTTCTTCCCGTGCTCTTTCCGCCTCATAGATGCTGTTTCTTAGCTCTCGTAGCAGAATGTCGCGTTTGCGCTCCAGTATGTCCCGTCCTGACTCCGCCAGACTAAGCGTCTTTTTTGTTTGGATAAGGTTTATTCTTGTGGCGCTGACGTTTTCAAGGGACATTTACTGCTTTACCTCGTTTCCATTTTTTGCAGCGTATTTCTTTAGGAACTCAGGATGGATACTGGTTAATTCTTCGTTGGGGAGAACTGAGAGGGTATCCCAAGCAATTGAAAGCGTCTGCTCAATGCTTCTGTTCTCGTTTCTACCTTGATTAATCATGTTCTGCTCAAAACGTTCCCCAAAACGCAGAAATTCTTTATCCCTGCTTCCCAAACCCTCTTCCCCGATGATAGTCGCCAAAGACTTAACTGAATTATACTGGGCATAAGCTGAGTACAGTTGGCTTGCTAGGTCCGCGTGGTCTTCTCTTGTGTGGTCTTTTCCTATGCCATCTTTCATCAACCGTGAGAGGCTGGTGGAAATGTTGATAGGTGGGTAGATGCCTTGCTTTTCTAAGGAGCGGGAGAGTACGATTTGTCCTTCGGTGATGTAGCCTGTTAGGTCGGCGATGGGATGGGTGATGTCGTCGTTTGGCATGGTTAGGATAGGCATCTGCGTGATTGAACCTTTTTTGCCAGCTATTCTTCCTGCCCGCTCATATATGCTTGCGAGGTCACTGTACATGTAGCCAGGATAACCCTTCCTGCTGGGAACCTCCTCCATCGATGCGCTAACCTCACGCAACGCCTCACAGTAATTCGTCATATCCGTCAAAAGCACAAGCACATGCGAATCCTGCTCAAACGCCAAATACTCAGCCAAAGTCAAACCAGCCCGAGGCGTAATAATGCGTTCCACAGGCGGGTCCTCAGCCAAATTAAGAAACATAGCCACGTTTTTTATAGCGCCTGTTTCCTCAAAACTGTTACGGAAAAAAGCTGCATCGTCATGTTCAAGCCCCATAGCGATAAAAACAATGTTAAACTCTTCACTGCCGCCGCGAATCTGTGCTTGCCTAACAACCTGAGCTGCCAGTTGATTGTGCGATAAACCTGGACCGCTAAAGACTGGAAGCTTCTGCCCCCTCACAAGGCTGGTTAAACCGTCGATTGCCGAAATGCCCGTTTGGATAAATTCTCTTGGGTACTCACGGGCAGTTGGATTAAGCGGGTAACCGTTTACATCACGTTTCTCTTCCGTAAAAAACCTCGGGTGCCCATCGATGGGTTCACCGAAACTGTTCATTACCCGCCCAAGCATTTCCGTGGACACCGGCACCTCTAAGGAGCGACCGAGAAAACTCGTTCGGGTTTCCGAAAGCGACAAACCCGTGGTTCCCTCAAAAACTTGGACTGCTACAGCCTTCTGGGTTACCTCTACAACTCTGCCCAAACGTGTCTCGCCAGTTTTCGTTTTCACGTTAACAAGCTCGCCAAACCCAACATCACACACGTTCTCAACAATGATTATTGGACCCGAAATTGAAGCAACGCCTCTATACTCTAACCCTGCAACCATAATTTTACCTCAAACTTGCCTCCAACTCTTCAAAACGCTGACGCATCCGCCGCTCCAAATCATCCAACAAACTAACCTTGTCGTTTGGGACTGCGGTTTTCATGCGTAAAATTTCCTGTACGACGGGCTGCTGGATTATTTTGAAGATTGGCGCACCCTTGCTGACTATGCGCTCTGATAACGTTTGGAAGTCAACGATTATTTTTAGCATTTTAAACTGTTTCTGGGGCGAGCAGTACGTGTCCACTGGGTCCAAGGCGTTTTGCTGCAGAAAAGCGGTGCGGATGATTCTTGCGGTTTCCAGAATTAAGCGTTGCCTAACAGGTAGAGCTTCTGGACCAACCAGTTTAACGATGTTTTTCAAGTCATCCTCAGCTTGAAGTATACGCATGGTTTGTTCGCGGTAGCTGTTCCAGTCCTTATCTATCTGCTTGCTCCACCAGCCTTCAAGCTCTGAGGTATAGCCGCTGTAGCTTTGCATCCAATTAATCGCGGGGTAATGGCGTGCGTCTGCAAGTTCAGGGTCTAGTGCCCAAAAAACTCGTGTAAAACGTTTAGTATGCTGAGTGACGGGCTCGGAGAAGTCGCCGCCTGGAGGAGAAACAGCCCCAATCGCACAAATCGAGCCCACTCGTTTTTCTGCGCCCAAAGTCTCCATTACTCCAGTGCGCTCATAAAACTCCGCCAATCTTGACGGTAAGTAACTTGGGAACCCTTCTTCAGCAGGCATCTCCTCCAACCGACCCGAAACCTCCCTGAGGGCTTCTGCCCATCGGCTTGTAGAATCCGCCATCAACGCCACCGCGTAACCCATGTCACGGTAGTATTCAGCGATGGTAATACCCGTGTAGATGCTGGCTTCACGCGCAGAGACAGGCATGTTACTTGTGTTAGCGATAAGTATGGTTCGCTCCATAAGCGGATGCCCAGTAGTGGGGTCAATTAACTTGGGAAAACTCGACAGCACATCCACCATCTCGTTGCCACGTTCGCCACAACCAACGTAGATAACCAAGTTTGCATCAGACCACTTGGCAAGCTGCTGCTGAATAATGGTTTTTCCTGTTCCAAAACCGCCTGGAATAGAAGCGCTTCCGCCTTTCGCAATCGGGAAAAGCGTATCAATGACCCGCTGCCCAGTTATTAAGGGCGCAGATGGGGGAAGCCTTCGGCTGTAGGGTCGGGGTTTTCTGACAGGCCACTTCTGAAGCATGGATATTTCGGTTTTTGCGCTGTTTGTTTGGATGGCTGCGATTGTTTCCGTTATCGTGTAATCGCCTTGCGACGCAATTTCGATTAGTTTTCCCCGAAGATTAGGCGGCACTAATACGCGATGTTCGATAAGGTCGGTTTCCGTAACTGTTCCGATGGTGTCGCCGCTTGCCACCAGCGCCCCAACTTGAACTTTGGGGATGAAGAACCATTTTTTGTCTCTAGAAAGCGGAGGCACGCCGCGCAAGTGCTTAATGAACGGACCAGTAATTCCCTTCAACACTTCAAGGGGTCTTTGGATGCCGTCAAAAACGTTCCCCACCAAACCAGGCGCCAACTCAACTGACAGCGGGTTTCCCGTACCTAAAACTTCCTCATTTAACCTTAAGCCAGATGTGTCCTGGTAAACCTGTATAGTGGCTTTTTCGCCTTCCAAACGGATAATTTCCCCGATTAAGCCTTCGTCGCCTACCTCAACAAGTTCATGCATTACAGCTTGCGCCATGCCTTTGGCTTCCACGACGGGTCCTGCAACACGGATTACACTGCCCTTAGCTGGCGGCACCTTTAAGGCGCCTCCCCAAACAGGATTTTTGCTACTTGGGTGCGCAAGGTTGGTTTGAGTTCTTGGAGCCGATTGTCGATTGTGCTGTCGTAGGTTACGTTGCCGTCTATGGTTTGGATTTTGCAGCCGCCTATGAAGTCTGCGGTTTGGTCGGATAGTTTTAGGTCAAGGTGCAGTTTTTTAGATAAGCGGTTAAGAGTGTCTTGGGTTAGCCAGGCTTTGTCTTTGGCGTTAACTTGCAAAACTAGGCTTTTTGAGCCGACTCTTTTAGCGGTTTCCTCGATAAGTTTGAGGAGGTAAGTGTGGTACTTCTCGGTTTCTGCAAAATCCTTGAGTTTACCAAGCGCCCTCTCGAAAGCGGCATCAACCAGTTCTTCTTTTGTTTGAAGCAGCCGATTCCTAATTTCCACCTCAGTTAACGAAGCAATTTTGCGCCCTTCAGCTTCTGCTTTAACCTTCGCCTGACTGACAAGCGCCAAGTAATTTTGGTCTGCTTGCGCCTTAGCCAATTGCAGGGCTTTTTTTGCTTCTTGCTCGGCATCCAAGATTAGGGCTTCCGCTTCCTTTTGCACGTCACCTAAAACTTCACCTGCAATCGCCACAAGACCATTCTTAACATCCATGTTTATGTTCGCCCTACATCCTAACGCCTAACGTTTTGCTGATTAAATCAGACATGCGGATTTCACTCGGTTTTCCCCTGCTTCCAGCAACCTCCACGATTAAGGGGCTGATGCGTTCGCGCCTCGCTTTATCGATTGCCTCATGCATTTGGGGTTGAGAGGAGAATTCTTCGCTGATTATTACTATTGCCAAATCGTTGCGTGTGAGTGCTTTTTCTAAGGCTTGCTGCGCCTCATCAAGGGAAGCTGCTTCGGTGCCTTCAACGCCAACCAGCCTAAAGCCAGTCACCATGTCACTGTCACCAATAACGAAACCGAGCATTCACTTCGCCTAATGAAAGTTTAATTCTTTGGTTAATCAACATTTTGTTAGGCAAGCATGCTCCGACCAGAAAGAATGACTTCTACCTCAATATTCTGTGTGAGCCGCGACGTTGATTTGGTACTGGAAGCGTTAAGCAGCTTTGGCGAATTTCACGTGGAACAAGCAGCTGAAAACCAAAGCCTTGCAGCCTACAACCAGATTATCCAAAGCGTTGAGGAAACACTCGCAAACGTCAACAACCTAACAAAACAGTTAATCACCCAAAAACCAGGATTAACCGATATTTTCAGAACCACCCAACCAACCAAGACGCATGTTACCTCGGAAAACTGGCAAACCCTCCAAGAAGTCACCACACAACAAATCTTAGCACTCAAAACAGAAGTTGACGCCCTCAACGCTTCCCAATATAGCCTGCAGGAAAAAACCGCACAACTCAACCACACAAAAAACATGCTCATAACCATGGATATGATGGGTGCAGACCTTGCCGCCATAGAAGACCTAAAGTTAATCCAAATTGAAATTGCAAGCGTTCCACACAAACACCTGCGCCACCTCGAAGTCGCCCTAACAAACTTCCCAGTCATCGTTCACCGATGCTACTTAACCAAAGAAGCAGATTTCATGTGCTTTGCCATGCCCAGCAAACACCGCGCGGACATCGAGAGAATCCTCAAAACGCACCACAGCGAAATCTTCCAAATCCCCGAGGAACTGCCACATGACGTTACCTTGGCGCTTAAAGAAATTGATAACCAATTAAAAGAAACTGCGGAAAAAGAAAAACAAGTTTTATCAGCACTAAAAAAACTCGGCAGAGAAAACCACAAAACACTTACCGCATGGCAAGAAACAACCGAAAACATCCTTGCCCTGCTACAAGCTAAAAGAAAAATTTTGCAGTCGGGAAGGCTGGCAACCGTCAAAGGATTCGTGCCCAAGAAAAAGTTTCATGCGCTAACCGAAAAAATCAATGTTGAATTGAAGGGGAAAGCTTTGGTGCTCCAAAATGAGCCTGCCCCTTCTGCAGACCCGCCCACAATGGTCAGTCATAACCGTTTTGTGAGACCCTTTGAAGAAATAACCAAACTCTACGGCATACCACACTACGACGAATTAGACCCCACACCCATAATTGCAATCACTTTCCCGTTGATTTTCGGGTTAATGTTCGGCGACATAGGACACGGCTTACTACTTTTAATCGGCGGGTTAACGCTTGGAACGCTCATCAAGAAAGGGCAAGCAATCAAGAATGTTTGCTGGATTTTAGCCGCCTGCGGAGTCGGCGCCATCATTGCTGGAGTGTTGTTCGGGGAGTTTTTTGGGATACGGGTGTTTGCGCCGCTGTGGTTTAGTCCGTTTGATAATGTGTTGATGTTTCTGATATTCAGCTTATTTGTCGGCGTCATTCAGATAGTGAGCGGTTTAGTTTTGGAGATGGCAAACTTTCTGCTTAAGCATGACGTGATTGATGCATTGTTGACTTCTGTGCCAAAAATTGCGTTTTACGTTGGCGCAGTTTATCTTGTTGTTGTCTACCAGTTGGATTTTGGTGCGTGGTTTAGGGGACCGATTTTGCTGGCGCTTGTGCCTTTTTTTGTTTTGGTTTTTGGCAAACCTGTTTTGCTTGCGGCAGGGCGGTTTTCGCACGCCAATAAAGATGCGCAAGGCGAAAAGGGCTCGTTTGTTCAGAGAGTTTTCGAGAGCGGAGATTTGGTGACCCGTTTGCTTAGCAACACCATTTCTTACACGCGAATTCTCGCTCTGCTCATGGCGCATTGGGCATTAATCCTTGTGGTTTACACTGTCGTTGGATTGATCGGTTCAGCTTCAGTCTTGACTTTAATCTTAAGTGGCTTCATCGTTGTTGCAGGCAACATTTTCGTGCTTGCACTCGAAGGACTAATAGTCTTTATTCACACCATGAGATTACATTTCTACGAGTGGTTCAGCAAGTTCTACCAAGGCACGGGAACCCCATTCACTCCGTTCCAGCAAAAATTTGTCTACACCGAAGTTGACTTAACCAAGAAACAAGCTTAAAGCAACATTTGGCGCTGAATATCCTCAGGCTTCAGTCCTGCTTCTACGCCCAAGCTTACGGCTGTAAGGTTATGCACTTCAGCTTCTTTCTGAGTCAGGAAAGCAAGGACCGCACCGATGTTAAAAATCTCGGTGAACCTGCTTTCTTTAGCATACAAAAACAAAGCTTTGGTAAAGGCTTTTTCAGCTTTAGCCACGGTTTCTTCGGCAGTTTGCGCTTTAACAAGGAACTGGGCGTAGTGGCTTTCGAGGGCAACTTTGAGGGCTGAATCAAAATCCGTTACCATCACAATATTCTCAACTGCTTCGTCGGACAAATTGAATTTTTTGGTTGGCACTGCTAACCTTAGCCAGTTAGGGTCGTAGTGCAGGTTTTTTCCACGCAAAAGCGTCAGCAACACGAACCCATCGTTTTCCATGCTCACGTATTTGTATGCGTGTGGCTTCTCCTTTTTGGGAAGGCTCTGATAAGCATCGTAGAGTTTTTCGTAAAAGTGCTTATCCAATAGCACATCAAGGCATGCGGTTGTGCCATCCTCTTCATAACTTCCAAGCCCCATCTTCAAAGCCGAAGCATACTCGGTTCGTTTGAAGGCAGTCACGGTTTGCTTCAAATCTGAAGCTTTAGCCGTTTCCTCAAGGAGGGCACGGTGCTTTAGGAAAGTCTCTGCTGAAAGGTAGATTTTGCCAAGTTTTTGCTCTAGGCTTAGGTTGGCGTTGGCTGCTTTGATGAGTGTTTTAATGTTTTCTACTTCAACCCTGAAAAGGTACAATCGAAGAAAAGCCGCCGCGTTTTTTGGCGAGCTTTTGATTATTTTGATGTAGGTTTCGAGTAGGTTTTCGTTGAATGCGCGTTCGAGTTTTCGGCTTGTTAGCGGCGGTGGCACTTTGGCGATTTGTTGTTGGTAGCTGGTTTCTCGAAGTTGCGTTGTGAGTTCGGTTAGGTTTCTAATTTCCGTTAATGTTCTAAGTTTGGTTTCGCCTAGAAGTTGGCTTCTTTCGGCACCCATTTTGGCTAGAACGCCTGCGTAAAGGGTTGTCTGAACCAAGTCAAGTTTCCCCAAGCACAGCAGTCACAATCGTTGAGGAGGCTTTTTCCATGCGTTGTTGGGCTTGTTTGCCAAAGTTTTCTGTGGTTTGCTGGTTTGCTTTTAATTGTTTTTCGCGGTTGAGGTTAGCTTCCGAGACTGCGCTCGCATAGAGGTCTTGCGTTTCTTGCTGGCCGTAGTTTTTGCTGTTTGCAAGGAGTTTTTCTGCTTCTTTTTGGGCTAAGCTGGTTATTTCTTTGGCGTTTTTCTGGGCTTCGCTGCGTATTTGTTCAGCTTGAGCATCAATTTTTTTGAGTTCATCCCAGACTTTCTCCATTGCATCCACAAGTATGCTATGTTTGGCTGGTTTCTAAACTTTTTGTGTTCTTGAAACTATAAGCCTTTTTAGGCTAATCGAAGTGGCTCGAAGAGTGTACTTTCACGCCTTACTTTGAATTGTTCACTTATTTGTAGGTAAATTGGGAAAAAGCATTTTAAAAAGGTCAGATTAGTTAAACGAAAACCTGGACGATTAAATAATGGTGAAGAGAAAAGAAGAGAACAAAAAGCTCAACCTTGAAAAATTGAAGATTGACTTGAGCTTTGACTATCATTCTTCACGGTTCTTCTCGCTTCTCTTTTTAGGAATTTACGCCATAGCTATAACCATCTTCTGCGTGGAATACAATATTATTCCAGGACCAGAATTTCTTGTTTTAGGCATTCTGTTTTACGCTTCTTATAATCAACGAACATGGCGTGCCTTAAAGGATTGGCTCCCATTCGTCACCGTGTTTATCTCTTATGAAATCATGTACAGCTTCGTAGGCACTATCTCCAAGTACAATCTTCATTCTGGACCACAAAATTTGGATATTCAATTATTTGGTCAGGTTCCAAGCGTGATTCTGCAGCAAAGTTTTAGGTTTCCAGTTTTAGATTACATGGGAGCTGTCTTCTATGGAATATATTTCTTTGTCCCAACTATCTTTGCCTATGTCGTTTGGAGAAAAAGCCCTAAGAACTACTGGAAATACATTGTTGCCTTCGGCGTACTAACATACGCAGCACTGATAACTTTTCTCTTTTACCCCGTGGCACCCCCATGGATTGCACAGCCAGACGTTACTCGAATCTTAACTTCATCAGTTGATACTAACCTAGGCATTCCTGTCTACAAGACATTGTTCGACTTTTTGGGCGGAAACCTGTATGCTGCCTTTCCCAGTATGCATTCAGCTTTGCCTTGGCTGGTTTTCCTTTTTGCCTTTAAAATTTGGAAGTGGAAAGCCCTTCCAGTGGTGATAATTCCTGTTGGAACATGGTTTAGCGCTGTCTACCTCGGCGAACACTATTTCGTGGATGTTTTAGGAGGAATAGCCTACGCCACAATCGCGTTTATCGCAGTGGAGAAAATCCTGCCCCTGTTATCTGAGAGGATTGATATTCTAAAGAAGCACATGCCTAACTAGATGACAATGACACTGGTGGAAATGGCAAAAATATAGATTCGGATTTTGCAAGCGACGTTACAGTTGTCGTAGACACTTAAGAACAACTGAACGCGCAGAACCCTAAAATATCGTAAAAACGTACAGAAAACGATAAAAAATCGGAAAAAAGACCTAAATTCCATTTTCAATAGTTACAAAAAAATTAACGTTTAACGCATTGCCCAGTAGAACCATCAAAATGATAGGTTTTACCATAATCACAGGTTTTGCAATCGTCTTTTATGTCTTGACCATACGGGCAACCTTTCAAATCAGCCATTCTTTTCACCTAACTTCGTGGTAGCCCGGGAGAGATTCGAACTCTCGTCAAGGGCTCCAGAGGCCCCTATGCTTGACCACTACACCACCGGGCTTCAACAAACAAAACAGTGTTCAAGATTATAACTTTAAACGTTGCGATGTTTTAGTCCCGTTTTTTTGTTTTAATGCTTCTCGAACGCAGTAGCATTCTTGGCTAACCCTGTTATAGCTGTCGCAGTGCCAGAGCGTATCCACGATGGGGTTTTTGTTTTGTCCATAGCGGGTGGAGCAGAAAACTTTTGAGGGGTAATCGTATGAGTTGTGGCTGTCGCAGTTGCCGCAATACATTTTTGAGTCTTTGCTGCTCATGCTAAAGTCCCTTGCCTGCAAGTTTTTCCCGTTGCAAAAACGAATTTCGCTTGAAATCGGCGCCTAGCCGTTCGGTTACGGAAGCCACGAGGAACGGAAAAACCATCAATGCTTCGCCGATGACCATAACGTGGTCTGCAGAGCCCTTCATTTTACCCCAACTCACCGTCTCCTCCAACGTTGAACCAGACAAACCGCCCGTTTCAGGACGATCCATAGTAATTACTATGCCGTAGTCTAAACCTTTTTTGGACGCGAGCGCTGACGACTGGATAGTGTTACGTGGTACTCCGCCGCCTATAACTATCATGCCGTTTTTTGGTGATTTTGCACAGATGCCGCAAACAGTTGGCACATCCTTGAAGGCGTCAACTTGAAGCACGTTTTTCTGGTCTTTTTGGGAGGCGTGGAGCCAGTGTATGAAGCCGAATTCTGAGTCGCGTACCGCAGGGAGGAAAATGGGAACGTTTTCTTCGTATGCCGCGCGTAAGATGGAGTTTTTGTCTGTTAAGCGTTTACCGATTTCATAAGTGAACTCGTCTGAAGCTAAATGTTCACCTTTATGTTCCTTTGCGATGTCAGCGTACATTTCCGACAGCTTAAAGTCCAATCTAACGTAGTCTTCTTCAGGAACAAAAATATCGTAAATTCTGAAAAGATGATACTTGTAGAGTTCAGCATCATTGACTGCCCAGCCGCCTTTGTAGTGGTGCCCTCCTACGGCTTCTATGGCGTCATGAACCATGCATGCGCCCGTGCTCACAATCACGTCCACAAAGTGCTTTCTAATCAAATCAGTGACTAAAGTGCGCATTCCAGCAGGAACCACAGCGCCTGACAATGCTAAGAACACGGTGCAGTCTTGGTCTTTGAGCATCTTCTCATAAATGTCACATGCATCCGCTAACCGCCCAGCACCCAACGAGCCTGAATTCTTGAATTGTTGCATCAGCTGGTCAACGGTTAGTGCGCCGTTTATTTTTATGTGGTTTACGGGTTCTTTGAGGTAATCTTTCCTGTCCATCCAAGACGCGCCTAAACAGTAATTATTTGTTGAATTATGGAAATAGTTTTCTGTATTCAAAGTGATAAACTTTAAGGAAAAAACGTTCTAAAAGTGCCGTGAAAAAAGCTTTTCTTGAACCTCTTTAAGCCGCTCTTCCGAAAGATAATATTTTCCGTTCACTTCGACAAACATGCGGCATCACTTGTAGGCATTATTTCTTAAGTCGTCTTCGAATTTCATCTGAACCAGCGAAAGTAATGACATCGCCAGCTACAATTCTAACAAGCCCCCGCAGTAAAATCAATATGGCTCCAGCTATTGAAAACACGTAACCTAAAACTGCTCGGTGAATTCTAGAAGGCAGTTGTTGAGAAGTTGGTTGCTGCAAAAAAATATCTCCTAAGACGTAACAGAGCAAGTGCTAATTTAAGGTTTTTTCCAAATCTCGCTTCCGCTTAACGCTTAAAGTTGGTTTAAAACAAAAAAAGAAGAAAGGGAAGATTGTTTTTGTGTGGCTTTTAGAAGACTTTCTTTAGGAGAAGTTTTCTAAGAACCATGACGATCAATAGACCGACGATTATTATGGCTACGAATAGACCTGCGATTGCTGGAACGAAGTATAGGTCAGCTGTTGATTGTACTGGTGTTGATGTTGGTGCTTGAGTTGGTGCTGCTGCGTCAACTGCGAAACTTGTTTCTGAGGAAGATCCATAGTATGAGTTTGAACCAGCGAAAGAAGCGTAGACTGTGTATTTGCCTGTAATGTCAGGGGTATATTGATAGCTGAATGCGCCGCTTGCGTCGCTTGTTGTGTCGCCAATGTGTCTGAAGTTTCCGTTAGAATCGACTGCATCGATTGAAACTGGAACTCCGGTTGCATTGCTTGGTGCTGACTTTTGCATGTAGACATATTCCATCATTGCACTTTCGCTTGCGTCAGATACGGCTGGTACCCCATTCGGGAAATCAGCTTTCACTGTTGTTTGCTGAGTGCCTGCGGAAACGTCCATGACTGTGCCAGAGATAACTAGTGATCTGCCTAGTTCTATCGATGCTTGTGGTGCAGAGACAGTTAATGCGCTTGGTCCTTGACCAACACCGTAGATTTGTCCGTCGTAGTTGTTAAAGTATGTGAGAACGCCGTCTGCTACTGCTGCAGCTGATGGATATACCCATCCGCTCATTTCCCATAGCAATTGGCCAGCGGGATCAGTAGTGGTTGCGTTCAAGCATTTTATGTTGTTGCCTGCTTCAAGCGGTGTTTCTGCAGAGTGCTCGTGTGTTCCAACGTAAAGCTTGCCGTCAGCTAGAAGAGTCATCATGCCTGGGCTAGATTTGATAGTTCCAGCGGTTCCTGTTGGGATAACGTTGTATCTCCAAACGGGGTTAACACCAGTTCCAGTTGAGTTAAGAGAGTATGCTGATACTGTGCCGGTGTATCCTCCAGTGTACATCATGCCATATGCAGTTTTTATTTGTGTTCCAGAGATCAAGCTTGGCCATGCGTAGTATCCGAAGGGACTAAGTGTATCGGCTTGTACATCGGTCGTGAACATCAAGTTTCCAGTATGCATGTTCCATACCCAGAAGGTTTGAGATGGAATCTCGATTGCAACGAAGACGCCTTCTTGAGCATCTGCATGCTCGAAGAGTAGGTTTTGGTTGTCAGTTGTAGGTGCTATGTCGGTTGTGATGCTGGTCAAGTATAACAAGCTGCCGAAGGTCGTGTGTGCGGGGTTAATGTCTATTGCCCAGACGGACACGTTATCAGGGTAAGTGTATGATGGTGCGCTAGTACCTGTTGGCCAAGAGGCGTTAAAGCCCCATACGATGTCGTTAACGCTTGCTGCTGCGATGGTTGGTGTTGTTGCAAAGTGGAATGGTTGTCCTTGGTATGTTAGTGTAACGTTGTAGTCATAGCTTGGAACTGATCCTGCGTTCAAACCGGCAAACGTTAATGGTGATGTGGTAACTGGATTTGCCATCCAAACACCATTTTGGTAAACCTGGTTTAATGGTGATGATGTAGTGTAGTTTATCCATGCGTTGTTGACCCAAGTCACAGCGTAATTTACATTGGACGTTCCGATGGTCTTTGGAATGCTAGCGGCAGGTATGCTTACAAATGCGCTACCGTTCCAAGTATATGGATTTGTTGTTATTACTGTTGGCGCTGGTGATAGTGGTACGTTGCCTTGGTATGTGTTAGTGTTTGGTGCAGCTCCTGATGATATCGTTGGGATTATTCTAGACGAGTTCCACTGGAGTAGATTGGTATAGATGGGGCTTGCAGTGGTTCCAAGATTGGGTAGGATAAAGCGCAGACCTTCACCGGCTGGTCCTTGTATCTCAGTGCCGCTTGGTACGTTAGCGAAGTGAAGTTCAGGATAGCCATATTCTGGTTGATATCCGACAGCATAGTTGCTGCTGAATAGCCAGCCTGGGTTTTGGATACCGTGTTCGTTAACATCGTCTTGACTGTAGTAGTAACCGAATTGTGGTAAGTTGCGTGAACCTGTTACTGCTGTAGTGTTGACTTGGTATAGGAATTGTCCAGTCTTGAGGTCTATGCAATTGAACAGTTCACTGTAGCCTGTGTAGTAGATGCTTGGAGAGTAGTAGAGTCTTCCGTACATGATGATCGGTCCCTCTCCGCCGTAAGTTGGCTGAGTTAATCGTGGCTGGTATTGAGAACCTGTGTTAAAGCTGTTTCCTGCTCGTCCAGTGTTACTTCCACCTAGAATTCCTGAGTCTTCTTCAGGTGTTGTCCACAAGATGTGTCCACTGTTTGGTGCTGTTCCATCAGGCTGATAAGCATTCTGTGAGCCGCCGTTGTTTAGGTCATGACCGTTTTCTAACCAGTTAGATGCAATTGCGTACCATTGAGTATTCTCTTGTTCTATTGGACGACTCCAATATTCAGTGGGAATGGCTGAGTATGATGGTTCAGTCAGACCGGTGAGTGATACTGGGTCTTGTTGAACAGTGAGTTCGGTTGTATAGCTGCTGGATTTGTAGTATGCACCGTAGTAATCATTGTTTTGTACTACGCTGTTTGTGGCGTTGAATAGATATCGGAATCCTATGAAGTTTACAGTGAATGTATAGTTGCCGACTGTGTCAGGTGTGTAGCTCATGTATGTTGAACCTGTTGAATCAGACACGAAAACGTTTTGTCCGTTGACGTTCTGAACAGAGTTCATGCTCCAAGATGAGTAGCTTGGAGGTGTCGCTGTTGGATAAGTTGTCGTTACATTGTTTGGTGTTGTGACAGTGAATGTATACATGTATCTTGCTGGATAACCTGCAGCTATGCTTCCTAAGCCGTTCTGTGGGACTTGTGGGTTGAACATGACAATGTTGTCTGCTTGGCCGACACCGATTGGGTTAGGTGCAGTAATAATGTAGACGTGTGTTGTGATGTTGTCTTGGTATCGGTTCCATAGAGTTAGCCTAGTGGCAGTAGCGTTAGCATCCATGCCTACCCAGTACATGCCTGCTGAAATTGCGGCTTGTGTAGGGGCGTCATAACTGTCATTAGGATGACCCGGAACCGGATTAGGGCCTGTGGCTTTTACAGTCGATATATTTCCAATTGAGACAGCCATTGATATTACAAGAATTGCGGTAATTACAATAGCCATAGTTTTATTTTTTATTTGCATTTTTCTTTTCTCCAATTTATTTTATTGGACAAGAAGTATAGTGTTGCCCCTCGCCCAATAGCTCCAATTGTTAGCGGCTTAATTAATAAAACTTATGGAAAAGGGCCACTACGACACAAAAAACAATGGAGCAAAATAAGCATCAAACTCTTCACTTACAGGGATGGATCGAAAATCTAGTTTTTACAAAGATTAGGCAACAATCAGGATTTTACGCACCTAAAGTTTGCATATAGTTTCGATTTTTCGATTCAAAAAGAAAAAAAGAAAGGTTATGGGGGTCTTTGACAACAACTATTTTAGTTGTGGACGTTTTCTAAGGACCAATATACCGACGATAGCTATCGCAATAATTACCGCAATTGTTGATGCAGCGAAGTACATCTCAGTAGGAGGCAAAGTGGTCACTGGATATGGTGATGCTGCTGGTGTTGGGTTGCTAACGGCAAATGATGATTCAGCAGATGATGGCCAATAAGACTCAGAACCAGCGAAAGATGCGATGACTGTGTATGAGCCTTGAATGTCAGGTGTCCAAGTGTAGCTGAACATGCCGCTTGAGTCACTTGTGGCTGTTCCGATGCCCCTAAAGTTGCCGTTTGCATCAACAACACTCAGAGCAACTGGAACACCGGTCGTGTTGCTTGGTTTGCCCTTCTGCATATAGACGTAATCCATCCAGCCTTGCTGGCTTGCGTCAGAAACTGCTGGAACTCCATTGGGGAATCTGGCAGCTTGCTGACTTTGCTTTGTACCTGCAGAAATATCAGTAACTGTGCCGCGTATTACTACTGGTGCTCCGAATGCTGCAGCGGTGTCTGGCGCGGAAACTGTCATGGCGCTTGGGCCTTTGCCAACAGCATAAACTTGTGCGTCATAGTTGTTCCAGAAAACGAGGACGCCGTCAGCAGTTGCAAAAGTCTCAGGGTAACCCCATGCATTCATGTCCCAGATTGTGTCACCTGTGGTTGCGTTGAGACAGTGTATCTGTTCACCCTTATAGAGCGGTGTGTCAGCAGAGTGCTCGTGAGTTCCAACATAGATCTTGCCGTCTGCAATCATTGCCAGCATTTGAACGAAATTCTGGATTTTTTCTCCGCCTGAAGGATACACATTTCTCCACTGTAACTGTCCAGTTGTCAGGTTATAAGCTGAGACTGCGCCAACGTAGCCTCCAGTATAGAGCATGCCGTAAGCAAGTTTAGTTTGTGTGACAGCTATCTGGCTTGGCCATGTAAAGTATCCGTAGGGGTTAAGGTTAGCTTGTGCATCAGTTGAGAATAGTTCAGTTCCTGTGTGCATGTCGTAAACATGGAACTTGCAGATGGGAACTTCGTTAGCTACAAAGACGCCGGCGTCTGCGGATGCGCGTTCGAATAGGTAGTTGGTATTGTCTGTTGCGTCATCTACCTGCAGGTTCTTCATGTATAGTGCTTGTCCTAAGGTGTTTGGGTTGAGACTGACTGCCCAGATTGTAACTTGGTCAGGGTAAGCATACGATGGGCTGCCTGATGCGCTTGGCCATGAGCCGTTGCTTCCAAAGAGTATGTCACCTAACTTTGCTGCTCTGATTTGTGGTGATGTTGAGAAGTACCAAGGTAGTGATATGTTCCAATCGAAGGCTGGACTTGATACTGACGCGTAGCCTTGAGAGGCCCTAACTGTTGAGTTTACCCACATTGAACCGTTCCAGTTCGTGTTTGTTCCAGAAGCTGCAGGAGTTATTGGGCAGTTACCAGGTATCGGTGCTGTAGCTGAGTCGGTGCTAGCGGGAATTACTTTGGAAGAGTTCCATTGAGCCAAATAGTAGTTGGTTGAGTTGTTGGAGAGGATATAGCGTAGGTTTTCTCCTGCTGGACCTTGTATTTCAACGCTGGTTGTTACTTGTGGAACGCTGGTTATGGTAAGTTGGGGTATGCCTCTTTCAGGTTGTAGTGAGCGTCCATAGTTTGGTGTGAATAGCCAGCCCGGGTTTACAATTCCGTGTTGGTTAGGGTCGTCTTGACTGTAGTAGTAGCCGAACCATGAATTTGAGGGGTTGGTTGATGTTGTGTATGCGTTGAGCGAGAACTTTGTACCTACTAAGGCGGTAGTGTTAACCTCGTAGATTAGTTGTCCGGTTTTCAGGTCCACACAGTCCATGAAATCTCCCATGCCAGTATAGAAGACGTTGGGGCAGTAGTAGAGGCGGCCGTACATGATTATGGGGTTTAGGTTTCTTGGTTGGTATTGGGACCCGGCGTTGAATGAGTTACCAGTACCTGTTCTTCCATCGTTTGTTCCGCCGACGATACCGTTATCCTCCGTTGGTCTTGTCCACAGAATGTGTGCGCTGTTGGGTGCGGTGCCGTCAGGTTGATAGCGGTTTTCCATTCCTCCGTTATCGCGGTCATGTGAGTCGCTAAGCCAGTTTGAGGAAACTGTGTACCAGTTGGTGTTCTGTCCTTCGATTGGACGAGCCCAGTACTCAGTTGGCATCGCCTGAATAAGTGGCAAAGTGAGACTCACTGAATCTTGCTGGACACTGATTGTGGATGTGAAGTTGCTTGCTAACCATGTGGTACCATAGTAGTCATAATTGGTGACACCACCATTTGTGGAATTCCAAAGGTAGGTCATCTGAAGGAAGGAGACGGTCAATGTGTAGTTTCCAACTTGGTCAGCTGTATATGCAGTATAGGTTGATCCTGTTGAGTCAGAGACGAAAACGCCGTTTTGAGCACCTCCTTGCCCTCCTCCAACATTGCCAGAAGTTGTTCCAGCTGGTGGAAGGGTCTCTGAAGTGCCGTCGGGTTTTAAGACTGTTAACCTCATCTGATATCTAACAGGATTAGATAAGAGTGCATTTGGCGGGACTTGTGGATTAAACATTACAACGTTGAATGCTTGACCAACGCCGACTGGGTTTGGTGCAGCCATCCAGTACACGTGAGTAGGTATCTGGTCGTGGAAACGGGTCCATAGAGTTAGCCTAGTGGTGGAAGCGTTAGCGTTCAGACCGGGCCAATTCATGCCGGCATGGATTGCTGCAGCAGTGGGTGCGTCATAATTAATTCCGTTGATTACTTCTGCTTTGATTGGTGGTAGAGTTGACATTGAGATAGCCATTGATGTTACAAGAATCAAAGTAATTACAATAGCCATAGTCTTGTTTTTCATTTGCATTTTTCTTTTCTCCAATTTATTTTTTGGGCAAGAACGAACTTTTTAAAAGTGTTCTTGACCATGCTCCAATTTATCGTTTCTTTGGATTTATAAAATGAAGTGGAAAGTGACCACTGACGACAAAAAATCCAAAATAATCTAAATATTCTTTATGGAAAAATTAAAAAAAGGGAAATGATGTTTGTTGAGGTTTTTTTATGGTCGTTTTCTAATAACCAATATTGCTATGGCTATTGCGATGATTATGGCGGCTGTTGATGCACCAAAGTACATCTCAAATGGCGTGGAATTGGTTTCGGGTATTGGAGTGGGGCTTGCTTGTGGTGCGGGGTCAACGTTGAATGCTGATACAGCGTGTGATGGCCAGTAAGACTCAGAACCGCCAAACGAAGCATAAACAGTGTATGTTCCTTCAATGTCGGGTTTCCAGTTGAAGGCAAAGAATCCGTCAGCATCACTAGTAGTTGTTCCAATGTCCCTATAGTTGCCGTTTGCATCAACAACACTCAGAACGATTGGTACGCCAGTCGTGTTTGTTGGACGCGGCTTTTGCATGTAAACATACGACATCCATTGGCTCATGCTTGCGTCAGAAACTGCTGGAACACCGTTGGGGAATCTGGCTGCTTGCTGACTTTGTTTTGTGCCTGCAGAAATATCAGTGACTGTACCTTTTATCATAACGCTGCTTCCGCTTGGGATAACGTCATCGGCGATTGAGACTTTCATGTCACTTGGGCCTTTGCCAACAGCATAAACTTGTGCATCATAGTTATTCCAGTAGGTAAGGACACCATCTGCGATTTGTACTGTGTGCGGGTTAGCCCATCCATCCATGGTCCATATCGGAGTTCCATCAGTAACGTTGAAACAACGTACTTGTGCGCCTTTGAATAGTGGTGTGTCGGCTGAGTGTTCATGAGTTCCTATGTAGATCTTTCCGTCAGCGATAGCACCTATCATCAGAGTGTAGTATTCGAATTTCTCCATGTTGGTTGGAGCTTCTTGTCTCCATAGTAGGGTTCCGTTTTGGAGGTCATAGCAGAAGACCATTCCAACGTAGCCTGTGGAGAAGAGTTTGCCGTAAGCGATTGCGTTACCTGATGGGTTGTAGCCAGTGCTGCTGATGTAGTAGGCAAATGGGTTATAGTCGCCTTCAGGATAAGACATTGAGTCCCATAGTTTTAGTCCTGTGTGCATGCTATAGGCAATCCATGACATATCTGGGTCTATCTGGAAGACGAATACACCTTCAGCGGCACGTTGGAAGTCTAGGTTCTGGTTTTTATCTGTCACCAAGTCGATGTTGGTTGGTCCCCATAGCAGTCTGCCTTCTTCGCCTGCCTTTAGACTGAAGCCCCAGAATGTTGCGTTTTGTGCATAGAGATAAGATGGTGCCGTTGGGAGTGAGCCGTTGCTAACAAGTAGTACGTCATTGTATATGGCGCCTTTGATAGATGGCGAGTTACTGAACGTTACCGACAGTGTTTTGTTCCAGTCATAGCTTGGGCTTGTCGATGCTGACCAGCCTGCTGCGGTCATTGCTGATGAAAGTGCGTACATCCATGCGGTGCCGTTCCAGGTCCAAGAGGCTGTTGCTGTACCTTTGTTTACTTGCGCCCAAGCGGAACCAGTCCAGTTCATGGCTGTTGTTGGTGTATCTGTTGGTCGCGTCGGAGTTAGTGGAACGTTACCTTGATAGTTTCCTGAAACTGTAGATATGAAGACTCGTGATGAGTTCCATTGGGTTAAGGCATATGCTGGGTTTGTTGTGTTGCCTACGCTTGTGATGGCGTATCGTAATTCTTCGCCTTTAGGTCCGTAGATGGCTGTGCCTGAGGGAACGTTCATCAAAGTAAATCCGGTGACGCCTTTAATTGGGTGAATTGCAGTGCCAAAGTTGCTTGAGAATAGCCAGCCTGGCTCAACTACGCCGTGTTGGTTCATGTCGTCCCATTCGTATTGGTAGCCAAAGGAGGGAATAGCACTCATAGATGCATTGCGCCATATCTCTTGGCCTGTAAGCAGATCAACGCAGACATAGTCACCTGGAGAGGCTGAATACCAGTTTGATTCGCGATAGTAGAGTCTTCCATCCATGATTATCTGACCTCCGTCCCATCTAGTTTGATATTGGTGCCCTGCGTTGAATGTATCGCCTGCTGTTTTGTAGCTGTCGCCGCCCACGACTCCTCCGTCTTCAGTTGGTTTTGTCCATAGAATGTGTCCACTGTTGGGTGCTATGCCGTCAGCTTGGAATCTGTTGTCAGTACCGCCATAGTCAGAGTCATGTGCGTTGTTATACCAGTTTGATGCTACTTGGTACCAGTTGGTGTTCTGTCCTTCGATTGGACGAGCCCAGTACTCAGTGGGTAAAGGAACATCAGACCAGCCAGTTGGAACTACTCGATCTTGCTGCACGACAAATGTAGTTGTGTAAGTGCTTGGCATCAAAGTAACGCCGTACCAGTCTCTGTTAGTGAAGGACGGATCAGTGTGGGAAACGGCTGTGCCCCAGAATTTGATTGTTATAGAATGGTTACCTACTTCAGTTGGTGTCCATGTTGTCCATGCTGAACCAGTTGTATCGGAAACGAATTTCCCATCCTGTATTCCCTGGTTGTAAATTCCAGATGCGCCTGAGGGTGGAAGTGTCAAATTTGTACCGCTTGGTTGTGTGATGGTAATGGTGTACAGGTATTTGTCAGTGGATGGGGTTGGAACTTGCGGGTTGAAGAATATGAAGGTCATTTCTTGACCGACGCCTACAGGGTTAGGTGTAGCTGAAATGAACACGTATGTAGGTACTTGGTCGTGCCATCGGTTCCAGAGAAGCAGCCTATTAGCAGATGCATTGGTGCTGTCAGCTCCAGCGAAGTCCCATTTCATGCCTTGAGCTTTCGCCACAGCAGTAGCGTTATCCAATCCTGCGCTAGCCGGTTGTATTGCAAAAAGCGGAATAGACATGCCTATTATTAGAATTACAGTTATCACAGTAGCCATTGTTTTATTTTTTATTTGCATTTTTTTTCTTTTTTCTCCATTTTTTTAAGGTGCAAGAACACAGTCTTAAGTGAGAAATGCCCTTGCCCCATAGTCCTCCATTATCGCTGATTTTTGCTTATAAAAGAGGTTGGAAAGGGTCAACTGACGACAAAAAGGCAATAAAATGGATGAACGTGCAAAATAAATTAGTTATTTGAACAAAAAATCAAGCTTATGTTTACTATAGAGAATTGAAAAGTAAAAAAAAGGAAAATTTGATTGTTTTTAAGCGCGTTTACGGATTTTCCTAAGCAACAGGATTGCTATACGGATGTTTCCTTAGCAATAGGATTGCTAGGAAGGCTCCGACAACGATGATTGCAACAAATAGTCCAGCGATTGCGGGAACAAAGTACATGTCAGCGGCTGATTGTGGAGCAGATGTTGGGGTTGTAGTGGCTACGGGTGCGGGGTCAACTGCGAAAGCTAGTTTCAGAGGATGATGGCCAGTAAGATTGAGAACCAGTGAACTGAGCGATGACTGTGTAGTTGCCTGCTATATCAGGTTTCCAGTTTAAGCTGTATATGCCGCTTGAGTCACTGGTTGCTGTACCAATGTTTCTGTAGTTACCGTTCGAGTCTATGACAGATATTGATACTGGAACACCGGTTACGTCGGCGGGTATTGGTTTCTGCATGTAAACGTATGACATCCATGCGCTTTGGCTTGCGTCAGAAACTGCGGGGACACCATTTGGAAAGTCAGCTTTCTGTGCCTCTTGCTGTGTGCCAGCTGAAGTATCTATCACTGTGCCTCTTATCACTAAACCTTGTCCAAGTGTAATGTCAGCTAATGGCGCCTGTACTGTTGTTTGGCTTGTTCCTTGGCCAACAGCGTATATTTGCATGTCATAGGTGTTTAAGTATACCCATTCTCCGTCTGCAATAGCTCCGCTTTGACCGACGAATCCGCCTCCGTCTGCCCAGCCCATCAGAGTCCAGATTTCTGTTCCGTTGTATGCGTCAACGCATCGTACCTCAGCACCCTTGTATTCGGGCAGGCTTGGAGAGTGTTCGTCGTTGAATAGGTAGATTTTGCCGTCAGCGATTGAAGCTATGAACGTGGGTAAATTGCCCCAGGGGGTTCCCAGTGCTGCCACAGTGCTGTTGCCTGCACCGCCGTTGCCATAAGTCCATTCTAATACGCCTGTTGAGTCATTGTAGCATTGAAGTACTCCGCCATAGCCAGATACGTACAGGTTTCCGTAAGCTACGTGGTGCGATCCAGTGTTTTCAGTGTTTACTGAGCCCATAAATACGTCGAAATGGAATGGATCAGTTGTTGGTCCCCATACTTGTTTTCCAGTGTTTATACTGTAGCCGTATATGTTCTGAGTGTCCGTTTCGTACATAGTGAATATTCCAGTTTGGAAATTAACTGTTTCAGGCCAAACTATAACGCCAGTGTCATTTGAGCTTGAAGGTGCAGTGTAAGTTTGTATCCATGTCAGATTTCCTGCTGTTTGGGGCGCTAGACTTACAGCCCACATTGTGTATGGGTTTGCAGTGCCATTGTTTACTCCACCCCATATTGTGTAGCCAACGTCTGTTAGAGAGGTTGTGCCGTTTATGCCCAGCAATACGTCTGGTCCAGGTGTACTTCCGGTAGCAGTGGTTATGTTAGCGTTTGCGTTAAGGGCGACTATGGTTCCATTGGTTGGGTACCATGATGATACTGAAACGTTCCAGTCAAACATGTTTGGTGCGGCGCCGTTAACTGTGGCTGCAATAGTCGGAGTAGTTCCAGCGTTATTCCATAGGTTGGATGAATTCCATTCAGATAAGAACCAGCGCGGGACGGTTGAGTTTCCACCGTTGGAGAAGACATATCTAAGGATTGATCCGTCGGGTCCTAGAACCTGTGTGCCTGAAGGAACACCAGTCACGTTAAAGAGCGAGTTTCCTGTCAGTGGGTCAAAGGCTTGTGCAAAGTTAGAAGAGAACAATATGCCGTTATCAAGTACTCCTTGTTGGTTTGGAGTTTCCAAATCATAAGTCATGCCAAAGGATAGCGTTGGTAGGTCAGTTCTTCTCCAGAGTTCTTGTCCAGTTCGTAGATCTACGCATACGACCGCTCCTGCTTGTCCGCTTTCTCCAGCAGGTTCACGGTAGTAGAGGTTACCTTCTAGAATTATTGGGTTGGGGAATCTTTGATTGTATGATTGACCGGTGTAGAATTGGTTGCCATTTGTTCCGACATCAGTTCCTCCGACAATTCCTCCAGCTTGGAGAGGCTTTGTCCACATGACGTGTGCACTTGTAGGTGCTGTGCCATCTTGTTGGAATTGAATAGTCCCAATCTGGGGTGAACCGGTGCCAAGCCAGTTGGATGAAATAGTGTACCAGTATGTATTCTGTGCTTCTATTGGATAGGTCCAGTAGTCAGTTGGAAGTGGATAGCTGCCTATTTGGGTAGGTACTGGGTCTTGTTGAACAGTAAATTGCTCTGTGCTGCTGGTTGCGCCGAGCCATGTATCGCCTGTCCATGTATCATTTGCTCCGCCGGTTGCAGTGTATGTGTAACTAGGATACCAGAAAACAATCGAGTAGTTGCCAACTATATCAGGCGTGAAAGTTGTGTATGTTGTTTCTGTTGGGTCTGGAGTAAAGGGACCTTTTGTGATTACTGTTCCGTCAGGTTTTGTGATGTTTAGCATGTAATTCTGCATTCTAATGTTATTGGTGATGGCTGAATTGGGCAGTTTCATGTAGGACCACATTACGATGAAGACACTTTGACCTACGCCAACGTTATTGGGAACTGTACTGAGGTAGGGATAGGTTGTTATCGTCCATGTAGGGGTATGTGCGCTAGTAGTCGGTAGAAATACCGCTGAAGCACTCATTGAAATTGTTAGAACTAAAGCAATCATAATAGCTGCAGTTTTATTTTTTAAAATTTGCATTTTTCTTTTTCTCCTTTTTAATACATATTCGATATGTATGTAGCTTAGGTTAGAGCAAGAATCAGCAATTTATAGTTTGCTTGAGCTAGCTTTTACACTTGTCCAAAAATGTAAGGAGCAAGGGTATTGGAAATGGTTATTTATTCGTAAAATTGGACAATTTTCTTTCATATCCCATCTCATGCCTATGTAATTTCCTTTTCAGAACTATCACGCCCATTGAACCTGTAACCAATAAAATTAGTAGAACTAACAACGGAGAAAACTCGGGAATCGCAGGTGTAGTGGAAGGGGTTGAACTTGGGTCAGCAGTGATTGGGTTAGCTGCTGGATTAGTGCTTGGATTTGCTTTTGGGTCTGAAGTGGGTGAATTAGTTGGTGATGTTGATGGTGTTGGGGTAGCGGTGGGCGTTGTTGATGGTGCAGGAGAAAATGATGGATCAGGCGTGGTTGTGGGCAAAGAGGTAGGTGCAGGCGTATCTGTAGGAATTGGTGCTGGAGTAGGGGAGGGCGTGGGAGCTGGCGCTATAGGGGCGTTGGGGTCAGGAGCATCAAGAATAGGCAGGTAATTAATGTAGCTGGAACATGAAGCATCATTGTTTTTGTCATAAATCATCGAATCAATAATTGTTGTATTAGCTGTTCCCCAATAGTTTTGGGAAGCATCCATATCTGCGGTGGTTGAGCCTTTTTCCACCTCCAGTATTGTTCCAGCAGTGTTAGTAAAGGAATTGTTATTGACAACAGTTTTGCTCAACCCATAACTTGCAAAGTTGTCGATGATGTACCCTATGTTGTTGGTAAAAAGGTTGTATTTTACATAAACCATTCCTGAGGAATTTGAAAAGTAGTCGTCTGTTCCTATTTGGATGCCTGCGGTATTTGTGAAAGTATTATATTCAATGTATGTATCTTGCGAGGGGTACCACAGATATGAGCTTTGTGATAGGTTACTTAACTCTGAATTGGTTAAATTAAAAGAGCCTGTGTTGTCAAACCAAAAAGCACTCTGCCCATTTCTGATTATGCAGTAATCCAGGTCTACGAATCCACTAGCAACAGGGTGATTTGTTCTAAAAAAGTTGGAGTTGCTGTTGCCGTCAAAGATTATTTTGTTTGTTGCATTGCCGCGGGCTTGGATGATTCCGTTGATTAGAAACATTGTGGTGATTTGGGATTGGGTAGTGACGGTTACGCCTGGTTCGATTGTCAGGTTGACGTTATCGGGGATTTGAATGGTGCTTGTGAGGATGTAGGGGCTGTCCGCGGCGGACCATGTTGTGTTTTCCGTTAATGTTCCGCCCACCAGCGTGCCAACATCGCCTGAAGCTACAAGTCTGTTGCTTGGCAAATTTATTTGAATGGACAAGAATAGGCTGGTTATTAAGAGTACTAATAGGAAGAGCAGTTTTCGGTGTTTTTTTTGGATTCCCAAGGGACGGTCATTTTGAATATGGCTAAGCCGCCCTTTTATTGTTTATTGAGATTAACTACAACTGGTGGGGAGTACAACAAAAATACAACAAAACCGCCAAAACCCCTACAAGAAAGCAAGAACCACAAAATCCGCTAAACGGCAACTTACCTCATCGTGAAAAAGAACAATTTGAACCCCAAAATTTTAGCACGTCTTTGCCTTTGCTGAAGGGTTGGTTTAGACGACAAATTCATCACAACAAAGGGCACAAAAACCTTTTATTCCCAAGAGGTTTTCTGCTTAACTGGATGTTATATGCCAACAGTTAAAGATATCATGACTAAAGAAGTCATAACAATCAACGTAGACAAAAGCGTCTTTGAAGCAGCACAACTCATGACCTCAAAGGGGTTAGGGTGCCTAATCATCGTAGACAAAGCATTGCCTGTTGGAATAATCACCGAACGCGACATAGTCAGAAGAATCGTAGCAAAACGCAGCTCACCAGACCTTAAAGTAGCCGAGATAATGAGTAAAACGCTCATAACAGTCGACGCTGACACCTCACTCAAAGAAGCAGCAAGGGTAATGTCAACCAACAAAATAAGGCGGCTGCCTGTTTTAAAACAGAATAAGCTGGTGGGTATAGTGGTTGCTTCAGATTTTGTGCGGAATGTCGGTAAAAAGACGACTACGGAAGATATACTGGATGCGCTGGGACGCTACCCAACAGGACCAGTAACATAAAGTGAGAAGAAAGCGGGTCCGATGGATTTGAACCCATGACTTTCAATTCTCTTTAATGCTATGCAGCAACTTGTTTTTAGATGACAAATTCAACATTTTCCAATCCTTTGAACCATTTGTCTCCAGTCAGAAATTTTACGTTAGACTTTTGTGCAAGATAGTATCCAAGGGCATCAGCGTAAGATATGTCACGACCATTTTTCTTTAGCTTCAACCGAAGTTTCATTGAACCTTCAATATCGGCTATCCCAAAGTCCATTACATATTTAGCAAACCCTTTGACTACTTGGGATGCGGCTTGTGCTCCGTGAACTTCAAGAGTGCGGTAATAAATTTCCATTAAATTTAGTTTCGTTAAAAAACCGTCATTTTCTTCAAAGAAAGACCTGTATTTTGGGTTATCGCTAAGATATGCCAAAACTGCATAGCTATCATAGAAGAACCGTGTAGCTTTCTGCAAATCATTCCCAGCCACGTTTCATTTCGTCTTTCTCATGCTGCAAGTCCTTGAAAGGATATTTGCCTCTAAGACGACGCACATCAGACACTTTTCTCACGGTTACTTCAACTTCTTCTCCTTCTTTGAGTCCTTCTTCGTCGACCAGTGTTTTCGGTAGCACTATTCCTAGCGAATTTCCCCAACACTTAACTTTCGTCTTTGTTATCATAATTAGACATGTATAATTACGCAGATTTAAAACTTTTCCCAGAACTATTTCAGAATAGAAATAAAGCGGGTCCGATGGGATTTAAACGAAAAAGGGTTTGCTGAGGCTCTGGAACAAACTTATAGGAGAAGAGAAATGCAAATGCTATTTCAATCTATGCTATCTCGTGAATTTCACCAAAGCCTTCTCAGCCCTTATTCTTATCCGATTCCTTGAAACTAAAAAAGGGGAGGGGAAAATGGTTTTCATTTTAGGTCACTTTATGGTCGTTGGTCGTTTTCTAAGGACTAATAGAATCAATACAATGACAACTATTAGTACAACGAATAGACCTGCGATTGCTGGAACGAAGTATAAGTCAGCCATAGATTGTGCGGGTGCTGCGGTTGGTGCTGGTGTTGCTGCTGCTGGGTCGACAGCGAATGCGGTTTCAGAGTATGACGGCCAATATCCGTTTGTGCCGTGGAAGGTTGCGATGACTTGGTATTTGCCTTCGATGTCTGGTTTCCATTGATAGCTGAATGCGCCGCTTGCGTCAGTGACTGCTGTTCCGATGTTTCTGTAGTTTCCGTTAGAGTCGATGACGTCTAAGGTAACTTCAACACCGGTAAAGTTGCTCGGCAATGGTTTCTGTTGGTAGACGTATCCCATCCAAGCGCCCATGCTTGCATCTGAAGATAATGGAACACCGTTGGGGAAGCGTGCTGCCTGCTCGGCTTGTGTTGTGCCTGCTGATGTGTCTTTGACTGAACCGGTTATGATTAGTGAGCGTCCAGATTCGATTGCTGCTTGAGGTGCTTGCACTGTTAGAGCGGTTGTGCCTCTGCCGACTGTGTAGATTTGGTCGTCATAGCTGTTATACCATGTTGCATATCCGTCTGCAACTGCGTAGCTTTGGGTTGTGAATTCAGTTGTGTATGATGACAGGGTCCAAATTTCTTGGCCTGTGGTTTCGTTGATTGCGCGTGCTAAACCGCCTCTGTAGATTGGCATTTCGACTGTGTGTTCTGAAGACACTGTGTAGACGACACCGTTACCGATTGCGTTGACGAACGTTGGGTAGTGACCTGGGACTTCAAAGCCGCTGTCTGTGCTGTTACCTGCGCCGCCGTTACCGTATGTCCATAGTCTGTTTCCAGTCAATGTGTCATAGCAGTAAACGATACCTGCGTAAGCTGCACTGAACATTTTGCCGTCTGCGAAGGTGTTTGCTAAGCTGCCTGAAGCTTGGCTGCCGTAGTAGTCAAAGTTGTCTTGTGGCTGTGTTGTCCAGAGTTTTGCGCCTGTATCCATGCTGTAGCCGACGAAGGTTTGGGTTTCTCTGAGGTCTTCAACGAAGACGCGGTTAACGGGGTCAATGCCTGCTTCGAGGACGGTGATGTTGTTTGCTGGTGGGTCATAGTTCTTCATCCAGAGGATTTGGCCTAGAGTTTCTGGTTTTAAGCTGACTGCGAAGTAGGTGTATGGAACAAAGCTTAGTGAACCCATGAAGGTTGCGCCTTGTGATGGAAGTGTACCGTTTTCACATAGCATCATGTCGTTGGGGATTATGCCTATTACTGTTGGTGCGCTTGGCATTGTGTTACGCCAATGGTGATTGATACGTTCCAGTCAAAGCGGTTCTGTGGGTCTGTGGTGTTAAGGACTCCTCCGTTCACTATGTATGTGTTGGTGTAGAAGGCTGTACTTGAAGGTGAAAGTGGAACGCTTACAAGTGAAGCTGGATGTTATGACTGTTGACGCGTTGATAATCGATGGTGAAAGTAAGCTGCCGCCTGTGAATGGGTTGGTTCCGAAAGTCCAGAGTTTAGTTGAGTTCCATTCTGCTAAACGCCAGTCGGGTTGTGAGGGGTTGATTGTTGCATTGGCATTGATTAAGATGGTGCGTAGTTGTTCACCGTTTGGACCAAGAGTCATCTGATAGTATGATGCTGATGGTACACCTGTGACGTTGAATAGTGCGTTGCCGGTTGATGCATCAAAGAGGCGTGCGAAGTTTGCTGTGGATAGGATTGCTGGGAAGACACCGTGTTGGTTAGGGTCTTCGTGGTCCCAAACCAGAGCAAAGGACATTGTTGGTAGGTCTGAACGTGACCAGATGAGTTGTCCTGTTCTTAGGTCGACACAGTTTAGTGGGCCTGAGTTTGAGCCTGTGAACGATATTGGGTCATTGTAGTAGATTTTGCCGTTGACGATGATTGGGTTTTGATATCTTTGGTTGTATGCTGAACCTTCAAACCATGCATTGCCTTGGATAGCGAAGTCGTTACCTCCGACGATACCGCCGACCTGATTGCCCATTACTTTAGTCCACATGACGTGTGATGTGAGTGGTCCGACTGTGTCGCCTGCGAAGAATTGTGCGCCGTTGCCACCTGCGTTGTAGCTTGCTACGAATCCACCGTAACCTGGTTGGCCTGTTCCAAGCCAGTTATTTGAGATTGTCCACCAGTCTGTGTTTTCGCCGTAGATTGGGCGTGCCCAATATTCTTGTGGAAGTGGGTAACTGACTGGGTAGGTTGGCGATTGGTCTTGTTGAACGGTGAGTGTTGTGGTTGACGTGCTGGGTAAGTATGTGTCGTTAATCATTGTTGTGACTGCGCTGTGTGGGTAGTCGTTGATAGCTTGTCCTGGGAAGTCGAAGGTTAAGGTGTAGGTTCCCACAATGGTTGGTGTGAACTGGTAGCTTTGTGATGAGGTTGTGTCCGCGATTGTGTCAAAGGTTTTGGTTGTGTTTTCACCGTTGGGGTCTGTAATGGTGAGTTTGTAGTTGTGGAATCGATAGTTGTTGTTGACTGCTGCATAGTTGATTGAGCCTGCTGGTTCACCTGCTGGATAGTAGCCGTAGACGCGGTTAAGCCACATGTAGATAAGTGTTGTTTGGCCGACGCCGATTGGGTTAGGTAAAGCTTCGATGTAAGCGACTGTTGGTAGGTTTTGTACTGGAGTGTGTGCAGTTGCGGGTTGTATTATTACGATTGAAGTTGCTGTTGAAATAGCTAACAATAAAATTATTGCTATTGCCGCTTTTTTACCAAAATTCATTTTTTTCTTTTTCTCCTTTTCGGTGAAGTCTAGGTCGTTCACTAAATTATTTAAAACTTTGCAATTATGAAAAAAATATTGAATATAATAGCCTTTTTTTCTCCAAATAAGGCGAAAACATAAGAAGCATACAGCTATAACAAATCGCCAAACAAATTGGCAAAGAACAGGTATTGTGCGATTAATTTAAATAGAACGAAAAACGCAAGGAATCCCTCGAGGGAATTACTCTTAACCAATAAAGTTACCGAAAACCAAGCGAAAATTGTTAAAGAATTACTAGCAGACGGACGTAAAAGCGACAAAGAAATAGCGGAAAAAATAGGTCTAACAAAAGCAATAGTTAGAACAAATTATAACAAACTGGAAAAAGCCGGAATAATTACGGGAGCAACAACCCACATCAATTACAAGCTTTTCGGGTACAAAGCGGTAGCTCACATTTTAATCAACGTTGACTCCCATCAAGCAGACCAACTTATTGATTACTTACAAAAAATGCCAGAAATTTATGCCGTCTCTAGCCGAGGACCCAAAGGTGAAATCAGTGCTGTGACTATTCTTAAAACGTTTGAACAATTAAACGAAGTAAAAGACCACATCAAAAGGAAATTTTCAGTCGTGGAAATGAGAACCGCAATCTGGACTGACGTTAAAGAAATGAACGAGAATTTAGCCATAATTCCAGAGAACAGAAAAACACCAACTACCTTGACCAACATAAAGATTTACCAGAAAAAAAGCAGTTCCAAAACAATAAGCATCGATGAAATCGACCAAAAAATCGCTGACATACTCGCTGAAAACGGACGAACGCCTATGGAGTCACTTGGACGACAGTTAGGAATTTCAAGTGAAGCTGCAAAGAAAAGGTACGAAAAATTAAGGGACAACGGCTTTTTAAAAGTCACAATTCAAGTTAACCCACAAAAAATTGGATACCACGCAATGTGTGTGTTTTTTACTGTTACATCCCATGAAGACCCATATCTAATTATTGAGAGAATCAAAAACATCCCTGACATCATAAGCATCATGAAAACAACGGGAGATTATGATTTGCAAATATGGGCAATGATACAGGACTTAGATCAGTTGCTCGCCCTTAAAGAGAAAGTCGAGGAAATTCCGGGATTAACTAAAATTGATATACAGTTAACGAAGTTTGGAGAAAAATGGGAAAAATGGCCAACTCCCAGACAATACATATCGACTTTTTAGGCAAATCAGCTATCGACAATTTAGCTAAAAACCACGTAATCTTTGCAGTTTTATTCAGCATCAATAAAATAGATAAGAAATCTTAAATTCCGAAGGCCAAATAACATAAAAGAAAAGGGAAAGCGTTGACTAACCTCAATCAACTTGACGCAAAAATAATTAGACTTCTCTTAAAAGATGGACGAACCAGTTATGACGAATTAGCGGAAGAATGCGGAGTCTCTAAAAATGCCGTTTGGAAACGCTTCAAGATGATGGAGAAAAAAGGTATACTCAAAGGTGCGACGGTTCAGATAAATTTTGGCGATTTTGGATTTGACGCCCTTGCAACCCTGCTCATCAGCGTTAATGCACAGCAATTAGAAGAAGTGATGGAGTTCATCGGGAAGATAACTGAGGTGCGTGCCTACCGCCAATACAACAGTGTTTTTAATGTTAGGGCTATCGCAACTTTGAGGAATTTGAATGAATTGGACCATGTTAAGCAGGTTATTAAGCAAAAGCTGCCAACTTTAGGTTTGAAAACCTACATCTGGATGGGTGTGAGGAACATTCCTGAAAACCTGAATCTTACAGGTGAGTCGATGGAAGCTAATGTTGGCATTCGACAAAATTCAGTCAAACTGACAAGCATACCAAAGAAGAAAGTCATAATTGATGAGCTAGATGGACAAATAGTAACAGAGCTTGCCTTAGATGGACGCAATTCGTTTACTCAAATTTCTAAAAAAATCAAGGTGTCGACGGATACAGTGATAAAAAGGTACAATAAACTCAGACAAAGTGGCGCATTAAAGGTCTGCATTCAAATAAACCCAAACAAAATAAGTTATGCTTCAATATTGGATTTCAACATTTCTTTTATGTCTCCGGGAGGCTTATCGGACACAGTGGCGGAATCTCTTGCCAAAATACCCAACATAATCATCATCACAAAAACCAGCGGAGACTATGACCTGCAAGTGACCGCAATGATAAGAAACATCTCCGAGTTGTTTGCTATCCAGGACCAAATTGCTAGAATCTGCGGTGTAACAAAAATAGAAACCAGCGCAAGAAAAATCCCCGACAAATGGCCAACGCCTAGACAATATATCTCAACGTTTTAATTTTGAATTGTGGCGGGTCCGATGGGATTTGAACCCATGACTTTCAGCTGTCTTCACACCCTCAAAGGGTGATAGAAGGCTGACACGCTATCCGTACTGCGTCACGGACCCACACAGGGCACTGATATGAAAACACCTTTACATATAATTTTACCTATCGCTTCAGCCAAAAGGTATCTGTTTAATCATGAACTTTTGATTCTGCGGGCTTGTGGCAGCTGTGCACAACTGACTGCAACCCAAACCCAGCCCAGACAACAAAGCACAGCAAACAAAACAGTCTGTTGGAAGTTGTTGTGGTATAGGAGCCTCTCGGCAACAACTACTAAAAAAAACAAGCCAACGAGCAAAAAGAAAAGCGGCTATGTTTTCCAGTCGGGTCCAGCCTTTTTGCCCAAAGCAAACACTTGGATATGCCCAATAATTATTATTATCATCCAAATTGTCGAGTAGAAGAAGTAGTAAACAAACAGTTCATGCAGCTTGATTTGGAATCCCAGTTTTCTTGAAAAGCCATAGAAAACGGCGGCGGTAAACGCGAAACCCGCCATAGAAATAATCAATATCTTAATCACATTCGCGGTTCCCAAAGACATAAGGAAAAGAGGCAGGGCAATGTTGAATTTCACCGACAAAAACAACGAGATAACCAGCAGCGAATTATACATCCAAAGGCTGGGAACAAAAGCACTCAAAAAAAACACAACAACGGATGGATAGAGGAAGAATAGACTAGGCAGAAAAATCTGAGGCTTCTTGATGAACCGTTTACCTAAATCCCGATACCAATCCTTCAGCCACAAAGCTTGCCCAATTGCCCATCGCCTACGCTGCGTAAACCACTTTCGCCAATCAGCGTGAACCTCATTTTTTACTTCAACATCAGTCGTGTAAGCAAAACTACTATCCGCTAAGAAAGCGCGCGTGGCAAGGTCAATGTCTTCCGCCACTACCTTTCGGAATCCATGCACTTTTTCAAACATTTCACGTTTGATAGCAAAAGCAGCGCCGTTGACTGCAGGACACTTATGCATGTATCTGGAAGCTAGCCAAGAGCTAATGTTGAAAGTTAAGTATTCGTAATAGGCCATTTTTGAGAGGAAGGATTTGTCTTTGGTTACCTGTTTTTTTATGTCAAGTATGTCTGTGTGCTGCATTTCCATGACGATTTTTCTTAGGTAGTCAGGGTCGTTTGGGATTCCAACGTCTGAGTCCAAGAAAAGCAGGACTTTGCCTGAAGAAAGCGGGACGGTGCTGTTGCATGCGTTTGCTTTCCCAACACGCTCTTTGTTAACGATGAATTTAACGTTCGGGTTCGCCGTCTCAAGATGCTTTATTTTTTCACTGAAATCATCGGTTGGCGAATCAACGGTGACAAAAATTTCTTTAGAAACATTCTGCGAGCCAAGCTGGTTTAGCATGCCTGCTAGTTGATTAGATTCTTTGTAAACGGGGATGAAGATGCTGACGTCCACAGCTAATCCTCAATTAGCAAAACACTTGTTTATTATCAGAATGCTTTTTAAATCATTCTACAATCAGAGGGGTAAGCGTTTGTTTGGCATGGGGTTAAACACTAGAATTTTATCGTAACCAGCACCACACCCAACACTGTGAGAACAATACTTACCACCAGTTTCTTGGAAACCCGCTCAATTTTCCTCAAGTACAAGAAAGCAAACAATGCAACAAACACAGGCTCAATCGACAGCAACGGCGTTATCACTGAAACATCATCATAGCTTAAAGCGTAAAAACTCAGCATCCACGTGATTGCTTGACCAACCCCTGCCACCCAAAACAAGCGCATATCCCGTCTCAAAGACAGTTCTTTACGGGTTTGCGCTGAAAACACTAGCATCACAATGAATGGCAGAAGAGAAGCGGTGTATGCAACCGAGACGCCTAAAACTGGGGCATCAAACAGGTTTAGAGCGTACTTTCGGAGTATGCTGCCAACGCCCAAAGCGATACCGCCCATTAGGGGGTAAATCAGGTCTTTTCTGGAATGCTTATTTTGGTTGTTTGTTTCTCTGGAAGTCCACTCCACAAGAATCCCGCCTAAAAACACCATTAAAATGCCTGCCCAGTTTCCAGGCGCCAAAATTTCGCTAAGGAACAGCACAGCTAAAAGGGAAGTGTAGAGTGGATAGATGGAGAACAGTGAGGAATTTACTGGTGCGCCGAGTTTTTTCATACCCTGATAATAAAGCAGCCTCACAAATCCAGGAGTTAAGATTCCGCTTAACGCAAAGAGCAAAACGCTCATAATGTTGACTGACGAGAAATCAGTCAAGACTAATGCGAGCGGCCAAAGAATTAACATGCCTACCCAGCTGATGGCTAAACTGATGTTAAAAGTGCTTGATTGATTGGAATACCTTCTAACCAACACTACGGAGAAGGCAGATGTTGCCGCTGAAAGTATTGCCAAGACTACGCCAAGCATGCCTTCCCATGAGATAAAGCAGTAATTAAGAATTCTCGCTTAGCGTATCAGGTTTTTGTTTTGTCTTTATAGGTAAATTATTATTTATGAGGGCAGAATGCTATTGCGTTATGACGCGTGTTAAAGCTTTAGGTTTGCTTTCTGGCGGATTAGACAGCATCCTTGCCACAGAAATGATTCAAAGACAAGACATCGAAGTGGTAGCTTTCAACGTTAAAAGCCCCTTTTGCCTATGCAAAAAAGGCGGCTGCGCAGCAGTGGACGCATCAAAACAACTAAAGGTGCCCCTAAAAGTTGTTGCTGCAAAAGAAGATTATTTGCGGATGCTCCGCAACCCCAAGCATGGCTACGGCAGAAACATGAACCCATGCGTTGACTGCAGAATTTATTTGATGAAAAAAGCCAAAAAGTACGCGAAGGAGATAGGTGCAAGTTTCATCTTTACGGGCGAGGTTTTGGATGAGCGGCCAATGTCTCAGCATTATCCTGCCATGAAGCTTATTGAAACCGAAGCTGGATTAAAAGGAAAAGTGTTAAGGCCGCTTTCAGCTCGTTTGCTACCTGAAACCGAAGCTGAAAAGAAGGGACTTGTGGACCGAGCAAAACTTTTAGATATTCAAGGCAGGTCACGCAAGCCGCAGTTTAAACTCGCCGAAGAATTCAACATTAAAGATTTCCCTTGTCCCGCAGGTGGATGCCTGTTAACCTACGAAGAATATGCAAAGAAAATCCGAGACCTATTCACATACAAAAAACATGTATCCATGGCGGATATTGCTTTGCTGCGGATAGGCAGGCATTTTAGGTTTGGTCAAAACAAAATAGTTGTCGGAAGAAACGAAGAGGAAAACAAACTCTTAACGGCTCGGAAAACAAAAAGCGAATATTATTTTGAGTTGCCCGATGTGGTTGGTCCAGTAACTATTTTGCAGGGACCCAAAACAAAGGTAGCCATTGAAACAGCCGCTAAATTAACAGCTTCTTACTCGGATGCTAAATCCGGTGAAGTTACAGTGAAGTTTGGAAGAGAAGCCCTCAACAAAACCATAATTGTGGCTTTGCCCCAGAAGGCTGATGTGGAAAAACTAAGAGTTGGAAACGTAGAGAAAAAAAGAAAAAAATAGGGCACCGACTTTTGGTGACTTGCTAGCCTACAAAAACCTTTATCCCTTAATCCCCGCATAATAGCGCTGAGGTTTAAAAGTTGACCATTCAATCTAACAGGACACTGGGCGGCATCGCTGCAATATTCTCGACACTAGGCATAGTCAGCACTGTTTCTTCAGTCTTTTTGAATGGTTATCCACCTTCGACAGCAGCTAACTTGCCGCTTTCCTTAGTTACCGGTGCGGTTGGACTTTTTGCTTTTGTAGGGTTTATCCTATTTTTGATTGCTATGTACGGGTTTTCGAAGGATTATGGTGAACACCGAATATTCAACTACCTCGTACAAGGGATCTTGTGGACGATTATTGCAGCGGTTGTAGCTGGAGTGATTATTGTTGTGGTTCTTTTACTTAATTTAGCTAGCATAATTCCCAGCCTTAACCCATCAACTACTGATCCAACTCAAGTTACGAATTCCATACAGGCTGTCTTGTCCCCGGCTACAGCAGTTTTCTCGTTGGTTGGGTTGATTTGGATAATGTTTAATGTGAAAGCGTTTAGGTTGTTGGGAGAAAAATCAGGGGTGCCCCTGTTCAGGACTGGCGCGTTAGTTTTGTTAGCTGGTGCCATAGTTAACGTTGGGGTTGGAACAGCGTTTGCTGCGTTGGCGTATGCTGGGTCAATTGACTATAACACTTACTTGTGGGCAACGATTCCAGGGGGATTAGTGCAAAACATCTCATGGGTGTTGCTGGCAACAGCATTCTTTAGGATAAGAGCGCCGCCAACCCAAACAATTGCACCTTCCACTATTCCACCGATAATAGGGCAAATAAAATACTGCTCAAACTGTGGAACACCAAACCAACCAGATGCAACCTACTGCACACGATGCGGACAGAAACTATAAACGGTTTATTTTTCCCCGTTTCTAGCAAACTTTTGCTTTCGCTTTTTGGTTATTTGGGATATTTAGTTCAAAACGTACTCCTTTATTGCGTTCACCGGTTTCTTTAACGGTCCACCCGTACAAGTCGCAAGTACGTTTGATAAGATATAACCCGTAACCTGTGCCTTTGCCCACGCCTTTCTCAAAAAGTTTTGGTCTAATAGCATCATCCAGACCTGCACCATCATCCTCGTACAAAATGGTGGCTGAACCATCGGCGTTTGTCTCGTTGGAGATTTTAATTTTGGTCACTTTTTCTCCATACTTAAATGAGTTTTCTATCAGGTTATGAAATATTGTCGTTAGCATGTCATCTGCTAAAACGTTAAAATTGACACATTCATTTGTGATTCTAATTCCTTTCAAATCTGAAAAAGCATAGGCCGCGTCGTCAACAGCCTTTCCTACATTCACCAACGATAACGCCTTGCTTCTCAGGGACTCATAATCCTTAGAAAAATCTAAAATCCTTACAATACTATGGTTAGCAATTTCAATCTGGTCTAGTTTAGCCAATAACATAGGGTTATCGTTTACGAGTTTTCTAGCTAAAAAGACGTTTCCGTTGACTACTGCAAGCTTATTTCGAATGTCATGCCTAGCGAAGGCACCAACTATGTTTAGCTTTTCGTTTAGTAACTGGTATTTTTTCTCTGAATCCCTTAGGGCTTGTTCGGCCTTTTTGTTTTCAGTTACGTCTCGGATTATTGCTAAAATCGCATATGGTTCATGGCGATGATTATAGATCAACGTTGACCTTGCAAACCTGTAAACCCATGAACCATTTTGATGTTTAACACGATACTCGCTAGTTTCAGATCCAGTTTTGAATAGCTGAGCCATTTTTTCCTTTATGACGGGCAAATCGTCAGGATGCACTTGCGCAAACCCGTCTGTCTCACTCTCGCCTTCTTCAAAACCTAAACTCTTAAAGTATGCAGGGTTTCGATAAATACTCCTGCCATAAAGATCAGTCAGCACAATAGAGTCGTCAGCGTTATTAACTAACGCTCGATACTTAGCCTCAGAATCTGCAAGCGCCTCCTCAGCCTTCTTGCGTTCTGTAACGTCTTCTGCAGAACCTAAAATTTGTTTAACATCGCCATCCTGTTTGCGGCTGAAAGGGATATCAATGCTGTGCAGCCAACGCCATTCACCATCAGAATGTTTCATGCGGTATTCAAGTTCAAATCTCTCATCTTCTCCAGCTTTGCCAAGCCGCGAATGATGCTGAGCTACGCGTTCTGCATCATCAGGATGCAATATTTGCGCAAACAAACTTGAGCCCATTGCGCGGATTTGCTCATTTGAGTAACCTAAGAAAGCAAGTATTTCGCGGTTGGCATAGACATTGCGGTTTTCTGTCAAATCGTAAATGTAAATGAGCGTTGGGGTTGTGTTTAAGATTTTTTCAACCAGATGCTGGCTTTTCTTTAGCGCATCTTCTGCCTGTTTGCGTTCGGTAATATCTATGATTGACCCTTCCAGAATACCCTGCTCTGGATAAAGCTTCAGCGACGTTAAACAGATTTTAACCTCACCTTGCTTGTTTAGCATTTTGCATTCAAACTCGTCAACATGCCCTTTTGCGTGGAGCATGCGAACCATTTCTTGCCGCTCAAGTGGATCAGCCCAGTGAATTACAGACGGTTTACTTTTCATTTCTTCTCGGGTTCGTCCAAAAATGCGAAGGAATTTTTCGTTGCAGTCAAGGATTTCAGAACCATCCAATCTAGTCTGAAACATGCCAGCCTCAGAATTATTGAAAATATTTCTGTACTTAGATTCGCTTTCTCTGAGGTTATGTTCAGCTTTCTTGCGGTCAGTAATATCTAAGAAGATGCCTTGTACAGCTGGCTGCCCATTATACTCGATTAGGCTACTGCGTACTTCTAACCATGTCATTGAGCCGTCTTTTCGTATTCCCCTAAACTCATAAAACGATGCTATTTCTTCTCCTGCAAACCGCTTGATTAAGCGGTTTAGGAAAACCTCTCTATTATCAGGGTGGACCAAATTAGCAATTTCTATCGGTGAGAAAGAAAACAGTTCCTGACGGGAGAAACCAGTCATCGTTTCAGTTGCGGGGTTGACAAAGACGATGTGCGGCGAAGGTCCTTCAACAATAATTAATCCTTGTGAAATATCCTCTACCAATTTGCGGTACTTCAGTTCGGAGTCAGCAAGCAGCATCTTTGAGCTCTTTCGCTCTATTGCTTTGAGCAGGGCATCTGATAGCTCACCGTAAACTGTTTCTGGGTCGCCTGATTTGTTGATGTAGGCGTCTGACCCTAGGTTTAATGCCTTAATAGCCACGTCTTCTCTGCCTTTTCCAGTAAAAAGCAAAAACGGGACATCATTTTGTTGTTCTCTAAGGATCTTTAAGAACATTAGTCCGTTTTGGTTGGGCATTTCGTAGTCTGAGATTATAGCCTCATACTTTTTCTGCTTCATTTTCTGGAAAGCTTCCTCAACGCTGGAAGCAGTATCCACCTCAAATCTGCTATTAATTTCTAAAATCTGTTTGGATATTTCCAAAAAACTCAAGTCGTCATCAACATGAAGAATCGATACTGCTTTAACAGAACTGTTTGTGTCAAGCGATGAGGCAGTAGCAGGTTTTTCCAAATATCAACACATTCTTAATTGCAATTACCATAATCTTTCCTTAAAAGTTTTTTTAAACATTCTGAATATTAAATTAAGATTTTTAGATAGTTGATTCATTTTTTGAGCCAGTCTTTGGTTTTAAAACCAGATTACCCGGAGTGTATTGAGATAGTACCAGTTTGTTTCTGTAAGGGAACGGAAAATTTATTCTTTCTTCATTGCGTCTGCCTTGAGCTCTTTAGGCATCAACTCAATAGCGTACCGCAACGCTGTTCTCGGCATAACTTTGCGGTTTCTAACCACATAATCGAAGACTTCCTTCTGGTGTTTTCGGCTTTCCTCTTTGAGCAGCCACCCATAACCCTTCTGCACCATATCATCCTCATCCAACAATAGCACATCGCAGATTTCAAAAGCATCCTCCAGAAACAAGCCTTTTTTTGCTGGAACAATAAGCGACACAGCCGAAGCCCGCTTAAGCCAACGGTTCTCGCTTTTAGCCCAACTCTTCACTTCCGCCAAGGTTTCAGGGTATTTCTGGATTAAGTCGCCGATGGTGTGGTTGCAGAACCCGTCGCATTTAGCCCAATTGTTAATGTACCATTCAATCCAACCCTTGAACGTCGCCAAATCGTTTGGCTCAAGGTGGTCAATGTAGTTTGGGAGCCAGAATGCAACAATGAACGCTTCCTCAGTGTAGTCGGAACGGTAAAGCTCCTCGCACAACTCAAAAATCGCCTGTTTATCTGAGCCTTTTTACTTGTGCCAGTATTTCTTGGCGATTTTCCCAACGGTTTCTGTTTTGACGCCATAGTATTTTACTTGTTCTTTGAAGAAACGCTGAAAACTCTGCTGCGTTTTTTGGTCTGTGTTGGCTTTGAGGTCAGCTCTGATTTGGACTAAGACATTGTTCATAGCTAAAAGAATCGGTGATTTGGGAAATAATAGCTTTTCCAAAAAATAAACAAAACTCGTTGAAAATAGGAGAAAGAGGGGTTTAGTAGTCTTCCATCTGGTAGAGACCGAAATCGATGTTTAACGTTTTTTCGGGTCCACTGCTGTCTTCAAGGTCATAGAGGTGACTTGTGGCTTTTTCCAAACGGCTTTTTTTAGCGGTCACTTTAGATTTAACCATCCTGACTTTCATTTTTTCTTTAGGCTTACGCGTAATGTGTTGGTGCGGCAAGAACCATGGTGTTGTTGATGATTTTTGGAACAACTCTCAACCTTTGACGTCATCCATGCCTAAAGGACACTTTAAAGCGTCATCATGAACATGGTCGTGCAAGTGTTTAGTCAACGCCTTTGCGCCTCCAAACTTCAGCACTGATTAAATCTCGGATTGCGACTCGGATGGCTTCGGCACGGTTAGGATAGAACCGTTCGTCAACCAACTGGTCCAAAGCTTTTATATACGTTTCAGGCAAATACAGAGTGATTAGTTTCATTAGGATTTCTCCCGCTAACTGCTGGGTAAATAACTAAAGCATGTATTCTTGGTTATACTTCTATATATCATGCTGTAAATATGTTTATAACATGTTCGTTCCACTGCTTATAAAGGTTGGAACATGTATGATGCAGGTATCTGTCAATTCAGGCACTGCAAGGATTACGTTTTTATTCCTTGTTGAAGCAACTAACGTGCGAATAAACCATGGTCTGGCAGGTTTTCATCAAAAACTTTGGCTGTTCCTCCAACATCGCTGACGGCGAAGTCTTAGCAGGTTGCCTAGCACAAGCAGGATTCCAATTAGCCACATCAGAATCAGAAGCTGACCTGATAATCTACAACACCTGTGCAGTCAAAGGACCAACAGAAAACCGCATAATCGACACCCTAAAACACGCCCCAAAAGACAAAAAAATCGTGATTGCAGGCTGTTTACCAAAGATTAGTTTTGAGCGCCTATGCCGCGAAGCCCATTTTGATGGTGCAGTTGGTCCAGCGGTTGGCAACGAAATCGTGGATGTTGTGAAGCGTGTTTTGGCTGGCGAGAAGGTGGTTGATTTAGCAGCAGTCAAAGAGAAACCGCTGCTGAGTCTTCCAAGGCAGACAGTCCAACCCAGTCGTAAGCATCGTTCCAGTAAATTTTGGTTGTTTAGGCAGTTGCGCCTACTGCTGCGTCGTTTTTGCACGCGGACACCTACGAAGCTATAGCATCAAAGAAGTAGTGGAACGTGTGCAAAGCGATTATGCGGCTGGCACCAAAGAGTTTTGGATTACTTCACAGGACACAGCAGCTTATGGAAGAGATTTAGGAACCGACCTTGCAGAACTGCTTGACAGCGCTTGGCAGATTAGCAGGGGATTTTCGGGTCAGAGTTGGCATGATGACGCCTAACTTGGTCACCGAAATGCAAACCCGACTGATCACCGCTTTTGATAACCCTAAAATCTTCAAGTTTTTGCATCTGCCCGTACAAAGCGGCGATGACACAGTGCTCCAGCATATGCGCAGATTCTACACAGCAGCGGAGTTCAAGGGAATCGTGAAGACTTTTAGAACAGAATTTCCCCAATTAACGTTGGCAACCGATGTCATCGTTGGTTTTCCAGGCGAAACAGAAGAAGCCTTTGAGAATACGCTCAAGCTCTTGGAGGAAGTTAAGCCTGATGTTGTTAATGTTTCCAAGTTTTTTGCCCGACCCAAAAACTGTAGCTGCCAGAATGAAGGATGGTTTGGTTGAGCGGGAAGAAATTAAACGCAGAAGCACAGTTGCTGCCGAGTTGGCGAAGAGGCTTTCGGCTGAGCGAAATCTGCGTTGGGTTGGCTGGACTGGAGAAGTGCTCGTTGATGAGAAGGGCAAAGTTGAGGGTTCATGGATTGGACGCAACTTCGCCTACAAACCAATCGTCATTAAAAGCACGGATAACTCTGCTGGGCAAAACCTTGCAGGTTAAAGTGGTTGAGGCTTCGGGAACCTACCTTAAAGGAGAACTATTAGAAAGCTAAAACTCACAACAACCTCCTCCTTATGTAAAGCGCCCAACCGATAATCACAGTTTTTCAACATACTAATTGCCTTAGAAACCGCCAATACTGACCTACCCCTCTTAGGGTTCTGCATCGATTGGCTATTAGGCTCCAAATATGTCCGTGCTCAACTAATTTGTAATTTTTTCCCTTATGTGAATATTTAAGTAATTTCGGCTCTTGCATTTTGTTGGGCAAAAAAAGACCGCCACACAACCGAGCATCCGACTTTTCTTATCATCAGAATTTTTATATGCACCCTTCTCTCTTTAGCATGTTGGCGAATTAGATGCGCGACTTCGATGTAGTGCTTCTGGAAGATGAAACAGGCGGCTACGTAGCCATAGTGCCTGCCTTACCGGGATGCCATACGCAAGGTGACACATTAGCAGAAGTTATGGAAAACGTGAAAGAAGCCATAGACCTTTACTGGGAAACCTTAACTCCTCAAGATAAGAAAGACTGGAATGCTTAAATAATTTCGGCTCTTGTATTTTGTTCGGGCAAAAAAATGACCACCACACAATCAAGCATATGCTTTTTTAACACCTTAACACGCAAAAAAGAAGTTTTTAAGCCGTTGGAAGCGGGCAAAGTGAAAATGTACACGTGTGGTCCCACGGTTTATGATTTTGCGCACATTGGGAATTTTCGGGCGTTTCTCTTTGAGGATTTGCTTAAGCGTTGGTTGATTCAGCGCGGCTTCAAAGTCACCCATGTAATGAACCTAACAGACATCGATGACAAAACCATTAAGGGCAGCCAAAAACAAGGTGTTCCGCTTCGGCAATTCACGGATTTTTACGTCAAAGCCTTCTTTGAAGACATTAAAGCCCTAAACATTGAGCCCGCCGACGTTTACCCCAAAGCCACTGACCACATTCCCGAAATGGTCGCTTTAATCAAAACTCTGATGGCTAAAGGCATCGCTTACAAGGGCGAAGACGGCTCAATCTACTTCTCCGTCTGCAAGTTTCCGGATTACGGTAAATTGTCTAAAATTAAAGTTGACGAATTAAAGGCTGGCGCAAGAGTAAGCCAAGACGAATACGCCAAAGAAGAAGCCCAAGACTTCGCGCTTTGGAAAGCATGGACGCCTGAAGACGGCGACGTTTACTGGGAAACTGAGCTTGGCAAGGGCAGACCAGGCTGGCACATCGAATGCTCTGCCATGAGCATGAAGTATCTTGGCGAAACCTTCGACATCCACTGCGGCGGAGTCGACAACATGTTCCCCCACCACGAAAACGAAATTGCGCAAAGCGAAGCAGCAACGGGCAAGAAATTCGTGAATTACTGGATGCACAACGAGCATTTGCAGGTGGAGGGCAAAAAAATGTCCAAAAGCCTCGGCAACTTTTACACGCTCCGCGACCTGCTGGCGAAAGGGTATGATCCGATTGCGATTCGCTACCTGCTAATGTCCACACATTATCGGCAGCAATTCAACTTTACTTTTGAAGGGCTGGAAGCGGCTAAAGGCGCAGTGGATAGGCTGCGAAACTTTGTTAGGCGCCTACACGATACGGACGGCAAAGAAAGCGGAGGAAAAGTAGCCACTTTCATCGCGAAAGCTGAGGCATGCTTTGGTGGCTCAATGGACGACGACTTAAACATCGGGATAGCGCTGGCGTCGCTGTTTGATTTTGTGCGCGAAATCAACAATTTGCTCGATGCTAACACGGTAAGCAAACAGGAAGCGGCTGAAGTTGGCGGTTTAATGATGAGGTTCGACGAAGTTTTAGGTGTAATTGGCAAAGTGGAAGTAGAAGAAGCATTACCCGCAGACATTGATGCGTTGGTGCAGAAGCGTGAGGAAGCCCGCAAAGCCAAGAACTGGAAAGAAGCCGACGCGATTCGGGCGCAGCTTAAAGCCATGGGCATCGTGCTTGAGGATACAGCGCAAGGCGTACGGTGGCACAAAGAGAAAGCTTAAGTGGTTTTGCCGCCTAAATTCCATTCGTTTGTTGTGTATTTTTCTTTGTAGAGTTTCTGTGCAAGTTCCACTTCGCTGGGCGTTAATTCGCTGGGTTCCAGCTGGATTTTTAGGATTGCCTTAAAGCCCTGTGCCAATGCATTGGCGATGGTGTCAGGCTGAATTTTGTGTCCGAGCTCGTTTTGGATGCTGGTGATTTTGCGTTTGGCGATGTCGGCGGCTTGAGTGCAACTTGCGTTTTTAAGTTTTAGGAGCTGGAACATTTTGGGCAAATCAACACTTCGCAGCACTGTTCCATGCTGGAGAACCACGCCGCGGGTGATGGTTTGGCTGCTGCCCGAGATTTTTTTGCCGTTTACGGTTAGGTTTGGGCAGTTTTTGGCGTCTCCGCCGCTGAAATCGGCTGGTACCCCCAAAAGGCGGAGCGCGTCGGTTATTGCTTCGTAAATTTTGAAGTAAACGCTGGTTATGTCGCCTGTGCCTAAATCCGCGGTTTTGGCGATTACGCTGTAGGTGACTTCACCCTCAAAATCATGGTAGACGGTGCCGCCGCCACTAATCCGCCTAACCACGTCAATGCCCAATTGTTTGCAAGCGTCAAGGTAAACCTCGTTTTCTGGGTTCTGGTTCTTGCCAATGCTCACGGCAGAGGGTTGCCAACGGTAAAACCGCAGAGTATTCGGGACCTGCCCAGCGATTCGCGAGTTTAAGATTGCTTCGTCGATTGCCATGTTCATGAACGCATTGTTGGTTTCTAAGGGGAGTAAACGCCAAGTATCCATATAGTTCACTTTGTCAATGAAAGTTTAGGTTGCGCTTAAAACTGTTATGCAACTGACAGTTAACACGTCAAAGTGGGATATGTTCATATCCAACTTATAGGGTAATATTATTCTGTGGGGTCATTAATGGTCGCCCGTAAATTCACAGTTTTACTCGAACCTGCAGAAGAAGGCGGTTTCATAGTTAAATGCGTGGAGCTTCCAGTTGCAACTCAAGGCGAAACAAAAGAAGAAGCCTTAAGCAACATCAAGGAAGCCATCGAAGGCTACTTGGAAGTTAAAGCAAAACTTCTTGACCGCAAAACTAAAGGCGAAAAGGCTGAAGTAATTGTCGAAGCTCCCTCTGCTCTCGTGGCGTGAAGTCGTTAAAGCGCTAACAAAAGCCGGCTTTCAAGTTGCAAGGCAAAAAGGTAGCCATTTAATTCTTGTAAAAAACGAGCGTATCGTGCCTGTTCCAAAGCATGAGCAGATAAAGAAAGGTCTGTTGATGGCAATTATGGAAGAGGCTGGTTTAACAAAGGAAGAGTTTCAAGCAAGCTTTTAATATATGAACTTACAAGATAAAGCCTTAAAACCTAAACTGCATTTCTAAAGTGCAAAGAGGAATTTACAATGAAGGTTATCTCTGGTCCAGCATCCAAAGAACTTGCTGAAGCAGTTTCAGCCCAAACTGGTTACCCAAACGTTCCCGTTGTATCCAAGATTTTCCCAGACGGCGAATCCTATGTCCGCTTAGACGGCAACGTTCAAGGCGAAGAAGTCGCGATCGTACAAACGACTTGTCCTCCGATGCAGGATGGGAGGCTTTTCCAGTTAGCATTCATGGCTGATTCGGCTAAGCGTGCGGGTGCAAAAAAAGTCACCGCAGTCGTACCCTACTTGGCGTATGCACGGCAAGACAAAATGTTCCTCTCAGGCGAGGGCATAAGCGTTGAAACCATCGCACGCATGCTTAAAGCCGCAGGAATCGACGAGTTCCTAACCGTAAACATCCACTCGGAACCCACACTGGCGCAGTTTCCATTTCCAGCCAAAACCCTAAGCGCCATCCCACTTCATCGCAGACTACTTCGTGAAGAAAGGCCACAAAGGTGCATTCGCGCTCTCACCCGACAAAGGCGCCATGTACATTGCCCAGCAGGCGCAGGCAGTTTTAGGCGGCGATGTTGGGCACCTCAACAAAACCCGCGACCGCTACACAGGACAAACCGTCCAAACCGCTGAAGGCTTAAACGTGAAAGGTCAAACCGTCATAATCCTCGACGACATCATCAGCACAGGCGGCACCATCGTGGGAGCAGCAAAAATCCTCCGCGAACAAGGCGCCAAACATGTTTTCTGCGGCTGCGTCCATGGCTTGCTCATCGGCGATGCAGAGAAACGGATTTTGGATGCGGGCGTAGAGGAAATTGTGGGCACCGACAGTGTTCCCGGAAGCGTGAGCAAGGTTTCGTTGGCACCGCTGATTAGTCAAGAACTCAAAGGCGCAAAGTAGTGCCTAAACTCTTCTTTTTGCTCTCAGGCGAGAACGAGTCGCTGCCTGCCGCGGAAGTTAAGGCGATTTTGGAAGCAGAAGGCTACAGCTACTCGAATGCTTCAGAGTTTGACCAGATTCTGCGTTTAGAAGCCGAACTGGACAGCGTTAAAGTTGTGCAGGTACGCTCAGCGTACACAAGGGTTTGCGCACAGGAACTTTTCGTATCAAACGCCAACCACGAGGACATCGCAAAAGCAGCCGCAGAAACAGATTTCAAAGCGGTCCTTAAACCCGGCGAAAGCTTTGTGGTGCGGATAAACCGCATAAAAAACTATGCTGACCAAGCCCTAAACACGATGACGCTTGAAGCCAAACTGGGCAAACAAATCCTAAACAGAACCGAAGGCACCAAAGTAAACCTAAAAAACCCCGATAAAACCTTCCTGGGCATAATCACAGATGAAAAACTCATTTTAGGCTTAAAACTAACCGACATAACCAGCAAAACCTTCTCCGAACGCAGACCACGCAAAAAACCCTTCTTCCACCCATCCGCGATGCCCTCAAAAATGGCACGGTGCATGGTGAACTTGGCACATGCTAAGGCGGAGTCGGTGCTACTCGACCCCTTCTGCGGCACAGGCACAACGCTCATCGAAGCCACATTTATCGGTTGCCGAGCGGTTGGGGTGGATGCACAGAAACGCATGATTCGGGGAACTAAAAAGAACCTGGAGTTCTTTGGCATATCGGCGGAGGGGTTGGTTTTGGCTGATTCACGGAAAATCCCCCTGACCAAGGTTGACGCAATCGTCACTGACCCGCCGTATGGGCGCAGCTCAAGCACTCTCAAATCCACCACCAAGAAACTGGTTCAAGAAGTCTTGGCGTCAATACATGGGCTTCTGGGGGTGGGGCAACGGATTTCCATAGCTCTTCCCATACAGGTAGCTGAATCGGGGAAGATGGAAAGTCTCGCCAAAGACTTAGAGAACTACATTAGCGGTTTGGGATTCAAAAAACTAGAATCACACAAAGTCTTCATTCACAGGACACTAACAAGAGAAATAATGGTCTACGAAAAAACCTGACGCAAGTCAGTTACAGTAGTTGTGGTCTGTTGACTATCTGTTGATGTCCAAATGTCTTCGTAATTTGAATGGATGTATGGGTATTGAGAATCCAAAGTTTTGTTTGATATACGCAAAATATGGTTATTAAAATAGGGATTTTTATTGAATGGCACAAAACCCGCCGGAGGCTGGTCACTTGTCCAAGACAATGTAACTGATGTATCTGTAATTTCTGTAGCATTAAGTGTTATAGTAGGTTCAGAAGGTGCTCTAACATTTTGTGGCAAGGCTACCAATGAAGCGATGAAAAATAGAAGAAGCACTAAGGCAATACTCCTGTTTCTTCTAATCATACTTGTTGGTTTAACAGAAAGGCGATAAAAGCCTATTCATCAACAAACCTTGACTAACCTAAGTCAGAAAACCTTGACTTAGCCTTTAACTTCAAAAAGCAACAAAGAGCATGATAGCAAATAATGGTAAGATAATCAACCAAGATAGCTCTGGTGCAATTGGGGTCGGTTTGGGAGATGCGGTCGGAGTGGGGCATGTGAATTTTAAGGTAAGCTCTACATGGTTTCACATCCACAAGAAGGCACTTTAAACATGGAGCAATGTTGGGCGTGTGGAGAAAAATGTATATCCCACATGACGGCGGGCGTTGGGAAAGGTTGCAAACCAAAAAAGCAGTTGCTCCCTATTGCTTTCTTGTGGAAATTTTAAAGCTGCCAAACCCACATAAAGAGATGACAAATTTGATCTGCTACTAAACATTGACTTAATTATGGTTGGGCAAATTCTCTTAAGCCAGAGTTTGCAGTGTTTTCTGTGAAGGTGACGGTTTGAGTCTTCGTGTGGTGTTTTTGGGAACAAGCGGCAGCGTACCAACCTTAAAGCGGAGTTTGCCCTCTGTTGTGGTTCAGTGTCCACGCGACCAGTGGATGTTTGACTGCGGCGAAAACGTACAACGCCAAATGATGCAAGCAAAAGTGAGTTTTCACCGAAAAATGAAAATTTTCATCACACACCTGCATGGCGACCACGTTTTGGGTTTGCCAGGGCTCCTGCAGACCATGGCGCTGATGGACCGCAAGGAACCCGTGCAGATTTATGGTCCCGTGGGACTCAAAGAATTTCTGGTGTGCACAAAAAACACACTTAACTTTGGGTTAAACTACCCCGTGGAAATTAACCAAATCCTCTCTGAAGGCGTTGTCTGCGATGAAGAAGAGTACAGCATTGTAGCCGTAAAGTCTAATCATGCTGTGGAAAGCTATGCCTTTGCGTTTGTGGAGAAGCCGCGTCCCGGCAAGTTTTATCCTAAAAAAGCCCTTGCGCTGGGAGTTGCAGCGGGCGAGTTGTGGTCTAAGCTGCAGGGCGGAGAAAAAATCACTTTGGCGGATGGCAAGGTGGTTGTGCCAAGCGATGTGATGGGTCCAATGCGGGCTGGACGCAAAATCGTCTACACAGGCGACACCAAACCGTTTGAAGCGTTCGCAAAGTTCGCTGAAGGCGCGGATTTAGTTATTCATGACTGCACATTTGACGATTCACTCACTGAGAAGGCGGGTGTGGATGGGCATTCAACGCCAACTCAGGCAGCAGGGCAGGCAAAAGCGGCTGGAGCAAAGCAACTGGTTCTGTCGCATATCAGCGCAAGGTACCCAAACGCTGGCTTGCTTTTGGAACAAGCCAAAAAAGTCTTCCCGAACAGTATCCTTGCCGAGGATTTTCTGGAGTTGGAACTGCCGTTAAGCGAGTAGCTGCTTTAGTTTCTGTATGCTTTCAGGCACATTCTTCATTGATTCAACTATGACGCTTTTGTCGTAACCGTTTTTCTTTAGGGTCTGCGCAAACCAGTTCCAGTCAATGTTTCCACCGCCAACGCCGCTGTGTTGGTCGTCTGAGCCGTCGTTGTCGCTTGCGTGGATGTGCACGATTTTGTCGGCTAAAAGGTTGAAGAAGGGCTGGATTTGTCCTTCGAGGTTAGCGTGTCCAAGGTCCATGGTTATGCCGACTGGCAGGTTAGTTTCACGATACATTCGCATGAATTCTTCAGGCGTGTTCATCAAAAACCAGTATTTCGCAGGCAGGTTCTCTAAGGCGATGTTTACGCCGTATTCTTCGGCGACCTTGTAGAGTTCTTGGATGCTTTGGCACATCTGCTTGAAGTCGGCGCCTGGATAAAATTGTCCAATGCCTGTACGTTGCCCAGGATGGAAAACCCAAAGTTTAGCATCCATTGCGTTTGCGTTTTGGAGGGATTGTTTGAGGCGTTTCATGGAGGCGTTTAGGAGGGGTTTGATTGGTGAGGCAATGTTAATGTCGGCAAACGGCGCATGCAGGGAGTATTCTATGTTGTAGGATTTTGCGGCTTCTTTTAGGGTAGCGATGCGTGGTTTGTTTAGGTCGTAGGTGCCGTCATCCAAAATCTCAATGTAACGCGTATCCATTGTGCCTAAGCGTTTAACCATGCGGCTGAATGGTTCGCTAAGGCAGTAGAGCATTGAAACGCCAACTTTCGCTTTAGACATACAGTTTCCCCTTGTAAATTGGAATGTTTCTGGTTAAAAGCTAAACCTACCTAAATAACTTAACCCCCAAAACAAGCGCAGACCTATTGGAAATATAATTTAGGTCTTTTTTAGACTTTTTAGGGCTTTTTTGCAGGTATTATCATATGCCATTTATCTTCGTCTATTTGGAATTTTACAGCATCTACGTATCTGAGGAATTTTAAGAATCTGCGATAGGTTCCTCGAAGAGTGCCATCACTTTGAATGTTAAAGAAATCGCTTATCTTGCGCTGTGTCATCAACCCGTAATATTGAGGTTCAAAGAACACTAGACCTCCGATATAGGCTAAGCTGGCTTTTATCACGTGTGAGGATTTTCCTGACAGAAAAGCTCCTCCAGACCCAAACGGAGTCTTCAATTCATAAATGAGTTTCAGCCAAGAAACAATTTCAGCAGCGTGCTCAGGCTTAAACCCTAATTCGCGCATTTCCCGATAGAAACATCTGCCATCAATTCGTAAACAAACAAAACAAGTCTTTTCAGAAGCCTCAGGAGATTTATTTTCTTTAACGCCCATAAGTTATAACCTCATTCAAAATTGAAAAATCTTTCGTTTTTTATTCTTACATATTCGGAATTTATGGGAATACTTGTCTTCCCCACTGGTTTTGCCCAGTTTCCGCTCGGGTGGTTTTGTACTGTACCTGCCTTATGCCCAATGCGAGTTCGGTGAATTCTTTTATAGTTGTGTAGCGGAAATCCCATGTTGGCGTTCCATACCGCAAGCCGCTGCACATGGTGTCCCCGTAAACGTACAGTCGCACCCCATGGTAATCGTATGCTGCTTGGTTGGGTTCGCCGTATTTTGGTTCCGAGAGCACTTTAAACGGCCAGATTTTGCATGCTTCAGGCTTCATGCCCTGCAAACCGCAGTAGTACGTGTTTGTTTTGTTACACAAAAACCCGCAGGAGCCGTCGCTTGTGCGTTTGATGTAGAAGCGGTCTAAGCCTGACACCGTGGTTTCGACGCCGAAGGTTTTGGAGATGTTTAGCCACTCAGGGAAGCCCAGCACCACGCTGTAGAGTTTGCAGCAGTAACCGCACGCTTTGCAATGCCAATCCGCAATGTTTTGCCATGGAACAAACTGCATCTTTTGGTGACACTCTTTTGTGAGTCAAGAAGAACAGTGGATTAAATCTTTTTCCAGCAAATAAAGGGGAAACTAAGGTTTTTTGTAGAGGTAAATGGTGTGTGAAGGATAGCCGAGTTGGGGGTTTTCGCAGAAATTCTCAACTTTTGCTGGTCGCCAACCGATAATCTCATAATCATGCGAAACCACGCGGACACCCTTCTTGAGGTCACTTTCGAGTTTTGGCTTGATTTTCTCGTTCGCACTAGTCGTCAAGTACAGGTACACCACGTCAGCCGAAGTTAAGTTCACGTTGAACATGTCGTCGTTGATGATTGTTACTCGGTCATCAAGACCATTCTGATGAATACTACTCATCGCTTTCTTTGCCAAATCCTCACGTAACTCGATGCCGACACCGCGAGCACCAAAAGCCTTCGCCCCCATAATCACTGTCCTGCCATCTCCAGAACCCATATCAAAGAGAACTTCACCAGCCTTCAAATCAGCCAATTTAAGCATGTATTCTACTACGGGTGTGGGACTTGGAACAAAAGGAGAAATAAACATTCTCAATTCCTTCCTTTTACAATAAAGACAATCATGCTCTGTTATGCCACATAAGCGTCTTTTTTGGGCTGCGGTCTTTTTGCTTCGCCACATTTCACGCAGCTTTGAGCGCACAAGTCAAGGTATTTTTCTTCATCCGCCGAACCGACAGCCTTTGCCGCTTTCGTGCACATTTCGCTGGGTTCACTGCAGCCTTCTTCTCGGCATAGGTTGGAGATGTATTGGCAAACTTCCTGCACGTCTTTGGGCTCCAAAACCGCCCGGTTCGTGCGCACAAGCAAACAAAGCTCCCGAGCCATTACACAGGTTTTGACGTATTTGATGCGTTCAAGAACTTCATTGCGCAGATTCTTTCGGCTTATTTCCACTTTCGGTTCTCCTATGAGTATAACAAGCAGATAAGCAAAATAAGCCGCTCTTTGCTTAAAAAGTTGCTGTATAACTGCGTTCTGAGTTCACAAAAAGCTAATAACTTGTTGCAGTAATCTTTGGGGTAAAAAATGAAACCGCTCAGGTTAAAGTAGTAGCGGCTAAAAAAATCAGTTAAGCAAAACTGCCAAACGGGAAAAACTTTGAACAGTAACCGCTCCCAAAAATGCGCAATGTAGAGATGACCCACGAGAAATGCAATCTAAAAACAAGAAGTTAATCCTCATTTTAGTAATTATTATAGCATTGATGTTAAACGCCTTTACTTTTTCTGTTGCCTATCCAGAAACATTTAAGCCGATGTCGCCAATTTATGCAAGAGATTTTTCAGCGTACTACATCGGGGAATGGCGATTATTCCACAATCCAACCACAATCTACATTGGCGGCAATCAGCCGGGCGATTACCATATTCCCCCAAATGTCCAAACCTTCAAGTATACGCCTTCTTTTTTGATTTTTTTTGCTCCTTTTCTAACATTGAACTACCAGAACGCGCTTAACGTTTTTGACATACTGCAATTTGTTTCCATCTTTGCCTTAGCGTTCTTTGTTTACAAAATTGTTAAAGACAAAAACCTTTTTGCGGGTGCCATAGCATCCTTTATCGTCTTAGTTGCTTTCCAACCCGGCTACTATTGGGGGTATGCTCAAGCAAACGCACACATAATTCAAGCTTCTCTCATCGTAGGTGCCTTATACTTTGGGTTCTCTAAAAAACCGTGGCTTTCCGCATTGCTATTTGCGGTAGCCGCATTTGATCCACGTGGTGCTCTTCTTGCTCTTCCACTGCTTCTATGGTACAACAGACAAAGACTACTGAAGTTTGGGGTGGGCATAGTTGCATTTCTTGCGGCGCTAAACTTGCCCTTTTTCTTCTACGCCAATGTAGGATTAAGCTTCTTGCAGAAAGAAGTTAACGGCGACATTGTCTCACAGATTTATTCATACGATTTGGTTCCTCTAATCGCCGTTGCCACACTAACCATACTCGAAGTAATCACTATAATTGACAAAAGAACGAATTTTAGTTATCTAATAGAAACTAAGCTCTCAAAGTTAAAAACAGGCGTCAGCAGGATACCTTCGCCAGAAAGCCCCAGCTAAACAAAAACAGTAATTACCGAAAAACTCCGAGCATTCTCAGAATCGCCTGCTCAACACTTTACGTTCTGCTTCCATAACCAACTCGTAAAACTTGTCTGAAAGCTTGGGCTCCTTCTCCAAAACCGCCTTGACATCGGTTGCCGAAACGCGCCGTGCACTCAACGCCACCGCAGCCGCTTTACCGTATTTTTCAATCAACTCAGCAGTTTGCCGTGCGTGCACCTGCATCTTCTCCTCGTTTTTCGCCAACTTTTCGCCCCTTTTTTCAATCAGCGGCAGAGCTTTCTCTTCTTCAACCTTGAGCATTCCAATCGCATAGGACCCACACCTTGGGCATTTGGGTTTGTCAGGCAGGTCTTTGATGCGTATCGTCTCCATGTAATCCCAGCAGCTAGTGCAAACGAAATTACCTGTCTCATTTAGCAGCCTTGCTTTAGCAGATTCAACCAGCACAGCACGCATCTGCTCGGGCGGAATAAGATCAGTCTTCATGCTAACCCGCTCAATGCCTACACGAGCCACAGGCGTCGCGTTGCCACCTGTCTCAACCACCTGCAACCGAACCGCGCCATCACGCAGTCGCCCCAGCACCATAACCAGCCCATCACCGTCGAGGTCTTTAGAGAAAACCTCTTTGAGCCCTTCCTCGTAAATGGGGGTTCCTTCAAAACTTGTTATCAACTTTTGGATGCTAACGTTGCTAAAGTCAGCCCACTTCTTGAGAGCGCCAAAACGCCTAGCCACCTGAATCACACGACGCTTAAACAAGCCAGTCTTCACCGTTGACAACGTCAGCGTGTTCCTGATAGCTTGCTCGCTCATGCCCTGTATCTCTTTTATGACTTCAACCAGCCGCTCAGCCGTCATAGCGCCCATGGTTTGCACAAAAATGCGGTAGGGGTCATGCTGCACCACTATGCCGCGACCAAGCTTATCAGACAACACTTGCCCCAAAAGCTGAGCTAAAGCCCGATTAATAAGCGAACCAAAATTCGAATGAACAATAACGAATTCGCCCCAATCCTCAACCACAATCCGTTCTGGAGTAGGAACAGGAAAGCCACTGTGCACCTGCTCCAAGGTTTCATCTAACGCGTGCAGAATCGTCTCTTTGTCGGCGGGGTAACGTTCAGAAAGCAAAGCACTGATCTGCTCGGCTGAAGCGCCGCTTTGAGTTTTCTCCTCAACAAACCCGCGGATTTCCGCTAGTTCCTGCGCTATCTCGTAGGGAACAGGGATTTCCTCGCCAATCCAGCTGGGAATTGAGCCTGTGGGGTCGTCGACTGGTCGAACGTAAACTTTGTCTTCGGTGGCGTGGATTATTTGCCATGGGCTGCCGCGGATGATGAATTTTGTGCCAGGTTTGCCGTACTCTGCCATGAAGGCTTCGTCTAAGACACCGATGGAAGAATCCGTTGATTCGTCGATGACAAGGAACTGTTTTTCCTCAGGAATCATAGACAAATTATCAAAATAATACTCAAACAACGCCTTTGTCCGCTGAGGTCTTAAAACCACTTGGTCTTCAAACGATGCCCAAGCTAAACGGGGAAAACGATTATGCATGTACTTGAGAATCTTTTCCACATCCCCCATCGTTAGGTTTTCGAAGGGTGCAGCGTTTTTGGCGATCTCTAAAATCTCGTTGAAGGCTAAGCGCCGGTTCTTAAGCAGTAACCCCGCGATTTGATGCGCCAAAACATCATAGGGTTTATCGGGAATAGAAAGCGGCTCCAGCTCTTCTCCCAAAGCCCTCCGAGCAATAACCAAGGCTTCAAGCGTGTCATCGGAATCCATGCCGATAATTATGCCTTCAGACAATTTCCCGTAGGTGTGCCCTGCTCTGCCAACCCGCTGAATCAACCGTGAAACCTGCCGTGGACTCATATACTGAATAACAAGGTCTATATGACCAACATCGATGCCGAGTTCAAGGCTGCTTGTGGCAATTAACCCTTTGAGAGCACCTTTTTTCAGCCCCGTTTCAGCAGCTATGCGTGAAGGCTTAGCTAAGGAGCCATGATGAATTGAGATTGGAAAATCTACATCCCACACTTTGAAGCGTGAAGCCAAAACCTCCGAAACCGAACGCGTGTTGGTGAATAGAAGCACGGATTTGCGTTTGCTCATGTAATCGCGGATTATGCGCAGTCTCGCCGCTACTTCGGGGTGGGTGTAGATTTTGGATGCAAACTGGACGTCTTCTTCGGTTGGCTTTGGATAAATAACTTGGAGCTTCACCATCTTGGCAACGGGAACTCGGATGATTTCGACGGGTCGTTTATCGCCGACAAGGAACTGGGCAACTTTTTCTGGGCTGCCAACGGTTGCGGATAACCCAATCATTTGGAAGTCTTTGCCGATTAAATCTCCGATCCGTTCCAGCGCCAGTGACAGCTGGCTTCCGCGTTTGCTGTCCGCTAACTCATGCACTTCGTCAATCACTATCCACCGTAGACTTTGCAGAGCTCTGACGCAGCAGCCACCCGGTAAGTATGGCTTGCAGGGTTTCTGGCGTGGTTATTAGGATGTCTGGGGGGCATTGGGATTGGCGGGTTCGCTCTTTGGTCTCGGTGTCGCCATGCCTAACAGCCAATTTAATGTCCAGGTTATTGCACCACCACTGCAACCGCTCAAGCAAGTCACGGTTTAAAGCCCGAAGAGGCGTGATGTAGAGCACTTTTATGCCTGGAGTTTTCGGCAGCTGCAGAAGCATACTCAAAATGGGAAGAAAAGCAGCTTCTGTTTTGCCCGTGGCTGTGGGCGAAATTAAGAGGACGTTTTTGCCTTCGAGAATTTTGGGGATAGTTTTTTCTTGAGGTTCAGTTGGTTTTTGGAATCCCTTCTGTTCAATGAGCCTTCGCACTGGCTTTACGAGCATTTCAAAAGCGTTTTCAGAAGTGGCTTGCAAAATAAGTGAACCTCGACTCTTAGAAAGATATGCTTTGGTTGGGTATAAAAGACGTTGGGAGGAAAGTTCAAGGTTATACAGGGGCTTTAACATTTTTTTGGTTATGGGTGTTTTATTGGTATTGTTCTAAGCGAATATCTAAGCATTCAACATATGATTTTCGACACTTCTTTTATCTGTCATCCATGCCGTTGACAAAAAAATGTCTAATCAGAATGTTGAAAAGAAAAATATCTATGGGAAAACTACGGAAAGTCTTTTATTCCATCAGTCTAAAGCATGGAAGCGACAATACGGAGGAAAATAAATGGCTAAATGTCCAAAATGCGGAACAGAAGTAGCAAAGCCAAAAAAGACATGGAAAATGGCAGGTCGTCCAGATAAAGCTGGAAAACGCATGCAACTAGAAATCGGACTCTACGAATGCCCAAAATGCGGCAACGTATTCCGCGAAGTACTAAGCAAACAAAAAATCTAAAACCTGCAACCTAAACCAAGCAGTTGTATTTGCATCTTGCACTCTCTATTTTTTCTTTTTTAGAAAGCGGTAGTTTTAAAACCAAGCAATTGTTAATGCAACGGAAACATTCAGGTTCGGCAGATGGCAAAAAAGTGATTGACTTAAAGAAACTCTGGAAAAACGATTATTTCAAAACTGCACTCGCCATCGTCTTGATTATTGCAATTGTTGCAGGGTTTTTCTTCGGCATAGCAACTGGTTCTTGGGACAGCTGGTTCCAATCAGAGTTGTGGAAAGCGGCAGCATGTGCGTTCCCTATGACGGGGCATGTGATGGCTGGCTCTCATTAGATCATCCGTTTGCCCAAACCTTACACAAAGGTGACATCATAATTATTCAGGCAGTAAATCCAGCTGATCTAAACGCCAACTACCCCAACAGCGACATTATAGTCTACAGAAATCCCAACGGAGTCACACCTATTGTTCACCGAATAGTTGAGAAACAAGAAATTAACGGCACACTATACTTCAAAACTAAAGGTGATGGCAACGGACCCGTAAAGTGGCCTGCAGTTCCCAACTACTATGATAATATTCCTGATTCAAGAGGAGTTCCCCAAAACCTCATTGAAGGCAAAGTTATTTTGCGTATTCCATGGTTTGGTTGGATTACGCTGTTTATGAAGGATAATTCTTGGGCTTTGCCGGTGGTTATTGGGCTCATAGTGTTGCTTGTAGTCATCGAGTTTGTTTTGCCGGTGGTTAAAGAAAAGAGGAAAAAAACTGCACAACAGAACCACAGACACCCAGCCAGCCATAGATGTCTTTATAAAGAAAGCCTTTGATAAATGAACATTCAAGAAAGGCGATAATGGAAGAAGGAGAAAGTGATTGCCAAAAGTTAAAGCTACAATAAGCATCGAAAACGTGGTCGCTTCTGCAACACTCAACCAAAAAGTCGATTTAAACGCTGTCGTTAAAGGTTACCCAGGAGTTGAATATCGCCCTGAACAGTTTCCAGGTTTAGTTTTTCGCTTAAAACGTCCCAAAGACTGCTACTTTGATTTTTAGTTCCGGAAAAATGGTTTGTACAGGCGCTAAATCAGAGAAGGAAGCGAAAAGAGCCGTTATGAAAGTTGTCAAGGAACTCAAGAAAGGCGGCATAATAATCATTAGCAAACCAGAAATGAAAATTCAAAACATTGTTGCCTCAGGCGGACTTGGCGGCATGATTGACCTAGAAAAAGCTGCTTACACGTTGGAGCATGCAATGTATGAGCCTGAACAGTTTCCAGGCTTGATTTACCGTATGGTGGAGCCGAAAGTTGTGATTCTGCTTTTTGCCAGCGGCAAACTGGTTTGCACGGGCGCTAAGAAAGAGCAGGATGTCTATGTTGCGGTAGATAAATTGCATACGCTACTTGAAGAAACCAGCTTAATCTTCTATGAATAATTCCCATTTATTGTTTTTTTACTTGTTTTAGAATGGTTTTTAGGCTTTCTTGGTCGATTGCACCCATTTCAAAGAGCGTGTTGGCTATTTCGCTTATTTTTAGCAATGAATGAAGTTTTATTCCGTTTTTCTCAAGCAGTTGTCTTCCGCCTTCTTCGCGGTCAAGGAAAACAACAGCTTCTGTCACGATTCCGCCTTCAGCTCTTACGGCGTCAGCGGCTTTCTTGAAGGTTAAGCCTGTGGTGAGTAAGTCGTCGATGAGCAGAACTTTGTCTCCTGAAGCAAGAACTCCTTCTACTCTGTCGTTCTCTTCCGTGCAGTCGGATGCCTTTGCGCACGTAAAGAAAGGGTTTTTTGAGGTTGTAGGCGATTTGGGATGCGAAGGGGATTCCTGCTAAGGGGATGCCTGCGATGCGGTCGAAGTTTTTTAGTCCGATTTGGCTGGTTATGTATTGGGCGTAGAAGTCGCAGATTTCTCGGAAGGCATCTGGGAAGCTGGGAATTACTCTTAGGTCTATGTAGTAGGGGCTTGCTTTTCCGCTTGTGAGTTTGAAGACTCCGAATTTTACAGCGTCAATTTTAAAGAGTATGTTTGCCATTCGCTCTTTCTGGGTTAGGCTTGCGTTTGGGTTTTCATGTTTTTCACTTCCTCTTTGAGACTTGGTAGATTTTGTTTTGTTCAGGAATCAAGCATGCGGTTCTGGGCAGCTCCTTTTTTAACAGTTCCGCAAACTCCTTTTGGCTTGCAACTGTTGCGGTGTGGTATGGCACTGCGACTTGGGGTTTGGTTAACCATGCAATTTCAAAGCCTGTTTGCGGTGTGGAGCCTGGAGCAATTCCGACTGTGCAGAAAACGATGTCAAATTTCTCTTGTTGCCCAAGCTTGGCTAATTCGGGGAAGGGTAAACTGTCTGCGGTATGGTAGACTTTGACTTGGTCTTCGCTAGTTATAATGTAGGTTACTGGGGCTTGTGCGGGATGGTTGCATTTTTCTGCTTTGACTGAGACTTCGCCGATTTTTGTTTCCATTCCTGGTTTGATTTCTTGAAGTTTTTCTTTGGGGATGGCGTGTTGGAGTTTTTTGGTTGAGGCGGACATCAGCGATTACGGTGCAGTTTGTGGCTTTTTGGATTTCTGTGATTAATCGTTGGTCGAGGTGGTCGTAGTGTTCATGGGTGATTAGGATGGCATCTACGTTTTGGAGGGTTTTGGGTTTAACGTCAACTGGGTCGATGGCAAGCGTTTTAGAGGGAGTTTTCAGGAGTATTCCAGCGTAATTGTTGAGCCACACAAAGAGTATGCTGTTTTTTTCTGGCGTTTTCTGGATGGACAAATCTTGATTCCTCACAAAATACTATGCTAACTGCGTTTTAAAGAAGTTATGCATCCCAAAAACTGGCGCTTTTGTTAAAGTTGTTTTAGTCTTTGTGTGGGTGCGGCGGTTTTAGAATTGCCACAAGACAGCAGGAGAGGGCGGCTGCTTTTTTTGGTTGCAACGTTTTTCTGCGCCTGTTTCGGTGTGGGATAGGCATTTTTCTCCACACGCAATACATAGCTCAATGTTGCAATGGACTGGATGTGGATGTGAAAGCATGTATCGTCTGGGTTTTTTTCTCACAAGAACTATGGAGCAGCAATAAAGCAGCGCACAACAAAATCTGCCCTGGTACACGTATGGATTTGTTGGTGGTCAGTTGTTTGGTTATTTGTTTGGGTTTTAGCTTACTTGGGTGCGTAGTGCAAATATTTTAAATACCTGTAAACATAATATCATTTACGAGCATTATGGCGCCAAACTGTTCCGTCTCATCGCCACTGAGCCAAAGCCAAAAAGACATCTGGGCACTAATCAGCACAGGCCTCTCCGTCTCCAAAATCGCCGCCAAACTAAAAACCACTCGCCAATACGTCAACCAAACAAGGCTAATGGCAGAAGCGAAATTATCCACCACCCTTTTGGACGTTGCCCAAGTCAACGACCTGCAAGTCACCAAACTCTACCCCAAACAAGCCATCTTGCTCGGCTACCACCCCTCACTCCAAAAGAAAGCCATCATCACCTACACAACCAGCCACGGACTCAAAGTCTGGTACTGGCACGATAACCCCCAAGAAGTAACCGACACAACCTTCCTAAACCAAACACGACAATACCTAATCGACATAGCCAAGGAGAGAGGCATAGAAATAGAAAACGCAGAAAATATTCATCCAGCCAAACTAGCACACATGATTTTCACCCAACTTATTCCCGAGTTGAAAATATGAATGTCAAAAAAATTAAAACCGGCAAAGGACTGAGGCGAAAGTCATGACCATTAGATACCGTTCAGGTTCAAGAATCTCCACGCTGATGGCGTTAAATGCGGCTATTTGGACATTTCTCAGTTTCATGTTTATGTTTCAATTAAATGCATACTTCCATGCATCTATAGCGTCTCGAATCACTTGGTTTATCGTCGGTATATCTCTGGGGATATTTTTTAGCACATTAATTACTCGCAAACAATTGGATAAGTTGGAGAAAAAAGGCGAAGCTGCTACAACTTTAAAAACGATTTTTATTACAATCGGAATTGCGGTTGTTGCTATAGTAGCATTTTTAGAAGTATCCACCAGTAATCTTCCAAGGGCAGTAGAAAGTGCATTTGCATATTCTGTAATTGCATGCGCCCCCGCTTCTTTTCTCACTAGAACTGTTCTCTTGTTTTATTGGGAACGCCGAAACAAAACAACAATTTTTCAAGATAAATTTGGACTCTATGTTCCAACAAAAAAACCAGTTGACCGCATTGGAGACCAAAGTGTTTCCAATCAAACGATTCAGATAGGGACAGGTGAGGTTAAAAATTGAAGTCTACAAAGTTTAAAGAAAGCTTTGAAAATCGCATCCGCGGATGGCTCCCCAAAGAGCCTAAATCACCAAAGAGTTACTCTAATTTACCCAGTAAAGACAAAAATAGTGTGTTGGATAGGCCGCTAAGTCAGCTTAGCGATGACACCATTTTGGGCATGGTATTGGGTTTTCTGCTTATCCTCGTGGGAGTTATGGGTTTTGTTTTTAATGACGTGGCGCTGGCAACCGTGCAGAACATAGCAATGTTTGTGCCAATTGCGTTCACGATTGGATTTCTATTTGCTTTTTGGATAGTGGTTGGCGCAGTGGCTCTTGTTGTGATTCTTGTTGTAAATCACACCTTAACCAAAGCGTTTTTCCGAAAAAACTTTTCCCCAAAAAGACTTTTGCCTTATGGTGTGTCGGCGGCTCTTATTTTCTTAGCATACCTCGCGTCGAATTCAGGCGTACAGTTTACATACGCTATACCGATAACTTTCGTAGTCGCAGGCGTCTTAGTTATGAAGGGTTTGAAACGTTTTGCAGTGACTCTTCCTGCGTTTGCAGTGTTACTGATAAGCATATTAGCCTTAGGCTGCGTCGCTGCTGGACCCAACGTAATTACCACCGTCTCGGAAAACCACGTAATAACTACCGCGCAGATACCCAGCATTAATGCCATCAATATTACCGCGAGAAGTGTAGAAGGCGGCATCAGGCTTTACTTCTCCGATAACAGTTCGGAAGCCTGCAAAGTTCAATTCGTGAAGCAATATGGAGCAGTCGCAGTGGGTTCGGGCGTTAATTATAATGGTCCGTCCACTTATGATAATGAATCAGCAAGCGTCTTCTACTACTACGTAAACAACAGTGAACTTTACGTTATCGCCGATTCATTCACTACATTAATGAACATAACCGTTAATGAGAATTTGATAGGTAACTTTAGCTTGTACTCCTATTTTGGAGACTTAACAGCGAATGTTCCGCAAAACGTGAATACGGTTCAAACGTTAAATTTGACAAGCGCCTCGGGCACTGAGAACCTGAAAATAAGCAACACCGACAATTTGCGATACATGTCGGCGCATACCGGCAATGCACTTCAAGCAGACGTTAACTCAAAGATGCAAAATCAGGATTCAGCTATTGAGCTAAAAGGTGGAACAGTGAAGTTGAACCTGGATGTGACAAATGTTGAATCCCAAATATTTTGTTTCCAAACAAGCCAATGGGGAACCCTACATACTAACACGCATGGATTCACAGTGCTAAACAAAAACAACAGCTTCTTCAATGCTCAAACCCCAAACTACGTTTCATCGTCGCTGAAAAAGTTAGAGATTAACGCAACATCGACCCAGTCAAGCAGCCCAAGCATGGACGTCACAGTAACCTCTAATCAAAAATAGGTGACCCATATGAATGCCAAAAAAGCTTAGAAAACCGCATTAGGGGTTGGTTTCCCCATGAGCCGACTATGATTAGCACGAGATTAAAGGTGAACCATGAAAACAAACAGCCGCCCCCGATAATTCCATCCGAATACAAAGTAAGCGCGATGAAATTTGCTGGGGCGTATGCGATTTTCTGGATAATCTTTTACGGATTTTGGTTTTCTAATATACTTAGCCTTGAAAGGTACCCTGTTTCAGAATTCCAAATTGTAGCTTGGATAATTTGTTGGTTTAGCAGTTGGCACCATTTCAGGTGTTATATGGGCGCAAATAACATGGCAGCATATAACGTAGATTTTAACGACGGAGTGAATATCGCGGTAATGACAAGAATGGGTATCTGTGAGGTTTATTCTAATGATCAGAAACATCTTGGAAAAATAGACTTCCTTCGAACAATCTTTGGTTAATCAACCCTTTTTGTCCTTGTTAAGTTTCTACATAAGATTGTGTGTTTATTTTGAGAAGTACAAGTGCAAATTAGCCATATTTTTTAATACTACGTAGGTTCGTTTGAGAGCTCCAAAAGGTAACTTACCTAAAGGCACCTTGAATGCCTTTTCAAGAACATTGGACTTCCATATATCTAATGTAGGTTAGGTGACACAAAACGCTAAAAGCAATTACGGTAATACTGATACTTCTGTTTTTGCCACTGGCGTTTTTTGAAGTCAATCAAAACACTTACTATGCAACAGCAAATGTCCCAACAAAACTAAATATTTACACAAGTTCACCCAGCGTATTGGCAGACAACAATACGTACCAATGTATTTTCGTTCAATTACAAGATTCTAACGGAACACTTACTAGAGCCTTGCAAGACATAACAGTAGGTCTCTCATCTTCACTCATAACCGTAGGCACAGTAGATTCTTCAATCACCATCCCCAAAGGAGAAACATTCGCTTCAGCAAACTTTACATCTACATTCAATCCTGGAACAACAACAATATCTGCGTCAGCAACAGGGTTTGCAACGGTGGTATCCACCATCACCACTCTTGGACCAATACCCTCTGCAATAGCCGTTTATGGATTTCCAAGCACATTACCCGCCGATGGCAATTCTTATCCTGCAATAATTGTTCAACTCCAAGATTCAACCAGCACGCCGGCAAGAGCTCCGCCTGGAGGCGTGAATGTTGCATTGTCATGCTCAAACACAGCAATAGGTACAGTAAACCAAAGCGTTACAATTCTTGAAGGCGAAACATACGCCATAGCAAACTTTAACACAACCACGCTAGCGGAGACCCAAGCAAGAATACTGTCTGTAACCATAACTGCTACATCTCAAGGGTACGCTCCAAATCAAGTTACAATCACCACAACTCCAGTTGCCCAAAACCCAACTAAACTCAAAATATTCACGGGTCCTCCAAAAGTTTTGGCAGACCAGAACTCATACGGAATAGCGGTTCAGTTACAAAACGACGCAGGTTATGCAGCAAAAAGCTCTTCAGATACACTGATAAATTTAGCTTCCAGCGATTCAAGCGTATGCCAAATTGACTCAATCAATATACCTACAGGGCAAACGTATACATTAGCAACATTATGCACTACCTACAAACCTGAGTCTGCAAGCATAACTGCAGTTGCCAACAACTTCCCATTAACTAGCCAAGCGATAAGCACCTTTGGCTTTATTGCCTCGAATCTAAGAGTTTATTGTATCCCATCAAGTTTGCCAGCCGACGGCAATACCCATCAAATTGTCCAAGTTCAACTGCAAGATATACAGGGAAAACCTGCAATAAACACAGGAACAGACCTTAACGTAAAACTGTATTCATCTCAACCAACAGCGGCAGTTGTTAGTTCCATAATAACAATCCCATCTGGTAAATCGAGTGCAACAGGAAACGTAACTACAACATACATACCGGGTAACACAACAATTACCGCTCAAGCATCAGGCTACACCACAGGACAAACAACCATAACAACCAGTCTTATCGATTCCTATGCCATTTTTGCCTCATGTGGAGCCAACGGTTTGATAACTCCAAATGGGACAATAACCGTTAATCTTGGTGGTAGTCAACTCTTCAATGCAACCGCCGATATTGGCTACCACATTTCAAACCTCTTTGTGGATAATGTCTCCCAAGGATCGGTTTCCTCATACACTTTTGCCAATGTTGGTGGATCACACACAATATTTGCAGATTTTTCAATTAACAATTATAACTTGGAGGTTACTCAAACAGCAAATGGTGTAATTGCGCCGGAAACAAGCTCAGTAGCCTATGGAGATAGACCGACTTTCACAATAACACCAAATGAGGGCTACTACATCACAAATATAATTGCGAACAGTCTATCGGTTCCCGTTATTTCCAGTTCTGGCACATCGTACCAGTTTGGACCAGTTACGGCAAATGGCTCATTGACTGCCATTTATGGAGTTAGAAAGATCCCTATCCAGGTTACTCAGACGGCTAACGGTAACGTTACCCCTGGAACTACTAATGTGAATTATGACGGCGGTCAAACCTTTACTATAACTCCAAAAGCGGGTTATCATATTGTTGACGTGCTTGTTAATGGAACATCGGTTGGAGCTGTGAGCACTTATACTGCTCAGAACATCAAAGGTACTACTACTATTTCAGCAACCTTTGTGCCTGATTCAACGCCGAGTCCGACGCCTTCACCAACGCCAGTGTCCAACGTATCAAGCACAGTTAAAGCGGTAACTGATGATGACTCAACGGTTAGTCTTGCAGTAAGCGGAACCATAACTAGCCAACAGATGACCAATGTTGTGCTAACGAAAAACGCAACCACGGTTGTTCTTTCTTTCACTGTAACAGGAGAAAATGGAGCCGTAGGCTTAGGTAACATTACAATACCAAAAGGTGCAGTGGGTTACTACGAAACAACTCCAACAATCTATATCGACGGTCAACCAGCCATAGACCAAGGGTCTTCCCAAGATACTGACAATTACTATGTATGGTTCACGACTCATTTTAGCAGTCATGAAGTATCTATTGTGTTTCCTTCTCCAACTTTCTCACCTCAATTATTCCAGCCAACCATGACCGTTATAATAGCCGTTGCGTTAGTGGCCGCGGTCACAAGTTCAGTTGTGTTAATATTAAGAAAAAGAGGAGGTTTGAAAGCTAAATCCGGTACTATTTGGGCCAAGATACCGTTCGCGAAGACGACCTCAGAAACTTCGCCAATTCAAGCTGTTTCCTCAACCGTAACTGTTCCCACTTCAGCTGTCGCTCCAACGTCGGCACCTACAGCTGCAAACAAAGCAGCAACTTCATCGACTCCAGATTCGCCAACTGTAAAATCTGTTCCAATGTGGTATAGGGCAAAAGTTGGGTTCATTCATTTCTTGGTGGGAATTTCAAGAAAACAAATGAACCTGAGAACAAAATTTGCTAAGATGCGGAAAAAGGAAAAGGTCGAGCAAGAGTTCTCATCAACTTTTGATCCAACTTCAGAGCTGCCGGAAACCGTTAATTCCGAAGAAATCGACGCCAACTTGCCGCCTATAGATACCCCAACGTCATCTGTCCCAACTTCAACTGTTGCTCCAACCTCGGAACCTATAGATGAATCGACTTCATCTGCTAAAGCTTCTATAGTTATGAAAGCGGGTGCAATGTTGAATGGGGTAAAAGCCGGGTTCACTCGTTCGATAGGGGGGATTTCAAGAAAACGAAAGACTTTGAAAATAAAATCAGATATTAGCTGGAACGGGCTGAGAGGGCATTTTCGGCCGCGCGAGCACTTGACGTTGGAATTGCGGTTGTGGTGGCGGGAGTGGCGGAGCCGCTTGCGGTGGAAGTTGCGTAGGCGTAGTCGGTGGTAAAAAAAAAGAAAAATAGCAAACAGCAAAGCACACTGATTGGATTACGTTTATTGCTTTTTCTTTATCTACGGTTTTGATAAGGCTTAATAGTTTCTTACACCGTGTACATGAATTATACGTGACTTGGCATGGTTGATGTTTGGCTTCCCTACGGAAAAACCGACGTGTGCGTTCGAGTTCCAGCCCGAAACCTGCTTGGCACCATCGAGCCCAAAGAGCAGCCAGCCGCAGCCGACGCGAAAGCTGAGGTTGAACGGGCGCTGAAGGAACCCTTCGGCACAAAACGCCTCTCCGAAATCGTTAAGCCTGAGAGTAAAGTTGCCATTGTTGTGGATGTTGCCACCCGCAAAACGCCAAGCGAAATCCTGCTTCTGCCAGTCCTAGCTGAACTCAACGGGGCAGGCGTAAAAGATGAGAATGTCACGGTTGTTTTTGGCTGCGGAACCTACGGGGCAGTAAAACCAGAAGAAGCCGCCAAACTTATTGGTGAAGAAGCCTTAAAACGCGTGAAAACTGTCAGCCATGATTTCCGAGCCCCAGATTTAGTTTGTGTGGGCACAACTAAGACGCATAACAACAAAGTGTTTGTGAACCGCGTGTTCGCTGAAGCAGACGTGAGGGTGCTTTTGGGTGATGTTGACCTTAACTATTATGCGGGTTACGGCGGAGGAAGCAAAGGCGTTTTGCCGGGAATTTGCGGTGAAGAAACCATCAAGCAAAACCACGCCATGCTCGTGAGTGCTAATGCAAGGTCGGGAAATTTAGTTGATAATCCTGTGCATGTGGATATGACTGAGGCGGCACGATTAGCCAAGGTTGATTTTATTGTTAATGTGGTTGCAAACAGGAAAGGCGAAGTTGTAAAAGCGTTTGCTGGCGACTTGGAGGCGGCGTTTTTGGAGGCGGTTAAACTATATGATGAAATGTACCGTGTAACCGTGGATCGACGAGCAGACATCGTCGTGGTAAGCGCAGGTGGGCACCCAGCCGACCGTAGCCTGTATGAAGCTTACAAGGGCTTAGACAACGCCTTAGACGCCGTTAAACGGGGCGGAGTAATAATCCTTGTTGCAGAGTGCCCTGAAGGACATGGCAACCAAGTGTTCTACGAATGGATGACACGTTTAGCCGACATCAAAAACGTGGAACGCGAAATAAAACGCAACTTTGTCTTAGGCGGATACAAAACATATTACCTCCTAAAAGCCCTGCAGAATCACCAGATAATTTTAGTCTCATCGCTCCCCGATTACTATGCCACCAGCGTATTCAAGCTAAAAACCGCGCGCGCCGTGAACGACGCGTTAGGTGAGGCGCTAAAGATTGCAGGTTCAGCATCAAGGGTTTGGGCAATGCCGCAAAGCAGCTACACCCTCCCAGTGTATAAGGCACCTGAAGAAACAAAAACCTAAACAATCCCTGCCCACGCCAAACGGAAAGCGAGGAAGTAAGCCTTAAAGCGTAACCTTTAAGTTTCAACGGTGAAATTTGGTAAAGAAGGCGAAACAATGCAGCAAACCTTTACGCTACGAAAATTCGTTCCCAACGACCTGCAGAGCGTAATGCAAATCAACCGCGTCTGCCTACCAGAAAACTACACGGACTTCTTCTTCGTGGATTTGCACCAGCGGTTCCCAGAAACCTTCATTGTAGCAGAAGAAGATGGAAAAGTCGCGGGCTACATCATGTGCCGCATCGAAGTTGGATTGTCAAATTATGGTTTCGGCGGCTTAATACGCAAGGGACATGTGGTCTCCATTGCAGTGTTGCCGCAGAGTAGGCGCAAGGGGATGGCTTCAGCATTAATCAAACGGGCATTGGAAGGCATGGAATACTACAAGGCGAAACAGTGCTTCCTTGAAGTTCGTGTAACAAACGAATATGGCATATCGCTCTACAAGAAGTTGGGCTTTGAAGTTACAAGAACCATCAACGGATACTATTCTGACGGCGAAGACGCCTACGTAATGACTAAGAGAATTCCATAAAAATCCTTTTTTGTTTTTTACAAAAAACGATAAATGAGAATAGGCTAAAAATAGTTGTTTAGGCAGGTCTAGCCAGGCGTTAACAGAAGATAAGGAGAGAAAATGCAAAGAACCTTATCTTTAGTTAGCAGCCAGACCTGCCCAAACCATTGGGTGTATGCTACTTCTTGTAACCAAGTTACCTTAAACAATAATATAAAATAATGTGGGCTACAAACTGCAACAACAATTGCTAAACTGATAAAATAAAAGCAATTTCTTTTCTTGCCTTAAGCGTTTTTTAAGTTTAAACCAGATTTCGGCTGAGCAACCATCCGCTTCAAAGTTAAGGGCACAACCAAGTTTACCGTGACAATGAGCGCAAGCAATCCGTAGCGTATTCCCGTTGCTAGGGCAGCAGTGTCAACGAAAACTTGGAAGTTTTGGGCTCCCGCAACCAAATTCATCATGCCCATGCCCAGCGTTACCATCGTCATAGGTAAAGCAACGTAGAAGGACAGTTTGTCTTTGATTTTAAAGAGCAAAACATATAAGAACACTAAGGTTGGACCGTAAAACGCGAACGCGCCCAAAATCCCCCATGGCCAGCCCAGCGGATTAAGCTCTACCGCTAAGCCCGTCACGTTTATCGCGTAAAAAGTCGTTATGATATCAAACATCCAGAATCCTAAAGCTACGCCTTGGAAAGAAAACAGCAGGTTCCGCCATTTTTGTGCACCATCAAGTGGAGTGTGGTTTGTGTTTTTGAGTTTAAGAATTATTATGCTGGATGTGGGGATAAGCAGGATTAGCAAATACATTAAGCCCAGCCATGCATCGCCGCCGTGGATTAGCGAGGCTATGTTGAATACCCAGATTAAGCCTGTGGCAACCAGAAAGCCCTGGGCTAAACTCTTCAGTGACTCCATACTGTTTACTCCCCATTTATTCTATCGCACGATTACCTAAATAACCTTTATTCCCAAAACCCAACCTCAACACTCCTGTTCTACAGCACAACAATTATAGCCATCCACCCAGACGGTTCTAAACAGGAGACCAAAAAATGCCAAAAACAGCACTACTAAAACGCAAAAAGAAAATCGCCCTCATCGCCCACGACAACAAAAAAGAAGACATGCAACAGTGGGCAAAATACAACATCGGCACACTTCGCCAACATCAGCTTTACGCAACCGGAACCACAGGCAGACTTCTTGAGAAGGAATTGGGCTTAGAAATCACCGTTTTAGAGTCAGGACCCTTGGGCGGTGACCTTCAAATCGGCGCATGCATTGCCAAGGGCGAAATAGACTTTCTGATTTTCTTCTGGGATCCGCTTGCGCAGTTACCTCATGACCCCGATGTTAAAGCGCTTCTAAGGGTGGCGGCGGTATGGAACATTCCCATTGCATGCAACCGTGCTTCAGCGGACTTTTTAATTTCTTCACCGTTAATGGGCCAAGAATATCAGCGTATCCTGCCAGACTATGACAGCTACAGGGAACGGTTTAATCGGTAATTAATCACCGAATTATCTTCTATTTTGTCACACGTCAACAAAATAAAACGTAAAATTATTATCAAAAAAATGGATAATTTAAGTTATCCACTGGATGTTTTAAGAAAACTCGACTTAATTTTTCTAGGCTTTGCTTTAGATTTTTTTCTTAGTTTTTCCAAGTTCTTCTTGGACTTTGCCTTTTGCCTGTTCCGCCTTGCCTTTAATCTGCTCGCTTCTGTCGTTTGTCATTTTACCTGCTTCTTCACGGGCTTTACCTTTGGTTTTCTCAATTCTACCTTTTGCTTCTTCATCACTCATCAAAAAGCCTCAAAAAACCATTCTCACGACATCTAATAAACAAATTGGCGCATTAGGGATAGGTTTTGAAAGTAATAAGAGGGTAACATCGTTGCTTTTGAAAAGGAAAACGAGTGCTAATGAAGCTAAGTAATTGCCTGTTTATAATTACAAAATGAAAATAAACAAATAAAGTAAAAGTTTTAAAAGGAAAGGGGATTAAGCAGTCTTGGGCTTAACTTTGTCCACGGCGCCGCTTAAGCTGGTCATTTCTGCATTGGCTTTGCGGATGATGTCTGCAATGGTGTCTTTTGTTGGAAACGCCGCGCTTACGGATAGAGCAACTGCTTTCTGGTGAGCACGCTGCAATAGTGGTTTGATGGTGTCTTTGCTTGCGTAACCTATCTCAAGGGCTAAGGCTAAGGCTTCCGAGTTTCTTGCTTGAACACTCTTGCGTGTTGCCTCAACATCAACTATGAGTTGGTCACCAGAAATAATTAAGCCGTTATCGAAAACTGCGCGCATTGAAATGCCGAGTTCAACTGCTTTAATGCCAAGTTTTGAGAGGACACCTGCAAGGCGTTCATTGATGATTTCGCCTCTGCGGACAACCAAGGTGTCTTTGCTAATCCAGACGCTGCCTGACTCAATTCTTGTGGGTAACCCAACAGCGTTTAGTTGGCTGATAACTGGACCTGGAGGCTGACCTGTGTTTCCCGATGGAATAACCACATCCATCGCAGCTATGTCACCGGATTTGGCGGTTGTTTTAACTTTACCGCGTTCAAGCAACAATGCCAGTTTGAAGGGGTTAAGGTCGGTGAATAAGAAAACGTTTGATCCTTCCAAGTATGCCTCAAGCTTTTTGAGTTCGGCCTGGTTCATCTCTTCGAGGGCTATTTTGATAAGCGTGTTCTTGAGGACGCGGAGGTAAACTTTGCCAGCCATGCTTTTCTTTAGTTCTTGCAGTTGGGAAGCGCGAACCTTCTTGAGGCTGGCGATGCCGATGGATTTGTACTCTTTGAGTATGTCTTTTATGGCTTCGACTTCGGTTGATTTTGCTTCTAATACTTGTTGGGACGGCATGATTTTTCTCTTCTTAAGGTTTAATTTTGATTGGTTCACCCATGGATGTCTTGATGAAAGCGTATTTTACGTTTTTCAAGCCGCGTTTTAATTTTCCATCTAAGACACGGAGAACTGCCTGAATGTTATCGACGAGTTCTTCATCTTTCATCTGTTGGGAACCAATGGAAACTTGAATGATTGGTTGACTGCGCATTCTCACAACCACGGTCTTGCGATGCTTATTTATTATGGATACAATGTCAGCGTTCGGTGGAACTGGAATAGGCATTTTACCGCGAGGACCCAAAACTGGACCGAGAATTCTGCCTACAAGCGGCATTAAGGGCGCTTCAGAAATGAAAACGTCATATTCGCTGGCGAGTTTGCGTAGTTCTTTCTTTTTGCCGTTTAATGAGTCTAAATCAGCGCGTTCAATAACGTAATCAGCCTGAGCATTCTTTGCTTTCATGGCAAATTCTCCAGAACCAACAACGCAGATCTTGTTGGGTTTGCCAGTTACATGAGGAAGCTCTACAACCTCCTGGATTTTGCCTTCGGGCGCCTTCATATCGATCTCGACGATGTCGAGGATCAAATCTACAGTCTGGTTAAATTTTTTGTCGCCAGACTTTGCTTTTGCCTGTTTAATTGCTTCTGATAGTGTCTTGTTGTCTAGGGGCATTTTTAAGCCTCGTGCCAATGAGAGATTTGAAACCCATTATAAAAATATTCGCTTATCATTGTTCAGTACCGAATAGTTGTTCGTAGTTGCCAGCGTCAATGTCTTTCTGGACTTCTCGGGGGTCTTTGCCTTCCACGGTAACACCTAAGCTCACGCAGGTTCCAAGCAACTCTTTAGTTGCCTTCTTGACGGTTGGAGCTAAAAGTTGAGGACCTTTAATTTTCGCTATCTTCAACACCTGCTCCATGGATAAGTCGCCAATTTTGACAGAGTTGGGTGTACCTGAGCCTTTCTCAACTTTGAGTTCAGCAACTATAAGTGCGGATGCCGTGGGTGTGCCAACGGTTACCTCGAAGGTTTTTTCTTCAGTGTCAACGCTGATTTTTACTGGAACTTTCATTCCAGCGTATTCTTTTGTGATTTCGTTGATTTTGTTGACAATAGCCACTATGTTTACGCCTAGTGGACCAAGAGCTGGACCTAGTGGAGGACCTGCATTGGCTTGTCCGCCGCTGACAATCAATTCTACAACTTTTTTATCTGCCATTTTGTTTCACCGTTTATTTTGCTTTTTCAACTAGTTTTACATAGTCTGAATGTACTGTGATGGGCAAAGTGAATGTTGCCTCAAGCAATTCGAGGGTAACTTCGCCTTTTGACTTGTCGAGTCTTGTGATTTTGGCGCGCATACCTTTGAATGGTCCGCCAGTGATTTCGACGACGTCGTCTTCGTTGAGGTCTTCCATGACTGGTTTACGCACGATGTACCGCTCTATTTCTGCGAAGCTTACGAGCCCTGGGATTCTGGAGCGTACGTGCCTGACGCCTGTGATGGCTTCTTCCACGAGGTGGGGTCCATCTGCTTCAATAAACACGTAACCTTTGAGTGTATCTGGTACAAGAAGAGCCTTTATTGGAATATGAGCCATCTCTACTTTTGACGCGATTAAGCGTGCTACGTTGCGTTCTTGTCCGGTTGTTGTTTTGACAACGAAAATTTTTACTTGATTTAGCTCTTCTTTCTTGTCCATAAGTCAGGCTTCCTTCAAGCTGTTGCGGGTGCTGATGCGCCGCCCATCACGTTAGATAGCAGTTTAATAACGAAGCCGATTAAGCCGACTGCGCCTATGCCTAAGAGGCTGATTTTTATCGAGAGCCAAAGCTCTTCTCTGCCGGGCTTGACGGCTAGCTTTAAGGTTCTTGCTGCCTGTGTTAGCCAAGATTTTATTCCCATATTTACCGCACATTCAAGATTTCATTAATGAATAATAAACGTTACTGTAACGTTTTGGTTTAAAAAACTACTGTATATAGACTATTAAATGTTCCTTAGCTCTGAGGTAATGTTAAACTTTCTTGAAGGGCAACCCCACAGTCTCCAGCGCGGATAGCAGGTTGGGTTTGTCTTCGCTTTTGATGCCTTTCCAATCCAGAACTGCCAGCGACACTTTCTCCAAAGTTTTCTCCATACATTGAGATAGCATTTCGGAATCAACAAGATGGACAGCGTATTTGGGAATCATGTGCCCAAAAACTGCTTGTCCCACCAGTGCCATAAGGGTGAATTTTTGGTTGTAGTGGGTTCCGCCTATTCCGAGAACTGCAGAGTTGGTGGGCGCAGTGAAATTGGTGATGGCTGACATTGCGGAGTGGGCAACGGCTTGTGCTGCCTGCAAATCGCTCCATTGTGCTGGGGAGCTTCCTAACTCGACAAACATAGCTGGGACGTTTAGGCTTGGACCATGATGGGTGCATTCGAAGGATACTTCGTAGTTGAGGCTTAACGTTTCTTTGTAGTGCATGAACGCTTTTAGGACATTTTGCATGGCTAAGGCAGGAGAAACGGAGACTGTTTGGGGCAATCCGCCTAGTTCAGCGGTGCCAAAGTTCCCGGGCGTGTGGACGGATAGGGTGGGTTTGCCGCTTTGACTGCTGTGCCTTGAGATAAAAACGATTAACTCAGCGTTTGGGAAGTCATTTGGCAAATTTTGGGCTTTAACCGATTCTTCACTCAACGTTGCCAAGGTTACGTTTTTGCCGTTTATGTCTGCGGCGTAGAGAGGGGTTTGGTGGTAATTTTGGGTGGTTTTGTTGAAGCGGTAGTGGTTTAGGATTTGCTCTTTGATGTTTAGGCTTGCGATGTCCTTGTTTGAGGCTACCAGCAGAATCATGATGTGTTCCCTTTATTGTGGAGAGGTTTGTAGTGGAAAAGGTTTTTGCATAAAGCTTATAATTGCATGCTTGATTCAAGCGTATTTGAAGGCACAGAAAAGATGCATCTGATTAACTTCAAAGAACTGTCAGGTCAAGACCTCAACGCAGTGGTTGATTTAGGCATAGAAGTCAAACAGAACCCAAAAAAATACCTCAAAACGTTTGAGGGCAAATCTGCCGCGTTGATTTTCCAGAAAACCTCCACACGCACGCGGGTTTCCTTTGAGGTAGCTATGACGCAGCTTGGCGGTCACGGCTTGTACATTGACTGGCGAACAACCAATTTCGCTTTAGCAGACATAGCAGATGAGATTCAGTATTTGTCCCGTAATGTGGATTGCATCATGGCACGGTTACTATGCGACACAGACCTGCTTAAGATGGCGAATGCTTCCCGTGTTCCAGTAATAAACGGCTGCGACGAAAAGTATCATCCAAGCCAAGCCTTAGCAGACCTAATCACCATAAAAGAAAAGAAAGGCAAACTCAAAGGCGCAAAACTCGTTTACATCGGCGTCCACAACAACGTCACCAACTCACTCATCGAAGGCTGCACCAAAACAGGCATCAAACTTACAACAGTTACGCCGATTTTTAACGAAGCGGCAAGGGACGACGAGTTGCTCTCTGAAGCAAAAAAGACTGGGCTTTGGCAATCAACCTTGGACGCAAAAAAAGCTGTTGCAGATGCCGATTTTGTTTACACGGACACATGGATTGATATGGAGTTTTTCACTGACCCCAAATTTGCCGCTGAGAAGGAGAAGCGCATAAAGCTCATGATGCCCTACCAAATCAACGCCCAACTGCTAAAGGGCAGCGACGCCTACGTCATGCATGACATGCCCATTCACCGCGGCTACGAAATAAACGCAGAAACCATTGAAAGCCCCAAGTCGGTGATTTATGAACAGGCAGAAAACCGATTGTACTCGGCAAAAGCAATTTTCCTGCGGCTGATGGGTGCTTAGATCCAAACTGTTTCAGGTAAGGGACGGAAATGCTTGTCTCCTGTCAAAATCTTTGCCTTGAAAACCCTGCCAGTCGCTAGCACGATTGCGTCAAAAAGGCTTGGAACGTTTAGTTTTCTTTTCCGAGCCTCTGCTAAAAGCTCTAGATAGCATTTCGCTGATTCCAAAGCTACATTAGTATCCAAATAGGATATGCTTGAAACGGCATTTATTTGCTCTAACCGTTCATTAACTGTTGCTTCTTCAGCGCCTTCGCGGATATATTTACGGGCAATTTCAGCTAAAACGGTGTTGGGAGTATAAACTTCATCAGCACTTTCTACTATTTCCTTCACTTTAAAGTCTCAAATGCCAGAATTGTCATTGAGGTAGTCTACGCTGCATTCTGTGCCGTTAACTATCACCTTTATGGGCTCACGCCGTATGTTGAGGGCATCAAGCACTTTTTCACGGGAGTACATTAGCAGGGGAGTCAGGATGGAAACGGTTGAGAACGGCACGGGAGGCGTGTAGGTTACTATAGCGATGGTTGACTTTGTTAATCGCTCATACTTTTGCATATCTAAATACTGCGCACTGCCCTTCCCAGCAAGATACAAAACTGACCCGTAACTTGCGAATTGAGAAGCAATTCGTTCGGTCGTGTCACAACCTTTGCCGCCATACGAGATAGATATGTATGTTTTAATATCCAAAAGGTCTCTGACCCAAAGAATAAACCTAAAATTCAGTTCCCAAAGAGTCCGATAACCTAAAAACATCTCCTTCAATGCATCCTTGTATTCGCTCCACAAAGGATACTTCTCGTAGACGCCCTCCAATTCACTCCAGCGGTCATTCATCAGATGCGTCTTTAGTTTAGCATCGATTATCGAGCAGCCACTACAAGCTTCGATGGGAAGCGTAAACCATTTCCAGTCATCATCTTTACCGATTTTTACTCTATGCTGATAACGGTCGCTATGCCGACTAAACGGGTCATAGGGACAAAGGTCCATTATGTTTGAATGGTACATTCGATAGAAAAACCCAGGATAAGGAAACAGTGTTGGCTGGTGCCCACTCACAATTAGGGACCCGCTTAACGTTGGTGAAGATTCTGTAGCATCGCTTTGTTTGCCTGTTAACGCATTATCGGTATAAGCTGATGGTTTATCGATTTGCTTTAAGATAACGCTATACAAAACCAGCCCTTACTAAATAGTAAGGTTCATTACAGCCGATATAAGCGTGTCGAAAAGATTACCAACCCCATCGGTTGTATCAACAAAAAATTGGCTAGCAAAATTTTGTATAAGAAATTAATTTTAACATATATAATTGCAAAAATAATGCAATCCCTTCAATGGTTGAATTTCACATAATGGAGCGGTAGATGTTCGGAGATTTAGTTTTCTTGGGTTTAAACAGTAGTTTTCTTCCTTATTTGACCACATGAGTAGCATTTTCCATCATGAACACAAACCACGTCTCCGCAGTTTGGGCATCGGTGCGTCTCTTCTTGGTTTTTCAGGAACCCATCCATGCCTTTAACTTTTAGCATTTTGAGATTTTCAACCATGCTCATGCCATAGCGTTCGCGGTAGCGCCTATCTAGGTGGTCAAGGTTCTTGCAGGGCATGGTGTCGCATTGGCTGCAGGATTGGATTTGGTGTTTGGAGAGTTTTTGGCAGCCTCGTTTGATGTAGCAGTTTTTGGCTCTGGGAAGGCAGCCAGCGCAGTGGCTAACTTTTCCTCTTTGCCTTGGAACATCATGCATGGAGGCTAAGTATGCTTTGCATATTCCACAATTCATTCCACAGGGAGCAACAAGGTCAGGCGTGAATTTGTTGGTTGTCATAAACGGGTATAAGCCAAGAACAGTTTAATTGGTTTACGTATATGCGAGAATAGCAAAGTTAGAGTAACCAGAGCCTTCTCAGCCCCGTTTTTTCTTCATTGCTTTTTATAACAAAAAAAGGGAAAGGGATTTTTGGTTGTCGCTTTTTTATGGGTGCTTCCTAAGCATCAACAACGTGGCAATGGCTATTGCGATAATTATTGCGACTGCTGCGACGACTATGTAGGTCATTAGGTCCGCTGTGGTTGCTAGGTTTGCTTGCGGTGCAGCGGTAGGTGCTGCTGTTGGAGCTGGTGTCACAGTCATTGCTGTTTCTGATGCTGATCCATAGTAGCTGTTGGTGCCTGCGAATGATGCTGTAATTGTGTAGTCGCCTGGAACGTTTGGAGGCGTCCAAGTATAGTGGTACAAGCCTTGTGCGTCAGTTGTGGCTGTGCCGATTTGGACCAAGTTGCCGTTCGGGTCAACAGCTGTAAGTGACACTGTTACTCCAGTGAAGTTGGTTGGGCATGGTTTTTGCATGTAGACATATTCCATCCATGCGCTCTCGCTTGCATCGGATGCTACTGGAACACCGTATGGAAAGTCAGCGGCTTGCTGATTCTGCTTCGTGCCTGCGGAAATGTCCAAAACTGTGCCTTGCAACACTACTTTCTGCCCTACGTTAATGGCGGTTTGCGGTGCCGAGACTAGTGGTAGCGCTGGGTCCTTGGCCGAAAGCATAGATTTGGTTGTCATACATGTTTTGGTTAACATATTCGCCGTCTGCAACGGAACCTTCTGGGTATCCTGGGCCTCCGTCATTTGGACCTTGGAATGGTATGGTCCAGATCTGTTGGCCTGTTGTGGCGTTAAGAACCCAGATGCTTTCGCCCTTGTAGTATGGTGATTGCGCGCCGTTGCCGTGTTGTTGGCTGTAAACATAGACTTTTCCGTCTGCAATTGCAGATATCATTGTGGGTAGAAGACCCCAAGGAGAGTTGATTCCGTCGTAGGTGCTGTTGCCTTCGCCGCCATTACCGAATTGCCATAACAGGTTTCCTGTAGCCGTGCTGTAGCACCAGATTTCTCCGCCGTAACCTTGAACGTAGATGTTTCCGTAAGCGCCAACAGCGCATTGTCCAATGCCGAGTCCACTGCCGAAGTATTGGTACCCGCTCTGAAACACTGTGGTTGTTGGACCCCACAGCAAGGTGCCAGTATCCAAGCTGTAGCCGAGCCATTGGAAAGTTTCTCCAATCTGCATTGTGAAAACGCGGGTTGTTTGATCTACGGGTCCGATTCTCTGTGTGAAGCTTCCAAGGTTGGGGTTGCCGGTCATCAAGTTTGGCGCCGTGTAGTTATTAGCCCATAGTATCTGTCCCACTGTGCCGCGGCTTGCGTTGAGGTTAATTGCCCACATTGTGAACGGGTTTGGAGTGTACTGAGGTCCAACGGAGACTGTTAATCCGCTGCTTGTTCCCATCATGATATCGCCGGGGAAGACTGCCAGGATTGTTGGTCCGCCCAGGGAAACTCCTGTTGTGGCGGTCGAATTGATGACAAGCCCATCTAAGTTATGCCGTTTATGGTCACGTTCCAGCTGTATGGATTGTAGTAAAATGCTGAAGACGATGTGGTGGCAACGCTTCCGTCGATTGATCTGCCTTCAGGTCTGTATGGGCCTGATGGCGCTGCAAGGTTGTTAATTACTGCAGATGAGTTCCATAATGCTAGCCATCCGGATTGAGTGGCAGTGTTGTAGTCAAGGACATATCTTAGTAGTTCGCCGCTTGGGCCATAGGCGGGCATTACAGTCTGTTCTTGTAGCAGTGTGCCGCCTGGGCCGTACTTGTTCCAGGTTTGGGGAACATTTGTAATGTTGAATATCCAGTTTCCAGTGAAGCCGTCATAAGCTATCCATGTTACATTTGACATCGTAACGCCAGCTGGGTTTTCGCTGTCTGGGGGAGCAATTGTGGTTGCTGTGGGCAGGGTCCAAGCTTGCCAGAGGTATCCGCTTGGGATGATCGCCGGACTGGTTAGGGTCGACTTGGTTGTTTAGTTGTCCCCATGTTGGGTTATACGCGGGGTTTGTTTGTGTCCAGATGGTTTGTCCAGTGCGCAAGTCTACGGCGACATAAGCTCCTCCATAGACTACTCCGTTTACTGTGGTTGTGGTGCCTCCACCGCCGAAGGGCATTTTGTAGTATAGGATTCCGTTCATGATTATTGAGTTGTAGAATCGGGGCTGGTATGAGCTTCCAGAATAGTATGTTGCTCCGGGAACGGCTGTGTTGCTTCCTCCGACTACGCCTCCGAACTCCATCGGCTTTGTCCATAATATGTGTCCGCTGTTAGGTGCTGTGCCATCGGGCTGGAAAATGTTGTAGCCGGTTCCGGTTTGAGCTGCTGAGCCGAATTGGTAAGAGGAAGGACCGAGCCAATTTGATGCGATAATGTACCAGTTTGTGTTCTGGCCTTCTATAGGACGAGTCCAGTACTCAGTTGGAAGTGGATAGGTGATGGTTTGCAATGGTTGTTGTTGTACTGTGAATGTTTCAATTGCTTGATCAGGCAAGTAAACGTCTCCGGCATAGGCGTTGATTGAAGTGTTAGTTGCTGCTGAAAGTGGAACAGTGGAAGTTACTTGGGATAGGGTTGGGTATGTCATTCCTTGGAAGACGAATGTTGCCGTGTAATTGCCCTCCTGCGAAGGTACGTACGTAGTGAATTGTTCTCCTCCAGTGTTGTCGACAACGGCCAAGGTTTGTGTGGTGTTTGTCCCGTCGGGCGCCGTGATGGTCAGTACGTAGTTTTCTTTTCTGATGTTGTTAGTGATTGCTGAATTAGCTAGGGGTTGAGCAGTCCATATTAGAATGTTCAATGTTTGGCCTACTCCTATTGGGTTGGGCGCGAGTGCGATATAACAGTGATCTGCGATATTCCATGGTGGTGAATGTGCTTTAGTTGTTGGTACTATTGAGGTTGAAGCTGCTATCGATAGTATGAATAATATAGCAATCGTCATAGCTGCTATTTTGTTTTTTAGTTCTTTCATTTTTTTTCTTCCTTAAAATTTTATTGAACGAAAAGCGTAAGTGCTTCTCGTTCAAAGAATTTTGTTTGCTTGGTATAGCTAATAAAATGTAGTTGGTGGCTAAGCACAGTCACATAACTATATAAGAACCGCTTTCTTAAAATCAAAAAGCGTCGAGTATAATCTAAACCAAAGTTAAACCATAACCTTGTTAAACCTTTCTTTAAAATCCAATAATTATCCGCTAAATTGAACTGCCAATTCCACCAATTATCTTCGCTTCAAGCTATTGAGCATAATTATCAAGGGATTTTCCAACATAATTCTTAATTATCCCATCCGCTAAATGGAGTGGCTGAGGTAGCATAAAAAATGGTAAAGTTGGATTTCGGTGGCGTCACAGAAGACGTCATCACTCGAAAAGAGTTCACAGTGGCGCAAGCCCAAAAAATCCTAAAAGACGAAGTCGTCGCCACACTTGGCTACGGCATTCAAGGACGATCACAAGCATTAAACATGCGAGATCACGGAATCAAAGTAATTGTAGGTCAAAGAAAAGGCTCCAAAACATGGGATTTAGCAGTAAAAGACGGATGGGTTCCAGGCACAAACCCTCTTCCCGCTGGAAGAAGCAGCCCAAAAAGGAACCATCAAAATGATGCTACTAACCGACGCGGCACAAAAAGAAGAATGGCCAAACGTCAAAAAGAGCCTCAAAAAAGGCGACGCCCTCTACTTCAGCCACGGTTTCTCCATAGTCTTCAAAGAACAAACAGGCGTCATCCCACCAAAAGACATAGACGTCATTTTGGTTGCCCCCAAAGGTTCAGGCACATCTGTTCGCAGGAACTTTGTTGACGGCAGCGGCATAAACAGCAGCTTCGCCATATTCCAAGATGCCACAGGCAAAGCGGACCAACGCGTCAAAGCCATGGGCATCGCCATCGGCTCAGGATACCTCTTTCCAACCACATTCGAAAAAGAAACCTACAGCGACTTAACAGGCGAACGCGGCACCTTAATGGGCGCCTTAGCAGGCATCATCGAAGCCCAATACAGCACACTACGAGAGCATGGTCACGGCCCAAGCGAAGCCTTCAACGAAACCGTCGAAGAACTCACCCAAAGCCTAATCCGCCTCGTCGACGAAAACGGCATGGACTGGATGTACAACAACTGCAGCGAAACCGCACGCATCGGCGCACTAAGATGGAAAGAACCGTTTCCGCGAAGCCACCAAACCAGTGTTCGATTCACTCTACGACCTCGTCGCCGCAGGCGAAGAAACACGCATCGTCCTCGAAAAGAGCAAAGAAGCAAACTACAAGCAGAAACTTGCCGACGAGCTTAAAGCGATGGGTAACAGTGAATTGTGGCGTGCAGGCGCAACCGTGCGTTCTCTGCGTCCAAGCAAACAAAAGAAAGAGTAAACTCTTTTTTCTTCTTTTTTAATCTTCATTACATCAAAAAATAATTCTTGCCATCACTAACTGTGCCCATGAAGTCAGTTAAGGCTTGATTTTCAGAGGTCAAATCAACGACCCCTAACATGTAGGACGGATGCTTCTCTAACTCTACTTCTTTGGTGTAGGGGGTTTTAGTGAAGCGTAGCACTGTGTTTGCTTTTGCAGTGGTTATTTCCTGCAGAACGCTGTTTCTTCTGGTGCTTTCATGAGAGAGGTAGGTTGCGATTATTATTAAGTGATGTTTTTTTGCAAAGTTTGCGAGGTAATTCATAATTTGGCTGTAGAATGTTTTTGCCTCTTGGTCATCTACATTGTCATGTAGGAATGGACTTGCTATGTCGGAGATTACTATAAGTTTAGCATCGTGGGTTTCTACAGCTTCTTGTAGTCGTTCCATTATTAGAGAAGTTAATCGGTAGGCTGTGTACACACGTATGTTGTAGACTTGTTCAAGTGCTGCTTTGGTATCTAATTTTTCAATCTGTGCGGCGTGTTCGATGTCTGAAAGTGAAGAACTATTTGCGCAGTCGATGAAAACAACATCGCTTTCCAATCCACCAAGTTGCACTGGCAATTGGGCACGAACACATAGTGAAGAGGTTAATGAAGTAACTGATTGGGGGCCATAAAGGACAGCGAAGTCCCCTGATCGGAATCCTGGAAAAAGTCCATCGATGTCTCGAACATTAAAAGTGAACCGTGTTAGAGCGATTTGTGCCGTTACAGGTTTCATTATTAGTTTCTGTTGAAGCAGGTTCTGTTGCATACTTTTCCACAAAAATGCATTACGCCTGATTAGCCTATTTAAACTATCAGCCAAGCAACATTCCAGAGCAAGGGAGGGTAGAGTGAAAGTGAAACTGTTGACAGAAATCAATCAGCCTCAAACGTCTTTGTACCGTAAATTTTTGGTTTAAGTGACCTTAAGTTCTGTCTTGTTTGGCAAGCTAATCTTTTATACCACAAACCAACGCTTTGCTAAAACAACCGAGGCACCCTCTTGGACTACATAACGGTTGCTGCATTGGCAGTCTTTGTTGCAACGCTTTTCTTGATGATTAAGCGCCCGCGGGGTCTGCGGCTGGGTTACGCAGCTGGAATCGGCGCTGTCGCATCGCTGCTTTTGGGCACGGTGAGTTTGGGGCAGGCTGCACAGTCGTTTTTGGACATTTGGGATGCAGCGTTGGCGTTTTTGGGCATCATTGCGTTGTCGGTGACGTTGGATGCTATGGGCTTTTTTAGGTGGGCGGCGCTGCGAGTTGTGAAATTGGCGCGTGGAAGTGGACTGCGATTGTACTTCTACATTGCCCTGCTAACGGCTGCTGTGAGCATCCTTTTTGCCAACGACAGCGCAGTTCTAATTCTCACCCCCATTGTGCTGGAGATTGTAACCTGCTTAGGCATAGACAAAAAGGGCAAACTCGCATACCTATTCACCGCCGGACTAATCGCCGACACCGCCGCCATGCCATTAATTACAAGTAACCCCATCAACATCCTCAGCGCGGATTTCTTCAAGTACAGCTTCATCGACCACTTGGTCTTTATGGGTCCAGTCGCAGTTGCAACCCTTCTAAGCAGCTTACTGTTGATTTGGCTGTTTTTCCGAAAACAGATTCCCAAAACTTACGACGTGACAGCTGCGGATTCCTTAACCAGAGGAAAACCCGCGATTTCGCCAAGTTTGCTAAGAATAAGTTTAGTTACGCTTGTGGCGATTGATGTTGGTTACGTGTTGACTTCTTTAGTCAGGGTTCCTGTTTCGCTGGTGATTTGCAGCGGAGCACTGTTTCTGGTAGCGGTTTACTGGTTTTCGTTGAAGCGGAATGGTTCGGTGAACGGCGAGAAGAAAGGGCTTGTGGGATTGGCGAGGGATATCAACTGGGACATCGTGCTGTTTATGCTCAGCATTTTCATAGTTGTTCAAGGTTTGGAAGCGGCGGGCGTCACGAATCTGCTGGCTTCGGCGCTTGTGACAACGAGCAAGTTTCCATCTGTGCTAGGGGTTTTTGGGCCAAGTATGGTTGTAACTGTTGGGGCAAGCTTCATGAACAACTGGCCCATGACAATCCTGGGGTTGCTCAGCATTCATCAAGCAGCGGTGACTGGACCAGCCCTAACCAACCTGATATTCAGCAACATCATCGGCAACAACCTTGGACCACACTTCTTCCCGCTCGGTTCACTGGCAATTGTGATGTGGCTGGAAATCATGCGGCGCAAAGGCGTCAACATAAGCCTTAAAGAATACCTCAAAGTTGGCGCAACCTTATCCATTGCGCAAGTTGCTATCGCTTCAGCGGTTTTATGGGCAGAGTTAACCATGTTTGGGTTTAAACTCTTTTAATACCAAGCGAATAAGAGACTAGGAGTGATCAGAATGCTCATCAGCAAAGGAAATTTAACTCAAGACTCATTAAAAGGAGAAGTCGCCGTCATAACTGGGGCTGGACGAGGAATCGGCTTTGAAGCAGCAAGAGCCCTTGTTTGGCTTGGCGCAAACGTAGTAATAGCCGAAATAAATGAGCAAAACGGCAAAGCCGCTGAAGAAAACATCAACAAAGAATTCGGCAAAGGAAAAGCCCTGTTTATGAAGACAGACATCGGCAGCGAAAAAGACATCGACAACCTCGCTGAACTGGCACTAAAAAAATTCGGCAAAGTTGACATAGTCCTTAACAACGCCACGGTTTTTCCGATGGGCGCCGTAAAAGACACTCCTGTTGAATCGTGGGATTTTAGTTACCGAGTCAACCTGCGAGGCCCAGTTGTTTTAGCAAGAAAATTCCTCCCAGCCATGATAGAGCGCAAACATGGTGTTTTCGTTTGCGTGTCCTCGTCAGGGGCAGCGCCATTCATGGGAGCATACGAGGTCTTCAAAACAGCCCAAGTTGAACTATCAAACACCATTTCTGCTGAAGCGGAAGGTACAGGTGTGTACGCTTTTACCATTGGACCAGGAATCTCCAAGACGCCCGGATTTGTTGAGGGCGGAGCAAAGGTGGCGTCGCTTATGGGGATGAGTTTGGATGAGTTGTTTGAGTTAAACAAGAATGCTCAGATTTCTCCTGAAGCGGCGGGTGCAGGCTTTGCCATAGCGGTTGCGCTTGCCAAAAAGTACCATGGTCAAGAGACCAGTTCCATCCAAGTGCTGCGGGAAGCGGGAATACCCCTAACAAACCAAGAAGAAACCGAGTTCAAAGAGCAAAAACCAAGCCAACGCCCCCAAGCCCAAGCCGCTATTTCTAGCGAAAACTTAAGCACCGCCGAACTCTACCAAGCAGTGATGAAGACCTATATGGAGCAGTCTGAAGGATGGAAGAGCCGCAACCTCTTCGAACGCCAATGGGTAAGCAGAGACTTCAAGAAGACTGCCGGCATGTCAATCGACGAGATGCAGTCAACCTTGAAAGAGTTAGGAAACAGCTTGAAAACTGGGGCTTCAACAACAGACTTCATTGAACCATTAAACCAGTTGGCTGCTTACTATGTGCATCAGCAGGAATTGCTTAAGGGCTTCGAGAAAATCGCCAAAAAACAACAGGAGAACTCTCGAATTATCGATGGCTGGATAAGAGACGTTAAAGCTTTAGTGCAGGCGCTGTCTCGTTAAGGCTGATTTGCGCCTATTTTCTTTAGGATTTCCCTGTAAACCGTCAAAGCAGTGTTTTCATCTGCAACACCTTTTATGAGCATGCGTCCACCGTTAAAGAGGCTAACCTCATAGCCCTTGTAATTAAACATCAGGGCTAACCGTGACTTCAAACGAACGTTAAACTGTTTGCTGACTTGTGGGTAAACTTCGTCAAGGTTTAGTTTTAGGGGTTTTTCTGGGTTGATGTTGGCGGTGTCTTTGCCGCAGAGCCAAACCAGCCGTTCGCCCCCAGCAACCGATGATACTTCGCCGTGGCACACGGGGCAACGAGTGTTTTTTGAGATGTCTATGGTGGTGAAGTCCATGTCGCTGAAGTCGCAAACCATCAGCTTATTCTTCAACGTTGAGCCCACGCCTGCTAGGAGTTTTATTGTTTCCATGGCTTGCAGGGCGCCGATTATCCCTGTTGTTGCTCCAAGGACGCCGCGGGTGTTGCATGTTAGCAGGTCTGAGTCGGAGAGGTTAGGCATTAAACATTCCAAGCACCCTGTTTCAGGCGGAGCGAAGACGGATAGGTTGCCTTCTATGCCGATGGCTGCGCCGAAAACGTATGGAATGTTCAGTTTGACGCAGGCACGGTTAATGAGGTAACGAGTAACCATATTATCTAACCCGTCCACAACACAGTCCACGCCTTTTAGGAGCCGTTCAACGTTGCTTGCGTTCACGTTTTCAGGGATCGCTTCAACGGTTATGAGGGGGTTTTGTTTTTCGAGCCTTTTTGCGGCAACTTCGGTTTTGGGGTAGTGGAGGTCGTCGGTGTTGTATAGGATTTGTCGGTGGAGGTTGTGTGTTTCGATGGTGTCTTGGTCGATTAAGCGGATGTAGCCGACGCCAGCCAAAGCGAGGTACAATGAGGAAACTGTGCCAAGCCCCCCCGCGCCGACAATCGCAACTTTAGACTTAGCCAAACGCCGCTGTCCTTTTTCGCCTAGTTCCTTGAGTATGGTCTGGCGACTGTAAAATTCCTTAGCAAACTGTTGTTTTTCTGCCTCATTCACCTTGACCGCTCTCCCACGCTAGTCACTGTTATATTTGCCTTTATTGCGGAACTGCCTATCATATATTTCCCTAACCCGCTCGATACTGTCGGCTTCCTCGAGGGTTTTGTCGTCTCTTATGCGGGTGATTCTTGCGAACCGCAGTGCCATTTGGCTTTGGTATTTGGGGCTTTGCTGGATTTCGTTGTAGGCTACTTCCACGACGATTTTTGGGATAACGATGACGCGGTGCCCTTCTTGGCTTATGGCAGATTCTTTCAGTTGCTTGGTGAGTTGGATGATTTCGGCGTCGGTTAAGCCCTTGAAAGTCTTTCCAATGTTCAAAAACTCGCCCGTCTTTGGGTCTCTTGCTGCAAGGTAGTAGTCGGATAGCCAGCCCTTTCGCCTTCCGTATCCGTACTCTGCGGCTGTAATGACGAGGTCTAAGGGGTCAAGGATTGTTTTTATTTTTAGCCAACGTTTGCCCCTGCGCCCAGGAGTGTATGGGCTGTCGGGTTTTTTCGCCATCAAGCCTTCGTGTCCAGCGGCTATGGCTTCTTTGAGGAAACTCTCGGCTTGCGCTGGCTGGTCAGTGACTATCTGGTTGGTTAACTGGATTTTCCCAACGTTTTGGGCGAGGATTTGGCGGCGATTGGTGTAGGGCTTGGTGATTAGGCTTTCGCCGTTTAGGTAGAGTACATCGAAGAGGTAGAGGGTTAAAGGAATTTTCTTTGCCATGCCACTGATGTCGCGGACTCTTTTGAAGCGGCGCATTAGATGTTGAAAAGCAATTGGAAAACCTGCGTTGTCCAGCGAGATTACTTCTCCTTCCACAATTGCGGATTGGGCGCGGATGTTTTGCTCTACACTTTTAACAATTTCAGGCATGCTCTCTGTTACGTTTGTTAGTCTTCGGCTGAAAACTTCCACTCTGCCGTCTTGCTTGTGAATTTGGACTCTTGCGCCATCGTATTTGTATTCGAAAGCGGTTTTGCCACCATGTTCTGCCAACGCTTCACTGACAGTTTGTGCGGTCTGTGCTAAGCATGAGTTTCACAGGTCGAAAAACGCTGAAGCCAACTTTTTCCAAGCCATCTAAACCCTGCCCTTTCAAGGTTGCTGCCACTTCGCCAATGTCACCTAAGACCATGGCGGCGTGCTGCACCCTTTGGAGTGAAACATTAAAGCCCTTGCAACTGCCTGCTCCATTAATCCTTCATGCAATCCTGTACGCATTTCGCCAGTGAAGATTTTTACGAGATATTTGGCTTCGACGGGTGTGGCTTGGCTCATTAGTGTCGTGATTAGGCGTTCTTTTTTGGTTCTTGAACCCGAACCCTGCGCTTGAGCGATGGCTTCTAGAGTTGTTTTGACTTCGGTTATGGTTAGGGATTTTTGGGTTAGTTGGGTTTGTTTTTTTGCTTTGGATTGTTCAAGGACAGCTTTGGTGGCTGAGCCGATGTCGCCTGTGCTTGCCATTGCTTGCTCGGAAAAGGTCCCAGTCAAACGCGCTTATGCGCTCGAAGATGCGGGTGAGGGTTGACCAGCTTACGTCAAGGGTTTTTTGGCTGTATTTTGGGAAGGCTCTGCCAACCATCATGTTGGTGGCGGTTCGATTTCGTCAGCGTTTAGCGTTTTGAGGTAGTTTGCAGTTTGCTCTATGATTTCAAGCCTTTTCTTTGTCGCTTCGACTTTTTCAAGCAGCTCAGAGAGGGATTTGAATAATGCAGGCATAAATCTGAACCTAAAACTTCGCTATATGAAATAGCGATTTGCGGCTTAATTAATCGATACTTTGCAGGCGACGACTTGCGCCATCATATTTGGAGCCTATTAGGCGCCTAATAGCAGTTCTATGCTGAAACGATAGAGGGGGTCGATGCGGCTGGAATCCCTAAGAGGGGGTAGGTCTGTATTGGCTGAAAACCATCCGATTAGCATGTTAAAATTCTGTAGTTATTTTTATAGGTGTAAAACAAACCCAAAAAGGGTTGGGCTTAAAAGCCATTTTTGTCGTTTAAGATTTTAGGAAAACACAGAGAACGATGATTCGCCTTCAGGCTCTTTTTGTTTATCGTTGAGTTCCTTAATTTTCTTCTCCAGTTCCTCAACTTCTTTGGTGTTGCCCAACGCTTTTTGGCTGTCGCGTGCTTGCTCAAGTCCACTAACGCCGTATCGGTCAAATCCCTTGCTCAAGGCAATATCAGCGGATTTTGTGAAGAGCTCCGCAGCTTTCTGGTAATTCTTTGAGGGCAAAGCTGCATTCGCCTGCTTTATAGTTCATTTCTGCTGAGCCAAAATAGTTCTGTCCTTTGTAGTAGAGGTCGGCTACTTTGACAAAGAGGTCACGTGCCTCAACGTACTTGCCGTTTTCCATTAACGCGTTAGCGTCTTTATGCATTTTAATTGGGTCTTCTCTAACAGTGCTCATTTTATGCAACTCTTCTTAGTTCTGTATTATTCTGCGAAGAGGTCACATTTAGATTTTCCTCTTCCGCAACATACCCTTCTCTTGTGCTCTTGGAAAACTATAGCCCCCTTATTTAAAGCACTAAAATTTTGGATAAAAGAGAAATGGGGGAACACAATAATAAGAGGACAGGATTTAACCCGAAATGCCCCAAGATAACGACAAAAGCCTCCAATGCATACATTGTGGAACAAAGTTTCCCATTTATCCGCTTAGAAGCAACTGCGAAAAATGCGGCGGAATATTAGAGTACAAGGCAGATTTGCCTGAGAAACATGCGGTCAAGTTTTCTGGAACGCTTAGGTTCTGGAGGTATAGGCAAATGCTTCCGCCAGTGCATCAAATGGTTAGTTTAGGTGAGGGTGGGACACCTCTGCATAAGGCTGATAGACTCGCCAAAACCATGGGGTTAACAAAACTTTACTTGAAAGATGAAACCAGGAACCCAACAAACTCCTATAGAGACCGCGCAGCAGCCCTCTTAACGTCAAATGCTATTGACCTTCATTTAGAGACGCTGGTATGCGCCACTAACGGCAACATGGGAGCTTCCCTAGCCGCCTACGCCGCAAAAGCAGGATTAATTTGCCATCTCTTGGTTCCCAAAATTGTTGACGTTGGAAAACTAGCCCAGATGATTGCATACGATGCGGTTATTGAGGAATCAGGCGACCTCGTGGATGATTCAATCAAAAAAGCCTCAATCTTAGCCAAGGAAACGGGTTGGTATCAAGCCACTGCTGAACTCAACCCACTGGTCGTTGAAGCTCAAAAAACGATTTCGTATGAAATCTTTGAACAGTTTGGGGTTCCTGACTGGGTTATTGTTTCGATGGGAAGCGGCGGGTCGATCTATTCGCTTTGGAAAGGCTTCAAAGAACTCAAACAGCTGGGGCTTACAAACTTTTTACCGCGAATGGTTGGAGTTCAAACTGAAGGATGCGCCCCCATTGTTGGCGAATTGACAAAACAGCCTTCTCCGAAATCCTGCACCCCAGCGACACGTGCCCTCGCCATTCTTGTCGGTGAACCGTTGCAAAGCGAATTAGCAATCAAGACCATTAAAGAATCAAAGGGTTTAGCATTAACCGTTTCAGACACAGACATTTTAGCTGCAGAACTTCAAATTGCAAAATTGGAAGGAGTCTTCGCCGAACCCGCAAGCTCAGCAGCCGTGGCAGCACTGCAGAAACTGAAAGCTGACCAAATTCCCAGAGACAGCAGCGTCGTATGCCTAATCACGGGAAGCGGACTTAAAGCGACTGATGTTCTTCAGGCGTTGACGAAGAAGCAGAAGGCGGCTGGCTTGGGGCTTGCGGTAAGTACGAAGCAGAAAATTCTTAAAATTCTCAGCGAAAAAGACACGTATGGTTATGATTTGTGGAAGCAATTGGGCAAGATTATGACGCGCGCCGCAATCTATCAGCACCTCAATGAACTTTCAGATAGGGGGCTGGTGATTGGTTATGAAGCGAAAGGGAAGAAATTTTTCCGTATAACTGAGCGTGGAAGGAAGGTTTTGGCTGCGTTTGATGAGATTCAGTTGCTTATGTGATTGGTTCGAGGAACGCCATATTTATTAGATAGTATAGCTGCAACTATACTAAAGTCACAACTATACTAAGGCGAAAAATATGCAAACCAAACTTAACACATCCACCGCATTCCAAATTGCGTCAACCGCAAACGTCTCCACCGCACATGATTACTCCAAAAAAACAAGGCCGTGAAGTCAATGGAAAAGGAAAAACAAAGCCAGAAAGGGTTTACCCAATCAACGGTTTTTAGAATCACAGCAGCGGCAGTCTTCGCCGCGCTTGTTTTTGTGGTTACTTCACAGATTCCACCCATCCCCATACCTGCCACATCAGGTTACTTCAACGTAGGAGAAACCACCGTATACATAGCAGCCTTGGTTTTTGGTCCGTTGGTGGGTGCTCTGGCAGGGGGAATAGGCTCAGCGTTATCTGACGTCTACTTAGGTTACGCCCTGTTTGCTCCAGGCACGTTGTTTATCAAGGGAGGGGAAGGCTTAATCGTCGGTTTCCTCAACGTGAAACTTCGAAGATTCGTCCCAAACCTCACTGTATGCGCCTCAATCGCAGTCATCGTGGGAGGATTGGAAATGGTTACTGGATATTTCCTCTATGAACAATTCGTAATAGGCTATCCTTTCGTGGTTGCTCTGGCAGAAGTTCCCTTCAACATTGTACAGATGCTCATAGGCTTAATAGTAGCCATACCAGTCATGCACGCTGTTTTCCGCGTTGTCCCACAGCTTAAAAGCCAGTTTTAACAGAGGATAAAGCATGAAGCTGCCTCCTGGAAAAATCCCCATAGACATCCTAAAAGAAGTAGTGTTCAAAAACCTCGGCGCCCAACGCAGCGAAGTCATCTTGGGACCAACCGCTGGAGTAGATGGCGCAGTCTTAGATTTCGGCAACAAGAACGCAATCGTTTCCATGGACCCAATCACGGGCGCGGTTGAACGCGTCGGATGGGAAGCCATCAACGTAAACGCCAACGACGTCGCCACCTTCGGCGTAGAACCAGCGTTTTTCTTCTCATGCATAATGCTCCCTGAAAACGCGGATAGCAAAATCGTCGAAACCATAAGCACCCAAATGCACACTGCCGCAAAAGAACTGGGCATAGCCATTGTGGGCGGACACTGCGAATCAACCCCTGGCTTGGCGAACCCGATTGTGGTGGGCTGCATCATGGGCTTAACCGAAAAAGGCAAATACGTCACGGCGGCGGGAGCAAAAGCTGGCGACAAATTGATTTTAACTAAGAGTGCGGGAATCGAGGGCACCGCCATATTAGCCTCCGACCGCGAAACGCAATTATCAAAAATCTTTAATGCAGAAATTCTTGAAAGCGCTAAGGGCTTCTACAACCAAATCAGCATAGTAAAAGACGCCCTAACCGCTTACAGGGCAGGCGGAGTCCACGCCATGCACGACCCAACCGAAGGCGGCATACTAAACGGAATCCACGAGATGGCAGATGCAGCAGGCTTGGGCGCAAGGATTATTGAGGAAAAAATCACTGTTGAACCAGAAACCGCTAAAATCTGCAGGTTCTACGAAATTGACCCCCTTCAACTCATCAGTTCAGGCGCACTTTTAATCGCCGCGGAGCCGCAAGCCACAGACAAAATAATCGACAGCCTGTGCAAAGAGCACATTTACGCTGATATCATAGGCGAATTCACATCGAACCCCAACAAACGCATACTCATGCACAAAGATGATTCGGCAGAGATGCTGCCAAGACCCGTCTCAGACCACCTGTGGATTGCACTATCGCGTTAAACTGCCCCTAAAACCGCTAAGCGGCAACTGCAAACTCCAGAGCTACCTTATTGCACACCTCTAATCATAGTCATCTTTGGAACCATAACTGTAATAGCCTTAATTTCTAAAGAAAGGGATCAACCTTTCACTCCACCAAAGACAGCGTCAACCCGTTTTTAGGTGGGTGGGTTCTGACGGGGTCTGTGTAAGATTCAAGCCCTGCATCTCAGTAGTATATTTGCCATAAGAGTCAATAGTTTGGATGATGACAATCGTTTGGTTCGGGTAGGCTTCTGTGTAAGGCATTTTGAAGTTCACTTGGAGATAGTCACCGCTTCTAACAGGGTAATTTAGCGCTTGCGCCATGTTTACTGCTGTGCCGTTCAGGTAAGTGCTTAGTCCGCTGATTTCTTCGTTAGCCTGTTCGCCTTCAACGTTGCCTGGGTTGATGATAATTTTTTGTATGCTTGCTGATTGCATAGCATCTACGGATACTGAAATATTGTAGTATCCGTTGCTTATTGTGAAGCCTTGACATTGGACATCAAATGCTTCGGGAGCTGGGTGAGGCACCTGATTTTGGTTTCCGGTCGCAAATCCTACGAGCATTAGGCTGCCTATTGTTATTAGGGGAATAAAGAATATTAGCGCACTGATGGTTGACTTTTTCATTTCTTATTGCCGTCTACTTCACAACAATGGAAGGTCGTCTATGCTATAACAAATTAAGCGTGTGACACGGTTTACACACAAGGCGCGCGCCAAGTGTGCAACTAACACCATTAATCCATACTGAACAACACCATCAAATAGCAGTTAATCGGTTATTGCACACTTCTGATGCACACGTTACCATCATTTTAAGGGTTTATCGGCTTTTCCAGAAAAACATGAACCGCTAGGTAGAAAATAATGTTTTAAAAAAAAAATAAAAACTCAACGCATCAATCCACAGACCAAACCTAAGTCTAATAATGGTTTTTATAGTTCCAACATGAGAATAGTAGTAACAATTAATCGGCTAGTGACACTTATTTGACGTCAGGTTTCATGAAAGCAGCATCGATAGCGGCACGTTCACTTGCTCCCGGCAAACCTCATCATGCGCAATGGTTGGTTACAAGAAAATGCAACTACCGCTGCGTTGGCTGTAACGTCTGGAAAGAACAAGATCCAAGAGAACTCTCAACCGACGAAATAAAGAAAGGCTTAGATATTCTAAAAAAACTTGGCGTAGTTGAACTTGTACTTTCTGGCGGAGACCCACTGCTCAGAGAGGATATCGGCGAAATAATCGATTACGCTTCAAACCTGTTTGTCACGACTGTTTATGATAATGGAAGTATGGCTGCAAAAAAAATCGATGCTTTGCGAAAGGTGGATTTCGTGGCAATTTCAATTGATAGCCTAGATGAGGCAAAGAACGATTACATTAAATCTGTGCCGGGCGCTTGGAAAAATGCCATTCAAGCCGTAGAAACCCTCCATAACAAAGGGATAAAGGTTGGTGTAACGCCAACTATTTCGCAAAAGAACCTCTATGAAATCGTTGATATTACTAATCATTTTACTGGAAAGGGAATCCCAGTTTGGTATTGCCTCTACGCATATGATACTTCTGCAGATAGTAAACAGTTGTTTAAGCTTGGCAAAGCAAACGATGAGTTCGTAATAACGGATAAGCAAGCAATGGTTAACCTTTGCAACTCACTCATTGCGATGAAGAAGAAAAACAAGAAAATTCTCATGACCGACACGCTGCTAGAAGCACTACGAAGCCTCTATGAGGAAAATAGCAAGAGAACATGGAAATGCCAAGCACTAAACCAATTTCTTAGTCGTTGACAATTTAGGCAGGGTTGCAGGTTGCCACAGCCACAATTTTGCAGGCTCAATCTTTGATTTGCCCCAGAAATGGAAAAGCGAAGAATTCAAAGGGCTGCGAGAAACGTATCATGAATGCACACAATGCAATTACCTGTGCTATGTTTTCTATTCGCTTCACGGAAGTCCATATGGACACTTATCACTGGCCAGAGACCAATGGAAAAACGCAAAGTTACTGTTCAAGTAAATTTAGGATTCCAAATTTGGAAGAAAACGAAGGAGATTTGCAGTTTTCAACGCCGATTGACCCTCGAATTTTGATTCTTCATCAATGTTGAAGAGGGAAGTTAATGTGCTTAACCGCACTTTTGCAAAGGTATCAGGTATTAACCTTGGTCCTACATCCCGGGGTTTTTTTAACTCAACAATTGTGGGCAAAAACATTATCAAAATTGTCAGTGTTATCCCAGTTAAAGTTGCTATGAACAGGGTTAGTTCTTGGAGCATCTTATCAATGGCATTATCGTTTAATTCTCAATATAACGATTTCCCCTACCTAAATGCTCAGTTTTCTCCCAGTCACTCTTGCGGCTTAGCAATTTTCCGGTCAACAGATCAAAAAAAGCCTTTCCGCATATGAGGACGTTATAGAGAAAAGAAAAAATTAGCAGTGGCGCCAGCCATTGAACTCGTTTTCTACCATCTAAGTAAACTCCGATCCCTATCTCAAAGAATGGGGCATAGTTTCCTACGAAACTGTATAAAGAGATAATTACCGCTAACCAAAGGATACCAGCTATTGGTGAACCGCTCATGATAAACAAAATTCCAGCAAAGAACGAAAAAATAGTCAAAAGCGGCATAAAATAAATGTTCAATAAAAGCAAGCCATCGATTTTCTCTTTTAACTTCATTTTCTTGCTTTGAATAACCTTTAATTCGTACTTAAAGCAAACCTGCATATGCCCTTTTGCCCACCTGTGTCTTTGGCGCCAATAAGCCTTCCAAGTGTCTACTGCTTCTTCGTAACATTCAGCATCTCCGCAATAGCGAATTTTGTAGCCTGCAAGATAAATTTGAAACGTTAAATCAGTGTCCTCAGTTAGCATTGACTCGTCAAAACCGCCAAAATTATCCACAACACTTCGCCTAAATCCGCCAACTGTGCCGCCGAACTGCGGTACAAGACCTAAAGCATCACGTGCTTCTTGGTCAACTCGGTAGCCGCCTATTCTCTCTAAAGCGATTAAGCGAGTTATGATATTTTGCGGTTCATTTAACACAACTGGTCTGCCCTGAACAGCACCGACGGTTGGGTCAGCGAACTTTTTCACAAGTCTCTTCACTATATCGGGGTGGGGAAGATAATCTGCGTCGAAACAAAGGACGATTTCGCCGGTTGCTATCTTTAAACCAGCATTCATAGCGGAAGCTTTTCCCTTACCGCCCTCTTGGCTGGCCCTGTGCAGTACCTTGATAAAGGGGTATTGTTTTGAAAATTCGTCTGCGATTTGCCCTGTTTTGTCAGTTGAAGCATCATCTATCATTACAATTTCCAGTTTGCTCGGTGGGTATGCCAGTTCAGCCATTTTTTGTAGTAGTTTGCCAATTACTCTGTCTTCGTTGTGCGCGGGGATGAGAATGGAAACTGATGGTTCATAATTATCATTGCCAGAAACTTCAGGCACTTGTAAGTTTTTTAGACTTCTCAGAACAAATAGGGTGAAAAAATAATGTCGGACTAGATAAAAACTAATAATTACCGTTGAAAATATGAAAATGATGTTTAATATTTCTATGAGCATGCATATACCCTTTTAAGTGGTTTTTGCCGGCTGAAGTTTTGGCAGAAAGCTCAAGCTCAAAGACCAGAAAGGAACTATCCACATCAAGTTCAAGAGGGGGTAGATTATTGTAAAGAACGCGTTGAAGGGTATTTTGAAGATATCATGACCTGCTAAAGAGAAGTAATAGAAGAATAGGTTCCAAAGTAAGCCAAGGAGGTTTCCAGCTGTTAACATTCCCATTTTGAGGTTTAGGCTACCGTTTAGTTGGAAAAACAGTGAAATGAAAAATAAGTTAAAGATCAAGAGGGTGGCGGTGCATTGGTTACTGTTGATTAAACGGTAAGATGCTATGAGGCACAGGACGATTGCTTGTACAAAAAGAATTGTGACTACACCGTTTAAGAGTTTCACTTGTCCCCTCTCCTTTGCCTAGAGTGGCGTTTCGTAAGAAAGTACTATGAGTTGTTTTGTTGTTTTTAAGTCGTCTGTAACTTAGTTATAGAGGAAAGTTCTATTTACCGAAAACTAAACATTAGGAACCGAAAGAACCACATTATCAACTACTTTACATAAAACCTCGAAAACTTCATTTGCGCCCAAGTTATCGGTGTCTAAAACGAAATCAAACGGCTTAAAATCTTCACCTAAAACAAAACCATACAACGCCTTGTAAATAGCTTTAGTGCGAGCTTCTTTTTCCTCCAACACCCTAAACGCTTCAGCAACACTCATTCCATCTCTCTGTGCAACTCTTGCCGCTCTATTCTCAAATGACGCATCCAGCCAAATCTTGAAGCCCTCTTTTAGCAGCCAAGGCATAGTCCAACTGTCCAAAAGAACGTTTCCTTGCTGCGCATACTCTAAGAGTTTATCGTCAACTGCCTTGTCAAATTTTGGGTCATTTACTCTTTCGTTGAGAAATTTTAATCCTTGGGGGCTCTCCCACCAACCTTGAATAGACACATCATAGCCTTCTTGCTTTGCAAGGTCTTTTAACACATCGCCGCCAGAATAGTATCTGAGATTATATTTTTCAGCGAGTTTTTTGGATAATGTGCTTTTTCCTGTTCCCGCCAGTCCCGATATGCAGATTACTGTTTTTTTGGCGGAAGCACATGCTTTTTCTTGTTTAGCCATTTGGCGTCCATCCGGTTTTCAGAGTTATATTGCGCCTTGTTCTATGGGCATTATGCCTATTATGCGTGAGGACAGCAACCCAAAGAACAGCGAGCAGATGGGATACCAGTAGAACACTGGAATTGCATTAGAAATTGCAGTTCCCGCAACTCCGTTAACAATATGATGTGCATTAGCAATGGTACCGATGCCTGGTATGTAAGCCATCGGGGTGCTTCCAAATACAGGCGTTAATACTAAAAACCAGACAATTAGGTACACGAAAGATATTCCGAACTGGACAAGTTGGGGCTTCATCATTTTTGCTTGCATGTTTTTTATTTGTGAGTCTTTCTTTTTGAGTTTCTCAACTTGTTTTTTATCGTTTGCGCGCATGGCTGCCATAGTTTCGGAGCGGTATTCAGACATTTCTTTCTGCATTACGCGGTATTGTTCCCAGCCGACGAAGTAGTTAATTAAAACTCTGTTTATGCCGGAGTTTAAGAAAGCAATTCCAGCTGCTATACCCATAATTATTAAAGTTGCCAGGGGCAACGAAGTGACTACTTCAGACATCACGTTTTTCCTCTTGCCGCTCTAAGTCTATGCCTACATGTTTCTTGTTAATAACCATTTTCACTTGTTTAGGCGCTAAACAAGTTATGAAAGCGTTTTTCAAATTTTCAGGGGTTTGCTGAGGCTCCGGGCGAGATACAGGAGAAAAGAGAAAATGCTCATGACTATGCTATTTTTTTTATCCGGAGCCTTCTCAGCCCTTCTCTTTTATCCGTTTAGCCAACTTTTTTTTAACTAAAAAAGGGGAAGATTGTTTGGTGTTTGTTTTTTTATGGTCTTTTTTGAGTATCAGCAGTGTAGCTATGGCTATTGCTGCGATTATCGCTATTCCGATGCCCAATAGGTACATTTCAGTGGGCGGCACTTCGTATGCCCGTTTCTATTTATAAGAGGGAGTGGAAAGTGACAACTGACGACAAAAAGCAGTAGCATCACACAAAAAGGAAAGAAACATAAAATAATTGTTATTAAAATGTACAGTTAATAGGTTTTTAGGGTTCAGATTTAGCAACTTTGCGCGCCCAAGCTTCTATAAAAGTCCAATCCCGCGTATCGCGCACTTTGTGGGTATCTAAACCATTTTTACGTAAACTATTCCTGTTAACTCTGACAAGAACGTCAACAAATAAACCATGGCTCTTGCTGAAATCCAAAAATCCGCCGAAAAAACCAAACTCTACAGGTTTTAACCCGTATTGCTCAGCGGTTTTTTCTAGGTACATGTTTTTTGCTTTTTCTCGGGCTTCATCGTTGCGGTCAGCCATCTGGCAACTGACAAACAAAGCAGTCTTCTTGGTCCTTAGGTAACCTGCGTTTTTTTCCATGAAATTTAGGGTTTCTTTGGTCCATTTGTCGGCTCTTATGCCGCTTCCGACTATGACGAGGTCATATGAATCAACGTTTTGGGGGCTCTGTTTGGCATCAACAACATCAACGCTGTAGCCTTCTTCTTTTAGAACTTGCCCTATTTTTTTAGCCACACCAACGGTGCCTCCCCATCGACTGCCGTAAAGTACAAGAGCCTTCATTATTTTTCCCGCTTTAACAGAATAGCGTCTCTCTGAAGAGATTTATTAACCATATTATGGCATCATAAACATTTTAACGGAATTTTAAAAAGATTAACTTGAAAAATTAAAAAAAGAAAGAGAGGTTGTTTTGGATGATTTTATGCTTATTTTTTCTTGATAATTACAACTGTTGCGAGCGCGATTGCGATGATTATGGCAACTGTTGAAGCTGCAAAGTACATGTCATTCGATGGAATGCTGGTCACTGGGTATGGTGATGCTGTGGGTGCTGCTGGGTCTACTGCGAAGCTGGTTTCTGCAGATGATGGGTAGTATGAGTTTGAGCCTGCAAAGTTGGCGATGACTGTGTATTTGCCTGTGATGTCTGGCGTCCAGTTATAGCTGAATGTGCCGCTTGAATCGCTTGTGGTGACGCCGATTTGTCTATTGTTGCCGTTTGAGTCGATAACGCTAATTGTTACTGGTACTCCGGTTGTGTTTGTTGGCATCGCTTTTTGCATATAGACGTATTCCATCCATTGGCTCATGCTTGCGTCAGATACTACTGGAACTCCATTGGGGAAGTTTGCTGCTTGTTGGTTTTGTTTTGTTCCTGCAGAGATATCGGTTATTGTTCCTCTTATTACAACTGAGGCGCCTAGTGGAGCCGCCGTGTCAGGAGCTGAAACAGTCAGTTTGCTTGGTCCTTGACCATAACAATAGACTTGTTGGTCGTAGGTGTTGTCGGTTACTAGGTAGCCGCTGGCGATTGGGGAAGTGCCTCCATACATACAGTTACCGAAGTCGTTTATTGTCCATAATTCTGCCCCGGAGGTGGCGTTGACGCAACGTAATTGTTCACCCTGGTAGAGTGGAGAGTTAGGGGAGTGTTCACTGCTGACTAAGTATATCTTTCCATCTGCGATTGCGCTGATAAAGACGGGGTAGTAGCCGTAGGGAGTAATAGTTCCAGCATAAGTGCTATTTCCTTCCCCACCATTGCCGTATGTCCATTGCAGAGCGCCGGTTGTATCGTTAAAGCAGTAGAGGAATCCGGTGTATCCGAACCAGTATATGTTGCCGTATGCGATTTGGTCTTGGTCTAGGCTTAGGTAGTTCCAGTCGGTGCTAAGGCCTCTTGGAACGCCCACTGGACCCCAGAGTTGTTGTCCAGTAGTTGTGCTGTAGCCAGAATGTGTCATGCTCTCTTTGTCCTCGAAGACAAAGACTCCGTTGGCTGGATCCCAACCGGCAATTGTTCGGGTATTGTTGCCCGGTGCTGGTTGATAAGACTGTGTCCACGATACGTTTCCTATTGTCTGTGGCTTTAGGCTTATGGCTGTAATGTTTGCTGGATCTGTGCTTACTGTTGCGCCGAAATCGCCGACGTGTCCTCCGAAGGATCCTTGAATCAAAAGTGCCATGTTACCCAAGTCGATTAGAGGACCGGCGCCAGATGCGGCTGTTCCGATCGTCCAGCTTCCTGGGCTAAGGTTGACTGATACGTTCCAGTCGTAACATGATGGTAAGCTTGCATTTACTGTTCCTGTGTACCAATTGCTTGTGCCTGTGCCTGCATAAACGCCAAATACGTTAGAGGAATTCCATTCTGCTAAATACCAGTTAGGATTTGTTGGGGTTCCGTAGTTGGTAAGGATTAGTTTTAGATATTCGCCTGCTGGTCCTGCTACGTTTGAGCCGCCAGGAACGTTGGTAATGTTCATGGGTGTAAGTACGCCTGTCATTGGGTCATATGTTCTCCAGACTGTGCCAAGACCTGTAACAGTTGTAGTTGCGACAAGTAAGCCGTTGGGTAGGACACCATGTTGGTTTGGTTGATCCATAGAGTAAAGGTAGCCAAATGAGGGTACAAGAGAGACGCCGGTTGCTGATGCATTAATGCTCCATAGTTGTTGACCTGTCTTTAGATCCCATGCAACGTAATTTCCGCCTGTGCCAGTTTCACCGTATGGTAATTGGAAGAATAGTGTTCCTTGAATGATGATTGGGTTGTTAAATCGGGTGTTGTATGAACCGCCTTGGTAGTATGCTTCGCCAGGAACATTTGTGTCATTTCCTCCAACGACTCCTCCGTATTGAATTGGGTTACTCCACATTACGTGGGCGCTTGATGGTGCTGAGCCATAAGGTTGGTAACCGCCTGGAATGCCGTAGGATGGGTTAGCTCCAGATATGTAGGGTACAGAGAGCCAATTTGATGCAACTGTGTACCAATTGTAGTTTTGTCCATCTATTGGGTACGTCCAATATGATGATGGAAGTGGATTGCCGCTTGGTGATTCAACTGGCGTTTGCTGAACGGTCAAGGTTTGGGTGGCGCTAGCTGCTGTGAAGATGTCACCATAATAAGCTGCTGATGCTGCTGCAAGTCCCGGAGTATTTGTTGCATTCCAGATGTATGTTTGCTGGGGGTAATCGAACTTTAGTGTGTAGTTGCCGACTTGACTGGGGGTAAAGTAGTATGATTGTATGCCTGTTGGGTCAGTAATCACTGGCCAAGTCTGTGTTGTAATTTTTCCGTCAGGGGCTGTGATAGTGATTGTGTAGTCGGCGCGTCGAATGTTATTGGCAGATCCTGGTGAGGAAGATGCTCCTGTTAATGCTGTATCGATCCACATGCAAACTGCGACTGATTGACCGACACCCACTGGGCTAGGGGCAGCAGTTAGGTATGCATAGGAAACAATAGTATAGGATGGAGAATGAGCGTTAACAGATGGTTGAAGCATTAGGGAAGCACTCATTGCTAATATTAGTAAAACGACAGTTGTGATAGCGATTTTTTTGTTTTTTAAAATTTGCAAATGTTTTTTTCTCCTAATTTGTTTTTAATTGAACAAGAAAGCAAATTGATGCTTACAGGTTCAATGTTCTGTCATCTATGATGTTTTGTTTATAAGATTTGTGTAAAGCCACCACTGACGACAAAAAATGGGTAAAGGGTGAAATTTTGTTTTATAAAAGTACTAAAACAACAAAATTTTACCAGAAAAAGCTGGATGATTCTAAGATTGAAAGAGTTGCTTAGCTGATTGTATAAAATCGGGGGGGTTAAAGTTTTCCGGAGTGATACCTGATTTCACGGGAAACCTTTAGACTATTCACCCAGGATTCTTCTAAACGCCGGGAACATTTCTGCCGCCCGCTCACGCATCAACAGCTCGTAGTACTGGTAGATGATGCCTACTGACAGCAAGATACCTGTGCCTGAACCGAACGCGCCAAGGAAGTCGGAGAGCCCAGCTACAAGCCCAACGATTATACCTCCTAACACCGTAACTACTGGAATGTAGCGTTTGAGGATGGCTTCGATTGGTCTTCCTGATCGTCGGTAACCTGGAATTTGCATGCCGCTGTCCATGAGTTGTTTTGCAACTTTTGTTGGTCCTAAACCGCCGACTTCAAGCCAAATCAGTGAGAAGACGGCGCAGAAGACTATGATGATGCCAAGGTAAGCAGTAGCCTGCAGTGGTGCATTGATGACTCCGAATATGTTGCGTGGCGCCGTTACATAGTATGCTAAACCGCCTACAGGCGTGACGCTGCCTGAAGTTACGTTGTGGCTGTAGTCGCCTATTATTTGGAATAGCCAGTTTGTTCCTGGTGCAGGGCGTCCAAGTTGGCTCCATAGGAGTTGGCTAAAGAAGTAAACGTTTGCGAACAGCGCTGAGGCAAAGATGACGGGCAGGTTTGAGACGTACAGGAGTTTGATGGGGTATCTGCTTCGGAAGCCTTTGTATCCTGCGTAGCTCATTGGAAGTTCTATTCTGATGCCTTGTAAGTAAATAACTATCAAGAAAACGGCAATTGTCGCAATGAAGCCTAGTAATGAGGGGTAAACGCCCGATGCTGTGCCAAGCGCCCATTGCACTAACGATTGTTGACCGCCAAAGTAAGCTGAGAGTGACCCGACGAATAATCCGTTTGGCGGTGAGAATGTTGACCATAATATGTTTTGGGCAACGCCAGCCATGATGAATAGGCTGATTCCGCTGCCTAGTCCCCAGCCTTTCTGGACGAGTTCATCCATTAACATAACGATTACTCCTGCGCTAAGCAGTTGCAGGAAAATAACTAGAATTGTTGGTCCAGCAAGTTCGCTGGTGAAAGGTGCACCGTACATTCCGCTTAAGATGTATGCTCCAGCTTGGATACCGGTAAGTGCGATGCTGAAAACTTTGCTTGCTGAGGTAAAGAGTCCTCTGTCTTCATGGTTTGACATGTCGCATTTGATGATTGATGAGCCTGCGAGTAACTGTAGGATTAGTCCAGCCGTGACGATGGGTCCAATGCCCAGCTCCATCAGGGTGCCGCGGTTGGAAGCGAAAATAACTCTTAATTGACCAAAGCTGTCGGATGCTGATTTTGCAACTCCGAAGAGTGGGACTTCAGTCATGACAAGGAAAATGACAAGGACAAGTGCGGTCCAGAAGATTTTTTCGTTAAAACTAACTTTGCGCTCAGGCTTCTTTATTTCAGGTAGAACTCTGCCGATTGGTTTGAAGAGGCTGAGGAATCTTCCGGGCATTTAGCAGCTTTACTCTCCGCTGGTTTGGGAGGCTACGATTTTTCCGCCTGCTTGGGTGACTTTTTCTTGGGCAGATTTTGAGTATGAGGCTACTTGTATGGTTAGGGGTTTGGTGATTTTTCCTGTGCCTAAGAGTTTGGTGTAGCCGAGTTCGGTTAGGTTGATTTCGGTTCCTTGGGCGAGTTGGTCGAGTTTGATTAGGTTGATGGCGTTTGTTTTGGTGTGTAGGCTTTGGGGTGAGGTGAAGCCGTGTTTTCCGAAGTAGTTGGGTTCAGATGTAACAACTAAGCTCCAGAGGTGTTTGTGGCGTCCGACTTTTCGGTGTCCTTTTGAGCCTGAGTCTCGGTGTTGACCGATTCTTCCGTAACCTTGTGTTCTTGAGCCTCTTGTTTTTCGGATTTTTCTTAGTTTATGTGGCATTTTGGTCCGCTTCTTTATTTAGTGATGTTTCAGCTTTTTTAAGTTTGATTTCGAGCACGCCATTCTTGAATTTGGTGTGCATTGCGTTTGGAATCACTACCGTCGGAAGATTTAAACTTTTATAGTATCTTCGGTCTTTTGACTTTGCCGACAGCGTAAGTTTTTGGTCTTTCACACTTATCTTGAGAGTTTCCCTATTAAAGCCTACTATTTCGGCTACGATGGTGATGTAGTTGTTTTCTTGGAAGATGTCGATTAAGGGTTTTGGTTCTTCGAATTTGCGTTTTGCAAAGCTTTTGGATGGGCGAAAGTTTGAGTGAATAGGAATTGATTTAGAATGATGTTTTGGTTGGGATGTTTTGGTTCTTCTGTTTTTTAACCCGTTCAAATCTAACCATTTACGGTTCTTACTTGTTCTTCTCCATCTTGCACTCATGTGTCTTTCCCCCTCCAATTAACTAACGCATCTCTCTGATGACATTATAAAACGTATCGCACATAAAGGGTGACAAATTACCTGAAGCCCACGAAGCAAAATATCCATGAAAACGGCGATTGCGCGCTGGTTTTGGGGCGAGAACCCGTTTACTCTTGGCAGTCTAGCCCCCTCTATTTGTAGGCTCAACGTTTGCAAGGCTTGAAATGCATTTGCGATGTGTGTTTGTTGGTAATGGGGCTTTGTTGGCAGTGTTTGTTGGGAGCGTCTTGCGTTTTTTCGATGTTTGCTGGGCGTTGTTTTGCTATGTTTGCTTTGGAACTGCCACGCTCACTTGAGCTACCCCCTCCCGCATATATAGATTCAACGGCTGGTTCAACTTCTGCTTGCCTATGCTTTGGGGTTCAACAGAATAGCCCTTCACTAAAACCACCTACCTCCCCAAGTCCATCTCCCACCAAACAAAAAACCACAAACCCACTCAGCCCTGTGAAGAACCCTGACGAAATTCACCAATCGTTTGCCAAAGAAGTTACTGTGGAATGCCCGATATTCACCTAAACTATTCAGTGATTCTTTCTATGTCTTTGAAACCGTCGTAGTCCTTGTCGAAGGAGTAAATTCTGTTTATTTTTGCTTCTTTCATGAGAACATAAGCTAACGCGTCATTGGCGCCAATCTCTTGGTCGTCCGCTATTGTCAACGCCTTAAGGTAATCTTCCCCAGATACTTCCTTGATAACGATATTTTCTTGAAAAAGTAAGTTCATCTCTAATTCTACTGCTTCTTTTATTGGCATAAAATCCTCAAGTATGTTGCAGACTTCGCTAAAATGCACCACTGAAGTGAAGACTTCCTCGCCACTGCTAATGCGTGCAATAATCTTTTTTGCCGCATCTTTGATGTTTTCTTCTGAGAGCTGCAATTTTCTTTTTGTTTTCAAAAAAGCGTACACAAAGACATTTGCATCTATGAAAGTAGCAACCAAACCTAAACGCTCCGCAATTCTTTGCGAACTTTATGCCAATCGGAAAGATTAGACTTTATATCAACCTCAACCTTGTCAAAATACTTGGTTAAATCAGATTTAGCGAACGGTCTAATTTCTACAACGTCTCCTTTGGAGACTATAATCGCCTTTTTATCTTTTAAATACCTATCTCGCCAATCTTTTGGTAATAATATGCGACCTTGGTCATCCACTACTTTAATTTCCACTTGCATAATAAATCACCAGAGAAATAGAGTATTTCCAACTATAAATAATTGGTGGTTGGCATCCAAAAAAATTTTGAAAACACGAATTATCATTCTTCAACAAAATACCTATGTCTAGACCCGGTTAAAAAGTTAAATAAACAAAAAATGATGGAACGCGCAGGCTGTTTAGACCATGCGTTGTACTAGTTTGTTTATTGCTTCTCCGCGGTAGCCTGCTTCGCCGCCTGCGTTGAAGCCTTTTTTGGTTTTGCCTTTGTAGCCTTTGCTTGGTGGATGCAGTCGGAAGCGTGCTTGTATGTCTGGGAGTTTGCTGTATTGTACTTTGCAGGTGACTATGGCTTCTGCGAGGTCGTCGATGGATTTGTAGCCTATTTTTGTGAGGTATTCTTCGGTTAGTTTTTTGTCGCCTGCTAAGAGGGCGCGTTTCTGTAGCATCATGGTTACGGTTTCTTTTGTGGGTTCGCCGTAGGTGACGTAGGCTGTTTATGCGTTGCAGCATGCCTTTGTAGGAGGGTCGGCTGTCGATGATTACTGCGTGGTTAGTGTGGTTTAAATGGAGCAGGTCAAGGGTTTCTCTTGCTTCACGCTGTGCGCTAACGGTTCCTCTGACTCTTACTACGACAAGAGGCTTGTATTCTTCAGTTTTCTGCGCCATTTTACTTCACCCAGTCCACTGTGGTAATCAAATTATAAGTCTTCCGCAATCCATCAAAGATTGCGCATGCATAAGAGGGCACTGTTCTTGTTGAACCGTAACTTCTCATCCAAAGATCCTTCACGCCAGCTAAGCCCAAGATGACTTTGGCGACTTCGCTTGAAACTAAGCCTAAGCCTCTGGGACCTGGAACGATGATTACTCGGACACCGCCACATTTGCCTTCCACTTCGAAGGGCACTGAATGTGGTTTACCGCAGCCACATTCCCAACTTCCGCATCCCCGTTTAACGGGGATGATGTTTAGGCGGGCGTTTACTGCGGCTTTTTCGATGGCGTTTCTTACTTGGCTGGCTTTTCCTGCGCCTAAGCCGATGTAGCCGTCTCGGTTTCCGACTGCAACGATGGCTTTGAAGCGTGATTTTTCGCCTGCGTCAGTTTGTTTCTGTACTAGGTTAACGTTTATGACTTCTTCTTGCAGGTCAGGAATCAATGAGTCGACGATTTGTGATTCAGAAATTTTTATGCCGCTTAGGAAGACGTCTTCGATGCTGGTTATTTTGCCTTCCTGAATCATCTTGCCCAACCTGGTTTTTGGAATCCAGGCTTCTAAGTTAGTTGTGCGTTTTTCTCTTTCGTTTCGGTTTCGACTCATGCTTTCTTTCCACCTTTCTTAGCAGCCTTTTCGGCAGGTGCAGCTTCTTTTGGAGCTTTTGCCTCTTTTTCTTTGGGTGCTTGTTTTGGGGCAGCCTTTTCTTTTGGAGCGGCTTTTTCCTTTGGCGCACTTCTCTTTAGCTACTTTCGCCTTAGGTGCAGCTTTTTCTTTAACAGGTGTTACTTCTGCTGGTTTTTCTTCTTTAGCCTTAGCTGGAGCCTTTGCTTTGGGTGCTGCTTCAACTGCTTTTGGAGCCTTCTCTTTTGCGGCAGCTTTCGGTGCAGCAACCGCGACTGGTAATTTAGCGCTCTTAGTTCCAGCTATGATGTCAGCTTTAACTTTGGTGAAGTGCTCAGCGATTTTTTCTGGAGCAACACCTTGCGCGGTGTACTGTGAGAATTTTGCTGTGTATTCTTCGGAGCCTGCGCCTAAGTTTTTAGCGTATTTGGCAATGTGTTCGCCTTTCATGCGTTCTTTAACGATTTTTTCTTCACCGTGAGGAACCTCCACGCCAGCATCTACAACGCCGCTTAAAACAGCGAAGATTTTTGAGCCTTTAGTTGGAGAAACCAAGCCGATGTCAAGGATTGCTTCTTTGATGCCTGCAGCTTTCGCTTTCAAACCACACAGCAAACCTGTTAGGTAAGCTGCTGGAATGTTGCCTGTTGGAGCTTTCCAACCGAAACTGTTTATGAGTTCACGGCTGTTGGCTGATGCTAAAACTTCATCGCCATGGGGTTTAGCAATGATTATTTGTGCTTCAACATTCTTGATTGATGCTCGGGTGACAAGCCGTGGCTTTCTAGAAGTAACCAGAGCCTTGCGTGCTTGGTAATCAGTTTTTCCTTCGCGTCTGCGTCTTAATTGTACTCGGTAATTTGCTATTTTTTGCCATCTTAACGTTTCCTCCATAAATCATGAGCTTTCAAATTACGCTCCAAATCAGCAATAGACTCAAACCTGCCGCTGCCTGCCATCCTGTAATATTGGGTGTAGGTGGTTTCAGTTATGACTTTTCTTGCTTTCAACTCGCGAAGTTTGCGTCTTAGAGAGCGGATTCTTATCATCCAAGCTTCTTTCTTGGTAACTTTTGCGTGGGCAGCACCTTTTATGCTTCCTGGTCCGCTGCGTCTGCCCTTGAGTTTTTTAGCTCGGATAACCTTTGCTCGGGATCGGCTTACGCCTTTCTCAGGCAATGAAACGATGATTTTCTCGTGAATCAGTTTTCTAACTTCTTCACGTGTAATTGCGCCTTCAACATCATCCATGCGTTCAGGATTAATCCAAACACGGTTTTGCCCAATCTTTAAGATTCGAGCAGCTAAACGTCTTTGTCCAGCTTAAGTCAGTCATTGTTTCTTTTCTCCCTTCTTGGGTTTAGGTTTGGTTTGTTTGGGTGCCTTTCTTTCTTTGGGTTTCTTTCTTTGGCTTCTTTCTCTTCTTTCTCGACTTTCTGCTCTTCTGCTTCTGCCTCTGGCTTCTTCGCCCTCAGCAGTCTTCTTCCTCTGTTTTCTCTTCAGTTTCCTTTGAAACTTTGAGGTTTAAGATTTTGATGTTAAGGTTCTTTGGCTTCTGCGATGATTAGGGCGCGTTTTCGTTTGCCGACTGTGTGAGCGATGCGTGCAGCTTGAGTGTTAGGGTCGATTGTTGATAAGTCCTGCTACGTTGAAAACTATGACTTCGCGGTATCCTGATGGATGTAGGAATCGGGCAATTTTTGGTCCCTTGTAGCCCATGCTGGGTCCTGGTGGCCAACCTTTGATTTTTCGGCGGATCTTGTTGTCTAAGCCGCGTGGTTTTCTCCAGCTTAAGCTGAAGCGGTCGTATTTCCAGCTTTCTGCCCTTACGAATTTGGGTTTCTTGTTTTTTGCGCGCGCTCTAAGTTTGAGTGCTTCGCGTGATAGTGAGGGTTTCTTTTCGGTCATTATGCCATTCCTTCGTTTCTTTCATACACGTATATGCCGTCAAGGAAAACACGTGGGTCTTTATTTCGAACCCGTGTAGACTGCTCAATGTTGGCGGCGGTTTGGCTGACTTCTTCCAAGTTTGCGCCTTCAACAATGATGTCGTCAGGTTCAATTTTCACTTTGACGTTGCCGATTATTTTTATTCTGCGGGGTCTGCGTTCGCCAGTAAAGTTTTCAATCAAGACGGATTTGTCTTGAAGTTTTACTGAGATTGGGAAGTGTGAGAAGACGATTTTGAGTTTGTATGGGTAGCCTTTTGTTACGCCAGTAATCATGTTTTTGATGTGTGAGTAGATTGTGCCTACGAGAGCAGCTTCCTTTTTGCGTGGCCACTTTGCCCAGATGCGAACGTTTTTGCCTTCGCCTTCTATTGCGATTGGAGCAAACGAGAAGTCGCGTGTTAATGAGCCTTTGGCGCCTTTAACGCTGATTTTTTTGCCTGTCTAGACTTAAGTTTACGTCGTCTGGAACTTGAATGGTTTTAGATATTTCTGGAAGCCGCATAAAGTTACACTCCTTTAATACACGAAGGCTAAGAGCCTTCCTCCAAGGTTTTTTTCTTCAGCATCTTTGTGGGCTATTACGCCTTTAGAAGTTGAAACAACCATTATGCCGACGTCTCTGGATGGCAAGAACTTCTTTTCCCAATCTTCGAATTCGGTCGACTTTTACTGCGAAGCGTGGTTTAACTGGACCGCACTTGTTTATTCTGCCCAGCAGTTGGACTTTGAATTTTCCTTGGCGTCCATCGTCGATGAATTCGAATTCTCCGATGTAACCGTTAAGTTGCATAATGCGTAGGACGCGTCCCAAAAGTTTAGAGGCAGGGCTAATTATGCATTCGCGTTTGTTGCGTGTTTCGTTATTTTTTATGGTTATCAAACCATTTGTTAAAGTATCCATTGTTTCTTTTAGCTCCTACTCATATTTCTTGAATCCTAATTTTGGGGCTGCTTCTCTAAAACAGCATCTACATAGATATAAATTGTAACGTCGGATGACTGGTCCATACGAGCCACATCTAACACATGGACGTGAACCTTTGCCGTATTTTCGTACTTTCTTAACTTGCTGTTTTCCCATACATTCACTCTCTAGTTTAGACGATTTCGACTCCTAACGTTTGTTTTATGAAGACGATTGATTCTTCAGGTGTTAACAGGTGTTTTGGACCAATTGACTTGTTTTGTTTTCTTCGAATTTTGATTCTTTGTCCTGGGCGGTTAACGGAGACGCAGACATCCATTCCGAAGATGCCGATTTCAGGGTCATATTTTACGCCTGGAATTTCAATGTGTTCTTTTAGACCGAAGGCAAAGTTTCCGCGTTCATCGAAGGATTTCTTTGAAACTTTGTTATCAACGACAGGCAAGACTTTTTTGAGGAAATCAATTGCTTTTTGCTTTCGCAAAGTTACGACGACAGCGATTGATTCGCCTTCGCGTATGCCGAAGTCCCTGATGGTTTTCTTAGCTTTTCTCTTTACGGGTGTTTGACCAGTGATTTCTTTGAGGACTTTGTTTGCTTTTTCGAGTGGTTCGCCTGATTTGCCAACGTTTAGGTTTACGACGACTTTCTCGATTCGGGGTCTTAGCATTGGATGTTGTTCCCAATTTTTAATTAGTGCTTCTTCAGACAACTGCTGGTGCCTCCAGTGATGTTATGAGTGGTTCAGTTTCGCCTATGGAGAAGATGAAGTCCAAGATTGTTTGGTAACGTGTGCCTTCTGAGTCTTCGATGACTACTAGGGCTTGGCGACGTTTTTTAGCTTCAGTCTTTTCGATTTCAACTATTTTGCCTTGTTTGCCGATGTTTTTTCCGCCAGTGATTACTGCCAAGTTTCCTTCTTTTGTTTTTAAGGTTTGGACGACTTGTTTTTTCTGGATAGGTTACTTTTAGGATGTCGAATGTTTCGTATGTTACTTCTTGTGGGTTTTTGGGGTCTGCGACTTTTATGAGCATGTTTGAGCCGTCGTGAAGTGCGATTTGGACGCCGTTGTGGACGGTTGTTTTGTCTTCAACTCTAACCAGTTTGGTGTTGGATTCTTCTTTGCTGATTGGAGTTAAAACTAATCCTTTGTGTGATGGCATTATGCGGTAGTATTTGTCCATGTCAGGCATTGAGATAACATCCATTAAGCCGACTGGAAAATCATCTTTTTTGCGGACTTTGCCGTTAACTATGAACTTTGCCTTGTGCGAGGATTAATTTGCCTTCTTTTCTTGTTTGTGCTACACCGAGGATGTCTCGTAGAACTAACGTTAAAGGTAGACACTTCTCGAGTGAATGTGAACCTGATGAGGGCTTCGCTACCCAAGGTAATTCTTTTCTGTGAATTGGCCAGAATGCTGGAGCTGGCTTACGTTTCAGCCTTGCGGTTTTTCCTTTTTTACCCAATTTATTGTCCTCCTTCAGTTTTTTCAGAGGTTTTTGGTTTAGCACGCGGTTTAGGCGTGGCTTCTTTTTCCTCTGTCTTTTTTGCGGCTGGTGCCTTCTTTGCTGCTGCCTTTGGCTTTAGCTGCTTTTTTGGCTGCAGGAGCTTTTTCTTCTACTGGAGCTTCTTGCTTTTTTGCAGGTGCAGCTTTCTTTGCGGCAGGTTTCTTTGGTGCAGGTGCCTCTTCTGCTGGTGCTTGTTCTTTTGCAACTTCAGGCGCCGCTTCTTCTTCGAATGATTTTTCCATTTCTTTTTCTTCTTCAGCTTCTTCTTTTTTAACTGGTGCTTCTGCTGTTTTTGCTGGTTTAGCCTTTTGCTTTTCAGCTTTCTTTGCTGGTGTAGCTTTCGGCTTCTCTTGTTTCTCGGACGCTACTTTTCTTTCAAGGATATTTTTTCGCCATTTATCGTCAAGGTTGAGGTTTCGTATCTCAACTTTGGATGGATGAATTGGGAGGAAGATGTTTGTTCCATCGACTTTTTCTCGTGTTAATCCTTCAAGGTAAATTCGGAATGCTTTTAGGTCAACGCGTGAAACTTTGCCTTCAAAGCCTTTGTTGTCGCCGCGTTTAATGAGAATGGTGTCGCCTTTTCTTACTGGAAGAGTTTTTGCGCCTTTTGAAGCAGTAAGCTCATGTGATAGTGGTGCTGCCATGAGTTTGTGGCGTATGTGAGCTGGAGCGTTAAAGAGTCTTTTTCTTTGTTTACCAGGGTTCTTTACTCGTTTTGTATCTTGCATTATCTTTACACCTACACTATTATGCTGGAGGCACTTGCGATTCTTGGCCATCTCTCAGCTGCCTCTCTTGCTACTGGACCGCGGATTTCTGAACCTTTCATTTCGCCGTCAGGAGTGATGATTACTGCTGCGTTATCTTCAAATTGAACCCAAACGCCGTCGATACGTCTGAAAGTTTTTCTTTGGCGGACGATGACTGCTTGGAAAATTTTTTTGCGCATGTCTGGTGAGCCTTGGCGTACTGAAACTGTGACTTTGTCGCCTACTGTGGCGGATGGGTAACGTCTTAGTCTGCCTTTGTAACCCATAGCTTGAATTAAACGCAGAACTCGTGCGCCTGTGTTATCGGTGCATTTTAGTTCGGAGCCTGCTAAGAGTCCACGGCTGATTTTTTGTCCGTGTGAAAGCATACCTTTTGCTATTAGAGCTCTCTGTTTCGCTTTCGCCGCCATTTTACTTTTCCTCTCCTAATTTTTCTACAACAACAAATGAAACTGTTTTGCTGACTGGTCGGCACTCTGCGATTTTTACGCGGTCGCCTTCTTTAACGTCAATGCATGGTGGATTGTGTGATGGGATGTGTCCGTGTCTGTCGTTCGTAACGTACGAATTTTGAGGAGAATTGTAGGAATTCTCTGTCAACGATAACGGTTTTATCCATCTTTGATGTGTGAACGATGCCTTCCAGTACACGTCCTCTAACGGCGAGTGTCGCCGTGGAATGGGCAGTTTCGGTCGTCACAGGTCTTTTTTGGTTTCTTGAAAGTCATAGACATATTACCATAACCTCTTTACGCTTTTCTTTAGCCGGTCTTCAGATCTGCCGACTAAAAGTTTACCGTCAATTTCAACTGTTGTGCCATCGTTAAAACTGAAGTCGAAAGTTGCCAGGTCTTTTATGACACTTTTAGGTTGACCCTGATGAATTAGAGTTAAGGTGTTTTTTGTTTCTGCTATTACTGGACCAGCTAATCCAAGGTAACCTGCATGGGCACTTTGTGCGATTTTTGCTTGGGTGCCGATAAATTCATAACGGATAATGTCTGGAGTTATTTTCATTGGGAAGCGGTCTCCTTAGTTGCTTTTTTCGCTGCTGGTTTTTTGGCTGGTTTTTCAGCTTTCTTCGCTGGTGTTTCCGCTTTTTCTTCAGCCGCTTGTCTGATTCCCAATTTTTTCTCGTTTTGGATTGTTAATATTTGAGCGATTGTTCTGCGTAGTTCCCTTATTCTTGTTGGGTTCTCAACGGCGCCGCCTGCGTTAACCATGGTTCGGATGCGGGCTAGTTCAATACGCGTAAATCGGTAAGTCTATTTGCTCGTATCGTCAGCGGACAGGGCATTGATTTCTTTGATTCGCATTACTTGCCATTACTCTTTTGTCTCCTCGGGTTTTGGTTCGTCAGCAACTTCTTTTGCTTGCACTTCTGGTTCTGGCTCTGCTTCAGGTTCTGGCTCAACCTTTGCTGGTGCGGGTGTTGGTGGAGTTGGTGTTTGTGGAACGGTTACTTGTTCTTCTTCTGGGTTCTGCGTCTATGATTGTTACTTTGTCTGGGAAGTATGCGTCTGGCGGCATGATTTTTACGCGTACACCGATTATGCCTGGTTTTAGTTGAACGTGGGCTTCGGCTGTTTTCATGGCTCGAAGTGCTGGTTCTCCGACTATTGGGAAGTGGCCTGCTTTGAATTTTTCGAAGCGTGCTCGTTCAGTTGTGAGTTTGCCGCTGATGACTATTTCAGCGCCAAGTGCGCCTGCTTCCATAACTTGGTTTAGTGCCCAGAAGCCTGCGCGTCTAAAGTGAACACCTCGCTCGAGGGCTGAGGCAACGCGGTTTGCGACTACGTGGGCGTTGAATTCTGGAACTTCGATTTCTGAAACGGAAATTTGAGGATTGGAAACTTTGAAGTTTTGCTCTAAGGCTGAGGCGAGTTCTTTGATGGTTTCTCCGCCTCTGCCGATAACTAAGCCTGGACGCATAGCGTAGATAACTACGTGTGTGCCTAGTGGGGTTTTGGATAGGTTTACTCCGCCGTATCCTGCGCGTTCAAGTTTTTTCTGTAAAAATTCATCAATTTCTGTTCGTTTGATTGATTCGGTGATAAAACGTTTGACTATGCTCATTTATTGCTCTCCTTGGGTCGGTTTCTCTTCTAGGACGATTTCGACGTGTGTGGTTGTGTCGAATTTTGGTGAGGCTCTGCCGTGTGCTCTTGGCGTGAAACGTTTAAGTTTCATGCCTTGGTATGCTGCTGCGTGCATTATGCGGAGGCGGTCAACGTCTAAGCCTTTGTTTTCTGCGTTGGCTTGTGCTGCTTCTATGACGTGGAGGATTTGTTCAGCGGTTTTTATGGGGAATCTGCCGACGCATCTGCCTTCGCATTCCGCCTTTGTGTCCTAGTTTTTTAGTGTACCTTGTGTATGGAACTGGTTTTTTCTTGACCATTACGTCGCGTAAAAACTCTTTGGATTGAGACAAGATTCATGCCTTTAACAGCTTTGCAGACTTCCCGTGCGGCTTTATGGGATACTTTGAGTTCTCTTCCGCTTGCTTTCGCTGTTTTTTCTGGATTAAGCATTTCTTCAATTATTGAGTATCCCCATTTTGGCATTATATATTTCTCCAGTGCGCATTCAAACACGTAAAAGCAATTTATATGGCTTTCCGTATCACAACTAAGATTTTACTCTTAACTGACTAAGTGGGTGTTCCTGCGAGGGAACTATTCGAACGCGTGAGGTGTACAGTTTTTGGATTGCGTTTAAGCTTTTATAGTTTACCCAAAAACACTCCTATTGGAAATACAATTTAGGTCTTTTTTGGGGCTTTTGGTTGTTTCCTGAACTTTTCTGTTGTCTAAAAATATAGCTTGCAGTCTAGTGCTCGCACTTGACTATACCCCTTGCATAAAGCGCCCCGAGGCGGCTAATGTGAAGATAATTCGTCAGTAATTGCTAAGAATAGGCAGTTTCTCTACGTTCAATAACTAATACATTAATTGCTTGTTCGTTCCATTGGATTTCGTAGATTACTCTAATGTCCCCGATCCGTGCTCTAAACGTGTCCTTGTAACCCGCCAGTTTTTTGATATCAAATTGTTCTGCTGGAACAGGGTTCTCCCGTAAAACCAAGAGAAGCTCAATTATTCTGTGCTTTTGCTGCTCTGGAAGTTTCTTTGAGGTTTTTTTTGCTCTTTGAGAAATAGTTACCTCAAACAAGAAGGGTCAGCAGCCTAGTTCTTTGATATATTCGTCAAGGCTTGTTGTTGAGCCCTTCTCGATTTCTTTTTTAGCTTCCAATATCGCTTTTCTCTCTTCGTCAGTGGCTTCTTCTTCAGGCAAAAGCATTGCTCTCAAGCGTAAAAGCTCAACTTTTACAGTGTCAAGTCTTTCAAGAACTAGCTTTAGCTCCCTTTCATCAACAGTAACGGTCACTTTATTTAGCCTACCTTATTTTTTAATAAGAGGGATTGTCGCTAAATAAGTTTTGTTAATTTTAATCGACTTTTTTGCGATGTGTTTATTTTTCACATTTAAGGTAGTCTATTCTAGTAAAAAACCTCAGGAGACAACAAATCCATGGACAAAAACGAGAAAATCACGATGCTGCATGGTGCTGGCGGCTCAGTCATGCATGACCTGGTCAAGAACTATATTGTAAAGTACTTTTGGCGGTTTAGGCAACGCAGCCGAAGTGCCATTGGAAGCCATGGATGATGCAGCAGTCATTGGCGACATAGTTTTCAAGAGCGATTCCCACGCGGTTAAACCCATCTTTTTCCCAGGCGGCGACATCGGGCGCCTATCCATTTCGGGCACAGTTAACGATATTTCCTGTTTAGGTGCGATGCCGTATGCGTTGGCTTGTGGGCTTATTTTGGAGGAGGGTTTGTTGCTGTCAGATTTGGAAAAAATTCTCGCCAGCATGCGGCAGGCTTGCATCGAAGCAGGCGTAGGCATAGTTACAGGCGACACCAAAGTGGTTGAGAGAGGCAGTTTAGGCGGCTGCGTCATGAACGTCTCAGGCATCGGCAAACGAACCCCAGCATTAGACAGCAACCTTGCAGTTGTCAGGAAATATCGGGAACTTAAAACCCGCTGGACACTCGACTCCAACCTTGCCGCAGGCGACAAAATCATCCTGTCAGGCACCATCGGCGACCACGGCTTAGCAGTGCTGTCCGCTCAGCAGGGCTTGACGTTTGGCAGCCAAATAAAATCCGACGTGAAACCCCTCAACCGCATGATCCAAAACTTACTGGGCAAAGTCGGCGGAGTGGTCGCCATGAAAGACCCCACACGAGGAGGCTTAGCAGACGCCCTAAACGAGTGGACAGAAAAATCCAAAATCGGAATCTTAATCCATGAAGACAAAGTTCCCATTCGACAGGATGTGCAAACCGCCTGTGAAATGCTCGGTTTAGATCCGCTTGAAGTTGGGAACGAGGGCAAAATCATCATCGGCGCAGTCCCACAAAAAGCACAAGAAATACTAGAATTCCTAAAACAAACTCCTGAAGGCAAAGATGCGCAAATAATTGGCGAAACCACAACCGAGTTCAAGGGTGTAGCCATGCAGACATTGGTGGGCGGCAAAAGAATAATTGCAAAACCAGTCGGCGACCCAGTGCCCAGAATCTGTTAAGCTGATTAGCAAAACCTATTCTTTTGATTTTAGTTTTATTTTTAAAAAAAGAAGGATAGACATAGTGGCTATGTCTTGGCTAATGTCTGCCATCTATGCTAGCTTCTTGCTGTCTTGGCCTGGAGATGCTGAATAGACTGCGTTGACTTTTATTATGCCAACGCTTTTTGTTTGAAGCTTCATGTCGCTTAAGATTTTCTTTGAGAAGGTCTCGTATATGGGTCCTGAAGTTTGAAAACCGGAGAAAGTTCCTTTCAGTTGGTATCCAAGCATTGGACCTTTGAAAACTGCGATTGCTACTTGCTTGTTTTTTTCCAGATTTTGCTTTGTTCTTTTTATGAAAAGTTCTGCAAAGGCGATTGTTTCTGGGTCGACAGCGATTATGCTCCAGACTGGAACTACGTTGGGGACTCCGTTGGTATCGATGGTTGCCATCATTTTTGCTGAATCGGGTGCGGCTATTACATCCATAACTTCTTTGGGTATGTTAACCATTTTTGGTTCTCCTGTGAAGCGAGTTATATAAATACTCTAATATACATTTAGGGAATTAGAATATACCAAATTGGGGCGGCAACAAACATTGGAAAAACAAAGACCAGACGAGCTACTAACTGCCTTAAATCAACTACGATTAGAAATAAAACTATTGAGAACTGAAATGAGCAGAGTAGAGGAAACAGTTTTGAGAGAACGGCTGCGAACGGTAGAGGAAACCCTGACCAAAAACCACCTCAAAGTGTATGCAGACCAAAGGTCAGAAAAGTTGAACGACGAAATCGACAGAATACTAAAAACGGATTGTGAAAACAGGGAAAAATGCTCGCTAAAATGCAAAGACATCATAGAGTCAAACAAAAGAGCACTCAAAGAAAAAAACTCAAAAGACGCCATTATGGACATTGACGTTAAAATAACCGAAAATGAGCAAATGATTGAAAAAACCAAGGGCCACACTTGCGAGGGATGCTTCAAAAACTTTGACAAACTCCTCAAAAACGAAAAAAGAGCTTTCGGAGAAATTGTGCTGGTTGAAAACTCAAACAAACATGCCAACGAAGAAACACTGAACATTCAACTCCTCATTGAAGCTTGGCTAGAGCCATTGTCAAATGATGCACGCCTAAAAATCCTCGACAGAGTCTATCAGGGAAAAAAGAGTTTTTCAGAGCTCTCAAAAGACTTAGGCTTAAAAGCAGGGCATTTGGCATTTCATTTAAGAAAACTTTCCGCGGCAAAACTAATCGCCCAAGAAGCGTCTAAAGGCGACTACGTTATAACTGAGAGAGGGTTGAGGCTTATAAAAAAAATGCTTTCGTTGCAAACTGAAGAGCAAAACAGCCAACAGACCTACAGCCAACCTTGAATAGAAAAGTTTGATTTATGGAATGTTCGCGGCGACGTTTTTTGCCCAGACGCGGCAGGTGCCTTCGCTGCTGACCATGCAGGCGCCGACGGGTTTGGCGGGCGTGCAGGCTTTCATGAACATAGGGCATTCTTTGGGCTTGATTTTTCCGATGATTACCAGGTGGCATTCGCACCCGAGGAGGATGTCTTTGCCCTGCTCGATGTGAACGTTGAATTTTTCGCGGGCATCAAACTGTTTAAGCGATTCTCGAAGTTGCAAGGCTGATTCTGGTAGTCTGCCGATGCCGCGCCAGTTTCCCGCGGTAACCGTGAAGGCTTTCTTCATCATCTCAAGCGCTTTAGGGTTGCCTTCAGGCTTCACCACACGCGAATACTCATTCTCCAACTGCGCGTCGTTTTCGCTGATTTGTTTTAGAATCATGTAAATCGACATTAACACGTCGTTTGGTTCAAAACCTGCCACAACCGTGGGCATCCGATAAACCCTTGTAAACAACTCGTAGGGCTTTAAGTCCGATTATGGCGCTTACGTGTCCGGGCGCGATGAACCCGTCAATTTGCAAGTCGCCAACGCCGAGCAAAAGCTCCATGGCTGGGGGAATTAAACGGTGAGAAACCAGAAAGCTGAAGTTTTTGGGCAAATCGCCAAGCGCTTCAACCGCTGTTATGGGGGCGGTGGTTTCGAATCCGACAGCTGAAAACACAAACTCTTTCTGGGGCTCACGTTTAGCCATTTCAACCGCGTCGGAAACCGCATATACGATTCGGACGTCAGCGCCAGCCGCTTTAGCTTCTAAAAGCGAAGATTGGCTGCCTGGCACCCGCAAAACGTCGCCGAAGCAGGTTATTACTATGCCTTTTTGGGCTAATTGCACTGCTTCATCGATTTCTGCTGCAGGCACAATGCAGACGGGGCATCCGGGTCCAGCGATAACTTCAACATTTTCCGGCAAAAGACTACGCAAACCAAAGTGAGTTATGGTCCACTCGTGGGTTCCGCAAACATGGCAAATCTTCACCTGCCCCTTTTTGGGCGCTACAGTCTTGATTTTTTCGGCTATGCTGTGTGCCAGTTCGGGGTTTCTGAACCTTAGGTTTTCGTGCCATAATGCTCAACTTGCCGTTTATTCTGCCAGCGGCTAAAACTTCATTCCAAAGGCTCAGGGTTTCTAAGGCTTCTTTTTCCTCCAAAACCTGAATCGCGTAGCCCGCATGAACCAACACGTACTCGCCCACTTTAGCCTCAACAAGCGACACGTTAACCTCTCGCAAAACGCCTTGACCAAAATCCACGTGGGCTTTTGTGCCGTCAAGGCTCATTATTTTGGCGGGAATTGCTAAACACATACTTATCAGTCTATTAAAGAGGCATTGAGGGGCGATAAAAACAGATTGGTCTAAAACCCTGAAAATCCAGCTACAACTGCCTGACCAAACGAGACTCCGCCGTCGCCTGCTGGAACGGATTCATGAACAAAAAACCTAAGTCCTGCAGGCTCAACGGTTTCGCGCATTAGTTCTGCAAGGATTTGGTTGCAGGCGGCGCCGCCTGAAAAACCCACATTTTTCAAGCCTTGCGCAGAGGCTTTTTGCACTGCTATGGATGCTAAGCCTTTTGCTATGTAAGCGTGGGCAGTGTAGGCTAAATCTGCAACAGAAACCCTACCTAAATTGTCATAAATTGACCTAAGCAGGAACGTTGTATCCAACATGTCACCCTGCAAAAGGGGCTTAAGGTTCAATACATCTTTCCCCAGTAACGCCGCGGATTCCAGCTTCATGGCAGGTTCCCCCTCGTAGCTGCGTTCAAAACAAACACCCAAAACCGCCGAGACAGCATCCAAAACCCTGCCGCAACTCGTGGTTTCAACGGTGCCTGCCCCTTTTTTGAGTTGGTCAAGGATGAGTTTGGCTTCGGTTTCGCCATGGGGCAAGTGCCCGCTGTTCTGCATCAAGCCATTCTTCAACGTTTACGCCTGCTTTTGAGAGCATTCCAGCCGCCACACGCACGGGGTAACGGCTCGCTAAGTCGCCGCCCAGCAACGGCTGAGCCTCCAAATGCCCAAGCCGCTTAAACTCCGTTGATTCGCGTGTGCAGAAAAGGATTTCGCCGCCCCATGCCTCGCCATCCGTGCCGTAGCCGTATCCATCGCAAATGACGCCGACAACCTCATCCAAGCCGTGCTCCGCCATCAACGCCGCCGCATGCGCATGATGATGCTGCACCTGAACCAGCGCCAAACCATCCGCCTCCGCCATCTCCTTAGCCAAGACGGTTGTGGTGAATTTGGGATGCAAATCGCAAGCAACCGCTTCAGCGTGGCAGTTGGTTAAGCGTTGAAGGTGACTTGTGGCTTCTTGGAGGAAACTGCGGGTTTCGATGTTTTCGACGTCGCCGATGTGCTGGCTGATGAAGGCTTTATCGTCAAGCAGAACACAGGAGGTGTTGTTTAGTTCTCCGCCTAAGCCGACGACACAGCGTTTGGATTTTTCTTTGAGCCTGATTGGTGCTGGAGCGTAGCCTCGGCTTCGCCTAAGGAACACTTGGCGGTTGCCGTGGACGCGCATGACGGAGTCGTCGCATCGGTGGGCGATTTTGCGGTTGTGAAACAGGAAATAGTCAACGGTGCCGCCGAGGATTTTCAGGGCTTCCTCGTTGTCTTTTACGATGGGTTGGTTTGGCGGGTTGGCGCTGGTCATCACGAACGCGGAGTCGGCGACTTGGTCGAAGAGCATGTAGTGCAAGCCAGTGTAGGGCAGCATGACGCCGACGTTGTGCAGGTGTGGCGCAACCAACGGCGAAAGATTGTAGTTTGGGCTTTTGTTTAGCAAGACGATTGGGCGTGCGGGGGAAGTTAGCAGTTCTTGCTCCTTCGAACCCACTTCGGCGAACCCTTTTGCCGCCTCTAAGCTTTTTGCCATGATGGCGAAGGGTTTCTCGCGTCGATGCTTCGTTGTTCGAAGCGCCTCCAAGGGCTTTTCCTTGACGGTGGATGCTGCAATGTGGAAGCCGCCGTAACCTTTCATTGCAAGCACATTGCCTTCCGACAGCAGTTTCCCAGCCAGTCGCACAGGGTCTTCCGTTTCAACTGGTTCGCCTGTGTTTGTAGTCAAATACGCCTTCGGACCGCAAGTTGGGCACGCCACGGTTTGCGCATGAAACCGCCTGTTAGCTGGGTCATTGTACTCTTTTTGGCAGAAACCGCACAGCGGAAACTCTCGCATGGTGGTGTTTTCTCGGTCGTAGGGCAAGCGCTCGATGATGGTGAAGCGTGGACCGCAATCTGTGCAGGTGATAAAGAAGTATTCGTAGCGGGGGTCTTTGGGGTCTCGGAGTTCTTTGAGGCATTGGTTGCAGATGGCGATGTCGGGGGGGATGATGGAGCCTGAGGTTTCCGCTTCTTGTGAGCTCTTGTAAATCGTGAAGTTTTGGTATTCGTTTTTGCCCGAAAGCTCAACTGATTTGACGCTGTCAATGTGTGCTAACGGCGGCTTCTCCGCTGTTAAGTCATGCATGAAACTTTTTGATGCTCTGCGCGTCGCCCTCCAAAAGCACCTCAACCCCAGCGTCCCCTCTGTTGCGAACGTACCCCGCCAAGCCATTTCTCACCGCTATGCGGTAGATGAAGGGGCGGAAACCAACGCCTTGAACAATGCCTGTGACGTTGAGTTTAACACGCAAAGAGTTAACCTTAGCCTAAATCAGACCCGAGGTTTTCTCTTATAGGTTTCGAAACGGTCTGCGAATTTTCCGTTTTTTGCAGAAACCAGTCGATCATACAGTATCCATGCTAGCAGTATTCCTGACGTGGCTAGGTAAAGGTAGGCAGTGATAAACGCAATCTGCTCATTTGAAGATATGAAGTATATGTAACCTCCTGCAATCATGGCTACTTGAAGAATCAGAAACGGAACGAAGAGCAATACAGATGTCCGCTTCCTTAACAACACAAGAAGTATACAAATTAGCGGCGTATACCATAAAGCGTAGAATAAAACCACCTTGCTAAAGAAAACTGCTGCAACCATTATGAAAGTTGAGTTTTTCAACAAACCCAGCTCCGATTTGCCTTCACTTAAAAGCAACCAGCAGGAAAGCAAGCAACAAAGTGATGGGAGACAAAATGGTCAGCGGGCTTTGTACATCCCAGAGTTGTGGATGAAGCGAAATGAGGTTGTAGATTGTGGCTCCAGCTGCAGGTCGGCTAACATGGTAGAGGATAACGTTGCCTAACCAAGCATTAAACTCGGTTAACAGGAAAGGAAACTGGATAGCGGCAACTGTTCCAACCGAAACGGCAGCATACAGGATTTTTTGGCGTTTTGTCACCAGATAGAAAATAGCGACTGGCAGCAGGACGAGGGGAAAGTATTTGTAGGCGGTTCCTATGCCCAATGCGACTGCGGAAGGAACAGGCTTTTTCAGCAACAAAAGCAAAAGACTGGCAAGCATCCAAAACGCCGCTGTGGAATCGAAACTTGCGAAGCTGCTTGTTGCAAAGAAAGGCAACGGCGAAAAACCGTAGAGAGCCGCGGCAATTAAGGCGTTGTTTTTGTTGGAGATTCGGTTAACAATCAGGTAAACGAGAACCACTATGCCAAGGTCGTAGAATTGCGCAGTTGCTTTCCAACCCAAGCCTGTGTTGCCAAATAACGCGATGGCTAACGCTTCAGTATAAGCGTAGAGCGGCGGATAAGTGTAGGGTACATCACGGTAGAGTAAACCGCCATTTAGCACAGTAACCGCAGCCTGCGCATGATAAGCTGCATCACCGCCAGACACCCCATCAAAGAGGAATGGCGAGCGAACTACCAAAACAACCAATAAAAGTAAAACAAGAAGCACCCAGTCTCTGGGTTTACCCGCTTTCGTGCCTGCTTCCTCAACAGAAAATAGGTTGAGGAGTTAAATAAAGAATTTAGACAATCATTATGCTAAGCCTTAAATCAAATGATTTTCCATCAAAGATAGTGAGGGTGTATGAAGGGCATAACGTTTGCAGTCGCTTTCGTTTTGACGGCTGTTTTAGTCATTGGTGGCATCATGCTTTACCCGGATATTTTGGGGAAAGCAGCAACCAGCAACAATGATTTCGTTTTTGAGCTCTTCTTAGGTCCGTTTGTAGTTTTGCTGTTTTTTGCTTGGGTAGGCGAAAAAGTTGTTCTCAAAGTTTGGAAGAGAAAAGAATAGAGGTAACATTCCAGTCATCAAAGCTGGCGTCGCCTTTTTGCCCTGTTTACAGCGTCTTCTTGTGCAAGTTTTTCAGCTTCAACTTTTAGTTCTTTTCTTTCTTTGGTTGTAGCTAACCAGTTTTCTGCTTCTTTTTGCAGGGTTTTACTGTCATCCTTACTTTCTTCTTGGAGTACGCGTTTTAAGACTTTGCCTGCTGAACTTATAAGTAGTTCTTTTCGGAATTCGACTTCGCGGATTGCCTTGTAGGGTGCCACTTTGTCGTTAACGAAAGCCATGATTTCCTCAGCGGATGCAGCCGTGCCTTCTTTGAGCACGATGAAAGCCCTCGGAACTTCTCCTGCCAACGGGTCTTTTTTGCCCACCACCGCACAGAGTTTTACGGCTGGGTGCTCGTAGAGGACGTCTTCGAGTTCTCGGGGGTAGACGCTGTAGTCTTTGTATTTGATGAGGTCTTTTTTGCGGTCCGTGATGTAGAAGTAGCCATCTTGGTCCACGCGTGCGATGTCCCCCGTGAGAAGCCACCCGTCGCGCAGCACCATGGCGGTTTCCTCAGAGTTCTGCCAGTAACCCTTCATTACCTGCGGTCCCTTCACGGCAAGCTCCCCAGTTTCGCCTTGCTTGAGCGTTTTTTCGCCTGTCTCTAAATCAACGATTTTGGCTTCGGTGCCTGGCAGGGGCAACCCGATTGAACCCACCTTCACCGTCCTCATGGATTTATCGACTGGAGTGCAATGAGTAACTGGCGAGGCTTCGGTTAATCCGTACCCTTCCGCCAGGAACCCACCCGTGACCTCCATGAACTTCTTCTGGACATGCGGCGGCAGAGAGGAAGCGCCTGAAATGCACACTCGAATGGATGTCAAGTCGTACTTGCCAAGGTCGGGGTTAGCGAGCAGCGCAGAATACATTGTGGGAACACCGCAAAAAACCGTAACCTTGTGTTTTTGGATTGATTCTAAGGCTTTCGCTGGCTCAAATTTGGGGAGGAGAACCATTTTTGCAGCTAAACTGATGGGCACAGTCATGCTTGTGGTCATGCCGTAAATATGGAACAGGGGCAAGGCTGTTAGGAAGGTTTCTTGGGCGGTTGAGCCTTTTATCCACGCTGCGAAAGCCAGCGCGTTTGAGACAAGGTTGCTGTGGATCAGCATGGCGCCTTTCGCTGTTCCCGTGGTGCCGCCCGTGTACTGCAGCGCCGCCAAATCCTCATGCGGATTAACCTTGACTTTTGGAGCTGTTTTTGGGCTGTTTTTAAGCAACTGCTCGAAAATCAATGCGTTTGGAACCTTTGGAGAATACACATTTTTATCTAACCCAGTAATTATTGCGTGTTTAACCTTGGTTTTTTCCCTAACTTTCTCCACAACAGGATAAAGCGAATCCAGCGCAACTATAGTTTGGGCTCCAGAATCGCCCAGTTGGTACTCCACTTCGCGTTCCCGATGCAGAGGACTAATCGCTGTAACAACCGCGCCAGCCTTGAGAACCCCAAAATAAGCGATTACAAACTGGGGAATGTTGGGCAAAAAAACCGCAACTCGGTCACCCTGTAAAACACCTAATCCTGCAAGAGCGTTAGCGAACTGGTTTGACAGGAAATCCAATTGAGCATAAGTGATTCCCCCTTCTCCGTATGCTATTGCAGTTTTTTCAGGATATTTTTCTGCGGTTTTTTGCAAGAGTCCATGCAGAGGCATAGCTGGATACTTTATGCTCTTTGGCACTTCACTAGGCCAAGCGTTAAACCAAAGCTTACTTTTTGATTGCAAGGCACTATCGCTTTAACTTATGAGTGAACATCTAAAAACCTTATCGAATGATGCTCATTGCTTCTTACAAGAAAAATTAATGCGGTCGGATTTATCTCGTAAATTCTCTGTATCAAGTCCGGTAATCAATCCTTCGGTATCTTTTAGCGGGCACACAGAGATGTACCGAGTTATTCCATGTTTGGTTATGGCAACCATTTCGTTGCCAAGTTTAATTTCCATTTTTTTACGCAACTCTTCAGAGCCCCTTCAGTCAGTCTTATTCAAGTTCTCATTATTGCGTTTTAGGCTCAAATACTTAAAAGGTTTTCAGGAAAATTAGTGGTGCCGGGAGCGGGATTCGAGCCCGCGACTTCTGGTTGTAGGCGCTTGCCCCTTGCAAACTCCAGATTATGAGTCTGGCGCCCTAGCCAGGCTGAGGCTACCCCGGCACATTGCCTCTCGGTTTTTGCGCCGATGCCATTTTAGTTTATTTTCTTTCATTTAAACTTTTAAAGAGCACAGCAGGTTTTGTTTGTCCACAGCTAACATAGCCAGCGGCGGGTTGTTTAATGGTTTTTCAGGGAGCTTTCAGGGCATGTTTGGAGCCTATTAGGGTTTTATGCAGAAACTTGTAGGGGAGGTGTCAGGAGCTTTTTTAGGTCCAAAATTGCAGTCCACCGTGCTGCTTGTGGCAGCCTGCACAACCAGCCTGCAACCCAAATCTAGCTTTGATGGCAAAACGCAATCTTTGCTGCAAACCGCTGGTTGTTGTTGTGGTATAGGAGGTTTTCTGCCACAACTACTAAAGAAAAAACAACATCCAATCCCTGATATTTGTAACAATAAATTTATTGGATTGAAAAACCCAACATAAAGTGGTGATTGTATGTCTTCAGATAACGAGGATACTCCTGAATGGTTCAAAAAACGCCGCAGCCCATCCAAAGACCCGTTTAGCAACATAGATGACATGTTCCGCGAAATGGAAAAAATGATGGATGAAGAACTCAAAAACTTCACAGACAAAGTCCCCAAAGAATACGTTAAAGAACGCAAACTTCCTGACGGCAGCACAGTTAAGGAACTTGGACCCTTCGTTTACGGTTACAGCATGAAGATTGGGTCTGACGGCAAACCTGAAATTCAAGAGTTTGGGAACATCAAAAAAAGCCTCAAGGGCACGCCGCAGGTTAAGGAGGAACGTGAACCGCTCGTGGATATTGTGGAAACCAACGAAGACGTTCACGTTGTTGTGGAGTTGCCAGGTGTAGAAAAAACTGACATAAAACTTCACGGCACAGAAGATTCGCTGGAGATTTCGGTTGATACGCCCCAGTACAAGTACTACAAGGAAGTTGCTTTGCCCGTTAAAGTTAGGGTTAAAGAGGCAAACTCTAGCTACAAAAACGGGGTTTTAGAAGTTGTTCTTCCTAAAGCTGAAGCCGCAAACAAACCGAAAGGCGAACCAATCGATATAGGCTAAAAGCCTAAAAACTCCACCCACCCATTAGTGTTTCAGAGTAGCTAATGCAATGATGAATGATAACTCAGAAATCGACACATTAAACGATATTTGTCGAGAAGCCAAAGCAGCAGGCAAACTATCAGGCGAAAACCTCACTGAACTGTATGAGCTTTTTGGACAACGCTTCACTAAGGCTTTGGATGCTCTAAAAGAGGGACGAGTGAAAAAATACAGTTTTAAGCCAAGCGGCAGAACGGTTTGGATAGTGGTTGGGCAGAGAGCGCGATTATTTGATTATGCCTGAAGCGGAATTCTGCACTTGTGACGACTTTTACTTTCGGGTGTTAGACAAAAAGGTGCACATGTGCTATCATTTGTTAACGCAGAAAATAGCGGCGAACTTGGGTTGGTTTGAGACGATAGAGGAAAACGACGAGTGCTTTGATATGTTGATGAATGAGTGGAAAAAAGCTACTGCTTAAATATGAAGATGCTACACAATAGGGTAAATACAAGGAGAACCTCCTATGGATCTAGGCGCATACTTCGTTTCCCTTCAATATGTCCTGATGGGCTCAGTGTTCATTGCTCTACTGCTAATCTTCATGTACGCTTACTACGGTAAAGATGAAGAAGAGCAAACAAACGACTAAACCCCTTTTTAACTACTAACTTCTCGTTCGTTTATTCATAACTAAAAACACAATCAGGCTTATCACCGTAAAAATTACTCCAGCTGCGATGAGCCATCCAGCATTAGGACCAGCCCCAAAAACAATCGGAATTGGACCAATCAAAATTATGCCACCCACACTTCCTGAGCCACCGAAAACCACAGAAGCCACCACTAAAACCGCAATGCCAACGAAAACCAACGTTATTCCTAAAAGCAAAAAACCAAGCAACCGACTCGAAATGCCAAAGCCTTCTTCCTCAGCGTCCGCCTCACTTAACACGGCAAATTACCTCAACAACCAGTAATTCACTACAATTACAATTAAGACAACTATGGTGAGCACTAAAGCCAGCGCCAAAACAGCCTTAACCGACTTCTTATCCGTACCAAAAATTATTGGAAATGGTCCAATCATAATCACGCCCGCACCATGCACTTTGCTCTTTTTTGCGCCGCCCATGGACGCAAGAATAATCGCTGCAACAATAACTATGATTCCAACAACGACCAATGCTAAGCCAAGCGCGTAAAAAACCGCGAGATCCACCATTTCCCACAGCGTCCAAGCTAAAAGAGGAAACAGCGTTTTTAATAAACATAAACAACTGCCTACAGAAATGCAAAAAATTAAAAGCCCCAGCACTTCTTTATCGTGTCGGCGCAAAATGACCACCCAAGACCTAATCCAAGAAATCCTACAGAAAAATCCGCTAATCAGCCAAGAGCAAATCCTAGAAAAACTGCAAGCTGAAAGGACCAGAACGGGTGGACTGCTCGGCGACGAAACGCTGTTGCGGTTGATTGCAGCTAAATTCGGTGTTCAAGTCCAACAGAACACGATACAAAACAGCGGAATCCTGTCAACTAGCCGCTTGTTTGCTGGCTTGTATGATGTTACGGTGGCAGGTCGCTTAATCGCCGTTTTCCCAGCTAAAACTTTCCAAGGCGCTGAAAAATCAGGCAAATTTGCCACTTTAATGATTGCGGACAATGATGGGGTTTTGCGGGTGGTGTTGTGGAATGAGAAGGCTGAATTGGTTGAGAGGGGCGAGTTGAAAGCTGGGCAGGCGGTTCAGGTTGGTGCATGGGTACACGCGGGAGGACCGTTATGGCAAAACAGAGCTGCATCTTGGCAACAAAAGCCAAATTGAACATGAACCCCAAGCCAAAGCAGGTGATTACCCGTCGATTGAAAAGTTTGCCACAAAAATCGGTACCCTACACACCACGTCTGGTTGCGTGAACCTTTCAGGCACAGTAAAAGAGGTTTTAGGCGAAAGCACTTTTATCCGCAGTGACTCAAGCGTCGGCACCGTCACACGGTTAACTTTGATGGATGATTCGGGCGAGGTGACGGTGGTTTTTTGGAACGAAAAGGCAACAGAACTGGAAAACAATCTAAAAGCGAACGCGCGTTTACTGCTGGTTAACGCAAGGGTGAAAGAAAACCAAAACGGCGGCGTTGAAGTTCATGTTGACTCAAACACTTTCATTGATGTTCAAGCCGCCGCCATGCAGTTTACAAAAATCGCTAGTTTATCGGAGGACCAAATAGTTAACCTCGAAGGCACCGTTTCCGCTTTGCGCGAAAACAAAGAAGTAACCACAGCCAAAGGCGAAACCATCAAGCTCACAGCTTTTGACTTAAAGGATGAGAGCGGCAGCGTTCGGGTTTCTGCGTGGAGGGAGCATGCGGAAGCCCTCAAGGACATAAAAATTGGCGATAAACTACGCTTGGAAAATGTTTATGTGAAGAAGGGGTTTGGGGGTAAAATGGAGTTAACCACTCGAACTGCAACGGTTGCCTCTGTGGTTAAGGCTTAACTTTTGCGACTATTGTGTCTGCCATTTGGCTTGTTGTTGCTGAGCCACCTAAGTCTGCTGTTCTGACTTTGCCTTCTTTTAGCACGGCGATTACAGCGGTTTCGATTTTGGCCGCGGCTGCTTTTTCGCCAAGGTAGTCAAGCATCATGGCGCCTGCCATTATGGTCGCGATTGGGTTAACCCTATTCATACCCGTGTACTTGGGTGCTGACCCGTGAACAGGTTCAAACATGCCATAAGTTGCGCCGATGTTTGCTCCAGCCGCTAAACCCAAACTTCCCGTAACCTGCGCTGCCTCGTCGCTGAGGATGTCACCAAAAAGATTCGTTGTAACCATCACGTCGTAGGCTTCGGGTTTTTTGATTAGTTGCATGGTTGCAGCGTCAATGTGCAAGTCATCGACCTCAACGTCGGGGAATTTTTGTTGGGCTTCTTTGACTGCATCTTTGAAAATTCCGTCGGTTATGCGTAGTATGTTGCCTTTGTGGACGTACGTCAGGTGTTTTCGGCGTTGGCTGGCAAGTTTGAAGGCGAATTCAGCGATTTTCAGCGATGCTTCCCGCGTGATTATTCTTAGCGCTACTCCGACGCCTGGTGCAAGCAGGGATTCTGCGCCAGAATACAAGCCCTCAGTATTCTCCCGCACCACAATTAAGTCGATATTTGGTTTGAGGGATTCAACGCTTGGAAAACTCTTGCATGGACGCACGTTCGCGTAAAGGTTGAACATTCGCCGCAGGGTTACGGCTACGCTTACTGGGGCACCTGGCTCTTCAGGCGTAGTCATTGGACCCTTCAAACACGCGTTGGTCTGCTTGATTAATTCAATTGTTTCTTTCGGCAAATTAGTGCCGTACCCAGCTATGCAGTGGTATCCTGCTTCGCCATATAGAAAGTCAAGTTTGAACTTTGATTTCGCTTGGACTGTTTCGAGGACTTTTACGGTTGCCTCAGTGACTTCGGGTCCTATGCCGTCGCCTTTAAGCGTAGCTATCTTGTAAGTTTTACTCATTTCAGGTGCCTTCTGGTTTTTGTAAGAATGATGTTTTTGCTTATCAGCATTCCTGTTGAATTTTGTTTTTCTAAGTTAGGAATGCGCTAAACTTTGTTTTCCTTTTCTATGTACAATTGCCGGAAGTTCCGATATTGCTTGACGTTATCTTTTTCTTTAAAGCGTCGCATCGTCGCGGCATTTGTTCTCACTCGCTCAAAACGTTTCCGACTATTGAGTCTCTCCGCAAGTTTGACAACGTCGTTTGGCTTGCTAAACCGCTCCACCATGCCATCGTCCCGTTTCCGCTCGACCTTTATGCAATCGTCAACCATGCAGTTTAGCACGCAAGCACCGCAGTAAACACACAAGTCCTCGGTTATTCCGATTTTGCCTGTACCCCAGTACAATGCGTTAGTCGGGCAAGCTTTGATGCAGAGTTTGCATTGTCCGCCCACGCACGTGAACTTGTTTATGCTGATTTTGCCTTCTTTGAAGAGTTCCTTGACACCGGTGGGCTCCAAAAGTTCCTTTCGCCGCTGCCGCTTTTCTGCTTCTTCATCAACCTGTGCACTGGTTTCTTCATCCATCAGGTCGAATGTAGAAGGCTGTTTCGACGGCATTTTTGAACCACGATTAAAGAGGTTTGTTTTGAAAATAGGCTTTATGAATTATAATTACTTATCCCATCAATTTTGAACTTATCATTATGCATTTTGAGGCTTCCAAACTATGCAGAATGTATCTTTTGGTTTAGTAGTTGTGGCAGAGGAGTTGCTATACACAACAACAACCAACGCTTTGGCTGGTCAAGGTATGCGTTCCTTAGCAATCGGCAGCTTCTTTTTTATGGTTCGTTTTCCAAAGTAAGCCCAAGTCAAAGCAACAAACACGCCCCCAGCAGCAGCTACCCCTGCCAGCGTGAAGAAGAGTTGAGCCGCACCATGGTCATAGGAGTTCACTGTGGCAACGTATGGCTGCATCAGTGGAAATAGGTCAGTATTATTAGCCCCAATCTGGAACTGAGTATCACCTATGCCGTCTTTGTTGAGGTCTGTTCCGTTGTAACTGCTCCAATAATTGCCTGCTCCGCGGTTATCCCATTGGTTTAGGGAGAGTGAAGAATTAGTGTATAGACTTAGGGGCTGGGTGTTGTTTACGAAATTGTTATGCCACATCGTGTTGTTGCCAAACGGGTAACCATCACTTGACCCAATCATTGCGACTGCGCTGAAACAGTTTTGAACCGTATTTCCAAAAATGAGGCTGTTAACTCCGCTGAGCAGTATACCTGACTCCGAAAAGTTTGATACTGTGTTATCGTAGATTTGGGAGTTGGAGTTTACACTTATGCCGTCTATTCCGCCTATCAAGGTGTTTCTTGCCACTGTCGCGTTGATATCGGCGTAGATTGAGTCATATGCGTTGACGATTATGTTATTGGTTACGCTGTTTGAGTAAGCATTGCAGAATGTAATACCTGTCGCTACGCTGCTAACATTATTTTCTGAGACAACATTATTCGCAGATTCATCGAACCCCCACAATGGAGTAAAAGATATTGCTGTGGTTAGGTTTACAAAGCTGTTTCCGACAATTTTACATTTGCTTGAGGAGACGGCATCAACGCCAGTATTGATTTTTGAAAGAGTGCAGTTTTGAATAGTTATGCCTGTGCAGTTTTGTATCCATATACCTTGCCAAGATGAACTAACATTCAGATTTTTGACTGTAACGCCGGTTAGGTTCTCAAGATGTATGTTTTCAAGGGCATAAGAGTAGTCTCTATTATAGCCTACAAGAGAATGACCTGCGCCGTCAATTACAACATTATTACGTTGGACCAAGATAGTTTGATTAATAATATCTCCAGTAAGAGTATAGACATTGCCACTTCGTTTAATCGGCGCGGTAGAGTTTACGCTCTCATCATTCCCAATAATTACGTAGTCAACAGGTGTAATAGTGGTGGCTACCCACAGAATGTGTGGATTAGTACTAGGCGTTACCCAATAAGCCAATCCACCAACGGAACTAACATTAGAAGACGAAAGTGATGAGTTAATGGAGTGGTCGCCGACTATTTGAAATGATGAATTTGCAGTTGGCACGAACGCCTGATCTATCGAGTTTGCAGAAATTGTGAGTTGAGGCGTTGATGTTGGTTTTGTTTGTGAGGGAAAAAAGGTGAAGCTTACTCCGCCAAGTAGGAGAACGGATACTATTGCAATCGTTATGACGATTATTAGTTTGTTTTTTTGTTCACTCATAGCCTTCACTTCACATGTTTAAAAGAGGATTCCCGTTGGCACCAGTTCACCTGATGCTGCATCAACTAAGTAATAGCTCCATGGAGGTATGCAAATTCCTGAACTCTTTTGAATTGCTATTGTCCAGATGTAGCGTAAGGAAACTCCGTTGTAGATTTGTGGTTGGTAATCATTCACAGGAGCTGTTACCTCGTGTATCAATTCGGAGCCACTTACAGTCTGGTTGAAATCTGTAGGGTGACCGTTTAATGTGAGGTTTTCTTTGGCTGCAATCTGATATAGCGCAGTAACATTTGTGTAAAATACGTCATAGTTGAGCGAAACATACATAGTCATGTTTTCGAGACTGCTTGCGTTCCAGCTATCGCTTTTCAAGGCGATGTTAAGTGCCCGATACATCGAGACAGGGGGAGAGAAGGAGTAGTTGCCCCCGACAATGGGAGTGGAGCCGAAAAGCTTGTGATAGGTATCTTCTGCTGAATTGTTTCCAGATACAATGATTCCACCGTAAGCCACTAAACTTGCAACAATAACTATGGCACATAAAACGCAGGCAACTACAAGAGTTCGGGATTTTGATTTTTGTTCAGCCACAGTCTTGTCTCCTAAATTGCGTTGATAAAATCAACGGCAGCTGGTTACTTATTTCTACACTTTAGAACACACTTGAGGACCTAAAAGGCGCTGTTCAAATGTTTTGAACATGGATGCCCTTAAATTAACCATCCAAATATTGGAGAGGGCAGTGGCTAACTTGGGCTCCGACAAAACCGATGATGTGCTTAGAGGGTCAACTCTTGAAGTCTACCGTTTGCTACTCAAAAGCGGAAAGCCCGTGGGAACCCGAGAAATCCAAAGAGCCCTCAACCTGAGCTCGCCCTCATTAGCGGCTTACCACCTTGCCAAACTTGAGGACGCGGGACTGCTAAAGAAAGAGAGCGGCAACTATGTCATCAACAAAGTGGTTTTGGAAGACTGCATTAAAGTCAGCCGCTTCCTCATCCCAAGGTTTCTGTTCTACGCTATCTTCGCGGTTTTGTTGTTGGTATTAGAATTAACTTTGCTGAGACCATCGGTTATAACCAGTTTCTACTTCTTTGCGACCGTCGGCACCTTGGTTTGCGCTGTTGCTTTCTGCTATGAGACGGCGAGAGTTTGGGTTAAAGGCGGCTTTTAAAAAAGTCTTCACTTTTCTGTTGCCTGCAAGTTTATAAAATTCGTTTTTATAGTCAAGAAAGATTACTATTTTAGAATCGCCCCAAGAAGAAGGCAACTTGATGAGCCAACCGCCAGCATCCAGCAAACCAGCTTCCTTTTCCCCAAAACACAGCAACATAGTGTTAGCTATAGTTATGCTTGGAACCATGATGGGAGCGCTGGACAGCACTATCGTCTTGTTGGCTTTTCCAGTCATAAACGACAGCCTGCACTCGGATTTGGCGACGTCGCTGTGGATTATTCTTGCTTACTTGTTGATTCTTGCGGTTGCGACTACGCAGATGGGCAGAATCGGCGACATCTATGGGCGCAGCAGAATATTCAATTTAGGCTTCGTAATCTTCACAGTCGGCTCAGCACTGTGCGGTTTTTCACCCCATATCCTTCCACTGATAGCGTTTAGGGGAGTCCAAGCGGTGGGTGGAGCGATCATGCAAGCCACCAGCGGAGCCATAATCGCCGATTATTTCCCTCGAGAAAAACGCGGCAAAGCTTACGGCTACAATTCACTCGGCTTTACAAGCGGAGCAATGCTTGGCATACTTTTGGGCGGAGTAATCACCACGTTCATCAGTTGGCAATACATCTTCTTCATCAACATCCCAATTGGCATAATCGCCGTAATTTTCGGTTTGAAGTACCTCAAAGACGTCGAGCGGACACCTGCCAAAGTGGACCTTGCAGGAGCGGGACTGCTTGGCGCAGCGCTAGTGTTACTCTCCTTGGGACTGGTGAATTTTGCGTCACAGGGAATAAGCGTGCTAAATATTGCTTTAGCAATAATTGGAGCAGTGCTGATACCAATCTTTATTTTGTATGATAGGCGACTGGAAAATCCCATGATTGACTTTGAAGCCTTCAAGAACAGGATTCTGCGGAACGCCATCTTTTCAGCGTTTTTCCTCAGCGTCGGCTACTTCAGCGTGGTGTTTTTGGTTATTATGTATTTGCAGGGCATAAGGGGGCTCTCACCGCTGGATGCGTCGTTGCTGTTGGTACCAGGTTACGTGGCAGGTAGTTTTCTTGGCCCAATCATGGGCAGACTCTCCGACAAGTATGGTTCAAGAGAAATCGCCACCCTCGGCGTATTCTTCTTAGCACTTGCAATAGTAGTTTACCTCACGATGAGTACAACTTCGCCGCTCTACATAGTTCTAATCGCTTCAGCCATCTCAGGCTTAGGAACCTCCATGTTTTTCCCAGCCAACAACAGCGCAGTAATGGCGAACGCGCGTACAGGTTCATTTGGCAGCATCTCAGGCTTGCTAAGAACCGTGCAGAACATCGGGTTAGTCGGCAGTTACGTTTTGGCTATATCGGTTGCGGCAGCCTCAATTCCGCGGCAAATAGCGTTTGAAGTCTTCATTGGAACAACTAACCTGACTGGCGGTGTTAGTCAAGACTTCTTGTTTGGAATACATAACGCGTTCTATGCATCCATAATCATCCTTGTGATTGCAGGCATACTTTCGTTTAGCAGGGGCAGGGAAATCCGTAAACAAACGGAAAACAAACCTAAAGCCTAATAGCGCCAACAACCTAACTGTAAATAGTTTTGGCTCTTGGTCGGAGGTATTGCTTGGGCAAATACAAATTCGGGGTATTCCTTCCATTCTACGCATTCCAAACCAAAACGCCAGCCGAGCATTTTGAAATCTTGAAAAACATCGTTTTAGAATGCGAACGCTTAGGTTACGACGCAGTTTGGCTGGATGACCATTTAATGTACAATAACTGGTCAATCCTCGAATGTTGGACAACCCTCTCCGCGCTGTCTTCCTTAACCAGCAGGATAAGGCTGGGAACCATGGTTTCCTGCAACCAACACCGAAACCCAGCCCTACTCGCTAAAGCCGCCGCCACCCTCGACGTCCTGTCGAATGGCAGGTTAGAGTTCGGCATCGGCGCAGGTGTCCAAGAAGCTGAGCATACCGCATACGGATTTGGTTTTCCCAAGCTAAGCGTTAGGATAGAGCAGTTGGGTGAAGCTTCGGAAGCGATAACGCGGCTGTGGACACAAGAAAAAACAACCTACCAAGGAAAACACTACACACTCAAAGATGCCGTCTGCGAACCCAAGCCCCTGCAGAAACCTCATCCACCCATAACGGTCGGCGGCAGCGGAGAAAAACACACGCTAAAAGTTACCGCAAAGTACGCGGACAGGTTTGATTGGGGATTTTTGCCATCACTTGACTTGTATAAGCGTAAGCTTGAGGTTTTAGAGAAACATTGCCTAACCGTCGGCAGAGACTTTGGCGAAATCGAGAAGTCATGCTGGCCAGGAGGGCAGGTGCTGATTGCTCAAAACCAAAGGGAACTGAACGAAAAAATTTCAAAATTAAAACCCGCAAATACCTCATTGGAAGACTTCAAAAATGTTAGCTTGGTTGGGACTCCTGATGAGTGCCTTGAGCGTTTGCAGGTTTACGTGGATTTGGGCGTGACCTATTTTATGTTGTTCTTCGCTGACTTGCCAAGCATGGATGGGTTAAGATTGTTTGCAGAGGCCGTTGCAAAGTTGTAGCTTAGAGGTCTCCTCGGGCAATATGCATTAACTCATGAACGATAATTTCGTCCAAACTGTGGTAGGGGTTTTCCCTCACCAAAATGATGTAATCGGAGTCGTCAGTTTCATCACCATTAAACACGCAAGCATCCGTGCCCTTAGTTGAAAGAACCCTGCCCCACTCCTCAATCTCCCGAAAATCATCCTCTATGCAGTGGCGGTGCTGTAGGACATGGTTGAAATCGTCGTCGCTTAGCTTTAGCGCTTTAACTTTTGGCATTGGCTTGCGGCTTAACGTTTTCCATGCTGCAGTGAGGCGTCTTTTAGGTATGTGCTGAGCCTTCATTCTGATTCCTTCAACTAACAATCAAACACACCTGAACCTATATTCCTGTTTTTTTGGGGAAACGAAAACTCGCCTGATTAGTGGCAGGTTGCTTATGAAAATCAACGGGTTTTGCGGTAAAAGTGTTTGCAGTAGTTACGCTACTACCACAACCAGCCCTGATGGGAGAGCAAAAAAAGGCTATAGCCTCAAAGAGCAGTTAGTGTTTCTGGTTTTTGCCGTTGTAGTCGGTTGTCAACACGTTCATGCCGCTTATGACAGCTTCCATACTTGCTTTAACGATGTCTTCTCGGACACCCATGGCTGTGACGGTTCGGTTGCCTTTACGCATGTGCACGACCACTTCAACCATGGCGTCTGTTCCGCCAGTAATGGCTTTAACATTGTACTGCTCCAGCGTGATGGGTTCAGTTTCCGCGATTGCATCTTTGACGGCGTTTATGGCTGCGTCGACTGGTCCAACTCCGACTGCCGTGCCCCAAACATCCTTGCCATTTAACCTTAACCGAACTGAAGCGGTTGCTGTGACTTTGTTGCCGCCAACGAATGTCATTTCTTCAAGCTGGATAGGTTTAACTCCGCCCAAACCCATAACGGTCTCCGCGATAGCCAAGACATCAGCATCCATGACAGTTTTGCCTTTGTCGCCGAGTTCTTTTATGCGCTGGAAAATCTCCTTAAACTGTTCCTCACTGGGCTTAAGACCCATATTTTCCAAATCTGCACGTATAGCATGCGAACCCGAATGTTTCCCCGGCGAAATCCTGCGAGTGCAGCCGACCAGTTCAGGAGCAATCGGCTCATAAGTCAACGGGTTAGCAAGCATGCCCTGCGTGTGGATGCCTGATTCGTGAGTGAAAGCGTTTTCTCCAACTATTGCCTTGTTGGGCTGCACGTGAACGCCCGTTAACCGTGAAACCAACTGCGAGGTTCCATAAAGCAACTCGGTTTTTATGCCTAAGTCCAGCTTATAGAGCGACCGCAACGTAATCACTATTTCTTCTAGCGCAGCGTTCCCTGCACGTTCACCCAAACCGTTAATCGTCGCATGGACTTCGTCAGCGCCTGAGCCTAAAGCTGCAACGGTGTTGGCAACTGCCATGCCGAAGTCGTTGTGGCAGTGCACAGCTATTGGAACCTTGATGTTTTTTCGCAGGTTTGTGAAGAACTCTGCTGAGCGCTCAGGCGTCAAGATTCCCACGGTGTCGCATGGAACGACTCTGTCAACTCCTGCATCTATGGCGGTTAGGAAGACTTTGGTTAAATAAGTGAAGTCTGAGCGGGTTGCGTCTTCAGCCAAAAGCTCAACGGTTAAGCCGTGGTCTTTAGCGTATCCGACGAGGTCTTGGGTTGTTTTTAGGATTTGCTCGCGTGTCTTGTGGAGTTTGCACTCTATGTGTAAATCAGAGGTTGGAATAATCATGGCTATGCCGGATGCACCGCTCTTTAAGACGGCGTCGATGTCGCCCTTTGTGCCTCGTGCAGCACTGAAAATCTGCGCCCTCAAACCCTGTTTGGCGATGAGGCTCACAGACTCCATTTCACCTTCAGAAACCGCGGCGAACCCAGCTTCAATAACGTCTACGCCGAGCTCGTCTAGCCGCTGGGCTATGCGCAGTTTGTTTTCAGGTACAAGTGATACGCCGGGTGTTTGTTCACCATCACGCAGGGTGGTGTCTAAAAATCTTACTTGTTTAGGGAAGCGGTTGAATAAAGCAATACCCCATTTAAATCACATTCATTTTCAAGGCGCGTTGCGGGAATATAAAATTTATGGTGACAGGGTTCACTGTGTACCTCAACCTGCCAGGTTTGGGCTGTTAAACAGCTTCTCAGAGGAAGTATTTGAGGAGAGCTATTGTTGCCGTTACAACAATTATTACGACGATTACGATGGCTATGCGTTTTTTTGTGTAAAACCCCATTAACCCACCCTCCTTTACCTTATTGTTTGCTTTGTCCATTGAATAGCCTTCTACTTGCTTTGGGGCAAAGAATCTTCATATGTTAAAGTTTTAAGCTATGCAAGGTTGGCGGGTGTTTGCTGCTTCGTTTTGGGCTTGTAAACGATGCCGGCGATGAACAGTACTATTCCAACGACGGGTAAGATGAGCGCGGTGTCATTTCCTCTCCCAAAGTAGAGAAAAAGACCTACCACAATTAGTATTCCTCCAATTCCGAGGAGTCTCCCCTTGTTGGTTTGGTAGTATTTACTCCAGTCCAATGTTCCACCTCCGCCCTCTTCGCTTCCAACTCGTTACTTCCACTTTGTTAGTATTTCCTCCCTTCGGAAAGTGGCTGTGCTGACAAAGAAAAGCGCCACATCAACCGCTAAGAGAATGCCCGAAATTATTAGCAGGCCGTTTACGTCAAGGCTTATGATGCCTGTCTCGCTGGCAAGGTATATGCCCAGTAGGGGAAAGAGTATAAAAATTCCAAAACTGTTAGCGCTGCGCACATCATTAACTCGCGATGAAACAATGACGCTGAACAGAACACTCATAACAATGGCGACCGGCATCAAAACTAACAGCAAAGTGGCGATGGTTGGGTTTGGGAAATAATAGTCGCCTAACGTTGGAAAAGTCACTGTGTCAATTCCCACCATGAAGACTGCTGCAGCCGCATACATTGCCACTAAAGTTGGAATGACTGCGGAAATGGCTTTTCCAAGCAAAATTTCTCCATCAGTAAGGGGCGTGGCTAGAAGCGGTTCCAGACTTTTCTCCACTTTCTCCCCAACTATACTGTATGAGGCAATCCCTAAGGGAACGTACGCTGCTCCTATAACTAAAAAGAAGGAAAAAGAGTTAAGCAAATTTGGAAGCACACCCGACGCTGCGAGTCCGTGGCTCCCCCTTATTGCTGTATACTCCAGTATCGCCGGAAACAAAACCGAGATAATAACGGGAAAGACGATGATTGAATACCAGACATTTTTTACCCGCCTAAATATCTTGAAGTCCCTAGCTGCCACAATCCACGCCTTCGAGAGTCTCATATTTGTTTCCTCACAAGTTTTAGATAGGTATCTTCCAAAGTTGAGCCAACCACATTGATTGATCGGACATGACCGCCCGACAGCACTATAGCCTCTACAACAGGCGAATTCTCCTTGTCTGGGTCTTCCACATCAAATGTTATCGTGTCACCGCCGGTGGACAGGTTTTTGAGCGCCAGTTTTTTCAATGCCCCCAAAACCGCATCGTTCACTTGCTGTTCCAATCCGATAACTGTCTTCCTGCCGCTAACGGACCTTTCAAGTTCCTGCGGAGTACCGATTGCCCTAAGACTCGTATTCATTATTGCTACCCTGTCGCAGATTCTCTGCGCCTCGTCGAGGTTGTGAGTGTTTAGGAAGATTGTCTTCTTCTCTTTTTTTAGTTGAAGAATGAAATCTCGGACTGTTTTCGCGGCCTCAGGATCCAGATTTGCAGTAGGCTCGTCCATGAAAAGGACTTGCGGGTCATGAATTAGGGCGCGGGCTATGGCGAGTTTTTGTTTCATGCCCTTAGAAAAGGTCCCTGCCAAAACGTTTCTCTTATCCCAAAGCCCCAGCATCTCAAGAAAACGCTTATTGTTCTCTTTCCTTTGAGCATCCGAGCAGTCGTATATTTTTCCGTAAAAGTCCAAGTTGTCATAAGCAGTCAGATGTTCAGATAACCCAACATTATCAGGAACTAAACCGATGATTTTGCGGATTTTCAAAGAATCTTCCTTGTTGCCTATGTCATATCCGCCTATTCTGGCGCTTCCACTAGTCTTTGATATTAGGCAACATAGCATTCGGATAGTGGTGGTTTTTCCTGCGCCGTTGGGTCCGAGGAAACCGAAAACTTCGCCGTCGTCCACGTGCAGGGTGAGGTTGTCCACCGCTGTTAAGTCCCCGAACTTTTTGGTGAGGCTATCAGTATCTATCAATGCGATTACCCTTCAGATTAAACCTGCCGATTGTCTGCTAGTAGGCTGATGTCTCATAAATAATGTTCTGCATTGAAAACTTTACTCGTATGCTTTTTCACGTGTAGAAATCGAGTAAACAATCATTGTTCGATTTGCTGAACGCACAAATCGTATCCTGATAAGCTTTCCAACTCTAATACGACAAAAACTAGTTTCCTTTGGTTAATTCACTCAAAGGCTCAAGGGACAACTTTTTTTGTTTCTTTGCCGCTTCATATTCTTCTATGGCTTGGACATCTTCAGCTGTAGGTTTCTCAAAACCGATTAGCCATTCCTCTGCCATAATTCTCAATCCCCACTTATCTATTCAGATTTATTTAACGGTATTTAACAAATAAGGATATTGACTGCGATAAGCTAACTGCCATTTTTTGAGCACCAACCTAACCATCAAAGACCCCCCACTAAACAAAAAATAAGCCCGATCGGTTTTTTGGTTTTTTTTGCGTTAGGTCAAGAAAGCCATATTAGCGTTTCTTTGGAATAAAGTGTTGAGGGGGTCAGTGGTGCTCGTCTATACGAAAGGTTGCTATACTCTTTTAGGAACAATTGATTCAAAATCAACTGAAAGCAAGTATTCTTTTCAGGTACCCATTAGCGATAATGCTACTGTTGAAGTATTGATAGACCCGAACAAGAAAATTATTGAAAGCTATCTTGCCTGTGAATTTTCTGATAACCTGATTGCTGCCCTTATCAACGATAGTAAGTTAGATAAGAAGATGGAAAGCGAGCTTTCAAAGATACCCTCAGAGCTTTCACACTCAACCAGAAGAGTGCTTAAACTAATCAAATATTGTCTTGAACAAGAACGAATAGACGAGTCCCTTTTTTCGGTGAAAGGTATTTACTGGTCAACCGATAAAACTACTTGGAAACCCTTCCCTGAACATTGGATTGGTATTCTCATAGCCTCAAACTCACGATGGCTTAACGACGATACCGAAAAAATAATTCAAAATTACATCAACAGTAACTTTGAACCATTTTTTGCTCTGCGCCATCTTCACAGAGCTAAACGAGAGTATAATCCCCGATACAAATGGCTTGATGCTACGATAGCTGCCGAGCTTGCGATAAAAGAATTTATGATAAACAAAAGCAAAGAGCCGAGCATCACAGCGCTTTTATTACAAATGCCATCACCACCTTTAGGGGTTCTTTATGGCTCAGTCTTGCAAGAACTAACTGGAGAGAAATCGCCAAAGCTGGATGCGCTTGATAAAGGCAATACAATAAGAAATAAATTGATACATCGCCCCGTTGAGCAAACTATTACCCTACAGCAAGCCAACCAATATGTCCAAGACGTTGAGTTAGCAATCTACCACTTGTTATCTATACTGTACCCTAACGATGCTAACATCCGAATACTATATTCACATATGAGCGTAGAATAGCCGAGCACGTCTATGAAGAATGGAGCGAGCGGTATGTTGACTGAAAATTATTAATATGGGCTGCCGCCAAGATAGTCTGATGAAACAAGTTGGCTATAACACGCAAACCTCTTAATGAAACCATAGCCCGTAACTTAGACCGTATTACCTTTTTCGGTGTTTGGCTTCTTTCAGTCGCTTTTTTCTTTTCAGCATACGCAATATACGCCTACCCGATTAATGCTGAGAATATTCGGTCTACATACGGTATTTTTGCTTTGATTGTGGTTTTTTCTTATATGGGCTTGTTTGTGTATAACGCCCATCGTGTTATCCCTAAATTGAAGAGCTTAAGCGGCTCAGCCAAATACAATGTGCTTAAAACCTACTCAATGCACAGAAATTTCTTTCTTTTCTCAGTTGTCCTTTTGTTTGGGTGGGGAATAGCTTGGAGTGCGGTCGTACAATCAGGAATAATCCAAAATGAAACATTGACGACTTTTGGAGCGATTTTTCCTTCTTTGCTTTTTGCTTTTGCGATGCTTGAACTCTTAAGTTATGTTGATATTGACTCATGGAATAGAAGCACTCAAGCTGACTTAAGCCTCCTTGCGATTCAAGAGTACGAGACAATTGCATTTGAAAACTCCAGCAAACGTAGAAAAGTGTACTCAGGCGAGGTATGGAGTTACTGCTTAAACCGAATCGTCAACTATTTGGAAGACAGATTTTCGCTCGTAATGGGTACTTCCAAGAACTTTAGCAAAAACTTCTATGAAGTATTCAACATTCTAAGTCTAGCTGCACTGAGTGGCGATACTAATCAGCGTAAGAAAGCGATTGAATGGCTTGAGCAATTGCGTGGCATTATAATGGAAAAAAGACTGCCAACCTGTACTAAAAATAGATTGATTATGGAGCAATTGGAGAAGGCGCAAAAGGAGGAAGCCTTTGAGAAATTCAAGGTAGCGCAAAATGATTTTGGTTTCCATTATGACTTCCTCAGTGGAAGCAAGCGATTAAACAAAAACTGGAAGAAGTCGCTCAATCTTGTATATGGCATAACTGCAATCGTTGGGTTAATACTCTTAATCAAATCAGCGCTCGGATACTAATCCTTGCAAATATTCAGTAAATTAGCATTTTCGTGTTTATTTTGCAAACCACTTACAGTCGCCCTTACACGGTGGAAAATGTCTTGCCCATCAAGTCACTAAACTTTTTATTTGTAAGTTGATTTTAGGATTTTGGTTGTGTTTGTTTTTTTTTTTTGTTTGGTGGGATTGTTTATAGGGGTGGCTGGGGTTTTTTTGCATAAAGTTAATGAGTATTAACGGTTTAAGAAATTACTAAGAGCAAAACGGATTGGAGTTTTGGGTTTGCAGAGGTCGCTTGATGAAGTTAAGGGTCAGTTGGAAGCGTTGAAGCCGTATCTTCTGAGGCGGTTTAAAGTGGAGACCATCGACATTTTCGGCTCTTACGCAAGGGGAGAGCAGACGGAGAAGAGTGATGTTGACATTCTGGTGACTTATGGTGAAGGGGCTGATTTGCTTTTGGCTGTGGCTTTGAGGAGGTACCTGCGCAGGAAACTCCATGTTAAGGTTGATGTGGTTTCTAAAAAGTATTTGAACCCAATCATTCGGGACCATGTTCTAAGCGAAGCGATTCCAGTATGACTGACCATTTAGAACGGAGCCCTCAGCTTTACTTGTCAGAAATTGTTTTCTACATTGAAAAAATAGAGGCATTTACTAAAGGATTGACACGCGAAGAGTTCTTTAAAGATGAAGTGAGAATCTACGCGGTTGATGACCTCATAAGAAACATCGGTGAAGCCGTCCGAGTACTTGCCAAACATAGACAAATCAAAAACCTTTTCTACACTTACCATATTCCCTATGATGACTTGTCTGGTTTAAGAACAAACTTCACCCATGAATACTTTAGCACGGATAAAGAGCTTCTTTGGGGAACGGCAAAGACGGTTCTGCCGAGACTTAAGCCTCAATTCAAAAAAATTCTGGACCAAATAAGCAGCTGAAGGTTGGGGCTGTGCTAAGTTGGTATGTCTTTTTCAAGGCCTAACTCTCTTATGAGTTCTTCTATGGGTTGTGCTTTGCCGTCTTGGACTTCTTGGAGTGCCCGTTTGAGTTCTTTGGCGGTGGTTTTGTCCTGTGAGACTTCGATGGTTTCTAGTAGTTCTTCCATGAGGTTTGCGGCTCTTGTTAGAAGTTCTTTTTCTTCGGTGGTTAACATTGTAGTCATAGTGTGCTATTCACCTTGTATGGTATATTGGATATGTGGGTTTCTTAACTTTTTCCCCAAAACAGTTGACTGGAAAATGCAGCTGCTGCCCCGCAACTGCCCGCACCCCACGTGTTTGCCTCAATGCATGCTTGTCCTTAACCACTTAGCTTCAGCATTTGTTGAGGCTATAAATAAGGGGGGTTAGAGAAAAAATCGCACGTCTGTCCTTGGCTTCCCAGCGCAACCTGTAACTGCTTGCAAAAACCGCCACAACCAATCAGCAAACGCAAACGCCAACCAATCCCAATTCAGGCGCCAAAACTCAAGCTGTTGGTTGTTGTTGTGTATAGGGATATTTTTTGCACAACTACTAACAAAAAGTGGTCATGGGGCAAAAAAACTTAACAGCAACGCCAACCAAATATTCCCAGATTGTAAAGAGGTTGTTTGTGATGCGCAGTGACGAAATTAAAATTGGAGCTGAGAGGGCACCACATCGAGCCCTGCTAAAAAGTTTAGGTTTAACAGATCAAGATTTAGCTAAACCATTCATCGGCATAGCAAACAGTTACACATCCATCGTTCCAGGACACATCCACCTAAGAGAACTAGGAGAAGCCGTGAAAGAAGGCATATTGGAAGCTGGCGGAACACCGTTTGAATTCAACACCATAGCCGTATGTGACGGCATCGCAATGGGGCATGAAGGCATGAGGTATTCGCTGCCCAGCCGCGAATTAATCGCTGACTCCGTGGAAATTATGATGCAAGCTCACCGCTTAGACGGGTTAGTTATGATTTCTAACTGTGACAAAGTTACGCCGGGAATGCTTATGGCTGCGGCAAGACTTGATGTTCCAGCGATTTCTGTTACTGGTGGACCGATGGCTTCAGGCATTCTTGAAGGACAAAAAGTCGGCGTCAACAACGTTTTCGAAGCCGTGGGCAAAGTGTTCGCGGGCAAAATGACCGAAAAAGAATCATTGGCACTTGAGAATGTGGCTTGTCCTGGCTGCGGTTCCTGCAACGGCATGTTTACAGCAAACACTATGGCATGCGTCACTGAAGCGTTAGGCATGTCACTGCCCTACTGCGCAACAGCGTTAGCTAATGGAGCACTAAAACAGAGAATCGCCAAGAAAACAGGCGAAAAAATCGTCGAACTCACCCAAAAAGACCTCAAACCCTCACAAATCATGACCCAAAAAGCCTTCGAAAACGCCATCGCAGTGGATATGGCGCTTGGAGGCTCCACAAACACCGTCCTGCATGTCTCGGCAATTGCGCAGGAAGCAGGAGTGAAACTGCAACTCTCAACATTCAACGATGCAGGCAAAAAAATCCCGCACCTGTGCAGTATGGTTCCAAGCGGACCCTACGACATGGAAGACCTTGGCAACTCAGGCGGCTTACCCGCACTCATCAAAGAGCTCAAACCATTCGTTAATTTTGACGCCTTAACTGTTACAGGTAAAACTGTTGGCGAAAACGTTGCAGAAGCCAAAGTGATAAACGCCGAAGTAATTCGTCCATTAAGCAACCCTGTGCACAAGGAAGGCGGAATAGCCATCCTCAAAGGCAACTTGGCTCCTAAAGGCGCAGTGGTCAAGATGGCAGCGGTTTCACCCAAGATGCTCAAGCATCAGGGACCAGCCAAAGTCTACGATTCAGAAAAAGAAGCTTCAGAAGCCATGAAACGCCGAGAAGTCAAAGCAGGCGATGTCGTGGTTATCCGCTATGAAGGCCCAAAGGGTGGACCGGGGATGCCTGAAATGCTTATGCCCACAGCCACCATAGCAGGTATGGGATTAAGTGAGAGTGTTGCTTTGGTTACTGATGGACGGTTTTCTGGTGCAACCCGTGGACCCTGCATCGGACATGTTGCTCCCGAAGCTTTTGACGGCGGACCAATTGCTGCCCTCAGAAATGGCGACATTATAACCGTGGACATTCCCAACAGGGTGTTGAAGGTGGAGTTGTCGGAGCAGGAGCTTAAGGAGCGGTTGGCTACGTGGAAGCCGAGAAAATCCAAGGTTTCCAAGGGCATATTGTCGCGTTATAGTCCTGTTCTTTTAGAATAAGGTTGGAAGAAGGGGAAGTTGGTGGGCGCTGCTGGGTTACCAGTTGCGTCCATACATCATTCCCATACCCATGCCCATTCTGTAGGGGTAGGCTCCTTGCTGTGGAATTTGGGAGTAGCCGTTGCTGGGCGGTAAGTACCCGTAGTTGCCGTTGTATGCTTGGGCGGGTGTTTGGCTGTAGGCGCTGTTTTGGTTTTGTGCGTTAACGTATTGGGCATAGGTTACTCCAACTGATTGCCATAACTACCAGTGAAACTGCTATGAGGAAGAGGATGGTTTTTGTCTTGGTCATTCTTTTTCACCTCAACAACCTATTGGGGTTGGCGTGGTTTGAGGGTTGGCTGATACGGGTTTGAAACGGTTTGGTGAAACGGTTTCTGACGGTTTTTTGATGTTTGAAAGGTGGTTTGGATGGATAAATCCTTAAATCCACCGCAGATAAGTCTAATTTAGATATAACATGAAAAGAGTTAACATGTTTCTAACCATACTAATCGCTTCCATAGCAGCCCTCATAGCCTCAACAGCCATAGGCTTCGCCATTTTCTCTCAAACCCAAAACTCAGCCAATTGGATGAGCCAAATGTTTGGAGGTTCAAGCAGCAGTGGCGGAATGGGCGGCATGATGGGACAAACCGGAACACCAACAACCACAACAAGCTCTTTTCTGCCGTATTTTGGCGTCTTGTTCGCCGTCCTTATCGGAGTAACCATTGTTGGAATTGTGGGTTTAGGCTGCTATTTATTATATCCACAAATTCGCGTAGGAACTGTGGGAGTTATTCAAACTACACAAAACATTGCAGCAACTCAGCCAGCCGCAAACGGCACAACCGCTTACGAATCCGTTGCCAAAACCCTCACAGAAGACGAACGCAAAATCATAGAGGTCCTAAATGCACATGAAGGCAAATACCTCCAAAAATACATCCGAAACGAAACAGGACTAAGCCGACTTCAAACCCACAGAATCATCGCACGCTTAGCCGACAGAGGAATTGTCTCGCTGGAAAAGACGGGAAATACAAACCAAGTCTACTTGTCCAGTTGGCTGCAACAAAAGAACTAGCTTAACTCTAGCGCAAAAAAAATCTATACCCCCCTTATATAAAGGGCTTAAGGCTAACTTGAAAAAAGGATAGCTCTCTCACGGCGACCTATCCCCCATCTATTTATAGGCACTTAGCTCTATATTGGAAAGATTATTACGCTCTCTTTTCTATTCTTTTTTTAAATGGTAGTTACTGGATCAATAACTTTGAAGGTCATTCTCTCCGCCAGCCTCTTAAACGCGTCATCATGCGATAGCAGCGTTTTAATGTCCTGCGAGTTCATGACTGCAATTATGGTTGCATCCCGCCCACCCAAGCCGTCACTGTACCCATAATCTAAGAGACAATCAAGGCTTTCAGCCATCAGTTTAGTGTCAAGGTCTAAAATCTTCATGTTACGCAAATTAACAAAGTGCTCGATTTTTTTCCTCGCATCCTCTTCTGCGAAATGTCGGACTAGATAATGGGCGATTTCCATAACAACTATAGTGTTGGATGCAAGTTCTTCGGAAGATAGAAGAATTTTCCTGATTGTTTCTCGGACAAGTTGGTGTTCTGGGAGGCGCTTGTCAAAATAATAGCACCAGATGTTTGAGTCGATGAAAATCATTTTTTGGACAGCTGTGTTTTTGGTTCCCAGATTTTTTTGAGATCCAACGGGTTAATCGTTGAGGTGCCTTCTTTGATGCAACCTTCCATTTCTTGGATGAAATCTTCGGGTGAGATTGGGGGCATGATTATGAGTTTTTCTTTTTCTACTTTAAGTCGGGCTTTTCCGCCTGTTAGCAAACCGATTTTCTCTCTTGCTTTCTTGGGTATTAGGATTCGGCCTTTGTCGTCAATGAATACTTCTTGCTCAGTCATTTTCCCACAAGATTTAATCCCACGGTGGGAAATATACACTTTGCGGTTAAAACAATGAAAAACAATTCGCTAGAAACAAGGTAAATCGGTCTAGAACTTAGCGGTTGTTGTTTCACTCTGTGACAACATCGCCGGTTGTAAGGACGAATTAACTAAGAGCCAAGTTGGGCGGGTCTGGCAGCTAACAAAGGAGAAGGCTTCAACCCCTGTTTTTAAGCCACCCAATGTTAGCGCACGGCTAAATCTGCTTAACAAACCCTTTTTGCCCCCCAAAAAATTTATTGTGTAAACTCTTTTTTTAGTTCTATTCATGGGGGTTTTCCATAGTTTTTATAATAACTAGTTCTTGCCAGTAGGAATCCCCTATAGACTTGTCACTTGGCATGTTACTTTTTCACAGGTTGCTGTAAATAATTTAGTTAGACACCGTAAACTTTTTATTGTCACAACAACGTACTTTTAAAGAACGTGGAGTTTCAAGAGGCAAGAACATGAGGGATCGTCACCTCAATAGCCGGGATCGTCGGGTACAACTTCTCTAATTCACCCAGGTTACCCTCTAAACAAGCCACGGAAAAAACCTCGCAAACAACTTTTCTAGACGAGAGTATAGTTGATCCAATAAACCATAGGAGAACAATCTAAAATGACTAAAATGTCTGGTGCACAAGCACTCTTAGAATCCCTTGAACGAGAAAACGTTGAAGTTATATTCGGCATCTTAGGCGGCGCAATCCTGCCAGTATACGATGCATTATGCGGCAACAAAAAGATACGCCACATACTCGCGCGACATGAGCAGTGTGCAGCCCACGAAGCCGAAGGCTACGCACGAGCCAGCGGAAGAGCAGGCGTATGCATGGCAACCAGCGGACCAGGAGCCACCAACCTAGTCACAGGCATAGCCAACGCCTACATGGATTCCTCCCCAATAATCGCCCTAACAGGACAAATTCCAGCCTCAGGCGTTAACACCAGTTACATGATTGGCAGAGACGCCTTCCAAGAAGCAGACATCATCGGCATCACCACCGCAATCACCAAATACAATTACCAACCAAGAACAGTCGCCGAAATCCCAGTCGCCGTTAAAAGCGCTTTTTACATAGCAACCACAGGCAGACCAGGACCAGTCCTGATTGATTTGCCAAAGAACGTTCAAGCAGGAATCGCCGAAGTCGAATTCACCGACAAAATTGATGTGGGCGGATACAAACTAGTCGGCGAACCCGACTTAGCAAAAATCAGCGAAGCCGCCACACTGTTGGCGAAAGCTGAGCGGCCAATCATACTGGCTGGTGGCGGAGTCATAATCGCTGGAGCATCAGACGAACTAATCCAAATGTCAGACCTACTAATGGCGCCAGTTGCAACAACCTTCATGGGTAAAGGCGCATTCCCCGAAACCCACCCCTTATCACTGGGAAGCATCGGCATGCATGGCAACCCAGCGGCAAACAAGCTAATGGGTGAAGCCGACGTGTTGTTAGCTGTTGGAACAAGGTTCTCTGACCGTGCAACCGCAAACTTGGACACTTTCGCTTCAAACGCCAAGAAAATCCACATAGACATTGACGCTGCAGAAATCAACAAAAACATCGAAGTTGACGTACCAATAGTCGCTGATGCTAAAGTCTCATTGAAAATGCTTTATGCTGCCGTTTCGAAGAAGCTGCAGAAAGGCGAAGGCAAAGCATGGACAAAACACGTTAAAGAAGCCAAAGAACAGCTAAGCCCATTGCTAAAAGAGCTACCAAAAGACTTAGTTCCCAAATCATTGCTAACCGAACTAAGAAAACTGTTGCCAGAAAGCGCCATAGTCACAACCGAAGTCGGACAAAACCAAATGTGGTCAGCCCTATACTTCCAAGCATTAAAACCACGCACATTCATCAGTTCAGGTGGCTTAGGAACCATGGGCTTTGGTTTCCCAGCAGCGATAGGCGCAAAAGTTGCATGCCCAGACCGAGCAGTCGTGGACATAGCGGGCGACGGCAGCTTCATAATGAGCGAGCAGGAACTAGCATGCTCAGTTACGGAGAACATTCCAGTCACCGTCATAGTGCTAAACAACTCAGTGCTTGGCATGGTGGCGCAGTGGCAACGAATGCTCTACAAACGTCGCTACATGGCAGTAAACTTAGGCAAAACACCAGACTTCGTTAAGCTGGCAGAAGCTTACGGAGCACAAGGCTTGCGGGCAACGTCAATCGAGGAGTTCCACAAAGCAGTTAAGACAGCACTAACCAGTAAAGTAACAACGGTAATCGATGTGCCTATTGGTTCAGAGACCGATGTGGTTCCCTTTGTGCCTCCAGGCTGCGGTTTACCGCAACAGAGAGGTGACTACTAATGGAAACTGGAAAAACCAAAGTAATCAGCGTCTTAGTCGAAAACAAACCTGGTGTACTCCACACCATAGCAAACCTGTTCCGCCGAAGAAACTTTAACATCGAAAGCATAACCGTCGGACCAACCCAGCAACAAGACATATCCCGCATGACCATAACCATCAACGGAGACGAAAAAACAATCGACCAAGTCGTCAAACAAGTCGCAAAACTAATCGATGTCCTCAAAGTCGGATGAACTAGCACAAGGCAACTTTGTCATGCGAGAACTGGCTCTGATAAAAGTCAATGTGCCAAGCGCCAAAGAACGCTCAGACATAATCAACTGCGTAGACGTCTTCCGAGGCAGAATAATCGATGTTTCAACCGACAGCTTAACTGTTGAAATCACAGGAACCCCCGACAAAATCGACGCCTTCCTAAACCTCATGAAAACCTACGGAGTCATAGAACTCGCAAGAACAGGCATAACAGCCCTAGCACGAGGCGCAAAATCAATAAGAATCGACGAATAAACAGCATTGCCCAAGCGGAAATACTTAATTGTCTGTTCTTTAAAATTTCCCAATTATCTTAAGTGTATTTAGTTAATTTAAGGATAAGCGAAAAACAATGAATATTACAGAAAAAATCTTGGCTAAAGCCTCAGGAAAAAAAGCTGTGCATCCAGGAGAAATCGTTGACGCCAACGTCGACATGGTCATGGTACATGACTTAACTGGACCTTTAGCGGTTGAAGCCTTCAAAAAAATAGGCGTACCAAAAGTTTGGGATAACAAAAAAGTAGTGGTAATTCTGGACCATCAAGTTCCAGCTGAATCCGTTAAAGCAGCAGAACTGCACAAAACCATGCGACAATTCGCCAAAGAACAAAACCTACGCATCTACGATGTGGGCAAAGGCGGAATATGCCACCAAGTCATGCCCGAAAAAGGACACGTCGTCCCCGGAACAATAATAGTTGGCGCTGACTCTCACACTTGCACTTACGGCGCATTTGGCGCTTTTGCAACAGGCATCGGCTCAACTGAAGCAGCCGCCGTTATGGCAACAGGCAAAATCTGGCTAAAAGTGCCCGCAGCCATCAAAGTAAACGTTAAAGGGCAATTTCCAAAAGTACGTCACACCCAAAGACCTAATCTTACACATAATTGGCAAAATGGGCGTTGACGGCGCCATATACAAGAGCGTTGAATTCACAGGTCCAACCATCAAAAACATGAGCATAGCAGGCGAATGACCCTGTGCAACATGGCAGTGGAGATGGGTGCCAAAAACGGCATAATCGAACCAGACGAAACAACACGCAAGTTCTTAGAAGGCAGAATCAAAACATTGCCAGACTTTGAAGCCCTGAAAAGCGACAAAGACGCAGTTTACGAGCGAACAGTCGAATTTGACGTTTCAAAGATGGAGCCTCAAGTAGCTTGCCCATCATCCGTTGACAACGTGAAACCAGTCTCAGAAGTAGGCAATGTACCAATTGAACAAGCCTTCATCGGTTCCTGCACAAACGGCAGAATCGAAGACTTACGCTTAGCAGCGCAAGATTCTGAAGGGCAAAAAAGTCAAAGACGGCGTACGAGCACTAGTAATTCCAGCTTCCCAAGAAGTCTATCAGCCAAGCCTTACAAGAAGGCTTACTGGAAATCTTCACCGACGCAGGCGCAATCGTGTGCGGTTCCGCATGTGGACCATGCTTAGGCGGACACATCGGATTGTTGGCAGCAGGCGAAACATGCGTAAGCACTTCTAACCGCAACTTCATCGGAAGAATGGGCAGCACCCAAGCCAACGTCTACTTAGCCTCACCTGCAACAGTAGCAGCTTCAGCAATAACAGGAAAAATCACAGACCCCACAACACTGGAGGCAAAAGCATGAACAGCAAAATCAAAGCACCAGCCATAAAATTCGGAAACAACATCGACACAGACGTCATCCTGCCAGGAAAATACCTAATCTTAGTTGACCCAAACGAATTGGCAAAGCATGCATTAGAAGGCTTAGATACAGAATTTCCAGAAAAAGCCAAAGAAGGCGTCATCTTGGTCGGCGGCAAAAACTTCGGCTGCGGCTCAAGCAGAGAACAAGCACCCTTGGCACTGAAGTACTCAGGCGTAAAATGCGTCATCGCAGAATCGTTCGCCCGCATCTTCTTCCGAAACGCCATAAACATCGGCTTACCAGTAATCGAATGCAAAGGCATATCCAAGCTGCGGTTAAAACAGGCGACGAATTAGCCGTGGATTTCGAAGCGGGCAAGATAGAAAACCTTACAAACGGCAAAAAGTTTCAAGTAGACAAGCTTCCACCATTCATCTTAGAAATATTAGCAGATGGCGGATTAATCGAAAACCTACGAAGGAGAATGAAAAAAAATGACAGAATACAAAATATCCCTAATTCCAGGAGACGGAATAGGACCAGAATTAACCGAAGCCACCCTAAAAGTCCTAGACGCAGTTCAGAAAAAATTCGGTGTAAAACTCAAAATCATCGAAGCTGAAGCAGGCGATGCACACTTGCGAAAAGAGGCGCCGCATTGCCCGCGGACACCGTGGAGAAAATCAAGGATTCCCACGCTTGCCTAAAAGGTCCAGTGGGCGAAACCGCAGCCGACGTCATAGTGAAACTCAGAGTTAATGTTTGATTTGTACGCTAATCTGCGTCCATTGAAAGCTTACCCAAACGTTCCAGTTGCCCGACCCAGACATCGACATGATGTTTGTCCGCGAAAACACTGAGGACGTTTACAAAGGCTTAGAATTCACCATAGGCAACGACACAACCCTTTGCCTAAGAGTTATCACACGCAAAAACTGCGAACGCATCGCCAAAAAAGCCTTCGAAATCGCACGCCTACGCAACGGCAAAAAGAAAGTCACCGCCATCCACAAAGCCAACGTCATGCGCGTAACCGACGGCTTATTCGCCAGCGTCTGCCGCGAAACAGCAAAACAGTACCCAGACATCGCCTTCAACGAACTCTACGTTGACGCAGCATCCATGCGCCTAATCAAAGAACCAGCAAGTATTCGATGTCTTCTGCACCTGCAACATGTTCGGCGACATACTATCCGACGAAGCAGCACAGCAAATCGGCGGGTTAGGCATGGCTCCAGGCGCAAACATAGGCGACAACTTTGCACTCTTCGAACCCATCCATGGCTCAGCACCAAACAGAGCAGGAAAACACACCGCCAACCCAATCTCCATGATACTCTCCGCAAAGATGATGCTGGAGTGGCTGGGCGAAAAATACAACGACAAAAAATGCTTACAAGCAGGCGCAGCCATAGAGAACGGAGTAGTGTACGCGTTGACGTAACCGTCAATCTGTTCCAGACTGCGGCGGCAAAACCACGACCGTGGGAATGGCAGAAGCCATTGCTGCAGCCTTAACAGTGAAAAGCTGGTTGAAAGCATGACAAATAAAAACTCAAGAATGCATCCGAATTTTTGACACCACACTAAGAGATGGGGAACAAACCCCTGGAGTTTCTTTAACTGCAGACGACAAGATGGAGATTGCACGTCAACTAAGCAAGCTGGGCGTTGACGTCATCGAAGCTGGTTTTCCAAGTTCTTCCGAGGGCGAAAAAAAAGTTGTTCAGAGACATCGCCAAAGCAGGTTTAACCTCAGAAATCTGCGCTTTGTCCCGAGCAACAAGAGGCGACATTGACGCAGCTCTCGAATGCGACGTTGACTTAATCCACGTTTTCATCCCAACCTCTCCTGTCCAAATGAAATACGCAGTTAACTTGACACCTGAACAGGTGCTGGCTGCAACGGTAGATTCGATTTCATACGTGAAGAAGCATGGCGTAAAATGCGAGTTTTCACCCATGGATGCCACACGCTCCGAAATGCCTTTCCTAAAACAAGTCTGCAAAGCAGCACAGGACGCAGGCATGGACAGCCTAAACGTTCCCGACACAGTCGGCATCATGATTCCCAAAACAACGGCCAAACTAATCGAGGAACTAAAAACCGTAGTTACCGTTCCAATAAGCATCCATTGCCACGACGACTTCGGTTTGGCAGTTGCAAACAGCTTAGCCGCTGTTGAAGCAGGCGCAGCCCAAGTGCACGTCGCCGTTAACGGCTTAGGCGAACGAGCAGGCAACGCTTCGCTGGAAGAAGTTGTTATGGCGCTGCATATGATTTACAAGTACAAAACAGGCGTCAACACACGCTTACTCTACAGCACCTCACGAATGGTCGCTTCATTAACAGGCATTACTGTACAAGCTAACAAAGCAATTGTCGGCGAAAACGCTTTTGCCCACGAATCAGGCATCCACACACGCGGAGTAACCGAGAAACCCTTAACTTTTGAGCCTATAAAACCCGAATTGGTTGGGCGCACAAGAAAACTGGTTGCTGGCAAACTGGCTGGAACACGCGGCATCAAAGCTGAACTGGAAGAAATCGGCATCCACCCAACCGAAGAGCAACTGAAAGAAATCGTTCAACGCGTCAAAGACTTAGGCGACAAAGGCAAAATGGTGACCGACGCCGATTTGATAGCGTTAACTTCAGCGGTTATGGGTGAAGTGATTGGGGAAGAAAAAATCATTGACCTATGCGACATGGCCGTCGTCACAGGCATCAAAGTTATCCCAACAGCTTCCGTGCGCCTGGTTTTGGATGGGAAAGAATACATTGCTGCAGAAACAGGCGTGGGACCAGTAGATGCTGTTTTGAAAGCAATTCAGAAGTTAACCAGCAACATAGAAAAAATCCGGCTAAAGCGAATACCGACTTGAAGCCATAACAGGAGGTTCAAACGCAGTCGCCGAAGTCGTCATAAAAGTCGAAGACGAAAAAGGCAACATCGTCTCAGCACGAGCAGCAAGAGAAGACATAGTCATGGCAAGCGTCGAAGCAATGATAAACGGTATAAACAAGCTCTTGCTTAAGAATCACAAGCAGGGAAACAAAAAGTGACAAGTAGCCTTCCAAGGCGAACGCGGCGCATACAGCGAAAGCGCAGTCTACCAGTTCTTCGGCTCAACAGTCCAAGTTAAGCCTTGCAGAGACTTCAGAGACGTCTTTGAAAGCGTAAAGCAAACAAGAAGTCCAAGCTGGCGTAGTTCCCGTTGAAAATTCCCTGGAAGGCAGCGTAAACCAGAACTACGATTTGTTCTTCAATTATGACCTCAAAGTCTGCGGCGAAGTCATCGTCAAAGTTGAACATTGCCTCATCGCTAATCCAGGCACAAGCTTTGGACGCAGATCAAAACCGTTTATTCTCATCCACAGGCGTTGGCGCAATGCCGAAGTTTTCTGGAGCAGTTAAAATGCGAACTCATCCCCACCTACGACACAGCAGGCAGCGTTAAGATCATCAAAGAAAAAAGACTCAAAACGCCGCAGCCATCGCCAGCGAAAGAGCAGCAGAACTCTACGGCATGCAAATCCTCGCCAAAGACATCGCAGACAACAAAGAAAACTACACCCGGTTCTTCGTACTCTCCAAAGAAGATTCGCCAGTAACAGGCAAAGACAAAACCTCAATCATCTTCTCAGCCAAACACGAACCAGGCTCACTCTACCATGCACTGGGAGAATTCGCCAAACGAAAAATCAACCTAACCAGAATCGAATCAAGACCAACCAAAAAAACCGCTTGGGAATACAACTTCTACCTAGACTTTGAAGGACACCGAACCGAACCAAAATGCGCCGAAGCACTTAAAAGCACTGGAGAAGTATGCAATATTCATCAAAATCTTAGGGTCTTACCCAAAAGCGTTTAACCCCTAAGTTTTAGTTTTAATTGAGTTTACTTCTTTTTCTCTTGTTTTGGCGGCAACGATCGAAACGTAATTTATTGATTTGGTTAAATATTCCGCAAAGAGTTTGTCGTCAGAGTAAACGGGTTTTGGAAGAACAACATAGCCTTTCATTGCCCTTCCTGGCATGGGTTCAAAGGCAGTAACATCCTTGCAATCCTTCATCATTTCCGCCATGTCAACGTCAGATAATCTGAGGAACAGTTTGTCGCCGTGAACCCCCACAAACATGTTGCCATTAAAGAAATATGCTGGGTAGCCGAACATTTTTTTGTAATCGCAGTTTTTGCCTTTCATTTTTTCCATTATAAAATCTACAAGTTCTGCTGGCGCTTTCTTCCATTCCGTAAAAATCAACCCAAACTAGTTTTACCCTCGTTTGGTTACTTGAGTGTTTCTGTTAGAGCGCATTTTTCCGTGGATTTCAGTGAGAATTAAATTTTCACGGCTATGTCGACGTAGGCTTCGGCATCGTAGAGGATTCCTTCCATTCCGCGATGTCTTCCGCTTTTCATAATTAGTCTTGGTCCTGAAACCTTTCGTGCAATGTAGACTATGCGTTTGCCGATTATACCGTCGCCTTCACTGGTTAGTGTTGTCATTTTTTTGCCTTCTTGATGCGACCCTTCTTCAAGCAGTTTATTAATTGTTTTAAAGGTTATGTCAAATTCCAGCCCCAATGCGTCAGCTATTTCGCTGGCAAAACTTGGACCGGGATGAGCCTTCAAATAATCTTCAATCATGCGTTCAGCTTCTTTTGCATCTCACATCTTTGACGCTGACAACTTCCATACTGCTCAGTTTATCTCGTACTGCTTCCCGTAGAGAAATCGGCAAAACTGCGGTAAAGTCCTGCGTCAACTAGCTGCTGAACCTTGAGTATAATCTGATTTGGAAAGTCTAACGGCTGCTTGAAGCCCTTCTGAATCCGTAAGTTTCTGCTTCTGCAACACTAATCCGCCTTGGTACCAAATGGTACAAACAGAAATAAATTTTGTGGATAAAATAGGAAAAAGATGAGTCAAAACTATTTTTCTGTTGATTCCAGCATTTTATACATGATTCGTAGGATTTTGCGAAGTCGCTGTCGGTCTCCTTAAGCTTCTTTTTTAACTGCTCCATTCGCTCGACGATTGCTTTGGTGTCTTTGTTTTTAATTAGGATAAGCAGTTCTTGGGCTTTAGCCATGAAGAGTGTCCTCGATTTTGCCCAGTTCTGGCAGGTTCGTCTGTACAGCTAGCGTAAAGGTCAGGTGTTTCCAGCGCCGTTGCTTCCGCCAGCGTGAATAGCATTCGGTAAGTGGTGCCTGCGACTTTTTTGGTTTCAGGCAAATTCTTCTGCTCCAGCAGCGTTTCGCAGGCGACTAAGCCAAGAAAATGCGGCAACCCCAAAACAACTGACATCAACTCGTCATGTTTTTTTGGAGTCATAATGAAAACATGCGCTTCTTCCTGCTCAAGCCACTGTCTTGAATTTTTCTGCGAACTCTTGCTCTTTGGGGTTTGTCGGGGTTAGCACGTAGGCTTTGTGTTTGACGCCGTTGCTTCCTGGACCGAAAACTGGGTGTGTCCCCAACACGGTGGCGCCTTTGATGTACTGGTGCATGGTTTTGACGGGGGCTTCTTTGATTGAGCAAATGTCCATAACGACTTGGCCTTCATGGATGGCTGGGCTGATTGTTTTAACGACTTCTTCAATTGCGTTTATGGATACGCAGAGGTAGATTTGGTCAGCGTCCGTGACTGCTTCTTGGAAATCTGTGGTTAAGTCAACAGGCAAGTCGCTTTGAGCTTTCCAGCTTCTCTTTTTTTCTATCTGCTAATACTACATCGTAATCTTTGGAGAGGAAAAACTTGGCGAACCAAACGCCCATTTTTCCCGCGCCGATTACGGCAATCCTCATTTAGCTGCCTCACAGATTTTATCCAGCCCAACCTCGATTTGGTCGTCTGGTGCAGTTAGGGATATGCGGAAGTGTTCGCGGTAATCGCCAAAAGCAGGTGCCTGGAGCCACAGCTACGCCTTTGTCAAGCAGATTTAAAGTGAATTTTTCTGAGTCTAAGCCGTCAAGTTTGGGAAACACGTAGAAGGGTGCGTCGGGTTTGGTGAATTTGAAGCCTGCCGCTGAGAGTTTGGTGCTTGCGAGGTCTGCGCGTTGTTTGTATTTAGCTTTGATTGTTGGATGCGATTTGTTTGTGCAGTTCTAAGCCTTTGAGTGCGGCGTCTTGGATGAAGACTGGCACGTTGTTGATGGTGATTTGGTTGAGTTTGGTTACGTTGTCGATTAACATTTTGTTTGCGACTAAGTAGCCGATGCGCCAGCCTGTCATAGTGAAGGTTTTTGAGAAGCCGTTTGAGAGGATGTGTTTGCATTCGCCGTCGTAGTCAAGGATGCTTTTGGTTTTCATGAAAGCTGATTGCGCCGTAAACCTCGTCGGAGAGGATTGTGACGCCTTTTTTGTTGGCGATTTCGACTATGCCGTCGAGGGTTTCTGTGTCCATGACTTTGCTTGTGGGGTTGTTGGGGTTGTTGAGAATAATCATTTTTGTGTCTTTGTCAATTAAGCTCTCGAGCTTGTCGAGGTCGACTTTCCAGCCGTCTTCCATCTCCGTTCGCAACAGTTTGGTTTTGGCACCAAAGCTTTTCGCGATTAAATCGTAAGCTGTCCAGTAAGGCGTTGGAATGATGACGTTGCCGCCGCTCTTGAGCATCAAAAACATTGTGGCGAATATGCCCCATTTTGAACCAGGCGTAATAACAACGTTCTCGGCTTTAACGCCGTGAACTTCAGCGATTTTCTGCCGCAGTTTAAGCTCGCCATAAGAGGAGGAATACTTGGTTTTGCCAGCCTTCATAGACGCGTACGCATGCTTCCACTATTTCAGGCGGCGTAGCCATGTCTGGGTCGCCAAGGTTTAATCGAATTATCTTTTTTCCTTCGCTTTCCAGTTTGAGGGCTTTCTCGTTTATCTCGTAGAGCATACAGTTTGGACTCTCCGTTAAGAGTGCTTTATTCCTGAACAGCACTGCACATATTAACTATTTCGCGGTAAACCGCTTCAACCTGACCCGAATCGAGACCGAATTGGACGGATTTTTCTTTTATGCGCTTATAAACTTCATTCTCTCTTGACACATCTCGGACTGGTATGCCCTGCTTTTTCTTGGCAGCACCGATTGCCTTGCAAACTTTTACCCTTTCGCATAGAGCGTTTAGGATTTGGTCGTCAATTGCATCTACTTTTTTGCGGAGTTGTTGAATCTCATCCATGTTTAGTGCTCCTTGAGAACTTTCGGAATAAAACCTGAGCGTATCAGGTGGTCAGCTAAGGTTATGGCGACTGCCGCTTCGATGGCGGGCACTGCTTTGGGGACCACGCATGGGTCGTGTCTGCCCTTAACACTTAAAGCAGCTTCTTCCATTGAGGATAGGTTAACGGTTTTCTGTTCCTTAGCAATGGACGGTGTCGGCTTTATCGCCACTCGAATCATGATTGGCATGCCACTGGATAAGCCGCCCAAGATGCCGCCAGCATTATCCGTTGCAGTCACAACCTTTCCTCCTTTCAATAGGAAAGCGTCATTATTTTCTGAGCCCATCAACTCAGCAGCCCTAAAGCCAGCGCCAAACTCCACGCCTTTCACCGCTGGAACAGCAAACAATGCCTTAGCCAAATCAGCATCCAACGAATCAAACAACGGCTCGCCAATCCCCGCTGGCATATTAAGCGCTAAGCATTCGATTACTCCGCCAAGACTGTCGCCTTCTTTTCGGGCGTTGATTATGGCTTCCTCCATTTTCTCGGCGCATGCTAAGTCAGGGCACCTTGTTGCGGCTGCATAGCGGTTTTTGCGGATTTCCGCAGCGCTAAATTTTTTGTCAGTTTTAACTTGCCCAATCGCCGAGGTGTAAGCTAAAACGTCAACGTCGTATCTGCTTAGCAGTTTTTTGGCTATGGTTCCCGCCATGATGAGTGCCACTGTGACTCTGCCTGAGAAGCGTCCGCCGCCACGGTAATCGTTGAAGCCGCCGTATTTGATGCGGGCTGGGTAATCGGAGTGTCCTGGTCTTGGCAGATCCTTGATTGCTTCGTAATCGCTTGAGTTTGTCTCTTTGTTTTCAACCATCAAAGCGATTGGAGCACCCGTTGTGAAACCGTTAAAAACTCCGCTAAGAATCTTGGCAACATCCTTCTCGATTCTTGCAGAAACAATCTTTGGCTCTGCTGGAATCCTGCGGTCAAGTTCCTCCTGAAAATCGTTTTCCGAAAGCAGCAAGCCTGCTGGGCAACCATCCACAACTACGCCAACGACTTTGCCGTGGCTCTCGCCAAACGTGGTTACTGTGAATTCTTTACCTATCGAATTTCCCGCCAACGACATCAGCTCCTATCTGGTTTAGATGAGTGAAGAACTGCGGATAAGACTTTCTGACGCACTCAGCGTTTTGGATTGTGGTTTCGCCTTCTGCGCCTAAAGCGGCGACTGCGCAAGCCATTGCGATTCGGTGGTCGTTGTGTGGGTCTATGACTGCGCCATGTAGAGGAGAACCTCCCTGAATGATTAAGCCATCGTCGTTGATGGTGATTTGTGCGCCCATCTTTGTTAACTCAAGGTAAAGCGATTCAAGTCGGTCGGATTCCTTAAGCCGAAGCCTGTGAGCACCAAAAATGTGGGAAATGACCTTTCGCGTAACATGCAAGGACAGCGATTGCTGGGACAAGGTCAGGAATATTTTTGGCGTCAACTTCTATGGGTTTGAGTAATTTGCCTGTAGCCTTCAATTTCAACGCTGTCCGCGCAAACTTTCCCGTTAACGCCCATGTGCTTTAGGATGCCTAAAATTGCCTTGTCGCCCTGAACGCTGCCGTAGTCGAGGTTGTTTATTTGGACTTTTGAGTGGGTTATGGCTGCTGCAGCTAAGAGAAAGGCTGCTGAAGAGAAATCGCCCGGAACCCTGCCGTCTGCTGGCTTGTAGGTTTGGTTTGCTGGAATATGAATGTGATTTTCATGTGCGGGCACTTTAATTCCATGCTCAGCCAGAACCGCCTGAGTCATCTTTACGTAATCCGCAGACTCCAACGGCGAAGTAAGCATTATTTCCGTGTCCACTTGAGCCTTTGGGCAAGCAAACATCAACCCAGAAATAAACTGTGAACTCACGTTGCCCGGAATGGAGGTTTCGCCGCCAACAATGCCACTGCCCTCTACAAAAACGGCGTCTTTGTCGCCGAGTTTTCCAACATAGGCTTTGGCGCCGAGTTCTTTGAGGCTTGCAAGCAAGGGCTCTACAGGTCGCTTTTCGATGGAGCCTCTAAACACCAAAGTAGAAGAATCAGTTGCCAATGCAGCTATGGGAATCATGAAACGCAACGTAGCTCCCGATTCACCGCAGTCAATTGGCTCGTTTGAGCCTTTAAGTGTCTTGGCGCCTTCGATTGACCCAGCAGCCTTCCGCAACCGTCGACTTTTGCGCCCAAAGCAGTAACAGCACGCAAGGTGGCTTCTGTGTCCTCGGACAAAAGGGGATTTGAGACTTTAGATGTGCCATTGGATAGGGCAGCCGCAATAACCATCCTTTGCGTATAAGATTTTGATGGGGGCGCACAAACTTGACCGCTTAACTTTTCAGTTTTCTTAACGATTACATCTGCCATGGCTAGAGCACCCTGGCTTTCTCACTGTTTAGATGAGCCTGCAGAATCTCGCCTTCATACCTTTTCAAAGCAGCCTTCACTAAATCAACCTTGTCATTTGGGACAACTGCGGTTACGGCGGGTCCTTTGCCGCAAAGCCCAGCCGCCACCGCTCCAGCAGCCAACGCATCTATGGCGATTGTGGTGTTAAGGTTGGAGGCTGAAGCATAAATCAAGCCGTTAAGTGTGAGGGCTTCCCAAACTTTGCCTTCCAAAGCCTTCTCGAACGCGATTTCCACCAGCGGTTTGACGGTTTTGAGTCTGTTTACGTTTGAGTCGGCAGTGTAGGCTTTTTGGGGCGGCACATGGAACAGCACCGTTAAGTCTTCAGGTAATGACAACTTTATGATTATTTCCCGTTTCAAGTTATCCGTAACTACTGATGCCGCCAAAATATGAAGCACAGGCATCATCAAAAGCCCCTGTCACCGTGACTTTCGCGTCAAAAGCCGCTTCAACCCCGATTTTCACGATTTCTAAGTCATCAAGCGTTTTGCCCAGTGCCGCTGTGGTTGCGAGGGCAACTGCGTTTGCGGCTGCACTGCTGCTTTTGAGTCCTCTGGCGATGGGGATGTTTGATTGTGTTTTTACTTTTGCGCCAAAACTTTTCTCTAAACTAAACCGCTGCAGAACACGCAAAACGGTTTTTTCTATCAGAAGCGTGCTTTCTTTTGGGTCAGAAGTTATCTCAGCCTTAACAATGCCTGGTTCATCGGTTAATTTGACTTCTGCCTTAGTCCACAAGTCAACCCCAAACGCGGCGCCTTTACCCAGCGCGATAGCGTTTACGATTGTTGCAGCCCCATGAGCAATAGCCACAGCTTTCCCCGTCAACAGTTTACACCTTCATCTAAATGGTTAAGTGCTGCCTGCCTCATAACTTCAACGGGAGCGGATTTGCCGGTCCAGATTTCAAAGGATGCCGCACCCTGATAAATCAGCATTTCAACGCCGCTTACCACTTTGGCGCCTGCCTCTTTGGCGTCTTTTGCAAGTTTTGTTTCAATTGGATTGTAAACTATGTCCATTACAGCTAAATTAGGTCTTAACAGTTTAGGCATCACAAGGCTTTCATCAGCTTTTGGTTTCATGCCTACTGAAGTAGCGTTAATCAGAATATCTGAGTCTTGGAGGTTCTGCTGGATTTCCTTTGGCGAAAGCGAACCTGCAACTATTTTTTTGTTAGCTACCTTTTCTAACAGTTTAGCTAACTCTTGGGCTTGTTTTACGGTTCGGTTCAAAACTGCCAGTTCATCGGATTCCTTAACCAACGCGTACGCTATGGCTCTTGCAGCTCCACCTGCACCCAACAACAGAACTTTTCTGCCCTTCGGTTCCACACCGTTTTCTCTTAGAGCTTTTAGTGCCCCAACGCCGTCAGTGTTGAAGCCAAAAAGTTTGTTTTCCCTGTTTAAGATAGTGTTGACTGAATTTATGATTTGTGCGGATAAATCTATTCTATCTAAAAAGTTTAGGACTGAGCTTTTATGCGGCATAGTCACGTTTAAGCCACGTATGTTTAGGGCGCGTATGCCATTGATTGCGTTTTCCAGCTCCGCAGGTTTAACCTTGAAGGCTAAAAAAGCGTAGTCGAGTTTGAGTGCATTAAACGCGGCGTTATGCATAATGGGGCTCAGCGTGTGTTCTATGGGGTCGCCGATGACTCCGCAAACACGGGTTTTTCCTGAAATAGCCATGTTATTTTATCTCCAAAAGAGCGTAAGCAGCCCTCATCTCGGTGATGCTCATTTGTCCTGTTGCGGTTTGACTGTCCGTGTCGAGTGATGCGAAAGTGAAGAAGGCACCAAACATTGGCGAGAGAAGCCTTGAGATTTTGCCGTGTTCACCCATGCAGAAACAAACCAGTTTAGCCTTGCTGGAAGCAAAAGAAACAAAGCTTAAAGCAGGAAGGTTGTCTTCGATTTGTTTTGCTGTAGTTACGATTTTGCAGATGCTTGCTCCACTGGCAATTTCCTCATCGAGGATTTTTTCCATTGCTGAAACGTTGAGTGCGCCGTCGAATTTGTGGTAGGAAACGATTGGTTTCGCGCCCAGCAGTTTAAGTTGGCTGATGGTTTCTTTGTGTTTTGGGCTTGACAAGTCAACATCAACGTATTCAAAACCGTTTTTGGCGGCGTTTAGCAGGGTTTGTTGCCGCTCAGTTTCGGTTCCAGTGAAGAAGCCTTTCTCGCTTTGGAGTTTGTTTGTGGCTATTAAGGGAAGTTTTGTGCTGCCGACGATGTCTGAGAGTTTTCGGGAAATTTCAAGACAGTCTAATCTGACTTCGATAAGGTCAGCTTTGGCTTTTTCTGCCTTCTCAATGAGGCTTAAAGCTTCAAGGTTGTTTTTGGGGAGAATCGAAACACAGATTCTCGCAGTCACTTTTCAATCACCGTTTCTTCAGGCACAGATATGCCGAAGTGCCGTCCTCCCTTCGCCGCTAGGTGCACAATGACTTCGTCGTTTGGTTTTAGTTCTGTGACTGGTTTTGAAGCTTTGGGTGTGACTACACGGATGGTTTCTGCGTTCTGGAGGATAGTTTTTATTGTTTTACCTTCAACTGTAGCTTCTACAAGGATGAGGGGGCGAATCTCAATTTTTATCCTGCCAACGTTTCCTTTTCGTGTTTTGCCTTCCCGATTAACGATTATAACTTCGTCGCCTGCTTTGAATTCCGAGAGGTAACGCGTGTTTTGCAGTGAACCCAAAGTGTACATCGATAGTGACCCAGCGTTTACTCTGAAAGGTCTTGATGCCACATACGGGTTCTCATGCACTTCTGCTTCAACTAAAAACAAGCCTGCACTTTGACTTCCCACCAGCATACCTTCACCTTGGGTCATCAACTCACAAGTATCCACACAAACTCGTGCTCCAGTGCTAAGGGACTTTGTCGAAACTATTTTAGCAATTGCCATCTCGAGTTTTAATGCTTCAGGTTTAACGATGGCAACAGTTTTGAGGATTTCATCTGGGTCAGAGGTCTTTAGCAACACGCCGTCAGTTCCCAGTTCTAAGGTTTCAAGGGCGATTTTTGCTTCTTCAGCATTGGTGACTTCGGCGATGAGTTTGCTTTTGCCTTTTATGCGTGCGATGAGGTTTTCTAAGGGGATAACGCGCCAGTTTGCACAGCTAATGATTAAGTAGTTTGCTCCGAGTTCCGCTGCTTCAACGATTTGGTTTTCGGTTTCTTTATCGCTGATGCAGAACCGTACAATGTTTTTATGTACCTTTATTTTTTCGAGCTTCTCTCCTTTTTTAGGAGAAAAGATGTCGAGGGGAATGTCTTTTTTGTTTACAGAAAAAGTGGCTTTATCTCCTTCAACAACCCAATCGCAGTACTGATTAACAAGAGACTGCAAAAGTGCACTATGCTTATCTTGGAGCTCTATCCAGAGTTCTTTCAATGTTTCTCACCGACAACCAAGAATTTTAAGAGCCTGCTCCACCGATGCGCCTTCGTGGACAATTGCTGAGAGCGCTTTCGCTATTTGGGTTGGGTTGTCGCATTGGAACACATTTCTGCCGATGGAGAGTCCTGCTGCACCTGCTTTCATAGAGTCAAATGTGGTTTGGAGGACTTCTTCTAAGGATTTGCATTTTGGTCCCCCTGCAATTACAACTGGGACAGGGCAGCTTTCTGTGACGGTTTTGAAGGTTTCTATATCGCCTGTGTAATTTGTTTTGATAATGTCTGCGCCAAGTTCCGCACCGATTCTTGCTGCGTGGGCAACTACGTTGGGTGCGTTTTCGTTTTGGATTTTTGGTCCCCGCGGATACATCATCGCTAAAAGCGGGATGCCAAATGAATCGCATTCTTCGGCGACTTTGCCAAGGGTTTGCAGCATTTTATCTTCATCTTGTGCGCCAACGTTCACGTGAACTGAAACTGCGTCTGCGCCTACTCGTATGGCTTCCTGCACACTGCACACTTGAACTTTCCCATTTATGTTGGGGCTGAGGTTAGACATGCCTGATAACATTACGATTAAACCTGCATTGCCAACATCGACGCGTTTGGCTATGCCCTTGTGGACAAGTACTGCGTCAACTTTGCCCTTTACAAGTTTGTCGATGATTTGCTGCATGTTAACTATTCCCTGGATTGGACCCACTGTAACGCCGTGGTCCATAGGTACGATTACTGTGCGGTTGTCTTGCTGCATGATTCTTCTTAATCTGCGGGTTTTTCCTTGGTTCATGTTCTTCCTCTCTAACGTGTTTTCAGTGAGTCTTTAATTAACTTTAACGCTTTTTCTTTTTCGTTCCAGTCTACAAACAGCAGAATGCTGGAGGTTATGGTTAATATGCCAGATATGTTTATACCGTTTACTCTCAAATCCTCACTGATTTTGCCAATTATGCCACGTGTTTCTTCTAAGCCAACTCCGCTGGTTTTGAGAAACACTAAGTCTTTTTTGACAGCCATAGCTATGGTTTCTTTGTTGCTGATTGTTATTTTGTGAATTTGATTGAAGAGGACATCGATGGATTTTTCTTGGGGAACGTAGAGGATTATTGAGTTTGTGTTCATTGACATGCCTAAGAGCTGAGAGTTTTCTTTTACTTTCTCCACCATTTCCGTGATGATTTGGGGGTTGGCAGATATGCCGTTTCCAATCACCGTTATTTCAGCAACTGGGGTTGGATGAGCGATTTCCGCGTCAAGCTCGGTGGCTAATCCTCCCGTGATTAGGGTGCCTTCCCTGCTCAAGTCGCCATGTGCATTGCTAATTACTTTGACATCGATGTCTTTTGGTTTGTATTTTAGGGCTTTGCTGTGGATGAATTTTGCTCCTGAATCCGCTAAGCCAACAAGCGTGTTCACGTTGATTGTTGGGAGCAGTTTGGGTGAAGCGATGATTTTTGGGTCGCTGGACATTATGCCATCTGCTTCCGTCACCAATATGACTTGGTTTGCGTTTATGCCTTGGGCTAAGATAAATGCGGTGGTGTCGCTTCCTCCTCTGCCAAGCGTGGTGATTTTGCCGTCTTTGGTTTTGCCCACGAATCCTGCGATGACTGGGATTGTTCCTGCCTGAACAAGCGGAAGGATGCATTCCTTGATGTTTTTTTCGCATTCTTTGACGATTGGGTTAGCGTTCTGGAATGAGTCATCGGTGATTACTGGCCATTTGCTGTCCATGGGGTCAAAGTAGCATGCGTCAACGCCGTTGTTCCGAAGAGCAGCGGCAAAGATTCGTACACTTGTGCGTTCACCCATCGAAAGGATGTCATCCAACTCGTGTTTAGCTAGTTTCCCGTTCGAGGTGTTCTTTGCAGTGGTCATGAGGACATCAGTAGTTTTGCCCATGGCTGAAACTACAACGGCGATTTTTGTGCCTTTTTTGGCTTCGTTCACCACTGCCATGACCGCTTTTAAGAGTCTTTCGTGGTCAGATAGGCTTGAACCGCCAAATTTAACGACAATGGTTTGGTTAGAGGTAAGTTTTGCCATTTGTTTTTACACCCATGTTTTGCCCAGAACTTTTCTTAAAAATTTTTTTAGTTCTGGGCTTAAGGAAAATAGTAATAATAAAAGTAGTAGCCGAAGCTCTGGAACGGCGCTGCATTGCCTATGGCTATGTTTTTTGCATTGAGCATTGTGCTTCGAAACCTGTGAATGTTTCATATTCACAGAAAATATAAGCGTTTCGGATTTGAACTAACTAAAAATGAGCACTACTCTTGCGTTTGTGAAAAACTATAGCTCCTTATTTACCTGTAGATTAAAAGTTTTGGTTTGTGTTTTGTTTTTTCTAGTTTAAGAAGAAGACAGAGATCCCACTACACATCTTCTTCCGGTGGGCTTGGCTGGCAACTGCTTTTTTGCATCTACATCCGTTTTGGATTGCAGATTGGTTGTGGAGATTTCCTCAAGCAGAACCGAAAATTTTGATCTACTGATAAAGTACCCAAGACTACTTCATGATAATAATATTTTATTTAAAAATCGAGAGATTTTGGTCATTTAGACACTTGGCAAATTTTAAATATCATTCGGTTACATAACTGCCTTTGGTGTTAGAATGGTGGACATCAACATTAACCAAGACATAGTAGATTGCCCCGAATGCAGAACGGCGGGAGTAGTAACATGTGATAAATGTAAAGGAACGGGAAGAAGAGGAGGAAGATTTCCATTTGGTGAACCTTGCTCCCCCACTATGCAATGCCCAAATTGCTATGGAGCAGGTAAAATTAAGTTAAAATAAAGACGCACTAAGCAGAAAACCAAAGTTTCGGTTAAGGTTTTATTCTAATTATTTGTGGGACTTTACCTGCTGTGCCCACTTGCCCCTTGTAAATTATGAGGACACCTTCAACGCCTTCGATTGCCAATCCCCTACTGATGCCCGCTTGAATGCTCGCCTGCACATCCTCGCCCTTCACCACGTTGCCAACAGCTGTGGCTGCCGCGTCGGCTAAGGCGGCGTTTTTGCAGAAAACCGTCGCTGCTTCGGCATCCCCAAAACTTAGTGCGTGGCTAAAGCGTCCTGAGCTGGTGGCGACGCCGATTGGGAATTCTGTAAGCCGAAAGCCGAAGCGTTTTGAGAGAGGTTCGTCTCCAGCGGCAACTGCCACGTCAACAGGCTGGTTTGAGAGGGCTGAGATTTCGCCGCCGTCCTCCACCACTGCCACTTCACAGCCTTCTCGAAGCATGTCTTCTACGGCTAAGTCAGCTATGGCTCCTGCAACCGCCGCCATAGGACCAACACCCGCTTTTTCAGCCGCCAAAGCCATCAACCTTGCTACAAGGGGCTTTTCTGGGGCAGGGATTGGTGTTAGAGTGTAGAGAAATTTTGGGTTAGCTCTTACATAAATTTCGAGTTTTTGGTAGTTGCGTTTGATGGATTCTATAGCTGCTAGAATAGCTTGCCGTTTATCAGAAACAATGGTGCATTGGGACTCTTTTAGGGTAAAGTTTTCTTTGAAAAGCTGTCCTGTCAACGTTTCTTTTCCCTATTGGCTGAATTCTCAGTGTTGTTTGGTTTAAGAGATTTTATAGCTCGGGCTGGGCAGGCATCCACACAAACGCTGCAAGTACTGCCAACGCATTTCTCTTTATCAAACTGCACCGTGGAATCTTTAGCTAAACTAATGGCTTCCACTGGGCAGAGCGCAATGCAGCTGCCGCAGCTGAAACATTTTTCCGAGTCAACCTCAATTAGCTTTGGCACAGTGACTGAGACGCCTCTTTGGCGAAAAGCGTTAACTACTTTTTCTAGTATCTCGTCGGGGACTTCGGCGAGGATTTCTCCGCCCTTCGAGTTGATTTGTGCTGACAAAATTGCCATAGGCACTTTGTATTCGATGATGATTTGGGATGCTATTGGCTCTGAAACTTGTTCTTCATTGAACCTTATGAGAATTCTTGCCAATCGTTTACCGTCCTAACAGTTTAGACACATCTTCAGAGGTGACTATGCCGAGCACTTTCTTTTCAATATCAATCACGGGCAGGGCTGAGATGTTGTGTTGTGCCATGCGTTTTGAGGCAATTTCCAGTGGTTCATCGGGTTTAGCAGTGAATACGTTGTGGGTTTCTATGTCGGCGAGTGCTTTTTTGCCTTCAGCCATAGCTCGGGTGATGTCCCATGAAGTTACGATTCCCCGCAGTTTGCCTGCTTCATCTACTACGACGATGTGGTTGACTGATTTGGTGACGATGCGTTTTGCAATGGCTTGTATCTCTTCATCCTCGGTGCAGGTGACTGCTGGATGCATAACGCTGACTACGAAGGGGATTTCCTCGGTTTGCCTCATGGGCTTAAACACGGTGTCAGTTGGTAACCGCTCCACAGGCGAAGTTAAAAGGAACGTGCCTTCGTCAATCCATGACTTCAGCGTTTGGGAGACTTTCTTTGCCATCTTTAGGCTTGACAGCGAGCTTACACGAACCTTTTTGCCGTTTACGGTTATGGAGCCAGATTTTAGTTCTTTGTAGCTTACTTGCCCGAATTTGGGGCGGTCTCTGCGTGGCACGCTGTAGTCGACGATGTCGGTTAGGATTTCGCTGTCTTTGATGGCGGTTTTCTTTGCTAAGCCCTCGTTTAGAATCGGAATCGGAACGCCTAAACCAACATACAAGGAAGTGCCATACTTTGTAAAAGCGGCACCCTGCAAAAATTCAGGTGACATCTTCTTCGCGTCACCCTTAACCATCAAGGTTCCGTTAAGGTTCTTGGGACTATGCTGCGTTCCCTCGCCAATGATGTAACCTTGTCCTCCGCCGAGAAAGATGCGGGTTCCCATACCCATCGTCTCGTAATCTGGGTCATTCATGAGCGGGTTTAACTCGCCTGCACCCGAGAAGGTGGCGTTTCGGAATCTCGGCAATAGTTTGCTCATGTAAGTATAGATGATTTCGTCGCTGCTGTTTACGGCGCAGTTGTAGCGTTGGTAGCAGTTGCGGAAATTTAGCAGGTAAAACTGGTTTAAATCGTCCTTTGTTAAGGTTGTTTTAAGCGAAGTCCTCGGGTAACAATCCGTCCCATACGCGGTGGCTCTGAGTTCAACTTCATTTCCAGCCACCAAGGTCCTGGATAACGTGTCCCCCGCCGTACTCAAACTGCTGCTTCTCCGACATGTTAGTAGCGCCAATAAACAAATCCACAGCCGCTCCTGGATGGCAAACTTCCACGTCGTTCATCCATGCATGGTCAATCTTTATTGGCGGGTCAGAATGCCCAAGATTAATAACAGCGCCCGAAGAGCACATGGCTCCAAAAGTACCCGTCGTAACAACATCAACCTCTTTAAAGGCAACCTCAACACCGCTGCTCTCAACCAGCTTCTTCATTTCTTCAGCGGTTAAAACTTGAGCATCGCCCTTACGGATTTTCTGGTTAATCTCTTCTACTGTCCGAGTCTTGCCTTGTTTAGACAAAGTAGTTACCTTAATGTTCAATCGAAAAGGCACCGCTCGAATATAATATTTGCGCAAAAACTGGCATTTATCTCTGGGAGTTTGGCATATTTGGAGCCTAATTAGAAACTCATTGCACAAACCTATAGAGGGTAGGTCTGTGTTGACGATTTTTGCAGTCGTTAATATGTTGAAAAGGAGAAACAGTGGGGTTTACCAGAGTTTCCAGGGTAAGTCGTCCATGTACTCGTTTAGGCTGCGGATAGAGTTGCCGTTTTTGCCCTTTTCTTTTAGCACTTCCACCAGTGCAGCTGCAAGTTGCAGGTTGGTGATGACTGGTATGTTGAATTCTACTGCTTGGCGTCGGATGATGTAGCCGTCGGTTAAGATGTCAGAGTAGCTGGTCTGTCGGTTAGCCATGGGCACGTTGATGACCAAGTCGATTTTGCGTTCCTGCAGGTAATCCATAATGTTTGGGGTAACTTGGGCGTCTTTGACTTTGTAGAGCACGGTGGCATTAACGCCTGCCTTGTTGAGCACATCAGCGGTGTGTGCAGTGGCGTAGATTTTGAAGCCCATCTCCTCAAAAGCCTTGGCGATTGGCACAACCCGTTTTTTGCGTTCCTCGTTGCCGCCGACACTTATGAATACTGAGCCGCCTTTGGGTGGAATGTTGAATTCTGCAGACTGCAACGCCTTGGAGAAGGCATCCGAGAAGTTTTCGCCAAGACATGCGACTTCGCCAGTGCTGAGCATTTCCACGCCCAAAACTGGGTCAGCACCGCTTAAGCGCATAAAGCTGAACTGCGGAACCTTAACGCCGACGTGGGGCGCAACAGTCATAGGGGAGAGTTTGACGCCGTCGATTTTTTTGCCCAGCATCGCCAAAGTCGCCAGCTCAATAAGGTTTATTCCGCGAGTTTTGCTCACAAACGGCATCGATCGGGATGCGCGGAGGTTGCATTCGATAACGTTGACGACGTCGTCTTTGACGAGGTATTGGATGTTGTAGGGTCCGTGAATGTTGAGCGCTTTAACGATGCTCTGCGTGCATTCTTCGATTTTCTTTTGAACCTCAAGTTTTAGCGCTTGAGGTGGAATGGTCATGGTTGCGTCGCCGCTGTGGACGCCAGCGTTTTCCACATGCTCCATTATGGCGCCGATGAGCACGTTTTCTCCGTCAGAAACGCCGTCTACCTCAACTTCTTTGGCGCGGTTTATGAATTTGCTGATGACTACTGGGTGGTCGCGTGAAACCTTTGCGGCTAAGTTAAGGAAGTTTTCCAGTGAGGTCTCGTTGTAGGCGACGCGCATCGCTGAACCCGACAGCACATAGCTTGGGCGCACGATGACTGGGTAACCGATTTTTTCGGCAAACCGTTTGGCGTCATCGATTGATTGGAGTTTGCTCCAGCTGGGCTGGCAAATGCCAAGTTGGTCTAGGAGTGCGCTGAATTTTGAGCGGTCTTCAGCCAAATCCACGTTTTCCGCCGAAGTGCCGAGCAGTTTTACGCCTGCTTTTGAGAGCGTCATAGCTAAGTTGTTTGGGATTTGTCCGCCGACGCTGGTTATGACGCCTAACGGGTTTTCTTTCTCGTAAATGTCCAAAATCCGTTCGATTGTTAGTTCTTCAAAGTAGAGTTTGTCCGAGACGTCGTAGTCTGTGGAGACGGTTTCTGGGTTGTAGTTGACCATGATGGCTTCTTTTATGCCGTTCTTCTTTAGCGCCCAAATGGTGTTGACGCCGCACCAGTCGAACTCTACGCTTGAGCCGATTCGGAAAACGCCTGCGCCCAAGCACGATGACTTTGCTTTGGCTACTGGATAGTTCTATGTCGTCTTCGTCTCCGCCGTAAGTCAGGTAGAGATAGTTGGTTTTTGCTGGCCACTCCGCTGCCAACGTGTCAATCTGTTTGATTGCTGGGATGATGTTGGCGCTTTTTCTAAAGGCTCTAATCGTGAATTCGTCGGTGCTTTGGCATTCGGCTATTTGTTGGTCTGAGAAGCCTATGCGTTTTGCTTCACGGATAGTTTCTGCCGCAGAGCCTTCTGCAAGGTTTAGGGTGCGGAGTTGTGCTTCCATGTCTATGATGTTTTGGATTTTGTGGAGGAAGAAGGGGTCTACGCCGCTTAAGCGGTAGATTTCCATGATGGGAATGCCCATTTTTAAGGCTTTAACAAGCTTGTAGAGGCGTTCGTCAGTTGGGTTTGCGATTTCGTCTCTGATGTGCTCTTCAGATTCAGGTTCAGAATCTTCAGGGTTGCAGACCAAACCAATCTTGCCCGTATCCAACATACGCACGGCTTTTTGCAAGGCTTCTTCGAAGCAGCGGCCAATCGCCATAACTTCGCCCACAGAACGCATCTGTGGACCGATGTGGCGGTCGGCGTTCTTGAATTTCTGCAGGTCCCAGCGGGGAATTTTGACGGTTATGTAGTCTAAGGCTGGTTCGAAGCAGGCGGTTGTGACTTCGGTGACTTTGTTTATCAGTTCGGGAAGCGTGTAGCCCAAGGTGAGTTTTGTGGCTATGTAGGCGAGTGGGTAGCCTGTGACTTTGCTGGCTAAGGCGGAGCTGCGGGACATGCGTGAGTTAACTTCTATAACGCGGTACTCTTCGGATTTCGTGTTGAGTGCCCATTGAATGTTGCATTCGCCAACGATGCCGAGGTGGCGGATGGCGTTTATGGAGATTGAGCGGATAAGGTGGTACTCGCGGTTCGTCATGGTCTGCGACGGCGCAACCACGATTGAGTCGCCTGTGTGGACGCCCATGGGGTCAAAGTTTTCCATGTTGCAGACGGTTAAGCAGTTGTCTGCGTAGTCACGCATGACTTCGTATTCGACTTCTTTCCAGTGCCCCACGTACTCCTCGACGAGGATTTGGCCGATGCGGCTCTGAGCTATGCCGCGGGTGGCGATTTCTTTTAGTTCAGCAACGTTGTGGGCTACGCCTGAGCCTTTCCCGCCTAAAGTGTAAGCAACGCGAACGATGACTGGGTAACCGATTTCCTCAGCCACTTCCAAGGCGTATTTCACACTGGTGGCTGACTTTGCTTTTTAGTGGCGGAACGCCTGCTTTAAGCATGGCTTGGCGGAAACGTTCCCGGTCGCCTGTGTCTTCGATGGCTTTGACGGGTGTACCTAAAACTTTAACGTTGTACTTTTGCAGAATACCTGTTTTTTCCAGTTCTAAGCCGCAGTTTAAGGCTGTTTGCCCACCGAAACCCAGCAGGATGCCGTCGGGGCGTTCTTTCTCGATGACTTTCTCCACGTATTCGGGGGTAACTGGCAGAAGGTACACTTTGCCTGACAGCCGCGGGTCAGTCTGGATAGTGGCTATGTTAGGGTTAATCAGAACGGTTTCGATGCCTTCTTCGCGTAGGGCTTTGAGGCATTGGCTGCCTGAATAGTCGAATTCGGCTGCTTCACCGATTTTAATGGCGCCGCTACCCAAGAACCATAACTTTCTTTATCCAATCAAACTTCGGCATCCTTACTTGACCTCCAAGGTCTTAGCGAATTTGTCGAACAGCATTTCGGTGTCGTATGGTCCTGGTGAGGCTTCAGGGTGCCATTGCACAGCGAAGACGGGTTTGCTTTTGTGTTTGATGCCTTCGATGGTTTTGTCGTTGGGGTTAATGAACCAAGGTTCCAAAGGTGTTTTCTTTAGCGAATCTAAGTTTATGGCGTAACCGTGGTTTTGTGTGGTGATGTAGCAGCGGTTGTTGTTTAGGTCAAGAGCAGGTTGGTTTTGGGCGCGGTGTCCAAACTTTAGTTTGTAAGTGTCTCCGCCCAAGGATAAGGCAAGTATTTGGGCGCCGAGGCAGATACCCATGAGTGGAACTTTTTCAGATAGTTCTCGGATTGACTCGATTGTTTTTGTGCATTTTTTAGGGTCGCCTGGACCGTTGCTCAGGAAAACGCCGTCTGGGTTGTATGCCATGATTTCGTTGGCTGACGTGTCATAGGGCACGCGCACCACGTTTATGCCTCGTTTAAGCAAGTTGCGGATGATGCTGTATTTGACTCCGCAGTCGATTAGGACAACGGTTTTTTTGCCATCCACACTGTACTTGACGGGTTTTTTAACTGACACTTCCTTAACCAAATCGGTCAAGTTGGGGTCGGCGATGTTTTTGCCGTTCTTTAAGAGCGCATCCAATTCGGGTTCTTCGCCTGCTTCAAAAACCTGCAAGATTCCCAGCATGACACCGTGGGTTCGGAGTTTCTTGGTTAAGCGTCTGGTGTCTAAGCCGTAGATTCCTGGGACGCCTTCGTCTGCCAACCACTTATCCAGAGTTCGTGTCGATGCCCAATGGAACGGCTCATGACAGAGCTCATGGATAACTAAGCCTTGGACTTGGATGTGGTCGGACTCGAAATAAAGCGGCATGCCCAAGTTCAATTCGTTGGATGGAACGCCGTAGTTTCCTACAAGCGGATAAGTAAAAGTTAAAACCTGCCCCTTATACGACGGATCAGTCAAGGCTTCTGGGTACCCAACCATTTGAGTTGAGAAAACCACTTCGCCAGAAATTTTTCCTGTTGCGCCAAAACCTTTCCCGATAAAGGACGTTCCGTCTTCAAGAAGCAGTATTGCTTTTTTATTTTTGTTGGATATGCTATGTTGTGGGACCAAAGCCCTATTCTACCTACCAGTCTGAATTTTTAAGTCTTGTGTTTTGTTGAGATTTTGAAAGAGCATACGATTCCACGGTGGAGTCAAGTGTTTTTTCTGCGTTTGCAAGGTTTTCTTGGAGTTTAGCGATGCAGGTTTTTGATTGCGCCAAGGTTTTCTTTCTTGTTGTGAGGACTCTTTCAACTTCTGCGGGTGAAGGACCACCTTGCACTTTATAGGTTTCGATTAGTTTGCGGGGATTTGTGCATTCAACTATGTCCTCTTTCTTAACCGTTAATTTGACGCCAGCTGATTCCTGAGCTATCTTTTGCAATAGTTCAGGTGTGGCATCGAGTAAAGTCTGTTTTGAATCAATCAGCGATTTAACGAGAGCGCCAACTATCTTGTGTGAGGTTCGGAAAGCAACATTGTATTTTCGCACAAGCATGTTAGCGAGCTCTGTTGCGCCAACGAAGCCTGCGGCGGCTTTGCTTTCAACGTTTGCTGAAACCTTCAAGTTAGGGATGAGTTTTGCGAATATGCTAAGCGAAGCCGATAGGTTGTCTGTTGATGCCCAAAGTTTCGGAGTTATCTCTTGGAAATCAAGATTGTAAGTTGAGGGCAAACTTTTCAGGGCAGCAGCTGAAGCAACAAAATCGCCCAGCGCATAGCTGGCTCTTGCACGGATAACCTCAAGCACTTCAGGATTCTTTTTCTGGGGCATGATGCTGCTGGTGGACGTAAATTCGTCTGGCAGTTCAACTGTGCCAAACTCTGGCGAACTCCAAATAATCAAATCCTCAGCTAAACGGCTCAAGTTCACCGCAAGCAACGTTAGCGCGGATTGGGTTTCAAGGATGAAGTCTCGGCTACCCACCGCATCAATCGAGTTCTCCAACACCGCGTCGAAGCCTAAGAGTTCAGCGGTTTTTTTGCGGTTTATCGGGAAACTAGTGGTTGCCAGTGCTCCAGCGCCAAGAGGGCATAGGTTAACCCGTTCGTAAACACCTTGTAATCTTTGCAAGTCGCGTCCTAACCCGTCGATGTGTGACAGCAGATAGTGAGCAAAGGTGACTGGTTGCGCTGGTTGCAGGTGAGTGTACGCCAAGATGACTGTTTCCGTGTGTTTGCTGGCTGTTTCCAGAAGGCTTTGCTGCATGTCAAGCACCAGCTGCATTATGCCTAATAGTTCGTTGCGTAGCTGCATGCGAATGGCAGTTGTGACCTGGTCGTTTCTGCTTTTGGCAATGTGCAGGTTTCCGCCAACCTCAGCCCCAGTCTCCGCTAAAACTGCTTCTTCAACCGCCATGTGGACGTCTTCAGCGTTGGGGTCAAGTTTTTGGCTGACTTGTTTTTGGAGGGCTTTTAGGATTTTTGCGCCGTCCTGCCACTGAATAATTTTTTGCTCCATAAGCATGACGACGTGAGCCTTGTTAATCGCCAAGACAGCGTCAGCTAATCGTGTGTCGTCTTTTCTTGAAGATGTGAATTTGGCAACGTCTTCTCGAACATTGCCCAGTCGTCCTCCATGCAGCATTTTCGACGTTTTTTCCTTGCCCTCCTGTCAGTTTATTATTCGTTAAGAAAAATTAGGTTTTCTTTGCCTTCGGCTTCTCACTCGCCTTTTTCAGCGAGTTGTACATTCTTGTTTGCAATCCCCAGAGTTCAATGAAGCCTTTGCTGTAGGATTGGTTGAAGCTGGTTTTGATGTTGTAGTTGGCTAAGTTTTTGTCGTAAAGCGACATCGGTGAGGAGCGTCCGATTACTTGGAGGCTGCCTTTGTAGAGTTTAAGTTTGACTTCTCCAGTTACGTTTTCTTGGGATTTGTTGATGAATGCGTCTAAGTCGTCTTTTAATGGGTCAACCCACAAGCCAGCGTAGGCTAGGAATACCCATTGGGCATCGATTTGCTGCTTGAAAAGAACCTCATGCCGAGTCATAACCATCTTCTCGAGGTCTTTGTGAGCTTCCAAGAATGACGGTAGCGGCTGGGCACTCGTAAACTTCACGGGATTTCAAGCCAACTATTCGGTCTTCGATGTGGTCTATTCGACCGACACCGTTTTTGCCAGCAACCTTATTCATTTCTTCAATTAGCTCTAAGGGCTTCATGCTTTTGCCATTAACCGCGACTGGCACTCCAGCCTCAAATTTTAAGGTGACAATTTCTGGCGTGTTAGGCGCTTTCTCAGGTGAAGTGGTCCATTCGTATGCATCTTCTGGCGGCGCTTGACTTGCATCTTCAAGCAGTCCGCATTCAATTGCTCTTCCCCAAACGCTCGCGTCGATGCTGTATTTTTTAGCTGCGGCAGAAACGGGAATGCCTTTGGTTTTTGCGTAGGCGATTTCTTCGTCGCGTGTCATGCCCCATTCGCGGACGGGAGCAATAATTTTCATGTCTGGAGCTAAGGAGCCAAGGGTTACGTCGAAGCGTACTTGGTCGTTTCCTCTTCCCGTGCAGCCGTGAGCTAAGCCTGTGGCACCTTCTTTTTCGGCGACTTCAACCATCTTTGCTGCAATTAACGGTCTTGATAAGCTTGTGCTAATGGGATATTTTCCTTCGTAGAGGGCGTTGGCTTTGATGGCTGGGAAAATGTAGTCTTTAGCAAACTCGTCTTTGGCGTCAATTGAGAAATGTTTGAGGACGCCGAGTTTTTTGGCTTTTTCCTCAGCTGCCTTAATATCTTCTTGTTGACCAACGTCAACGGTGACTGTTATTACTTGTGCGTTGTATTTTTCTTGGAGGTACTTGATTAACACGGATGTGTCTAATCCGCCGGAGTATGCTAATACAAATTTGTCGGTTATGTGTTTGCTCCCCCATTTTTTGCTTTAAATTATTCCCCTAACCTTTAAGGCTGTATTTTTAAACCTTGTGACTTTTTTGTTACTTAACAAGCTTTAAATGTCCCATTTGATACATTCACAGAATACCATGACAGTAGCCCAAAACGTACGAAGCCACCTGCGAAACAAACCCTACCTACTGGAAGCCCTAGAAAAAGGCATAGTCAACCTAAGCGAGCTATCACGACAAATCCAAACAGAACTCAAAACCGACGACACAAGCGCCATAAAAGCCGCACTACGCCGCTACTCAGAGGAATTACAAAAGCACAAGCAGAAAAGAGAAGAAAAAGTGCTGGCTCTCCTCAAACGCAGCAACATAGCGGTTTACGACCGAAAATCAGTCATGATAACCGCAAAAGAACTTCCTTCACAAACAGGGATGAAGGTAGATTTAATGGGCAAATTCGTTTACTTACTTGACCGAAGCGATTTGCCTGAACGCATAAGCACCCTAGTTAAACATGACAATTGCACCATGATTGTTGTTCACTCACCCGAGGAACTGGAAGCAACGCCGGGAGTTGTCGCGTTTTTAGCAACTTTGCTTGCTGAACAAAACGTGAACATTATCGAGTTCATTTCATGCTGGACAGAAACAATTATGGTGGTTGAGAAGAAGGACAGCCTCAAAACCTATGAGGTTTTATCGAATCTGGTAGGCTAACCACGCAAGCAAATGCAACCAGCGCGCTTTCAACAAAGAATGGATTAGGAAATTGTCGCTGAAAACGAATAGATGATCGGCAATGGCGAGTTACTATAGACATAAGCACAAAACGCAACATACGTTGGGTCGATAAATTCTTTGATTTCAGTTATCCCAGGTGTTGCTGCGAACGTCGCCAGTTCTTCTTTGCTACCTAAATCCACAACGCCCATGTTAAGCCAGACCTGTGGCTCGTTGTCGTCGGCATCATAAACTTGGATTGTCAGTCCCTGCGCTTTGAAGTAACTGATGGCTGATTGTACTTCGTGGGGTTTTAGTTTTAAAGTTGGCGGATAAGGAATATCTACGTTAAATGTGAGGTTTCTGCAGTCACCGACTTTGCCTTCGTTATCGAAAGCATAAACGGTGAGGTTATGAACTCCTTTGGTCAAGCTAGGAGTTACGTTTTGGTATGTCACATTTTCGGCACCGTCCAAGCTGTAGGATATTTTCGCGTTGCATTGTTTGCCGTAATATTGAGCGGAACATTGACTGCTTGATATGTACCGTTCTCTTGAGGAGAAACGGTTTCTCCGCTAGTTTCGCTGGTCAAATTAAGAGAATGGTTCTATTAAGAGAGATTAGACTATGGTTGCAGAATAACCGTAGTATATCGGTAACCAAGACTCACCATAAACTCTGATGTAAAAACTAACCTGGTTGGAATCTTGGTACACCCAAATTGTGTCTATGCAATGTGCAATAACAATATCTGCAAAGTTCTCTTTTGAAACCACGTCTACCGAACCAGCATAGAGTAGGGACCAAATATTTTGCAATTTGCTTTTGTCTATGGGTGCTTCGGCTTGGACCTTTAATCCTCTGCTTTCAAAGTAACGGGTGGCTTCCTGCACCTGTTCCATGGTTATTTTCGTGCTTAAAGGATAATCGTAACCCACAGTAAATGTTATGTTAGATTCACTAGCTATACCTTCGATGTTAGTGGCATAAGCTGTTAAGTTGTGAACTCCATAGCTCAAAGTCAGAGAAGCAGTTGTGTTTTCGTTGAAAGTAATGTTGTCAGATCCATCCAAACTGTAAGTAATTCTTGAGTTTTCGTGGTTTGTGGTTATGTTCAGCGGCAGTATTAGACTGTATGTAGTTTGATGTGCTGTTTCGTCTGATGTGATGTTTTCTGGTTCATTGTAGGTGCCATACGTGTAGTTATCTACTGGGGAGATAACCTGAAGTTGAAACGGCGGAGAGGGTGGCATTTCTAAGGTGGCTGGAGATTGATGAAGGCTCATGTTGCCATAAGCCATAGCTAAGATTGAACTTAAAAGCAATGCAAATACAATAAAAGCGATAGCAATCTTTTGACGATTCATCAATTGCATTTCAACTCGCTAAAAGACAAAGTCTGCAAAGTCGGATATAACTCTCCCTAAAGAACAGCCTGTTCCGCCAAAAGAACAGTTGAAAAGCGACTCTCAGGTGTTAATATATGAAATTTAAAAAAATCTAAATGTTCAATATTTATAAATTTAATTCAGAAACTCGCCGATCAGCCTTTTTAATTTAGGCCAATACCCAACTTCTGACGTATTTGTTTTCGGTAGCAACAATCCTAACCTGCCTATGCAACAGTGGATGGCTATCGGGTATGCTCACTTCACTCAGCACACAGCGCAATCTGTTTACGCTGGCACGACCTCAACTGCGTATAGGTACCTAGCAGTATTTGCTTATGCGTATACTCAAGCACCTTTTACTCAGCACAGGAGCTTTAGCAAACAAAAGCTACCGCAAGACTACGACTACTATATGGAACGGGTAGCAAGCACCCGATTGTTAACAGGGAGATTTATCGCCCATGAAGTTACCAGAACCTGTCGAGCCTATAGATAAGGGGGTAGAGAAAAAATTGGCAATTGATCACCTAACCGCTTAGCCATAAACCGATCTGCTTACAGAATACACCACAACCAGCCTGCAATCAGGCACAGACGCAGACGCCAAAAAGCAATCGGCAGCAGAGCCCGCTGGAAGATGATGAATAAGGGGGACACTGCCTTCTTCTAATACTAGAAAATAGGAAAAAAGGTTTTAGCTTATCATATTGGTTGTTGTTGAAATAAGAGGGTTCCACGGCAACAACTAAAAACGAAAAACAGCTACCTAATCCTCTCCAGCCGCACCAAAATTATTAATTCCACCGCTGATACTTCTCTGACTATACTCGTAACCTAACTAGTCGTTAGTTCATTTGGAGATGCAAAGGTTTGGTACATCAAGAATGCATAAACTGCAAAACAACATACGGCATAGATGAGATTGTTTACTTCTGCAGAAAATGCGGAGACATCCTGGAGATAAAGTTTGATTTTAAAGAGTTAGCGGAAACCCTAAAAGAAAGCGGCTGGATGAGCAAGCCGCTCTCGGTTTGGCGTTACCGCGACTTCATGCCTATCCACGAAGCCACCAAAGTCGTCACCTTAGGCGAAGGCGGCACGGGATCTGCACCGCTCGGAACGTTTAGGCGCAGAGTTGGGACTCAAAAACCTCTACGTCAAAAACGAGGGCGAAAACCCAACAGGCAGCTTCAAAGACAGAGGCATGACCGTTGGCGTCACCAAAGCCGTTGAACTGGGCGCAAGACACGTAATCTGCGCATCAACAGGCAACACCTCCGCAAGCTTAGCCGCTTACGCCGCAAGAGCAGGAATAAAATGCACCGTCCTGATTCCCTCAGGCAAAATCGCGTACGGCAAACTCTCGCAAGCCATGATTCACGGCGCCAAAGTCCTCCAAGTCAAAGGAAACTTTGACCAAGCCTTAGAATTCGTGCTAAAACTTGCCGAGAAACACAAGAGCATTTACCTGCTAAACTCAATTAACCCGTTCCGCATTGAAGGACAAAAATCGCTTGGGCTACGAAATCTGCGAACAACTAAACAATGATGCACCAGACCGAATCATCGTGCCAGTTGGCAACGCTGGAAACATCAGCGCCATCTGGAAAGGCTTAACCGAATTCCACAAACTCGGCTTCATAAAAACACTGCCCAAAATGACTGGCATACAAGCTGCTGGCTCAGCACCCATCGTGCAAGCGATTAAAACTAACAGCGACAAAATCATCCCCGTTGAACAATCCCGAAACCGTTGCAACAGCCATCCGCATCGGCGCACCAGTAAGCTGGAAGAAAGCCGTCAACGCCATCCACGAATCACACGGCACAGCAGAAACCGTCACTGACGAAGAAATCTTGGATGCCCAAAAAATCCTCGCCCGAATCGAAGGCATTTTCGTGGAACCTGCAAGCGCCTCATCCATCGCTGGCTTAAAGAAACTAGTCAAAAGCGGCGTAATAGGCAAGGATGAACGGGTTGTCTGCGTTACCACTGGACACGGACTCAAAGACCCAGACACAGCGGTTAAGATGAGCGAGAAACCAATTGAAGTTGACGCTGAAATGTCAGCCATTGAAGATGCGTTAGGCTTAAAGCATCAAGTGGCAATTCTTGCAAGGTGAGATAAGCATGAGGATTATTTTAGTTGGCTATGGCGTAGTCGGAAAGGGCGTAACAACCATTCTTGCCCGCAGATACTGCAGAAAAGGTTAAGGATTATGGGTTTAACCCAAAAATCGTTGCCATCGCCGACATAGACGGCGCAGTCATAAACCCAAGAGGTTTAAGCCCTGAAAAGCTAGAAGAGATTAAGCAACGGGGTTATCCAATATCAGCAGACCCAGAGTTTGGGCACCCAGGAATATCAGCGTTAGATGTTATTGAGTCAGTTGAAGCAGAAGTGGTTGTTGAAGTCACCCCAGTCAACATCAAAAACGGTGAACCAGCCCTATCACACATCACTAAAGCATTCAAAACAGGCAAACACGTTGTCACAACCAACAAAGGACCCTTAGCCTTAGCCATGCCAGCACTCACAGAACTCGCCGAATACAACAACGTTTACCTCCGATTCAGCGGCACAGTCGGCGGCGGAACACCCATGCTTGAGTTCGCCAAAAGATGCCTCGCAGGAGACAAAATCCTCGCCATACGAGGCATACTAAACGGCACAACCAACTACATACTAACTGAAATGTCTCAAAACCACGTGACCTTCCAAGATGCACTAGCAAATGCACAGAAGCTTGGTTACGCTGAGAGAGAGCCATCCATGGATATTGACGGATTTGACACCGCCTGCAAAGTAGTCATTTTGGCAAACTGGATAATGAACAAGAAAATAACCTTAAAAGACGTTGACAGAACAGGCATCCGCGACGTGTCGCTTGCAAGCACTTGAAGAAGCCGCGAAGAGGAACAACACAATCAAACTCATCGGTTCAATAGACGGCGACAAAGCAACAGTTAAGCCAACAGAAATACCGAAAACCAACCCCTTATGCGTCAGCGGAGTCCTAAACGCAATAACCTTCTCCACCGAATATGCGGGAGAACAAACCCTCATCGGCAGAGGAGCAGGCGGCATGGAAACTGCCAGTGCAGTTTTAAGAGACCTCTTAGACATAAGACATAAGTTAGCAACCAAACTACTAAACTAAAGAAAAGGCTGATAGAAATGAAAAGATAGTGATGAAGTTCGGTGGAACCAGCGTTGGCACAGGCGAAAACATACGCCACGTAGCCGATTTAGTTACACAATACGCCAAGAACGATTGCAGAGTTGCCGTTGTTGTTTCGGCGTTGGCAGGCGTCACCAACAACCTGATTGAAGTTGCTTGCCAAGCCAAAAAAAGCGATGAAAAACACATCGAAGCCTTCACAAAAGAGCTACTCCAAAAACATCTAGAAGCAATTTCAACCGCCATCACCAGCAAACAAATCCAAAAAGAAGTAACCCAAATCACAGAAAAAACAATCGCTGAACTAGAAAAAGTCTTAACAGGCATATGCTATGTCGGCGAACTTACACCAAAATCCAAAGACTACGTTGTCTCTTTTGGGGAACGGTTGTCTGCACCCATCGTTTGGGGAGCCATAAAAGACCACAAACTTGAAACCCAATGCTTCACGGGCAAAGAAGCAGGCATAGTGACTGACTCAAACTTTGGCGAAGCTGACCCACTGATGAACTTCACCACTCACCTTATCCGCGAACGGCTTGGACCACTGCTTGAGAAAGGCGTCATTCCAGTTGTAACAGGGTTTATCGCAGCAAATCAAGACGGCATAGTAACCACTGTTGGTCGCGGCGGCTCAGACTACACTGCAACCATCCTTGGCGTCGCATTAGCAGGTTGACGAGGTCTGGATATGGACAGACGTAGACGGCATAATGACAACTGACCCAAAAATCGTTCCATCCGCCAGAATGCTGCCCCAACTCAGCTATCAGGAAGCAGCTGAAATGGCGATTTTCGGCGCAAAAGCCATGCACCCACGAGCCTTGGACCAGTCATCAAAGAAAACATTCCAGTCAGAATCCGAAGCGTTTTCCACCCAGAAAACCCAGGCACACTCATAACCAAAGAACCAAACGCCAAAGTCAACAGAAGCCGTCAAAGCAGTAGCCATGATAAAAGACGTTGCCATGCTAAACGTTAACGGCGCAGGCATGGTTGGTGCACCAGGAAGCTACGCCAAAGTCTTCGATGTCCTGGGCAAAAACAACATCAACGTCATGATGATATCCACCGCCGCTTCAGAAGCCAACATCTCCATGATAATCAAACGCGGACTCTTGGGCAGAGCAATCAGCAACCTAGAAATTGCATTGCTGGAACGAGGCGGCATAGTCAGCGAAGTCTCAGCAGAAGACGACGTTGCAGTCATCGCGGTTATGGGCGCCAACATGAAAGGCACCTTAGGCGTTGCATCAAGAATATTCAGCACAGTCGCCAAGAAAGGCATAAACATCCGCATGATTGCGCAAGGCAGCTCAGAACTAAACATCTCGTTTGTCGTCAAAGAAAAAGACGGAGTAGCCGTTGTCCGAGCGATTCATGAAGAATTCAACCTAGACAAAATCTAGGCTTGGCTAACGTTTTAGGGACGCTTGGTTCTGCATCCTGCGCTCACGCCAATATCTCCTTCTTGACCTCCAGAACAGCATTCGAACCACAAACAACGCCGACGAGGACAACCAATAAAATGATAAGGAATTCTCCTGGAAAGTATCCTCCGCCGTTAAAAGCGAAAAAGTAAAACAGCACAAGCGCAACGATGATGCCAATCGGCAACATAAGCAAAATCCCGACAATAACGGAACCATGTCGGCGGACCTTCTCTATTCCAGTCGCCCCTCCGCTGCTTCCTGGCCCTGCTTTGGCGCGTTGCTCTTGGATTTGTTTAAGCCGTTCTTCATTTAGATAGTACTTGCCGTTTACTTCAACAAAAATGCCTGTTTGACCAAGTCTTCGATGCATGGCTTGTTCAAAACGCGGCGGCAAACCCAGCTCCTGAATGGTCATGGCTTTTTCTGGGCTTGTGGCTCCTTTTTGACGGAACTTTTCGATTATTTCGCTTAGCCGTCGACGCATTTCTTCTCGGTCTCTAAACATCTAGGTTCCTCACAGCGTTATGTTTCAGGTTTTTCTTCTTCTGCGACTTCAAGTCCCTGCATGATTTTTTCCGCAAGTTCCCTCATGGCTGTCGGCTTTAACCATGGCGATGCCACGGCGGTTTCTGCCAGCCATGACAAATAGAAGGTCGCCTGGCTTGATGTCGAGTTCCTTGCGGGCTTCAGCAGGGATGACGACTTGTCCTCTGTCGCCGACTTTTACGGTTCCGTAGAGTCGTGATTCTTGTTTTCTTTCAACCATGTTTACACACTTTTCCTACATTTCACACTAATATGAAAGTGTATTTAAGAATTATCCCAAATCATCAAGCTTTAATTTAAGCTGCATAATCCCCAACATTTATGGATAACAGAATAATTAACAGGCGAGACACCCATTATTATTGAGGCTTCTTTTCAGACTTAACATAAACTTCAACCTTAACTGGAGAAGCCGCTTGCCCAAGAAACTCTGACAGAACCCCAGTCCACTGCGCCTTAGAATCCGCCGTAAACCCAACCGTCTGCGAAATCCCACGCCACAACAAAGCCTTATCATAGTCCTTGGCGTCCTGAGGCATAAACTCAAAAATCGACCTACTCGCAACTATAACCAGTTTTTTCTTCATGCGTGAGATAGCGACGTTAATTCGGTTCAGATTGAGCAGAAAATCGCTCTCGCTACGGACATAGTCGGGGTCGCTGACTGTGGAAGAGATAATGATGAAATCTGCTTCGCCGCCCTGAAACCGCTCAACCGTATCAACTCTCACGTTTTCGCAGCCCTCAGAGAGCATGTTCTTTAGCAAACCTTTCTGTGCATTATGCGGCGCAATCACTCCCACACTTTCCGACTGCACATTGCGAACTAAAGCTTCCACAATCAAAGCCTCCGTTAGATTTGACTGAAAACTTTCAGCCTCATCGTGCACAATCAAGACAAAAACGTTCTCAGGCTCCAAAACCACTCCTATACCATCGGTTTTAGGCTTGGAGGGAGCTAAGGTGTATTTTTGGTCTGAGTGAAAATCAATCTTGTCCTTTTCGTACACCCATTCCCTCAAGAACTCTGCTATGACCGAGTGGCATCGGTGACTTTCGCACAATCGCTCGGCAGGAATATCTGCTGGATGGGCACACTTGATTCGTTCAATGCCAAGGTCTTCTTGGCGTAGTAAACGCAGAAAATCCATGGCTGATAGGAATGAAGCCATTTCTTCGAGGGTTCGGCGGTCCTCTTTTTCCCAGTTATGCGCCACAATAGGAGGCAACTGCCGATGGTCTCCTGCAACGAGGATTTGGCTGTTCTTGGAGAGAAAAGAGCCTGAGAGAATCAACTCGGGCAAACGCATCATGGATGCCTCGTCAACCACAAGCAAGTCAAAGAAGCCCTCGCCCCAAGGCGGCTCAGAATCGCCAATTTTTTTCATCAGACCATACAAGCCAGGAGGCGTAAGACACAAAACCAAAGGATACGCACCTGAAACTTCAGGAGTCAACGTTGCCTGATTCATTAAGCAATCAGTTAATTCCTTAACGGTTTCTTCGTCTTCGTTATAGTTAACGTATTTTACGCCCTCAATAGGTTTAACTGAGGAAACCGAACTGCTCAACACGCGGTAAATCATGAGGTCTTTTAGGTCTTTGCCACCTTCTTTGCAATAGTCCTGCCAGCAACGGGCGAGTTTACTTACAAACTCCTGAATTGCCTTGTGGGTCGGAGCAACCATCAACACCCTACACCTGGAATTGGCTCTGTGTGCAGCTACATGAGCTAAAACAGCCAACTGCAAAGTCTCAGTCTTTCCAGTGCCAGGCGGACCCTGAAGCATAACAATCTGTTCTTTCCCGAAAACGCGGTCAACAAACCGTTTCTGTTCAGCTTTAGGAGCAAAGCGTCTGCCCTCAACCCAACTCAAAAACGAAGCAGCCGCATCCCTTGGCAAAGCAACACGCGAGGAAACCTCAGATTTACCCGCTAAAAAGTTCGCCAACAAACAGTAAAGCACATTGTTGCCCGCGTAGTCAAGGCATTTGGCAGCCCTATCAGAAATGATGTCATCTGCCAGTTCATCTAAAATGTAGAATCGCCCAGCTTCGAAAAGCTGCATGTATTTGTTTTTGGCTTTTTCAGGGTCAGAGGTTGGAAGGTTGTGCCATGCGCTGTATTTTCTGCCTTTGCCGCTTGGCCAACTAACTACATTGATGACCAATTCTGATTTGCGCACATCAACTTTTTCAACGATAACTCGGGCTGATTTTTCGACCTCTGAAGGCGAGCGTTTTTGGGCTTCTTCAAACTGTCCCTGCTCATTGCGCCTTAGCTCAGTTACAACCATCCAATCGCCCGAACTTGAACCATCCGCGCCCTTAACTCTACAGGCATTTGCAACGCATTCAGCCTTTGGCAAACCAATGCCCTCGTAGACCAGCTTGCCGCGAACCACAAAGTCCTGCTCAGACTCAGCTACAGCGGTGCACTCAAAAATCAGCGACCTTCCCGAAGCAACGCGTTGGTAGGGAAGCAACGCATAATGTTGATACATCTCTTGGCGCTTGGAAAAATACTCCAAATCCAGAAATTCCCTGCAGCTACGCTCCAAAGTAGCTACGCCCAATGTAAACTCTGCTATCTTGGGAACCGCAATCGGTTTTTTGCCCAATCGCCTGTTACGAATCGGCAGTGACCGCTCAATGTGCTCCAGAGCCATGCAAAGCTTCAAACCCATCAAATTGAGCTCTTCATCCGCAATTCGCCGGGTCTTTTGTGTATAATCGCACCACTTACGTTTCTCCAGCAAAACCTTCGCTTGACCTTTCTCCTGATGATTATCCAAGCGACCTTTGGCAGCCCACAAATACTCAATTGGGATTTGATTGCCAAACCGTGCACGCGCTGGATAGTATCCTTCTTTGCGCCTATATTCTTCACCCAGAAAAGAAATCGACCCATCGGGGTTTCTGTGGTAGGGAAGGGAATAGTTGAAGAATCCGTCACGGAAAACCAAACGCAGATCGACCAAAGAACCATCTTGACGCTTAGCCATCCATTGCTTATTATCAAAAAAGCTAGATTGCTCAAGAATTGGCAAAAGACCAGAACTGTGGAACCTAAGAGCCTTTCTATGCATAACTTCATCTTGCAGAATTGAAAACATAGGTTGGTCAATTGCTTGTCTGAGTCCTAAAAGGTCCCTAACCGCCCTAGCACTAATCAAGGATGGTTGGCGGCGAACAGCCTCCATAAGGGTGTCGCGTTCGCCTCGACTGAAGAAATAAAGATGAATCGGAGCCTCATCAGGACTTCCCACTTCATTAGCTATCTTTGTTATTGCCTGGGTAACTCCTTGGAAGAAGGTCTCAAGCATCTTCTTTTCTTCCTCCAAACCCAATTCACGCTCATCTGGGAGACTGCCAATAACCCGGGAAACATTCAAGGGCTCGCCTCTGTACCGAGTGCAACTCACCCGCGCACTAATCATTGAAATAACATCTAACATGTAGTCCCATTCAACAAAAAGATAAACCCGAATCATGCCATCGGGACTAAACAAAAGAGCTGAATCCATTCCATTTGAAGGGCTATCCTCAGGAAGGCCGCCGTACCCTGTTCCAGTTAGCCAAGGCATCCACCTGTTTTTGCTTGCAAAAGGACTGCCTAGATCGAATTCCCCCCAACATATACTGGGCGCGCTGAACCAACCAATCCAGTTTAGCACCCACAACGGGGTCAGTTGCCAGCGAACGCACCTTCTCAGTGTCCCTTGCAGGGATAGCCTTGAAATCATAGGGACGCAAATCGGTCGCATCCATCACAACCTTCAATTTTGCCAGGTCCTCTAACCGTTCAACTCCATGATGCCCAAGCGCCTTCTGTTCACCCCTGCTCAAATTAAGCAAAGCTATACTCTCATTCTCGACAGCGCAAACGATACAGCACTCATTAAACCCGCAGTTGTCACATCTCCAGCAAAGCTGATACTCAACCTTCGAGAGAGGAGTTTGGTGGATTCTATTTAACTCGCCATTTTCTAGCCAAAAGGCGCTCAACATCTTGAACTAAGGGTCCAAGTTTGAACTGCGGCAGACTTTCTGGTTCAAGATTTTTCAAATCAGACTCTTTGTTAATCACGCCGCCCTCGATTTCAACCTTTGAGGACAGGTTGCCCAATTCTTGAAAAAGGAGCAGTACGTAAATCGCAACTTGGATTCGGTGGGCGGTTTGCTCTTTCCAGGAGGCTTTAAGCTCAAAAATTCTAATCTTGACCTTGCCGTTTTTACTTGGCCAAATTGCAATCAAATCAGCGATTCCCTTAATATTCCAAACGCCGATTTTTCCCCTCATAGGAACCTGATAGAGCAAAACAGGCTTGGAATCAGCAGTTTCTTTGGCAGAAATCTGGCGCTCGATTACCTCACGCAAATTGTCTAAAGATTTTTTTCCAGCGATTCCCCAGCCGTAAAGGTGGGGGTCATACTTGTTGAAATCATGATATTCGCCGGCTTTCTCTTGAAGTTCAGCTACTTTTTTCTCCTCAAGCGCTTTCCCCGCACCATAAAGTAGGGGGCTAATAGGCTTAAACGCTTCAGGCCACCTGCGGCTCTTTGCCTCGGCGCCCTCAAATTTGAGTTTAAAGAATCGTGGGCAACAGTTGAAGCGGATGTATTCGGCGATTCCTGAGGCAGCTAAGGTAGGTGGGTCTTCGCTCCGCTCGTCTTCGCTTGAGTATTCTAAACTGAAGTCATCATCACTCAACAAACTTGCCTCTCTCACTGTAACGCTCTTGGCTTTAACTAACCATGGATTATTGTATTTACCGTTAGCTTATGCTTAAAGACGTTACCCAAAAAACCACTATAGGCCTACAAAATTGTTTGTTGCAAGCGATGAACCGAGTTAGATTTTATATTTTTCAATTTCAACGAATATTTTTCCGTTCTCGATTTTACACCTATAGCTCTGCAGGGAGGTTAGCGCATTTTCGGTGTATTGTCCATTTCGTACATCGAATTTCCATCCGTGACAGGGGCACATAACAAGGTAGTCTCGCAGTATGCCTTGCTCAAACGAACAACCCATGTGGGGACAAAGATTTGACACAGCAAAAACTTCTCCACCTTGCCGCACCAGCAAAACCGGTTTGCCCTTGACACGTACAGCCTTCATGTGACCTTCACTAATTTCGCTCTCTTTTATCGAGGGCACAAAACCGTTTTTGCTCATGCTTCCGCCTTCAACAAGAACGTTTCTGCTAAAACTCAAAAACATTACGCCTACTTTGAAAAACAAAACACTAACAAAAAAATTTACCCGTTTCAAAATTAAACTCAATTTCCCAAATAAATTGGGAGAAAGTTAAGAAAAAAAATCAGTTAGCTTTGCCGCATTTTGGACAGAAACTACCTTGCTCGATTCTTGCACCGCAGAATTTACAGTTTGAAGGCACCTGGATTTTTGCGGGAGTTGCCATCGTTTTTTGGTTTGCAATTAATGCATCGAGTTTTGCATTTGTCTGATTGTAACCTGCTATCAGTGCTTGTCTATCTGCTTGCAGTTTTGTTTGGAGTTGTTGGATGTTTTGTGTGAAGCCTGCCGCTGTAATCTGTCTTTCAGCTTGTAGGCTGGCTAAGAACTTGTGCGAAGTGGATTGCATGACTCCGAAAACCATGAGTGCTTGCCCAAGAAACTGCGCGGTGACCCCAAATATCTCAATTGATTGTGCATTGGGTAGAATCTGGGATAAACCGCCTAAGATTGTGCTTTCACGAACAATCGTTAATAATCCAAAGATAAAAAACGC